>CAWFPK010000011.1:0-121763 GCA_963817625.1 uncultured Actinomycetota bacterium
GCGGGCTGGCTTCCGCTGCTCATCGAGCTGAAGTCGTACGAGGCGGCCAGGACCGAAGGCGACTGCACCACGCTGCTTGAGTTCTGTGACCTGCTGGCTCGCACCGAGGGACTGGCCTTGGCGAAGGCACAGCTGCAGCAGCAGCTGGCCGTGGACGGCCGGGTGGTCGTCATCTTCGACGGCCTCGACGAGATCTTCGATTCGGCGCATCGGGCTGCGGGGGCGCGGCAGATCGCTGCCTTTTCCGCTCAATATCCGAAGGTCGCCATCGTCGTCACCGCGCGGATCATCGGCTACAGCCCGGCGACCCTGAGCGATGCCGGGTTTACTCACGCCACGTTGCAGGAGCTCGACTTCACTCAGATCAGCGAGTTCCTTCATGGCTGGTATGCGGTGGCGATGGCGAGCCGGCCCGGCGAGGCGGCGGATCGCCAGCACCGCCTGCTCTCCGCCGTCGCCGACTCGCACTCGATCGCCGAGATGGCAGGGAACCCGCTGCTGCTGACGATCTTGGCGATCATCGGGGGCCATCAGGAGCTGCCGAGGGAGCGGTGGAAGGTCTACGACTACGCTGCCACGGTCTTGGTCGAGCGTTGGGACGTCAACCGGCATCTGCGGGACGAGCGGCTGCCCGCCGCCTTCATCGGCGAGGACGACAAGAAGGAGATGCTGCGCCGGATCGCCCTGCTAATGCAGTCAGGCAACGCGCGTGGTGGCAATTACCTCACGGGCGAGGAATTGCGCCGGGAGCTTGAGGGCTACGTGCAGGGGCGGTTCGGCAAGGACCGGGCCGATGCCGCGCTGATTGCCCGCGCCATGATCGGTCAGTTCCGAGAGCGGAATTTCATTCTGAGCCGGTACGGCGATGAGGTGTACGGGTTCGTGCACCGCGCGTTCCTCGAGCATTTCTGCGCCGAGGCCTACCGCTGGCAATTTGAGCGGGATCAGACCATCGATCTTGACCAGCTGAAAACCCAGGTATTCGGGCGGCACTGGGACGACCCGTCCTGGCGGGAGATTCTCCGGCTTATCGCGGCGACTGTCCGCGAGCGGTGGATGGCCGAGCTAGTCAGCTACCTTTGTGATGACGTCAACTGGCCCTGGCCATGGCGGTTCAAGGAGCGCCCGCCGTGGAATATCGCCCTCGCCGCGCAATGCCTGGCCGAGGGCCGGACGCTGACTGGCATTGAGCAGGCCGGCCACCGGGTGCTGGTCAGGGTGATTCAGCTTCTTGAGCACTGCATACTCGATGAGGACGCGCAGAGCATTGAGCTGCTGCGGGCCGAGATCCGGCCGGCGCTCAATACGCTCGGCGCAGCCTGGCCTGGACGCGAGGTGTTCCTGCTGTGGTTCGGCGCCCGCGGCGTCAGGTTGGCCTGGAGCCCGGTCTCTGAGTTGGTGCTTCAGTTCGCGACGGCGTTGTTTCCGGGTGAGCCTGAGCTCAGGGCAGCCATCTTGAACTCGATCGGCCTAGTCAGTGACCGCCGTCACCTAGGACCCTTGCTGGCCGCTCTGACCAGTTATGCGCCGGTCCACGCGGAGGTCCGAGCCGTGCTGGTCGGCTACGCCAGCGATAAGGACTGGCGGATCCGCAGCGCCGTGCTAGGCGCGTTGGCGGGATGCGTTGCCAGCGAACCTCAGGTGCTGACGCTGATGCTGGATCGAGCTGCCGCCGACGGCGATGCTGACGTGCGGCAGGTCGCACTCCAGGTGCTGGTCGCCGAACTGCCTGATGACAGGCGGGTGTTCGCGATGTTGCTGCACTCGGCGGTCAGCGACCCCGACCCTGGGCTGCGGCAGGCCGCGCTACGGGCGCTGGCGGCGGCGAGACCGGTGGCTGGACCCGATGATCCGGTGTTCTGGTTTCTGCTTGACCGCGCGGCGGAAGATTCGGATTCACAGCTGCGCCAGGTGGCGATCCAGCAGCTCAGTGGGCTGGCGGCAACTGACCTGCGGCTCAGGGCCGCGCTCGCCAGCTGTGCGGCAGGACAGGAGCAAGGCGAGCGGCGAGCAAGTGCGGTCGAGGCCCTGGCCGCCGCCGCGCGGGCTGATCCGCTGCTTAGGAGCGAGCTGGGGACGCGCGCGGTCAGTGACCTCGATCCGATGGTGCGCCGGGCGGCGATCAGGGCGCTGAGCGTCAGCGCGGCCGCCGAGCCGGAGTACCTGGACCTCTTCCTGCGCAGTGCGGTGCAGGACAGCGATGGCCTGGTGCGGCAGGCAGCGGTGCACGCTATCGGCACCAGCGCGGTAGTCGGTGCCGAGCGAAGCTCGCTGCTGACCGAGCGGGCCGCTGACGATGTCGACGCGGGCGTGCGCCAGGCCGCTGTGCTGGCCTTGAGCCAGGTCGCGCTGCCGGACCCGCAGGCGCGAAAGCAGCTCAGCCAGAGCGCGTCAAGCGATCCCGACCTGTTCGTACGCCAAGTCGCGCTGGCTTGCCTGGCTGGTGCCGCTGCTACCGACCAGCGGGTACGGTCGCTGCTTGTGGTTCGCGCCGGCGCGGACCCCGACCGGTTGGTGCGGCAGGCAGCTGTTCAGGCACTGACTGCTCCTGGCGCTGCTGATCCGTCCGTCCGGCTGGCACTGCTGACCCGTGCTACTAGCGATGATGACCGATTTGTGCGACTAGCCGCAGTGCGTCTGCTCGTCGCCACTCCGACTCATCCTCAGGTACGCTCCGTGCTGCTTGACCGCGCCGCGAATGACCAGGATCCTGGCGTGCGGCTCGCGGCCCTGCAGGCACTGGCCGTCCCGGTGCAATCGGATCAGCTGACCGAGGTTCTGTTGCTCGACCGGGCGGCGCGCGATGCTGACGCCGACGTGCGAACGGCGGCCTTGCAGGCGCTCGGGCCGGCTCGGCAGCAGCACCAAGTGCGTGCCGTCGTACTTGATCGCGTGACCAACGACCGCGACCCTGGCGTGCGCGAAACGGCGATCCTGGCCTTGACCGGCGCGGTGACCGGCCACGACGCTCGCGCGGCACTGATGAGGTGTGCTGCGGATGACCCGGTTGGCCGCATCCGGCAGGCCGCCGTACCGGCGCTGGCTGAACTGGCCTGGACTGATTCGCAAGTCAGTGCACTGATGCTGGAGCTAGCCACCGGTGACGTCGACTCAGGAGTGCGGCTTGCCGCGCTCCAGGTGCTCGCTTCAGCGGTGGTGGCGGATCCGCTGATCAGGGCTTTGCTCCTCGATCGCCTGCAGCCGGACGCGAAACTGGAGGTCGGGTCAGCGGACTGGGCTGGCCTGCTACCGGGCGAAAGGACTGACCCAGTGGTCAACTTCATCGTCGCTGGCGTGACCAGGGAAGCGGACCGGCACTGGCTCACTCAACTGGCGGTGCGGATAGCAGCCTGCTCGGCGAGGTTTGACCCGGCGGCCCTGCCCGAAATTGACCTTCAGCAGGGTGCACTGACCGGCTACATCATCGGCGTCTAGCGCCATGATCGTCACTTGGCTCTAGCATCGTCCGTCCGTAGCACCGCAGGAAGCTGATCAAGGCGCTTCGCATGGCTCCCCCAGGTGCTATGAAGGGATTGAGCACCATCGCGCGGACGCAGTCATCGAACTGCCCGCTCAGCGCTGCTTCGACCGTCTGGCTCTCGTAGTTGGCCATCAGGGCGACCAGCGCCTCGGCTGGCGGCGAGAGCGCAGGCTGCGCCTGCAGCATGCGCAGGCCGCCGGCCAGCTTGCGATCCGACTGCGGAGTCCGGTTCGCGGCGGAGCAGTCGCCAGGGCCGAGTGCGACGCTCTGCTCGAAGGCGGCGTTCGCGCCGAACCGCCGCGCCAGATCAGGATTGCGAGTGCAGACCACGGCGGTACCTGCGCCGATCAGCAGACTGCCGACGAGGTTCGCCATCGCCGCGCCGATCAGGAATCCGCCGCGCTGGCGCATTGCCTGAAGGTACTCAGCTGGCAGCCCGTCAGCAATCGCGCGCCTGGCCGCAACATCGGCCCGGGCGGCTTGCTCGGCTCGCACGTGACCGACCGGGTTCTCGACCAGGAACCCTAGGTACGGATTCGGCAGCCCATCTCGATCGAGGATCAAGGCGGCCGACGCGACCGTCGCCGGAATGCTGGGCGGCACGTGCGCTCCGGCGGCGCCGATGGCAGCGCCGAAGGAGAGCAGGCAGTTCGCCGTCGAGGTCGTGGTGCGCGCACTGACCATCCAGCCGAAATGATTGAGCCCGAGATAGCGAACGCTGCCAGGATCAAGGCAGGCGTCGCGCTGGTCGAGCCAGCGCGCGATCGACCTGGTCATGCCGAAAGGCAACTCACACAAGCCGACCGCGTCAAGTCCGAGCTCCTGGGCAGCCGCGGTCAGTATTCCGGTGGGATTGGTGACGACGACGACCTTCGCGTCAGCGCAGTGCCGGTGGATTTCGTTGGCCAGCAGTCGTAGCTGCCTGATATTCAAGAGGGCGGCAAGGAATCCGCAGATCCCTTGCGTCTCCTGAGCCAGCAGGCTGTGCTTTCTGGCAATGTCATCAAGCCGTTGCCTGATATCTGGCGGCCCGGCTCGATAGATCAGCAGGACCAGATCGGCGCCCGTCAGTGCGCTAGCCAGCTCGACATGGGCCTCTACCCTGACATTTTCTGGCAGAGCGCTGAACAACTGGGAGTCGCTGATCTCAGCCAACCGGCCCAAGTCGATGTCGTAGAGCGTGAAGCTGATCGGGTCAGGCCTTAGCTCGTCGGCAAGGTGCTTGATAAGCAGCGGTGTATATCCCGAGCCGGCCCCGATGACGCTGATTTTCATAGTCTTCGGTGTTCTGGGCGGTTGCCCCGACGACCGCGCTTGGTGTACTTGTCGTGAATCAGGTCGTCGATAGAGATCGCCGCGCCGATCCTGTCCGCCTGCTGGGTCAGATTGATCGAGCGCAGGATCCTGACCGACTGCTGATACTCGGCGATCGCGTCGTCCTGAATGGAATCCTCCGGCCTGGCCTTGTGCAGCATACTCAGCACCGCTAGGCACTCGGCTTCGCCCGCGCGCACGCCAATCTGCCGATAGATGAAAAGGGCCTGGCGATAGTAATCTTCGACGCTTTCCACATTGCCTAGCTTCCAGGCGACGTCACCGAGCTTCATCAGGGTGTCAGCTTCGCCCCAGCGGTCGTCAATCCGCCGGGAGAACCGCAAGGCGTCACGGTAGAGTTCGTCGGCCCGCTGGTAACGTTCGGCGATCCAGGCGGTGTCGCCTTCATCTCGCACCGACGTGGCCTCACCCCAGATGTCGTCGATGCTCTTGGCGATCTCCCTGGCTTCGGCATAGAAGCTGGCTGCCTCGTCGTACCGGCCGCTGAGCCAAGCGACATGCCCGAGGTCTCTGGTGGCGTTGGCCTCGCCTTTGCGGTCACCGATCTGCCTGGACAATTCGAGTGAGCGAGAGTAGCGCGCGGACGCCTCCGCGTAGCGGCCGCGCGCGCAGTCGACGTCACCAAGACCCTCCATGCAGCCGGCCTGACCCCAACGCTGCCCGATCTCCTCGCAGATCCGCAGTGCCTCTAGGTACAGCGAGATCGCCAGGTCGTATTCTTCCCTGGCCCTGGCCATGTGACCGAGAGCCCGAATCGCGTCCGCCTCACCGCGACGATGCCCGATGCTCTGGTAGATGTCCAACGCCTGCGTGAAGCGGCTCGCCGCCTCGTCGGTCTGATCGCGGATCCTGGCGACCTCGGCCAGCGCCCGGATCGAATTCGCCTCACCGCGCCGATGCGACAAGGTGCGATAGATGGCCAGCGCCTTGGTATACCGCTCAATGGCGAGGTCGTAGTGGGCCAGCATCAGTTCGACGTGGCCGAGTCCTTCGGTGCAGGCGGCTTCGCCCCGACTGTCGAATGCCAGCTCGGCGATGCCCAGTGCATCGTTGTACATCGCCCTGGCGTCCTCGTACCTGCTCTGCATCCACGCGACGTCGGCTAGGCCCTCGATGCAGTTGGCGACGCCCAGTCTGTGCCCGACGCGCTCGTAAATCGCCATCGACTGCCAGTACAGCTCAGCCGCGCCGTTATTGTCTCCGAGTACCCGGATGACGTGCGCGATACAGCGCAGCGCATCGGCCTCGCCCAGGTCAGAACGCAGCGACCTGGCTAGCTCAAGCGCGGCGTCGAAGTACTCCCTGGCGCTGTCGTACCTGGCCAGCATCAGCGCCACCCAGCCAAGGCCACGGATGCAGTCGGTCTGCCCGTGCTGGTTGCCCGTGCGGGCATAGAGGTCAAGCGCTTCCTGGTAGTACTTCTCGGCGTCAGGATATCGGCTGATCCGCCAGGTCAGGTCGCCTAGCTGCTGAGCGGAGCTGGCTTCGCCTGACTGGTCGCCGATAAGGCGGGCGATGTCGAGCTTTGCCCGCAGGTGCCGCTCCTGCAGGCTACGGTCGGAGGCGTATTCGGCGAGCTGGGCAAGCAAGCCTTCTACTTCGGCGCGCAGTACGTCCCTGGCGGATTCGTCATCGTCTGTCGGCGTCGTGAGTTCAGGCAGCTCCCTGTGCACGTCTTCGAGCAGTTCGCGGAGCAGATGCCGCTCGGGGCCGCGTTCTGGGGACGTGAGCGGCTTGCCGACTCTCGTACGGATGTCGGACAACGTCGTCGCCGCGTAGCCGAGAGTTCCGCGCACCCGGTAAACACCGGATCGGCAGGACCAGAAATCGCCAGCCTGACGAGAGAATTCCCTGATCGCGTACTCGGGCGTCCAGAACACCACTGGGTAAGGCAACTCCCGGCCGCAATAGCTCCGGCTGAGGTTCAGCGTCTCCAGGTACTTCAGCGGGCTGCCGGCGATCTCGAGCATGGACTCAAGGCCCTTGACGAAAATCGCGTCGGGGGGAGTGGCCGCCGCGCTGACCTCCTGCTCGATCTGGGCGACGATGCCAACGCCGGTGGCGGCGTTGAGCTGCACGGCCAGGATGTTGCCCAGCTGATCGTCGGTCAGGCAATGGTCAATCAGCTCGTTACGCAAGCGCGAGTGGTTGGTTACCACGAAGGCGAGCGCGAAACCGCTGACTCGCCTCAGCATTCGCCGCAGCGCCTGGAACTCCGACAGATCGGCCTCGGCGAGCAGCTCGAGGACGCTGCCGCTCATGCCCCGGTCCGCTGGTCCGTGTACTGGAGCAGCGGATTCCTGTCGTACCAGTAGCCGATGCCCTCCTGGTAATAGGTCAGCACATAGAAGTCACGCAGCAGGCGGTTCCAGGTGTCTGAGCTATCGGCGTTCACTGGGCGCTTGGTGCGGTGCACCTGTTCAAGTTCGGACCAGTCCTGCACCGAAATCGGCCTGGCCAGGTCGGCCGCCGTGCCCTCCAGGCTCCGGTTGACGATGGCGCTGGTAATGGGCAGGTCCTCGATCCGGTCGAGCATCGACCTGAGCATGACGAAGAGCGTCCTGACATGCCCGCCGGAGGCGGACAGGATCTCGTCGAGTTGCTTGGGCTCATCGAACAGTCCGGCCAGTTCGAAGCCGGCCGCGCTCGCCCGATGCTTGACGATCTTGCACAGCGCATGCTGGGCGGGCGCGTTGAGCGAGCCGGTGGTGTCGTGCACCGGCATCACCGGAAGCGTCAGGATCTCGGTGCCGTAAATGTCCCTGATGGCCGCCTGTCGCGGACTGTAGGCCAGCTCAAGCGGGATGGTGTAAAGCACGTGACAGTCAAGGGCGCGCAAGGTCCCCGATCTATTGATGAACAGATCTTCCAGGCTGGTGCCCTGGAGCGAAATCCGGTCGATCTCGTCGACGATTATCAGGATATCGTCAATGCCTTTTTCGCTGGACAGCCAAGCGCGCGCTTCGAGAATTAGTTTATTGTTGACAACGTCATAGATTCTCGGCAGCCTGGCTTGCAGCAATTCACGGAAAGCTCTGCGGCGACCGAAGGGAATATCCTGGTATTTGAGCGTGAACCTTAACGGATCTGCGCTTGCAGCGACCATGTCGAGGTTGAGCTTCTTATTGAACTCCATGCCGAGCTTGTAGAAGAACTCGAGGACGGCACCGCTCGGCTGGAAACCGGAACTACGCAGGTCGCCGACGAGCTGGCGGATAACCTGAAAGATCAGCTCTTCCGGCTGGACATCGCCAAGGTCCAGGCACTCCTCGGCCATGAGCATGGAGACAAAGAAGCGCTTCTTAAACGTGCCTTCCTCAAGCAGGTGCCTTACCCGGTACAGCTCGGTGGTCTTTCCCGCGCCGCGCGGGCCGGTGAACAGATGGGTAACCGCGTGGCCGCCGCTGCGGGCAATACCACGGGCCAGCCGCAACTTAACGTCGTCGCCACCCAGTTCGCGCTGCCAGTCGACGTATAGTGTTCGGTCAGCCGCACCGGATGCAGTCAATGGCCGCATTGGATCGAACTGGCGGTAGAGATCCGCGATGTCCGGCATGATTCGCACAGTAGATCATCGAGTCGGTATTGACAATGGATCGGAAGGTCAGTCGGATAAAGTGCGGAATTTGCCATGCAGCGAGTGGCGTCGCGCGAAGTGGTGACCGGAGGTCGCGCCAAGGTAGGACAGGGGAGCTCCAGCGTAGGTCGACCCTCGGCGGCTCACCCCACGGCGTCAGGCCAGCTCCTTCGCGAATACCTCGGGAGCTCGCATGCGCCAGGCGTCGGTGACTAGCTCAGCTAGCCGATCGGCATCCACCTCCGGCAGTCGCACCATGACCAGCGGCCAGCCGTCGTAGCCTGGTGCGGAAAAGAACTTGTCAGGCTCGCCGAGGACGAGCGCTTGCTTCTCCGCCTCGTCTCCGACGTACAGCACGGCTACGTCCGTCCTGATCACTCGCCGTCGGCCCGGCTGGTACTCCGGGTAGGACCAGATGAAGCCCTTGCCGCCCACCCGGAAATCGAAGCCGTCACAGTCGATCTCCTCGACGTGCGGCAGCGCCAACGCGATCCGGCGCACGTCAACCTCGTCAGCCACACCGACGCCTCCCTTACAGAATGCAGCTACGCACCGATAGGTTAGACATAGGTACTGACAACGGTGCCGCTGGCTGGGCTGGCCTAGCCGGGCGGCTGCAATCGGTAGATCGCGCCGGCGGTGTCGTCGCTGACGTACAGCGCGCCGTCCGGGCCTGGCACCGCATCGACCGGTCGGCCCCAGCGCTGGCCGGCCTGATTCTGAAAGCCACTCACGAGCACGACCGCCGGTTCCAGCGTTCGTTTCGCCGCGTTCCAGCGCAACCAGTAGATAACTGGTGGGCGCGGCGGTTCGCGGTTCCATGAGCCGTGCGCGGCGATCACCGCGCCGCGCGACCAGGGTGCCGCGAATCCAGTGTGCTCAAGGAACGAAAGGCCGAGTGGCGCACTGTGGGCTGGCAACCCGACCTCGACCGGCGGCAGGGCGGCGCAGTCCAGCTTGCGGCCGCCTGGATTGGTGATCGAGTCGGGTACGAACGGCACCTCGGCCAGCGAGCCGGCCGGATGATTGCGGTCCTGATCCGGGTTGCAGTAGGGCCAGCCCAGGTCACGGCCGGGCGTTACCGGCACCACTTCGTCGGGCGGATGATCGTTGACATAAGCCTGGATGACCGCGCCAAAGGCGTGCTTGTGGCCCAGGTAGGCGCCGTGGAACGGGTACGGGATGTTGTCCCTGTTGTTCACCGCGGTCCACACCACCCCATCGGGTGCTACCGCAAGCCCTTCACCATTGCGGACTCCGCGCTCGACTACCTGCGGCCGATCGCCGTCCTGATGCACTGACATGATCACCGCGCGCGGTGGCCGCATCGTTCGGTCATCGGGACTGGCATTGGACGAACTGCCCACGTCGAAGTAGACGGTACCGTCGGCTGTGATCGCCAGGTCCTTGACCCGGTGCACGTCGTCTCCGGCCGGATCGAGGTCAGGCAAGCGCGGCACGATGATCACGCGCTTTCCGGTGATCCCGGCCGCGCTCCAGTAATAGCGGTCGACTTGATCGGACTCGGCGACGTAGAGCACTTGCCGACCGCCGACTTTGGCGAAGGCCAGTCCTTGCGGCTCAGTCAGGCCGGAAAGCAAAGTCGAGACCGCGGCCGTGCCCGCCTGGTCAGGTGTGAGCTCCGCGATCTTGCCGTCGTCAGGCTCGCTGACCAGGAGTTTGCCCTGTGGAGTCCAGGCCTCCATCCGGGCATCAGGCACCCTTGCCCAGATCCTCGCTGTCCACCCAGTTGGCAGTATCAGCTTCCTCGGTTCAGCGAAGGCACCACCGCCGAGGCCCTGGGGGACCACCAGTCGCACCAGCGATGTTGCCGGCACCATGGAGCTTGGCGAGGGTGTCGCCGGCGCCGTCGGAGCACTCGGGTTGGCTCGCGATGCGCTAGCGGACGGCGACGACCCGCCAGTACAGCCAGCGGCAAGCACCGCAACGGTTGTCGCCAGCCCGGCCGTCAGCGCGACGACGTAAGCGACACGCACTCGTCCAGTCCACCACGGGCCAGCCGGAAAGTCACGGTGCCGGGCTGGCAGGGCCATAGCCGCCGATCCCGCTAGGCGCGGCCGGCTGGGCGCGGCTAGATGTCCGAGATCCTGCTTTGGGCAGCCCGACGGAACATGGCACCTGCCATGACCGGCACAATCGTTACGGGGCCGGGCACGGGGGTCACCGGTCGGGCACGAGGAGAGGTAATGAGATGGACGCGAGCGTTCCGGCCGACGGGCCGGTCGAGTTTGGCCCGCTGAGACTGCCCGAGGGCAAGCAGATCATTGACTGGGAATTCAACGAGCCCGTGCTGTGAGCGACGGTCGCTCCGGTTGAGCAGCCAGGTCCCGTCTGGCGGCGGCTGCAGCAGGCGCACGCTAGCACCGGTCTGGTCCCATCCTGCTCCGCTCGCTCGCGGGCGGGCAACCGGAGCGGGCACTCCGGGCACGACGGTCAGCGCCGACCCAGCCGCCCACCACCCGCCGCCGACAGCAGCGTCGTCCCCCCGCTGCTCACCTGACAGCATCAGGGCGACGACGCTGTCGTCGCCGAGGGGCTTAAGCGGCGGGACGGCGGGATTGCCGAAGGGCTTAAGCGGGGGGACGGCGGGCAACCGGAGCGGACACTCCGGGCACCACGGACAGCGCCGACCCAGCCGCCCACCACCCGCCGCCGACAGCAGCGTCGTCCCCCCGCTGCTCACCTGACAGCATCAGGGCGACGACGCTGTCGTCGCCGAGGGGCTTAAGCGGCGGGACGGCGGGATTGCCGAGGGGCTTAAGCGGCGGGACGGCGGCAACCGGAGCGGACACTCCGGGCACCACGGTCAGCGCCGACCGAGCCGCCCACCACCCGCCGCCGACAGCAGCGTCGTCCCCCCGCTGCTCACCTGACAGCATCAGGGCGACGACGCTGTCGTCGCCGAGGGGCTTAGGCGGCGGGACGGCGGGATTGCCGAGGGGCTTAAGCGGCGGGACGGCGGGCAACCGGAGCGGACACTCCGGGCACCACGGTCAGCGCCGACCGAGCCGCCCACCACCCGCCCTCAACAGCAGCGTCGTCCCCCCGCTGCTCACCTGACAGCATCAGGGCGACGACGCTGTCGTCGCCGAAGGGCTTAAGCGGCGGGACGGCGGGCAACCGGAGCGGACACTCCGGGCACCACGGTCAGCGCCGACCCAGCCGCCCACCACCCGCCGCCGACAGCAGCGTCGTCCCCCCGCTGCTCACCTGACAGCATCAGGGCGACGACGCTGTCGTCGCCCAGGGGAGGCGCAGCCAGTCGCCGCCGAATTCTGGGCCATGTGCGATTAGTTCTGGACGACGGAGCCGAACGCACTGACCACCGTGAGCGAGATCGCCGAATACCTCGTGGGCGCGCCGCTGTGGTCAATCTGGTTGGACTAGCGGCCGCCAACTGCCTCGTTAGCTGCCGCCTGGGCCGGGCCTGTCGCTGAACGCCGTCCTGAGCTGGTCTTGCTCCTGGATGGACAAGTCCGACCTGATCAGCTCCATCGGCTGATTCCTGAACGCCTTGGCCACGGTATCGACCATCGCTGCCGAGCTCTTGAGCACCAGTGCCGACGTGCCCGGCTCCATGTCACCGCGCACCGAGTCCAGCATGCCTGGATCGATCCTGGTGCCGACACCCTTGACCTTGGCCATCAGAGTCGACATCTTGCTGCCTTCCTCGGTGACATGTTCAGCCGCCTGCGGCGCGGTCGCGTACATCGGCCAGCGCACGATCGCGATGTCCTGGACGTCGATCATGTCCTGAGCGTCGAGTTGCTTGAGGCGCAGGACCGCGTCGTCGGCTCCTTCGGTGTTCTTGAATCGCCACGCAGTCGTTGACATCGGGCTCACACCTTCCCACTGGCTAACCCCCGGTGTCGGGTACTTTTCCCTGCTCAGCGAGCCGCACACCTGCGTGCGCCCGGCTGGATGGCTGAGTGTCCCATCACAAAGCGCGACTGGCGGTAGCCCGTACTGGCGCGTTCACGACAAGGGCGCGCCGCCTTCGCCTCATACCCGCCCAAGGGCGTGGCCAGCCCGCCGCAGACCTTCACCCCCAGGCGCACCTCCTGACAAGTGACGGTGCTTACTGGCCGGACGGACAGGGGTAGAAGAGGCCGCCGTCGAGATCAACATCGAGCTTCATCGCGGCGAACCCATCCGAAGGTGCATAAACAGCACTGCAGAACGCGCTGAAGCTCTTGCGGCCCGAGCAGTGCTGGCCTGGGTTGCAGACGTAGTGATCGTCGGAATACTCGACCTCGCCGACCCACTTGCCGCTCGGCTGGGCCTTCGTCGGGTCGGTGCTGAAATCGTCCCAGCCGCACGGCGTGGCACCGGTCAGCGCGGTGCAGGTGATGCCGTACTGGCTGCTGCCCTGCAACTGCGAGGCGAAGCACTGCTGGTAGACGTAGCACTCCTCGACTATCGCGCCGTCGGCGTAGTGGCGACCCCACCAGCTCAGCAGCGGCGAGTTCTTCCAGAGCCCGGCCAGGCCAAGCCGATGAATCTCATTGAACGCGTACGCCAGCAGGTTCTGCGCATCGCCAGGGGTCAGCGCGAACCCAGTGGTCGATGGCGGATCAAAGCTGTCGATGTCGTCAAGCTCGACGGCGTCGAAGCCCTTGCGCGCGCACATCTCAAGCCGTGAGTTGATCATGGGCTTCAGCGCGTCGAGTTGGCGGAAGTCCACCCAGCGCTCTTGCGGATAGCCGTAGTAGACATTGCCAAGAGTGGCGGCTGGGAACAGCCCCTGCGGTGCCGGACTTGAGTCCGGCCGGTATTCCTCCCAGGCCAAATCCAGGTAGCAAACCGTCCTTGGATGCGGCAGCGTGGCGGCCTGCCACTTGGTCTTGATCGTGTGCACCTGGGCCGCCGTGGTCAAGAAGCCATCGATGTCGTACATATCAACGGCGTGGATCCCGGTTCGCTCCAGTGGCGTGGTCCGGCCGATTTGCCAGTCCCAGCGCATCGGCTTGCCTGCCGAGTTCAGGTGCGGTGGCAGCCAGCAGTCGTGCCCTGGTTGCCGCACGCAGGCGAGCGGCGAAGGCAACGCCACCACGAGCCACCGGAAGGTCAGCGTCGTTGCCCCGGCCCGGTCGGCTGTCCGCACTGACACCGAATTCCGGCCAGGCGACAACGTGCCGGTGTAGAACACCCGGCTAGCTGGCATGGGCTGCCACGACCCGTGATTAATTCGATATTCGAAAAGGGGCGCACCGCGACTCGCCGCATAGTGCGGTGGATCGACCTGGAAGTACTCCTCCGGCGACGCCGTCCTAGCCTCAGGGGTGCCATTCACGAACTCGGTGCGCGGTGCCTGGTCAGCCGGATAGCCGGCCACCGGTGCTGAGCGCACCGACGCCGATGAGCTGATCACCTTGAAAGTGAAGTCCGTCGCGGCGGTCTGCACGACCTCGGTCGCGGTCTCGGTCAGCCGTAGCCGCGCCGGCGTCCGCGTGCCCGACTACGTACCGCTGCGCGGCGAACGGAGTGGCCGTACTATCGGCCGCCGTCCGACACGACCCGCCAGCCGTGCAGGACTTCCAGTAGTACGCGACCGCGAAGCTCAGCAGCCGGTCGCCCGACGGCAACTGCCCTGGCCGCCAGCGCAGCCCGGTCGCGGTTACCTGGCCGCCATCACGCGGCGATCCGGTGATGCGCAGGGTGCCTGCGGACTGAGGCGGCGCGATGGCGCTAACGGGTGCCGAGACAGCGGCGCTTGAGGCCGGCGTGCTGGCTGTGGCCAGTGTCGCACCGGCGACTCCCAGTGCCATCGCGGTGACAGCGCCAAGCCGGGAAAGACGACGATTCGTCAAGGTAGAGCCTCGCAACTAGTGCTCGAATGACGGCAGCAACGGGCTGTGCGCAGTGAGCAGGTCGTCGCACATCGCGACGACCTGATCGGTACTGAGCGTGGCCGCCGTATTCGGATCGAGCAAGGCGGCCTGGTAGACGTGATCGCGGCTGCCGGTCAATGCCGCGTGGACGGTTAGCTCGACCACGTTAAGGAAGGTGCGATTCAGCGCGGCCAGTTGCACAGGTAGCGCGCCGACCGGCTTGGGCGTTGGCCCGGCGGCGCCGAGGTCACACGGCACCTCGACGCAGGCGTCGGCCGGCAGGTTCGAGATCCGGCCTGCGTTGCGGATGTTGACGTAGATCTCCTGCTCGAACCCGGTCTCGGTGGAGTAGATGAACTGCGATGCCAGCTCGTTGGGCGATTCGAGGTCAATCGGCTCGTCCTGATCCATCGCGCTGGTCAGCGCGGCCAGCTCAGCCAGGTTCTCCTCGCAGCGCTCCAGATAGTCGCCGACGAAGATGCGGTACCGCTCGACCTGTTCGTCGTGCCGCATAAACCACGGCACGTACTCGGCTGAGTGCTCGCTCGACTCGGTCGGGAAGTATCCGAATCGCCGGTAGAGCTCGACCCGCACGCGCCGGCCGAGGCCGTCAGGATCAGCGCCTATCACCTGGGCCAGCTTCGGGTACAGCGACTTGCCTTGGTGCTCGAACCGCAGCACGAACGCCTGATGGTTGAACCCGGCCGTCAGATAGCTGATCTCGGCTTGGGGAACCCCGACCAGGCCGGCCAGGAACGCGTGCGTGTCCCGCACCGAATGGCAGAGCCCGTACACCCGCTCGAAGTCTGTGCCCGAGTAGATCGCCCACGGCAGCATGGCCATCGGGTTGGTGTAGTTCAGCAGGTAGGCGTCGGGGCAGTGGCGCAGCATGTCGCGGGCGAGCGCCACCGCGACCGGGATGGTGCGCAAGCCGCGAAAGATGCCGCCGATGCCGATCGTGTCACCGATGGTCTGGCGCACGCCGTACCTCGCCGGGATGTCGAAGTCGAACTTGGTCGATTCGTAGCCGCCGACCTGCACTTCGTTGATCACGTACTGCGCGCCCTTGATGGCCTCGGCCCGGTCGCCTGACGCGGTGATCAGCAGCTGCGCGCCGGTCTGCGCGGCGATCTTGTGCACTAGCCGGGTGGCGAAGTCCAGTCGCTCGGGGCTGATGTCGTGCAGCGACAGGTGCAACCGCCCGTCAAGCTCGCCGAACCCGACCAGGTCAGTCACCACATTCCTGGTGAATTCGATGCTGCCAGCGCCGATGAAGGCGATCTTGATGTCACCTGTGCTCACAGCTCGAAAGTGTTTCATTCTGCGCAGTTCCACGCAAGAGTGCGCAGGATCGCCTACAAGATCGAGTCGATAACTGCTCGTTTGCTGCGAACTGCCGGTTGACATGAGCAGTCGGGACCCCAAAGATATGCCTCAAACATCGGCGTACCTGAACAGAGGCCACCATGAGCACTAATCGGCTCCGGGTAGGGGTGCATGTAGCGGTACTCAGTACGCTCGCGGTGATGGCGCTGGCAGCCTGCGGCACCGGCAGTGGCGACTCGGGTAACGGCAAGTCGATCCAGATCTGGGAGGGCTACACCGGCGCCGAGGCCAAGACCTTCACCAAGCTGGTGGCGAGCTACGAGAAGTCGCATCCTGGCGTCAAGGTGTCACCACTGTTCGTGAACAACGACTACACCTTGCAGAAGGTGCAAACCGCCGTGGCCGGCGGCACCGCTCCGGACATCGCCTACCTGTACGGCTCATGGGCACCGAACGTGGCCAAGCTGTCCGGCGTCGTCACGCTCACCAACCTGGTCAAGCAGCCCAGCGTGAACTGGAACGACTTCTTCGTCGGCGAGCGCGACGTGGCCACCGTGAACGGGCGGGTGATCGGCATTCCCGCACTGGTCGACAACCTCGCCGTCGTCTACAACAAGGACCTGTTCGCCAAGGCGCATCTGCCGCTGCCCACGGCCAACTGGACCTGGCCGCAGTTTGTCTCCGACGCCCAGAAGCTGACCGACTCGTCGATCAAGCAGTTCGGTACGGCCTACGTCACCCCGGAGAGCGAAGACGCGGTCTGGCACTGGGAGGCGCTGCTTTGGGAGGCGGGCGGCCAGCTCCTGAACTCCTCGAACACGAAGGCGGCTTTCGACTCGTCGGCCGGCCTCGAATCGCTCAATACGCTGCGCACGATGGCGGTCACTGACCACTCCATGTACCTGGACCCGACCGACTCGGCCTACGCCAACCTCTTCAACTCAGGCAAGATCGGCATGCTGGTGACCGGCCCATGGGACCTGTCCGCTTTCCCCAACGTGCACTACGGCGTGCAGGTCATGCCGTCGTTCCCTGGTAGCGACGGCGGACACCAGACGATCTCAGGCCCGGACAACTGGGTGATATTCAACAACGGATCAGCGCGGGTCAAGACGGCCGAGGACTTTCTGCTCTGGCTGACGGCGCCGGCTCAGGTCAAGTATTTCTCGTTGCATACCGGGGACCTGCCGACCAGGACCTCGGTGGCGCAAGCGCCTGGCTTCGACGCGGCGATGAACAAGGCGCTGCCAGGTGTCAGCACGTTCATCGACAACCTGGCCAACGTGCACCAGGCCAGGCCGCAGCTGGCGACTTACCCGCAGATCTCCACCGTCATCGCCAACATGGTCATTTCTGTGCTGCTGGATAAGTCCCAGCCGCAGGCCGCCTTGTCCGCCGCGGCGGCCAAGGTGGATCAGATCTTGGCCGGATCGGGCTCGGGCGGCTGATGGCAGCGTCACTAGCCACCGCCAGCGAGCGCACCCGCCGGGACTCGGGCCGGCTACGCCGGACCGAGTCGCTGACTGGCTGGGCGTTCGTCACGCCGGCCACCGTGATCATCGGACTGTTCGGTGCGGCGCCGATCATCTGGTCGCTCGTTATCTCGTTCACCAATGACAACGGGCTCTCAGCGACGTCACGATTTATCGGCCTGAACAACTACCAGCAGATCGCGCATGACCCGGTGGTGGTGCAGGCCACTGAGCACACCCTGGTCTACACCGCGTTGTTCGTGCCAGGGACGATGTTGGTCGGCCTCTTCCTCGCCGTGGCGATGAATCGCAAGCTCCGCTTTATGTGGGTGTATCGCACCGCCGCCTACGCCACCATGGCCATCTCGACGATCAGCGAGGCGCTTGTCTTCATCTGGCTGTTCGACCCCTCCTACGGGATCGTGAACTACTTCTTCAGCCTGGTCGGCATCCCGCAACAGCAGTTCCTCAATTCGCCAACCGAGGCGCTCTACGTGATCGTGGTCATGACGATCTGGGGCTGGAGCGGCTTCGCGGTGATCATCTACCTGGCGGCGCTGCAGGGCATCCCGCAGGACCTGGCCGAGGCGGCGGCGATCGACGGCTGCACTCGGTGGACCAGCTTCCGTCGGATCACGCTGCCGTTGCTGTCGCCGGCCTCGCTGTTCCTGGCCGTCTGGCTGACGATCAACGCGCTGCAACTCTTTGACGAGGTGTATCTATCCACCTTGGGCGGGCCGCTTAACGCGACCACCGTGCTCGTCTTTTACCTCTACGAGCAGGCCTTCCAGAACTTCAAGTTTGGCTACGCCTCCGCCATCGCCTACCTGCTGTTCATCGTGATCTTGGTGGTGACGGCGATCCAGTTCAGGATCGGCCGCCGATACACCTACTACCGGTCATGACCGTCGTCATGGCTGGGCGCCGCAGCCGCTGGCCGTTCAGCCCGTGGCATCTGGTGCTGATCCCGGCGACCATCATCTTGCTGTTCCCGTTTGTCTGGCTGCTTGTTACCTCAGTCGAGACGTTGCCTGAGGCATTGCACTTTCCGCCTGACCTGACTCCGCACGTGATCAGGTTCAGCAACTACCCTGACGCGTTCGCGGCGGCACCATTCGGCCGGTTCTTCCTGAACAGCGCGATTGTGGCCGTCACGACCGTGGCCTGCAACCTGGTGCTGTGCGCGGGAGCAGGCTACGCGTTCGCCAGATTCCGCTTCCTCGGCCGGACCGCGCTGTTCATCGTGATGATGGCGACGCTGATGGTGCCGTTTCAGGTGACGATGATTCCGCAGTTCATCATCACCAAGTGGATCGGCGTGCACCTGCTCGCCGGCCGGGATCGGCCACATAGGCGCGCTGATCGTGCCGAACGCGGCGACCGCGTTCGGCGTGTTCTTCCTGCGTCAGTTCTTCCGCACGCTGCCGATCGAGTACGAGGAAGCGGCCAGAGTCGACGGCGCGAGCCGGCTCACCGTGCTGCTCAAGGTGGTGCTGCCGCTATCGGCGCCCGCCCTGGCCACGCTCGCCGCGCTGACCTTCCTCGACTCGTGGAACAACTTCCTCTGGCCGCTGATCGCGATCAACTCCACCAGCGCGATGACGCTGCCGCTCGGTCTCGCGACCTTCCAGGGCGCGCACTCCACCCAGTGGACGCTGCTGATGGCGGGCAACGTGATGAGCCTGGCGCCGATGATGATCGTCTTCCTCATCGCCCAGCGGTACTTCGTCCGATCCGTGGCAGCGACCGGGCTCGCCGGAACCTAGGGGGTAACTGACATGCCGCAGGCCGACACCGGCCGCACCGAAGCCGAGATCGCCTCGCAGCCCGGCTGCTGGCGGCGGGCTGCCGCGCTGCTGCCCGAGGTGGCTGGTCTTCTGCCGACCCCAGGCGAGCGAGTCGCTGTAGTCGGCTGCGGTACCTCGTGGTTCATCGCCCAGTCGTACGCAGCGGCCAGGGAAGCAGCGGGCCAGGGCGAGACTGACGCGTTCGCGGCCTCCGAGATGCCGCTCGGCCGGCACTATGACCGGGTGCTAGCGCTGACCAGGTCAGGCACCACCACTGAGGTGCTTCGGCTGCTTGCCGACCTGGCTGGCCGCCAGCTCACGGTCGCGATCACCGGCGACGAGCACACGCCGATCGCCACTGCCGCGGATGCGCTGATCGACACTCGATTTCGCTGATGAAGAGTCAGTGGTGCAAACCAGGTTCGCTACCACCGAGCTGGCGCTGCTGCTGGCGCACCTGGGCACCGACCTCGAGCCGATCGCGCAAGCCGCAGAGCGAGTGCTGGCTGAGCCACTGCCCGGGGTGCTGACCAGTGCCAGCCAGTTCACTTTCCTCGGCACCGGCTGGACCTGTGGCCTGGCCAGCGAAGCCGCGCTCAAGTTGCGCGAGTCCGCTGGGCTTTGGGCCGAGAGCTATCCGGCGATGGAGTACCGGCATGGCCCGATCGCGGTGACTGGCCCAGGCAGCGTGGTCTGGTCGCTCAGCACGCCGCCGGATGGGCTGACCGACGAGATCGCCGCGGCCGGCGGAGTGGCCTGGCTGGCGACCGAGCACCCGCTGGCCGAACTGGTCCGGGTGCACCGGGTAGCGGTCACCATCGCCAGGGCCGCTGGGCTTGACCCTGACCGGCCACGCAACCTGACCCGGTCGGTGATCCTCGGGTGATCCTTGTCGTCTGCCTGAACCCGGCGCTTGACATCACCCACGAGGTCGGCCGGGCCGACTGGGCTGGGGTCAACCGTCCGCACGCGGTGCACGTCCGGGCAGGCGGCAAGGGCCTGAATGTGGCCAGGACGCTGCGAGCCGTGGGCGCTCAGGTGACACTGGCCGGTCTCGTGGGCGGCAGCACAGGGGCTGAGCTGACCGCGCGGCTGCGGGGGTCGGGCATCGCGCTGGCGCTGAGCTCGATCAGCGGCGAGACCAGGCGCACCTTCACGGTGGCGGACGGCAGTCGTGGACACGCGGCGTTGTTCAGCGAGCCGGGACCGGCGGTGAGTCCAGGCGAGTACGCGGAGTTTCTCTTTTCGTATCAAAAGGCAGTAGCCGAGGCGGCAGTTGTTGTGCTGTCCGGCAGCCTGCCCAAGGTGAGCGAAGGCACCTATGCCGAGCTGATCGGCCTAGCGCACGTCGCCGGGGTGCCGGCCATCCTGGACACCAGCGGGGCGGCGCTCGGGCTGGGGGCGGCGGCCGGCCCGGCGCTGGTCAAGCCGAACCTGGCCGAGCTGGCTGAGGCGACCGGGCGGGCACTTGACCCGACGTCGACCAGCGAGATCGCGACCGCGGCACGGGAACTTGCCTGCCCGGCGGTCGTGTCGCTTGGCACCGCGGGGCTGCTGGCAGTGACCAGGGAAGGGACCTGGCTGGCGCGGCCAGGTGCGGTGGTGCGCGGCAATGCGACCGGGGCCGGTGACGCGGTCGTGGCCGGGCTCGCGGCCGGGCTGCTGCGCGGGCTTGACTGGCCCGCGCGACTCGCGCAGGCGGCGGCGCTAGGCGCGGCGACCGCCGCCGCTCCGGCGGCGGGGGAGTTCTCGCTGGCCGACTATCACAACCAGCTCGCCCACGGGCAACTCGACGAACTGCCGTCCCGATGACCCTCGTCAGCACGGGTGCCATCGTTGCCGCAGCCAAGGCCGCCGGCCACGGCGCCGGGTCGTTCAACGTGATCGGCATTGAGCACGCCGAGGCCATCGTGACCGGCGCCGACGCTGCCGGGGCGGCAGTAATTCTCCAGGTCAGCGAGAACTGCGTGCGTTACCACGGCGCGGTCGAGCCGATCATGGCGGCGACGCTGGCACTCGCCAGTGCGGCCGCTCAGCCGGTCGCCGTGCACCTGGATCACGCGACCAGCGCTGAGCTGGTGCGAGCGGCCGTCGCGGTCGGCGTCGGCTCGGTCATGTTCGACGCCTCGGTGCTTGACTATGCGGCGAACGTCGCCGCTACCGCCCGGCTCGTCCGGTGGTGCCATGACCGCGAGATCTGGGTCGAGGCCGAGCTCGGCGAGGTCGGCGGCAAGGATGGCGTGCACGCGCCCGGTGCCAGGACCCGGCTGAGGCGGCCGGGTATGTGGCGGCGACCGGCGTGGACGCGCTCGCGGTGGCGGTCGGCAGCTCGCACGCCATGCTGACCCGCGATGCCAAGCTCGACCTGGAGCTGATCAAAGAGCTCAGCGTCCAGGTACCGGTACCGCTCGTGCTGCACGGCTCATCCGGCGTGCCCGATGAGCTGCTGGCCGAGGCGGTACGGGCTGGCATGACCAAGGTCAACATCGCCACCCAGCTGAACAAGGTGTACACCGCGGCGGTGCGAGCCAAGCTGGCGGCCGACGAGCGGCTGGTCGATCCGCGCAAGTACGGTGCGGCTGGCCGCGAGGCGGTGGCCGCCGAGGTGGGCCGGCTGCTCGGCGTGCTCGGCGCGGCGGGAGCTACCGGCCTGGCCGGAGGTATTCGATGAGCCGCTATCGGCGCTGGAACGACCTGCTTGAGCTGCTCGCGGCCGATGGCCAGCTCACCGTCGAGCAAGCGGCTGAGCGCCTTGGCGTATCAGCCGCGACCGTTCGACGTGACTTCGATGACCTGGCCGCTCAGCAGATGCTGACCAGGATCAGAGGCGGCGCCGTGGCCCAGGCTGTTACCTACGACCTGCCGTTGCGCTACAAGAGCGAGCGGCATCCGACCGAGAAGCAGCGGATCGGCGCGGTCGCGGCCGCGATGATCAGGCCCGGCCAGATCGCCGGGATCAATGGCGGAACCACCACCACCGAAGTCGCCAGAGCCCTCGCGATCCGGCCCGACCTGCAAGCTGGCGGGCCGCTTTCACCGGCGGTCACTCTCGTCACGAACGCGCTGAACATCGCGACCGAGTTGGCCGTCAGGCAGAGCATCAAGATCGTCGCGACCGGGGGAGTGGCCAGGCCACAGTCCTATGAGCTGACCGGCCCGCTCGCCACCGGCGTACTTGAGCAAGTGGTGCTCGACGTGGCCATACTCGGCGTCGACGGCATTGACGCCGAAGTTGGTGCCACCGCCCACCACGAAGGCGAGGCCAGCATCAACCGGCTGATGACGCAGCGCGCCGCCCGGGTGATCGTGACCGCCGACAGCTCCAAGGCTGGCCGGCGCGCCTTCGCTCGCATCTGTGCGGCCGCTGACGTGGACGTGCTGGTCACCGACAGCGGGATTGACCCAGGTCAGGCCGCCAGGCTCACCGAGGCTGGGGTCAACGTTGTCCTCGCTTGACCTGATCGTGGTGGGCGACTGCAACCCTGACTTGATCATTTCCGGCGACGACGTGACGCCGAGGTTCGGCCAGCAAGAAAAGCTGGTCGAGGCGATGTCGCTGCTGATTGGCGGTTCGGCCGCCATTACCGCGGTAGCTGCCGCTCGCCTTGGCTTGCGGGTCGCGCTGGTCGCCGCCGTCGGGGCCGACCCTGCTGGCGACCTGATGCTGTCGCTGCTTCGCCGCGAGGGCGTCGACACCAGCGCGGTGCTCGTCAGGCCCGACCAGCCGACCGGCATGACAGCGGTCCTGTCGACCGGCGCTGACCGCGCGATCTTGACCGCGCTCGGCGCGCTGACCGCGCTCACCGCCGACGACGTGCCGACCGCGCTGCTGACGCAGGCCAGGCACCTGCATGTCAGCTCGTATTTCCTGCTGGAAGACTCGCTCGGCCCCGGCTTGGCGGCGTTGTTCGCGGCCGCTCACGCGAACGGCCTGACTACCTCGCTTGACCCGAACTTCGACCCGAGTCAGCGCTGGGGCGACCACCGGCTGCGGGCGGCGCTGGCTGCGGTCGATGTGTTCCTGCCGAACGAGACCGAGGCGCTGGCCATCAGCGGCCGTTCCGACCTTGGCCTGGCGGCGGCCGCCCTGGCCGAGTCGGCCGGCTCGGTGGTGATCAAGCTGGGCGAACGCGGTGCCCTTTGCCTGCCGGCCGGGTCAGCCGAGCCGATGCTGGTCACCTTGCCGCCGGTCAGCCCGGTCGATACCACCGGCGCTGGCGACTGCTTCAACGCTGGCCTGATCGCTGGCTTGCTTGGCGGCCTCGAGCTGACCCAGGCGGCCGCCATCGGCTGCGCTGTCGGCGCAGCCGCCACCACCGCCATCGGCGGCACCGCCGCCCACGTCGACGCCGCTGCGATCGTTGCTGGACTTGCCCCAGACGGGTCAGCCTCCGACGCAGGTGTCTAGGTAGCCGTTGCGGAACTTGCCGGCCGGATCGAAGCGGCGCATTAGGGCGCGGAAGTCTGGGATGCGGTGATAGCTGGCCGCCAAGTCGGCCGGGCTGATGGCGAAGAGCTTGCCCCAGTGCGGTCGTGGCGCGAACGCGGCCAGCCGCTCTTCGACGGCCGCCAGCACCGGCTGGACCGCAGCGAGGTCGTCGATCCAAGTGAAGTGCAGGCCGATGGTGTCGCGGTGGTAGCTGGGACTGAGCCAAAGGTCGTCGGCGGCGACCGAACGCAGCTCGGAGATGTGCAGTACCGGCGACACCAGGTGGGCCACTTCGCTGACTGCCCGCATCGCGTCCAGGATGGCTCCCCTCGGCAGCAAGTACTCGGACTGCAGCTCGTGGCCGACGCTCGGGGAGTGGTCAAGCCGGAAGTGCGGCAGTCGCTCGTGCCAGGGGCCGGGAACGCCGAGTTGCTCGGTGCACGGGTCAGCTGGCACGCCAGGCACCGGATGCCGATGCCGTTCTGCCCGTCGGGCCCCAAGCCACGTCGACGGCAGGTCGGCTGCCGCGCCGATCCGCTGCTTTACCCAGACTTGGTTGATCAGCGGCTGTCGCCAGTTAGTAAACAGGCTCACGCTGTACCCGGCCGCGAAGATCTCGGCGAGGTGCTGCTCAAGCTCGGCCACCGGCAGGTCCTCATAGACGTACTGGCGCATACGGAAGGTCGGGATCAAGTCGAGTGTCAGGCTGGTGACGACGCCGAGCGCGCCGAGACTGACCACTGCGCCCGGAAAGTCATCGGCTGACCGATCCAGCTCCACCAGGTCGCCGTCGGCGGTGACCAGTTCGATGGCGGCGACGGCGGTCGCCAGATTGGCGATGGAATCGCCTGAGCCGTGCGTGCCGGTGGCGCAGGCGCCAGCTACCGAGATGTGCGGGAGCGAGCCGAGGTTCGCTAGCGCGTAGCCGGCCAGGTGCAGCGCCCGAGTCAGCCGGCCGTAGGTCACGCCGCCACCGACCGTGACCTGACGGTCGGTGTTATTAATCGCGATGTCGACCGGCAATCCGGCCAAGGACACCTGGTCGCCAGTGGTATCCGCGATCGCGTTAAACGAATGGCCGGCCCCAATCGCCTTGACCCGCCGGCTGCGGGCCACGATCCGCCGCAGCTCATCGAGCGAGCTGGGCTGATGGCGGCGGGCGGCACCGAAGGAGATGTTTCCCGCCCAGTTCGTGGTCATGCTGCCCTCCCTGCCCCAGTATTCATCGCCGGGCTTCGGTAGCGTGAGCGCGTGAGCTTCGAAGTCCCGGCGGACGCCTACGGGCAGTTCATGGCACGTTACTCAGAGCCGCTAGCGGTCCAGTTCGCTGAGCTGGCCAGCGTGGCGCACCGGGCAGCGCGCGCTCGACGTGGGCTGCGGCCCTGGAGCGCTGACCGCCGTGCTAGCGGCGCGGCTAGGGGCGAGCCAGGTCACCGCGATCGAGCCGTCGCAGTCGTTCGTCACCGCCGCCAGGCAGCGCCTACCGCAGGTCGACATCAGGCAAGGCAGTGCCGAGTGGCTGCCATTCGCTGCTGACTCCTTCGATGTGACGCTGGCTCAGCTCGTGGTGCAGTTCATGACCGACCAGGTGGCCGGGCTCGGTGAGATGGTAAGAGTCACCAAGCCGGGCGGCGTGGTTGCGGCCTGCGTCTGGGACCGTACCGGCGGCCGCAGTCCGACCAGCCTGTTCTGGCAGGCGGCGCACGACATCGACGCCTCGGCCGACGACGGGATCGGTGCCGCCCCCGGTGCCAGCGAAGGCGACCTGCCGGCCCTGTTTGAGCAGGCCGGCCTCACCCGCGTCGAGCCCACCGAGCTGACCGTGCGAGTGGTGAAGCCGGAGCTTGACCAACTCTGGGGTGCCTTCTTGCGCGGAGTCGGGCCGCCCGGTGACTACCTGCTGTCACTGGACGCCCAGCACCGGGACCGGCTGCGCGAGCGCTACCAGGCCGTGCTGGCCGCGCAGCCAGCCGAGATTTCGGTGACCGCCTGGGCGGCTACCGGCCGGGTCTAGCCAGGTTGGACGCTGAAACCTGGCTAGGTAGTGGCGTTGATCTTAGGTATGCCCGCCCGGCGACGCTAGTCTCGTCCGCTCGTAGGCTAGCGTCGCGTTATGGCGGAGCAGGCAGAGCTACAGGTCGGCGACCGAACGGTGCGGATCTCTCATCCGGACCGAGTCTACTTCCCGGCCCGCGGCGAGACGAAGCTTGACCTCGCCAGGTATTACCTGTGCGTCGGCGATGGCATCGTGCGGGCGCTGCGGGAGCGGCCGTGCATGCTGCACCGCTTCCCGTCCGGAGTGTCGGGCGAAAAGGTGCACCAGAAGCGGGTGCCAGCGGTGCCCCGCCGTGGCTGGAGACCGTGCGGGTGCACTTTCCCCGCTTCAACCGCACCGCCGACGAGCTGTGCGTGACCGAACTGGCGAGCGTGATCTGGGCAGTGCAGATGTCGACGGTGGAGTTTCACCCGTGGAACTCGCGGCGCGCCGACATCGAGCGACCAGATGAGTGGCGGATCGACCTGGACCCGATGCCGGAATGCGGCTTCGACACGGTCCGCCGGGTCGCGCTAATCGCTGGTGAGCTGCTCGACGAGCTCGGCGCCGTCGGCTGGCCGAAGACGTCAGGCGGCCACGGACTGCACATCTACGTGCGGATCGAGCCTCGCTGGGGGTTCGCCGACCTGCGCCGGGCGGCGCACGCCTTCGCGCCCGAGGTGGAGCGGCGGGCGCCAGGCGAAGCGACGACCACTTGGTGGCGCAAGGACCGGGACCCTAAGTCGCTATTCGTCGACTACAACCAGAACGCCCGCGACCACACCATCGCCAGCGCCTACTCGGTGCGCGGGGTGCCAGCGGCCACCGTCTCCACTCCGATCAGCTGGGACGAGGTCGACGACGTGGAGCCGCGCGAGTTCACCATCGGCTCCGTGCCTGACCGCTTCGCCGAGCTCGGTGATCTGCACGCCGGCATCGACGACCACCCCTACGTGCTTGACGAACTACTTGAGTGGGCCGATCGGGACGGGCTGACCTGACTAGCTCGGCTCGTCAGCTCGTCAGCTCGTCAGCTCGTCAGCTCGTCAGCTGGTCAAGCGGCACAGCGACTTCGTTGTCTGCCAGGTGACCTGGCATCAGCGCACCGCTTCTTCTCGGCTCGGCCGCAGCAACGCTGGATGCAACAGCCTGGCGTCCCCGCCCCGGTACAGCCGCGATCGCGGCCCCCCGCGCGGTCCGCCGGCTTGCGTCGTCTCGCCAGTGCTCTCGACGAACCCGGGCACTGACAGTACCTTGCGGTGGAAGTTGCCTGCGTGCAGCGACTCGCCCCACACCGTCTCGTAGACACTGCGAAGCTCAGAAATTGTGAAAGGCTCCACCACGAACGCGCTCGCCAGCGGCGTGTACTCGAGTTTGGACCTGGCCCGCTCAAGTCCATCGGCGATGATCTCGGCGTGGTCGAAGGCCAGCTTCCTGGTGGTGCCAGGCCGCTGTTGGCCGCTGCCTTCGGCGAGGCCGAGCGAGTCAACCGGCACCCAAGCCGCCGCAGTGGCGTAGCCGCCAGCCTGCGGCTCAGGCAACTCGGGCGCGAACGCCAGATAGGCCACCGAAATGACCCGCATCCGAGGATCTCGGCCAGGCGTGCCGTAGGTGCCGAGTTGCTCCAGGTACACCTTGCTCAGATCCTGTCCGGTCTCCTCAGCCAGCTTCCTGATCGCGGCGTCGGGCAAGTCCTCGCCCTCGGACCCGCCGCCGCGACCACTACGGCCGCCGCTGCTGGCCGGGTCGTCGGTGCTGTCCGCGGCTTGGCCAGGGGGTGCCGGACGGAGCGAGCCTACCCCCGTCGAGGCGGCTCGCTCCTGGTAGGTGCTGCCTCGTCCGGTTGCCCCCCCGGCCCGTACGAATCCCCCCGGCAGCGCCCACTGTCCGGCGAAGGGCGGTCCGCCGCGCTGCACCAGCAGCACGTGGAGCGCCCCGTCCCTGATGGTCAGGGCGACAACATCTACCGTCACCGCGACCGGGTCATAGGCACGCGGATCGTAGCGAGCAAGAAACTGCTCCTCGCCCGATCGGTGATCCACGTGCTCACTCACAGTCTCGTCGTTCCCGGCTCTCGTCTTCTCGGCATCCTTCTCTAGCCGAGAATCACTCGATGTGAGAAAAACTCATAGTGAGTATAACACCAGAGGTTGGCGCTTAGTCAATTAATGCCTGTCTAGGGTTCCTTGATCATGCTCGCGCTGACGTTATTGCTCGCGCTGACGTTATTGCTTCGGTGGCAGTACCTGGGTGGTCCAGTAGGCGGTCTTGCCGTGCAGGGTGAGCAAGGCAAGCACATCGAGCTTGCGGGCCTGGGCGTTGAGGTACACCTTGGTGATGTTCGCCGTTCCCTTCGGCAGCGCGACTTGCTCGACCGGCCCGAAGTCGCTCGCCTGCGACTTGGCCCGGCGGACGAACAGCAGCGGACGGTTGTCGATGACCCGGAACCACGCTACCCACAGTCGGCCGGACGGGTCTGCGGCGAGGGTCGAGCCACCAATCTCATCGTCCAGGGTGAAGTTCGCCAGACTGACCGGTGAGCGTGCGCCAAGCCGGTAGAGCTCCAGGTGATGCGCGACGGCTTGGCCGCCGGTTCGGTAGGTGACGTAGACGCCCGGTCGGTTGCCGCCGAGCCCGGTCGCGTTGATGCGCTGCTCGTTGACCAGTCCGCCATCACCATTGCCTGAGCCCGGCAGCAAGATCGGCTTAGCGGCCCGCTGGCCGGCCGAAGTGAGCTGCTGGGCGAACAGCCCGGTGTGCTCGGGCACCGTCGACAAGTAAGTCAGCCAGGTCGTGCCGGTCTTGGCGTCCGAGCCGAGGCCCTCGTCGTAGACGCAGCAGACCGGGAAGCTCAGCTCCTGGCTCGGCTGGCCGAGATGATGCACCACGATGCCGCCGCTGTTGCCGAAAGCCACCCAAGGGTGGCCGCCGCTGCCCGGCGCGGCTGCCTCGGACGAAAGCCAGCTGTCCGAGGTGGGCGTGACCGGCCCGATCGTCCAGCTGCCAGCCCGGCTCGGTCGATCGGCCTCGAAGGTGCCGACCTGGCTGGTCGGGGAGTTGCTGCGAACCGCGTTCCAGAAGACTGCGAGTCCGCTGGGAATGGCGGTCGCATCAGGGTCGTTGGCCGAGTAGATATGCGCTTGCACCGTGACCGGCTTGCCGACGACTCCGCTCCCGCTCACCGGCGTGTCCGATACTCGATAGCTGCCGGTGTTGCCGGAGGTCCAGAGCACGTGCAGGACGCCATCGCGGCCACGGGCGAGGCCAATGTCAGCGATATTGGTGAGCTTGCTTGTCACCTCGGACCACTGGCCAGGACGCGCCGCCCGGCCTGCGCCGGACCAGGCGGCGCCGGGCTGGGCGGCCGACGCGCCAGTGACCGGCAGACTCACGGCGAGAGTCGCGGTGAGAACGGTGACCAGCAGAGCCGGCCAAGGACGTCGTGTGCGCATCTTGCCTCCACTGCGTATCCGATCAGTCGCCGATCGGAGTCACGATTACCACAATGGCTCGATGAGATGGCTCAAATCTAAACATCAGCTGACATTGGGTACGCAGTTACGCGAACCGGAGCTTGAGCCACACCCTCTTAGGATTACGGCTCACGCAGAGGGAACGTTCAGGTCCGCAGCAAAGACCAAGCCGGGGGTCAGCCTGTATTCAGGGCTCTTCCAGGTACGTGCCCGACTATGGGGAAGCAAGACGATCGCAGAGCAGCGAGGGAGCCAATTGCGATGAGCACTAGCCACGATACGCCGGACTGGCCTGGTTCTGGGCAGCCGCCCGCACCGTCAGCGCCCTCAGCGCCGCCACCCGGCATGGTCCCGACGGGCAATTCGGCCTGGTACGGCAATCCTGGCTGGTCGGCGACTCCGACCGCAGGTGGAGCCGGTGCACCTGGCGGCGCCGGCGGTTACGTGGGTGCCGCCAGCTACGGTGCCGCTGGCGCCGGCGGTTACGTGGGTGCCGCCAGCTACGGTGACGTTGGCGCCGGCGGTTACGGCGGCGTGGGCGGTTACGTGGGTGCCGCCAGCTACGGTGACGCTGGCGGTTACGCGGATGCCGGCGGTTACGGGGGCACCGGCGGACGTGGCGACGGCGGTGGGTACGGCGCAGGCGGATACGGGAGTTGGCCAGCGCCGCCGCCACCGCCACCGCCGCCCGGCGACCCCCGTGGCCGGCGGCTGCGGCGCAGCCTGGTAGTAGCCGTGGTCGCGGCGGCGTTGGGGGCGGGCACGACCTTCCTCGGCTTGCAGCATGCCGGTGGCAGCCTGGGGGGCAGCGTGCTCACCACGGCCGAGGTCGCCAGCAAGGTGGATCCAGGACTGGTGGATATCAACACCACGCTCGGCTATCAGCAGGCAGCGGCGGCCGGCACTGGTCTGGTGGTGACTTCGACCGGTGAGGTGATCACCAATAATCACGTGATCGAAGGCGCCACCACGATCGAGGCCACCGATATCGGCAACGGCAAGACCTACAAGGCCACGGTGGTCGGCTATGACCGCAGCCACGACATCGCGGTGCTGCAACTGCAAGACGCCTCCGGGCTGCAGACCGTGACGCTTGGCTCGTCGTCAAGTGCGCAGCCGGGTCAGAAGGTCGTGGCGCTCGGCAATGCCGAAGGACGGGGCGGCACGCCGTCGGTGGTGACTGGTCAGATCGTCAGCCTCAATGCCTCGATCACCGCGAGCGATGAGTCGGCAGGCACGTCTGAACGGCTGCACGGGCTGATCCGGCACGATGCCGCGATCCAGCCGGGTGACTCAGGCGGGCCGCTGGTCAACACCGCTGGCGACGTCATCGGCATCGACACGGCCGCGTCCAGCCAGGACTTCCAGATCCAGGGCGGCAGCTCGAATGAAACCGCGGCGTTCGCGATCCCGATCGATGAGGCGGTCACCGTCGCCAAGCAGATCGACGAGGGCAAGGGATCGGGCCAGATCCACATTGGTGCCACCGCCTTCGTCGGAGTCGAGGTCTCGTCGACCAGCCAAGCGCAGGCGGACGGAGTCCCCGCAGGCTCGGGCGCGCTGATCGCCGGGGTCGTGGCCGGCTCGCCGGCCGAGCAGTCGGGCTTCACCGCCGGTGACGTGATCACCTCGGTCGATGGGCAGCATGTCAGCTCGGCCCTGTCGCTGCAGCAGACGCTGGAGCAGCACCACCCAGGTGACCGGGTCAGCATCGGCTGGACCAGCCACAACGGTCAAAAGCACAGCACTGCCGTGACACTCACCAGCGGCCCGGCGGGATGACCCCAGCCCAGCCCCCGCGCCAACAGCACCAACGGGCCGACGGTGCGCACCGGACAGCACCTACGGGGCGACGGTGCTCACGAAGAGGGATGTTGGAGGTGTTGGCGCGGGGGCGCCACCGTATTGATCGGCCAACGATTGACTAACTTTCTGATCGCGAACCGCCTGTTAGCGTCAGCGCCCTCCTAATCTGCCAGATATCGGATGCACCGCGGGGATCAGCCGGGTCTGGGTGCCGCTGACGTGACGAGGTCCACTTGTGTTGAGTGCGCGCAGCTCGATCCTGTGGCCGAGGATGCGGTCAGTGTGGCCGCTATTGCTCAGCGTGCTGCTGAGCACACTGATCGCTGCCAGCCTGGTGGCTGCGTTCGCCGGGTTCTCGGCGACGGCATTGCCGCAAGCCGTCAGTGCCGAGCTGCGCGGATCGCCGCGCTCCATCAGCCTGAGCGGTGCCATCGACGCGGCGCAGGCTCGCGCCGATCAAGCGGTGGTGAGTGCCACCATCCGCCGGGCCTTCGGCGGTGTGCCTTACACCACCGCGACCGGGATCTGGTCGGACCCGCTCGGCCTGCCGGCACCGCGGACCAGCAAGACGGTGCCGCTGGTACAGGCGGCCGCACTGACCCAGATCGACACGCGGGCCAAGCTCACGGCCGGCCACTGGCCGGCCGCTGGAGCCGCGAGCAAGCTGGTGCAGGCGGCGGTGCCGGTCACGGTGGCCGATGCGCTCCGGCTACACCTAGGGCAGTTGCTCGCCGTCCGTGACCGGCTGACCAATGCGAAGGTCAGCCTGCAGGTGACCGGATTCTTTCAGCCGGTGAATGCCAGTGCCTCCTACTGGAGCCTGGACCTGCTGCCGACCGGGGGAGTCAGCGCGCAGCCCGGCTTTATCACCTATGGCCCATTCGTTGTCAGCCCGACGGCGTTCACCACCAAGCGCCTCACCATCGGCGCAGCGACCTGGCTGTATCAGCTGGCCAACACGCATCTTGCCGCTAGCCAGCTTCGGCCGCTTAGCGACAGGCTTGCCGTCGCCATCCGCCGGTTGTCTGGCTCGCAGGCACTGGGCGGGCTCACTCTGGCTAGCAGCTTGCCCGCGGTGCTCGACCTGGTCGCGACCAAGCTCGTGGTCGCCAGGTCACTGCTGCTGGTCGGCGAACTCGAATTGCTGCTGCTAGCCGGGGCGGCGCTGGCGCTGACCGCGCGCACATTGGCTAACCAGCGCGAGGAGGAGTCAGCGATCTTCAATGCCAGGGGAGCAGGCCGCGGTCAGCTGGTCCGGCTGGCGCTGGCGGAATCCCTGGTGATTACCGTGCTCGCCGCTGCGGCCGGCGCGTTCATCGGCAGCCGCCTGGCTGGCCTGCTCGCCGGAGTGGGCCTGCTCAAGTCGGACGGGATTCACGTCACTGGCGTGTCGGCGGATAACTGGCTGACCGTCGGGATCGTGCTGCTGCTCTGCACGGTGGTGATGATCTGGCCCGCACTTCGTACCGTCGCTCCTGGCGCAGCGAAGACACGCAAGGGGCGCCGGGCGGCAGCGGCGCTGGCCGCTTCGGCCGGCCTTGATCTGGCGCTCGTCGCGCTCGCCGGGCTGGCCGGCTGGCAGCTGCGGCAGTTCTCAGTGCTCGGTCACACGTCCGGCGGACTTGGCGTCGACCCGGTGCTCGCGGTGGCGCCGGCCATCGCGCTCGCGGCCGGCACCGTCCTGCCCCTGCGGCTGCTGCCGATGCTGGCGCGGGTCGGCGACCGGTTTGCGGCCAGGACCAGGCGGTTCGGCGGTGCGATGACCAGCTGGGAGCTGTCCAGGCGGGCCACCAGGCAAAGCGCCCCTATGCTGCTGGTGGTGCTGGCGGTCGGGACGAGCACACTCGTGCTTGCTCAGCACCAGAGCTGGCATCAGTCGGCGCTCGATCAGTCAGCCTTTCTGGCCGGCGCTGACGTGCGTGCTACCACGGTGCGGCCAGCCACACCGGCGACGGCTGGGCAGATCGCTCATGCACTCGGCGTGACCAGCGCGATGGCGGTCAGTACCGGCATCGCGCCGCCCGGCGGCGGCGTGGTGCTTGCGGTGGACTCGCGGCATGCGGCAGGCACCGTGCTGCTGCGCGGCGATGAGGAAATCCCCGGGCTCTGGGGGCGGATCTCGCAGCCGGCCCCGCCCAGGCTGATCTCCCTGCCCGGCCACCCGCGCCGACTGCAGCTGACCGCGAGCCTGACGCCCGGCAACGGGCCGAGCCTTGGACCGGTCGCGATCTCCCTGTCGGTGCTGGACGCCGACGGCGTCGGCTACGAAATCCCGGCTGGCGTCCTGCCGGCTGACGGTCGCGCGCATCGGCTGGTTGCCAGTCTCACCGCGACTGGCCAGGCTAGCTACCCGCTGAAGCTGCTGGCCATCAACGCCAGCTACACCTTGCCGCCGCTACCGGGGAGGAAGCTGCGCGCCGCGTACTACTCTCGCCAAGGCGAGTTCGATGTTACTGGCCTGGCCACCTCAGCTGCGTCCAGCGGTGCCTTCGCCAGCAAGCTGCCAATAGCGACCACGCTCGCGCGCTGGATCTCCCGGCTGTCAGCACCGGCCTTCAGCTACGCGGCCATCGGCTCGCCGCCGCAGGCGCTGCCACAGCCCGTTGGCGAGGGCAGCCAGGTGACCTTCCGCCCTGGCTACGGCATCGTCCCCGGCGACTTCTCCAGCTCAGCGAACAGCCCGGTGGATGGCCTGATCACCCTGCGCGCGCCGCTGTCGAGCGCCCCGATCGGCGGGCTGGCGACGACCACGTTCTTGCGCGGCAACCATCTGTCGGTCGGCCAGGAGTTGCAGGTCACGGCCGGCCAGACCACGATCGACGTGATCATCACCGGTGTGGTCCGCAGCTTCCCGACGGTCACCAGCTCGGGCGGCGGGCTCATCATCGATCAGGCCGCCGCACAGGAGTTCGTGGCTGCGCAGCAACAGCCGCCGATCCCCGTGACGCAATGGTGGCTGGCCACGCGTCAAGCGGCCAGCCCCGGCGGACTGCCAAAGGGCACCAGCGTGGTGAGCCGGGCGAGGCTGGCCGCGGCGGTGATCGATGACCCGATGGCAGCCATCCCGCAGCAGGCGATCCAGGCCACGGCGATCGCGGCGGCTTTGCTTGCTGTGCTCGGCTTCTCGGTCAGCGTGGCCGGCAGCATCAGGGAGCGGCGATCGCAGACGGCTCTGCTCGCCGCGCTCGGCGTCACCGGCTCGGCTCAGGCCAGGCTGCTGACTTTCGAGGCACTGGCGCTGAGCGTGCCAGCCGCGCTGACTGGGGTGCTGCTCGGCACCTTGCTGGCGCACTTGCTAGTCCCGGCAGTGACGCTGACCTCGACCGCGGCCGCTCCTGCGGTGCCCGTCGTGGTCGCGATTCCGGTCGCTTACACCGTCGCCATCGCGCTGGTCGTGGCCGCGATCCCGGTGCTGGCCGCGGCTGCGGCGGCTATGTACCGGCCCGATCCTGCGGCACAGTTGCGCGCCGCGGAGGCGGCATGAGCAAGCAGATCGACCGGCTCAGGACCGGACTGGCGGCTATCACCGGTACTGGTGCCGGCGCGACGGCGGTGCTCGCCCTGCTGGTGATCGCTGCCGTGTTCGTCGCCATCGTGACGCCGAGGGCCAGCCTGTCCTACCGTGACAAAGCGCTGCGGCAGCTGATCGCGGCCACTCCCGCTGCGCAGCGGACGGTCATCGGCACAGTCGACCTGCCGACCCTAGGCGGTGCACTGGGACCGCTTGGCCAACCCATTTTCGGCGACATGACAGGTACTGACTTCGGGCCGATCGGTGCCGAGCTGACTAGGCACCTGCGGGCTGAAGGATTGCCGATCGACGTCCGCGACTCCTGGTGGGGCGTCTCAACCGGCTTCATCGAGGCACCTGGAGCGGCCAAGAGCGCCTATAACGGCAGCACGCCCCCGGTGGTGCAGTTGCTTGACCGCTCGGACCTAGGCGGTAACGGCACGCTAGTCGAAGGCCACTTGCCCGCTACTGAATCGCTGCAGGCAACTTCGGCCACCTTCCAGGTGGCGGTCACGACCGCGACCGCGAAGCGGTTCGGGCTGCTGGTCGGGTCAACGGTCGGCCTGACCGACACCGACACCGGCGCGGTCAGTCGCATCACCTTGGTGGTGACCGGAATCCTGCGACCCGTGCGGCAGGCGTCCGCGTTCTGGCAGGTGGACCCGAACGCGCTGCGGGCGACCTTCAACAAGACCAAGTTCGGCGGCTACTGGCTGGGCACCATGTTCGTCGGTGACAGCGAGATAGCGGCAATCGAAACGGCTATCACCGACCAGAACATGGCTGTGAACTGGGTCGATGCGGTTCGCCTTGGTAGCATCTCGGTCGGCCAGGTGCCGGCCATCCACACGGCGCTTGGGAGCGGCCTGCAGAGCGCTGGCGTGGTGACCAAGAGCGTCGCGACGCCGCTGACCGTCCCGCTCTTCGCGGCCGTGACCGCTACGCTCGGCGAGTACCTCCAGACTCAGAGCCAACTCGCCAGCCTGCTGTCGCTGCTTTATGTCAGCCTGACCGTCGTGGGCTTGGTCGTGCTCATGCTCGGTGCCCGGCTGCTTGCCGAGCGCCGAGCGCGTGAGCTCGGCCTGATCAGAGCACGCGGCGCCGGGCGCGGGCAACTCGCGTTCTTCGCCGCCCGTGCGGGCGCGATCGCCGTCATCCCGGCGGCGATCATCGGCGTGCTGCTCGGGGTGCTGCTGACGCCGGGGCAAGACGACCCGACCGGCTGGTGGCTGGCGGCCATCACCGCCGCAGCAGCGCTCGTCGCTGTGCCCTGGCTGGCGATGCGGCGAGCCTGGGGGACTGGGCTGGTCGATGAGCGGGCGGACAGCATTCCGTCGCGCACGGTGCGAGCCAGGCGGCTGGTGGCCGATGCGGCGGCGGTGATCGCCTCGATTGGCGGGCTGATCGTGCTCAGGCTGCAAGGGCCGCCACCGCCTGGCGGCACCGACTGGTACACCAGCGCCGCCCCGGTGCTAGTCGCCATTCCGCTCGCGATCGTGGTGGTCAGGGTCTATCCGGTCGTGCTGACTTGGCTAGTCGGGCTCGCTGGCCGCCGCCGGGGGGTGACTAGCTTCGTCGGCCTGGCCAGGGCCACCCGCTCGGCCAGCGGGGCGGCGCTGCCAGCTTTCGCGCTGGTGCTCGCGCTCGGCGTGATCGCGTTCGGCGCGATGCTGCGGACGGCGGTGCTCGGCGGCGATATCGCGCAGTCCTGGCGCGCGGTTGGCGCCGACGCCGTGGTCGATGCCAGCTACGCCAACGCGCCGGTCACGCCCGCCACCCTGCGGGCGATCAGGGCCGTTCCTGGCGTCCAGTGGGCGGCACCGGTCACGGTCGAGAATGCTGTCACAGCTAACGGCACCACTCTTGGCCTGATCGTCGTGACTCCGCAGAGCTACGCCGCCATGCTCGCGGAGACTCCAGCTGAGCGCTTCCCTGCTGGCCTGCTGGCGCAGCGGCCGGGCGGCGGGCCGCAGGCACCGGTGCCCGCCCTGGCCTCACCGGGCGCGGCGACCGCCATTGGCACCAAGAAGGTGCTCGCCGGAGTCGCGCAGTTGCCGATCCACGTGGTCGGCTCGATTGCCACGATGCCAGGGATTCCGACCACCGGCCCGTTTATCGTGGTGCCGCGCTGGGCGATCGACCGTACGGTCAAATCTGGCCGGTACGCCCCTGACCTGGTGCTCATAGTCGGACCGGTCGATAAGGCCGTGCTCGCGGCCGTGGTCAAGCGACACCTACCCGGACTCGCCATCATCAGCTACCGGTCAACGGTGCTCAGCCAGCTCACCGGCGCGGCGCTGCCGCGTGGCGCTTACGCCACGCTCGCACAGGGGGCGGCCGCTGCCGCCGGGTTTGGCGCCATCATCATGGCGATCATGCTCGCGCTGGGTGCCAGACCGCGCGAACTCACCTTGGCCAGGCTCTTTACCATGGGCCTGTCCAGACGGCAGGCAAGGCTGGTGGTGATTACCGAGGCGCTGCCCGCGCTGCTGGCCGCGACCGCCGGCGGCGCTGTCTGCGCCTGGGCGCTGGTGCCGTTGATCGGGCCGAGCATCAACCTGTCGCCATTCACCGGGGTGGCTGCCGCCGTGCCGTTGCGTGCGGACTTCCCCGTCATCGGCTACCTGTCCGGCTGCCTGGTGCTGCTGGCTCTCGGCACGCTCTTCGGCCAGGTGGCGGTCACCCGGCTGCGGGGCGTGTCCCGTGCGCTTCGAGTAGGGGAGTAAGGATGCGACGAGGATGCGGGTGGCCATCATGACCACGTCGGCGGAGCGGATCACGGCAGCGGCTGGCGTCAGCGAGCTTGCCGCCGAGGCAGCTAGCGCACGGGTTTCCTACGGCGACGACGCGCTCGTGGTGTGTGATCGGCTGATGCGGATCTACGCGGCCGAAGGCATCGAAGTCCAGGCCCTGCAAGGACTCGACCTGCTGATCAATGAGGGCGAGCTGACCGCCATGGTGGGCGCGTCCGGCAGCGGCAAGTCGACGCTGATGAACATTCTGGCTGGCCTCGACGGCCCGACAGCTGGCACCGTCAAGGTAGCCGGGCATGACCTCGCCACCATGTCGGGTGCCGAGCGGCTGCGCTACCGGCGCAACGTGGTCGGCTTCATCTGGCAGCAGACCTCGCGCAATCTGATGCCCTACTTGACCGCGACTCAGAACGTCACGCTGCCGATGCGGTTCAGCGGCGTCAGCCGCCGGGAGCGAGCCGCCAGGGCGGCCGAGTTGCTCGGTACCCTCGGCGTCGCGCACTGCGCCGATCGCCGTCCCGATCAGATGTCAGGTGGCGAGCAGCAGCGCACGGCGATCGCGACGGCACTAGCCAACAACCCGCATCTGCTGCTGGCCGACGAGCCGACCGGCGAGCTTGACCGGGCCACCGCGATGGACGTATTCGCCGCGCTGCAGACCGCCAACTCCGAGCTTGGCGCGACCGTGCTCGTGGTCACGCACGACCCGGCCGTGTCCAGTCAGGTACGCCGGACGATCGCCATCGCCGACGGCCGCACCAGTACGGAGACACTGCGTACCTCGGCTGCTGAGCATGCGGTCGAGTACGCGGTGCTCGACCGGGCCGGTCGGCTGCAGTTGCCGCCAGCCATGATCGAGCCGCTCGGCATGCGAGATCGCGTCAGGCTGGAGGCCGAGCCCGATCACATCGGCATCTGGCCCGACCTCGGCAGGCCGGAGGCGGCACCGGGGAGCAGCGATGACTAGCCAGCTCAGCGACCAGCCCGCCGCGGCGGTCGAGCCTGACCTGGTCCAGGTGCGCGAGATCAGCCGAACCTTCGGCAGCGGCCATGCCGCCGTGCAGGCCCTGCGCGACGTGTCGGCCACGATCAGGGCCGGCGAGCTCACCGCACTGGTCGGGCGCTCAGGCTCTGGCAAGACCACGCTGCTGAACGTCATCGGCGGGCTGGACCGGCCAACCAGCGGCACGGTTCGGGTCGGCCGGCCAGGAAGTCACCGCGATGACGGAGAAGGAGCGGATGCTATTCAGAAGGAACACAGTGGCCTTCATCTTCCAGTCGTTCGGCCTGATCCCGATCCTGTCCGCGGCCGAGAACGCTGGGGTGCCGCTGCGCATCGCCGGCGTCCCGGTGCGGGAGCGGGAGGAACGGGTCAGCCTGATGCTCGAGCTTGTTGGCCTCGCCGACCACGCCAAGCAGCGGCCAGGCGAGCTGTCTGGCGGGCAGCAGCAGCGAGTCGCCATTGCGAGGGCACTGGCCGGACGGCCCAAGCTGCTGATTGCCGATGAGCCGACCGGGCAGCTGGACAGCCAGACCGGCCGTCAGATCATGCGCCTGCTGCGCACCGTGGTCAGGTCAGAAGGCATCACCGCGCTGATCGCCACCCACGACCCGGTGCTCATCGACCTGGCCGACCACACGCTGCGGCTCGATGACGGCGTGCTTGTCGATAAGTAATGCCCGGCCGGTGTTAGCCTGGCCAGGGGTGTTTGGCTATGCCGGTGCGTCGTCGAGTGCTGATTGCGACAGTCAGTTCAGCGCTTGCGTTGATAATTTTGGTTATTGGCTTTTTCGTGCTGGCCAAGGGCAAGCCGACCGGGCGCAAGCCGGCCGCTAAGCCCGGTCACGAAATAAGCTCAGGCAAGCCGAAACTGCACTCGCCATTCACTGGCGAGCCGATCGGCAAGCTCGGTCCTGAGCTGATTTTCAAGATTGACAACGTGGCCCAGGCCCGGCCGCCGACCGGACTAAAGAAGGCCGATCTCGTCTATATCCTGCCGGTTGAAGGTGGTCTGTCCAGGATCTTCGCGGTGTTCTCCAGCCACATCCCGCCGATCGTGGGGCCGGTGCGCAGCTCCCGCGCCGAGGACATTGAGTTGCTCAAGCAGTTCGGCCGCCCGGCATTCGCCTTCTCCGGCGCGCAGCCGCGGCTGCTGCCGGTGGTCGAGCACGCCAGAATCGTGGACCTGTACGCGGGCATCGTCGGCGGTTATTTCCGTAACAACAGCCGCATTGCGCCTTACAACCTCTATGCGAACACCAAAACGCTGCTGGCCGAAGCCAAGGGCGAGAGCACGGCGCGAAACATCGGCTTCCGCTTCGGATCGCCGCCACCAGGCGGCATTCCGACCAAGTCTTATAGCGTGTCGTATCCGGCCGCGTCGTTCACTTTTCGGTGGTCGCCGTCCGAGCACCGGTGGCTGTCCTTGATGGACGGCAAGCCCGCCTACGACACCGACGGCGGCCAGCTTGGCGGGAGCACCGTCGTGATCCAGTCAGTGCTTGTCGGCGCGTCCGATTTCCTTGAGCTCGGCATCAAACCGCCTTACGCCAATACCGTCGGCAGCGGTAGCGCCGTCGTGCTCCGCAACGGCCGCTCTTATCAAGTGCGGTGGTCCAGGCCGCGCGCCAATGGCGGCACCACTTTCACCTTGCCGGACGGCCAGCCGATGCCATTTGCCCGCGGGCAGGTCTGGGTCGTCTACAAGTACGGCCCAGGATCTACCGGCGGCACCTGACGGGCCGCAGACCAGCGAAGGGGCGCTGGAGAAATCGACTACCGGTGCCGGTCGGATAACAGCTCGGTAGCGTGACGCACCGATCTATCCGACCGTCTTGTCGGTTTCCGTGGCGCATGCGACACTCTCAGTGTTTATCGATGCGGGCCGCCGATCGGCGGACGAACTGCCAGTTTCCGAGCGGCTCAAATCGGTATTTTCCGTACACAAAACCAACGACCGAATTGGGGCGGGAATGACCGAAGGTCCGACCGAGCTGCCCGGCTCGATGGATCCATCGCAGCCAGCCACGATCATGCGTGAGCGTCCCGCTGCGTTGGCCACGCCGCCTGAGCAAGGCGCGCCCCCCGGCTCAGGTGACCTCACCGATGAACTTCTGCGGACCGACTATTGGACCGACGCGATGGTCGCGGCTGCAGGCATCCCGGTGCAAGACGTGCCGTTCGTGAGCGTCGGCGGGGGGATCGGCTCCTTTGTCACGGTGGACTACCTGCGAGTGGCGGGTGTCAGCACTGATCGCATCAAGGTCCTTTCTAACCTTGACTTCGCTTGGCAGACCTACGAGTACCTGACCAGGGTGTCCCAGATCCCACGGCCCGAGCGGATCAGGTCAGACTCGGCATCCCGGCCTGACAACCTCTGGGGCTTCCCTTCCTATGCGGTCACCGAGGCCTGGCAGGAGCGGAACTGGGGCGAACTGTGGCACGTCTTCACCGAGCCGATGTGGGCCGACTACTACACGCCCAAGGCCGGCCGGGTATTCGAAGGCCTTGAGCGCGAGTCCAAGCGGATCGGCTGGGACCAGATGCTGGTCAAGGGCCAGGTCCGGATGGTGCGCAAGCGCCAGGGCGGTGGCTACTTCATCATCTTGACCCCGAAGGCCGGGCTCACCCCGACCAAGCGGGTCGCCTACCGGGCCGAGTTCGTGCATCTCGCGGTGGGATACCCGGGCCTGCGGTACCTGAAGGAGCTGCAGGACTTCCGCACCGAGCACAAGGACTATCACCACGTCGTCAGCGCCTACGAGGAGCACGAGCACATCTACGAATCCGCGCGGGGCAAGCCGATCACGATCATGCTGCGCGGCGGTGGCATCGTGGCCTCCCGGGTGTTGCAGCGGATCATGGACGACCGGGAGAAGTACGGCAACCAGACCCAGATCGTGCATGTGTTCCGCACGTTTGTCGACGGCCCGCACAGTCCGGCGGAGTCCACCATCCGCCCCTGGAATAAGCGCAAAGGCGGTAATGGCTTCGCCTACCAGGGCTTCAACTACCCGAAGTCGGTCTGGGGCGGCCAACTCAAGGCGGAGATGCGCCAACTCGAAGGCGAGGCCAGAGCCGCCAGGTACAAGCAGATGGGCGGCACTAACACGCCCTGGCGGCGGCGCTGGCAGGCCCAGATGGATCAGGGCAGGCGCGAGGGCTGGTACCGCATCATGCAAGGCACCGTGGACGACATGCGGATCGACGGCGACAAGATCGTCAGCGTGGTGCGGAGCAGGAATCTGCCTGCCCCGGTCGAGATTCCGGCCGACTACATCATCGACTGCACCGGCCTTGAGGCGGACATCGCCGAGCACCGGGTGCTCAAGGACCTGATCGACCACTCTGGCGTCGGTCGCAATCCGGTTGGCCGACTCGACGTCGAGCGGACCTTCGAGTTGCGGGGCACGGCCAACGGCCCAGGGGTGATCTACGCCTCGGGCGCGACGACGCTCGGCGGCTACTTCCCTGGCGTGGATACCTTCCTTGGGCTGCAAGTCGCCGCTCAGGAGATCGCTGACGATCTGGCCAGGCGCGGCTTCTGCAATAAGATCGGCACCTTCCGGTCCATTTCGCAGTGGCTGAAGTGGGCCAATAACAAGCAGCCCTAATCGCGATCGCGACTGTCGGATGCGCCGCGACTGGCTTCGCCAGCCGGCTCGCATCCCATTGACCTGAACTCACAGGAGGATGTAAGTGCTACCCACCTTGGGCGGACGGATCCAGACGCGGATCGCGCTGCTAGCCATCGTTGGCGGGCTGGTGACCCTGATCATCACGCCACTCCTGCCATTGCCCGCCGGCCTGCCGCTGTCGGACGCTTACCGCGATACCTTCATCATCCTGATTGCCGTGGCCGTGATCGGCATCGCCTGGGAGTGCCTGTATCACCTGCTGATGCAGTGGCGTTGGGAGAAGGACTGGCCGACCTTCTTCGGCTTGATCACGGCCGTGCCTGAAGGCCTGCTGATCTGGGTATTGCTGAAGGAGAAGGCAATACCTGGAATTGTCGGCACGGTGCCGGCCAGCGCGTTCATCATTGACTTTGTGCTGGTCTGGGTCTGCGTCTGGCTCTGGGCTAACGGTCCGATGCGCGTGATCAACATCAGGTGGCGGTTCCACGGCGGGAGGCTAGTGTGAGCGATCCAGGATCAGTCAGCCATCCGCCTGGCCTGTGGCCAGTACCCGGTGAGGGTGTTCTGGCTAGGGCCGGCACGCTGATCCTGCTCAGCAGCCTGGATTCTGGCCAGTTCGTGGACACCCTGCTTGACCTGCTTGAGCAGCTAGCAGCGGACGGCGGCGACGGACGGCAGCTCGCCGACCAAGTCGCCGCGCTGGTTGAGGCCGACGAGTCGGCCGCCATCGGGTCGGCTGGTCCATCGGTGCTGGCGTTTGGCGCGGCGGGCGGCGGCTTGGCCGTCACCGTCAGCGGCGGTGCCTGGGCGGATGTGACCACCGAGCACGGCACTGCGCGAATCGAAGCCGGCCAGCCAGGCATGCTGCTGCGTTGCCTGCTCAGGTCGCCGGTCAGCGCGGTGCGAGGCGGCCTCGGGGCGGCCGGTAATGGCGCGCCAAGTACCGACCGGTTCTCCCGGCTCGACGCGGGCACAGTTCGCGCCGATGGCCTCAGCTTCTTCGCCGGCGCCAGCCTGACCGGCGGGTTCGCGGCCAGCGCCGGGCGGGCGGCAACGCCGGTTGCCGGGGCGGCTCCAGCGGTGCCGGCCCAGGTCCAGCAGGCCCAGGTCCAGCCGGCCCAGCCCGAGCCGGCCCAGCCCGAGCTGGCCCAGCCCGAGCCGGCCGCCGAGCCTGAGCCTGAGCCTGTCCGGTCGGCGCCGCCGCCAGTTGCTCCTGAACCGGTCGCTATGCCGCCAGTCGCCGAGCCGGTCGTGCCGCCGCGCTCGGTGCCGACCGAGGCCTACCAGCCGCCGCCGCTACCTGTGCCCGATCCAGCCGCGGAGCACGCAGGGACTGAGCTCTGGCAGGGACCAGCCGCAGATCAAGTGCCACCGGCCGGAGCACAGGGACTGGCCGGCCCGGCTGGCGGGCAGGCGCCGGAGGTGTCGCCCTTCCCGCCGCCTGGTGCCGAGCCATTTGAGTCCGTGCTGCTGCTTGACGCGGCCGGCGGCGCGCGCCGCCGATCTCGGCGTGGTCGAGCGGGAGCCGCTATCCAAGGCCAGGGACCTCCCGCCCGGTACCAGCAGCTACGCCGCCGACGCGCCCATCATCCAAGGGGTGTATTGCAAGAACGGTCACTTCGATGACCCTGAGGCGCTTTTTTGCGCGGTGTGCGGGATCTCGATGAATCAACAGACGCTGGTGCCAAGGCCAGGGACTCGACCACCGCTCGGCCTGCTGCTGGCCGATGACGGCTCGGTCTTCCAGCTCGACCGGGATTACATCATCGGCCGCGAGCCTGGCCTGGATGCCTCGGTCGCCTCCGGCCGCTCCCGGCCGCTGCGGCTCGCCGATGACTCAGGCATCGTGTCGAGAGTCCACGCCAAGATCGCGCTGGACGGCTGGCGGGTGCTGGTGACCGACCTCGGCTCGGCTAACGGCACCAGGGTCAAGCTGGCTAAGCAGCCGAACGAAACCCCGCTCCAGCCCCATGTGCCGATCGTGCTGACGACCGGCAGCCAGGTCGATATTGGCGGACGCATTTTCCGCTACGAGTCCCATCGCGGTCGCTGACGAATACTGGATGACGCCCCCTTTGATCGCCGCCAGGATGTCGCGATGACCGACCAAGAAGTTCAGATCCTGCTTGCTGATCTCGCGTTGATCATGATCTTGGCGCGGCTGTTCGGCATGGCGGCCAAAAAGATAGGCCAGCCGCCAGTAATCGGTGAGATCATCGCCGGGATCCTGCTCGGGCCGACGCTATTCAACGGCTGGATCACCACGCACCTATTCCCGGCGACGATCATTCCTCCGCTCACGGCACTGGCCGACATCGGACTGCTGCTCTTCATGTTCGTCGTTGGCTACGAAGTTGACCTGATGCTGGTCAGAGGCAGGGAGAAGGTAGCGGCCGGGGTCGCGCTCGGGTCGATCTTCCTGCCACTTGTGCTCGGCGCTAGCCTCGGCATCTGGCTGGCGGGCCGGGTGCACGCGGCCAACCACACCACCTTCGTCTTGTTCTTCGGCGTGGCCATGTCGATCACGGCGTTCCCTGTGCTCGCGCGCATCCTGACCGATCGTGGCCTGCACCGGACCAGGATCGGCGGGCTGGCACTCGCTGCCGCGTCAGTCGATGACCTGCTCGCCTGGGTCCTGCTGGCGATCGTGGTGGCGATCGCCAGCTCAAGTAGCGGCCATGCGATCCGGCTGGCCTACGCCCCGCTCTACGCCGCACTCCTGATCTTCGTGGTGCGGCCGTTGCTGCGTCGGCTCGTCGACATTTATCAGCGGCAAGGCAAGCTCACCGCGAACGTGCTCGCCGCGATCCTGATCCTGCTGCTGTTGTCCGGCTGGGCCACCGACTACATGGGCGTGAAGTACATTTTCGGTGCGTTCATCTTCGGCATCATCATGCCAAGGAACGTGCCGACCCTGCGCTTGGCCATTCTTGACCGGCTTGAGCAGGTCACTTTGCTGCTTTTCCTGCCCGTGTTCTTCGTGATCGCCGGCCTGGACGTGAATCTGTCCACCGTCGGCTGGTCCGGGCTGGGCTACCTTGTCTTGATCATGGTCGTCGCCGTGGTCGGCAAGTTCGCCGGCGCGTACTATGGCGCCAGGTTCACCGGGGTCAGGCGCCGGCAGGCAGGCGCACTCGCCTCCCTGATGAACACCCGTGGCCTCACCGAGCTGGTCATCCTCACGATCGGCCTGTCGCTCGGCATCTTGGACCAGGAGCTTTACTCGCTGATGGTCGTGATGGCCATCGTCACGACCGCAATGGCCGGGCCGCTGCTGCGGTATATCTACCCGAACCAGATCATGGAGCGCGACATCACCGAGGCCGACCGGGCCGCACTTGGACGGGCCGGCGCGCACCGGATCGTCGTGCTCGTGGACGACCCGGCGACCGCCGGGCCACTGGTCGACCTGGCCGTCCAACTCGCCGCAAGCCGATCCAACAGCGAGGTGGTGCTCTGTCACCTGGTCGCGCAGGTGCCGGGCGGCCGACTCGAGGTAGGCGGCGGGCTCGGCGGCGAACTCGTCCAGATGACCGAGACCATGGCTCAGCTGCACCTGCTGGCGACGCGAGGCGAGCCGCGCGGGATACCCGTGGTGGTGCAGTCCAGGTTCAGCGACAACGTGCCGGTCGAACTGCCCGGCTACGTCGTCGCCGCCGATCCTGACACGGTGGTGCTGCGCCGAGATGCCGCCCCGCTGGCCAAGCTCGCGCCGGGCGGCAAGACCCAGCTCGTGGTCTACAACAAGCCGCTGCCTAAGCGGCCGTCAGCGGCGGTCGCGCACTGGATCAAAAGCGTCGACGCCGACGCCGCCGTCCAGGTCGCTGCCCAGCTCGCGGTCGCTGACCACTTGGACCTGGTGCTGACCCCGGTCGGCCGCGCGACCACCACCAGGGCAGCTGACCTGACCAAACGCGGACTGGTGGCCAGCGCTGGGACTCAGCCGCCTGCCAGCATCGTGGTAGGGCCGATCGAGCTGCTGCTGGTGCCGGTTGGTGCTGTCACAATGGCAGCGGCGGTTGCCGACGGCCCGACTGCCGATGATGCTGCTACCACTAACGTACGGCTTGGTCATTACCATGACAGCGAGATCCACCTCGCCGTCGTAGCTGGAAGCAACGAGGCTAGTGACGACATGGACCAGTGGGTTGAAGCGCTGGACGCACCCAAGGAGCGGGAGGGCAGGCAGCAGTGAGCAGTACTGACGCGCGCCTTGCGGTCGAGAGGCCAGGCATCGCCGATTACCAGTTCATCAGGATGCTCGGAGCAGGCAACCACGGCGTGTTCTACCTTGCCGCCCGCCCCGAGCGGTTGCGCATCGATGCGGATCAGGTCGCCGTCAAGGTGCTATCGGGTTCCAACAGCCAGGACACCTTCCGCCGGGCGACCCGCGAACTGGCCGCGTTCGCTGCCGTCCGCTCGCCCTTCCTGGTCACCCTGTACGACGCCGGCCAGCAAGGCGATGACCTGTACTACTCGATGGAGTACTTCCCGGCCGGCTCGCTCGCTGACGCCGCCGACTCGGTACGGCCACGCCAGTCGCTCACCGCCGTGGCGCACGCCGCGCGGGCCGCTGACGCGCTGCACGAGGCCGGTATCGCGCACAACGACATCAAGCCAGGCAACGTCATGCTGCTTGATGACGGCGCCAAGCTCAGCGACCTCGGCCTGTCCCAGCTGCTGACTCCGGGCCTGACGGTCACTGGTCTCGGCTCGGCTGGCTCGGTTGAGTATCTGGACCCGGCGATCATCCGGGGCGAGCAGCCGTCCCGCGGTACCGACATCTTCGCTCTCGGTGCCACCTTGCACCGGGCGCTGACTGGGGTCGGCCTGTACGGCGACCTGCCATCGGACAACACGATGGTGGCGATGCGCCGGGTGCTCAGCCATCCGCCGGTGGTATCTGAGAACCTGCCAGCCGACGTCCGCGACGTCATCGCGGCAGCGATCGATCCGAACCCGGCCGCCCGCCCCAACACCGCTGCCGAGTTCGCCGACCGCCTTGAGGCAATCGCGGCGTCAGCCGCCTGACCGCGGATTCGCGAGTGCTACCGCAGCACTCGCGAATCCGCGATAGACCGGCGCAGTCAGCAGGAACGCGAGCAAGTACACGAGGGTGGCTGCGCCCAGGATGCCGAAGCTTGGCGGCAGTTGCGGCACGGCGTAGGCGAGCAGCAAGCCGCACCACAACGATCCCACGGCGATCCCGGCTGACAGCCAGAGTCCGCGCAGCGGCCTGGTGGTCAGTCGCTGCGCCGCACCTGCGGGTGCTGCGATCAGGCCGAGCAGCAGCAGGGCACCGACCGCCTGGGTGGCCGCCGCCGCCGTGACGCCGACCAAGCCCAGGAACACGAATCCGAGCAGCCGCACCGGGACCCGCCGGGCTGCGGCTACCGCCGCGTCGATGCTGGCGAACAGCAGTGGCCGGGCGATCACGATCATCACTAGGCAGACCCCGGCGCAGACGGCTGTGTCCGTGACGGCTTGCTGGGCGGACAGGCCGAAGATGGTGCCGAAGAGCACGTTCACCCCCGAGGTGCCGTTGGCGCCGCTTGATGAGGTGGTGTAGATGGTGAGGAACAGCGCGCCGAGGCCGAGGATCCAGGCGAACACGCTACCGATCACGGTGTCATCGGCCTGACCGCGACGGCCTAGCGCTGCCATCGCGAGCGCGACCACGACGCACGCGCCATACAGCCCGATGAGCAGGTTGGCCCCGGCCGCAAGGGCCGCGAGCGCGCCGGTGAACGCCACGTGGCTGAGCGCGTCACCGGTGAAGACCTGCGAGCGCAGCACGACGAAATAGCCGACCAGACCGGCCGCGGCGGCGATCGCGGCACCGGCGATGAACGCGTACCGCAAGAATGGCTGAGCCGCGATGTGCTCAAGTCCGGTGATCGGCCCGGCGGCGACCAGCGCGTGGACGCCGACCTGATGCGCGCTGGTTATTTTCGTAATCATCGGGCAGTCACCGCCGTCAGCCGAGTTCGCGTCGTTCGGCCGCCTGCCGCCAGCACATAGCCGGCGAATCCGAAGGTCGTGATGTAGAAGCCGACCGGATAGATCGAGAAGTACGCCACCCCGAGTCCGAGCCACGCGACCAGCAGGCCAAGCCCGATGGTCAGCAGGAAGCTCGCCAGTGGCCGCGCGGTCAGTTGCTGCGCGGTGGCGGCCGGCATCACCAGCAGTGCGAATACCAGCAGCGCCCCGGTGATCTGGCTGACCTCGGCGGCCGCGCAGCCGAGCAAGACCAAGAAGACCGTCCCCAGCATCCGTACCGGCACTCCGCGCGCCGCCGCGACGTCAGGATCGACAGTTGCGAAAAATAGCGGCCTGGCAATCAGGGCGAGCACCGCCAGCGCGATCACGGCGACGGCCAGTAGCGTGAGCACCTGGCTGGTCGAGATGCCGAGAAACGACCCGAACAGCAGGTTGGTCAGGCTGTCGAGAAACCCGCCGTACAGGCTGACGAACAGCGCGCCGCAGGCCAGCGCGAAGGCCTGCACGGTGCCGATCACGGCTGACTCGCTGCTGCGCGCCTGGCCGCCGAGCGAGCGCGGTACGGCGGCGATCACGATGGCGGCGGCGATCGCGGCCGCGAAGTAGCCGGCCGTGGCGCTGATCCCGAGCAGACGTCGCCCCGGCCGCGCCGGGGAACGACACGATGGCCAGCGTGTGCCCGGCGAAGGACTGCCTGCGCAGCACCATGAACCAGCCAAGCGCGCCCGCCGTCACCGCGACGATCGTGCCAGCGCGGAACGCGTTCACCATGAACTGGTACTGGAAAAGCTGGTGATAGTCGCTGGCCAGGTTCCAGCTCAGACCGGTCGGCACCGCCGGGGTCAGCACGGTTGGCTCAGCACGGTTGGCTCACCACGGCTGGACCGGCAGCGCGTGCTCACCATGCCGATCCGTGTGCCTGGCCGGGGCCTCAGGCTCACCGACGACCACGAGTCGGCCATCGGATGCCTGCAGCACCTCCACCGGCGTCCGGTACAGGTCGGTCAGGGTCTCGGACCTGATCACTTCGTCGGGCGTGCCGCAGACCGCGCCGCCGCGGGCCACGTAGGCCACCCGGTCCAGGTACGGCAAGATCGGGTTCACATCGTGGGCGACTAGCATGACGGTGACCCGATGCTCGCGGCAGATCTGTTCGATCAGTGCCGCGACCGAAGCCTGGCTGGGCAGGTCGAGGCTGTCGAGCGGCTCGTCGAGCAGCAGCAGCCTGGGTCGCTTTACTAGCGCCTGGGCAATCAGCAGGCGCTGCTGCTCGCCACCGGAGACCTGGCCGATCGGCCGGCCGGCGAAGGCCGTCGCGCCAACAAGTTCGATTACTTCCTTGATCCTGGCTGCGGCGGCTCGCCGGGCTGGCAGGTAGCGGTTGCCGAAGGGGAGTGGCAGGCCCCAGCGTTCACCGTCGCTGCCGAGGCCGACGATGTCGATACCGCGCACCCGGAGGCCGGCCTCGAAGTTGCGGCGCTGTGGCAGGTAGCCGATCTGTTTGCCGGCCTGCCCGGCTGGTTGCCCGAGCACCGTCACGGTGCCGGCCGACAGGCCGACCAAGCCGAGCGCGGCCTTGACCAATGTCGACTTACCGACACCGTTAGGCCCGAGCACGGCCAGGAACTCGCCCTGGGCGACCTGCAAGCTCACGTCAGACCAGATGGTACGACCGCCGATATGCACGGCGGCGCGATCGAACCTGACCGCGATCTCGTCGGTACGTGCTGGTGCTGGTGCCTGTGTCGGCGGCGAGGATGCGGCCGTGCCCCGGATCCAGCTCATCGCCCTGCTGCTGCCATCGCGAGTGCTGCCTCGATCCCTCGTAGCTGCCTGACCTGCCACTCCTGGTAGCTGTCCTGCGGCGGAGCAAGGGTCTCGGTGATGGTCGCGACCGGGATGTGCGCGGCCTTCGCCGCCGTGAGCTGCGCCTGGACATCGGGGGTGACATTCTGGCTGTTGTAGACGTAAATCTTGATAAGACAATGTTTGATCTGGTTGTCGATGGTCAGCTTGTCGGCCGCTGACACGTCGGTACCTTCACTGATCGCCTTCAGGAAAGAGTAGGGAGTGATCAGCTTGAGCCCGAGCGCGGGTGCCAGCATCGCGAAGATCGACTCCGATGCGCCGACCGGCGTCCCCGCGTACTTGCGCTTGATAGCCGTGATGAGCGCGTGATACTGCCTCAGGCCAACCGTGTTGAACTTAGTCCACTGCCTGGCGAAGTATCCCTTATCGGCCGGGTCGAGCCGGCTGTAGTCGGCCACCAGCTGCTTGATGACTTGCTGCACGTCGGTCGGGTTATACCAGCGATGAGGATTAGCTCCGGCGCTGACGCCGACCACAGTCCCCACGTTGAGCACGGTCTGAGTGCCGTTGTCGGCGCCGAGCAGTCGCCCGGCCCACGGGTCGTAGCCGATCCCGTTCTCGATCACGAACTGGGCCCCGGCAATCGCCTTGGCGTCGGCCGCCGTGGGCTCGTAGCTGTGCGGGTCAGTATTCGGGTTGGTGATGATGCTGACTACCTGCACGTGCTTGCCGCCGATCTGGCTGGCGATGCTGCCCCAGAAGTTCTCCGCCGCGACCACCTGGATTACCCGGGAACCAGTGGTAGTCGCATCCGTGCCGCTCGCCGTGCTGCAGCCCGCCATACCGCAGCCCGCCAGCACCGCCAGCGCCACCACCGCCCCCCGGCCAGCCGCCAATGCCGCCACGCCCCGGCCAGTCCCGGTGCCCCGGCCAGTCCCGGTGCCCCGGCCAGTCCCGGTGTCTCGGCCAGTCCCCGCGCCTCTGATTCGCACCTGCACTCCTGTTCGTCGACTTCGCAACTCTTTGACCCGGCATCCGCACTGACCGCGCGACCTGGCATCCGCTGGTGCCCGCGCTGACCCCTGCGTCTCCGCCCTACCGTGATCAGGAACCTACTATGAAAACGGTTTTCATTTCAACTTAGTTGCCCGGGTGTTTCGGCCAGCCGCAGCTGTTTGCGGGGGGCTGCCGGATCGTCTGCGCGGGTTTGTGCTGGCCGCTGTCACCGAGGGGGTACGACGACGTGCGGGCGACCATGCGGCTATCAGGATGTCCAGGCAATTCTGCTCTATCACAATGTGCATGGTCACAGTTACAATCTGTTAACAGTGGCAGCTGATGTCCGCTGCGGTGCGCCGTTGGCGGTTACCGCAATCAGCGTTAGCTACGCGGGAGGTTTGTAACGCGGCATAAGCCACACGGGGGGAAATCACCATGACGATGCACGCTGATCAGCTCGTGGGTGCACCGGTAATCGATCCAGCCGGCCAGGCAGTTGGCACGATCGAGCAGGTGTTCCGCGACGACGTCGACGGAACGCCGAGTTGGGCGAGGATCAGGTCCAGCAAAGGACTTCACTTCGTACCGCTCAGCGGGAGCAGCATGACGAGCACGGGCGGGGTTACCGTCCCGTTCGACTCGGACAAGATTCTGCAGGAACCTGACCTCAACGTTGATCGGCACATGTCGATCGATCAAGAGGAAGAACTCAGGAACTACTTCGGCCTCAGCGTGCCACCGCAGGCGCAGGGTCGAGGTACTGAGTCAGGCCCGGCACAATCGGGCCTGACTCAGCCAGCCATGGCTCAGCCAGGGACGGCGCAGCCTGGAAAGGCGACTCCGGCCGGCCAGGCTGGGCAGCAGGACACCTCGATGTCATCGCGGACGCCAGCTTCGGCGCAGTCACCAACTGAGTGGCTTATCAGGTCGGAAGAGCGAATCGCGGTGAACCTCGAGACGAGGGAGACCGGCCGGGTCACGCTGCACAAGCACGTCGAAGCCGAGCCGATGCAGCAGACGATCAAGGTCTTCCACGAGGAGTACGAGGTCGAGCGAGTGCCGATCACCAAGGATGACCGGGTCAGCTCCGACCTAGCCGAAGGCGAGCAGGAGATCATCCTGCACGAGGCGCGCCCGATCATCTCCAAGGAGACCGTGCCGGTCGAGCGGGTGCGGCTGTCCGTCAAGAAAGTCGAAGAGGACAAGACGGTCAGCGGCGAGATCCGCAAGGAGCGGATCGAGATTCACAACGAAGGTGAAGGGATGGCTGACAAGCCAAGGCGGCGATAGTCCGCTGCGGCGGTAGTCAGCAAGGTCGTTCCGGTCAGCTGCGGCCCGGTGGTGATGGCCATCGGGCCGTGCTGCGTTGAGTAATTCTGAGCGGGCAGCTCTTGCACAAGAACTCGATCATTGCTCCTGAAAGTGAGCGGTGCTCTTGACGGTTCCACGGTGATTGGTGCACACTGATCTATATGGAGAGCGCCGCTCACAGTTACTCGCGCAAGGAGCCATCAATGTCCGCGAACGAAGCGCCACGGTATGTCATGCCGACCTCGCCGCTAGGTAAGCGAGTGAACGGCCTGTTCAATGGAACGGTGGCCGCCCTCACTAGGCGCGGGCTGAGCGTCTGGGGGAGCCGGGTGCTCTACGTTCGCGGCCGTACATCGGGGGAGTGGCGTGCTAATCCGGTGAACGTGCTCACCTACGACGGTCACCGTTACCTGGTGGCTCCTCGCGGCCAGACGCAATGGGTTCGTAACCTGCGGGTGGCTGGCGGCGGTGAGCTCAGGGTCGGCAAGAAGGTCGAGAAGTTCACCGCGAGTGAGCTGGGCGATGACCAGAAGCCCGAGATCCTGCGCAGCTACCTGAAGCGCTGGAAGATGGAGGTCGGCGTCTTCTTCGATGGAGTCGACGCCAACGCTCCTGATGCCAAGCTGCGTGCCATCGCACCCGGCTATCCGGTGTTCCTGATCAGTTAATTCGTCACCGGCGGCGCGTCCGCTTCGACGGCACAGGAGAGCGATCGTGTCGGCTTGATTTAGTCGAAAATTTGTTCGATAGTGACTCCATGGGAGCCGTTGGCGCGCAGGTTGCCTCGATGCCGGTCTCGTCGGATGACTCGGCTGACGAGGACCGAGCTGACCTGCTTGGCCTGCGGCTGATTACCCTCCGAGCGAATGGGGCGGTCAGGGCCGGGCGGGAGATCGGCTCGGACGTAGCGACGGTCGCTGGCGCGGACTTGCTGCCGGTCCTGCCTGCACTCAGCGAGCTTTTGCCGCTGGGTGCGTTCCAGCGCGGCTCGGTGGTGGCGGCTGGTGACTGGAGCATGCTCTGCCTGGCGCTGGCCGCTGGCCCGGTCGATGCGGGTGCCTGGTGCGCAGCGGCAGGGATAGCTGAGTTCGGGGTGAGTGCGGCCGCCGGGGCCGGCCTTGACCCGGCCAGGCTTTTGCTGGTCCCTGAGTTGGGGCCTAACTGGCCGCACGTCGTCTCTTCCCTGCTCGACGGCTGTGACCTGGTGCTGCTGCGACCGCCAGACCGGCCATCGGCGCAGACCAGGCGCAAGCTGGAAGCCGCGGTCAGGCGATACGGCGCTGTGTTGCTGATAGCGGGTGCCTGGGATGGCGCGCAGGTGAGATTGCGCATCGCTCACCAGGAATGGGTCGGGATCGGGTCGGGACATGGTCGGCTGCGCGCACGCCGGGTCCAGGTGGTGGCCGACGGCCGAGGCGGCATGGCGCGTTCTCGGTCGCGCTGGCTCTGGCTGCCGGGACCGGACGGCACCATCGCTCAGGTCACTGATGATCTTCGGGCAGGCTCAGCTCCGCCGGAAGCGGACACCAGGCCAGGGACTGGATTTGCCTACGGCCAGCTCGCGGCGAGCATGGGATGACGAGCACCATGAGTCGCCAGTCCAGAGTTCTTGTCGTGCGCTGTCCGGCCTGGCCGCCACCCGACCAGGCACCGGCACCGGCACCGGCGGCGCGGGCTTTCGAGCCGGTCGTGGCAGCGGTGCAGGATTTTTGCCCACGGATCGAGGTGCTGCGGCCTGGCATCTGCGCGTTCAATGTTCGCGGGCCGGCGCGGTACTTCGGCGGGGAGTGCGAACTCGCGCGAAAGATCGTCGTGACCGTGTCGGGGCTCGGATTCGAGTGCGGGCTCGGAGTAGCGGACAGCATGTTCGCCGCGCTGCTAGCGTCGCGTGACGCGCTCACCCTCGGGGAGAGGCCGGCCCCGATAGACACGCTGACCGGCGAGGTGACCGGGGCGGCGGGCAAATCGGCTGAGCCGGCGAGTGAGCCAATCGTGGTGGTGCCGCCGGGTGGTACACCGGCTTATCTGGCGCCGCGCATGGTCACTGTCCTTGGCGATAGCGAACTGGCTGACCTGCTGATCCGGCTAGGGATGCGGATGGTGGGGGAGTTCGCCGGGCTGTCGATAGCCGACGTAGGAAACCGGTTCGGCCCGCCAGGCTTGCTTGCGCACCGGCTGGCGCGAGGGCTCGATCCACGGCCGCTAGCCGCTCGCCCGCCGCTCGCGGACGTATCCGTCGAACTGGAATTCGACCCTCCGGCGCAACAGTCAGAGCACGTGGTGTTCGCCGCGAAGTCACTCGCGGCTTCAATGCACGCCAAGCTCGCCGGCAAAGGGCTGGCCTGCGTCCGGTTGCAGATCCAGGCGATTTGCGACAACGGCCAGGAGATCAGCAGACTCTGGCGGCACGACGGGCTGCTTTCTGAACTGGCGGTAGCCGAACGCGTCCGCTGGCAGCTCGACGGCTGGCGAACCAGTGCCGCGGGGAGCGGCGATGAAGGAATCGAGCCGGGCGGGATCTGCTTGCTTCGGCTGGTTCCTGATCAGTTGGTGCGCAGCTTTGGCCGCCAGCTCGGGCTGTGGGGGGACGAGGTCATCAGCGACCGGGTTGCTCGGGCGGCGGTCAGGGTCCAGGCGATGCTCGGTCATGACGCGGTGCTTTACCCGGTGCTCACTGGCGGGCGCGGGCCGGGGGAGCAGGCGCAACTGGTGCCATTTGGCGACGTACGGGCGATCACCCGGCCCGCCGACCGACCGTGGCCTGGGCAGCTACCGGCACCCGCCCCGGCCACGGTCTTTCCAACGCCGCGACCGGCCAAGGTGGTAGCCGCGGCGGGTACGCCAGTGGTCGTCACCGGACGGGGGGAGGTGTCGGGTGAGCCTGCGTTGCTTTCTGTGGATGGCGGGCCGTTGGTGGCGATCACCGCGTGGACCGGACCCTGGCCAGTAACTGAACGCTGGTGGGACCCAGTGCGAGCCTGCAGGAAAGCGCGATTCCAGTTGGTGACTGTCGACGGCAGCGCATGGCTAGCGATAGTCAAGGACAACGGCTGGTTGATCGAGGCCAGCTACGACTGAGCTGCACAGGGCAGTTCGCGTGGGCTGTGCGTTAAGTATTGATGGTTTCGCCAGCTGGGTAGGGACGGCGTGGACCGTCGGCGAGCAGCCACACCTGCTGACGCCCGTGCACCTGCCAGGTGCGGCCGGTGCCGCTCAGATCTACCAGTGCCGTGTCCTCGTCGATGCCGAGCACGGTGGTGCCGTCCGGGGCGTGCAGTAGGGCCCGGGTTAGCAGGTCAGGTACCCAGCCGAGCATCTTGTCGAAGTGCGGCAGCACCCGCAGGCTGGGCAGTACGCCAAGGCCGGGGTCAGGGTCGCGATGCAGCGCTCGCATCGCCGGGACCCAGCCGGTCAGCGCCATCGCGCCGGCTGAGCAGCCGGCCAGCGCCGAGCCTTGCTGCCAGGCGGCGAGGATCGCCGCCCAGACTTTGCTGCCGCGCAGGGTCTGCGCCAGGTAGGTGGGGCTGCCGCCGGACAGGTAGATCAGTCCGGCACCTTTGATCAGGTCGGCCAGCTCCGGGTCGTCGGCTTCGTCGCGGTCTCGGACTAGGACCGGCACCTGTTCGACCCCGAGGCGATCGGCTTGGGCGGCACCTAGATCCAGCCAATGCTTCAGGCTCCGCTCGCCTTCCTGGGCGGCGGCGGTGGGCAGTTGCACGTAGCGGGGCGCGCGTCCGGTGAGCAAGAGGCCTTCGACCGCGGTCATCACCGGCAAGTACTCGCCGCTGCCGACGAGGGCAAGCGGGCCGGCATGCGGGCCGGCGTGCGGGCCGGCGTGCGGACCGGCGTGCGGACCGGCGTGCGGGCCGGGGCTCATGCGGCGATCCTTGGCTGGGGCTGCGGCTGGGGCTGCGGCTTGGGCGATGGCACAGCACAATCATGGCCTGTCGGTCGGTGCCAGCGTCAGCGGGTGCCAGCGTGAGCGGGTGCCCGCGTCAGCGGGTGCCAGCGTCAGCGGGTGCCAGCGTCAGCGGGTGCCAGCCTCAGCGGGTGCCAGCCTCAGCGGGTGCCAGCCTCAGCCGGTGCCAGCCTCAGCCGGTGCCAGCCTCAGCGGGTGCCCGCGGTTATTGCCTTGCCTCCGGCCACCTTGATCCGGCAGGCTGCGGAGATGGCGGACGTAACGGCACCAAGTCCGGCTCAAGTGCGGCTGGTCAGCCCTGATGACTGGGAGAGCTATCGCGAGGTCAGGCTGGCCGCGCTGACGGAGTCTCCTGAGGCCTTCTTCTCGACCCTGGAGCGGGAAGCCGAATTGAACGAGCAGGTCTGGCGGCAGCGACTCGCCTCGGCGCCCAGCTTTCTGGCCTGGCGGGACGGCGCTCCGGCCGGCACGGTAACCGCGCTGCCCGGCCACGTCGTCAGCTCGACGGACTTCCCCGGTGCCTGGCACCTGGTGGCCATGTGGGTCAGTCCAGCCGCGCGCGGGCTTGGCGTCGGACGGCTGCTGGTCCAGACCGTGATCGACCAGGCCGCGGCCGCGGGTGCGCCAGCAGTGCTGCTGTGGGTGTTCGACGCCAACGAGCGGGCCAGGGTCCTGTATGAGCGGATGGGCTTCAAGGCCACTGAGCTGACTGACACCAGGCCGGGTAACCCGCAGGACGTGGAGCACCTGATGATCCGCGAGCTATCGGCGAGCTAGTCACCGCCTGTCCGTTACGTGCCAGGTTGATCCGTAAAGAAGCGGAATCGCGACCATAGGCACGCTCTGGTAATGGATTGGTCCTGATACCAGGTATCTCATTTGCTATAAACATATGCCTGATTATAATGTGCGGCCTTTGGCGCTTAGCCTCTTGCCCCGTGAATATGCAGTCAAGTATAATACTTTTTAATATGCGCCAGCGGTAGGTGGCGTAAATGATTATTAAGTGTCGCGGAAGGGAGTGTAGATGACCGCAGAGATTAACGGGCAAGAGGCCACGCCCCGGAAGTCGCTTATCTCTCGGCGGGTAGCGTTACGGCGCGCGGGAGGAGTCGGTATCCTCGCCACTGCGGGCCTGGGGCTCGTGGAGATGTTCGGAGCAACTTCGGCGAATGCCAAGGAGGTAGCCAAGGCACCGGTCGTAAACCTCAAAGGCAGGCCGGTTCGCACTCAACGCAAGGAAAATCCAGACTCATGCTGTGGGTATGAGCTGCTGGCCGTGGGCCACTGCGGCGGACCTTGCTCATCTGGGTACTGGTGCTATTTCATCGAGAGTTGCGGTTACAACGGTTTCTATTGCGCCTCGAGCGATGGCGCGGACCTGATCAACTACTGCACCTGACCCCTGCGGTGCCGAGGTCTGGCACCGACCTGCGGATCTCCGAAGGCGAGCTGGCGGCGGTGAGATGATTTATCTGCTCCTTGCCAGTAGATGGTTACTGGCGATAGTCCTTTTGGCTGCGGGATTTTCTAAAGTCAGCAACCGTGCGTACGGTACCGAGGTTTTCGGTCGGTACGGTATTGTTCCTGACCGGCTCGTGCCGGTCGGAGCTGCGCTGCTGCCCTGGTGTGAGATAGCAGTTGGCGCCGCACTCGCCTTTGGGATCCAGCCAGCATTAATGGCGTTTATCGCGGCAGCATTATTTACTGCCTTCGCGCTCGCTGTCGCCTGGAATCTGCTCCACGGCAGGCGTTTCGACTGCGGCTGCGGCTTCGCCGAAAGTCCTATCTCGTGGAGTCTGTTCAGCCGCAACATTCTGCTGGCCGCCATCGCGGGCCTCATCGGTGCCGGACCGGCGGCCGGGCTTTCGCTTTGGACCGGCTGGGCCGCTCGGACCTGGCCGGTGCCGGTCGGGTGGAAGCTGGTGCCGGTACCGCTGACCGTGCTGGTCGCCGTCGGCGCGGCGCGGTGCGCGCGAGTCGGCTGGGAGGCGTGGCGCAGCGCGCGCCCGGGGCCCGACGCGGCGCGGCACCTGGCGCTGCTGCCTGGCCTGCTAGCGAATCTGGCTGCTCATTGGCGCTCCTGGAGAGGACAAACGTGGCGGGAAGCTGGATAGCACTATTCGTCATGCTCTGGCTCGTCGTTCTGGGGCTCACTGTGCTGGTGCTCGGACTATCCAGACGAGTTCAGCAACTGACCGCGCTGATAGGCGAGGCTGAACCGGTTTCTGTTAACACAGGATTTCCCGGTGGCCCCGCGATCGGCAGCGTCTTTCCGCCGCTACTGGGCGCAAGTGCGGATGCCGGACGGGCGGCCCAGGCTACGGCCGGGGATGGCTTGATCGTGATCTTCATGGACGCCGAATGCGGGCCGTGCCGCAGGCTGGGCGAATCTCTTGCGGCCAGGGACCTGACCGAGCCGCTGCATCCGGCGTTCGAGTTGGCCCTCGTCACCGACGAAGCCGGGCGGACAGCCTACGCGGGAATCAATGCCGACCGCATCATCGTCCAGCACGATCGCGAGATCTCCCGGCGCCTGGCGATCAGGGGAACTCCGTTCTGCGTTGTCGTCGATGACACCGGTGTCGTGCGCTCGTCAGGCATCCCCAACTCGCTCGCCGACGTCACCGGCCTGGTCAGGCGGGCGACAGCCGACGAGAGCGAGCAGTCGCCGGCGGCGATCGGCCGAGCCTAAGCCTCAATACTCAAGGCGCGTGCTGACCCTGGCTGTCAGCGGCCCTAGCGTCACAAGCGGCTCGTTTGACCTTGACTCGACCGGGAAGTCCACGGCTTTCTGTGCATCAGGGACAGCGGAGGCCGCAGTGAGCGAGGTTCAGACCGGAACGGCGACGACGAAAGTGCCTGCCCGGCTAGACCGGCTGCCGTGGTCACGATGGCACCGGATGATCCTGATCGGACTCGGCACGGTCTGGGTGCTCGATGGCCTGGAAGTCACCATCGTCGGCAATATCTCAGGTCAGCTCGGTAAACCAGGCAGCGGACTGCACATTACCCAAGCTCAGGTGTCCGGTTTCGGCGCGGCGACTTACGTGGCCGGGGCGTGCCTTGGCGCGCTGTTCTTCGGCTGGCTGACCGACAGGTTCGGCCGCAAGAAGCTGTTCATGATCACCCTTGGCACCTACCTGATCGCCACCGCGCTGACCGCACTTTCGTTCGCGCCGTGGTGGTTCTTCCTGTTCAGGTTCCTCACCGGATTCGGCATCGGCGGTGAGTACGCCGCGATCAACTCCGCGATCGATGAGCTGATCCCGAGCAGGCACCGGGGCAGGATCGACATCATTATTAACGGCACGTACTGGGCTGGTGCCGCGTTCGGCGCCATCTTGACCGTGCCAGCGACTAACGACCTTCCGGTCGGCGTCGGCTGGCGGCTGTGCTTCGGACTCGGGGTAGTGCTCGGTCTGGCCGTCCTGCTCGTCAGGCGGAACGTGCCGGAGAGCCCGCGCTGGCTGTTCATCCACGGACACGCCAAGGATGCTGAGGATCTCGTGGCTGGCATCGAGCAGCGGGTCGAGCGAGAGACTGGTGAGCAGTTGGCTCAGGTGGATCAGTCGATCACCATCAGGCAGCGCAAGACCATCGGCTTCGGCACCATCGCGAAGACCATGGTCCTGCGCTACCCGCGCCGCAGCGTGCTCGGCTTCTCCCTCTTCATTGGCCAGGCCTTCCTCTACAACGCGATCACCTTCGGGTACGCCCAGATCCTGGCCACGTTCTTCCATGTGACCACCAATCCGGGTTACTACTTCGCGGTGATCGCGGTCGGTAACCTGCTCGGGCCGCTCGTGCTCGCCAGGTTCTTCGACGTGATCGGCCGTAAGCCTATGATCGCTGGCACCTATCTGATCTCTGGCGGCCTGCTGCTGGTTACCGCCTATCTGTTCGACCGGGGCCTGCTCAGCGCATTCACGATGACGGCCTGCTGGTGCGCGGTGCTCTTCTTCGCTTCGGCTGGCGCCAGTTCGGCCTACCTGACGGTCAGTGAGGTTTTCCCGATGGAGACCAGGGCGCTGGCCATCGCGTTCTTCTACGCCATCGGCACGGCGGCGGGCGGTATCACCGGGCCGCTGCTGTTCTCCTCACTAGTCGGCAGCGGCCAGGTCAGCAAGACCGTGCTCGCGTTCGCGATCGGTGCGCTCTTGATGATCGCCGCCGGCTTGGTGGAGACGTTCCTCGGAGTCAAGGCCGAGCGGAAGAGCCTAGAAGAGATCGCCCAGCCATTGACGGCAACAGACGACCAGCCAGTCACACGCGCCGCCGCCCCGGCTACCACCTGACGCTCGCCCGGCGTGGTGGTGGCTGGCGTGGTGGTGGCTGGCGTGGTGGTGGCTGGTCTGGTGGTGGCTGGCCCGGCGTGAAGGAGAGTTCTCGGCGGTTGCCCGGAGTGTTGTCGCCTGGCGGAGGATTGTCGGCACATAGCGCGGTCAAGGCTCCGCCAGGCGACAATACTCCGCCAGGGCGTCGTCAACTCTCCGGCACGACAGCGGCGGCGCTCCGTCAGGCGGCAACTCTCCGGCACGAGCCCGGAACTCTCCGGCACGACAGCGGCGGCGCTCCGTCAGGCGGCAACTCTCCGGCACGAGCCCGGAACTCTCCGGCACGACAGCGGCGGCGCTCCGTCAGGCGGCAACTCTCCGGCACGAGCCCGGAACTCTCCGGCACGAGCCGAGGTAGCGCCCGGTCCGGGGATTTTGGCCCACGACGCGGGTCGGAGATTGGCTCGGCGCCGGTCTTTACCTCTGACGCTCACCCGGCTCGCGCTGGTCTAGTATCGAACGTAGTATCGAAAACTAGGCTGCGGCGCAGGGGTGACGATGGGCTGGCACAATCCGCCGACGCCATGGCGCGAGTTCGAGCAGCGCTTGTCGTGGCAGCAGGGTGCGGAGCCGCCCGAGCCGCCCGAGCCGCCAGCCGGGTCGCCTTCGCCCGGATTGAGCGCACTGGAGCTACCACCGGCCCTGGAGCTACCACCGGCCCAGGAGCTACCATCGGCCTTGGAGCTACCACCGGCCCAGGAGCTACCACCGGCCCAGGAGCTACCACCGGCCCAGGAGCTACCACCGGCCCCGGTTGCCTGGGCTGAACTGCACTGTCACTCGTCCTATAGCTTCCTTGACGGTGCCTCTTCGCCGCGTGAGCTGATCGCCCAGGCGACGAAGCTCGGACTGGCCGCGATCGCTATCACCGATCACGACGGCATGTACGGGGTGCCGCAGTTCGCTCAGGAGGCGGCTAGGCTGCGCGGCCTTGATCCCTGGCAGAGCGTGCACGGGCAGGAGACGGCTGGACCAGGGGCAAGCCCCGCGCCGCAGGTGGCTGGCGTGGCTACTGTGTTCGGGGCCGAGCTCAGCTTGACCAGGAAGACCGGCCGCACCGGGGTGCCCGATCCTGATGGCAATCATCTCCTTGTCCTTGCCCGCGATCCGGCGGGATACCGGCGGCTGTGTCAGGTGATCAGCGCTGCGCAGCTGGCGGGCGGTGAGAAGGGCAGGCCGCTTTACGATCTCGCCGAGCTGGCCGGCGCGCACGACGGGCACTGGGTCATTCTCACTGGCTGCCGCAAGGGTGCCGTTCGAACGGCACTGACAGGAAGCGTCTCGCCGGCCAACGCGGCGCAGGCTGAGCTGCGCGCGCTGATCGAACTATTCGGCCAGGAGAACGTGGTGGCCGAACTGATCTGCCAGCGATCAGCCAATCGATGACGAGCAGAACGACGCGCTGTTCGGACTCGCTCAGCGCGTCGGCATCGGCGTAGTCGCGTCCAACAACGTGCACTACGCGACTCCGGCCGACGCCAAGCTGGCTCAGGTCCTCGCCTCGATCAGGGCCAGGAGCAGCCTGGCTGAGATGGATGGCTGGCTCGCCGCGGCAGGCACCGCGTACCTGCGATCGGGCCTGGAGATGACCAGGAAGCTACGCAGGTACCCGGGAGTGCTTGAGCGGACGGCCGAGCTTGGCAGGCAATGCGCGTTCGACTTCAGCGTGATCGCGCCTCGGCTGCCGGATTTCCAGGTGCCAGCAGGCGAGCAGAGCGAGATGAGCTATCTGCGCACCCTCGTCGCACGCAAGGCACCAGAGCGGTACGGCGATCCGGGTGCTGAACGCATCCCAGGTGCCTACCGTCAGATCAACCACGAACTTGAGGTCATTGATCAGCTCGGCTTCGCCGGTTACTTCCTGATCGTGCACGACATCGTGAATTACTGTGAGCAGGCGGGCATCGCCTGTCAGGGACGGGGCTCGGCAGCGAACTCGGCGGTCTGCTATGCGCTCGGGATCACCAGCGTCGACCCGGTGCAGCACGGCCTGTTGTTCGAGCGGTTCCTCTCGGCCGGCCGGGACGGCCCGCCGGACATCGACCTGGACATCGAGCATCAGCGCCGCGAGCTGGTGATCCAGTACGTCTACCGCACCTACGGCCGGCAGCGGACCGCGCAGGTAGCGAACGTGATCACGTACCGACCCCGGATGGCGATCAGGGACGCGGGCCGCGCGCTCGGCTACTCGCCCGAGCAGCAAAACCAATGGTCCAAGCAGGTCGGCCCGCGGCATTACGCGGCTGGCCAGCCGGTGCCGCCTGAGGAGGCGTCCCCGATCAGGTCGGCGAGCTGGCGACGCGGATGCAGCGGCTGCCACGCCACCTGGGCATCCACTCGGGCGGCATGGTGATCTGCGACCGGCCGGTCGCCGAGGTCTGCCCGGTCGAGTGGGCCCGGATGCCGAACCGGAGCGTGCTGCAGTGGGACAAGGACGACTGCGCCTACGCCGGGCTGGTCAAGTTCGACCTGCTCGGGCTCGGCATGCTGACCGCGCTGCGGGACTGTTTCGAGCTAGTGGCCGGCATCACGCGTGCATGGTGGAGATTGCACTCATCCCGCAGGAGGACGCGGCGTCTACGACATGCTGGCGAGGCCGACACCGTCGGCGTGTTCCAGGTCGAGTCGCGCGCGCAGATGGCAACGCTGCCGAGGCTGGCACCGAAGCAGTTTTACGACCTGGTCGTCGAGGTCGCGCTGATCAGGCCGGGCCCGATCCAGGGCGGCTCGGTGCACCCCTACATGCGACGCAGGCACGGCGGAGGAGCCGCCCTACTTGCCGCACGAGTCGATGCGGCACGCGCTTGGCAAGACACTCGGGGTGCCGCTGTTCCAAGAGCAAATGATGCAGATCGCGATGGACTGCGCGGGCTTCAGCCCTACCGAGGCCGACCGGCTCCGCCAGGCGATGAGCTCGAAGCGAGCACCAGAACGCATCGAGGAACTGCCGCCGCGCCTCATCGAGGGGATGGCGCAGCGGGGTATCTCAACCGTCATGGCTGAGGACATCTACCTGAAGATCCTGGCCTTCTCCAGCTACGGCTTTCCTGAGTCGCATGCGATCAGCTTCGCCTACCTGGTCTACGCCAGCGCCTGGCTGAAGTGGTACTACCCGGCCGCCTTCACGGCCGCACTGCTGCGGGCCCAGCCGATGGGGTTCTATTCACCGGCCAGCCTGATCAGCGATGTCCGCAGGCACGGCGTCGAAGTCCGCGGCGTTGATGTGAACGCGAGCGGCGTACTCGCCATCCTGGAAGATCGCGAAAATTCCGACAGCGAAAATAGCTCGCACGGGTCAGTCCCCAGCGGCGGCAAGCCAGTTCCAGGCCAGCCCGCTATCCGGGTCGGCCTGGCCGAGGTGCGCAACCTCGGTCAGGCAGCGGCCGAGCGGATCGCGGCGGCGGCCAGCCCTACGCCGATCTTGAAGACTTCGCCCGCCGGACCGCGCTGGCCAGGCCCGCGCTTGAGGCGCTGGCGACGGCGGGCGCGTTTGGCTGCTTCGGGCTGACTCGGCGTGAAGCCCTCTGGGCGGCTGGCTCGGCGGCCACGATCCGGCCTGGTCAGCTGCCGGGGACCAGCATGGTGACGGTGCCGAGGCTTACCGACATGACGCCAGCTGAAGTGACGTTCGCTGACATGTGGGCGACCGGCACCTACGGCGCGGTGCACCCGATCGAGCACATCAGGCCGATGCTCGCGCAGCGCGGCGTGCGTACCGCAGCCGCGCTGCGGTACGCAGAGAACAACAGCTACCTCAGCGTCGGCGGCCTGGTCACGCACCGGCAGCAGCCAGGGACCGCGCGCGGGGTGGTGTTCCTCAGCCTGGAGGACGAGACCGGCATGGCGAACGTGATCTGCCCGCCAGACGTCTGGCAGCGGCACCGCAAGCTGGGAGTGAACGCCAGCGCGCTGCTGATCTTCGGCCGGGTGGAGCGACTCGACGGCGCGGTCAGCCTGCTGGCGACCAGCATGCGCAAGCTCCGGGTAGTCGCCGCTGCCCGCAGCCGCGACTTCAGGTGAGACGTGTCTCGCCGGTGCGCGCAGCTGAAGCTGATCGGACATTTCGTACCCGGCGTACCATTGCGCTGATAAACCGAAAAGGAGTTCCGGATGCGCGCATCACGCTGCTTGGTGACAATACTGGCGACCGCGCTGACCTTGGCCGCACCTGTCGCTCTCGGGTCAGCCGCACCCGCGCTAGCCGCGTCGACCGCCGCGACATGCACGCAAGGCCCGCAGCCGCCGGTGCAAGGGCCATCGAGCACGCTGTACGGCGTCGCCGTCGTGTCGGCTTGCGATGCCTGGGCGGTCGGCGTCCGCACGGTCAGCGTCAGTGGTCAAGATCGGCAGCGGACGCTGGTCGAGCACTGGAACGGCAAGGACTGGGCCCCGGTCGCGTCCCCCAACCCGATCAAGGCCAACAATAACGACTATCTGATCCAGGCCACGGCTATCTCAAGTACCGATGTCTGGGCGGTTGGCGTGATCGAGATCGGCTTGCAGGACTTTTCCCTGATCGAGCACTACAACGGCAAGAAGTGGCAGACCGTCGCCGGCAAGAATCCCGGCGGCAAGTTCGGCTCGACCGAACTGGTTAACGTCTGGGCGGCGTCTCCCAGCAATGTCTGGGCAGTGGGGTCTGCAGTTCGGCTTTAGCGCCGGCATACTTGAGCACTGGAATGGCGCCAAGTGGTCAGCGACGATTATCCAGAATCCGAAGGGCACCACCGACGGGACCTTCTTGAACGGGATAGCTGGCAGCTCACGTTCGCAGATCTGGGCCGTGGGCGATTACTGCCAGAGCCACACCAGCTGCGGGCCCGTCATCTACCGCTGGAACGGCAAGAAGTGGCAGCAGTCCGCGACGCCGCCAATTAGCTCGGCCGCCAACGGCGAGTTTCAGTCGGTGGCCGTTCAGTCCAAGGACAGCGCGTGGGCGGTCGGCTCGCTGCAGGCCAAGTCCAACAAGTGGGAGCTGCCGCTCATCGAGCATTGGAACGGCCACGACTGGCGCCGGGTGAGCATCCCGGCCGTGACGTACAGCTACCTGGGCTCGGTGGCGTACTTCTCCGCGCACAGCGCCGTCGCCGTCGGCACCGACGAAGGCGCGACTCCCGAGACGACCCTGATCCTTACCTGGAATGGCAGCAAGTGGGTACGGCAGCCCAATCAGCATCCGTTCGGCACCGCCCAGAATTACAACGCCATCGCAGTCGCTGGCAGTTCGTGTTCGACCGCGTGGATAGTGGGCGCCGCGTGGACAAACGCGGCTTTCGAGCTTCCGCTCGCGGTGCACTGCTGACCCTTAACCCAATGGAGGTAAGCATGCCCTCGTCACGCTGGACGGCAAGGATCGTGACGGCGGCCACGACGGCAGCGGTCATGCTGGCAGCTCCGGCTGCGACGGCTGCCCTGGCTGCCACCGATAGTGCGGCAACGCCGTGTCAGCACATCACGCAGCCGCCGCAGGAAGGCTCGAACGCCAGGCTTAATGGCGTTGGCGTGGTCTCGGCCTGCAACGCCTGGGCCGTCGGGTTCGACTCGGCTGGCGCTGGCGGCAGCACGCTGGTTGACCATTGGAATGGCGCCACCTGGACTCAGGTGGCCTCGCCCAATCCTGGCAAGGCGCCAGTCAGCGACGCACTGAACGCGATCTCGGTCGTCTCGGCGAGCGATGCCTGGGCGGTCGGTTCTGCCATGAGCGGGGGCGTGACCAGCGCCCTGATCGAGCACTGGACTGGCGGCAAGTGGGTGCCGGTCGCCAGTCCGAAGCCGGGCGGCGACACTAGCCAGAGCCTACTGCAGGGCATCTGGGCGTCGTCAGCCACAAGCATCTGGGCGGTGGGGTACAGCGCTTCCGGCCCGCACGACGCCATCAACGCGCTGATCGAGCACTGGAACGGCGCCAAGTGGAAGGCGGTCAGCCTGAAGCTGGCTGGTCCGGCCAAGGGCACTTTCCTGAGCGCGGTGACCGGGACCTCGGCCAAGCAAGTCTGGGCGACCGGATTTTATTGCCCGACGGAGACCAAGTGCGTGCCGAGCATCTTGGCCTGGAATGGCAGCCGGTGGCGACGGAGCAGCATCCCGAGTCTGCCCGCTGCCGATAGCGGGTTCTTGTACGGCATCAGCGCGCTGTCCAAGACCAGCGCCTGGGCGGTCGGGTCGGCGCAGACAACCAACGCGGGCGGGCCGCTGATTGAGCACTGGAACGGGCGCACGTGGCGCCGGATGAAGGTCGCTTACCCGGCCAGCTCGTTCAGCACCCTTGAGGCAGTCCAGGCGTTCTCTGGCCATGATGTGGTAGCGGTCGGATCGTACGAGCCGAAGCCGACCGGCTTGCAGACCAGCCTCACCATCACCTGGAACGGCACCAAGTGGGTGACCGGCCCGATCCGCGATCCACTCGGGGCAGGCCTGAACTACAGCCTGAACGCGATCGCTGGGCACTCCTGCTCCACCGCCTGGCTGGTGGGCGACGGCTACCAGGCCTCGAATGCGGAGAGGCCAGTAGCCGTCCGCTGCTGACCGCAGGCTAACTGGCATGATCTCAGTCATGGACGAGGGCTTTGACAGTGCGGAGTTCGGTGACGTCGGCGTTCGCGTGGACGCTGAGCTGGTGGCGACAGCCGAAGTTCACCGGCCACCGGACAACTTCTTCGACGCCGGTCTGGTTTCTTCGCTAGCTGACGCCTATGGCTGGGCCGATGAGGCTGGGGCACGGGCGATCGTGCTCTGCTCGGAGGGCAAGCACTTTTGCGCCGGTGCCGACTTCACCGGACGCTCATCAGCGGGCCAGGTCGCCGGTGGCGGTGCGCGCCAGCTGTATGACGAGGCGCTCAGGCTGTTCGATTCACCGCTGCCGGTGGTCGCCGCCGTGCAGGGCGCGGCCGTCGGGGGCGGACTTGGCCTGGCCTGCTCGGCGGACTTCCGGGTGGCGAGCCCGCAGGCCAGGTTCGCGGCCAACTTCGCCAAGATCGGGTTGCATCAGGGATTCGCGCTCAGCGCGACGCTGCCGGCCATCGTCGGCCTGCAGCGCGCACAGGACCTGCTCTACACCGGACGCCGGGTGAGCGGCGATGAGGCGTTGCGGATCGGTCTTGCCGACCGCCTAGCCGACGAGCCGCGCGCGGCCGCGCACGACTTCGCCGCCGAGCTTGCCGCCGCCGCGCCACTAGCAGTGCGCGCGATCAGGGCGACCATGCGGGTCGGCCTGGCCGCGCGGGCCAAGGACGCGATGGCGCGCGAGCTGGCCGAGCAGGACAAGCTCTGGCCAACGGCGGACTTCGCCGAAGGCGTGCGGGCGTTTGCCGAGCGCCGGGTGCCGCGTTTCGAGGGTCGCTAGCGATGTCCGCCGACGTGGATCCCGCCATCAGGGGGCAGCTCAGGCAGTGGCTGACCGGCAACTGGGATCCAGAGCTTAGCCTGCGTGCCTGGCGCGTGCTGCTGGCCGACTCCGGCTGGGCCTGCCCTTCCTGGCCAACTGCCTGGTGCGGCCGTGGTCTGAGCGGTGCGGCGGCGGCCGTGGTGGCCTCCGAGCTGGCCGCGGCCGGCGTGCCGGGTTTGCCTGAGGGCATCGGCATGTCGCTGGCTGCTCCGGTGCTGCTTGAGCATGGCAGCGACGAGCTCAAGTCCTTGTTCATCAGGCCGACGGTGACCGGCGAGATCACCTGGGTGCAGCTATTCAGCGAGCCGGGAGCGGGCTCGGACCTGGCCGGGCTGAGCACCAGGGCGACCGCCGACGGCGACGACTGGCTGGTGACTGGGCAGAAAGTCTGGTCGACCGGCGCGGCGACAGCGGACTTCGGGCTGCTGCTGGCCCGCAGCGACTGGGACGCACCCAAGCATCGCGGCATTACGGCGTTCGTGCTGCCGATGCGCCAGCCCGGCGTGACCGTACGGCCACTGCGGCAGATGAACGGGCACAGTTCGTTCAACGAGGTGTTCTTCGACTCGGCTCGAGTCGAGCACGTGATCGGCGAGCTGGGCGGCGGCTGGGCAGTCGCGCTAACGATCCTGGCGCACGAACGGCGCCTGGCCGCGTCTAGGCCGGCCCCATTGCCTGCGGACCCGAGCGGCCGCGCCTGGCGTGAGGCGATCGAGGAGCGAACCGCGGTCAGCGAGCCGCACAAGTGGTATCCGCAGCGTGCCGGGCGACCTGACCTGGTGATCCCGCAGGCCAAAGCCAACGACGTCGCTGCTGACCCGGTGCTGAGGCAGCAGCTAGCCCGGCTCCACGAGGCGACCATGTCGGCGCGCCTCACCGCCCAGCGAGCTGCGGAGGCCAGGGCGGCTGGCCGGCGACCAGGCCCTGAAGGCTCCATCGGGAAGCTGGCCAGCAGCGAGATCGCCCGGCAGTCGGCGCGGCTGCACGGTTCAATCGCCGGCGCGTCTGGCCTGCTTGCCGGCCGGACGCACCACTTGGCGGCACGATCGCGGAGATCCTGGTGTCGGTCCCCGGCATCTCGATCGCTGGTGGCACCGACGAGATCCAGCACACGATCATCGGTGAGCGGATCCTTGGCCTGCCCCGCGAACCTGACCTGAGCCGTGACCTGCCATTTCGAGAGATCCCCAGATAAGGACGAACGGTGGCGTATCTAGACCGAGCTGGGGTGCGGCTCTATTACGAGACCGCAGGCACCGGGGACCAATTGCCGCTGCTGCTCAGTCACGGCTTCGGCAGCTCAGCGCGCATGTGGGCGCCCAACGTGCCCGCGCTCGCCGCTGACCGTCAGGTGATCACGCCGGACCTGCGGGGCCACGGCCGCTCCGACGCACCGCACGACCAGGAGCTGTACTCCGCCGATGCAGCTGTCGATGACCTGGCCGCGCTGCTTGACGCGGCCGGCCTGGCGCGGGCCGTGATCGGCGGGCTGTCACTCGGCGGCTATCTCTCGCTCAGGTTCTACCTGCGGTACCGGGACCGGGTGGCGGCGCTCGTGCTCTGTGACACCGGTCCTGGCTTCAGGAACGACCAGGCCAGACAGGACTGGAACGACTACGCCATCGGCCAGGCCCGGCGGCTTGAGGCCAAAGGCTTGGCCGCGCTCGGCCGCGACCAGTCGCACCACACCTCGGCGGCCGGAGTGGCCATGGCAGCCCGTGGCATCCTCACCCAGCACGACGCCACCGTGATCGAGGCATTGCCGTCGATCTCGGTCCCCACCCTCGTGCTGGTCGGTGCCCAGGACGCGCCATTCCTCGGCGCGGCCAGCTACCTGGCGGCGAAGATCCCCGGCGCGGTGCATACCGTGATCGACAACGCCGGCCACATGTCCAACATCGACGCCCCGGTCGCCTTCAACGATGCCGTGCTGGCCTTCCTCGCCAACCGGGTGCGGTAACCGCGCAGAGCCGGGCTCAGAAAAGTCGCTTCCCCGTGAAAGGTCCCTGCGGTCGGCTCACATATCACGACTTAGCGATCTCCTTGAGTCGGGAATTGCCCGTTATGCCCGCCTTTGGCGGTCGCTAATTCGTGCTATGTGGTGGCAGCGGCGCGACATATCACGGCGGAGCGACTGCGCATCCGGCTCAAATCAGTCAGGATCGGGCGGTGCGGGTGGCGCGCCAGCACAGGGAGCGGATCGGGACTTCGACCTGGGTCGCGCCGGGGAAGTGGGCGGCGATCGCCGTCCTTACCCGGGCGAGGGTGTCGGCCCGTTCGGCTTCGCTCGCCACGATGATCCGGCTGTAGGTGCCGACCATCTGCACCAGATCATCGACGCCCATGGTCTTGGCGTACGTGAAGCTGGCAGTCTCGATCTCGGCGAACGGGCTGGTCGGCGGCAGCGCAGGCTGCCGGTTCCTGCGCCGCGCAGGGGCGCGATCAGGCTCGCGCAGTTGGTCAAGTCCGCGTACCCAGTCGACGTCGCGGTCCCGGCTTGTCCAGATCACGCCGAGCCTGGCCGCCATCGCGGAGCACCCTGGCGATCTCGGGCACGGCCCGCTCCGGGTCAAGCCAATGCCACGCCGAGGAGATAAACAGCCCGTCGGCGCTGGCCGTCCGAAGCGGAATGGCCTCGCCAAGGCCGCCAGCTACGCCCACCTCAGGGGACTGGGATCGCAGCACGGCGCGCATCCGTTCGTCCGGCTCGACCGCGACCACTCGCCCCGCCCTCCTGGCGAGTGCCCTGGTCAGCTTGCCGGTCCCGGCGGCCAGGTCGATGACCTGATCCGGGCGATCGGGTAGCAGCCAGTCAACCGCCGCGCTCGCCGGGTCCGGCCTGAGCCTGTCGTAGTCGTCAGCGACCGCACCAAAGGACATCGCGCGCATAGGCTCAAGCTAACGCAGCACGCCCGCCGACTCCAGGTCGGCGATCTGCGCCTCGGTGAGGCCAATCTCGGCGAGAACTTCATGATTGTGCTGGCCAGGCAGCGGTGCCGGACGTCGTACCGACGTGGGGGTGGCCGAGAACCTGGTTGGTGACGGGATCAGCTTGTAGCTGCCGGCCGGGTGCGCCGCGTCCGGCAGCGCGTCGATCAACTGCTCAAGATCGGCGGGCTGCGCGGCCGGGATGCCGTGCTCGGCGCAGAATGCGAGCCACTCCGCTGTTGTCTTCGTGGCCAGCACCCGGCTGAGGGTCTGGTAACCGAAGCCGGGATCGTGCCACAAGCCCCGGTTCGTCAGCCTGCCATCGCCGGCGAGATCATCGAGCCCGGCCGCCTGCACGAGTGCCACCCAGTGCTCGTCTCGATGCGGCTGGAGCGCCAGCCAGCCATCGGCGGTGCGCGCTGGTGCCCGCAGCGGGGTCAGGATCCGTGGATAGCAGCCGGCCCCCGGTCGCAGATCGCCGCCCCGCCGTGCTCGGTGAGCATGAACGCGCGCAGCGCGTCGGTCATCGGCACCTCGACTCGCTGGCCTTCGCCGGTGCGCTCCCGATGGAACAGGGCGGCGATGATCGCGTAGGTGATGACCAGGCCGGACACCTTGTCGGCCAGCAGTGTTGGCATCAGTACGCGACCGAGGCCAGCCAGTTCCATCACGTCAGGCACGCCGCTGGCGGCCTGGATGATGTCGTCGAATGCGGGCGCGTTGGCCTGCGGGCCGTCAGCTGCGAAGCCGTTCGCCTGGCAGTAGATGACGTCGGGCCTGACCGCGGCCAGGTCGTCATAGCTGAGCCTCAGCCGCTCAAGCGAGGCCGGGCGGAGGTTGGTGACGAAGACGTCGCAGCTGGCCGCGAGCTTCAGCAGGACCTGCCGCGGCCGGCTGGCCGAAGTCGAGCGTGAGGTTGCGCTTATTGCGCAGCAAGTTCAGCGACACGCCGGACAGGCCACGGGTGAGGCCCCTGGTCATCGTGCGGTTGATGTCACCGTCCCGGTTCTCCACCGTGATCACGTCGGCGCCGAGGTCACCAAGGATCTGGGTCGCCAATGGTCCCATCACGACGGCGGTGACGTCGAGCACCCTGATGCCCGCCAGCGGACCTGGCGGCGGCACCGACGATGGCTCAGATGGCTGCTCCGACATGGGGTGGCCTCCTCAGCGCCAGCATGACCTCACCAGTAGGTTAGTGCGGACGGAGGGGACATCAATGAGTGATAACGGTCAGAGCATGTGGAACCCGTTCGCGAACATGTCGACTTTGAACGGACATGCGATCAACATCGTCGGCGGTGCGGGTTCGACCGTCTTCGCTGACGACGGGCGCGAGTATCTCGATGCGCTCGCCAGCTTGTGGTACTGCAATGTCGGCTATGGCCGCACCGAACTGGCTGACGCTGCCGCCAAGCAGATGCGGGAGCTGGCCGCATTCCAGACTTTCGAGTTCTACACCAACCCAGCTGCGGAGGCGCTGTGCCGGCGGGTCGCGGCGGTTGCCCCGGTTCGCGGCGCCAAGGTATTCCTGACGCCCGGCGGCGGCTCCGATGCCGTCGACACGGCGGGCAAGCTGGCCAGGGCTTACTGGCGCGCGATGGGCGAGCCGACCAAGCAGGTCATCATCTCTCGCTCGCACGCCTACCACGGGATGAACGCCTACGGCACCTCCCTTGGCGGCATCCCGCTGCTCACCGAGGCGTTCGCGCCGCTGGTCGGCCAGGTCGAGCAAGTGCCGTGGGACGACCCAACTGCGCTGGAGAAGACCATTGAGCTGCTCGGCGAGAGCCGAGTGGCCGCCTTCTTCTGCGAGCCGGTAATCGGAGCTGGTGGTGTCTACCCGCCGCCGCCGGGCTACCTGGCCCAGGTCAGGGAAATTTGCCGGCGAAACAACGTGCTATTCGTGGCCGATGAGGTCATCACCGGATTTGGCCGGGTGGGCGAGTGGTTCGCGAGCACCAGGTTCGACCTTGACCCTGACCTGATCACCACCGCCAAGGGACTCAGCTCCGGCTACCTGCCGATCGGTGCCGTCATCATCGCCCAGCGGGTGGCCGAGCCCTTCTGGCGGAGCGGTTCGACTGACGTATTCCGGCATGGCTACACCTACTCAGGCCATCCCGCCGCCGCGGCGGTCGCGCTCGCCAACTTGAACCTGATCGAGCGGGAAGGCCTGATCCAGCGGGTCACCGAGCTTGAGCCTGTGCTGGCCAAGACGATGGCGCCACTGTCCGGCCACCCGCTGGTCGGCGCGGTTCGAGCTGGCACCGGGCTGCTGGCCGCGGTGGAGATCGCCGAGGATGCCAGGGCCGCTGACCCGACGCTCGGCCCGCGCCTGGTACTGGCGGCTCGCGAGTACGGCGTGATCACCAGGCTGCTGCGCGGGGTCGCGCTCCAGGTATCGCCGCCGTTCGTGATCACCGAGGCCGAGCTCAGCCGGATCGCCGAGGTGTTCGCCGCCGCGTTCGACGCGGTCGCTAAGTCGGGCGGCTGAGACTGAGCGCTCACGCGAGCGTGCCCGGTCCGGACCCCGGACCGGGCACCCACTGCGAGCCGTTAACTCTGGTTCGTTATTTTGGCGCCGGCCGGCAGCTGGAATAGCGACGCGGACGGCGACGAGCTGTAGCTCTTGATCTCGAAGGTGGTCGAGCTACCGACCGCCTTGACGTAGCCGAGGATGTTCTGCGCGGTAGTGCAGATCGTGCTCTGGCCCTTGACGCCCTTCTGGCTGAAGTTGATGCACTTCATCGCGAAGCCGTTCACCGTCATTGAGGACGTCGTGACGGTGTCGCCTTCGACGCCTTCGACGAAGGACAGGCCGTCCAAAATGGCGATCCAGTGCGAGGGCGTATAGAGATTCACGATCTCGTTCTGCGCGATCGACTCGGCTTTGTTGAGCTTCTGGCAGGACCAGCCGCTGGCGGCGCTGCTTTCCGTGCACGAGTACTCGCCGTTGGCGTTGCTCACCAGGTCCAGGTTGGCGGTGCCGCTGTTGTTATCCGTCGCGGTCTCGGTAAACGAGACGTCCTTAGGAGGCTGCACCGCGTAGGTGACCGTGTCAGGCGAACTGCCGTTGGTCACGTAAGTGGCCTGGAACGCGGTGGCGGTGCCGGACTTGAGGCCCTGGGTGAACGTATTGACGATCTGGCGATTGGCGTCCACCGCATGCCGCACCTTGTTAATGGTGCTGATCGCTGAGCAGCCGCTCAGCGCGGCGATCAGCAAGACAGCGGTAGCGAGCCATGCCGCGCGCTTGGTGAGTGCTTGGCCGCTGACCTGCGACGTCGGGACCATGGCGCTGCCTCCTTCTTAGGTTGACTGCGAGGATACGGTCCCGTCGCCAGCTAATGCGGACCTACTCAGCTTTCTGTTACCTATCTACCAGCAAATCGGGGCAAGACCTGGGCGGCGAGTCGCCAGCCGAGCAGGAAAAGGCCGAGAAAGCCGAGCGCGACCGCGATGAAAGCCACCGCGGTGCCCTGTCCGGCGACCACACGCAGTGCCATGCCGATGACCACGGTGCTGAGCCACACGGTGACGCCGGTCGGCGCTAGCGCTGCGGGCTGCCGCCAGCTCCTGATGGCCAGCTCGCCGACCGCGAGCCCGGTCAGGAACGGCCAGGCCGTGCTCACCAGGCCAGCGAAGCCGTCCGGCTCGTGATGGCTCGCCCGGCCGATGATGACGAACGCGAGCACCAGCGCCGTGTCCCCGAGTATCGCCAGCAGTCCGCGCACCGGGCCAGGCTAGCCGAAGGCGCCGAGCAGCGTGGAATCGAATAGCGGGAATCTGTAGTCAATCTTCAGGATCTCTTCAGCCGCGCCCTACAGGATCAGTTTCGGTTCAGCCGGGATCGTCCGAGCGTGTGAACCGCCGCCGCAGGCTGCTGGCAGCGCGGCCCACCGACGCGGCTTCCTACCTGCACTTACGGGAGAGTTGATGTTCTTTACCTATTTGCAGCGCGAATTGCGCCGCCGGGCCAGGCAGGCCATTTTGATTGCGCTTGGGCTGGCGCTTGGCGTAGGGCTGGTCATTACGGTCACCGCCGCATCCTCGGGCGTGAAAAACGCGCAGTCAGCCGTGCTGCATTCGCTTTATGGCGTCGGCACTGACATGACGGTGACCCAGGCGCCCACGGTTGGCGCCGGCGGTCCTGGCCGGTTCGGGTTCGGTTTCGGCGGCACTGGCGCCCGGCCGAAGGCCGGCACGAAGATCAACGTGAACCGGCTGAGCAGCGGTCAGTACGGGCCGATCAACACCACGTCAGTGACCGCGATCAGCAAGCTGAGCAACGTGGCGGCTGCGACCGGTGCGCTGACCTTGAACGACAGCAAGATCTCGCTGACCATCGGCAGCTTCGGCAGCGGCGGGGGCTTCGGCAGCGGCAGCAGCGGCTCGCGCGGCCGTGGCAACTTCGCGCCTGACTTCTTTAGCGTCTCCGGTGTCGATTTGTCGACAGGAGCGCTCGGCCCGCTGTCCTCAGCCAAGCTGACCTCGGGTAAGACGTTCGGCACCGGTGACGCCAGCGACAATGTGGCCGTCGTGGACGCGAACTACGCCAAGCAAAGCAAGCTCACCGTCGGCTCGACCATCCAGCTCGGCAACTCGGCCGGGAAGAGCACGGCATTCAGCGTGATCGGGCTGGTCAGCACCCCGTCCGGCAGCGGCTCTGACGTGTACATCCCGCTCGGCCGGGCGCAGGCGCTGGCCGGGATGACCGGCAAGGTCAACACCGTCTACGTCGCGGCAGCCAACTCGACCCAGATCTCCAGCGTGCAAAAGGAGATCACCACGTTGTTGCCCAAGGCCACCGTGACCACGGCCAGTTCGCTCGCGAGCGAGGTCACCGGGTCACTGTCTAGCGCCGCTAGCCTGGCCAACTCGCTCGGCCGGTGGCTCGCCATCGCTGTGCTGGTGGCCGCGTTCGCGCTGGCGGTGCTGCTCACCATGTCGGCGGTGGCCCGCAGGGTGCGCGAATTCGGCACCTTGAAGGCGCTCGGCTGGCACAGCCGCAGGGTCGTCGGCCAGGTGATGGGCGAGGCGCTGGCAATCGGCCTGGTCGGCGGCGTGATCGGGATCGGCCTCGGCTACCTCGGCTCGACCCTGGTCAGCCACTTCTCGCCGAAGCTCTCCGCCGCGATCGGCCAGACCACAGGATCGGCGACCCCCGGTGGCGGCCAGGTGTTCGCGCCGGGCGGCGGGTTCGGCGGTAACGGCGGACCCGGCGGCGGTGGCCCAGGCGGCTTCACCGGGAGCGGGCGCTTCCCGCGCGGTGGCGGGTTCGGCAACGCGGTGAACCATCCGGCGGTCACGGTGCATTTGTCCGCGCCGGTGACGCTGACCATCATCGGCGCGGCCGTGCTGCTCGCCATTGTCGGCGGGCTGATCGCTGGCGGGTTTGGCAGTTGGCGGGCGGCCAGGCTCAGGCCGGCGGCGGCGCTGGCTCAAGTGGCTTGATAAGGAGATCGGGAATGTACCAGCTGACCGACGTCACGAAGTCCTACCACAACGGCCGCCGCGAAATCGGCGCGCTGCAAGGCGTCAGCCTCACCATCAACGACGGTGAATGGCTCGCCATCCAGGGTCCGACCGGGCACGGCAAGACGACCTTGCTGCAGCTGCTCGGCGGCCTTGACCGGCCCACCTGCGGCTCGGTTGTCTTCGACGGGCAGGATTTGGCTGAGCTCAGGGAAACCCAGGTCTGCGACCTCAGGGCCAAGTCCTTTGGCTTCATCTTCCAGACCTTCAACTTGATCCCGACCCTGAGCGCACAGGAGAACGTCGAGACCGCCCTGGTACCGCTCGGCGTCGGCACGGTCGAGCGCCGGGCTCGCGCCGCCGCCGCGCTGGCCGATGTCGGCCTCGCCGACCGAGCCAAGCACCTGCCATCGCAGCTGTCAGGCGGTCAGCAGCAGCGGGTCGCGATCGCCAGGGCGCTGGTCAAGGAGCCGACCGTGCTGCTGGCTGACGAGCCGACCGGCAACTTGGACGAGGAAACCAGGGACGACATCATCGGCCTGCTTGAGCAACTGTGGCAGGGCAACCGACTGACCATGGTGCTGGTCACGCACGATTCGCCGGTCGCCCGCCGGGCTCAGCGGATCGTCGTGATCAGGGACGGCAAGCTGTCAATCAAGCAGGACGTTCGCCCCGCTCCCGCCACCTGAGCGAGCCGCGTTACCTGAGCGAGCCGCGTTGCCTGAGCGCCTGCGGGGCGGACACCCCTCCGCCCCGCAGGCCGTCCTTATCAGGTGTGGATCGTCCAGCTGAAGCTGGCAGATCCCTGCGCGCCAGTGGTGTCAGTCGCGGTGACTGTGACGCTGTAGGTGCCGGTTCGGCGTGAGGTAGTGCCGCTGATCTTGCCGGTGGATGAGTTGATGGACAGACCAGGCGGCAGGCCGGTGGCCGACCAGGTGAACGTCTGGCCGGACTGGCTGTCCGTCGCCGATAGCTGGAGGCTGACCGAGGTCGACCGCTTAGTGCTCTGGTTGCCAGGGTTGGTCACGGTGACGGTGTTGCCCGACCCGTTTCCGTTCGTGACGATCGCGTGGCTGAACTCGCAGTCGCCACCGCCAGCGCCGTCGTTGCCCCAGATTGACTGCATGGCGAACTTGCCAGTGGTCAGGGTCAGGTTGGCAGCCGGAGCGCCCGGGCCTTCATTCCACGCGCATAGGTCGCCAACCTCTTCGCCGCTCGAGTTGGTCCAGCCGCCCGCCGGGTCCTGGTCGGTAATGGTCTCGGCGTACTCGTGGCCATTCACCATGGACACACCGTCGAGCAGGCCGGCGCTGCCGGAGTTGACGAAGTTCTCGCCGCACTCGGCGCCCACGTCGGTGACGTACGGCATGTTCGTGAACGCGATGTCGCCGTATGGCGAGGTGACGCCGACGTAGGGGTCGCCGTTGTAGTCATGCCAGGCGCAGAAGCCCTGCTGCTGGTAGGTGTCCGGGTCGGTGCCAGTGGGAGAGATGATGTCGTACTGCGCGTACCGGTTGGACGCGGCCGTGGTGTTGCCGAAATGCGCTGCCGCATTGACGGCCTCAGTGCCGAGCTGGAATGCCGTCGCCGCAGCCGGTGATGCCGCGCTCTCGTCGACCCAGACACCCGCGAGCGCGCCGCCAGTCGGGTAGCCGACGTGGAACTGGTTGCTGGTCGGGCAGGTTTCCGTGCCGGTGGCTACGCCCTGGCAGTACTGGGTCATGACACCGGACCAGGTTTCCCCGCCAGTGCCTAGGCCCTTGAAGAGATTCTGCAGGTAAGGTGCCTCGCCGCTCGGGTCGCCCGACAAGGTGACATCGCCTTGGGCGTTGGTGCCCTGAGTTCCCCACTGGGAGCCATAGAACACCAGGTAGACCTTCTCAGGTCCGTCGGTGACACCGATGCCGTCGATGGCGCCGCCATAGGACACGTCGCTGGCGGAAAGAGCGGGCGCGTTGGGATGCGCGACCGCCCAGCTGCGCATCTTGGCGAGCTGGCTGACCATCGGCACGAAGCCGTGCCGGTAGGGGTGCTGATGTGCGGGGGAGTAGGGATCAGCGGTTGAGTACATCCGTGCGGTGATGCCAGCGGTAGGCCTGGTTGGCGTCGGTACCGGTCGCGCGGCCGTGGCCGCGGCGGCTGAGTACGCCAGGCCGGTCACGAGCGCGGTGGCGGCTAAAGCCGTCGTTCCACCCCGGACGCTCCATCGCCAGGCGCGATTTAACGTGCTCATGCTTTGGATCCTTTCCACATCTCGGGTCGATCCAGGCAGCAATGAGAGATAACTGCCTAGGGCATGAACGTAACTAGCGGGATAAAGCAGGTCAATAAATCCGAAGAACTAGTAAAGAATGTTAAGATGTGGTTAAGAGGTAAAACGCGTTTTAGGTCGTCGCCAGCCCGAAGACCCGAGCGGCATTCCCGCCCAGTGCCGCATTGACTTGGGCGGGAGTGCAGCCCGCTGTTTGCAGCGTGCTGGCCAGGGTGCGAGCGTTCTGCTCGACGCTCGGCACTCCTGGCCAGTCCGTGCCGAAGATCATCTTGTCGGCGAGCCGCCGCAGAGCCGAACCGTAGTAATCAGGTAGTCGCTGCGGCGGCAGCCCGGACACCTCGAGCCACACGTTCGGCAGCATCAGGGCGAGGAACGCGGCTTGCTGGTACCACCAGCCCCGACCGCCGTGCGCCAGCACCACGACCAGGTCAGGGAAGTCGCGGAAGACCGGATCGAGCAGCGCAGGGTCGGCGTAGGCGTTGGCTGAGCCGGCGAACGTCGAGGTGCCGCAGTGCACGATCACCGGCAGCCGATGCTGCTGCGCCCAGGCGTAGGCGGGGTAGAGCATCCGGTCGCTGGCCTCGAACCCGCCGTGTACTGGGTGGATCTTCACCGCGACGGCGCCAAGTTCGACCTGCCTGGCCAGTTCGGTGGCCGGCGGATAGTGCAGGTGCGGGTTGATGCAGGCGACGGGATGGAATCGCCGCGGATTATGCGACACCAGCGGCAGCACGTCCTCGATCGGCTGGATGCCGGTCGCCTTCGGGCTGTACTCAGTGAATAGCAGCACGTGGTCGACGCCCTGGCTGGCAAAGTGCTCATCCAGCGCGCTTGGCACCGGAATTCCTTTATTGAACAAGGTGTCCATCGGGGTCCGTGCGCCAAACTTGCGTGCCCATTCCTGCCAGTCAGCCGACAGCGTCGGCAGGCGCGCGACATGCGTATGCGCGTCGACGAGCAGGCGGCCGTCAAGCATCGGGGCCAGGGAGTTGCACGGTCACGAGCCATTCCGGCTGTTGGGTTGGATCGGGATAACCGGTCAGCGACATTTCCGGTAGCAGGATGAGATCGCCGGGCTGGACGCTGCCGATGAGTTCCAGGTGCGCGCTGAGGTTAGCGTCGAGCTCGCCCTTGGGGCAGTTGATGGCAGCCAGCAGCGCTCGCACCCGCTCATCATCTCAGCTTGTAGCGGCGGAAGTCGGGCCAGGCCTGCCCGCTGGGGTCGGAATTCCCTAGCTGCCGACCGGAAAGCGCCCTAATCGCACGACTGGGCTAATCGCATAATTTGGCGTGACTGGATATATTAAGCGCCAAGGGTCGACTGGTCACATCGGCGTGAAGGAGGCCGGCCTTTGGGGGGAATGTCGACGCCGCTGGCGGGGGGACAAAGCCAGCCGGGCGCGAGCGATGATCAACTCTATGGACTGCTGCAATTCTCGTGCTCGCTGCCGATGCCGGGCCTGTCCAATTCGGAAAGCTCGGTCCTGTCCAGAGCGGTCACCGTTGGCGACGTGCGGGAACGGCAGCGCGGCCTGCGGTACTGGCTGATCCCGCCAGGCGGCGGTTTCGAGATGTACAACCTCACTCGCATGTTCAAGTATCGCAAGGAAAACAAGCCTCCAGAGCACTCCTGGCTGCATGAATTGTCCAGGCACTCGGCGATCAGGTTGCGTGACTATTCGGCTCGGCGCGCTGACCGGCCACTTCCTGCTGGATTCCCGGCCGCACTTGACTGGCATTGCCCCGAGCACGCGGACAGCGAGCGCGGCGGCGGGGAGCCGTGGACCCATTACCTGCGCGTGCAGCGAGCCAGGGACGACGTCAGCCAGCGCTTCACCACGGAGATCGATTGCAACGATTTCCTCATCCGAGTGGCCGGCCAGGTCGCTGATACCCCGGCGGTCGAGCCCGGCAGCCTGGCGGAATTGCAGCTCTTCTTTTGCGAGTTCCTGGCGCAACGACGCGGGGCGATCTTCGCTTCGCACGTGAGCGAGCGGATCTACAACATCTGGCTGCCGCCTGGCGTTGTCACTCTCGATGATGCGCAGCGACCCGGTCAGCACTGGTCTTTCGCCATATTGCCGGTTGTCACTGTGATCCGGCGGCCCTATCGAACCGACTGGCGCTATGCGCTGTCGGTCACCATCTTCTTCGTGCCGTGGTGGTCGGCGGCCGCAGAAGCGCTTACCGAAGCTTGTCAGCCCCGGTTGATCTGCCCACAGGAGATCTTTGACGTTGTCACCTCGACCAGCGGAAACAGCACCTATCTGCGTGACTCTGGCGGCCTGCGCTGGAGGCTAGCCGACAAGTCCCCACTGCGTTGTTATCTGCGCCAGGTCACCGCCGATGACCGGCGTGACGCCTGCTACGGCTACGACCACTGGGATGACGCCGAGCACCAGGGCCAGACGCTGCGGCATTGGATCGAACTGCTCTTCCTGACTGTCGCCGAACTACCGAGGGAATGGGAGGAGCGGGCCGACGATCGGCTCGCCGAGCCGCAGCCATTTGATGACCAGATTGTGCCCGACGAAGTGCTGCGCTGCCTTCGAGTCAATGGCTTGTGGTCGACGATGCTGGTGAGCGACTCTTTCGCGGCCTGCACCGACTCATCGACAGTGGCAGATGGCCGGTGGTGGCCGCAGGGAATGCGGCCGGCTCCGGATCGGATCGGCGATCTTACGTCGGGAATGCCCAGCGCGCTGAGCGAGATCTTCACGATGTTCGCTGACCGCAACCACGGCTTCCCGCCCAGCCCTGATGATCGGATCGATGGTGTTGCCTTCGCCGGACGCAATTACCTGACCTGGCGGATTCCCACTGAGAGCGTGATCGTCACTGCTTACAGTCTCGCCGACGATGCTTTCCCCTGGTTTTCTTCTCTTTACCAGGTCGGCTGGTTTGCCTACATGGCCGTCGGGGTGACCTGTGCCTGGCAGACGATGTATTCACTGACCCATGAGACGGACCGGCTCCGTGATGTCGCTGAGCTCTCCGAGCTAGGCCACAACCGGATCATGGATCTAGAAGACGTCTACGAGTTCGATGTCGCCTGGCCCGCCTACGCTAGCTTCTACCGCAGGCTCAGGAGCCTGCTCGGCGTCGACCAGGAGTATGCCGAGATCAAGGAGCGGCTTGAGTTGCTGTTCCGGTTCGCTCAGGTGGAGCAGCGCACCAGGGAGGAGCACCTGCGCGACGAAGAGATCGCGATCGCCGCCAAAGAGCAGCGGCTCGCGCTCAGCCACTCTCATCGGGTCGAGTCCGCGGCCGCGATCGTCGGTGGTTCCCTGTTGCTGATTTCGCTGGCCGGCGTCTTGGCGACTTACACCCCGAATGTGCATAGCTATTTTCACCAGGCGCGAATCGCGGCGGCGGTGATCTTCGTTCTTGGCGCCGCCTGGGTGCTTAGGCTCATTCGGCAAATCAGGAAGATCAAAAAGGGCAGGGACGAGGCGAGGCTTGAGCTTGAACGGCTAGGGCGCTCGCTTGGCTCCGGCTCCGGCTCCGGACGGGACGGATCGTGAGTCCCTCCAGGTCCGGTCGCGCCGGCGGGCCAGAATCGCCGTTTACGCAGGGTCTGGCTGACGGCTCGATCTACCGGCTCTACCTGGTTACCAATCCGGCGGTGCGGCGCAGTCTTGAGACCAAGCCGTTTGGCATCAAGGTGCGCCCGATTGACTTCTGCGCCGGGCAGTTTACCTTCCGTGATCGCCAGTTCGACATTGCGCAGCTGCTGTCATTTGCCAGGCTGGCGCATTCCATCTTCCCGCAAGACCCGAGCCGTCTGCTACCCAGGTGGATGATCGTCGATCTGACGCTCATGCCGTCCGGCCTGCTGCTCGCACTGGCCACTCAGGACCATCTCAAGGAGGTCGCACGCAAGCTGGAACGTCAGGAAAATCCGCAGGCGAGGTACGACGGCCACAATCACGCGGCGGTCCTGCGTGACTTGCTCAAAGCGGCGCGTGACCGGGGTTACAGCGGGCCACTGCCGGCGGCTGGCTATGCGGCCATCCCGACTTTGGTGCGCGGATGCTGGCTCGGCGGCTCGGTCTGGTGGTCGCTGGTACCAGGCGAAGATCTTGGCTATAGCGTGCGGCGCATCGCATTGGCGGCCTATCGGGCCGAGCGCGAGATCGGCGTCATGCAGTTCTCTAACCGACCCGGCCTGCGGGCGCAGCGCAATTTCGGCGAACTCCAGGTGACGCACCTCAACTTGGCCGTGCATCCGAGGCCAGGCACCTTCGTCTATGAGGTGAACCTGGCCAGGCTGCCGCCCGACGGGAAGCGGCTGGCAGGGATCAGCGTCCCGTCAAGCGCGATCCAGGTGGACCCCGGCAACCCGGCCTTCGATGAGCGGCTAGCTGGCATCGAAGCAGAATTGCAGGCAGGCCTGAGCTGCTACATCGCCTCGGCCGACAAAAACGGCGCCATGCCGATGATCTACACCAAGAAACCAGATCCAGAATGCGCTGAGAAACAGCCGAAAACGCGAAAGTGGCCACCAAATCGAATCAAGCAAACCACCGTTACTGTGGCAGATATGAGTAATTTTAGCACGGAGCTGGTTGCGGAAAGATGTAAGCCCTACGTCATAGCGCATAAGGATGCACGTAAACTTCTCGATCCGGCTCCTTTTGGATTCAAGCTCAACTGGATAGACTTCTTCGCCGAAACCTTTGATGGCGACCACCAGGTTTCGCAGCTAGTGACGATCCTGATTAGGGCAATCGCCTTGGGCTACGCCGAGAGCGGCCTTGGCGCCCCCCAGCGAGCGATGGTCGAACTTGCCCTCATGCCGTCCGCCGTTCTGCTTCTCATGGCGGAGCAGGATCGGGTGGTCAGCATCCTCGACGAACTAGACAAAGAACTCGTCATCGATCGCCGCAGGCGACGGCTGATCCCGCTGGCCGAGGACGACAGGAACCGCCTTCGCAACATTCACTCGCTCAAGGAACTGCTTGAGCTCGCGCGCAAGCTGAAGTACCAGGGACCGCTGCCGATCGCCGGTTATGCGGCCGCGCCGACGCCTGAGCCCCGCCGATGGGTAGGCTGGTCGCTGTGGTCGCTGGTACCAGGTAAGCGGCTCGGCTACACGGTTAAGCGGCTTGGCCTTGAGTGCTATGGCGTCAAGCGGCAGTCGGCCGTCATGCAGTTCTCGATGGGGCGCGGACTGGACGTCATCACCAAGTTTGGCCGGCCAAGGATCACCGCGGTCGACGTGCGCGCTCATCCTTCGCCTAGCGCCTTTATCTATGACCTGGACCTGGCGAAGCTGCCAGCCAGTGGCGCCAGCTATCCGACCGGGCGCAGTTGGTGGCGAGCGCGGTGGGAACTCAGCCCTGACACCGATGAGCTTGCTATGCAATTGGCGCAAATGCGGTACCGGATTGACCGAGGGACACGGTATTACTTGCTGCCTCGCCCGACCGCGAAGACCGCTTCGCCGAAAATCCCCATCCATCAGGCCACCTGGCCACATCATTGGCTAGCTGCCCGGCGACGACTTGTATTCAATGAGGCCCGCTCGGCTTACTTGACTTGGCGTCGCGCCAGGTACACTCGGGTGACGCGGCGGCGGGTAAGGAAGTATTAATCACAGGTCGCCGGCTCATTCTCATCGTGCCGATCTCCAGGCTGGATATGTCAAGTTGGATGACTTTGATGTGAAGACCCGTGACTCCCAGGTCGTGACGCTGGCTGAGCCGGCCGCGAGGATAGATCCGCTCACCGGGACATGCGTCCTGGTCGCCCCGTGGCGTCAGAATCGTCCCAACCTGCCGGACAGCGGCTGCCCGTTCTGCCCAGGCGGCCTCGAAGCCCCCGAGCCTTACGCCGTCAGGCACATCGAGAATCGCTGGCCCGGCCTGCCCGAGGGGCGACACGAGGTGGTGCTGCACAGCCCGCGGCACGACGCCCCGTTCACTGCTCTGGGCGCGGACGGCACCGCCCAGGTCATCGAGCTATGGTCAGCGCGGACTGCCGCGCTGTCCGCACGCGAGGACGTGGGTTACGTCTTCGTGTTCGAGAACCGGGGCCGCCAGATCGGCGCCACTATCGATCACCCGCACAGCCAGATCCTGGCCTTCGGCATCGTCCCGCCTGTCCCCCTCGCCGAGCTTTCCCGCCCGAGTTGCGTGCTGTGCGAGACGCCAGACGACGGCTTGGTCGTGACGCGCAGCCCCGGCTGGACGGCCCAGGTCCCGTGGGCGCCGTCGTGGCCCTACGAGCTGGTGATCTCGACGTCAGCTCACGTGCCTGACCTGCCGGCGCTCAGCTCGGCCACGCGCGGCGAGCTGGCGAGCTTGCTGGTGGACTGCCTGGTCCGACAGGAGCGGGTTTTCGGCACCGACATGCCCTACATGCTCTGGGTACACCAGGGACCGGCCAGAGGCGACCACCACCAGGCCGCCCACCTGCATCTGCACCTGGCCCCCGTGATGCGCGCGCCCGGCGTGCGCGGGCACATGTCGTCAGCGGAGTTCGGGGCAGGCATGTTCTTCAACTCAGTCGACCCCCTAGCCGCAGCCGAGCAACTAAGAACCCCGCCAGCCTGACTCGGCGCACCGAAGCCCCGCGCCCGCGCCCGCCCCGCCGGCCCCGCCCGTCCCGCCCGGCTCCGCCCGTCCCGCCCGGCTCCGCCCGGCCCGCCCGTCCCGCCGGCCCGCCCGTCCCGCCGGCCCGCTCGTCCCGCCGGCCCGCTCGTCCCGCCGGCCCGCTCGTCCCGCCGGCCCGCTCGTCCTGCCGGCCCGCTCGTCCCGCCGGCCCCGCTCGTCCTGCCGGCCCCGCCCGTCCCGCCGGCCCCGCTCGTCCTGCCGGCCCCGCCCGTCCTGCCGGCCCCGCCAGCCCCGCTCATCCCGCCGACCCCACCCGTCCCGCCCGTCCCGCCGTCCCGCCCGTCCTGCCGGGCCCCGCCGGCCCCGCCCGCCCGCCCGGTCGCAGGCAGGCCCGGTCGCCGGCCCGCGCCGCGCGGTCACGGCCCGCGCCGCGCAGCATCGTTGGAGCGGTACTGCTGCTCCGCCTCCGGCGCGAGCAGCAACGGGGTCGCCCCGTTGCTGCCAGGACGACAACGGGGCGACCCCGTTGTCGTCACCCATGGCCCGCCGGGACGGGGTGCCGCTTCTGGGAAGCCCGCGCAGACCCGTGCCGACACCGCGCCGGGGCGCATCCTTCGCCGAGCCTGGCCAAGAAGCCCGGACAAGGAAGCCCGGACAAGGAAGCCCGGACACCGACCTTCGCCCCCGCGACCCCTGAGATGACCGGCCCGGGGCCGACCCAGCCATACTGCTGGCAGGACAAGCCAGCGGTTCGAACCTGCGGCACTTTGCCAGCAAAAGATTACAAGCCAGAAATTGAAATGGCCGTCCCAATACAACACGCTTATCCGGAAGAGGACAGCAATGAATGAGTCAGCGGACGTGCTGGTAGTGGGGGCCGGGCTGGCGGGGCTGACGGCGGCGCGGGAGCTGGTAGCGGCGCAGCGTTCGGTGTTGGTGCTTGAGGCCAGGGACCGGGTCGGCGGGCGGGTAGTCAACCAGGACCTCGGCGACGGCAAGGTCGTGGAAATGGGCGGCCAGTGGGCCGGGCCTGGCCAGGACCGGGTGCTGGCGCTGGCCAGGGAGCTGGGCATCGGCACGTTCGCGACCTACGACACCGGCCGCAAGGTACTGCATTTCAATGGCAAGCGCGGCACCTACTCAGGCACGATTCCGCGTATTAACCCGCTGGTGCTGACCGATATCGGGCAGGCGCAGGCTCGGCTTGAGTCGCTGGCCAAGAAGATCCCGCTTGATGCGCCGTGGACCGCTCCGCACGCCGAGCGGTTTGACGAGCAGACATTCGGGAGCTGGATTCGCAAGAACACCGCCAGCCGGAGCGCGAGGTCGCTGCTCGCGCTGGGGGCTGAAGCGGTGTTCGCGGCCGAGCCGGGGGAGTTGTCGCTGCTGCACGTGCTGTTCTACTCGCATTCCGGCGGGTCGTTCCAGCGGCTGATCGATACCACTGGCGGGGCGCAGCAGGACCGGTTCAGCGGCGGATCTGGGCTGATCCCGGAGCGGCTGGCAGATGGGCTAGGGCCGACCGCGATCAAGCTGGGCGCGCCGGTCAGCAAGATCGCGGTGACCGGCGACAAGGTGACTGCGACCACCCCGGCCGGTGAGTTCGATGCCCGGCGGGTCATCGTGACGGCGCCGCCGCTGCTGGCCGGGCGGATTGAGTACGAGCCTGGGCTGCCGCGCTGGCGCGAGCAGCTCACCGCCAGGGCGCCGATGGGCGCGGTGATCAAATGCCAGGTGGTGTATGACGAGCCGTTCTGGCGGGCGGAGGGTTTGTCGGGCCAGGCGACCGGCGACGGCGAGGGATCGCGGGTGGTGTTCGACAACTCGCCGCCTGACGGCTCGCCTGGCATCTTGCTGGCCTTCCTCGAGGGTGACGAGGCCAGGCGGCTCGGCCGGGAGAGCGCGGCGGCGCGGCGGGCTGCGGTGGTTGGCTCGCTGGTGCGCTACTTCGGCACGAAGGCCGCGACTCCGGCGGCATACCACGAGCTTGACTGGCAGGCGGAGCGCTGGAGCGGCGGCTGCTACGGGACGATCTTCGGACCGAGCGTGTGGACCAGGTACGGACCGGCCCTGACCGCGCCGGTCGGACCCATCCACTGGGCCGGCACTGAAACGTCGCCGGTATGGTGCGGCTACATGGATGGCGCGGTGCGCTCGGGCGAGCGGGTGGCAGCTACCGTGCTCGCCGAGTTGCGGCAATAGCCAGCCGGATAACCAAGGGGAAAGCCGGATATTGACTGGGTGCCCTCCCATGCTCGCCAATGTCAGACTGGCGGCAAGGGAGGAGCCATGCCCAGACGAGATGTAGCTGGAGGCCAGTTAGGCCGGGTTGCTTTCGCATCGCTACTCGCGATCGTTACGCTGCCTGCCCTGGCCGGACTCGGCCAGCAGCGCGCGCTAGCCAGTGCCCTCGCTGCCGCCCGCAGCGGCGAGAGTCTTGGCGGGGCGGTCGCGATCAGCGGCAATCTCGCCGTCGCCGCCGAAGCCTGCGCCGATAACTGCGCCGGCGCGGTCACCACTTATCAGCGCACCAGCTCCGGCTGGCATCAGCAGAGCGTGCTCAAAGACCCGGCCGGCCAGGGGGGCAACCTGTTCGGCTGGTCGGTTGCCCTGTCCGGCTCGACGTTGCTTGTCGGTGCGATCGACGTTGGCGTCGGCGGCGCGGTGTATTGCTATGTGCACTCCGATCATGGCTGGCGCGCGCAAGCGAAGCTGGCAGCACCGCCCAGCGGGAGCGGCGGCGGCGACGAATTCGGTGCTTCGCTCGCCATCGCCGGCTCGACCGCCTTGATCGGCGCGCCCTCAGCGGGCGCTAATATCGGCGGCCGCGCCTATGTGTATGACCGATCTGGATCGATCTGGCGGCGCGCCGCGACCCTGACCGATCCGTCGGCGCGAGACCGGCACATGCGGGTCGGGCCCGATTTCGGCATCGCCGTAGGAATTACCGGCTCCATTGCCGTCGTAGGGGCTGACTTCGCCAACCGGGCCTACGTCTTTAAGCGAGCTGGAACGGCCTGGCAACCTCAAGGCGAGCTGAGCCCGCCGCACCGGCCCGCCAACTCCGATTTCGGTAACTCTGTCGCTATTTCCGGCACCACCATCGTGGTCGGTGCACCTGGCGTCGACAAGCACTCCGGCCTCAGCTATGTGTACGTGCTGCGCGGCAAGACCTGGTCTGTCCAGCAGACCCTGGCGGCCTCGCAGTCGATCCCAGGCCATGCGTTCGGTCTGGCGGTAGCGATCGCAGGCAGCCGGGTACTGATCGGCGGCCCGAATCAGGGCGGTGCGGTCTGCGGTAGCGCGTATGAGTACCAGCGGTCAGGAACGAGTTGGCCCGAGCGGGCCGAGTTAGTCAATCCTCGGTGCGCGGCCCGCGACAACTTCGGTGCGGCGCTGGCCTTGTCCGGCCGGACGGCGATCATCGGTGCCCAAGGCTGGCACGGCGGTGCCGGTGCCGTCTACATCGCGAGGCTGCCGTACTGACCTGACGGGTACGAGCGCGACAGCCCTGCCCGTAGAATCGACGTCCGAGCTCCACTCAATCCGTTCCAAGACAAGGCTTCCACATGCGCTGGTCGCAGCTGCACATTCCGACGCTCCGTGAGGATCCGGCCGACGCCGATGCGGCCAGTCACCGGCTGCTGCTCAGGGCCGGCTTCATCCGCCAGTTGATGGCCGGCCACTACAGCCTGCTGCCGCTGGGAGTCCGGGTACGGGCCAAGATCATCCAGGTCATCCGCGAGGAGATGGACGGGATCGGGGCGCAGGAGTTCCTGTTGCCGTCCATGCAGCCGGGCCACATCTGGGAGAAGTCGGGCCGGATCGAGGTCATGGGCGATGAGATGTTCAAGTTCAAGGACCGGCGCGGCCAGCTCACGGTCCTTGGCATGACGCACGAGGAGATCTTCGCCACCCTCGCGATCGAGCTGGCTTCTTACCGTGAGCTGCCGCAGTTCTGGTACCAGTTCCAGACGAAGTTCAGGGACGAGCCGCGGCCCAAGAGCGGGCTGATCCGGGTGCGCGAATTCACCATGAAGGACAGCTACAGCTTCGACGTGGATGAGGCCGGCCTCGATAAGTCTTTCGAGGCGCACCGGCAGGCCTACGAGCGGATTTATGCCCGCCTCGGTATCCCCGCCTTCGGCGTCGAGGCTTCCAACGGCACCATGGGCGGATCAGACTCCGTCGAGTTCATGTGCCCGTCGCCGGCCGGTGAAGACCGAGTGGCCAGGTGCCCGAGCTGTGGCTACGCCGCCAACCTGGAAAAGGCGACTTCGGCCCTGGCGCCGGTCGATGACCTGCCGGCCGAGTCGGCGCCAAGCGAGCCAGTGCGGCTGGACACGCCGGGAGTGCGGACCATCGAGGATCTGGCCGTCGGCTACGGCCTGACCGCCGATCGCCAGATTAAGACTCTCGTCCAGATCGTCGACGGCAAGCTGACGCTAGTGCTGCTGCGCGGTGATCATCCGCTAGCCGAGCAGAAGCTCATCGACGCCACCGGTGCCGTGCATATCCGGCCAGCCCAACCCGATGAGATCAAGGAGGCGCTTGGCGCACTGCCAGGCAGCCTGGGCGCGGTCGGCGTCACCGGGTACCCGATCATCGCGGACGAGGCATTGCGCGGCCGCCGGGACCTGGCGACCGGTGCCAACACCGACGACGTGCACTTCACCGGAGTGGACGTGGCGCGCGACCTCCAGATCGGCACCTGGGCCGACCTGCGCGAAGTCACTGAGGGGGAGCCCTGCCCCCGGTGCGGCACGGCGCTTGAGTTTGTGCAGGCAGTCGAGGTCGGTCACATCTTCAAGCTGGGCCGTAAGTTCACCACCGCGCTCGGCGTCACGGTCAGCGGTCCTGATGGCGGCACGATCGTGCCGATCATGGGCAGCTACGGTATCGGAGTGGAGCGGGCAATCGCCGCTATCGCCGAAGTGCACCACGACGACGCTGGCCTGGTCTGGCCGGTGCAGGTCGCGCCTGCCGAGGTGACGGTGATCCTGGTCAGCGGCAAGGACCCAGACGTCAAGGCGGCCGCCGAGACGCTCTACCGCGAGCTGCTTGATTCGGGCGTGGAGGCGCTGCTCGACGACCGCGATGTCCGCCCCGGCGTGAAGTACGCCGATGCCGAGTTGATCGGCATCCCGCTCCGGGTCAGCGTCGGTCCGCGCGACCTAGCCGACGGCGTAGTCGAGATCACCCGCCGGGTCAACGGCGAGAAGGAGCGAGTGCCGGTCGGCGAAGCCGTGTCGCGCCTCCGCGAACTGCTGGCCAGCTAGCCGGGCACCGCTCGCGCCAACGGGATAGCTGGACGAGCGATACCCGCGCCGTTCTAGCTGGCGACCTTAAGGTCGCAGTCGTGGTCGGTGCCGCTGGACTGCTGGCGGTCGGCGGCGAGCGCCAGTCGCTCAAGCCGACTGTCCAGCGCTGCCCACCGTTTGCTGCTCTCCGACTTGGCCGAATCTGTGGTCTTGCTGCTTGCCATGGCGCCTCCCGCAAGGTGCTGACCGGCCCCGGGGCAACTGACCTGCGGCTTAGCCCGGCGGCTGCGCAACCTGTCAGTACCCTCACAGATACAGACGCGCCAGAGGTGACTTAGGACGTAAATCCCGTGTAACGAGATGGCAACTCTTCGCTACCACCCATCCAGATGCGTCAGGTTATGCCTGATAGCGCAGGATCGGCGCAGTGGACTCGGTATCGCCCAATTGACCCGCTGGCGAGGGCGGCATATCGACGTTGGTGTCGCTAACGCCCACTATGCCGCCTGGACCAGCTGGTTACTTCATTAGGTTGACAAGCCGCGCTAGGCGGCCAATTGCGGCTGATAGACCTGCCGTTAGATGCGGGCCCAGGCTTCGGTCAGCACGCTGCGCAGAATCTGCTCCATTTCGTCGAAATGCTCCTGAGTGCAGGTCAGCGGCGGGGAGAGCTGGATGACCGGGTCACCGCGGTCGTCGGCGCGGCAGATCAGACCAGCGTCGAAGAGCGCGTGCGACAGGAAGCCGCGCAGCAGGCGCTCGGACTCGTCGTCGTCGAACGTCTCGCGGGTGGACTTGTCCTTGACCATCTCGATGCCGTAGAAGTAGCCGTCGCCCCGGATGTCACCGACGATCGGCAGGTCGTCTAGCTTCTCCAGAGTCGCGCGGAAGGCGCCCTCGTTAGCCCGCACATGGCCGAGCAGGTCCTCCTTCTCGAAGATGTCCAGGTTGGCCAGGGCGACCGCGCAGGAGACCGGATGCCCGGCGAAGGTCACGCCGTGCAGGAAGGAGGTCTCGTCTTTCAGATAGGGCTCCATCAGCCGATCGCTGACGAGCATTCCGCCGAGCGGCGCGTAACCGGAGGTCACGCCCTTGGCGAAGGTGATCACATCCGGCTGGTAGCCGTACCGCTCACTGCCGAACATGTAGCCGAGCCGCCCGAACGCGCAGATCACCTCGTCCGATACCAGCAGCACGCCGTACTTGTCGCAGATCTCGCGCACCCGCTGGAAGTATCCAGGCGGCGGCGGGAAGCAGCCGCCGGAGTTCTGCACCGGCTCGAGGTAGACGGCGGCGACCGTCTGCGGGCCTTCGCGCAGGATGGCCCGCTCGATCTCGTCGGCGGCCCACCCGCCGAAGGCGTCGAGATCGTCGGCAACGAACGATGGCGCACGGTAGAAATTCGTGTTGGGCACCCGGACGCCGCCCGCCGGCAGCGGCTCGAACGGCGGCTTAATGTCGGGCAGCCCGGTGATGGCGAGCGCTCCGTGCGTGGTGCCGTGATAGGCGATGTAGCGGCTCAGTACCTTGTAGCGACTCGGCTCGCCAGTCAGCTTGAAGTACTGCTTGGCCATCTTCCATGCCGACTCGACCGCCTCAGAACCGCTGGTGGTGAAGAACACTCTGTTGAGGTCGCCGGGTGCGTAGTTGGCGAGCCGCTCGGCCAGTTCGATCGCTCGCGGGTGCGCATAGGACCACAGCGGGAAGTAGGCGAGTTCGGCCGCCTGACGCGCGCCCGCCTCGGCGACGTCGGCCCGGCCGTGCCCGATCTGGCTCACGAACAGGCCGGATAGGCCGTCCAGGTAGCGCTTGCCGCTCTGGTCGAACACATACTGGTCGACACCGCGCACGATGGTCGGCACGTCGGCCTTGTCGAAGGATGAGTGCCTGGTGAAGTGGAGCCACATGTGCCGCTTGGCCGCCGCCTGCAGCGCCGCGGTGTCGAGTTCGCCTTTGCTGTTCATCTGGTCCCCCAGTGATAGGTCTGCTTCCGCAGCTTCAGGTACACGAACGTCTCCGTCGTCGTCACGCTCGGCAGCGACCGCACCTGGCCGAGTATGTCGAGCAATTGGTCGTCGTCCTCGCAGACGACCTCGACAAGCAAGTCGAAAGAACCGGCCGTTATGACCACATAGTCGATGGCTTCCATACCCGCAAGGAGGTCAGCTACCCGCTGCAGGTCACCGCTACAGCGGACGCCGACCATCGCCTGCCGCCGGAATCCGACCGACATCGGATCGGTGACCGCGACGATCTCCATCACGCCGAGCTCAAGCAGCCGCTGCACCCGCTGCCGCACCGCTGCTTCGCTTAGCCCGACGGCCTTGCCGACGGCCGCATAGGACCGGCGCCCGTCGGCCTGCAACTGTTCGATAATGTGCCGGGAAAAGGAATCGAGCGCCACAGTCCCGGTTCGAGCAGCCCGCTCAGCCACCGACTCGTCGCCGGGCCCGCTGGGCCGCGATGGTGCCATCTGCAGATGCCTCCTCGTGTCCCTATGCTGTCATGAAACAGCCAACTGTCAACCGATTTCGTTGCGAAGAGGGCCGTAGGACGCTGATTCGCTTGTGTGATGATCGAATATATGCCAAAATCGTCAGCTGGAACGCAGCTGAACCCAAAGCTCGCTTTAGTGGACGGGGGAGCGTTGCAGTCGCTCAGAAACTTCGTAAACGGCCAGTTCACCGACGCCACGTCGGGTGCCGCCAGCGACGTCGTCGATCCGAGTACAGGCGAGACCTACGCGCACGCTCCGGTCTCCAGCGCCACTGATGTCGACACCGCGCTGCGGGCAGCGGCGACCGCATTCGAGACGTGGCGCGACAGCACTCCGGCCGAGCGAAGCCTGGCCCTGCTGAAGTTCGCCGACGCGATCGAGGCGAGGACCGAGGACCTGGTCGCGGCCGAGAGCCGGAACACCGGCAAGCCGGTCGCGATGACCAGGACCGACGAGGTGCCGCCGCTGGCGGACGAGCTGCGGTTCTTCGCCGGCGCTGCGCGGATGCTCGAAGGCCGGTCAGCGGGGGAGTACCTGCGCGACCACACCTCGATGATCAGACGCGAGCCGATCGGCGTCTGCGCGCAGGTCACGCCGTGGAACTACCCGATGATGATGGCCGTATGGAAGTTCGCGCCCGCGCTAGCGGCCGGCAACACGGTCGTGCTCAAGCCGTCGGACACCACGCCGGTTTCCACCCTGCTGCTCGCCGAGATCGCCGCCGACATCTTGCCGCCCGGGGTATTCAACGTGATCTGCGGCGATCGGGATACCGGCCGGGCGCTGGTGGCACACGAGATCCCGCAACTGGTCTCGATCACCGGCTCAGTGCGGGCAGGTCGGCAAGTCGCGCAGGCAGCCGCCGCCGGACTCAAGCGAGTGCATCTGGAACTGGGCGGCAAGGCCCCGGTGGTCGTCTTCGACGACGCCGACGTCGAGAAGGTGGCTCAGACGGTCGCCGACGCTGGCTACTACAACGCCGGCCAGGACTGTACGGCCGCGACCAGGGTGCTGGCCGGGCCTAGGGTCGCCGCCGACGTCACTGACGCGATCACCGAGCTGGCCGCCGCCATGAAAACGGCCGGGCCTGACCAAGCCGACGCCTACTACGGCCCGCTCAACAACCCGGCTCAGCTAGCTAGGGTCGCTGGCTTCATCGACCGGGCACCAGACCACGTCAAGATCACCACGGGCGGCCGTCAACTAGGTGAGCGTGGCTATTTCTACGCCCCGACCGTCGTGGCCGATCTGCGCCAGGACGACGAGATGATCCAGGACGAGATCTTCGGCCCGGTGGTGACCGTGCAGCGGTTCAGCGATGAGGACGAGGCGATCAGGTGGGCCAACGGCGTCCAGTACGGCCTGGCCGCCAGCGTCTGGACCCGCGACCACGGCCGGGCCATGCGAGCCGCCCGCCAGCTTGACTTCGGTGCCGTCTGGATCAACACTCACATCCCGTTCGTCTCCGAGATGCCGCACGGTGGCTTCAAGCACTCCGGCTACGGCAAGGACCTGTCGATGTACGGATTCGATGACTACACCAGGATCAAGCACGTGATGAGCTACATCGGGCGAGATTAGACCGGTCTGGGGTAAACCGTCGAGTCGGCCAGCGCGTCTTCAGTTGGTCACTATGTCGACTCATGGGGATTTCTGTGCGCCTTCGCCCGGCCGGAATGATCATGGCAGCCCTCAGCCTGGCGCTCGCTCCTGGCTCGGCGCTCAGCCTGAGCGATGCGGTGGCCAACTCGCCGGGCCAAGCTGGGGCTAAGGCCGGGCCACCCGGCACGATCACTACCATTGCGGGCACGATCGGCGGGCCGGCCTTGGCCACCAAGGTCGCGCTTCAGGAGCCGTGCGCCGAGGTTTTCGCGCGAGGCTACCTGTACTTCGCGGACACCGGCATGGCGAACCAAGAGGTCATCCGCAGGATAGACCCGCACACCGACGAACTCGTCACGGTGGCGGGCAACGCCGGCGTCGGCTTCGCCTCGGATGGCGACCCGGCCACCGACGGCCTGCCTGAGGAGTTCTGCCGAAATGGCGTGGCCGTTGATCACGCCGGGAACCTGCTCTTCACCCAGACTCAGGGTGCCGTAGAGCCGGGCGGCGCGGACACGGTTCGCATGGTGGCCGCTAAGGGCGGTATCTTCTACGGCCAGCACATGCTCGCTGGGCATGTGTACACGATCGCGGGCACCGGTCAGTATGGCTTGGCCGGTGACGGTGGCCCGGCCATCGACGCGGAGCTTGAGCGACCGGGAAAGCTGGCGGTAGACGCCACTGGGAACGTCCTGATCTCCACTCGCACCAAGGTCCAGGTCATCGCCGCGGCTGACGGGACCTTCTACGGCGTGCCGATGGTCACCGGTGACCTCTACACGGTGGCCGGTGGCGGGCACCTGTCGGCTAACGGAGCGCTGGCTACCGCGGCGGCGGTCGCGCCGGATGGCATCAGGATTGACCATCAGGGAAACCTGGTCATCGCGAACGCGGTCAGGCATGTCGTCCGGGTGGTTCCTGACGTAACCGGCGACTACTACGGCCAGGCCCTGGCGGCAGGCCACATCTACACCATCGCGGGTGAGGCGACAGCCAGAAATACGCGGTCGTGCGGAGACGCCGGAGCTGCCGGCGCGGCGCTTAACGCGCGATTCTGCGACACCGGCATCGCCATCGACCGCACCGGAAATCTGGTGATTACCGGCGGTGGCCTGGTGTGGGTGGTCGCGGAGTCCACCGGCACCTTCTACGGCCGGCCGATGCGGGCGGGCCGCATCTACCTGGTGGTCAGTAAGCCCGGACTCCACGACACCGACGATGTGTCGGTCGACGGGGCCGGCAATGTGGTGATCACAAGTCCGGCCGCTCAGCTGCAAGTATCGGCGCCGGGTAATGCCGGCGCGATCTATGTGCTGGCGCAGCGATCAAGCCGGGACTTCGACCGATCGCTGCAGGCCGGAAAGCTCTATCTAGTGGCCGGCGATGGCTGGATCGCCTATTCCGGTGGCGGTGGGCCGGCCGGGCTGTCTCAACTCGGTGGCTACACGCGCACTTCCGGCCTGCTGGGGCCGATCGGCGGGCTTGGCACGGACCCGCAAGGCAACATCGTGATCGCCGACTCCGCCAACCTGCGCATCAGTGTCATCGCCGCGAAGACCGGGCAGTTCTACCGCAGGCACATGATCAGCGGCCATATCTACACGATTGCTGGGAACGGCCTGTTCTCCAATAAGACCAGGGACAGCGGCCCGGCCGCAGGCGCCGAGATCGATCCGACCGGACTGGCCATAGACAAGGCAGGGGACTTGGCTGTCACCGGGCCGGTGGGGGACAGCGGGCGAGGCCGACTGTGGCTGCTCCCTATTCGTAGCGGCACCCGCTTCGGCCGCCGCCTGACTGCTGGTGACATCTACGTGATCGGTAGCTGCCCCGGTCGCTGCACGAAGAACCCAGGGCAGCCAGCTTTCGACGGCGCGGGCAACCTTCTGGTGAACATGCAGTATGCCGACGGGCAGCACGGCAGGTACCTGGACCGCATCTTCGTGGTAGCGGCGAGTACTGGCACGTTCTACGGGCGGCACATGCAGGCAGGTCACCTGTACCCGCTGGCGGGTGCCGGGCCAATCGGGCGCTCAGGGAACGGCGGCCGGGCGATCAAGGCCGACATCGACTTCGGCCCGGTCGCGCTTGACCAACACGGCAACGTGCTGCTCGGGCAAGATGGCTCGATCCGGGTCATCGCCGAGCAGACCGGCACCTTTTACGGGATCGCGATGCGGGCCGGAGACGTCTACCTCCTGGTCCCGGTCTGCTGCGGTGGAGCGCTTGCCGCTATTAGCTCGATCGCCGTCGATGGGGCTGGAAACGTGATCGTCACCGAGACCTACTCGCGGCAGCCCGAGGTATGGCTGCTGGCGGCACGCACGGGGACGTTCTATGGTGTTCCAGTAGTCGCTGGTCAGATGCACGTGATCGGCGGGACCGGCGTGGCTGGCTTTAGCGGTGACGGTGGACCTGCCACCGCCGCGACCCTGGCCAATGCTGACCCGGTGGCTGTCACCGCGGCCGGCGACCTGCTGATCGGCGACCTACTGCGGATTCGCATGATCGCCGGGTAGGGGAGTACTCGGCTTCTGGTCGATCAAGGGATACTGACACCGTGATGGCTCAAGCAGCGCTCAGTACCGGCAGGCGGCCATCCTGACTCCGCTGCCGCGAGCGCTGCAGGACGCCAGCGCGGTGCCTTTCTGGCTGGACAGTCCGCGAGCGCCAGCGCCGATGCCGCCGCTTGCCGGTGCCGAGCACGCCGACCTTGCTGTCGTTGGCGGAGGCTTCAGCGGCTTGTGGACCGCCCTGCTGGCGAAGGAACGTGACCCGCGCCGGAACGTGGTGCTACTCGAAGGCCGCAGGATCGCCTGGGCCGGCAGTGGCCGCAATGGCGGATTCTGCTCAGCCAGCCTCACCCACGGACTCAGCAACGGGCTGGAACGATTCCCGGCCGAACTACCGCTGCTGCACCGGCTCGGCCTGGCGAACCTCGACCAGATCGAGCAGGCGATCGCCGGGTATGACATCGACTGTGACTTCCGCCGCACTGGGGAACTTGCGGTGGCCACGGCGGATTGGCAACTCGAAGGACTGGCGCAGGCTGCGGTGGCGGCGAAGGAGCTCGGGGCCGACGCCCAGCTGCTCGATGCCGGCCAGGTCAGGTCGGAGGTTAACTCGCCCACCTATGTCGGCGGGCTGTGGGACAGGGACGGCTGCGCCATCCTCGATCCGGCCAAGCTCGCCTGGGGCCTGCGCCGCGCCTGTCAGGTCGCCGGAGTCCGGATCTACGAGCACACGCCGGTGCTGGCAATCGACACTGAACCCCGACGGCAGCTCGGCGAGCGCAGGCTGCTGCTGCGGACCTCAGCGGGTAGCGTGCTCGCCGACCGAGTGGCGCTCGCGCCAGGTGCGTTCGCGCCGCTGCTCCGGCGATTGCGGCACTATCTGGTGCCTGTCTATGACTATGTGCTGATGACGAAGCCGCTGACGCCAGCCCAGCTGGCCAGCATCGGCTGGCGAAACCGGCAGGGCGTCGGCGACGCGGGCAACCAGTTCCACTACTACCGGCTGACCAGGGATAACCGGATCCTGTGGGGCGGCTACGACGCCGTGTATCACTTTGGCAGCAAGGTCGCGGCCAGGCTGGACCAGCGGCAGGCGACGTTCACCGCGCTCGCCGAGCATTTCTACGAGACGTTTCCACAGCTAGACGGATTGGAATTCAGTCATCGCTGGGGCGGGGTGATCGATACCTGCACGCGGTTTTGCGCGTTCTTCGGCACTGCCAGAGCCGGTCGGCTCGCCTACGTCGCCGGCGATACCGGCCTCGGCGTCGGTGCCTCAAGATTCGGCGCGAACGTCATGCTCGACCTGCTTTCCGGTGAGCACACCGAGCGCACTGAGCTGGCCATGGTCAAGACCAAGCCGTTGCCGTTCCCGCCCGAGCCGGTACGGGCCGCCGGGATCGGCCTGACTCGCTGGTCGCTTGCCAGGGCGGACGACCGCGGCGGCCGCCGTAACCTGTGGCTTCGCAGCCTGGACTCCATCGGCCTCGGCTTCGACTCCTAGCAGCCGGGCATCCTGGCCGGCGTTTCGGGCATGATGAGCAGGTGGCAGCGAGCCCGTCCATGGTCGAGACTGCGGCGGCTGAGTTGTACTCGGCCGACCCAGAGAGCTTCGTCGCCCGGCGCAAGGAGCTGGCGTCGCAGGCGCGCACGGCCGGGGACGCGGCTGCCGCGAAGCAGATCACCGCACTCGGCAAGCCGACGAAAGCGGCCTGGCTGGTCAACCGACTCGTGCGGGCCGATCCGAGTGTGCCAGCCAGGCTCGCTGAGCTGGGCGAGCAACTGCGGTCAAGCGCGACCTCACTCGACGCTGCCGGTATCAGGAAGCTGTCGGCGGCGCGGCGCGAGCTTATTGATGCCCTGGTCGGTCAGGCGCTCGGGCCAGCCGAGCAGCGGCAGGCGGCGCTTCGTGATGAGGTGGCCGACACCTTTAACGCGGCACTTGCTGACCCTGAGGTGGCTGGACAGGTGGCGGCCGGCCGGGTGTTGCGTGCGGCCCAGTGGGCTGGCTTCGGATTCGGTGCCGGCGACCCGGCCGCCGCGTTCGCGGCAAGCACGTCAACCTCGCGCGCCGCTCCCGCCAAGGCCGGGCGTAGCACGGCGCCCGCCGCCGCGACGGCCAGCGGGACCAAGGCCGAGCAGGCACAGGCCGCGCTGGCCGATGCGGCGAGCGCCGCCCAGGCGGCAGCCGCCGACCACCGGGTACAGCTGCAGGCCGTCCGGGCGGTCGAAAAGCAGCTGGCCGATAACCGTGCCCAGGTAGCGGACGCACAGCAGGCGTTTCAGGCGGCGCAACATCAGCTCACGCAGGCGCAGCGGGCGCTGGCCCAGGCGAGCCAGCGGCAAGAGGACGCCGAGGAACGGCTGGTCGGCACGCGCAAGCTGCTGGCCGAAGCACGCAAGGACCTAGGCGAAGCCGAAGCCAGGGTAAAGCAGACCGCAGCCGCCCACCGGAAGGCGGCGGCAACCCATGATCGTGCCTAATCGCCTAGCGATTTCGGCAGCTAAATACTCCACGATCACGGCCTCGGCCAGGACCGCCCCGCCGTCGCGAATCGAGTTGCCCCTTATCCTGGGGTCTCGATGCTCCTAGCGAGATCGCGAGGAGGAGTTATGTCAGAAGATGTGCCAGAAGCTCAGTTTCATCGAGACCGGCATGAGCATGGCGGTGCTCCTGACCGCCTGGATGACGACCGACTCGCTCGGCTGACTGAGGAGGAGCGCGTTGAGGCCGGCCTTGACCACTTCGACCCAGATGAAGTCCCGCCAGCGACCGACTAGAGTTCGCTGGACTGACTAGGGTTCGCTGGACTGACTAGAGTTCGCTGGACTTACTAGGGTTCGCTGGACCGACCAGGGCCAGCAGGCCGACTGCCCGGAGTCGGTCATGCTGCTACGACAGACCCCGAGCCGGGCCGCAACCTTCCATGATCAACGCGGAGCTGAGCTGGCAGCAGGCCGCCGCCCTGACCGGCGGCCTGGCGGTCAGTGCTGTCGTGCTGCACCGGTGCGCCGTCCAGCTGGCCGACGAGGCCGGCACCCAGCGAAGTAGTCATCGCTTCGCGGTATCGGCGGCCTTCGTCAGGGAGGCGGCACTGCTGTGCGGACTTTTTACCCTCTGGCAGATCGCCGGGTCATTCTCGCTGCTCGACCGCAACGACGCGCTCAGCCGAGCCGGCTGGATCTGGCACCTAGAGCGAGCTTGGCACTTGCCTAGCGAGGCCAGCGTGCAAGCTGTATTCCTACCGCATCCGCTGCTGGTGGAAATCTTCAACCTGTACTACGCGATCCTGCACTTCCCTGTCCTGTTCGGCTGTCTGATCTGGCTCTTTCTCGCCCACCGCGACTACTACCCGAGGGTCAGGACCACCCTGGTCGTCTTCACCGGCCTTAGCCTGCTCATCCAGCTGATCCCGGTGGCGCCGCCCCGGCTGCTGCCCGAGGCCGGGATGGTGGACACTGCCGTTCGCTACGGCCAGTCCGTTTACCAGACCTCGACTGGCTTCGACGCCGACGAATTCTCGGCGATGCCGTCCATCCACGTCGGCTGGGCGCTCTTGGTGGCGATCGCGATCATAGGTGCCGCGCGCACTCAGTGGCGCTGGCTTGCGGTGCTCTATCCGGTCGCGACCACTCTCATCGTCGTCGTGACCGCCAACCACTTCTGGCTGGATGGCATTGTCGCGGCGACGGTACTCGTGGTCACGCTAGCCGGGCAGGCACTGGCGCGACGGGTCAGCTCACGGTGGCGGCAGCGTGCTGGCGATGCGCGAGCAACGCCACGTGCAGGGCCAGCCGAGCCTGCGGGCGTTCCAGGCTGGTGCCAAGTACCTGCTCAATCTGATGCAAGCGTTCGTACAGAGTCGGCCTGGCCAGACTAGCCAGCTGCGCGGCTTCGGCCTTATTGCCGCCGGCCGCGAGGTAGATCTCAAGCACTAGGGCCAGCTCAGTGCCGGTTCGCGCATCATGCGCCAGCAACGGGCCAAGCTGCTGCTCGGCGTACCTCACCACCCTGGTGTCATCGCGTAGCTGGTAGAGCAGACCGGTGAGGCCAAGCTCGGCCAGCTCGATGACGGTGCCGGGGGCAACTCCCGCACTGACCGCCGCTCCGCTCGCCGCGACTGCCTCGTGCAGCGCCGGCCTGGCATCAGCCAGCGTCAGCACCGGTGCCGCCGTGCCGATCGGCCCCGTCAGCCGGTCGCCAGCCGAGCGGGCCAGCCCGGTCAGCACGGCTGTGGCGTCGGCCCCGATCGGCAGCGCCGCCAGCCCGGCGGCCGGCCCGGCCGGCAGGACTCCGGTGACGGCAGGCAACTCAGCCTGTTCGCAGCTTTCGGCGAGCACCCGTGCAGCCTGACCAGCATCGACCGTCACCACAGCGAACGGCACTAGCTGGTGCCCGGTCAGCGGGACGCCGATGGCAGTGATCCTGGCGTGCAGGTCGGCGAAGTCGGCGAACCCTGGACCGGCGACAGCGCCAAGCAGCTCCTGCTTGGCTGTCTGCTCCGGCCGCGCTAGATAACCGAGCCGCTGCGCGCGTACCGTCCTGGCTAGGGTCAGGGTCGTCGCGGCACGCTCGGCCAGCACCTGCGCGCCGGGCTCTGGCGGCGCGGCGAGCACGAAGATCAGCCGGGCGCACGCGGCGTCGCGCTGCCCGGGGTCGGCCATTACCGGTGCCACCAGCCAGCCAGCCGTCTGGTCGTAGCCGGTGCCCGCGGGCAGCCGCACCGCCCTTGACCTGGTCGCGAATCCGGTAAGCACGGCCCCGACCGGCTGGCCGGCCAGACCGCAGGCAAGTACCCGGTGGCCGAGGTCAGCCAGGATGACCGGGCTGCCGGCCAGCTCGCTAGCCTGCTCGACCACCTCCTGGTCGCTCGCTCCGGCCAGCGCCAGGTCGGTGAAGATCTGATACAGCCGGTTCGCCGCCCCGAGCTCCGCGACCTGAGTAGCCAGGATCCGTGCGTGGACCGCTTCGGTGATCGCGATGAACTGAGTTTCCCTTTCGAAAACAATCAGCGGGAGCCCGTGCCTGATCGCCGCCTCGACCAGAGCTCTGGGTAGCTCCCTGACGTAGCGGGAGCCGAGCTCCACCGCGAGCGCGCTGACTCCGGCGCCGGCCAGCCCGGCCACGTAGCGGTCAAGTCCGGCCGGATCCGGTGGCAGCGCGATGCCCGTCGAGAGCACGAGTTCGCCGCCACGCAGCAATCGGCCAGCCTCGGCCAGCTCGATCACATGCACCCAGCGAACGGCCGTATCCAGCCGGTCGGTGCCGGCCAGCACCTTCGGCGCACCCCGGCGCACCGGGTCAAGCTCAAGCACCTGGGCTACGGTCAGCATCGCGGATCCTTACAAATCGTCAATGGACTCGGTAATTAGCTTACGGTTCGTAACTTGGTCTGAGTTCCCGAAGAGAGCAGACTCTAAGCTCAGGCGATGGGCCGGATCTGACCGCTCGGAGGCTGAATGAGCAAGCACGTCACGCACTGGATCGACGGCAAACCGTGGACTGGCCCCGCCTCCACGGCTGTCATCCAGCGCGGTGAGATCTACAACCCGGCCACCGGCCAGGCGTCAGGTACCGTCGACTTCGCCGCAGCGGACGAAGTGGCTGCTGCGGTGGCGTCGGCGGCAACGGCGTTCCCCGGTTGGCGCGAGACCTCGCTCGTCAAGCGTGCGTCGGTGATGTTCGCCTTCCGTGAGCTGGTCAAGCGGCACTCGACCGAACTGGCCAAGCTGATCAGCGACGAGCACGGCAAGGTCCAGTCCGACGCGGCTGGCGAGGTGGCCCGCGGCCTTGAAGTCGTCGAGTTCGCCTGCGGCATGCCGCACCTGCTCAAGGGCGCGTTCTCGGAGAACGTCTCGACTGGCGTCGACGCGTACTCGATCCGCCAGCCCCTAGGCGTAGTGGCCGGGATCACCCCGTTCAACTTCCCTGTCATGGTGCCGATGTGGATGTTCCCGATCGCGATTACCGCGGGGAACTCCTTCGTGCTGAAGCCCTCAGAGAAAGACCCCTCAGCGTCAATCCGGCTGGCCGAGCTGCTGTCCGAAGCCGGCTTGCCGGATGGCGTGTTCAACGTGGTACACGGCGGCAAGGAAGCGGTCGACGCGGTCTTGAGTCATCCGGAAGTACGCGCGGTCAGTTTTGTGGGATCGACGCCGGTGGCTCGTTACATTTACGAAACAGGTACTGCTGCAGGCAAGCGCGTCCAGGCTCTCGGCGGCGCGAAGAACCATATGGTCGTCTTGCCAGACGCCGATCTTGACCTAGCCGCTGACGCTGCGGTGTCGGCTGGCTTCGGCTCGGCGGGCGAGCGCTGCATGGCCATCTCGGTGCTGGTCGCGGTCGACCCGATCGGCGACGAGCTGATCGAGAAGATCCGCGCGCGAGTCGGCAAGCTCAAGGTCGGCCCGGGCGACCAGCCAGACTCGGAAATGGGGCCGCTGGTCACCAAGGCGCACCGGGACAAGGTCGCTTCCTACCTGGACGCTGGCGTAGCCGATGGCGCGGTGCTTGCCATCGATGGCCGCAGGCACCCGGTGACCGGCCCGGCTGCCGGGTTCTGGCTCGGCCCGAGCCTGCTGGACCAGGTGACCCCGCAGATGAGCTGCTACGCCGACGAGATCTTCGGCCCGGTACTCAGCGTCGTGCGCGCCGGGTCCTACGAGCAGGCGCTTGACGTGATCAACAGCAGTCCGTATGGCAACGGCACCGCGATCTTCACTAACGACGGCGGGGCGGCGCGCCGGTTCACTCACCAGGTTGAGGTCGGCATGGTTGGCGTGAACGTGCCGATTCCGGTGCCGATGGCCTTTTACAGCTTCGGCGGCTGGAAGTCGTCGCTGTTCGGCGACACTCACGTGCACGGTACCGAAGGCGTTCACTTCTACACCCGGGGCAAGGCAGTGACCTCGCGCTGGCTGGACCCCAGCCACGGCGGCGTCAACCTCGGATTCCCAGTCAATAGCTAAGTCTCGGCTTGAGGAGTCCCCATGATCGACCACACCCCTGACCCCGCGCGCGGTGCCGAGGTCTATGCCGCTGACCGGGCGCACGTCTTCCATTCCTGGTCGGCGCAGAAGGCGCTGAAGCCGCTCGTCATCGCGGGCGCGGAGGGCTGCTACGTCTGGGACTTCGACGGCAACCGGTACCTGGACTTCTCCAGCCAGCTTGTCAACACCAACATCGGCCACCAGCACCCCAAGGTGATAGCCGCCATCGCCGAGCAGGCGGCCAGGCTGACCACGGTGGCACCGCAGTACGCGAACGAGGCCCGCGGCCAGGCGGCGGAGCGGCTGACTTCGCTGGCACCCGATGGCTTCAATAAGGTGTTCTTCACCAACGGCGGCGCGGACGCTAACGAGAACGCGATCCGGATGGCCCGGCTGCACACCGGCCGGGACAAGGTGCTCACCTTCTACCGCTCCTACCACGGCAACACCGGCGCGGCGATTTCCTCGACCGGCGACCCGCGACGCTGGTCGAATGAGTACTCGACCGGCCATGTGCATTTTTTCGGACCATATCTTTACCGGAGCTCCTTTTGGGCGAGCACCCCTGAGCAGGAGAGTCAGCGCGCGCTTGAACACCTTGAGCAGGTGATCCAGTTCGAAGGGCCGGCCTTCATCGCGGCGATCTTGATCGAGACCATCGTCGGCACGGCCGGCGTGCTCGTGCCGCCGCCCGGCTACCTCGCCGGGGTGCGGGCGCTGTGCGACAAGTACGGCATCGTGTGGATCGCCGACGAGGTGATGTGCGGCTTCGGCCGGGCCGGCGCGTGGTTCGCGTTCGAGCATTTCGACGCTGTGCCCGACCTGATCACCTTCGCCAAAGGCGCGAACTCGGGTTATGTGCCGATCGGCGGCGTGATCATCGCCGATCCGATCGCCGCGACCTTTGACGAGCGGGTGTTCCCCGGCGGCCTGACCTACTCCGGGCACCCGCTGGCGTCGGCGTCGGTGGTCGCCACCATTGACGCGATGCACGAGGAAGGCATCGTGGACAATGCCGCCGAAATCGGCAGGCAAACGCTCGGGCCTGGTCTGATCGAGTTGGCCGCCCGGCATCCGGTCGTGGGCGAGGTGCGCGGACTCGGCGTGTTCTGGGCGCTTGACCTGGTGTCTGACCGGGCGACCCGGGCCATGCTGGCGCCTTACGGTGGATCTTCAGCGGCGATGACCGCGCTGTCGGCGCAGGCCAGGTCGCACGGCCTGCTCACCTTCACGAACTACAACCGGCTGCACGTCGTGCCGCCCTGCGTCATCACCCATGAGCAGGCCAAGGAAGGCCTGGCCATCCTGGACGAGGTGCTGACCCTGGTCGACGACTACTACCAGGGCTAGATCTGGGGCGCTAAGCCAGGACTGAAACCTCTTGCTTTGGTGACGCCGGCTGGCTTTGCTCATACTGCAAGAACGGGCCGGCCTGATCACCGCGCGCCAGGATTCGGCTGCTCTGACGCGCCGGCGATCAGGCCGGTCTAGTGCTGGCTGGTGAGTCGCTCGGGTAGGTCAGCCGGCCGCTGAGGTGAAGGCGGGCAGGTAGGCGTCGGCCTGCCCGGACGAGGTCGGGTGGTAGGACTCGTCGAGGTCAAGGAAGTTGACCGAGTGCAGGTAGCTGTTCGAGTCGCAGATCTGGTGCCCGACGAAGTAGGGGTTCACGTCCACGAAGGTGTCGCCGTAGCGAGCGGCGGCTGCTTGGATGACGCCGTCAAGGACGCTTGAGCCCTGATTCAGGTCAGTGCGATCGGTAGTGGACAAGCCGATGCAGCTGGATGACTTGGACAGGTCGTAGAACTGCGGGTAATCGAGCACGACCACTTTGGCGTTCGGCGCGTCGGCCTTGATGTCGGCGAACACGGTGTTGAGCGAGCCAGGCAGCGTGGTCTGCGCCTCCGACTCGGCTTGATCGATGGCGCTGACGCAGGTGCTGGTCGAGCCGAGTACGCAGGTTTCCATCACGCTGGCGAAGCCCACGTCGTTGCCGCCGACCGTGATCGAGACCAAGGTGGTGGAGCTGGTCAGCGCGCCGAGTTGGCCGCTGATGACCGAGCTGGTCGTGGCACCTGAGCAGGTCTCATTGGCGAAGGAGGCCGGGGCGTTGTGGTTGGCCCAGAGCACGGGATAGGCGTTGCTGCTCTCGTCGCACGAACCGTCGGAGTAGTTGCCGGCCCCGACGCCGGAGGAGTAGGAGTCACCGAGAGCGACGTAGTGGACGCTGCTCGCGGCGCTGGCCACGGCGGTACCGCTAGCGAGTGCGGCGAAGCTAGCCGCGGCGACAAGGAGGGCGGATAGGCGAGCACGGGGGCTGACTCGGAATGGCACAGGATCTCCTGAGTAGGGCCGGTGGTACCTACTACTGATAAGTAACATCAGCGCCCTAGCCCGTCAATTACTGATTTCTGTTACTTAAAGCAACGATGCGACTCGTGCAGGATGCGCCGATCCCTGGCCCCGACGGCACGGAGGGTTTCGGGGCTCGTGCTAGAGAGTTTCGGGGCTCGTGCTGGAGAGTTTCGGGCTCGTGCTGGAGGGTTTCGGGCTCGTGCTGGAGGGTTGCCGCGTAGCGGAGCGTTGTCGCCATCATCTTGGAGAGATACCAGCGTCCAGACGGAGTGTTGCCGCCTGCCGGAGCTTTGACCGCGCTATTTGCGGATAGCTCTCCGGCAGGCGACAACACTCCGGGCAACTGACGAAATCTCACCGTCACGCTGGGTCGGCTTGACCGGACCAGCCTTCGTCCGCGTGGCTTCAGGCCAGGCAAGCTCGGCCTGGCAAGCTCGGCCAGGCAAGCTCGGCCGGGCGAGCTCGACCGGGCGGGCCCGACCGGTCGGGCCCGGACCGGGGCAGTACCGGGAGCGACAAGGCTGGGCTGCGGGCTCAGAGTTGGGCGAAGGCCTCTTCGAGCACGTCCAGGCCTTCGTTCAGTAGCTCGGGGCCGATCACCAGCGGCGGCAGGAACCGCAGCACGTTGCTGAACGTGCCGCAGGTGAGGACGATGAGACCGGCCTGGTGGCACGCTTTCGCCACGCTGGCGGTGGTGGCCGCGTCCGGTTCGATCGTGCCTGGCTTGACCATTTCGATGGCGATCATCGCGCCGCGGCCTCGGACATCGCCAATAACCGGATGCCGATCAGCCAGAGCGCGCAGTCTGGGCAGCATGATGTCGCCGATGCGCCGGGCGGCCGCTGGCAGGTCTTCCTTGGTCATCGTCTCGATCGAGCCGAGCGCGGCGGCGCAAGCGACTGGATTGCCGCCGTAGGTGCCGCCGAGGCCGCCGACGTGCACTGAGTCCATGATCTCGGTTCGGCCGGTCACGCCAGCCAGCGGCAGCCCCCCCGCGATGCCCTTCGCCGTGGTCACCAGGTCGGGCACGACGCCCTCATGGTCGCAAGCGAACCAGTCGCCAGTGCGGCAGAATCCGGACTGGATCTCATCGGCGATGAAGACGATGCCGTGCTCGCGGCAATAATCGGCCAGCCCAGGCAAGAAGCCGTCAGGCGGCACGATGAAACCGCCCTCGCCCTGCACAGGCTCGATCACGATGGCGGCCACTCGATCCTCGCCGACCTGGGCATGGATGAGACTCTTGACGACATCCAGTGCCTCGTCCGCGCACTTGGCCGGACCCCCTGGCCAACGGAACGGGTAGGCCATCGGCACCCGGTAGAACTCGCCGGCGAACGGGCCGAACCCGTCCTTGTAGGGCATGTTCTTGGCGGTCATGGCCATGGTCAGGTTCGTCCGACCGTGGTAAGCGTGATCGAACACGACGACGGCTTGCCTGCCGGTCGCGCGCCTGGCGATCTTGACGGCGTTCTCGATCGCCTCCGCACCCGAGTTGAACAGTGCCGATCGCTTGTCGTGACTGCCAGGCGTGATGCGGTTGAGCTCCTCGCAGACTTCGACGTAGCCCTCGTAGGGCGCCACCATGAAACAGGTGTGGGTGAAGTGCGCGACCTGCTCGGTGACCCTGGTCACCACCAACTCGGCGCTGTTGCCGACCGAGGTTACCGCGATGCCGGAACTAAAGTCGATCAGCGAGTTTCCGTCGGCGTCTATCAGCACTCCACCACCGGCTGCGGTCACGAAGATCGGCAGCACGTGGCTAAGGCCGCGGGCCACGCTGCGCTGCCTGCGCTCAAGCAGCTCACGAGAGACGGGGCCGGGGATCTCGGTCACCAGGTGCCGCTGCTGGGCCAAGCCGGGACCGCCAACGGTGGAGTGCAGGTTCATAGGCCGAGGATAGACCGGACACAGGCGACGATGTGGGGCCGGCCGCCATGATCGCTTAGTCGGCTCGCATGCGGGTACACATGCGATCACCAAGCAGGACGTCGCGGACGGTCAACAGCGAGTCACCACGTGTCACCAGACCTTCACGGGCCTGTTGCTAGCCGTACCTATCGGGCGGCGGTGGCAGGAATTAGCATGATGGTCCTAAGTGGCCGCCGAGTCTGTAGTATCTGGTTGATCCAGCTTACCGGGCACATTCGGACTTATCGTCGCACCGAGGTGTTCATAGGTAGTCGGGTCGGCATAGTTGTTTGTATCGGCAAAAATTTGGTATGTGGTGCAGGAATGGCCCGCCCCGGATGTCGAGGAGGACCTCATGCGAACACATGATTGGTTTCGGTCGCACAGCTTCCACTACTCTGACTTCGGCAACGCGAGCGAGCTAGGTCAGATCAAGCGAGACAAGGGCTTGTCCGTCTCACTGATCCTGCCTACCCGCAATGTGGCCGAAACCATAACCTCGGTACTCGACGAGGTTAATAATCTCCGACATCCAGACATCGGGCTAATCGATCAAGTCATCGTCGTCGACGCGGATTCCGCCGACGGCACTGCGACGATCGCCGAGCGCTATGACGCGGAGGTCTATTCGGAGAACGCGCTGCTGCCTGAGTACGGTCCAGCGCAAGGCAAAGGTGACGCCATGTGGCGTGGCCTGTCGGTGGCGACGGGCGACATCATCGCCTTCGCCGACACCGACACCGGTAACTTCAGCACGCAGTTGATCACAGGTGTGCTCGGCTGCCTCGTCGCGAGATCGGAGATCAAGTTCGTCAAGGCCGCCTACCGGCGCCCGTACACCCAGGAGACCTTGTCGGTTCCCGATGGTGGTGGCCGGGTTACTGAGCTAGCGGCCAAGCCCGCCTTGAACCTGCTGTTCCCTGAGCTAGCCGGATTCGTCCAGCCGCTGGCCGGCGAATTCGGTGGCACCAGGGACGTCATGTTCTCGATCCCGTTCTTTAGCGGATACGCGGTCGAGGTCGGCATGCTCATCGACGTGCTCGACGCCTGCGGGCTGTCGTGCATGGCACAGGTCGATGCCGGCATGCGAAAGAATCGGCACCAGGATCTCGGCAACCTGTCCAGGATGGGCTACGCGGTGCTGCGCGCCGTGCTCACCAGGGCAACCCAGCGTCGGCTGATCGGCGCTGACCTCAATGCCGATGCCTGGACCGATTCAGAGGCCGGCTCCTACCTGCACGCGGTTGCCGCAGCGCAAGGCGTGCAACTCGAGGAGTACGCGGAGCTGCTGATCGAGCGGCCGCCGATGCGGATGGCACTGCTCGACCGGCAGCGGCTGGCAAGCGCCACCGCGGCCGGCTGTTAGGTCACGCCGCGGCCTAGGTCGCGGCGTGACCAGAGCGGACAGGCGGCGGGCGCGATCAGCGAAGCAGATCGCGTGCCGCCGCCTCGATGGCGAGCTCGGACAGCAGCACGGTATTCGCCGCCGGGCCGAGCGGTATAAAGCTGTCCTCGCTGGTAACCCGGTTAAGCCGCCAGGCGAACCCGGAATCAATCAGGGCCGTGATGACCCCTTCGGCGACTCCGCCACTTCGCCTGGTCTCATCAGCGACGAGCACCGCGCCGGTAAGCTCGGCTTCGCGAGCCAGGTCATCGACCGGTAGCGGCGCGAGCCAGCGCAGGTCAAGCACCCGGCACCGGATGCCATCATCGGCCAGCCTGGCGGCGGCCCGCAGGCTCATCCGCAGGCCATTGCCGAAGGTGGCAATGAGCAAGTCGGTGCCCTCACCGTAGACGCGGCCTTGCCCGATCGGGACGTGCCCGAGCGTCCAAAGCCAGGGCGGATCGTAGCTGGCCAGCCAGCCGCCGTCACCCTGCGCGTAGAGGTCTCGCTCGTGATAGAGCGCGATCGGCTCAAGGAAGACGCACACACTGCCGTCGGAACGGGCGCTCGCTAGGCAGGTGCGCAGCATCGGGGCGGCATCATCCGGCCTGGCCGGACAGGCGATGACCACGCCAGGGATGTCACGAAGCGCACCGACCGCATTGTCGTTGTGGAAGTGCCCGCCGAAACCTTTCTGATAGGCGAGGCCGGCGATGCGCAGCACCATCGGGTTGCGGTAGGCCCCTTGCGAAAAGAAGCTCAGCGTGGCGGCCTCGCCGCGGAGCTGATCAGCGGCATTGTGCAGGTAAGCGAGATACTGAATCTCCGGCACCGGTATCAGTCCGGCTAGGCCAGCCCCGAGGCCGAGGCCGAGTATGGACTGCTCATCGAGTAGCGAGTCGAAGACCCGGCCAGCTCCGAAGGTGCCGAGTAGCCCTTTGGTGACGCCGTAGACGCCGCCCTTGCGGGCCACGTCTTCGCCGAAGACCAGCACGTCGGGATGGGCGGCGAGTTCATCGGTCAGCGTCCGGTTGATGGTCTGGGCCAGCGTCAGGCCGCCCTCTTCTTCCGGCAGCTTGCCGTTGAATGCCCGAAGCCGGCGGCGTTTGCTGGCCGGCGTGATGTGCGAGGTCAGCAGGCTGGGCCGACGCGGTGCCAGCGGTGCCATCACCTGACCAGCGGAAGCAAGCCGGGGCTGAGCCTCGGCCCGGCTCGCTAGCTCGAATACGGTTTGCTTGAGCTGCGCGTACCTGGCGAGCACAGCCTCGGCGGTCAGCACTCCGGCGCTGATCAGCAGCCTGGCCGTGCCGAGCAGCGGATCGCGCTCGGCATCGGCGGCAAGCTCGGCCGGCGAGCGGTAAGCGGCCTCAGCGTCCGAGCCCGCGTGCCCGCCGTACCGAACCGTCGACAGATGCAAAATGGCTGGCGCGCGGCGGTCTCGTACATATCGGACGGCCGCCGTTGCCGCGTCGTAGACGTCGGCAGGGTCGAACCCGTCCACTTGCTGATACCGCCAGCCCGGTCGGGACGACAGCGCGGCGGCAACCCAGCCGGCTGGCGTCCGCACGCTGATCCCGAGCCCGTTATCCTCGCAGATCAGCAGCAGCGGCAGCGGCAGGCCCTGATAGGCGACATAACCGGCGGTGTTGAGTCCGCCCGCCGCGGTCGAGTGGTTGATGGAGGCGTCGCCCAGGCTGGTGACCACGATCGCGTCAGCCGGCCAGGGGGTAGCGGTGCCGAGGCGGGTCGCGCGGGGGAGCGCGTAGGCCAGCCCGACTGCCCGTGGCAGCTGCGAGGCGATCGTCGATGTCTGCGGGATGATGTGCAGCTTGGCATGCCCGAAGACCTTGTGCCTTCCGCCGGCCATCGGCTCACTTGCCGCCGCGGTCATGCCAAGCAGCACGTCGTAGATGCCATTGACGGCTCGCTCCGCTTGAGCAGCTCGCACCAGGTAAAAGGCACCCGACCGATAGTGCAGCAGGGCTGGGTCGGTGAGCCTGGTCGCTGCTGCGACAGCGGCATTGGACTCGTGCCCGGCCGAGCCGATGGTGTAGAAGCCGGTGCCACGACGCTGCAGCCAGCGGGCAGCCGCATCCAGGTGCCTGCTCGCCAGTTGGGCGTCAAACAGGTCGAGACATTGTCCGACGGTCAATCCGCTGCCTGGCTTGACCGGCTGGCCGCGATCGGGCCGGGCAGCACCAGGTTCGGCCGCACCTGAGCCGACGCTCAGCGCGCCGATCGCGTCAAGCAGATACTGATCGCTCGCGCCTTGATTGCCAGTACCGTGGTCAGCCCCGCTCATGTGAGCAAAGGTACTGAAGTCAGGCCACTAACGTCTGATCCACTCCCCGGTGATAGGGATCGAGTGCGCCGGGCCGAACTTGACCACCACGGACGCCCGGCCGGCGCGCAAACTGTCGCGCAGGAAGAAGGTGCCAGTCCAGCGGTCGTAGTAACCGATGCTGTCGCTGCCCCGACCAGTCCAGTCGCCGACCAGCGGCGTCATGTGCGCTGGTCCGAACTTGAACCGGCGGTCGGCCGTACCGCCGGTCAGCTTGGTGCGCAACGAGAAGACGCCGGTCTTCGGGTTGTAATAACCCACTCCGTCTTTCCTGCCGCCGTTCCAGTTGCCGGCCAGCGGCCGCATCTTCGGCGGGCCGAACCTAAAGCTGCGCAGGGCCCGCCCCCGCGACAACCGCTGCCGCAAGTAGAACCTGCCGGTCCTTGGGTTGTAGTAGCCGATGCCATCGGCAGCCCGCCCGGTCCAGTCGCCCACCAGCGGCACCATGTGGGCCGGGCCGAACTTGAATACCCGGTTGCGGTGCCCGGTCTTGCTGGCGTCGAACAGGTGGAATGTGCCATTGCGCGGGTTGTAGTAGCCGAGGTGATCGACGCCGTTGCCGCGCCAGTCACCGGACAGCGGGATGAGCTTGCCCCGGCCGACGTGCACGGTGGCGCTGGCCGGCCCTGATGTGAGCGAGTAACGTACGCTGGCCCGGCCTGACCTGCGACTGAAGTACCCGATGCTGCTGTGCCGCGGCATCCGGAAGTGGATGAAGTAAGTCGGCCATTCCTGCCATTCGTTGGCGGGATAGTGGGCCTTGATCTTCGTCCAGTCGTAGTCGTTGTCTTCGGACGAGATGTGCTGCTGTGAGATCACGATGTACCGGTCATGCGGTCCGACTGCCTCGACTACGGCGACGTGCCCCATCGGGCCGATGCCGAAGCTGCCAGATCCCCACTCGGCAACGGCGCCCACCGACGGAGTGTGGTTGACCAGGACGCCGTGCGCTGCAGCCGTGGCCGCCCAGTCACCGCCGTTGCCCAGCAGGTAACTGGGCGCAGCCACGTGGTAGACCGTCGACTCGACGTAAGCGGCGTAGTTAGTGCACTCATCGCCCGGTGCCATCCGCCAGTAGGACCGCCAGCCGTTGGCCTGGTAAGCGTAGCTCGGATAGCCACGGCCCGAGCAGCGCGCCCAGCCAGTGCAGAGCTCGCGCGACGGCAGCGCCCAGGCCGGCTTGGCCGAATGGTGACTCAAGACGACCGGAACGGCGACGCCGGCAATGGCCATCAGCGGGATGCCGGTCAAGGCCAGCAGCCGGCGGTTGCGCTTGTTGAGCTTGGCGGCGAGCTTGAGTTTGCGGCGAGTGATCCGCCCGGTCACACCGAAGCGATCCTCTGGCATGTCGATCCTCCTGGAACCGGCCCCGCAACGGGTCGCGGAAGGTTTCTGGCACGCGAATAGACGTAACTATGCCGGTTCGGCGCGTCGCCGCGTGTGATTTCCGGATATCAGCCCGCTGCGGCGCGTCGCGGCGGGCGCCTGCGGCCCGCCGCAGCGCGCCTGCGCTGCGAGCCGCCCGGCTGTGGTGTGATGGCCTTTGACCAGGAGGAGGTCCAGCGTGCTGCCATGGTTGGGAGACCTTGCCGGGCGGATTGACGAGCAAGTAATCACCAGCGAATTGCTACGAGGAAATCCGCTCGGCGACCCGGCTGAGCGGCCGGTACTCGTCTACCTGCCGCCGGGCTATGACGACGAGCCGCAACGTCGGTATCCAACGGTATATGTACTGATGGGCTACGGCGGCTACGTCAGCATGTGGCGAAACCGCACGCCGTTCCGCCAGCCTTTCGTCGAGACCGCCGATCAGGTCTTCGCGACCGGGGGCGCACCTCCCGTCATCGTCGTCTACGTCGACGCATGGACCAAGTACGGCGGCAGCCAGTATGTGGACTCGACGGGCACCGGCAAGTATCACTCGTACTTGTGCGATGAGGTTGTTCCCTGGGTGGACGCCAGCTACCGCACGATGGCCGATCGCGAGCACCGTGCCGTTTCCGGCAAATCGAGCGGCGGCTTCGGCGCCATGATCACGCCGATGCTGCGGCCCGACCTGTTCGGCGCGCTCGCCACGCACGCTGGCGATGCTCTGTACGAGCTGTGCTACATCACCGAGTTCGGCGACTGCGTCCGTGCGCTCCGCGACTATCGCGGTGATATCTGGCGCTGGTGGGACGACTTCACCAGCAGGACGCCATTTACCAAGAAGGCCGACGAGACGCTGCTCGGCATGCTCGGCGTCGCCGCCTGCTTCTCCGCCGATGCGGACGGCACTCCGCAACTGCCGTTCGACCCGCGCACCGGGGTCGTGCGCGATGAGGTCTGGCAGCGCTGGCTGGAATGGGATCCCGTCAAGATGGTGCCCGCTCACGCCGAAGGACTGCGGTCGATGCGCGGGATCTGGATCGATGCCGGCAACGCTGACGACTTCTATCTTGACATCGGGGCTGGTGCCTTCCGGGCCGCACTGATCGAGGCGGGCGTGCCCGCCGAGGTGATCAGGTTCGAGATCTTCGAAGGCACCCACGCGGCGATCGACTATCGCTACCCGCAAGCGCTGGCCTGGCTAAGCCAGCAAATATCGCACTAATCCCGACCGCGCTCGCGGGTAGGCCGGCAGTCGCCGGGCCGGTCCTTTCATCGTGAAGCTTTTGCCGAGCTGAAGCCCTGACCGCCTGCCATCAGCGCGGGCTTGCCAGATCGAACGTAACGATATATCGTTGAGCTATCTAGACAGTCCAAGATAGGAGAAACGATGGACGAGCAGAACACTCAGGGCCGGGGGCGAGAGCATTCGCACCGGCATGGTGGCAATCGGTATCGGGCCGCGCAGCGGTTCGCGGCGATGCAAGCACTCTCCGGAGCGCACGACTTTGACCAGGAATCGGGGGAGGGCGACTTCGGCGGCCCCGGGTTCGGTCGGCAGGCGTTCCACCGCGGTGGCCCAGCCGGGCTCGGTGCCGGCCTGCCTGGCCCCGGTGGGTTTGGCGGCCGTGGCCGCGGCCTGGCGGGACCACATGGCGGTCCGGAGGACTTCGGTCCTTGGGGGCGCGGGCGGCGGCGCGGCAGCCGGGCCAAGCGCGGCAATGTCCGCGCGGCGGCGCTAGCGCTGCTGGCCGAGGCCCCGATGAACGGCTATCAGATCATTCAGCAGATTAGCGAGCGCAGCGGCGGCTTGTGGCAGCCGAGCCCGGGTTCGGTTTACCCGGCGCTGGCGCAGCTTGAGGACGAAGGCTTGATCGCACTGCAGGGTGCCGAAGGCACCAGGCGTGCGTACGCGCTCACTGCGGACGGCACCAGCTACGTTGCCGACCATCAAGAAGAGCTCCACGAGCCTTGGTCGGCAATGGCAGGCGGGGCCGCGAGCGCCGCCGTCGACATGCGCACGCTGGTGCACCAGGTGCACCTGGCCGCGTTCCAGGTGATCAGCGCAGGTACGGACGAGCAGGTGAGCCAGGCGCGCAAGGTGCTGACGCAGACTCGCCGCGCCCTGTACCGGATCCTGGCTGAGGACGAGTCGGCCGATGGCCAGGCGGACAGCGGCGTCGCCGACGCCGAGCCAGCCAGCTAGCCGACCAGTTCAGTGGAAAGCCAGGTCGGTGCCGTCCGGAAGTGATCCGGACGGCATCGGCACGTGCACGGAGCGTAGCGATCGCCACCGACGCCATCCTCTGAAAAGCCCGTCTGGGCCAGCCTCAGGCTGACTGCTAGTCGGTCATCGACAGGCTTCCATTTTCTGGCCGGAGCGTTCGCGTTCCGCGGCCAGCTTCGGGTGTCATCCGTAGCCGGGGTCCGATCGTTATCGGCAAGTGCCTTCGCAGTGCCACAATCGCAACGTTCCAAGCTGGGATATTCCTATCCGCCGACTGGGTTAGCCCATGTGCCTTACCTGTGGTGCTGTTGCTGGCGCCGGAAGGCAAACTGTCGTCGCGTCGTTCCCGTTAACCGCGTGCGGCGCACAAGCGCGGATCAGGCTCACCCGAATCCGGCATTGACGTCACTTGCCTTACTGCCGCTGAAGATCGGCCAGCCTGCTGGGAGGCCAGCTCCGCGCGGCCAGTACGCCGATTAAAGTCCGGCCAGCGGTGGAGCTCAGAACGTGGCGTGTTACCTGGGATTACGCGCGCGAGTCACGGTGTAGATCAGCTCGCCCCACTGACCGCGTGACGGTCAGGCACTCACCAGGACCAGTAAGCCCAATGGTGCCCGAGCGCCAAATTGCCGTGGCCGACGAAGAAAGTATGTGACATAAAAAAGGGCGACGCCGGGTGGCTACGGGGGCAAACCACCCGGCGTCGCGTTCATCGGCGCTCCGACGGGGGCCCGGAACGCCGGCAACGGTGCCCCAGCGGGGGACCAGAGCACCGAGAAGCATGTTACACCGAACCTCCCCCATGTGCGTCAAGAGCGGATTAGAAGCGAATCTGCGGATCGCGGCTAGCTAGTACCGGCCCGCTTCGCCGTTTTGCGACCGACATTGGTACCTAGCTGCTCCGTTACGGAGAAACACGCCGCTACTGCCCGGAGTGTGACGGCCGCAGACCACGGCCGGAATATGTCAAGGCAAGGTGTCGGCAACGTGTCGAATATCACTCAGCGCAGTCATCGCTTCGCCGTGCGAAACGGAGCTCAGCTCTCCTGGTCTGAATTGCCCGGTGGCTCGTCCTTGGGAGGCGACCCCGAGTAACGCTCAGGTAGTTTCGACATGTAAGGTCGGAAACCAGACGAATCGCCTGGCCGTCGGGTGTTGGCCACTACGACCGCGAAATACGGCAGGGCGATCGCGCCAGCCGCGGGGATGATGGTCAGCCAGCCAGCGTGGTTGATGAACAGCACGACGGTGAGCACGAAACACACCAGCCGCAGCCCCATCATCACTAGGTACCTGCGCTGGCGCTGGTTGATCTCAGCCGAGCGCCCAGGGGACGCTTGGGTGACCAGATAGGCCTGATCACGGCTGGTAGTTGGCCGGCTTCGCACCCCTTCACGTTAGGCGGGATCCTGCGGCGAAGCTAATCGGGGCTCGTCGGCGCCCAAAGCGCGGCAACATGGCAGGCGCGAGTCACGTCAGCGAACCAAGGAGTAAGCCATGACCGACCGTACCTACCGCGTCACCGAGATCGTCGGCACGTCCCCTGAAAGCGTCGAGGCCGCGGTGCGCAATGGACTGCGCCGGGCGTCGTTGAGCCTGCGGCATCTGGACTGGTTTGAGGTGACCGAGATCCGCGGCCAACTCGATGGCGGCGAGATCGCGCACTTCCAGGTTGGCATGAAGGTCGGCTTCCGGCTCGAGGACTACTGACCCCAGGCTGGCCATCGCCGGTCTGCCATACTGACGCGACTAAGCGCGCCGAGCCCGGAGGTACACGATGGGTCGTTCCGTTCTGGTGACCGGCGGTAACCGGGGCATCGGACTCGCCATCGCGCAGCGGCTCGCGGCAGCCGGCGACAGCGTGACGGTGACCTCGCGCTCAGGTGAGGACGTGCCGGGCCTGACCGTGGCCAGGGCTGACGTGCGCAACTCGACCGACGTCGACGAGGCGTTCGCGGTCGCCGAGGCCGCGCACGGTCCCGTCGAGATAGTGGTTGCCAACGCCGGGACCACCAGCGACCAACTGCTCGCGCTGATGTCGGAAGACGCCTTCACCAGCGTGGTCGACACCAACTTGTCCGGTGCCTACCGGGTCGCCAAGCGGGCCGTGCGCCCGATGATCAAGATGCGCAAGGGCCGGATCATCTTCATCTCATCGGTGGTCGGCCTGCTCGGCTCGGCCGGCCAGGCGAATTACGCGGCGTCGAAAGCCGGCCTGATCGGCATGGCCAGGTCATTGGCGCGTGAGCTCGGCAGCCGCAACATCACGGTTAACGTAGTGGCACCAGGTTTCGCTGACACCGACATGACGGCGAGCCTGACCGACCAGCGCAAGCAGGCGATCCTTGCTGGGATACCGCTCGGCCGCACCGCCAGCGCCGATGAGGTGGCAGGCGTCGTCCAGTTCCTGGCCGGGCCCGATGCCGCCTACATCACCGGCGCGGTGATCCCGGTCGATGGCGGACTTGGCATGGGGCATTGACGGATCCGGACAATAGGGCTGTAGTACTGGCGGCTGCCTGAAAAAGATCAACCTACGAAACGGATGGTGGGCGATGGGCCTCCTGGACGGTAAGCGGATCTTGGTCACCGGTGTGCTCACCGATTCGTCGATCGCGTTCCACGTCGCCAGGATTGCCCAGGAGCAGGGCGCGACCGTGGTGCTCACCGGCTTCGGTCGGCTCAGCCTGGTCGAGCGGATCGCCAAGCGACTGCCCGACCCGCCGCCCGTGCTTGAGCTAGACGTGACCGACGCTGCGCAGCTTGAATCGCTGGCTGACCGGGTCAGCGAGCACGTTGACCGGCTCGACGGCGTGGTGCACGGCATCGCGAACGCACCCGGTGCCGCGCTCGGCGGCAACTTCCTGCACACCGAGTGGACCGATGTATCGGCCGCGCTGCACGTGTCCACTTACTCGCTCAAGGCGCTCGCGATGGCGGCCCTGCCGCTGATGCGGGAACACGGCGGTGCGATCGTCGGGATGGACTTTGACGCCGCACTCGCCTGGCCAGCCTACGACTGGATGGGCGTAGCGAAGGCAGGCCTCGAGTCGTGCGCCAGGTATCTGGCTAAGTATCTCGGTGAGTATCAGATCAGGGTCAACCTGATGGCCGCAGGGCCGCTGCGGACGATGGCCGCCAAGTCCATTCCCGGCTTCGAGCAGTTCGAGGGCATGTGGGATGGCAAGGCGCCGCTTGGCTGGGACCTGAGCAATCACGAGCCGGCCGCTAAGGCCTGCGTCGCGCTGCTCTCCGACTGGTTTCCGGCGACGACTGGCGAGATCGTGCACGTCGACGGCGGTGTGCACGCCATCGGCGGCTGACTAAGCTGATGCCGCAGCCGTGCTCGCGTAGCACAATTGTCACTTGAGTTCCTGGCAGTTACGGACCCGAATGGTCACCGCCAATGCCAGCTTTGCTGCTGTCGAGGTCGGGATTTCGGCGGCAGCGGCGACGGCCAGAGCGGTGATCAAGCTGCCTGGCCAGGTAAATTCCCGCTCTGTCGGGCTGACGGCCAAGTCCGCATCGATAACAAGTTGTGACAGTTTCGGCCTAGGAACTCCACCTCTTCGAATCTACGCTCGGCGTGACCCTTGCGGCAGGCGAACCGTTCACCCGATCGGTACGTCCCAACTAGAGGGCCACGACCAGAAGGAGGCGGCGAGCGAGTTGCTCGGCTGCGGAGTATCAAGGGCGATAGTCAGGAGCCGGCCTGCCGGGTCCATGCCGATCGTCGCGACCCAGGAGGATTGAAGATGACACTTGCCCGTACGGCCACGAAGATAGCGGCGGTTGCCGCTGTCGGCGCGGTCGCGCTGGCTGGCTGCGCGAAGAGCGCAAACACCAGCACACATCAGTCGTCCAAGAGCGGCTTCACAGGCATTCCAGCGCCATCGTCGAAGCACGTGGCCGGCGGCACGGTCACCTTCGGCATGGCCGCGGGCGCCACGCCCACGTACATCTTCCCGATCACACCGGGCGCGAACTCGTCGGTGTACACGGCGAGTTACTTCCAGGCGCTGATGTATCGCCCGCTGTGGTGGACCCCGGTTGGTCACTCGCTCGACATTAACTACCCGTTGAGCCTGGCCAGCAAGCCCATCTTCAGCAATGGCAACAAGACCGTTGTCATCAACATGAAGACCAACTACAAGTGGTCCAACGGCGCGCCAGTGGACGCGCAGGACCTGGTCTTCTTCACCGACCTGGTGAAGGCCGCCGTCAAGTTGAGTGCTGCCAACTACGGCAACTACTCACCGGGCTATTTCCCCGACAACGTGTCGAGCGTCAAGGCGACTGGCAAGTTCCAGCTCACCATGAACTTCACCAAGGCCTACAACCCCGGCTACCTGTTCTACGACCAGCTGCTGCTGCTCACCCCGTTGCCCAGCACCGCGTGGGACATCGACGCGGCTGGCGGCAAGCCAGTTGACTACAGCACGCTGGCCAGGCGCTGAGAAGATCTACAAGTTCCTCAACTCGCAGGCGACCAAGCTGTCGACCTACGCCACCAACCCGCTCTGGCAGGACGTGGACGGGCCGTTCAAGCTCACCGCGTTCAACCCGAGCACCGACGCCAACACCATGGTGCCCAACCCGTCCTACAGCGGCCAGAAGCCGTCGATCAGCAAGTTCGAAGAGGTCGCGTTCACCTCTGACGACGCTGAGTACAACGCGCTTCGCTCTGGTCGGCTGCTGTCGGCCTGGTTCCTTCCACTGACTACCCGCAGATCCCGACCCTGAAGAAGAGTGGCTCCAACACCTTCGGTTTCCCCGACCTGGGCTGGGACTACCTGGTATTCAACTTCAAGGACAAGACCGGTAACTGGGACAAGATCATCGGCCAGCTCTACGTCCGCCAGGCGCTCGCGCACCTGGTTGACGACCCGGGCTACGTCGGCGGTGTCTTCCACGGCTACGCGGCTAGTGCTGATGGCCCCGTGCCTTCCGTGCCGCAGAGCCCATTCGCCCCGTCGAACGCGACCAAGCCGGTGTACGCGTACAGCACCTCGGCAGCGAAGTCGCTGCTCACCTCGCACGGCTGGAAGCCGGTCAGTGGCAACATGACCTGTGAGTCTCCTGGCACGAGCTCGTCTGAGTGCGGCGCTGGCATCCCGAAGGGTGCCACGCTGGGCTTCACCCTCGTGTACAACAACGAGTCACCGGCCATCACCGCTGAGGACACCGCGTTCGCATCAGCGGCGAAGAGCATCGACGTACCGATCGCCCTGGTCGGCAAGTCGTTCAACTTCATCCTGTCGAACTACTACGACCTCGCCGCGCCCGCCAACATCAACAGTGGGCCGCTGAGGACTCGGTGGCTTCAGCACCTCGCTGTACCCGACCACGAACACCATCTTCAACACTGGTGGCTCGTTCAACATCGGCGATTACAGCGACGCTAAGGCCGACAGCCTGATCCACGCCTCGGTCTTCGGGCCGAACGCGTCAGCCGTTAAGGCCGAGGCCGCGTATCTGGCCGAGGACCTGCCCGCGCTGTTCACGCCGACTCTGACCACGTGTACGCGTGGAGCACGAAGCTGTCTGGGCCGCGGCCTCGTTCTGGGAGCTGCCGCAGTTCTCCATTAACCCGGAGCAGTGGTACTTCACCAGTAAGTAACTAGTTCGAAATGAGGATGCCTGCCGGTAGCCTTTCCGGCCGCCAGGCAGGCATCCTGCCAATAAAAGCATTTGACATCGTCGGCGCTGGCACTCAAAGGCGAGCGCTCCACACGTCAGCGCTGGTCAGGCAGCCGAGCGCGGACTAGGTCGACATCGAATACCCGAAGGTCAGCAAGGAGAAGCGGAGATGAGCACCTACCTGCTCCGCCGGGCGGCGTCGTCTGTGGTCATCCTCATCGGCATCTCGTTGCTCGTCTTCTGGATGCTGCACGTCATCGGCGGGCCGCCAGGCCGAGCTGTGCTCGGACTGCGCGCCTCGGTGGCTTCGGTCAACGCCTGGGACGCCGAGCACGGTTTCGCCAAGCCGCTGATCATCCAGTACCTGGACTACATGAATAAGCTGCTGCACGGCAATCTCGGCCAGTCGTACAAGCAGAATCAGTCAGTCAACACGATCCTGGCCGAGCACGCGCCAATCTCGGCCTACCTGAGCGGGCTTGGCCTGTTCTTCGCGATCATCATCGCCTTCCCTGTTGGCATCTACCAGGCCGTCAAGCGCAACACGCTCGGCGACAACGCGGTCACGACCGCCGCCTTCATCACCTACTCGATGCCGGTCTTCCTGCTCGGCCTGCTGCTCATCCAGGTCTTCGCGATCACGCTGAACATCTTCCCGGTCGGCGCGTCGGCGTCAGTCAGCCAGGACAGTTCGCTGATCGGGGCCATTACCGATCCGCGCCATGGTGCTGCCGGTCGCCACGCTGACGCTGGTCTCGGTGGCCGGCTGATTCCAGGTTCATGCGCTCGTCCGCGCTTGACGTACTTGCTCAGGACTACATCAAGGCCGCAAGGGCCAAGGGGCTGTCCGAGCGAATGGTCATGCTGCGGCACCTGGGTCAGGAACGCCTGCCTGCCAATGGTGACGCTGATCGGCCTGAGCATTCCTGCGCTGCTCGCCGGCAACCTGATTACTGAGAACATCTTCAACTATCCCGGTCTCGGCATCATGTTCATCAACGCGCTGAATCAGGAGGACTATCCGGTCCTCATCGCTTACACGCTCATGGGCGGTGTACTCACGGTCATCGGCAACTACGTCGCGGATGTCGCGCTCACGGTTGCTGACCCGCGGATCAGGCTGGTCTGACCGGCCAAGTGCCGATCCGGCACCGAGCTGGCTGAAGGCTTTTGGAGGCTCCAGTGTTCAGGGAAGTTGAGACGCTCAC
>CAWFPK010000012.1:0-1045921 GCA_963817625.1 uncultured Actinomycetota bacterium
ACCCCCGACGCCATCGCCGTGGTCTGCTCCGACGCGCGGCTGACCTTCGCCGAGCTGGACGCGGCGGCCAACTGGCTGGCCCGCCACCTGATCGCCGCAGGGATCGGCCCGCAGGCGCTGGTGGCGATCGCGCTGCCGCGATCCACCGACCTGCTCGTCGCCCTGTTCGGGGTGGTCAAGTCAGGTGCCGCGGTCGTGCCCATCGACCCGGCGTACCCGGCGGCCAGGATCGAGTTCATGCTGTCCGACGCCGCTCCCGGCTGCGTCGTAACCAATGTCGCCAGCCGGGATCGGCTGACCGGTGACATCCCCTTGGTGCTGCTCGATGACCCCGCCGACGCCGCGGCCGTGGCTGCCTGCCCGTCGGTCAGCCCGCGCGACGATGACCGGACGGCACCGCTGTCTGGCGCGAGCCCGGTGTACGTGGTCTACACCTCGGGTTCGACCGGCACCCCGAAGGCCGTGGTGGTCGCCCATGAGTCGGTGACCAGCTTGTACTACGGACATCGCCGCGACCTGTACGCACCCGCCCGGCGCGCGACGGCCACCGCAGGCTCCGGGCCATGCTGGCCGCGTCGTTCTCGTTCGACGCGTTCTGGGACCCGCTGCTGTTCTTGCTTGACGGCCACGAACTGCACCTGCTCGACGAGCCGACGCGCCGCGATGCCGAGGCGGTACTGGCCTACGTCGGCCGTCACGAGATCGACGTGATCGATGTCGCCCCGGCTTTCTTCGGCCAGCTGCGTACTGCCCGCTCCACTCAGGCCACCGGCGTCCGCCCGGCTTGGCCGCCGCTCGTCATCCTCGGCGGCGAGCAGGTGAGCCAGGCGGACTGGGACGAGCTGGCCGCCGCGCCCGGCACCGTGGGCTACAACTTCTACGGCCCGACCGAAGCGACGATCGACGCCGTGGCCACGTCCATCGAGGCACAGGCGCCCGGTCATCGGCAGGCCGCTGCCGAACACCCGCAGCTACATACTTGATCGTCGGCTGCGGCCGGTACAGCCGCTGGTGCCTGGCGATCTCTACCTGGCGGGCCGCGGACTCGCGCGCGGATACCTGCACCGGCCAGGGCCGACCGCCGCCAGCTTCATCGCCTGCCCGTTCGCGCAGGCGGCGAGCGCATGTACCGGACGGGGGACCTGGCCAGGTGGACGGCCAACGGCCGGGCTGGAATTCCTCGGCCGCGCTGACGACCAAGTAAAGATCCGCGGCTTCCGGCTCAAGCCGGCCGAGGTCGAACGAGCTCTCGCCACTCATCCCAGCGTCGGCCAGGCCGCCGTGGTGCGGCGCGCGGACACTCCGGGGGGCCCTGGCCTGGCCGGCTATGTGGTGCCAGCCGAAGTCGGCGGCACGGTGGAGCCGACCGCGCTACGCGATCACGTGGCGGCGCTGCTGCCCGACTTCATGGTGCCCGCCTCGCTCACCGTGGTGACCGAGCTGCCGCTGACGGCCAACGGCAAGTTGGACCGCGGTGCGCTGCCCGCTCCAGCCCCGATGGCCAGCCGCCGGGGCCGCGCCCCGGAAGGTGCCGACGAGCAGGCTCTGTGCGCGCTGTTCGGCGCGATCCTCGGCGTGCCTGAGGTGAGCGCGGACGACAATTTCTTTGCCTTAGGTGGCCACTCGATGCTCGCCGTCCGGCTGGTCAGCCGAGTCAGGTCCGAGCTTGGCGCCGACGTTTCTGTGCGCACCCTGTTCGAAGCGCCGACCGTGGCCGGGCTGGCGGCGGTGCTGCGGACAGGACCAGGACCTGACCCGCTGGCTGGGCTGCTGCCGCTGCGGTCGGCCGGCGGCAGGCCGCCGCTCTTCTGCGTGCATCCTGGTGGCGGGCTGAGCTGGTGCTACGCCGCGCTGCCCGAGCAACTGGACCCGGAGGTGCCGGTATACGGACTGCAGGCCCGTGGCCTGCACGATGGCGAGGAGCTGCCAGCGAGCATCGGCGAGATGGCGGCCGGTTACCTTGAGCAAATCCGCACGGTGCAGCCGCAGGGTCCTTACCATCTGGCCGGGTGGTGCTTCGGCGGCAGCGTCGCCCACCAGCTGGCCACCCAGCTGCAGGCGGCGGGCGATGAGGTCGCGCTGCTCGCGCTGGTGGACGCCGCGCCATCGAACACGCCGCCGGATGGCAGGCGCATCGCCACACCCGCTGACCTCCTCATGAGCGAGCAGCAACTGCTGCGGGAAGTGCTCAACGGCCTCGACGTGAACCTGCCGGGTCTCGACGGCCAAGATCTTGACCAGGCGACCACGCTGGCGATCATCAGGGAGCAAAGCGGTCAGGCCGGCGGCCTGGCTGAGGACAGCATCCTTGCCCTCATCCGAGTGCTGCGCAACAACATCTGGATGTCGGTGGACTTCGAGCCCGACCTGTTCCACGGCAGCCTGCTGTACTTCGCCGCGACGATCGATGGCCTGCCGGCGGCCAGGTGGGCGCCGTACCTGACCGGACAGATGGAGGTCCATGAGGTGGCGGCCAAGCACGATCACATGACGCACGCCACTGCGGTCGCGGAGATCGGGCGGGTCATCGGTGCCAAGCTGGCTGCGGGCACTGGCAATGGCTGACCACGGCGACCAGGGCTATCGGCCAGTGGGCGATGGGGACCCTGGCAGTCTGGCTCACTCGCAACTGGCCTTCTGGACGGCGGCACTGGCCGGAGCGCCGGGGGAGCTGGCGCTGCCATTTGACCGGCCCAGGCCGTGGCCACCGGGCGCGGCGGGCTGGTGCGGTTCCTGGTGCCAGACGAGGTGCGCGCGCGCCTGGCTGACCTGGCCGACCGGCACGGCGTGTCCAGGTTCATGGTGCTGCACGCGGCCGTGGCGACGCTGCTGACCCGGTTGGGGGCTGGGGTGGATGTGCCGATCGGCACGACTGTCCCCTGGTCGGCTAGCGGCGTGGCTGAGCCGCCGGTCGGATCGGTCGAGAACACGCTGGTGCTGCGGACCGACACGTCGGGGGATCCAGCGTTCGACGAGCTGTTGGGTCGGGTCAGTGATACTGACCTGGCCGCGTTCGCCCACCGGGAGCTGCCGTTCGACCGGCTCGTCGAGGCGCTGAGCCCGGCCAGGTCGCTGGCTTGCCACCCGCTGTTCCAGGTGCTGCTGACGGTCGGCGAGCGGGACGGCAGGAACGCCGCGATGCCGTCGCCAGGGTCTGGCGACATGGTCAACGTGGCGGTGGAGCTCGTCTTCGAGCTGGACGAGACGGGCGGTTGGGGCGAGCTGCGGTTCGCCGCCGACGTGTTCGACCTGGCGACGGCCGAGGCGATCGCGGCCCGGCTGGTGCGCGTGCTCGCGGCGGTGGCCGCTGATCCGAAGCTGCGGCTCAGCCAGGTGGACCTGCTCGCGCCGGAGGAGCGGCGGCTTATCGTCGGGCACTGGAATGACACGGCGCTGGCCGTGCCGTCGTGCACGGTGCCTGACCTGGTGCAGGCGCAGGTGCGCCGGACGCCCGGCGCGGTAGCGCTGGCGTGGCCCGCCGGAGAGCTGGCGTATGCGGAGCTCAACGAGCGGGCGAACCGGCTGGCGCACTACCTGATCGGGCTGGGAAGCCGGCCCTGAGCGCGTGGTGGCGCTGGCACTGCCGCGCAGCGCGGCGATGATGGTGGCGCTGCTGGCTGTGACTAAGACCGGCGCCGCGTACCTGCCGGTGGATCCCGCGCTGCCGGCCGCCAGGATCGCGTTCATGCTGGCCGACGCCCGGCCGGTGGTGATGGTGACCGACCTGGCGACCTCGGGCGGCTTCGACGCGGCCGGCCCGCCGAGGCTGGTGCTAGACGATCCGGCTGTGACGACAGCAGTGGCGGACTGCCCGGCCAGGGACGTGACCAACGCCGATCGGGTGATCCCGCTGCATCCAGCGAACCCGGCCTACGTGATCTACACCTCGGGTTCGACCGGCACGCCCAAGGGCGTGGTGGTGACTCAGGCCGGCCTGGTCAACCTGGCGGTCGCGCACATCGCGGCACTCGCGCTCGGCCCTGGCAGCAGAGTGCTGCAGGTGGCGTCGCTCAGCTTCGACACGTCGGCGGGTGAGATCTGGCGCACGCTGGGATCGGGTGCGGCGCTGGTCATTCCGCCGTCAGGGCCGCTTGACGCCGAGCAGCTAGCCAAGCTCGCCGCCGAGCACGACATCAGCCACCTGTGGATGCCGCCGGCCGTGCTGGCCGGGATGCCAGCCGGGCAGCTGGCCAGCCTGCGGACGATGACGGTGGGCGGCGAGGCGGTCCCGTCGTCGCTGGCTGATCCGTGGGCCGTGGGCCGGCTGATGCTGGTGGGCTTCGGCCCGACGGAGACCACGGTGAGCACCACGTTGTACCCGGTGCGACCGGAGGATGCCGACCGGGCCGGGGTGTTGCCGATCGGCGGGCCGATCGGCAACGTTCACGTGTTTGTGCTTGATGAGTGGCTGGGGGTGGTGCCGGTGGGGGTGGTGGGTGAGTTGTACGTGGCGGGTGCGGGGGTGTCGCGTGGGTATCTGGGGCGGGCTGGGTTGTCGGCGGGGCGGTTCGTGGCGTGTCCGTTTGGGGGGCGGGGGGAGCGGATGTACCGGACGGGGGATCTGGTGCGGTGGGGGGTCGGGGGGGTTTTGGAGTTTGTGGGGCGGGTTGATGATCAGGTGAAGTTGCGGGGGTTCCGGGTGGAGTTGGGGGAGGTGGGGGCGGTGCTGGCGGGGGCGCCGGGGGTGGGTCAGGCGGTGGTGGTGGTGCGGGAGGACCGGGTGGGGGATCGGCGGCTGGTGGGGTATGTGGTGCCGGTTGCGGGGGTGGTGGTGGAGGGGGGCGGGTTGCGGGAGTGGGTGGCGGGGCGGTTGCCGGAGTACATGGTGCCGTCGGTGGTGGTGGTGGTGGGGTCGTTGCCGTTGACGGTGAACGGGAAGGTGGATCGGGGTGCGTTGCCGGCGCCGGTGTATGGCGGGGTCGGGGTTGGGGGGTCGGGTTCTGGTTCGGTGCGGGAGGGGGTGGTGGCTGGGTTGTTCGCTGAGGTGCTGGGGGTGGATCGGGTGGGGTTGGGGGAGAGTTTCTTTGATCTGGGCGGGCATTCGCTGCTGGCGGCGAGGCTGGCCAGCCGGATCCGCGCCACCCTCGGAGTCGAGGCCGAGTTGCAGGACGTGTTCGAAGCACCGACACCGGCCGCGCTGGTCGCCCGACTGGCTGACAGCACCGATCGGCGGGCGCGCCCGCCGCTGCGGCCGATGCCGCGCCAGGGCCGCGATGACTGATGAGGACGGCCACTTCCGAATGCAAGTGCGCGACGCCCTGGCCGAGATCGTGCTGCCGCACGCAGACCGGTGGGAAGCGGTCGGGAAGATCGACAAGCAAGGCTGGCGTTCGCTCGGCGACCACGGGCTGCTCAACCTCGCCCATGCGGGTCCGGCGTTCATGCGCAGCGCGATCTTGCTCGATGAGCTAGGACGGACCGGTTACACGGGCATCCGCGCCGCGATCGGCGTGCACGCCTACATGGCACGGTCGTATCTGGAACTGTTCGGCAACGACGAACAGCGAGCGGCCTACCTGCCCGCTGCCGGCCACGGTGAGCGGGTGGCCGCGCTGGCCATCACCGAGGACAACGCCGGATCTGACTTGCGGAACCTGAGCACGAGCGCCGAGGTCGGCGCCGACGGCGACTACCGGGTGACGGGCAGGAAGTGCTACGTCACCAACGGGACCGCGGCCGACTTCTTCGTCACGCTGGTGCGGACGGGGGCCGGGCCGGTCGGCCCAGTGCTGAGCCACGCCAGCTTGCTGCTGATCGACGCGGATCTGGCTGGCATCACCCGGCATGAACAGCCGCTACTTGGCTGGCGCAGCGCCGACGTGGGCACCGTGGAATTCGCTGACGTGCGGGTGCCCGCCAGCCGCCTGCTTGGCCGCCCCAATCGGGCGCTGATCCAGCTCATGAAGGCACTGGACTTCGAACGGCTCATCGCCGGGCTGCTCGCGGTCGGCGGCATTGGCTACTGCCTCGAACTGCTGCGCGCCTTCGTCAGCCAGCACCAACTCGGCGACTCCCCGATGAGTGCCAAGCAGGCCGTCCGCCAGCAGGTCGCCGATCTGGACTGTGACTATGAGCTGCTCAGGCAGTACGCGCTGCACGCGGCCAGGCAGCAGTGCCAAGGACGGCTCGACACGCGCACCGCGTCCATACTCAAACTCAAGTCGACCGAGCTGGCGGTGATCGCGGCTCGGCAGTGCCTGAGCTGCCACGGTGCCAGGGGATATCGAGAGGACTCGGCCGTCAGCAGGCTGTACCGCGACGCGATCGGCGGAGTGATCGCCGGCGGCGTGAGCGACCTGCTGCGAGACCTGATCTACGAGCTTCACGATAGCTGGTCAGATTCGGATTGATCGCGACCGCTCTTGACGTCCGCGACTACGTCGGCCAGCGGCCGCTCGGGCTTAGCGACGACCGTCGCCAGCAGAGCGCAGAAGTCCGCCGCGAGCCGCCGGGCGGTTTGCGGGCGGTAGCGATCGCTGGCATACCCCAGGCGGCCCTGGTAGCAGTCGCCGTCCTTGGTCAGCGTCAGGCCGAGATCGACCTTGGCTACGCCGGAAGGCACGTCAAGCCGCTCGGCGGTCACCCCGGGCAGCTCAAGCCTGCTTCTCGGCACATCGTCGACGACGAGCACCACCTGGCACAGCGGTGGCCTGCTGAAACTCCTTGGCCAGCCGACCTGCCTGAGTATCATCGGCAACGGTATGTCGCGGTGCGCGACAGTGTCAGTCACGATCTGTTTCGTGGCCGCCACCAACGCGCCGAAGCCCTCGTCGGCACGGAACCGCAGCCGCAGCGGCAGCAGGCCGGTCAGGCAGGTGATCATCTGATCGAGCCCAGCCGACCCGCGCCGCGACACGATGGCGCCAAGTACCTGATCGCAGGACCCGTTATCGGCGTACAGCAGCGCGGTCACCGCGGCCGCGAGGACGGTGAAAGGTGTCACGCGCGACCGCCTGGCCAGTGCGCGGAGCCCGTCGCCGGTGGCGGCATCGAGCTGGAACCTGACCAGGCCGCCTTGGCTACTTGGCCGCTCAGATGGCGGCCAGTCGGGCGGCACGGTGCTCTCGATCGGAGCGCCGCGCAGACTTTCCCGCCAGTAGGCAAGCACTGCGGGATCGACCCCAGCCGCGCGTTGAGCGGCAGCGTGCTCACCTGGCAACAGCGGCAATGGCGGTAGCCTGGCGGCCCGGCCAGCAAGACGGGCGCAGTAGAACTCGCCGAACTCCCGCTCGAGTATGGCCAGCGCCCAGTCGTCCACCACCAGGTGATGAAGCTGGATGACCAGCACGAGATCGTCCGGTGCCAGCTCAAGCAAGGTCGCGCGCAACGGCGCGGCCCTGACGTCGAGCGGACGCCTGACCAGTTGCGCAAGCGAGTCGTCAAGCGCACGCTCAGCAGGGCCAAGCCGCTCCACGACGACGTCGCGAGCTTCGTGCACGACCTGCACGACCTGCTCGCCATCGAAGTCGATGCCGCTGTGCAGGGCCGGATGGCGTGCGACGATCTGGCTGATCGCCCACTCCGCCGCGCTGGTGTCCACCGCGCCACGCAGCCGGCACACCCAGGATTCCAGGTAGATCGCCGAGTCGGGATCCCGGCGATCATGCAGCCAGATGGCCTCCTGCTCATAGGTCACTGGGAAGGTGGGCTGCGGGGGGCCGGTCATCGCGCGGCTCAGCTCGCGCCGGTCTGGCGATGCCCGGCCGCTGCCTCAATCCGGTGCACGAGGTCAGCCAGCACGTCGTTCTCGAAAAGCCAGTGGGGCGGCACCGCGTAGCCGACCTCGGCCTCAATCCTGGCGCAGATCCGCAGCGCATCCATCGAGGTCGCGTCGAAGTCGAAGAGACTGTCCGAGCGGCCGATCTGATCGACCTGCAGCACCTGGGCCACGATTTTGGCGATCGAGGCTTCGAGCTGTCCGGCCGGCTGCTCGAACGAGCTGTCCACCAGGTCATGCCGGTATCTGTTCACTCCGGATCCGCGCTCCCTTCGGCGGGTTCCCGCAGCGGCATCCGACAGCTCGCGAGCAGCGTTCGCCGGTCCACCTTGCCGTTCGCCGTCAGCGGCAACCGGTCGCAGATCTGTACGATCGCGGGCATCATGTAGGGCGGCACCCGCGCCTGGAGGTGCTTGCGCAATTGCGGCCCGGTCAAGCTCGGCGGGTAGCCAACGACGAACGCGACCAGGATCTTGTCACCAGCGGTCGCTTCGGCGACCGTGACGAAGCTCTGCCGCACCTGCGGATGGTCTCCGATGGCTCGTGCCAGCTCGGCCAGCTCGACCCGGAAGCCGCTCACCTTCACCTGATCGTCCCGGCGGCCGTCGAAGATGAGGTCGCCGGAAGCGAGCAGGTAGCCGAAATCGCCGGTGCGGTAGACCCGCTCGGCTACCCCGTCAATGTCATACTCCGCGAAGGCGGCCAGCCCGGCGTCTGACGCGCCCAGGTAGCCCGGCGATAATCCTGGCCCGGCGATCAAGATCTCGCCTACCTCACCAGGCCGGCACAGCTGATCTCGTCGCGCCACGTACACCCTGGTGTTCTGGATGGGCTTGCCGATAGGCAGTTTTCCCGGCTCGGCCGGTACCTGGCGCACCGGATGGTAGGTGGAGAACGTGGTGCACTCGGTGGGGCCGTAGACATGGACCAGCCGTTCTTGGCCATAGCGTGCGAGCGCCTGACTGAAGTGCCGGTGCGAATACCGCTCGCCACCGGTGAGGATCGTGCCGACCGTATCCAGCGCGTCCGGTGCCTCGTCAAGCACCGCATTGAAGAGCGCGGTCGTGACGAACAGCACCGACACGCCGGTCTGCCGCACCACCTGGCGCAGAGTGGAGAATCTCAGCTGGGTCGCTGGGTACAGCACGCAGGTCCCGCCCAGCAGCAGCGCTCCCCAGATTTCGAAAGTGGCCGCGTCGAAAGTCACCGGTGACAAGTGCAGTAGCACCGAGTTCTCGTCAAGCGGCGCGTAGGCCGCATCGAACACGAGCCGGGCGATGCTCCGATGCTGGATCGGCACTCCCTTGGGATCACCCGTCGTGCCCGAGGTGAAGTTGACGTAGGCGATCGCGTCAGCGCCAACGTCGGAGCGGGGATTGGCGTCGACCGGGACCACCAGGGAGCGATCGACCGTGAGCTGGTGATCGGCTGACAGCGCCGCGACCGGCGCAGATCCCGGCCCGAGCAGCACCTGCCCGCAGCCGAACCCGTCCAGTATCCGGCCAAGCAAGTCAGCGGGCCAGGACGCATCCAGCGGTAGATAGAAGGCACCGCACTTGAGGATGGCCAGAAGCGACACGATCAGCTCGACTGACCTGCCGACGCACAGCGCGACGCAATCACCGGTGGTCACCCCCCGCTCGCGTAGGTTCTCCGCCAGGCCGTTGGCCAGCCGGTTCAGCTCGTGATAGGTCACGATCTCCGCGCCGTGCACGAGTGCAGGCCGGCCGCCGAAGTCGTCGGCGCAGCGTTCGAACAGGTACTTGACGCTGCTCTGACTCGGATAGGGCCTGGTAGTGCTGTTGATCAGGCGATGGACCGTGAGCGCATCGGCTGGGCAGGTCAGCCGCTCCACTGGGGCACCTTCAGCCGCGAGTTGATGGTGTCACGCAGCAGCGGGGGATCGGCCGCAAGGAAGAAATGACCACCGGGGACCTCGACGAACTCGCAACCCTTGGTGCTGAAGCCGGACCAGCCCGTCATGGCGTGCCGCTCGCTCGTCCGGTCATCTTGCCCGTAAAGGGCGGTGATGGGCGCGTCCACGCTCGTGCCATGGCGATCACCCCACAACTCGGCCAGCCGTATCTCGCCTCGAACGGCGGGAAGCAGGATCCTCATCAACGGCGCGTTGCCGAGTACCTCGGCCGGCGCGACGCCGATCTCGGCCAGGGCCGCGCAGAACTCGGCATCAGGCAGCTGATACACCGCAGGGCCAGCGGACACCGTATCTGGGCTGCGGCAACCTGACACGAAGAGCCGGACGGTCATCGCCGAGTGGGCGCGAAAGGCGAGCTCATAGGCTAGCCGACCGCCGAAGCAATGGCCGTAGAACGCGTGCGGCCCGGAGAGGAACGGTGTCAACGCCTCGATGGTGTCGTCGACTAACTCGTCCCAGGTGCTAAACGGCGCCTCCCGCATGCGGCGGCCGTGCCCTGGCAGCCTGACCGCGAGCAGGTCGACGCCGGTGTCTAGCCAGGCCGCCCACGGGCCGAAATCCTCAGGATTCCCGCCAGCGAAGGGAACGCAGATCAAGGTCACCGCCGACGGCCCGTGCGCTTGGCGTAGTACGGCCAGGCGCTTGTCGCCGCGGCTCGGCATGGCCCTGGTCCTAGTGCTCGGCGATGCTGGGAGCAGTGGAGTTGCGGAGTATGGTCGAGGCGATTTGCCGGATCGTGCTCTCCTCGATCAACTCCTCAGGGGTGAGCGCTTCTGGGCCGAATTCCGCCTCGGTCCTCGCTATGATGCGCATCACCGCCAGCGAGGTGCCGCCGGCATCGAAGAAATCATCATCTCTGGTGGCGATAGGCAACCCCAGTTGAGTGCAGGCGTGGATAACCCACTGCTCGATAATTGTCTGGCGATCCGGGTTATTCGTCTGACTCACCTGCTAGCGCACGGGAAACTGGAAACCATTGACGGTGCGGTCAATGAAGCGATTGTGGTGGAATCCGTCTTCGCCAGCCACGAGCACGTTGCCGAATCGCTCCAGGCTGGCGGAGCCACCGAACTCTTCGAGCGAGTCGGAGAACGGGTAGACGCGTACTGACGTCGGCAGATAGCGGGCGGCGTAGCCGAGGCGCATCTGGTCGGTTGACCCGAGATGCGGGTGCGAAGCATGCATGAGCGTGGACCAGAAGATGACGAACTGACCCTGTCGCATTGGCAGTGAGACAGCCTGCGACTCATCTGGGCTCCAGTCAGGGTCCTTCTGTAATTGTCGGTAGTCGTAACCGAAGAATCCGCGTTTGACGCCTGCTTTGGTAACGCTGTTTATCTTGTCGGCGTCGTAGGTCATCACCTTCGACTCGTCGTAATTCATCGTCTTGTGCGACCCGGGTATGAACTGTAAGGCACCGGTCTCGATGCTAGCTTCGGTAAAGGCCGTCCAGACGGTGACGGTCCCGCCGAACTCAGCGTCTTGCGGCCATACGATCTGCGGATGTTTCGACCCGGCCACGTTGGAGAAGTTGTCGGCCTGGTGCCAGTCGGTACCCTCGTCGCCCGGGTACTTGGGGAAGAATTCGCTGCGCCAGCACAGGACGTCGGGACCAAGCACGCTGGCTACCCGGTCCACAATCTCGGGCCGGGTAATATGCTCGGCGAGTAAGTCGATGTCGATATGCCGGTCATAGCTAGAGAGATTGGTAACGCCTGAGACGGCTTTCGTGGCGCTGTAAACAGCATTCTTGGTGTTGAGCAGCTTCGGCCGTAACGCTCGGAGCTTCGTCTCCATTTCGGCCGGGTCATACAAGTCGAATGGCCCGATGTAGCCATCGCTATGAAAGCGCCGCAACTCCCCTGGACTGAGCGCGAAGCACTGATCGGGGTGGCCCATGGGCTCCTCCAGCGTTGGGTTCGCGGCTGGGCGTTCAGTCGCCTCGGCACCTATTCTACAGAATCGGAAACGGGTGACCATAGGCTGGAATCAGCTATTTCGTCCACTCTCGCCACGATGGCCCTCGGTTGGGTGGCCGCCGGTGGGTGGCGCGTCCAGGCCTTGCCGAAGTCAGAACGCCGCGCTGAACCGGGCGCGGAGATCGCCGAGACGGTCCACTGGTTCGTTGGCGAACACGAGCCTAAGGTAGCGGTCGCCGCTGGGTCCCCAGCCGTTCATGGGCGTCGCGGCGACCCGGCCGTGGTCGAACAGCCGATCCGACGCCTGTGCGGGGGTAAGTCCCAGTGCCTCAGCGTCGAGTAGCAGCGACCAGCCGCCGTCGGGCCGGACGAGCGGGTAGTCGGCAAGCTGGTCGAGTATGACCTCGCAGCGTTGCTGCCAGGTGCGGGTGGCCGCGGCCACGTCGGCGTCGGCGTCGGGTGCCGACAGGGCAGCGGCGACTGCCTGCTGGGCGATGCCGACCTGGCACACGACGTTGGTCATGCCGACCAGCGCGATGTCGGCCAGGATCTCGGCAGGTGCGACCACCCAGCCAACCCGCCATCCGATCAGGCGCAGCTCCTTGGACGCCGAGCCGACCGTGATCACCCGGTCGGACAGCCCTGGATGGCTGGCGGGATGCACGGGCGACCGGCCGTCGAAGCGAATGCGTTCCATCGCGGCGTCGTAGATCACCCATGCGCCGTGTCGCCGTACTGGCTCAGCCAGCGCGTCGAGGTGAGAGGCATCGAGCACGGCGCCGGTGGGCATCGCCGGTCCCATCAGCAAGACCGCGGCGGTGCGCGGGCCGACGGCCGAAGCGAGCTCGCCAGGATCTGTGCGCCAGCCGGCCGGCGTCGGTACCGCGCGCACATGTCGAGGGATGGCGCCGGCCAGGCGGATGCGGTTGACCAGCCCGGCGTAGATCGGATCGGACAGCACGACTTCGGCGTCGGGCTCGGTGACGGCCAGCAGCGTGTTGAGCACCCCGTTGAGTCCGCCGGCGACGCCGACGCACTCCCGGTCGGGATCATAGCTCCGGCCGCTCAGCCGCCCAACGTGCGCGGCCGCGGCCTGGCGCAGTTCGCGGTGTCCTTCGAAGGGCAAGTAACTGTTGGCCGCGTCGGAGTCCAGTGCCCGCCGGGTCGCTTCGAGCGCCACGGCCGGCGGCCGGAGATCGGTGTCGAGATTCTCCAGCCGCAGCATCGTCGGGTCGGCAAGAGCGTCCGCCCGATCGCCGAGCACGTTGACGCCAATCCCAGGAATGTGCCGCAACCGGCTGACCGTCATCGCGCCCCCTGCTCTCGGGTACGGCCGCGCGAGCGAGCGCGGAACGGCCCGGCGCGGCAGCTCTTGATCACGATAGCGGGCGCGGTGGCTGACACAATGGCCACATGAGCGCGGGCATGACGCGGACCTGACAATGAGCACCCAGTTAACTTCGACGCCAGCAGGCGAATACCCGCCGCTGCGCAAGAACCGTGATTTTCTCCTGCTGTGGACCGGCCAGGTCGTGTCCACGGTCGGAATGCGAGTCAGTTCGCTGGCCTACCCGCTGCTCGTGCTCTACTTGACCGGCTCACCGTTGCTGGCCGGCCTCGTCGGGTCAGCCCAGAGCATCCCCTTCCTGCTGCTCTACCTGCCTGCCGGTGCGCTGGTCGACAGGTGGGACCGCAAAAGGGTCATGCTCATCGCGGACGGCACCAGGGCGGTGCTGCTGAGCAGCATCGTCGCCGCGTTGGCCGTCGGCCGGCTGAGCTTCGCGCAGATCATCGTAGTGGTATTCCTTGACGGCAGCTGTTTTGTGTTCTTCCAGCTTGCGGAGTCGGCCGCCCTTCCCCACCTGGTCCCTCGGCAGCAATTGCCAACCGCGTTGGCCCAGAACCAGGCCAGAGAGCTCGGTGCCGAGCTGGCGGGGCAGCCACTCGGCGGAGCGCTGTTCGCTGTTAGCCACCTACTGCCGTTCGGGGCTGATGCGATCTCCTATGTCCTGTCGTTCGTGACCTTGCTGTTCGTGCGGCCGGGGCTGCAGTCCCCGCAGGACAAGACGCACTTGCGATTGTTCGCAGAGGTCGGCGAAGGGCTCACCTCGTTGTGGCGGCAGCCCATTTTGCGAGTGATGGTCGGGTTGGTCGGCGCAACCAACCTGGTGCTGAGCGCGCTGCCACTAGTAGTGATCGTCCGGGCGCGGCAATTGGGTGCCGGCCCGGCACTAATCGGCCTGCTGCTGGCCTTCTCCGGTGCGGCCGCGATCGTGGGCGCGCTCGCCGCGCCGTGGCTGCGACGGCACCTCCCGGCCCGGATCGTGATCATCGGATCGCTGTGGACCTGGGCGGTCGCCACGGCCTTGCTCGTGTTGATGCCGACACCGCTGGCGCTCGGCGCGGCCGCGGGCGGCGCCATGGTGGTCGCCCCGGTCTTCAACGTGGTGCTCGGCTCCTACCGCTATGCGCTGGCACCTGACCGGCTCCAGGCAAGGACGGCAAGCAGCGCCAGGCTGATCGCCTGGGGCACGATTCCGCTGGCCACGCTGCTCGCGGGTGTGCTGCTGCAGGCCGTCGGCAGTGCCGTGACGATGCTGGCGCTCGGCGGCGCGATGCTGGTGACCGCGGCCCTCGCCACAGCGGCCCGAGTGGTCAGGCACGCGCCTCGGGTGGAGGACCTGCATCCCACCGAGTGAGGGCCGACGCGCTCGTGGGAGGGGACATAGGTCACCCCCGGGCCAGTGCTTACGCCTCTACCCGCTGGCAGCTGGTGGCGATGTGATGGAGGAACAAGAAGCTAGAACGAGAGAAGGTGGGATCGATGAGTGTGCTCACTCGCCGAGAGAGCCGCGGCATCTTCCCGGATTTGCTCGACTGGTTTGAGCCGCCGTATGCGCTATGGCGGCCGTTGACGGCCCAGTCCATCCGAACCGAGGAAAGCATCGAAGACGGCCGGTACATTCTGCGCGCCGAGATGCCAGGAATCGACCCGGAGAAGCAGGCCGAGGTCAAGGTGCTGGACGGGGTCCTGACCATTCACGCCGAACGGCAGGAAGAGACCGAGGGCAAGCGCCGCAGCGAGTTCCGCTACGGATCGTTCACCCGTCAGATCTCGCTGCCGCAAGGTGCGGAGGAGAAGGACATCACGGCCAAGTACGAGAAGGGGATTCTCGAGGTCAGCGTTGGGCTCAAGGAGCCTGTGGAAGTTGACCACTCGGCTAGCGTGATCCCGATCAAGTCAGCCCATGAGGGCAAGGCCAAGTGACGGCAGCTGAGATCGGCCGAGGGCCGGGCGCGGGGCGCCCGGCCCTCGGCGGCGCAATAGCTCGCAGTTTTCCCCACATTCTCCTAGCGGCTCAGTCGAGTAGGTCGCACGGTGGGCGGCGTTTCGTGGGCTCCGTCACTGGTGCGCAGCCGAACTGCAGCAGCAGGTGCGGGTGGCCGGGAAGCCGCAAAGCGTTGGTGATAGCCCGGCGGAACTGCGGCGCTGACTCCAGCTGCTGTGAGTACAGGCTGGCGAAAACCCATTTGCTGGCGGCCCGCAGTAGCAGGCGCTGCAGGGCCTGACCAGCGTGGAGCCAGTTGACTCTGTGGTCGCCGAGGGTGAGCAGGACGGCGGTCACGATCGGCTCGCCTGCTCCGGCGAGCTCAGCTATTCCGACGTCCCGGCCGAGGTCGAAATCTCGCTGCCTGAGTCGTCCTGGTATCTGGGCCGGATGGGCGGGAAAGGCGCGGGCGGGCACCCCGTCGCGGGAGGGGCCAGGTATCCGGCGGGTCCATCGCAGCATCTCTTGCCTGGCTACTGGATCGTCGTCCAGCCTCGGGCCGGTCTTTGAGATCAGCTTGGCTAGCCGCGCGTAGTCAAGTGGTCGGTCGACGATGGCGAGCGCTGCCCGTTCGGCCAGCGCGTCCTGCTGCATTCCCACGACCAGGCCGGGTGGCAACGGGTCAGGGCCGAAAGCGTCCCGATGGGTGTGCCGGTGGGGTACCGCCTCAAGCATCTGGTGCTCAAGAACCGTCATCGGCGGCCCAGGAACGACGCTGACCTTGGCCAGGACCCGCAGGCTCGACTGATCAGGCAGCAGCGTCACAACCGGGCGGAATCCGAGCGACCTGAGCCCGAGGCGGAGGCCGTATAGCGCCGCACCGCAGCTGATCAGCATCTCCCGGCCGAGATCGTCCTGGCGGAGCCTGCGCTGCGGATCGGCGACCAACTCGATCTCGTACCGGCTGGCCCGGAATCGCCAGGGCTGAGTGTTATGCACCGACGGCGCTCGCGCCGCCGTGGCGATCAGGTAGTCGACTTGATCGGCCGGGATGGGCATCTTCGTAGTCACGGCTGTCTCGTCCATCCCCTGATGAGAACAGGCGAGACAGCCGGTGCGCCATGGCCAAACGGACGCATCCGCCGGGACCTTAGGCCCTCCTCCTGCGTCGGCCTGCCCGCGGCCGGTGAGCGTCAGTGAGACGGTCAGCGGTTGCTACGTCTTCTCGAGCCATTGCGAAGTGTTGGCGATCCCGATGTTGCCGTCCGCGTTCGCTTGGTCGCCGTTGCCATTCGCTGTTAGTCCGGCTTGCGGGTTCGAGCCGCCGATGCCATTTTCGTAGTTGTAGTCGCTCCAGTATCGATTCACGAGATAGTCCACGTTATCGGTCTGGTCGTAGATGAAGATGGTGCCGGTACCGCCCTGATCGCTGGTGGCCTCAGCGTTGCCGGATGAGTCGGAGCCCACCCAGTCCGTGTAATCCAGCTGTATATTATAGATGAAGTCGCCATAGTATTTATTGTTGAGGCCACTTCCTTCGGTAAACGGGCAGCTGTGACTCACCGCTCCACCGCACAGATCGTTGCCGATCATTTCGGCTTGCTCGCAGTTGTCGGAGTCTTGCGTCGACGCGTTTACGTTTGTGCCGGTGTCACAGTTTTGCCACTTAATGCAGAGTCCCGTGCCGTTGTCATCGCAGATAATCTCCGCTGCGGTGGCCGGCTTAATGCTAGCGTGGCCGTGAGCAGTGGTGCTTTTGCTTGATCCTGATGCCATAGCGCTCGTGGCGCTACCTACTCCACTAATAGCTATTAATCCGACCGCGAGTGTGATCGCGCTAAGTAAGCCGATCGGTCTACGCTTCATTGAGCGTCACCCCTTCTTAACCGAATTATAGGCTATTCGAGGATATAAGCCGTTATGCCCTTTTGTCAACAGGAGGCCCGCACCGGGTAAATTGGGGTGGCTGCTCGCTCGGACCCGCCGGGATGCTGGCAGCGAGCAGGTGCGGTTGCGACTCGGAGATTCTTAGGTTAGGTTAACCTAACTTGCGGCAGGTGTCGTCCAGCACGCGCTCAGCAAGACTAGGCAAGACTCAGCTGGTGGAAGGAGCCTTCGTATGCGCGCGCCAGGGCGGCTCACCACAGCGCCATCGGCGACCCGTCGCTGGGGGCGCCGAGTTGCCGCAATCGCCAGCATGACACTGACCGCCAGCTTGCTGGCAGCGTGCGGCGCGGCTGGCGGGTCGGCCAAAGGCGAGATCACCCTGTACAGCGGTCAGCATGAGCAGACCACTCAAGCGCTGGTCACCGCGTTCGAGCACAAAACCGGCATTAAGGTCAACGTACGCTACAACGACGAGGATGCCTTCGCCGACGAGATTCTCGCGGAGCGAGCGCACCCGATAGCTGACGTCTTCTTTACCGAGAACACTCCAGCTCTGGAGTATCTGCAGTTCCGCGGCCTGTTGGCCGCAGTCGAAGCCTCGACCCTGGCCAAGACTCCAGCCAAGTACAACTCACCTCAGGGTGACTGGATTGGGGTGTCAGCTAGGGTCAGCGTGCTCATTTACAATCCCAGCTTGATCAGCAAGTCCCAGCTACCGAGTACGGTCCTGCAACTTGCTAGCCCCAGGTACCGGGGCAAGCTCGCCTTCGCGGGCGGCGAAACAGACTTCCAGCCCATCGTCACTTCCGTCGACCGCACCTACGGCCAGACCCGGGCGCTGTCGTGGCTTGAGGGCATCAAGGCTAACGCTGGTCCGCACGTCTACCCCGACAACGAGACCATAGCTGACGAGGTCAACCGAGGGGCCGTCGCTTTCGGCGTGATCAACCAGTATTACTGGTACCGGCTCAAGGCTGAGCTAGGTGCCGGCAATATCCATTCCGACATCGCCTACTTCGCGCCGCATGATCCTGGTTACGTCATTGACGTCTCGGCAGCGGCCATACTGAAATCGTCGACGAACAAGCCAGACGCGCAGAAATTCCTGGCCTTCCTCGTGTCCAGACAGGGGCAGGAGATAATCGCGCACTCCACGAGCTTTGAATATCCCCTGGACGACGGCGTTCAGCCCGCGGTGCCTGAGACTCCGTTCTCCGACCTCGCGCCCAACTCGATCACCATCCCGCAACTCGGGGACGGCTCGGCTGCGATCGCGCTACTGCGAAAGGCCGGAATGTTGTGACGTCGGCTCCGGGTGTCGGCGTGCCCGCGATCCCTCCCGGCGGGCAGAGCGCTGGCCGGCCGCCTGCTCACCCGCAGCGCGGCAGGCTGGCGCGTGGCGTCGCGGTAGGTTCAGGCCCGGTGGCCTGCTTGCCGCGTCGTTCCTGGTGGCGGCTGTACTACTGGTGCCATTGGCGTTCCTGCTTGTCGAGGCGCAAGGCGCGGGACTCGGCAACGTGCTGGCCCTGATTACGAGGCCGCTAACCGCGCAACTGCTGTGGAACACGATGCGGCTGGTCGTCGTCGTGGCCCTGTTGTGCGCCATCATCGGCACCGGCGCGGCCTGGCTGACCGAGCGCACGAACTTGCCTGGCCGCCGAATCTGGACCGTGCTCATCGTCGTGCCGCTGGCGATCCCGGATTTTGTCGTCAGCTTCGGCTGGGCCTCGCTCAGCACCTCCGTCGCCGGTTACCGTGGGGCGGTGCTGGTGATGACCTTGGCGGTCTATCCCTTGGTCTACCTGCCGGTTGCCGCCAGCCTCCGCAACGCGGACCCCGCCCAGGAGGAAGTCGCTCGCAGCCTTGGCCTCGGCCGGCTACGGACTTTCTGGCGCATCACGGTCGGCCAGGCGAGGGTCGCCATCCTGGGCGGCAGCTTGCTCGTCGCCTTGGTCATACTTGCCGAGTACGGGGCCTTTGAGATCCTTGGCTACCAGACGTTCACCACCGAGATCTTCACTGAGACCACGGTATCGTTCAACATCCCGGCGGCCTGCGGGCTGTCCCTGGTGCTGATCGCACTCGGGCTCGTCATGCTGGGCGGTGAGACGCGCCTTCGCGGTCGCGGTCGCGTCAGTCGCGCCGACCCCTTCGCCCAGCGCGTCACACCGCGGCATCGGCTAGGCCGATGGACCCTCCCGGCCCTGGCGGCGCTCGGTGCCATCGTCGCGCTCGCGCTCGGCGTCCCTGTCGGCTCGGCGATCTATTGGTGGGTGGCCGGTACGAACCAGCCCTTCACGGGGGTCCCCTTGCTCAGCGCCGCCGGCTACACCGCCGCCTACGCGGCAGGCGCAGCCGCGCTCGCGACGGTGATGGCCTTGCCGGTCGGGATACTTGCCGTCCGTCACAGTGGCCGGATACGTCGCCTGCTGGAACGGTCCACCTATCTCGTCCTGGCCATGCCTGGCCTCATTATCGCCATTTCGCTCGCGTTCTTTAGCGAGACCTACGCGAACGGCCTGTGGTATCAGACGGCGCCGATGTTGATCCTCGCCTACGCCATCATGTTTTTTCCCCTGGCCCTCACCGGCGTCCGCGCCTCGGTCGCGCAAGCACCACCCGATCTTGAGCACATTGCCAGATCGCTGGGCCAGCGCCGCCTCGCCGTGCTCCGTAGGGTCACGCTCCCCCTGGTCGCCCCAGGACTTGCCGCGGCCTTCTGCCTGGTATTCCTGTCCGCGGTCACCGAGCTCACCGCCACACTCATCCTGGTGCCGACCGGCGTGCAAACACTGGCCACCCAGTTCTGGAGCTACGAGCAGAATCTTGCCTACTCCCAGGCTGCCCCTTTTGCTCTTGCCATGATCGCCGTCGCGGCGGCGCCAAGCTATCTGCTCGGGCGGTACTTCGACCGCCTGCCCGGCCGCGGTGCCACCAGGTCGGCCAGCGTATTCGACCAGAGCCGGCCCGCATAATTTTCGTAATGTCTGGTCATCCGGGCCCTTGTTGATCATGCTGCCGTGGAGGTATCACGATGACTGAGCGTTCCGTGCTGAGCCTCGACGAGATCGACAAGACGCAGGTCACGCTGGTGGGCGGCAAGGGAGCGCAGCTGGGGGAGCTGTCGCGGCTCGACGATGTTCTGGTGCCGCCTGGCTTTTGCGTGACGACAGAGGCGTTCCGGCGGGTACTGGCAACCGCGCCCAGGATCGACGATCAACTCGATCGGCTGTCGCGCCTGGACCCAGCCGACCGGCAGGCAATCCGTGCGCTCAGCGCCGAGATTCGCGGCATCCTTGAGTGGGTCCCCATCCCCGACGATCTGGTGGCGGCGATCGCGCGGTCGCTCACCTTGCTTGGCGGGCCAGCCGTTGCCTGCGCTATCCGGTCGAGCGCGACGGCGGAGGACCTGCCGACAGCCTCCTTCGCGGGCCAGCAGGACACCTATCTGAATGTGGTCGGACAGGCTGCGATCCTTGCCCACATCAGCCGATGCTGGGCCGCTTTGTTCACTGAGCGGGCCGTGACCTACCGGCTGCGGAACGACTTTGACCACCGCAAGGTCCAGATGGCCGTGGTCGTGCAGCAGATGCTCTTCCCGCAGGCGGCGGGCATTGCGTTCACGGCCGACCCGGTTACCTCCAACCGGAGGATCGTCTCCATCGAGGCTAGCTTCGGGCTCGGCGAGGCCCTGGTAGCCGGGCTGGTGAACGCGGACGTGTACCAGGTGCGTGACGATGACATTGTCGCCAAGACGGTAGCGGTCAAACAACTCGCTATCTGCGCATTGCCGGGCGGCGGAACGCAGCAACTGGCGATCGAGCCAGGCAGCCAAGAACGGCCGGCCCTGGCCGATGCGCAAATCGTGCGGCTCGCTCAACTCGCTCGGCGCATCGAAGCGCACTTTGGCCACCCTCAGGACATCGAGTGGTGCCTGGTCAACGATGACTTCCAGATTGTCCAAAGTCGGCCGATCACGACGTTGTTCCCGATCCCGGCGAGCAGCGATGGTGGCAATCACGTCTACCTCTCCGTCGGTCACCAGCAGATGATGACTGACCCGATGAAGCCACTTGGCCTTTCCTTCTGGCAGCTGACGGCGCTGCGGCCAATGCTGGAAGCCAGCGGCCGGCTGTTCGTCGACGTCGCCCAGGCGCTTGGTGCGCCGACGAGCCGCGCGGGCCTGTTGCAGGTCGTGGGCCGGTCCGATCCGCTGACCGGGGACGCGCTGCAGGTCATCATCGACCGCGGCGACTTCATCCCGGCCATCCCAGACGTGAGCCCGACCCGGACGCCGGCTGCCGGTACTGTGGCCCCGATCGAGACCGATCGGGCCATTGTGGTCGGCCTAGTCGAGCGCAGCCAGGCCTCCCTGGCCAAGCTGAAGCACGACATTGCGGCCAAGTCCGGGCCAGCGCTGCTCGACTTCATCGCGGCCGACCTGCAGGAGCTGAAGCGGATTCTGCTCGATCCGCTCAGCCACCAGGTGTTCACGTCGGCGATGGAGGCCAGTTGGCGGCTCAACGAGCTACTCGAGGCTTGGCTAGGCGAGAAGAACGCGGTCGACACGCTGACGCAGTCCGTCCCCGACAACGTTACGTCGGAAATGGGATTGGCGCTCCTAGACGTCGCTGACGTGATCCGTTCGCATCCTGACGTGGTGGCCTTCCTTGAGCACGTCGGCAAGGAGGACTTTCTCGCGGAGCTGCCAGCGATCGCCGGCGGGCGCGAGGCTCGCGATGCCATCTGTGCCTACCTCGACAAGTACGGGATGCGCTGCGTCGGCGAGATCGACATCACGAAGCCACGCTGGAGCGAACGCCCCACGACCTTGGTGCCGATGATCCTCGGCAACGTCAGGAATTTCGAGCCCGGCGCGGGGGAGCGGCGTTTCGAGCAAGGTCGGCTGGATGCAGCGAAGAAGGAAAAGGAACTGCTGACGCGCCTGCGGGCCGTGCCGGACGGGAAGCCAAAGGCCGACGAGGCCAAGCAGCTGATCGACAGGATCAGGACGTTCATCGGGTATCGGGAGTATCCGAAGTACCACCTGATCAGCCGTTACTTCGTCTACAAGCAGGCCTTGCTGGCGGCCGCCGAGCGCCTGGTCCGCGCGCACGTACTGGCGGACCTGGAGGACCTCTACTACCTCACGTTCAGTGAGCTGCACGAGGTGCTGCGCACGAACCAAGTCGATGACCAGCTGATCGGCCAGCGCAAGCAGGAGTTCAGGTCGTATCAGGCGCTCACGCCCCCTCGGGTGCTCACCTCCGACGGCGAGGCCGTCACCGGGACTTACCGGCGCGCCGACATTCCGGCCGGCGCGCTGACCGGCCTGCCGGTCTCGGCCGGAACGGTCGAAGGACGCGCTCGCGTCATCCTTGACCTGGCGCAAGCCGACTTCGAAGCGGGCGACATCTTGGTGACCGCCTACACCGACCCCAGCTGGACGCCGGCGTTCGTCGCCATCAAGGGCCTGGTGACTGAGGTCGGCGGCCTGATGACTCATGGCGCGGTGATCGCACGGGAGTACGGCTTGCCCGCTGTTGTCGGTGTTGAGCGCGCTACCGCGCTGATCAGGGATGGGCAGCGCATCCGGCTGCATGGGACGGACGGATACGTCGAGATCCTGCCTGAAGCGTGGCCAGCGACCCCTGGTCAGGATGCGGCCCGACCTGGGACAATCGGATCGTGCAGCAGTTGTCGCTAAAGCAACTGGAATCGAGGCTGAGCCAGATCCTGGCATCGCCCCGCGATGGTGGCCAGGTGGTCCTGCTGGTGCGCCGACCGGTGACCGGTGAGCGGGAATCGGTGGCGGCGGCGCTCCTTGATCAGGCCAGCGGGCTAATCGGTGACAACTGGCTGGCCAGAGGCAGCAAGCAGACCGATGACGGGTCGGCTGACCCGGCGAGGCAGATCACCGTGATGAATGCCAGGGTCGCTCAACTCGTGGCCGGGGGCACGGAGCGGATGTCGCTGGCCGGTGACCAGCTCTACCTGGACCTCGATCTCAGCTACGACAACCTGCCGGCGGGCAGCTTGCTGGCCGTCGGCGAGGCTGTGCTCGAGGTCAGCGAGGCCCCGCATACTGGCTGCGCCAAGTTCGTCGAGCGGTTTGGCCCCGAGGCCATGCGCTTTGTCAGCTCACGTACCGGCCGCCGGTTGCGGCTGCGCGGACTGAACGCCCGGGTAGTAAAGCCAGGCATCGTCCGCCGCGGCGACGTCGCGACGAAGCTGAATCCACCGCCCGGTCAGCCAATGCAGGATCAGGTGGCTCTCCCTGATCTCGCCGCCAGCTGACGCGACCACGTCACCAACCACACTGGGACAACATCCGTCACCGTCCGGTTGGCTGACCTACCGGCCCGCACAACGCGGGTCCCGACAGCAACGGGGGGACCCTGTTGCTGCCAGGTCAGCAACAGGGCGACCCCGTTGTCGTTGGCTCCCGTGCTGGCGATCTCGGATGGCTGGCGCCCGCCGCGTCCGCTGTCCATACTGGGGCCATGCTGACACGCCGGGCGTTTATGCAACTGATGGGTGCGTCCACTGGGGTGGCGCTGACAGGAACGGAGCTTCTGGCGCAGGCGGCGGCCAACGCCTCGCCGACCACGTCCGCAGCCGGCTCGAAGGGCGTCGAGCACGTGGTCATCTTGATGATGGAGAACCGGTCATTCGATCACTTCCTTGGCTGGCTGCCGGGAGCTGACGGTCGGCACGACCTGGTATTCGAGGCGACGGACGGCAGCTCCTATCGCAACTACCCGCTCGCGCCAGACTTCCAGGGCTGCGGGTATAGCGACCCTGACCACAGCTGGGAGGGCTGGCTGGTACAGCACAATCGCGGCAAGATGGACGGGTTCCTGAGGCGGCCGACCGTCCCGGCCGACAATCCGGGTGTGAAGCTCGCCGCCGCGAATACCTTTCCTATCGGCTATTACACCAACCTGAACCCGGATCGCAGTCGCAAGGCGGTGCCCGACCTGCCGGTGATCGGCGCGCTGGCCGAGCATTACACGGTGCTTGACCGTTACTTCTGCTCGTTCGCCGGCGAGACATTCCCTAATCGGTTCTATCAGCATGCGGCGCAGACCGACAGGGATCACAATAGTTTCGATATCTCCACGTTGCCGACGATCTGGGACCAGCTATCACCGGTGCCAAATAAGAAAGGCATCCCGACCGGCGGGTACTTTTTCAGTGACCTGCCGATCCTGGCGCTGTGGGGCAAGAAGTACCAGCCGTTCTGGCACAAGTTCGAGCGCGGCGACACCGACGTCCTTGGCGTCCCTGTGAAGACCAGGCCATTCCTTGAGACCGTGGCCGAAGGGCGGCTGCCCAATGTCAGCCTCATTGACCCGGCATTTGACTTCGAAGGCGACGGGACCTCGGCCGATGACCATCCGCTGGCCGACATCCGACTGGGGGAGCGGTTCATCGCGGACGCTTACCACGCACTCGACAAGGCTGGCTACCTGGACACGACGGTGTTCATCGTCACGTTCGATGAATGGGGCGGCTTCTACGATCACGTGCTGCCGCCGACGGTGATCGACGACACCAACCCTAAGCACGTCAATCACTCAGGCGACGGCAAGAAGCCGACCGACGGTCACCTGGTGCCCGACTACCGGCAGCTCGGCTTCCGGGTCCCGGCCATCGTGGTCTCGAACCTGGCCAGGCGCGGCCGGGTGGTCCGCCAGGGACCGTTCGAGCACACCTCATCGCTGAAGCTGATCGAGACCACGTTCGGCCTGCACCCGCTCACCGCCAGGGACAAGCACGCGCTGAATCTCGGCCGGGTGCTCGACAGCCACCCGCACCCGCCGGTCCCCGCCAGTGCGATCCCGACAAGCAGCGACGTGCCTGGCCCGAAGAACGACGCCAGCGCGGTCTGCAGCGCGAAGAGCGTCCAGTCGGTTTCGCCTCCACCGGTGCACACCGGCCAGCGCCCGGCCCACCCGACACCACTGGTGCGGTCCGGCTGGCCGACCGGCTCAGGAATGGTAGGGCTCGGCAAGGAACTGAGAAAGGACGGGGCCGAGTAGCGTAACCGCCAAAAAGCACATAGTAGGTCGAAACTCACTGGGCCTGGTCGATGGCCTGTGATCGGTCGGCCGAAGGCATCTCGGTAGGTAGACGGTCAAGTGCCTGGGTGGCAGTATGGGACTCGCACCGGTATTTCGGCGTTTGGTGGCAGTCCGCCCGGCGCGATGGCGTCGTCGAGGGCTGCTGAAATGCGCTATTAGCATTTCCCATAATGGGCGAAGGGCGTCCGATGGTACATTCTAATGGCGACATGCCACGAATTCATCAGCCTTCACGGCGGGCCGTAAGGGCACCAGCGATGGGCGAATGCAGACTAGCAGGAGAAGCCGATGACGCACCCGAATGAGGACCTGATCAGGCAAGGTCTCGATGCTTACGCGCGCGCGGATATTGAGGCGCTGCGGACCCAGTTCTTCGCCCCTGACATCGTGTGGCACTTTCCAGGAAGCAGCCAGTTCGCCGGCCAGCACCAGGGAGCAGACCAGGTCGCCGAGCTTTTCCGTAACCTGGGCGCTCTGTCCGGCGGCACGCACCGGCTCGAAATCCACGATGTCATCGCCGACGATGACCACGCGGTCGCGCTCCACGCTACCCGCGCCGAGCGAGCCGGCAAGGACCTCAAGATCAACGCAGTCCAGGTCTTCCGTATCCGCGACGGCAAGGTCACCGAAGCTTGGACTACTCACTCCGACACGGACGCTTTCGACGAATTCTGGGCCTGACCCGTCCTCGGCGCCAGCGAGGCAACGCGCCGGCCTAGCTGACCGTGTAGCTGACAAGCACGGTCAGATCCAGCAGGTTAGCCGCGTCGCAGCTGATGGTGACCGGCGTGCCGAGCGCCGGGGCGCCGAAGGTGCCGACGCAGAGCGACGTCATGGTGGCGTCCCTGGCAAGGGTCGAGGCTGCTGCGTCGATTGTGATCGGGAAACTGGCCGGTGCCCCTTGGACTTGCGCGGCCCACGTCATCGTCATCAGCGCCGGATTGTGCGCCTGCGCCAGGTAGGGCAGGTGGGCTTGGTCGATCGTGATCGAAGTCGAGCCAGTATCGGAGAGCTGCCACCATTGGTTGGGGAAGCTGTCGCGCACGCTGAACGCGACGTACAGGCCCTTGCGGCCGGCTACCAGCACGGTTTCATTGAGTATCGTGCCGAGCGCGCTCTCGGTCATGGCGCGGAAGGCGGCGCCGCCCTCGCGCGCTGTGTAGCGCACGTGCAGGATCAGGTCGCTGATCGTGCCGTAATCGAACTGCTGGTAGGCGGTCGGCAACTGGATCTGCCAGGTGCTGATCGCGCCCGCGCCCTCGAACGGCAAGTACCGCTCGTCGTGAAAGCTCAGCTCGAAAAGCCCGTTGTCGGAGACCGCGCTGCTTGTGGCGATCGAGCTGATGGCGCCGATGTTGTAGGCGAACCTCGGGTCGGCGCCGGTGACTTCGGCGTACTTGTCGGCGTCGGTGGTCGCGCCTGGCTTGGCGGCGGTCGAGTTGCGGTACTTGTTCGCGACCAGCGACATGGTCAGGCCGACGGTGGTGTAGGGCCCGGCATTGCAGACCAGCGATACCGAGATGGTCTTCAGCCGGCGCAGGTAGTGATTGGGGTGGTCAAGGTCGAAGGCGACCTCGGGTAGCTGGACGGTGACCGAGCCAGTTGACTTGAGCGCAAGCAGGGCGCCTGGGTCGATTTGGGCCAAGGAGACGTGCTTGGTCAGCTCGTACTCGCGCAGGTTGTCGTCCAGGTAGGCGGCTTCCATCGCCTTAATGTCCAAGACCATGGCGTTCGCGGCTAGCAGACCTTTCTTGAGGCTGTCCCAGTAGCCGAAGGAGATGAAGCTGTCGTCGCTCGCCAGTTCGTAGCCGTAGCAGCGCTCAGCCTTCTTGGCGGTGTCATAGGCCAGCTTGTATGCCTGGTAGTAGACGGTGCTGAGCTGGCCGATCATCCAGGTGTAGAGCTGCTCAGAGGTGTACTTGGTCTGCATGAACGACAAGATCGCCTGCGCGTTGCGCGTTTGCAGGTCGTGCGTCGCCAGGTCGAGCTGGAGCGTGGACAGGTGCAGGGTGGCGTTGGCGATCTGCTGATTGAGCTGGGCGGCTTCCTTCTGGGCGAGCGCGAGCTGTAGCTGCCATTCGTCGTTGCGGCGCTGGAAGCTGCCCTGGGTGGCCGCCATCCCCGCGGCCTTGTCCGACGTCCTGGTCAGTGAGCTGAGCACGGCCACCGCCGTCTCAGCAGAACCGCCGATGCTCTCGCCGCCGGTCGAGGCGTTCACCGTCGGCGATCCGCCGAAGCCGGCGCCGCCTGCCATGAAGTTCGGTACCAGCTTGAGGCCGCCGGCCAGCGCGTAGCCGAGCGCGATGGCGGTCTCACCCGCCAGCGAGGCCGTATTCAACGCGACTGACGTTGTCTCCCAGGCGTTCATATACGACTGCGACGAGTAGAAGCTGATGCGTTCCTGCACCACCGCCAGCGATAGCTGGAGCGCGCTGACCGCGCCGTTGGCCTCGTCGATCGCCGACAGCTTCATCGCGCGGACCGAGTTGAGTACGGCGATCTCCTGGGTCTCGCGTAGCTGCGCGAGCGCCTCGCCGTCCTGCTTCTCCAGTGCGGAAAGCAACTCGGCGCCTAGGGTCGCCACGTGCTGGGTGAGCTCGGTCGCCTTCGCGGCCATGGTGGTGAACCGGTAGTAGGGCGTCGGGGCGCTGAGCCCGGCGAGGAACGAGGAGATGTCGAGTCCTTCGGCGGCCGCGCGGACGAGGGCGCCAGGGTCGATGGGCGGTGAGAACAAGGCAAGCGGCGCGTAGCTGCCGTCGATATTCTGGCAGTTGCGGATCTTGAACAGCCGATCGGCGACGACGCCCCACAGCGAAAGCAGGTTCTCATTCGGCGGGATGCAGAAGTACAGCGAGGTCAGCGTGGCTGGCGGCGTCGGGAGCTCCTGGCCGTGGTGCGGCAGCGCGTTGATGTCGGGTACCAGGTTCTCCAGGTCGAGCAGCGCGTTGCCGAACAGGTCGATCTCGCCTTTGAGCTGGTTGTAGTTCATGTCGGGGACCGGGACAGCAGGCGGCACGATCGGCGGCTGCGGTCCGAGCAGCTTGTCGGCCAGTACGTACAGCTGGGTGGCCTGGTTGACCGACTCCCTGGTGAACTGGCCGAACAGGTTGTCGCCCCAGTCGATCAGGTTCTGCACGTAGTTGATCACGATCGCGAGCTGGTAGGCGACCGGGCGGGAGCGGGCCACGACGTCGGGTTCGAACGGGTTTTCCCGCCACTGCGAGATCGCGAAGGCCAGGTCGCCGATGCTCGCTCCTGACGGGTCGGCGGCCACCGAGTTCATGATCGTGTCGATCCGCTCGGCCAGGTAGTCTGCCGCCGTCATCTGGTAGAAGGGCTTGGTGATCCAGTACCTGGCAGGAGCGGGCGCGTCGCCGGCGCCAACCGGGTTGAAGATGTAGTGGAACCAATCGCGGGCGTCGTCGAACTGCTGGTCGGCGTTCAGCCGCATCGCGATGTCGAATGGCAGGTGGAAGAACAGCTCCCAGTTGTAAGACGAGTAGGCCCCGGCCAGCTCGAAGTCCACGTCCTCGCGCGGGTAGGGGGTGATCACCTCGGCCGACGGCTGGTACGTGGTGGCGAAGTCGAAGCCAGTGTCGGCGAGCTGGGTGTCGCGGGACATCAGGGCGTCGATGCCCTGCCCGTTGAGCTGCTCGCGGAACAGGCAGACCAGCGGGTGGTAGAAATTCCTTGCCTGCAGGCCGTAGCTCAGCTTACGGATGGCGCGGATCTCAGTGACGATCGACTGGTAGGCCGGATCCTGCAGCATCGCGGTGATCAGCTCGGCGACCGGCTCGGTCGGGTTCTGCTTGTGCAGGTCCAGGTACTTGGTGATCAGCGCCTCGATGTTGGCGATGAGGGTAAGGACGTCGGACGCGGTCTTCTTGAGCGCGTCGATCTGCTGGTCGACCCCGGCGTTGTTGTAGTCCCTGAGCTGGGGATAGAACCCAGGCACGAGCACGTAGTCGCGCGAGTAGTCACCGAAGAAATACGGCAGCAGCGTGCCGGTCGGTAGCGCCAGGCGCAGGTGGGTGGCGGCCAGGCCGGTCACTTGCGCGCCGGCCGACTGGGCCGCCCACAGCTCGATCAGCAGCACCAGCCAGTCGATGATCGTCATCTGCAGCGGGTAGGTGACCTCATACAGGCCGGACGGGGTCTGGCCGAAGATCACCTGCGTGGTCTGGCCTGCCAGCGGCGTGATCGCCAGCTCGCCGCCCTGGTACTGGCTTTCCTCCATGAACCGTCCAGCGCCGAGCTCGGTGTTGACGAACGTGGGGTAGAGCCAGCCGGGGAAGCTGCCGCCCTGCTGGGCCTCGGGCAGGCCCTTGCAGCCGGTCAGCGCGAACGACCCGATCAGGTCACCGTCAAGGAAGCAGGAAACCGCCTGGTTCGTGCCAAGGCCCCAGACCAGCAGGGTGAACTGGTCCTCGGTCGGGAAGTCCTGTACGTCGTAGTAATCGGTATACAGCGCGGTGTCGCTGACCCGCTTCTCCCGCCACCGGCCGTCGGCATACTCGCTGACCGCGAGCTGGATCTCCCACCGGTTGTTCGGCTTGCTGGTCGGCTGCCCACCGGACAGGCTGGCCGGGTCAGGGATGTCGGGCGGGTTGCCCGAGTTGTCGGGCTGCTGGGTGAACTGGGGCCAGGCGACGGTCAGCCGTGAGTTGCGTGAGAACGCGAGCAGCTGGTCGCCTGTGATGTCGAGCGGCACGGTCTGCCAGGGCGTCCAGGCCCGTTCGGCCTGGAACTGCCGGTAGTAGTAGACCTGCGGGCTGCCGCCTCTGGTCCGGGCGAACACGTGCTCCACCAGAGCGGTGGTGTCGTAGTAGGCGGCCATCACCTCTAGGTGAGCGAGGTCGTCGAGCGACTCAAGGTAGCCATCGGTCGCCTGCTCGACGGCGTCGTCGGTGAGCGCGTCCTGCTGGAGCGCGTTCTCCACGGTGACGAAGAGCTCGGACTTGTCATCGCGCAGGTCAGGTGAGATCCAGTTCTCTGGCCACAGGAAGATCTCCCTGTTCGCCTCCCATACCCGGTAGTTCATCATCCAGTCCCACTGGGCCCAGCCGTCGTCGGTGCCGATGCTGGCCACGCTGGCTGGCTCTAGGCCCATCAGGCAGCGCATCGCGAAAAGCTGCACGGTCGCGTGGCCTTGCACAATCCGCGAGGTGCTCATGCAGGACTGCATCTGGGTGTCGATCAGGAAGTAGTCGTAGAGATCGTCAGCCGAGGACAGGTCGGGGCTGTCTGCCAGCAGGTAAGCGACCAGCGCGTCGCGCTTCATTTCCCGCAGCGGGTCCTGGATCTGCTGCAGCACCCCCAGCCACTGCGCGCTGGCGTAGCGGGACTTCAGCGCCAGCCGCATGGCCATCGCGTCGGTCAGGCCGAGTACCGGCTTGGTCAGCTCAAGTGCGGTCGGCACGTCGAGCCCGAGAGTGCGCAGGACGGCGACGGTGGCCAGCAGCCCGTTCACCGTGCTTGGGTCTTGATAGGCAGACACGTCAGGAGTCGACAGCCCGAGGTGGGCGTCGAGCGCGGTCAGCACGGCCGGGTCGGTGCCGGTCAGCGTCCCGGCGTAGCTGAGCAGGTCAGCGATCGGCTGGGGGGCGAGCACGGCATCGAAGAAACCAGTGAGGGTGAAAGGGTCGCCGGGGTCGGCCGGGTTGGCGACGGCTGGGCAGGCGGCGAGCAGGTCGATGAAGCCATGGAACCGCTGCCAGGCGACGAACGTGACGTCCGGCTGGCCTGGCTGATAGGGCAGGTGGTCGAGTTCGAGCCAGCCAAGGCTTGCTGCCTTGGCAAGCAGCCAGCCGATGGTGGGCGTGTCAAGGCCGAGCTTGCCGATCGCGATGACGATCACGTTCAGCAGTTGAAGTGCGTCCTGCTGTAGTGCCTGGGTGGCGGCCGAGGTCGAGTCGTCGAGCAGCACGGTGAGCAGCGCCGGTTGCCCGGCTGACGGCGGCTCCTTGAGCAGTGCGCCGGCCAGCAGCACTCCGGCCAGGTTTTCGTCGATGGCGAAGGCGGTCGCGAGCGCGGTGGTCAGCGCGGCCTGGCGGTCGGTCAGGTACAGGTAGCCACTGACCGCCGAGGCGACGGCGGTGATCACCGCGTTCTCGGCGGCGTCCTTGGGTGGCGGCGCCGATTCGCAGGCGGCGATGGCCGCCTTGATCTCGGTGGTGTCGAAGTAGCCGCCGAGCGCGTTGTCGATGAACTGCGACTCGGTCAGGGTCGGGTCGGTCCAGGTGTCGGTCAGCAAGGTCTGCAGCTGGGACAAGGTGGTCGCGGTGATGCCGGGCAGCTTGGCGAGGAACGGGCGAACCAGGCCGGTGTTCTCCACCGGGGTGCCGCCGTCCGGCACGGTGATCGTGTCGGCCTTGAGCGCGGCCGCGTAGGCGGCCCGCAGGCCGGTCAGGGTCGAGGTGATGGCCCCGGCCGGCAGGTCGAGCGCGGCCAGGTCGGCTGCCTCGTGGCGCAGCAGGTAGCGCCAGGTCGAGATCGGCAGTGCCGAGGCGAGCATCGCGGTCGCGGCCTGCGTGAACGCGTGGAGCGCCGCGGCCGACGCGCGCGGGTCGGCGGCGGTCATCGCGATCAGGTCGGTCACCTGGCTGACGGCCAGGCCCAGGTCGAACGCGAGCTGAGCTAGCCCATAGGTGACGCTGATGGTCTTGGCGGTCAGCGCGGGGTTGGCCCCGGCCGCCGCGATCAGCAGCGCGGTGTCGGCCGGGCTCGTGCCCAGGGCCAGGCCGAGCGAGTCGATCGCGGCCGCCAGCCGGATGCCAGAGCCTGGCACGGCTTGCTCGGCCGCCTCGTTCGCGTGCACGGCTGTGGGCAGGAACCTGGGGTCGACGGTGCCGACCAGTACCTGGTCAAGGAACACGGCCGCGTACGTGCCATCAGGATCATCGACGTCGAGCGTCTCAAGGATGTCGAGCACCGCCCCGATCGGCGCCGACAGGGCGGCGGCGTCGTCCGCCAGTTGCGCGAACGTGATCAGGCAGGCGTCGTCGAGCGTCCCCGCGCCACCGGCCGGGCTGCGGATGGCTCGGTCCAGGGTGTCGCTGTCCCAGCCGGTGGCGTTGCGGACCCTGATAAAGCGGTGGATCCGGTCGAGCGCGCTGTCATCCAGGTTGACGATGCGCTTGTCAGCTAGGTCGGCGCTGGAGTCCAGGTGCTGGACGAACAGGTCCTGGCCGCCGTCGATCCAGGTCAGGGTCAGCAGGTTGAGCAGGTCCTGGTAGGTGATGCCGGCCCGGGTGACGAACGTGGCGACGACCGAAAGCGTGGCCGACGCTGGCGAGCCAGGCGTGTTCCAGATGCCCGGCTGGCCGGCCGGGTTCTGGGTGACGGTGAGCGTCCGCTGGGCGTCGCTGAGTCCGAGTTGCTCAGCCGCGCAGGCCGCGTCCGACGGCGTGCCGCCGGCCTGCAGCGCCCGCATCAGGTCGGCCCTGTCGATGTCGAACTGGCCGAAGTACCCCTTGGTTTCCTCGTGGGCCAGGTCGAACGGCAACGTGAAGCACCAGATGCTGGCGGCCAGCTGCTGATAGGCGGCAGCGTTCACGTAACCGGGTGCGGCCGACAGCTCGTCGCTGGTACCGAAGGTCTGCCTGAGCTGGTAGATCAGCCAGCCGCCGCCCGACGGCGCGAGTTGCGCCACGACGGCGGTGTCGCGCACGACGTAGCCGCCGTCGATGTCAGGCCCGTAGACCAGCGCGCTCGCGGTGAAGTCGAGACCGGCGCCCTGCAGGGTCGTCAGCAGCGCGGCTGACACCAGCCCTGCGGCGACCGGCCCGGCGAAGGCGGTGCCTGGGTCGGGGGCGACGGCGGCTTCGAGCAGCTCGCAGACCATGTCGATGTAGGGCACGGTGGTATTGGTGTTCTCGCAGTTCAGGTCGGTGACGACCAGGTCGGGGCGGCGGTCGAGCAGCACGTCGAGCGCGCTCGTCGTGGTGACCGGCGGCGACTGGGTGGTGTCGGTCACGAGCCGGGCGGACAGGTAATGCAGCACCTCGGCCAGGTAGGCGGCGGCGCCGTAGACCGACTGGCACTCGTCGCACTGGCCGTAGTCGATGGTCTGGAACAGGCTTTTCAGGTTCGGAAAGTTCTTGACCACTGGCTCTAGCTTGGCCGGGCCCGACGCAAGGGCGGGAAGCACGGTCGCGGCGGATGCCCCATGGAGTTGGCCGGCCACGATCAAGCTGGCCGAGTGGACGCTGGCGGCGGCGTCGTAGACGCGCGCCGCCTCGCCGCTGGTGAACTGGCCGGTGCCGGCCGCCTCGCGGACGAACCGCTGCCGCCCCCGCCTGACGATCGCCGCGGCCGAGCTGATGCCCGAGCTGAGCAACGCCTTCGTGCCCGGGTAGGTGGGAGCGAGCCTGAACACCCGCTGGGTCGCCCGCAGTGAGGCGGCTGCCGCGCTGTCGAGCGGCTCGCCGTGGTCGGCTAGCAGCTTGGTGACGTTCCCGTGGGCTAGGTCGAAGTCGGGATGATCGGCAAGCAGGCCGGCCACGGCGGTGGCGTGCGGCAGCGGCGGCTGGTCGTCGCGGCTCAGGCTGGCCGCGAACGCGGTCGTCGGGAACCGCCTGGCCATCCTGGCCGCCATCACGGACCCGGCCCGCTGGCTTGTCGCAGGGTCGGCCGGCTCGATCAGGCCGGCCCAGTCATCGGCGCTGAGCTCGGCGAACCGGTGCGAGTCACCAGCGCCAGTGATGCCGAACCGCTCACGTACCCGGCCGAGAAGGTCAGCATCGTCACCGGTGAATTCGGTGAGCACGAGCGTGCCGAGCGCTTCGTTGTCGGCCGAAGCCGGCGCGGCCAGCGGCAGCACGGCCAGCTTGGCGATGACCGCTGGCAGATCGCCGAATTCGTTGACGTCAAGTACCGCAGTGACCTGGTCGGCGAGATCGGGGCTTGCCAGGTGGGCGATCTGGGCGCGCAGCACCCGCTGTCGCTCCTGCGCCGCCCACTGCCTGGCGGCTTCCTGCCGCTGCGCCAGCTGGGCCGTGATGTCCGGCAGCTCGCGGGTGAGCTGGGGCGGGACGAGGAACGTCGAGGTCGCGTTCTGCACCGCCGCCTCGACGTCGGCTGGCGGCAGCAGCACGATGTCGTTCAGCAGCGGCCCGTCCGGCATCGAGAGCGTGAGGTTCAGCCTCGGGGTCAGCGAGAGCCAGCGCGTGGCGCTGGCCAGCGTCTGCTCGGCGAAGATGGCGTAGAAGAAATAGGCAGGAATACCGGCCTGCATGGCCAGTCGGTTAGCCAGCACCGTCCAGGTGACCTGGTCCTGGTCAAGGCCGGTCTCCCCGGCAAGGAAGGTGACGTCATGGTACTCGTCGTCCTCCTTCAGCCCGGTCCAGCCGAGGTCGCCGGTCAGCGGCTCGATCATCGCGACCGCGGTCTCATACTCGGTGCGCTCAGGTGGCACCGCCACCGTCAGCCGTACGGTGATCGCCACCAGCACCGGCGCGTTGAAGATCGTGTCCTGCATGGGCGGGTGGAAGACGACCCGGTCGCCGATGAGCACGCGTAGGTAGACGTCGGCACCGCCGCGCTCAGCCGGGGAAGGCTGCTGCTGCTGGTACCTGACCAGGTACCAGCCATCGGCGTTGGTCGTCGTCTCGCCCAGTTCCTCGCTGCTGCGCAGATCGCGGTCGAATGCCTGCACCTGGGCCCGGTTCACCGGTGCCTCGCCAGGCCCGAGCACCCGGCCAGCGACGTAACTGTGGTGCGGGGCTTCGGCGTCTTGCAGCGCCTTGACAGTCTCGGGGTCGGCGACGCCGCTCGCTGGCAGGCGCAGCTGCCGCTGGACGGCGACCAGCGCGACCCTGGTGCTGCCGCCGAAGAAGCCCGCCGTGAGCTCGTCGTAGCCAATGTCGGCGCCGAGGTCGAGCAACCTGGCGTGCAGGCCGCGTACGTTGTCGCCCGAGGAGCCCACGCCGAGCGTGCGATAACTGTCAGTCACTGATGTGCTCCTAGGGGCGAGCTGGTCAGAATCCGAGCGTGTCGATGAGGAACCAGGCGACCTTGTTCTCGTTCTTGTAGGCCGGCTTCTTCGGGTCGTCGGGAATCACGGCCGACATGAGTTTGTCCTGGGCGTCAGCCAGGTGGGCGATGCCGTTGGACGGTGACAGGTCGACCCCGATCAGGGCCTTGGAGCCCTTCTCTATGCCCTTGTCGGCCAGCCCGCCGACCGTGTAGCCGGCGCTGAACGCCTCGCCGACCGGGCCGCAGTACATCGCCACCCCGGCCGCCAAGTCGCCGCTAGCGACCAAGCGGTCGGTGTTGTTGTTGGCCGTCGCCAGGTCCACGGCCGCGATCGCGACGCCCAGCGGCTTGGCCACCTCGCCGACGACCTTGACGACCGGGAGCACCACCTTGGCCACTGGCTTAGCCACGGCGGCGATGTTCTTCACGACCCGGGTGGCTGAGCCTGCCTCTCGCAGTACCGGCGTCACCGCCTTCACCGTCGGCGTGACGGTCTTGGCGACCTGTTGCACCGCCTGGGCGTCCTGCACCAGCGGCGCGACCTTGGTCGCGATGCTCGCGTCCTTGGTGACCTGGGCGACCGCCGAGGCCTCCTGGGTCAGCTTCGATGCTTGGGAGACGTCCTTGCCGACGTCGGCGACCGCGGTGGCGTCCTTGGTCACCTCGCCGACACCGGTCGCGTCCTTGGCGATGGTGGCGGCGCTGGTGCCGGCCGTTGGCTTGGCCGTATCGGCGGCCTTGGTCACGGCGGTGACATCGGTGCTGGTCGTGGCCTTGGGGACGGGTGACGCCGGCGTGGCGACGTCGGCCGTCTTGGCGGCGTCGGTGGTCGCGGTCGAGGCGTTGCCCGGCGGCGGCTTAAACAGCTCGAGCTGCTCGGGCCCGCCTTGAGTGCCGCCCTGCGGCGTCACCTTGACCGGCGGACCCTTGGGCACCGGCGGCTGGTCGAACAGGCCGAGCTGATGCTCGGTCTGCACGCCGGGGAGCTTGAGCTGCTCGCCAGGCGGCCCGGTCGGCGACCGCACCGCCGGCGGCTTCACGATCGGCGGCGGCCCCGCCGTCGCGGTCGGCGCGACCCGGCCGCCGGTGGTCAGTGGCTGCGGCTTGACGCCGCCAACCGCAGGACGCTTGGGCTGCCAGGAGCCCTTGCGGGCGCCAGGCGCCCATTCGGTCGTCTGCCGCCCGGTCCTAGTGAACTCACCACGGGCCCTAGCCGCCCCGGCGTCCACCCGCTCCTGCACCGACTGCCTGGCGTTGGACTCCCAGGACTGGATCGTGACGTTCGAGATGGTGCCGGCTGGCTGCTTCCATAGCGGCAGGTCCTCAGGGTGCCCGAGCACGTAGTCCTTCGGCGCGCCCCACATCCTGGCCAACTCGGCGGCGTAGTCGTAGTGGCCCTGGACGAACTTCCCCGACGGGTTGGCCTTCACCGTGAACCCGAGCGCCTTGGACTCGCTGAGGAACATCTGCTGCGGCAGCCAGTCAGGCGGCTCGCCAGCCAAACCTGACGGGTCGATCCGCGAGACCGGGTTGTTGCCCGCGTACGCGTACCTATTCACGCCATCGATCAGCCCGGCCGGGTCGGGGCTCAGCCAGCGGCCGAGCCAGCAGACGTAGTAGCGGGCGCCGACCGAGTAGTACGCGGTCTCCTCGTCCTTCTCCTTGCCGGTGTAGCGGTAGCGCTTCGTGCTGATAGCGGCGGCGCCGCGTGCCATCCAGAGCGCGGTCGTGCCGAACGGGTGGTACTCCTCGTATGAGATCACCGTGCCGGACTCATCGCACTCGATCGCGATCGAGCCGAGCAAGTCCCAGAGCTGGTAGCGTCCGCGCGGGGCCTGGTCGAAGCCTGGCTGGCCGGCGTCGACGGTGACGGTCTCGACCAGCGCGACCGTGCGCTTGCCGTCCTGCACCCTGATCGTGCGGCGCTCGAAGACCAGCGCGCCCGACTGGTACCTGCGGAAGTACTCCAGGTTGCCCAGGTAGACGCGCTCCTCTCTGAGGTTCCCCGAGCGCTGCCAGATCTTGCGGGCGCGAGTGCCGCTGCCGTCGTAGTGATAGGTGCCGCCGCCGCCGCCGGCTAGCTGGATGTCCGCGAGCTGCCCAGCGTAGTCCCAGGCCAGCGACGTCAGGGCTGGCGTGGTCGTGGTGTTGCCAGCGGCGTCGTAGCTGAATGTCGCCGAGTAGGGTCCGTTGGCTGGGTCGCCAGGGAGCTGGTGCGAGGCGAGCTGATTGCTGCCTGCCAGGTAGTCGTACCTGCGGGTCCACGAGACGGTCGAGCTGGCGTGGGCGAGCGCGGTGATGTTGTCGACCGAGTCGTAGCTGTAGGTCTCGGTGTAGGCGCGGAGCGCGTTGGCGTCGTTCGGGTTCGGCAAGGTGGGCATGGCCGGCTCGGTCTGGTTCGGCTGCGGTCCGAGGCTGGAGTGCTCCCGGCCGGTGGCTGTGTGCAGCCGGTAGGCCGGGTCGAACGTGAACAACGCGCCTGGTGGCACCACCGCGCCGGCGAAGAACGTGGTCTGGGCGGCGTTGTCCTGCACCTGCACGACGTTGCCGACCGGGTCATAGGTATAGGTCAGGTCCTGGATCGTGGTAGCGCCCGACTGGGCCACGATGCTGGTCGCCCGGCCAGAGTACTGGTCGTAGCCGATGCTCACGGTGACGCCGTTGCCTTGCCTGATCGCGGTGCGGCGGCGGCGGGCGTCGTAATCCACCCCGGTGAGGAAGTCGGTCGCCGCCGGGCTGCCAGGAATCAGCCCGGTGACCGTGACCAGCTCGCCGCCGAGGTAGCCGAGCGTGATCTCGGTGCCGTCCGCGTACTGCTGGGTCAGCGACCGTCCGAGCGCGTCGAACGTGCCAGCCGAATCGAAGGTCTCCGGGTCGAGCAGCGTCGCCGCTGCCGTGTCTAGGCTGGCCAGCGGCAGGCCGGCCAAGCTCGTCCAGTCGGCAGGGTCAGGTCCGGCCAGCAGCTGCCTTGTGCCTTGGATCAGATTGCCGCCGAGGTCGAACTTGTCCGCTTGGGACAGCCCGGCGCCGTGGTACTGGCGGTGCAGCTGGCCGATCAGCAGCAGCGCGGCCGCCTGCGGATTCTCCTCGCCGTAGACCGAGTACTCGGCCACCCGCTGCGTCTGGCTAATCGGATCGGCCACGATCAGCTGGGTCCGCCGGCCGAGCGGATCGTAGCGGCAGGTGACCACCTGGCCGGCCGCGGTGACGTGTCTGATCGGCCGTCCGGCGGCGTCGGGCAACAAGGACTGGGTACCGGCGTCCACGCTGACGGTCTGCAGCACCCGGCCGGCCGCGTCGCGTACTTGCGACCCGGCCAGCACGCCCCTGGCGTCGTATACCGCGGTGATCTCGCCGGAGCTGTCGAGCACGTGGCGGGTCTGGTAGGTGCCGTAGGTGCCGTTGTCGACGTCGATCCGCACGAACCGGCCGAGCGGGTCGCACAGCTGCACCTGCGGCGTGTCCGTGCAGGTGGCGGCGAGCGTGGCGGCCCGCTGCTCGGCGGCTGTGGCGCCGCCGCCGCTCTGCCGCTGTGCGTACCAGTCACTAGCCAGCACGGTGTCGTTGCGGTCGGCGTTGACCTGGTGCCAGGGGCCGATCACGACGGTCTCCAGCGTGCCGTCCGGGTGATCCACCCTGATCAGCCGGCTCAGCGCGTCGTACTGGCGCAGCTGCAGTTCCGCGTGCTTGACCAGCGCGTCCGCGCTGTCGAAGTCGGCCGTGACGGCGAAGTACGGTTCGTACTGCGCGACCGGGTTCCCCTTGTTGTCGAACACAGTCCGCCCGGTGCCGATCCAGCGCGGATCGGGGGACGTGTCGACGGTGATCACGCCGCCTTGCCCGTCGTCGGCCCACGCCTCGCCTGGCTCGCACGCCGTCTTCGTCATCGCCGCCCTGCCGAAGCCGTCGGTGAACAGGCGCTGCTCGCGGAAGGGCGAGGTCGGGTCGCCGTGGTTTTCCCGCGTCGCGGTGTGGGACCAACACGGCCCGGTGCCCAAGTACCAGGCGTCGGTGTCGTAGCTGTAGATCGCGCCGGGCAGCGGGTCGGGGTCGCCGCTGCCGTCAGGCGCGCGGCGCCAGCTCGTGACGACCCGGCCGAGCGGGTCGGACGCGACTCGCTGCCAGGCGCCGTTGGCATCGGTGATCTGCCTGGCCGCAAGCGTCCCGTAGTCGTTGGCGATCGTCTTGGTATTCAGCGACCAGGGCGCCGTGCCCGAGGCGGCCACGACGGTTGGCAGCAGGTGATGGGCATCCCAGGTGATGGTCGCGGTGTTGCCGAACGGAGTGGTATGGCTGGCGGGCAGGTAGCAGGCGGCCGGATCGTAGCCCCTGATGCCGTCGGTCACCCACCAAAGGCCGCCGTCGAGCTCGTAGCCACCCTCGCTGGTCAGCGTGGCTGGTGTCACCGAGGTCCCGTAGACCGAGGTGACCAGGTCGGGCGTGAGCGCGAACCGCAGCACCCGCCTGGTCAGTGCCCTGGTGCCGATCTGACCCGCCGGCAGCGGCCCCGACAGCGGGTCATCCCAGAACTCGTACCTGGTGGCCGAGCGCAGCCGCCGCTGGGTCAGGCCGGGCGTGACAGGCTCGGCGAAGTCACGGTCGGCCACCGTCGGCAGCAGCGTGGCCAGCGCGGCCGGGTCGAAGCGCCCGGCCGCCGGCACGGGCACGCCGGTGATGTCGTACTCGCTGACCCTGGTGACTTCGGACACCCGGTAGGCCGACTGGTCGTCCTGGCTGGCCGTGTCGGTCAAAGTCCAGGTCACCAGCGTCTGGTTCTGCTCGTCGAGCTGCGGCACCCGGCGCGGATAGGCCACGGCCACAGTGGAATCCGGCGTGCCGTAGTCGTCAGTACCAAGCGTCAGGTCGTGCGTCACCCGAGGGTCGGCGGCAGTGCGCTCGTAGTGGGCGGTGATCGATTCAAGCGGCTCGACCCTGAAGGCGGCAGGCTGCGTCGCCGTGGCTGGCTGCAAGCGCCGCACCAGCCGCCGGGTCTGGGTGACGGTCACCGGCGCGGCCTGGCCGCCGTCGTCGACCCACGTCTCGGTCCTGACCTGGTGCCCGGCCAGCGCCCTTGCCGACTGCTCGTAGTCAAGCCCGGTCGCGATGCCGACCAGGCTCGGCCCGGCCAGCACAGGCGCGGCCTTGTCGCCCGCATACGTGAAGTCCTGCCGGTCGCCCGGCCGGCCCGTCGCGAACCATTCGACGGTGCGGACGGGCGGCAGGTCGGGGGAGCCGGTCGTGAACACCTCAGCGTCCGAGGTCTCCGCGTAGCCGAACCCACGGCTCTCTCGCTCCACCGGGTCCGACCAGGCATCACGATAGGTGTAGCGAGTGACGTACGTGGCCTGCGAGACCTCGTCGGCGGCGCGCACCGCGCTGACCACGACTGTGGCCGTGCTCGTCGTGCTGCGCCAGGGCTGGCCGGCCAGGCGGGCGGCTAGCTGCAGGCGAGCTGAGGTGTCGTACTCGATCGTGGTGACCGCGCCCAGGTTGCTGGTGATCGACTGCAGGTGGTGCGGCGGCCCGTGGGAGGCCAGATCCAGGTAGCGGGCGGCCGGGACGGCGCCGGGCAGCGACGTCGTCCACACCAGGCAGGCCGACCCGCTGCCGAGCAGGTCGAGCACCTGAAGCTCGGCCAACCCGTCCACCCTCGGCACGAGGGCGATGACCTGCGGGTCCGACCAGGATGTGCCGTTCGCGTTTCGCCAGACCGTCACCTTCTGGTCGCCGAGGTAGATCAGGTCGGCGGTGCCCGCGCCGTCGAGGTCAGCGAAGCGGACGCGGTCGCCGTCGAACGATCCTGGCCGGTCAAGCGTCAGCGTGCCCGTCATGGTGACCTGCCCGCCGTACCTGCCCCAGCCAAGATTCGGCCAGAAGTCGACCCGTCCGCACCGCACCCGCACCAGGTCGGGCAGTCCGTCGCCGGACATGTCGGCGCTGAACCACTCGTGCGCGACGTCATTGGCTGGCGGTGCCGGGCCGGCCGCCTCGGTGGCAGCCGAAGGAATCAGTCGGGTCAGCCCGTAGCCGTCCCTGCCAAGCGATTGGGTCCAGCGCAGCGCGTCGGCACCCCTGGTGAGCAGGTCGGGCAAGCCGTCGCCGGTCAGGTCGAGCCGCTGCAGCCTCGGGTCGGCCAGGTCGGCGACGGCGCGGGTCGCATAGGGCTGGTACCGGTCCCACGTGCCATCGGCCTGGCGCACCGAAGTCCCCGCCAGGCCGGCGGTTTCTGCGGCCACCCCGACCCGGCCTGTCCCGTCAACGTCGCGCATCCCTGCCGTGCCCGCCGACCCGGTCGGCGGCAGCTCGCAGACCGGCTCAGGCGGCTCATAGCTCCCGTTGCCGGCAGGCGGCCGGTACCACCAGCCGCCCGGCGTTGTCTCAAGCACGCCTGGCAGCCCTTCCGAACGCAGGTCGGCGAAATGGACATGCGCACCTTCGCGTTGCGCGGGCAGCGTGATGTCGCTGATCGCGGCCGCGGGAACAGGGTCGATGTACCCGAACTCGAGCGGCGGCAGCGCGACCGAGTCGTAGGAAGCGCCGTTCCACTGGTAACCGACGTGCCTCAGCGTGGTGAGCCGAGAAAGCGTCGCGTCGTGGCCAAGCTCGATTGTGCGGACCAGGCGAGGCAACGGCCCTGGGCCCTGATCGGCGCCGAAGTCGTGGAACACCATCACCCGCTGGCACAGCCGGTAGGTGCGCACCTCGAAGCCCGACCGGTACACGCTGTACGCATCGTCGCGGGTCGGCCATGGCTTCGCCTCGGTGGCGGCGAGCTCGTGCTCGCCGTAGTCGAGCACGATGAGCAGCCGACTCGTGCCAGCATCGCCAGGGGTCGCATTGGCGTAGCAGATCCGCTTGAGGTACCGGTTGGCCTGGGCTGGCGCACCTGGCCCGAGACGGTGCTGCTCGCCTGGCTGCGCCTGCACGCCGACCGTGTCCTCAGGCTTGTATTCGTAGCTGGCGACGTTGCCGAGATCATCGCGTACCTCGTCGAGCAGCCACTCGCTGACGCGCCGGCCCGTAGGGTCAGCTGGGTCAGTGATGCGGCTGTCTGACGTACGGCCGAACGTGCTCGTCACGTTGCCGGCGTCAGTGCTGCGCCAGAACGGGACTCCGCCCGCAGCTGGAGCGCACCGCTCGATGCGGTTATGAGTGTCGTCGGTGCGCGGGCGGAACCGGCTGACATGACACGCAGTGCCGTCGATGACCTCGTCGTGCTCAGCCGGCTGCCAGCCACCTTTTCCATCTGGCTCCAGCATCGGGATGAGGTCATCGAGGCCGGGTAGGCCGAAGATGTCGGCGTCGGTGTAGGTCGGAAGCTGCTTGGTGGTGCGCCGGGTGATCGAAGGGACTGATAGGCCCCAGCCGTAGCCATAGGTGGAGCGGCCGCTGCCGACGTAGTTCAGGCTCAGCTGAGCGCGACTGGCGCCGCGGCCTGAGCTGGTGGCAAGTGGCACGCTGACGCTCAGTCCGCCGGTTTGAGTGTTGACGCTCCAGTGCTCGCCCAGGCCATGCACGGCAAGCCCGCCACGCGGCAACTCCGGGGCGGGCAGGAAGACGGCATCAGGCTGCGAACCGGCCGGCACGGCGGACGGCGTGGTCATCGATCATCACCGCGCCAAGCTCGGCGGCCGTCGGACGTGTCCGCCGCCTCGCCGCGACTACCGTCCTGCGGCCGTGCCAAATCCACCCAATTGATCACACGAGACCTTTTCCGGTCAGGCGACCACATTCTCGCGTTTGGCCTTGTTCGAGCGAATGTCACCCTGCCGTAATCGGCACCACCAAGGTATCGGTATCTCAAGCCGGGTACAACGCCATTCGCCGCGCCAATTAGCAAGGCCCTGGTGCCACGTCGATGCCAGCCCGTCCGCCTGACCCACACCCTTGCAGGTGCGCGAAAGCTGCTAATCGGCCAATTCCGCGTGGGTCGGCGACTACCTGTCGTGGAGTTCAGCCGCATACCAGGCTAGATGACCGTTTAGGCAGAGTCGCTTCGTCGTGAGATGTCACTTCCTTGCGTGGTAGAGCGTATAGCGCAGTGCCTTATTCGCTGGTCAGTACGTGGCTCACGCATAATTGACTGGCGTCGCGTTATGCTCCTATCCGCAGTGCCAAGCCAGTTGCCCGCGCGATTCATTGCCGCTAGTAAATCTGCGGACAAGCAGCTTATTGCTCTCATTGTTGGAAGCCCAATTAGAAAGGACCTGACAGGTGAGTTATACCGATAGCGCCAAGCGGAACTACGGGTTCCTTGGGCCGCTGGTGGCGGTGGGCGTCCTGGCGCTGACCGCGCCCGGTGGAGCTAGCTCGGCCAGCGTCGACCAGGCCGCGCCCGCGGTTGGGCACGGCGCCGCGATGGGCGAAGCCCTGTCCTTGCGGGCCATGCCGGCTGGGACGGTCGCGTTCGGCAGGCGCCATGGTCACCTGACTGTGACTGCGGATATGTTCGGGCTCACGCCGGGGTCGCCGCATGCGGTGGACCTCGTGCTGCCCGGCCAGGCAAGGGCGATCAGGTTCAGCACGCTCACCGCCAACAGCTGGGGTCAGGCCGACGGCACTGTGCAAAGCGCCTTCACCGGGCCAGTGCCGTGGCGCAGTCGCCTGCTGATCCGCATGGGGACCGGGGGCGGCCGCGTCGCCCGGACCCCGATCGCGCGGACTAGGCGGCTACGCCACCCAGGCCGGCGGCCGCACCGGCTCAGCTCGATCGAGGTCAGCCCCGGCGGCGTCAGCTACGGTACGCCGCGAGGACGGGCCACCATCTCCTACAACAGCCGCCGTCACACGCTGACCGTGACCGTCAGCGCCAGCGGAGTTACTCCAGGACCGCACGCCGCCCACATCCACCTCGGCAGTTGCCGGCGCCAAGGACCGGTCAAGTACATGCTGCGGGACTTGGTAGCCAACCGCCACGGCCGGATCGTCCGCGCGGTTCGCGTCTTCACCAAGGTGGCCACGCCGATACCCGCCCGTGGCTGGTATCTCAACATCCACCAGGGCAATAGTCACGACATCCTCAGCAACGGTCAGCCGACGATCTTCTTCCGTCCGCTCATCTGCGCCGACATCGGACGTCACGACTCGGCGTCCGCCATCGTGCGGACGGGGAGCTTAGTTACCGCCGTCCGCGCACCGGGAACGCTCGGGTATGACGGTCCAGGCCGCATGCGGGTGGCGCGGGCCAGGTCCGAGCAGAACTCCGCACCGGCAAGGTGCACTTCCAGTGGGATAGCCTTGGGCGCACTCGGGTTGACGCGCCGGTCGTTCGGTTACTTGTAGCTGAGCTGGACCAGGAGATCACAGCTGGCGCCTGAGCGGGTCTTCTTGAGCGCACCGCCGACGGGCAGCGGCGGGGCGTACAGCAGGAAGCCGTCGCCACCCGAGCACGACAGCGTTCCTGCGCGCCGCGCCTCAATGGCGACGTAGTCACCCTTGGTGACGTGCAGGTTGACTGGGAAGCTCTGGACGACGTAGTCGCTGCCGTTCTCGCCCCCGCACGGACTCTGGCCGGCGTAGGTGATCTCCGGACCTTTTGTCACGATCCTGGCTTTTTGGGCGATCGGGCTGGCCTCGGCTAGCAGGAGCCGGAACTTGCCCGCCACGCACGACACTAGCTTCACGTGCTTGACGGTTCCCGTCACCGGGGCCGTGAAATGGCTGCCGTTCTCGAATGCCGTGATGGCTACCCACGTGCACCAGGATCCGCTGGGGATTCCGGCGCTTTCGTCGCACGACTGACCGTTCTGGGCGTTGGATGGCTGGCTCTGGGTGGTGAGCTTGGCGCCGAAGTAAGTCGGAGTCGTCGCGGTGGCCGCATTACCCGGCGCGGCGGTCAGGCCCGCGAGGAGGACAGGCGCCATCAGCACGCTCAGCACTTTGCGGAAATACGACGCGGATCCCTTGCTCATGACGTGGCACCATTCTTTCCAAAAAATTACGAACCTTACGAAAACTGGACGTTGGCTTAGCGGCAGGACACGGTGGCCAGTTCACCGACTTTCTGTCCCAGGCTCGCGGGCGGCGAGATCGTGCACCATACGCGGCCGCCCACATGATCGCCCACATGATGACGCGCAGCTCAAGTCCGACGTAGGGTGGGCGCAGCGTGCGCTCCCTCAGCGGTGGCGGCGAGGCGCAGTCTGTCGGCTTGCGAAGGGCGTGGGCCTTGACGGAGCAGGAGCAGGGTTCCCTTTCCTTTGCCGGGCTGCTGCGGCGACTTCGGGGCGAGGCGAAGCTGACGCAGGAGGAATTGGCCGAGACTGCGGGACTTTCCTTGCGGGCGGTCAGTGACCTGGAGCGCGGCATCCACCGCACCGCCCGCAAGAACACCGCGCTGCTGCTGGCCGGGGCGCTCGGCCTGGCCGAGCCCGCGGCAGCCTCGTTCGTGGCGGCGGCCCGCGGGCGCACCCCGGCCGTGGACGCGCTCGCCGTCCTGCGAGGGTCAGGGTGGCGACCGGCCGAGCCGACGCTCACGGGGTGGAACGTCCCGGCCCGCAATCCGGCCTTCACTGGTCGCGACGACCTGCTCGCCGCGGTACAAGCGAGGCTTGAGACCGGGCACGCGGCGGTCGTGCAGGCGCTGTACGGCATGGGCGGAGTGGGCAAGACCCAACTCGCGGCCGAGCACGCGCACCGTTTCGCCGCAAGCTACGACCTGACCTGGTGGATTGACGCTGAGCAAGCTGGGCTGATCGGAGACCAGCTGGTAGGCCTCGGGCTGGTGCTCGGATGCGTTCGGGCCGGATCCGGGGCCGAGACGGCCAGGGCCGCGGTGCTGGCCGAGTTGCGGCGGCGGGACCGATGGCTGCTGATCTTCGACAATGCGCAAGCACCCCAGGAGGTGATGCCGTGGCTGCCGGGGGGTAGCGGGCACGTGCTGATCACGTCCCGCCAGCGGGGCTGGGACGAGGTCGCCACGCCGATCGAGGTCGACGTGCTCACCCGGGCCGAGTCGATCGAATTGCTGCGGCGCCGGATTCCGCACTACTCGCAGACCGACGCGAACCGGCTCGCCGCCGAGCTCGGCGACCTGCCGCTCGCCATCGCCCAAGCCGCCGGGTTCATCGCCGACACCGGCACGGCGGCCAGTCAGTATCTGGGCTTGCTGCAGACGCGGGCCGGGCAGCTGCTTGATCAGGGCGCGCCGGACTCCTACCCGCGGTCGCTGGCGGCCGGCACCGCCTTGATAGCAGACCAGCTGTCCGGCCATGACCCAGCCGCCGCGGAACTGGCCAACCTGTGCGCGTTCCTGGCACCTGAGCCGATTCCTGCGTACCTGTTCACCGGCGCCGCTGGCGTGTTGCCTGGCGAGCTTGCGGCGCGGGCCGCCGACCCGCTGGCCTGGCGGCAGACCCTGGCCAACGCGTCAAGGCATTCGCTGGTTCGGGTCGATCAGCGCGGGCTGCAGATGCACCGGCTCACCCAGGCCATCCTCAGGGACCAACTCACCCCGGCCCGCGCTGCCGCCACGCGCCAGTGCACTGAGGCGATCCTGGCGGCTAGCGATCCTGGTAACCCGCCCGATCCCGGCACCTGGCCCCGGTGGGCGCAACTGATGCCGCACGTGCTGGCCGCCAACCTGGCCGCCACCGATAACCCGGCGCTGCGCGAGCTAGTTCGCCGCGCCTGCTGGTACCTGATCGAGCGTGGCGACTCCCACACCGCGCGGGATCTCATGAGCAATCTGCGGCAGCAGTGGCGCGACCGGCTCGGCGCGGATCATCAGCACGCGCTGATGGCTGCGCACTATCTCGCCTGGGCGCTGTGGGAACTTGGCCGCTACGCCGAATCCCGCGACCTGAACAGGGACACGCTGGAACGCCGCCGCCAGGTCCTTGGCCATGATCACCCCGACACCTTGAACTCCGCCCACAACCTAGCCATGGACCTGCGGCTGCTGGGCGACGCGCAGGCGGCACGCGACCTGGACCTCAACACTCTGGGCCGGTACCGCCGCTCGCAGGGCCCAGATCACCTCAGCACCTTGCGTTCCGCCAGCAATCTGGCCGCTGACCTGCGCGCGCTTGGCGAGGCGCAGGCGGCTCGCGAGCTGGACCAGTACGCGCTGGAGCGCCGCCGCCACGTCCTTGGCCACGATCACCCCGACACCTTGAACTCCGCCCACAACCTAGCCATGGACCTGCGGATGCTAGGCGACGCGCGGGCCGCCCGCGAGCTGGACCAGTACGCGCTAGAGCGCCGTCGCCACGTCCTTGGCCACGACCACCCCGACACGCTCAAATCCGCGAGCAACCTGGCCGCCGACCTGCGCGCGCTTGGCGAGGCACAGGCCGCGCGCGAGGCGGACCAGGACAGCCTGACGCGACGGCCAGAAACTGATCTTTGACATTGAACAGTGCTACAGGCGTTAATGGTGGGACAAAGGAGCGCCGCTATGGCGGTTCCACGGGGGAGGCACTGCGATGGCTGGCGTGATGCGTGGGGTCCGTGTTGCTCGGCGCAGGTGGCTGCGGCCAGCTGGGGCGGCGGGGACGGCGGCGCTGGCCGCGCTGGCCGCGCTGGTCCTGGTCGGCGGCAGTGCCGCGGCCGCGACTGCGGCAGCACCACACTGGACGCTGGTGTCCACCCCGGACACCAGCTCTACCGCGCGCAACGTTCTGTCCGGGGTGAGCTGCCCGAGCGACAGCTTCTGCGAGGCGGTCGGGTACTACTTCAGCGGCGCGGCCAACCAGACCCGCGTGCTGAGGTGGAACGGCACCAAGTGGGCCAAGGCGTCCTCGCCCGACGTCAGCACCGCAGAGGACAATGTGCTGACGGCGGTGAGCTGTCCGGACACAAAGTTCTGCATGGCCGTCGGTTACTACCAGCACGGCACGGCTCAGCAGACGCTCACGCTGCGCTGGAACGGGACCAAATGGGCGAAGGTGTCCTCGCCGGACTCCAGTGCCGCCCGTGACAATGACCTGGCTGGGGTCAGCTGCACCAGTGCCAGCCTTTGCATGGCGGTCGGCCATTACGAGAACAGCACGACCGGCCAGACCCTCGTGCTGAAGTGGAACGGTACCAAGTGGTCCAAGATGGCCTCCCCGGACTCCGGCACCGCCAACGACAACATTCTGTCCGGGGTGAGCTGCTCGACGACCAGCTTCTGCATGGCGGCCGGCTACAACTACGACATCGGCCCGACCCAGCTGACCCTCGTGCTGAAGTGGAACGGTACCAAGTGGACGACCGTGTCCTCCCCGGACCAAGGCGCCCAGGACAGCGGCCTGGTCGGGGTCAGTTGCCCGACGACTAAGTTCTGCATGGCGACCGGCGACTCCTACAGCGGCGACTACCAGACTCTCGCGCTGAAGTGGAACGGGACCAAGTGGGCGCTGGTGTCCTCGCCGAATTCCACGTACAACTACCTGGAAGGCGTGAGCTGCCCGACCGCCAGCTTCTGCATGACGACCGGCCAGACCTTCAACGGCGGCGTCGGTCACGTCATCATGCTCAAGTGGAACGGCACCAAGTGGGCGAAGGTGTCCTCGCCAGACGTCGGCACTGCGGAGAGTTACCTGAACGAGCTGAGCTGCGCAAGCGCCACGTACTGCCTGGCGGCCGGCTGGTACGGCCCCGTCTCGCACGCACTGACCGAGAAGTGGTAGCGCCCCGCCTCGCGCCGGCGAGGCGGTCCTCAGGCGGTCAGGAATACGGTGTCGAGGTGCCAGTCTAGGAACTCGCTGCCGGGCCGGTCGGCGCGCCTGGCAGGTAGGTCGATCACCTGACCAGCGCTGGCGTAGAACTGCTCGCCGTTGCTGAAGTCGGCCCTGAGGCGAGGGCTGACGACGAGCCTGTGGCGGGTGTCGACGCCGAGATAGCCGCGATCGAACAAGGTGTGGACATCTGACCTGAGCAGCAGCCCGTTGTCGAGCCTGTGCTCGCCGCCGTGCTCGACCGGGCGGATGTGCGCGGCCTGCAGGACCGGCGGAATGTGCGTCCCGGTGATCGCGCAGCGCCGCTGGTAGGCGTCGAGGACGACGGCGCGGAACGAGTCTTGGCCAAGCCGGTAGGGTGCCAGGCGAGGATCGCCCAGCACGGGCCCTGGCCGGTGCCAGGGCTGGCTCAAGTCCAGTTCGACGGTAGCTCCCAAGATGCGGTGCAGCACGTCGGCGAAGTATGGCGCATCCGCTGGATTGGCGAGGTCGTAGCCTTTTCCCTGGACAATGTTGGGAGCAAAGCGCGGCGGCGGCGGTACGGTGGCATCATCGGCGAAGAAACGCACGTCCCGCACGAACACGCAGCCGATCTCGGGGTCCTCGCCTGGCGCTATCGGCGTGCGCCGGTAGTGCACAATGCGGCTGAGCATCCGCTCAAGGTTGGCGGTGCCGTTGGCTTCCCCAAAGTACTCCCATGCCTCGGAGGCCCGCATCGTAACTGAACCGCTGAAGAAACCTCCGCCGACAACTCTGTTGTGCGGGTAGTGGGTCTTGAAGAAGAACGGCTCGCCCGGCGCTAGAGCGCGGAAGTGGCGGCCCCCGCTTGGCTGCCAGAAATTGACTTCCACCAGCTCCGGACGGGCGGCGAGATACCGGTACCACTCCCCGTCGGTAACGCCCACATATCCGCGCACGAGTGCCATTATCTACCTGTTACACATCACGCGCGCTGCCATTAGCAATGGGTACGGGTAGTTCGTTTCTTTCGCTGGTCAGCGAAAGTCTCATGGGATTGCGGAGCGGCTTCCAGGCCCGGTCCTGGCTGGCGTGTTCCTGTCTGGCCTGGTCCTGTCTGGCCTGGTGGGGGCTGGCCTGGTGGGGGCTGGCCTGGTGGGGGCTGGCCTGGTGGTGGCTGGTGCGGCGTGATGGAGAGTTCTCGGGGGTTGGGTGGAGTGTTGTCGCCTGGCGGAGGATTGCCTGCATATAGCGCGGTCAGGCTTCCGTCAGGCGGCAGCACTCCGCCAGGGCACTGGCAGTTCTCCGGCAGGGCAGCGGCAGCGCTCCGCCAGGCGGCAACGCTCCGGCACGACCCAGAAACCTTCCGCCACGACCCGGAAATCCTCCGGCACGACCCGGAAACTCTCCGGCACGAGCCCGAGAGCTGGCCGGGACTGTAGGTGCGGGGCGGCGGCCCGATCCTCGCCAGTAGAGGGGGAGCTAAGATCCGAGGCGTGTGCTTGCGTGCTCTCAGCGAAGCTCCGCGATGAAGGACCCAAGCTTTGACACCACCCCCACCGCTGCCTAGCTGGTTCGGGCCAAGGGCCAGCACTGATGACCCCGCGGTCGCTGCGCTGCTCGATCAGGTCTCGCCTGCCGGGACGTGGCAAGACATCGGCGGCAGCTTCAACCTCAACGTCCGGCTCGACGCCACTGAGCCGCTCGTCCTGCGCGTGCATCGGCCATGGGCGACGCGCGGCCGCGTAGCGGGATTGCGCCGGCTGCGTGAGCGACTCCAGCGGGCGGGGATTCGGGTCGCCCGGCCGGTGCCAGTCCTCGGCCGAGACCTCGCCAGGGTCGGTGGCCGCTGGGCGGAACTCGAAGAATTCGTCCCGCACGTGCAGCCGAGCCCAAGCCAGGAGTCGTACCTGCGATTGTTCGAGGAGCTCGGCCGCCTGCAGGCGGGGCTGCGCGCGACCTGGGAGCCGGACCTGCCCCAGCCGCTCGACGACCACCGGACCAACCGCCAGTTGCGCTACTGGCTCGGCTTTACGCGTCGCCGTCTGGGCCCTGGGGCCGAGCCCGTGGTGCGCCGCGCCAGGCTCCTCCTGGACGAGCTGGGCAAGGCCCGGCACGGCGTCGACCTCCCGCGCGCTCCGATCCACGGCGACTACACGCTCGGCAACGCGGGCCAGCTGCCGGATGGTTCCTGGTTGAATCTCGATCTGGACTTCGTGCGCACCCGGGAGCGGGTCTACGACGTGGCCGCCAGTCTGTACTCGGCATCTGACAGCGGCGCCAGCGTCGGCCTCCGCGAGCTCTGCGACGCTTACGACCGTTCCGCTCCCGAACCCTTGACGCCCGGCGAGCGCCGATTCCTGCCGGCGCAGGTCACCCTGATTCCCCTGCACTGGGTCGCAACGGCCGGGTTGATGGATGAGCGAATCGGAGTACAGGGAACAGCGGGCTTGCCCGAGGCGGAGAGAGCGATGGACGTCGCCGAGGCGTGGTGGGCACGCCGTGCGGAACTGACGTGGTAGTCCAGCGCGCGGCCGCTGGACGTGGGCCGACGGTGATTGGTCGAGGAATTCTTCCTCGACGGCGTACCGGTTGAGGCCGGCGATGTGGGCCAGATGACTCGCTAAGGCAATTTCACAATATATGCGCCGCCAGCGCTGTTGTTGGCGCCGGGCGCACCGAAGAGCGCCGTCCGCCCGGAAAGCGCTGACGCCCATCCAAATTGCGCGCCACCAGCGCCCGTGTATCGGCAATTTCCATTGATGGTCACGCCTCTTTTCCAAGCGCCACTGACCCGAACAAACTCATATGCGCCGCCGCATCTGCCTTCCGGGCTAAAGAGTGCCGAGTCACTGGCGATTATCCGAGCTCCGGAGATAGCGACAGAAAGCCCGAAGGCGTCACCCACGGCGGAAGAAGGTTGAGTTAGCTCGGCCACGCGATACCAGTGACGGCCGGATCGCCTGTATACAAAAGCAAATCCCGGTGACGGCCCAAATGCGCCGACGACAATCACCGAGCCCGAAGTAGCTACTGATATTCCAAAATCGCTGACTTTGCGAGGCGCGGTCAGCTTTGCTTGCAGGGCCCACGTGCCGTCCGCCCTGCGTACATATACGTAAGCGGCACTTCCCGGCGTCCCGCCGTTGTTATTGGGTGCACCAATGACTATCGTGTCAGCTGAAGCCGCCAGGGCAGCGCCGAACGCGTCGTCACCGTGTCCGGGATTGATCAATTCCGCGCGCAGCCGCCAATGCTTATGCGACCAGCTCCAGATATAGACAATGTTGTTCTTATTGGCCTCCGTACTCACAGCGATCGTGTCCCCTGATGCGACCACTCTGGCGCCAAATTCATACAGTTTTTTGTCAGCAGGCCGCAGCGTCGCCTGGAGACGCCACGCTGCGCCTGTCTCGCGGAATACGTATGCGACGCCGTTGCTGTCATTGCCGCCACCCCAGGCACCCACAACGGCATACGTCTCAGCGGGAACGGCTGAAATTGCTACTGCAGATCCAAATCCGTCACTTCGGGAATACGGATTTAGCAGAGTAGCCTGGTGATGCCAGGAGCCGTGCCCTGATGGCCTGAAGATATACGCGCCGTCGGCTCCCGTGCCTACGATTGCCACTTGGTTATGCAAACCTACGGACGTACCGAAACTTGAGCCTGCAGGAGGTTTGAATCCTCCCTCAGCCGAGTTACGCATAATACTAGCTGGATTCTTCACCAACCCGACACGTTGGCGAAATGACGTCCGGTAGGGGCTTAAGGCAGTTAAGCCGATGAGAAGAAAGGCGACTAACGCACCGCGAGATATCCTGGCCCACATAACTCTGACCTGTACCTCGCCGACCGTGCGCTTGAGGCATTCCTGAGGGACTCGCCTTCCTTTATCCGGCCCCGGCAGGTTGTAATGGAAGAACGGATCGGCGTATTCATGCGTGACTACGTGCTCGTCACGGAGGATGATTCCCTTGACGTTTATGCTTCGCATGACCTGAGGATCCTTTCTGCGCTCATGTATTCAATCGATCGAGAATCGTATCTATATCTGCATGACATGCTTCTACGACCTTGCGAGGTGGCACATTTGCTCGATGACGCGAGCCAGTTCGGCGGCTAGGTCGGCTGGGACGCGATTGGTGTAGCAGGCGGCCAGGGATTGGTAATACCAGAGCTGGGCGGCCGGGTCGTTCTCGTTGAAGCGGTCCCAGAGCGTCGGCCCGACCGCGCGGAGGTCAGCAAGGATCGAGCGGGCGTTGTGCAGCTTGTCGCAGGCCGAGACCAGCAGCACGTCGGAATCTTGCTCCGTACTCAAGTGAGTCAGGTAGGCCGTCTTGCGGTCGCGCCACAGTGCCTTCGGCTGGCCTGCGACGCCGATGGCGTCGGAGCAGTTCATGACGACGTCAGCGACGTGCGAGCCGAACTCCCGCCGGATGCGGGCCGCCATCTCCGCGCCGTCGGGAGAGTCCTCGACGGTGTCATGCAGGAGCGCCGCGATAGCGGCATCTTCGCTGCCGCCATGCTCTAGGACAAGCGCGGCGACGGACATCAGGTGCGCTAGATAGGGAATCTGGGTGCCCTTGCGCAGTTGGGTCGCATGGACCTGGCTGGCGAGGGTGAATGCACGCTGGAATCGGCCCGTCAGTAACGGAGTTCCTGTCGTGGACTCTGGCATGACCGCAGGCTATCCGAGCGCGCTGCGGTCGGGATTGCGGCGTCGCCATTCAGCTAGCCGACCGGCCTAGCGGGGCCGCTCGGGGGCGTGGCCTTCCTCCTGGTCTGGCCGCCGAAATAGGCCACTAGCTCATCGATGACGAGGTCGGCACCTGCGTCGGCGGCGGCACGCCATCCGGATACACCTCAGCCGGTAAATCCCGAGCCCACGCATCCTACGAGCCAGGCCTGCCCAAATGCCGCGGCCAAAAGAAAGAGATCGAGCCGACTAAGGCGAGGGCCGAGTACGCGGGCCATCGATCCGCGCTAGCTGCCCCAGGACAGGATTTCGGTCACCGAGTTGTTGCCGAAGTTGACGATCCGCAGACTTCTCTTGTTTCTAACTCGGCCATCGCCATACGTCGACCGGCGTTTCGCCAGGGAGTTATGGGCGGGCATGCTGCTTGGCGTCTTTGAAGACCATGATCGTGCCGGAGTAGCAGGCGACCCAGATCTGGCGCCGATCCGGCACGTAGGTGATGCCGATCGGACTGGAGTTGGTCGGGATAGTCTGGATAACGGCCATGTCGGAGGTGCGGATCTTACTGACGGTGCCTGATCCGTAGTTCACCACGTACAACGAACGGCCATCGGGGGCGATCGCCATGCTCCGAGGCTCGATGCCGGTAGCTACCCGCGCGACGACCCGCCCGGTTCGCGGGTTGATCTTGGCGACTGTGCCGTCGGCGTTGAGGGTGGCATAGAGCCACCGTCCAGATCGGCTGAGGACGAGCTGGCGCGGGCCATCGCCGACGTCGCGGATCCAGTGCAGGTGAAAGTTGCGCAGGTTGATCCGGGCGATCTCGGTGCTGCCCATGATCGCCACGTAGGCGGTATGCGAGTCCGGGCTGACGGCGATCCCGCGCGGGTAAGGCCCGAGCGGGATCTGCCTGACCTGACGGTGGGTGCGTATGTTCACGACGCTGAGCGCATAGGAGCACCAGTCGCTGACAAGCAGGTATTTGTCGTCGGGGGTCACGGCGACGAATTTCGGTACCGAGCCGACGCGGATGACCTGGTCAATGTGCTTAGTGGCGACGTCGATGCGGTAAACGAAGCTCGGGTCGTAATGATCAGCGGGCTCGCATACGTCATGCCCTTGCCTGGTCAGCGCGGGCCCGTACATCGAGTAATTCGAGACGTAGACATAGCGGCGGTCAGGGCTGAATGCTGCCTCCACCGGCCCGCCCAGGTACCGGCCGGGATACTGGTGGTAGCCCCACCTGGCCAGCCTGACCGCGTCGGAGATGGTGGCGACCAAATGGTAATTGTGGTCGTTGTACACGGTGACCGTGTGGGTGTAGATCATGTTCTGCGCGAACACCAGGCCAGTGCCAGACGCGTCAACCGACTTCGGCGATATGTGCCCGCTGATCGTCGTGACATAACGCAGGCGCAGGCGGTCAGAAGGCGGCCCGGTGATCTTGGCCGGGCTGCTGGGCGTCTGCTCCGGGGTGCTGGCAGAACCCTGCGGGCGGGGCGACCCGGCCGATACCTGATGCACGGCGACTGGAACGGCTCGGCCCGTCGCCGTGCAACCAGCAAGCGCGGTCCCCGCAACGACCACGGCCATGACCACTGCTACGCGCATCCGCATGGCACCGATCCTGTCTCGCCCGGCCAATGCTCGCAACTCGGGCACCCAGAACCGTGAGTAGCAAGCGGAGATGTCGTGGCGAAAGCGACCTGGAACTACAGCCGCAGGCTGAAACACGCTGATTGTCGCCCTGGTAATGGCAGGTCATCACGGGCATCATCTGCGGACCACGAGCAGAAGCTCAGTCAGGCCCGTCGTATCCCGTCTTGGGTTGGTCGTATGCATCCTGCCTTGACCGATCGTCCGCACGTCGGTTAGTGTCATCTGTGACAGGTAAATCATCTGTGGCATATACGATGGTGGCCTATGGAAATTCTCGAGACCGCGAACATCCCCGCCGAGCAGCTCGATGCGCTTGAGCAGTATGCGCGAACCAACCTCGGGCCCGAGCTGCGCGATGTGTTGCTGAGTCTCAGCCGTTGTGTCCGCGATGGCGTTCAACTCGCAGTCACCGCCAGTTCGGCCGTTCTCAGTCCAGCTGAGGCCGCTGAGCATCTTGGCATGAGCCGCACGCACCTGTACAAGCTCCTGGATCGAGGTGAGATCATGTCCTATCGCGTTGGCCGTGATCGACGCATCGAACTCAAGGACCTAGTCGCTTTCGAATCGCAGCGTCAGCGCGACCGCCGTGAGCTCGCTGAGCGCTTCGCGACGCAGCAGCAGACCCGGACTGGAGTGATCGACGAAGTCGCTGACAGCCTCTAAAAGGAAGCTTGCGCGGCTAGCAGATCACTTGGGCATTATTAGTTGAATGTACAGTCGTCGAGCGCGGCCTACCCTCCGCCTGATCGAGGAAGATCTGACCGAAGGCTGGGAGTCTCCTAAGCCACGGAGGCTTTTGGCCGGCGGTGACGTTGATGCACTCCATCCACTTAGCGAGCTGCCGCATCCCGTTGTTACCAAGGCGACTGAGTCGTTCGGGCCGGAAGCGGCTAACGACAATTATGTCGGCCCGATCGCGGCCAGCGCCCAGTTGCGCCTGATGGAAATCAAGGTCGGTCAGTGGCGGGGTGGTGTCTGGGAGGATCCCGCCACTGGTGTTCACTGGCTTGTCGTGGCCGGGCTGGCGAAAGGCGGGCACCGGGATCACGATGACTTCTATGAGCGGGTGAAGCGCGAAAACGATAGCGGTGATCCAATGCGGTGGCTGCCGACAACAGCAGACCTCGCGTTGCTCAAGCGTGAGACTGTCGCGCGACTCGTAACTGAGTGGGAACTTAACGTCCAAGAGCAGGTCCTCGAGGCGCTCCGAGTAATCCAATTCGGCGGCTCGACGCAATTCGAGGTCCAGCACCCAGTGCCAGAAAAGGGCCTGCTAGCCCAGATCACCCTCGTCGTCACCGAGGTTCGGGAATACGAATACGTCGCCGACGAGGTTGAAGCGCAGGTCGTCCCGGTCTCTTCTTATGCGGGCAGCCATCTGGCGTGGCAGCTTGCCGTCCGCACTCTCATCTCTCTGAGTCCGCCCGAGCAGGGCTGGGATCGCTATCAAAACTCCTACGCGAACATTGCTGAGGCTGGCGCTTGGGCCAAGCGTGTCGCTGAGCTGGAATCCCTTGTCGCAGAGCATCAACTTGCTGAATCCGAGCCCGGCGATCACGGTCATTACACGCATCGCCTTCATCTCGCTGGGAGCACGATCGAGGGCAAGGCCGTTCGTGCCTTGTGCGGTGCCTTCTTCGTGCCCACGCAAGATCATGAGGCGCTCCCCGTCTGCCTGAAATGCCAGGAACAGTATGATGCGCTACCCTAACTCGTCCAGATTGGTGGAATTGGGTGACCGGCGCGGCTAGCCCCGGATAGGCCGGACGGCCACCGACTCCGGGCGAGACGAGATCGGCCGTACCGACCCGATGCTGCTCACCGAGCAGGTCGAGGGGCCACGCCTCATCCTGCTGGCCGGCCGCAGCTGGAAGGTGAACTGGATTGACTGGAAGCGCCAGCGCTGCTTGCGTCGAGCAGGCCGAAGGCGCTCACCGGCGGATTTGCCGGTGCTAGCTTCGCGCTCACTCGCGCGGTCCGCGACGTGCTGCTGGGGACCGATCCTGATGTCCTGATGACGAACCGGGCTCGCCGTGTGCTTGCGGAGGAGAGAGACGACGAGCGGGCTACTGTGCATCCGGCCGGTACCATCATCCTCCGGGATGGGGATGATGTCCGCTGGTGGACCTGGGCAGGTTTCAAGGCCAATGCCACGCTGGCCGCCACTCTGTCCGACCTGGTGGATCCCGATCAGCGGTTCACCGATACCTATATCCGGATGCGCTCAGATCTCACGGTCGCGATGTGGAAGCTGGCCGCAGCCGACGCGGCCGAGCGTCTGTGCCTGCCAGACGTCGATCAGGACGCCGTTACAGGCCTGAAGTTCAGCGAAGCGCTGCCCGAGCGCCTCGCCATCGCAACCCTGGCCGCCCGCCTAGCCGACCTGCCGTCGGCCGAGACCGTACTCACTCAGCCGGTCCGCTTCTCCTTCGGCCAATGATGAGAATGGCTGCTCTGAGAGTGGCGTTAACCGAGCCCTTCGCACCGACTGCGATTACGGCAATGCCCGTTTGCCAGCATCCATCCTGCAGGTATAAGAGTCACGTGCGGGCACTGGATACGTGGGCGGACATCACCTTCGGAGGAGACAGTTGAGCTGGCAGGACGAGGTTGGCAGTGCGTTAGATGAGTGGGTCAAGCTGGCCGGCGGCGGTAGAGGCGGTAACCGCTGGAGCCGAGTTGGCGCGGCGCTGCCGACGGCTGATCCTGGCGTCTACCTCGTCGACATCCGGGGGATCGAGCTGTCCGCTGAGCAGGCGGACAACCTGCGTCTGGCCGAGGATAAAGCGGAACCGTCGAAGGACGGACTCCGCGTTCGCCGGATCAGCTTCGAAGGCGAGCTGCTGCGGTTATGGACCGCCGAATTCGCTGCCTTCGCTAAGCCGTGCTTGTGGAGGTTTCACCAGCCCCCGGCGTTTCTTACTACCACGCTGCGTGATGAGATAGCGGCGCTGACCGATCCGGGGCTGGCGACGCTGCTCGCCCGCGGTGAGATCGGCGGAAGGCTAGGGTCCGGCAGTTCTGCGACCGGCCTGCTATCCGCGCAGCAGGACGCATACCGTGCTTGCCTGGGCAGCGGGCTCTGGCTCGTCTGGGGTCCGCCCGGGACTGGCAAGACCCGGGTATTGCGAGCAGCAGTCAGTGACCTTGTCGAACGCGGTCAACGGGTGCTACTCGTATCAGCAACCAACATCGCCGTCGATAACGCGCTCGCGGGAGTGATCCATGACGGCCGGCATGCCCCCGGACAGCTCATCAGGGTCGGGCCACCGCAGTTACGCGAAATTGCCGACAATCCCGATGTATGTCTGCCGCTGATTGTCGAGAAACGGCTGGCTGAGGCAGCTCAAAGGCGTCAGAACCTGGCGATGGAATTGCATGAAATCAACGAGCGCCGGGATCAGCTGCATCACCTGGAGTCGAGCCTGGACGGATTCGACTCGGCGCAATACGAGGCAGGAATGGCGCTCCTAGCCGATCCGGCCAGTACCGTGGCCCGTTCAGAAAGCGCGGTCGCGCGATGCGAACTCAATATCGACCGCGGCGCCAAGGAAGTCAGCGCCTGTCGCGCGGAGCTGGCCGAAGTCGAAGGGGCAGCAGCCGAGGCGACGGCCGATCGTGTGATCTGGGCCAAGGTTGCCAGCAGCGAAGCCGAGCTAGGCGAGGTCGAGGATGCCGCCCTGCAGGCCCAGGCGCGTGCACTGGTGGCCGAGAACGCCGTTCGCTCAGCTGATGGCGAGATTGCAGCCTTGTCCGAGCCCGATGGCCGGGTTCGCTGGCGCAACCGGAGCGCGGTGCGGCAAGCGCATCGCAACCTTGAGACGGCACGGCCGGCCTACCTGCGGCTGGATGCCGAGGCGACACGCGCGCAAGACGTTGCCGCCGCCTGGCGTCGACGGGCCGAGGTGGGGATCGCCGAACTGGCGGCGACAACGAGGTTCAGCCGCGATGAGATTCGAGACCGCGACGAAGCCGTTTCACATACCAGAGCCAGGCTGGCTGAACTGGAAGCTGCTCAGAGCGTCAGGCTGGAGAAGCTGGTGATGCTTAGAGCTCAGTTGGCCGCGATCACGTCGGCTGCAGATGTCGTCGCGACGGCGCGCGGGCATGGTTGGCCAACTAGGTATGCCGAAGCCGCAGCTCTGCGTCCGCTGGTAACCAGCGACAACGTCCGTCGCGGCGAGCTTGAGGCGCGGCACGGCAAGCTTGAGCAGGAGTACGAGTCCCTGGCTCGCAATGCTCAGCAAGAGGTGATCAAGGACGCCCGGGTCGTGGCGACCACGCTGGCCCGGTTCCGTACCAACAAAGCCGTCCTGCGCGGACCTTACGATGTCGTTCTCATCGACGAGGCCGGCGCAGCGACGTTGCCTGAGGCGCTTCTGGCCGTCGCGAAGGCGGGCAGATGCGCCGTGCTGTTCGGGGATTTTATGCAGATCAGCCCGGTTCTGATGCCTGAGTTGGAACGCAGCCAACGGCCGGATGTTCGCCAATGGCTTGTCACCGATGTCTTCCGCCACTGCGGTATTTCGACTCCGTCGCAGGCAATTGAACATCGCGGATGCGTGGTGCTGGATACCCAGCACCGGTTCGGCCCGGCGGTGATGCGGCTCGCCAACCTGCTCGCCTACGACGGCGTACTCAAGTCCGGATCCGGTGTGCGTGCTCGCGTCGCCGATGATCCGGAGATTGTTCTCGTTGATGCCGACGGCCTGGGTGACCTGGCCGAGGTCCATCGGGTGAAGCGCAAGGCAGGCTGGTGGATAGCCGGATCGCTGTTGGCGCGGACGCTGGCGGAGTTGCATGCCGAGAGCGGCGAGGCCACTGGAGTGGTTACTCCTTTTGGAGTACAGGCCGACCTCACGCTTGAAGCGCTCCGAGACATTGAGCAAGGCGATCGGCCGCTCGCAGAGGTCGGGACAGCGCACAGATTCCAGGGCCGCGAGTTCCCGATAGTCGTCTTTGACACAGTCGAGGCCGAGTTCGGCGATGGACTGTGGGTGAATGAGGCATCTCGCGCGCCCGGGAGCAACTCCTGGCGTCAGGACGGAGTTCGCCTATTTAACGTGGCAGTAACGCGCGCTCAACGACGACTCTATGTGGTGGCCAGCCGCCGGCGAATCCTTGCTGCCAAATCAGACACTGCACTCGGCCAGTTCGCCACCATGCTTCGCGATCAGTCGATCACAACTGTTGCGGCAACCAAACTCATAGCCGCGACGGCTGACCTCACCTCCCCGACCGGACTCGGTCAGGAGGGCATGCGGATCGCCGAGGTACTCGCACGGCACGCCGAGGTGGCCCAGGTCCACGACGAGCAGACGTTCTACGAGCACCTGGCTAGCGTCATCACCGGCGCGAGGATTTCGATCTGGATCTGGTCGGCCTGGGTTGCCGCTCGGGTCCGAGATCTGCTGCCGCTGCTTGAAGACGCGGTCAAACGCGGGGTCAGAGTGACGGTATTCGTTCGCGACCCGAGCGACAGTCTTCAGCAAAAGGATCATTTCGTGACGGCCCTGGCCGACCTCAGGCTTGTCGTGCCCCAGGTCGTGGAAGTCAACGTCCTGCACCAGAAGGTCGTGATCGTCGACGAGCACATCGTGCTGCTCGGCAGCCTGAACGCGCTGTCCCAGCATCGCAGCCGAGAGATCATGGTGACGATGCGAGGCCAGCACTTCGCCCGACGACTGCTTGGCGAATTGCATGCGGAAAAGTTCAGTAAGCCTCCCCAATGCGGTGCCTGCGGAGGACGAAAGGTCGATCTTCGACGAGAGACGGCCGGCGCCTGGTACTGGCGCTGTTACGACCGATCGTGCCCTAGCTATGGCACCGGACCGCACAGGGGCTGGACGCAAGGCGCGCTTCCATGATGGGTCTGTCGGTAATTGTTCTAGAGACTGCCTGTCGCGTTGGCCGTGCCACGATTTTGTCTGCTGGCGCGCTTCAGGTCGACCTCGACGTGCTTGGCCTCGGCAGCCGAGCAATTAATGATGGCAACCACAGGGTGAGTATCGCGCAATAAATCCACCATTGTTGGCGCTGGGCGCCAGGTCTGCTGCCGAAGCCGAAGCACGCTGTGACCATGCAGCCAGACCTTCGATGCATGCGTTGCGCTAGTGGTGCGCTTATCCACAGTCCAGAGCTTGCGGATTTCACTTTCTGCTGATGGCGTGCCGTATCGGCCCCGGGGAGGAAGCCCCATCGGACGTCGGTAGCGTGACTGCGGCGCAGTCGGCGTTGTACGCGGTCCTGCAGCCGCCAGCACAGTGCTGCGGGCGTCCATACGCTCAGCTGGCAGATGGGCAGTTAGATGTCGGCTTCGGGCTCTAGGTCCTCCAGGCCGTCCATCCTGGCCTGCATCGTGCCGCGGTTAGCGGCAGGTTCTGCGCGGCTGACGCCCTGGGCCTGCCAGTCGGCCGAGTCGAAAACTCGAGCCGCTCGGTCTTCGCGCCTGGCCTGAGCCTGGCGGGGCCAGGACGCAAATCGCTCGCGTAGCTCCGCGACATCGTCCCGGCTCAGTCCAATCCCGGTGAACGCCCGGTCGGGTAGCTGGTCAAGGCGCTGCGTGGCCTCGGCAAAGTCCTGCTCCTCCAAGCCAGGGTCAAGGCGGCGGGCGAAGCTGATCAGCTCCTCCGGGGCGTACCGCTCCAGCAGGGCGGCTGTGTCCGCGAAGTCGCGCTTGGCCAGGGCGCAAACCTTGCCGCCGGCCCCGTCCTGGAGATCCAGGACGGGACCGAACTCCTTGACCACCGGTTCCTGAGTCCGGTCGAAATAGGCCATCTGCAACGCCATCTGCCTGCCCCCCGGCGCGGAGATAATCCACTCGGCGAGTCCTTCGCCCATGCCGTAGAAGATGTCGGACAGCCCGTCGGCCTTGTCCTGGCGCTCGGCGGTGAAGCCAGCCTCTGTCAACGCCGCCTGCACGGCGTCCGCAGCCGCGGTCACGCCGTGTTCGTCGTTGCTGAACAGGTCTACGTCCTCGGTGGGCCGCTCGATGACGCCGTGCACGATGAGGGCGTTCCCGCCGCCGAGGGCAAAACCGTGGCCTGCGGCGGCGCGCAGCGCGACCGCCGCCACCTGCTGATGCAGTTCGTCAATCGGCCTCACGCAGCCGCCACGGAACGGAGCCGCGGGTGGTAGTCCTCCCACGCCCTGCGCACGCCCTTGGGAAGCCACAGTTGCGGCCAGACCTCGGCCAGCTTGTCGCCATTCAGCCAGGTCGCGAGCTCATCGGCGTGGATAGCCTCTTGCAGCACAACTTCGTACACCGTTCGCAGTATGTACGGATCTTCCAGGTCGAAGAGCACGGCTGGGCTCCAGTACAGCCGCAGCGGCAGAACTACAGTGCCGTGCAGCGGGCCGTGCAGGACTGCCAGATTGGTGGCCACGAGCACCGGCCGTCCCGGACGGGCCTGGTACGGCGCCCAGACGGCGATCTCTGCCTTCGTCATGCCTACAGCCTAACCTCCAGGTCCGCCGCCTGCCCGTACCGCGACCGCCGCCGCAGCGGCGATTGCCACGCCGGCCCGAGTGCATGCCGTCGCCTTGCCTCGGCATGCGAGTCTCACGCTTCGGCGACGATCGTGAATACCCCGCTCGTGTGTCGCGGACCCGGTTCAACCCGGTCGTGCCGTGAGTTCGCCGGCCGGAACTGGCAGCACTCCTGATGGGCAACAGGAGCCGGCTGGGCGGGGTGGGATTCGGCGCGGCTCATCTGGACCGCTGATCGTGCTGTGCACGCGTCATTGTCCGCCGTTGCTGTTTCGGCGGGTCGGTGTAGCTGAGCAAGACGCCTTCCGGGCGAGGCCACAGGACTGCGGCGATCTCTCTCGCGTGTCTATCGTGATCGTAGTTTCGCCGCGTCGTGCTCGCCGGTTTGCGTGGCGGCCGAAGGCCCTGTGACCAGGCGTTTCTCGCCAGCGTCATCTACATTGGGATCAAGATTACTGTTTGTTCGAAAAATCGCTTCTACCAGCGCCCCCAGCAGGATTCGAACCTGCGCACACGGCTCCGGAGTGGACTTCCGTGTGCGCTCCTGACCTGCGGAAACACTGATCTTTCTGCGTCTTGGGGCGCGCATGGGGCGCGGACTCCCGCACGTCTGCTTACGCGGCGGCGATGGAGGTGTCGGAGACGGGGAGGCGGATGGTCCGGTCGCCGAAGTCGGCGACGAGGTCGAGCCGGCCGCCGAGGGCTTCGACGTAGCGGGCGATGATGTCGAAGGAGGTGACTTCGCCGTGCTCGATCTGGGAGATCCGGGCGACACTGACGCCCATGGCGGCGGCGATCTCCTTCTGGCCTTGACCGGTGTGCTTGCGGCTCTCGGCGAGCTGGTGCCCGCAGGCCCGGGCGAGCATCTCGCGCGCTCCGGCCTCGATCTCGCCAGGGGATACGCCTGCGGCGTGGAGGTCGCGTTCGAGGTCTTCCCAGTCAAGCGGCGTGCGCTTGGGCATCGCGGTTACTCCTGTCCGTCATCGGTGTAGTCGCGGTAGAGCTGCTCGGCGAGCGGGATGTTGTCCCGGTACCAGCGCTGCCAGTTCCCGGCCTTGTCCCCGCCCAAGAGCAGCAGCGCCGAGCGAAGATGATTGGTAGAGGCGGATCAGCCATATTCAGATCATCTCAAGGATAAGGGCCTGTGGCTAGCGTCGATTGATGCACTTAAGTATATTAATAAATATATCCATAATATTCACAATTAGTGATCCTGAGTCCAATAAAATAGTCTATTGAGAATAGTGGATCAGAACCGGGCGTCGATGGGAAGGCAGGGACAGCGCCAGAGCTAGAGCATCGGCCTTGGCGGACCGGGGCGATGTTGCCGGCGTCGAGCCAATGCCCGGCATGCCACGACGTTCTCAGCGCAGGAACCAGCCGCCTCTGGTGACGCAGGGTATCGCGCGAGGGGTCAGAGGACTTAGGCAGGCCGGTGGGCCGTACCTAGGCGCAGTGTCTGTAAGTGTCGCTCGGACGACGTCGGAGCTTGTCCGTATCATCGTGCGTGCTGTACGACGGCTGCTGGAGTATCTCGCCCTGCAGGGAGCTGGTTCTCATGAAGGCATCGCAGGCGCACCTTGACCTGGGCCTGCCCGCCGACGGTCTAACTGGCGGGACGGCAAGGTCTCGTGTACCAAAGCCGGCCGTCCCGGCTGAGGGCGGCGTTGTATACACACGACCTTGGGTGGCCGATCTGATCTTGGATCTCGTCGGCTTTGTGCCTGAGGCTGATCTCGCGACCTGTCATGCCGTTGAGCCGGCAGCCGGCCAGAGGGCGTTTCTTGTTCCGATGGTTCGGAGGCTTCTCGCTTCAGCCGCGAAGTATGGTCGGTCGTTGCAAGAGGTACGGAGTTCGATCACCGCATACGAAGTCGACCCGCGTCGGCCCGCCAGGCCGCGGCTTTGGCCGAGCGGGAGCTGCTGATCCACGGAGCTTCCGAGTTCGAGGCGCGAGAGTTGGCTGCTAACTGGGTGAGAGTGGGCGATTATCTCTTGAGCTCGCTCAACGCTCGACGCGCCGACGTGGTCGTAGGCAATCCTCCATACATCCGCTATGACGACAGTCCTTCTGAGGCCATGGCGGGATATCGCAGCAAGTATCGGACGATGATTGGCCGTGGTGATATTTATGTCGGCTTCTTTGAGGCGGGACTGCGACAGCTCCCGCGATGGCGGGGTGCTGGGCTTTATCTGTGCTGACCGTTGGATGCGGTCGGCATACGGCGCGGAGTTGCGGCGAATGGTCTCGACGGCGTTCGGCATCGAGGCAGTGATCGAGATGCATGACGCGCCCGCCTTCGACGAAGAGGTATCGGCGTACCCGGCACTCGTGGTCATTCGGCGCAGTCCGCAGGGACGAGTTGTCGTCGCGAGCGCAGGACCGCGCGCGGGTGCTCTGGACGACGGCAAGCCGCTGGCCGACGCAGTCAAGGCCCTAGCCCATGGCCATGCCAATGATGTGCCGGGGTTCTCGGCCACGGTGGTTGACCGGTGGTTCCGTGGCACCAGTCCGTGGCCATCCCTCGAACCGGGGCAGCTCAGTCTCCTGCAGCGTCTAGAAACGGACTTCGGACCGCTCGAAGACGATCTAACTGGCACGAAAATAGGGATCGGCGTTGCAACCGGGGCTGATAGGGTCTTCATCACCACAGATCCAGACGCGGTCGAAGCAGATCGTATGATCCCACTAGCGATGACCGCTGATACCCGGCAGGGAGTTCTGAACTGGTCGGGTCATTATCTGCTTGACCCGTGGCAACGCGGCGGCGGGCTGGTCGATCTAGCGGTTTATCCCCGGCTGCGTGCTCGGCTGGAAAGTCGTCGTGGTGAGTTGCTGGAACGTCATGTGGTGCAGCGGGTCCCGAGAGACTGGTATCGGACGATTGACCGGGTCAATCACGACCTGATCAGAGCGCCGAAGCTGTATTTTCCTGATATGAAGCTCACCAGTCATCCCGTGCTAGACAAAGGGGAGACATACCCGCACCACAATCTCTATTACTTGATCTCGCGGGTATGGGACCTTGACGTTCTCGGCGGCCTTTTGATGTCCAAGGTCGCGCAGCTTTTCATCGAGGCCTACTGCGTCAAGATGCGCGGCGGAACCCTGCGATTCCAGGCACAGTACCTGCGGCGCATTAGGGTTCCCGACCCCGACTCCCTGTCCGCAGACGTACGGAACCGGCTCACGGAGGCGTTCCGGGCGCGGGATGCCGTTGCCGCGACTGAAGCCGCCATCGAGGCCTACGGAATCGCCAACACGGCCGAAGCGCTGACGTGCTGACCGATCTAGAAGACCGTTTCCGGGAGGCCGTGCAGGCGTTCTGGGATGCGCGAGACCGTCGAGCAGCAGGCGCAGATCAAGTCCGGCAAGATCGACGCGGGCACGCGCGGCGCGGTGACCGGCGGCGCGCAGATGGGCGGGCTAGAGGTCCTGCTCACTGACGTCCTCATCAACGCTGGCATGCCACGTTCGGACATACGGGCGAGGACCGCTCTCGAGTTGCCAGGTTATTACCGGCCTGAAAAGAAATGGGACCTCCTGGTCATCCAGCGGTTTCGACCTAGGAGCGGCGCTTGGTGTTAAAGGCGTCAACCTGAAGGCCAGCTTCAACGGGTCAGCCCAGACGGGCTACGACAAGAACGCATTCATGTATTACTCGTTCCCTAGCCACGCGGGATTTCTCTGCGGGACCCACGGGTCGAATGATGTGGCTCCCATACTGGTGCAGGCCGGGGAGAAGGTGTAGCGCCTAGCTGCACCTGCGCTTGTTCACTGCAATGAGCATCGCGGGGCCGCTGCTGGTCACGAAATGGCCTGAAGAGTCGTGGTAGTAGATCAGCATGCCCCGCGAGGTGGCGTGGCCAGTGGCGGTCGCAATGACGCCGAGGACCATGTTGAACGTTTTTCCCGCAGCTAGCCGGAAGCCGTGCACGGGTGCGCGGTGCTTCCATGTCGGCGGCAAGCCGGAGTATTTCGGCGGCCAGGCGACCACGCCGATAAGCCAGGTGCCTGGGACGGCATAGGAGCCGATCAGGCGTTCCTGACGCGGGTGCAGCAGAGCGACACGGTCCAGCACCACGGCGCCCTGCCCGTGGTTAGTGAACTGGGCTATGCCGAACGCCCGGGGCTGGCCGATCCGGCCAGGCTGGCATACACGGCTGCCTTTGATCGAGCCGTAAGCACCTCCGCTGAGCGGCCCGCCTGCAGTCGGGCCGCTGCCATGGTCTGTGCAACCGCCTAGGACGACTGTCAGCGCAACAGCGGCGGTTGCTGCCGCTAACATCAGCGGCTTCAGGCCTAGCTCTTGTATCCGCATGCCCAAAGGGTAACCAGTATTCGGTCCCGGCGGTCATAGTTGGCTCGCAGGCTCTAGCCGTTAAGACGGTCCTAAAGCTTAAGCGAAGTCGGCCCTCGGTAGCACTTAGCTTGCAGATCATGCAAGCCGTTGCGGTTTCGTGCGAACGTCCTGGTGCGATAAAGTGCACCTCGGGCTTGCTGGAATTGGAATGGCAAGCATTCTAGATGTGAGGTCCAGCTACTTCATCAGCCCAATCCTTGAAAGAACAGCTTGCGACGGGCGATAATATCGAATTCCGAGACTGGCGTGAACAACGGAGCGTCCCGGCTAGTCCGTGGCCAGGGTGTGCCGCCGGCCAGCCGGTATGGGTTCTAAAGCTACGCCGGTCCCGTTCCTCGTGTCAGTGCATGGGATCCTGATCCGCACTAGCCGATGTCAAAAGGCTAGGAGGCCCGTGCGCACCTGGAGCAGCAAAGGGAGAAGTACGACGCCGTGGTGGACGAGCCGATTAACGAGTACCGCCAGCGGCTGGATACCTGGCAGCAGCTCAGCCTATTTGACGTGCCATTGCCTCAGCGCCGTAGCAAGGAGCAGAAGGTGCTCGGGACTGCTAACGAGCTGAACCGCATGATCAACGCCCTGCACACGGCGGGCGAGCCACTGCTGCGCGTGCTCGCAGTGCTGGACGGTGACCGGTGACCTTCGACTCGATCGCCAACCGCGCCGACTACTTGTCCCCGCACTACCTGGCCGAGGTGCTGCCGAGGGACCTGCGCAAGCCAGGCAGTCTGCGGTCCCGGTGGGCCGAGCTGGACAAGGCAGGCAAGCCGACGCCGGTTAAGGGTCTCCGCGGGCTGCGCCGGGACTATTTCGACGCCAGGCCCGCTTTCGCCGATTACGCGCAACGGCTCAGCGAGGCAGACGACATCGACTCCGACGACCAGGCGCATCACCGCAAGTCGCTCGCCGAGCTGAACGGCCGCATCCTGGTGGCTCTCGGCTTCGACCCCGTTCCCCGCGACTTGCCGGTCGAGCGCTCCGGCGAGACCTACCAGGTCCCTGTCAGCTACGCGGGGCAGAACGTGGTCGCGGTCGACTGCGGCTGGGCTGCCGACGCCGACGCCGCGCTCGAGCCAGAACGCGCCGGCCGCTTGCTCGGCCCGGTGGGACTGGACGGCCGGGAGCGGATCGAGACCGGCGCCAAGCTGGCCCGCTGGCTGTTCGCCGCCGACGAGCCGCCCCGGTACGTGCTGCTCCTGCACGGCGGCGTGATCGTACTGGCCGACCGGCTCACCTGGGGCGAGGGCCGCTACCTCGCGGTCAGCCTGGACGTCGCCATCGAGCGCGGTGACCCGCAGGAGCTTGAGATCATCGCAGCCCTGTTTAGCGCGGACGCGCTCCAGCCGCCGGCCGAAGGCGGCGCCGAGCCGCTGGCCAGGTGGGTGGACGGGTCACGGCAGCACGCGGTCGGGGTTTCCGGCGAGCTACGCGAAGGCCTCCGCGAGTCGGTCCAGATCATCGCCAATGAGGTACTCGACCGGATCAGGGATCAGGGAGTCCAGCCCGGGCAGCTGATGTCCCCTGGTGCTCTCGCGAAGGAGCTCAGCCGGGAGGCCCTTAGGTATCTGTACCGTATCTTGTTCCTGCTCTACGCCGAGGCGCGGCCTGAGCTGGGCATCCTGCCGGTCGACGACGACGACTACATCGCCGGCTACAGCATGGCCCGGCTGGGTGACCTGGTGGCGCGACGCCTCGGCGGTCAGGAAGCCAGGACCAGCTTCCATTTGCATGAGTCGCTTGGAGTCCTTTTCCGAATGGTGAATGAAGGCCACCGCGCACGGGAAGCTGACGTGACGGAGCTGACCTCGGAAGGCGAGGGGATTCGCTTCGAGGCGCTGAAGGCAGACCTGTTCGATCCGGCGAAGACCCAGCTCATCGGCAGGGACGCGATCGCCAGGCCGGGCTATGATGCCGACGACCCGGCGGCGCCGAGGATCGACACCCGTCTCCGGGATGAAGCGCTCTATCACACCCTGCACCGCCTGATGCTGTCCAAGGGCAAGCGCAAGCAAGGCCGCTCGGGCCGCACCGAGCGCGGCGGCTTCATCTCCTACGCCCAGCTCGGCATCAGCCAGCTCGGCGCGGTCTACGAGGGCCTGATGTCCTACACCGGGTTCATCGCCGCCGAGGAGCTGTATGAGGTCGCCAAGAACGGCGATCCGTCGGGCGGCTCGTGGATGATCCCAGCGTCGAAGGTGCCAAGCTATCCCGACGAGGTCTTCGTGATGGCGACCGACGACAACGGGATCAAGACCGGCGAGCGGGTCAGGTACCGGGCCGGGTCGTTCGTCTACCGGCTCGCCGGGCGAGACCGTCAGACCAGTGCGTCCTACTACACGCCGCAGTCGCTCACCAGCGTGACCGTCCAGCTCGCGCTTGAGCAGCGGATCAAGGAGGAGGGCCGCAAGGTCGCCGCCGCCGAAGTGCTGCGCTGGCGGGTCTGCGAGCCCGCGCTCGGCTCTGGTGCCTTCCTGAACGAGGCCATCGATCAGCTCGCCACGCTCTACCTGCGCCTGCGCGAGGAAGAGACCGGCGACAAGCTGGAGCCAGACCAGCGCGCGGCTGCACTGCAGCAGGTCAAGGCCTACATTGCGCTGCACAACTGCTATGGCGTCGACCTAAACGAGACGGCGGTCGAGCTTGCCGAGGTGTCCATCTGGCTTAACGTCATGCACCGCGGCCTCCAGGCGCCCTGGTTCGGTCTGCACCTAGTCCGCGGCAACTCCCTGATTGGAGCGGGTCGGCGCCTGTACCCGCCGGAACGGCTGGCAAAGTCGGAATGGCTGGACTCGGCCCCGGCCGATCATCCGTTCTCCGAAGGCATGATCCCGGCCGGACACGTGCACCATTTCCTGCTGCCGGCCGAGCCAAGCAACTCGCTGCCTGGCGAAGGCAGCAACGCAAGGCCCCATCGGACAAGAAGGCCAGGGGCCAGAAGCTGACCCAGCAGCAGCGCCTGCAAGCCCTGTCAGTTCGCGCGGAGTACCTGTGGGGCCTGATCATCAAGCGGCTCGACATCTCTGAGCGCGAGATCAGCCGCCCCATCGAGGTCTGGGGTGCGGACGATCTGCCGACGGCGAGTGAAGCTATCCCCAGGGATGAGATCCTGGCCGACCTCACCACCCCAGGCACGCCGTACTGGCGACTGAAGACGGTGATGGACGCCTGGTGCGCGCTGTGGTTCTGGCCGCTGGACAAGGCAGGCCTGGTCGACGGATCTGACCCCGCCTATCAGGTCCTGGTGCCGTCCCCAGAACCAGTCCCGGTTCCGGCTAAACAAGAGGAAACCCCTCTGGCGGAAATTTCGCTCGGCTTTCCCCAGACGCTAGAGCAGGACTCGCTCTTCGGTGACTCTCCGAAGCAGCTCACCCTCGGCGCGTCAGTCTCACCGCGCCAGTCCCGGCCCAAGCCACCTGCCGCGGCCCAGCGCAGCCCGGTCCCGCTCGCCAACTTGGATGACTGGCTGGACTTCGCCGAGGCCCTGCTCGGCCGCCAAGACATCCCGGTCAACTCGCTCGCGGGGAACTTCACCAGCCTATCCGAGTTGGCCGAGTACGAAGATCAGCTCGACTCGGAGTTCTACCTGGACATGGACCCGGTCAACCGGCTGCCTGAGCGCTTCCCCTGGCTTAGCGAAGTCGAAGAGATTGCCCGTCAGCAAGGGTTCTTCCACTGGGAGCTCAGGTTTGCGTCGGTGTTCGCTGAGGGCGGCTTCGACATCCAGGTAGGCAACCCACCCTGGGTCCGGCCCCGCTGGGAAGAAAGTCCTGTTCTAGCCGAAATAGATCCATGGTTTGAACTCGCAGCTGATCCGCCAGCTTCGGAGCAACAGCAACGGAGGTCCGAGCTGCTTGCAGACGGCGGGGTGCGGAGCTTTTACTTGACCGAACGCACGCTGCAATCTGCTCAGCAGCACTATTTCAGCCTAGCTGCGACCAATGACCTTCTGGTCGGCACGCAACCGGATCTTTACCGCGCATTTATGATTAGGACTTGGCGGAACATAGGTCGTTCTGGGGTCGTAGGTCTGCTGCACCCGGATACGCATTTTGTTGGCGAGGCAGAGAAATATCTGCGTGCCAGCGCATATGCCCACCTTCGGGTGCACGGCGATTTTGTTAATTCAGGTAATCGCTTCTTCCCGCCGCCCGTTAATCGAAGTAGTCATTTCGGAATGCACATTTATGGTTACCCCAAAGAGATAGGATTCTTTCAATTGGGATGGCTGTTGGACGCGGTCGAACTGCCAGAGTCCCTGCGGCTATTCGAAAGAGGAATAACCGCGACGGATTGGGACGATCGATCTGGTATACCTGGTATCAAATATCAGGGTGACTGGGATGCGCGACCGCATCCCGCGCGAGTGATTTGGGTTGACTCATCGAGGATTGCTACTTGGAGGCTAATATCAGGACTCGATAATGAGCCTATCGAATATGCGAAGCTGCTGAATCCGGTTACTGTATATGAGCAGGGCGCCATCATCGCTCTCAGCAGGGTCAGATGCCGTCTTGTGGATCTGCTTCCTCGCATTACACGGGGTTACGACGAGGCCAACGACAAGACTAAAGGTCTAATTGAAGTCAAGCTATGGGATCCACCGAAATGGGCCGAGGTCCTTCTGAAGGGTCCGCGGATCGGTGTAGCTACTCCATTTTTCAAGCAACCGCCGAATACCGGAACTAGAGGCCGTCCACAGAATCTCGTTGCGCTAGACAGCGAGGCGCTGCCTCGGTCGTTGTTGGCTAGGTCAGCTGCTATGGCGGATTATCAGGAGGCTCAGGATCAATGGATTGACTATTCAACGGGAGAACGTCGTATCTGTACGGAATTTTATCGTCTGATATGGCGCCGTATGATTCCTGATGACACCGATCGAAGCCTCTTCTCGGCCCTATATCCACCTGGGCCTGCGCACGTTCATTCGGTTCACAGCCTTGCTCTTCCGAGCAATCGCGGCACTGTCCTTGTCGCAGGTTTCTGGGCGGGATTGCCTCTCGATTACCTTTTGAGAATTACGGTCACCACGGATCTCCAGACGGCGAATACATTGAAATTGCCAGCTCCCGAACTTGACCATCCGCTTGCAAGCTCATTGCTCCTTCGAACATTGCGGCTGAATTGTCTTACGAGTGCATATGCTGACCTCTGGGAGGAGTTGTACGAGGATGCTTGGCGAACGGAGCAATGGGTAGTCGGCTGGCCACTGAGGGCTCCCCTGGGCGATCTCGGGAAAACATGGGAGCGAGGCACTGCCTTGCGCACTGAGCTTGAGCGCCGCGCCGCATTGGTGGAGATCGACGCCCTTGTTGCGGTGTGGCTGGATATCAGCGAAGAGCAATTGGAGGCTATCTATCCGGCTCGATACCCAATCCTGGGCGATTACGAGGACGTCACATGGTTTGACGCCAACGGGCGGAAGATCGCCGGAAATTGGAACACGTTCGGAACCGGGCAGACTAAAGAGGACTGGCAGCAGTTCCAGCTGTACCTAGAGGACCAAACGAAGAACCCGCCGCCGGAGGGCTACGAGCCGCCGTTCTACAAGGCCGACCGGATCGGCGAGTTCCGGCAGGCACACGCGGCGTTCAGCGAGCGCCTAGGGCAGGCCGCCTCGGGCAACTAAGCAACTGGCGCTCCCTTCCGCTGTTGCAGGACGCGCCGTAACTTGGGTCGATACCAGTTCAGGTGGGTAGGGGCCATGAAGGACCTTGGGGATCGTCGATCCAGACACGCTGCTCATGCTCCGGCGTGACGGTCAGGCCAAACGCGGTCTGGTCTCGTCGATCGGCCTGGTGCCAGGTGACGATAGCGTCCTCGACCTGGTCCCACAGACGGAGTGGACCGTGCTGATGGACGATCGGAGAGTTGCCTGCCGGTTCTGTCCACGCCTGGGAGCCGGTGGCAACATCGAGCAGGATCGTCGCATCCGCCGTGGTCATGAGCTCGGCTGACGGGGCGGCCAGTTGTGCCACGAACCTGCCGGTCCAGGTTTCCAGTTCAGCCGGATCGATCCTGATCTCGCGAGCTGTGCCGTCGTAGCGGAAGAACGGGGGTCGGCGCGGCTCGGAGTGAGCGCGGGCCAGCATGTAGGAGACCTCGTCGCTGGTGAACCGGCCGGTGGCGGAGCCGTCTTCGGCGAGGGTGAGCCGGACCAGGCCGGACGCGTGCATCCAGCCGCTGATAGTCGTCGTGATCGTGCCGCCCGCGCGAATCTGCGCCATCCACGAGAAGGGAATGGAACGAACGGCGCAAGTGGCGATCAGCGCGTCGTAAGGGGCGCTCGGCCGATAACCGCTAAGCCCGTCGCCGATCACCAGGTTAGGCGTGAAGCCAGCATCATGCAGGGCGGCCGACGCGCGGGTGGCGACTCGCTCGTCGCACTCAATCGAGGTCACGTGGTCCAGGCCGAGAACGACGCAAAGGATGGCGGTGGAGTAGCCAGTGCCGGTGCCGATCTCCAGGACTCTGTCGCCCGCCTTGACCTCCGCCACCTCAAGCATGCGGATGATGAGTGACGGCAACGTTGAGGATGAGGTTGGGCTACCGCCGATCGGACGATCGACCTCGGTGGCGTCGATGCCGTCGATCTGAGTGACCCAGGTCCGGTCTTGATAGGCAAGCCTCAGCCATTCGGCCTCGCCAACCTGGTCGCGGCGCACCGGTTCCCACATCGTGCCGGTCTGACGAAAGATCGCTTCGCCCAGGAATGCTTCGCGAGGCACTTGCTCTACGGCCGCTCGCCAGGCCGAGCAGTCGGCAGTGACACGCCCGGCGAGATCCCGGCGTAGCCCAGCGGAGTCGGTCGTCACCCCTGCCCCTCCGCTCCTTGCAGGTATCTGGCGATAGCCGCAGCGATCCGCCTGCTGATCGCGTCAGGGACGAACGCCCACTGCCCGTTGGGATTGCATTCGAACATCCACCACTGGCCGTCTGCATCTATCCCGAAGTCGAACGCACCAAAGATTAACCCGAGGGCACGGAGATAGGCCCGCACTCCGTCCAGGATACCTTACTGGCGTCTCGATCGGTGTGTAGCTCAACGCGTCGTAGTGCCTGCGCCAGTCAAGTCCAGGCGAGTCGATGCGGACCGCAAACGGATCGCCATTGACGACGGCCAGCCGGACATCGGCTACTTTTCCTCTCAGTCGCTGTTGGAATAGGTGGGCGGTTCTCGAAACGCCGGAGTCGATGGACTCCGGCGCTACGTCATCGATCCAGATGGTGCGAGCGAGCCCGTCAGAGCCGAGATACTGGCTATGCCACAGCGGCTTGTAGATCACCGGCCCGAATTCCGCCGCGAACGTCCGGGCCTGGGCCGGGTCGCTAGTAATAAGCGTCGGGGGGACGAGCAGGCCGCACCGGGTGGCGGTCGCGAGCTGAAGCGGCTTGTACTCAGCATCCCGGTTGCGCCATGGATGATTGAGGTAAGCAACCGGCAGCGCGGCCAAAGTACCTACAATGCCGTAACGCGCCTGTTCAGAGCACCACCGCGCCTCCTGCTCGCTTAGTCCAGGCGCAGGTCGGAACGGGCTTGGGCGCCGCCAGTAGACGGACCGCACCGCAGTCAGCTCGGCGAGACGAGTCTGCGTGGTGATGGTGCCCGTCATGCCAGCGCTGCCGAATGAAGCTGTGACATCGGCTTGGCCCGGGAAGTCGCCTGGGTCCAGGCGTACTACCGGCACCCGGCGGCTATTGAGTTCCTCGATAACCAGGTCGGCAGTCGTGTCATCCACGCTTGTGACGACCAGCACGGGCCGCGCGGCGGCCCTGTCCATCAGTCGGTGTCGCCTTCCTGGTCGCTTCCCTGGTCAGATCGGCCATCCAGGCTGGTCCTAGTCGTCGTCTCCTTGGACGTCTCTGACTTTTTGTGCTTGGCGTCGGGGTGAATGGGGGTGCCATCATCGCCCAGCCACAATCCAACCTGGGTCGCCGGGTCAAGCCGCACGCACGATCGCGGTACTAACGCCGAAGCTGGAAACTGCTTCATTCGCCGAAGTCCCCATGGAACGCTCTCACCTATGGATAACACTGTCGCCTCCCTTCCTAACCCCTTGATACCCATTAGTCAGGGCAGGAAGTCATAGCTTCAGGAGCGGCCCGATCGCCAAATGTTGCAGGACTTGCGTATTAAGATGTGCCAAATCGCGGGAAGGGGGAGCGAGCGGGTAAAGCCGACGCTGGCGGCAGAAGAGCTCAGGCGAAACCTCACTGAGTACTTGACCACGACATTCGCATTGGCGGATGGTCCGGTGCGGGAGGGGTTCGAGCGGTTCCTTAATCATCACCAAACTGGCATCTTCCGCGGCCCTTACCTCCGGATCAGGACGCCGTTCAAGCCGGCAACCGGTGAGTGGGTGGAGCATCTGGAGTGGGCACCGCAGGCACCCTGGCCGTACTCCCATCAGGCACTGGCCTGGCAGCGGCTCGGCGGGTTCAATCACGAGCCTGAGCCGACCCTGATCACGACCGGGACCGGGTCGGGCAAGACCGAAGCGTTCCTGATCCCGATCCTTGACCACTGCCGCCGTCAGAAGGCCAGCGGCAAGCTCGGCGTGAAAGCCGTGCTGCTGTACCCGATGAACGCGCTGGCGACCGACCAGGCGTCGCGTCTGAGCGACTTCCTGCTGCGGCCTGAGCTTGGGAGCGTGACCGCCGGGCTCTACATCGGCGAGGCGCCGGACACGACCTACGAGCGGGTGCTAACCGAGCGGTCGGATATCAGGCGCGACCCGCCGGACATCCTAATCACCAACTACAAGATGCTTGACCTGCTGCTGCAGCGCGCCGACGACTTGCCGCTGTGGCGGGACGCCGACCTGGCCTACGTGGTGGTTGACGAGTTCCACACCTACGACGGCGCGCAAGGTACCGACGTGGCGATGTTGCTGCGACGGCTCGCGGCGGCGACCGGCCATGCTGAACCCGGCCGCCCGCTCGGCCGGATCTGCCCGGTCGCGACGTCGGCCACGCTGGGGGAGGGCGGTAGCCAGGAGTTGATCAGGGAAGTGGCCGAGCAGGTATTCGGCACCAGTTTCCTGCCCGACTCGGTAATCACCGAGCAGCGACTGCCATCGGCGGAGTTCCTTGGCGAGATTGACTTCAGCTTGCCGCTGCCCGAGCCGCAGGACCTGACGCGCATCCCCGACCCGAGACTCAACCCGCAGGCGATGAGTCAGGTCGCGCTGGCCGTGACCGGCCGCGATGACTGTCGCCTAGCGAGGTTGGCCAGATCCTCCGACGGCACATCCTCACCCACGCTCTGATCGATGTGCTCGGCGACCGGCCGTCTACCCTCATCGAGATCCTGGAGCAACTGCCGCGCAAGGGCGCCTATAGCTGGGGCGCTGCCTTTCGCCAGTCACCCGAGGCGGTCGCGGGGGCCTTGGCCAGGTTCGTCGCGTTGCTGTCGCTGGTAGGCCAGGAACGGCCCAAGGGACGGCAGCGCCAGGAGCAGGGCGTAGAGATCGGAAAGCCCGCGCTGGGCGATCGCATGCGGCAGCGTGGTCATCGCGTACTCGATCAGCCGCAGGTGGTTGCAGCGCTTTCGTGCCTGCCCGAACGGCGGGCTGGGGACGATGTAAGCGGCCGAGTAGATGCGGTCACCTGAAGTGAGGGCCTGGTCAAGGATGCGGTCATAGACGGCGAAGCTGTAGCCGTCCCAGGCCGGGAGCGCGCCGAGCCGGGTCAGCAGCTGCCAGGTCTGGATCCGGTTAAAGAACTTAAAGAGCAGGATACGGAAAATCACTTCGTGTGGCTCCTGCGGGCCGGTGTAGATCACGTCCCGGATGAGGTACTGCGAGACCCGGTCAGCTGCCCAGTACACGCTGGTGAACTTATGCGCGCCGAGTATCGGGTCATCAGTCCACGGCGGCTGACCGCCATCGGCGCGGCTGCGGAACACGCGCTGCCGTTCCGCGGCGAACTTCCAGTACGTGTCAAAGCAGTCGGTGACCTGCAGCATCCGGCTGCCAGCCCGGAACCGTGCCTGAAATGCAGGACGCGGTCCCTGGCCGGCAGGGAACTCCATGGGAAGAGCTAGCCGCTCGACATTCGGCACCGTGAACCAAGCCCTTACCGGATCGGGAACCGCGCAGGTCACGATGCTATCGACGGCTCCGCTCACTGCGCGCGACAACGGCACGGAAGGCGCTATCGGCAATCCAATGCGGGCCGACCATAAGGACCGTCTGCAGATTGGATGCCGTCCGCAGAAACGTTCCGTATCTGATAGTCAGCGCGCCGTTGCCGCTGGCGATGCCCAGCGGGAGCCAGTCACCTGATAGTGCCACGGTCCGCTTGCCGTGGCACAATGCCATCGGTCAGCCCGCTAGCTGGGCAGCTGCGGTAGGCCGACCTGCCAGGCCAGGATTCTCTCGCCGCTGCTGTACCTGCCTTTGCCGCTCAACGCCGACGATGAGGCCTCCGGCGTGCGTTTCGCCTGGTCAGCGCCCTGTAATTAGAATCTCAAGCCGATGCTGCCGGTTCGATCGACGAAATCGGCTATAGTTTCGAAAAATAGCCTCTACCTGCGCCCCCAGCAGGATTCGAACCTGCGCACACGGCTCCGGAGGGCAAAGCCGCTCGCGGCGCTGACCAGCGGCAAGACGTTCAGGCGCCGTGCTTCGGGAGCGTATAGGGAGCGGGCGTCGGGGGTCACCGCCTCTTGCGCGGACCCGGCGCCAGGCGGCCTCGCCCAGCGAGATCGCTGATCGACAGCCGGTCATCGACGTTAGCCAAAGCTATAGGCCAGTGCTGCTTGGCCTGACGAGCGCGCTGACCGTGTGACGTAAGTACGGTAGAGGTACAGTCGTCAGTTGTGCGCACGAAAGGAGCGTTATGGCGAACTTCTTCAAGGAGTCTGCGGCTTTTGCGGCGAGAAATACTGACCTTTTTAATTTCATTAGTACTTCAAGTGTGGCTCTCTGGAACTTGCGCCGCCAGGTGCAAGGGTTTATCGATGCCAGACCTGATGCCAGCGCCGAAGAGTTGTCTGGCAGATTCTCCGGCGGTACGAACATTCGCGCCAATAATTTGAGAGGCACTTGCATTGAGACTCCATGGGAAAGGCAGTTGGAGCAGTTTGCGCAAGTTGTTAATGCGAATGTAATTGCGATGTACGAGGGCTGGGCTGACGAGTTGATGTCTAAGTTCGGCGTTCCTGGGCTTGTGCAACAAGTGCAGCTTCCTAGTCGTGGCACTTACGGTATAACGTCTGCCGGTGTCATGGAAGCTCTGCAGCAAGCCAAGGCATCCGGGCTTTCATATGAAATGAAGCGAGCATTTTACTCTAGATACAAGGCTAATCGAAAGTACGACGTAGCTCATCTCGATGCGCTGCTGGCCCTGTATCGCTACCACAAGGAGATTCGTAATTCGCTGATGCACCGCGGTGGAATAGCTAATGCGAAAGCTGAAAGTGCCTGGCGTAACGTCTCTACCATAACGCGTGTAGATTTGGGAACGCGCATCTCCCCGTTGATCACTCCGGTTACCGATGGAATTATGGTGCGTACGAATATCGGAGAAGCCATTCAATTGTCAGATGTGCTACTACGAATCGTGTCCACTATTGATGCCGAGCTATGCTGGACGCAGCTAGCCGAGCGGACTTTCATAGGGGACTTGCGAAGAAATCCAGAAACGAAGCGGATGCGCGAACTTCCCGCTGACCCAACCCGTAAGGCTGCGCGAATAGTGTGGTTTTGCCGCATGTTGGGTTATGTCACGCCTAGCGACACGGAGGCAATATACGAGTTGGCGCATAGAGAACATCTCTTCGCATATTAATGTTAAGGACATGCACCTTTAGAATTGGGAAGTCTTTCTGGCTTTCTGCGACCGGTTCGGGTGACGAGTTGGACTGCCGCCGTGCCGTCGTCTGGTATGCCGATGACGGCGCTGGCCAGGCCGTCGCGTCTCCGGCGAGATGACGGATGCTTGGCCCCGAAGAACCGATCACTAGTGTGAGGTCAGGTTCCACAGCTTCGATGCTGCGTTCTGATAGACAACAGATCGGCCTCGTTCTGTCCCGCTGCCAGAGCGACATCCGCTTGACTAATCGACCGGCAGGCGCGCCCGGTAGCCATGCCGAACTATCGCTTACTCAGCCCAGGGTCGCTGGTCAATGAAGCCGGTCCTACGATCGCGGGGTGGAACAAGTATCGGGTACCGAGGTCGCTCCCCTAGGTTGGTGCATCGAGGCGAGGCGTACGGCAACCCACCAGTATGCTGGTGCCGTAGGTACGGCGCAGGAGACGTTGCCCGGTCGGCACGACGGGCGACCCAGACTCACCCCACCTGAAGGCACGACAGTTGGCGTTCCTGTCAAGATAGGCTGGCCCGTTTTATGGGCCTGAAGCCGACTCGCTCGCCTTGACCGCTCCCATCGCGGCGGTCGGCTCCTGCGGGCTCCGGATGCTGGGTTCCGAGTGCAATGCGTCGTGTGCGCAGGAACCGGAGGCAGGCGTGCTGACGCCGTTTCCACAGTTGCCATCAGACCCGCCCGAGTTGTGGACTGCCGTCCAAACCGCCCTAGACGACCCGGCGAAGACGCGACGTCTATGTGTGATTCTGCTAACCAAGTCGGCCCCGCTGCTCCTGTTCAGCGTCGCTGCGATCTTGTCGGTAATCATGCTAGTTCGCTTACTTGCCCTGCGAAGCGCTCTCGGTCGTCCCGCCCTGAACTCAATGTCGCGCTTTGGGGCGGTTCGGCTAGGGCGGATGATGTGCCGTCCCAGCTTCTAGCCGACAACTGGCATACGGTTTGGCCCAGCCTGGGCAAGATCCTGGACTCCGTTGAAGTAACGGGAATGCGTGCGCTCGATCGCCTTCCATGACTCGCCGCCGAGTACGACGACCTCAACCTCCTGCTGTCCGCGGAACTCACGCTCAGCACTGAACCGGGCACGCAGCGCCTCCGGCGAGTTCCGGAAGGCCTTGCGGCGCAAGACTCGCCCCTCGCCGCGATCGTAGATCAGAAGAAAATGTTTCATGCGCTACTCTCCCTCCGCAGAAGCGGATGCGATTAGCTGCAATGTAACGCGCAACGCTTGCTCTTGGCTAACGAGTCGGTCCAGCATCACACGGTTCTCCTCGCTGAACGCGGCTATAACTGGGCCTAGAGACCCGACAGCCTGTGCCATGGTCGCGTCGGCCGGATCCGTTTTCGAGGACTCCGGTTGCGATATCAGGTTCAGGCCGGACATGACCATCATGGCACCTGTTTGTTGCTGCTCTGGCAGGTGGGAGATCATCCTATGGTCCTGGGCAACCGGCGACTGCGCGACATACTCGAAGAGGCGCCCAAGACCGTGGCCGAGCTCGTTGAAGGTCAAGAGCGTCCCACGTAGTAGCTCGAACTCATTGATCGAGGTGCCCAGCTCGGCGAGGTACACCACTGCCTCTCTTCGGGAGAACACCTGCTGTCCAGCCCGGACCTCTGCCTCTGGATGGATCGGCTCCCCGCCGTAGCGGATGGCTCTGCCCCACTGGTCGGCTAGCCGTTCAACGATCTGAGCCCAGGTGTCTTCAAGTTCGGTACGGATCTGAATCTCCGCCTGGATTGGCCCGACCTTCACGACCAGGTGAAGCGCACGATAACCATGACTCGGGATTAGCCGCCGATCCACAACCTTGCAACGATGCCCAGAGATTTCGAAATGCTCGCGGACTCTGGCGGCCGCATCGTCCTGCTCTGGCCGGTTCGAGACGATAACCCGAGCTCCTGCCAAGTCCTGGACACGGCTGAGGAGCATGCGATCCTCGCGACGAAGCTTCTCGACAAGCGTGTTGGTGGTCTTAACTCGTGTCGTCGCGGCATAGCCCAGCTGCGCAAGTTCAGCCTTGAGATCATCCAGGAACCCTTGGTGCGCATCAACGATCTGCTCCAGGCCGTCGAGATCCTCCTCGTCGATTTGGTCGGCGTCTCTGAGCCTGTCCCCAAGGCGGTCGACGGCGCCTCGGGACATCGGCAACGTCGGCTCTCGCATGGCCCCGCTTCCTGAATCGTCGTTGGGGATCTCACACTAGCGGGGTTCGGCCAGTTTCGACTCCGATCTATCTCCAGTGCACGAACGTATATGAAGACTTGACGATCGTATGTATCATACATACGATATTGACATGACGACAAAACCTCGGACGCAGCAATCTGCTGATGGCACCACGGCCAGTCAAGTACGGCGAAGTGAGACCCTGAGCGCCGGTGCTCAGCCCAAGCATGATGTCGTCAAAGCCCAAGCTGACGCGGGGATGACTCCGGAGCAGATCGGCCGCTCGACCGAGCGCGCGTTAGCGAGTCGGTTCGATCAGGGGCCCGCCGAATCGGACGCGTTCTACGCCGCCTACCACGACACGGTCGCCATCTACGTCGCTGACCTCCGCGAACTGGAAGCCGAGTAACCAATGACGATTCGACGAAGTAGCGGTATCAGCGGCCTGATCAGCCGAGGCAGGCAACTCGAGTTCTACGACCCGCACGGCGAGCGGTTCGGTATCCCGACATTCCCTTACCACTTGGCTCCGGTCGGGCTGTTCACTCGCCGCCAGCTGCGAGCCCAGGGCCTGCGGCCCGGCGGACAGGACATCAAGGCCCAGATCCTGTGGCGGCACCGCAAGCAACGCCGCGTCGCCTACCTCTACGAGATCGGGCTAGCCAAACCCAAACGCGAGGCCACCCCAGCCCAGCGGGCGGCAATCGCCAAGGCACTCGCTGCCCGGAAGACCTGCCCGTCCTGCGGCCAGGAGAAGGACTTCTGCATTCCGCGCTCATTAGGCGAGTGCTGGGAGTGCGCAGATCGAGCGCGCTGCCCGGATCGCGAAGTCGATGACTACCAAGCCGAAGCCTGCTGACGTCCAGAGAAGAGGTACGACGATGACCGAGCAACCAGGTGACGACCTTTACGCCCCGCTGACGGCGCTTGACCAGGACGACCCGGATGATGCAGCTCGTCGCGAGGCGAGCAATTCCGTCGACGCAGCGGTGCTGCGGATGGCTCGTGCCTCTGGCACCGAGATCCGCCAGCGACCCGCGTGGCCAGGATCGACAGTCACCACCGAGTTCGCGGCTCCTGACTCCGGCATCCACTACGCCCTGATGCTGAAAGGTGCTGCAGGCCGCAAACTCACCGAGTCCATCAAGTACGCGCGTCAGGATGGCCTGACCTGGCAGCAGATCGGCGGAGCCTTGAACCTGGCCTCCGAGGCGGATGAGCGGGGCGTCGCCCTGGCGGAAGCTGCGTTCGACTTCGCGACTGACGCGGAGCATGCTGGCCGGTTCGAGACGCTCACGTTTTGCTGGACCTGCCTGGCCTGCAACGGGCTCGTTCCTGACCGAGGGCCAAGCGGTGGCCATCCTGAGGACGACGAGCCCGGCCACCAAGGCGACTGCGTACGGCTCGCCACGCTAGTAGCCGAGTACGACGCCAGGTGGGCAGACGAATGACCGACCAGGAGCAGATGCAGTGCCCCGAATGCAGCGATGACGCCGTGCTTCAAGCTCCCTCGAACCTGGTTCCCTGGCAGGCCAACGGCATCGTCCCGCCGCAGTGGTCGCACCAGGACGGGACCAGCCTTTGCCCGGTCATCGGCGAGCAAGGGTATGAGCCCGCGCAACCTCAGCCGAGGAGCCTTGACCGCGCCACGGAGCCGGTCGAGCTTGAGGCCGACCTGACCAACCGCGATCGTGAGGCAGGCGCATGAGCGGCTCTTTCGTGGGCGATGTGCCCACATCATCCGGGCTGACGCCAGCCGACAGTGACGGCGAGTTCTATCGGAGTCGCATCATCATTGCCGGATTCGCCGGAGCAGCTGCATCCTTCGGCCCGGTTCACACCGCGTGTGGTCTGGCCGACCTGACAGCCAAGCTGTGGGCTGCGGGTTGGACCGTCTATGGCGACCTGAAGCTGGCCAGCGTGGCTGGCTTCAGGGACCGAGCTTCCAACTGTGCCGCCATATGCCGCCTCGATGTTGGCGAGATCGACGGGAGCCGGGCACATGGATGACCAGCGGTCGGCGAAACCTGGCGCCGAAGCCTCACAGGTCGCCAAGCCAATTAGGACGTTCAACGACGCCGCGCACCGATACAGCTCAACCGGCCCGGGAACTGCTCTCAGCTATGCCCGCGAGCGATTCGAGGATCTGACTTACCGCGACCTGTCAGTCCGCTCAATCGCCAAACTCAAGGCTCGCGGCGAGTACGACCCAGTCAGTCACAGCTACGGAGCGAACCTCGCGCCGCTAACTGGGGACGAACGGCTCGAAGTACTAGCGCTCGGCGAGCTGCTTGCCAGGTACTACCGCCATCCGGCTGAGATGCACCATGCGATTGCATCCGGTGCGGCTTGGGCCGATATCGCGGAAGCGGTCAATGGTAAGGAGGATCAGGTCCGCCATGATTACGTGCGCTGGGCCAATGGGCAGCATCAGCTGTGGCTCGACTACGACGGCAAGTTCGGAATGTCCCACGCCGAGCACAGCGCCGCGATCCAGCGAGCCACCGAGCCCGACGCGCCGCCGCAGATTGAGGCCGGCCATTGAGCGCGGCAGCCGCCCGCGACCTGGGCTCAGATGCCGACCGGTCAGGCCGCGAGATCGGGCAAGCGCCTGGTGTGGTGAAGGTCCGGCTGTCTGGGGCGTCGCAGGATATCGAGTTCGTCGCGGAGCTGCTAGTCGGCATGGTGATTGACCGGTCGGCGCCGTATCCGAACCGTCGCGATCCTGGCCAGCGCGTCTATCTGACTGTCCTGACCAGCAGAGGCAACACGGCATGAGCAAACGTCCAGCTAGCGACGGCGAATCAGAGCCGATCAGCCATCAGGTTTCGGGGCGCGAGCGCGGAATGGTCGGCAGGACTTACTTCGAGCGAGGCAACCCGGTCACCGTGATCCGCCAGTGGGGACCTGGTGGTGGTCCCCGCAACGTCCTGATCCGCAGGAACGATGGCCAGCTAACCGTCCGGCCATTCCGCGGCTTGCGCAAGCAGCCGCCGGTCTGAACTCGCATGCGGGTGACCGGCCCGACCAGATCCGGTCACTCGCACGCGGGCTCAGTACCGCCCGCGACCAGGCGGGCCGCCGCAGTGCTGAAGACACGGCGACGGCCCTTGACCCCAGATCCGAAGTAACCGGATAGGAGCCCGTCATGAAGGTACAGGTAAAGCCAAGGATTCAGCGACCGACCACCGACGGCCGGAATTGGTGCCGACTGTGCGGCGGCATTAACGCCTGCCTCTCGTGGTGCCCGACTAAGACAGGCAAGCGAGCTGCCAGGAGCTGACAGTTCATCGCCCGGCCGGGAGAGGGAGACCTGAAGGCCCGGCCGGGCGATGGAATGTTCGGTTTCAGCCGGCCAGACCGGCTATCAGACTTGAGGTGTCGGCTGGCGGCATGGCGGTTTGAGCCAGCAGTGTGAAGGCGTGGTGCAGTCGGGTTAGGTCTGCGGACCGAGTGACGAGCTTGTGGTGCCCGGCGTAGCCGTGCCAGGCGGCAGCCTCTGGGGTTGTGCCAGGCAGGGTGAGGATGGTGAATGGCGGGGCCAGTAATGGCGGCGCGGGGGTGAGCGATGCTGCCTGGATGGTGATGTTGGGGGCTCCGGTGAGCGCGGAGAGGTGCTCTAGCTGGGCGTTCATGACTGGTCTGGGTGCGATGGATCGTTGCAGGGCGGCTTCGTCCAGGATGAAGTGGTAGTGGCGCTGTTGGTCGCACAGGACTTCCTGTCGGCGAAGCGTCATTTGGGCGAGCTCGCAGATCTGATCCGGGTTAAGGCCGGGATTGGCTGCGGCGCAAGCAGCGGTCGCGTAGTCGAGGGTCTGAAGTAGGTCAGGCACGGCCAGCGATGAGTACGTGCGCAGCCGGCGCGCGGCGGCTTCCAGGCCCAGGTAGTGACGGGCAGTTGCAGGCATCAGGTCGCTGGAAGTTGTCCAGGGGCTCTGACGCTGGCCGTCGCGTGCCATCGCGGTGAGCTGGGCGCGCTGCCGGGGGTCAGCGACGTCGTAGAGGTCGAGCAGGACCGATATGTAGCTTGCCCTGGCCGGAGCTTTGCCCGTTTCGATGCGGGACAGGGTGCTGGGCGTGATGCCGATGGCTGCAGCGGCGTCTTCCAGCCGCAGGGCTCGCGCGGCGCGGAACTCGCGTAACTGCTGGCCGAGCAGGTGGCGATGGATGGTGGGTTCGGTGGCGGCGGGGCGGGTGGCTGGAGGGCTCGTCACGGGTTGTCCTGGTGGGTGCTGAGGGCGGAGGTCGGGAAGTCGTCGGGCGGGATGGAGAAGGCACGGCAGAAGTGCAGCCTGTAGCGCTCGGAGATTCCTGCGCCGTGTTCCCAGCGCCGGATCATGGTGTTGAGGCATTCGATGCCAGGAATGGTGTCGTCTGCGGTACGGGCCGCGTCGCGAAGCTTGCGGCCCATCAGTGCCCTGCTCCAGCCTCGTGCGCGGCGCTGTTCGCGGAGCCATTGCCCGCGTTCCTGGCCGGCCGAGTAAGCCGACGCTGCTAACGGATCCGCTCTCAAGGGAGAGGCGGCACTGTGTGCGCCCGATGCGGTGCTGGCGGTAGTTGCCAGCGGCCTGGGGGTGGTGGCCGGGATTAGTGGCATGGCTGTTGTCCGTTGGGGTCGGCTGTTCGGCTGTTGAGTGCCTGGGTGGCGAGGTGGTAAATGGCGTGGCGGTAGTGGGTGAGGACGATTTCGAGGTCATGCCAGGAGTCAGGCAACTCGCTGGTATTGGCCAGCAATTGCATAGCGCGAGCGGGTGTGTAGGGCTGGTCTGGCTCCGGAATGTCGGCCGGTGCCCATCGGCCAGCGAGCCGGGAGTGCCAGGATCGCCGAGGACCGGGGTAGACGAGCCTTATGCGGGTGAACCGCGAGTGGTTGCGATAGGCCGAAGCAATAGTCGGGGGTTGATGCTGAATGGCGCTCGTAGTCACGAATTGCACGTTAGGAACTTGATGCGGCTCCATCTAGTGGCACTTGCGCCGGTCAGTTCCGGAAGTGCTATGGGCGCTGGTCAGAGCGGTATGCGCATGACTTCGGCTAGTTCGCGCATCTGCGGGGTGAGCAGCCGGCGGCGGGCGATGATCTGGCCCATCAGGCTTGCTGCGGTCGGCTGGGCCGTCAGCCACGAGGGTGCTTGCACGGACAGCTTGTGGAGCATGTCGGACGCGGCGGCGTACTGGCGGAGATCCAGGTGCGCGGCGGTCACGTCGAGCAGGTGCCGGTTCCGGTTGTCCGAGGTAGGGCGCAGATCGGTCGGCACTCTCGCGGCCAGGTCCAGGGCCATGCCGGGCTTGCCGTCGATCACCGCGTTCTCCACGGTTTTCATGGCGACGGTGGCGGGACCGAACGTGGTGAAGTACATGTGATAGCCGCCCTTTTCCGGGCCGGCCGCGACGGCTGCGGCCTCGGCGAGCCGCATGAAGTGAGCCGCCTCATCTGGCCGGTTGTCACGGATCGCGGCGGCTGACGCGCGCAGCAGCAGCCAGCCCCACGCTGAGATCTGTGCACGCGTCGCGACGGACAGTTTCGGCTCTACTCGGTCGGCCCACATCGCGGCCGTGAGGCGCACGTCATCGAACCGGCGCTCGCCCAGCATCAGCCAGGCTTGAGTGATCACCGCCGATGCGGCGTCGAGCACGCTGCCCGCAGCTTCGGCATCCGCGAACGAGCGGTCGAGCGCGACTCGTGCCGGTTCGCGCTGTCGGGCCTGCGTCAATGCCGACCCGGCAAGCTGGAGCACCCTAGACCGAAGTACGGGCGGTGCATGCGACGCATCACGTACGAGGCCCGGCAATAATGCGGCTAGTTCGGCATATTTGTTCGCATGGTACAGGCGCGTGGCCGACGTCAGAGCGGATGCCACGTCGCTGACTGCAGGCAGTTCATCGTCCTGCCCGGCCTCGGCGAGCGTCGCTCCGAGCGCCGTCCACATGTCGCCGTTGGCGGGAGCCGGACGCGGCTGCGGCACGGCACCAAGGATCGCGGTCACCGGTACGTCCAGGGCGCTCGCGAGCTTGCGCAGCGCCACCGCGCCAGTCCTGCTGTCGTCGCCTTGCTCGACCTTGCGGATCAGGGACAGCGAGACTCCCGACGCGCGTGCCAGGTCTCGCTGCGTCATCCCGCGCCGCTTGCGGATCTCGCGCAGCCGGTCACTGATGCCCGTGCCGTCGCTCATTGGTAGCAAACCTACTAGCGGGCTATGCGCTGCCTGCTTGATCGTGTGATGGCAAATCTCGCAGAGCGCTTCCAACCCACCCAGGATGAGGGGGCGGGTTCGGCTCCACGCCAGCCCGAATCGCTGCGCCTCTTGCCCCCACGGACGAACGGCCCTCAGCTGTCGACCAGACTGTCGACCAGGCCCGACAGAATGCCTCGCATCGTGCCCCGGAGGAGGCGTCCCTGGATTTTCTCGGCGAGAGCTTCGATCATCTCGTCGTGGAACAGCAGCGCGTAATGGTGCAGGCAGGCGAACGGGGCCGCTCGAATGGTACGGATGTACCGAGTTGACCTTGATCGCGTCCTTGATCAAGGCAGAGTTACCGATCTCGTGGGCGCGATAGCCGCCGAGCCCGCAGCTAGCGAACGGATGTCCGGCACGAGCCTCATCGTTGGGAGCTCCGAAACGGATGTCGTGGCATCCGCTCAGTTCGATGACGTCGACAGCAGCGCCGGTCAGGGCGGCCGCTTCGAATTTCGTGAAGGAGACGAAGGCGTCCCGACTTCTGTTACCGCGCCCGTGCCTTCGAGCCCAGCATTGACAGCTTGACGTCATTGCCTTATTGCCGTACTGCATCCTATTCTTATTGCTGTCACATTCTCCGTTGCTCATCATCGCCGTTTGTCGTCCTAGTCATTTATGCTTCTCTTGCGGCCGTTATCTTAGGGACCGTTGCATTAAAAATGATCTTGGTCAGGCGAGCGCTTAGGAGGTGTGCGAATGGCCGCGACCGTCACCGCGAAAAGCGGCCATCACATCGCCTACTACCGCCAGCAGGCCGCGCCAGGCGGCGAACGAAGCCCGCTCAGCTACTACTCGACAGGCACCAGGCAGGGCGAAGCGCCAGGCCTGTGGTTCGGCCGCGCGCTGCCCGCTCTAGGGCTGCACGAGGGCCAGGCCGTGGACATGGAGGACAACGGTCCCTACGTCCAGGTCTACGGCCAGATCAATCCGCTGACCGGCGAGCGGATGGGCCGGGCGCCACGAACGGCCACGGGCATGCGCGACTCGATCCTGACCGATCTCGAAGCAGCGGAGCCGCACGCAACCCGCGAACGCCACTGGCAGCTCGCTCGCCAGGCAGCGCACCAGTCCCACAGTTCCGCCCCCTACACCGACGTCACGGTGAGCTGGAGCAAGAGCATCTCGCTGTTCCACGCCTCGATCAGGGAAAACGAGCGCCTGGCCCGCGAAGCAGGAGACGAAGGACGGGCAGCTCACTGGGCTGCCCAAGACCGCCGCCTCGAAGAGATCCTTCAGGACGCCAATCTGGCTGGGCTCCGGCACGCCGAGGAATGGGCTGGCGTCACCCGCACCGGCTACCACGGCCGCAAGGTCGACGGCCAGGAGACCGGTCGCTGGGAGCGGGCAGGCATCGCCGTCACTTCCTGGCTGCAGGGCACCAGCCGTGACGGCGACCCGCACGACCATCAGCACAACCTGTTCGCCCGGATGGTCCAGACTGACAGCGATGGCCGCTGGCGTGCTCTGGACACGATGGCATTACGCCACCAGTTGCCGGCCATGCAGGCGATCGTCACCGCGCACGCCGAGGCGGCGATGACGCGCGAATGGGGAATTGCGTGGGAGTCGCGCGCTGATGGCGCGGGAAATGAGATACGCGGCGTCACGCAAGAACTCATGGACGAATTCTCTTCACGCGCGCGTGACATCGAGCCAAGGATGGACGCGCTAGTGCGTGAATTCACGCGCGAGTACGGCCGTGCGCCAAACCGCGCGGAATTGCGGTCGCTTCACGCGGAAGCGTGGGACGCCACTCGCGCGGAGAAGGATAAAGGCGCAATCGACTGGGACGCACTCACGCGCAAGTGGAACGCGCAAAGCGAAGGCGCGCTAGCCGGACTCGCGCCAGCAGTCGCACCCGGCTCGAGCAAGCGGCAGGCGAATGCGGACGCAGCACGACCGTCCGAAGAGGTGATCGCGCGCGTAGCGCGAACTGCGCTCGCGCGGGTCCAGGCTGCGCACGCCACCTGGACCCGCGCCGACTACCTCAAGCACCTGGGCCTGGCCATGCCGCCCGAATCGCGGAACCTGGACCCTACCGCTGCGGTCGAGTTGCTGCACGAGACGACGACCCGCGCGCTGGCCGGCGAGTTCGAGCCGGTCGCGCCAATGAGCGCGCCGCAATGGCCGCCGCTACCGGACTACCTGGTGCGCGATCTCGACTCGCGCAGCGTCTACACGCGACCTGGCAGCGAGCGCTATGCCACCCACGTGCAGTTGTCGATGGAAGAACGCCTGATTCACCAGGCCCAGCGGCAATGCGCGCCGTACCTCTCCCGCGCGGACGCGGCTGCGCTGATCGGCGCGGACGCAGCCGAGCTAGACGCGCAACTACGCGCGAAGGCGCAAGACGCACGCGCGGGCACCACCGCCTCGGGACTGCGTCTTGACCAGGGTGCCGCGCTGTATCACGTCCTGACCTCACCTCAGGTTGTCGAGGTGTTGGTCGGCCCGGCCGGATCGGGCAAGACGCGCACGCTCGTTCATGCGGCCAACGCCTGGCGCCAACGAGGCGGTCATGTCATAGGACTGGCGACCTCCCAAGGCGGCCGGAACGTGCTCGCCAACGCCGGAGTCCCGCTGGCCGAGAACACGTCGGTCTTCCTCGGTCACCTGCCAGGCCAGCGTAACGCGCTAGGCATCCACGACCTCCCGGCCGGAACACTGATCCTCATGGACGAGGCCAGCATGACCAGCACCGCCGACCTGGCCGACATCATCAGCTACGCCAGCAAGTACGGCCACAAGGTGATCGTCTGCGGCGACCACGCCCAACTCGCCGCCGTGGAGTCAGGCGGTGGCATGCAGCTCCTAGTCGGCAACCTCGGTCACGTCCAGCTCGCCGAGGCAGTCAGGTTCGCCGAGCAATGGGAGCAGGACGCCAGCCTGCGGCTTCGCGCGGGCGACGTCAGCGTGCTGGAGGACTACGACAGCCACGGCCGGATTCGCGGTGGCTCGCCCGTCGAAGCGATGGCCGACGCTCGCCGCCTGTATGTCAGCGAATACGTGCAGGGTCGCGACGTCGAGCTGATCGTGTCCCGCAAGGAACTAGGCCGCGAGATGGCTCGCCAGATCCGCTCTGACCTGCGTCACCTGGGGTTGCTTGGAGGCGGAATCCGAGATCCAGATCGCATCAGGCCAGACGGCCGGTGCTGGTGACGTGATCCGGGCCACGCGCAACCACAAGAAGGCCGGAGTAGCGAACGGCGACATCCTTCGAATCGAATCCGTCAACGACGACGGCAGCATCACGGTCCGCCGCGGCCTTGACCGGGACAGCGCCACCGGACTGCGCCGCTGGTCAGAGGACACCTTCCAGTGGCGGCGCTACGGCCGGGCCGAATCCGGACTGTGGGCAACGGCGCACGCCGCCCAGGGCCGGACCGTCACCGCCGGAATCGCCCTGGTCACCGGCTCCGAGGACGCGCAATGGCTCTACAGCGCCATGACGCGCGGGACCGATAGCAACATCGCCTGCACCTTCGCCCATGCCTACCAGGACAAGGCAGAGTCCTCGCCCGTCAGCCGCCCTGACCCTGAGCTAGCCAGAGACGAGCTGATCAGGGCAGAACGCAACGCCGAGCCGCTTCCGCTCTCCAAGCCCGACACGCCCGCCAACGTCGAAGCCGCGGACCCATCGGCAGTGATCGCCGGAGTGATGGGTCGTGACGGCCGTGAACGGTCGGCGCTGGATGAACGGCGAGCGAACCTCGTCAACGCGGACCACCTCGGTCGCTTGGCAGCGATCTGGGAAGGCGAGACCGCCGGTCTGCGCACCTCCCGCTACCGCCAGGCCATCGAGCACTGGCTGCCGGATGGCATGGGCGACGCACTCGATACCTACCAGGCCACCTGGCTCTGGCGAAGCATTCGCGCAGCCGAGGCCGTCGGCCTGGACGCCGCCGAAGTCGCCCGCCGGGCTCTGGCAGGCAGATCACTCGCTGGTGCCCGTGACATAGCCGCCGTCATCGACGCCCGAATCCGCCGTGACGTCGGCGCCCTAGTGCCGGCTCAATGGCGGCCCTGGTCAGAGCAGGTACCTGCAGCGCCCGAACCGGAACGCCAGCAGTACCTCCACGACCTGGCCGCCGCCATGGACGCACGCAAGGACCGCATCGGCGAATTTGCAGCTCAGACAGAGCCCGCTTGGGCAGTCAACTCACTCGGCGCGGTGCCGGGCGATCCGCTAGACCGGCTGGAATGGCAGCAGCGCGCCGCCCACATCGGCGCCTATCGCGAGCTGTACGGCTGGGACCACGAATCCGACCCGATCGGCATGGAGCCCACGGGCGACTCGCCCGAGAAGCGCGCAGCCTGGCACGCGGCCTGGTCCGCAGTCACCCGCACCGACCAGGCCACTCTGGCTGACCATCCGGACTCTCGGCTGCACTTCATGCGCGATACATACGAAGCCGAAACGAAATGGGCTCCGCAATTCCCCGGAGAACGACTGCGAGCCTTGCGCGGCGCGGTCATCGACACCGCTGCGACGGTGGCAAGGTCGGAGGCAGAGGCGCAGGCAGCCCGGGGCCGTGGTGATGACGAGATCGCGGCGAGGCATGAGGCGATCGTCGACTCGGCTCGTCAGGCGGGGGAGTGGTACCGGCAGCAGGCCGAGATAGACGAGATCACGATGCAGGACTACCGGGCCTGGTCCCGAGTCACGGCAGGCAGTCGGCATCTGGCAGTACTGGCCGATTCCGAACTACGGCGCCGCCATCCAGACGCCGAACTAGAGCCACTGCGATCGGCCGAGCCCGAGCAAGCAGGGGCGGATCTGCCTGCCATGCCAGCTACCGAAGCCGAGGCGGTCGCCATAGCGGAACACGCGGCGCAAGCGCGCGAGGCTTTCCGCGAACAACTCGAAGCACGCCAAGGCGTCCTGGTGCCCGCCGAAGACCCCGACTTGCAGTACGAGGGCGAAGCCTGGCCGGCAGCGTGGCCAGGCCGCGACCGCGACGCGGTCTTGCAGCCACCGAAGCCCGAAATGAGCCCAGCACCCGAAGTAGAGCTTCAGGCCACGGCACGCGAGGCCGGCGCGTGACGCACTGTCACAAACCTGGCCCATACTGAGGCCAATGGCCGCAGGAGCGAAAGGACGGTCGGACATAGATGCAAGTAGAACCTTGGATTACCCAAATCGGCCGCCGCGCTCTCGACCTTGACGGCTGGGAGGATCGCTCCGTCTGGGGTTGGGACAGCCAAGAGGGTACGTTGTTCGCCCAACTTTGGCGGAACCGCGCTGACGACGATGACGACGGCGACGACCAGCCCGATATCTGGATATCGCCTCCGACCTGGGATCCAACTCGAGAAACTGCGAGTCCTGGCGGCCATGATCAGTCATTGCACTGGCAGCCCAGAGCCAGATGTACTGAAGGCGTTTACTGACTCCTTAGCTGATCTGATCGGTCGCTCTCATATGGCGCGAAACTGCGATGTTTAGAAGTGTGCGTCTTACGTTCAGAGGAATCGGCAGGTCGGCCTTCGTCTGCGGGTTGACTCCATTTTCAGCCTGATTTGGTTGACGCCCACTATTCTTGAACGAACTTGATTTCAATGCCACCAGGTTGAATGTCCTCTGGCGGCCAACCGCTTCCAAGATGTAGTGAAGGGTCGTGCCAGTACATTGTCATGGCGGACTTTTCTGCTTGGCTCTTCCAATCCAGTCCAGCCAAAGTTCGCCCATTAGGTCCGGATTTTTCCAATACGTCAAAGGCGGATTTACCGACGTCAACGCCGTTGGAAATTAGGGATGGATGATATTGGTCTTTTAGCCTGCCGAACACAGCAGCCCCGCCCGTTCCGTCTGGAAGCAGGTGCGCTACTACACACTCGTCGCCTACCTTGCCATCGGCGCGAGTGGCGGCTTTCCTGCTTGCGAAGGCAACTTCTTCCCTCATTTCCAGAGGCGGTGGATTGCGGGCAAGCAATTGCAGTAGCTCGGATCTTTGACGCTGAGTAACTGCAGATGGCCAACCTGTGGCAACGCAAATAGTACCCTTGACTTTGGCGTGGCTTACGATAAATGTGCCCCCTGGTGTGGCGAGATCTGTACGGCCGAGTAGCTCTTGGTTTGAGATCAGATAAATATGTGCTCTATTGCGCGCGTGTGCGACCATAGTGAACGTGTGTAGAGTGCGATACCTGGACGGTATGGCTTTGAGCCAAATATTCCCTTGATTGGCTACGGTATTTATGACTTGATCCGGGGTTCGCTGTCCTGGGTTATGTGTCAATATTCGGCCAAGCCACTGCGAAGTGTCATGGGAGCCGTATGCTGCAACTCCTGTGTAGCAAATAAGACCCGACCATTCTTGATATTGCAGAACGACTTGCTTCTGCGCTGTCTCATGGAACGGTTGTATCTGGCCACCTCGTGTGAGGCGAAAATCACTGCTTTGTACCATTAGCCATCTGGCGGCCACCGTTATGTTTAGCGTCATACGATCTCCGAGCACATGGATAGATTGCCCAGCATAGGTGAAGATTTAGGAATAGTTGTCCCGAATATGAGTCTCTGTGAACACGAGAGCCGTCGCCGTCGTCAAGGGTTTGCTCCTTGAACGCATGTCGGGCCGGTGTCGATCATGTGCAGCAGCGCCGTGCGTCGCTGGGTTGCAGACACCGGGCCATGTACGGTCGTTTTGTGAGAGTTAACGCACGGCCCGACGAACTGCGGACCAAGGTTTACGGCGAACGCACGATCTACGACAACCCCTGGGTCCGGCTGACTCTGGTTGACATCGAGCCGCCAGATGGCCATCGGTTTGAGCATCACGTGGTCAGGCTGCAGCGAGTCGCGATCGCGCTGGTGCTTAACGATGCTGACGAAGTGCTGATGCTTTGGCGGTATCGGTTTGTCGCCGATGCCTGGGGGTGGGAGCTTCCGGGTGGCATCGTGGACCAGGGCGAGGACGGCGCGGCGGCTGCAGCTCGGGAGGTTGAGGAAGAAACAGGGTGGCGGTGTGGGCCGCTGGCGCACCTGATCACCTTTCAGCCGATGGTTGGGATGGTTGACACGCCGCATGAGATCTATGTCGGCCGAGGCGCGGTTCACGTTGGTGAACCTACTGACCGTGAAGAGGCGGGTCGGATTGGCTGGATACCGATGGGCTCCATTCTCGATCTGATCAGCAAGAACGAGATTCTCGGCGCCGGATCGTTTGTTGGCCTCCTGCATGTCCTGGCGAGTCGAGCCGGGTAGGTCGGCCGCGACCCTAGCGCCCGCCAGGCGGCTGGGCACTTTCGCGTCCAAAGTTGGGACCAAGGGTCGAGCCGAGGCGGTCAATCCGCCGACGTTGGCGGACGGAGCCGACGCGGACGGCCATTTGGCGGGCGCGTCGAGCGTGGATGTGGGCCTGGTCGAGTTCGCCGCGAACGATCATCGCTTGGGCGAGGTCGCAGCGTAGGCTCGCCTCAGCTCTGGCGAAGGATGAGTCGAGTCCTTCGAGCGCGGCTAGCGAGAGTTCCATGGCGCTGGGGTCGCCGAGGCGGGCGAGGCAGTTGCCGCGCCACCGGCCGAAATGCTCGTCGGTTAGGAAGATGAACGGAAGGTCGGGGTCCATTCTGTCTGCTGGCAGCGATGCTGCTGCGGCTTCCAGTGCGCGTCGGCAGAGCGTGTCCTCGCCACGGACCGAGTGGGCCTCGGCTTCGGAAGCGTGCAGCCAGGACGTGAGTAGCGGCGGGCAATGATCCTGTGCGATGGCCCTTGCCTCTTCCGTAAGTTCTACGGCTCCTTGGAACTCGCCGATGTCGAGCAAGACACACGCCTGTTCAGCCATCGCATGGGCCAGCAGCGCGGCTGAGCCGGATTCGCGAGCGGCAACCTTGGCCAGCTCGTAGTGCTGCCAGGACTGGTCGATTGCGCCGACGTCCAGGGCCTGCCAGCCAGCTAGGGCGCCGGCATCGGCTAATACGCGGGCCAGTGACTCACGTACCGCGCAGCGGAGGCTGTGGGACAGCAACTCGTTCATGGTCGCCATGAGCGCCCGCAACTGCTCCAAGACGGCGGGTGCACCGAGCTGGCGGTCGAGGGTACGAATGTGGTCGACCTGACGGCGCATCAGGTCGACGTCTACGAGGGACAGACCGCGCGATGCGGCTAGACGAGCGGCGAATTCCTCGGTCTCATCGGCTGCCGCGAGCTGCTGGTCAGCTGCGAATCCGAGGTCTGAATCTGTCCGACCATAGACGAGGCGGTAGAGCTGTCGCCACAGGGGACCAGGATCGACCTGGCCATTCTCGTGGCGGGAGATCTCGGTCTTGAGGCTGGCGTCGGAGCCTAACTCCTGGCCGGTCTGGCGCGCTCGTGCTCGGAGTTCTCTGATCACACGATCCTGTGACCAGCCGAACTCACGCCGAACTTCTTGCAGCTTGGTCTTCACCAGCGATGCCTCCGAGGCCGACCGACCCGACTAACAGAATGCATCAAAGTCGAACAACGTGCCGGAGTTAACACGGCGCTGTTAACGCCTGTGGGCTGTTATCGCAGGTGACAGCGTTGTGTCATTGCTTGCATGACCGTACAAATTCGAACATCTCGTGACATCGTCGCAGCCTGGATCGACCGGAGGCTTGATGTTCTGGGCTTTCGTGTTCGCTTGTTCAGGATGGCGCTGCGGCCGGTCGACCGCATACCGGCCGGCGTCGTGATGGCGCTCGAAGATCCGGGTTATGACGCAAACCGGATCACGACTCTGGCTCGAGTGCGATAGCGCGTGACCATAATCAGGGCGAGAAACGAGGCCGCAAGGCCCGGCTCAGGTACGCCTGCACAGGCGCGGACATGTCGGGGAGCAACTCTTCGGCATCGGCTAGCGCGAGCCAGCGCAGTTCAGCCCACTGGGCGTGGTCGGCCGACTTGACATCGAGTTGTTTCGAATCGGCAGGCCGCGCAGCGATGTACACGGTAGCCGGTCCGCCATCGGGATCAGGCTGGCGGGCTACCAGGCGGCCGGGGATGATCTTCAGGCCGACTTGATCGCTGATCGCTCTGGCGGCGGCCTCGCCGACGGACTCTCCCGGTTGTTGCTGATCACCTACAAATGCCCAGACTGGCTTCTTGCTCTTGCGGCGACCTGCGAGCACGCCCAGGTCGGAGGTCACGAGGGCGGTGACGACGGGCGGCAGTTCCGGTTGGCGCGTTTGCGTGACACGCAGCATGTCTGCTGCCCTGGCCTTGCTGACACCCAGGCGCTCGCCGAGTTGGGAGAAGGAGAGTCCGTTCTCTTCCTTGATGCGCCTGGCCGCATCTGCCCGCATTCGCCCGGCGGCGTTCATGCTCGCCGTGAGGACGTCGACAAGCCAGCTCGCCTGGCGGTAGACGGTGTCGCTGTCGGCCGCAGCTTCCGCCTCCGCGAGGGCGTCATGCATTGCGCGGGACAGGGCTTCGCGGCTAGCTGCGAACGACTCGTCCCTCGGGCCCATTCGATCATCGTAGGCCCGCTATGGGCGCCGAAGTACGTCCCCTGCGCCTATCCGTGGGCGAGCCATCATCGTACAGCCAGGAAGACCAAATGTAGGTGATAGCTAGACGAACGTATGTCCGTCACATACGATGTTGGCATGGCATCAAACACCGAAGCGCAGCAATCGCGCCGTGCCGACCCGGCAGCGCCGGTTGTCACCTATGACACTCGCCTGGCCACGCGTATACCTAGGGCCGTTGACCAGCGGCTGAGGTTGTTCGCCGTGCTGGTGCGCAAGCCGCTGGCTCACGTGCTCAGTGACGTTTTGTCTCAAGCGCTGCCGACAGATGCGGAATTGGCCGCTCGACTGCAGCAGCGAGGGAGCAGGACCGATGAGCGCTCCTGATCTGGTCGCCGACGCATCACGGAATGGCGAGCACGTCATCATCACCAAGTGGGGCCTGGACTGGCCGTGGAAACGTCGCCAGTCGGAGCGGCAGCCGCGTGGGGGAGTGGACACCGGGACGGTTCTGCTGGTAGTCGCAAGCCTCCTGCTGGCGGCTGACGGCGCCGCGATGGGCGTGGTGTCCTGGCATGCCCAGTACGCGTTCGTGTTCGCAGCGAAACAGCAGTCCCTGGCCAGCGCGTTGGAGGCGCTGGGGCTTGACGCCGGCGCGGTCATTTTCGCTCTGCTCGGCATAGCGCTGGCGCGACTGCAGCGGCGGGCGGTTGTCGAGCGGATGCTTGTAGTCGCGTGCGCGGCCGGGCTCCTGCGTAATGAACCTGCTCGGCGCTGACCTGGGGTCTCCGCGTTCTGTTGCCGTTTACATCATGCCGCCGGTCCTGTTCGCCGCGATGTCCGACCGACTGGTGGCGGTCATCCGCCGCTCGGCGATGGGAAAGCGCGCTGGCACTGAGCCGCAGCGCTCGGCGTGGCAGGTCATGGGCCTGGCGCTGATGTACCTGCTCCGGTTCGCTGTCGCCGCCCCATCGACAGCGCGGGGCGTCCGGCTCGCTCTGCTCAACGCCACGCCGCTGCCTGGGAGCCAGGGCGATCAGTTCGCGATCGATCCGCCTGCAGGCGACATCAGCCCGCGAAGCCTCCTTTCCTCTGCCGAACCTAAAGAGCGGCGGGAACGACGACCGCGCGCGGAGAGCAAGACTGCCCGGTTCCTGGCTTCAGTCCAGGAGCGGTACGGCGATCTGAGCGGGATCGATCTGGCGAAGGTCGGCCGGATCTGCTCCGAGCTGGCGCCATTGGTGGATCTCAATGCTGGCGCGGCCCGGACGGTGCTGCGTTCGGCGATCTTGGCTGCTCAGTCTGGTGGTGTCTGATGAATCTTCAGCTTGCCTCGCTGTTGCTGCTCGCGGCGATCATCGCTGCGATTGGGGGCTCGTTTTCCTCGCGCCGCCGGTTGCCTCGTCACCGGGTGACGCATCTGAGAATCCGGCTCAGGCTGCGGCTGTGGCCGGGGCCTGGACATGCGACCGGATTCGAGTTGTGGCTGCGCTGGGGGCGATGGGCGTCGTTCCGGGAGTCTGGCCGGACTCGCCCGTCGCTGACGGTGTGGGAGCGGATGCGGTTTCCGCAGGAGCATTCGCTGTACCTGGGCCGGGCTCATCACCGCCGCACGGTCAGGGTTCCGGTGCAGGAGCACGGCGCGATCGTGGGTCCGCCGCGTAGCTATAAGACGGCGCTGTTGTCCCGGCTGGTGATCGAGGCGCCTGGCGCGGTGGTCAGCACGTCGTCTAAGCCTGACATCTTCGCGCTGACGTCGGGCTTGCGCGAGCGGCGCGGGCCGTGCTCGTGTTCAACCCGCAGGGCATCGGCAGCATCCCGTCGACAGTGCGGTGGAATCCGCTGGACGGCTGCACGGAGCCAGCGACGGCGATCCGGCGCGCTGACGGTTTTGCTCAGGCGGTATCGACCGCTGATGCCGAAGGCGGCGCGTTCTGGTCAGGTAAGGCCAGCGATGCGCTGCGGGCATTGTTCACGGCCGCGACGCATGCTGCCTCGGACATCCGGCTGGTGAACCGGTGGGCAACCGGTCAGCAGGTCTCCGACGCAGTGACCATCCTCGCGGCGGCAGGCCACGGCGACTGGGCTGGGCAACTGGCTGAGCTGACCGGTCCGGCTGAGAAGACGGCCGCGACGGTCAAGATGGTCGTCAGCCGGGCGCTGGGCTGGCTGAATGATCCGCAGCTCGCTCAGGCCGTACTGCCAGGTCCGGGTCAGGCGTTCGACATCGATGACTTCCTGCTGTCGTCGGGCACGCTCTACATGATCGCCAAAGCCGATGGCGAGGATTGCGCGCTTGCTCCGTTGTTCGCCGCGCTGGCCGGGGAGATCGAGTACCGGGCGACGCAACTAGGCGCCCAGATGCCTGGCCAACGCCTTGACCCGCCGCTGCTGATGGCGCTGGATGAGGTCACCCAGATCTGCCCGGTGCCGTTGCCCTACTGGCTGGCCGATGCTGGCGGCCAGGGCGTGCAGATCTGGTCGGCGTTCCACGGCTTCTCGCAGCTGGAGGCCCGGTGGCGGTCGGCTGGTGCGCAGGCGGTCATGGACACCAGCAACGTCAAGGTGCTCATGCCCGGCCTGGCCGACACCAAGATGATGGAACGGGCGAGCACTCTCGCCGGTCAGGCGGCTTACCGCGAGCACGGTGAGGAACGGCACTCCCGGCACCCGGTCCTCACCGAGGACATGATCCGGATGCTGCCGGTGGGCTGGGCGCTAGTCCTGCGAGGCAATCACCGGCCCGTTATCGTCCGGCTGGCCAGAGGCTGGCAGCACCGCCAGTACCGGCGAGCCCGGCGCGGCGGAACGGCGATCGCGCACCTTGCTTCGCTGCCTGCAGCGCTAACTCCGCTTCCTTCGCTGCCGGACGACCTGGCTGACTTCGAGCGATCGTTCGACGCCGAAGCGCCTGAGCCGGTAGCGCAGCTCCGCCCCGTTCCGGCCGCATCAAGCGGAGCGGAGACGGCCGAGGTCGTGGCCTGGCCGGGGCGACAGTCCTATCCATGGGATGGCGGTGATGCCGCATGAGCGCCCGTGAGCCCGATGGCGGCCTGGCCGCCGCGCTGATCCAGTTGGCCGAGCAAGGCAAGGAGATCCGCGAACTGCGGCAGCTTGTCGAGACGGTCGCGGCCAATGTCGCCGACCAGTCCGAGTCCGGCAGGGACGGGGATGCGTACCAGCCGGTTCCGGCGCGGTGGTGGCGGCTGGAGGGCGAGGAACGCCGGGCGGCGATCGAGCGCCTGGCCGGGTGGGTTAAGGTCGTGTACCGGCCGTCCTACGGGCACCTGGCTGCCCGGCTGCCCGCCTGCTGGCCGGAGCACCCGCTGTGCCTGTTCATGCTCGACTGGCTGTCGGAGCTGCACGCCGTGCTCTACCTGCAGCCCCGCCGCACCGCGCCCATGCTCAGCGGCCAGGCCGAATGGCACTCCCGGCTCCTGCCCGCCGCCGCTGAGGCGATGGCGCGCGACGCTGTCGCCTGCCCGCACCGCCGGAGCCGGATATGACCGGCCCGGAGGCGCCGCGAGAAGCGGCGCACCGATACGCCGACGTCGGCTGGCCCGTGTTCCCCTGCCGGCCAGGCAGCAAGGAACCGGCCACCGAGCACGGATTCTTCAACGCCACAATGGACCACCGACAGGTTGAACGGTGGTGGCGACGCCACCCGGACGCTAACGTGGCGATCGCCACTGGAGCACCCGGCCCTGACGTTCTGGACGTCGACCGCAAAAACGGCAAATCCGGGTATCCAGCGTTGCGGCAGGCTAGCAGGCGGGGCTGATCCCGCCGCCGCTCGCCGCGATTCGCACGCCCACGGTGGCGCCAGTCCATCTGTATTACCAGGGCACCGACCAGCGCAACGGTGCCATGCCCGCCCGTGCACTGGACTTCCGCAGTGCTGGCGGGTACGTCATCGCGCCACCGTCTCACTCGGTTGAGCATGGTCGGCGATACGAGGTCGTCTCTCATCAGCCCGTCGCCGTGAGCGTGAACTGGACGGCGATCCACGACTTGCTAGAGCCACGGCCAGAACGCCCGGCACGGCCGCAGCCGGCCGCTGATCCAGCCGAGATAGTCACCCGGCTCGCCCGATGGCTGGAAACCCGGCCCGCCGGTAATCGGAACTTCCCGCTGTTCTACGCCGCCAAGACCGCCGCTTCCCGGGGCCTGCTCGATGCGAATGTGCGCGATCGGCTGATCGAGGCGTCACTGCGATCCGGGCTCCGGGGCGGGGAACGCGAAGCCCGCCGGACCGTCGCCAGCGGCGAGCGGGCTGCTCAGCAGGACGGCGCACACCGCCCTTTCGACCCGAGCCACGAGCGGGAGGCGAGCTGAGATGACCACCGGTATTGCTAGCGGCATCGGACCCCTAGCAGCTGACTCCCGGCCCGAGCCGGTGTTCTACCTCGGGACACACCAGCCGCACTGGCTCTGGCGGGAACGCTTCCCAATGTTCGTCAGCCACCGCCAGCTCGCCCGCCGCCGCTCGCTGCATCCCGCGACCTGCCGGTGGGCGCTGGACTCCGGCGGTTTCACCGAGCTTTCGCTGCACGGCCGCTGGATCACCACCCCAGATGCCTATGTCGCGGCCGTGACCAGTTACGCCGAGCGGCTTGGCCGGCCGGATTTCGCGGCGCCGATGGACTACATGTGCGAGCCCGCGATGATCGCGCGGACCGGGCTCAGCGTGACCGAGCACTGCTACCGCACGGTTCAGAACTATCTCGACTTGCGCGAGCTGGCGCCGGGCCTGCCGATCATCCCGGTACTCCAAGGTTGGCACCTTGCCGACTACCTGAACTGCGCTGAGCTGTACCGGTCAGCCGGCGTCGACCTGTCGGCGCTCCCGAGAGTCGGCCTCGGGTCGGTGTGTCGCCGCCAGTCCACCAGCGAGATCGCGGCCATTGTCACGATCCTGGCGAGCCAGGGCATCCGGCTGCACGGATTCGGCGTCAAGACCGCCGGGCTCCGCCTGTACGGCTACCACCTGGCCTCTCTCGACAGCATGGCCTGGAGTTACAACGCGCGCCGCTCACCGGTACTACCCGGTTGCACCGGCCATCAGAACTGCGCGAACTGCCTCATCTACGCCACCTCGTGGCGGCACCGCGTCCTGGCCAGGTACGCCACCGGACACCAGCCCGCTCTGTTCAATCCTCCGCCCGCCACAACCGCCCGCCACGAAAGGGGGCAGTAGCCATGCCCGTCACGCCGATCGGCGACCGCCGGCGGATCACCGCCCTGCACTGGCTCGGCTGGAGCCCCCCGACTCTCGCCGCAGCCACAGGGCTGCCGCAGCGAGTGTTCCGATGGAGCAGGTACGAGATCGAGCGCGGATGCTGCCAGGACGTCCTGGACCGCGTCGGCGCGGCCTACGACCTGCTATGGGACATGGCGCGACCCATCTGGACTGCCGCTGATCGCGCCCTGGCCGATGCGTCCGCCCGGCACGCTCGCAAGGTCGGGTGGGCGCCGCCGCTTGCCTATGACGATGACGAGATCGACCAGCCCGAGGGCGGGCCGGTGCCGGGGTGGAAGCGCCCGAATTCACTTACCCGGCAAGTCGGCGGCTTGATCGAGGACATCGCGTTCCTGCGAGATACCGGTTACCGCGATGCGACCCCGGCTCAGCTGGCCGACCGGCTCGGCCGCACCCCGGAAGCCATCGGCCGCGCGATCAGCAGGCACCGCCGCGCCCAGCGCCTGGCCGCCATGACTCAGCCAGCGGAGAACGACCTGGAGGCGACCGCATGACCAGCCGCACCCTCAGCCGCCGGCGCGTTGCCGAACTGTGCTCCGAACTCGGCATCACGCCGCAAGTGCTCGCCGGCCTGAAAGCCAAGGCCGGTCAATCCGACGAATGGCTCACAGTCGAGGAAATCTGCGCCGAGCTCAAAGTCTCCCGTCGGACCTTCGATCGCTGGCGCGCTACCGGCACCGGTCCCAAGTGCGAGCGCCTCGGCGGGCACGGACCGCTGCGCTGCCGACGTAGCTGGCTCGAATCCTGGGCCGAGACCGGCGGCCAGGGGGTCGCGTGAACGACACCAGCTACGACGTCCGGTTCTGGAAAATCGAAACCCGTTCCGGAACGAAACGAACCACTTACCGCGTCCATTGGTTCGTTGCCGGGGAGCACTTCACCGAAAGCTTCCCGATCAAGGCACTCGCTGATGCGTTCCGGTCCCAGCTCATGGCCGCCGCGACCAAAGGCGAAGCTTTCGGCACCGAGACCGGCCGGCCCATCTCTCACGCCCGGGCCAGCACGGATGTGTCGTTCCTGGATCACTCCCGTGAATATGTTGCCGCCGCCTGGAACGACGTGGCTGCCAAAAGCCGGGTATCCATCCTGGAAACCCTCGTCCGCGTGCTGCCCGTGGTCACTCGCGATTTGCCGGGCGAACCCGACCCGGCCGTCCTGCGCAAGGCGCTCTGGAAGCAGCTCAACCAAGGCCAGCACGCCGGCCCGCCCGACCCCGACGAAACCCGGGCGATCAAATGGCTGGAGAAAGCCTCCCGCCCGGTCAGCGCGCTCAAAGACGAGTCAGTCATCTGCGACGTGCTCGACGCCCTGGCCACGAATCTCGACGGCTCACGGTCGGCACCGGACTACTTCTCGCGCCGCCGCCGAGCCCTGCACCGCGCCCTGGCCTACGCCATCCGCAAGAAGCGCCTCGACGTCAACCCGCTCGGCAAAGCCAACCTCCCCGACAGCTGGTCACCACCCGACGCGCCCGACGACGCGGTCGACCCGCGCTCGGTCGGCACGCCCGAGCTGATCGCCGCCATGCTGATCGCCTGCAGCTACATCGGCCGCACCCAAGGGCCAAGGTTCGTCGCGTTCTTCGGCTGCATGTACTACGCGATGATGCGGCCTTCCGAAGTCGCCGCGCTCACCGAAGATGCCTGCTACCTGCCCGAAACCGGCTGGGGACACCTGCTGCTGGCCGACGCCAGCCCCGCTGCGGGAAAGGCGTTCACCGATGACGGCCAGGTCCACGAGCACCGCGGCCTCAAAGGCCGCAACAAAGGCCGGCCCAACACCACCACCCGCGGCCGCCGCCCGACCCGCCGCGTCCCCATCCCGCCCGAACTAGTCGCCCTGCTCCGCGAGCACATCAAGCGACACGGCGTGGGACCTGACGGCCGGCTGTTCCGCAGCGAGCACGGCAACCCGCTCCAGCCGTCCACATGGTGGCGCGTGTGGCAGAAAACCCGCGAACTCTCGCTCACGCCCGCTCAGGCCGCCAGTCCGCTGCTGCAGCGGCCCTATGACCTGCGGCACTCCGGCGTGACGTGGCGGCTCAACTCCGGCGTCCCGCCCACCGAAGTCGCGGCCTGGGCCGGGCACAGCGTCGAAGTCCTCATGCGCACCTACGCCAAATGCATGACCGGCATGGAAGACATCTGGATCACCCGCATGAACGACGCACTCCATTTGCGCAAAAGCGACTAAACGTCAAATCTGAAGTAGCTGGCGTCTATAGCTGACGCCTTTCTGGCTCGTCAGCGCGGCCTATTTCCTGCTGACGTCCTTTGTTTGCTCCGAATGCGTATTGTCTGAGCATGGGCGCGTTCGGGTGGGAAGTGATCGGCTCGGTCGCGGGTGTTATCGCTGCCGTGGCAGCGATCATCTTCGGTGTCATTCCGCTGTGGCAGGACTGGCGCAAGACCCGGCAGCCGGCAACGGTTGAGTCACCGGCTGGCCAGCAGGTCAGCCAGTACATCCAGACTTATATCGAAAGCCCGGCAGCACCCGTCAACGGCCCGGATGGCCCGGTCATCGTGGGCGAGATTCCGCAGGCGCCGCCAGCTTTCCAGCCTCGCGAGGATCTGGTAACGGCCCTGACCGCGGGCGGACCAGGGGTGGTGCTGGTCCACGCCCTGACCGGGATGCGGGGGGTCGGCAAGACCCAGCTCGCCGCCGCCTGCGCCCGCTCCCGGATCGACGCGAAGTGGCGGCTGGTCGCCTGGATCAACGCTGGCGATCCGGCCGGCGTCGTGAACGGGCTCGCCGACACCGCAGCCCAGCTCGGTGTCAGCGCACCGGGCGGGACCCTGGAATCGGCTGCCGAGGCCGTCCGGCACTGGCTCGAAGCCGACGGCGAGCGGTGCCTGGTGGTCTTCGACAATGTTACCGATCTGGAGCACCTGGCCCGGTACCTGCAGGCCGGCGGCGGCGCTCAGGCGATCATCACCAGCAACAACCTGGATGCGGCGTTGTTCGGGTCCGTGGTGCCGGTGGACGTATTCGCGGCCGGGGAAGGCCTGGAGTATCTGGCCCGGCGCACCAAGCTGGCGGATGTGGACGGGGCACGGGACCTGGGGAGCGAGCTGGGGTGGCTGCCGCTGGCCCTGGCCCAGGCCGCCGCGATGATCGCCGTCCAGCACCTGGACTACCCGACTTACCTGGGCAGGCTCCGCGCCAGCCCGGCGACCAGGTACCTGAGCCGTGCCGGAGGCGAGCCGTACCCGCACGGCACGGCCGAGGCGATCTCCCTGGCCCTGGACGCGGCAGCCGATAGCGACCCGGCCGGGGTGTGCGGCCCGCTGATGGACATCATCGCGCTGCTCTCGCCCGCCGGGGTCCCCCGCGATCTGCTGCGGGCCGCTGGCCAGGGCGGATCGCTGCCCGGGCCGGACGGTCAGCGCCAGGTCGCGGCGGAGGACATCGATTCCGCTTTGGGGCGGGTGGCCGGTGTGTCGCTGCTGGCGTTCAGCCTGGACGACTCGGCAGTGATCGCGCACCGCCTGACCATGCGCGTGGCGGCCGAACGCCTGGCGGCCAGCGGTGACCTGCCCGGAGTCGCGGCAGCGGCGGCCGGGATGCTCCAGGCCGTCACCGAGTCCCTGGACGAGCCGTGGAGGAACCGGACGGCCGCCCGTGAGACTGTGCAGCAGATCATGGCGCTTCACGACACGGCGAGCCGCTACGCCGGCGAGGACGATGCCGGGCTGACCACGCAGCTCCTGTCGCTGCGCGGATGGGCGCTGTGGTGCCTGAACGATCTCGCCGACAGCTTCTCCCAGGCCATCGACCTCGGCCAGCTCGTCGTGGCCGACCGGGAGCGGGTGCTGGGGCAGTCGCACCCGGGCACCCTGTCCTCGCGGAACAACCTCGCCGCCGCCTACCGGGCGGCGGGGCGGCTGGGGGAGGCGATCCCGCTGTACGAGCGGACCCTGGCCGACCGGGAGCGGGTGCTGGGGGAGTCGCACCCGGACACCCTGCAATCCCGGAACAACCTCGCCGCCGCCTACCGGGCGGCGGGGCGGCTGGGGGAGGCGATCCCGCTGTACGAGCGGACCCTGGCCGACCGGGAGCGGGTGCTGGGGGAGTCGCACCCGGACACCCTGTCCTCCCGGAACAACCTCGCCGCCGCCTACCGGGCGGCGGGGCGGCTGGGGGAGGCGATCCCGCTGTACGAGCGGACCCTGGCCGACCGGGAGCGGGTGCTGGGGGAGTCGCACCCGGGCACCCTGTCCTCGCGGAACAACCTCGCCGCCGCCTACCGGGCGGCGGGGCGGCTGGGGGAGGCGATCCCGCTGTACGAGCGGACCCTGGCCGACCGGGAGCGGGTGCTGGGGGAGTCGCACCCGGACACCCTGCAATCCCGGAACAACCTCGCCGCCGCCTACCGGGCGGCGGGGCGGCTGGGGGAGGCGATCCCGCTGTACGAGCGGACCCTGGCCGACCGGGAGCGGGTGCTGGGGGAGTCGCACCCGGACACCCTGCAATCCCGGAACAACCTCGCCTATGCCTACCAGGCGGCGGGGCGGCTGGGGGAGGCGATCCCGCTGTACGAGCGGACCCTGGCCGACAGTGAGCGGGTGCTGGGGGAGTCGCACCCGGACACCCTGCAATCCCGGAACAACCTCGCCTATGCCTACCAGGCGGCGGGGCGGCTGGGGGAGGCGATCCCGCTGTACGAGCGGACCCTGGCCGACAGTGAGCGGGTGCTGGGGGAGTCGCACCCGGACACCCTGCAATCCCGGAACAACCTCGCCTATGCCTACCAGGCGGCGGGGCGGCTGGGGGAGGCGATCCCGCTGTACGAGCGGACCCTGGCCGACCGGGAGCGGGTGCTGGGGGAGTCGCACCCGGACACCCTGCAATCCCGGAACAACCTCGCCTATGCCTACCAGGCGGCGGGGCGGCTGGGGGAGGCGATCCCGCTGCACGAGCGGACCCTGGCCGACCGGGAGCGGGTGCTGGGGGAGTCGCACCCGGGCACCCTGTCCTCGCGGAACAACCTCGCCGCCGCCTACCAGGCGGCGGGGCGGCTGGGGGAGGCGATCCCGCTGCACGAGCGGACCCTGGCCGACCGGGAGCGGGTGCTGGGGGAGTCGCACCCGGACACCCTGCAATCCCGGAACAACCTCGCCTATGCCTACCAGGCGGCGGGGCGGCTGGGGGAGGCGATCCCGCTGCACGAGCGGACCCTGGCCGACAGCGAGCGGATACTAGGCGCCGGCCACCCGAATACGCAGATCTTCCGCGATAACCTAGCCGCCGCTTACGACGACGCCGGCCTGCCGGCCGACGCCGAAGCGACGCGGAGCCAGGCTCCCGCCACGTCATGACTAAGCGGTCGTATTTCGCAGGCCGGTGGCGGCCCGGCAGCGAGTGTTTTCGGGAGCGTATAGGGAGTGGAAGGCGTCAGAGCACGGCTTTCCGCGTCGTCTCATGTCGTCAGATGGCGATCAACGGGACGAGGCATCTTCCCTCGTCAGCCCGCTGTTTTCGCTGGTAGATACGATGCGCCCCCAGCAGGATTCGAACCTGCGCACACGGCTCCGGAGGCCGTTGCTCTATCCCCTGAGCTATGGGGGCTGGCGCATGCAGTCCCGACTGAGCGCGCGCGACGCGCGGCTCTCCATCGGGGACTGAGCAACTGTACCAGCACCTGAGCGCTCGCAACGATCTGAAGTACACGTGGCCGATCTTCGAGCGCGAATGGCTGCTAGGCCGGTAACCTCACGCCGTGACACAGGGACTGGGGCGAGTGCTAGTTGTCGATGACGATGAGGTCATCAGGCAACTTATCGCCGTGAACCTGGAGCTTGAGGGCTTCGAGGTGTTTACCGCCACGGACGGTCAGGACTGTCTTGACAAGGTCACGGCGATAAACCCTGACGTCATCACGCTGGACGTGATGATGCCCAGGCTGGACGGCTGGGTGACGGCGACGCAGCTCCGGCGCAATCCGGCCACGTCGGCGATCAAGGTTGTCCTTATTACTGCGCGCGCGCAGGAGGATGACAGGGACCGGGGCCGCCAGGTCGGCGTCGACGCCTACCTCACTAAGCCGTTCGATCCGGCCGAGATGATCCGGGTGGTACGCGAGTTGGCTGGTGCGCCAAGCAGCGCTTTTGACTGAGCTGTGATCACTGCTGATCTCACCGCCGCTCTCGCGCCTCTGATCAGCGGCGACACGACCGTGCGCTGGCAGCGGCCGCCGGGCGGTGCCGTCGGCAGCTACGCGACCACGCTGCCTTTCCAACTCGCCCGCCCCCCAGAACGCCTCGCCACTCGACTCGCCGCCGCTCTAGCCAAGCTGCCCTGGGTGCGCGCCGCCGTGGCCACTGACGGTTACCTGACCGTAACGGTGACCACTGGTTGCCTCGCCGCGCTGCCGGGGCGAATCAATTCGGTCGCGCCCGGCCACTGCAGCGCCGTCCCGCCGCTACCCGACCTCGCGACCGCCTCCACCTGGGCGCAGGCGTGGCGAGTCCACCGTGCGGCGCTGGTGGGACGGTGCGGTGATGCTGTGGCGCGGGCCATTATGTACAAGGATTTTGAAATAGACCAGCCGCCGAGCTCAGTCGGTACGCCTGACAGTTCGCCCGTGTCAGTCGCCTTGGGCTACTACGGGGCCGACGCCGTTCGCTTCGCGCTGGCCCGGGCTGGCGCACCTGAGCCTGCCGCCATCGCGCGGCAACTTGAGTTGGCGCTTGATGTGGCCAACCCGTTCGTGCTGGTGCGGCATGCGCATGCGGACGCGGCTTCGACCCTGCGGTGGGCGTCCGACCTCGCGGTCGCGCGTGAGCCATTCGGCCGAAGGACTTCCGCGCATCCGGCCGAGCTCGCCCTGGTCGACCAGCTGTCTTGGCTGCCAGAACGCCTCGCCGCCGCTCATCGCACCAACCGACCAGGGGAAGTCACTGCCTATCTGGAGCAGTTGGCAAGCGCCTGGCTTGACTGCGCTCAGCAATGTCCGGCGCTGCCCTTTCGTGGCGGCCTGACCGGGCATCTCGGTGACCGGCTTGACTTGGCGCAGGCCGCCAGTCGCACGCTCGCGGCCGGACTAGGCTTGCTCGGGGTCACCGCGCCGGCCAGGATTTGATGGCGTCTCGGTCAGGGACGTCGAACTTGCAGGTGAGCGCCCTCTTGTCAGATTCTCATGGTTAATATAGTTTCAGCCTGATATCAAGTCGCTACTGACGGCGACAGTCATCCGCTAGCCAAGGTTCAAGCGCGAGCGAAGCGGGTATCGCAAGCCGTGTAAGCCCCCAAGGCGTCGACGATATCGGCGTAGTTCCACCCCCACAGGCGCGGTCGCAACCAGTCGTCCAGACGGTCGGCCAGAGCCTTTCCGAAGTCGGAAGTCCGTAACTTGGGCAGCCTCTCCAAGGCCGTTCCTGTTCGTGGCAGCAACGCTCGGGCGCGTCCAGAGGTCCAGAAGGAATGCCGTGGCCGCTGATGGTGTTAGACTGGTCGAGGCACCAGTTGCCCCGTACCGGGGTGAGGTGCATACTCGCATCCCGTCACGCCAGCGCTGCAGTTGGCAACACCGTAGTTCGCACTGTTGTTGGTGGCGCCGTGACACCCATCCGTCGGGAGACGTTGAAAGTCTGCACGCGCCCACCTGTAGATCGATGCCTGGTTGGTGCGCGGGTACGGCAATCGGGCAACTCCCGACAGGTAATGCAATGACGGAATGTATGACACCTGGCCTGATAGATCAGGCCATCAGCGATAGCGGGAGCCGCGTGGCACATTGCCCAGCGCGTACGCGTCGAGGCTTTCCCGTTTCTCGGAAGGACCCCTTGTGACCGATACCACCGACCTGTTCACCAACTCGCCTGAGCCGTCATCGACTGACGCGCACGGCGCGGCCGCAACGGCCGCCGGGTCAGACCGCACGAGCGAGAGTGCCGGGTCTTCCCTGGGACAGAGCGGCGCAGTACGCTCCATGGTTGGTGGTCGGGATGCCGACTCGCAGGGGACAGCGGAGCCCGGACGCCTGGCGACGATGCTGCTTCCCGATTTGCAGCGGCTCGCGCAATCTCTTGGCATCACTGGCACCGGTCGAATGCGCAAGGGTCAGGTTATTGCCGCGATCCAGGAACGACAGCACAGCCCGCATTCTGTCGGTAGCGGTCGCCAAGCTGGTGATCAAGGTCAATCAGGTGCGCCGGCGGGGGAGCCAAGTCGGCATTCGGACGGCAATCAGAGCGAAGTAAATGGAAATTCAGTCAAGCGGAGTGCGCCTGCGGGAGCCGGCGTGGACCGCCCCTTTGAGCAGGACGCCATGGAATCAGAAGGATCAGGGCAGCTCAGCATGGTCAGTGAGTTCAGCGCCGGGATCGGTGAGCCGGGCCGGAGCGACCAGACAGGTCCGGCGGTCGCCGGGGTGACGGCCGACTCGGCACAGGCGCATTCGACGGTGCCAGTCGGCCGCGCCGCCGACGCCACCGCGGCTCCGGTCAGTGCTGGCCACGCCGACGGTGCTGGCCACGCCGACGGTGCTGGCCACGCCGGCAGTGCTGGCCACAGCGACAGTGCTGGCCACGGGGACGCTGCGGCACCGGCCGCTGCGGCGGTCAATGGGCACCAGGGGGCCGAAGCGGCGACCACTGAGCTGGCCTCGGCGAGTGCGGCCGGGGGCCGTCGTGCCGCCGCCGCTCCGGCTGACGCCGGGACCGAGTCAGGGTCGGACAGTGCCGTGGCTGGCGATGCCGTAGACGGCAGCGGAGCAGGTCCCGATCTCGGGCACAGCGGCGAGGTAGCGGCTGGCGCTGAGCTCGCCGTTGATGGCGAGTCGGCCGGGACGCGCCGGGCCAACGGCCAGGACGGCGGGGCTCGGCGCGAGAGCCAGCGGGACCGGCGCAGCCGGACCAGCAACGGCCGCCGTGATGACCAGAGTCGCGGAGCCGACGGTGCGGACGCGACCGGTGCGCCGCGCGGCGATCAGTCCCGCAACGATCAGCGTGACGCTGGCGGTAATGGCCAGCAGTCGCGCGGCGACCAGGGTCGAGACCAGCAGAGCCATCGCGACGGCAATGGCCGTGATGGCAACGGGCGGGACGGCGGTGGCCGTGACGACGACCGCGATGGCGGCAGCCGGCGCAGTCGTGACCGGGACCGCTTCCGCAATCGCAATCAGCAGGGCAGCACCAACCGCCGCAGGGAGCGTGGCTCAGGCGAGGCTGAGCCGGTTATCACCGAAGATGACGTGCTGATCCCGATCGCTGGCATCCTGGACGTGCTGGACAACTACGGCTTCGTCCGTACTACCGGCTACCTGCCGGGCGCGAACGACGTCTACGTCTCGCTGTCCCAGGTGCGTCGCTACGGGCTGCGCAAGGGCGACGTCATCGAAGGCGCCATCCGCCAGCCGCGTGAGGGTGAGCGCCGCGAGAAGTTCAACGCGCTGGTGCGGCTCGACAAGGTCAACGGGCTTGACCCGGATGAGTCGAAGAGCCGGCCTGAGTTCTCCAAGCTGGTGCCGCTCTACCCGCAGCAGCGGCTTCGCCTTGAGTCCGATCCGACCATCATGACCACCAGGATCGTCGACCTGATCTGCCCGATCGGCAAGGGGCAGCGCGGTCTGATCGTGTCGCCGCCTAAGGCAGGCAAGACGATGATCTTGCAGGCCATCGCGAATGCGATCACCAAGAATAACCCTGAGTGTCACCTCATGGTCGTGCTGGTGGACGAGCGGCCTGAGGAAGTCACCGACATGCAGCGCTCGGTCAAGGGCGAGGTTATCCACTCGACCTTCGACCGGCCGGCCGAAGACCACACCATGGTCGCCGAGCTCGCCATTGAGCGGGCCAAGCGGCTAGTCGAGATGGGGCACGACGTGGTCGTGCTGCTCGACTCGATCACCAGGCTCGGCCGGGCCTACAACCTGGCCGCTCCCGCCAGCGGCAGGATCATGTCCGGTGGTGTCGATTCGACCGCGCTCTACCCGCCGAAGCGGTTCTTCGGCGCCGCGCGAAACATCGAGCACGGTGGCTCGCTGACTATCTTGGCGACCGCGCTGATCGAGACTGGCTCACGCGCTGACGAGGTCATCTTCGAAGAGTTCAAGGGCACAGGCAACATGGAGCTGCGGCTTCGCCGCGAGCTCGCGGACAAGCGCATCTTCCCGGCTATCGACGTGGACGCGTCGGGCACCAGGAAGGAAGAGCTGCTGATGACGCCGGAGGAGCTCAAGATCGTCTGGCAGCTGCGCCGGGTGCTGCACGCACTTGAGCCGCAGCAGGCGCTTGAGGTGCTGATGGAGCGGATGAAGGAGACCAAGAGCAACGCCGAGTTCCTGCTGCACGTGCAAAAGACTACGGTCGCCTCTTAGCTACCCGAGCGACGCCGGTCCGACGCCGTCAGCTTGGCGGCCGTTGGATCGGCGTCGCTGTCATCGCGCTAGCGGGTCACGCCGACGACGGCCTCAGGGAATCACTGCGGCACCCTGGCGGTTGTTGATGTGGCACACTGGTGCACCGACAGCGCGGTACCGGTTCACGTCTAGGCTCGGGCGAGCCAGGCGACCCGGCGACCGCCGGAACCAGGAGAAATGATGAAGTCCAACATTCACCCGCAGTATGTGGTGACTCAGGTGACGTGCACCTGCGGCAGCACCTTCACCACCCGAAGCACGGCGAGGAATGGCGAGATTCACGCCGATGTCTGCTCAAACTGCCACCCGTTCTACACCGGCAAGCAGAAGATCCTGGACACTGGTGGCCGGGTCGCCAGGTTCGAGCGCCGCTTCGGCAAGCAGGGCAACCAGGCCAAGTAGCGCGTTCGCGCACTTAGCTGATCGCGTGATCAGACCGGGTCAGGACGCTCTTTCCTGGCCGTACCGGTTAGCAGTAACCAGCTTTCGCGCTGCTGCGGCGCGCCAGTGCGCGCGCCGCGCGGCCGTTGGCTGGTGGCCGCGTACTGGTCAGCGAACTGACGACGAACTATTAGAGGAGGTAAGCAGTGCTTGAGCGGCTTGCCGACCTCGCATCCGAGCATGCGCAACTGGAGAAGGACCTGTCTGATCCGGCGGTGCACGCCGATCAAGACCGGGCCAGGGTGCTCGGTCGGCGGTACAGCGAGCTGACCCCGATCGTGCAGGCCTATACCCAGTGGCTCCAGGTCAGCGCCGACGAGACGACCGCCATCGAGTTGGCGGACGAAGATTCGTCCTTCGCGGTCGAGGCCGAGCAGTTGGCCCGCCGTAAGGGCGAGCTTGAGCTGCGGCTTGAGCATTTGCTCGTGCCGCGCGACGCGCTTGACGCCAAGGACGTGATTCTTGAGGTCAAGGCAGGGGAGGGCGGCGAAGAGTCGGCGCTATTCGCGGCTGACCTGCTGCGCATGTACCTCCGGTTCGCCGAGCGCCAAGGCTGGAAGACCGAGATTCTCGATTCCACGATCACCGGACTCGGCGGCTACAAAGACGTGACGGTAGCGGTCAAGGCCGCTGGGCGCGGTCGCCTGGCCGGTACCCCGGACGGTGCCTGGTCGCAGCTTAAATACGAGGGCGGCGTGCACCGGGTGCAGCGGGTTCCGGTGACTGAGTCGCAGGGCCGGATCCACACTTCGGCTGCTGGCGTCCTAGTGATGCCTGAGGCTGATCCAGTCGAGGTCAATATCGATCAGAACGATCTGCGGATCGACGTGTTCAGGTCATCGGGCCCTGGCGGTCAGAGCGTGAACACGACCGACTCGGCGGTCAGGATCACCCACCTGCCCACTGGCATTGTGGTGTCGTGCCAGAACGAAAAGAGCCAGCTACAAAATAAAGAAGCCGCGCTCCGAGTGCTCCGGGCCAGACTGCTCGCCGCCGCCCAAGAGGAAGCCGAGGCGCTCGCCGCAGCCGAGCGGCGCAGCCAGGTGGCCACCGTGGACCGGTCGCAGCGAGTCCGCACGTACAACTATCCGGAGAACCGGATCTCTGACCACCGAGTCGGCTACAAGGCCTACAACCTGGATCAAGTGCTCGATGGTGACCTCGACGCGGTGATCGGCGCGCTGATCGACGCCGACCGGGCCGACAAGATCGCAGCGGCCCAGTAGCCGCGTCATGAGCCTGCTGATGAGTGAGATCGGCGTGGCCGTGACCAGGCTCGCCGAAGCCGGCGTCGAATCGCCGCGGGCCGATGCTGAGTTGCTGGCCGCGCACCGGCACGGAGTCTCTCGCGGCAGCCTGCACCTAGTGCCCGACGCTGACTTTGACCCGAGGTTCTGGGACGACGTCGCCAGGCGTGAAGCCAGGGAGCCGCTGCAGCACATCACCGGAATCGCGTTCTTCCGCTACCTTGACCTCGAAGTCGGCCCTGGCGTATTCGTGCCCAGGCCGGAAACTGAGGTGATGACCGGGTGGGCCATCGAGCGGCTCACCGAGATGGACGTCGCCGAGCCGCTCGTGGCCGACCTGGGTACCGGCTCGGGCGCCATCGCGCTGGCAATCGCTCAGGAGGTGCCGAGAGCGCGGGTGCACGCCGTTGAAGGGGATCCGCTGGCGCGGCCATGGACCGAGCAGAACATCGCCAGGACCGCCTCGGCCGCCCCGCACACGGCCGGCCGGGTCACGCTCCATTCCGGTGACTTCGACACCGCGCTGACCGACTTTGACGGCACCGTCGACCTGGTGATCAGCAACCCGCCCTACATTCCGGTCGGCGCGCACGTGCCGCCCGAGGTCGGCGAGTACGAGCCGCCGGCAGCGCTGTACTCAGGAACGGACGGGCTGGACGCGATCCGAGTGGTCGAGCGGGCCGCCCGACGGCTACTGCGGCCAGGCGGCCTGCTCGCGGTCGAGCACGGCTCGCCGCAGGGTGCCCAGGTCTACTGGGTTTTCGCCGAGGACAACGGCTGGCAGCAGACCCGCAATCACGCCGACCTCGCCGGGCTGGACCGATTCGTGACGGCAACGCTGTCGTGACCTGCCCGAAGCTGCGGTCTCAGCCTGTCAGCAGGCCCGCTTGCCATAGAGTTGGCGTGATGTTCAAGACGTTTCCCGCCCGGTGAGCCGCAGTGCGTGAGTACGAGTACTACCTGACACTGCTGGTGACCGCTGCGGTTACCTATCTGCTGACGCCGCTGGTGCGCAAGACGGCGATCAGGATCGGAGCCGTCCCCGCGACGCGCGATCGCGACGTGCACGAGACCCCGGTGCCGCGCCTTGGCGGCATCGCCATGTACTTCGGCATCGCGGCCGGATTGCTGGCTGCGAACGAACTGGTGCCGTTCCGCAATGTCATCCGCGGCACCGGCCTGGTGAACGGCCTGCTGCTGGCCGGCGCGCTGATCGTGGTAATCGGGATCATCGATGACCGGTGGGGGATCAGCGCCATCGGCAAGCTGGCCGGTCAGGTCGCGGCGGCCGGCGTGCTGGTCGCCAGCGGCGCCCAGCTCTCCAGCTTCCCGCTGCCGAAGGAGCACGTGTTCGGCCTGACCACGAACGAAGGCATCGTCCTGACCATCCTGCTCGTCGTGGCCACGATCAACGCGGTCAACTTCATCGACGGGCTAGACGGCCTGGCGGCCGGGATCGTCTGCATCGCCGCGATCTCATTCTTTATCTACTACTACTCGCTGACCAAGGTCGCTAACCGCCCGTATGCACTGCCGATCGAGGCGGTGCCGGCGCTGGCCTCGGTGGTCCTGGCCGGCGCGTGCCTAGGATTCCTGCCGCACAACTTCCACCCGGCCAGGATCTTCATGGGCGACACCGGGTCGATGCTGCTCGGGCTGGTCCTTGCCTACGTGCCGATCTCGGCGATCTCCACGTTGGACTTCCAGAGCCTGGCCGACCGGGCCAACCGGTACGCCGAAATCCTGCCGTTGCTTTTGCCGGCCGCCGTCCTCGTCATCCCCTACACCGACATGCTGCGGGCCGTGATCAGGCGGACCAGAGCCGGCCTGTCGCCATTCGCCCCCGACCGGCAGCATCTGCACCACCGGATGTTGGACATCGGTCATTCCCACCGATCGAGCGTGCTGATCTTGTACGCGTGGGCGGCGTTGTTCGCCGGCACCGTGGTCGGCCTGTCCATCGCCACCGCCCCTTTGATTGTGCTGGCCGGTACTACGCTCGCCGCCATCTTGGTGCTCGTGCTGCTGTCCATCCCGAGGCTGCGCTGGTGGGAGCCGCGCAGCAGGCCCGCGCCCGCGCCCGCAGTGGAAGCGGCGCAGGCAGCGGCGGCGGCGCAGGCAGCGGCGGGGCAGGCAGCGGCGGGGCAGGCAGCGGCGGGGCAGGCAGGGGCGGCGCGGGCAGCGGCGGCGGACCCGTCCGCCTGGCCGCAGCCAGCCGACCGACAGCGGCCGATCCCGCCGCCATCAGATCGAGCGCCGGTCCAACCGCCCGGGTCGGTTGACCATCGCACGGTCTACGCGGCTCCACTGTCCCCAGACCCGCTGTCCGGTGGTTCGGTCACCGCTGACCCGCTGGCTGGTCGGCTGCCGGGCGGACCTGGCACCATCGAGGATCGCGATGCTCGGCTAGGACAGGATCTCTCCTACCCGGGCGAAGCCGACCTACTGCCAGGCACTAGCGACCCGGCCGGTTACCGAAGCGACAACGATCAACTCCAGCCCGGCCACCCGAGTGGATTGACCAGTAGCAATCCGATCGACAGCACCGCGCCGATCCGCATAACCCGAGCCTCAGGCTCGATCATCCCGTAGCGCCATACGGACCTGGCCAACCCCGCCCAGCCTGGTCCGGGCTGGGCGTTGTGAGAGCGGACGGTGCCCTGGCTTGGGTTCTCACTGGCTCGTCGCGACTGTACTGGCAGTTGACCTGTTCGGGGGCGGGGGATATCTGAGGATATCGGTGATTGCGGGCGTGGCTGCGGCTTCGGCGGGCGGGTTTCGGCGTGTTCCGGGGGCGGGTCGGGCTGGTGCTGTGGGCGCTTCGGGCTGGTGCTGGAGGGTTGTCGCCTAGCGGAGGTTTGTCGTCATCGTGGCGGACAGATTCTGCTGCCCAGGCGGAGTGTTGTCGCCTGGCGGAGCTTTGACCGCGCTATACGCCGAATATTTTCCGCTAGGCGGCAGCGCTCCGGGCAAACGCCGAAATCTCTCCGCCATGCCGGGCCGACCTGGCCGGGCCGGCCGCACCGGGTCGGCCGCACCGGGTCGGCCGCACCGGGTCGGCCGCACCGGGTCGGCCGCACCGGGTCGGCCGCACCGGGTCGGCCGCACCGGGTCGGCCGCACCGGGTCGGCCGCTCAGGGGCTGGCCCGGCCTTGTCGATCGGATTGGCTCAGGCCGGGCAAGCCAGGATCAGGCCGCACCTGGACGGCGGTCCGTGCGCGTTTCCTGATTGTGCTGATAGCTACGTGGCAAGCGCTAAAGCATGATCACTTCGGAAGGTTCGCCAGCTTGAGGCGGACCTGACCAGGCCTTCGGGGAGCGAAACGCTCATCATGGCGCAAAGCAGATGAGCGTGTCGGCCGCACAGCCGACCGAGCGCCGGGTCAACGAGTCGGGTATGGACCGAGGCCCCTCGTCGGCCAACCTTCGGACGTCTCGCCATCGAAGCCCGAGCACCCGAGCGCCGGGCCAGCACCGAACTCGAGCGCCGGCCGGCGAGCCCGAGGGCCGGCGAACGCTGGCGAAGCCCGGCACCTTGCTAGGCGCATCGGCATCACTCCGGCGCGGCAGGGTGCGCGGGATGGAGAATCTCGGCTGGTTTCGTCACGTTCGGTGACCTGGTGCAACCAAGGCCGGAGAGCTTGTGATATCTTTCACATGCAGTCGCAAGCAGCCGGCTGCGAGGCCCGTGATACGTTTCGCTCGCCTGATGCGCGGCAGCTATTGTGTGCGCACGCAGGTGACCGTAGTGTCACCGACACTGGTTTTTCCTCGCACGTACCGGTCGGCCCAAACGCAGGCCGCCGGCCAGTTCTTCCGGAGTCTGATCACGATGCTGGCGAACTACGCCCAGATCGTCCGCCGGTCGGTTATCACCACGGCGGCGCTAGGCGCGGTCATGGTTGTCATCAGTGTTGCCATTGGCGGCTGGAAGGGCCTGATCGGCGCCGTGCTCGGGATCGCGCTGGTGGCCGTGTTTTTCGGGATCAGCGTCTTCGCCGTGAGCCGGGCGGCTCGCAAGAGCCCGCAGGCGATGATGATCACGGCGATGACGACCTACATCCTGAAGATCCTGCTGCTGTTGTTCTTCGTGGCGAGATTCGGCGCGACGACCGCCTTCAATGGGCGCATGTTCGGGCTCACCGCATTGGTGTGCATCCTTGCTTGGTCGGCGTCCCAGGTGTATTGGTCGATGCGGCTTAAAACACCCTACGTAGAACCCTCCGGACGGTGATCGACCGTGCGGAGCTGCGGAAGCGGAGCGGGACGTGATGGCGGACGACTCGCAGAACGCCGGCTGGTCGATCTTCGGCTATCTGATCTCTGGCATGGTGTGCTACGGCGGTCTCGGCTGGCTGATCGGCCACTGGACGCACCTTGCTGTGCTATGCCCCATTGGCGCGCTGGTCGGCCTAGGTATTGGCATTTTCGCCGTCATCTACAAGTACGGACGGCAGTGACCGCGGACGTGCCGGTGGCCGCCGTAGCAGTGGCCGCCGTAGCAGTGGCGGGCACGGCCTGGCCGTCGCGGCGAAGTCGCCTAGTGCGCTCTCAAAGCAACCCCGCTGTACGCGGGCTTACGACGTCCGGTTACGCTCGCCTGACCGCCAGGGGCTTGGTCCCTGCCGACTTGCGATCGCCGGCTGGAAGGAACCACCTCGTGGTGTTGACTGACCTCCCGACTTCTCCCCTCGCGCTGGCGCGCTTGGCCGAAGGAGGCCACGTTGGCCGCTGATATTATCGCGCTGGCCGCGGTCCATTGCTCGGACACTTCCGCGCACCTGAACTCGGGCTGTGGATATCCCGCCCCGAGCTATCCAGGCAGTTTTACCTATGGGCCACTATTTAGTATCGGCTCGTTCACCTTCAACAAGCCAATGCTACTCGCCTGCATCTGTGCCGCGGTCGTGATCATCTTCTTTTGGAGCGCGTTCTCCAAGCCGAAGCTGGTGCCTAAGGGTCCGCAGAATCTGGGCGAGCTTGGCATCTTCTTCGTCAGGGACCAGATCCTGCGGCCGATGATGGGCAAGAAGGGCGACGGCTTCCTACCGTTCCTTGTCGCGCTCTTCTTCTTCATCTGGATCATGAACATCATGGAGATCATTCCGGCGGCGCAGTTCCCGGCGATGTCCGAGATCGCCTTCCCGGCGTCGCTCATGCTGATGGTCTACGGCACCTACACCTTCCTTGGCATCAAGCACCAAGGGCTAGGCGGTTACTTCAGGAACATGATCCCGCGCGGCGTGCCATTCGCCGTCTTGCTGCTCCTGGCCCCGGTGGAGATCCTTCAGTACATCCTGATCCGGCCATTTACCCTGGCCGTACGGCTCTTCGCGAACATGTTCGCTGGCCACATCCTGCTGCTGGTCTTCACGCTCGCCACTTGGTACCTGCTTGCCTCCGGCCTCGGGCTGCTATGGAGCGCCGCCTCATTCATCCTGACGATCGTGCTCACCGCGTTCGAGTTGCTGATCCAGGGTCTGCAGGCCTACATCTTCACGATCCTGACCGCTCAGTACATCGGTGGCTCGCTTGAGGCGGAGCACTGACCTTGATTTACGTACCCGCCGGGGGATTGTCCGCCGGCTTTACCGAAAAGGAAAGCACAGATGCTTGACCTCGTTCACCACGTACTCGCCGCTGGCAACGGCAACGTCATCAGCATCAACATTGGTGCGGTGGCCTACGGCCTTGCCGCTATTGGACCTGGCATCGGCATCGGCCTGATCTTCGGTCACGGCGTCGAGGCCATGGCCCGTCAGCCCGAGGCGGCCGGCCTGATCCGCTCCAACATGTACATCGGCTTCGCGCTGACCGAGGCGCTGGCGCTGATCGGAATCATCATTCCGTACATCTTCCACTACACGGCCTAAGCGTCCGGAGAGGAAGCGTGACGGTGAAATACCTAGCCGCCTCGGCGCCTAACCCCCTGATCCCGCACTGGCCGGAGCTGATCATCGGCACGGTCGCGTTCCTGATTGTGTTTATCTTGCTTGCGCGGGTGCTGATGCCGCGCATCAGCAAGACCCTGGAGGACCGCAGCGACGCGATCGAAGGCGGGCTGAAGCGGGCCGACGAGGCGCAGACCGAAGCCAACAAGGTACTCGACCAGTACCGCGCCCAGCTCGCCGACGCCAGGCACGAGGCCGCGAGGCTGCGGGAGCAGGCGAAGGAAGAGGCCGCCCAGATCGTAGCTCAGGGCCGCGCCGAGGGCGCGACCGAAAAGCAGCGCATCATCGACTCGGCGAACGCTCAACTGCAGGCCGACCGGCAGCAGACGCTCACGGCGCTACGGGCCGAGATCGGCTCGCTGGCAGTGGAACTCGCCAGCCGGATCGTCGGCGAGTCGCTTGCCGATGAGGCCAGACAGTCCCGCATGGTCGACCGGTTCCTTGACGAGCTTGACCGCGACGCGGCCGCGAAGGTAGACGCCCGATGAGAGGTGCCAGCCGGGCATCGCTCGCCGCGGCCAAGGAGCGCCTGGCCGCAGCGCTGGCCGAGGGCACGGCGGCGGCCGCCGCGAGTGTCGGTGACGAGCTGTTCGCCGTGGTCCAGCTGCTCGATCATGAGACAGCGCTGCGCCGGACCTTGTCCGATCCGTCCATCGACGGCTCGGCTCGGGCTGGCCTAGCCGAGTCGGTGCTGACCGGCAAGGTGTCGGCTGCCGTCGTGAGCCAAGTCGCCGGCTTGGCAGGTAATCGCTGGTCCGAGCCAGCCGACCTGGTCGATGCTGCCGAAGAGCTCGCCGTGCTGGCGATCTGCACGGGGGCCGACAAGGACGGCAAGCTGGATGAGATCGAGGACGAGCTATTCAGATTCGGCCGGATCGTCGGCGGCGACCCTGGCTTGCGGTATGCGCTGTCGAATCAATTCGTCCCGCCAGCGGGCCGTCGCGGCATTGTGACTGACTTGCTGGCCGGCAAGGTCGCCGATCCGACGCTTCGCCTGGTGAGCCAGGTAGCCGCGGCGCCCCGCGGTCGCAGCGTGGACGCTAGCCTGGAGAAATACGCCGGCCTCGCCGCCGGGTTGCGCCAGCGCCTGGTCGCCGAGGTCCACGTGGCCGCAGAGCTGACCAGCGCGCAGCGAGCGCGGCTCGCGGCCGCCCTGAGCGCGACTTACGGGCATGACGTGCACCTGAACGTGGTGCTTGACCCCGAGCTGATCGGCGGGATGTCGGTGCGGATCGGCGATGAGCTGATCAACGCCAGCGTCGAGAGCCGGCTGGCCGCTGTCAGACGCGATCTGGCCGCCTGAGATGACCAGCCGCCAGCAGACCAACCAGACGAGAAGGACGCGAGTAAGATGACCGAGCTGACCATACGCCCCGATGAGATCAGGGACGCTCTGGCGCGGTTTGTCGACCAGTACGAGCCAGCCGGTGCCGCGACTGAGGAAGTGGGCGTCGTCGCCGAGTGCGGCGACGGCATCGCCAGGGTCGAGGGCCTACCGTCGGCGATGGCCAACGAGCTACTCGAATTCGAAGACGGCACCCGTGGCCTGGCGCTAAACCTCGACGTGCGCGAGATCGGCGTGGTGATCCTCGGTGACTTCAGCAAGATCGAGGAAGGCCAGCCGGTCAAGCGGACTGGCGAGGTGCTGTCGGTGCCGGTCGGTGACGCATTCCTCGGCCGCATGGTCGGGCCGCTCGGCGAGCCGCTTGATGGCCAGGGCCCGATCGAGAACACCGAGTTGCGCGCGCTTGAGCTGCAGGCGCCGTCAGTGGTGCAGCGGCAGCCGGTGAAGGAGCCGATGCAGACCGGCATTAAGGCGATCGACGCGATGACGGCGATCGGACGCGGTCAGCGGCAGTTGATCATCGGTGACCGGCAGACTGGCAAGACCGCGATCGCCATCGACACGATCATCAACCAGCGCGCTAACTGGGAGTCTGGTGACCCGGCCCGCCAGGTGCGCTGCATCTACGTCGCGATCGGCCAGAAAGGCTCCACCATCGCCCAGGTCAAGCAGTCGCTTGAAGAGGCCGGGGCGATGCAGTACACCACGATCGTCGCCTCGCCAGCCTCAGACTCGGCGGGTTACAAGTACATCGCGCCCTACACCGGCTCAGCGATCGGCCAGCACTGGATGTACCAGGGCAAGCATGCGCTGATCATCTTCGATGACCTGACCAAGCAAGCCGAGGCCTACCGGGCCGTGTCACTGCTGCTGCGCCGCCCGCCCGGCCGCGAAGCCTACCCGGGCGACGTGTTCTACCTGCACTCACGGCTGCTTGAGCGCTGCGCGAAGCTGTCCGACGAGCTGGGCGGCGGATCGCTGACCGGCCTGCCGATCATCGAGACCAAGGGCAACGACGTCTCTGCCTACATCCCGACGAACGTGATCTCCATCACCGATGGTCAGATCTTCCTGGAGACCGACCTGTTCAACTCCGGCGTACGCCCGGCCATCAACGTCGGCATCTCGGTGTCGAGGGTCGGCGGTAGCGCGCAGGTCAAGGCCATGAAGAAGGTGTCGGGCACGCTCCGACTCGGCCTGTCGCAATACCGCGACCTCGAGGCGTTCGCTGCCTTCGCCTCCGACCTTGACGCCGCCTCCCGTGCGCAGCTTGACCGCGGTGCCCGGCTGGTCGAGTTGCTGAAGCAGGGCCAGTACAGCCCGTTCCCTGTGGAGCGCGAAGTCGTCTCGGTGTGGGCGGGTACCACCGGCCAGATCGACGATGTGCCGCTCGCCGACGTGGGCCGGTTCGAGACCGAGTTCCTCGACTATCTCGCCCGCGAGCGGTCGGGCATCTACGACGCCATCAGGGAGACCGGCGACCTGTCCGATGACACGGCGACCGCGCTCAAGGACGCCGTCACCGACTTCCGGCGTGGCTTCGAGACCGGCGATGGCCAGCTGCTGGTCACCGACGATCACGTGCCCGCAGCGGGTGAGGCCGAGATCGAGCAGGAGGGCATCACTCGCACCAAGCCCGCGCCGCAGGAGCCCGACAGGCCCGCTGGTCGGATGGCGTGACAGCTTCGTGCGGTCCGGCGGCGGATCGCTACGGTCAAGTCCACTGCCAAGATCACCAAGGCTCAGGAGCTCGATCGCCTCGTCCCGCATCATCAAGGCGCAGCAGCGGGCGAGGGCGGCCGAGCCGTACGCGGCCGAGCTCACCACTGCGGTCGAGGCGGTCGTGAGCAGGTCGTCGAGCGTCAAGCATCCGCTGACGACCGAGCCAGATCACTCAGTACGAGCTGCCGTGCTGATCCTGACCAGCGATCGGGGCTTCTGCGGCGGCTTCAACGCCCAGGGCTGCGCGAGGCACAGGGCGCTCAACGCGGCGCTGGCGCGAACGCGGCATCGAGGCGGTTCCGTTCGTAGCCGGGCGTAAGGGCATTGGCTGGCACCGGTTCAGGGACCGGGCGATGGTCGGGGGAGCTGGGCCGGATTCTCCGACACCCCCAGGCACGCCAACGCGACCGAGATCACGAATGCGCTGCTTCGAGGCGTTCAACCGGCCGCGCGACCAAGGCGGGGTGGACGAGATCCACCTCGTCTACACCGAGTTCGTTTCGATGCTGACTCAGCGGACCGGTGACCACGCGGATGCTGCCGCTGGAGATTACCGAGAAGACAGAGCAACTGGGCCGATCCCGGTGTACGAGTTCGAGCCGTCACCTGAGAAGGTGCTCGACGCGCTGCTGCCGCGGTACGTGGAGAGCCGGATCTTCCATGCGCTGCTTGAGTCGGCGGCTGCGGAGATCGCGGCGCGGCGGCGGGCCATGAAGTCCGCCACTGACAACGCCAACGAACTGCTTGAGCAGCTCACCAGGGATGCCAACAAGGCCCGTCAGGCCGAGATTACCCAGGAAATCAGCGAGATCGTTGGCGGTGCCAACGCGCTGGCCGATGCGAGCAGGAGTTAGAGAGACCATCATGACCGCAACCGCTAGAGCACGCAGCTGACGCGCAAGCCGCTGGCGAGGGCACTGGCCGGGTCGCACGGGTGATCGGGCCGGTCGTCGACGTGGAGTTCGCGCGCCGAGACATGCCGGACATCTACAACGCCCTGCACGTCGACACCAAGATCGGCGGCCTGGAGAACACGCTGACCCTGGAGGTCGCGCAGCACATCGGCGACAATACAGTGCGGGCGATCTCGCATGCAGCCGACCGACGGCCTGGTCCGCGGTGCCGTCGTCACCGACACCGGCGCGCCCGATCTCGGTGCCCGTGGGCGACGTGACCAAGGGCCATGTATTCAACGCGCTCGGCGACACCCTCGACGTGCCGATCGCCTCGCTCAACGTCGACCGAGCGCTGGGGCATCCACCGGCAGGCACCGCCGCTTCGACCAGCTGGAGCCGAAGACCGAGATGCTTCGAGACCGGCATCAAGGTCATCGACCTGCTGACCCCGTACGTCGCGCGGCGGCAAGATCGGCCTGTTCGGCGGTGCCGGCGTGGGCAAGACCGTACTCATCCAGGAGATGATCCGCCGGGTCGCCAAGAACTTCGGCGGCGTGTCCGTCTTCGCCGGCGTCGGCGAGCGCACCCGCGAGGGCAACGACCTCTTCCTTGAGATGGAACGAGTCCGGCGTCCTCGACAGGACACCGCGCTGGTCTTCGGCCAGATGGACGAGCCGCCCGGCACCCGGCTCCGGGTCGGCGCTGTCCGCGCTGACCATGGCTGAGTACTTCCGCGATGTGCAGAAGCAGGACGTGCTGCTGTTCATCGACAACATCTTCCGCTTCACCCAGGCGGGTTCTGAGGTCTCCACGCTGCTCGGCCGGATGCCGTCGGCCGTGGGCTACCAGCCGACGCTGGCCGACGAGATGGGCGAGCTGCAGGAGCGGATCACCTCGACCCGCGGCCACTCCATCACCTCGATGCAGGCGATCTACGTGCCCGCCGACGACATCACCGACCCGGCGCCGCACACCACGTTCGCCCACCTGGACGCGACCACCGTGCTCTGCCGCGGCCGATCACGGAGAAGGGCATCTACCCGGCCGTGGACCCGCTCGACTCCACGCTCGCGCATCCTCGACCCAGCGTACGTTGGTCGAGGAGCACTACGGCGTTGCCCGCGAGGTGCAGCGAGATCCTGCAGCGCTACAAGGAGCTGCAGGACATCATCGCCATCCTCGGCATCGACGAGCTGTCGGAAGAGGACAAGGTCACGGTGCAGCGCGCGCGGCGAATCGAGCGCTTCCTGTCCCAGCCGATGTTCGTGGCCGAAGCAGTTCACCGGCGTCACCGGGCGCGTTCGTCCCGCTTGAGGAGACGGTCGCCTCGTTCAAGGCGATCACCGAAGGCAAGTACGACCACGTTCCCGAGCAGGCGTTCTTCCTGTGCGGCGGGATCGAGGACATCGAGCGCAAGGCGAAGGATCTGGAAAGGTCATGACTTTGAGCGTCAAGCTGGTCGTGCCAGAGGGCGAGGTCTGGTCAGGTCCTGCTGACCGGATCGTCGCCAAGACGCTCGACGGCGAGATCGGCATCCTGACCGGCCATACTCCGGTGCTCGGCATCCTCGCCGCCGGCAGCGTGGTACGGATCTTGCCGCAAGATCCCGGTGCCGATGGCTGGGTCCAGGCGGCAGTTGGCAGCGGCTTCCTTTCGGTAGCATCGGATCGAGTATCGATCCTCGCCCGCGAGGCGGTGCTCGGCAGCCAAGTCGACAAGGCCACGGTGCGGGCCGAGCTCGAGGAGGCACTCGGGACGGCTCAACCCGGCCAGGCCGATGAGTCCACCGGTTACCTCCGGGCCCAACTCCGGGCCGCGGGCGACGAGATCTGACAGCGACGCGGCCGGAGGACAACGACATTGGAGCAGGATCTGGCGCTGGTCGGCTGGATCCTGATCGTCTGCGTACTGGCGGCCGCGCTCTACGTAGTGGCAATGGCGACCCGCAGGGTCGCCATTCGTCAGTCCTGGCGGTGCCGTCGAGTGCAGCCTGCGCGCTGATGACGAGGACCGCTGGCGGCGTGGCGTTGTCGCCTACCGCACCGACCAGTTGTACTGGTTCCGCAGCAACGGCATGGGGCTGCGGCCAGATGCCGCCTTCGACCGGCACGCGCTGCAGCTAGTCGCCAGGCATGACGGCGGCTCGGCGCACGAATCAGGGGTGTCTGGACCGCCAGGTGCGGTCGCTCACACCGTGGTAGTGCGATTCGAGACCGGCGGCGACGGCGCCCCGGTCTGGCTGGCGCTGAGCCGAGACGCCCTCACCGGCCTGCTGGCCTGGCTCGAAGCTGGCCCACAGCACTGGATCGGGAGCATCTGCTAGCTCATCGCTCCCTGACAGCACCGTCGCCCCGCTGGTGCTCACCTGACAGCACCAGCGGGCCGACGGTGCCGTTGAGGCTTGGGGGGGTGGGGCTAGGGGGTGGTGCCGGGCTTCCATCAGGAGGTCGCCGGTGCCTAGATTGGCTACGCGGGCTAGGATGAAAAGCAGATCGGATAGGCGGTTTAGGTACTTGGCCGCTAGGACGTTCATGGTGTCGCCGTGCTCGGCCAGTGCCGCCCAGGCGGATCGCTCGGCCCGGCGCACGACTGTCCTGGCCACATGCAGCAACGCGCTTCCTGGAGTACCGCCTGGCAGCACGAAGCTGCGCAGGGTGGACAGCTGCTCGTTATAGCTATCGCACGCCTGCTCAAGTGCGGTCAGGTAGCTCTCATCGATCCGCAGCGGCGGATAAGGCGGGTCGTCCTTGACCGGGTTGCTGAGGTCGGCACCGACATCAAACAATTCATTCTGAATCTTGAGCAGTAGCAGTCGTACCTGCTCGGGTAGCCCACCCAAGGTGACTGCCACCCCGATGGCGCTGTTCGCCTCGTCGACGTCGGCATAGGCGGCGAGGCGCAGGTCGGTTTTGGCGGTGCGACTCAGGTCGCCGAGCGAGGTGGTTCCGTCGTCGCCGACCTTGGTATAGATCCTGGACAGTACGACTGGCGTAGCGGAGCGATCCTTAGGCATGACCCTACGGTATCGACCCAGGCCAGGGCTGAGCCAACTGGCCGCTACGGTACCTTTGCCCGTGCTAGTGGTACTTCCTAGTAGGGTTTGATGCAAATATTCGGAGCGGGGTGCGGGAGTCGGAATGTACGACTACGTCATAGTGGGTGCCGGCAGCGCGGGTTGCGTGCTGGCCGCCCGCCTCACTGAGAACCCATCGGTACGCGTGCTGCTGCTTGAAGCTGGCCCGCCCGACGACGCCGATGAGATCCGTATCCCCGCCGCGCTCAACCTGCTTTTCCAGTCCAGCTACGACTGGGGCTACCGGACCGTGCCGCAGGATCGCGCGGCTGGTCAGTCGGTGTATTGGCCGCGCGGCCGTGTGGTCGGGGGGTCGTCGTCGATCAACGCGATGATCTATATCCGCGGCAATAGGCACGACTACAACACCTGGCGCGACGAGTATGGCTGTGATGGCTGGGGTTACAACGACATACTGCCTTACTTCATTCGAGCGGAAAGAAACTCGCGTGGCGCCTCGCCCTACCACGGTGACTCGGGTCCGCTCAGCGTCATCGATCCTAAGTTCAAGTCCTCATCGGCGAACGCCTTCGTCCAGTCCGCGATCAACGCGGGCAGCGTGGCCAATGCTGACTTCAACGGCTCGGTCCAGGACGGGGTTGGCTTCTACCAAGTCACGCAGAAGGACGGCCGACGCTGGTCGGTAGCTGATGCCTACCTGCACCCGGCGGCTGACCGCCCGAACCTGACCATTCAGACCGATGCGCTGGCCACCTCGGTAGTGATCGAGGCCGGCCGGGCCGTGGGCGTGCGCTACCTGCATCGCGGCAGCGAGCAAGTCGCCAGGGCCGACGCCGAGGTGATTTTGTGCGGCGGCGCGATCAACAGCCCGCAGTTGCTGATGCTGTCCGGCGTCGGGCCGGCTGATCAGCTTCGCGAGCTCGGCATCTTGGTGCAGGCTGACAGCCCTGGCGTCGGCGCCAACCTGTCCGATCATCCGATCGTGACGGCGCTGTGGTCAACGCCAGGCGTGCGCAGTCTGGCGGAGTTGGCTGGCCCGAAGAACCTGTTCCGCTGGCAGCTCATGCATTCCGGGCCGATGACTACTAACGTGGCCCAGTCCGGCGGCTTCGTGAAGACGACGCCAGGCCTGCCAGCGCCGGATATCCAGTGGCATGTGCTGCCGGTGCCCTACCGCAACGGCGGGCTCGCCGACCCGACCGACCGGGGCATGTCGGTGCTGGTCACGCTGGTGGACGTGCACAGCCGAGGCCGGATCACGCTGCGCAGCGCCGACCCTCGGCACAAGCCGCTGATCGACCCTGGTTACCTGTCCGACCGCACCGACCTGGACACGCTGATCAGAGCGATCGGGATGGTCAGGGATATCGCCGAGGTCAAGCCGATGCGGAAGATCTGCAAGAGCGAGCTGTCGCCAGGCTCGGATGTGCAGAGCGACGCCGAGCTTCGTGACTTCGTGCGGCACGACGTGACCACGATCTACCATCCGGTCGGCACCTGTGCGATGAGCGGGCGATCCCAGCTCGACGCGAGCCGGATCGCCGGCGTGGTCGACACTGAGCTGCGGGTGCACGGCGTGGACGGGCTGCGGGTGGTGGACGCGTCCGTGATGCCGACGGTGCCGCGTGGCAACACCAACGCGCCCACGATCGCCATCGCCGAGCGGGCCGCCGACCTGATCTCCGGCCGCGCCCCGCTGGCCGCACTGGAGCCTACCGACCTAGCCCTAGCGGCCGCCAGGTAGCCAAGGACGAGCTGACCCGACCCGACGGCTAGCGCTTATAGCGCTTGCCGTGCAGCAGATTAGCCAGCGTCATGATCTTCTTCAGGTCAGCGTCGGTCCTGGTGAAGGAGGTCAGATTCACCATCGGCTTCATCCGCTGCCTGGTGATGGCCTTGGCCTTGGAGAACTCACGCAGCCCGTCGGCGCCGTGAATCCGCCCGAAACCGGACTCGCCAGAGCCGCCGAACGGCAGCGACGGCACACTGGCGAACGAGATCACCGAGTTGATGGCGGTCATGCCGGAATTCAGCGACCTGGCGGCGTCCATCGCGGCCTTCTTGTTTCTAGCGAAGACGCTGCCGCCGAGCCCGTACTGGCTCGCGTTGGCTAGCTTGACGCCTTCGGCCAGGTTGGTGACCGGGGTTACGGTCACGACCGGCCCGAAAGTCTCCTCTGTGACCGCCGCACTGGTCTCGGGCACGTCCGCCAGGATGACGGGGCCGACGTAGGGCTTGCGGATGCTGCCGAGGCCGCCCACGACCGCGCGGCCGCCGCAGGCGATCGCGTCGGCGATGTGCTGCTCGATCACTTCCACCTGGCCGGGCATCGTCATCGGGCCGTAGTCGGCCTCGCGGTCATCGCCAGGCCGCAGGCTGCCGACGCGCTCGGCCAGCTTCTCAAGGAACGTGTGGTAGATGTCCTGGGCCACGTAGATCCGCTCGACGCCGATGCAGGTCTGACCGGCGTTCGACAGGGCGCCCCAGACCGCCGCGTCGGCGGCCGCATCCAGGTCGGCGTCGGCCGACACCAGCAAGGCGTCCTTGCCGCCGCATTCGGCCACCATCGGGGTCAGGTTCTCCGCGCAAGCGGCCATGACCTTCTTCGCGGTCTTGGCTGAGCCGGTGAACGCGATCTTGTCCACCCCGCTCTTGGCCAGGAAGCTGCCAGTCTCGCCGAATCCGGTGACCAGTTGCAGCACCGGATGATCGGGCACTACTTCGGCGAAGGAGCTGACCAGCCAGCCGCCGACGCCTGGCGTAAATTCGCTTGGCTTGAATACGACCGCATTGCCGGCTGCCAGCGCGTAGGCGATCGAGCCGACCGGGGTAAACACCGGGTAGTTCCACGGCCCGATCACGCCGACCACGCCGAGTGGCTGGTACTCAACCGTGGCGGCCTGGTTGATCGCCACGATGCCGCTGCGCACCTTGCGCCGGCTGAGCACCTTGTGCGCGTTCTTGGCGGCCCAGTCGATGTGCACGACGGCGAGCAGGATCTCCAGTTGGGCGTCGGCTACCGGCTTACCGGTCTCGGCATGCACCAGCTCGGCCAGCCGCATGATGTACCTGGTCAGATACGACTTCCAGGCCAGTAGCTTGGCCTGGCGCTCCTTGACCGACAGGCCTGACCACCAGGCGGCCGCCGCGCGCGCCCTGGCCACGGTCTCGGCGATCTCGTGCTCGCCGAAAATCGGATAGGTGCCGATCGGCTCGCTGGTGGCCGGATTGAGCGAATCGAACGTCTTCACCAGGCCAGTCTGAGCCGAACTGCGTACCGTGGTGACCATCGTTGAAGCACCGTCCTCATGGCTGGCCCGTCGCTGCGCCGGGCCGGTGGAAGCTAACGGATGAGCAATCTCGCTGGTGCCAGTAAATCACTGCTTACCTGGAGAAAGGTACTGTCGGGTCATGCGGCGCGACCTTGATCGGCACTGGCTGGCTGACGCGATCAAGCTGGCGGCGAACTGCCCGCCGACCGACACCGCGTTCAGCGTGGGCGCGATTTTGGTGAGCGCTGCCGGTGAGATTATCGCGACCGGATTTTCCCGTGAGACCGATCCAAAGGTTCATGCCGAGGAGGTCGCGCTCAGCAAACTCGACGGGGATGCCGCACTGGCTGGTGCCGATTTGTTCGAAGCGACGATCTACAGCTCACTTGAGCCGTGCCTGACTCGGTCGTCGCGAACGGTCTCGTGCGCCGAGCTGATCTACTCCCGTGGCATCGGGCGGGTGGTCCTGGCGTGGCGCGAGCCGCCACTCTTTCAACCCGGCGGCGGTGCCGCCTGGCTGGCCTCGCGCGGAGTCGAGGTGGTCGAGCTTGCCGAGTTGGCCGACGCCGCCCGGGCGATGAACCGTTGGGTGCTTGATCGGGGCTGATCCGGTCGGCCTAAAACTGGCTTATCGGACAATGCGCTGTGCTTTCCTGTGAGTCCGCTGAGACTCTGAGCCGCTTCGTTGACCAGTCGCTCACTTCCCGCTGACACTCGGCGCGAAATCAGCGAAAGGAGTCGTCATGCGCAAGTACCCCCGGGGCTCGCTGTCAGCGGCAGCTATCACCGCGGCGACGTTAATCACCGCCACGCTCGTCACGCCAGTTGCCGCTCGCGCCCAGGCTGGGGCCGGTCCCCAGCCAGCCAAGTCCGGGCGGCAGTGGACCAAGATCTCGGCCGACACCAAACTAGGCATCGCATCGGCGGGGCTCTTCCGCACGGCCGACGGCAGGCTGCACGTGCTGTGGCCGGGCGAGGATGTCAACGGCGCCAACACCACGTACGCGCTGCACTACTCGACGGTAGGCGGCCGGGCCAAGCTGCTCAATACCGGCACCATCGAGCACGGCTGGGCTGCGATCATGCAATTCCCACGGCTGGTCGCTGGTCCAGGTGGTGGGATTCGAGCTATCTTCTCCGGCGGCAACGGCATCGGCGGCAACCCGTACAACACTGGTGCCATCTACACGGCGACAAGTAATTCCGCCGGTACCTCGTGGAGCCTTGGCACCGGCTCGCTGTCGCACTCGGACTTCGTGCCGCTCACCGACGATGCCGCCGCGACAGAGGCGAACGGCACGCCGGTGGCCGCTTGGCCGTCTGGTTCCGGTCTGGCCTACCACCTGGGCATTGACCCGGCGATCCCGGCGAATGCGCCAGATCAGCTGGTTGGCGGCAAGTCGACCTCGGGAGTCGGCGACCCCACGCTGGTCAGGACGAGCAGTGGTGGAATCCTGGCTGGCTGGTTCAACACCTCAGGCACGGCGACCGAAGGTTACTGGGTAGACCAGCTTGAGCCGTCGCTGGGCACTCCGGCCAAGGCACCAGACTCAGGCGGGACCAAGCAGACTAACGGACAGCCGTTCGAGCCGGTGGCACTGGCCAGCCGGGTCGGCGGGGGCGAGTACCTGGCTTACTGCCAGCCGACCAAGGTAAAGCACTGCGGCCACATCGCGCTCTGGCGAGTTGGGGCCAGCAAGACTCTCGTGGTACCTGGTTCGGCATCCGGCCAAGCCACCCAGGTGGCGATCGGCGCGAGCCCTGGTGGTCACTTGTGGATCGCCTGGTTCGACACCGGCACCAACAAGGTCAGCGTGGTCAGGACCAACGCGGCAGCGACTCGATTCGGCCCGGTATTGACCTTCAACCCGCCGCCCAAGTTGTTCGCCTTCGACGGCCTTGAGGTCGAGGGCAGCGCCGGGCCGCTCGACGTGATCGCGCTGGAGCAGCAGGCCGTTGCCCACTCGTCACCTGCCTACTTCGACACGCAGGTGCTGCCCGCGCTGCGGATCCAGGCCTCTCCAGCCAGCGTCTCAAGCAGCCACTCGACCCAGGTTAAGTTCACCGTTTCTGACACCGGCGACGGTGTGGCCGGTGTGACCGTGCGGTTCCTCGGCAAGGTCGGAACGACTAACGCCAAGGGCACAGTGACGTTCACCGTCAGCAAGGGCACGGCTCAAGGCGCGCACAGCGCCACCGCGTCCAAGGGCGGCTACGCCTCGGCGGGCGTCACGGTCAACGTGACCTAGCAGGCCGACGTCAGGGTCCGCCGCTGGACGTGGCGGACCCTGCGCCGGTCGCGCTGACGGCACGAAACTGGCGGTCGCGGCGAGTCGGGCTGGGCGCACGTCGGCGGCCAAGCGTGACCGCCAGAAGCGGTACCGCTGCGGACCCCGTTGTCGTTACCCTCGCCCGGCAGGCGGCTCAGAACAGGGTGAGTTCGTTGCGCAGGCCGCGCAGCGCGTCGTAGTCCACGGTGACGCAGCGGATGCCGCGATCTTCGGCCAGCACCCTGGCCTGCGGCTTGATCTCCTGGGCGGCGAACACGCCCTGCACCGGTGCCAGCAGCGGGTCGCGGTTCAGCAGTTCCAGGTACCTGGTGAGCTGTTCGACCCCGTCGATCTCGCCGCGCCGCTTGACTTCAATGGCGACGCTGACCCCGAGTGCGTCCCGGCACATGAGGTCGACCGGGCCGATCGCGGTCGGGAACTCGCGCCGCACCAATCGCCAGCCGTCGCCGAACACCTCAGGCTGGGCTGCGAGCAGTTCCTGCAGGTGCGCCTCGACGCCGTCCTTGACCAATCCAGGGTCATCTCCGAGCGGATAGGACGTGTCGCTGAGGATCTCATCAACGTGAATGGTCAATTGCTCGCCGGACTTGCCCGTCACCACCCATTGCAACTCAGCTTCGGCCAATCGGCAGGGCGGCGACATCCAGTTGAGCGGCTTGTAGCTACCGCCATCGCTGTGCACGAGCACCGAGCCGTCCGCCTTGACCATGATCAGGCGGATGGCGAGGGGGAGATGGGCACTGAGCCGGCCAGCGTAATCCACGCTGCACTTGGCGATCACGAGACGCACGGACCTCACTGTAGCGGCGAAGTCCCCATCGGATGGCCGAGGACGAAACAGGGCTAACGAGAGTAGAGACAGATAGGCGGGTCTGTCGGCAAACCAATAGCATTGAGCGGCTACGCCTCATGGTGTGCCCCTTCGTGGAGTAGTTGCTGGAGGAGATTCCCTTGGTCGGTCGCCTGCCGCAGGCGCGTATCGCCGTCACTGTGCTGGCTGCGGCGCTGCCAGTAGCTGGACTTCTCGTTGCCGTGAGCGGGGCCGCGCCGGCGCTGGCGGCTGGCCCGACGCCGGTCTGCGCGGCCGGGACCTGCACAGTCAGCTACGCCACGGCAGGTACCGGCCAGTCCTTCACCGTGCCGACCGGCGTGACCAAGCTGGCCGTCACGATGTACGGCGCGGCTGGCGGCAGCGCGACGGTCTACAGCGACACCAGCATCGACGCCGGTGACACGGCTGCGGGCGGTGCGGGCGCGGAGGTCACAGCGCAGCTAGCGGTCACCGCGGGCGAGGTACTTGGGGTCGACGTTGGCGGGATCGGCGGCACTGCCACCGATGGGGAGACCGGCACCGTAGCCGGCGGGATCAACGGCGGCGGTCCCTCGGCGGCGACGGACAGCGCCGAGGGCGATCTAGCCAACGCGGGCCAGGGCGGTGGCGGTGGCGGTGGCGGCGGCGGTGCCACCGACCTGGCGACAGCGCCGTCGAGCGGCACGATCCTGCTGGATGCCGGTGGCGGCGGCGGTGCCGGGCTCCCGGCCTTCTCGATCTTGTCTAACGTGGACCTGGGAGGGCCTTGCCTGGCGCTGACTGACGACGTCAGCGGCCAGGGCGGCAATGCCGACGCGGACGGCGCGACCGGTGCGACCGAGCCAACGTCCGACAACGGCGGTGCCCTGGCCGGTGGTGGCGGCGGCAGCGCTGGCACCACCTCTGGCCCAGGTGATGCTGGTGCCCTCGGAGCGCTGACCGGCGATGTCGCCGACTATTGCTCAGCTGGCCAGATCACCGGCTCAGGTACGGCCGGCGCGGCTGGCACCGGCAGCACTGGCGGGACCGGCCCGGTATTCGGCGGTGGCGGTGGTGGCGGTTACTTCGGCGGTGGCAGCGGTGGCTCAGGTGCCGTCGGCCAGATTGGCGCCGCCGAGCCTGAGCCAGCCCCTGGCGTCTACTACAACACCACCGTTGCCTCGGGCGGCGGTGGCGGCGGCGGCGCGTCGTACATCGGCGGAGCGGGCGTAAGCGCCGCCCACATCACTGACCCAGGCAACTCAGGCCAGATCAACGACGGCAATGGCGAAGCGATCATCTCCTTCGCCGATCCGATCGTCACAGGAATGCCTAGCTACACGGTGACGGCCGGGGGCCAACTGTCGGTCCCGGCCGGGACCGGCTTGCTCGGCTCAGCGGCCGGCACGTCGGCACCGCCGGGGGACCCGCTCACCGCCACCGGGCCCGATGACAACACCAGCGCTAACGGCGGCTCGGTCACCGTGCAGAGCAACGGCGCCTTCAGCTACTCGCCTCCGGCTGGGTTTGTCGGCCTGGACACCTTTGGCTATACGGTCGCTGGCCCAGCCGGGCTCTACGCGGTCGGCACCGCGAGCGTTCAGGTGCTGTTCGCCAGCCAGTCGATCAAGTTCACCTCCAGCCCGCCGGCCAAGGCTCAGGTCGGCGGGCACTACACCGTCGCCGCCACCGGCGGCGGTTCTGGCCAGCCGGTCACCTTCTCAGTTCCCGGGCTCAGCGCGGCGACCTGCTCGGTCAGCGACAAGCAAGTCAGCTTCACGGCCGCCGGCACCTGCGCCATCGTCGCCAACCAGGCTGGCCACGGCGTATACCTGGCCGCGCCGGCGGTTAGTCAGGTCATCGCCGTTGACCAGGCGCCCAAGGCCGTGCTGGCTGCTCCCGGTCGCAGCGCCGCGGTCAAGCAGCTTTACGGCTACCTCTTCGCTGCTTCCGGCACCCCGGCGCCGTCCTACGCGCTGGCCACCGGCGCGCCCACGTGGCTCAGCATCAATCGGTTCGACGGGCGGCTTACCGGGACGCCGCCCGCTGGCACCAAGTCGTTCAGTTACTCAGTCAAGGTCAGCAATACGGTCGGCACGACGACCGCAGGACCCTTCAATGTCACTATCGGCAAGCCGACGTCGACCGCCAATCTGCGATTGGTCATGTCCTGCCCGGCGACGCTCACCGTGGGCGTTAAGAAGGCCTGCACGCTCACGGTCACGAACCTAGGGCCGGTGGCGGCGGCAGCGGTCATGGCCGCGATCGAGCTGCCAGCGAGCCTGACCGAGCTTTCCTGCACGGCGGGTTGCACGGCGCAGGCCAATGACTACGTCTGGGCGCTGGACAGGCTGACCAAGGGCATGAGCAACAAGCTGAGCGTCACGTTCCGGGCTGCTGCCGCCGGGCACGGTCAGTTCGTGGCAGTCGTCGACTCGACCACCGCCGACTCGAACACAGCCAACAACGTCGCTACCGCGACCGTCACGATCCAACCCTGACCGCCCGCGTCGAGCCGCGGCGGGCTCGCGAGATGATCAGCTTGTGGGACAGCTCGATGCGGTCGTGGTGGGTTCGGGCCCGAACGGGCTTGCTGCTGCCCTGACACTGGCCCGAGCGGGCCTGGTGGTCAGCGTGCTTGAGGGTGCGCAGGCACCTGGCGGTGGCTGCCGTACGGCTGAGCTGACGCTGCCGGGCTACCAGCATGACCTCTGCTCGGCGGTGCACCCGCTGGCGGCCGCGTCACCGTTCTTCGAAGACCTGGATCTGGCCAGCCGGGGCGTGCGGCTGCTCGCGCCGGAAGTCGCGGTGGCGCATCCGCTGGACGGCGGCAGGGCCGCCGCTATTACCGGTTCGGTCGAGCAGACCGCGAGTCGACTCGGGGCCGATGGCCGGGCCTACCGGCACTTGATGGCACCGCTGGTACGAAACAGCGACGCGGTGCTGTCCCTGGCGCTGGCGCCGCTCAGGTCGCTGCCCCGCCGGCCACTCCCGGCCGCGCTGTTCGGCAGTCAAGGGCTACTGCCCGCCCAGGTGCTGGCCCGACGGTTCGGCACCGACGAGGGCCGGGCCCTGCTTGCCGGGTCGGCCGGGCATTCGCTGCGGCCACTGTCGGCACCGCTGACCAGCGCGTTCGGACTGGTTCTGATGACCTTGGCGCACACGACCGGCTGGCCGGTAGTCGAGGGCGGCAGTGCCCGGCTGGTCGATGCCATGCTGTCAGAACTCACCGCTCGCGGCGGCAGCCTGCATACCGGGACCTGGATCAACCGGCTCGACGAGGTGCCCGAGGCGCCGATCACCCTGCTCGACTTGACCCCACGCCAATTGCTGAGCCTCGCCGGAGACCGGCTGCCGGCCGGTTACCGGCGTGCACTTCGCCGGTTCAGCTACGGCCCAGGCGTCTGCAAGGTTGACTGGGCGCTGGCCGGCCCGGTGCCGTGGCGGAACTCCGCCTGCCGCGAGGCGGCGACCGTGCACGTCGGCGGGACCATCGAGGAAATAGCGCGGAGCGAAGCCGACGTGACCGCCGGGCGGCACGCTGAGCGGCCGTTCTGCCTGGTGTCCCAGCCGACCGTAGTGGACCCCAGCCGGGCTCCGGCCGGCCAGCACGTCCTATGGGGCTACTGCCACGTGCCATCAGGCTCCGAGGTGGACGTCTCCGATCGGATCGAGACTCAGATCGAGCGGTTCGCGCCCGGTTTCCGTGACCTGATCCTGGCGAAATCGGTTCGCACCGCCGGTGACCTGGCCAGGCACAATCCTGGCTACATTGGCGGCGACATCACCGCCGGGGCGGCCACGGTGCGGCAGACCATCGGCAGGCCGACGCTGCGCTGGAATCCGTATCGCACTCCCTTGCCTGGCGTCTACCTATGCTCGGCTTCCACTCCGCCGGGTGCGGGCGTGCACGGGATGTGCGGCTGGTGGGCCGCCAAGACGGCGCTCGCCGACCTGCGGATGACCGATCAGGGCGCGGCGCCGTCCGACGCTGACGCCGGGCCTAGCGCCGGGACTGGCTGAGCGCGGGCCAGGCGTGCACCAGGGCCGCGACCGCCTCGTACCTGGCCGCCGCGTTCGCCGGTACCTCGTCCGTGCCGCTCTTCGCCGCGATCGCCAGCGGGGTCGCTAGTCGTCTCAGCGCCTCGATCAGCAGCATCGACGGCCACACCGCCACTTCGACCTCGCTCCAGCCGGCGGGGCCTGCGGCCGCCAGCAGGCTGGACCAAATCGCGGTCGCGTCCGGCTCGCCGTGCCCGTAGACGCTGGTCCAGTACACGGCGCAGGCGACAGCGAACAATACCGGCTGATAGTGCGGGGTGAAATCGATGATCGCCACGACCTCATCGTCATCGATCAGCACGTTGTCAGGTCCGATGTCGCCATGGACCACCTGGCGTGGCAGCGTGCGGATCAGCGGCAGCGAGGACTCGACCTGCCCGAGCGCCGTGGCGACCAGCCGCTGACCGCCAGTTCGCGGCCCGAACCGGTCGAACAGGCCAGGCAGCTCCTGGATCAGGTACTCGGCCGAGGCGACCTGAGTCCACAGCGTGTCAGCTGTCCGCAGGCTGTCAGGCACCGGCAGGTCAGCCAGAACGGCGTGGTAATCGGCCAGATGTCGCATAGTGGCCAGTACCTGTGACTTGGTCGGCCGTGGCCAGAGTTGGCCAGGCAGGTGCTCCTGCACCGTATGCCTTGACTCGCTCGTCAGCTTGCCGGTCAGGGTGCGGAGCAGCGCGGCCTGTCTCACCCCCGCCTTGGTGAGCAGGATGGCGGCTTCCTCGGCCAGCTCAAGATCGTCGGTGCGCTGGCTCGGCTTGGCCACGAACATGCCATCAGAAGTGGTCAGCCTCACCACCTCGGCCCGGCCCCCGGCCAGCGGGATGACCTCGACCAGTCGGCCTAGGCCGAACTCGGCCACGATCTGCTCATAGTCCGGCACGCGGGCAACAATACGACAGTCCAGCGAGGCTGGCCCGGTGCTCTCGCCATTCGTGCATTCTCGATAATGTCTTGATATGGAGATTCGCACGGTCGGTGTCATCGGACTCGGCACCATGGGAGCAGGCATTGCCGAGGTGTTCGCCAGGGGCGGGCACCTGGTCACTGCGGTGGAAGCGGACCCGCAAGCGCTGGCCCGTGGCCTGGCTACGCTGCACGGCTCGCTGGCCAAGGCCGTGGCCAAAGGCAAGCTCACCGAGGCTGAGCAGGAAGCCATCGCCGCCCGGGTCACGCCCGCCGCCAAAGTCGCTGAGCTGGCGGAGGCCGACCTGATCATCGAGGTGGTGCCCGAGCAGTTGCCGATTAAGCGCCAGGTACTGGCCGAGCTCGATCAGGTCTGCCGCCCGGACGCGATCATCGCGACGAACACTTCCTCGCTGTCGGTCACCACCATCGCGGTCGCGTCGACCCATCCCGGGCGAGTCGTCGGGATGCATTTTTTCAATCCAGCTCCGGTGATGAAGCTGGTCGAGGTGGTCACCACAGTGCTGACCGATCCCGCCGTGGGCGGCACGGTGACCGACCTGGCGCGCTGGCTCGGCAAGACACCGGTGCAGGTCACCGACCGGGCTGGGTTCGTTGCGAACGCGCTGCTGCTGCCCTACCTGAATCACGCCGTCCGGCTGCTCGAGACCGGCTACGCGACGCGCGCGGACATTGACGCGGCGGCCAAGGCGGGAATGGGCCTGCCGATGGGCCCGCTGACCCTGCTTGACCTCATCGGACTTGATACCTCGCTGGCCATTCTTGAGGTGCTGCAACGCGAATTCGGCGGAGCCCGCTGCGCCCCGGCACCGCTACTGCGCAGGCTGGTGGACGCCGGTCGGGTCGGCCGCAAGAGCGGTATCGGGTTCTACGATTACTCCGACGCACCTGTCGCGACGGGAACCTCGCCTGTTATTACTCAAGCAGACCAACCGCCGGCTCCCGGCACCGTCACGCTGATCGACCGGGTGGCTGCTCAGTCGGCCGAGCTGGCCAGACTGATGACGGCGGCCGGAATCAACGTCACGCGCGACGCGGCCCACCGCAGCGAGCTGACTATCGTCACCATCGACTGCCGCGGCGGCGTGCTTGAGCCTGCGATCGACGCTGGTCAAGCCGAGCAGGCCGTCGGCTTGCACCTGGCCGGGGCCGGCCTCGCCGAACTCGTCACCACCCCGCGCACCTCGCCGCACGCACTCGGCCTGGCCCGCGCCTTGATCGGCAAGCTCGGCCTGACCGCCGTTCGTGCGCCCGACCGGCCAGGCTTGCTCGTTGGCGCGCTGCGCTACCCGCACCTACGCGACGCGGTCGCCATGGTCGCCGACGGTTACGCCACCCCCGCCGACGTCGATGCCGCCATGACGCTGGGCTGCGGCTACGCGCGCGGCCCGATCGCGATGCTGACTGACGTCGGGCTCGGGCACGCCGCCGAGGTGCTGGCGGCCATGTTCGCCGCTTACGGCGACCCGGCCTATGCGCCGCCGCCGCTGCTAACCGAATACGCTCGGGCTGGTCTTGAGCTATCCAGCTACGCATGAGCCCGCGGAAGGCTGGTCGCCTTCCCGAGGATGTGCCGCGCCGGCCCCGCAAGGCCGGCCGCACCCCGGCCGCGAGGCAGCGCCAGGAGGATGACGACTCGCCCGTGCGGCTCGGGCCGCCGCAGGTGCAGGAGTGGCCAGATGGTGCCTGGGTGGTCAGGCAGGTACCGGGCGCGGCGGCAGTGAAGCAGTACCGCTGCCCCGGCTGCGATCAGGAGATCAGGCCGGGCACGGCGCACGTGGTGGTCTGGCCCGAGCAGACGCCCGGCCTGGCTGAACGCAGGCACTGGCACAATGCATGCTGGCAGCGCCGGCCCGCGCCCGCCAGGCCCGCTCAGGTAAGGGAGCGCAATGACCGGGCAGGTCGACCAGATCAGGGCAAGCACCGTGCTGCCCGCTCGCCGCGAGAACATCGTGCTGCATACTGCCGACGGTCTAGACCTGGTGGGCGAGCTAGCGCTGCCGCTGCACCAGGCCCCGGCCGCGACGCTGATCACGTTGCATCCGCTGCCGACGCATGGCGGCATGATGGATAGCCACGTGATCCGCAAGGCCTCTTACCGGTTGCCCGCCCTGGCCGGACTGGCTGTGCTGCGGTTCAACACCCGGGGTGCCAGCTCGGAGCGCGGCACCAGCGCAGGCGAGTTCGGCGGCGGTGAGTCGGAGCGCCTAGACGTAGCCGCCGCGATTGACTACTGCCAGGCCGCCGGGCTGCCGAAGCTGTGGCTGGTGGGCTGGTCGTTCGGCACCGAGCTGGCGTTGCGCTGGGGTAACGTGCCTGCGGTGCAAGGCGCCATCTTGCTGTCGCCGCCGCTGCGCCGGGCCAGTGACGCCGAGCTCGATCGGTGGGCATCGACCGGACTGCCGCTCGTCGCCCTGGTGCCCGAGTTCGATGACTACCTGCGGCCAGCTGAGGCCAGAGCCAGGTTCGCCCGAGTGCCGCAAGCGGAAGTCATTGGCGTGGACAAGGCAAAACACCTGTGGGTGGGGGAGCCTTACGTCCGGATCGTGCTTAATGAGATCGTGCGGCTAGTAAATCCCGACGCCTGGCCGCTGCCCACCGAATGGGACGGCACCGAATGGGATGGTACCGAGCGGCTGGGCACTGAGCGGCCCGGCCTTGAGCGGCCCGGCATTGAGCGGTGGGCACTGAGCGGCTGGGCACTGAGCGGCCCGGCACTGACTGGAAGGACGGCACGTGAGCCTTTTCGACCTGAGCGGCAAGACCGCCTTTGTCACCGGCGCCTCGCGCGGCATCGGCCGCTCGATCGCGGTCGCGCTGGCTCAGGCCGGCGCCGACGTCGCGATCGTCGCCAGGACCGCTGCCGGGCTCGCCGACACGGCCGACGATGTGACCGCCGTCGGCCGCAAGGCCGTGGTCATCCCAGCGGACGTGACCGAGCAGCCCGCCGTCACTGCCGCTGTTGCCGCTGCCATCGATCAACTCGGCCACATCGACATCGTGATCAACAACGCGGGCGGGTCCAACTTCATGGTCGGCTTCCGCGACCTGCGCATCTCCGGCTGGGACAAGCTGATGACGCTGAACCTCAGCTCAGCGGTGTACGTCTGCCACGCCTTCGCGCCGCACTTGCTTGATCGTGGCTCAGGCTCAGTGATCAACGTCGCCTCCGTGGCCGGCGTCGCCTCCGCCCCGCTCATCAGCCCGTACGGCGCGGCTAAAGCCGGGCTGATCTCGCTGACCAAGTCGCTGGCGGTTGAGTGGGCGGATCGCAACGTCAGGGTAAACGCGCTCTGCCCGGGCTGGACCGCGACCGAACTCAACCGCAACTTGTGGGAGGACCCGGTGGCCGGTCCCGCCACCATCGCCTCGGTCCCGATGAAGCGCTGGGCCACGGCCCAAGAGATGGCCGGCCCGGCCGTGTTCCTGGCCAGCGATGCCTCGTCCTACCTCACCGGCCAGACCCTGGTCGTTGACGGCGGCCAGACCATCAACCCGTAAGCCCGTCGACCGTCTCGCTGGCGGCCTGCTGAGTCGGCATCGTCCGCGCCGGCACTGAGAGCACAACGGGGCGTGGCCCGGCGCTTCGCGCCGGGCCACACCCCTAGTTGGGCGAGTAGCTCGTGCTACTCGGTCCACCACTCTTCTTCGCCTTCGCCTGACTTGCCGTTGGCTGGCTTCTGCTCGGTCTTGGTCGCCTGGGCGCGCGAGCTTGACGAGCCGCCGCCATTAGCCGGGGCGGCGGCAACGGCGCGAGCCTGGGCCGGGGCGGCCTGCAGGGCCGGGGCCGGAGCGGCGGCCAGGCTGCTGGCAGCACCTGGGCCGAGCAGCTGGCTGATCTGAGCCAGGTGCGCCTGCACCGTCTCGTACTGCTTGTTCGCCTCGTCCACCCGGCGCTGCGCAGCGTTGGCGTGCCGGTCGGCCTCGGCCTTCGCCTCGGCGAGGAACTGATCGGCCTGCGACTTGGCTTGGGCGACGATGTCGTCGGCGTTCTTTTTAGCGCTGCTGACGAGTTGCTTGGCGTGCTCGTCAGCGTCCCGGCGGGACTGCTCGGCCTGGGCGCTCGCCTTGCTGGCGCGCTGCTCAGCGGTAGCGGCCCGCTGCTCGGCCTCAGAGACCAGTCGCTGAGTGGCAGCCTGGGCGGCGGCCAGCCGCTCGGCTTCCTGTCGCTCGGCTTCCTCGCGCCGCGAGGCCAGCTGGATGTCGAACTCGGCCTCGGCCTGAGCCCGCTGCGCCTCGCTCTCCTCCAAGATGCGCTGCGCCTGGCTACGCATCTCGTCAGCCTGGCGCTTGGAGGTCGTGAGGATCTCATCACGCTCGCGCTTGGACGAGGCCTTCATCTGAGCGACTTCGCGCTCGGTCGTGGTGCGCAGCTTGGCGATCTCGCGCTCCACGGCGGCACGCTTCTCAGCGACCTCGTGGTCCACCATCGCGCGCATCTTGGCAACTTCGCGCTCAGTCGTCGAGGTCAGCTCGTCCGATTCGCGCCGGGCCGACGTGCGGATGCTGTCCGCCTCGCGCTCGGCCGAACCGCGCAGGTCGTCAGTCTCCCGCTTGGCGTTGGCCCGCAACTCGGCCGTCTCGTTCTCGGCGGCTGCCCGCAGCTCGGCGGCATCAACCTTGGCCGACGCCAGTACCTGGCTGGCCTCAGTCCGCGCCTCCTGCAGGATCTCGTCCCGCTGCTCTTCGGCAAGCCGCAGCAACTGCTCAATCCGGGAGCCGAGGCCTGAATAGGTCGGACGCTCTTGCTCCTGCATCTGCCGGTGCGCATAGGCAAGCTCTTGCTTCAGCGCTTGCTCGTTCTCGCGGATCGCGCGGAGCTCGCTGTCCTTCTTCCTGAGATAGCCCTCGACCTCTTCCTGGTCGTAGCCGCGCATCTTCTGGGAGAAGCGGGGAGGCTGCTCGTCATCGAAGAAGGTACCGAGCTGGGCATTGATATCGGGCTGCATGTCGCCTAATCCTGGGTAGCCGGGGGGTTATTGCGTCCTAGGACACCTCTGCCCGGGAGATCCGTGGTAGGCGCGGCTTGCCCGTTGCCAGTCGGCGTGCTGCCGCGGCCCCCACCAAGTCGCCAGGGTCGCAGCCCTCAGGCCACTTCACGTATCCCGGTGAGTGGCAGCGTACTCCGCTGTCACGGAGTTGGGGGCGTGTTCGCGGCTGCTCGTCGCGTAGCTCACGAATTATTTGCAGTTGCCTGGCTTGCCGCCCTGATTGGACCGGTTAGACCAGCGCCGATTGGACTAGTTCAGTAAGCACTCCGCCGATATCGGCCGGGTGCAGGAAGGCGATCGAGGCGCCCAGAGAGCCATGCCTTGGCCTCGCGTCGAGCAGCCTGATGCCGGTCGCCTCGACGGCCGCCATGGCTGACGCAAGGTCGATCACGCGGTAGCCAACGTGATGCACGCCCTCGCCCCGCCTGGCCAGGAATTTGCCCACCGGCGTGTCCGGTCCGAGCGGTTCGAGCAGTTGCACGTAGGACGCGTCGGAGCCTGGGTCTCCCTCGGTGACCGCGAGCATGGCTTCCTTGACGCCCTGCTCCTCGTTCGTCTCCATGCTGACCACGGTGAGGCCGAATACCGACTCGTAGAAGACGACCTTGGCGGCCAGGTCACGGCAGGCAATCCCGACGTGGTCGATCTTGGTGAGCATCGGTACTCCTAGGGGCTCTGTCAGTGCTCTGAAGTATCGTTGCAGGCATGGGCGAGGCAGTTATCGTCGGCGGTGCCAGGACGCCGATTGGCAGGTTGCTCGGATCGCTCGCCGGCTTCAGCGCGGCCGAGCTCGGCGGCATCGCGATCAAGGCCGCACTTGACCGGGCTGGCTTGCGCGGCGACCAGGTCGACTACGTGATCATGGGTCAGGTGCTCCAAGCCGGCGCCGGACAGATCACCGCCAGGCAGGCGGCGGTGGCCGGCGGCATCCCGATGACGGTGCCGTCGATCACCATCAACAAGGTCTGCCTGTCCGGCTTGGACGCGATCGCACTAGCTGCCCAGCTGATCAGGGCCGGTGAGTTCGATGTCGTCGTCGCCGGCGGCATGGAGTCGATGACGCAGGCGCCACACCTGCTGCCAGGCTCGCGCTCAGGCTTTAAATACGGCTCGGTCGAACTGCTCGACTCGATGGCGCACGATGGTCTGACCGACGCGTTCGATCACGTCTCCATGGGCGAATCGACCGAAGACCACAACTCGCGGCTGTCGATCGGCCGGGCCGAGCAGGATGCGTTCGCCGCCCGGTCGCACGAGCGGGCCGCGCTGGCGATTAAAAATGGTCTGCTGGCCGAGGAGATCGTGCCGGTGCCGGTCCCGCAGCGGCGCGGCGAGCCGGTGCTATTCGACACCGATGAGGGCGTGCGGGCTGACACCAGCGTGGAGACACTGGGCAAGCTCAAGCCGTCGTTCAGTTCTGACGGCACGATTACGGCAGGGACGGCGTCGCAGATCTCCGATGGCGCTTGTGCGGTCGTGGTGATGTCGGCGGAGGCAGCGAAAGCCGCCGGTGCTGCCGTGCTCGCCGTAGTAGGCGAGCACGGCGTGGTCGCTGGCCCGGACAACTCGCTGCACAGCCAGCCATCAAGAGCTATCGAGCGGGCACTGAGTAAGGCCGGTCGCTCCGTTTCCGATCTGGATTTGATTGAGATCAACGAGGCGTTCGCTGCGGTTGCCGTCCAGTCCATGCGGGACCTGGGTGTCGGACCCGATGTGGTGAATGTGAACGGCGGAGCGATCGCACTCGGTCACCCGATCGGGATGTCGGGTGCCCGGCTGGCGCTGACGCTGATCTACGAGCTGCGGCGGCGGGGCGGCGGACTCGGCGCGGCTGCGCTATGCGGCGGCGGCGGGCAGGGCGACGCGCTACTGCTCCGGGTGCCGGCACCGGCTGCCGACTAGCTAGGTGGGCGATTCGCAGGCGGACGCGCTCATCGCGGCGGCGCGCTCTGGCGATCCGCGCTCGCTGGCCAGGCTGGTCTCGCTGGTGGAAAATGGGTCTGAGCAGTTGCGCCCGGTGCTGCGAGCGGTCGCGCCGCACACGGGGAACGCGCGGGTCATCGGGCTGACCGGCTCGCCCGGCGTGGGCAAGTCAACGGTCACTGACCGGCTGGTGCGTTCGTACCGGGCGGCTGGCCAGCGGGTAGCCGTGCTCGCCGTCGATCCGACGTCGCCGTTCAGCGGCGGTGCATTGCTCGGGGATCGAGTTCGGATGCAGGACCACGCGACGGATTCTGGAGTGTTCATCCGGTCGATGGCTAGCCGTGGGCATTTGGGCGGCTTGTCGTGGGCGGCGCCGCAGGCGCTGCGAATACTCGACGCGGCCGGGTTCGACGTGATCTTGGTCGAGACGGTCGGCGTGGGCCAGGCCGAGGTCGAGATTGCCGGGCTGGCTGACTCGACGCTGGTGGTGCTCGCACCAGGACTTGGCGACTCGATCCAGACCGCCAAGGCAGGCATCCTTGAGATCGCCGACATCTTCGTGGTCAACAAGAACGATCGGCCGGGAGCGCAGGAAGTAGTCAGAGACCTGCGCGCCATGCTCGCGATGACCGGGTGGCGGGAGGACGGCGCCTGGAAGCCGCCGATCGTCTCCGCCAGCGCTGGGTCGGGGGAAGGGATCGATGAGCTGGTGGACCGACTCGCCCAGCACTGGACCTGGCTGGGGGAGTCCGGGCGGCTGACCGAACGCCGGGTGGCCAGGGCCAAAGAGGAGATCTCGGCGATCGCGATCGCCGAGCTCCGGCGTCGGCTGGGTGGCCTGCCCGGCGAGTCCCGCCTCGATGACCTGGCCGTTCAGGTCGCCGCTGGCAAGCTAGACGCCTACTCGGCCGCCGACGAATTGGTCGCCAAGTAGCCGTCGGAGCGTCGGCCTCCGCCACCGCCCCGCGCGCCGTCATGCCCCAGGTCGCGCTCCTGCCCCGGGTCGCGCTCCTGCGCCGGGTCGCGGTCCTGCGCCGGGTCGCGGTCCTGCGCCGGGTCGCGGTCCTGCGCCGGGTCGCGGTCCTGCGCCGGGTCGCGGTCCTGCGCCGGCCGCCGTCTGGCCCGCTCGTCGTCTGGCCCGCTCGCCGTCCGGGCCGTCCGGCCCGCTCCCCGTCCGGCCCGCTCGCCGTCTGGCCCGCTCCCCGTCTGGCCCGCTCGCCGTCCGGCCCCCCGATGACAACGGGGGGACGCTGATGCTGTCCAGGCAGCAACGGGGGGACGCTGGTGTCGTTGTTGAGCTGGCGGGGTGGGCTGAGTTAGGCCGGCGGGGTGCGGGCGGCGCGCGCTGCCAGGGTGCGGTCAAGGATGGTGCTGACGGCCTGGCCAGTGCCGGCGCCAATGAGGGCACCGGCCACCGTGTCGCCTGGGTAGTGCACGCCGGTGTGCACGCGGGAGTAGGCCACGCCGCCGGCGAGGAACTGGATTCCGATGGCCAGCCACGGATTGTCCCTGCTCACAGCGGTGGCGAACGCGAACGCCGAAGCGGAGTGGCCGGACGGGAACGACGTCGACGCCGGCATGGACACTTGGCGTCGGTCAGGCACGCCAGCGCCTGCCCGGTCGGGGCGTCGCCTGGTCGACAGCGGCTTGACGCCGAGGTTGACCACGGCTGAGGTGACCCCGATGGCGAGCAGACCACGGACGGCGGCCCGGCGGCCGGCCGGACCGGTCAGGCTAAGGCCGCCAGCGATGCCGAGCCAGAGTAGGGAGCGATTGGCCGAGTTGGACAGACGGCGCATGGCCACGTCAAGTGCCGGGGTCGGCACCTGCGCGATGGTCGTATACACCGCGCGGTCGACGGCGCCGGCCTGCTGGAGGATGGCCGCGATCCGCTGCCGAACTGGCTCAAGTCCGCCGAGCGCGCCAAGGCCAGCGCCGGTACCGAGACCACTGATCCTGACGGCCATCCGCTCGGCCACCGGTTCAAGCTCTGGGACCGGATCAGGCTCTGGGGCCGGATCAGGCTCGGGCACCGGATCAGGCTCGGGCGAGTTCGGCGTGGCCATTGACTCCGGCTTTGGTGCGTTCGGGTCGGGCGGCGGGGTCATCGCCTTAGCCTCCTGTCCGCCTTGGCCAAATGCAACTACCAAGTGGCGGCGAAGGGTGGGCCGGTGGCCGCGATGACTGGGCCAGTAACCGCGACGGCTGCTGCGGTGGCTGCTAAGGCCGGTCCAGCGGCCGCGGCCGGTAGGTGCGGCCACTTGGTCGGCCGGTGCGTGGTTCCTCGATCAAGGTTGCCTCATGATCACGTCCGTTCAGACCGGTGATGACCTGTGCGGATTTCCGTGGCGAAGGCTAAACCATGATCGCGGAAGTCCGCGCCGCCAGATAGTCGCTTGACATCGAGAGAATCTGGTCGTTAGGCTGGCAAAGTAGCTTGACATCAAGATACCTATGCCAGGCAGGTACGCCGAATCGGCCGGACGAGCGCGCACATAAGGGTGTGCGGGCGCGAACGTGAGCGTGCGCGCGTATCGGCGGTACGTGGGCGGTTGAGACGACGCGAGCGTGCCGGCGGGACGGTGCGCGCGCGAGTGTGTGGACGTGGGCGCGCGGACGGACGCGGGCGTGTGGACGTGGGCGTGTGGACGCGGGCGTGTGGACGCGGGTGGGTGAGCGCTGACGGCCGGGCCTGGCGGCGGTGGGATGATCTCGCTACGGCAGGATTGCCGGTAAGACAGGGACGCCGCTTGTCGCATAGGCGCGTCAAGGTCGGGCAAGCGGGAGGACGACGATGACTGTAAATAGCTTTGGCGCTCGCGGCACGTTCGCGGTGGGCGGTACGAATTACCAGTACTTCCGTATCGATTCTGTGCCAGGATCGGCCGATCTGCCGTTCAGCCTGAAGATCTTGCTTGAGAACCTGTTGCGCACAGAGGACGGCGTCAACGTCACGGCTGACCACATCAGGGCGCTGGCCGCCTGGGACGCGACGGCCGAGCCGGACACGGAGATCCAGTTCAGCCCGGCGCGGGTGATCATGCAGGACCTGACCGGCGTGCCGGCCGTGGTCGATCTGGCCACCATGCGCGAGGCGATGCGCGACCTCGGCGGGGACCCAGCCAAGATTAACCCGCTGGTGCCGGCCGAGTTGGTGATCGATCACTCGGTGATCGCTGACGTATTCGGCCGGACGGACGCGTTTGAGCGGAACGTGGTGTTCGAGTACGAGCGCAACTCCGAGCGGTTCGCTTTCTTGCGCTGGGGTCAGCAGGCGCTTGAGCAGTTCCGGGTCGTCCCGCCAGGCACCGGCATCGTGCACCAGGTCAACATCGAGCACCTGGCTCGGGTCGTGATGGTCGCGGACGCGCTTGATAGCAGCGGCGAGCCAGCCAAGGCCGCCTACCCGGACACCTGTGTCGGCACCGATTCCCACACCACCATGCAGAACGGCCTCGGCGTGCTCGGCTGGGGCGTCGGCGGCATCGAAGCTGAGGCCGCGATGCTTGGCCAGCCGATCTCGATGCTGATCCCGCAGGTGGTCGGCTTCAGGCTGACAGGCGAGCTGCCCTCTGGCGCGACTGCCACCGACCTGGTGCTGACCATTACCGAATTGCTACGCAAGCACGGCGTGGTCGGTAAGTTCGTGGAGTTTTACGGCGACGGAGTGGCGGCCGTGCCGGTCGCCAACCGGGCCACCATCGGCAACATGAGCCCCGAATTCGGCTCCACTTGTGCCATCTTCCCGATCGACGCTGAGACGCTGGCCTATCTGAAGCTCACCGGGCGCTCGGCTGAGCAGGTTGCGCTGGTCGAGGCTTATGCCAAGGTGCAGGGGCTTTGGCACGAGCCAGCCGAAGGCCACGACGCTACCCGCTACTCCCAGCGGCTCGAGCTCGACCTCGGCACCGTCGTCCCTTCGCTGGCCGGGCCTAAGCGGCCGCAGGACCGGGTCGCGCTGACCGACGCCAAGAACAGCTTCCGCGACGCGCTCGGTGCCTACGTGCATGAGCCCAGCCTGGACAACGGCATCGCGGCAACCTTCCCGGCCTCCGACCCGGTGTCCGGCGGCTTCGGTGACCGGCCTTCGGCCAAGACCACGGTGACCCTGGAGGACGGCACGCAGACCACGATCGATCATGGCTCCGTCGTGATCGCCGCCATCACCTCCTGCACCAACACCTCGAACCCCTTCGTCATGGTCGGTGCCGCGCTGCTGGCGCGCAACGCGGTGAATGCTGGCCTCGCCCGCAAGCCCTGGGTCAAGACGACGCTGGCACCGGGCTCGAAGGTCGTCATGGACTACTACGAGCGGGCCGGCCTGACCCCCTACCTGGATAAGCTCGGCTTCAACCTGGTCGGCTACGGCTGCACCACCTGCATCGGCAACTCAGGGCCGCTGCCCGAGGCGATCAGCGCCGGGGTCGCCGAGAACGACCTCGCGGTCGTGTCGGTACTTTCTGGCAACCGTAACTTCGAGGGCCGGATCAACCCGGACGTGAAGATGAACTACCTGGCCTCGCCGCCGCTGGTGGTCGCCTACGCGCTGGCCGGGACGATGGACATTGACCTGACCACTGAGGCGATCGGCACTGGCTCGGACGGTAAGCCGGTCTTCCTTTCCGATATCTGGCCTGCGCCCGCCGAAATCGAGGAGGTCGTGCGAGCGGCAGTCGCGCCGGAGATGTTCAGCAAGGACTACGCCGACGTCTTCGAGGGCGACCAGCGCTGGCAGGCACTCGACGTGCCGGCCGGTGACGTATTCGCCTGGGACGCCGACTCCACCTACGTGCGCAAGCCGCCGTACTTCGACGGCATGCCCGCCGAGCCTGAGCCGGTCACTGACATCCATGGTGCCCGGGTGCTGGCGGTGCTCGGCGACTCGGTGACCACCGATCACATCTCACCCGCCGGGTCGATCAAGGCGGACAGCCCGGCCGGCGCGTACTTGACCGAGCACGGCATCGAGCGGCGCGACTTCAACACCTACGGCAGTCGGCGCGGCAACCACGAGGTGATGATCCGGGGCACGTTCGCGAACATCAGGCTGCGCAATCAACTCGCCCCTGGCACCGAAGGCGGCGAGACGATCAAGTTGCCTGAGGGCTCGCCGGCCTCGATCTACGAGGCCTCCCGTGAGTACATCGCCGAAGGCACCCCGCTGGTCGTGCTCGGCGGCAAGGAGTACGGCACCGGGTCGTCGCGGGACTGGGCGGCCAAGGGCACCGCGCTGCTCGGCGTCCGAGCGGTCCTGGTGGAGTCGTTCGAGCGAATCCACCGCTCTAACCTCATCGGCATGGGCGTGCTCCCGCTGCAATACCTTCCTGGCCAAAACGCAAGCTCACTGGGACTCACCGGGCACGAGGTATTCGAGATCACCGGACTGCAGGCACTCAACTCCGGCGAGACGCCAAGGGAAGTGACGGTCACGGCTGACGGCAAGGAGTTCAAGGCGATCCTGCGGATCGACACCCCCGGCGAAGCCGACTACTACCGGCACGGCGGGATCATGCAGTACGTGCTGCGATCGCTGCGGTCGGACGACTGACCATGCGCTCGTGACGTCAGGCGAAGCCGAGCCAAACCAGGTCAGTCGGAGCGGCGCTAGCTCGGTTGGCCTGGCGGCCGGGGGAGCGGTGCTGGTTGCCGGAATCCTCGCGGTGGCGTTCAACATGCGGGCGTCGATCACCGGCCTGCCGCCGGTCTTTCCTGAGCTGTCCAAGAGCGCGGGGCTGTCGACGGCGACCCTGGCGGTGCTTGCGGCTGTGCCGGTTCTTGGCTTCGCGCTGTTCTCAGGGATGGCCCCGGCGCTGGCCAGGAAACTCGGCGAGGAGCGGGTGCTCGGCGTCGCGCTGGTGCTATTGGCGATCGGTCTCGGGCTGCGGGCCGCCGCTCCTGGCCCGCTGCTCTTTCCTGGCACGATCCTGGCCAGCTGTGCGATCGCGTTCTTGAATGTCCTGTTGCCCAGCTTGATCAAGCGGCGTCGGCCGGACCGGGCTGGCCTGCTGATCGGGCTGTACTTGCTGCTGCTCACCGCCGGGTCCGTGCTCGGCGCGGTGATCGCGGTGCCGCTGTTCAACGCTGCGGGCGGTGGCCAGTCGGCGGTGCGGCTCACCTTGGGGGTCTGGGCGATTCCGGCGCTGCTGGCCGCGTCTATCTGGTTGCCGCAGCTGCGGTTTCGCACCGCGCCCGCCGCTGACGGCGGTCGCCGTGGTGTGCTCGCGATGGGCAGGCACGCGCTGACCTGGCAGGTCACTGCTTTTATGGGCTTGCAGAGCCTGTCCTACTACGCCACGCTGTCGTGGTTTCCCACCATGTTCCGCGACCATGGGGTCAGTGCGACCGGTGCGGGCAACCTGCTCGCCTTGATGAATATCGGCGGCGCGGTTACTGGGTTGCTGGTGCCCGTGATCGCGCACCGGGCCAAGGACCAGCGGCTGATCGCCGTCGCGGCGACCAGTTCGATCATGATCGGGATCGCTGGCGCGGTGTTTACCAGGAGTCCGGTAGTACTGGGGTTCGTGCTGCTGCTCGGCTTCGGTCAGGGCGCGGCACTCGGCCTGGCGGTGTTTCTGTTCACCGCGAGGGCGGCCGACGGACACGCGGCGGCCGCGCTGTCCGGATTCGCGCAGGCGGTCGGGTACCTGGTGGCCAGCGCCGGGCCGCTGCTGCTCGGCTTGCTGCACTCAGCCACCGGTAGCTGGACCGTCCCCGGCCTCGTGCTCATCCTGTTCGCGCTTGCCCAACTGACTTTCGGCGTGCTTGCGGGTCGCCCCCGCACAGTAGCCTCACCCCCCGCCCCCTAGCCCGCCCCCGCCCCCGCCCCCAGCTTGCGGTGAGCACCGTCGTCCCGCTGGTGCTGTTGGGTCAGCACCGTCGCCTCGCTGGTGCTGTTAGTCGCGGGCTGCGGGGGCTGCGGGGGCTGCGGGGGCTGCGGGGGCTGGCAGGCCGGTGAGCTGGGCGCTTAGGTCCCATAGGCGGCGTGCTAGGTCCTCGTTTCTGGCTGCTCGCGAGGGGCGGTGCTGGCGGCAGTTCACGTAGTAGCCGCCGGTCAGGCCGGCCACCTGCGGTGAGCTGGCCAGGTAGATCGTCGTCGCGGCCCCGGCCTGTGGTGACTTAAGTAGGGGCCTGGCGATCGACATGCCGACCGCCAGCCAAGGTCGGCCACTCTGGCCGAAATGGGAGCCGATGACGCCGGGATGTAGGCAGTTCGCGGTCGTTGTGGTACCGGCGAGGCGCCGGGCCAACTCGGCGGTGAACAGCACGTTGGCCAGCTTGCTGTTGGCGTAGGCCAGCATCGCGACATATCGGGGCATGGTGGCGACCTGGTCCAGGTCCAGTCTGGCCACCCGGTGTCCGAGTGAGGCGACGGTGACCACCCGGGCCTGCGGCGTCGCCGCCAGCTTCGGTGCCAGCAGGTTCGTCAGCAGGAACGGCGCGAGATGATTCACCGCGAACGTGTGCTCGATCCCGTCGTCGGTCATGGTACGGCGGCCGACCACCAGGCCAGCGTTGTTGATCAGCACGTTGATGGCTGGTAGCTTGCCAAGCCGGTCGGCTAGGTCCCTGACTTGGTCAAGGCTGGACAGGTCGGCCAGCTCAAGGCGGGGCGGCGCGCCAGTGGCGGCGGCGCCGACCTCGGCCAGTGCTGCTGTGCCCCGGCCCTGGTCCCTGGCTACCAGGATCATCGTCGCGCCCAGGCCAGCCAGTGCGATGCTGGCCGCCTTGCCAATGCCTGAACTCGCACCGGTCAGTATGCAGACCTGGCCGGCCAGCGGCTGATCCGCGTCGGCGGCTGCGGTCACGGGATGTCGTCCTGATCGTCAGGGGGTCGGGCCGTAGCCGTAAACGGCGGCTGCGGTGCCTTTGGGCGCGCTGGCCTTGCCGACCCCCCAGGTGGACGAAGTACCTGGGATCAGCGCGCAGCCGAGCACCTCGTTCGCTGAAGTCGAGCTCACCTTGGCCGTGGTCCAGTGCCCGGTGCCTGATCGGTCAAGCACCACAGAAGCGCCGATGCCGACGTTGGCGATCACCCACAGACCGCCGTGCCCGTCCCGACACATGGCCGAAGCTGGCACGGCGGCCGGCATGGTCAGCGCCGTCCAGCCGTGCCCGTCGTAGTGCCCAAGCTCCGGGGTGCCGAACGCGGTGCCAGCCACCCAGACGTTGGCTGGCCCGAGCGCGAGCACGGCGGAGTAGCTGAAGCCGCTCAGGGCCGATGGACTGACCTGGTGCCACTGCGAGCCGCGAAGCTGGAACAGCGCGTTCGAACTGCCGTCGCTGCCGCCGATTCCCCAGATATCAGTCGAAGACGCCGCGCTGGCCTTGGCGACCTCCCCGGCTGTGCCCTTGAACCTGGTCCACTTCGAGCCGGACCAGTGCCAAGTGCCTGCCCCGGCAACGGATCGGCCTTTGCCGCCGAACAGCCAGGCGTTATTCGCACTAAAAGCGACAATCCCGGTGAACCGCGCATCGATGTTCCAGCGGCCCTTCGGCACCAGCGCCCAGGCCGAGCCGTCCCAGTGCAGCACCGAACCGCCCAGGTAGCTGACCGCCCAGATGTCCCGCGGGGACACCGCGCTGGCAGCGGCGATCCAACTGCGCAGCCCGTGCGGCAGCGGCGACTGTCGCCAGCGGTCGTGCTGCCTGGTCTCGACCTCGGGCACGCCGTGCCCGGCGAAATTCGAGCCGCCGAAAAACCAGCTCTCGCTGCCGACCGCGAGCACCGTGTCGTACTGGCTGTGGTGCCCGGAGGAGGGAAAATAGCTGATCGCCAGCTTTAGCTTCCACGATTGCGCTGGCTTGGCGGCCGACCCGCCTGACCCGGCTGGCACTGCGCCGACAGCCAGCCCTGACCCGCTGGCGAGCAAGGCGACGGCGGCAGCGAGCGCAGCGACCCAGGCCATGGTGCGGCGGCGCATCGGCTCCTCCGGGGGGTATCAGCGGCCATGATGGGTACGGGTCTAGCACCCTACTGCGAACGAGGTGCGCTAGCACGGTCGTAAGGTTAGCCAGATACCAGTTGTTCAGATTGCCAAAGCGAACCAGCCACGTGCCGCACTCGCCGCACAGTGAGCCAAATAGACTCGGGGTGAGTTCGCTACTCGCGCGATGCCGGATTAGCGAGCGTCCGGGGACCGGTGTCGTCAGCGACGACTGTGAGGAGCGCACAGATGACATTGCTCGAATCGGTTTCCAGCCCGCGAGATGTCAAGGCGCTCAGCCCAGACCAATTGCCGGTGCTCGCCGCCGAGATCCGCTCCTTCCTGATCGAGGCGGTCTCCAGGAACGGCGGTCACCTTGGCCCGAATCTGGGCGTGGTCGAACTGACCATCGCGCTGCACCGGGTGTTCGACAGCCCGGCCGACCAGTTGGTCTGGGACACCGGGCACCAGTCCTACGTGCACAAGCTGCTGACCGGCCGGATGACTGGCTTTGACCGGCTGCGGCAGCGCGGCGGCGTGTCTGGCTACCCGAACCGGGCGGAGTCTCAGCACGACTTGGTGGAGAATTCGCACGCCTCGACCAGCTTGTCCTATGCCGATGGGCTGGCAAAGGCCATGTGGCTGCGCGGCGACAAGGATCACCGGGTCGTGGCGATCATCGGTGATGGCGCGCTGACCGGTGGTATGGCCTGGGAGGCGCTGAACAACATCGCGGCCGCCAAGGATCGACCAGTAGTCATCGTCGTTAACGACAATGGCCGTTCCTACCAGCGCACCATTGGTGGACTTGCCGATCACCTAGCCGCAGTGCGGGTGTCGCAGCGCTATGAGCAGGTGCTCGACCTGGTCAAGACCACGCTGTCGAACACGCCGCTGGTCGGCCCGCCGCTGTTCGAGACCTTGCATGGCATCAAGAAGGGCCTCAAGGACTTCATCCAGCCGCAGGTGCTTTTTGAGGATCTCGGCCTTAAGTACCTTGGCCCGATCGACGGGCATGACCCGGCGGCGACTGAGAACGCGCTCACTAAGGCCCGCGAGTACGGCGGCCCGGTGCTGGTGCACGTGATCACCCAGAAGGGGCGCGGTTACGCGCTGGCCGAGGAGAACGACGAGGACTGCTTGCACCAGGTAAAGCCAGGCGCGGCCGTGCACATTAACGGCCTGGCCAGGTCAGCGGTAAAGCCGGCGGCCAAGCCAGGTAAGCGGGACTGGACGGCGGTATTCACCGACGAGATGGTCGCCATCGGTGCCCGTCGGCCCGATGTCGTGGCGATCACAGCGGCGATGCTGCACCCGACCGGGCTGGCGCCGTTCGCTGCGGCCTACCCGGATCGGGTGTTCGACGTCGGCATCGCCGAGCAGCACGCCGTGACCAGCGCGGCGGGTCTGGCCATGGGCGGCCTGCACCCGGTCGTGGCGATCTACGCCACCTTCCTTAACCGCGCGTTTGACCAGGTCCTGATGGACGTGGCGATGCACCGGCTGCCGGTCACCTTGGTGCTTGACCGGGCCGGGGTCACCGGTCCTGACGGTGCCAGCCACCACGGCATGTGGGATGGCTCGCTACTGCAGCTTGTGCCCGGCTTGCGGATCGCCGTGCCGAGGGACGGCACCAGGCTGACCGAGTTGCTGCGCGAGGCGGTGGCGGTCAACGACGGGCCGACGGCGCTGCGCTTCCCGCGCGGCTCAGTTGCTGACGACCTTGTCGCGGTGGGCAGTCTAGGCAGCATGGATGTGCTGACGCGGCCGGCTGCCGGTACCGGCTCGCACCCGACCGATGGCAACGAGGTGGCCGCCGATGTGCTGCTCGTCGCGGTCGGCCCGATGGCCGGGGTCGCGGTGGAGGCGGCCGGGCGACTGGCCGGCCAGGGTATCGGCGTCACCGTGGTCGACCCGCGCTGGGTGAAGCCGATCGATCCGGCCTTGGCCGAGGCGGCCGCCGGACACCGGTTGGTAGTCACCGTCGAGGACAACGGCACGGTCGGCGGCTTCGGCGACGCGGTGGCTAGGCTGCTCCGCGAGCATGACATCAACGTGCCGGTTCGTACCTTCGGCCTGCCGCAGGAGTTCCTCGCGCACGGTGAGCGGCCGGAGATCTTGGCCGAGGCCGGCCTGACGCCGCAGAGCCTGGCGCTGTCGATCACCGAGGCCGTCGCCCGGCTCGATCCTGACCTGGTGCCCGAGCGCTAGCCGGCGAAGCCGTCTCCGGCCGGCCGAGGTGCCCGGCCGATCTGCCCGGCCGAAGCGCCCGGCCGAAGCGCCCGGCCGAGGTGCCCGGCCGATCTGCCCGGCCGATCTGCCCGGCCGATCTGCCCGGCCGAGGTGCCCGGCCGAGGTGCCCGGCCGATCTGCCCGGCCAATCTGCCCGGCCGAAGTGCCCGGCCGAGCAGATTGCGGACTGATACTGTCCGCAATCTGCTCTAGCGTTGTCGCATGAGCGACGATCAGAGCGCAGGCTCGACCACGATTGACTGGAACAATGAGCTGCTCGAGCAGCTCGACTGGCACTGGCAGCGCCACTTCAGGCCTCACCTCGACGGTCTGACCGACGATGAATACTTCTGGGAGCCCGTGCCGGGCTGCTGGAGCATCAGGCCGCGTAGCGAGGTCGATCCCGCGCTTGCCCTCGGGACCGGCGAGTTCGCCTGTGAGTACGTATGGCCCGAACCGAGCCAGCCACCGGTGACCACGATCGCCTGGCGGCTCGCCCACATCATCACTGGCGTGCTCGGCGAGCGCAGCGCAGCGCACTTCGGCGCACCGGCCATTGACTCGCAGACCTACGAGTACGCGGGCACCGCCGCTGGCGCGCTCGCTCAGCTCGATTCCGGCTACGCCGACTGGGTCAACGGCGTGCGCGGTCTTGGCCAGGACGGCCTGGCCCGCAAATGCGGCCCGGCCGAAGGACCCTTCAGTGAATATCCGCTGGCCACCCTGATCCTGCACATCAACAGGGAAACCATGCATCACGGCGCCGAGATCACCTTGCTGCGCGACCTGTACCGGGCGAAGGGAGTGAATTCTGAGTGACGTGACCAGGTCTTGCCGGGCCTGGCAGAATCGCGTGGTATGAACACCCTCACCGTGGCCGTCGTGGGATCGGGGCCAGCTGGCCTCTACACCGCCGAGGCGCTGATCAAGCAGGGCGCCGCGCTTGACCCGCCGTGCGAGCTGCGAGTCGACGTCATCGACCGGCTCCCCACTCCGTATGGGCTGGTCAGGTACGGCGTAGCGCCGGACCATAAGTCGATCAAGTCGATCGCTGAGTACCTGCGTGGGGTACTCGAGCACGAGGGCGTTCGGTTCGTCGGCGCGGTGCACCTCGGTGATGAAGTGACTAGAGCCGACCTGCTGTCCTGTTATGACGCGATTGTCTACGCGACCGGCGCGATGCGTGACCGGCGTCTCGGCATCCCCGGTGAGGACCTGCCGGGGAGTTATGCCGCGACCGACTTCGTCAACTGGTACTGCGGGCATCCGGATGTGGAGACGGACAGGTTCAGCCTGGAGGCGGAGTCAGTCGCAGTGATCGGCGTCGGGAACGTGGCCGTGGACGTGGCTCGCATCCTGATCCGCGATCCTGATGAACTGCGCGATACGGACATCAGCCAGCCGGTGCTCGACGTACTGATGGCCAGCAAAGTTCGCGAAGTGCACATGATCGGGCGGCGTGGGCAGGCTCAGGCCAAGTTCACCACTAAGGAGCTGCGCGAACTCGGTGAGCTCGCCGGAGTCGACGTGTTGATCGGCGACGGCGAACACGATCTGGACGCCTTCGACGCTACCGGCGAGAGCGCCAAGCTGGCCACAAGTGACCGGCACGTCCGCGGTAACTACACAGTGATCAACGACTGGACGGCGCGCCCGGCGGCCGGTGCGGCCAGGAAGCTGACCCTGCGCTTCTGGCTGAGCCCGGTGGAAATTCTAGGATCAGAAAGGGTCGAAGGGCTGACGGTCGAGCGCACCAGGCTGCACGCGGGCGGGCAACTGTCAGGGACCGGTGAATTTGAGACGCTGCCGGTGCAAATGGTGCTGCGCAGCGTGGGCTACCAGAGCGTGCCGCTGCCTGGCGTGGCGTTCGACGACCGCTCGCATACCGTGCCCAATGCTGAGGGTCGGGTGCTCGGGTCCGATGGCGGACCACTGCCGGGGGAGTACGTGGCCGGCTGGCTCAAGCGGGGTCCGACCGGGGTGATCGGTACGAACAAGTCCGATGCTGCCCAAACTGTGCGATCGTTGCTCGCCGACTTGGCCGGTGGTCCGGGGCCGGACGATGTGCAATTGCCCAGGGCCGGGCTGCTCCGGCTCCCCGAGGGCAGCGCAGCCAGCGGATCGGAGCCGCACGCCGATCCTGACCAGCCCTGGTCGTCTCAGTTTGCCGCGCTGCTAGCTGCGCGCGGCATCAAGCCGGTCAGCTACGCCGACTGGCTCAAGATCGAGAATGCCGAGAAAGAACTCGCCGCCTCCCTCGGCCGGGGCGCACGGGTCAAGCTGGCCAGCCGTGCCGCCATCCACGCCGCCTGCGGCCTCGACCGCGCGGACGACTGACCAGCCGGTCCCGAATCAGTTCGGCTGAGGCTGCTTCCTGACCAGCTCAAGGATCTCCCGCAGCGTGCTGTCGATCCCGTCGAAGCGCTGGTCGATTCCGTCGAAGCGCTGGTCGATGGCGACGAACTTCTCGCCGATCGCCTCGAAGCGCCGGTCCATCTTGTCTAGCCGCCGGTCGACTCCGTCGAAGCGCCGGTCCTGGTTGTCTAGGCGTCGGTCGATGGTGCCTAGGCGTTGTTCGATTCGGTCGAAGCGGACATCGTGATGCTCGACTCGGATCAGGATGTGCGACACGGTGTCGCTGAGCACCCGGATGTCTTCCCTGATGCTGCCGATTTGGGTTTCGGTTACCGCCATGGCGGCAGCGTAATCGCCGGCTCCGACAGCCGGCCGCTGATCGGTCGAGCTGTTCTGGTCTGTCACTGATTATCCGACGATCAGTCGCTTGAGCAGGTCGCGGGTACGCTGCCGGTCCGCGCCGGTGGCGAATTCGCCGGCCACGAAGTCGGTGACGCCGTAGTCGGCCAGTGCCAGGATCTGCCTCGCAACGGTGTCCTCGTCGCCGACGATGGCCACGTCGGCTGGGCCGGTCGCACCCTCGCGGTCGAGCATGGCCCGGTAGGACGGCAAGTGCCCGTAGATCTCGAACACGCCTGCCGCTCGCGCGGTAGCGGCTTCGGCGTCATCAGTGACGCAGACGGGCAGTATGCAGACGACCCGAGCGGCAGGTCGGCCTGCCGCCTGGGCCGCCGCGTTGATCGTCGGAACGATGTAGTCACGAACCGTGGCCGGCCCGGTCATCCACAAGATCGTGCCGTCCGTGCGCTCGCCAGCCAGTTTCAGCATCTGCGGGCCGAGCGCGGCGAGTAGCACGGGCACGGTGCCGGTCCTTGGCGTGGACAGCCCGATCGCTGCCCGCATGGTGGGGCCGGCGTAGCTGGCCTGGTCGCCCGCTAGCAGTGGCAGCAGGATCGACAGGTACTCGCTCATGTGCCCGGCGGGCTTGGCGAAGCTGTACCCGTACATGTCTTCGATGACGATCTGGTGCGATAGTCCGATCCCCAGCGTGAGCTGCCCGTTCAGCGCCAGCGCGGCGGTGAGTGCCTGCTGGGCGAGCGCGGCGGCGTGCCGCGGATAAGTCGGCACGACCGCGGTGCCGATCTCGATGCCGCTGATGCCCTGTCCGGCGACCGCGAGGGCGGTGATCGCGTCCAGGCCGAAGATGTTCGGCATCCAGACCGACGCGAACCCGTCATCGGCGGCCTGCTTGAGGTTGTCACGGAGTACCGCGAGCGCCTGCGGCCCCTCGGGCTCGGGCAAGGATGTTCCTATGTGCATCTGATGTTCTCCGTTCGACCGCTATGCCGAGGTATTGGATCAGGGTCGGCTTGGGGAGGATAGCAACATGGCTTCTGGGCAGGAGTTCGGGCAGCAACACCTTACCGACGGCAACGGGGACGTAGTGGCTGAGCAGGGCATGGAGCTGACTGGACCGGCCGATGACGACGGCGAGCGTGCGAGGGCAGTGCTGGCGGGCGTTGGCCAAGACGCCGTGACTGGCTCCGAGCGCCTGCAGCTGGCCGCTGACCTGCCAGCGGATCGTTACCTTGACCGCGAGGAGAGCTGGCTGCACTTCAGCCAGCGGGTGCTCGAGTTGGCTGAAGACCCTAAGGTACCGCTGCTTGAGCGGGTGCGGTTCGAATCGATCTTCGCCAGCGCGCTCGATGAGTTCTTCATGGTGCGGGTGGCCGGCCGGATCAGGCGGATGGCGACCGGCCTGCCGGTCGAGAGCGTCACCGGCAAAGCTCCTGATCAGATCCTGGAGAACACGCTCGACTTGGCGCGGGACCTAGCCGACCGGCACGCACGTTGCTTCAGCGAGCTGCTGCTGCCCGCGCTCGCCGAGGCAAATATTGAAATTTTGCGGTGGAAGGAGCTGCTTCCTGACGAGCAGTCCAGGCTGCAGCGGCTGTTCAAGGAGCGGATCTATCCGGTGCTCACGCCGCTGGCGGTGGACCCGGCCCATCCATTCCCATTCATTTCCGGTCTGTCGCTGAGCCTCGCCGTGATGGTGGCTGACCCCAAATCAGGGCTGACTTTGTTCGCGCGGGTGAAGGTGCCGCCTTTGCTGCCACGGTTCCTGACCGTGTCGCCGAGCCGGTTCGTGCCGCTTGAGGACGTCATCGCCGCGCATCTGGACGAGCTGTTCGCCGGACTTGAAGTGATCGAGCACCACGCGTTCCGTGTGACCAGAATCCGCGATCTCGAAATTGACGAAGATGTCACCGAGAACCTGCTCCAGTCACTGGAGCGGGAGTTGATGCGCACCAGGTTCGAGCCGGCGGTCAGGCTCGAGGTTGAGGAGACCATCTCAAGCGACGTGCTTAACAAGCTGGTGACCGAACTCGATGTGGACGAGCGGGCGGTTTACCGGCTGCCTGGCCCGCTGGACCTGAGCGGCCTGTCGGCCATCGCCGACCTCGACATCCGCAGGCTGAAGTTCCCCGCCTTCGTGCCAGCTGAAGGCGCGCTTCCGCAGGATCGCAGCGTTTTCGCCACCCTGTCGGACCGGGACGTGCTGGTGCACCTGCCTTACGACTCGTTCGCGGCCAGCGTGCAGCGGCTGGTCACGTCGGCGGCCGCTGACCCACGGGTGCTTGCTATTAAGCACACTCTGTATCGGACCAGCGGTGACTCGGAGATCGTGGACGCGCTGATCGACGCCGCCGAGGCCGGCAAGCAGGTCGTGGTCGTCGTTGAGATCAAGGCGCGTGGTGACGAGGAAGCCAACATCGCCTGGGCGCGCAAGCTCGAACAGGCTGGCTGCCACGTGGTATACGGCTTCGTCGGGCTCAAGACGCACTGCAAGATGGTGCTGGTGGTCAGGGAAGAGTCGGACGGGTCGCTGCGCCGGTTCTGCCACATCGGCACTGGTAACTATCATCCCAAGACCGCTCGGCTCTACGAGGACTACGGGTTGCTCACCGCCGATCGGCAAGTCGGCGAAGATATCACCGATCTGTTCAATCACCTCACCGGGTATAGCCGTCGGACCGACTACCAGCGGCTGCTGGTCGCGCCTGCTGGGCTCCGATCAGGGCTGATCAGGCAGATCGACGCGCAGCGGCGGCTGGCCAGGGCGGGCAAGCCCGCCAGGATCCAGATGAAGTGCAACGCGATCATCGATGAAGCGATCATCGACGCGCTGTACCGGGCGTCGCTTGACGGCGTGCCGACCGACTTGTGGGTGCGCGGGATCTGCTCGCTGCGGCCTGGGGTTCCTGGCCTGTCAGAGAACATCAGGGTGCGCAGCGTTGTCGGCCGGTTCCTTGAGCATTCCAGGATCTATGCGTTCGGCCCTGGTGGCAATGGCGATGACGATGTTTGGATCGGCAGCGCCGACCTGATGCACCGCAACCTGGACCGGCGGGTGGAATTGCTGATCCGGGTGACCGATTCGAGCCAGAAGCGGGAATTGCGCGCCCTGATCGATCTCGCCATGAACGACGGCGTCGCGTCCTGGTGGCTCGGCCCTGACGGCAGTTGGACCAGGCATCACCTCGACGCCGCGGGCAAGCCGCTGATCGATCTGCAGGACCACCTCATCAAGACCAGGCAAAGCCGTGCTGATGCCGATGTCGTGACAGGCAAGAGCAGGCTTTCCGCGTCGGAACGCCATGGCTGACCAGCCACCGGCGCATCCGATCCTGGCGGCCGGTGCTGTGGTCTGGCGCTCTGGCGCGGTCGGCACGGAGATCGTGCTTGTGCATCGGCCGCGCTATGACGACTGGTCTTATCCGAAGGGCAAGGCCAAGCGCGGTGAGCATGTGCTCCAGACCGCTACCAGGGAGGTCGCGGAGGAGACCGGCCTGCGGATCACGCTCGGACGCCGCCTAACCGAGTCGGTCTATCAGATCGATGGCAGGACCAAGCAGGTGACGTACTGGGCCGCTCGCTGCACGGAGTCGGTCGGCTTCGTGCCTGACGATGAGGTCGATGAGCTGACCTGGCTGCCCTTGGCGCAAGTGGCCGGGCAGTTGTCTTACCAGCGCGACGTCGTGTTGCTCGACGAATTCACCGCTGGCCCGGCTGACTGCGTTCCGCTCATCTTGCTTCGCCATGCGCAGGCTGGGGTCAAGCACGCAGATCGGGCCGCGGATTTGGCGAGGTCACTTGACCCTCGGGGCGAGGCCCAGGCCAAGCTGCTAGCCGAACTGCTGGCCAGCTACGGCCGCTGCCGGGTGCTCACTTCGGCCGCAGAGCGCTGCGTCGCGACCGTCCGTCCGTACGCGATGGCTTTCGGAGTCCAGATCGAAGTGGAGCCCGCCTTCACAATGCCCGCCGAGAAGGCCGCCAACGGCGTAGCCGAGCTAGCGGGCTCGACCGCACTGCAGCGCCGGGTAGCTGACCTGGCGTCGGCGGGCCTACCGACGCTGATCTGCGCGCACAACGAGAACCTTGGCGTGATCGCAGACACTGCCTACGCCGCGTTCGGTGCCGAAGCGGGGTGGACGCGCGACGCGGCTGGTGCTTGCGTGCCTGGCGAACGGCTGCCGGTGCCGCCGCTGGCGAAAGGCGCCTTTCTGGTGCTGCAGTCGGCGGGTGGCGTCCTGGCCTCAGCCGAACATCACGACCTGACCGAATAACGACTGTCGTAGGGATGCGATACAAAGTCGGCTGAGCACCTATTCCCGTCAGGAGTAAAGATGACCGACGACCCGACCACCCCAGTCGAAGCAGAACTCGCCGAATTGGCGCAGCGGTTAACCGCTCCCGGTGAGCTGGAGTGCCTGCGCTGCTACCTGCTGCGCATGATCACCGAGTTCGGCTGTGATGGCAGCTACCGATGGACCATCCGCTGGCGCGACCTGCGTGCCGCTCAGCCCGGTGGGCTGCTGCGCCAACTCCAATTGCGTGGCGGCGGCTGCGACTGTGAGATCCTGCTGCACTGCTTCCCCGACTATCCGCCCTCGGTGGCGCCACTGCCGTGCGTAGGGGTATCCCGGCCAGGCTCCGTCCGGCCCTGTGACCTGCCTTCGCTACGAAAGAGCGCCTGAGCGCGGCCGCGCTAGCTGCGGAACGCCTTGGACATGCTGCCCCAGATCGTCGACCCGGTGGACACGGCCGCGCGGAAGCTTCGCCGGGTAGGCGCATAGATCTTCAGGTACTTGGTGAGCCCGGTGCTGGTGCTCCACCTGGTTCCAGCGCTTTGCCAGCCGTTGGCCCAACTCGTGAAGGTCACCGGCTGGTCAGTCCAGGAAACCCAGCCACCTTGGCCCGAGTGCACGCTCGTGCTGAAGCGGGTGACGTCGGCTCTGACGAACACATAGTGACCGGCCCGGTAGCCAGAAATGGTGACCTTGCTTGACAGCCGGATCTCGAAGTAAACCGTCCCCTGCGCGACGTCATCGCCGTCACTGTCCTGAGCGCCTGCTGGCGAGGCCTGATACTTGCCGAGTGGATCGATCTCAGGGTCGTAATAAGAGTCCTGATTGATCGTGCCGCTGGAGAAATTCCAGCTGCCGGCGTAGTGGCCGTAACCCGGTCCACCCTGCATGTTCCAGCTCGCGAAGATCGCCGTGCACTTAGTTGTCCAGGTCCCCGGCACCTTGGCGGTCATCGTGCTGTGCACGTAGACGTTCGCGACTGAGATAGTGGAAGTGCAAGTGCCCGAGGCCTGGGCGACCGGGGCCAGCACGGTGGCCGGCACCGCTATCGCGGAAGCGACTAAAACGGCAAGAGCAATCTTTCGCACGGCAATCAGTCCTTTCGGCATCCTCGCGCGGCCAGAGCGCCGATTACGGCCGCTCTGCCATTGTGACCTCAGAACGCGTGGCACTACCAGGTCAAGGCCGGGGTTAGGCGTCGCCTTTTTCGATCAGCCTGAGGAGGGCCATGCTGATCGGGACGGCGGTGACGTCGACCTGCCAGGGGCGGGCACCGTAGCGGCGGAGTTCATCAGCTACTGCTTCGTGGCTGAGCGGATCGGGTGGCTGCCAGGCTAGGCGGCGCACGGCGTCGGGAGCGAGCAAGTTCTCGGCTGGCAGGTGGCTGGCGTCGGCCAGGGCCGCGACGGCCGCCCGGACGGCTGTTAGCCGCTTGGCGGCGATGGGGTCGCGCTCGGCCCAACGGTGCGCCGGCGGCGGTCCATCGCTCGGCGGGGCCGAGGACTCGGGTAGCTGGTCGTCGGTCAGGGCCTTGGCTCGCCGGATCGCGCGCAGCCACTCCTGGCCGTAGCGGCGAGCGCCCCGGCCGGTGAAGCCGGTCAGCTTCATCAGCTCGTCCATGGTGCTTGGCACCCCACGGGCGGCGTCGACGATCGCGGCGTCCGGCAGGATCCTGGTCGGTGAGATGTCGCGGTGCTGGGCGATCTGGTCTCGCTCGTGCCAGAGTTCACGCACGATGGCCAGGCTGCGCCTGCTCCTGACCCGGTGGATGCCTGAGGTCCGCCGCCACGGATCGGCCCTGGGTGGCGCAGGCTTGGCGGCCAGGATGGCGGCGAACTCCTGCTCGGCCCAATCCGATTTGCCCTCTTCGGCGAGCTGGTCGGCGAGGGCATCGCGCAGCTCCACCAGGACTTCGACGTCCAGGGCGGCGTATTTGAGCCATTCGGTCGGCAACGGCCTGGTGGACCAGTCGGCAGCCGAGTGGCTCTTCTCCAGTACCAGGCCGAGTACTTCTTCTACTGAGGGTGCCTAGGCCGACGCGAGGGTAGCCGAGCAGCCTGGCCGGCGAACTCGGTATCGAATAGCAGTCGCGGTCGGTAACCGAGCTCGGTCAGGCAAGGCAGGTCCTGGCCTGCTGCGTGCAGCACGGCCTCGGTGTCGGCCAGGGCGGCATCAAGCTCAGTCAGGTCAGGGCAGGTCACCGGATCGACCAGGACGGTGCCGGCCTTGCGCGGCGGAACTGCACCAAGAAGGCTCGGTGGCCGTAGCGGAAGCCAGACGCCCGTTCGGCGTCGACGGCGACCGGCCCGGTCCCCGCGCGGAGCCTGGCGGTGGCTTGCGCCAGGTCGGCGGCGGTGGCGACAAGCGGTGGCAGCCCCTCGCGGGGCTCAAGCAGCGGAACGCTCACGAATGATGCCTTGGCCATGGTGGTCGGCCTGCCGCCGGGCGAAGCTGGGCCACGCCAGGTGCCAGCGGCGGCACGCCGCAGGCGACGCAAAGCGCGTCAACCCAGGCAGCGAGGTGCCGGTCTAGCCCGTAGCTGCCTTGGCTGTCGCTCAGCGGTGACCACGAGGCGCGCATTTCGAAATCGGTGGCGACTGGCTGATCTTGCTTCGCGCCGAAGCCTTCGGTCACCACTGTGGTGACCGAACCGCTAGTCGCGGCGTAGTCCGCCAGCCTGGCCTCCAATGCCTCGATCAGCCAGCTCCAGCCGACTTGACCGATGAGCGGGTCGGCGGCGATCTCGGGTTCGAGCTCGGCTTGTAGGTAGGCGATCACCCGGAAGGGTCCGGCCCAACCATCTTGCCCGGCGGGATCGTAGAGCAGTACAAAGCGTCCTACCCCGATTTCGGAGTCGGCTACCTCCACCGTGGCCGCTATCGCCATGGCTTGCGGTGCCAGCCGCCGAGGCGGTGGCTCGGACTCGAAGCTCACCTCGGCTCTGACCCGGGCTTGGCTCGCGATGCCAGCCTCAACCTCTGCCACCGCGTGGTGGAAGACTGAGTCGCCTGGACCGTGCCCGCGCTCAGGCACTGCCGCAGGCCTCAGCGCGCGAGGTGGAGGCATCGCATCCTCATGCCACCTGGCCGAGGTCGGCCCGCTGACCAAGGCGGGTGGGCAGCAGTTCGAGCAGCAAGCTGGCGCCGCAGTCGGTGCAGAACCACTCGGGGCAGCGGCCGCCGGCCACATCGGGGCAGCGCTCGGGCTCGGGGTGCAGCTGGGCGAACTCGCGCGGGGCGCCGCAGCCAGGGCAGTCGCGATATGCATCGATCATCTGCTGCTCCTGCTTCGCTCGTCTTCGGCGGGCTCGCCTGATCCGCCCCATGCATCGATGCTGACATGGACCTGACCGCATTCCGTGGATCTATAACGGCGTGTCATCTGGGCGTTTCGCCGCTAAAGCCGTTCGGTGCCGCCTGCCGCTGACGGCTGTGAGACGATCCCAGGCGTGGATAGCCAGCCAACGGACTCGGTTTTCATCAGAGCCTGCCGACGTCAGCCAACCTCGCACGCACCGGTGTGGTATATGCGCCAGGCAGGCCGGTCCCTGCCGGAATACCGGGCACTGCGGGCTGGTGTGGCCATGCTGGAAGCGTGCTCGAACCCCGAGACGATCACCGAGATCACCTTGCAGCCGGTGCGCCGGTACGGGGTGGACGCGGCGATCTTGTTCAGCGACATCGTGGTGCCGCTCCGCGCGATCGGCGTGGGGGTGGAGATCTCGCCGGGCGTCGGCCCGGTGATCGAAAAGCCGATCCGTACCGAGGCCGACCTCGCGGTGCTACGTGACTTGCACCCGCACGACGTGCCTTACATCACCGCAGCCATCAAGTTGCTGACCGCTGAGCTCGGCGGTACGCCGCTGATCGGATTCGCCGGCGGCCCCTTCACCTTGGCCTGCTACTTGATCGAAGGCGGGCCGTCGAAGAACTTCGACCGGACCAGGGCGCTGATGTACGGCAACCCGGTGTTGTGGCGCGCGCTGCTCGACCGGCTTGCCGATATCACCATTTCCTTCCTCAGCGTCCAGGTGGCGGCGGGCGCTTCGGCCATCCAGTTGTTCGATTCGTGGGCCGGGCTGCTCAGCCCGCAGGACTACACCACCAGCGTGCTGCCAGTCAGCGCGCGGATCTTCAGCGCGCTCGCCGACTCGGGCGTGCCCAGGATTCACTTCGGCGTCGGTACTGGCGAACTGCTCAGGCTGCTTGGTGAAGCGGGGGCCGACGTGGTCGGGGTGGACTGGCGGGTATCGCTGGACGAGGCCGTGTACCGGGTGTCGCCGGGCAAGGCGCTGCAGGGCAATCTCGATCCGGCCGTGCTGCTGGCCCCCTGGCCGGTGATCGAGGAGCGGGCCAGGGACGTGCTCGCTAAGGGCCGGATGGCGGAGAGCCACATCTTCAATCTCGGTCACGGCGTGCTGCCTGACACCGACCCCGACATGCTGGCAAGGCTTACTGACCTGGTGCACTCGGTACCCGCCCGGCCGCTCAGCTAGGCGCGAGCCTGGCTGAGCGACGGCCGGCCGAGCAGGAACCGCTGGATCAGGACGTGGTGGCAGGCGGGGTCCGGCGCCGCAGCATCCGGCGGCGGGCGAACACAATCAGGCCGCCGATCACCGCGACCGGAATGGCGAAAGGCAACATCGCGCCGAGCGCGGTCAGCAGCCAGATCACCACGACCTTGAGTGCCTTCCAGCCGACGATCAAGCCACCGATCAGGCCGTGGTGCTTCTTCGACAGCTTCTTCATGGTCGGCGTGTGGTGCCCGAGCAGCACCAGCGTGACGGTGCCGTAGCTGGTCTCGTGCGCGAGCGCCTGCTGTTGCGCGAGCAACGACTCAAGCGAGGCTTCCTGCAGGTTGATCTCATCCTGCACAGACAGGAGTTGCCCGACGCTGCCCGCCTTGGATAGCAGCGCCCGAAGCTGCTTGATCGCGGCCTGCGCGGAGGCGACCCGGCTGGACACGTCAGCGACCTGCTGGGTGACATCTTGTGCCTGGGTGCTAAAGGCCAGCGGATGACCGAGGGCGTCCAGCGTGGTCAAGGTGGCGTGGTAGCTGGTCACCGGGATCTTCAGGGTCAAGATCACCTGGCCGACCCCGTGCTTGCCGGTGGGGATCGACTGGTTCTCGCTGGCCACGTAGCCGCCGACCGAGGTGACGTCGGTGGTGGCAGTACTCGCGGCGACGGTCACGTCCTTGACCCGGAGGGTGAGGTTCGCGGTGTAAATGATGCTTTGCTGAGGCACCAGCTTGACCAGGCCGGTCACGGTGGCCGACTTGGTGCTCCCTGACTGCCCAGCGGCGCCATATACCGGGCCGTTCACCGTCCCCACCCCCCCGGTTGCGGGCACCGGGGCCGCGGCCTCACGGCGGGCCGCGGCACTAGGCTGGGCGGCACCTGAACAAGCGGCAACCAGCACGCTGGCGCCGCCGCAGGCGGCGAGCACAGCCACGATGGTGAGCACAGGGCGACGACGCTTGGCCGCCGGGATCGAAGCGCCGGCCTGGACTCGGTCGACGGCAGGTGGGTGCGGTGCCCTGGGCTGGACCTTGCGGGCGCCGGTGGTGCAGGAAGAACGGCTCATGCTGCTCGGACGCAGCGGTCGGCACGCAGGTTTCGCGCCAATCGAAATGAATTGCGACAGTTACCAAAATGTTGCCTGCGCTCCGGCCTATCCGCAGGCTAATGCGGTGCTCACGCGCGCCCAGACGGCAAGGATGAAGCGGTGACTTTCCCGAAGATCGAGTTGCATGTCCACCTGGAGGGCACGGTTCGGCCCGCCGCCCTGCTTGAGATCGCTGGCCGCAATGGCGTCGCGCTGCCTGCCGAGTCAGCTGACGAGCTGGCCAAGGTATATGAGTTCAGGGATTTCCCGCATTTCCTGCAGGTGTGGATGCTGACCACGAGCGCGTTGCGAACCGAACGGGACTTCCGGCAGGTCGTACTGGACTACGCCGCCGAGGCGGCCGGGCACGGTGCGGTCTACCTGGAGGGCATCTTCAGTCCTGCCGAGGCGGCCGAGCGCGGAGTGCCGTGGGAGGAAGTATTCGCCGGCTTCTGCGATGGTGCCGAAGAGGCGCGGCAAGTGCACGGAGTCCAGGTCAATCTGACGCCGGACATTCCGCGTGGCTACCCGATGGAAGCCGCCGAGCTCACCGTCACCCATTCGCTGGCGAATCGCGATCGCGGCATCGTGGGCATTGGCCTGGGCGGCTCAGAAGCCAAATATCCGCCTGAGCTCTTCCAGCGCGCATTCGAGCGGGCCAAGGACGGCGGCCTCGGCTCAGTGCCGCACGCCGGGGAGGCCGAAGGCCCCGCGTCGATCAGGGGCGCACTTGAGGTGCTCGGGGCCGACCGGATCAGGCACGGCATCCGGGCGGTCCAGGACCGGGCGCTGCTGGCTGAGCTAGCCGACCGTGGCATCGTGCTTGACGTGTGCCCGACAAGCAACGTGCGCACCGGCGTAGTCGCCTCGCTCGCCGACCATCCGCTGCCAGCCCTGCTGGCGGCCGGGGTCCAGTGCACAGTGAACACCGACGACCCGGCCATGTTCAGCACCGATCTCGGGTCGGAATACACCACGGCACTGGCGCTTGGCGCCCGAGCGCAGGACAGCTACCTGGCCGGCCTGAACGGCGCGCTGTGCGATGCGGCAACCCGGGCCGAGCTGCGCCGGATTGGCGATAGCTTCGACTGGGACCAGGCGAGCTAGCCAGGGAGGCGATCAGCGCTCATGAGTCGGCAGCCAACTCAGCCGAGCGGCACGGTGGTCGTGGTCGGTGCCGGGATCGCTGGCCTCGCCGCCGCCTACTACCTGCGTGACCAGGCGGCTCAGGTAATCGTGCTTGAGTCAGCCGCCAGCATCGGCGGCAAGCTAGCGGTCGGCGAGGTGGCCGGGATCGGAGTCGACGCCGGTGCCGAGGCGCTGCTTGCCAGGCGACCAGAGGGGATCGATCTCATCACCGAACTGGGCCTAGCTGACCAGCTGAGATCCCCAGGCACCACGGCTGCCAGAATCTGGACAAGCGGCACCTTCCGTTCGTTGCCGCGACGCCAGTTCATGGGCGTGCCTGGCGACCTGGCCGAGCTCGCCGGCACGCGCATTGTCTCGGCCGACGGGCTGGCCCGCGCCCGCCAAGACGCCACGTTGCCTGCGACGGTCAGGGACGGCGACGTGCCGGTGGCTGACTACGTGTCGGCCAGATTCGGCTCCGAGGTCGTCGATCGCCTGGTCGAGCCGCTACTCGGCGGCGTCTACGCGGGCCTGCCCGATCAGCTCTCCTATGAGGCGACGCTGCCGGCTTTGGCGCAAGCCTCGCGACGGCACCGCAGTCTTGGCGACGCCGTCAATGAACTGCTACCGCCGCCCGCCAAGCCTGGCGCCGCGGTGACCGCGCCGCCGCCAGTTTTCACTACCTTGGCTGACGGCCTTGGCAGCTTGCCGCCAGTGCTGGCGCGGGCGAGCGGCGCCATCGTGCGCACTAAGGCGACGGTGCGCGAGCTGGCCCGCACCGCGACCGGCTGGCAGGTCACCGTCGGCCCGACGATCGCGCCCGAGTTGGTCAGCGCCGATGCTGTGGTGCTCGCGCTGCCGGCTCGGCCTGCAGCCGGCGAGTGGGCCAACTGGCCGCAGCGACAGCGATCGCCGCCGACCTGGCCGCCATCGAGTACGCGAGCATGGCCATTGTCACTTTGGCGTATCCGGCGGACGCCTTCCCCGGCCCGCTCACCGGCAGTGGTTACCTGGTCCCCGCCGTCGATGGCCGCCTCGTGAAGGCCGTCACCTTCAGCACCGTCAAGTGGCCGCACCTAATCGACGCGGCCACGCCAGCCACGTCGGCCGGCCGGTTGCACCTGGTGCGCTGCTCGGTCGGCCGGATCGGCGAGGAGGCCGTGCTGCAGCGCGATGACGCCGAGCTTGCCGCGGTCGCCGCGGCCGACTTCGCCGCGGCGACCGGGGTGACAGGCACGCCGGTGGATACCAGGGTGACCAGATGGGGCGGCGGCCTGCCGCAGTACACCGTCGGCCAGCTGGACCGGGTCAGCCGGATCAGGGCCGGGGTCCGCGCCCTCGACGGCCTGGCGGTCTGCGGGGCCGCCTACGACGGCATCGGCATCCCCGCGTGCCTGGCCTCAGCCCGGCTGGCTGCCGAACAGATCGCTGCCTACCTGCATGCACGCCAGGCAGCCAACGGTCACGGCCGGATCGGTCACGTGCGTGCCTGAGAATAGAGCCATGGCAGCAGAGCACGGTGATCAAGCGCACGCGTCCAAGCCCAAGGCACGGGAGCTCAATCAGCTCATCCGGTACACCATGTGGTCCGTGTTCCGTCTCACCGACCGGGCGGCCATCGACACGGCGAACCGGGAGGCGCTCGCCTCCGAAGTCGCCGATCTATTCGATCAGGCGGCGGGCAAGGACGTCGAGACCCGGGGCTGCTACGACCTCCAGGGTCTGCGCGCCGACGCCGACCTGATGTTCTGGTGGATCGCCCCGACCGCCGATGACCTGCAGGAGATGTACGCCAGATTCCGGCGGACCAGGCTCGGCCGGGCTTGCGAGCCGGTCTGGTCGGCGATGGCGCTGCACCGGCCGGCCGAGTTCAACAAGAGCCACATTCCGGCCTTCCTGGCCGGCGAGACTCCCAAGAACTACGTCTGCGTCTACCCGTTCGTCCGGTCCTACGAGTGGTACCTGCTTGACGACAGCGAGCGGCGCGCGATGCTGGCCGAGCACGGTCACATGGCCCGTGAGTACCCGGACGTACGCGCCAACACCGTCGCTTGCTTCGCGCTGAACGACTACGAGTGGATGCTCGCCTTCGAAGCTGACGAGCTGCACCGGATCGTCGATCTGATGCGGCATCTGCGTGCCGCCACGGCGCGCCGGCACACCAGGGTCGAGATCCCGTTCTATACCGGTCGGCGCAAGACGGTCGGCGAGCTGGTCGACAGCCTGGCGTGAGCGCCAAGACCATCCTGTTCTGCCGGGAACGGTTCACTGCCGAGTGCGACTGGACCGCGGTCGGCGCGCTGCTGCCCGGGTGGACGATCAGGAGTTGCCCGACCACCCAGGCGTCCGCGCACCTGGCCGGTGTCGACGTGGTCTGCCCGCTCGGCGAGCGGATCGATGCGGCGGTACTGCAGGCCGGCACCTTTGGCCTGGTCCAGCAATACGGCGTCGGCCTGGAGAAGGTCGACCTTGACCGGGCCACCGAACTAGGCGTCTGGGTCGCCAGGATCCCCGGCGAGACCGGCGGCAACGCGGAAAGCACGGCCGAGCTTGCGGTACTGCACCTGCTCGCGCTGCTGCGCAAGCTGGATGACGCGCGGGCCGTGCTGGCCAGCGGCCGGTGGGAGGGCAGGCCCACGGGCGCGTCGCTGCTTGGCGCGACTGTCGCGATTGTCGGTCTCGGTGCGCTTGGCTCGGCGCTCGCACCACGGCTGGCTTCATTCGGGACGAAGCTCATCGGGGTCCGCGCGCATCCCGCGCGCGGCGGCCCAGCGACGGTGCAGCAGATCGCCGGGCCTGATCAGCTGGGCGACGTCCTTGGCCAGTGTGATGCGGTGGTGTGCTGCGCTTTGTACGACGGCAGTAACGCCAAGATGTTCGACGCGGCCGCCTTCGCGGCGATGAAGCCGGGCGCGATCTTCGTCAACGTCGCCAGAGGCGGTCTGGTCGATGAGAACGCGCTCTTGGCGGCACTGGATAGCGGTCAGGTCGGCGCGGCTGGCCTGGACGTGTACCCGGTCGAGCCGCCTGATCCAGGCTCGGCGCTGCTCAGGCATCCGAACGTGATCGCCACCCCGCACATAGGCGGGCTGACCCGCGAGATGTTCTACCGCAGCGCGGCCGTCTTCGCCGCGAACGTGCGGCGCTGGGCCGCCGGGGAAGCGCCCAACTGGGCGGCCAACGCCCCGGCGACCAGGCGCTAGCGACCGGATGCTACTGGCCTTTGGCCAGGAACCCAAGCAGCCGGTCAAGCGGCCAGGCGTTGATCACGTCGTCGACGCTGAGCCAGCCGCGCTGGGCGGTACCGACGCCGAAGCGGAGCAGGTCAAGCGCACCGACGGCGTGCGAGTCGGTATCGATGGCGAACTTCACCCCGGCGTCCCTGGCCGCCTTGATGTGGTCAGCGGGCAGATCGAGCCGGTTGGGCTGAGAGTTGATCTCCAATGCCGTCCCGGTCTCGGCGCAGGCGCGGAACAACTCGGTGAAGTCCACGTCAACTCCGGCTCGCCGGCCGAGCCGCCTGGCGGTGGGATGCCCGATCACGTGGACCCCCGGGTTCTCGCAGGCCCGGATGAAGCGCCTGGTCACCTCGGCGCGAGTTTGGTCAAAGTGCGAGTGCACCGACGCTACGCAAAGATCGAACCCGGCCAAGATGTCCTGCGGCCAGTCAACGTCGCCGTTCTGGTCAATGTTGAGCTCGGTGCCGTGTAGCAGGCTGATGGGCTTGCCGCCGTCGGCGGCGAGCACCGCCTCCAGCTGGCGCAGCTGTTCCCGCTGCTCAAGCATCTTGTCGATGGTCATGCGCTGCATGAACAGGTTTGGCGCGTGGTCGGTGACCGCGAAGTAGGCGTAGCCGTGCGCTCGCGCCGCCGCCACCATCTGCTCAAGCGACGCGACTCCGTCGGTCAGGTTGGTATGGGAGTGCAGGTCGCCCTTGATATCGCTGACCTGCACAAGTACCGGCAGTTCGTGCCGTTGCGCCGCGCGCACCTCGCCGTTGTCCTCGCGCATGGGCGGCGGTACCCAGTCCATCCCGAGCTGCCGGTATACCTCGTCCTCGGTGGCGCTGACGATCCTGGTGCCGGACTCGACATCGAACAGGCCGTACTCGGATAGCTTCAGCTTCTTGCGCACCGCGAACTCTCGGATCGCGACGTTGTGCGCCTGGGAGCCGGTGAAGTATTGCATCGCCGCGCCCCAGCAGTCGGCCGGGATGACCCGCAGGTCGACCTGGATCGAGCCGGGCCGACCCACGTGCTCGGTGCTGATCCGTACCGAGGTCTTGGTATCACCACTGCCGATCACCCCAACGACCGTAGGCATTGCCAGCAGGGCCGCCATCAACGGTGCCGAGTCCGCGGCCGCCGCCAGGATGTCGACGTCACCAACGGTCTCACGGAACCGGCGCAGCGACCCGGCGTACTCGCACCGCTCGCAGCCAGGCACGGCGCTGATCACCGATACGATCTCGGCGGCGATGCCGGCGGCCACGTTCAGCGGTGCCCGCTGATCGAGGCCGCGCAGCAGTTCGATGCCCTGAGCGATCTTCTCCTCGCTCCTAGGGCCGAAGCCCCTGAGGTCGCGCAGCCTGCCCTGGTCGATCGCGGCGGCCAGCTCGTCGATTGAGCTGATACCGAGGTCGGTATGCAGGATCATCGCTCGCTTGGGGCCAAGCGCCGGAATCCTGGTCAGCGCCCTGACCCCGGCCGGGATCTTCGCCCGCAGTTCCGCCAGCTCAGCGATCTCGCCGGTCTGCTGAAACTGGGTGATCTTCGCCGCGATGGACTTGCCGATTCCAGGGATCTGCTGGAGGGCGGCGACGCCAAGCTGGCCGACATCGCCGCTGTACCCGGCGACTGACTTGGCCGCCTTCTCGTAGTTGCGCGCTCGGAACGGGTCGCCTCCGGTGATCTGCAGCAAGTCGGCATACTCTTGTAGCAACCCGGCGATTTCCTCGTTGGCCCTTGGCATGATGGCCATTGTCGCCGGTCAGCAGCGCCGGTGGACGGGAAGGGTCGGGGGACATGCGGCAGGGCGGGCCTTTCGGCTATTGGGTGAGTGATGATCGCGCCCTGCTCGACGTGGACCAGGTCTTTCTGTGGATCAGTGACGAGAGCTACTGGGCGAAGGGCCGAACTTACGAGGCGATGCTGCGGGCGATCGAGAATTCGCTGGTCTTCGGTCTTTACGCCGCCGACGGCAGCCAGGCCGGCTTCGCCAGGTACGTCACCGACCGGGCTACGTTCGCCTGGCTGTGCGACGTCTTCATCGATCCGCAGCACCGTGGCCACGGACTTGGCAGCTTCCTCACCGCAGTCGCCACCAGTCATCCTGATGTCGCCGGGATCCGGCAAGTGCTGAGCACCGCACCTGAGCGCACGCTGTACCGGCAATTCGGCTTCGACAACCTGCGCGCACCTGAGCGCTGGCAGGAGCGCCCGGCGGCGAGCTTAGGCTAGCTGGCCAAGTGCCGCTTCCAGTTCGGCCCGATGGCTGTCAGGATGCCTGGTCGCGACCATCAAGAACCTGGCTAGCTGACCGTCGCCTCTGGCGACTTGGGCCGGCTCCAGCCCGCTGACGATACCGAGCAGCGCATCGCCTGACTCCTTCAGGTGATCCACCACCGCGGCCTGCGTCAAGTTGTCAGATCGCGTCGCGTGCGCCTCATTGAGCGTGTCCACGATGTCGCTGGTGACCTCCGGTGAGCCGCCTGCCAGCAGGTCGGCGATCCAGTCGCCGAGGTACTCATACGAGTGCGCCACATGATCGGTGATCACGCTCACCGGGCGCGGATCGCCAGCGATCGGAGCGGACTCCCATTGGTCGTCCTGGCACCCCTGGACGAAATCGATCAGTCGCTGCCTGGCGGCGTCGATGGCGGCCGCGTGCTCGGCCGGGCTCAGGTCCTCACTCATGCAGCCGAGCTTAGAGCCAGGTTGAGCGAGCCGGCAGCTAGCACGATGGTTTCATTCCAAAGCAAAATGGGAGCTGTTGCCCGTACGGCAGTTGGCGAGGAGAGCGCGATGACCGCAGTGGACGAACTTCAGACGAAGACCGACTTCGAGCGGGAGCGGCTGCACCGCAAGCAGGAACTGGCGGCCGCGTTCCGCATCTTCGGTAGCTTCGGATTCTCCGAAGGCGTCGCCGGGCACATCACGGCCCGCGACCCTGAGCATCTAGACCGATTCTGGGTCAACCCGTTCGGCCTGAACTTCCGCCAGATCAAGGTCTCCGACCTGATCTGCGTCGACCATGAGGGGAACGTGGTCGAGGGCGACCAGCCGGTCAACAAGGCCGCGTTCTGCATCCATTCGCAGGTGCACCTGGCTCGGCCCGACGTGGTCGCCGCCGCGCACGCGCACTCGGTGCACGGCAAGGCGCTGTCCAGCCTGGACTGTGGCCTTGACCCGATCACCCAGGACGCCTGCGCGTTCTTCGAGGACCACGGCCGCTACGACGACTACCGCGGTGTGGTCAACGACATTGACGAGGGCCGCAGGATCGGCATCGCGCTCGGCTCGAACAAGGCCGTTATCCTGGCCAACCACGGACTGCTCACGGTGGGTGAGTCGGTCGGCGAAGCGGCCTGGTGGTTCGTCACGATGGAGCGCTCCTGTCAGGCGCAACTGCTGGCCATGGCGGCCGGCCAGCCGCGGCACATCGACCGGGAGACTGCACTGCTGGTGCGCAGCCAGATAGGCTTCCCGCTGGCTGGGCAATTCCAGTTCCGCCCGCTTTGGGATTACGTCACCGCCAAGGAGCCCGACCTCTTCGGATGAACAGCCCGCTAGAGCGCTACCAAGACGAGATCTACTTCGCCGGCCTGACTGGCGCGGTGCCCGCGCTGCCCGCCGACTTGTCCAGGCTTGAGTTGCTGGCGCGGGACCAGCTGGCACCTGAGGCATTCGGCTATATCTACGGTGGCGCTGGCAGTGGCGACACCGTGCGGGAAAACGCCGCCGCGTTCCGGCGCTGGCGGATCGTGCCGCAGATGCTGACCGACGTCAGCGCGGTGTCCTACGCGTCGGTGGTGCTAGGCACCGAACTGGCGGCGCCGATCATGCTCGGGCCGGTGGGCGTGCTCAGGCTGGCGCATCCTGATGGCGAACTGGCAGTGGCCAGGGTCGCCGCCGCGCTCGGCGTGCCCATGATCTTGTCGACGGCGGCGTCCTATTCGATCGAGGAGGTCGCCGAGGCGAACGGTGCCGGGTCGCGCTGGTACCAGCTCTACTGGCCGAAGGATCGCGACGTGGCTGCCAGCCTGCTTGACCGGGCTAAAGCCGCTGGATTCAGCGTGCTGATGGTGACGCTCGACACTCGGATGCTCGGCTGGCGGCCGCACGACCTGGATGCCGGGTACCTGCCTTTCCTGCGGGGGATCGGAATCCAGAACTACCTGTCCGACCCAGCGTTCCTGGCCGGCCTACCGGACCCGGGGGCAGGCTCGGCAGCGGCTGGCCAGGGCGCGGCTGGCCAGGGCGCGGCCATCCTGCATTGGGCGCAGATGTTCGGCGACCCGTCCCTGACCTGGGCAGACTTGCCCTGGCTCCGGCAGCACTGGGACGGCCCGATCGTGCTCAAAGGCATCATGTCCGTGGACGACGCAAGGCGGGCGGCCGATGCCGGGATGGACGGGATCGTGGTGTCCAACCACGGCGGCCGTCAGGTCGATGGCGGGCTGGGCGCGCTCGACGCGCTGCCGCCGATCGCCGCAGCCGTGGGGTCGCGGTTGACCGTGCTCTTCGATAGCGGCATCCGTACCGGCGCCGACGTGCTCAAGGCAGTCGCGCTCGGCGCCCGCGCCGTGCTGATCGCCCGGCCCTACGCCTATGGGCTTGGCCTGGCCGGTGAAGACGGCGTGCGGCACGTGCTCCGCGCCCTGCGCACCGATTTCGAGCTCACCATGCGCCAGGCCGGCCTCGCCACCCTGACAGACCTGCCCCCCGACCTGCTAACCCCCCGTGCCCGATTTGCCGGGATCTAGACGTCGACGCGCAGCGGCCGAGCCGGCTACGCGCTGGGCTCGGGCTCGGGCTCAAGTGTCAGCGACACTGAGTTGATGCACCAGCGCTGGTCGGTGGGCACTTCGTAGCCTTCGCCTTCGAACACGTGCCCAAGGTGCCCGTCGCAGTTGGCGCACCGCACCTCAGTTCGCACCGAGCCAAGCGAGCGGTCTTCAAGCAGCACCACCGCGTCACCCTCGGACGGCTGGTAGAAGCTCGGCCAGCCGCAGTGCGACTCGAACTTGGCGTCGGAACGGAACAGCTCTGCTCCGCAAGCACGGCACTTGTAGACGCCACGGGTCTTGGTGTCGGTGTACTCGCCGGTGAACGGTGCCTCGGTGCCGGCCTGGCGGAGCACCTGATACTCCTCCGGGGTCAGTCGCTTGCGCCACTCATCCTCTGAAAGCTCGACCTTTGCCATGCCTGAAGATTACCCCGCACCCGCCGCCCCGAACTCCACCGAGTACCCCACCTCAGCAGCCATAGAAGCGACCAGTTCCACCTCGAAAACATGTCCCGCAGCCACCACATCAGAGAGCACCAACCGAAGCACGTCCAGTTCGGCAACAGGTCCAGTAACAACCAGCCGAGCAACGTCAGCCTTCTGCGCAAGTCGAGCCTCCGACTTCGCCTTTCGAATCGCCCCGATGGCCGCAGCAGCGACGTTAAGCCCAGCACCATCGACCCGTCGCGCGGCCTGGGCGATGGCGTTCGGGCTGGACGTCACCGCGTCAACCTCCGCACCAGATGGCCACGACGAGCGATGAATTGATCCACTACCCGCCCACCACGACCACGCCTCTTCGCAGGCGAACGGCAGCACCGGCGCCAGCAACCGCAGCAGCACGGACAGGGCCAGCCGCAGTGCGATCACCGCCGATCCGGCCGCCGCGGGCGCCACGTCAGCCCCGTACGCCCTGGACTTCACCAGCTCCAGGTAGTCGTCGCAGAACCGCCAGAAGAACTGCTCAGCGTAGCCGAGCGCGGACGCGTGGTCGTAGCACTCGAACGCGGCCGTGCACCGGCCGATCAGTTCACTGAGCTGGGCCAGCATCGCCAGATCAAGCGGCTCGGTGACAGCCGCGTCAGGCCCGGTCGGCTGGTCGAAGCCGAGCACGAACCTGGTCGCGTTCAAGATCTTGATCGCCAGCCGCCGTCCGATCTTGAGCTGCGCCAGGTCGAACGTGGTGTCCACGCCCAGCTTGGCGCTGGCCGACCAGTACCTGATCGCGTCGGTACCGTACTCGTGCAGCAGTGCTGCCGGAGTGACCACGTTGCCGGTCGACTTGGACATCTTCTTGCGATCGGGATCGATGATCCAGCCCGAGATGGCCGCGTGCTGCCAGGGGAGCACGTCCTCGAGCACCTGCGACCGCAAGATGGAGTAAAACAGCCAGGTCCTGATGATCTCGTGTGCCTGCGGCCGCAGGTCCATCGGATAGACCCGGCGAAATAGGTCATCGTCCCTGCTCCAGCCGCCAGCGATCTGCGGCGTCAGCGACGAGGTGGCCCAGGTGTCCATGACGTCGGGATCGGCGGTGAAGCCGCCGGGTTGGTCTCGCTGGCCGGGCTCGTAACCTGGCGGTGCCTGCGCGGCCGGGTCGACCGGCAGCGCATCGTCGGCAGGCACCAGCGGAGCGTCGTAGTCAGTGCTGCCGTCCGCGCGCACTGGGTACCAGACCGGGATCGGCACGCCGAAGTAGCGCTGCCTGCTGACCAGCCAGTCACCGGTCAGCCCGGCCACCCAGTCTTCGTACCTGGCTCGCATGTGCGGCGGATGCCAGGTCAGCTCCCGGCCCCGGTCGAACAGTCGCTGCCGCAACGCCTGGTCACCGCCGCCATTGCGGACGTACCACTGCCGGGCGCTGATGATCTCAAGCGGCGCGTCGCCCTTCTCGTAGAACTTGACCTGGTGCACGATCGGCTCGGCGTCGCCGCGCAGTGCGCCAGCGGCGGCCAGCGTCACCGCCATCCGGTTCCTGGCCGACTTCGCCGGGTGGCCAGCGAGCTCGGCGTAGGCGAAGCGGCCTTCTTCAGCGGTGATCCAGTCCGGAGTCTCGGCCAGCAGGCGTCCGTCCGGCCCGATCACCGGCCTGGTCGCCAGCGCCAGATCGCGCCACCAGGTCACGTCAGTGATGTCGCCAAAGGTGCACACCATGGCGATACCGGTGCCCTTGCCAGGGTCAGCCAAGTGGTGGGCCAGGATCGGCACCCGCACTCCGAACACCGGAGTAATGGCGTATTTTCCGAAAAATGGCTGGTACCGCTCGTCGCTGGGATGCGCGACGAGCGCCACGCACGCAGGCAACAGTTCTGGCCGGGTGGTGGCGATGGTGACCTCGGTGCCCGCTGCACCGTCCGGCAGGCCGAAGGCCAGCCGCCAGTAACTGCCTGGTGCCTCGCGGTCCTCGATCTCGGCCTGGGCGACGGCGGTCTTGAACGTCACATCCCAAAGCACCGGGGCTAGCGCCTGGTACGCGTCGCCGTCAGCGATCGCCCGGAGGAACGCTCGCTGCGACAACTCTGTCGGCTCATCGTTGATCGTCCGGTAGGCAGTCGACCAGTCCACCGACAGGCCGAGTTGACGCCACACCTGCTCATAAGAGCTCTCGTCGATCTCGGTGAGCTGCCGGCATAGTTCGATGAAGTTGCGCCGCGACACCGGCACCTGGGCGGAGTTCTTGGGTCGGTCAGGTCCTGGCGGCTCGAAGTCCGGGTCGTAGGGCAGGGCCGGATTGCAGCTAATGCCGTAGTAGTTCTGCACCCGGCGTTCGGTGGCCAGGCCATTGTCGTCCCAGCCGATGGGATAGAAGACTTCCTTGCCGCGCATGCGGTGATAGCGAGCGACCAGGTCGGTCTGGGTGTAGGAGAACGCGTGGCCGATGTGGAGCGAGCCGCTCGCCGTCAGTGGCGGGGTGTCGATCGAGTAAATCTCGTCGCGGCTCTTGGAGCGGTCAAACTTGTACTACCCGCCCCATTTCCCACGCACGCGTCCACTTGTCCTCCAGGCCATCAAGCGTGGGCTTGGCTGGCGGGAGCATGGGGTTGCGGGAATCGGCGTTCATGCCGCTGATGATAGCGCGAGAGCGGCGGCCCGGCTAATGCGAATCGGTGGTCCCGCCGCGCGGAGCGCGGCGGGACCACCCCCAGCCCTCTAGTGGGCCGGTTCGGCGAGCGTCCGGCAGCCCAGTTTCTGATTAACTTCAGGATTGACCTGAATGGCAGAGATCAGCGTGCCGCCGAAAACGGCGGTGGCTGGCTCGCCATACTGCTTGTCCCGGCCGAAGGTGTGCTCGGTGACGCCGGGTATCTTGGCGCCAAAGTTCCAGATGCAATCCGGTGCCTTGAACAATGCTCCGATGCCCTGGCCGCGCTTATTGGTCAGCGACCAGAACGGGTAGAACTTGGCGCTTAGCGGCGGGGCGTCACAGTTCAGCCCGGTGAAGATGTTGCACAGGAACTCCGAGCCAGCGATGTCGGTCTCGAACTGGATCCTCGGGTAGGTCGCGCCCGAGGCATCAAATGGCCCGGCATACCGGAACGAGGTCGGGTTGTTCTTCGATCCGTTCGGCCATTTGCCTGCCTGGTAAGGGATCCCGTCGAAGTCCAGGTCGCCGTTCTGGAACCGGTTGTCCTGGCAGAAGTTCACCGGCGAATGCTCCCTGGCTTTGTGGCCATGGATGGTGATCGGCCGGTAGCCGGCCGGCATGCACGCGCCGTCGGCGAACTCGCACAATTGGCCGCTGTTGACGTTGTTGCTCGGGCAGGCGATCGGCTCGGTAGTGCCCTGCGTGGTCGCGTTCTTGCAGACGCCGGTCTTGGGCTTGCAACCGCCCTCGCCCACCGCATGCGCGCCTTCATTGTTGGCGCCGATGCAGGTGTCGTAGACGTCGGGGTCCTTGAAGCCGCTGAAGCCCTCAGGGTCCTTGTTGGCTAGTGACCGGCAGATCTCCGAGTGTCCGGTCTCCTGCTGCATCAGCACGCCGCCCTGCAGCGCGGCCCACGGCACCTGATTCGCCGGCTTGGCCGTGTCGTACTCGGCGTGGAAGGTGTACCTGGTGCCCTTGCAGGTCTTGTAGTTGGTGTTCATGAAGCCGTTGCGCGCGCTGGCCGTCATGGTGCCGGTATAGCCGGTGGTGTAATCATGAATGGTGGCGGTGAAGCCGGCCGCCGGATCGCTGATGGACAGCCTGATCACGTCGCCGTCGTGGATCCGCAGCGTGTGCTTGTTCGGCGTGAAGGTCGCGAAGTTGGATTTCTGCGGGCTCGGCGGCCCGGTCGGGATGCCGTTGGTCTGCAGGAACGCGAAGTTGATCGGCTCTTCGCAGTTCGGGTTGAGGTCCTTGAAGTTGAACAGCGACTCCAGGCTGTCGATTGTCATGGCCGCGCACCAGAAGGTACGGCTGCAGCTCACGTCGTCTGCGAACGGCGTGAAGCCCGGCGGGTACAGCTGAAGTTCCATGAAGGCTGCGCCGGCCGCCTTCGCCGTATTGGCGCCGATGTTGGCGTCGCTGTCGGGCGTGCACGGATTCTGCGGGTAGGACTTCGGGTCGCACAACGGCAGCCCGAACCAGGGTGCCAGGCTGAGTTCGGCGTAGTGGATGACCGTGCCGCTGGCGTTGGGCGCCTTCGCTGGCTCAGTCGGCATCTTCAGGTAGAAGCTGAAGGTGTTGGCCGAGTTCGGCGCTGAGGAGATGAACTTCACGCTGGGCTCGTCGTGGCCGACGTAGTGGCCATTGTCCATGAACCGGCCGTTGCTCTGATACGCCTTGCCGCCAGCGACCCAGGGCGTCTGCTGGCCTTTGACCTTGCCGCGTGGGTCGACGCAGCGCATCCGAAAGGTCGGCGATACCGACTGGTATTTCGGGCTCCAGCCGTTGCAGTCCATCATGCCGATCCGGTTCGGCCTGACGGCGGTCGAGGCGGCGGTCGAGGCGGCGGATCGTGGGCTGGTAACGTGCGCGGCTGCCGGGCCGGCGGCGAAGAGGGCGAGACTGCCCACCGCCAGTACGGGCGCGATGGCCAACGCGCCGATGCGCTCGCGCGGTCGCCGGATCGGGAATGACCTGCGTATGGGCACGAGTCCACCTTTCGTCCGAGCGCTCGGTCGCGAGCGCGGCGTCACTGGCGGAACGTAGCCCTGGTTAACTCACCGATCAATGCTGAGGCAACGATGATGACAGAAAATTAATCTTCTCTTGATGGCGGAAGTCAGCCGGTCGGCTTGAGTGCCTCAAGCAGGCTGTGCGCGCGATCAGTCGCGGCGGCGAGGTCAGCGTCGGGAGCGCCGATCTGCGGATCCCAGTTCAGATCAAAGAAAACCTCGGTGACGCCCTGCTCAGCCAGCCAGTCCAGGTCAGCCTTGATCTGCTGGTAGCTGCCTGACAACAGCAGCCGGCCGGTTTCGCCGATCACCGGGTCGCCGGGCCTGACGACCCCCCGGCAGATGATGCGCAATGCCGCCGGGTTGCGGTCGGCCGCGCTCGCGGCCGTCCGCACGATGTCGATGCTTTCCGAAATCCGCGACAGGTCCGTGCGGCTTGAGGTCACCCAACCGTCGGCGAACTGCCCGACGCGACGCAACGCGCGGGGAGCGATGCCGCCTAGCAAGATCGGCGGGCCGCCGGCCTGGACTGGGCCAGGTGCCGTCAGTCCGCGCGGCACGGTGTAGAACTCACCGCTGAACTCGGCCGGCTGGGGCCCCCAGAGCGCCCGCAGCACCCGGAGGTATTCCTCGGTCCTGGCGCCGCGCCGGTCCATCGACCCGCCGGTCGCGGTGAATTCCTCCGGCATCCAGCCGAGGCCGATACCGAGGTCAAGGCGGCCGGCCGAGAGTATGTCCACCGTCGTCGCCTGCTTGGCGAGGTAGGCAGGGGCGACGTAGGGTGCGTTGATGACCGCGACGCCCAGCCGGATTCGTGCGGTCACGGCCGCTGCGTAGGACATCGCTGCGATCGGGTCGAGCACGCTCTGATAGACCGGCTCCATGCCGGACCCTTCGGGCACCAGGAGCCGCTGGAAGGTCCACAGCGAGGCGTAGCCGGCCTCTTCGGCGCGCGTCGCGAATACGCTGAGGTTCGCTGGGGTAGCCCAGGTGCCGGAAACCGGCAGGCCGAATCCGATCTTCACCCGACTTAGCTTAACTGCCAGCCGGTCCCCGGTTATCTGCCAGACTAGAAGATGTATGAAAGCTCAATTATCTCGAACGGAGTCGACGATGGAGTCCAACCCGCGCGTATGGATCGCTGTGCTACGTCACTCGCACGAACGGCTGCTCGGCCTAGTTGGCCCGCTCACTGCCGAGCAGATCAACGGCCCGTCCTATTGCGCCGACTGGACCGTCGCGCAGGTTCTGTCCCACATCGGCAGTGGTGCCGAGATTGCGGCGATGATGTTGCCCGGCGCCCTTGGTCAGGCCGAGCCGGTGGACCGGGAGGCCTTCCAGCCCGTGTGGGACCGGTGGAACGCGATGAGCCCGGACGAGCAGGCTGCGGCTGGGATCATGGCCGACGCCCGGTACGTTCAGCTGCTCGATGAGCTCAGCGATGCGGACCTGGCCTCGATCAGCATGTCGTTCTTCGGCATGACTTTGGATGCCGTCGGTTTGATCAGGCTGAGGCTGGGCGAGCACGCGCTGCACACCTGGGACATTGCGGTCAGCACTGATCCGACAGCAACGGTCTCGGCCGACGCGGTCGACTTGCTGATCGACAATGTGGCGGCCTTCCTGGCACCGCGGCTCGGCAAGCCGGCCGACCCCCCGTTCCGCGCCAGGATCAAGACCACCGATCCAGCGCGCGACTACCTGCTGGTGGCTGCCGATGCCGTGAGCATGACCGACTGGCCAGGCGATGCGGCGGCGGCATCCGAAGCTGCCGAGACCGCGGATCTCACCATGCCGGCCGAGGCATTGCTGCGGCTGTCGTACGGCCGGCTCGACGCCGACCACACGCCTGCGAGCGTGGCCGCCAAGCAGGCTGACCTGGACCGGCTCAGGGCGATCTTCCCTGGGTTCTAGCTGAGCGTTTCTGCCACCGCCTGGGTGACGGTCTGGGCGACGGTCTGGGCGCAGCCCCAGGACAGGGTGACGCCGGCACCGCCGTGGCCGTAGTTGTGCACGACGGCCCGGCCGTCGGATAGCCGCTCGACTTCGAGCCTGACCTGCGGCCGCACCGGCCGCAGCCCAACCCGGTGCGCTAGTACCTTCGCGCCCGCCAGTGCCGGGACTACCTGGGCGCAGGCCTGCTGGATGCGCTTGGCTGCGTCCAGGTCCGTGGCCAGGCTGGCGTTGCCGTGCTGCTCGGTGCCGCCGAGCAGCACGATGCCGCCGTGCGGGAAAATGTAGGTGATCTCCTCGGGCTGCTCGCACTCACCGACGAAGAATTCGTCAATGCCGGGATTCGCCACGATCACGACCTGCCCGCGCACCGGAGTCATCGAGGCGTCTGGCACGAACTCGCGGGCGCCCATGCCGGTGCAGTTCACGATCACCCGTGCGGCTAGCTCCTGGTCGATCTCGGCGGCGGCGAGGCTGTCCAGCCGCTTGCCAAGCTGGATCGTGCCGCCGTGGTCGAGCACCTGATCCACTAGATAATTCAGGTAAGCCGGCATGTCGATCACCGGAGCGCGATACCGCCAGCCAGCCGCGAACCCCGCCGGCAGGTCCGTCGGGTCCGCCTGCCTCAGTCCGGTCAGCCCACGCGGCGAAGTCCGGTGGCTCAGCTTCCTTGGCCAAGAAGGCGGCCAGCCCTGCGAGTTCGCGCACCCCGGTCATCGGGTCGCCTTCCAGCTCACGAAACCGGTCAAGCGTCGCCAGCGCCCACGGCCCGATCCGGTCATCCGCACCGACCAGATGAGCGCCCCAGAGCGCACCCGCCGCTCCCGAGGTGGCCCGGAGCGGCGGGTCAGCGCCAACGACGCGCACAGCGAATCCTGCCTGCAGCAAGGCCAGCGCACTAGACAGGCCAGCCACGCCAGCCCCGATTACCCAGACGTCCGCTCCACCCCGTGTCATACACCGAACGTAGCGGACCAACCAAGCCGACCGGGCTAGCGGCAGCGGCGAACGGGCACTGGCGGCGGCGGCCAGGCGCGGCGGGCTGGCGTGGCGGCGGGCTGGCGTGGTGGCTTCGCGCGGCTGGCGTGGCGGTGGCGGGCTGGCGTGGCGGCGGCGGGCTGGCCCGGTTTGACGCCGCTGCCAGGCGGCTTATGCTGGCCGTGCCGGGCCAAGGAGGCAATCGTGGGTCATTCAGGCAACGTGATCTTGTTGATCATCGTCTTTGGGATGATCATTTTCCTGTTTGCCAGGGTCCGCCGAAGCTTTGGGCGCACCAAGCAGATGATGAACCACTACGATCCACTCGACCCCAACCGCCAGAATGCCTCGAATGACCAGCCTGGCCACCGCCCCGGTGGGACCGGCCACGGCCACGATCATGGCGGCAGTTCCGGCGGCAGCCATGATGGTCATCACGGCGGCGGCTTCAGTGGTGGTGGCGGCTTCAGCGGTGGCGGAGACAGCGGCGGCGGCCACCACCACTAGCCACTCGATGGCTAGTCCTCGACGGTTGGCCGCGCTCCGTGCCGGGTGGGCACCGCGTGACTCGCTACGATTTCGGATCGGCCTGGTTCCTTGCTGGCCCAGCCTGCTGCAGCGCCAGCCGGCCGTCACGGTAGACCCGGTCAGGCGTGGTGGGCTGGGGCCTGAAGCTGGGGCTGGGCCGTGACGGTGGGCTGGGCCGTCGCGGTGGGTCGGGCGTCGTGGTTGGCCGGAGTGGCTGGGCTGGCCGGAGTAGCTGGGCTGCCGGTGCGGTGGGGCTAGTCGGTGCGGTGGGGCTAGTCGGCGGGCTGGGCGCTCGGGTGGCGATTGCGTTCTAGCTGGTCGGCAATGCGGGGCACGGCGACGCCGATGGGGTCGGTGATGACCGCTGTGGCGAGGCGATCGTACGGGGTCGGGTCGCGGTTGACGACGATCAGGTCGGCGCCGTGCTCGACGGCGACTCCGCACAACGAGGCGGCCAGGCTCGACAGTGAGGGTGCTGCCGATGGCGAGCATTAGCTGGCAGGACTGGGCGGCGCGAATGGCTTTGGCGAGCGTTACCCGGTCGAGCGGCTGACCGAACATGACAGTAGCCGACTTCAGCACGCCGCCGCAGTTGGTGCAGGCTGGGTCAGCATCGCCGGCGCGGACCCGGTCGAGCGCGGTCGCCATCTCGGTGCGCGCGCCGCAGCCGACGCACACCACGCCAAACATCGTGCCGTGCAATTCGAGTACCCGATCGCTGGGCGAGCCAGCGCGCTGATGAAGGCCGTCGATGTTCTGCGTTATCAGCCAGGTGTCGATGACAGCGCCGAGGCGTGCAAGCGCCAAGTGCGCCGGATTCGGCGTGGCTGACCAGGCCGGATGCGCCAGCCTTGCCTGCCAGGAACGGCGTCGCAGGTCAGGGTCAGCCAGATAGGCCTGGTACGTGGACAGCCGTTCAGCTGCCGGGTCCTTAGTCCAAAGGCCATTGGGGCCGCGGAAGTCGGGGATCCCTGAATCGGTCGAGATTCCGGCACCAGTCAGCACCGTCAGCTGGCTGACCCCCCGCGCCCACCCGGGCTCGTCACCGCTCACCGGCCCATCGTCGCCAATCTGGCTGCCAACAGCAAACCCGGTGCCAGCGGTGCACTAGCGGCCTGCGCGCCGCCGCGGGCTCCGGTACCAACAGCAACGGGGTCGCCCCGTTGCTTACCTGACAGCAACGGGGCGACCCCGTTGCTGTTGGCCGGGCGCGGAAGCGACCGGGTTGGGGGGCGCGCGGGTGGTTGGGCGCGGGAGCGACCGGGTTGGGGGGGCCCCAGGGTGGCCGGGCGCGGAAGCGACCAGGTTGGGGGGGGGCACCAGGGTGGTCGGGTGCGGAAGCGACCGGGTTGGGGGCGCGCGGGTGGCCGGGCGCGGGAGCGACTGGTGGGGGAGCGCCCGGGTGGTCGGGGTGGGGGAGTGCCCGGGTGGTTGGGCGCGGGAGCGACTGGTGGGGGAGCGCGCGGGTGGTCGGCGCTGGGCGCGCGGGCGGGGTCGAGGCAAGGGCGGCGGGCAGGCTGGCGGGTGCTTCGGTATGCTCGGCCGGTAACCGGCTTGGGGGAGCTGGGTTCGGGGGGCTGGGCACATTCATGGCCGAGGGACTTGATCCGATTGAGGCCGGCAAGCAACTGCACGAGCACGGCGGCAAGCGTGCGGACGTCGGCGGTGGCGCCGAGCACGGCGGCAAGCGTGCGGACGACGGTGGTTCCAACGAGCATGGCCAGCAGGGGCACGCCGAGGATCGCCATACCAGGATCCTGCAGATCAGCGAGGCCCTGCTGCTGGCGCTGGTCACGATTACGGCCGCTTGGGCGGGCTACTCGGCGGCGCGGTGGAACACTGTTTCCCGAGTCGACATTGCCAGGTCAGCAACCTTGCGTAACGTCGCCACCAGGGATTTGCTTACCGGGATATCGCTGCGCAACTTCGACTCGGCCACGTTTAACGCCTGGTTCATCGCGTTCACGCTGAACAAGCCGGAGAAGGAGGCGATCGCCATACGCCGGTTTCGCCCGGCGTTCAGGGTCGCCTTTAACGCCTGGCTCAAGACCGACCCTGAGCATAATCCGCACGCGCCGCCCGGCCCGACCTACATGCCGCAGTACAAGCAGCCGGCGTTGGCTCAAGGCAACGCCCTCGATGCGGCCGCGACCAGGAAGTTCAACTCGGGCAACCGGGACGGGCAAGTCGGCGACAACTACGTCAGGATCACCGTGTTCCTCGCTGCGGTGCTGTTTCTGGTCGGCATCAGCAGCTCATTTAAGCTGGCCGGGGTGCGCTATGCCTTGGTCGTCTTCGGCTCGGTGCTGCTGGTCTTGTCGATCGTGCTACTCGCCAGTCAGCCGGGCTTGCCCCGCTAACGGGCGCTAACGGGCGCTAACGGGCGCGGCCGGGCGCGCCCGGTTACAGCCCAGCCGCGACCCTGGCCTGGATGCCCGGCCACCAGTCAGGACCTGGCCTCGCCGTCTCGATCCACCAGTTCGCCCCGGCTTGCGCGTACTCGGCCGCCAGGTCGGCGACGTCGCCGGGTGCGCTGGCGACCTCAGCCCAGACGGCTAGATCGTAGCCGTCGATGCTGCCGCGCTGCGTCGCGATGGTCGCGCCGACGTCGGTGAAGTCGGCTACCGACGGCCGGACCAGCCCGTGCTGATCGAACCTGATCGGCACGAAACCGTCCCAGCGCGCTGCTCGCGCGATCGGCCGGGGATTGGGCAGCACCCCGGCCACCCAGACCGGAATCCGCGGCCGCTGCACCGGCGTCGGCGTGAACCTGACCGGGTCGATGGTGTAGTGCTCGCCCGCGTAGCTGAACTTCTCCCCGCTCCACAACCCGGCCAGAACGTCCAGCCCTTCATCAAGCCGGTCGGCCCGCGCCCGGTCTCCTGACGGCTCGCCGAAGATGCCGAAGTCACCGTAGGCCGGTGATCCGATGCCGACGCCCAGTACGACCCGCCCGCCGCTGAGCCGGTCGAGCGTGGTGGTTTCCCTCGCCAGCTGCCACGGCCGCCGTCTCGGCACCGGCGTGACCATGGTGCCCAGCTTGATCCGCGTCGTCTTGGCCGCCACCACGGCGAGTACCAGCCACGGGTCGAGTATCGGCGGGCCATCCCCAGTATTGGAGAAGACGATGTGGTCCCACAAGAAATAGCCGTCGAAGCCGGCTCGCTCCACCGCCACGCCAAGTTCGATCAGTCCGGCCGGGTCCTCGCCAAAGCAGGGGACCGCAATGCCGCGCCGCACTTTTTTCATAGTGAAAGTAATCCTTCCTGCGGCTCGCCCAGGCGAGCTGACTGGGTGCGGGCTGGATCAGGACAATCGGCTGAACGCCGGATACTCGCTGGTCTCGGCAAGAATCCGCTTGACTGCGACCGGGCCGCCAGCACGTACCGCCAGATGGGTGTCAGCCAGTTTCCTTTGCGCGTCGCCGTCCCCGCCAAACGCCCGCACGCAGAGCTCGGGTACCACGTTCGCGATCGCCAGGATCGCGCCAGCGCCGCCCATCGGGCCGGCCAGCGCCAGCAGCGCGGACGATCCGACGTAGGTGTCGCCGTCGTAGTGCGCGAGCTCATCGAGCAGCCGGTCCGGGCTACCCGATGAATCCTTCTGGCCGATGATCGGCAGGTCAGCCAGCTGATTGACAGGCACTCCCGGAGCCGAGATCCAGGGGATGTGGTAGGCGAGCACCGGCCGATCGCCGGCCGCCCTCGCCACCGCGGCGAAGAAGGCGCGCAGTTCGGCTCGGTCGGGCTCGGCGGCGGGATCGGCGCCGGGGCTGGTGCCGCAACCGGGCGGGGGGAACGCGAGCACCGCGTCCGCGCCGGCCTTGACGGCCGCCTCGGTCAGCGTGACGGCGACTTCCCTGCTGGCGGCGCCGGTGCCGGCCAGCACGGGCACGTCGGCGGGGATGGCGGCCCGCACCGACTCGATCAGCGCGACCCGCTCAGCCTCGGTGAGCTGGCCGGCCTCGCCGGTGGTGCCGGCTACCAGCACCGACCGCAGGCCGCGCCGCACCAGATCTTGTGCGTGCCTGGCCGTCGCCGCCAGGTCAACGTCTCCTGACGCATCGAAGATCGTGACGAGCGCTACGCCAACCCCGCTGAACAGTCTCACTAGTCCCGCCTCCGCATGCTCTGGCCAGCAACCACCCCGCCGTCTATACTACCTTTCGTCGACAATCGACAATAGTTGGCAGTTAAGACGGCACAGTGTCGGTGATTCCAGGCTATGTACCGGCCTGTCCAGTCTTACCTATCGCTCGCCAAGCAGGGAGGACGGCTGTGTCTGAGCGCCGCTTCGACGGCCAGGTCGCGATCGTGACCGGTGGCTCTAACGGTCTTGGCCGGGCCACGACTGAGGCCTTTGTTGCCGCCGGCGGGTCGGTGGTGGTGTGCGACCTCGCCGACTCTGGCTATTTCGCCGGGCAGCGCGCCGTGCTGACCCTGACCGGCGACGTCGCCGAAGTTGGCCTGGCTGACGAAGCCGTCGCGGCAGCGAAGGAACGGTTCGGTCGGCTGGATGTCCTGGTCAACGATGCGGCTTCGTATCCGGACGGCACCCTGCTTGAGATGACGCCGCAGGCCTGGGACCGGGTCTTCCGCGTCAACGTGACCGGCTCGTTCATGATGATGCAGGCCTTCGCCAGACACTGCATCGAGGCCGAGTCACCGGGTGCCATCGTGAACATCTCAACGGGCTCGGTGAAGAGCCCGCGCCCAGGCGGCGCTGCCTACGCCGCCTCCAAGTCCGCGGTCGAGACCATGAGCCTGGTCTTCGCGATGGAACTCGGCCAGCACGGGATCAGGGTGAACGTGGTGGCACCCGGCTACATCGACGTACGGGGCTGGAGCGACGCCTTCCCTGATCGGGCCCCAGCGGAACTGCGGCAGGCGCTGGTCGCCAACATCCCGCTCGGCGTGGCCGGGCACCCGACCGACATCGCCAGCGCCGTGCTCTTCTTGGCCAGCGCCGACGCTGGTCATGTCTCCGGCGCGGTACTCGCGGTCGACGGCGCATCAGGGGCTGGGCGCTACGGCTTGCGCGGCCACGTCACCAGCAAGGAGCGAGCGGATGCCAGAGGTTAACGACGACACGCCAATCGTCGAGACCGTCGACGTTTCCAGGCACTTCGCCGTCGGTCACGGCGCAGTTGGTAAAGGCAAGCCGATCTTGAAGGCGATCGACGGGGTATCCCTGGCGATCCGCCGAGGGGAGACGCTGGCGCTGGTGGGGGAGACCGGCTCGGGCAAGACCACGTTCGGCCGGCTGCTGCTCGGCCTGTACAAGCCGACCAGCGGCGACATCTTGTACCGCGGTGCCAGCGTGCTGAGCGGCGGCGATGCGGCCAAGACGGTGCGGCGGCATGTGCAGGGAGTGTTCCAGGACCCGTACTCGTCGCTCAACCCGACGATGACGGTCGGTCAGTCCATCGCCGAGGTACTGACCGTGCACAAGGTCGGCAGCCGCAAGGACCGGCCTGCCATGGTGTCGGAGTTGCTGGCGACGGTCGGGCTGTCCCCGGCCCAGGCATCCAGGCGACCGCAGGCGTTCAGCGGGGGCGAACGTCAGCGGGTGGGGATCGCCAGGGCCTTGGCGGCCAGGCCCGAAGTGGTGATCGCGGACGAGCCGTTGTCCGCACTGGATGTCTCGATCCAGGCCCAGGTGCTTAACCTGCTGATCTCGCTGCAAGAAGAGCGTGGCCTGACCTATCTCTTCGTGACCCATGACCTGGACGTGGCCAAGCACATCAGCCAGCGCACCGCCGTGTTGTACCTGGGCCGGGTGGTTGAGTACGCGCCGACGGCGGAGATCTTCGCCGCGCCGCTGCACCCGTATACGCAGGCACTGGTCAAGGCGGCACCCCGGCTGACCACCCAGCGCAAGACCATCAACCGGCCCTGACCGGTGACATGCCGAATGCGATTGACCGGCCGAGCGGGTGCCACTTCCATCCGCGCTGCCCGCTAGCGATGCCGATCTGCTCCGAGGTCGAACCGCGCCTGCTCCAGCTTGATGGTCGCTCGGTGGCTTGTCATCTGCACGACAAGGAACTAATGGTTGCCGTGGCGTAATCGGCCCAACCAGGCTCATATCGGCTCCCACAACTTTGGGTGGCAACGCCTCATGAACTCCTCATTCCTGGTGTCGGGGCGGCATAGCTTACGAATCACAAGTTGATCGGTACCTGATCTTGGCCAGTCCCGATCTGCTGAAACGCACATTGCCACCGACACGCCGCGCAGTATGCCTGATCTTGCGCCTGTCGTAGGGTTCAAGCCGACGTCGGCAACTCAGTCGGGTACTCCAGGACCGGATCTTCGTCGCGGATCGTTGCGGCGATTCCTAGGCCATGTCAGTCTTACAAGCAGCGGCGCACTTGCGTTGTGTTTCTCGCAACCGATGCTGGGGGCTTCAGAAACATGTCAGTCGATCTACTCTGGGCCGATCTAGAGGAACGTCTGCTGCCGATCTTTGCTGATTATCGGAGTCGAATTGCCGACTTGTCGATCGAGATCAAGGCCGACCGGACGCTGCTTACTGAGGCCGATGTACGGATACAGGAGTTGATTGTCGCTGCTATCCGCGCGCACGAACCTGGCGCGGTAATCATTGCGGAAGAGGATGAGCGGATAGAACCTCGGGCCGAGGTCATTGAATCTGATGGACGTATCTGGATTATTGATCCGATCGATGGTACCGCACAGTTCGTCCGTCACGACCAGGTGGAGTTCTGCTCCGTCGTCTGCTTGCTCGAAAGCTGGCAACCAGCCCGAGCGTTTGTGCTAGCCCCGGAACTCGGTCTTGCCGGGACTCGTCTACTAATCACTGTTGATGCCGTTAGCCGAACAGTCTTTGTCGATGGTGCCAAGGTATACCTCAGTCAAAGGCAAAGTAATTCAAGTTGGCTATCTCTAACTCGCAGTGCCGACGAGCCGACGCGGCCGATCGACGCAATCGCGGCGCACAGTGGGTATCAAGCTAAGACACGCACCACATCTCAGACTCTCGACATGGTGCGCACCGCTCTCGATATCAGCGCCATTACATCGCCATCGCTACCGCCATTTTCACTGTTCTGGCGTCGTGCCCAAAAGGTCTGGGACGGCGTAGCCGGATTGTGTCTGGCAAGCGCCGCAGGATTGCGGATATGCAACGAAATCGGAGACCCGGTTCTAATCGGACCACAGTGGCTAGGTCAACCTTGTCCGATCTTCGATTCTACCGTCGTTGGCCGACAGGAAATGGTCGATTGGTTCATCAGCGCTGGGAGCGGTAATGTATCCGCAGAGCACTGACGTCCTCGTAGACGTCACATCTCTAATCAGCGCAGAGGACTATCTGCTAGCACAGAATCGTCACGAGGAGCCGGCCGATCCTTTTGCGCGGCAATGCTTCGCTGAAATCGTGCAGTCATTAATTTTCATGTCGCAAGTGTACGTTTCGCACCCCATTTTACTTGCCGCGAGACAAGAAGACTTCGGTGAACGGCCCTTCTTGCTGCGTTCACTGATGCGCGCCGGACTGCTCAGGCCTCTAGAGACAGATCACGATGCCGACCTGGTGTTCCAGCAATTGGAAGATGTGGCATTACATGATCTTCGCGGAGTTCATGGTCTCACCAGCATGACGCGTTTCATTCAGCAGGCTGTTGCGGTGGACAGGATGAGTCATGCTGAGCGGAACTTGCTTTCCAGGAGGATATTGGAATGGTGTAAGTTTCACGAGGTTCAGATACGTCATGATCGCGATGGTCACACCTTGCGCATCCCTACCCAAGATGGTGTGGAGGAGGATGCCTTCGGTCAATGGGCGCGCGCGGCGTCTGTGATGCTAAGTGGGGCGCTGGTATCGATTGCGGCACCGGGCCAAGGCGCATATCTAATGGCGACGCTCGCTCGTGCATTGAAATATCACGCGCGAGCCCAGTCTGCTGGGGTAAGCTACCAATCGCACCCGTTGCGTCGCGATTTTTCGTTGACCTTCGATCTCACCCGTGACGGCGCTACAGATGGTGCTGTCTTCGATATTATCGGGGCCGTGCGCGGAATTCACGAGACTCTTGCCGATGCCGCAGGAGTTGATGAACTTATCCGAATGCAGCTTCTCCAGTTCGAGCTTCCCTTGCTTGGTGGGCGTCTCTGGTCGCCGGCGGAGACCGGTCAGCGCGGAGATCGTGATTGGGTGAGCATCGTCGTCGACCGGATCTGCGACTATAGGGACCGAGCCAAGAACCTGCGCGAAGCTGTTGAGCATTGCGTTACTGACGAAGACCACCTGCGGTTGGCTCGCGATATTGACAACGTCAAACGTCAGTTGCTCGATCGTCTTGGCTTGCGACAAGTCGAATTGTCGGCTGTGGAGCGAGAGCTTGTTGAGTCCGTTGCTTCCGTGGCCAGTGCCGCACCTGGCATTCCCAAGGTCAGCGGTCTTTGGTTCAGCGCGAGAAGTCTTGGTAAACAATATTCATATAGCGGTGTCCAGCCTTACCAGCGCTTTCTCTACCGTGAATTCGTCGGAGCGTGGAAGAAGGCCGGGAAATAGCTACTTCTTTTCATTTAAGTGGATCGGTATTCGTGCCCGGCGAGACGTCCCGGTGACGGCAGGCGTTCGGCGGGGGGCGAACGTCAGCGGGCGGCGAACGTCAGCGGGCGGGGATCGCCAGGGCATTGGCGGTCGGCATTTACCCGAATAGGCACCCGGTGCCTCGAACCTCATGAATCCGCGCATTGAGGGGCTCCGACCGGATCAGCCCGCCTCATCAATCCAACAATCCATACCCGATTTTGCCCCTCAGATCCGCAATCCGTGCGAGCGCCGGCCCGTCCGCGCCCCCATCAATCCCGCAATCCATTGGTCGCGACCCAGCCTGGCCCAAACCCAGGGCTAGGCGCGGGCCAGGCGCGTTGGGCGAGGCGCGGGGCGGGCTGCTGCTGGACGCTCGGCTATAACGTCGGTCAGTGTTTGTGCTCGGGAAATCCAGTCAGGTAATGCTCGCGTATGGCCACCCTGAGCCGGTCGATATCGCCATCGACGACCGCCTCAAGCAGTCCGCGATGCCGGTCAACCGCGTCGGTCATGCTGATTCCCTGCCGCTCAAGCGATGACCGCATGAGCGCGCCCATCTGGCTATTGAGCATGGACCATAGGTCTTTGAGCCGCCGCCAGATACCTCAATCAGCAATGCGTGGAACTTGGTATCGCAATCCACCACCGCGTCCAGGTCGTCGGCTTGCGCCCCGGCCGCCATGTGCTCAAGCGCCTGGCGCAGTCCTTCGGCGAGCTCGTCGGCGTTCTTGAGCCCGCTCACCACGCTGGCGTCTTCCAGCACGTAGCGGGCGTAGCAGACGTCCTCGGCGTCCTCCGTCGACATCCGCGTCACGATGCTGTAGCGACGCGGCACGATGGCGATCAGGCCCTCGGACTGCAGGCTGCGCATGGCGTCCCGAATGGTGCCGCGGCTTACTCCGAATTCGGCTGCCAGATTCGCCTCCACCAGCCGGGTATCGGCCGGCAGCTCATTATTGAGAATCCGGTGCCGCAGCGCGCGGCCCACTGCCTCGGGCAGCGACACGTGTTCAAGAATGGCGCCAGCCTCCTTCCGCTGCTGTGCTGGTGTCTGGCGGGCCGTTCATCGCAGCATCAGCATAGAGGCGGTCAAACCGATATGACCAGCATTGTCCGCCTGCGCCCGGAGCGCGGAAGCGGGCCCGGTAAGAATAACCGTCATTCCTGGCCCATGCCCGGGCAGTGGGCTTGACCCGTGCCCGATGACGCCGATAGTCAGCCAGCCCCGGCGGTATCCCAGGTTGTACCTGGCGTCGATGTCGGCGATCGCCACCAGATCGCCGAGCCGCAACGGCCAGGTGTCCGCGTCCCGTTCGTTGACCTGCAAGTCCAGGTCCCAGGCGGCGGCCGGTCGGCCGAGCCCGTTGCCTGCCAGCTTGGCTGGCAACACCGCGCGCACGCTGACCTGCACCGCCGGCTCGTCCTTGGTCGGCTCGCCGATCGGCAGGGCTGGCAGCAGGTCAGGATCGAGGTTGAGCAGGCTGACCGTGGCTGGCAGCCAGTCGGGCCGTACGCCCTGGCCGAAGCTCTGCACGCTGACCTGGTCGCCCGGCCGGAGCCTGACCAGGTCGGCAGTTTCGAACCCGGTAATCAGCCGGCCGGGATCGCCCCGCTTGCCGAGTATCGCACTGGTCGCCCCGGCGGCCGCGCCGGTCCTGACCACGGCGTGGTTGCCGATACAGCCGTACAGCAGCAGGGCATGCCTGGCCGCGTCGTCCGGGTGGACCAGGCAGGCACCGGGGGCGGCGTGGTCGGCTGCCGCCGCGAACACTGAGTCGCCCAGCCGCACGCCGAGCACGACGCCGCCATCGCCGACCGGTAGGTAGGGCTCGCCGTCGGCGTTGATCCGGTATGGGCTGTCGCCGATGGACGGATGCTCGACGACGCCGAGCAGATTGACCGATACCCCGTTCAAGAAAGGCCCCCTTGCTGGCCGTGGAACCAGTTCGCCAGGTTCGCGGCCGGATCGTCCACCAGCGTGAACGCCTCAGCTGGCCCGCTGAGCAGCGAGCTGGGACCAGGGCCGTGGCCAAACAGCATGCACTGGCCGGTCGAGATCACCCCGATGGTGAGGTAGCCGGGCCGGTAGCCGCGGCCGAACCTGTGGTCCTGATCTTCGAGTGCCACGAGGTCGCCCACGCGCAAGCTCTCAAGCCCGAGCGACAGGTCATCGCCGAGCCCGGCGTAGGCACCCATCAGGTCGGTGTTCGCGTACTCGGAGATCATGCCGACCCCGGCCCCGATCGCCTCCGCCGGAACTCTGGCCGCGACGTGGACCGCAAGCCGTCCGTCCGGTTGCGTGCCGCCTGGCATTGCCTCGATCAGCCTGGGCGAGCAGTTCTTGACGCCGATCTGCGGGTGATCGGCCAAGCGCAGTCCCTGGCCGGTCGCCAAGATGGTGACCGCGTCGCCGGTGGTGATCTGGGAAGCGATCGGGTCAGCGAAGTCCACCAGGACGTAGGCGTGCTGGCCGATGACGTGCCCGACCGCCCCGGTCGCCGGCCCGGAGGCCACCGTGACCTGGTTGCCGACGCAGGTGAGGAACTGCACCGCCAGGTTTGCCGCCGGATCACGGTGCCTGATCGAGGCGCCAGGCTCCAGGTGATCACTGGCGTACCCGGTGGCTGGGTCGCCGCAGTGCACGCCGAGGGTCATGCCACCCATGCCGGGTAGCGCGAACGGCTGGCCGTCAGGGCCGACCCGGTAGCCGTGCCGGTCGGCCAGCGGTGGCCAGACCTCGCCGGTCAGTACTTGGCTGACCAGGCTGGCGGCGTTGGTGGCCGCCCTCACGCCTGATCCCGGCTGGTGCCGCCGTAGCCGACGTGCTGCAGCGACTCAGCGTCCAGCGGGAAGTCCACCCAGGCGCGGCGGCGGAACGAGGCCTCGAACGCGTTGATGGTCTCCTGCACCAGCGCGGCCTGGCCGAAGTCGCCCTGGCAAGCAGGGACCTCGCCGTTGATCTCGTTGATGAAGTCAGAGATCAGGTTGGAGTAGAACAGGAACTCCCACGGCTCACCCGAGTGGCCGCCCGGCGGGAAGAACTCGGCCGGGATCTCGACCTCGGAGAACTCAACCTCGTCTTTGGTGGCCAGCTTGATCGTCTGGCAGCTGCCGAACTCGTCCACCAGCCGCGCGATGATCGCGCCCTTGGAGCCGTAGATCCTGGCCTCGATGCCAGGGTAGTTGCCGACCGTGACGTAGGAGGACTGGATCGACGCGAGCCGCCCGCCGCCGAACTCGGCGATCCACATGTCGCCGTCGTCGATGTTCGCCTTGGTCATCTTGCCGGTGTCGCGGATCATTCGCACCGGCACGAAGTTGCGCATGGTGCCCACCACCGACTCAAGTGGCGAGTCGACCCACCAGTGCATGATGTCGATGATCGGCGCGCCGTAACCCTCGATCGAGGACACCGTGATCTGCGCGGGATCGGCCTGCGGGTCGACCTGCCGCAGCGGGGTCGCCGGGTCGATCCACTGGCTGTTCTGCTCGTAGCCGTTGAACATGTAAGGCTCGCCGATAAAGCCAGCGTCGATCAGCGACTTGGCGTACTGGATCGCCGGCGCGTACCTGAAGGTAAAGCCGACCTTGGTCTTCAGGCCCTTGCTCAAGGCCAACTCGGCCGCCTCGCGGGTCTTGCGGAAGTCGTGGTGCACCGGCTTCTCGCAGAGCACGTGCTTGCCGGCCACCAGGGCGGCGTGACTGATCTCGTAGTGCGGCGAGTTGCCGGTGACCACGTCGACCACGTCGATCGCCGGGTCGGCGATCAGCTCCCGATAGTCGCTGGTGGTGCGGGACACGCCGAACTGCTCGGCCGCCGCAGCGAGCGCGTCGGCGTTGGTGTCGGCAAGCGCCACGACCTCTGCCCGCTCATCGCGCTGCCAGCCGGGAATGTGGGCATGCTGCGCCCAGCGCCCGGCCCCTATTACTGCTACCGCGAGCTTGCCTGCTGCCATCGCCTTACCCCGTCCTTCTTCAGTAGCCAGCCGATACGTCGAAGATGTTGCGGAGCGGCTGGCCAGCGAGCCAGCGCCCCAGGTTGTCGATGAACAAGTCGGTTATCAGCCGGTTCTCGGCGCTCACGGTCGAGGCTGAATGCGGCGAGATCAGCACGTTGGGCATCGCCCATAGCGGCGATGACTCCGGCAGCGGCTCGGTCTCGAATACGTCTAGGCAGGCGCCGGCCAGGTGGCCGGACGCCAGCGCGTCGACCAGGGCGGGCTCGTCGATGACCTGGCCCCTGGCCACGTTGACGATCACCGCGCCTGGTCGCATCAGCCCGAGTTCGGCTCGCCCGATCAGGTGGAAGGTCCGATCCGTCAGCGGGCAGGCCAGCACCAGCGCGTCCACCTCGGGCAGCACCGAGCCGAGGTCGGTGTCGGCCACGTAGGAGCTCACTCCCGGCACCTGGTACTCCCGGCCAGCCCGGCCGGCCCGGTCACCACCACTCCGGCCGCTGAGAGCAGCTTCGCGACCTCGCGCCCGACTCCGCCGAGCCCGACCAGCAGCACCCGGGTACCTCGCAGCTGCGCGGTGGCGTATCGCTCCCAGTGCCGCCTGGCCTGCCGCTCCGCCAGCATCGGCAGGCCCTTGGCGAAGTACAGCAGCCCGAACAACGCGAATTCGGCCAGCGGCACTCCGTGCACGCCCGCGGCCGTCGTGAAAGTGATCGGTGTCGCGATCAGCCCGGTGCGCTCAAGCAGCCCGCCGATGCCCGCGCTGGTGCCCTGGATCCAGCGCACGCCGGGGGAGTTCACCGGGATCTGGTCAGGCGCCTGCCAGTCGAAGTCGAAGCTGACGTCCGCCTGGGCCCGCAGCTGCGCCCAGCGGGCCAGGCCGGCCGCATCGAGGTCGCGCTTGATGCCGCCGTGATCGCACGGATAACGCGGCACCGGCAGCAGTTCAGGCGCGTAGAGCACCCGCAGCCTTGGGTCGGCGGCCGCGATCCTGTCCACCTGCTCGGCCTCCAGCGGCGAGGCGATCAGCACGTGCACGGGGTCAGTTCCCACGGTCAACCTCTCTGCATCGATTGTCGACAGTCAACGAATATCGCAGCCCGGACTGTCCGTCAAGGCATCCAATTATCACTATAAATTAGCTAATATAGAGACGAACAACAGTCCGAGAGGGGTCGTCGGGCGTGTTCTGGTCTATTGACCTTGGTCCGGTACCTACCTACAGTTAGACCACACTGTCGACAATCGACGAAATGGGGGTGCGCCATGCTTCGCTCTCACCGGCTAAGAACCTCACTGAGCCTCGGCCTGATCGCCTTCGCCGTGGCCGCCGCCGGTTGCTCAAGCGGAGGCTCAGGTTCGGGCTCTGGGTCCGGATCAGGCTCAGCCGCCGGCGACAACACCCTGGTGATCGCCAACGCAGTCCGGGTGGACACGCTCGATCCCGAGGCCAACTCGGTGAACGAGTCCATCTGGCTCGACCAGAACCTCTATAGCCGCCTGCTCCAGCCCAACGCCACTGGCACCAAACTGCTGCCTGACCTGGCGACCTCGTGGACCATCGCGCCCAACGGCCTCACCTACACCTTCCACCTGCGTACCGACGCCAAGTTCTCCAACGGTCAGCCGGTCACCGCCAGCGACGTCGTCTACTCGATCGACCGCTCGCGCAAGTTCGCCGGCGGCTGGGGCTTCCTGCTCACCGCGGTCAAGACCATCACCGCGCCTGATGCGCACACCGTGGTGATCACGCTGTCGCAAAAGCACGCGCCGCTCTTGGCCGACCTGGCCATGTACGCGTACTCGGTGGTACCGGAAAAGCTGGTCGAATCTGAAGGCAAGGCGTTCTTCCAGCACCCGATTGGCAGTGGCCCGTTCAAGGTCACGTCCTACAAGCCGGACAGCGAGGTCGACCTGGCCCGCAACCCCTTCTTCTACGGCACTAAGCCCAAGATCTCCACCGTCAAGATCCTGATCGTGCCCGATGACAACACCAGGGTGCTGATGCTGGAGAGCAAGAAGGCCGACGTCATCGAGAACCCGCCGGGCAACCTGACCAGCGAGATCGACAAGACCCCCGGCCTGCACGTGGACCTGTTCCCCTCGACCAGGGTGGACTTCATCCAGCTTGACGAGCACTTCGCGCCCTTCAAGAAGCTGCAGGTCAGAGAGGCGCTGAATTACGCCATCGACCGGAGCGCGATCGTCAAGCTGGCCTACCAGGGCGACGCGATCCCCGGTGCCTCGTTCATGCCGTACAAGATGCAGTACTTCGACTCGGCGATCAAGCCGTACCCGTACGACCCGGCTAAGGCCAAGCAGTTGCTGGCGCAGGCGGGCTACCCGCACGGGTTTAACGCGTTCATCATCACCGTCAGCGGCGACGTGGCCGGCCAGGCCGAGGCCGTCGTCGTCAAGTCCGAGCTCGCGAAGGTCGGGATCAACTTGCAGATCCAGTCCTATGAGCTGCTTACCGCCTATGACAAGGAAGACGGCGGGCACAGCGAGTTCGGCGAGCGCTACTGGACGAACGACATCATCGACCCCGACGAGGTGGCCACGTTCGGCGCCGACTGCCAGGGCGGCGCGAACGCCTTCAACTCCTACTGGTGCGACAGCCAGGCCAACAAGCTGGTGACCGAAGCCAGGTCCGAGCTCAACCCAGCCAAGCGCCAGCAGCTCTACAACCAGATCCAGCAGATCGTCTACCAGCAGTCGCCGTTCATCGTCACCGACTACAGCCCGTATCGGTACGGCGTCGGTAGCTGGGTGCACGGCTTCCACGTCTCACCGCTTGGTGCCTACGACCTGTCACTAGAGACGCTGACTGTCGGTCAGCACTGACCAGCACTAGGCCCACGGCGGAGCGCGGCAGCGGTCAGGCAGTCGCTGCCGCGCCCGCCTCGGGTCAGCACCGACGTTCGGAAGGAGGTGGCCGGTGAGCCGGTTCGGGACGCTACCCCGGCGGCTCGTGCATCTGGTCGTCATCTTGTTCGGGATCACCCTGGTGACCTTCTTCTTGCTCCGGCTGATCCCCGGCGACCCGGCCCTGGCCATTCTCGGTAGCAGTTACACCCACCAGCGGGCGACGGCGATCGACAACTCGCTGGGGCTTAACAAGCCGCTGTGGACCCAGTACGGGCTGTTCATGGACCACCTTTTCCACGGCAGCCTTGGCTACTCGTTCTTCTATGACCAGCCGACCACGACAGTGATCGCGTCGCACCTGGCGCCGACCGTCTTCCTTGTGATCTACGCGGCCGTGCTGGCCGCCGCGATCTCGCTGCCGCTCGGATTCATCTCTGGTGTCCGCCGGGGCGGCATCGTTGACCAGGGCACCAGGGTGTTCTTCACGATCAGCTTCGCGATGCCGGCCTTCTGGCTCGGCATCATCTTGCTGCTTGTCTTTAGCGTGCACCTGAACGTGTTCCCGATCAGCGGCTTCGGCCGGGGCATCGCCGGCCACCTGTACTACCTGTTCTTGCCGGCCCTGACCATCGCGCTCGGCTTTTCTACCGTGCTGATCCGCTCCTTGCGCACCGCGACGATCGCGACCCTGCAAGCCGAGTTCGTGGACACGGCGCGGATGAAAGGCATCCCTTACCAAAAAGTGCTGCGGCGGCACGTGTTCCGGGTGGCGGTGCTCGCCGTCGTCGCCGTCTACGGCGTCAATCTGGCCTACTTGATCAGCGGCACCGTGCTGGTGGAGAACGTGTTCTCGCTGCCTGGCCTTGGCCAGCTGCTGGTGAACTCGGTCAGCAACCGCGACTACCCGGTGGTGCAGGGCGTCGCGCTGTTGTTCGCGGTGCTGATCGTGATCATCAACTTGCTGACCGACATCGCCCAGGCCAGCCTTGATCCCCGAGCAGGTCAGGAGATCGGAGAATGAACCAGGCCTGGACGCTGAGCCCCTCAGAGGCGCTGTTCAAGGTTGCCGACCGCACCGCGAAGCGCTCCCGCAGCACCGGACGCCGCCGGCTGGTACTCATCTCCGGGCTCGCCATGCTCGCAGTCGCCATCTTGGCGACTGTCGGCGCGCCGCTATTCGCCAGCCACTCGGCGACCGCGCTTGACGTACTGGCGCCGCTGGCGCCGCCGCTGACCCCAGGTCACTTGCTCGGCACCGACCAGTACGGCCGCGACGTGCTCGCTCGCATCCTTTACGGCGGCCGGATCGACCTGGCCATCGCCTTCGGCGCGACCAGCGTCACGCTGGTGTTCGGCACCATCGTCGGGCTAGTGGCCGGCTACTTCGGCGGCTGGATCGACAACCTGCTGATGCGGATCGTCGACCTGTTCTTCGCCTTCCCGTTCCTGGTCCTGATCATCGCCATCATCGCGATGCTCGGGCCGAGCTTCTTCAACATGTTCGTGGCCATCTGGATCACGTCGTGGGTGAGCTACGCCAGGATCATGCGGGCGCAGACCATCGTGGCGAAGAAGCAGCAATACGTGCTGGCCGCGCGTGCTCTTGGCTACAGTCGCCTGCGAGTTATGTTTCGTCATATCTTGCCGAACACTGCTTCGGCGGTGATCGTCTTCTCGATGGTCGATGCCATTGGCAACATCATCTTGGCGGCGTCGCTCGGCTTCCTCGGCCTCGGCGCGCAGCCACCCACCCCGGAGTGGGGCACGATGATCTCCGACGGCCAGAATTACATTCTTTCCTCCTGGTGGATCGCCACCTTGCCTGGCCTCGCGATCGTCTTCGTCGGGGTCGCCTTTAGCCTGATCGGCGACGGCCTCGCCGACATCCTGCGGCCAGGTGACCGATGAGCGGCGACCCGCTGCTGAGCGTGCGCGACCTGCGCACCTACCTGGCGACCAGGCACGGCGTGGTGCGCGCGGTTGACGGGGTCTCACTGGAGGTGGGGCAGGCCGAAGTGCTCGGCGTGGTCGGCGAAAGCGGCTGCGGCAAGTCGGTGACCTGCCGGACCATCATGGGGTTGATGCCACGCAAGGGCACCTACTCAAGCGGCGAGGTCATCTTCCACCCGCGCGGCGACGCCAATCTGCTCAACGCCTCGCAGTCGCAGTGGCAGCAGTTGCGCGGCGCCCAACTCGCGATGATCTTCCAGGACCCGATGACCGCGCTCAATCCGGTGCGCACCGTCGGCGATCAGCTGATCGAGGCGGTGACCGCGCACGCCAAGCTCAGCCGGGCGCAGGCGCAGGCGCGCGCGGTCAGCCTGCTGGTCAAGGTCGGCATCCCGGCACCTGAGCAGCGGATGCGGGACTACCCGTTCCAATTCAGCGGCGGCATGCTGCAGCGGGCGCTGATCGCGATCGCGCTGGCCTCAGAGCCCAGCCTGCTGCTCGCCGACGAGCCGACCACCTCACTCGACGTGATCATCCAGGACCAGATCCTCAGCCTGCTGCTCGAACTGCAGCGGGACACCGGCATGAGCATGATCCTGGTCAGTCACGACCTGGCCGTGATCACTGAGGTCTGCGACCGGATCGTGGTCATGTACGGCGGGCAGATCGTGGAGCAGGGCGACACCGCGACGATCATCACCGCGCCATCGCACCCCTACACCAGGGCGCTGCTTGACGCACTGCCGCAAGGGGGCGACCGGGGTCAGTTGCGCAGCATCAAGGGCGCGCCGCCCAGCCTGATCAACCCGCCAATGGGCTGTCGGTTCGCGCCCCGCTGCCCGCTGGCCACCGATCAGTGCACCGACTGGAGCACCGAATTGCTTGACGGGGACGAGCCAGGACACCGGATCAGGTGCTGGCGGCACGACGAGGTACGGAGGACGGCGGCATGGCAGCACGACTCGGCATCGGAGTAATCGGGGCCGGACGATGGGCGAACATGGCGCACCTGCCCGGCTGGGTCAGGGACAGCCGATGCGAGCTCGTGGCGGTGTGCGACAAGGACCTAGACCGGGCGCTGGCGGCGAAGGAGAAGTTCGGCGCGAAGCTCGCGACCGCCGACTACGCCGAAGTGCTCGCCCGCGACGACATCGCCGTCGTTGACGTGGTGACCAGGGATACCGAGCACTTCGAGATCAACCTGGCCGCCTTGGCGGCCGGCAAGCACGTGCTCAGCGAGAAGCCGGTCGCGCACGACTTCCGCGACGTCAGGCGGGCGGCCGAGCTGGCCGCGTCGAAGGGCCTCAAGACCAAGGTCGGCCTGACCTTCAGGTACAGCCCGGCGGTCAGGTACCTGAAGCACCTGGTCTCCTCAGGCAGCCTTGGCACGCCTTATATCTACAACGCCTACGAGCAGAACTCGCAGTGGCTGAAGCCTGAGTACCCGTTGCGCAGCGGCGAGCGGGCTGGTGACCGGCCGCTTCAGGTCGCCTCGCTTGAGGGCTACGGCGCGCCGGTGATCGACATTGGGCACTGGCTGATGGACTCGGACCTGACCGCTGTCGTCGGCGTGATGCGCAACTTCGTGCCCGAGCGGATGATCGGTGACACCGGGAAGATGGCCAGAGTCAACATCGACGACGGTGACATCTTCATCGGCGAGTTCGCCAGTGGCGCGATCTGCTCGGTGCAGACCAGCTTCGTCACCGTCGGCAACTACCCGGGCATCGAAGTCCGGGTCTACGGCAGCGAGGGCGCCGCGATCGCCCGGCTGATCGAGGAGTTCGGCATCTGCGAGACGTTCAAGATCGCCAGGCCCGATGACGTGGAATTCAAGGAAGTCGAGATCCCGCCGGAGTACTACCCGGAGGGTGGCAGCCCGCACGAGTCCTGGCGCACCTTGTATTACGCCAACCTGGTCGCCAACTTCGCCAGCGAGATCCTCGGCGAGGTGGAAGGCAACGAGGGCAACTTCGATGACGGTTTGTGGGTGCAGGAGGTGATCAACGCGGTCGAGATCTCGCACCACGAACGGCGTTGGGTCAGCCTGCCGCTGGAAGCGCCAGCTGTTCAGGTGCCCACCGCCGCCGCCAGCTAGGTTTGGAGCCGTGACCACTACCTCGCCCGTGCGCTGGGGCATCATCAGCACCGCGAACATCGCCCGCGCGGCGTTCCTGCCCGCACTCCGGGTGGCGGGCGGCATCGCCGCCGCCGTTGCCGGGCGTGACGCTGAGCGCACCGAGCGGTGGGCCGCCGATCATGGCGTCGAGCGGGCCATCACCGGCTATCAGAACCTGATTGACGATCCCCACATCGATGCTCTCTATATCGCGCTGCCTAACTCGCTGCACGCGGAGTGGACGATGGCGGCGCTGCGCGCCGGGAAGCCAGTGCTCTGCGAGAAGCCGCTGTGCGGCACGCTGGCCGACACCCAGCAGGTGCTGGCAGTCGCCGCGGAGACCGGGACACTGCTGTGGGAGGCGTTCGTCTTCCCGTTCAACGAGCACATGGATCGGATCAGGTCGCTGGTCGACGGCGGTGCCATCGGCGAGCTGCGCGAGGTGCAGTCCGATTTCCACTTCCTAGTCACCAGGCCAGAGAACGTCAGGCTATCGGCTGATCTCGACGGGGGCGCCCTGCGCGACGTGGGCTGCTACCCGGTCCGGCTGGCGCAGGAGTTCTTCGGGCAGCACACCTCGGCCTGGGCCGCTCGGGTTATCGGCGGTCAGCCGGGCGCCGACGGCAGCCCCGGCGTTGACCTTGAGACCTGGGGATCACTGCGCTACAGCGGTGATCGACGGCTGCTGCTGTCCTGCGGGATGCGGCGCAGCCGCGACACGTTCTCCCGGCTGCTCGGCACCGAGGGCGAGATCCAGGCCAGCAACCTGTTCCACTCAGGACGCGAGGACTACATTGAGCTGATCCCGGCCAGCGGGCCGCCAGTGACCTTCGCTGCGACCCTGGACGAGCCAGCGTTCACTCCCGCGCTGCGGCACATCAACTCGGTGCTGCGAGGCGAAGCGGCCCCCCGCCTGCTAGCTCTGGAGACCTCGCTGACCACGGCGAAGGCGCTAGCTGATCTGGCGGCCGCCTGAGCCGTCATGGGTGCGCCAACCTGATGGCTTGGCCAGGACCAGCTTGGCGTCACCAAGATCTGAATTCATGCGCCGCTTCCCTGCCGTTTAGGTACTGCGGCGCTGTCGTTTCTGCGCGCCGTTTAGCGTCCGTGGCGCCCGGCGTAAGTCGACGCCGCTCGACCTCGCGAGCGGGCCGCGCCGAGGTAGGAAAGGACGAATCGGATGCGCTGGAAACTGTTAGCGGCACTTGCTGGCCTGCTAGGGGCCTGCACGCTCGGGCCGGTGGCGGCCAATGCCGCCACGAGCGGCAACTTGATCATCAACGGTGACGCCGAGAGCGGACTGTGCACCACTACCGGCCTCGACACCACCACCATGCCCGGCTGGACTATCACCTCAGGTGGCCCGGACGCGGTCTGCTACGGCGCGCCCGGCTATCCGACCGCATCGAGTCCTGGCCCATCCAACCGCGGCAACGCCTTCTTCGCTGGCGGTTCCAAAGGCAACGCGCAGGCGCAGCAGGTCGTGAACGTGAGCTCAGCCGCGACCGCGATCAACGCTGGTGGCGTGACCTATAACCTGTCCGGCTGGCTGGGCGGGTACGCGTCCCAGACCGACAACGTCGGCGTGGTCGCCACCTTCGAGAACGCCGCAGGCGGCGCCCTTGGCGCCGCCTCGCTCGCGCCGGTCACCCCGGCGGAGCGCGACAACACCACCGAGCTGCTGTCGGAAAGCGCGACCGGGACAGTGCCAGCTAATACCACCCAGGTCCTGGTCCAGTTGACCTTCACCTACGGCGCTGGCAACAGCACCGACGGCTACCTCGATGACCTATCACTGACCTTGTCGACCGCGGTGACGGCGCCGGTGCTCACGCCGCCGCTCTCCAACGTGCCGAAGTTCCAGCACGTCTTCCTCGTCTACATGGAAAACGAGAACGAGAACGCCAGCCAGGCACCAGCCAACTCAGGTGACTACATTGTCGGAAACCCCAGCGCGCCGTACCTGAACAATACGGTCGCCCCGATGGGCGCGCTGCTGTCGGACCTGACGGCCACTCAGCACCCGAGCGATCCCAACTACATCGCTATCGCCGCGGCGTCGGCGCTGGACACCGACGGCGACTTCTCGCCCGGTCAGCTCAGCGCCACCAACCTGGCTGACCAGCTCAATGCCGCCGGGCTTAGCTGGAAGGGCTATGCGGGCGGCATGTCCGGCGACTGCGACGAAACCAATCACGACACCGCCTCTGGCGGCTACTACCTGGACGACGATGACCCGTTCATGGACTTCGCCGACAACGTCACCCCGACCAGTTATTGCGACGCGCACAATCAGCCGCTCACTCAGTTCGCCACCGACCTGCAGTCGGCCTCGACCACGCCAGACTTTGTCTGGTTCGACGCCAACGACTACCAGGACATGGAGCTTGGCGGCGTGTCGGCCGGCGACTCGTGGCTGTCGACCGAACTGCCGCTGATCTTCGACTCACCGGCCTGGACGACCCAGAACTCGCTGCTCATCGTCACCTGGGACGAGGGCTACACCAAGTCCTACGGCCCGAGCTACCCGAATACCGTGCCCGCGTACCTGGTCGCCTCGCAAGGCCAGATCAAGCCAGGGTTCGTCAGCAGCCAGTACTACGACGACTACAGCCTCGGCGCGACCATCGAGCAGGCGCTCGGCGTCGCCCCGCTGAACGCCAACGACAAGTACGCTCAGTCGGTCGATGACGTCTGGGCCGGCACCGGCGGCGGTGGCGGTGGCCAGCCGTGGCCAGTGCCGATAGCCAACCCAGGTGCCGAGACAGGAAGCTGCTCAACTTCGGGCACTGGCGGGGCGAACGTACCTGACTGGACCGCGACAAGCACGCCGCAGCAAGTCTGCTACGGCGCCAGCGGCTTCCCGACCGCAGCGGAAGGCCCGCAGCCGCCAGACTCGCCTGGCACTGCGTTCTTCGGCGGCGGCGATGACAAGAGTGCCACGATGACTCAGACCGTGAGCGTGTCATCGCAAGCCAGCCAGATCAACTCAGGCACCGACAGCTACTCGCTGTCGGCTTGGCTGGGCGGCTACTCGTCCCAGTCCGACAACGCCGGCCTAGTCGCCACGTTCATCAGTGGCACCGGCGGCACGCTCGGCACCGCCACGCTGGCGCCGGTAACTCCGGCCCAGCGCGGTGATAACACCGAGCTACTGAAAGAAACCACGGCGGGAACTGTGCCAGCTGGGACCGTCTCGATCCAGTTCACGCTCACCTTTACCAGGTCGTCGGGGACCTTCAATGACGGCTACGCCGATGACGTGGCCATGACGCTGGGCTGAGTTGGCCGACCGGACTGGAGTCGGCCGCGGCGGTCGGCTCCAGTCCGTCGTTTATAGCTAGGCGTTTCCTGCTACCTTGCGGTAGATCGTGGACCGGCGCTTTGGTCACGGTTCAGCTACAAAGAGCTGCTGTGGTTGCGGGCAATGAACGCGGCAGTGAATCGTAACGTTCAAACTTTTAGCATTGTCAGTGCAATGACTTCGTGAGGGTTGCCGGTGGGTCAAGATTCGCTGGAGGTCAGCGGTCTGGTGGTCAGGTTCGGCAGCTTGACCGCGCTCGATAACGTGTCGCTGACGGCGCCGCCGCAGCGGGTGACCGGGATCATCGGGCCCAACGGAGCCGGCAAGACCACCTTGCTTAATGCGGTCTGCGGGTTCGTCCGGCCGCAAGCCGGCCAGCTCAGTTTCAACGGCCATGACCTGACCAGGGTCCGTCCCGATCAGCTGGCCTCCTTCGGCATCGCCCGGACACTTCAATCGGTCGGGCTGTTTAGCGGGCTGACCGTCGCTGAGAACGTGATGACGGGGGCCAGCATCCAGTCCAAGGCGGGCTTCTGGTCGGCGTTCGCCGGGTTGCCGCGCTCGGACAAGGACGAACGTCGGCTGCGCGAGCTCGCCATCGCCGCGCTTGACCGGCTCGGCGTGGCCGATCTGGCCGATCAGCTGCCGCAGACGCTGCCGCACGGCGCCCGCAAGCGGGTCGCGCTGGCCCGAGCGCTCGCCGCTGAGCCAAAGCTGCTACTGCTCGACGAGCCCGCCAGCGGCCTGGCCGAAGACGAGCTGCCCGAGCTTGGCGAGCTGATCACCGCGCTGGCCAAGGACATCGGTGTGCTGGTGATCGAGCACCGGATGGACCTGATGATGTCCGTCTGCGAGCACATCTTCGTGCTGGACTTCGGCGTGCTGATCGCACAGGGCGATCCGGCGCAGGTCCAGGCCGATCCCAAGGTCACCGAGGCCTACCTGGGGGTGCTGCATGACTAGCGCAGCCAGCCTGGAAATCCGCGACGTCACTGCTGGCTACGGCGGCGCGCCGGTGCTGCGCGGCGTCACCGTCACCGCGCAGGCTGGCACTATCACCGCCGTGCTCGGCGCGAACGGCGCCGGCAAGACCACGCTGCTGCGGGCCATCGACGGTTCGCTCAAGCTCGGCGCCGGCCACATCAAGCTGGACGGCACTGAGCTGTCCGGCCGCCAGCCAGAGGACATCAGCCGGGCGGGTGTCGCCCACGTGCCCGAGGGCCAGGGTGTCATCACCGAGCTGACCGTGGCCGAGAATTTGCAGCTCGGTTTGCTGCTGCGGCCACGAGGCGAGCGAGCGGCCGCGCTCGCCGACCTCTATAAGCGATTTGGCGTGCTGGCCGAGCGGCGGCACCTGGCGGCAGGCACCTTGTCCGGCGGTGAACGGCAAATGCTGGTGATCGCCAGAGCTCTTGCCACCAACCCCAGGGTGCTACTGCTCGACGAGCCGTCGCTCGGCCTCGCGCCGAAGATCGTGCGCGCCGTGCTCGACCTGATCAAGCAGCTTAAAGACGATACCGGGCTCACCATCGTGCTGGTCGAGCAGAACGCGAGGAGCGCACTGGCCATCGCCGACACCGGAGTCGTGCTGAACCTCGGGGCCGTGGTCGCCACCGCGCCGGCCTGCGAGCTGGCTGCTGACGATGCCTTGCGCCGGCATTACCTGGGCTTTTAGAGGAAGGCAGCGGATGGTCGAATTCCTTGAGTTCACCCTCACCGGGGTCAGCGCCGGGCTGATCTATGCCGCGATCGCGCTGTCGCTGGTGCTGATCTGGCGTGGCACCCGGGTGCTGAATTACTCCCAGGGCGCGATGGCGATGCTCACCGCTTACGTGGCGCTGGAGATCGTCTACCTGACCGGCAACTACTGGCTTGCCTTTGTCGTCGCGCTGATCGCCGGGGTGGCACTGGGCGGCCTGGTCGAACGGCTGGTGGTCAGGCAGGTGACTGGCAAGCCGCCGATGAATGCTGTGATCGTCACGATCGGCTTGCTCATCGGCATCGAAGGACTGGCCGGCCTTATGTTCGGCGCCAACAATCGCTCGTTTCCCGAACCCTTCTCTGCCATCGGATTGTCGATCGGCTCGGTCGCGCTAGGAATTACCAGAAACGATGTCTTTACCGCTATCGCCGTGCTCGGTGCCGCCGGCCTGATCGCGGTGCTGTTCCGCTCGACCTCGATCGGGCTGAAGCTGCGAGCGACCGCATTCAACCCGCCGGTGGCGCGGCTGCTTGGCGTACGGGTCGGCCGGATGCTCACGCTCGGCTGGGCGCTCGCCGGGCTGCTCGGCGCGCTGGCCGGGATGCTGGTCACCCCGTCCACGCTGCTCAGCCCGAACAGCATGGACACGATCTTCGTGCTCGGCTTCACCGCCGCGGTGATCGGCGGCCTGGAGAGCCCGGTCGGCGCGGTCATCGGCGGGCTGGTGCTCGGCGTCGTGCTCAGCTACGCGGGCGGCTACCTGGGCAGCGCTGTGGTCAACATCTTCGGGCTCGCGGCCTTGCTGCTGGTGCTCATGTTCCGGCCGACCGGCCTGTTCGCGGCGGCCCCGGCAAGGCGGGTGTAGCCAGTGCCTACCGCACCCGCGCAGCTAAGCGACGAGCTCACCATGCCGGTGGCCGGGCGGATCATGCCGTGGCTCCGCCGCTCCACGCTGCGCTGGCATCTGACGTTGGCCATCGGTGGCGGCATCGTGCTCCTCTTGCTGTCCATCGCCATCGGCCAGTACCGCGATTACCAGCTGGCACAGGTCGCCGCGACGGTCGTGCCGGTGGCCGGGTTGACCGTGCTCATCGGGCTGTCCGGCCAGATCTCGATCGGCAACGGCGCGTTCATGGCGGTGGGTGGCTACGCGGGTGCCTTGCTACTCATGCACCTGCACTGGAACCTCATCCTGATCATGATCGCGGCCACCTTGATCGCGGCGGCGGTCGGGGCCATCTTCGGGCTTGCCGCCGCCCGGCTGCGCGGCCCCTACCTGGCTGGCGCGACGCTGATGTTGGCGGTTGCCCTGCCGTTCTTCGCCACCAGATTCGAAAGCGTGCTCGGCGGTGACCAGGGGCTCGGCTTCTTTATCACGGCCCCTGGATTCCTCGGCGCGAACTTCTCGCCGCAGCGCTGGTACGCCTGGGTCACCTGCGCGGCTGGCCTGATCGCCCTGCTCCTGCTCGCCAACCTGGCGCATAGCCGGATCGGGCGGTCCTGGCGCGCGATCCGTGATGACGAGATCGCCGCCGCGCTGAGCGGGCTCAACGTGGCTAGGCTGCAGATCCTGGCGTTCGTGATCAGTGCCGCCTGCGCCGGGCTCGGTGGCGTGTTGCTCGCGATCGTGGTGGGCGGGGTGTCCACCAGCACTTTCGCGGTCAGCCTGTCCATCCAGCTGCTGACCGCCGCCGTACTCGGCGGACTTGGCAGTCTGCCCGGCGCGATCTGGGGGAGCGCGCTGCTTGTCCTGGCGCCGATCTATCTGGAGGACGTAGCGACCAGCCACGGCATCGCGTCGCAGGCGACCAGCCAGGCCATTCCGATCCTGGCTTACGGAGTGGTGCTGATCGTGGTCATGCTCGTGTTCCCGCGCGGCATCCAGGGTGGGCTTTCCCGGCTAGCAAAGCCAATCAATCGCAGGGAGAAAGGAACATCATGATCAGATCGCATCCGGCGCGGCTGGCAGCCGTCGCCGGGCTTGCCGCCTTGAGCTTGGTGGCAGCAGCCTGCAGCTCGTCTCCGTCGTCGAGCGGCGGCAAGTCAGGCGGCGGGGCGCTGACCGCGTCGGCGCCTGGCATTACCCCCACCACCATCACGATCGGCAGCCACCAGCCGCTCACCGGCATCGCCGCCCCCGGTTATGACGAGATCGCGCCGTCGTCGAACGCCTACTTCGCCTACGTCAACGCGCACGGCGGCATCTACGGCCGCAAGATCGTCTACAAGTACCTGAATGACCAGTACAACCCGACGATGACGTCGACGGTCGTGCACCAGCTGATCTTGCAGGACAACGTCTACGCGATCTTCAACGGCCTCGGCACCCCCACCCACCTGGCGGTCGCGCCGTTCATCAACAGCGAGCATGTGCCCGACGTCTTCGTCGCCTCCGGCTGCGAGTGCTGGGACGCGCCGTCCACCCTGCCGGACACGTTCGGCTGGCAGCTCGACTACATCCGCGAAGGCAAGATCCTTGGCAGCTATATCGAGCAGCACTTTAAGGGCAAGAAGGTCGGCGTCTTCTATCAGGACGACGAGTTCGGCCAGGACGGTCTCAAGGGCCTCACCTACGAGGTCCCGAAGAAGCAGCTCGTCTCCGAGCAGAACTACGACCCGACCAACACCAAGATCGGGCCGCAGATCGCCGCGCTCAAGGCGGCCGGCGCGCAGGTCGTAGTCTCGTTCACGGTACCCGCGTTCACCGCGATCATGAAGCTCACCATGCTCGGCTTGAAGTACAACCCGCAGCTCGTGGTCAGTGACGTCGGCTCGGACCCGATCACCTTGGCCGGCCTGCTCGCCGAGTTCGCCAAGAACAAGACGGCTGGCTTCGGCAACTCGCTGACCCAGGGCATCATCACTGACGGCTACCTGCCATCCACCGCCGAGACCTCGAACAGCTGGATCCAGCTCTGGCAGAAGATCCACGCCAAGTACCTGCCTAAGTATCAGCTCGATGGCAACGTGCTGTACGGACTGGCCGTCGGCTACACGTTCGTGCAGGCCATGTTCAAAGCCGGGCGCAACCCGACCAGACAGGACCTGCTCAACGCGATCAACGGCGGCCTGACGCAGGCGGTGGGCGTCGCGCCGTACGCCTACTCGGCTACCGACCACAACGGCTTCACCGGTGCCTACATCGGCATCATCAAGAATGGCGAGCTGGTGCCGACGACGCCGGTGTATGTCACTGACGACACGCCGACTGGTGCGATCACCACTCTCACCACGTCCCAGCCAAGCGCGCCGGCCAGCGGCATCCCGTCGCCATAGGTAGAGGGACCAACGACACGCGAGCGCAGCGCGCCTAGTCGCCCGGTGGTGCGCGTGTTGACCGTATCAGCCCCGGCCCGCTTCAGGGGCCGGGGCTGACCCAGTGCTAGCCGGGTGGGGCTGGCCGGGTGCGGGCTGGCCGGCGTCGGGTGGCTGGGGTGACGGTGCCGCGTGGATTTAGGGATGGCGTTCCGCTTATGGTTCTGCCATGGTGACGGCTGCGGCGGTGTTCGGGTCCACGTTGGCTGACTACTCGGGCACGATTCCTCGGCTGCTTGATCGGGCCGCGCGGCGGGCGCCGGACAAGTTGTGGTTGCGCACTGACTCGGTCCAGCTTACGTTCGCCCAGGTCGCGGGTCAGGTTGGTGGCATTGCCGAGGGGTTCGCCGAAGCTGGGATAAGTGCCGGCGATCTGGTCATGGTGACCGCGCGCACGACGCCTGAGTACCTGCTCTGCTGGCTGGCGCTGGCCGCTGCCGGGGCCGTCACCGTGCCGGTGAACCCGGCCAGCAGCCAGGCTGAGCTGATCGGACTGATCGGGCAGGTCGAGCCGGTGACTGTGCTGACCGACACCGAGCTCGCTCCTTCGATCAACGCCGCGATCGAGCAGGCAGGCCGGGGCGGGCGGCGGGTGCGAGCCGTTTCGAATGTGGTTGAGCTTGTCGGTGAGCAATCCGGACGGCAGTCGGCTGGCCTGGAAGATTCGGGGGTACGACCAGATGATCTGGCGGTGTTGATCCCGACTTCGGGCACGACCGGCCGGTCCAAGCTGGTCATGCAGACGCACCGGGCTTACGCGATGGCCGGCGAGGGCTTCCCGTACTGGATGGAACTCGATGCCAGCGACCGGCTGCTCACCTCGCTGCCGCTGTTCCACATCAACGCGCCGATCTACTCCGTGCTCGGGTCGCTGGCGTGCGGGGCCGGGCTGGTATTGCTGCCCAAGTTCTCCGCGAGCGGGTTCATCGACGCGGCGCGACGGCACGGGGCGACTGAGTTCAACGCGATCGGCGCCATGCTGGAGATCTTGATGCGCCAGCCGGAGCGCCCAGACGATGCCGACAACCCATTGCGGCTCTGCTACACCGGACCAGCTCCCGAGCGGGCCAGGCAGGAGGAAATGGAGCGCAGGTTCGGTATCAAGATCGTCGTCGGCTACGCCATGTCGGAGTCGCCGTACGGGCTGGTCTGGCGCCACGGCACCCGGCCGTTCGGCACGCTTGGCAGCATCCGCCAGCACCCTTATCTCGGCACGGTCAACTACGGCAAGGTCGTCGCGGTCGATAGCAATGCCGACCTGACCGCTGACGCCGGGTCGGCGCAGGACCTGGCGGAAATCGAGGTGGGGGAGACCGGCGAGTTGCTACTGCACAATCCGGTCATCACGCCCGGCTACCTCGGCATGCCAGTCGAGACTGCGGCGGTGCTGACCGAGGATGGCTGGCTGCGTACCGGCGATCTGGTCACGGTGAACGCAGATGGTACCTACACCTTCGTCGGCCGTCGCAAGGAAGTGCTACGCCGCCGCGGCGAGAACCTGTCGCCGCTTGAGGTGGAAGAGGTGCTCGACTCCCATCCCGGCGTGCTCGAATCGGCGGTCGTCGGGGTGGCCTCTGAGTTGAGCGAAGAGGAGATCAAGGCGTTTGTGGTGGCGGCCCCCGGTGCTGAACTCGATCTCGCTGAGTTGCGTGGCTACGCGGCCGAGCGGCTGTCAGCGTTCAAGGTGCCCAGGTTCTGGCAGGTGATTGAGGAGCTGCCGCGGACGCCGACTGCCCGGCTGGCCAAGCACCGGCTGCCGCAAGGGCCGCAAGTTGATGACTACGACGGCGAGGCCGAGGCCGCTGGCTAGCTTGTCGCCACCAGGCGGCCCCGGCATCGCGACCGCGGCTAGATGCGGTAGAACAGGTTGAGGAAGCGGTCGGCCAGCGCGGTGTCGCCGCTTGCGGCACCGCCGTTGATCCGGCCGAAGGCAGTCAGTACCAGTCCGGCCGGATCGAACTCGATGATGGCAGGGACATCACTGAGGTCGCCAGGCTCATAACTGAGGCCGTTCTCGTCTACCGTGATTCTCGTGTCGCCGCCGTTCCTGCCGCCGACCCTGATGCCGATCGTGAACGGGCTCCGGTCCGCATCTGGGTGCACGGTTGACTGCCAGATGATGAACATGAAGGGGACGAGCAGGTCAGCCGCGTCGGCATGGAGTGCGTGGGCCTTGCCGCTGCCTTCGACGATGTCCCAGGTGTGCACGCCGAAGTCCATCAATTGCCCGGCTGCGTAGATAAAGGCAGGCACGGGGCCCATGTAGAAGTGCGGCACGATCATTGAGGTCCACTCTTCTTCGTTGAGCGGCTCGAGGATGCCGAGCATCTGCTGGAAGTCAGCGCGGACCCTGGTCATCATTTCCTGCTGGGACAAGTGCCGGAAGGAGCGGGCCTCGCCGCCTGCCCGCTCGTGCATGCCGAGCAGCCCGTAGGCGTTCTCGGCGGTGGCACCAGCCCTAGCTACTTCGAAGGCCTTGAAGTAACCCTCCATCGTGTCGACCAGGTGCCCGATCACGTCCCTGACTTCCCAGTCTTCGCAGGCCGTTTTGGCCTCCCAGGCGTCCGGCTGCTCAGCCAAGGTGAACATTTGGCTGGCCTGATCCTTGACCACGCGCAAGATCGTGTCCTTGCCTGCGTAGGTCATCGCGTTCCACTCGCTCATGCCGTTCTCCCCATGTGCGTGAGGTAGTAATTGCCCGAGATAACGGAAGAACCCGCCCCGGCGTTCAGTTGCGCCGGGATGCGCACCGTTGTTACCTCAGCGCACAAATGCCTGAGCTGTCAATGGGAGAACACCGGCAGTTACTGCCGCTCATGGTGGCGCGGATGGCGAGCGCCGTGCGGGGGCCGGTGTCGTGCGGGCCGGTGTCGTGCGGGCCGGTGTCGTGCGGGGCCGGTGTCGTGCGGGGCCGGTGTCGTGCGGGGCCGGTGTCGTGCGGGGCCGGTGTCGTGCGGGGCCGGTGTCGTCAGCGGGTGGCGACGCTGATCCGGGCCAGCGCTTCGCCATAGCGGATCGCGACGAGTTGTGCAATTGCCGGGTGGGTGCCGAGCGGTGCCGCGCATGGCGCGTCGAGAGCTGAGCTGAGCGCGGTTAGCTCAGCGGGATTGGTCTCTGGTCCGATCAGGCAGGGTGCGATCGCCAACCGGCTCGCCCCAGCCTCGCGCAGCCGGTCAAGCGCGGCCTGGATGCTCGCCGTGTCCCCGAGCGAAGCGGGCACCACCGGCACGGCGAGCCGAGCGGCCAGCAGCACGGCGGTCACGCCGGCGTCGTTGACCGCTTGCTGACCGCGGTTGGCTACTACCAGTACGCCGTTCGCCCCAGCCGCGATATTCAGCCCGCGGGCCCGGCTGGCCCTGGCCAGCCCTACCTCGGACAGCCGGTCGTGCAAGGCCCCCGCCAGCAGCGGGTGCGGGCCGAGGTGCGAGCCAAGCATGACTGGCGTGGCAACCTCCGACATCACGGTCGCCAACTGCCGGTCGATGGCCGGATGTGAACCGGCTAGCAGCGGCACCACCACAGCTTGCGGTGCGGATGCCTGGTTGCCAGGCTCGCGTTGCTCGCCCGACTCGAAGGTCAGCGCATCCGCGAGTCCTTCGGTATCGCCGCTGAGGTAACCGACCCTGATCTCGACACCTGGACAGGACTCAGCCGCTGCCTCGGCGATCTGATCGGCCAGGTCCGCGTCGAGCGAATCGGTCGGAGTGCAGGTGGCGGGGCCAGGGATAGCGAGCACCAGTACCGGTGCATCGGAAGCGACACTGATCCGATGCATGCTCCGATGTCGGCCAACCCGGCGCACGCTATTAGTCCGGCGTGGCAGGCTGGCCGTGCCTGGCTCGCCCTGGGGCGGGCGGCGCTGCGGCAACGGGGCAACACTCGGGCTCTGATCACTCACGCTGATGTATCGTAATGCCACCGGTGCACCCACGCCGTCATTTCGAGATGTTCGCACCGAAACGGCGGAGCTTTCCTATACGTCAGCGCTCGGGTGGATTAGTCGGCACCGCTCGGCTGGATTAATCAGCGCCGAGCATGCTTCGGTAAACCGAGATCAGCGCAGATTTCTGCTGCTCGGATAGCCTGGCATCGCCGCTGATGGCGAGCTCGACGGCCGGGAAATGCTGGTCATCTTGCCCGCTACCGGACTCATGGTGATGGAGCAGGCCAGCTTGGGTGAGCAGAGTTTCGGCTGAGACGTTGAGCGCTTCGGCGATCAGCTTGATCACCCGCATTGAAGGTTGATGCAGCCCTCGCTCGATCTGGCTTAGGTACGGGTTGGACAACCTGGTTTTCTCGGCCAGTTGGCGCAACGACAGGTTCGCCTGCTTGCGCCGATTGCGGATGAAGTCGCCAAGCGCCTCCATCTGAGCGTCCCAGGGTTCCTTCACGGCAATTCCTCGCGATCGGGGGTCGGCTCGAGATCCAGATGCTAAGGCGCGGCCCGCAGCATAGCTGCCGCCGACCGCGCCCTAAGCAGGTGGTTACTTGTCGTCGCCCTCGGCTGGCTTGGCCTTGGGCTTGTGGGTAGCCGAAGTGTGGCCAGCCTTCGGCTTAGCCGTCTCGCCCGTGCCGTCGCTCGCCTTGGCGGAGCTTGGCTTGGCGGAACTTGGCTTGGCCGAGATTGGCTTGGCCGAGCTTGGCTTGGCCGGGGTCGCTTTCGCGGCGCTCGTCTTGGCGGTGCTCGCGTTCGTGGCGCTCGTCTTGGCGGTGCTCGCGTTCGCGGCCGCTGGCTTGGCGTCGGCTGGCTTGGCGTCGGCCATGCTCGCGGCGCTGTTGTTGGCGTGCTCGCTGTGCTTGGCGTGCTCGCTGTTGTTGGCGTGCTCGGCGGCCTTGCCGTGCTCGCTGTTGTTGGCGTGCTCGGCGGCCTTGGCGTGGTCGGCGGCCTTGGCGTGGTCGGCGGCCTTGGTGTCCTTGGTGACGGTCACCTGGCTGACCTTGGTCGTTATCTCGGCCTTCGCCCCGGCCAACTGGTCGGCGATCATCGCGGTCGGGACGCCGACTTGGGCGAGCCGCGCTGCGGCCTGCTGCGCAAGCGGCGTAGCCACGTTGCGGACCTGACCGGTGACCCGTCGCTGGATCGACCGGGCGTGCCCGGCGAGTTCGTGAGCACCCGACCACAACTGGTCCGAACTTGGCAGCTTGCTCTGCAAGTTAGTCGGGAGCTTGTCCTGGAGGCTGCTCGGAAGCTTCGCCTGCAGGTTGCTCGGGATCTTGCTCTGGAACGCCTCGGGCAGCTTGGACATGAAGGCGGGTGCCTTCTCCCGAAGCTGGGCAGGCCCAGGAAGAGCGGAAAGGTTCAGCGTCGGCTTCGGCAGGTTGGCCAGTTGCGGCCGGATCTGCTGGGCGGCAGCGGTCACGTTCTTGACCGACTCGCTCACCCGCTGCTGGCCCTTACGGGCCGCGGCTAGCACCTGTCCCTGCAGCTCCTGACCGGCTGCACGGTAGTCATTCATCGGGATCCTCCCTCTAAGTTCTGAGCTAACTATAGTTTGCATACGGTAGATACGTCAAGCGGAGCCTTCGTCCGCAGCCGTCACGTTAGGCAAATGCCCAGCTCAGGACGCCACTGCAACTGGACTCGGCCGGATCGAACCTGGTCGGGTTCGGGTTCCGAGCGCGGGCGTAGACGGTACATTTTCGAGTCCTGGGTGGGAGTGAGTGGTGCGTCCTGCGCCCCATTTGCGCCGTTGCGCCATCGTTGCGCCCTCGTTCGTTGCGTCGACTTGCGCCGTTGTGTCCCGTTGCGTCGACTTGCGTCGTTACGTCCCGTTGCGTCGACTTGCGTCGTTGCGTCGACTTGCGTTCTTGCGGGCCGCTCGCCGAGTGGGAATCCAGCTGGCCGCTGCTGGGACCCACCGCTCGGAGGATGTGCCGACTACCCGGATCGTGTTCTGATCGCCGCTGGCAGCGCCCTGACGGCCCGGCAAAGTCGCTTCCCCGTGCTATGTCGCCAGAGCCACGCGACATAGCACGCTGAAGCGACGTCCATAACTCGCAAACCGGTCATCGGAACGCGCTAAAACGTCGCTTCCTCGTGAAATGTCATCAGTACCAGACCACATATCACGCGGAAGCGACTTCGGGGGGTTCGGGATCTAGTCATAAATCGGGCAGATCGGTCGTATCTGAAGGCGATTCGCTTAGGTTGACCGATGCTGCTGAGCTGGATCGGCCGAGCGCGGGACTCGACCCGGTGTGCGTTTCCCTGGATCATGTTCCGGGGGCCGCGGCGCTCACCCCGCGCAGCCACTGGTTGGACCAACGGTCAGGTGGTATTGCGGGCCTTGACTAGGCCAGTTTCGTAGGCGAATACCACGGCCTGGACGCGGTCGCGCAGGTTGAGCTTGGCTAGCACGCGGCCGACGTGAGTTTTGACGGTGGCTTCGGAGACGAAGAGGCGATCGGCGATCTCGGTATTGGACAGGCCCTGAGCGATGAGCAGGAGTACCTCACGCTCACGCGCGGTCAGCCCGCTGAGGTCAGGCTCTGCTTCGGTGCTGCCGGTGGGCAACATCGGCGCGAACCGGTCGATCAAGCGGCGGGTGGTCGATGGTGCCACGACCGCGTCTCCGGAGTGGACGGACCTGATACCGAAGAGCAGTTCTTCTGGCGGTACGTCCTTAAGCAGGAAGCCGCTAGCACCGGCCTTGAGCGCGGCGAAGGCGTACTCGTCCAAGTCGAACGTGGTCAGCATGAGCACCCTGGGGCGATCGCCTGCGGCGCAGATCCGCCTGGTGGCCTCGATGCCGTCGAGCCTGGGCATTCGCACGTCCATCACGACAACGTCAGCCGAAATGGTGCGCAGCGCGGCGACGGCTGCCAAGCCGTCGCCAGCCTCGTCGACGACAGTCATACGTCTGGTTGTGCGTCGAGCACCATGCGAAATCCGGTCCGTACCAACTCCTGGTCGTCGACCAGCAAAATCCTGATGCTCATGCCGCGCCCGCCCGAGTGGGGCCGGCGCTGGCAGGGGTGGGGCCGGCGGGGTTGGCGGTGCCTAGGGTGGGACCGGCGCTGGCCGGGGTGGGGCCAGCGGGGCCGGCGGGGGCCGGGGCCGGGACGGTGGGGCCGGCGGGGCCCGCGCTGGCCGGGGTGGGGCCGTCGGGGTTGGCGGTGCCTAGGGTGGGACCGGCGGTGGCCGGGGTCGGGACGGTGGGGCCGGCGGTGGCCGGGGTCGGGGCGGTGGGGCTGGCGTCGCCTGGGATCGGGAGGCCTGGGTGGCCGCGGCTGGCATCCGTTGGGGTGAGGCTGGCGGGGATGGCGATCGCTTGAGGCGGTGCGGTTGCCGGGGATGGTGCGGTTGCCGGGGATGGTGCGGTTGTCGGGGAAGGTGGGGTTGCCGGGGAAGGTGGGGTTGCCGGGGATGGGGTTACTGGCAGGCGAGCGGTGACGGCGAAACCGCCGCCGGGTCGTGGGGCGGCTTGCACGGTGCCGCCGTACATGGCTACTCGCTCGGACATGCCGGTAAGGCCGTGACCAGCGCCGTCGCAGGGCGCTAGTACGCCGAGGCCGGTGTCAGTGACGGTCAGCTCCACGGCGTCGGTGGTGTAGCGCAGCGTGACGTTCGCGGTGGCCAGCATGCCGCCGTGTTTGCGGGTGTTGGTGAGCGACTCCTGGATGATCCGGTACACGGTGAGCGCGGTGCCCACCGCTAGCGGCTGCGGTCGGCCTTCGATGGTGCAGGAGACCGCTAGTCCGGCGGCTCTGGTCTGGTCGAGCAGCTCATCGAGCTGGGCGAGGCCGGGCAGTGGGGTGAGCATGGCCGCGCCGGTCGGTCCTGGCTCGTCGCCCCGGCGCAATACGCCGAGCAGCACCCGCATCTCGGTCAGCGCCTGCCTGCCGGTGGCTGAGATCGCGGCGAGCGCGTCGCGGGTGCGGCTGGGGTCGGAGTCGAGTGCGTAGGCGGCGCCGTCCGCTTGCACGACCATGACACTGACGTTGTGCGCGACCACGTCGTGGAGTTCGCGGGCGATTCTGGCGCGTTCGGCGGCGGCGGCGAGTATGGCGTTCGACTCGCGGTCCCGCTCCAACCGGGCGGCGCGTTCCTCAAGACCCAGATAGTAGGCCCGCCGGTATCTCATCGAATCGCCGAGCACCCAGGCGATCAGGCAGGGCCCGGCGAACACCACGGCCGGTGCCGTCACCCAGTGCACCAGACTTACCCCGCCAAGCGGCGGGCTCATCCTGACGATCTCGATCGCCGACCCGTACAGGCAGATCGCGAGACCGGACACCGAGATGCGCCTGGTCGTGTAGGCGGCGATGGTATACAGCAAGATCAAGACAGAAATGTCGCCGGGTGAGATGCCCGCCCGCATGACAACCTGGACGGCGCCGGCGACGATCGCCGCGGTAAAGGCGCCGACCGGGTACTTCCGGCGCACGACGAGTGGCACGGCCATGCCGATCGCGGGCAGCACCGCCAGCAGCTGGTGGGTGCCGATGGCTGAGACGATGCCGATCAGCCCGATCGGGATCGCGAGGCCGCTGTCCACCAGCATGGGATGGCGGCGGAACCACGCGTACAGCGCTGACACGGCACCAGGCTAACCGCGACTGGCTACCGGCAGCGTCATCCTGCGGGCTTGACCGCTTGTCAGCCGAACGGATGACGTGGCTGTGACGACCCGGCGGACGCGGCGATCGCGCTTAAGCGCCGACGATGGACGCATGTCAACCACGACCAGCGAGCCCGCCCACGCCGTCCGCGTGCGTGGCTTGCGCAAGACCTACCAAGGCAAGACGGCGGTCGATGACCTCGACCTCGACATCGAGCGCGGCGAAGTGTTCGCGCTACTCGGGCCGAATGGCGCGGGCAAGACCACCACCGTCGAGATACTCGAAGGCCACCGCAGCCGTGACGGCGGCGAGGTCACCGTACTTGACGTCGACCCCGCCAAGTCGGACCGGCACTGGCGGGCCAGGATCGGCATCGTGCCGCAGTCCGACTCGGCCACTGGCGAGCTCACCGTGCGCGAGATGGTCGCCCAGTTCAGCGCCTTCTATCCGCACTCGCGTGATCCCGAGGAAGTGATCGCAGCCGTTGGCCTCACCAGTCAGGCCGGGACCAGGCTGCGGCGCCTGTCCGGCGGCCAGCGCCGCCGGGTCGACGTGGCCATCGGCATCGTCGGGCAGCCGGAACTGCTCTTCCTCGATGAGCCGACCACTGGCTTCGACCCGCAGGCCCGCCGTCAGTTCTGGGAGCTGATCGCCGAGTTGTCCCACGACGGCACCACCATCTTGCTCACCACGCACTACCTGGATGAGGTGCAGGCGCTGGCCGCCAGAGTCGCGGTGCTGGCCGGCGGCCGGATCGTGGCCCTGGGCACCCCGGCCGACCTGGGCCGCGGCGATGACCTGGCCACTGTCAGCTGGCTCACCCCGGACGGTGCGCATTGCGTCCGCACGAATACCCCGACCCAGTTCGTGACGCAACTGGCCGCCACTACCACGGGCGAGATCGCCGGCCTGTCGGTGACCAGGCCATCACTTGAAGACCGGTACCTGGAGCTGATCGCGGCCGCCAGCCCGGCACAGCAGACAGGAGCGCAGTGATGATCGCCACCGCACAGCCGGCTCGCCGGGCCGGGCAGCACGCCACCGCTGGACGGCTCCCGGCACTGCCGAGGCTGGCCGCCGTACGCGGGCTGGTCGAGCTAAAACTATTTTTCCGGCAACGGGAGTCAGTGGTTTTCACCTTCGCGCTACCGGTCATCTTGCTGGTGCTATTCGGCCAGATCTTCCACGGCGAAATCGGCCATACCGGAGTTGACTTCCGGCAGTACTTCGTCGCTGGCATCATCGCCAGCGGGCTGATGTCGGCCACTTTCGTCAATCTCGGCGTCAGCATCGCCGCCGACCGCGATGACGGCACGCTGGCCCGGCTGGCCGGCACGCCGTTGCCGCAGACCGCCTATTTCCTCGGCAAGGCGATCCTGGCGGTGGTGGTCTGCGCGCTCGAAGTCGCGATGCTGCTGACCGTCGGTGTCCTGATGCTCGGCTTGCAGCTGCCAGCCAGCCCTGAGCGCTGGCTCACGCTGGCCTGGGTCTTGGCGCTCGGCGCCGCCACTTGCTCGATGCTGGGCATCGCGGTCAGCTGCCTGATCCGCAGCTCGCGCAGCGCCGTGGCCGTGCTCAACCTCCCCTACCTGGTGCTTTCTTTCATCTCCGGGGTGTATTTCGTGTTCAGTAATTTGCCGCATACGCTGCAGCAGATCGCCGCGATCTTTCCGCTGAAGTGGATCTGCCAGGGACTGCGCTCCGCATTCCTGCCGAATTCGCTGCTGGTCACCGAGCCCGCGCACAGCTGGCAGCACGGTGAGACAGCGCTGGTGCTCGCGGCCTGGCTCGTCGCAAGCTTGGTGATATGCATCCGAATGTTCCAGTGGCGGGGCCAGGGCGACCGTTGATCAAAGCTCGCGATGCCTGGGAAGGCGGCGAAGGACGCTGGGACACGTACTTCGCCGTCGTCCTGGCGGGCACGCTGGTCGTGGTGCAGACCGCCGGGCCAGTCGGCGAGACCGCCCGGCTAGTCGCCACCGCCGCATTGCTCGCGATGGTGCCGTGGTATTTGCTGGTCGGCCGCCGCACCATGTATTCCAGGTTCGACGGCCAGCATCCAGCCTGGCAGGGCACCGCCTACCTGATCGGGCTCGTGCCGCTGCTGACCCTGGCCGAGGTGGGCTCGGGCATCGACACGTTCCTCTTGCTCGCGTTGTGCCCGCAGTGCTTCATGGCGGTGGCGTCCTATCGTCGGGCCATCGCTGCCGTGGTCGCGCTGAACGCCATCTCGGTGATGGTGGCGCTCATCCACGGGGAGAGCGGGCCGGCACTGGCGACCACGGCCGGAGTCGCGGCGCTCGGGGTTGCCTTCTCGGTAGCGTTCGGCACCTGGATCATGCAGATCATCCACCAGAGCTCGGAACGCGCCGAGCTGATCGCGCAGCTTGAGCAGACCCGCGCTGACCTGGCGCAGGCGAACCGGGAGGCGGGGGTTCTCGCTGAGCGTGACCGGCTGGCCAGCGAGATCCACGACACGATCGCGCAAGGGTTCACCAGCATCGTGATGCTCGTGCAGGCGGCCGAGGCGATGATCGAGTCCGATGAGCCTGGCCGAGTCCGGGCGCAGTTGGCGCTGATCGACCAGACCGCGCGGGAGAACCTGGCCGACGCCAGGGCATTGGTGGCTGACCTGACGCCGGTCGCGCTGACGTCAGCGACGCTGGCGGACGCGCTTGCCAGGCTGACCGAGCGGATCGGACAAGAACTCGGCATCGATGCCGCTTTCGCGGTCACTGGCGCCGCGCCGGTGCTCGGGACAAGCAAAGAAGTAGTGCTGCTGCGGGTCTGCCAGGAAGCGCTGGCCAACGTGCGTAAGCACGCGAAGGCGAACTCGGTGCGAGTGCGGCTGGAGTTCGGTGCGGCCTGCGCTCGGCTCACGGTGGCCGACGACGGGGTTGGCTTCGACACCGCGCTGGTACGTGGTGGTTACGGGCTGCGCGGAATGCGGGCAAGGGTTGCCGAGGCCGGCGGGAGCTTGCAGGTGGACAGCGCCATCAGCGAGGGCACGACGGTTCGAGTGGAGGTGGCGTGAGCGAGCGGATCCGGGTCTTGCTGGCCGATGATCATCCGGTCGTGCGCGAAGGGCTGCGCGGGATGCTCTCGGCCGAGACTGATCTTGACGTAGTGGCTCAGGCCTGCTCCGGTAGCGAAGCGGTGGCGCTCGCGCTGGCCAGCAAGCCGGATGTGATCTTGATGGACCTGCGGATGCCGAACGGCGACGGAGTGGACGCGATCTGCCAACTGCAGGCGGCGGGCTGCCCAGCCAGGATCATCGTGCTCACCACCTATGACACGGACGCCGACATCTTGCGCGCGGTCGAGGCCGGCGCAACCGGCTACCTGCTCAAAGACACGCCTAGGGCGGACCTGGTCCAGGCGATCCGGTCGGCCGCTCGGGGCGAGACCGTGCTGGCGTCGGTGGTGGCCTGGCCGGTCACCCGGGTGCGAAGTAAGGGTCCGCAATCCGAGGCGCTTTCGGCCAGGGAGACTGAGGTGCTCGCGCTGGTCGCCCGCGGCCTGACCAACGCGGCGATCGGACGGGCGCTCTTCGTCAGCGAGGCGACTGTGAAGACGCACCTGACCAGGGCCTGCGCCAAGCTTGGGGTGGCTGGCCGGACGGCTGCAGTCACTAAAGCGATGGAGACTGGGGCATTGCCGGCCCCCGGTCACCTGCCTTGAGGCAGGTCTGCTGCTGCTTACGCTGGTCAATTACTGGTTGGCATCGGCTCCGGCTGGAAGGCGCCGCCGGCAGCGACTCATACTGTTAGTCGTGACCGACTCCGCTGGCCGCACTGGCCCGGGCTGGCTCGAGCCAGAGCTGGCGACTCTCACTAAGGACAGGTTTTCCGATCCTGCCTGGCTGTACGAACGGAAATTCGACGGTGAACGATGCTTGACGTACCGCACCGACGGCCAGGTCAGGCTGCTCACCAGGAATCAGCTTGACGTCAGCGCCACCTATCCCGAGCTGCGCGCAGCGCTGGCGGCGCAAGCGGCGACGGATTTCGTGGTCGACGGTGAGATCGTGGCCTTCGATGGCGAGGCAGCCAGCTTCGGGCGGCTGCAGCAACGGCTCGGAGTCCGCGATCCTAGTCCTGAGTTGCTGCGCCGGGTGCCGGTGACTTACTTCCTCTTCGACGTGCTCTGGGCCGACGGCGCCGACGTGCGCGCGCTGCCGCTCAGCGACCGCAAGCCCATCTTGGAGCGCCTGCTCACCTTTGGCTGGCCGCTCCGGTTCGCCGAGCACCGAGTCGGTAATGGCGAGCCTTACTGGGATGATGCCTGCCGGCAAGGCTGGGAAGGGCTGATCGCCAAGCGAGCGGCAGCGCCGTATCAAGCCGGGCGGAGCCGGGACTGGCTCAAATTCAAGTGCCTGAACAGCCAGGAGTTCGTCATCGGCGGCTGGACCGAGCCGCAGGGCTCGCGGGTGGGGTTCGGTGCGCTGCTCATCGGCTACTACGACGGCAATGGCAAGCTGATCTCGGCTGGCAAGGTCGGTACCGGCTTCAATCAGGCCAGCTTGACGAGCCTGGCGAAGGCGCTGGCCCAGCTCGAGCGCGCTGGCTCGCCATTCGATTCAGGACCGGTGCCCAGGTCTGCTGTGCATTGGGTGCGGCCCGAGTTGGTGGCTGAGGTTGGATTTTCTGAATGGACCAGCGCCGGGCAGCTGAGGCACCCCAGATTCGAAGGCCTACGGGATGACAAGAACGCCGCCAGCGTGGTGCGTGAGGTGGCTAGCTAGCGCAGCGATCTGGGCGTCGATAACATGGCGGCCACCACCGGGTCGCCGTGCCGCGACCCTGCTCCTGCCTACATCGCGGAAGGTGAATCGTGCCCGTGCAACGCTGGCCAGTCCGCTGGACGGGCAAGCGCGCGGTCGTCGACCTGCCCCCCGACATCGACGCCGGCAATGCCGCGCAAGTGCGCGAGCAGTTGGTCACGCTGGCCACCGACGGTGGCGCGGCAATGGTCGTCGCCGATATGACGTCGACGACATTCTGTGATTCGGCGGGAATCACCGCGATCATTGCCGCGCACCGTAAGGCGGCCGCCCAAGGCGTGGTCGTCAAAGTAGTTGCGGCGACCCCGCAGGTACTGCGGATCTTTGAACTGACCGGCTTCGACCAGGTCGTCGACGTGGTATCGAGCCTGGACCTGACGGACTAGGTCAGTACCGGCCCGCCCCGCCTGGCCGAATCGAAGTCACCGGTGCCATCTGGCGTACCGGCCTCAGGTTGCTGCGGGTAAGCGGCCCGGCCTTCAGCAGGCACTACCTCAGGATGCAACCTCTGGGCTGACATCCTCCTGATCTTCACGTACCGCGTGACATCCGGCCAGCTGATGGCGATCGCTATGCCGGCTGCGGCCAACCCGACGGCCGCCAGCGTCCTTTTGATCATGGCAGTCTCTTTCCCTGGCTCATGAATCCAGTTGTCCTGCCGGTCCCCGACCCTGCCTGCGCCATTGTCGCAGGCAGGGCGAGGAATTGCAGGGCACTACGCGGCGTGGTGGCCGGTCTCGGCCAGAACGGGCCGCTGGCCGGCCGGGCGAAGGACGTGCACCGGGGCCCCCTGGCTCTGGCCGAGCGCCCGGGTGACAGCCCCCTCGTAGACAGTGACGGTCTCGGTGGCGATCCGGTCCCACGGATACCTGGACTTCGCCCGGTCGGCAGCGGCGATGCCGAAGGCGGCCAGCCGCATCGGGTTGGCCATTAGGTCACGCAGTCGCCTGGCCAGTGCCTGCGGTCGGTCTGGCGGTACCAGCAGCCCGGTCGTGCCGTCGATGACCGCGTCACTGTAGGGGCCGACCGCCGTCGCGACCACCGGCACGCCGCAGGCCATCGCGCGAATGGCGGTCAGGCCCTGGGGCTCGTACCTGGCGTTGCTAACCAGCAGATCAGCCGACCGCAGCAGGGCGGGCAGGGCGCGGTCGGTGACATGACCGGTGAACTGCACCCGGTCAGCGACGCCTAGGTGCGCGGCCAGCTTGGCCAGGATCCGGTAGCCATGATCGGCCTCAAGTTCGTCGGCGACCGGGCCGCCGGCGATCACCAGTTCGGTGTCAGGGAGTTCGGTCAGGCAGCGCAGCAGCGCATCAAGGCCACGGTATTCGGCCAGCGAGCCGACCGTGACCAGCTTGGGGTGCTTCTTTCGCTTGGCCACGTACCCGGCTGGCGCGAACTTGCCGGTATCCACGCCGATGGGGACCAGGCTGACCGTCCTGCCCGGCACGCCGAGCCTGGTCAGCTCCGCTACCTCAGCTGAGGTAGTCGCGAGTACCGCATCGGCTGACCTGGCCAGGCACGACTCCATCCGGAGCCTGGTCGGCGTCAATTCGCCCGCGATCCGCAGCCGCTGCTCGGCGGCACCGAGCGAGCCGAAGCTCAACGTGACTGGCACTGGCTTTTCCCTGGCCGCGGCCAGGGCAGCAAGCCCGGCAGTCCAGTGGAAGGCATGCACGACGTCAGGCGCCTGCCGCCGCCACCGCTTCACCAGGTGAGCAGCGACGTCCTTGGCGTACTGCGGCAACTGGTCAGCTGGGACCGGCGCGTGCGGCCCAGCAGGGATGTACTCGGCGGTGAGTCCGTTGCCGAGCGACATTTTGCCAGGCAATTTTTCCGAATCTTTACGGGTGTAAATGACCACCTCATGCCCTTGATCGGCGAGGGATCGGCCGAGCTCGGCCACGTGCGCGGCCTGGTCGGCAGAGTAAGGGTCAAGGGCGTGGGTAGGCGGCGTTGCATGCCGAGCGACGAGGGCGATCTTCATCCCTGGGCCTCCTTGCGGGTGTCCGGCTGATGTCACAGCTGGTCGCCGAGGTGGCCCGTGCTGACGGTGAATACCGCTTCAACAAAGAAGGCACACCCAGCAACGTCACGCCGTGACGGTTGGGGTGTGCCTGCGTCGTAAGCACTGCCTACCAGGCTAGCCGACGCGCGGCTGGCTGTCCACCATTCCCGCGTTAGACCCGAGTTTGAGCCGATCTGCGCAGGGCAGCCATGGGTCCGAACCGGCAGATCGGAGGCCCAGGTGTCAACCGGGATCATCGTGATAATTATCGTCGTCGCCATCGTGGCGGCTGGCGTTCTGCTCGTGCTCGGCCGCCGATTCGGCGGACAGCACGGGCTCAAGAAGCGTTTCGGCCCTGAGTACGACCGAGTGCTCGCTGAGCGCGGCGACCGCAAGCAGGCCGAAGCCGAGCTGCTCGCCCGCGAGCAGCGGGTCCATGACTATCAGCTGCGCGAGCTCGCTGAGCAGATGCGGGACACGTACGAGGCGCAGTGGCTCGACACGCAGGAACGATTCGTGGAAGCGCCTGGTGCCGCCCTGGCCGACGCGCACGAACTGATCCAATCCGTGCTCATCGAGCGCGGCTACCCGGCGTCGGCTCATGACCAGATGGTGGCCGACCTGTCCGTGCACCACGCCCAGGTGATCGAGGAGTACCGATCGGCCTATGAGATCGGCCAGCGTGCCGACGAAGCGAGCACAGAAGAACAGCGGATCGCGATGCTGAACTACCGGACGCTGTTCAGCCAGTTGCTTGGCGGCCAGGTCACGCCGGTGCCGCGGGCACTCGCAGCCACTACGAACGACCAACTGGACAGGAGCTGACATGACCGGACATCTTCCGCGCTGGGGGACTAGCGACCAGACTGATGACGAGCAGCAGAGCGTGGGCAACACCACTGTGGATGAGTCGATCATCGTGATCGAGCCTGACGACGTGCTGCCGCGCGACGAGTCCGACCAACCGGCCGGCGAGGAGGCACCAAGCTGGGACAGCCCGTCGCACTGGCGGCACGCGGGCAGCGTGCCTTCGTCAGGCGACCTCGACGAGCCAGCCCTGGTGCCGGCTAGTGACCCGGTCCAGAACGACGAGCTGGCGGGTCCTGAGCCCGGGGACGACCTGGCGGGTCCTGAGCCCGGGGACGAGCTGGCGGGTCCTGAGCCCGGGGACGACCTGGCGGCGGCCGAACTTGCGGATCCTTCGTCAGCGGAGCTGCCTGGGGCGGCGGTGCCTGGGGCAACGCTGGCTGAGGCGGAGCTGGCTGAGGCGGAGCTGGCTGAGGCGGAGCTGTCTGAGGCGGAGCTGGCTGAGGCGGAGCTGTCTGAGGCGGAGCTGGCTGAGGCGGAGCTGGCTGAGCCGGAGCTGGCTGAGGCGGAGCTGTCCGAGGACGCGGTTGAGCTGCCGGATGCGGCGGTTGGATCGATCCCGGCCACGCCCGCGTCGGTCGATACGGCGCTAAAGCCGACCACGGTTGCTCCTGAGCTGGCGGATGAACGCTGGCACGAGGTACTGGCCAGCTTCGTCGACGACCCGCAGGCTTCGGTGACCGCCGCTGCCGCGCTCGTAGACGAGCAGGTCAGCAGCCTCATCGAGTTGCTCAGGCAGCGCCAGGCGGCGATCAGGACCAGCACGGGCCCGGGGCAGCAGGACAACACTGAGGATCTGCGGCTGGCGTTGCGCGGCTACCGCGACTTCGGCAGCCAGCTGCTCAGCTCGGCGCGGGCCCTCACCGCGCCGTAACGCCCGCGACCGCGCCCCGGCCGGACAAATCGCCAATCCGGTAGCCCTGCCGCTGCGGCCGACCGGCCGCCCAACGACAACGGGGGTCCCACGTTGCTGTCATGGCGACAACGGGGGACCCCCGTTGCTGTTCGCGGCGGGGCGGAGTGGCGAGTTAGGCGGCGCCGTGCTCGGTTTGGCGTATCGGGCGGCGTAGGTGCAGCCGGACGGCGGTGCCCGCGCCGCTGGTGCGCAGCTCGACCAGATCGCAGACCTGGTTGACCAGCCAGAGGCCGTGCCCGCCAGGCCGGTCCCGGTCGGGTGCCAGCGCCGGCCAGCGGGTCGGCGATGTGGCCAGTGTCGTCAAGCTGGCAGACCAACTCAGTGCTCGTCTGCCAGAGGCTGACCTTGCCGCCTGAGCCGGTGTGCCGCAGCGTATTGGCGGCAATCTCGCTGGCGGCTAGCACGAAGTCGACCGCCTTGGCAGCAGGCAACTCGGCTTGCTTGGCCTGATCAGCGACCAGTCGCCGGATCGTGCGTAGGTCATCGTGATAGTCAGAGACAGTCGCATCGGGCGGGATGGGCGGCAGTGGCTGATCGCAGTCGGCCGGCACGTCACCGGCGCCGCTATACAGCGCGCTTTCGACATCATGCTCGGGCGCGGCGAGTAGCGGATGGGTCCGGCAGGCGTCGTCGATGACCGGCTCGCCCAGCCTGCTCGCGTCATAGAGGCAGAGCAGTTGGGTGTCGGCACCAGCGAACGCGAGGTTGACCAGCGCCTCGTGCTTGGTCGCCTCGCGCACCTCAGCTGCGCTACGGCCCGGCCAGATCGACTCAGTGACAATCCGGGTCCTGGCGCCAGCGGCGCTGCAGATGAAATTGTGGATGGCGGGCAGGATCCGGCCTGGGTTGCGGCCGAGCTCGGTCATATCGGCCAAGATTGTCTTCGCGGTCGCATCGGCCAGCAAGGCGACACCAGCCGCAGTGCTCGATGCCGCACCGCTTGGCACTGGAGACAAGCGCGCGACCAGCGCCTGCCGAAGCAGCGAGTGGCGGGCCGCTGGTACGGCGATCAACGCGGCATCGTCGCTGGCCACAGGCCCAAGCAAGAACCCGGTGAGCGCCGCCAGGTAGTCATCAGTGGTCCGGTAGAAGAGCGCACGATGCCGGGGACTGGCCCCGGTACTACCGGGATCCTCCATCCGCACTCCACTGGCCGCCGTACCTTGACCATCTCACGATATACAGCGCAGGTCCGTGCCGCCGGGTATGGCGTGCGGGAGCGCGCATAATATGTCGGGTGCGGTAACCCGCGTTCGGCCGGTGAGGGGTGCACTTGGAAGATTTCCAGCTGTCCTGGCAAGATCACGACGGCGTGTACGTCATCAAGGCCCTTGGTGACCTCGATATCGTGACCAGCCGTCAGTTGGACGACGCTCTGGCGCAGGCACGCAAGACGCATCAGCAGCTCGTGCTTGACCTGTCCGGTGTCGAGTTCATGGACACCAGTTCGCTGGCGGTGATCGTCGGGCACTGGAAGGCACTGGACGAAACCGGCGGCTCGCTGGCCTTGGCTGGCGCCAGGTACCAGAGCACCAAGTCGCTCTGGATCACCGGCCTGGCTGACCGGATACCGCTCTACCAGAGCGTGCAGCTAGCGATCGAAGCTGCGGGCGCCCCGGCCGGGGAGTAGCCGGCGCGGCACCGGCCGGGGAGTAGCCGGCGCGGCACCGGCCGGGGAGTAGCCGGCGCGGCACCGGCCGGGGAGTAGCCGCGGGGCCACCAGCCGTGGATCACCGCAGCGTCACGGCCACCAGGCAGGCATCGTCTTCGGTATCCGATACGGCGTTCGCGACCAGCAGGTCAGCGTAGGCGTCGATATCGGTCACCGGGGAGCTCGCGATTGCCAGCATCGCCGCGATGGAGTCGTCGATCGACTGGTCGCGGCGCTCGATCATGCCATCGGTGAACATCAGCAGCGTGTCGCCAAGCCGGAGCGGTGTGGTCGCCTCGCCGTAGCAGGACGTTGGATCGGCGCCGAGCAGTACCCCGCGCGGCTGCGGCAGCAGCTCGGCCAGTCCGTCGCGGACCAGCACCGCAGGTAGGTGACCTGCTCTGGCCCAGCGCAAGGTAGTGGTCTGCGGGTCGTACAGGCCGCAGCTGGCCGTGCCGAGTATGTCGTCGGTCAGATGGTAGGCGGCCTGATTCAGCCAGGAAAGCAAGGTGGCTGGCCCCGCGCCTGTGATAGCCAGGCCGCGCAGGCAGTTGCGCAACGCGACCATGCCGGTGACGGCATCGATGCCGTGCCCGGCGACGTCGCCGACCACGAGCATCACCTGCCCAGTCGGCAGCAGCACCGTGTCATACCAGTCGCCGCTGACCAGATGACCTTGACTGGCTGGCCGGTAGCGAGCAGCGACATCCAGTCCGGCCGCCTCAACTAGGTGCGATGACCGGGGAGTGATCGCTCGCTGCAATCGCACCGCCAGCCGGTGCTCTTCGTCGGCCCGCTCCTGAGTGTCGGACAGCAAGTCCCTGGTCGCCGCCAATGCGAGCTCCGTGTGGTAATGCGCGGAGACATCCTGGTAGGCACCGCGAACCGCGACGAGCTCGCCGTAGGCATCGGTCACCGGCTCGGCGAAGGCGCGCACCTGGCGTACGCTCCCGTCATCGCGCCGCACGATCCTGAACACCGATGCGGTCGGCACCTTGTCGGTCATCAGCCTGGATTTGAACGACTCGATCGCCGGGCGGTCATCGACATGCACCAGGGTGTGCAGTTCGGCTAGCCGCACCGGATCAGGTGGCGGTACCCCGAAAAGCGCGGACATGGCCTGCGTCCAGTGCACAGTGCCTGTCGTCAGGTTTTCCTCCCAGCCGCCGAACCGGCCGAGCCGCTGGGCATGCTCAAGCAGCGCGGCGAGCCGGTCGGTGTCGGCGGCGTGCCGCAGCACGATCACCACCCCGTCGAACAGCCTGGCGATCCTGACGCTGGCGATGGCGACTTGACTGCTGCCTGGCCCGGCACCGATCACCTCACCGGAAACATGCTGCGACGTGCCGGTCAGCAGCACGTCCACCGCCCGTTGATACAGGCCACCGGGCATCGCGGCCGCCGGGTAGGCCTCGATCAGCGACTGGCCGGTCAGCTCCGCTGCCGTCCGGCCGGCGGGGTCGCGGAAGTCGGGACTGACGTGCACGATGCGAAAATCGGCGGCGGTGCCGGCCGGGTCGCGGATGGCCGGCGCGAACAATACCGACTCATGCAGGCTGTCAAGCAGCCCGAGCCACCAGGAGACTTGGTCCTGCGCCTGGTCGCCGGCCGGGCCGGCCCCGCCGGCCCCCAGCGCGCTGACCGCCAGCTCGGTCAGCGCGACCAGCTGACGCCGCAGGCCTGGACTGAAAGTGCCGATGGCGGTCGGCCAGCACACTTCGAAGGAGCCGATAGCGCGGCCGGCCGGGGTGAGCAGCGGCAACACCACCCTGGCACCGGTATCCCAGTGTCCGAGCAGCGGTGAGGCGTCGCCGTCGGGCCGCCCAGCTGGCCACCAGAATTCCGCTCCGGTGGAAGCCGCCCGCTCAGCCAGCGCGGTGATACCCGGCGGCAACCGCCGCCACCGGCTCGCTTCGCCCGGCCCGAAGCCAGCCTCGCCAGCGAGTTCGATGGCACCGTCGGGTGCGATCAGGAAGAGCGCGACCGCGACCGCGCCGGCCTCCGCCAGAGTCTGCGTCAGCATGGCATCAGCGAGCGCCGAGCCGTCAGCGGCCAGGTCCGCTCCCGCGCCGGCTAGTGCCACTGAGGCTGATTCCTCATGGCCGTTGGCGTGCCCGGCCGCAGTGGTGGCAGCAGGAGCAGAGTCAGCTGGGATGAGTCCGGTCGGCACCAGACCGGCGATCTCGGCGGCGAACTCGCTGACCGGCGTGCCTGACTCGGCGGCGATCCTGGTCAGCTCGCTGTTGGCCGCAGCGGCCGAACAGCTCAGCCGCTCCATCAAGATCCCTCTGGCCAGGTCGGTGACCGACCGGGCCGCCGCGTCCGCGCGCAGCTCATCAAGCTCGCGGCGCTGCCGGGCCACGAGCGCGATCAATCGCGCCAGGTGCGCGTCATCGGTGCTCGTCGCCGCTCCCTTGTCGCATTGTGCCTGCCTACCCTGAGGCGATGGATTCACCGCAAGCTAGTCAGTCCGGTCCAGCTGATCGGGCAAAATTAGAGAACCGTCATCTAGCTTTCCTCACCGATGCGGCCAGCAGGTGCGACTGGGAGGACTAACCATGCCCACGGGTACCACTACTAGTCATCAGCCCGCCGACCCTGCGCTTGCGCAGTTGCTCGCCGGGCTGACGGCGGTGCGCGAAGGCGACTTCAGCACCCGGCTGCCGCAGTCAGGCGATCCGCTGATGGACGAGATCGCCATCGTATTCAACGGCATGAACGACCAGCTTGCCCGCTTTACCGCAGAAGTCACCCGGGTGGCGCGCGAGGTCGGCACCGAGGGCAAGCTCGGCGGCCAGGCCGAAGTGCCCGGTGTGGAAGGCACCTGGAAGGACCTGACCGCTTCGGTAAACGCGATGGCAGGCAACCTGACCGGGCAGGTGCGGAGTATCGCCCAGGTGGCGACCGCGGTGGCGCAGGGCGACCTGAGTCAGAAGATCACCGTCGATGCCAGGGGCGAGATCCTTGAGCTGAAGAACACGCTCAACACGATGGTCGAGCAACTGTCCTCGTTCGCCGCTGAGGTGACCAGGGTGGCGCGCGAGGTCGGCACCGAGGGCAGGCTCGGCGGCCAGGCCGACGTGCAGGGCGTGTCGGGCACCTGGAAGGACCTCACCGAATCGGTAAACGTCGATGGCGGCGAACCTGACCGCCCAGGTGCGCTCGATCGCGACGGTGACGACGGCGGTGGCCAAAGGCGACCTGACGCAAAAGATCAGGGTGGACGCACGCGGCGAGATCGCCGAACTCAAGGAGACCATCAACACGATGGTCGAGCAGCTGTCCGCGTTCGCCGACGAAGTGACCAGGGTCGCCAGGGACGTGGGCACGCTGGGCAAGCTCGGCGGCCAGGCGACCGTCAGGGGGGTGTCGGGCACCTGGGAGGATCTGACCGACAACGTCAACGTGATGGCCTCCAATCTGACCGACCAGGTGCGCTCGATCGCGACCGTGGCGACGGCGGTGGCCAAAGGTGACCTGAGCCAGAAGATCACGGTGGAGGCGAAGGGCGAGGTCGCCGCGCTGGCCGACACCATCAACGGCATGGTGGACACGCTGTCGGCGTTCGCTGGCGAGGTCACCAGGGTGGCCCGTGAGGTCGGCACCGAGGGCATACTCGGCGGCCAGGCGACCGTCGCGAATGTCGCTGGCACCTGGAAGGACCTCACCGACAACGTCAACTCGATGGCGAACAACCTGACCAGCCAGGTGCGAAATATCGCCGAGGTCACCACCGCCGTCGCCCAGGGCGACCTGTCCAAGAAGATCGACGTGAATGCTCGCGGCGAGATTCTCCAGCTCAAGACCACTATCAACACGATGGTTGACCAGCTGTCCTCGTTCGCGGCCGAGGTGACCAGGGTGGCACGCGAAGTGGGTAGCCAGGGTCGGCTAGGCGGTCAGGCCGAGGTCGAGGGCGTGTCGGGCACTTGGAAACGGCTCACCGAGAACGTGAACGAGCTGGCCGGTAACCTAACTCGCCAGGTCCGCGCCATCGCCGAGGTCACCAGCGCGGTCGCGACCGGCGACCTGACCAGATCGATCTCGGTCGAGGCCGAAGGCGAAGTAGCCGAGCTCAAGGACAACATCAACGCGATGGTGCGGTCGCTGCGCGAGACCACCAAGGCCTACAGCGACCAGGACTGGCTGCAGACCAGCCTGGCCAGGATCAGCGGACTGATGCAGGGGCACCGGGATCTCACCACGGTCGCTGAGCTGATCATGACGGAGCTGATCCCGCTGGTCGGCGCGCAGCACGGCACCTTCTTCCTGGCTGAGTCAGCCGGCGGTGATAAGCGGCTGAAGCTGATCGCCGGCTATGGCCTGCGGGCCGACATCGAAGCGCCGAGTCAGGTCAGACTGGGTCAGTCGCTGATCGGTCAGGTCGCCAAGATGAGGAAGCCGATCGTACTCACTGACGTGCCTGCCAACTACGTGCGGATCTCCTCGGGCATCGGCGAGGCCGCGCCGCTCAACCTGATCGTGCTGCCGATCGTGTTCGAAGACGAGGTGCTCGGCGTCATCGAGGCCGGCTCCTTCTTCCCGTTCACTCAGGTGCACAAAGACTTCCTTGAGCAGCTGATGGAGACCATCGGCATCAACGTGAACACGATCTTGGCCAACGCCCGCACCGACTCGCTGCTGGCCGAGTCCCAGCGGCTGGCGGCCGAGTTGCAGGCCAGGTCGAGCGAGCTTCAGATCAGGCAGGACGAGTTGCAACGGTCCAACGCCGAGCTCGAGGACAAGGCGGCGCAGCTGGCCAGGCAAAACCGCGATATCGAGCTCAAGAACGCCCAGATTGAGCAGGCGAGGCAAGAGATCGAAGAGCGGGCGAGGCAACTTGACCAGGCCTCAAGGTACAAGTCGCAGTTCCTCGCGAACATGTCACACGAGCTGCGCACCCCGCTTAATAGCCTGCTGGTGCTGGCCAGGCTGCTCGCACAGAACACGACCGAGGAAACCTCATCGCCCAAGCAGGTCGAGTACGCCAACGTCATTCACTCATCAGGGTCCGATCTGCTCCAGCTGATCAACGACATACTCGACCTGTCCAAGGTCGAGGCGGGCAAGATGGACATGCATCCTGAGCGGTTCGGGCTCAGCTCGCTCGTCGATGATCTTGAGGCCATTTTCCTGCCGCTGACGGCGGAGAAGGGCCTGCAGTTCGCGATCACGCTGGACGGCGAGCTGCCGGCCGAGATCTATACCGACAAGCAGCGACTGCGGCAGATCCTGCACAACTTGCTCTCTAACGCGGTCAAGTTCACTGGTGCTGGCGGCGTCGAAATGCGCATCGCCGCGACGCCCGGCGGCCAAGGTGATCCAGCGGCGTCAGTTGAGTTCGCGGTCACCGACACCGGCATCGGCATCGCTGAGGAGAACCTGACCAGCATCTTCGGCGCGTTCCAGCAAGGTGACGGCACCACCAGCCGCCGCTACGGCGGCACCGGCCTTGGCCTTGCGATCTGCCGGGAGATGGCGGCGCAACTGGGCGGCCGGATCACCGTACGCAGTTCGCTCGGGGCCGGCAGCACCTTCACCTTGTACTTGCCGGCGGCCTGGCCGGGGGCGATCGAGCCGGCCATGGCACCGGATCTGGCCGGTCAAGCCGCTGCTGCCGCAGCGGCCGCGGTCAAGCAGCGATCCGAGTCGGCGGGCCTGAATGGCAACGGCGCAATCGGTGCCATCAGGCCGGTGGACAGCCCGGCGGCGCACGAAAGCTTGCGCGGCAGGCGGGTACTGATCGTCGATGACGACCCGCGCAACGTATTCGCCCTGACTGGCGTGCTCGAGATGTACGGGCTCTCCGTGATTCATGCCGACAACGGTCAGCACGGCATCGAGGCCCTCAGGCACGGTGACATTGACCTGGTGCTGATGGACGTGATGATGCCGCAGCTTGACGGTCACGCCACCACCCGGGCGATCAGGCAGATGCCGCAGTTCGCCGAACTGCCGGTGATCGCGGTGACGGCGCGGGCGATGCAGGGCGACAAGGACAAGAGCATCGCCGCGGGCGCGAGTGACTACGTGACCAAGCCGGTCGACACCGAGCAGTTGCTGAGCTGCATGGAGCGCTGGCTGGGCGGCTGATCTCTAGTTCACCCTGGTGCGCCCGGGTAGGGAGAAGTGGCACGATTGAGGCGTAGCCGGTATGCGAGCGATTGCGGGCCGGACCTGACGATTGGGCGGAGGTGATCATGCCAGGATCGGACTTTGCTGAGCTGCTCGATTTCGGCGTGGCGTCTGCCGCCCGCTCGCTGAATCAGCTAGCCAGCGCGGCGGCGGAGGCCATGGCCGGCTGCTCGGCAGCCAGCGTGGTGCTGTGGGCGGACGACGAGCCGGTGCTGGCTGCCGCGACTCATCCGCATCTGCCCCGGCTAATTGAGGTGCAGCTGGCCGCTGGACGCGGGCCGGCCCTTGACGCGCTTAGGCCCGATGCCGAGCCAGTGAGCTGCCCGGATACGCTGGCGAGCGAGCGGTGGCCGGAGTATGCCGCAGCGGCGCTGCTAGTCGGCGTGCGGTGCTCGCTGAGCCTGGCCCACCGGGCGAAGACCGGCGCTATCTCGTTGACGCTGTTCGGTGCCCGGCCCAGGTGCATTGACCCGCGCCAGGTCCAGCCAGCGGAGATGCTCGGCGCGCTCGGTGGCGCGATTGTCGGCGCGATGTCGGAATACGACGACGCCCGGCGCACCGCCAGTCAGCTCAGGGACGGCGTCCAGTCGCGCGCCGTAGTTGACCAGGCGAAGGGGATCTTGATGCACGCGTTCGGCTGCACCGCCGACGAGGCGCTTGAGCGGATGCGCCAGACGTCGCAGCGACGCAACGTCCGGGCGATCGACGTGGCCAGGGAGATCGTGGCCACGGGAGTTCGGACCGGTGAAGCTCGGACCGGTGAAGCTCGAACCGGAGCGGGAGGCGCCGTCCGTGGCCGCACGGCAGCACGCTGAAGCTCGGCAGCACGCCGAAGCTCGGCAGCGCGCTGAGGCTCGGCAGCGAGTCGACGCGGCGGCGGAGCTGACGAGCAGAGTCGAAGCGCTCAGGCAGGCCGCCGCATTGCCCGATGCCGAGGTGCGGGGACTGCTTGACGCGGCACTGATCGAGCTTGACGGTGCGGTCAGCGCCTTGGCCGAGTCAGTTGCCAGCCCGCCGGAAGATGACGGGCCGAGCCTTAATGGCGGTAACTCCGACCGGCGGCTGCTGCAAGCGATCTTTCAGCAAGTGCCGGTGGCACTGTATCTGCTGGGAAAGGACGGCACCGTCCGGCGGGCCAACGCGGCCGCGGCCGGGCTCGTGGGTGCCGCCGCCGGGTACGCGACCGGCAGGCAGTTCACCTCGCTGGTCGAGCCGTCGGCCAAGGCGGCGGTCAGGTCGCAGCTCGCCGCGGTTGGCCGCACCGGTGATGCGCAGACCCTGACCTGCGGCCTTTATGGGCCTGCCGGGGTCAGGCCGTGCCAGGTCACAATCGCCACGGTCAGCGTGCGCGGCGAAGATGACCTGCTGCTCGTGATCGCATCGCCGGATGGTGGTCAGCCCGCAGGAACCTCGCCGCTGCTCGTCGACGACGCCGCGATCGATCAGGTTGTAGTGGCGATGACCACACGGCTTGACGCGGTATCAGCGGTGAACCGGCTGCTGCTTGAGAACGCGGCCGCCAGCGAGGCACAGATCTTGCAGCGCTTCGCCCGGCTGCTGGCCAGTACCGTCGCCACCTGGGCGATCATCGACCTGACCAGCCAGGGTGCGCTGCGCAGGCATACCGTCGCCGGGCCAGATGAGGAAGACTCGGCCAGCCGGGTGCAGGCGGCGATGACGGTGGTGCCGGCGCCGACGACTGTTCCCGGGCAAGTAGCGCACACGCAAAGCTCGGTACTGCTCGCCCATCCAGAAGATGACGCCGCGCTCGGAATCGTGGATAACGGTGCGCCGCTGCTCTTGCTGCTTGGCGGCGCTTGCCTGATGTGCGTGCCGATCGCCGCCGCAGGGGTCTGCTACGGCACGGTCACGCTGGTCAGAAATGCCGCCGCTGGCATCTTCGGCCTGGCGGACCTGGGCCTGGCCGAGGAGTCCGCTGAGCAGCTCGCCCGGGCGATCACCGTCCAGCGGGCGATGCGGCATCGGACCGAGGCCGCGCAGGCGCTGCAGGGCAGCCTGCTGCCGCGCGAGCTTAAGCCGATTCCCGGCGTCGAGATCGCCGCCGCGCATCTGCCGCCAACCCAGGGTCTGGAAGTCGGTGGTGACTTCTATGACATCTACCCAACGCCGGCTGGCTGGGGCATCGCGATCGGCGACGTGGTGGGCAAGGGCCAGGACGCTGCCGCTGTCACCGCTGCCGCCCGGCACGCCATCCGGGTGCTCGGGCACTGGAACGCTGATCCCGTCGAGGTGCTGGCCGGTGCCAACGAGATCATGCTGGCCGAGGCGTTCGCTGGCCGCTTCGTGACCGCGGACGTGGCCCATCTGAGCTGGGCTGACGGGGCGCTTCTTGTGGCGCTAGGCAGCGCCGGGCATCCTGGCCCTGTGCAGGTGATGAGCGACGGCCGCGCGCAGCTGATCGAGGGCGGCGGGGTGCCGCTCGGCATCTTCCCCGACGGTGAGGCCCGCCGCACCGAACTCGACCTGAGCCCAGGGGATGTGCTGTTTTTCTGCACCGACGGGATGACGGGAGCGCGCAGCCCTGATGCGGGCTACTTCGGGGAGCGGCTGACCGACGCGCTCGCCGGGCTGAGCGACCGCCGACCAGCCGAGATCATCGCCAGCTTGCGTGAGTCGCTGCTTGAGTTCTGCGGCGGCGTGCTGCTCGATGACGTGACGATGCTCGCGCTCCGGGTCGGCGAAGCGCCAGCCTCGACCTAGCTCTCGACCTCGTCGCGGTCAAACACCAGGTTGGCCGGGTCGCCATTCGGTGCGACCACGCTGGCCGGGTTCAACTTGATATACGGCGGGTACTGGCGCTCGTCGATCTCAGTCACCGGGCCGTTAGGGCCGACCCGGCGCCGGACGATGCGACGCCGTACGGCGGCGTAGCCGGTCTTCGGCACGGCCAGGCCGACCGCTCCGGTGGTCATGATCACCCAGCCGACAATCTGGATGTTCAGCCAGGACGGGTGACCGTTGACCGCGAAGGCCAAGATCGCACCGACCGCGATGAGGCTCAGTCCGCTGGCAGTTCTCATCTGGTCCGCCTCTGTTTCTTCATGCGCCGGGGGCGTCGAGCATTCGGTCGCGCAGGTAGCTGAGCGCGTGCGCGAGCAGTCGGGAGACGTGCATCTGCGAGATGCCGAGCTCGTCACCGATCTCGGTCTGGGTCATGTTGCCGTAGAAGCGCATCAACAGCAGGTTCTGCTCCCGCTCAGGCAGTTCGCTCAGATGGCTCCAGACTGCGTCCATCTCCAGCGTGGTCTCAAGGTGCGGGTCCTCGGCGCCAAGCACGTCGGCCAGGGTGCCTGCGTCGCCGCCGTCGGCCAGCGGCGCGTCCAGCGAGGACGCCTGGAAGGCAAGGTCGGCGCGCTGCGCGTCGAGCAGGTCAGCGGCGCTGATGCCCAGGTGCTCGGCCAGCTCAGCGTCGGTTGGCGTCCTGGACAGCTGCTGCGCCAGGTCGCCCCTGACTTTGCGGATTTCAAGCCGGAGCTCTTGCGCTGACCGGCGAACGTGTACCTGCCAGCGCTTGTCGCGGAAGTGCCGCTTAATCTCACCGCTCACGCACGGCTGCGCGTAGGCCGCCAGGCTGCCGCCGATCGCCGGATCGAAATTGTTGATCGCCTTGAGCAAGCCGACGTAGCCGACTTGCATCAACTCCTCGGTCGGCTCGGGGCTGTCACGGTAGCGGAGCACGCAGGACCTGACCAGCGCCTGGTAGCGGCTGACCAGCGTCGCGCAGGCAGCTTCCCGAGTGCGACTGCCGGCCGGCTCGGACTGCACCACTTGCAGCAGGTCGGTATCGGGCAACTCGCCGAGCTGCTCAAGGTCGATCGACTCAGTGGGAGTCTCGCGCAACTTCGTGACCGATGTCATAGCTAGTCGTCTCCAGTCCCTAGGCCTCGCCTAGCTATGCCCGCCCCTGCGGGTCTAAACATCGGCCGGCGAATTGGTCAGACCCGTAACGCCGCCGAGGCCGCCGCCCGGCGATTGTCCACGGCTACCCGTCGCCGCGCCTGGCGCCGCTCGTCGTCGGTCAGCCCGCCCCAGATGCCCTGCTCCTGGCGATGGTGCAAGGCATAGTTCAGGCACTGCGGCTGGACCGGGCACGCCGCGCAGACGCGCTTGGCTTGGACTATCTCGGCGCGGGCCATAGTGGCCGCCGCCGAGATAGGAAAGAAGATCTCGGGCTCGACGCTGCGGCACGCCGCTGCTGTCCACCATTCCTCAGTCAGCATGGCGCTGCACTGCCCAGGCCGACTGGATTTATTCGCGACCGGGCCACGCTCGTGAGCAACGGGGTCGCCCCGTTGCTCACCTGGCAGCAACGGGGCGACCCCGTTGTTGCCGCGCGACGGGGGAGAGGGGGGAGGGGTGGGCGGGGGAGCGGGTGGTCGGGGGCGGGACTGGGTGCCATGATCGATGTCATGGCCAAGGGCAGCGACAACGGCAAGCCAGCGTCCAGGCCCGCGCAGAAGCTGGCGAAGTACCAGGCCAAGCGCGACTTCGACAAGACGCCTGGCCGGCCGGCCGATCGGACCTCAGCGACGGTGCCGGCCAGCTCAGGTTCGTCGTCCAGCGGCACCGGGCCCGCCGCCTGCACTACGACCTGCGTTTCGAGATCGACGGCGTACTTGCCAGCTGGGCGGTGCCGAACGGCCCGACCCTGGATCCAGCGGTGAAGCGGCTGGCCGTGCACGTCGAAGACCATCCGATCGAGTACCTGGAATTCGAAGGCGTCATCCCCTCAGGTGAGTACGGCGGTGGCGACGTCATCGTCTGGGATCTCGGCACCTGGCAGCCGCACGACACCGATGACCCGGCGGCTGCTGTCGCGGCCGGCGAATTGCACGCCGATGTGTCCGGCCGCAAGCTGCGCGGTCGGCTGGTGCTGATCAAGAGTTCGCGCGGCCGCGATGCGGGGCAGGATCAGTGGCTACTGCTGCACAAGGATGACGAGTTCGCCGTCAGGGGCTGGGACCCTGAGGAGCACCCGACCTCGGTGCTTTCCGGTCGGACCAACGACGAGGTCAAGGCCGATCCTGACCGACTCTGGCGTTCCGACCTGCCACCGGATCGAGCGCTCGTCGAGCTGCGCTCGGCGGCGGCAGAGCCGCAGGTCAGCGACGACGAGCTGGCCGCGTTGGCCGAGCTTGGCGCAGCTGGTCGGTGGGACGTATTCGGCCGTCAGCTGCGGCTGACGAACTTGGATAAAGAGCTGTTTCCTGGCCGGGACGGCGAGCCGGCTGTCACCAAGCGCGAGCTGATCGGCTACACGGCCAGGATTGCCCCAGTGATCCTGCCGTACCTGCGCGGCCGGCCGTTGAACATGAACCGGTTTCCTGGCGGTGCCACCAAGCCAGGCTTCTGGAATAAGCAACTGCCCGACCACGCTCCTGACTGGCTGCCCCGGTGGGACAACCCGGATGCCAAAGAAGATCGCACCACCACTTATCTGGTGGTGGACGAGCCGGCCGCGCTGATCTGGGCGGCCAATTTCGGCGCGCTCGAATGGCACGCCTGGACGGCGCTGGCGGCCGATCAGAAGCACCCGAGCTACGCCCTGATCGACATCGACCCTGGCCCGGCGACCGCATGGGCGCAGGTGCTGGTGCTGGCCAGGTTGCACCGCGCCGCGCTTGAGCATGTCGGGGTGCGGGCCGGGGTCAAGGTGACCGGCCAGCGCGGCCTCCAGATCTGGATCCCGGTCACCGCCGGGCTGAGCTACGAAGACACCAGGAGCTGGGTTGAGCAGCTCTCCAAGGCGATCGGCGCGGTGGTGCCCGACCTGGTGAGCTGGAAGTGGGATGTGCGCAGCCGGGGCGGACTGGCCAGGCTCGACTACACCCAGAACGTGTCGAACAAGACTCTCGTCGCGCCGTACAGTCCGCGCCCGGCACCCGGCGCCCCGGTCTCGGCGCCCATCTCCTGGGACGAACTCGATGATCCCGACCTGACGCCGGATCGATTCACCATCAGGACGGTGCTAGACCGGGTCGCCGACCATGGCGACCTGTTCCGTGCCGCGCTCGGACCCGGCCAGGACCTGCCGCCGCTGCGCTAGCGCCGGCTCGCCGCGCAATTCGTCGATCCGCACCAGGGTGACGCCCGCGATGATGCCCGCGCCGCCAACGAACTGCAGCCCAGAAGGCAGTTGGTGCAGGAATAGCCAGGCGAACAAGATCGCGAACAGCACCTCGGCCATGCCCACGAAGGAGGCTACCTTGGCGCCAAGCCGCCTGGCCGCGCCAATCCCGGCGACGTAAGGGATCACTGACGAGATCAAGGCCAGGCCGAGTACCGGCAGCAGCCAGCTGACCTGGTGCCCGGCGAACGGGACGGTGGCTGAGCCCGTCGTGATCGGCAGTACGTGCGCGAGGCCGACCAGCACCAGCCCGGCGGCGCCGACCACCATGCTGGCCCAGGCCATCACCACCGGCGGCAACGGCTCCTCGGTCGCCGCCGCCGACAAGATGAAGTACAAGGCCAGCCCGGTCGCGGCCAGCAGGCCAAAGACCACGCCCACCGGGTTGATGCTGGCCGAGCCGGTCAGGTCAAGCACCAGCATCAGGCCGACGATCGCCGCGCTCGCTCCGGCCACGGTCAGCCGCCGGGGCCGCTGGCCGTGCCGCAGCCAGAGCCAGAGCACGACCAGCACCGCACCTAGGTACTCAAGCAGCAGCGCGACGCCGACCGGCATCCGCTCGATCGCGTTGAAGTAGCACAATTGACAGCCAGCTACCGCGATCAGACCGAACGCCAGCACCCGGCCGGCGTGCTGGCGCAGCAAGTACCACCGACCGCGCAACTGGAGCACTGCCGGGATGGTAAGCAGCAGTGCGGCGACCGCTGTCCGGCCGAGTACCGCGGCAATCGGACTCCAGTGGCCGTCGATCATCGCCGATGCGAAAGGACCCGACGTGCCGAAGCTCGCGGCCGAGATCAGGGCTAGCGCCAGGCCGGTAGTGCCTGGTTTACGCATGGTCACGGGCTCCCCCGTAAGAGCTAAAATCGATTACACTCATGACAGTAGCGAGCAGACGTGAAAGGAGTCAAGTTGCTTTTTGCTCATGACACGGAACTCGCGCTGGCCGGAGCGGCGGCCCTGGTGAACACCGGTCGCGGTGCCGCCGAGCAGCTGACCGACCCGGCCGCACTTGACGAGTTCATCGGCGCCTGGGGCTGGACCGGGTCACGCACTCACGACCAGGCCGAGCTAGCCGCTGTGCTGAAGCTGCGACCACGACTTGAGCAGCTATGGGAGCTGACCGAAGATCAGGCGGCTGAGCTGGTGAACTCGCTGCTGCGCGAGTCAAACGCGCTGCCGCAGTTGGTCAAGCACGACATCTGGGACTATCACCTGCACGCGACGCCGAGTGATGCGCCGCTGGCCGACCGGATGGCGGTCGAAGCCGCGATGGCCTTTGTCGACGTGATCAGGACTGGGCAGCTTGACCGGCTGCGGCGGTGCGCCGCCGAGGACTGCCGCAGCGTGCACGTCGACCTGTCCAAGAACCGGTCAAGGCGGTTTTGCAGCACGTCCTGCTCGAACCGTACCAACGTCGCTGCCTACCGGACTAGGCAGGCCACCAAGGCCCAGTGAGCGGCCAGTAGCCCAGCGGCAGGCCAGAAATCTGGCCTACATTTTGCCGACTGCTTTCGCGGTGTGGAAGTCCTGCGTAACCGCGACTCTGCTGAGTAGCTTAACAACTAGAACACGTTATAGTTTTCCTCCTGATGAGGTGACCGGCCAGGATGGAAGGCGATGCCGCAGACTCCCGATCTTGAGGCGGACGTAGTCGTCATCGGCTTCGGCGCGGCTGGCGCGGCAACCGCGCTTGAAGCGGTGGCCGGCGGCGCTGAGGTGCTCGTACTTGACCGCTTCAGCGGCGGTGGCGCGACCGAGCTATCCGGCGGTGTGGTCTACGCAGGCGGTGGCACCATCCAGCAATTCGCGGCCGGGGTCGCGGACTCGGCCGATGCGATGTACAGCTACCTGCGCACCGAAGTCGGCGACGCGGTCAGCCCGCAGACGCTGCGCGAGTTCTGCGACGGCAGCGCGAGCCTGCTGGCCTGGCTGATTGACCATGGTGTGCCGTTCGACGGCAGCCTGTGCCCGGACAAGACCTCGTACCCGACGAACCGCTACTACCTGTACTACTCCGGCAGCGAGTTGTCGTTCGCGCACGTCGCGCCACCGGCGCCGCGGGGTCATCGCGCGGTCGGCCGTGGCACCTCAGGCAAGGTGCTGTACGACGGGCTGGCGGCGGCCGTACGGCGATCAGGCACCCGAATCGTGCCGCAGACCCGCGCCGTCGAGTTGCTTGCCGACGAGGCTGGCCGGATCACCGCCGTCCGCTGCCAGAGCCTGCGGAGCGCGCCCGGCTGGGTCAAGTTCGCGCACCGCGCCGGACACCGGCTCGGCAAGAAGCCATTCCTCTACGCAGGCGGGCTTGGTCGGCGGCTGCACCGGCCGGTGGCCTGGCTGGAGTCCAGATACTCAAGGTCGCTGGTGATCGGTGCCAGGCACGGCGTGGTGATCGCGGCTGGCGGATTCATCGCCAACCGGCCGATGGTGCGCGAGCACGCGCCAGCCTTTCGCGGCGGTCTCGCACTGGGCACCGTGGCTGACGACGGCAGTGGCATCAAGCTCGGCCAGGCGGCTGGTGGTGCCACCCGACTGCTTGACCGGATCTCCTGCTGGCGCTTCATCACCCCGCCTTCGGCGTTCCTGCGCGGCATCGTCGTCGACAAAGCCGGCCAGCGCATCGGTGATGAGTCCAGGTACGGTGCCGCCCTCGGCGAGGCCATGGTCACCAAGCACGACCGGCGCGCGTGGCTGCTTGCCGACCAGCCGATCGTCGCGCGGTCCTGGCGCACCCTGCGCGGCAGCACGCTGTGGTTCCAGCTCATGCAGGCCGTCTATCTGCTGACCGCAGGCCGGGTCAGCGGCCAGTCCGTCGAGCAAGTGGCGGCGAAGGCAGGCGTCGATCCGACCGGGCTCAAGGCCACGGTGCAGGCCTATAACGAGGTCGCCGCGGCCGGGCGCCCCGATCCGGCCGGCAAGCCCGCCGCGCTGCTGACCGAACTCACGACGCCGCCCTACTCGCTGATCGACCTGTCCATTCGACCCCGCCCGGCGTATCCGGCGCCAATGCTCACCTTGGGCGGGCTGGTGGTGGCCGAGGACACCGGGCAGGTCAGGCGCGCCGACGGCAGTGTCATCGACGGCCTGTACGCGGCCGGCCGCAGTGCCGTCGGCGTGTGCTCGAACTCCTACGTCAGCGGACTGTCGCTGGCTGACTGCGTATTCTCAGGCCGCCGGGCCGGCCGGCACGCGGCGAACCTTGCGAAGCCCAGCTAACTGGACTACCGTCTGGACATGTGTCCAGTAGTAATTCCGGGCCGGACGTCATCGAACCGACCCGCAGGCACCTGACCGCTCGGCAGGCTGACACCGTGCGCCGGCTCACCGATGCCGCCGTCGCTGAGATCCGCGCCGTCGGCTATCAGGACCTCAGCATCCGCGACGTCGCCCGCCGCGCCGAGGTCGCTGCGGCGACCGCCTACACCTACTTCGCCTCCAAGGACCACTTGCTGACCGAGGTCTTCTGGAGCCGGCTGCAAGGGCTTCCCGCCGTTGATCCGGCTGCTGGCGAAGCGAAGGACCGGGTGATCGGCTTGCTCACCAACCTGGCGCTGCTGGTCTGCGCTGAGCCTGAGCTCGCTGAGGGCTGCACTGCTGCCATGTTCGGCACCGACCCCAACGTCCGCCAGCTTAGGGTCAAGATCGGCGCCGAGATCCACGACCGGCTGGACACGGCGGCCGGGTGCGGTAACCCGGCCGTCGGCCTGCTCGAACTCGCCTACTTCGGCGCCATGGTGCAAGCCGGCCTCGGCTATGCCAGCTACGGCCGGATGGCCGATCGGCTGGCCGAAGCCGCTGAACTGATCTTGTCCTGAGCCAGTGACCGGCCCGTGCTTCAGCCCGTATGACTACCAGATCCATGCTGACCCGTACCCGGTCTACGCCCGGCTGCGCGATGAGGCGCCGCTGTACCGCAACGACGAACTCGATTTCTGGGCCCTGTCCAGGCACGAGGACGTGGCGGCGGCGTTCCGCGACCACGAGCTCTTCTCCAGCGCCAACGGGGTCTCACTTGACCCGTCCGCCTGGGGCCGGCACGCCCATCGCACCATGTCCTTCCTTGCGCTCGATCCGCCCAGGCACACCCGGATGCGCGCACTCGTCTCCAGGGGCTTCACGCCGCGCCGGGTGCTGGCGCTTCAAGACTCCATTTCCAGCCTGACCAATCAGTACCTGGACGCGGCACTGGCCAGGCCGGAGTTCGACTTCGTCGCCGACTTCGCTGGCCTGCTGCCGATGGACGTGATCAGCGACCTCATGGGCGTGCCCGAGCCTGATCGGGCCGAGCTGCGGCACCTAGCTGACCTGGTCGTGCACCGGGACCAGTACGTGCTCGACGTGCCGCCAGCCGGGATGACAGCCGCGCTGACGCTGGCCGGCGACTACGCGGACCTGATTGCCGAGCGCCGCAGGCAGCCCGCTGCCGACCTGACCTCGGCGCTGCTCGAGGCCGAGATTGACGGCGACAAGCTGACCGACGACGAGATCATCGGATTCCTGTTCCTGATGGTCGTGGCAGGCAACGAGACCACCACCAAGCTGCTCGCCAACGCGATCTACTGGGGCTGGCGGCACCCAGAGCAGCTCGCCAAGCCGCTGGCCGACCCGGCCAGGGTGCCCGACTGGATCGAGGAAACCCTGCGCTACGACACCTCGAGTCAGTTCCTGGCCCGCACCGTCACCCGCGACCTCCAGGTGCACGGTCAAGTCGTCCCGGCCGGGGCCAGACTGCTGCTGCTGATCGGCTCGGCCAACAGGGATCCGCGCGCCTTCGCTGACCCCGACGACTACGACCTGGACCGGGACACCTCGGCCTTGATCAGCTTCGGCGCCGGTCGGCACTACTGCCTGGGCGCGAACCTGGCCCGGCTTGAGGCCAGGATCGCCCTGGCCGAGTTCTCCCGCCGGGTCGGCCATTACCAGGTCGACGAGCCTGCCGCGCAGCGCGTCCACTCGGTCAGCGTGCGCGGCTTCGCTCGCTTGCCCATCACGGTCAAGGTCCGCTGACATGCCCAGATTCGAGCCGCACCCGGAGCGCCGGGCCAGCCTCATCGCCGGGGCCTCATCCGGCATCGGTGCCGCCACCGCCGTCGCACTGGCCAAGCTCGGCCATCCGGTCGCACTGGGTGCCCGCCGGCTCGCCGCCTGCCAGGACCTGGCCGCCAAGATCAGCGCCGACGGCGGCCAGGCGTTCGCCGCCGCGCTTGACGTCGGCACCGACGTGACCGGCTTCGTGGCCGCCGCCGCCGCTGCGCTCGGCCCGCCCGAGATCCTGGTCGCCAGCGTCGGCGACCTGACCGCCAGCCTGATCCACCAGACTGACCCGGCCGACTTCCTCGCGCAAGTCCAGATCCACCTAGTCGGCGTGCACCGGCTGATCGCCGCCGTGGTGCCTGGCATGATCGCGAGGAAACGTGGCGACGTCGTAATCGTCTCCTCCGATGTCGCGAGGACGCCCAGGCCGCGGATGGGCGGGTACGTGGCCGCCAAGACCGGGCTTGAAGGCCTGGCCGAGGCGTTGCGGATGGAACTCGAAGGCACCGGCGTCAGGGTCGGCGTGGTCCGCCCCGGACCCACCATGACCGGCATGGGCATGACCTGGGACGCCGCGACTACCCAGGCGGTGCTTGACGACTGGTCTCGGTGGGGCCTGGCCCGCCACCCGTACTTCCTGCGCCCCGCCGATGTCGCCGCCGCCATCACCGCGATGATCAGCACTCCGCGCGGCGCCCACCTGACCCTCATCGAAGTCCAGCCTGAGGCACCGCTATGACAACCCCGAAGTTCGTCTCCGATCCGACCGGGACCGGTCACCTTGATGAGCTGCGCCGCGACCCCATTGCCCTGCTGAGGAGGATCAGGGCCGAGTGCGGCGACGTCGGCGCCTTCGACCTGGCTGGCCGCCCGGTCATCCTGCTCTCGGGTGCGACGGCGAGCGAGTTCTTCTTCCGCGCCCCTGACGAAGACCTGGACCAGGCGCAGGCGTACCCGTTCATGACCCCGATCTTCGGCAAGGGCGTCGTGTTCGACGCCTCGCCCGAGCGCCGCCGTGAGGCGCTGCGCAACCAGGCACTGCGCGGCGACCAGCTGCGCGGCCACGCCCAGACCATCGCCGACGAAGTCGATCGCATGGTCGCGCACTGGGCCGAGGCGGGCGGAGCTGGCGGGGGCGACCTGGACTTGCTTGACTGGTTCGCCGAGCTGACCATCTACACTTCGTCGGCCTGCCTGATCGGCACCAAGTTTCGCAACCAGCTCGACCGCCGCTTCGCCGAGCTGTACCACGAGCTCGAGCGCGGCACCGACGCGCTGGCCTTCGTCGATCCTTATGCGCCGATCGACAGCTTCCGGCGCAGGGACGCGGCTCGGATCGAGCTAGTCGAGTTGGTATCAGAAATAATGCGCGCCAGGGCGGCTGCGCCGCTCCCAGGCCGAGACGAACGCGACTTGCTTGACGTGCTCATCTCGCTCCGCGCCCCGGACGGATCGGCCGCCTTCAGCGCTGATGAGATCACCGGCATGTTCATCTCGATGATGTTCGCCGGGCACCACACCAGCTCGGGCACGGCGGCTTGGACGCTGATCGAGCTGCTGCGCCACCCGGAGTACCTGGACGCGGTCACTGCCGAGCTTGATCAGCTCTATGCCGACGGGTCGCCGGTCAGCTTCCAGGCCCTGCGGGAGATACCCGTGCTTGAGTCAGCGATCAAGGAAGCATTGCGCCTGCATCCGCCGTTGATCTTGCTGCTGCGAGCCGCCACCAGGCAGCTCGAAGTCCTCGGTTACGAGATCCCGGCCGGCGCGCTGGTCGGCGCTTCGCCGGCCATTTCGAATCGCATCGGCGCTGACTTCCCCGACCCCGACGCCTTCGTGCCGCAGCGCTACGGCGAGCAGCGCCAAGAGGACCTGATCAACCGGTGGACCTGGATACCTTTCGGGGCCGGCCGACACCGCTGCGTTGGTGCCAACTTCGCGATGATCCAGCTCAAGGCCATCTTCTCGGTGCTGCTGCGGGACTGGACCTTCGAGCTGGCGCAACCGCCTGATAGCTATCGCAACGATCACTCCAAGATGGTCGTCCAGCTCGCCAGGCCCTGCGTCGTCCGCTATCGCCGGAGGGATCGCTGATGCGGATCGAAGTCGACCTAGACCTTTGCCAGGGCCACGCCATGTGCGAGCTTGAGGCACCAGGGCTCTTTACCGTGCCAACGAACGGCAAGGTCAAGCTCAGCGCTGCGGAGCCAGCGGAGTCCGAGCGCAGCGCCGTCGAAGCCGCCATCCGTTACTGCCCGACCCAGGCCCTGCGCCTCATCGACTAGGAGTCCCCGATGCCTGCCTTCCCCCGCGCGGAACTCGACGAGATGGTGCGACGCTGGCTCGAAGCCAACCGCCGCTGCGAGCAAGCCGGTGACTGGCGTCCGCTCGCCGAGCTATACACCGAAGACGCGACCTACGGCTGGAACCTAGGCCCGAACGAGGAATTCATGGTGTCAGGGCGAGACGAGATCAGGAACGTCGCACTGGCACTGGAAATGGGCGGCCTGGACGGCTGGTCCTATCCGTACCAGAAGGTGCTGATCGACGACGCGCAAGGCGAGGTCGTCGGCTTCTGGAAGCAGGTCGCTGGTGCTGAGCGAGCGGACGGTTCAGCTTACGAAGTGGCGGGCATCGGCGGCAGTTGGTTCGCCTACGCAGGGAACTGGCAGTGGTCCTGGCAGCGCGACTTCTTCGACCTGGGCAACGCGACCGCGCTATTCCTGGAGATGATCAAGGCTGACGTGCTGTCCGACGGGATGAAGCACCGGATGGAGCGCGCCGTCAGCGGCGACCGCCAGCCTGGCCACTACCAGGTCGGCGGCGGGCCGGTCCCGCTGTGGTAGCGGCGAAGCTGCTCATCGACGGCGAGCTGCGCGACGCGGCTGATGGATCGGTATTCCCGGTCGTGGATCCGGCCACCGGGGAAGTGATCGGGTCCGCACCCGATGCCTGCGACGCTGATGTGGAAGCCGCCGTCGCCGCCGCTCGCCGTGCGTTCGACGAAACCGGCTGGTCGACCGACCCCAAGTTTCGCGCGAGCTGCCTTCGCCAGTTGCAGGCCGCGCTGCGAACCGGTTTCGCAAGGCTGGCCGAAATCACCATCGCGGAGGCCGGAGCACCTCGGGTATGGACCGAAGGGCCGCAGCTTAGGTTGCCGATCGACGGGCTGAGCTTCGTGATCGACCTGGCCGAGTCTTTCCAGTGGTGCGCCGACCTCGGCGTGGCGGCGCCGATGGGCATCTCGACCAGGCGTTTCGTCCACCGCGAAGCCGTCGGTGTCGTCGCGGCGATCACGCCGTGGAACTTCCCGAACCAGATCAACTTGGCGAAGCTCGGACCGGCTCTGGCGGCGGGCTGCACGGTCGTGCTCAAGCCGGCGCCGGACACGCCTTGGACCGGTGCCGAGCTCGGCGCGCTGATCGCGACGCAGACGCAGATCCCGCCCGGGGTCGTCAACGTGATCACCTCGAGCCGGGATGCGGTCGGCCAGCGGCTGACCAGCCATCCCGACGTCGACCTGATCTCGTTCACCGGATCGACGGACACCGGGCGAGCCGTGCTGGCGGCCGCTTCAGGCACCGTCAAGAGGGTGTTCCTTGAACTCGGCGGCAAGTCGGCTGCGGTGGTGCTTGACGACTACGACGTCGCGGGAGCGTCGGCACTGACCGGGTTCAGCGTCTGCATTCACGCTGGCCAGGGCTGCGCGCTCACGACGAGGCTGATCGTGCCGCGTGAGCAGTACGACACGGCTGTGGCTGCCGCCAGCGAGACCATGCGCCAGGTTCGTGTTGGCGATCCTGCTGACCAGTCGACGGTCTGCGGCCCGGTGATCTCGGCGCGGCAGCGGGACAGGATCGAGGCGTATCTGCGGTCGGCGGCAGCGGAGGGCGGGACGTTCGCCTGCGGCGGTGGCCGCGTTCCCGAGCGCGATCGCGGCTTCTGGATCGCGCCGACGGTGATCTCCGGGTTGACCAACAACGCGCGGGCCGCGCGCGAGGAGATCTTCGGCCCGGTGCTCGTCGTGCTGCCGCACGACGGCGACGACGACGCGGTGCGGATCGCCAACGACTCGCCCTACGGCCTCTCCGGCGCCGTCTTCGGCAGCGACCTCAACCGAGCCCGCGCCATCGCGGCCAGGATCCGGACCGGCACCGTCGGCATTAACGGTGGCGTGTGGTATTCGCCCGACATCCCGTTCGGCGGCTACAAACAGTCAGGCTTCGGACGCGAAATGGGCGTCGCGGGCTTCGATGAGTACCTGCAATACAAGGCAATCGCCGAGCCAGCCTGAGGATGGTGCCGGGACCCGGCTGCGGTGATGACAAGGGGGGAGTGGCCGTGCGCCTGTCGGCTGGCACCGGAGTCCCCGGTGGGTAGCCGAGCGCGTCAACGGCCTGACGCCCGGCCTGCACACGCTGATCACCGCCGACCTGACCGAACTTGAAGCCGCTTTAGCGCGCGACCGGGCACGGGCGGTCACCCGGTGAGCGGCTACGAGCCTGACGACTACGACCGTGAGCGGCTCGGCGATGCTCAGCTCATCGAGTCGATGTGCCCCGCTGGGTTGTCATGTACGGGCCGTACAGCCGGCTGTTCTGGGCGTTCGGAGCACCGGACGGACAACCGGTCTCAGTCCGGTCAGCGAGCGAACTCTTAGGCCGCATGCGCGCTGCCGAGCGGTCACACTCTGGACCGCACTACGAAGAAAGACCGCACGCTCGCTACTGAGGCTGCGCCGCGCGGGCGCTTACTGACCGGGCAGATTGCAAGGACCGGTCTCAGGCCTTACCTTGTGTACACCAACCTGGACAGGGTACCTGGACATAATCGGCCCCTAAATCGCATCGTCCCAGTTAGGAGGCTTTGAATGCCACGTAGATTTGGGAGCCAGAGTCGGCCCTATGCTCGCTCCCATCCCTGGATCACCTTCACGTACGACATGGGCAAACAGGACAAGATCGACTTCGTGCATATTGGGGAGGCACTGTCCAAATCGGACCATGTCTCTCGGGTGCCGCTGCCACCGAACGTAGCGACGCACTTGAACGGTATCTATCTGGTCAAAGGCGTACACGCCACTACACACATCGAGGGCAACTCGCTATCGGAAGACCAGGTGCGAGCGCGAGTAAAGGGCGAACTGCCGCTACCTGACTCGCAGGAATACCTCGGCAGGGAAGTCGACAATGTATGCAGGGCGTATGACCTCATCCTCGATGATTTGGCCGAAGGCCGCGAAATAAAGCTAACAAGACAACGTATCGAGCAGCTCAACAAGATGGTCTTGGACGGCCTACCACAGGAAGACGGCGTCGTACCGGGCAAGATTCGGACTAGAGGCGTTGGCGTTGGTACCGTCTACGCCGGACCGCCGGCCGGTGACTGTAAGTACCTGCTTGACCAACTCTGCGGGTGGCTCGATCAATTGCAGATCGACACTGGTCCTGAATGGCGTCGACCTTTGGGCCTCGTTCGAGCGATCCTCGCTCATCTTTACCTCGCCTGGATTCATCCTTTCGGTGACGGCAATGGCCGTACGGCACGCCTGGTGGAATTTCAGCTTCTCCTAGAGGCCGGGTTTCCAGCGCCTACTTGCCATCTGCTGGCTGATTACTACAACAAAACTCGGATGCGTTATTACCGAGTCCTTACCGAGACCAGCCGCGACCCTTCATTCCCGGTCTGGAGATTCATCTCCTACGCGCTGAAGGGCTTCGTGGAGGAGTTGCGAGAACAACTCAACTTCATAAATCACCAAACCCTTCTCACTGCGTGGGTGAATTACGTACACGAGGCCGACCTAGGACGAACTGCCCACGTTGCGAAACGCCGACGTGAACTAGTCTTGGCCCTTCCGTATGAAGGTTCAGAAACCTATACGCCGATATCCGCGATAGACCGACTCACCCCTGAGCTTGCCGCCGCTTATACCAAGGGTAAGCACAAGACCCTGACAAGAGACATACATGCGCTACAAGGCGCGGCGTTGCTAGCCCGTAAAGGCCACGCCGTTCGCCCTCGGATCGAGCAGTTGTTCGCATTCCTACCGCTATGCAACTGGGCAGCCCAAGAAGAAGAAGAGGTTGCTTAACTTGCAACGCTAACCGGGTCTGATCACGAGTGAGCACGCGACGCCGGATGGCCTTTAGCTGATCATCCGGCGTCGCGTGCACCGCGTCGATCGCCGACACCACAGATGAGTACAACGGTGTCGACAAGCTCAACAACACCCCGTACGTGAATATCAGCTAGCCGTCCGAATCGGGGAGGTGCGGAGTCCCGTCGCGCATCGGCGGGAACTGGTAGGTGGCGGCGCCGGTGCCCCTGGTCATCGTGGTGATCTCGGCCTCGGGCAGCACCTCGGTGTCATCGTCGATGATGACCTCCCACCGGCAGACCGGCACCCGGCAGGCCGGGACCCTGGGCGGCCGGTGCACCGGGCGGATCCTGGCCTTCGGATTGACTGCCTGAGCGGTCACGTCGAAGGTGCCGTCCTCGATCGTGTGGCACATGCCGCGCACCGACCGCTCGCCCCACGGCTCGACGTCGAGTAGGGCGCCGCAGGACCTGAGCTGGAAGAACCCGTGGTGCTCGTCCACTACTTCGTATTCCACGTCCATGTAATGCTGCGCGAAGCCTGGGTCAAGCTGAAGCTGCTTGAAGATGGCAGGCACTCCGTTGCCCGAGATGTTCATGATCTTGCGGATCCGCTCGGTGTAGATCGGGCTGGCACCACGCCACTCGTCAATGGCGAGCTCCTCCACAGCCTGCTGGCCGTAGCGAAGCCCGATCGCGGTAAACACGGAGCGGTCAAGCAACTGAGCGATCAGCGCGAACTCGCGCACGAGCCGTACCAGCGCTTCCTTCGACAGATCCTCGTACCGGAAGTCGGGATCGAAGTCACCGGAGTAATCCTGACGTCCCGGCTTGTGCTCGCCCATGCGCTGAACTGTAGTCTGGACAAGTGTCCAGAACAAGCGACGAATTCGCCGGTAAGGTCGCGATTGTGACCGGGGCGGCCCAGGGGATTGGCGAGGCCTACGCTCGGGCGCTGGCCGCCCGCGGCGCCGCGGTAGTGATCGCCGATCTTAACGTCGGCAAGGGCGAGAAGGTGGCGGCCAGCATTGCCGCTGACGGCGGCCAGGCGGCGTTCATCACCACTGATATCTCAAGCCCAGACTCCGCGCGGACGATGGCCGACTTCGCGGCCGATACCTTCGGCGGGATCGACTATCTGGTCAACAACGCGGCCATCTACGGTGAGATGCAGTTCGACCTGCTGCTGACCGTTGACTGGGACTACTACAAGTCGTTCATGGCGGTGAATCTGGACGGCGCACTCGTCTGCACCCGTGCCTGCTACCCGCACTTGGCCAACCGGGGCGGCGGCGCGATCGTCAATCAGTCATCGACCGCCGCCTGGACGTACTCCGGGTTCTATGGCTTGGCCAAGGCCGGCATCAACGGGCTCACTCAGCAACTCGCCCACGAGCTAGGTGCCCGCAACATCCGGGTCAACGCGATCGCTCCTGGCCCGACCGACACAGAGGCAACCAGGACGGTCGTCGGCGGGCTCGCCGACGGTTTGATCAGCTCGATGGCGATCAGGCGCTACGGGCAGCCGGACGATCTAGTCGGTGCCTGCCTTTTCCTGCTATCCGACGAAGCCCGCTGGCTGACCGGCCAGATCATCAACGTTGACGGCGGCCAGGTGTTCCGGTCATGACGCCGCGAGTCGGCTTCGTCGGTCTCGGCCAACTCGGTGCGCCGATGGCGGACCGGCTGGTCGGCTGGCCAGGTGGCCTGACTGTCTACGACGCCCAGGCGACCGCAATGGCGCCGTTTGCCAGCACCGGGACCAGGCTGGTCGGCAACCTTGCTGAGCTGGCGGCAGAAGCCGACCTGATTTCGGTCATGGTTCGGGACGACGACCAGGTCACCGAGGTGACGCGGGAGATCGCTGCGGCACCGAGGCGGGCCGGGACGATCGTCGCGATCCATTCCACGATCCGGGCGCAGACGGCGCCAGCGCTGGCGGCAGAACTCGCGCCGACCGGCGTTACGGTCATCGATGCGCCCGTCAGCGGGGGAGCGGTCGGCGCACAGCAGGGACGGCTGGCCGTCATGGTCGGCGGCCCGCCCGAGGCCTTTGAGCGCTGCCGCGAGCCGTTCAGCCGCTTCGCCGACCTGGTCATGCACCTGGGCGACGTCGGCGCAGGCACCAAGGCAAAGCTGGCGCGCAACCTGTTGCATTTCGTATCATTCACCGCCGCTGCCGAAGCCCAGCGGCTGGCCGAGGCCGCCGGACTCGACCTGCGCAAACTCGGCCAGATCGTGCGCCACTCCGATGCGGTGACCGGCGGCCCAGGCGCGATCATGCTGAGATCCACGACCGCGCCGCTCACCTTTGATGATCCGCTGTTGCCGATCCTGACCCACGTCAAGGCGTTGGCGGACAAGGACCTGGCGCTGGCCCTGCAACTCGGCGCTGATCTCGGCCTCGACCTTCCGCTCGCGCGGATCGCGTTGGCCGAATTCGGGGTCGGCCTCGGGATCGAGGCTGACGCCGGTGGATGAGCGGCGCGAACGCGGCCTCGACAAGATGCGCGAAGTGTATGGCTGGGACGTCCAGGACGGGCCAGGCGATTTTTTCGGCCTGACGGTCGATCATCTTTTCGCCGACATCTGGGCCCGGCCCGGCCTGGCCCTTCGTGACCGTCGGCTGCTGCTCATCGGCCTGCTTCTTGGCCAGGGCAAAGACGACGTGGCCGAGATCCAGCTCGACGCCGCGCTGCGGCTCGGCGAACTGGATGCGGATCAACTCAGGGAGATCGTGATCTTCTTGAGCCATTACGCTGGCTGGCCGACCGGCGCGAAGCTAAGCCTGCAGGTCGAGAAGCTGATCAGCCAGCGAGCGGGGAAGTAATGCCAGACCAGCAGGTTGTCGACTGGGCGCCGACGGACGAGCGGCGTGAGCTAGGCGAAGCGCTGCGCCGCCTGCTCGATGTCGTGGTGCGGACCGGCGCGCCGCCCGCCGAACTCAAGGCGGCAACCCAGGCCATCGATGAGCTGACCGACAAGCTGGCCTCGCCCGTCGTGCGCGCTGACCGGTCGGTCGCGGCCGGTTCATACCGGTCACACATGAGCCTGGTCGGCGGTTTGTCCCACCCGATCGCCCCCGAGCTGCGGATGACGGTGCACGAAGGCGGCGGGCAGGGCACTGTGGTGATCGGCCCGTTGTTCCAGGGCGGGCCAGGGCTAGTGCACGGCGGCGTCCTGGCGCTGCTGATCGACCACGCGATGGGCTGCGTAGCGGCCGGCCCCGACCGCCCGGCGATGACCGTCCGACTGACGATGCGTTACCTGAAGCCGACGCCGTTGGGTGTGCCGCTCACCGTCTCGGTGCGACTTGAGAAGGTCGAGCACCGCAGGCTCTACCTGACCGCCGACATCACAGCCGACGGCCGGATCACCGTCGAGGCCGAAGCCGTCTTCCTGAAGCTAACCGAGCGCAACCTCAGCACCGTTTTTGGTGAAAGCAAAGCGACGGGCTAGCTCTCGCCAGTCAGGCCGAGCCGTCCAGCTAGTTTGCCCAGGTATCCGGCCACGTCCGCAGCCGAGCGATCCGGCAGGCCGAATAGCACCTCGGTCACGCCGGCTTTCTGCCAGCGAACCAGCTCCTCCAGGTCCGGCCGGCCAGCCAGCGCGGTGACCTTCGGCAGCCCATCCCGGCCGGCCTCGACCCAGGCCCACTGCAACTCAGCTACGCGTCGCTCGATCTCAGTGTCGCGCGGGGTGGTGATCCAGCCGTCGGCGTGCGCGGCGATCCAGCGGAAGTTCCGCTCGGTGCCACCCGCCCCTAGCAGCACAGGCATCGGCTGCTGCACGGGTTTTGGCCAGGCCCAGGACGAGCCGAAGCTGATGAACTCACCCTGGTACGCGGCCTCGTCCATGGTCCACAACGCCCGCATCGCGTCCACATGCTCGCGCAGCACGGTCCGTCGCCGGGTGCCAGGCACGCCATGGTCGGTCAGCTCATCGGTGTTCCAGCCGAAACCGATCCCCAGGTCGACTCGCCCGCCCGATAGGTGATCAAGCGAGGCGATGGTCTTGGCCAGACTGATCGGGTCATGCTCGGCGGGCAGCGCGACGGCGGTACTGAGCCTGATCCGGCCGGTGACCGCAGCCGCCATGGCGAGTGCGACCCATGGATCCAGGGTCCTGGTGTACCGGTCATCGGGCAGCTCGCTGCTCTGAGTTCCTGGGTGCGCCGCTTCGCGGCGCACCGGAATGTGCGTATGCTCGGGCACCGCGAAGGAATCGAAACCTAGATGCTCAGCCACCTGCGCGGCCTCGGCCGGGGTAATGCCGCGATCGCTGGTGAAGAGCACGACGCCGTATTTCACTGCACCACGCTAGGACCCGTTGCAGATTGGGGCAACTGTGACGGCTGCGCGGTTGCGTCGCTGATCGGCACGGCGCCGGCGAGCAGGCGATCAAGGGCGGCACCCGCCAGCACCCGCGCGGGCACTGGATCGGCCGCGCACCGGTTGCTCAGCTCCTTGAGCGGCAGGTCCTGATCGGTGCCGACCACTACCAGATTGCCGAAGTTAAGGCCGCGCAGCACTTCGTCTTCAGCGATCACGCAGGTCCGGCTGAACACCGATCGCACCGCCGCGATCCGGCCCCGGGCATGCGCAAGCGGCGGCCCGTCACTGACATTGGCCGCGAACCAGCCTGACGTCGTCAGCGAATTGGCCGCTGCCGCCACGAACTCGGCGGACGTCAGGTGCGCCGGGGTTTGCGCCCCGTTGAACGCGTCGGCGACGACGACGTCGAACGACCGGGCCGGGAGCAGGCTAAGAACGGCGCGGGCATCGGCGAGGCGGACCTCGATGTGGTCAGCGGGCAGGCGCCGCTGAACCAACTCGGCTACCTCGCGATCGGACTCGATCCCGAGCTGGTAGGAGCCCGGCCGGGTGGCGCTCAGATAGCGGGCGAGAGACAGGCCGCCGGCCCCTAGGTGCAGCACTCGAAGCGGCGTGCCCGATGCGGCCACCAGATCGACCACATGGCCAAGTCGACGTACGTACTCGAGCTCCAGATGCCGCGGATCGTTAAGGTCAACATGAGATTGCGGTACGTCATCGACAAGCAGCATCCAGGCACCTGGTCGGTCCAGGTCACCGAGTAGCTCCACCCGACTTGCCATAGCCGCATTATCTCGGGTCGGGTGTGACCAGTTTCAAGACGCGGGCGCGACCGGCTCAACTCGGAGCGACGACGACACGGACTCGGCCGGCTAGCCTCCGAGCAGTTGCGCCTTCGCCGTCGCGAACTCCGCGTCGCTTAGCGAACCCTGCGCGTGCAGGCTGCTCAGCTGGGCCAGCTTGTCGGAGACATCGACTTGCTGTGGCGACGGCTGGCTCGGCACCGGCGCCTGGCTCTGCTGCTGAGCTTGCTGCTGCTCCGACTGCTGGTCGGCGCGCTCGCCCTGCCTCTTGCCGACCATGTACGCGCCGCCGCCAACCACGGCGGCGCGCAGCAATGGTCGTCTGCGGACGAACACGGCCTAGACCTCCTGCCCGGTGGGCAGCGACAGGCCGAGCGCGACCATGATCTCCGGTGCCGCTGAGACCGCCTTCGGGCCGCCAACCTGCGGCGCGACCGCGCGGACCACGCCGAGGATGTCCTTAGGCGTCGCGCCGGCATCGAGCGCGTTCGACACCTGCCACATGTAGGAGGCTGGCGGTGAGTCAAGCGCGACCAACGCCGCGATCTTGACTAGAGCGAAGCTGCGCGGGTCAAGCCCGCTCTCCTCGCGCGCGGCCTCACGGAGTTCCAGTGCCTCGCCGAGTACGTCAAGGTCGCCTAGCGCCAGTCCGGACAGCGCGTTGCGGGTCTCGGTGTCTACCTCGATGGTTGTGTTCATGCCCCAACTGTCTCGCCCGAGCCGGTCAAGCGCACCACCCAATCCGGGTGATCGCGGCGACCTTGTTCGGTTGGCCGGTGGCGGGCTAGTGGGCGCAGTGGTCGGTGGGCGGCACGTCCAGGGTTGGGTTGCGGTCGAAGAAGCCACTGGGCTTGAGCACGAAGCCGCAGCGGGCGACCGGCATGACCGGCCAGTCCTCAGGGCGGGGGAAATGGGTTGGGCCGAAGGTGTGCCAGACCACGATGTCCTGGCCGTCGACCGACTCATCGTCGGCCACGAAGGCGGGCAGGCCAGCGCCGCCAGGGTGCTGGTTCACGAAGTCGCCGGCCGGGTAGTGCTCGGCCGGGTCGTAGCGGGTGACCCACAGGTGATTGGTGGCGAAACCGGCCCGCTGGTGCACCGAGGATGACGGGTCAGCGAGCAGCGTGGGCGACGCCTGTGGGTACAGCGTGTAGCCGGTCGGCCTGCCGAACCGGTTGGTCCGCTCAGTGCTGATCACTCGCCAGGTCCGGCCACTGGTGGCGTCACACCGGCGGGCGGCGACAGCCTCGCTGGCAAGGCGGGAGATGGTGGAAATTATTGCGTTCCCATAAGGGTTTTCTTTGCTCACTGGAGCACCGCTGACATCGATTTCCTCGACGGCGTTGGCCAGCCCGTCGACGGACATGTCGAGTCGCGCGCAAAACAGGTGCTGGTGCACCGGGGCGCCGAGGCCGGGCGCGACTTGCGCCGAGTACGGATAATCGCCGCCCGGGTAGGCGGCAGTGAACAGCGCGCCGGTCATCTTGATCTCGAACTCGATCGCGCCGTCAAGGTAGAAGTACCAGTAGAAGCCGTAGTCGTAGTTGCCGATCGTGCTGAAGAACGACACGACGAGCCGGCGTTGCCTGCGGGACCCTGACACCCCGTTGAAGATGTCGAAGTGCTTCCACAAGATGCCGTGATCTTCCTCGTGGATGCAGATCGCGTTGCTGATCGTGCGCGGCTCGCCGAAGTCGTCGGTCACCGTCGCGTCCAGGTAGGCGATCTCGCCTAGGCAATCGCAGCCGAGCACGAGCGAGTTCGCCCACTTGCCGACCAGGTACTCGCCGGAGTCGAAATAGGTCTGGAAGTAGCGGAACCGGGGATCGCCGTAGGGGACGACCATCTCGGGAATGGAGGCCCGGTAAATTACCGCGCGGTCGTTGATGCTGAGCTGATGCAAGCTCAGCCCTTCACGGGCGTCGAAGCCGATCCGCATCGACCAGCCCTGCCAGGTCAGGTGGTTGCCGTCAAGCGCAAAGCTTGGCCCGGCCGGCTGGGTGATCTCGATTGGCTTCAAGCAGGTGCGCAGCGGGCCGCGCACCTGCGGGTCCTCGTAGTCGCCTGACTCGAGCGGCACATCGATCTTGAACTCGTCGACGACCTTGAACACCTTTTTCTCGATCAAGTCGAAGAACGCGACCACCCCATCAATGGGGTGCGACCAGGCGTAATCGTGCTCGTCCGACTGGACGAACGCGAGCACCCTGACCATTCGGCGACCCTGCTCATCGCCGAAGGAGCCGGCGGTAAGCGGGCAGGTCCTGATCTTGGTGACGTCGGTCAGACCGCGTCTGGCCATAGCCGCCCGCCAGTCAGGATCGGCCCGCACGCATTCCTCGACCAGCGGGAAGTCGCCGTCCAGTATGGGCAGCTGACCGTCCTTGCTCGGGTCGAGCACGCGGCGGCTGACTACTTCTTGCTGGCGAAGCGACACCACGACGTCGCTCGACTCGCCCGTGGCCAGGTCGAGCAGGAAGGCCCGCAGTTGCCGGTCAGGCGGGCCTTCCTGGTCGGCAAGCACCCGCTCCTTTGGCGGCTCGGCCAGGCCGTAGTACGCGAACCTGACGGTGTCAGGTAGCAGGCCCGCGTTCGCCAGTACGGCTCGGCCCGCCTTGTATTCCTCGGCGGTGGCCGGGTCGAGCGGGTGGGCTGACTGCATGATGATCTGACTCCCCGGGGCTACTCGTCGGCGATGATCGAGCCAACTCGGTCACCGAGGCTTGGGTCACGACGATTGAGCAGGTAAGCGTAGATGACGGACACCACGATGATGGCCAGTGCGGCGTAAGGGAACCAGTCGTACGGAGCGGACTGGCCCGGCTTGACCAGGTAGTAGACCGGGACCGCGATGGCGATCATGCCGAGGACCGGCAGGATCGCGTGCTTGAGCACGCTGAACTCGGTCGGCCGGTACTTGCGGTAGTAGAACGGCAGGGCGAGATTGGCGAGGAAGTAGACCACCAGGACCAGGATGGTGCCCATGGTGGAGGACTCGAAGAAGAAGTTCAGCGGGTCCATGCTGCCGGAGCTGCCGCCGATCAGGTGCAGTCCAGCCCAGACCACGATAATCGCGCCGGCGATCCCGACGAAGGCGTAGATAGCGTTGACTGGAGTCTTCTTGACCGGGTGGACCTTCCCGATCCAAGCCGGGAGCAGTCCTTCACGGCCGGCGTTGAAGATGAGGCGGGCCTGGGAGTTCACGGCCGAGATGAGGACGCCGAGGGTGGAGGTAAGGCCCGCTAGGTAGGCGAAGAACGCGAAGCTAGCCAAGATGCCCTGGGCGACGGTGATGAACGGAATGGCGGCTGCGCCGAGCTTGGCGCCGTTGTAGCCGAAGCCAGTGACGGTGGCGTAGGCGAAGACGACGTAGCTGACCACCATGAGGGCGGTGGACAAGAACACCGCGCGCGGGACGTTGCGGCGGGGATTGCCGGTTTCCTCGGCCAGGGCGGCGGAGTTCTCCCAGCCGATGAACAGGTAGATGGCGAGCGGGAAGCCGGCCGCTAGGCCCTTGGCGCCGTTGGTGATGTGGCTGGGCTCAAAGGGGACGAGCGAGAGGTGGCCGCCGTTCTTGATCAGGGCGGCGACGGACACGATGATCAGGACCAGCATCTCAAAGCCGAAGAAGAACCCGGCGAGCTTGGTGGAAACGGCGACGCCCCTGACCGTCATCAGGACCGCGAGGCCGGTCAGTATGACCGACAGGATGATCCAGGGGATGTTCCAGTGCAGGTAGTGCTGCAGCGTTGTGGCGAGGAACCCGCCGGAGATCGCCAGCACCGAGCTGATCGCGATGATATACCCGGCCCCGCACAAGATGGCCGTGGTCACCGCGCTGGTCCCGCCGAACGTCTTGCCCACGAAGGAGATGAATCCGCCGGTGGACGGATGCGCTCGCGAGAACTGGGCCAGGGTGTTGCCAAGCAGGGCGATCGCGATGCCCGCCGCGATGATCGTCAGCGGCGCCGCCACCCCGGCCGTGATCACCAGGAACCCGAAGCCGAAGAAGAAGCTGTAGGCCGGGCCGATGTTCGCCATCGTGGAGGCCGAGATATCGATCAGGCTCAGCGCCCCCCGGTGCAGCCGGTCAGCCGATTCAGGCGCTTTCGTCTCAGAAAACGGCACAGAAGCCGTGTCGTCGCTCATGGTGCTCCCTTGGGGCCGCAGGGGTTAGTAGGGGTAGTGCGCGGGACCGTCGGTGACGGTCAGCCAGCGCCGCTCGGTGAATTCCTCGAGGTTGGAGTCGCCGCCGGATCGACCGCCGAGTCCAGATTGCCCGATGCCGCCGAATGGTGCTAGGGCCTCGTCCTGCGGGGTGGCGTCGTTCACGTGCACCATGCCGGCCCGCAGTCGCCTGGCCAGCTGGATGCCGCGATAGGGATTACCGGTCAGCACCGAGTTGACCAGGCCGTACTCGGTGTCGTTGGCAACTTGCGCGGCCTCGTCGTCGGTGTCAACGATGAGCACAGGGGCAATCGGGGCGAAGATCTCCTGCGTCCACAGCCTGGAGTCCTTGCTGACGTTGGTGACCACGGTCGGGCGGAAGAACGGGCCATCGGTGGTGCCGCCGGCGATCACCTGCGCGCCGCCAGCCACGGCTTCGTCCAGCATGGCCTTGGCCCGGTCGAGCTGAGCCTGGTTGATCATCGGGCCCAGGCCCACGTCCGTGGTGAACGTGTCGCCAACCGTGATCGCGTCCGCCCTGGCGCCGAGAGCGCGGGCGTACTCGGCGGCGATGCCACGCTGCACGATGTGGCGGCCGGCCGTGATGCACGTCTGGCCCTGGTAGTGGAAGCTGGACCAGGCCCCGATCATGGTCGCCTGCTCGAGATCGGCGTCATCAAGTACGACCAGTGCGTTGTTGCCGCCAAGCTCAAGTGAGACCTTCTTGAGCAGCCCGCCAGCGGTCGCCGCGAGCTGCTTGCCGACCTTGGTCGAGCCGGTGAAGTGCACCATCGCGACGTCAGGGTGGGTCACGATGCGGTGGCCGACCTCGACGTCGCCTGGCAGCACGCTGAACAGGCCGGCCGGGAGGCCAGCCGCCTCGAAGACCGCGGCGATGGCGAGGCCGCCGCTGACCGGGGTCTCCGGTGATGGCTTGATGATGACCGCGTTGCCGAGCGCCAGCGCGGGGGCGATCACCCGCATGCCGAGCACCAGCGGGAAGTTCCAGGGCGTGATCGTGCCGACGATGCCGACCGGGATGCGTTCGGACAGGGAGAACCGCCCGGCGTGGCTGGTCGGGAGTACCTCGCCGGTGGCGTGGCTGGCCAGCCCGGCGGCTTCGATCAGCTCGCTGGCGGCGGCGCCGAGTTCGTAGTCGGCCTTGCCGCCGATGCAGCCGGTCTCCCTGATGATCAGGTCCCTGAAGTCCTTCGCCTGGTCGGCGAGGGCGGCAGCGGCCGCGCGCAGGATCGCGGCCCGCTCGTTGTAGGTGCGTTCGGCCCAGGCCGGCTGCGCCTTCTTGGCGGCGGCGACGGCGTTGTCCACATCGGTCTCGCTGGCTAGTCCGGCCACCGCGAAGGTCTCGCCTGAGGCCTTGTCGCGGACGTCAAGAGTCGCGCCGCTGGCGGACGGATGGAAGTGCCCGTCGGTGAACACCATGCCAGGCCAAGCCGCTTCGCCCATGCCGCGATCTCCCTCGTCGTGGTCCCGTCCGAATCGCCGGCGGGAAACGCTCACTCGTTGGCAAGCGCTTTCCCAATTAGGCGCAAGGTACCGGAGCAAGACAACCCGCGCAAGAGGGCTATCGCGCTGCGATCAGCGCGGTCGCCGGATGGTGCTCTCGCGCAGGATTACCTCACCGGGAACCGGGATGACTCGATGGCGGCCGGTGGTGGCGTCGGACAGGATCAGGCTGGCCGCCATCTCGCCCATCTGGGCGAGTGGCAGCCTGACCGTCGTCAGCGGCGGATAGACGTCGCGGAGCGTGGCGATGTCGTCGAAGCCGGCCAGGGCGACATCGCCAGGCACGCTGAGCCCGGCGGCCCGCAGCCGGGCGAGCGCACCCAACGCCATCACGTCGTTCACGGCGAACACGCAGTCAGGTAGCTCACCGCCGGGTGCCAGCACGCTGCTCATTGCCTCATAGCCGCCGTCCCTGGTGAACGCGCCGTGGATGACAAGCCGGTCGTCAAGCCGCACCGACCAGTCGGCCAGGCCGGACTCGGAAGCCGGCCAGCCGGTCCTGGGCGGTGAGCAGGTCGCGCGGCCCGGCCAGCACGGCGAACTGCCGGTGGCCCTGCCCGACCAGGGCCTTGGCCAGGGCTTGGGCGCTCGCCTCGTTTTGCGGCAGGATCGTGTCGATGCCGAGCTGATCCTGCCCGACGCAGGCGGCCCGGCCGCCGGCCGCGGTGAATGCCGCCACCTCATCCCGCAGGCCGGCCAGCAGGGACTGGTCGGTCGACCGGCTGCCGATGATGATGACGGCGCGGGCACGCTGGGCGCGCATCAGCGCGACGTACTCGCGTTCGTCGGATTCCGGCGCGGCCGCGGCCGAGGTCGCCGACAGGCAGACCAGCAACTGGCGGGAGTACGCGATGTCGATCAGGCCGGCCGCGATCGACGAGAAGTACGGGTCGGCGATGTCGTGCACCACCACGCCGACCATGTTGCTCTGGCCGGTCGCGACGGCACGGGCCTGCAGGTTCGCGGTGTAGCCGAGTTCGGCGGCGGCCTGATTGACCCGGAGCACGAGCTTGCTGCCGACCCGGCGCGGCCCGTCGCTGAGCACCCTGGAGGCGGTCGTCAGCGAGACGCCGGCCCGGTCGGCCACGTCCTGCAAGGTGACTCGCTCGGGCACCCGCACCTCCTCTTGACCATGTTCGGAGCCAAGCCTAATCTTGGAAAGCACTTTCCCAAAGTCCCGCGAAGGGCTAGCTGTTCCATGACGCGCAAGGTCATCAACGTCGCCGTGAACGGGGTTACCGGCCGGATGGGCTACCGCCAGCATCTGGTCCGCTCGCTGCTCAGCATCAGGGAGCAAGGCGGCATCCCGCTGCCGGATGGCACGGTGATCTACCCTGAGCCCATCCTGGTCGGCCGCAGCGAGGACCGGCTCCGCGCCATCGCCGAGCGGCATGGCCTTGACCGCTGGTGCACCAACCTGGACGAGGTGCTGTCCGACCCGACGCTTGATGTCTACTTCGACACCCAGGTCACCAGTGCTCGCGAGCCGGCACTGGTCAAGGCCATCGCGGCCGGAAAGCACATCTACACGGAGAAGCCAGTCGCCAGCTCGCTGACCGGCGCGATCAAGCTGGCGCGGGCCGCGAACGAGGCCGGCATCAGCAACGGCGTCGTGCAGGACAAGCTGTTCCTGCCAGGGATGATGAAGCTGCGGCGGCTGGTGCGGTCCGGCTTCTTCGGCCGGGTGCTGTCGGCCCGGCTTGAGTTCGGCTACTGGGTATTCGAAGGCGATCAGACGCCCGCGCAGCGGCCTTCATGGAACTACCGCAAACAGGACGGCGGCGGCATCGTACTCGACATGTTCCCGCACTGGCAGTACCTGCTCGCTGACCTGTTCGGCCCGATCAGCGCGCTGTACGCGCGCCAGGCCACGCACCTGCCGCAGCGCTGGGACGAGCACGGCGAGCGCTACGACGTCACCGCCGATGACGCCGCCTACGCGGTGCTCGAGTTCGAAAGCGGCGCGCTCGCCTCGGTGAACTCCTCCTGGGCCGTCAGGGTGAACCGGCGCGAACTGGTCGAGTTGCACGTGGACGGCACCCACGGCAGCGCCGTCGCCGGGTTGCGCAACTGCTCGGTGCAGCACCGGGTCACGACCCCGATGCCGGTGTGGAATCCCGATCTGCCTGACCCCAATGACTACCTTGCGCAGTGGACCGACGTGCCGGACAACCAGGTCTTCGACAACGGCTTCAAAGTGCAGTGGGAGTTGTTCTTGTCGGCGGCGGCGCTGGGCAAGCCGTTCCAGTGGGACCTGGCCGAAGGGGCCAAGGGCGTTCAGCTCGCTGAGCTGGCGCAGCAGTCGTCGGCGGAAGGCCGCCGGGTGACCGTGCCTGAGCTGGCGATCTGAGGTGGCGGAGATCGGCCTGCCCGGCCGCTCAAGCCCGACCGTAGTGCCCGACGCGCCCTGGGCAGCGAGCTACCAGCCGCCGCGCAGCCGCAGCGTGTACGCCGCGGCCCACGTCGCCGCATTTCCTGACGGCAGCATTGACTGGCAGGCCACGCTCGCGTTCCGCGAGCACCTGTGGGACTACGGTTTCGGGCTGGCCGAGGCGATGGACACGGCGCAGCGGGGCATGGGCCTGTCGGCGGCCAGGCCGCCGAGCTCATCAGCCGGTCAGCCGCCCGCGCCGCGCAGCGCGGCGCGAGCATCGCCAGCGGAGCGGGCACCGACCAGCTCGCCGACGCCGAGCACCCGCTGCCGGCGATCGTCAACGCCTACGCCGAGCAGCTTGAGCAGGTCCAGGCGACCGGCTCGGACGTGATCATCATGGCCAGCCGCGCACTGGCCGCGAGCGCCCGCAGCGGGGCTGACTACCTGGCCGTCTACGAGCAGGTGCTGAAGCTCGCCAAACGGCCGGTGCTGCTGCACTGGCTGGGGGAGGCGTTCGACCAGAAGCTAGCTGGCTATTGGGGTAGCGGGGACTTCGCCGGCGCGGCCGACACCGTGATCGAGCTGCTTGACCGGGTCCCCGGCCAGGTGAGCGGCATCAAGTTGTCTGTGCTCGACGCGGCAAGCGAGGTCGCGCTCCGGCGCAGGCTGCCGCCGGGAGTCCGACTGTTCACTGGCGACGACTACCACTACGCCGAGCTCATCCGTGGCGATGAGGCTGGCCACAGTGATGCGCTGCTTGGCGCCTTCGCCGCGATCACCGCGCCAGCGGCGGCCGCGCTGCACGCGCTCGACCATGGCGACCTGTCCGGTTACGACGCCGCGATGAACCCGACCGTCGAGCTGAGCCGGTGCTTGTTCGAGCCGCCGACGCCGGACTACAAGGTCGGCGTGGCCTTCCTGGCCTGGCTGAACGGCTTCCAGCCGCACTTCGCCATGCTCGGCGGACTGCAGCGGCGGCGGTCGCCCGAGCACCTGGTCAGGGTGTTCGAGCTGGCGGCGGCGGCGCGGGCGCTGTTGCGGCCTGAGCTCGCGGTGGCCAGGATGGGCGAGTACGTCGCCGGGACGGCGCAGGCATGATCGACGCCGACCGGCTCTCGCTGAATCAGCTGACAGTGCGTCACCTCTCGGTAGGCGAGGCGGTGCGGCTGTGCGTGACGCATGAGATTCCGGCGATCGGGCTGTGGCGTGAGCCCGTGGCGCAGGCTGGGCTGACTGCGGCCAAGGCCGCCGTTGAGTCGGCTGGGCTGCACGTCTCCAGCTTGTGCCGGGGCGGGTTCTTCACCCACGCCGACCAGGCCGCGCGGGCGGCCGCGCTGGCCGACAACCATGCCGCCATCGACGAGGCGGCCGCGCTCGGCGCGGACGCGCTGGTGCTGGTCTCCGGCGGCCTGGTGCCTGGCAGCAGGGACCTGGCCCTGGCCCGGCGCCAGATCGCCGACGCGATCGCCGACCTGGAACCGCACGCGGCCCGGGCGGGGGTGCGCCTTGGCATCGAACCACTGCACCCGATGTTTTGCGCCGATCGGTGCGCGATCAGTCGGCTGGGGGAGGCGATCGACCTGGCGCTGGCGTTCCCGGCTGAAACTGTCGGTGTCGTGGTGGACACCTACCACGTGTGGTGGGACTACGCACTGGCTGCCGAGCTGCAGCGTGCGGCCGGGCGGATCGTCAGCTACCAGCTGTGCGACTGGGTCCTGCCGCTGCCTGCCGACATGCTGCTCGGCCGTGGTCACCTGGGCGACGGCTTCATCGACTTCGCCTCGATCACTGAGCAGGTGCTGGCGGCTGGCTACACCGGCTACGCCGAAGTGGAGATCATGAATCAGGACATCTGGGACGCGCCAGCCGACGAGACCGCCGCCACCGTCCGCCGTCGCTTCACCGAGTTGCTCGGCTCGTGAGCTTAGCGGCTCGTCGTTGCCACCCGGCTGCGCGGCGGCAGCCCAAAGGGCGGGGTTGCGGCTGGTACCGACTGGTCCACCGCGAACTCGGCCCCGACCAGGTATTGGCTGACCGGATACTTGATGGGTGGAGTTGCTTCCAGCAGGGCGGATGACCAGCGGCATCATCAGGCGCGGAGACCGGATCTGGCGGCCGCTCGGTGCCTGGTCGCCGGCCGTGCATGAGTACCTGCGGCACCTGGAGTCGGTGGGCTTCGACGGCGCGCCCCGCTTCATCGGGCTTGAAGATGATCGCGAAGTGCTGACCTACCTGGACGGCGAGGTCGCGGCCGATCCGCACTGGCACCCCGGTCACGGCCACCGGCTCCCCGCCTACACCAGGTCCGATGAGGCGTTGCGCGCGACGGCGCGACTGTTGCGTCGGCTGCATGACGCGTCGGTCGGGTTCGCGCCAGAGTTGACCAGCTACCGGTCGCACCCCTACCCGCCGTTGCCAGGCGAGATCGTCTGCCACGGCGACCTCGGCCCGTGGAACACCGTCTACCGGGCTGGCGTGCCGGTCGCCTTCATCGACTGGGACGCCGCGTGCCCGGCCCGGCCCCTTACCGACCTGGCCGACGCCGCCTGGGCCTTCGTGCCGCTGGCACCCGCGCAGCAGCTGACCAAGGCCGGCTTCGCCGATCCCAGCGTCATGCCTGCCCGGCTCGCCAGCTTCGTCGATGCCTACGGCCTAACCGACCCGGCCGCCATCCTGCCCGAGCTGATCCAGTGCAAGCTGACTGGCCTAGATCGGATCCGGCAGCTGGCCCCCCATCCCGCCGGTGCCGCTGACCTGCTGGAGCACGTTGCCCGCGAGGTCCGCTGGATCGATGCCACCCTCCCAGCGCTAGCTGCCGCCCTGCCGTAGCCGATCTGCCTGGCGCGATTCTCATCACGCCAGCCTGGTCACCTGGTGCTGTCGTTACCGCTGCTGGTCCCCGCTGTCCTGACCGGGGTAGGTCGGGTCTGGGGCGTGCCGCGCTGCGATACGTAGGGCGGCCTGCCTGACCTGGGCGCGGAGGTCGGCTGGGGCGATGAGCTCGGCCTCGCCGCCTAGGGCAAGCAAGTCAAGGACGGTGGCTTCCAAGGACTCGATCCTGATCCAGGCTTGCGCCCATCCTTCGTGCCCGGCCAGCTCGCCGGCCCCTGAACCGGCACCGGCGGCCTGGCTGGTCGCGGGGCCCAGAGCTTGGCTGGCGCTCGAGGTAGAGCGGCGGATGCGCAGGCCGGGGGGTCGGCCGAGCAGGATGGCCAAGCGATGGCCGCGTGGCGACAGCCTGATTCTCGCGTGCGTCAGCCGGTCGCCGGCGGCAACTGGGGGACTTGGCCGGTGGCGCAGTCCGCTGGCGGGCAGGTCGCTGGCGTATCCGTCGAGTAGCTGGAAGCCGCCGCATTGACCTCGGGCGGCGTAGACCGGCACGCCAGCCAAGCTGAGCGCGTCGATGTCGCGGAGTACGGTGCGCTGCGAAACCTCAAGCTCGGCGGCGAGTTGTCTGGCCGTCATCTGTCCGTGGGCCTGCAGCAGGCTCAGCAGTTGCACCAGTCGGCTCGCGCGCACTGGTCAAGATTAACCCGCAATCATGACAACAGATGTCAGCTATGCGCTGCCATAATCGCCTGGTCAACGACTAAGGGGAGGCAGCGATGAGTGCAGGTTCAGGTACCGGAGAAGATCCGTGGATCTTGGCGACCCCGCCTGGCAAGTCGGAGTTTGAGGCATGGCGTGACACCGAGGCTGATCCGCCGGCGCTCGTGGTCCAGGTTGGCACTACTCAGCTGCGCTACCAGCTTCGCTGTATCGATGACCTGCACGCGATGCTCAAGGAGCAAGGTGACTGGGTCCCGCTGGGGAACGCGGACGAGCAAAAGCCCGCACAGGACGGCACGGTCGAGGCCTGGGGCCGGTCGAGGATAACCCGGTGGGCGGCTGGTACGGAATGAAGAAGGGGCTGCGCGGCCGGTTCGGCAACTACGTTCCTCCGGTACTTGAGGTGCTCGGCCTGGCCGAGGTCGAGCACAACGCCAGGAACAACCGGATGCGCGCAACCTGACCAACCTGACCAACACCGGACGGCGTAATCTCAGCGGCATGACCGTGAAGCTTGTGGTTCTCTACACCCAGCCGGACGACCCGGCCGCCTTCGATCAGCACTATCTCGACGTGCACGTGCCGTTGGTCGACAAGATCCCAGGCCTGCAGCGGAGCGAGACCGGGAAGTTCGTCACGGCGCTTGATGGCGGCGAGAAGACGTTCTACCGTACGGCCAGCTTGTACTTCGCCGACAAGGAGGCGATGCAGGCCGCGCTCGGCTCGCCGGAAGGCGGCGCGACCGCCGCCGACTTCCAGGCGATCGCCCCGCCCGGCTCGCGCATGTTTGTCGAGAACGTCGACTGAGGTACGTCACGACGGCATAAGCGGCCTGATGCGCGGGCCGCTCATGCCGCCGTCGACGGCCAAGGCAACCCCGGTGATAATCGCGCCCAGGCCATCGAACTCACCGCTGACTTCCCTGGTACCTGCGGAGTCGCACACGGCTACCGCCTTTCCTGCCGTAGTCGTTGCGGCATACGGTGGGGACACGCAGGAGCATCTTGCCCAGATCGGGACGCGATAAGGCAGGTTCGGACAGTGACGCAGGATGTCAGGGCAGAACGAGCCGCCGGACCGGCCACGGTGTACTTCTTGACCGAGCCGGTACGCGGCGTGGCCGACTTCGCGATGCTGCCGCTGGCCACGCCGTGGCTGTTTAGCGCTCCGCGCGGGGACGGGCACGGGGTGCTGGTGCTGCCCGGCTTCCTGGCGTCCGACCGGAGCACCGGCACGCTCCGCCGCTACCTGCGGCGGCTCGGCTACCAGGTGCGCGGCTGGGATCTAGGCCGCAATCTCGGCCCGACCGACCAGGTGCTCGACCAGTTGCCTCAGGTGCTGCGCTCGCACGCGGACGCGACCGGCGGGCCGGTGTCCGTGATCGGCCGGAGCCTCGGCGGCATCTTCGCCAGGGAAATCGCCCAGCAGGATCCCGCGAGCGTGCGGCAGGTGATCACGCTCGGCAGCCCGTTCGCGCTCAGTGATCCCCGGCAGAGCCGGGCCGACGGTGCCTACCGGCGGCGCACCCGGCTGCACGCCAGCGCCGCCCGGCTGCCGACGCCGGAGGAGATCATGCGGCCGATCAGCGTGCCATCGACGGCGGTGTTCTCCCGCCGGGACGGCATTGTCGCCTGGCAATCGTGCATTGAGCCGGAGACCGAGTTGCATGACAACGTCGAGGTCAGGTGCAGCCACCTCGGCTTCGGCGTGGACCCGGCCACGCTCTGGCTGGTCGCCGACCGGCTGGCGCAGCCGCCTGGGCCGCAGCGCCGGTTCCGGTCAGGACCCGTGCAGCGTTCGCTCTACCCGAGGAGACGCGACTGACATGCAGCAGCTCACCGGACTGGATGCCGCCTTTCTCGCGCTGGAGACAGCGAACGCCACCGGCCACGTCGGCGGGGTGTGCGTGCTCGACCCTAAGGACGCACCTGAGCCGGTGACCTTGGCCCGGCTGACCGAAGTGCTGTCCGAGCGCCTCGCCTTGGTGCCCATGCTCCGCCGCAAGCTGCTCAACGTGCCGTTCGGCTTGGATCAGCCGTACTGGATCGACGATCCTGACTTCGACATCGAGTATCACCTGCGCGAGCTAGCGCTGCCCCGTCCAGGCTCCTACGCCCAGCTCACCGAGCAGGTGAGCCGGCTGCACGCCAGACCGCTTGACCGCAGCCGGCCGCTCTGGGAGATCTACCTGATCACCGGCCTGGCCAAGAAGCGGATCGCGGTCTACACCAAGATCCACCACGCGGCCATCGACGGGACGTCCGGCGCCGAGCTGCTGACCGTGCTGCTCGACCTGGTGCCCGAGGGCCTGCCGGTGCCGGCGCCGGAGGACTTCACGCCCGAACCCAAGCCAAGCCCGATGTCGCTCGCCATGCACGCCGCCGCCCGGCTGGCCTGGCGTCCGGTGCAGACCGCGCAGTTGACGAACGAGTTTATCCGGGTGCTGCCCACCTTGGCACCGGCGATCAGCACCGTGGTCGGCGGCATGCTCGGGCTGAATCGCGGCGACGGCGAGGTAATCCAGACTTCGCTTGGGCAGGCGCCGTCGACTCCGTTTAACGGGCCAATCACGGCGCACCGGCGTTTTGCCTTCCGCAGCGTGGACCTCGATGCCGTGAAGCGCGTGAAAAACGCCTTCGACGTCTCGGTCAACGACGTCGTCCTGGCCATGTGCGCGGGCGCGCTGCGGCGCTGGCTCATCGATCACGACGCGCTGCCAGACGCGCCGCTGATCGCGATGGTGCCGGTGTCAATCCGCGACCCAGAGAGCAAGGGCGCGCTCGGCAACAAGATCTCCGCGATGCTGGCCGTGCTGCCCACGCACCTGGACGATCCGGCGCAGCGGCTGGCGGTGGCGCACGCGGCCACCCAAGCGGCGAAGGCGCAGCAGGCCGCGATCCCGCAGGGCCTGGTCGACCAGATCAGCGACTTCGCCCCGCCGGCGCTGACCGCGCGAGTCGCGCGAGTGGTGTTCGCTACCGGATTGCTGCACCGGCTGCCGCCGTTCAACCTGACCATCTCGAACATTCCAGGCCCGAACATCCCGGTGTACCTGTGCGGGGCCAAGTTGCTCGCCCATTACCCGGTCTCGGTGATCACCGACGGCCAAGGGCTCAACATCACCGTGATCGGCTACCTGGGGCAGCTGCACTTCGGCTTGCTGTCCTGCCGCGAACTGGTCCCCGACCTTGACGCCATGGCCGGCTATCTGGTCGACGAACTCGAACTGCTACTGAAGATCATCGCTGACCGGGAGTCGGCCTAGCGCCGGGTCGACCGACCAGGCGAGTCGGCTACCAGGCGTAGGCCTCGGGGGCGGCGCCGCCTGGGCCTGGGAAGATCTCGTCGAGGCTGGTCAGTGCCTTCTCGTCCAGGCTGAGCTCGGCCGCCCGCAGGGCGCTGTCGAACTGCGCCATCGTGCGCGGCCCTACGATGGGCGCGGTCACGGCGGGCTGGTGCAAGAGCCAGGCCAGCGCGACCTCACCGGGTGGCTGCTCGATCGAGTCGCAGAACGCCTCGTATGCGGCCACCTGGTCGCGTCGGCCTTCGAGCATCTCGGTGGCTCGGCCCTCGCCGCTGCGTCCGGCCTCGTCCTGGCCCTTGGCCAGGATGCCGCCGAGTAGCCCGCCGTGCAGCGGGCTCCACGGGAGCACCCCGACGCCGTAGTCCTGGCACGCTGGCAGCACTTCAAGCTCGACCGTGCGGGCCGCCAGGTTATACAAAGACTGCTCGCTCACCAGGCCAAACGCCCCGCGCCGCCGAGCCGCTTCCTGCGCCTGCGTGAGGTGCCAGCCAGCGAAGTTCGACGAGCCGACGTAGATCACCTTGCCCTGCTGGCGCAGCACGGAGAAGGCCTCCCAGATCTCGTCCCACGGCGTGTTCCTGTCCACGTGGTGCATCTGGTACAGGTCGATCCGGTCGGTGCGCAGCCGGTGCAGCGACGCGTCGCAAGATTGCCTGATGTTGATCGCCGACAGGCGGCGGTCGTTTGGCCACGCGCCCTTCCCGCCGTACAGCTTGGTCGCCAGCACTACCTTGTCCCGGCGGTTCGCCCCGGCCGCGAACCAATCCCCGATGATCGACTCGGTGGTGCCTTCGGCCCGCGGTCGCCCGTAGGTATTCGCGGTGTCGAAGAAGTTCACGCCTTGCTCGAGCGCGTAGTCCATGATGGCGTGCGCGTCACCCGGCTCGGTGTAGGAGCCGAAGTTCATGGTGCCCAGACATATCCTGCTGACGGAAGCGCCGCTGCGGCCAAGTTGGGTGTATTCCATAGTGCCAACCGTAACGTCCGCCAGGGCGGGCCAGGAAAACGCAGGGTAGGAACGAATGGCTGACGGCCGCCTCGCCGTTTCTCGGTACGGCTACCCGGTGGCGGATCGCGGGTCCCAGGTCGACAGCTATCACGGCGAGCAGATCAGCGATCCCTACCGGGCGCTCGAAGACGCCGAGGCGGCGGCGACAGTGCGCTGGGTGGCCGCGCAGAACGCGTTAACCGAGTCGGTGCTGGCGCGGGTCCCCGCGCGCGAGGCGATCAGGACCAGGTTGACCGAGCTATGGAGTTACCCCAAGCTCGGCGTCCCCTGGCAGCGCGGCAGCAGCTGGTTCCAGCTGCGTCAGTCAGGCAGCCAAGACAGGCCAGCCTTGTACGTCATCGCGAGCCCGGATGACCCGGATGACGAAGGCCGCGTGCTGATCGACCCGGCCGAGTTCTCGCCCGCCGGGTCGATCTCGGTGGTCGCGATGAAGGTCAGCCCGGACGCCGCGCTGGTCGCCTACGCGGTCAGCCAGTCCGGCTCGGACTGGCTGACCTGGCGGGTCAGGGAGGTAGCGACCGGCGCAGACCGGCCCGATGAGCTGCCCTGGTGCCGATCCGCCACGTTGTACTGGCGGCCTGATAGCTCAGGGTTCTATTACGTCGGCATGCGGCCGGCCGCCACTGGCGTGCATGACCGAGACGTCGAAGCCAAGCGAGTGCTGCTGCACAGAATCGGCATGGCTCAGTCCGACGACGAGGTGATGTTCGAGCCTGACCAGCCGGATCTGCTGCCAGACGTGAAGTTGACCCCCGACGGCCGGTACCTGCTCATCTCGCAGAAGCGCGGCATCGGACCCGGCGGTGAGCTGCGGGTGCTCGACCTGACGCAGCCGGAGGCGGGCTGGCAGTTGCTGGTGCCGCCTGGCGACGATCACCTCCGAGTGGTGACCAGCGCCGGGCAATCTTTCTGGCTGATGACCGATGCGAACGCCGATAGGCGCCGCATCGTAGCCGTCGACCTGCAGCACCCTGAGCGGGAACGCTGGCGCGAGATAGTGCCTGAGTCCACCGACACGCTGCTTGAGGCGCACTTCTTCGGCGGCCGGCTGGTGTGTCATTACCTGCGGCTCGCCTGCTCGGTGCTCAAGGTGTTCGAGCTGGACGGCGCGCTGGTGCGGGAGATCCCGCTGCCGCCGTTCCGCACCCTGGGTGGCGCGGCGAACGAGCATGAGCACATCGAAGGATCGGCGGACAGCGACCTGATCTCATATGAGCTGGTGTCCTTCACCGAGTCAGCCAGCCTGTGGACGCATGATCTGGCCTCTGGCGAGACGACGCTCGTACGGCCTGGTGCCGTCGAACTCGATCCGGCCAGCTTCGTCACCGAGGCAGTGCAGGTGCCGTCGACGGACGGGACGCTGGTGCCGATGTTCCTCACCCGACGGCGTGACCTGGCGCGTGATGGCTCGGTGCCGGTACTGCTGCACGGCTACGGCGGCGTCGGCGTGCCGGTGACGCCCAGCTTCTCTGTGCCGTGGGCGGTCTGGCTTGAGCGCGGCGGCCTGCTGGCCGTGGCCAGCCTGCGCGGCGGTGGCGAGTTCGGCAGAAGCTGGCACGACGCTGGGAAGCTTGGGCACAAGCAGCAGACGTTCGACGACCTGTGCGCTTGCGCGCGCTGGCTCGAGTCAGCGGGCTGGTCTCGCGCCAGCAGGATCGGCATCAGTGGCGGCTCAAACGGCGGCCTAGTAGTAGGCGCGTGCCTGACGCAGCATCCTGAGCTATTCGGCGCAGTGCTTGCCGACGTCGGGCTATTCGACATGCTCAGGTATCACCTGTTCACGATCGCCTGGGTGTGGAAGACCGAGTTCGGCGACCCCGACGACGCTGCGCAGTATCGCTGGCTGCGCGCGTATTCACCGCTGCACCAAGTCACCCCGCGCGGGTATCCAGCGACGTTGCTGACGACCGGCGACCACGACAACCGGGTCGCGCCCGGTCACTCGTTCAAATTCGCCGCCACGCTGCAGGCCGCGCAGCAGGGGAGCGCCCCGATCCTGCTGCGGGTCGGGATCGGTGCCGGTCACACCACTGCGAGCAGGTCAACCGCAACCCTCGTCACCGAAGCAACCGACCGGCTAGCGTTCCTTGCTGGCGCGCTTACCTTAGACCGATGAGTAGCGTCCTTGCGCGACCGACGCTGGCAGTGATCAGCGGTTCGCCCGGATCAGGAAAGACCACGCTTGCGCACGCCCTGGCCGCCGTTATCGGCTGCCCGGCGATCTGCCGGGACGAGCTCAAGGAGGGGCTAGTGCACGCGACCGTGCCTGGGTTCGGGGCCGTGCCTGGGTTCGGGGCCGTGCCTGGGGCTGTACTGAACGCGCGGACGCTGTCGGTCTTCGTCGGCGTACTCGACCTGCTCTTGCGAGCAGGCGTGACGACGGTGGCCGAAGCGGCGTTCCAGGACCGGGTCTGGCGCCCTGCGCTGCTGCCACTGCTGAGCCTCGCGCAGGTCAAGATCGTGCACTGCGTAGTGCCCGATGACGTGGCTGCCGACCGAGTACGGCGGCGGGCGGCGGAGCCGCTGCGGGCCGCCCACACGGACCAGGTGGTCCAGCCAAGTGCATTCGAGCGGGTGTCGATAGAAGTGCCGTCAATCGACGTCGACACGAGCGACGGCTACCAGCCGGGCATCCCGGCTATCGCCGAGTTCCTCAACGGAAGGGGAGTTGCTCTTGGACAGGGCGCATAGCTGGATGCTGCACTGGGCCAACTGGCAGCGTCTGCCGGGCCGCGCTCGTCTGCCGGGGCCGCGCTCGTCTGCCGGGGCCGCGCTCGTCTGCCGGGCCGCGCTCGTCTGCCGGGGCCGCGCTCGTCTGCCGGGGCCGCGCTCGTCTGCCGGGGCCGCGCTCGTCTGCAGGGGCCGCGCTCGTCTGCCGGGGCCGCGCTCGTCTGCCGGGGCCGCGCTCGTCTGCCAGCATCATCGTTGAACCCTTGATGTTGTCACTCCTCCCCGCGGGGCAACATCGTTGGAGCGGTACTGCTGCTCCAGCGACAGCACGGCTCCAACGATGTTGCTGGATCGGGTACGAGGTACCGCATCGTTGGAGCGGCGATGTCGTTGGAGTCGGGTGCAAGCTGCGCCACTGACTTGGCGAGGCAGATCGGTTCGAGACGACCGACCCGGATTCGCCCTGTATGCCGGTCTGGCCCGGTGTGTGGCCTGGACCTGGCCCGGTGTGTGGCCTGGACCTGGCCCGGTGTGTGGCCTGGACCTGGCCCGGTGTGTGGCCTGGACCTGGCCCGGTGTGTGGCCTGGACCTGGCCCGGTGTGTGGCCTGGACCTAGCCCTGGGTTGGCCGGGGTCGGGCGGAGGCGTTCGGCGACACGGCTGGAAGTGGCGGAGTAGCAGTCGCGGATCTCGCCGACGCGGCCGATCATGGTCAGGTGGCCGTCGCCTTCGCTGATTTCTGCCTCCGCGCCTGGGACGCAGGCGGCAAGCCATTGGCCGTGCTGCACGGGAACGAACCCGTCCTGGCGGCCATGCCAGATCTTGACGGGCATCCTGATGGCTGGGCTTGCGGTGTTAGCCGGAGGTGAATTGGTAGTCGAGGACGCGGGAGTCGCGGACTGAGACGATCAGGCCGCGCAGCAGGCCTTCGCCGTACTCGCTGCCCGCGTTGAACGATGGCGTGCCGCCGAGCTTGACCACGCCTCTGGACTCGTGGATGTGGCCGTGCAGCCCGGCGACCGGCTGCATGCTCTCGATGGCGTTCCGCACCGCTGTGCTGCCCGCCCCGAAGTAGACCGGCTGGCCCCGGTCCATCATCGGGGCTGGCGGCCAGACGCTGTCATCGAGCTTGATGCACCGGTCCAGGGTCGAGTCGATCGGCGGGACGTGGAAGTTGAAGATGGCGGTGCCAGGATCGGTGAGCTGAGCGGCGAGCGCGGTGATCGCCGCCTCGATCTCCGCCTCGCTCTTCTCCCGAGGGGTGTTCCATGGCGTGGGAGAGGAGTAGCCGACGGTCGCGACCACGTGCCGCTCATCCAACGGGTGAATGCCGGACTCTGAGTAGATGAGATTGTCGCCCGGCAGGTCGGTCAGCCCGGCAAGGAACTCATCGGTGTCGTCGTTGCCGCCGCCGAGGAAGCACTTGGTCGCGGTGCCGGCCAGCCGCTCGGAGGCGAAGCCGACCCACTCGCGCAGGCGCTGCGTCGCCAGCTTGTTGAACAGCGCCTCGATCGCCTCAGGGTCACCGGACAGAGCCTCGTACTCGCCCTGCTCGCAGTCGTAGGTGTAGGCACCGGACTTGCCGAGCGCCGTCTTGAAGTTATCCACCTCGGTTTGCACGCTGAACTCCTGCCGCTGGCCGTGCAGGTACGCATGCCGGGATCCGCCCGCGCCAGTCACGATCGGCACCACGGTCTTGCCCATCAGGTCGCCACCGCAGATCAGCACGTCCGCGTGATAAAACGTGCCCGCGTTGATGAACTTCCTGAACGTGGTATCCGAGCCGTGGAAGTCGCTCGCGTAGAAGATCCGGAGCGGAGCGCCTGGGCGCTCTCCCTTTCGCCAGAATCCCGGCATGCGCTACCTACCTCCTGCTGGCTATTCGGGTGGCACCGAGCGGAACGCCCAGCGCAGGTCGATGCCGGCCCGCTTGCGCACGGCGGAGATCACGAAGTAGTAGATCAAGGTCGCCGCCACCAGCACCGCGGCGGTGACCCAGGAGACCACGGCGGTGCTGGCCAGGATGCCGAACGCCGACTGGGTCAAGAACTCCACCACGGTGAAGATCATGAACGCGAAGCCAAGCACGCCGAGAATCGAGATCAGCGGGATGTTGCCGACCTTGAACCGGGCGGCCGGTGAGGCCTCGTAGGTCTCCTTCATCCGGTAGGGGAAGAGGATCGCGCCGAGCAGGCTCCACATCAAGGCGATGGTGAGGAACATGTAACCGGCCGCCAGGGCCTCAGTCAGGGTCGGCCGGAAGGAGAACACGATGGCCAGGACGACCGAGACCGCGGTGCCGAACCAGATCGCGTGAGCCGGGGCGCCGCGCTTGTTCACATCACCCATCCAGGCCGGGAGCACCCGGTCAAAGGACTGGCTCAGGTAGATCCGCGACGATGCCAGCGTGGTGTTGAACATGGATTGCGAGATCGGCCCGAGGAAGCCAAGGAAGATCAAGATCGCCAGCACCACGTTCAGGAACGGGATGAGGAAGAACGACTGGACGCCGCGGAAGGCCCAGCCGCCACCGAGCACGCTGGAGTGACCGAAGGCGAGGAAGGCGAAGGAGCCCATCAGCGGCTGGCCGACATAGGCCTGGGTCCAGACGAAGGCGATCAGGTAGGTGACGGTCAGCATGAGCGCGGCGCCCATCATCGAAGCGAAGAGCCGGCCGAGGTTGCGCGCGCTCTTCATCTCGCCAAGCAGTTCGGTCTGCCACATGCAGGACAGGTACGAGCCGATGCCGAGCAGCGCCGTCAGAGCCAGGGTGTTGCCCCAACTGAACGGCACGTGCTGGTGATAACCGAGCGCGGCCGCCTTACTGACGACCTGGGACGAGGTCAGGCCGCCGACCGCATGCTCGAACTGGTTGAAGTGAGCGATGAACGTCGAGTGCGAGACCACCAGCCAGCCGATCGCGATGAGCAGGATCGCCAACGCGGTAAAGGCAATCATGAAGTACTTCTGGATGGACAAGTACAGCTGCATCCCGCGGACCATGATCACGCCCGAGATGAGCAGTAGCACGATCGTGAAGATCAGCGTGACGTGCGAATTAGCCAGCCAGTTCGCCGCGCTGATCCAGCCGTGCTGCCCGGAAATGGCGCCAATGCCGCTGAACAGCGGCACCAGTCCGCCCGTGATCACGGTGCTCGCGGCGAGGAAGGCGTAGAAGAACTGCCAGAAGGCGAGCCCGGCGAACGTCGAAGTGAAGCCGAGCACCGGACTCACCAGCCGGCTCTGGTAGACGTAGTCACCGCCGCTGCGTGGCATGGCGCTGCCGAGCATGGCGTAGGCGCCGAAGATCGCCAGCCCGATCACGAGATTCAGCAGGCAGGCGACCAGGATGCTGCCGCCTGGGAACTCGCCAGGGCCGAGGAAGAAGAACAACGTGACGCCGTAGAGGCCCGCGGCTGATAGATAGCCGAAGAACATGCCGTCGCGCGGCGACATGGCGCGAACGACGCCAGATGATTGGCGGAGGAAGACCCCCGGGCTGTTCGCCGTATCAGTGGCCATGCTTCACTTCCTGTTCGTTGTGCTGGGTCTTTATCCAGTCGGGGTAGCCTGCGTTTCCTCCGGCAGCTCGTACCACTTGGCCCGGGTGCCAATCCGGGCCCGTGCCTTCCATTTGACCGATTTGGGGGCCGCGTCGATGGCCGCCAGCAGCGCGTCGATCCTGGCGGCGACGGTCTCCTGGTCTTGGGCGGTCAGTCGGCTCGCGCTGTGCGCGCGGCAGGCCTCCAGGGTGATCAGCGACGACTGCCACCAGCCCCAGTTGGTCTTGCAAAGGTCGGTGATCCTGGTGACGTTGAGGCCGGACTCCTGACCAGGGGTGAGATCGTGGTCGAGCAGCAAGGCCAGCAGATCGGTCTTGTCCTTCTCGGTCAGCTCGACGATCTGCAGCTTGCTCAGCACCAGGTCGGCGACCGGCAGCGACGGGTGATCGTCCAGGCCAAGCCGGTCATTCAGCGCCAGTTCCTGGCACATCCGCAGCACGTCGAGGAAGACGTCGACGTGCAACCCCGTCGCCGCATTGCTGTACATCATCTGGCGGCCGTAGTTCATCGCGTTGAAGTGCTTGTGCGGCTCAAGGCCAAGCGCCGCCATGGCCTGGTCCATCTTCTTGGCGTCCTTGGCCCTGGCGCAGACGTCCACGTCGTGGTAATCCCGGCCCAGGCCGTGCTCGCTCATGCCCGGGCAGCGCAGCGCGATCGCCAGGCCGCCGATCAGCTTGGCCGCGACGCCGTGCTGGCGCAGGGTGTCGTGCAGTTCCCTGGCGCTTCGCGTCATCTCGGCCGTGCTCATGCCAGGAATGCTCGAGCGGTAGCTTCCAAGATCCCGCAGAGCTGGTTGAGCTCGGCGAGCGACACCCACTCGCCTGGCGCGTGCAGGTTGCCGCCCGCCGGGCCGATGAGAACGGTCGGGATGCCTGCTGACTGCAACAGCGCCGCGTCGGTCCAGGCATTGAGCCCGACTTCGACCGGCACGCTGCCGTGCACCTCACGGAAGGCCATATTGAGGTCGTGCAGCAGTCGTTCATGACCGGCTGAGGTGAACGGATCGCGCTCCAGTTGGATGGTGATCTCGCCGCGGAAGGCCGGCTCCCGTTCGGTCACGGCGGCGAAGATCGCCTCGATCTCGGCCACCCGGTTGCCTAGCCGCTCGCCGGGCTGAGTGCCGATTTCGATGCCAAGAGTGGTCCGGCTCGGGTAGGTGGCGTAGTCGGTGCCGCCGCCGATCGTGCTGGCATGGAAGACCGTCTTGCCGCACGGCATGCCGCTGGTCGGGCCATAGGCGTCCCGGTCAAGTGCCCGCAGTCCGGCCAGCACTTCGCTCATGTGCGCGATGGAGTCCACGCCCTGGTCCGGTGCCGACCCGTGGGCGGCGACGCCGTAGGTGGTGATATCGATCCAGCCGAAGCCCTGGTGCGCCACCACGACCTCGTCCAGGCCGTGCGGCTCGATCACAATCGCCGCGTCGATGCCCGCCCGCTTGACCAGGTGCTCGGTGCCCACCGACAGCGCTTCCTCGTCGGCGACGAAGGCGGCCAGCAAGCTGCCTGAGGCGGGCGGGTCATCGGCTAGGGCGGCCAGGGTTTGCACCATGGCGGCACAGCCGGCCTTGTCATCGCAAGCGCCGAGGCCGTAGAGCCGGTCGCCGTCGATCCGCGGCTGCAGCGCCTCGTCCTGCCAGTTCGCGTAGCCGACAGTGTCGGCGTGGGCGTTCAGGCAGAGCGTGGGGCCGGGCAGGCGACCGTGCACGGTCGCGATCAGGTTCGGGCGGCCGGGTTGCACTTCCTCGATTTCAAGGTTGATTCCTGGCCGGTCAAGTAGCTCGGCGAGGTGCGCGACGATCGCCGATTCGCCTGCGCCGCCAGGTACCAGCCAGGGCGTGACTGACTCGATCCGCACCAGGTCAGCGAGTAGCTGGACGACATCGCGTGTCGCAGCGCACAACTTAGCCTCCCGGCGGATCAGACCTGGCAGAAACAGCGCTTGTAGTCGTTATGCAAGGCATACAGTGTATGAGATGTTGTAAAGCTAGCAATATGCGGCAGTGAGGGTCAAGACTCCATATCGGCCTGTGGCCCAGTGACCTAAGGAGACCCGTCATGGACCAGTTCCCGATGTTCTTCGGTCGTCAGTTGGCGGCCGAATTGCCGGCGATCTGCCCGCGTCCGTATCTGGTGGTGACGATGGCGGATCTCTGGCCGAAATTCGAATCACATTTCGCTGCCGGGCTCGGTGCGGTGCATTTGGTGGAGAGCTTGGAGCGGCGGGACCTCGACGCGGCGGCGGCTAGCTATGCGGCGGCTGGCCTGCGGGCGGTCATCGGCATCGGCGGCGGGCAGGCCATCGACGTGGCGAAATACCTGTCCTGGAGTCTGGGCGCGCAGCTGTTCCAGCTGCCGACGGCACTGTCGGTGAACGCGCCGTTCGCACACCGGGCCGGCGTGCGCGAGGACGGCGTGGTCAGGTACGTCGGCTGGGCGCTGCCGCAGGCCGTCTGGATGGACTGGGACATCATCAGGAGTGCGCCGCCCTTGTTCAACCGCTGCGGGGCTGGCGACATCCTGTGCTATCACACCGCGCATTGGGACTGGCGGATGGCGGCTGAGCGCGGCAAGTGCGAGGATCGCTGGCCCTATGACCAGGCGCTGGCAGATAAGGCTCAGGTGGCGCTGCGGCGGGTCATTGACGCCGCCGACGGCATCAGGGAGCAGACCGATGACGGCATCAGGGCGCTGGCCGAGTCGCTCAAGTGGGGCGGCTCGGCGTTCGGCTACGACGGCTGGAATCCGCGCCATATTGAAGGTGCCGAGCACTATCTCTTCTATGCGCTTGAGTCGGTCACCGGCCGGAAGTTCATCCACGGGCAGGCCGTCTCGCTCGGGATCTTGGTGATGAGCGCGCTGCAGGACAACGCGCCCGAGGAGATCAGGGCGGTCATCGACCGGATCGGGATCCCATATCAGCCGGCCGACATGGACATCACCTGGGACGACGTGACGGAGGCGCTGCACCGCCTGCCCGAGGTGGTGCGGGACGGCAACCTCTGGTACACGGTCGCCTCAGAGAAGCCGATCACCCCCGAGTTCGCCACCGCCGTCCGGCAGTGGATCGAGAAGGGCAGCGAGTTCGACCGGTCGGCGCTGCCGGCCTAGCTACGGCTCGGCGTGGTAGTGACTGGTGATCGCCAGCCGGGCGCGCTCGTAGTCCCGCCACAGGTCATCCCAGAGGCTGGCCTGGCGCTCGTCGCTTTCGGTGCCGCGCCCACCGTCCGCGGGGGGATCAGCGGCGACGGGCAGGTCGAGTCCGTCGATGCTGAGGGCGGCCCATTGCGCCGCTCCGATGGCTGAATAAGGTGCGTCCGGCGCGGTCGGCACGATGACCCGGCGCCGGCTGACGCTGGCCAGGTCGGCGCGGAACGCGGGATGCGCGGCGCTGGTGCCGCCCAGGTGCAGCTCCCGATCGAAGCCGCCGGTCTCGTCGAGCACGGCCAGGCATCGGCGGCTCTCCAGCAGAATGCCGTTGAGCAGGCCCCGGGCGAGATGACCTGGGCCGTGGCGGAGCGTGAGCCCGACGAAGGTGCCGTACAGCCGTGCGTCCCACAACGCGCCCTGCTCGCCCGGGCTAAAGTAGGGCAGCGCGATCGGGGCGTCGCCAGGCGGGATCGTGGCGGCCTGGTCGATCAGGCTCGCTTCGCTGGCCTGACCGCCGGTGAGGCCAGCGAGCCAGCGGATGGCATCGCCGGTGGCGAGCAGGTCCATCTCGACGCCCCAGTGCTCAGGCGCGGCCATCGGCGTCACCAGGAAGCGATGGTCGCCATCGAGTACCGGCCGGTCGGCCAGGCCCAGGATGACGTTGCTGGTGCCGGCCACATAGCCGATCTGACCAGGGCGGCGCACGCCAAGTCCGTAGGCGCCGAGTACGGAGTCAGCTGCCCCCAGGCACACCGGCAGCGGCGGGCAGTCGAGCGCGGCAGCGACGCTGGCGATCAGCGGCTGGGCTGAATGTGAGGGCAGTACCGGCGGGAGCGCTGGTGGCGCGAGTCCGATCAGGTCGGCGGCGGCGCTCAGGGTGTCGCTATGCCAGTTCGCTGCGTGCAGGTCGTAGCAGCCGAACCCGGTCGCGGTACTTGGATCGGTAGCCGCCGCGCCGGTCAGCCAGCCGTACAGGTAGTCCTTGGCGCCGAGCAGCGTCGTGATGCGGGCCGGCCGATCCGGCTCGGCCGCCGCCGCCCGCAGGTACATCGGCAGTAGGTAGCGGCCGTCCACCCACTGGCCAGTGAGCCGATACAAGGCGTCAGCGCCGACCAGCTCGCGCAGCGAGTCGCCATAGCCATCAGCCCGGCTGTCCTGCCAGGTGATGGCTGGCCCGATCGGCGCGCCGTCGCGGCCCACCGGCACCAAGGTCGGGATCATCCCGGTCAGGCCGAGACCGCGCCAGCGGGTGGCGTCGGTGACGGCTCGCAGTCCGGCTAGGACCGACCCGATGGCCGCGATCCAGTCGGCCGGCGACTGCTCGGCGGCACCAAGCTCGGGCCGGTGGGTCGTGTATCGTGCGGTGGCGCTCGCGGCGACCGTGCCCGCACTGCTGAGCACGACCCCTTTCAGGCCAGAAGTGCCCAGGTCAAGGCCGAGATAAAGGTCATCGCACGTCGGGTCAAGCACGGCCGGAAGCATCCCCGGACTCCGGCCGCAGCGGCCGCAGCTCCCAGTTCCGCAGCTCCGGGGTCGGAAACAGATGCCGTGAAGTCGAACCAGAAATGGCGAAGGCGAACTCTGTGGCCGGATAGAGCTGCTCGTAGCAGTCGAACGGGGTGCCCGCATTGTCCAGGCTCAATCCCCGGATGCGCACCGCGTAAGTACGAGGCGGGATGGCGAGCAGCCGCCGCTCTTCCTGGCCGGGCATGATGACTTCGAGGTACTGCTCCTCGTAAGCGTCATCCAGGCCGAATTGCCGATTCAGCAAGTCGTAGAGCGAGCCGCTGAGGTCAGTCACCAGCTGGTCAAGGTCAGGTGCCAGGGCGACCGGGATGATCGAGGTCTCCACCACTGCCGGATGCCCGTCGATGGTCCGCTGCCGCCGCAACTGCCAGACGTGGGCGTCGGGGGAGATGCGCAGCGCCTGCGCGATGTCCGGTGCGGGCAGGCCGCGTCGCATCCGCAGCACTCGCGTCGCCAGGCTGTCCTGCGCTGGCGCCTTCCCGCTTTGCTCCAGCGTCGCCAGCAGACTGCCGGTCCTTGACGGCTCGGTCAGGATGCGCGGCCGCGCCAGGAACGTGCCAAGGCCCTGGTGCCGCCGTACCCGGCCGGCTCGTTCAAGCTCCTCAAGCGCCCGGCGAACCGTGATCAGGCTGACGCCGGTCAGCTCGGCCAGCTCGGCGTAGCTTGGCAGCAGATCGCCTGGAACCAGGCCGCGCTCGGAGATCAGCTTTTCGACGTAATCGACTACCTGCTCATAAAGCAGGCGCGTACCAGACCTGTCGGGAGGTCTCGCCCCTCCGGGCAGATCCCGCCGGTTACCGCCAAGATCAAGCACCATGATGCCCTCAACCTTATGCAGGCTTGACGCTTATCGTGGCGAAGGCGTCAGCCGCCGCATTGAGCATGGCATCGACGTCGGCGTTGCTATGGACCAATGACAAGAACAAATTCTCGTATTGGCTCGGGTGAAACAAGATCCCTCGCACCAACATCTGCTGCCACCAGCGGGTGAATAGTGACTCGTCAGCATAACGCTCGGCATCTCGCCAGTTGCGGATAGGGTGCTCACTAAACCAGAGCTGGAAGACCGTGCCCAGGCCTTCGACGATCACCGGGATGCCAGCGTCAGCCGCCAACTTGCGCAAGCCGTTCATCAGCGTTTCGCCAAGCTGGCGCTGCCGCTCGTACAGCCCGGCCTCGGCCAGCAGGTCCATGGTCGCCGAAACGGCCGCGCAAGCGACCACGTTCGCGTTGTAGGTACCGGAATGTGAATACCGGCCCTCGGCGATCATCGCCATTACCTCGCTTGCGCCGCCGATTGCCGCGACCGGAAACCCGCCGCCAAGCCCTTTGGCCATGGTGGTCAGATCCGGTGTCACGCCGAAATACTCTTGCGCACCGCCCCGCGCGAACCGGAAGCCGGTGATGACCTCATCGAAGATCAGCAAGGCGCCGTGCCGTTTGGTCTCGGTGCGCAGCAGTTCCAGGTAGCCGGGCTCAGGCAGAATGCAACCGGTATTGAAGACGGCAGGCTCGGTGATCACGGCCGCGACCTGGTCGCCGACCTCGTCCATCACTTTGCTGAAGCTCTCCGCGTCATTCCAGGTCAGCGAGATCAAGGTGGCGGCCAGTTCGCCCGGCACGCCAGGACCAGAGGCCACTGGCACCGGCCGGTCGGCCGGCCCGGCCGCCGCCGGGTCGACGTGATTGCTCCAGTAGACGGTGTCCTGCCAGCCGTGGTAGTGGCCCTCAAATCTGATGACCAGTCGCCGGCCGGTGAACGCCCTGGCCAGCCGCACCGCCGTGCCGACGGCCTCGCTGCCCGAGTTCGTGAACCGTACCTGATCGACCCCTGGCACGGCAGCGACGACCTTGGCGGCCGCCTCGATCTCAAGCTCATAGGGCAAGCCGAAGCAGGTGCCGAGTTCGTTGATCGCGTCAGTGACTGCCTTGGTCACCACCGGATGGCGGTGGCCAAGGATCATCGGGCCGAGTCCGAGCAGGTAATCCACGTACTCATGGCCGTCGACGTCGAATAGCCGCGAGCCGAGTCCGGTGGCCATGAACGGCGGGTAGGGCTTCCAGCCGAACTTGACCGTCCTGGCGCTGCTGCCCGCGCCGCCCGGGATGACCTCAGACGCTTGGCTAAACAACTCACCGGAGCGCCGTGCCCAGCTGAGGTACTGCTCGTCAAATCCCACTCCCGCTGCCCCCATTCCGCTGGCCACGCGTAGTCACAGTGACAATACACTGTATACTCTGCATGTTCAATATGGGCACGGTGCCACAGTGAGCTTTCCGCCGGGAGTTGCCACCGCCAGCCTTTCAGGCTAATTCCTTGGTTAGGCCAGATGGGCGGTGGCGCGCTCCCGAGCCAGCCACGGGTCCGCGGTGCCGTGCGGGCGCGCAGCGTGCCCGCACGGAGAAAGGGCGGCTGGCAATGCGCACGGAGCGACGGGTTACTGCCAAGCTAAGCAGGCAGGCCTTACTCAAAAGCGCGGCCGGGGTGATAGTGGTAACCGGCACCAGGCAGTTGCTAGGCGTAAGGTCGTCCGCCGACGGGGCGAATTCCTCGGGCGGCCAGCCTGCTCGCGTCAACGTCGACCTGTCGCGCTCCAGCGGAAAGAAAGTCCAGCCATACCTTTATGGCTACGCGACCGGTGCCCTACTTGACGACGATTTCCAATTGGCGGCCGACAGCGCCGCCGAACGGTCAGCCAGGAAGTTGTCGCCTGCGCTGATCCGCGTCAACAGCCCGGTCACTTCCATCATCCAGTCGGTATTCGCGAACGGGGTTGCCGCACCTGACTGGACGCCGGTCGCCACGTGGATACAGCACCGGGCCGACTTTCTTGGCACAAACGGTCGGCTGATTTTCGGCATCGGGCCTAGCGGACGCGACACCACTATCTCACCAGCGACCTGGGCAGAATATGCCGGCGCCACGGCTCGGCACTTCCGCGAGATCGGCCAGGAGATCACCTACTGGGAGGTCGGCAACGAGTGCGACGCGATGGGGGCCAAGGCCTATTGCGACTATTTCAACGCGATCGCCGATGCTTTGCATTCGGTGAACCGTAGCTACCTCGTGGGCGGCCCAGTTTCGTCCTGGTGGAATGGCATCGACCTGCCGACCTTCGTCCGGCGCAGCGGCACGAGGATCGGGTTTATCGACTTTCACAGCTATCCGGTCAACGACATTGACTCCACCCAAACCGCGTACCAGAAGGCAGCCACCTTCGCCGATGTGCGAAGCGCGCGCCTGGCTCTGGCCGGGACGGTCGCCGCCCGCCTTCCGATCGGCCTGCTTGAGTACAACCTGAATGGCGACGAGCAGCCGAACGGGACCTGGGGCCTGCCAGCCCAAGGCACAGTCGTCGGCGCTGTCTACGTCGCGCTGTTACTCACGCAGGCATTCGCGTCAGACGCCCGCTGCACGATGGGCGCCTTGTGGGACCTGATCGCCGACTCGAACTACGGCGTCATCGGCAACATCCACGATCAAGGTCGCTACCGCGCGATCGACCCGCAGGGCTGGTACCTGAGCCAAGCGTCCCGGCTCATGCCTGGTCAGCAGGTGCCTGCCAGCACGAACGCGGCGAACCTGCAAGTACTGGCCACGAGGAACGGCAGGCATTTCGCAATCCAGCTCGTGAACTACAACCTGCGCGCGGGCCGATCAGTCACCGTCAGCGTCGCAGGCAAGCCGCCGGGGCACCAGGTCGCGCGCTGGGAACTCAGTGCGCGCTACCCCGCCGGGTATACCTCGACGCTGGCCAGTCTCGGTCGCCTGCGGCTTCCGCCGCAGAGCGTCACCATCGTGACTGGCCAGCGCAGCTAGGCTTCCGTGGTGTGAGCGAAGGCGAACCACTGATCGGGGACGGCGTCACCCAGGGGATCGTGCGGATCGGGGACACGGTGCGGCGCCCGTTGCGGCCGTTCAGCCTGACCGTGCAGGCGTACCTGGCGCACCTGCGCGACGCTGGATTCACCGGTGCGCCGCTGCCGCTCGGCGTCGATGAGCAGGGACGTGAGGTGCTGTCCTTCATTCCCGGCGAGGTGCCGCGCAATCCGCTGCCGCCAGAGACGGCGGACGAGAAGGTACTCGTCGCCCTGGCCCGGCTGCTTCGTGCGCTGCACGAGGCGTCGGCCGGGTGGCTGCCGCCGCCCGGTGCCGTCTGGGGCGGGACGCCAGCCAGCGCGGGACGCCCCATTGTCGGGCCGACCGAGCTGGTCAGCCACTGCGACTACTACCCGGGCAACGTGGTCTTCCGCGCCGGGCTGCCGGTCGCGTTGATCGACTTCGACCTGGCCCATCCGACCACCAGGCTCTACGACCTGACGAACGCATTGTGGTACTGGGCGCCGCTACGCGATCCGCAGGACCGGGCGCCAGCGTTCGCTGACCTCGACATCCCGCACCGGGTGGCGGTGTTCGCCGATGCCTACGGCATGACGGCGCGGCACAGAGCGGAGCTGGCGCCGTTCGCGGTCGGCGTGGCGCGTCGCTACTACGAGAACGCTCGGGTGTCGGCCGAGTTGGACCCGGTCTTTCGCAAACTCTGGGAGGACGGTGCCAAGGACGAGTTGCCGCGTGCCGAGGTGTGGCTGCGCGCGGCGGCACCGGCGATCACCGCTCGGCTGCGCCAGCCTGGCTAGGTCGCGGCCGTGGCCAGGTCGCGCTGATACCAGGTGCCTGACTTGCCGCCAAGGTCGGCTAGGCCGGCTGGGCCGACTGGGACAAACCCAGCCTTGGCCAGCACCTTCTGAGATGCCGCATTCTCGTGCGAAGTGGCTGCCCTGAGCATGCGCAGGCCGTATCGACCGCCAGCAAGCTGGCATAGCTCCCGTACGGCCCCGGTCGCGACGCCGCGGCCGGCGACGTGCTGCGCGACCCGGTAACCGAGGTTGGCGACGCCGTCGCCGACAAAGAAGAGATTGAACCGGCCAAGGACCGCGCCATCGTCATCGACCAACACGTGGAAGGCACCGATGCCGGCCTCCTGATCAGCAAGCATGAGGCTGTGCTGCACGGCGAACTGGGCGAAAAACTCATCACCCCGGTCGGAGATTGAGGCAGCGAAATAGGCGCGGTTCGCCTCTTCGAATGCCAGCACCGCCGGGGCATGGTCGGCGCGCAGTCGCTCAAGCACGGGCACCACTCGACCTTATCGAGGCTGGGCGCCGCTCGACCTTGTCGAGGCCGGGTGCCGCTCGACCTTGTCGAGGCTGGGTGCCGCTCGACCTTGTCGAGGCCGGGCGCCGCTCGACCTTGTCGAGGCCGGGTGCCGGCTTCGGAACCTGCGGGTTGACTGTCGCCTGGGCACCTATCCGCCGTGATGAGACCGAAGTCGGCCAGGATGTCCTGGCGGAGCTCAGCATCTCCGGTTCGGTGACGCCCTGCGGCTGCCTACCAGGCCGCCGCACGCCCGCATCGTTGAACCCCTGATGCTGTTGGTCCCCCTTGGCGGGCAGCATCGTCGGAGCGGTACTGCTGCTCCAGCGACAGCATCGCTCCGACGATGTCGCTGGACCGGGCTTGGGGTACCGCATCGTCGGAGCGACGATGCGGCGACATTGGGCCATTTCCGGAACGTATGTTTCTCATCTCGATCCGAATCCTTACCTCGGCATCGGTTAGGCCCGCTCTAGTAAGGGAGATCCAGCGCGCTGTGGTCGCGCGCTGCCCGGATCTGGCCGATCCATTCCGCGCCCAGCTCGCGCCCGTTCGGGAGCTGGTCGGCCCGGTCCCAGCGCCAGGTGGTGATCATCGCTAGCACGAGCATCCGGCATTCGCGCAGCAAGCCTTGGCTGACACCCGGATAGTGCTCGCTGACTTCTTCTGGCGCGTGCGCGAGGTCGAATTCGACAGGCCCGCGACAGCATGTCTCGAGGTCGATAAACAATAGCCCGTTCTTCGTGGTGAGCACATTGCCCGGGTGCGGCTCACCGTGCAGCAACTGCTCGGCGGCGCCGCTGCCGCTGACCACTCGCCTCAGGCTTCGCAGGGTGTCGCCGAGCAGTTCCCGGTCCGCGTCGACGAGCGCCGGAGTGCGGTCGCGGCTCGCCACGAGCTGCTGCGCCTCCTCGACTCGATCCGTGAAGTGCGGCGCAGGGACATCGAGGTCGCGCATGCCCGCATGCAGTCGTTTAAGAGCAGTGGCGTAGCTGGCGGGTGCGACCTCTTGCGGCGACGCGGGTTCATAGTAGGTCCACAACGTGACCGCGAAGCCGTCGCGCTCGTAGACGCGTGGCGCCGCCCGAGGGTCAAGTGCGGCCACCGGGCTCCCTGATTCGGCGAGCCGCTGGGCCAGGCCGATCTCGAACTGCGCGATGTGATGCGCGACCGGGGTCACCACCCGGGCAACTACGTCACCGGGCAGCAAGCGCAGAGTGAGCCTGTTCGAATCCTGGAGAATGATCGCGTCATCAGCAGTCAGGCCAAGCGATGAGGCGATCGACATGGCCGCCGTCACCGCGCCAGGGACCGCTGATGCCTGCAACTGCTAAGCCCTGGCGCTCAGCAAGGCGAGGCCGGGAATGAGCTGTGCCCGGCCCCAAGTGCCTCGGCTCTCGCTCACCACGTACGCATGGTCGTGCAGGGCCCTGTCGGCGTAGTACCCGCCAGCAGCGCAATTGCCCGCCGACCCGCAGGACAGCGCCGTGAGGTCAGCCAAGCCGCCGGCGTTGAGCGCGCCAGCACCGGGGACCTCGGCCGCCTGACCCCAGGTTCCGTGCGACTGCGAATCGACGAACACCTGCTGGTCGCCTTTCTTGTCCGCGTAATACCCTCCGGCACCGCAATCACCAGGCGACGGGCACGACAGGGCGTTTACCTGAGCGGCAGTATTCACGATGCTGCCCACATTGAGCGTGGCGGTGCCGGGGACTTCCTCTGCCTTGGCCCAGCCACCGCCCCGTTCACTGGCGACGAAGGCCTCAAAGGCGTTGGTCGTCGGCACGTATGAGCCGCCCGCCGCGCAGTTCCCTGCCGACGCGCAGGAGAGGGAAAACAGCCCAGCGCCCCCGTCGACGTTGAGCGCGGCGATGCCGGGCAATTCCGCCGCCTTCCGCCAGTTGCCCTGGCGCTGCGTCGCCACGAATACCTGGACGCCGTCGTTGACCACGTAGTCGCCACCCGCCGTGCAGTTTCCCGCCGAAGTGCATGACATCGAGGTCACCTTAGGGGCCAAGGAAATGCTCACTGGCAGGCCGGCCAGATTCTGCGGCTTGCCCCATTTACCGCGTATCTCCGCAACCGTAACCGCGTGGGTGGCCGAATAGCCGCCTGCGACGCAACTACCAGCCGCGCCGCAGGACACCGCGTTCATCACGATCCCTCGTAGCGCGATCGCCTTGCCCCACACGCCCCGCGCCTCGCTGACCAGGTAGGACTGGCTGACGTCACTGGTCGTGGCGTAGGTGCCGAACGCGCCGCAGTTACCTGCGGACGAACAGGAAACGGACATCAGCGGGACGATCCCAGCCACTTCGAAGTGCCGGGTGCCAGGGATCACTTGAGCCTTGCCCCACCGACCGTTCCTTTCTGTAGCGGTGAAAGACCGCCGGTTGAACTCGCCAATCGAATAGAAGCCGATCGCGGTGCAATTCCCCGCTGACGGGCACGACATCGACTCAAGCTCGGCGGATTTGGCGACGTTCAGCGCCGCGAGGCCGGAAAGCTCAGTTGCCTTTCCCCAGCGACCATTTTTCTCGTTGGCAACGAACACCTGGCTAGAGTCATCCGCGGAATTGGCGACGTAACCGCCTGCGCCGCAATTGCCCGGTGCCCCGCAAGACAGCGCCGTAAGCCCGGAATTGCCGTCAGCGGTGTCAGGAGGTCGCGGCACCGCGACGGCTCGCCCGGCCCCTGCCAACGACAAGAAGGCCAGCGCAATGGCTGCAAGAATCATGTAACGACGCATCGCACCCTCCTACCTCAGCCTAACAAGTGATTATCAGACAGCCAGCGTGAGCAGCCGCGGTTTCTAGTAGGCCGACGCGGCCAGCGACCAGGCGAAGATCAGGTAGGAGATAATGATGAAGCAGCCCGCCTTCCGGCTGAGCCCCTGCGCGCGGTACGCGACGACAAGGACCACGACCGTCAGCGCTGCGTACCAGGCCGCGACCAGCGTCGCCTGATCTGACGGCTTGGCCAGCGTCGTGATGGTGGCGGGCAACAACAGCCCGATGGTCACATTGAGCGCGTTGCTGTTGAGCGCGGTGCTCATGGTCGCCGCGCCGCGGCCGCGCGCCGCCAGGTAGACCGCCGCTACCACATTCGGCAGGCTGGTGACCGCTGCGAGGACAAGGCCGCCAGTGACAATCTGCGGCACCGCGAACACGGCGCCAAGCCGCGCGGCGCTGCGCTCCATCATCACGCTGACGACGAGTACCACCAGCAGTGCTGCGGCGGCGGCGAGAACATCGGGCCAGCGGGCCGGCCGCACGGCGGCTAGGCCAGCGACTTCTTCGTCTTCTTCGCTGGCCGCTGCCTCAAGCCAGGCGACCCACCGGGCCGGGAGCCTGAGCTTCCTGATCGCGCTGCTGCCGCTGAGGACCAGGCCATACGCCGACAGCGCCGCGACTGCGAGAACGAGACTGGCCGCAGGAGCGAGCAATCCAGTGACTGCGGCCAGGCACGAGCCGGCCACGATCACGGCGACGGTCCCGCCAAGGGCGATCACCCGGCGGTGCAGCCCGATCCGGCCTGCGACGAGGGCGCCGAGGCCGAGCAAGGCGGCCAGATTGAAGACGTTCGACCCGATGACGACTCCGGTGCCCAGGCGCTGCTGCTTAGCGGTGATCGCCGCGATCGCCGCAGTGATCTCCGGGGCGTCGGCGGCGAGCGCCGCTGTCATGCCGAGCAGCGCTTCGGACAGGCCAAGCCGCTCGCCGACCCGTTCGAGCCGCTGGACGAGCACCCAGCTGGCGACCAGGCTGAACGGCAGTCGCGCCCAGGAAGATCAGCCACTGGCCCGTCATCCGCCCAGACGCTCCTGATCCGTGCTCCTGGCCTGGTACAAGTTGGCCTGATTCCAAGTTTGGTTGTGCTTGCTAACAATCTCAATATACATTAGTTGCGGTATGCAAGTAATATGATCACCGAAGGGGGTTGCGTGGGCGCGGATGACCAGCAGGCGGTGGATGAGGCCGTGGTGGACGCGGTGCTGACGGCTAGCCGGGTGCTGGTCGCGGTGGCGACGCAGTCGCTGGGCGCCGAGGCGGAGGAGACCACGCTCGCCCAGTACCGGGCGCTGGTCGTACTCGCCTCGCGTGGGCCGCAGCGGATGGTGGACCTGGCGAGCGCGCTGGCAGTGTCGCCATCGACGGCGGGCCGCATGTGCGACCGGTTGCTGCGCAAGGGACTGGTGCGGCGGCATCGCGCCAAGTCAGATCGGCGCGAGGTGCAGGTGTCGATCACGGCTGCTGGCCGCTCCGTCGTGGACCAGGCGACCGCGAAGCGGCGGGCGCTGCTGGCCGTTATTTTGTCGAGGCTTACGGCTGAGCAGCGGTCGAGGATCGCGGGAGCGCTGACTGCCTTCGCTGCGGCGGCTGGTGAGGTTCCTGACAGCCTGTGGCCGGCCGGGTACGCAACGGCCGGCGAGGACCAGGGAGCCGGCGGCATCGAACAAGGCAGACGAGTGAGGAAAGGCAGGAGTCAGGTCATGGCGGCGAGTCCAGCTGACGGCAACCTGGCCGTGCCGGGGTCCAGGGCGGCGACGATCGCCGGGTGGCTCCGGGCGTCCAGAGCCGGGCTCTTCGTAATCGCGGTGGTGATCGGCGACCGGGGCGGGCCTGGGCGCGGTGGTCTTCAGGTACCTGATCTACTTCTTTACCTGGCTGGTCACCGGACATGACCAGTTCGGCCAGCAGGGCGGCTATCAGAGCAGCTCTCACCTTCCCTGGCTTGGCCTGGGGTTCTTCGTGGTGATCCCGGTAGTCGGCGGGCCTGATCTACGGTCCGTTCATTTACCGGTACGCACGCGAGGCGCGCGGACACGGCGTGCCGGAAGTGATGATCGCAGTCGCCGAGAACGGCGGCCAGATTCGGCCGCGGGTAAGCGTGGTCAAGGCCATCGCCTCCGCCGTGTGCATTGGCACCGGCGGCTCGGTGGGCCGCGAAGGCCCGATCGTGCAGATCGGGTCCGCGCTGGCGTCTGGCTGCGGGCAGTGGGTCAAGATGCCGGAGAACCGGATGCGGATCCTGGTCGCCTGCGGTGCTGGAGGTGCCATTGCCGCCACCTTCAATGCGCCCGTCACCGGAGTGTTCTTCGGCGTCGAGATCATCTTGCGCGAGTTCTCCGTCGACGCGATGTTCACCGTGATGCTGTCCGCGATGATCGCCGATGCCGTCGCCATCCCGTTCCTCGGCGACAAGCCCTTTCTCCGCGGCTTCCCTTCCGGCATAGCACTCGCGCACCCGGCTGATTACCTGCTCGTGGCCGCGCTCGCCGTGGTCGCCGGGCTGACCGGACTGCTGTTCAAGGCCGTCGTGTACAAGATGGAAGACCTGTGGGACGTGGCGTGGCGGAATCGGCAGGAGTGGGCCAGGCCCGCGATCGGCGGGATCGCGCTCGGCCTTCTGCTCCTCGCACTGCCCCAAATGTACGGAGTCGGCTACCCGGTCATGTACGAGGCGGTGGCCGGCCATTACGTGCTGTGGTTCCTGATCGTCCTGGCGGCAGGGAAGATCATCGCGTGCAGCCTTACCTTGGGTATCGGCGGCTCGGGCGGGGTGTTCGCGCCGTCGTTGTTCGTCGGTGCCACGTCGGGCATGGCCTTCGGCGAGCTAGCCAGCCACGCCATCGGGCCGGCGGCCGGGCCGCCCGCGCTTTACGCGGTCGTCGCGATGGGCGCGGTCTTCAGCTCCGCCGCCCGCGCACCGCTCACCTCGGTCGCCAGCGTCGTCGAGCTGACCGGCGACTACACCCTCACCTTGCCGGTGATGCTCGCTGTAGCAATCGCCACCGCCATCTCGCGCGCGCTCAGCTACGGCACCATCTACACCACCAAGCTGCTGCGCCGCGGCGCGGATATCGACCGCACCGCACCCTGGCGCGCCTTCAGCGACCTGAAGGCGGCCGACGTCATGCGGCCGTTCCCCGACCCGCTCGCCGTGCCCCAGCATGCCTCGGACGACCTGCCGCCGCCCAGCCTCGACCACTTGCCTGGACCAGTCACCTACCAGCGCGACCCGCAACCGGTGTTCGCGGGCGAGCCGCTCGCCCAGACCCTCCGCCAGCTCGACGCGCACGGGCGCGACGGCCTGCCCGTCCTGTCACCCGACGGCAGGCAACTGCTCGGCTGGATCACCAACGCCAGCGTGCTCCAGGCCGTGGCCAGCGAGCTTGGCCAAGTCCCTGGGCCGACGACTGAGTCAGCTGGTGATGGCGGCTCGCCACTAGGAGCTGTCGCGCTGCCGTCCAATCCGTTGCCCGGATACCAGGTACTCGAGGTCGCGCTCGGCCCCGATTCGCCGGCTCTCGGTCGCCCGCTCGGCGAGGTCCTGTGGCCAGAGCACGTCATCCCCGTCTCGATACAGCGCAACAGGCGCCTCGACGAACCCGACCCCGGCATCAGGCTCGCCCGCGGCGACCGGATCAGCCTCCTGACCCGGGCGCCGACAGCTGGTGAACCGGCTGAGTCTAGGTAAGAAAGGACTGCACTTTGTCAGCGATAACCGTCACGATCTTGGCCTCTGCGCTGGGACTTTTGATTGCCGCAGCGTGCATCGCTCTCCCTCAGTTTGTGCGCATCCGAAACCAGCAACTAGATGACGACGGTCAGGCATACCTGCGGGAAACCGGCCGGTCGGCAGGAGACATCGCACAAGGCAACTCGGCCTTGCTGCGCCGCCAGGCAGGTCGCGATGGACTCAGTAACCGAAAGGCGGGGCATGACGCTCCTGCCCCAGATGATGCAAGTCCCGGTGTCAGCGGGTCGGCTGACTGAGGGTGTCGAGGATCGCGGGAGCTGACCGCAGACCCGCGAGCCCCCACAGCCTGTTTCCAGCTCGGCCTGCTTGCTGAGACCGCCTGGTCTAATGGACGTCCAGGCGGCGGAATCCGAGCCCGGCCAGGGCCAGCAGGATGATGCCGGTGGCGGCGAGCACCACAGCCGAGACGGCCGGCAGCCCGTGGCTGAGCTGATTGTTGCCGACCGACCAGTACAGGAGCGACGCGTACCTGACCGGCCTGAGCCAGTGGATGACCGGTGCAAGAGAGCTGATCAGGTACGAGCCAGCGGCGATGGCGGCGGCGATGCCCAGTGCCGTTCCCCTGTTGCCGGTCCAGCATCCGATCGCCAGGGCGATCAGGCCGAAGTCGATGCCGGCCAAGGTGATCGCGATGGCAACGCCGGTCAGGTCGGCTACGGGGATGTTGAGGCCAGAAGCGCGGCCAATGGCTACGCAAATCGTCGTGACTGCGCCGAGCAGGGCGGCCTGGGCGATGAGGCTGGCGGCTTTCTGGAGCAAGATGCTGGTTCGGGTGAGGGGCAAGGTCGCCGTCAGGGACAAGGTGCCGTTCTCATCCTGGCCGGCGATGCAGGCGGCACCGTAGCCAACCGTGATCAGGAGCATGACCAGGGGCAGGAAGTTGGCGTAAATATTGGCGTTGAGCCAGCCGGCCGGCGAGGTCAGGGTGCCGGTCGCGCCGAACAGTGCGGCCACCGCCGAGCCGTGCTTGGTGAGCTGGTTAAGGTTGAGCGAGTTCTTGAACTGCGGGTACAGCTCGACTATGACCAGCGCGTACAGAGCCATGCCAGCGCTGTATCCGAGCAGGGACCGGCGGCGTAGCCGCAGGTCCAAAAGCGTGACGTCAGCGTGCATCGGCGGGATCCTCCGCTGCGTTGTGCCGGTAGTAAGCCAGGAACAGTTCATCCAAGTCGGCGGGCTTGGCGATGATGTCGACCGGGTCATGGGCGGCAGCGGCGCGGAGCACCGCGGCGACCGATCCGAGTACGGCCAGCGTCACGTGCCTAGGACCGCTTCCGGTCACGCGCACCCCTTCGATGGCCGAGAACCAGCCGGGGTCGGCTGGTCCGGCGAACCTGAGCTCGATCGTGCGCGGCGCTGATGCCCGCAGGCCGGCGACGGTGTCAGTGACGGCGAGCTGGCCGTCCTTGATGATGGCCACCCGGTCGGCAACGCGCTGCACCTGATCAAGCTCGTGGGAGGACAGGAAAACGGTTCGTCCTTCGGCTGCCAGTTCGCGGACTAGCCGCTCGAATTCGTCCTGCATGAGCGGGTCGAGCCCGGACGTAGGCTCGTCGAGAATCAGCACATCAGGTCGCGCCATCACGGCCAGCACGATGCCGATCTTCTGCCGGTTGCCTTTGGACAAGGTGCGGACCTGGCGATCCAGCGTCACCTCGAACCGGCCGGCGAGATCGCTCACGAACCCGCGCTCGGTCATCCCTCGCGCCCTGGCCACGTAGCTGACATGCTGATGGCCTGTCAGCCGCGGGTGAAGCGCCAGCTCCCCCGGCAGGTACCCGACCCGATGCCGGACCTGCGCACCGTCGCGAGCCGGGTCGAGGCCGAATATCGTCGCCGTTCCTGCAGTCGGCCGGTACAGGCCCATGAGCATCCGGATCGTCGTCGACTTCCCCGCGCCGTTCGGCCCGATAAACCCGAATACCTCCCCCCTGCCCACCTCGAACCGCAGATCGTCGACGGCCCGGCGCGATCCAAATCTCTTTGACAGACCTTCGGCGGTGATCACGGCCATGTTCGCCACCCTTCTCTCCGTTCGGCTATACAAGTGTTTAAATACTAGAACGAATGTATAGCAAGCGCCGGAGCGGTCCGCAACCTGGGTCGACTGCATGGCACCCGGCGTTCGCCTGCCTGGAGCGGGCGCGTTTGTCTAAGGTCGTGGCCATGGGCCTGATGCCGGATGACCGGACGTTGCGGGCGGTGATCCGTGACGAGGCACTACGCCTGTTCGCGGACCGCGGGGCCGATGCGGTCTCGATTCGACAGATCGCGACGGCCGCCGGGGTATCTCCTGGACTGATCGTGCACCACTTCGGGTCGAAAGAGGGACTGCGCGAAGCCGTCAACCAGTACGTGCTAGCGGTATTCGACCGGATGCTCAGCGAGATGACCTCAGCCGGGCCGCAGTTGCACGACCCGGTCAGCTCGGGTTCGGTGGCGGAGCTCATTCTGGCTCACCTGCCAGCCGGATCACCCGTGCCTGGCTACTTGCGCCGCCTCCTGCTCGACGGCAGCGAGTCAGGCCGGGAGCTATTCGCGCGCCTGTTCACGCTCAGCGCCCGCACTCTCGACAGCCTCGCGGCGGCCGGCCTCGCCGACCCCGGCCGCGATCCTGCTGTCCGCGCGGCATTCCTCCTAGTCAACGACCTCGCCGTGCTGCTGCTCAGGGACCAGCTCACCAATGTGCTCGGCACGGATCCGCTGTCCGGCGATGGCCTTACCCGCTGGGCCAGCGAAGTGCTGCACATCTACGGCACCGGCCTGCTCGCAGCGCCGCCCACGACCTGATTTAAGGCCACCATTCGCCACTTCGGCCGCTGATCGCCCGCGCCCGGCGGCCGTCCGCGGGCTAATCTGGTCCTGGCGGTGCGGGAACTTCCTCGCCATGGAGCAGGGCGAAACGAAGTGGATCGCCTTAGGGATGTAGGGCCCTCGCCGGAAACGACCCGATCCGCGTTCTGCATGTGCAGGTTCTAGGAGGAACAGTGACCGTCTTGAATAGGAGATCTGCGTCGTACTTGATCAAGGGGCTTAGCGTGCTGGTGACGCCCCTCATCCTGATGAGCCTGACCGCCTCATCCGGAAGTGCGGCTACCGCAACGACGCCGACCTACTTCGGGGCCAAGCTGACTTCCCAGAGTCAGCCGTCCAACGCCGAGAACGGCCAGTCCTGCAGTGAAAACGGCGGGATCCCCCATGGTGCCACCTGCACCTGGGTAGCCATCTCCGCGTTCGAGAATGGCAGCAACTTCACCGCCCCGCGGACCGGGACCATCAAGCACGTGAAGCTCATCTCGTGCGTCGCGGGGAAATTCCGGCTCCAGCTGGCCAAGGCACTCCCAAGAGCCAGCAAGGCTCAGATCCTCGTCCAAGGTCCCATGATCACCTACGCCGGCCAGAGCCCGTGCGGAGGTGCCAGCGGACAGCACTACATCGTCCAGAGCTTCAAGGTGAGCCTCCACGTCACCAAGGGCAACTACATCGCCATCGTGGCCCGGACCACAGGAACGCTGTCCTGCTCCGGTGGCAATGGCTTCCTCTTGTACGCCCCGCCGCTGCCCGTCGGCGGCAAGCTCAAGGAATCTCACTCCGGTGCCAGTTGCGATCTCCTCGTCCAGCTCAGCTACAACTAGGCGACGACAGCGCAGCCGCCTGAGGAGAGTTCGCCTTGCTTTATGGTCACCAGCACGAGAAGCCTCTCACCGAGGCCGAGCGTGACAAGCTCGTCAGTGAGGGAGCGATCTTCCAGGGAGTTGTGGTCCACAGCGAACCGTCCCCCGTCGACCGCCGAATGTCGCAAGTGCGCGTTTCCGTGATTTTCAAAGACGGTGAAGGGGTCGAGTTCAGCGCGGAGCTGGCCAATTTGTACCAGCCAGCTCCTGGTAGCGCTGATGCGCAGCGCCTAGCGGAAGTACGAGGGACCGAGCAGGTCAAGCATCCAGACCGGATACCGAAGATGCAGCTGTACTTGTCTAACGGCGAGACTGTGCCCGTCCGCTACGACCCGGCCCATCGCAGCAGGATCGTTCTCGACGTGCCAGCGATGCAGAAGCGCGCGCTGCATGAGTACCTCAAGCGAGAGCAGAAGCCGAAGCAGCAAGATCGTGCTCATGCGCGCGCCGAGACGGGCCCGCCCTGGGTGGTGCCGACGCACTGCCCGAACTGCGGCGCACCGGTGCACCAAGCGCGGGCATCAAGTGAGTCCGATCCAATGTGCGAGTTCTGCGATCAGCCGCTTCCAGTAAGCCCGCTGCGCTGACGTCGCCGCCTGGGGCTGGCCAGGACCGAGACGAGGGAGGCTATCGTCAGGGCTCAGCGTTCGGCTGATCATGCCTTGTAGGCGACGGTGACGTAGTCGTAGCCAGGCGTGGTGCTCCAGCTGTAGCCGGTCACGTAGACGTTGCGCCCGTGCGGGCCGATGGCTATCGCCGTCGGCGCGTCCTGATTGTCTGGGGCGTTGTACTGGCGCGCCCAGAGTTGGATGCCGGTGCCCACGGCGTAGCCGACAGTGGCGAAGTCATAGTCCACGCCGATCGTGCCGCCCCGGCCGGTGACGTAGACGGCCTGCCCGTCTGCGCTCGCGACGATCGCGTAGGCCGTGGCGCTGGGATGCCCGCTGACCTTGTACGAGCGGGTCCACGCCTTCGCGCCGGTTGCCGCATCATAGGCGACGGTCTCAAAGCTGCTCGCCGGGCCGTGGCTGGTGCCGGTCACGATGACGTCCGGCCCGCTCACCGCCAGCGATGACGCCTGGCCCGGTGGCCCGGTGGCCTGCCAGAGCTGCGCGCCCGTGCTCGGGTTGTAGGCGACCGTGCGGAAGCGCGCTGGGTTGCTGAGGAACCCGGCAACGTAAATGGTGCCGGTCGTCTGGCTGACGGACTGCGACGTCGGCTCGAATGTCGTGCTCACCGCAGTCGTCCACTTATGGTCACCAGTGGTCGCGTCGAAGGCAGCCGTGTAGCCCGAGGGCTCTCCCGTCAGGTAAACCGTGCTGCCATCCGGGCTGACGCCGATCCAGCTGGTCTCGGTCTGCGCGCCAGTGGGGTCGTACGCACTCGCCCACAACTGGGCACCGGAGACGGCGTCGTAAGCGATCGCTAGGACACCTCGGGCGCCGCCGACGGACTCCGTCTGCCCGGTGACGAAAACGGTCGAGCCGTCCGGGTCGACGGTCATCCTCGTGGCGTCCGGGTTCCTCAAGTCCCGGTTGTCGTAACTGCTGACCCAAAGCTGGGCACCGGTGGCGGAGTCGTAGGCGACCGTGCTGATCTCGCGGCCAGGCCCCTTGCCGCCATAGGAGTCGCCACTGACGTAGACCGTCGCCCCGTTCGGGCTGACCAGTACGTCGACGCCGTAGTCGATCCCGTTGCCTGGCCCGTTGTACCGGCTCACCCAGGCTGTAGCACCAGTGACTGCGTTGTAGGCGATGGTGGCGTAGTCGCCCTTCAGGCTTGAGCCCGCGCTACGGCCAGTGACGTAGACCCAGCGCCCATCCGGGCTGACCGCCACCGAGGAAGCCTCGTCGGTGCCATCGCCAGGCCCGTTGTAGGACTGCGCCCACAGTTGGCTGCCTCGGACAGCCGTCTGGCCCACGTGAACGGCCGCCACCGCTGCCGGATCGAGGGCTGCAGCTCCGGTCAGCAGTGCTCCGACGGCGAGTCCGGTCACCAGCGCGCACCTGCTCTGAACCAACCAGAACGATCTAGTCACGAGAATCTGACGCCGTGGCCAACCCGCAGGTTGACAAGGCAATCAAGATCAACGACGACTGCATGACACTTGAGATCGACGGCGTTCTCATCTCGCAGGCCCGGCGGCGGCCGGGCGGCTGGTGGGAGGTTGATTACTGGCCCCGGTTCTTCGACCGTAACCAGGCGGTCACGGCGCTCACGGTGACCGAGTTGCTGGAGACCGGCCGCGCTAGCGAGGCCCCGCTCGTGGCCGCGCTCCGAGAGGACCGTTGACGGGCTGACCCTGGCGGCCTCGATGCTGATCCTGCCGAGCCGTCATCTGCTGCCATCGAACCGACGGCGGATTGCTTGGTTGCATCCGATGTGCCAGTAGTACCGCGACTGGTGCCGGACCTGGAGCAAACGATCCGGAACTGGCACGAAGCCGGGCACAGTCAGCGTGCGATCGCGCGCGAGTTCAATATTGACCGGAGGAAGGTCAAGCGAGCCATCACGGTTGCTGCGGCCAGACGTTCACGCGGGGGAGCGGTACGTCGGATCTTGCGCCGAGTGCCGCCCCGCCGGGCGTAGTGCCATGCAGGTCCATCAGGCTCGCGGCCACGACCGCGTCACGGCCCGGACGCGCTTCATAAAGCGACCGCATCCGGGCAGCTCGCGAAGGTTCCGTGCTCACGAATATCAGTGTGTGGAACATCCGACCAGGCAGCGGAGGCCTGGTGATCATCTCTCGCCGGCACGTGGTCGAAATGGTGAGCATGTACGGAGAGACCGGGCTGACGGTGCGGCTCATCCCGTTCATCGTCGACGACTGAGCATGGCGATTCTGGACGCAACGACCAGAATCAGTCGATGCCGCCGCTGGCGTAGTGGTGCTGGCTGATCGCGCCGTTCTGGTCTTGCTCGTGCTAGGCGGGCGGCCAGTAGCTCACTGGTTCGTTGGGGAGCACTACGGCTGGCGCCAGGATCACGCCGTAGATCTGGTCGGCGCGCGTTGTCTTGTCTTGTCATTGTCACTCCCTTGACCTGCCGGGATTCATCGCGTCGCGGGTCGCGCTGGCGCTGACGGGCTGAAATGTAGCGAGGTTGCGGGCGCGGCGCGGCCAGGCCGTGATTCGTCTATGGCAGGCTGACTCGCCGTAGCGGGAAGCAGTCGCTAAGGAGCCCTGTGCGAGAGGTTGAGGTGAAGTACCGGGTCCTCGACGCGGACGGCCTGTTGGAGGCACTGGCTGGCTGTGGTGTTGAGCTCGGAGATCGCGTCGTGCAGGACGATCAGGCCTACGCGCCCGCTGGCTGGGAGTACGGGCAGCCGCGGATCGGTGTTCCATTCGCGCGGCTGCGGACGGTGGCTGGCCGGCATGTGTTCACCGTGAAGCGGCCAGCTGAGAATGTGCTGTCGTGCGAGGAGTATGAGAGCACGGTGGCTGACCGGGAGGAGATGCACCGGGCGATACTGGCGATGGGATTTCGTGCGACACAGCGGATTCCGCAAATCACGACGGTCCGGGTCGGCGCTCGGGGGAGCGTTGTCGGTGTGCGTTGATGAAGTGGACGGCCTGGGCGTGTTCCTGGAGCTGGAGCGCATGGTGCCCGAGGGCGCGTCCGGTGAGGTTATCCAGGCGGAACTTACGGAGTTCGTGACCTCTCTCGCATTCGAAGGTGAACGGGTTGAGGACACCTACGATGCTCTGCTGCGAGCCGCAGCCCCAGTGTGAGCCTGCTTGGTCAGAACAGTGTGGCGGCCGCTACCGGCGGGGTGCTGGGCAGTAGCTCCGGTGGATTGATGGCGAGCCGGGTGGTGAGGCCGGAGTGGTCGGTGAGCTTGTCGTGCCGGGTCTGGTGGAGGTATTCGCATCCGGTAATCAGGCGGTTTAGCGGGGTGGAGCAGAAGGCGTGGTCGTAGCGGTAGCCGTCGCCTGTTCGCCCGACCCAGCTGTATTCCAGGGCCTCGCCGCAGTGGTGCCGGAAGATGTCGGTCATGTTGAGGTCCGTGACGAGCGCCTGGTAGAACCCGTATTCGAAGGGTGCGAAGAACGGGTAGCTGGGCTTGTGATCGGGTTCGAGGATGTTGAGGTCGCCGAGGAACACGGCTGGGATGGCGGGGTCGCGGGTGGCGAGCGCGGCCTGGCAGCGGGAGAGCCAGGTGCGCTTGCGTTCTGTTTTGTCGGGGCTGGCGTCGCGGGAGGGGACGTAGACGCCGATGACTTCCAGCGGCCCGGACGGCAGCGGCAAGATCACGGACGCGGCCCGGGCGGTCAGGTACCCGACCCGGGCGCCGAACTGGCCAGCCTCCGCACGGACGGTGGTGGCGATCATGACGCCGTACCCGCCGTGCTCAGGGACCGGGTAATGGACCTGCCAGCCGCCTTCGGTCAGTCCGTCGGCTAGGAGGCGGCAGCCGGCGCTGTCCTTGGTTTCGGTGAGAACCAGGACGTGTTCGGGGCGGCTGGCCAGCCAGGAGAGCTGGCGCCGGGCTCGCTGTTCGGAGGGGTTGCCGATGTTGAGTGTCAGGAACGTCAGCGCTGCGGTCATGTCTCTCCGATTCCGGCTAGGCCGGCGATGCGGCTGGTGATGATCGCGGCCGCGTCGGCGGCCGTGATGGCGGTGGTGTCAATCTCGCAGATGTTCCAGCCGAACGTGGTGAGTCTGGCGGCGGTGTCGCGATAAAGGCTGCATTCTCTGTCCGGGCCGTCGGCGTAGCGTTCGAACCGGCTGTGCGGTCCGCCGCGCCTGGTCATCCGTCGCCGCAAGCACGTCGGGTCCGCATGCAGCACGACCGCGAGGTCCGGAGCCTCGGCGCCGTGGTTGAGCTGCCAGATGACCGGCCAGGAGACGCCGTCCATGCGCTGAAGGACCAGGCTGGAGGGCAAGTACCGGTCAGTCAGCACGATCGCGCCGATCTGGAGGTTCGGCCGGATCACGCTGGCCAGGTGGTGATGACGGTCACCGGCGACCAGGCACGCCAGTGACATCCCCGAGTACGTGTCGGTGCTGGCGCGGATCAGGTTGCCAAGCGGCGTCGCCGACGGCTCGGCCGTAATGCAGGTCCGCAGGCCGCGCTCGATGAGGGTCTGGCTTACCAGGCGCAGGACGGTGGATTTGCCGGCGCCGCCTGGCCCGTCGATGCTGACGAACAGCCCGGCTGGGCTCATGCCGGGCTCAAGGGCAGCAGGTTCCGGCCGGCGGCGGCGACGGGGCAGGCTTGCGAGTCGAGGGCGCCGATCCTCTCGCCTGCGGAGATGACGGCCGCTGGGCAGCCTTTCCCGCAGTCGCCGGCCATCGTGCAGGACGTGCAGGTGGGGTTGCTGCCGACGGTGTAACGGCGGCCGAAATGGTAGGCGTCCAGGAGGGCGGCGATGTCCGGGTCGGTGAAGATGTTGCCGACGATGAACTCGGCCGGGTCGTGCCGGGACTGCGGGGTTCGGGCGGCGAAGACGAGGTAGGGGCACACTGTGACGTCGCCGCCGGTGAACACGTAGATGATGGTGCCGGCCTGGCATCCGGCCAGCGGCAGCCCGTTGGACGGGAACCGGATGTGGACCACGTCCAGGCCTTCGGCCTCGAACGGTGCGGTCAGGTCGTAGATATGGCGCATCCGCTGCTCGGATGCCGCCAGGCGTTTCTGGGCCTTGACGCCCCTGCCCATCGACGACAGTGGGTTCAGCAGCACGTACCCGGCTTCCTGCTCGGCGGCGAATTCGCACAGGTCACGGTATTCCTCGTCCTCGGCGAGGGAGTTCGGGGTGCAGAGCAGGCCCTGCAGCAGGCCGGCGAGGCCAGTTGCCGCACCGTGGCCGCCGTGCGGTGGAAGCTTTGCTGGTCACCCCGGAACCGGCCGTGCGACTCGGGCCGGAAGCCGTCCAGGGATACGTTGCAATGCACCCCGCCCAGTGACGCCAGGGCGCCAATATCGGATGGCTCCAGCGTCGTCGCGTTGGTGCAGACGCCGACCTGCATTCCGGCATCGCGGAACGCACGCACGATCTCCATGAACTGCGGGTGAATGGTCGGCTCGCCGCCGGTCAGGGTGACTCTCTCTACCCGGCAGCCGGCCAGCCGCGGAATCAGCGTGCCCGTCACCTCCGCGGCCGGCATGGACAGGCCCCGCTGCGTCGCCGAGACGAAGCAGTGAGCGCAGTGTAAGTTGCACCGCTCATCGATCTGGACTAAGGCCTTACGTGTGCCGTCGCCCGTCGTCGTGCGGAAGTAACATGACTCTGCCTGGCCGTTGCCGGCCACCTTCCGAGTCGGCATCTGAGCCTCTCCTATCTGCCGTGACCGGCATTAGCGGTGTTAACTGTCATGAGATTTCTGGCCGGATCAAGCATGCTTTCTTAGACATCCCGGAATTTCCTTAGAGCATGGCCAGCTGGATCATGGTCTTGATCTGCGTCCTCAGTTCATGCTCGTCGTCTGCGATGATGACCAGCGGGTGCTGGGTGCCGGCCAGGGTCGCGGTCAGCTTCCCGCCGCGCCAGGCCTGGATATCCCAGTACACGCCGCCCGGGCAGGCGGCGTCTTGCGTCAAGGTCGCCGTCACCTTGCCAGCACCATCTCAGCGAGGAGGCTCGCTGATTCCCCGACAGGCAAAGCGGCCGCAGCCAGGGCATCAAAACGGCTGCGCTGGGCCGACAGCGCCAAGTGCCGCCGCGTCACGATGAGCTGTCCGTCGGGACCGGTGCTGCAGGCCACGTCAGGGTCAGCGGCGTCAGGGAAGCTCAGTACGGAGAACGACGCGCTCAGGATGCCCGGCCGGGACAAGGCAAGGATCTGCACTGTGCATGACGAGCTGGTCGCCAGTTCATGAAGCTGAGCGAGCTGAGCGGTCATGATGCGCCGCGAGCCGACAGCACGCAGGAACGCGGACTCGTCAATGACAGCGTGCAGCTGGTGATCAGCCCGCAGGAAGCGGCGGCGGCGGACCGTGACATCGGCCAGCAGGTAGCAGGCGTCCGGGCTCAGGTCAGGCCGTCTCGCCCGCCAGGCCGCAGCGGCGTAATCCCTGGTCTGCAGAAGTCCCGGAATGACCTGCGCGGCGAATGTGCGGCTCACGCTGGCGGCCGACTCCAGGCCGAGATGCATGCCTGTGTCGGCAGGCAGCAGCTGATCGTAGTCAGCCCACCAGCCTTTTCGGTGTCCTTCGCGCGCCAGGTCCGTGAGCTGCTCGATGGCGGTGTCATCGGTCAGGCCGTACCGGCCCAGGAGCACCCGCACGTAACTGGTCCTGGCCGGGGCCTTCCCGATCTCGATCCGGCACAACGTGCTCGGCGCGACCCCAAGCTCAGTAGCGGCATCTTCCAGCCGCAGCCCGGCCGCTTCCCGCAGCCTGCGCAGCTCCCGGCCAAGCCGCTGCCGCCGCATAGCCGGACTAACCAGCTCACCGCCGCCTGCCAGTTCCCCTCCCGCCGGACCGCCCGTCGGCAGATCGAGAACGGTCACGGCGCTGCACCCGGTCATGACGCGCCCTGCGCACGCAGCACACGGACAATGACAGCAGCAGCATCGGCCGGATCGGCCGCGATGGGCTCAGCCCACGGCCACCAGTACTCCCAGCCACCATCACCGGCAGGTTTGGTGTAGATGTCCTCGGACAGTGCGCTTGCTCCAGGTTCGGGGTTGCAGGTCAGCAGGCTGGGTATCCGACCGGGCAGGGTCCGGACGCGCGCTTGCCAGCCGCGCGCGGAAAGTTCGCTAGCCAGGGCATCAAGCCCGGCAATTACGTCACCGAGAGCATTGTCTGACACGGTTTCCTGTCTCCTTCCAGTGCACCATTTGTTGCTCGTATCTGAGTGGCAGCAGCCGAACCGGATTTGCTGTTCGCAGTTGCGCTGCTAGCAAATCTGAACGCTGACTCGCGGGACAGGGTGCGGAGGGGCCAAGCGGTGGCAGAGCATTCACACGGGGTGTGAACGCTCTGGTCACGGCCCTAGCCAGGATTGGTGACTTACAATGACTGCGAAGAACGCGGGAATGGTGAGATGAGCGAACCGAACGTTCTGCTGGCGGCCTTGATCGACGAGGCCGGCTTTTCTCACGCTGGTTTCGCCGCCCGGGTTGCCGAGCGCGGCAAGCATTACGGCATTGACCTCTTCTACGATCACGCATCCGTTGCCCGCTGGCTCCGTGATCATGCGGTGCCGCGTGGCCGGGTGCCGGAAATCATCTGCGAAATCCTCGGTGAGAGGCTCGGCAGGGTCATCACGCTTCAAGGCGCCGGCCTCGATCCGGCCGGCTTCAACGGGGCGGTTGACATCTCTCTTCCCCAGACGCTAAATCGGGCAGCGGCCTTCTGGCGGAGCGATGCGCGCCGGACAGCTTCGCCGGAGGACAGGCCGGTAGCGAGTGGTCCGGCTGCCATCGCGCCGGTGTTCGAGTGGGAGAACCCGCCAGAGGACCTGGACGTCTCGAACCGGCACGGCCGTCGGGCAGTCACGACCTCTGACGTGACGGTCATCCGGGCAGCGCGGGACAGATATGAGCAGATGTACCGGCGGGTAGGAGGAGTGCCGGTACTGCCGAGGGTGATCGGTTTCCTGGACGGCCAAGCGGCGCCCCTGCTCCGGGCGAGCTACGACGATGCGACCGGACGCGAGCTGATGCGCGCTATCGGCGGCGTAGCCGCGATCGCCGGGATCTGCCTGTATGACACCGACCGGCAGTCTGCTGCCCAGCGGTACTTCTTTGACGCGCTGAGGCTGGCGAAGGCATCCGGTGACCGGGGATTCGGCGGGTATGTCGTCGCGCTGCTGGCGAACCAGGCACTGTGCTTGAGCCGGTACCGGCTGGTTGTGCAGTATTCAGAGACTGCGCTGCGGGGGGCCGGGAGTTGCTTGAGCCCGGCCCTGGTCAGCGACCTGTGCACGCTGCAGGCCAAAGCGTTCGCGCGGATGGGTGACCCGTCCCAATGCCATGAGCAGATGCGCCGCGCCGAGCAGATGGCAGCGCGGGTCCGGCCGGGCGAAGAGCCGCCCGAGACCGGCTACGTGCAGCGAGGCCTAGCCGAAGTCCAGTACGCGGAGGCACTGCGGCAGCTCGGCGACCTTCCGGCAGCCCAGACCTATGCGCAGGAAGCTGTCGACACCTCCGATCGGTGCCATCTGCGCGGCCAGGTCCACCGGTATGCCACGCTGGCCATAGTCCTGGCGGCGCGCGGAGAACTGGAAGGCAGCGCCGACGCCGCATCGCAGATGCTGGACCGGGCGCACGGCATGGAATCGCGGCGCATCCGCGACCGGGTCCTTGCCGTAGCCGGGGCAGTCAGCGCGCACGGCGATAGCATCGTGGCGCGTGAACTGACGGAGCAGGTGAAAGAGCAGTTCATCGTGCCGGTGTGAGCGCGGCTCCGGGAACTATCTGACTCGCAATCGACGCATTCGGGAGGCGCCGCCGTGCAATGGACGATCCGGTCAGAGCAGCCCTTGTTCCAAGACGAGTGGCTGGATATCCGCATCGCGGATGTCGAGCTTCCCGACGGCCGGCACCTGGACCACCGCCTCATCCGCACTCCGCCCGGCGCTGGTGTTGTCGCGGTCGATGCAGACCAGCGGGTGCTGCTGATCTGGCGGCACCGCTTCATCACCGGCCGCTGGGGCTGGGAAATTCCGATCGGCAAGATCGAGGAAGGCGAGACGGCCGCTGATGCGGCAGGCCGCGAGTTCGAGGAAGAAACGGGCTGGCGGTCCGGCCCGCTTCGTCATCTGCTCACCACCTACCCCACGCCCGGCCTGAGCGACTCCAGGCACGAGATTTATCAGGCGTCCGCCGCAGCCCGCATCGGCGAGCCCGCCGACGGCATCGAATCCGAACGGATCGAGTGGGTGCCGCTCGCCGATGTGCGATCGCTGACCAGCCGAGGCGAAATCGCCAGTGGCACTACGCTGGCCGCCCTGTTGTACGTCATCTCGGGTGCTTGAGCTGCCTGTCAGGCGAAACACGCTGACGCGGCCCTGGCCTGCCAGACGTCATGTTCTAACCGTGCTGTGATCCCGGAAGACCAGCTATCATGGACCGGACTGACTGGCTGGATCTGCCCGCGTCCACCAGGCGGGCGGTCGAGCAGCACACCGGTCCCGTGCACGCGGCCGTGACGGTGCCTTCCGGCCTGAACTCGGCGTTCGCCGCCCGTCTCGATACCGAACGCGGCGCGGTGTTCGTCAAGGGCCTTCGGAGTGACTACCCGCGCCGCTGGACCCAGGACATGGAAGCGATGATCAACGCCCACGTCAGCCACGTCGCCCCGCGCATGTTATGGCGGGTTCAAGGCGACTGGGACCTGCTCGGCGTCGAGTTCGCGGACGGCCGCCATCCGAGCTACCGGCCCGGCTCACCTGACCTGTCCGCCATCATCCGCACGATCACCCGGCTCGGTGCGGCCTGCTGCCCCAACCTGCCCGTCAAGCGCGTCGAGCAGCGCTGGCGCGAATACATCCGCGACCCGGCCGATCTGGCTTTGCTGGAAGGCGACCGGCTGTTGCGCACCGACTACAACCCGCTGAACGTCCTCATCACTGGCGACCGTGCTCTGCTCCTCGACTGGGCCCGGCACACCAAAGGCGCCGGGTGGATGGACCCGGCCTGCCTGATCCAGCGCCTCATCGCCGCCGGCCACACCCCGCACGCCGCCGAAACCGCCATCGCGGACTGCCCGGCCTGGCAGGCAGCCCCGCCCGACGGCATCGCGGCCTTCGCCCGCGCCTGCGCCGTGAGTGGCACGACATCGCAGCTGACGACCCGGCCGGCTGGACCGAGGACATGGCCCAAGCCACCCGCGCCTGGGCCGATATGCGCGGCTGACCAGCCTCCCGGGAAATTTCTGTCCCGGCAGGCGTCACACCTGACGGTGTTTGATGCTCTAAGCAGCGTCCGGACGGGTCGGGCTGCGGCGCTGCGCGTCGTGCTTGGAGCGGGAGTTATGGTGGTTTCTTCGTTAGTGGTGTGCGAGGTCACCCGGCACCGGCTGGGTGATGAAGGGCTGGCCGAGGTAGCTGGCTGCTTGTGGCCGGTTGACTGCCAGACCTGCGGCCGTTTCCTCGGCGATGCGCCGCCGGCCCTGTTCGTCGATGACCTGACGGTGACGGCCGTGGCGTCGCCGCATCACCAGGCATGCCGGCACCCGGCATAGACCGACCCGGTGAACGCGACAGGCGAGTCGCCGCCGTACACCACCTTCGTGGCCAGGATGGTGCTGCTGACGCTGACCAGATCTGACGGCGTCAAGGAGCCATACCCGCTGATGCTCATCAACCCAGGCCAGGCGGCAGTCCGCCAGAACATGCTCAGAGCCCGCGACAACCTCGCCTGTCAGCTGGGCATCGACAGGAGACGACACCGATGAGCAGGCACCCCAGGCGCCGCCGGCACTACGACGACACCCAGCTCAACCACATCATCGACACCACGATGGACGACCTACTGGCCAGGCTCGACGCGAACTTCGACCACGCCGCCGGGCTCGCCGACAGCTACGCCCGCGCTGGCGCATCCCGGCCCGCCCCCAAGCCAGACTGGGCGTCGATCGGCCACGACAGCAGCGCCCTGGCCGCCGCCTGCGACCAGATCGACCAGCTCGCCACCCGTCTCGCCGGCATCATCAGCTCCGGCCGGCGGGCCCCCATCGGCGGCTCCGCGTTCCTCGAACTCGCCCATGACAACCTCATCCAGCTCCGGACCGGCCAGCTCCGCAGCATCAAGATCGGCAAGCTCCGCCGCATCACGAGCCAGCACCTCGGCGAGTTCATCAGCTCTCTTGAAGACGCCGATCAGAAACACGCAGCGCACTAGACCGCGATGCGCTACGATGTGCTCGATACCGAACAGATAAGGCGAGAGCACAGCCGATGGCACTCAGCAACAACTACAGCCTCCGCCTCGATGCGGACCAGCGCGCCAAGCTCGAAGAGATCGCGCGGCGCAAAGACCGCGACCTGTCCTACGTCATCAGGAAGGCCATCGACGAGTACATCGACCGCCATCAGAACGACCAGGACTAACCGTGCACCAGAGAGGAACCAATGTCGAAACTCTTAACTGGCAAGTACCAGGCCACCATCTATCCCGAGGGCAACGGCTTACCGGTGCTATTGACCTCGGCTGCGACGGGGCCGGCAAGCGACTTCGGGCCAAGCGCAAGGACAGGACCAAGACTGCGGTCAGGGACAGCCTGATCAAGCTGGTCGAAGATCGCGAGCGCGGTATCAAGACCGGCAAGGACAGCGACAGCTACACCGTCTCCAGCGCCGTGCAGGACTGGCTGGCCAAAGGCCTGAAAGGTCACGACCCGCGCACGATCGTGACGCTGACCATCCTGGCCGATCAGCACGTCATCCCCGTCATCGGGGCGATCAAGCTCAAGGAACTGACCGCCGACGATGTGGACGACTGGCTCGACGGCCTGGCCGGCAAGCTTGCCTCCAGCACCCTGGCCAGGGTGCACTCGATCCTCAAGCGCGCCATCCGGCAGGCTCAGGCCAGAGACCTGGTAATGCGCAACGTCGCCGAACTGGTGAAGACTCCTAAAGGCCAGGCCGGGCGGCCGAGCAAGGCCATGACACTGGCGCAGGCCGAGCAGCTGTTCGAGCACGCGGCCGAATCGCGACTCCACGCCTACGTGGTCGTCAGCCTCCTGACCGGCATCCGCACCGAGGAAGCGCGGGCGCTGCAGTGGAGCCACGTCGTCGCGTGGGCAGAGGATGCGGGGGAGTGGCAGGCGGTCACCGATGCCGGGTTCGACCACGACCGGTTCGCGATCTATGTCTGGCGATCGGTCCGCGCTGACGGCGACACCAAGACCAGGAAGTCACGGCGGACGCTGGAACTGCCCAGCCAGGCCGCGCAAGCACTCAGGGAGCACCGCACCCGGCAGCTCCAAGAGCGCCTGGCCGCCGGCCAGCTCTGGCAGGATCACGGGCTGGTGTTCGCCACTCAGGTCGGCTCGCCGCTCGACGCTGCGGACGTCCGGCGCTCGTTCCGTGACATCACCAGCAAAGCCGGGCTCGGCACCGAATGGACGCCGCGCGAGCTACGGCACTCCTTCGTCTCCATCATGAGCGACAACGACGTCCATCTTGAGGTCATCGCCGACCTTGCCGGGCACGCCAGCACCTCGGTCACCGAGAAGGTCTACCGGCATCAGCTCAAGCCGGTGATCACCAGGGGAGCCGAGACCATGAACGTCATCTTCACTCAGGACAAGAAAACCAAGTCCGCGTAGGACGTGGCTCCCCTTTTGGCTCCCTAGGGCCTCTGCGAGCGCTGACCCGCTCGGAGCTGAGGCCATCAGACTGGCCTCTGACCTGCAAGAACTTGCGTGGGCGGTACTGGGATTGAACCAGTGACCTCTTCCGTGTCAGTGCAGATTTGACGTTCAAACGGATATCCACAACCTTCGCTAGTCTCGACTAATATGCAGGTCAGAGCATTAAAGTCAGTACCGAAGAATGACATTGGATACCGTCGGCTGACACCGTGTCCACGGACAATCTACGGACAGCCTGGTCATGATTGGTGATCTTCGTGGGCTACTCAAAGAAGCGCATCAGCCGCGACGGCAACGCTCGGTACACCGCCTGTTATCTCGATCTCCGTGGAGCGCTGCATTCCGCTGGCACCTTCTCAAACAGGAAGGCAGCCGACAAGGCCTGGCAGAAGGCCGAGTCCAGAGTTGGCGAGGGTCGCCTTAGCGATCCCCGGCGCGGTAAGCAGACCTTCCGGCGCTACCTCACGGAGGAGTGGCTTCCGAATCATGTGATCGAGGCCACGACCCGTGAGGCGTATACCTACCTGATCTTTAAGCACATTGAACCGTGGTTCGGCCCGATGCGGATGAACGAGATCATGCCAAGTCATGTTCGAGAGTGGATCACTGATCTGCAGGCGAAGGAGGTCAGTGCGGCGACCATTCAGAAGCTGAGGTTCATCCTGAGCGCGATCTTCACGACCGCATTAGATGAAGTGACATTCCTGCACCCATGCAAAGGGGTCAAGACCCCGACGGTTACGAGGAAGCCACTAAAGATCATCACCCCTGAGCAGTTCGATGCGATCCATCAGGCGCTGCCCGATGATATGTCTCGCCTGCTCGTAGAAACGGACATCGAGAGCGGACTTCGCTGGGGCGAGCTGACCGAACTGCGCGTCAGCGATCTCGACCGCCTGACCCGGATACTGACCATCAGCCGGGCAGTAGTTCAGGTGAACCCCAAGTTCCACCCCAGCGGTGAGCGGTTCCTGGTCAAGGATTACCCCAAGGACAAGGAGTACCGCCGCCTCAAGCTGAGCGTGCACATCGTAGCCAAGCTGACCGCGCACATCGAAAACCTCTGCCTCGGCGATGACGATCTGCTGTTCCGTATGTCTCCGCCCGACTCGGCACCTGCGCCGGTCCGAATCGTGCCCGACCCGGCTGCGCTCGGCCTGACCGATCCGACCGAAGCAGGCCGCCGCTACCGCCATGGCTCCATGAGCGGCTACAACGCCGGCAAATGCCGCTGTCGCCACTGCATGGACGCGGCGGCGATCTACCGTGCGGCTCGACGGGCCAATGGCAAGGATTCGCCGCCCCGTGGACGAAAGGTAGACACGGATGGTCATCTCTCGGGTGACTGGTTCCGGCGGAGCATCTGGCAACCAGCACTCCAGCGCGCTGGAATCACGTTCAACGTCAGGCCGCACGATCTACGCCACGCTCACGCGTCCTGGCTGCTGGCGGGCGGCGCCGATCTTCAGACCGTCAAGGAGCGACTAGGGCACGGCAGCATCTCGACCACCGAGAAGTACCTGCACACCTTGCCCGAAGCGGACGACACGGCGCTCGACGCGCTGACCAAGATCCGCACCCGAAGCCGGAGCGTGACCGCGTGAACCCCCGCACTCGCCGCGCAGCCTTGTACGCGATCGGCGCCATCGCGATCCTGGCCAGCGCGAACGCCCTGACCCACAGTTACGCCGGCCTGTACGACTGGGCTACGCACCACAGCTTGTCGGGCTGGCAGGCGATGTCGTGGCCGGCTGAGATCGACGTGTTCCTGGCTATCGGCGAGCTGGCCTTGTACGTCGCATATCTGGATGGCTGGCCTGCCCGGCAGCGGATCTGGCCGTGGGCAACGGCCCTGATCGGCTTGTCCGTCAGCGTGGCCGGGAATATCGGCCACATCCAGGCCATGCCTGGCCACCCCGTTATCCTTGCCGACCGGCTGACTGCCGCGACCAGCCCTCTGGCCGCGTTCGCGGGCCTGGCTATCGGCTTGCTCGTCCTGAAGATGACCCGCCAGCAGGCAAAGGGCAACGCCCAGCGATCAGATATTGAAATGGATCAACCCGGCCAGCTCGCCACTTCCAGGCTCCTCAGTCCCATGCTGACCCTGCCGACCGTGCTCCCGTCAGAAGGAACAGCGGACATCTTTAGCGGTGACCCGCGCGAGGGGATGCTGCGGCAGGCGGCTGTCTTGTGCCAGAACGCAGCATCCAACGGCGAACGCCTGAGCCAGCGGACCCTGGCCCGTCAGCTGCGCGGCCACGGCTACCGGTTCTCCAACGAGCACCTGCACGCCATCGCCGTCAGCATCGGACTTGCTGGCCAGCAGGCTGCCTGAAAGAGAGGAACTAAATGACAGACATGCCGGCCGGGCGGGATCTGCGGTTGCCGGAGGTACTGGCAGAGGCTTTCGCGGCGTTTGAGGCGATCGGCCGGGTGGCTCGCGCGCACGAGGACCAAGCGCCCGAGTTGCTGGCCGCCTTCATGTCGGCTGCCTGCACGGCTGCCGACGGCAGGGAGGCCATCGCTGCCGCGCCGGTGCTAGCAGGCGGCATCCCCGCACTCCGGCAGAACCCGCTGCCTGGCCGGTACGCCGGGCCGGCCGAGGCCGCCGACGCGATCACCGCGCTAGCCGGCACGGTCGCGAACCGGCTCGAATGCGCTGCCGGACCGCTGCCCGCGTCGTCACCGGACCGGCACGCCTGCGCGGGCGCGGCGAGTGCCGCCCGGCAGATCCGCCAGCTGATGGCTCCAGCCGATGACTCCCGTCTTCGGTGACTTCCTGTCGATCGCCCGGCAGCGCACCAGCGCCGCCGGGCGCTACGACGGCGAGCTCTCAGCGGACGCGGTGGCGGAGGCCATCACCGAACTGGACCGGCTCTTCACGGCCATCAGCCGGTACATCGCCGAGTACCAGCCGCCAGCAGCGACCGCAGTGTCCGGATCAGCCGACTCGGAGGTACCGGTACTCGGCTCCGCGGTGATGCTCGACCGCGTCGCCAGGCACATCAGGCTCGCCGCGAGTACCCTCCCGCCAGCGTCCGCCCCGGCCGGGCATCCGCTCGCCGCCGAGCTGCGTGCCGCGTCCGACGCCCTGAACGCGGGTCATGATCTCCTGCGCGGGCACGCAAGCTCTCCCGCAGACGAAGTAAGACCTTCGCCGTGGCTGCCGGTCATCACGGCCCGGCCGGTCGGCATCGCCTTAGTCAGGGAACTATCGCAGATCGCCGCGCGCCTCGCGCTGCTCCTGGCCAGGATCTCCGTCGCCGACCCGCACGGCGGGAGACCAGCACTTGCCGGCAGTACTCTCGGCTATCTCAGCGTGGCATCAGGATGGCTCATCATCGGCAACAAGCCGATGACCGCAGCCACGCCCGAGGAGCCCGGCGCCAAGGCAGCCGCGTTCCTGCTGAACGCCGTCCCGGCCAACATCGCCCCGCCACGCGCCAAGCCGGCCGGCGCGGAGACCATCAGCGAGCTTCGCGCCGCAATCAGCAGCACGGCCACGCGGCTGGAGTACTACTTCCGCCGGCACGACAGTCACCGGGACTGGCCATCACCGGCCGCCGGGAGCCGCTGGCGGCATAACGCCCTGGCCACCGCCATCATCAGCCACAACAGCGAACTTCTCCTCGGCATCCTCACCAGCCGGGCCAGGCAGCTCGGCCTCACGCCGGACCGCGTCCGCGACCTGCAGCACGCCAGCGACGCCGCCCGTCTTGCCCGGACCTCCTGCCACGCCATCGCGCAGCTCTGGGACACCCTCAGCACCGGCACCAGCCGCCAGCCAGCCGCGATCGGCGAACTCGATGACCTGGTCCTGCGCATCGGGCGCCTCGCCCGCGCCAACCCGGCCTGGACGCCATCACGCGGTGACAACAGTCCGCTCCGCCCGCCCGATGAACTGGCAGCCACAGTCGGCGACATCGCCGACCTCCTCGCCACCATCCGCCATGCCCTTAGCGCGATCACCGCGACCACCTGCCGCGATCAGCTAGCCGTCTGCCAGGCCGCGACCGTCCACGGAATCTACCTGCCCGCCCGGCAACTGCCGGAGAGCGACGACCTCATCCACGTCTATCATTACCGCCCAGCGACAGAACAGCAGATAGCCAGCGCGCTCATGGCCTACACCAACGCGGCCACGGCCGGCAGCAACGTTCTAGTGGCACTCGATGACCTGCTGCTCGCAGCTGCCCCGCCGGATCGCACGCGCGCGATGGCACAGAACCCAGCGATCGCTGCCCGCTTCCTCAATGACTACGAGGCCGCGCAACCTGAGCCGTCGAGATCACCCAGGCCCGAAGCCGGCCAGCTAGAACGTCATTTGCGCAGCCTGAACATCGGCGAGCCAGGCCTCATCGCACAAGCTGTCGCCCTCGACCAGGCCGGCCAGAAGCTCATCAGCAAGGCGACCGAGATGGCGGTCCAGCGCGATCTCGCGGCCGCCACCGCCTGGGCCGCCCCCGCCCATCCGCTTCCGACACGATCCAGAAGCGGCGCGCAAACGGCGGCGCAAGATCTTCCAGCCGCCGGATCCTGGCTGTCTGACCAAGTAGCCAGGAATTCACCTTTGCGCAGATCAGCCAAGGCGGCACCAACGGTTTCAACGGGCCGACGATAGCTGCCAAAAGTCACAACTGAGGTTCCGCTTAGCGTGATCATTATGCGGTTTGAGGTCCCCCGGTTCCGGGACACGGATAAAGGCGCCGGCGGTAGCGGCCGATGGTCGTCGGCTCCCCTCGACTGACGCGGATTGAACGGTGCCGTCTGAGATGTGGCGAGCGGGCAAGCTCAGGCCCTAATGCGGGTCGACAGCGACCGGTCGCTGCAACGGGTGTCTATCCTTGATCCGGGCAATCACCAGACAAATTATCACTGAATTTCGCTACTTAACTCCATACACTCGAAGCCATTCTTGGTACCCTGACAACAGTTGCTTAGAATTTGCGACGTGAAAACTCCAACATCTATATATAGTCCGGATTTCCACGGTAAAATTATCAGCTGAGACGCCAATGCAGCGAAGGAATTGACCACCTTCGTCTATGGCGCGAAACGCGCCTTGAAGCTTACTATTCGCCTCTACGTTGGAGGTGAACTGCGCTACTAGTCGGCTAGCAGGTACGCCGCCCCCCCACGCCTTATCGAAGCCATCGCGCACATCATATCTCTTAGCATAGCCCTTCATCAGATCGCGACGAAATTCCTCGCCGTACCTTTGTGCTAGCCCTTGCTCTCCTAGTCGGTAATAGATTGCGGCAATAAATGCCTGCGCCTGACTTATGCTTATCCCGAAGGGGTAGCGCGGATGGTCGGGATCGAAATTCGGATCGTCCTGGGCTGTCAAGGATTGACCAAAGGAGCGACGGGCGCTTGCATATGCGGATTGTAAATTTGATATCGCGCTCTGTAAATGATTTATCGCACTTGTCAGCTCATGTCGCGGACTGCTGCTCATATCGGCATCTGCAAGAGCTATCATTGCATTTCTGAATTCCTGCTTTCCGAGATCCCGCATGATTCCGCGAACCTCTACAGCAAGCTGATGCTCACTGACAAGACGATGAGTAAGGTTGGCCAAGGCAAGGTAAGTTCCTGGTTCCACTGGCTGCTCCTCATGTCTCCGGTCAAGCTCTGTTGCACTTTCTTGTCGAATAATATATGAAGTTAACTTGAAGGGTCGATACTGCATGCAGTTGTTTCGCTCACTCCACTAGCTCTCGTTAGTGCACTGGCCAGCGCGAGGCTTGGTCGTGGACGCCGTCTCGGCCGGGATGCCCGCCACTCGCGCTCCGCCCAGCCGACCTCGACCCAGACCAGTGCCTGATCCGGCTCCGCGAGAAAGGCGAGATCGTCAGATGGCAGCCCGTTTCGCCTACCCTGATGGCCCGGCTGCTCCAGCACGCCCAGGACCGACAAGCCCCGCGAGACGGCCAGCCCTTGCGTTACGTCAGCAGCCAGCCGATCACCAGCCGCCGCTACGATCACCTCTGGACCAGGATCGGCCAGCATCTGCCCTCGGTCGCCACCCAGCAGATCAGCACCCACTGGATCCGCCACACGACCCTGACCTGGGTCGAACGCAACTTCGGGTATGCCATAACCCGCGCTTACGCCGGCCACACCGGCACCAGCAGCGACTCCGGAGCCACCTCCACCTACGTCCGCGCGAGCCAGCACGAGATCGCCGCAGCGCTGTCAGCACTCACGGGCGAAGCCCATCCCCTCACCGATCCCGGATGACGAAACTGAACACGCCCCGGGCCCAACCGAACCCTGAATTACTCGCTGGCAGTCACCGCCGCCTTTACGGCACTAACTCGTTTCATATCCCTAAATCACTATGACAGCTAACTAAACTTAGAAACATTAGTAATTATCGAAACTATCCGTTATTGTGTCGGTCGGTGCGCCATCGGCCGCAGTGGGAGCCCATGCCTTGTTCCGGGCTAACCGATCCGATGCTGGATACAGCCTCCTGCGCGACTAATATTGAGTTCGCCGGAAGCCATGCGACCGGCTATTCTGCGGCCGTGGTTGAACGGACTCTAGGCGGCTCAGGGCTGTTCGGTCTGGCCGGGTCGCAGGCGCCGTTGCTGGCGCGGTCAGCGGCCGGCCTTGTGTTGCCAGGGATTCCGGCTACAGCATCGATGCTGGGCCTGGCGCCGGTCGCGGAGCCGAGCGCCTGGATGGCCAACATGGTCCGGACTTACCTAATCGCACGGGAGTACCTGGAGCCGGCCGAGTCGTCTCGCGGCCGGGAGTTCAGCCGCGAGAACTGGATCACCGCACTGCTGGCGCTTCATCCCCGAGACGAGTACATCTACCAGCTCGCCGCCCTGAACCACGCTGCCTGCCATAAGGAACTCACTGAGGAGTACCAGGCTCGTTTCCTGGCGCAGATCCCGCCGGGTGATGCCGCAGCCGTGCGGAGCGCGCTGGCGGGCGGCGTCGACGGAGCGCCGCGGGCGTTCCTGGCCCGGCAGATCGTGCTCCGCGCAATGCGCCTAGTCCTGGTACCTCCTGATCCGCCGAAAGCTCCCGATCCTGCCGTTGCGGCTACCTTGGCGGGCGTTGGACCGGAGACGGCTGCGGTCCTGCTTGTCCACCTCGCCGCGGATGCACTCGCTCAGGAACGGCCAGCCGGTGAGCCGCAGCTAGGCCTGACCTCCCTGTCGCTGGCGATGGAGATGGTCGCGAACAGCTTGTTCAACGAGCGTGACGACGTCGGTGACATGCTCGCGCGGTACCGGCTGCTCTGGATCAACCACGGTAGCAAGCTGATCAGGGATCCAGCGCGCTTGAACACCGGTCGCGCTCCTGCGCGAGGCGACGGGGCTCGACTTCGATGACATCATCGCCCTCGGCTATGCCTATTACGCTCTGATCCTCGCGTACAAGCCTGGCAACCCGATCGCGGCCGACGCGTTCGCCAACATCGCGATCGAGCACGACATAATCGAGCGGTTCCTCGACCTGTTCTCCGCGACCGCCGCCGAGTTCACGGCCGCCCTAGCCGGATGCCCGAAGCCTTGGCAGATGCTTCCGATCCAGGAACGGCCGCTGCTGCGTCGGGGCAATAATGTCGTCGTGCTCGACGAGCAGTACCTGATCGAGCGCATCACGCGTGGCCTGTACTGGCTTGTTCACGACCACGAGAAACTAGTTCACGGAGATCAGGCGCGGAACCAGTGGACCAAGGCATATGGGGAAATGGTCGAGTCGCGCGCCGAAGACCAGCTCCGGCGGATGGCACCGCCGCTCCTCGGAGGCCAAAGTTCGTTCTTCACCGAAGAGGACCTGCTCAAGGCGTACCCGGGTCAGAAGAACTGCGACGTCGGTATTGACTTCGGCAGTACGGTGGTGCTCGCCGAGATCGTGAGCGGCACCGTCTCGGTCCCGACTCGCGAGCAGGCCAACAGCGCCGCCTTCGAGGCTGACACCAGAAGGCTCGTGATTGTCAAGGCCGGCCAACTGGATGTCGCCGCGCGGAACCTGCTGGATAACCCTAAGCCAGGCCTCCTGGACGGCCAAGCTGCCCTGGCCGTCGTCCCGATCGTCATCGTCGGCGGCCAGTACCCGGTGAACCCGGTCACAGTCCGCGTCGTCGACGACCTTGTCACCGCAGCGAACCTGCTTAGCGACCCGCGAATCAGGCGCCTGGGCCTGATCGACTTCGAAGAGCTAGAGGCCTGCGACGCTCTCCACGAGCGCCGAAACATAAGCCTCGTAGATCTGCTGAACAGCTGGCAGGATTCTCCGTACCAGAACGCATCCTTCCGGAGCTACCTCTGGTCTGCTTACGGTGGCCAGGAGATCGGCCGCCCCAGTGACATGCGTTGTGCTCTTGACGACACCACCGCCGAGATCTGGCGACGACTCGCACCGGGCGATCCGCCCATAGACGCGGGCGATACCCTCTGACTAGACGCAGCCAGCGCGACGGCTGATTCTGCGGCGAGGCGCTGCGGCGGCAGGCTTGGGGCATAGTAGTCACGGCCACCGGTACGGTATCTAGTGGGCATCATTTCCCCGGCGACCCCCCTAACGGTCAGCGAACGAGGAACTGAGTTCCCACAAAGACGGCCAATACGGCGCTGGCTCGCTCTAGGTGGTCAGAATGCGTGCATCTGCGGCTCGTACCCTCACCGTACTGGTGCGCAAGACCGGCAGCCGGAAAGTCCCCATCTCGGGCGCCGCGCGACTTGTCATACTCCCTACCATGAGGCAGGGTTACTATCATTTAGCTTGATTTGAGTCTAGATCTTTCAAACCTAGCCGATCTCTTACCGAAAACGGTCTTTTAAGTATGGATGACGACGAAGGTAGACGTTTCTTTATCGGCATGGGGACCGGCCGGTACCGGGAACTTGACGCAATGGGACAGCTACCAGGCGTTCCGCCGATATCGTCGCTATGCGCGAGATGTGCAGCCGGTTCGGCTATAAACCAGTTCTCCTGGGTTTGGGAAAATATGACAGTGCCGCTCAGATCCGGGAGAAGCTCAGCCTCTGGGCGGCCGACGTAATTCTCACAAATACGGATGTGATAATTTTTATTTCGCTGGGCACGGCATACTCGAAGAGCATGATCTGCATTATCCGATGTGCTGGGACTCGCGGGTCGCCGACTGCGCTGCGACGGCTCTCCCAACGGAAGATCTCGTGCGCGTGCTCTGTCAGGGCGAATTCGGTCAACCGCGAGCCGTAACATGACGGAGGCAATCATGCTGATTCTCGAACAGCATGACGGCTCGGTCGGCGGTCGGCTCTTTCATCAGCCCGATCGCTGGGCTGACTCGTCATGAGCGGCGTGATGCAACTGTGCGGAGATCGTCACGCGAGGCGCTATGACGTTGGGTTGTGACCTCAGCCCAGACGGTCTTGCCGGAGCAGTCGCGATAGCTGCCCCATTTAGCGGACAGTGCCTCGATGAGGACCAAGCCGAATCCGGACTCGTCTAGATCTCCGGGCGTGCGCGGCTCTGGGAGTCGCGGATCACTATCGGATACCTCGATCCGAAGCGCGTCAGCGTTGGAACGCAGGTGCAGTTGTAGACTGCCGTCCTTGCCTCGCGCGTGTCGGATGACGTTGCTGACCAATTCGGAGACCAACAGAATTGCGGTCTCCTCGGACTCGGAGAGGTTCCATTGTGCAAGCGTCTCCTTCGTGAAGGCCCGTGCACTGGAAGCCGCTGTTTGGGTCACAGGCAGAGTGGTCTTGGTGTCGTGGACTGTCAGGCATGGCATTGCTTCATGCAACCCGCCTGGGTGCGTATTCCGGTGCTCGCACTGGAAAAAGCCGACAGTTGGCTGACAATTGCGGACTAGCGGATATGGACCGGTCGGCATCGTTCCGGGAGCCGGGTGCATGGTCAAGTTGATCCTTCGATCAGGTAGTGGCTCGGCGACGGATCGAGTCCCTGATCTTGCTCGCGGATTGGGCGGGAGATAGGGATGTCCGGACGAGAGCTGAGAAGGCGTTTCGGAGCGCCTTTAGTTGTTCTTCGTGTTCCGTGACCACGATCTTGCCGGCAGCGGTGTTGTAGCAGGCCGTGGGACGGTCATCCGTGCCAGGAAAGCTCAGCAATGCGAAAGACGAGGTCAGGATCTGGTGTCTCGCTGCGAGCACGGCGACCTGGATAGTTACCGACGCGTCGTCGGCGACTGCGGCCAGGTGCTTCAGTTGGCCAGTCAGGACGCTGGTCGGACAGATCAACCTTTGCAACGCTGATTCGTCAATCACGACATGAATCGGCGTGCCTGCGAGGCTCAGAAGCTGGCGTCGCCGCTGCTGGACTTCTACGAGCAAATCGATCTGACTCGTCGACAGGTCTGGCCACGTCGCTTGGCACACGGCCACCTGATAGGCGCTCGTGGCCAGCACAGATGGAATCGCAAGCGCCGAGAATGCTTCTACCTGGCTGGCTGCGCCCTCAAGGCCCAGGTAGTTTCCGGCTCCGGCGGGAAGCACGTCCAGATACTCGGTCCACCAGCCCTTGCGCTGCCCCTGCCGCGCCAAGTCGGCGAGCCGTCGGCGTTCGGCGGTGTCGCCTGCGCCGTAATGATCGAGTATTACGGTGAGGTAACTCGTCCTAGTCGGGGCAAGCCCGGTCTCGATCCGCGACAGTGTGCTCGGTGCGACCCCCAGAACAGCGGCTACATCTTCGAGCCGCAGGGAACGTTCTTCACGGAGTTGACGAAGTTCGTGGCCGAGCCGTCGGCGGGAAGCTGCCGGGCTTACGGAATTGTCTAGCGCAATGCGTGGCATGCCAGCTATGCAACCCGCGCCACCGTGTTCATGTCGCCGGTCATACCAGGATTGCGACAATACGCTGACAGCCCGCTTGAACCGGCTACCAGGCGATGTGTTGCGGATGCGGCAGGCGTAGAAGGGGTCATCTGACGCAGCAGGTCTAACTCGTACCGCTACGTAGCAGTACGATGGACGTTGTCGCAGGTCAGCTAGCCTCATGCAATGACCAGGATCGACCCGACCGGCCCGGTGCCGCCCTACCGCCAGATCGCGGCGATCATCGCGTCCAGGATTGAGTCCGGCGAGTATCCCAAGGGCTCTCGCATCCCGACCGAGTCCGAGATCGTCGGGACCTGGGAAGTAGCCCGCACCACCGCTCGCCGCGCTATCGCCTTCCTCCGCGAGCAAGGCGCCGTCACCACCGTCCCACAGCGCGGCACCTACGTCCGTTAGGGGGTCAGCAGGTCAGCTAGCGACTGCGCTCCGCAATCCGGGCTCGTCTAGCGGGCCTATCCGAGCCACCCTCGGCGCTGCGCTGCCGCACCGGCCGCGAACCGGCTCTGAACGTCGAGTTTGGCGATGATTGCAGTGATGTGCCGACGGACAGTTCCCAGGCTGACACCGATCCGGTGCGCTATGGCGGCGTCGGCCAGCCCCAGTGCCATGAGTTCGAGCACTTTCTGTTCCTTGTCCGTAAGGGGGTTCGCATCACTGTCGGCGCGCGGTACGCCGACGGGGGTCGCCTTCTCCCAGAGCAACTCAAAATAGTCGCGCAGAGCCGCGATGATGACTGGTGCCCGGACGACCAGGGCACCGGCGGCACCGGAAGCGGTCAGGGGCAGGAGGGCGGTGGTGTGGTCGGCGAGCTTCATCTTTATCGGCACCTCGGGCAGCAGCCGGGCTTGCTCGCCGGCAGCGGTGCAGGTGGCGATGATCTGACGGGCGACGACGTCATCCATGGCCGCAGCTGGATAGATGGACCGGCACCGGACCAGCCCACGAAAGGCCGGCAGCGGCGGCGCGGCGAAGTCGGCAGTGAGCGGCATCTCGGTCTTCAGAGTCTCCGTCGTCATCCATTCCTGGCGCGCAGTGTTCGCAAGGGCGGCCGATAGCTCGCTGATCTGGGTCCGGTCGCTAATGACGGCGACTAGATGCTCAGGGAACTGGGAATCTAGCGGCGTCCCGTACCGGGCTTGAGCCTCGGCCAGGCGCCGCTGGCCATCCAGCAGTAACTGGGTGTGCTCGGCTACCTGACTCTGGTGCGCCGCCAGGACTCCTTGCAGGGCCAGATCTGCGGAGACCGGTCGCAGCCACGCCGGATCGACCGGGGTGTGCGGGAAGACGCGGGCCATACCCCGGCTGGTGAGTTCTTCGACTAAGGCGGTTCCGCCTACTTCGGACCCGGCATCGGCGGCCGGGCAGCCGCCCGTGGTGAGTAAATGCTCGTAGGCATCGATGACCTCGGACGGAATGAGCCCGTCGAACAGATCACGCACCCCGGAGCGCGGTTGCACCGTCACCATCGCCTGGTCCACCCCGCATCCAGGGCAGGCGCGGACCGAGGTCGCCCGTTAGAGCAGCGGCGCCTCCGCCTGTTACTCAGATCACCAAGCCGACAGGCTCGGTGGCCCGAACTGACCAAAGCCAGCAGCGCGGTCCCGTCCTCTCGTTCGGTTGACGCGCCCGGCTTCTCGGCCGAGGCGTCGCCTGGAACCTCGCCGTAATGAAACCGCGCCTGAAGACAGACTGCTCAATCGAGATCTCGCTCTCTGACAACTGGCTGACAACAGCCACGAAATCCCGGCGGTCGCCCACGAAAGGGAAGTGACGTTAGCTCTATACGAGCTAATACGAGTCGCTACGTTTAGTATCTTGTCATGGTGAGCGACAAAAAAACTCATACCGTAGACAGGCCGCGGATAGACCCCGAGACCGGCTGCCCTCCGCCGGGCGCGGGGCGCGGCCAGGTCGTGGCCGCTGCCCTGGATGACCTGGCCGACCAGCTTAAGCAAGCAGCCGGAACGCTTCGTCAGCCGGACGCGACAGCTGTAGCGCAGTGGGCGCGATGTGACCCGCAGTCGATAGTCGATCTGGTCATGGACGACTTGCTGCGGCGGGGCGTCAAGGCCAGTTTCGGCTCTGAGGCCGACCTCGCGGGCGCAACCATCTCCGCTGCTCGCCTGCTGGAAGCCCTCGGCGTCAGCCCGGCTTGACAGCAGCGTGCGCGATCCTGTGCCTAACAGGTGTCTGCCGTTCGCGGCTGATTTGTCACCAGCACGATCACAGAGACCGGGTTACACTCATGAGCCCGTCCGACAGGTGAAGGAGACCGACATGCCTGATGCCGAAAAGGCGGCCTGGATTGACCTCGGGCAGCAGCTGGCCGCGAGCCGCCGCGCTGCCGGGTTCAGCCAGCACGGCCTCGCAGACTTAGCCGAATACAGCCGCAGCACCATCGCCAACGCGGAGACGGGACGCCAGCGCGTCCCCCGCCAGTTCTGGCAGCGCTGCGACCAGGCACTCGGCACCGGGACGGCGCTAGCCAGGGGCTATGACGACATCACTGCGGCATCTCGCCGCCGTTTTGTCCGCGACGCCGCATGCAGGCAGCGATCCAGACTCGATGTCCGACAGATCCCGGCTGGCGTCCCGCTGGCGCCAGCAAACCTTGCCGAGATCGGCCGGCGAGACGAAGACGACCTTGAGCTGGTGAGGCAGCGGCTGTCCGCCGCGCTTGATGAAGGGGCGGCGAGCGATGAAACCCTGGAAGCATGGGAGCAGGCCGCCTTGGCGCACGGAGAGGCGACCCGGTACAAGCTGACCCAGGATGTGCTGATCCAGATCGGGGCCGATCTGGCTGAACTGGAGACGACGCTGACACAATGCCGGTCAGTCAGATCTCTGCGCCGGCTGACGAGAGTGGCGGCGCAGATGTCCGGGCTGGCGTGCCTGTCGGTTGTACGGCTTGACCAGCGCCAGGAGTTCTGTCGCTGGGCGCACACAGCTAGGGTCGCGGCCCGCGAAGCTGAAGACGCCGCAACCATGTCGTGGGTGCTGGCGCAGGAAGCGTACGGCCACTTCTACGCCGGTCAGCTAACCGACGCGGTATCGATCGCACGCCGAGCGCAGGAAGTGATGCGAAGAGCGCCGTGCGTCGGCGCCGTCACCGCCGCCGCGCTGGAGGCCAGGGCGCACGCCGCCCGCGGTGACCAGACCGAATCCCACCGTGCCTTGGCTCGTACCGAGACAATCCTGAGCAAGCTCACGCCGCAGCAAATGACCAGGTCGGCCTTCGGATACACCGAAGCGCAATTTCGGTTCCACGAAAGCAGCACCTACACGCGCCTCGGCCAGGTCCGCGCCGCCATAGCCGCGCAGGATCGTGCACTCCTGCTGTGCCAGCCCGACGACTACACCGACTGGGCGCTCACCCGACTGGACCGGGCGACCTGCCTGGCCCGCCAGGGCGACCCGCTGACTGCGGCGGACTATGCTGCCAGCACCCTTCAGCAACTTGATGCCGGGCAGCGCCACGGCCTCATCACATCCCGCGCGACTGAGCTAGCTAATACCCTCCCTGCGACCAGCCAGGCCGCTCCAGCAATCCGCGACCTGCGGGAGTTGCTGCACGTGAGCAAGCAGACGGAGACCTCATGACCCAGATCGCCATCAGCCCAGCCACGCAGCAGGACGTCCCCGCGATGTCAAGGCTGCTCGCTGAGATGGACCAGTTCTACGGCTCACCTTCCAGCGACTCACAGCAGGTCCGTGAAGGGCAGATCTACCAGGCGCTCTTTGGCCCGATCCCAGCCGGCTACGCGCTACTCGCCCGCGACGGCCAGCAACTCGCCGGGCTGGCCGCTTACTCCTTCCTGTGGCCAGCAGTCGGCCTGACCCGCTCGCTGTACCTCAAGGAGTTGTACGTCGCCGCCGCTTATCGGAGGCACGGCACCGGCAAGGCCCTCATGGATGCCCTGTATGGCGTCGCTGCTGAGCATCAGTGCAGCCGGGTTGAATGGACCACCGACAACGACAACGAGGGCGCGATGACCTTCTACGCAGGCCTTGGCGTACCGGTCAAGGCATCGAAGCTGTTCTACCGCGCCGAAGACGCCGGTACGGGATTCGTGTCGCCGAGTTGAGTCTGCTGGCTCGTCGTATGGCTGACAGCACTGGCGTCAGGGCGGAGCCCGACAGTGCACTGCCGGTGGCCGACGTCTAGCGGTCAGTACCTACGCTGATCTGGCACTATCTGGTGATCATGGTCGACGGGACACGGCGGCCGAGCCCTAGCGCTTCGATTGACTGGCGGTAGTTGCGTATCAAGGTTAGGTCGCACGCGTGCTGGTCGCATCGCTCGGCCGAGTCAATATCGCAGTCGGCGCAGGGGGCGGCGATTACCCCGGAGCGATAACAGATCGCGTCTTCCAGCGCCTGCATAAAGTGAATCCGCTGGCCCGGAGTAAAAGCTGATGCGGCGCCGCCCGGCGGTACTGCTGCCGGTGATCCGCTTGGCGACGAGGAGGCTGAAGGCCGGCCAGGTCTGCCATCGCGTTCGCGCGACTGTCTTCGGCTGTCTCTAGTGCCATGTCTCGCCTCCAGTTCGTCACTCCAGTGAACCGGAGCCGAGTGGGCGAGGCCGCATCGTGGCCCGCAACGACGACAAAGGGCTGACAACTTGCCTGGCAACTAGTTGTCATCTGGTGACTTGTCACCTTTCGCTTTCCCTGACAGCTGGGGTCGCCAGCTGCTGACTCTTCTTCGCAGGTAGCCAATCAATTCGCTGCGATCGTCGTGTGACCTGCTCGTTTCGCTTCCAGCCGACCGGTGACGAGAAGTCATCACTGGCGACTTCTGACGTCTATCCCATGCCGCTGGATGCCAGTTCCATGGGCTGCGCACCGGATCATCGGACCCGGGCAGCAATGCTCAGGAGCAGCTAGTGGCCAAGTGGCTCGTCATCTCCGCCGCCGTCGTGGTGGCCATCATCCTCGCCATCTTCTTATTCGCCTCCGGGCTGACCGGCGTCAGGCTGACCGCTGCCTTCACCAGCGGCGGGCCGAGCAGGCGGGCGCTAACGAACATCCCGCAGAACTATCTCGACCTCTACATTGCCGCCGCCCGCACTTGCCCCGGCTTGCCGTGGAGCGTGCTAGCCGGGATCGGCACAGTCGAGAGTGACAACGGCCAGTCCAACCTGCCGGGCGTCCACAAAGGGGCCAACTCGGCGGGTGCCGAAGGTCCGATGCAGTTCCTGCCAGCCACCTTCGCCGAGTACGCAGTCAAGGCTGACGAGCAGGCCAAGGTCAGCCCATACAACCCCGCCGACGCGATCTACACCGCCGCGAAGATGCTGTGCGCGAACGGCGCCAGGTCGGGAACTCCGGCCGGGATCGCGCGGGCCATCTTCGCTTACAACCACTCCCGCACCTATGTCGCCGACGTGCTCACCTGGGCCGCCCGCTACACGATCCCGGCGCCGACCTACGCGGTAGCCGCCGCGATCCGGTTCGCGATTGGCCAGGTCGGCAAGCCGTACCGGTGGGGTGCTGACGGGCCGGATGCCTTCGACTGCTCGGGGCTGGTCTACGCCGCCTATCTATCGGCTGGCATTCAGATTGCTCGCACCACGTTCGGCTGGCGGCAGGACGGGCCGCGCGTCCCGCTTGCCGACATCCAGCCCGGTGACCTGCTGTTCTCGGCCGGATCGGACGGCACACCCACCAATCCCGGTCACGTCGTGATGTACCTCGGCGACGGCCTGATCATCCAGGCACCGCAGCAGGGCCAGGACGTCCAGATCGATCCGCTGAGCCTGTCCGGCGTGATCGTCGCGACCCGCCCGGCCGATCTCACACCCCTCACCTGAGCACCAGGAGGAATCGATGAAACCAGTGACCATCAGCCAGCTGCGGACCAGCGCGACCGTCGACCTGATGACCGCCGCCAGCGCACTTGGCCTCGGCCGCACCAAAGCCTACGAGCTCGCCCGCCGGGATGAGTTCCCGTGCCGGGTGATCCGCATCGGCGACACCTACCGCATCCCCACTCCTGGCCTGCTCGAACTCCTCGGCGTCAACCCCGAGCAGCGCCCAGCGCCAGTTCCGGTCCAGCCGGAACGCCCCGCCGGACCAACCCGCCCGCACCAGCCAGCTCGCCGTCCGGCAACTGCCTAGAAAGGCGAGGCGAACGAAATGACACCTACCAACTCGCTGCCGCCAGCGCCAGCCTGGCACCGCCGGGTCGAATCGGGCCGAGCACCGGCTAGCATCGGCCGTCAGATCAGCCCCGACGAGCGGTTCTACGTCCAGGTGTGGGGCGCCCACGGCGGCGCCGGAACGACGACCCTGACGAGCTGGCTCCAGCCTGCCCACGACCGGGGAGTGCTGCAGCCAGGTACGAGTCCCCGTTTCCGTGTTGAGCTGGCGATCGCCCGGTCGCTGGTCATCGTCTGCCGTAACACCCCGATTGCGGCTCGGGCGGCCGGTGATGCCGTTACAGCCTTGATCGTGGCTGGCGGTCACGTCTCTGTCCTCGCTGTGGTCAGCGACGGCTGGCCGGAGCCCGCCGCCGCTACCTCGCGTTTCCGGCTCCTGGCGCCTCGGGCCGGGACCGTTATCCCCGTTCCGTTCGTGCCGGGCCTGCGCCTCGCCGACGACCCGGCCGCCGTTCCGCTGCCCAGGATCGCCCGTCGCGCGGTCGAGCAGATCCGTGCCGCCGCTGGTCTTCCTCCGCTTCCGCCCGTGCCCGAACTACCCAGAAAGAGCTGACGATGCTCCTCCACGACTTGGCTGGGCAATGTCTGGCCATCGCCCATCTCACCGGCCTGCAGCCGCTAGGCAGGCTCGCGTCCGGAGTGCCGAACCCGGCACCGGAAGCACCGCCCGGGCTGGCTCGCCGGGTCGACACCCTGCTGGCCTGGTGGAAGTGGGGATCGCTCGTCGCTGGCGTCTTCGGCCTGGTGGCCTGCGGCGCGATGATGGCGATCGGCCGTCGCAACCGGTCGAACCTTGCCGCCGACGGCGCCATGGGCATCCCCTGGGTACTCGCTGGCCTGACGCTGATCGCCCTTTCCTCGGGCATCGTCGGCGTCTTCCTGTGAGGCCCGCGATGTTCTGGGGCCACGACGACTGCTGCCACCAGCACTCCTACCACCACCGTCGGCACAGCTTCCGGCGCGGAATGGCCGCGATGGCGCTGCTCCTGCTGGTCGTGTTCGGCCTGCTGCACGCGCCATCGGCCAGCCACCACCATCCCAGGCCGCATCCGTCAGCGAGTCATCAGCACAAGCCGGTCGGCCGCAATGCGGCTCGCCATCACCACGCCAACCTCGACCGCCCACAGAGGTGAACTCGTCCATGTCGTGCAACCCGCTCGTCCATCCGGCCTGCGTGGTCACCAAGCTCATCCCGCCCGTCACCGGAACTATCACCAACGGAGTACTCAGCGGCATCGCCTCGGCCATTACAGAGGGCATCCGCTGGATCGTGGTGAACACAGCCACCTGGTGGGTCCAGATCCCCTCCCCGAACCTGGCGTCGCAGACGGCGGTGACCCGCCTGCAGGAATGGCTGCTGCCCATCACCGCCGCCGTGGCCGTCGGCGCGCTGATCGCTGGCGGGCTGCGGATGGCGCTGACCCGGCGGGCGAACCCGCTGCTCGACGTGACCGGCGGGCTGCTCACCCTCGCCGCGACCGTCACCGTCGGCGTCGTGATCCCGGCGCTGCTGCTCCGAGCCGGGGACGCGTGGTCGTCGTGGATCTTGCAAGTCTCGACCGGCGGCCATTTCACCCAGCGGCTAACGGAAATTCTTGACCTGGGCGGCAAGGCCGCTGCCGCCGTCGTGGTGATCTTCGGGATCGCGGCCATCATCCTGGCCCTGGTCCAGGCGGTACTGATGCTGTTCCGCCAGGTCGCGCTCGTGATCCTGGCTGGTGTGCTGCCGCTGGCAGCAGCCGGCTCGGCGGCGCCGCTGACCCGGCCGTGGATCAAGCGGGTCAGCTCATGGATGCTCGCGCTGATCTTCTACAAGCCTGCCGCTGCTGCCGTCTACGCGACCGCCTTCACGCTGATCGGCTCGGGACGGGGGCCGCGTACCTGGCTACTGGGCTTCGTCATGCTGCTCTTGTCGGTGCTGGCACTGCCCGCGCTGATGAGGTTCTTCACCTGGACCACCGGATCGATCGCCGGGTCCAGCTCCGGCGGCGGCCTGCTGAGCACTGCCGCTGTCGGTGCGGTCGCGGTGGGCGCGCTGCGACACGGCGGAGGCGGCGGCGCTGCCGCTGATGCGCAAGGTCAGGCTTCGTACCTGGACAACCGGCTCGGTCCGCCTCCTGGCAGCAGTCCGCCGTCGGGCTCCGCTGGCCCGAATGGGCCAGACAATCCGGCCGGACCAGCGCCAGCACCGACCTCATCCACAGCCGGCTCACCAGCAGAGGCGACATCCGGATCTGCGCCAAGCGGCTCAGCAAACAGCGTGCCGTCCCCTGCCAGCGCCCCAGCAGCCGATAGTGCAGCGCCGACCGGAGCCGCCGAAGTGTCAGCAGCTACCGCTAGCGGAGCCGCCCCGGCCGCAGCCGGCGCAGCCGCAGCAGCTGGACCAGCTGGAATCGCGGCGGCCGCAACGGTCGAGGCCGCGCAGAAGGCCCGTGACGTTAGTGCTCGCCTAGCTGACGGCGCGATGGGTCCGGAGGAGGAACGATGAGCACCGGCAACGACCGCGTCCGTACTTACGGCGGATGGCGGCGGACCCGAGGAATCGGCCTGCTCGGTCTCGGCCCGGTCGCGATGTTCGTGCTGCTCGGCGGCCTGATCGCGCTGCTGGTCGTCGCCGCGTTGTCGCTCGGCACGCTCCTTTATCTAGCGCCGCCGCTCGCTCTTGTCGCCGCAGCGACGCTGATCCGGCCGGGTGGCATCCCGCTGGCCCAGCTGGCCATCCATCGGGTGCGCTGGTGGCTCGCCACCACGCGACACCAGACCGGGTACCGAGCCGAGGTTGTCCAACGCCATACCGGCATTCTTCAGCTACCGGGCACGCTGGCGGCGACCGAATTGCTGTCGGCTGAGGACGGCTACGGCGGCCGGTACGGCTTAGTCCGCGACCGGCATACCGGGTACCTGACCGCGACCGTGCGGGTCGTCCCGACGTCGACCTGGCTGGCCAGCTCAGCTGACGCGGACACCTGGGTCGCGAACTGGGGTGCCTGGCTGGCGTCGCTCGGCTACTTGCCCGCCGTCCGCTGGGTCAGCGTCACCATCGACACCGCGCCCGATCCCGGCGCTACCCTGGCCGGCGAGATCGCCGCAGCCGTCGACCCGGCCGCACCACGACCGGCGCTGAACCTGATGGACCTGCTGGTCGCGAACGCGCCCGCAGCAGCAGCCGCTGTCGACACAAGGGTCAGCATCACGTTCGACCCAGGCGCATATCCGGGCTCGCCCCGAACGGTCGATGCGGCTGTCGCCGAGACCAGTCAGTCCCTCGCAGGCCTGGAGACGGCGCTCGCGTCGTGCGGAGTGACCGTGCTCGGCCGCGCCCGGGCCGCCGACGTGGCCGGGACGGTACGGATCGCGTTCGACCCAGCTGTGCGCGGCGACGTATCGCAACTGCTCCGCACCGAGATCAGCCCGGCGCTGGAAACCCTGCTGAACTGGACCAGCGCCGGACCACAGGCGGCAGACGAGCGCTGGGACTGCTACCAGCACGACAGCGGCAGCTCGGTGACCTGGACCTGGCGTGAAGCACCCCGGCAGAACGTCCGTAGCGACGTCCTCGCCCGCCTCGTCGCCCCCGGCCCGTACGCCAAGCGAGTGACGCTCCAGTACCGGCCACTACCAGCGGTGGCTGCGGCCAGCGTGCTGGACAGCGAGGTCAGGGCGGCCGAGTTCCGCCGGGAGTACTCACGGCGCACCCGCCGGGATCAGACCGCTCGCGACGCCCACGATCACGCCCGCGCCCGGCAGGCCGCCGATGAGGAAGCCCGAGGCGCCGGCGTCGGCCTGATCGGCTTGTACGTCACGGTCACTGTCACCGACCCGGCCCAGCTCAGCCGGGCCGCCGCCGACACCGAAGCCTCGGCGGAGCTGTCGAAGATCCAGCTCCGCCGGCTCTACCGCAGCCAGGCCGCCGGCTTCACCGCCACCCTCCCGTGCGGCGTCTGCCTGACCGAACTCGCCGCCCGACTTCGCCACTAGAACCAGAAAGACCAAGAGCTTTGCGAAAAATAGACCAGTCATCTCGCCCGCTCCCAGTAACTCGACTAAGTGCCCGGTCAGATAGGCCGCCCAGCGGCGGGTCCCGGTCCGCGCGATCGGCCCGCCCGCCGGGCGAACCGCTCGCACCAGCGTGGGGCTGGCGGTTCGCCGACGCCGGTCGCGCCGCCCAGGTCGAAGCCGGTCCCGAATACCAGGGCACGACCACCCAGCTCTGCGGCCTGTTTCCCTTCGTCGCGGGCAGCGGCACCCCGCTAGCCGGCACCCCGATCGGCCGGCATCAGCTCTGGGGTGAGGTCGTCTGCCTCGATCCGCTGGCCTGGCTCAGGGCCGGCCTGGTCACCAACCCGGGAGTGTTCGTGCTCGGCCAGCCTGGCACCGGCAAATCCGCCCTGGTGAAACGGCTTATAACTGGTGCAATCGCCACCGGGACAGTGGCGCTGATCCTCGGCGACGCCAAGCCTGACTACACCCCGCTAGTCCGCTACGTCGGCGGGCAGGTCATCAGGATCGGCCGGGGCCTGGACAAGATCAACCCGCTCGACGCCGGACCGCTCGGGTCGGCACTGCGCCAGCTCACCGGACCAGAAGCAACCCAGCTGCGCTGGGAAGTCCGCTCCCGACGGCTCTCGCTGCTGATGGCGCTGGCCACGCTGGTACGAGAATCCCGGCTGTCCAACGCCGAGGAAGTCATCCTCGGCCATGCGGTCGATCTGCTCGATGACCGGGGCAACGCCGAGCCGACAGTGCCCGACGTCCTCGCCGTGATCGAGCAGGGCCCGGACACGCTGAGGTCCGCCGCTCGCGCCGCCACGGCCGACAGCTATCGGAGCCGGATCGCTGAGCTGGTGTTCACGCTCGACCTGCTGTGCTCGGGGTCGCTGAAAGGCGTGTTCGACGGAGCGACCTCGCAGCCCATTGACCTGGACGCACCCGCTGTCAGTGTCGACCTGTCGGCGGTGAAGTCGTCTGGCGACAAGCTGCTGACCGCCGCGATGCTGTGCACCTGGAGTTACGGCTTCGGCTGCGTGGACGCGGCCAGCGCGCTTGCCAGCCTCGGCGCAGGCCGGCCGCGTTCGTACCTCGGCGTGATGGACGAGCTGTGGCGAGCGCTGCACGGCGCCCCCGGCCTGGTCGAGCACGCTGACTCGCTCACCCGGCTGAACCGCGCCAAGGGCATGGCCCACATCATGATCACGCACTCGCTCGCCGACCTGGACGCCCTGGCCACTGAGGCCGACCGGGCCCGTGCTCGCGGGTTTATGGACCGGTCGGCGATCACCGTGCTCGCCGGACTGCCGCCCCGGGAGCTGGCCAAGGTCAACGAGATCACTCCGCTGACCGAGCCGGAGCAGGCCCTGATCGCGTCCTGGTCAGCGCCAGAGTCCTACCAGCCCGGCGCCCGGCATCCTGGGCGCGGCAAATTCCTGATCAAGACCGGAGAACGGCTCGGCATACCGGTGCAGCTCTCCCTGGTCGGACCCGAGCACGAGTTGTACGACACGGACCAGGCCATCCGGGTCAGCCACCTGCCGAACCGGCGGAGCGCGCGATGAGCCGGGCGCTCGGACCGAGGGCATCGGCGGCGCACGGCGGCTCGGCGGCCGGGTGGGCGGTGCTGATCGGCTGCTGGGGCCTGGCCGGGATCGGCTGGCTTATCTGGCTCGCCGCGAGACTGGCCGCCGTTGCCGGGACTGGCCGGTCTGAGCCTTTCGGAATGAAGTTCTTAATCGACATCGCGCACGGCGACACCAGCGCTGCCTGGCCAGGCACGCCCACATCAGCAGTAATCGCGGTCGCGATCGTGCTGATCGGCCTGGTCGTCGTGGCGATCGCGTTGGCTGGTCGGCTGCTGGTGCGACGCCTCGGCGCACCTGGTGATCCGGTGGCCGCGCTGGCCCGGAATCCGCAGATGCGGACGCTGACCCGATCGCAGGTCGCGCAGGGAGTCGGCGGGCTGCGCTCCTCGCTTTCTAAAGCCGATCATCGCTCGATCGATCCCAGCGAGACCGGGCTGTCACTCGGCCGGCTCCTGCGCACAGCCGGGCGGGTCGGTGCCGAGATCTTCTCGACCTGGGAGGACACGATCGTGGCGTTCATGGCGCCCCGGTCAGGCAAGACGACCGCGCAAGCGATCCCGTTCGTGCTCTCGGCGCCGGGTGCCGTCATTGCCACGTCCAATAAGGCCGACCTGTGGGCTGCGACCGCCGAACTGCGGGCGAAAGCGACGGGCGGGCGGACGTGGCTGTTCGACCCGCAGCACATCGCCTGGCAGCCGCAGACCTGGTGGTGGAACCTGCTGGCGGGGCTGCGGACGGTGGAGGACGCGCACCGGCTGGCCGGGCACTTCGTGCTGACCGTCGCCGACGAGAGCCGCCGCGACATCTGGGGACCGGCGGCGCAGGATCTGCTGGCTTCGCTGTTCCTGGCCGCCGCGTGCTCCGGACTGTCGCTGCGGGAAGTGGCCGGATGGCTGAACGAGCCCGCCGTGCCGACCCCGATCGAGCTGCTGGCCGACGCCGGGTTCACCGCAATGGCGGCGTCGCTGCGCGGGGCGCAGAACGGCGCGGTCGAGACCAGGGACGGGATCTACCAGACCGCACGAACGGCCGCTAAGGCCTTGACCGACCCGGAGATCATGGCCTGGGTCACGCCACCGCTCAGCGGATCGCTGCCGATGTTCGACCCGGAGCAGTTCGCGGCCAGCCGGGACACTCTCTATCTCCTGTCCAAGTCCAGGTCGGCGGCGGCACCGCTGATCGCGGCGCTGTCCGACACCGCGATGCGGGCGGCCGAACGGCGGGCTGAACGCCTCGGCGGGCGGCTTGATCCGCCGATGGTGGTGTCGCTGGACGAGGCGGCCAACATCTGCCGGATCGCTGACCTGCCTGACCTGTACTCCCATCTCGGGTCGCGCGGCATCATCCCGGTCACGATCTTGCAGTCCTACGAGCAGGGCGTGACCGTGTGGGGCGAGCACGGCATGGCCGCTCTGTGGGGAGCGGCGACCAAGAAGATCATTGGTGCCGGGGTCGACTCGCCGCGGCTGGCCCGCGACCTGGCCACCCTGGTCGGCCAGCATGATGTGCCGGTCCGGACCATCAACTACGGGGACGGTCGCGCCAGCGAGTCGGTGTCGCTGCGCCGGCAGGACATCCTGGAGCCGGCCGCGATCCGGGCGCTGCCGCCGGGTACCGCGCTCCTGCTCGCCACCGGTATCCGGCCTGCACTGCTCAAGCTCACCCCTTGGTACGCCGGGCCGCGAGCGGGGGAGATCACCAAGGCGCAGCAGGCGGCTCAGCAGCTCATCCGCGAAGGCGCGGTTCAGGCCGACCTGACCCGCGCGGGTACTCCTTCACTCGGCCGGGCGCCAGGCTTCGAGGCGACGTCATGAGCAGCGATCTGGAGACGAGCGGGTCGCTGGCAGACGACGATGTGCCCGAGCCGGTGTATGCGGTCGTCGAAGACTGGGTTAGCGGCTACTTCCTGCCGATGTTCCGGCGGACACTCGGCGGCGAGTTCCGCTGGTGCGGCCAGTGGTGGCAGCACGGCGAGGCCATCAGCCGGCTGACTGCGCTGTGGTACGCCTGGGAAGTGCTGCGGCGGCAGCCGGGCATCGGGATCTCGACCTGGTACCGCGATCACCTGGATCATCACTTGCCGATCCTGATGGGCGCACGCGGGCCGTTCTACCAGTGCAGCGAGTCCGATCACCGCGAGCCCCGCGAAGCCATCGCCGTGCCGCCGCCTGAGGACTGGTGGGACGGCGACCACGACCTGCCGGAACTCGGTACGGACTAGCCGTGGCTTCCCCCGTAACTGACCTTGCCGGCGAGGTGACTGCCAGCCGGATCGGGCCGATCACGCGGGCTCGGGCCAGCCTGCGCGCGCTGGAAACGCTCGACCGGCTGACCACGAGCGGCGCCGCCCCATCGGCCGATGACCTGGCTGACCTGCGGGGCTGGGCCGGGTGGGGGCCGATGGCACCTGCGTTCGCGGCTGGCAGGAAAGGCTCGTGGAACGAGATCGGGGAACGGCTCGAATGGTTACTGCCTCCCGCTCAGCTCTCGGAGGCCCGCCAGGCGACGCCGAACGCCTTCTACACTCCGCCGGCGCTGGCGGCCGCCTGCTGGCAGATCCTGCGTGACCTCGGGTTCACTGGCGGCAAGATCCTCGAACCTGGCTGCGGAGCCGGCGCCTTCATGGCCGCCACTCCCGCCGGTATTGGTGCCGACTGGACCGGCGTCGAACGCGATCCGGTGACCGCTCGGATCGCCGCGCTGCTGCACCCGTCGGCGCGGATCATCAACGACCGGCTGCAGAACGCCGCGCTGGCGGCGCACAGTATGGACGCGGTCATCGGGAACGTGCCGTTCGCCGAGACCTCGGTCTACGACCCGTCGGCGCCCAAAGCTGTCACCAGGAGTCTGCATAACTACTGCATCTGGCGATCGGTGCGGACCCTGCGGCCGGGCGGCATCGCGGTCCTGATCACCTCCAGGTACACCCTGGATGCCCGCGAAATGGCCGCGCGGGGGGAAATCGGGGAGCAAGCTGACCTGGTCGGCGCGATCCGGCTGCCCGGCAGCGCCCTCTCATCGGGGGGTACCGAGGCGGTTGCCGACATCCTGGTCCTGCGCCGGCGCGACCGGGACACCGACGACTTCCCGGCGGGCTGGCAGAGCACGGCCCCGCTGTCTCAGGTGTTCCCGACCAGGGACTGGCCGTACGACGAGTGCGTCAACATCTGGTTCACCACCCATCCGAACCTGGTCCTGGGCGAATTCCAGCCCGACCATGCGCCGCAGTACGGCCGGACGCTGCGCGTTGACCGGGCGGCCGACGCCGGGCCAGTCGAAACCGCCGTGGCTGAAGCCGGCAGCTGGCTGATCGCCCGCGCGAGATCTCTTGGTCTTACCTGGCTGCCGCCGGTCCTGACCGCTCCCGTCAGCGGCGAGGTCGGTATCCCGCAGCGAGCCGACGGCCGCAAGGAACTGTCGTTCCACCTGATCAACGGCACCGTGTCCCAGGTCAGGGACGGCCTGCTCGTCCCGGCCGGGCAGAAGGGCCGCGAGCTGGCGGAGCTGGTCGCCCTGATCCGGCTCCGGGACGCCACCACGGCCGTACTGGACACCGAAGCCGACTACTCGCGCAGTGAGGACTCCTTAGCGCCGCTACGTGCCAGCCTGAACTCCGCTTACGACCGCTACGTCCGCTCGTACGGGCCACTGAACCGGGCGACGATCACGACCGGTGAGCCTGACCCCGAAACCGGGCTGGCCACGGTCACCCGGCGGCGGCCGCGGATGGGCGGATTCCGCCAGGACCCGGACTACGTCACCGTGCTCGCGCTAGAGCACCACGACGACGAAACCGGTCAGGCCGCCAAGAGCGCGATCTTCTTCCAGCGGGTCAACCGGGCACCGAACCGGCCCGAGCACGCCGACACCCCGGCCGAGGCAATCAGGATCAGCCTCGACGCCCGAGGTCGACTTGACCTGACGCTGATCGGGAACCTGCTCGGCATCCCAGCGGACCAGGTACCCGGGCAACTCGACGGCCTGGCTTATCTCGATCCCGAAACCCGGGCGTGGGTCACTGCCGAGGAGTACCTGTCCGGCAACGTCCGCGAAAAGCTGGCCACGGCCCGGTCGGCCGTCGGCGGACCGGGCAGCGAGCCGGGAGCGTGGTCAGCGCACATTGAGGCGCTGGAGCAGGTGCAGCCCGTTGACCTGGGACCGGATGAGATCCGGGCCAAGCTTGGCGCACCCTGGATACCGCCCACTGATATCCAGGATTTCGCGACGGCGACGCTCGGCTATGCCCCGGTCGTCAGCTACATGGCGGTGACCGCGCAGTGGGAACTCAAGATCGACCACCTCAAAGCCGACTCGGCGGCGGCGACGGCCGAATGGGGCACCGGCCGGATCGACGGCTACAAGCTCCTCGAATACGCGCTGAACGGCAAGGCGCCGATCGTCTACGACACGATCAAGACCCCGGACGGCGAGGTCAGGGTCCGCAACCACGACGAGACCGTGCTCGCCGAAGACAAGCAGCGCGCCTTGTCAGCCCGGTTCGGCGAATGGGCCTGGGAAGACCCGGACCGCAGCGACCGGCTCTGCACCGAATACAACCGGCGGTTCAACTCGGTCGTGCTCCGCCGCTACGACGGCTCGCACTTCACCTTCCCCGGCCTGGCCGCCGGGTTCACCCCGTACTCACATCAGCTCGACATGGTGCACCGCATCGTGTCCTCGCCAGCGAGCCTGTGCCCGTACCCGGTCGGCACCGGCAAGACACCGACCATGTTCCTGGCCGCCCGCAAGCTCAAGGAACTAGGCCAGGCCACCAAACCGCTGATTATCGTGCCGAACCATCTATTGGAGCAGACCGCGCGGGAAGGCAAGCGCCTGTTTCCTTCGGCGCGCATTTTGATGGCGGCGCGGGAGGACCTGGCGACCAAGCAGGCGCGGAAGCTGTTCGCTGCCCGGTGCGCGACCGGTGACTGGGATGCCGTGGTGATGACGCACAGTGCGTTCACCGCGATCCCGGTACACCCGTTAACCCACGCCGCCTACCTCACCGATCTCGCGGCCCGCTACCGGCAGGCACTGGCCGCCGACCCGAAAGCAGGGCGGCGGACGGTCAAGCAGCTCGCGAAGATGATCGACTCCTTCGAGACCCGAGCCCGGACCCTGCTGGATCACCGCACCGACGACGGCGTCTACTTCGAGCACCTCGGCACCGACTTCGTCATGGCCGACGAGGCGCACTACTTCAAGAACCTGGGCCTGCCCGTCCGCACCGACGGGTTCTCCGTCGCCGCGTCGAAGCGGGCCTCGGATCTGGACATGAAGTTCGACCAGCTGCGCCAGCGCGGCGGCAAGGTCGGTGCCCTGTTCACTGGCACCCCGGTGTCCAACTCGCTGCTCGAAATGTATGTACTTCAGCACTACCTGCATCCGCAGCGGCTAGAGCAGATCGGTCTGGATAGCGCCGACGCCTGGGCGGCGACGTTCGTGGAATTCCAGACCACCGTCGAAGTGACGCCGGACGGCGGCAGTTTCCGGCTCAAACGGCGGCCAGCCAAGTTCGAGAACGTTCCCGAGCTGCTGACCCTATTCGGCGAAGTCGCTGACCTCCGCCCGCCCGGCTCTTTCGCCATCCAGCGTCCGGACGCGCGGCATCACAACGTCCTCATCAGCTCATCGCCCGAGTTACGCGGCTACGTGGCCGAGCTGGCTGAGCGTGCCGACCGGCTCAGGATGGTCGACGCGCACGAGGACAACATGCTGAAGATCTGCAGCGACGGCCGCAAGGCCGCGCTCGATCTCAGCCTGGTCGGCGTCGCGTCTAGCCGGGCCGGGAAGATCGGCGCGGTCGTCGCCAACGTAGCCAGGATCTACCACGACACCCGGCAGCTGACTTTCCCTGGCGACAACCCGGCCGAGGCTGGCGGCGGCTTCCAGATCGTGTTCTGCGACCTCGGCACGCCGAACCAGCACAGCTCGCAGGTCTACGGCAAGATTCGCGCCGGCCTGGCCGCCGCCGGCGTCCCGGCCTCCCGGATCAGGTTCATCCACGACGCCACCACCGACGCGGCCAAGACCGCGCTGTTCCGGGACTGCCGGACCGGGAAAGTCTCGGTGCTGCTCGGATCGACCGACAAACTCGGCGTCGGGACCAACATCCAGACCCGCTGCGTCGCCCTGCATCACGTCGATGCGCCCTGGCGGCCCGCCGATGTCGAGCAGCGCGAAGGCCGGGCGCTGCGGCCGGGCAACCTCAATCCGGTCGTGGATCTGTACCGGTACGTGACCGAGAAGTCGTTCGACTCGTTCATGTGGCAAGCACTCGAACGCAAAGCCCGCTTTATCGGCCAGGTGCTCTCCGGCAAGCCGGGCGGCCGCGACGTTGACGACATCGGCGATGCCACCCTGAGCTACGCCGAGGTTAAAGCCCTCGCCACTGGCAATCCCCTCTTGCTGGAACTAGCGGAGGTCAATGCTGAAGTCACCCGGCTCCGTCAGCTCGCCACCGGCCACGTCCGCGCGGCCCGCCGCCTGGCCGGCTCCGTCACCGGCTGGGAACAGCAGATCGCCGCCAAGACCCGGCTCGCCGCCGACAGCGACCGCATCACTGCCACCGTCAGCAGGAACACCGATCCGGCCTGGTACGACCACCGGCACCACGCGATCCCGAGTGACGGCGTTGCCACCGAACTCGCGCACCTGGTCGGCCAGGCCGTCGACGGCACCGGCTACCCGGCCGCCCGGTGGCGCGGCCTGCTCATCAGTTTCACGGCGGAACGCCGATGGCGTGAGCTGGCCGCTACCGCGACGATCTCGATCGGCGGCAGCGCCCTGACCGCCGACCTGAATCCGGCCTGGACCGCCAAGGGCCAGCAGTGGCGCATCGAAAAGACCATCAAGGACGTCATCGAAGAAGCCCAGCACCACGCTGCACGGATGCGGGATGACATCGCCGACCTGCGCCAGCGGATCGCCGACGCAAATAAGCGGATCGGGGAGCCGTTCCCGCACGCCGCCGAGCTCGAAACGGCCCGCGCCCGTCGCGACGCCATCGACCAAGCCATCCGGGACGCGGCAACGCCATCACGGGAAACCCAGCCGGCCGCCGAGGCTGACGAATCAACAGCGGCAGCCGAGGTCTACCAGATCGAGACCGTCGACCCAGGCGACGACGGCGAGCGGATCACCATCACGACGGCACAGCTCTGGACCGAACCGGCCGCTCCCCGTAGCGAGAGGCCGAAGGTTGCAGCTTCTGCCACCCCGGAGCCCGAGTCGCCTTGTCCGGCTGGTCATACACGGGGCCTGGATCAGATCGCTCCCGACCAGCGTCCGGCCGGCGAACTGGAGGCGCCGGTGCGAGCCACTAAGCACCCGGTTTCCCTGGCCCAGCTCGACGGGGCAGCCGAGCCACTCTTCGATCTGCCCGCCCCGGCTGCGACCCGCCTCCCCGCCCGGCCGGTCCGCCGACGGCACAACTCGCCCGCCGCCGGACGCGAACCCGCGTCGCAGCCTGCCCTCTTCGATCTCCCGTCCGAGGCGACCGGGCCAGCCCGCGCCTCGCCGTCATCCCGACGCCCGCGCCGTGCACCGAGACGATAAGGAGCCACCAAGATGGACCAGCACTTCCATCCCGACCCCATCCAAGAGGCAGTCGGCCAGGCCTTACACCGAGCCGCGCAAGTCGCCTCAGCCGCCGTTGCCGGCGCCCAGGCGCTGCTCTACCTGCGCAGAACCCAGAACCAGCTCATCGCCACCCACGACGACCTCGACAGCAGCCTGATCCGAGCCCAGCTCATCGACGACCGCGCCGCCGCCAGCATCTACTGGACCCCAGCGCTCGACCCGACCTGGATCACCCAAGCCGACCTCCCAGCCACGCTGCGCGCCTGGACCGCAGCCATGCCCTACGCCGACGCCACCGACCTCTGGCACGAACCCACCGCATCCGACGCCATGCGCGCCTGCGAGGAACGCCTCCGCGACCTGCACCCGTACGCCATGCAGCGTTACGACCACCTGCGAAGCCAAGGCCGCATGCCTGCCGACTCCATGCAGGAAGCCGCGCCCTTCTTCAGCCACTCGCGGGCCCTCGCGAGGGGTGCGCGGTCCCGGCCGCGTCCGGGAGAGCGGCCCTGGCAGCAGGACTTCCCGCAAAGTATCCGAGACGCGGTTGCCGGAACCGCCAGAAGCGAGCCGACGACCGGGCCTCGGCCGACCAGGCCGCGCCGTCCCGGCCCGACAATCGCCCGCCTCGGCCCGATGGCCGTCCGGACCGGCGGCGGCAATGAATATCGACTGCGGCGAGCTTCCGGCCATGCACGAGCTGGCATCGCGGTTCTTCGTCAGCCAGCTTCCCGGTAGCTGGGTGCCGGGCTATCTAGCCGATCGAGGATTTGGCCACCAGGTTCAGCAGCAATGGCAGATCGGGTACGCGCCCGGCACTCGCGATGCCCTAGCTAGGTGTCTGCTCGCATTCGGGCATTCGGCCCGGTCGATCGTCGCGGCTGGGCTGGCCAGACGGTCGCAGCGCGGCCTGATCGATGTCTTCCGCGACCGGCTCATGCTGCCGATCCGGGCACCGCACGGCGGGATCGTCGCGTTCATCGGCCGGGCTGGTGATGGCAGGCGGCCGGACGTACCGAAGTACCTGAATAGCCCCAGCACACCGATCTACCGAAAGGGTGATGTGCTGTTCGGGCTCTGGGAAGCTCGGTCAGCGTTGGGCGTTGGTGCCATGCCGGTGATCACCGAAGGCCCGTTCGACGCGATCGCAGTCGCTACCGTCGGCGATGGCCTGTATGCGCCAGTCTCGCCGTGCGGTACAGCGCTCACCGTGCGCCAGGTCCAGGCGTTAGGCCGCGCCGTTGATCTGCAGGCGACCGGCGTGCTGGTGGCGTTCGATCCCGACTCCGCCGGGAGGCGAGCAGGGATCCGCGCTTACCACTTGCTGGTGCCGCACACCGCGCAGGTCATGGCCGCGACTCTGCCTGCGGGACAGGATCCGGCTCAGGTCCTTCGAGACCATGGCCAAGCGGCAGTTCTTACTCTCCTGAACGAGAGTCGGCATCCGCTGGCCGACCTCGTCATAGACGCCGAGATCGGGAAATGGGCGGCAGGCCTCGATTTCGCCGAAGGACAGATCGCCGGACTGCGCGCAACTGTGCCCCTCATCGCGGCAATGCCTAGTCACGAGATAGCCCGCCAAGTCGCCCGCCTGGCAGAGCGGATCGGCCTAGACCATCCAGTAGTTACAGGAGCGGTCATCGAAGTGCTTTCCGATATTGGACGTGTCGATCGTCCGGCGCCGGCTGACCGATCTTCAATTGTCGAGCCAAGCAGGCCACTGAAAAAACGCCAGCAGCGTCACTCGCCCTTGGGTCCATCGAGCGGAGTCTGAAGTAGCTGTCGCAGACTGTCGATGCCGGGCAAGTCTGGGTTGGTGAAGCGGTCAAGTAGCCGCTTGTCGGTGTCGTCGAAGTCAGCGTCTGCGCTGGCTTCGATCGCGGTGCGCAGCTGGGTGATGGCATTGTCAGGACGGCCGAGACCGGCCAGGGCGATGGACTGGTAGAACGCGCGGGTGAGGGAGTTGAGCTTGTCGCCAGGCGAGGTGAGGGCGGAGCGGAAGTAGGGGGTGGCTTGGTCGATGTCGGGCCAGGTGATGGCGGCGAGCAGGATGGCGGGGCTGAGGACATCGCCCGGCCGGAGGCGGGTGACAGCGAGGAGCTCTGATTCGGCCTCGGTGTATCGGGACAGCCCGAAGAGCAGGTGGCCTCTATTGAAGTGCAGGGAGGGATCATCGGGTGCCAGGGCGATGGCACGGTCCCAGGCGGCCACGGCGGCGTCGTCCTGGCCCGCGCGGCGGAGCGCGTCGGCGTGCTGGGCGTGCCACCAGGGCTGGCCGGGGTCAGCGGCCAGTAGCTGGTCGTAGGCGGCGAGGATGTCGCTGAACTCCCCGGGGTCGGCCCGGTCGGCGGCGGCTTCGAGGGCTTCGGCGGCTTCGCTGAGGTCGACGCGCCGAAGGTGGACTCGGGCCATGAGAAGCGCACCGGTCACGGGGGCGGCGGCACGGGCGAGGCAGGACCAGGCGTAGGCCCGGTTGAGGTCATCGGATTCGAGAGCGGCCGTTGCCCGGGCCGTGATGTCGGCGGGGCTGGTGGTGGCGTAGCCGTCTGATGCCTGGTCGGCGAGGAGGAGCAGGCCGAGGTGCCGCCACAGTTCGGCCTCACTAGGTTGCCGACGGCATTCGCTCGCAAGGTCCGCGACGGCGAGAGGGTCGCGCAGTTCGGCTGCGTGTTCGGTGAGGTAGGCCTTAGATGCGGGCGAGTCGGCAGCGAGGCCAAGCCAGTCGGTGAGGACGCGGGTCCGCCGGACCCCGGCGAGGTCGGCAGCGAGGCGGGCGTATGCGGCGGGGATGCCGTCACGGAGCGCGGCTGTCAGCAGGGCAAGGTGAGTGCCGACGGTGGTGTGATCGCTGGCGGCGACCAGGTGGCGCAGGGTGGCCTGGGCCTGGGCGCTTAGCAATTCCTGAGAGTTGGCGACCAGGTGTTCCTCGGATGCGTCCCAGGTCGGTGTTTCGATCCACTCCTTCAGGGCGCTCGCTAGATGCTCGTCTGAAAGGGCGGTGCCGAGGTCATAGTGCGTGCTAGAGCTGCCAGCGGCATCGCTGAGGATCTGCTGCAGGCTGGTGATGAGGGGCGTCAGGTCCGGCGGCTTGCTGTGGCCAGGGTGAGGCGGCGGGCGAAGTCGCGCTGCTCGTAGGGCGCGGAGTTGGCGGCGCAGTTAACGAGGGCTGTCCAAGCCTCATCGGCCTGGCCGGTTTGCATCGCGGCGAGCGCGAGCTGGAAGTGGCCTTCGGGATCATCGGAAGACTGGCCGCTACGCATCCGCGCCAGCGCCAGGCGGAAGTCAGCCCGGCCGACCGGGTCTGCTGAGTCGAAGATGGCCTGGTGCTTGCTGGCATCGGACAGGAGCTGGTAGGCGTCGTCGATCCCGGTGGACCTGGCGCAGGCGAGAAGGCCGCGGTGCAACCGGAGCACGCGGTCGCCGGGCTGCAGTGCACCAGACACGTCCAGGATCTCCGCAGTCTGGTGCTGTAGCAGTTCATCCTGGCGGGTAACGGCGAATTGCCGGGAGCTATCCCAGGAAGGGGTCTCGATCCAGGCCTGGAGGACCCGGGTGAGGCGCGAGGTTTGCAGGCCAGCGATGTAGGCGGCGTAGGCGATGTCGATTCCCTGAGTGCGCGCCTGCTTCAGGAGCCACAGATGCTCCTGAAGCTCTGTGCGCCCGGGGTTGTCGTCGATGAGATGCTCCAGGTCAGCCTCGGCTTGATCGGTGAGCAGCGCAGCAGAATGATCCTTCAGGTACGCCTGTGACGCTGTCCAGTCCGGGGTGGCGATCCACGTGATTACGGCCTCGGCGTCGGCGGTAGCGGGATATCGCAGCCAGGTAGGCATCGGCCCAGCGGCGCGGTCCCATGCCTGGTCGACGATATCCGGCTCACGTTCGCGGAGGGACCGTAGCTCACGGCGGGCCTGGCCACGATGGAACAGGTCGGCGGCTTCGGCGAACGCGGCAGCCGCCGAGATCAGGTCCGACGCCGTGTCCGCCGTCCGGTCGTCGCGATCTAGCCATCTGGCGCGGGCCAGCAGGATGTGGCCAGCGCCTAGGGGAACGTCCGCCCATGCTTGCAGGAACTCGGCGAACAGCTGTCCGGCTTCCTCGCGCTGGCCGGCCTCGCTCAGCCGGACGCCGAGGTTGTTCAGCGACATGGCGAGGTCGGGGAGATAGGTGGCGGGGCTGTCCTGGGCGAGCTGTCGGTAGGTGGTGACGGCTTCGGTGGTGGCGGCCAGGGCTTCCTCGCGCCGCCCCGCCTCGCCCAGCCGGACGCCGAGGTTGTTCAGCGACATGGCGAGGTCGGGGAGATAGGTGGCGGGGCTGTCCTGGGCGAGCTGGCGGCGGATGGTGACGGCTTCGGTGGTGGGGGCCAGGGCTTCCTCGCGCCGCCCCGCCTCGCCCAGGTCGGCGCCGAGGTTGTTCAGCGACATGGCGAGGTCGGGGAGATAGGTGGCGGGGCTGTCCTGGGCGAGCTGGCGGCGGATGGTGACGGCTTCGGCAGTGGCGGCCAGGGCTTCCTCGCGCCGCCCCGCTCCGCTCAGCCGGACGCCGAGGTTGTTCAGCGACATGGCGAGGTCGGGGAGATAGGTGGCGGGGCTGTCCTGGGCGAGCTGGCGGCGGATGGTGACGGCTTCGGTGGTGGGGGCCAGGGCTTCCTCGCGCCGCCCCGCCTCGCCCAGCCGGACGCCGAGGTTGTTCAGCGACCCGGCGAGGTCGGGGAGATAGGTGGCGGGGCTGTCCTGGGCGAGCTGGCGGCGGATGGTGACGGCTTCGGTGGTGGGGGCCAGGGCTTCCTCGCGCCGCCCCGCCTCGCCCAGCCGGACGCCGAGGTTGTTCAGCGACCCGGCGAGGTCGGGGAGATAGGCGGGGCTGTCCTGGGCGAGCTGGCGGCGGATGGTGACGGCTTCGGTGGTGGGGGCCAGGGCTTCCTCGCGCCGCCCCGCCTCGCCCAGCCGGACGCCGAGGTTGTTCAGCGACCCGGCGAGGTCGGGGAGATAGGCGGGGCTGTCCTGGGCGAGCCGGCGGTAGGTGGTGACGGCTTCGGCAGTGGCGGCCAGGGCTTCCTCGCGCCGCCCCGCCTCGCCCAGCCGGACGCCGAGGTTGTTCAGCGACATGGCGAGGTCGGGGAGATAGGTGGCGGGGCTGTCCTGGGCGAGCTGGCGGCGGATGGTGACGGCTTCGGTGGTGGGGGCCAGGGCTTCCTCGCGCCGCCCCGCCTCGCCCAGGTCGGCGCCGAGGTTGTTCAGCGACATGGCGAGGTCGGGGAGATAGGTGGCGGGGCTGTCCTGGGCGAGCTGGCGGCGGATGGTGACGGCTTCGGCAGTGGCGGCCAGGGCTTCCTCGCGCCGCCCCGCCTCGCCCAGCCGGACGCCGAGGTTGTTCAGCGACATGGCGAGGTCGGGGAGATAGGTGGCGGGGCTGTCCTGGGCGAGCTGGCGGCGGATGGTGACGGCTTCGGTGGTGGGGGCCAGGGCTTCCTCGCGCCGCCCCGCCTCGCCCAGGTCGGCGCCGAGGTTGTTCAGCGACATGGCGAGGTCGGGGAGATAGGTGGCGGGGCTGTCCTGGGCGAGCTGGCGGCGGATGGTGACGGCTTCGGCAGTGGCGGCCAGGGCTTCCTCGCGCCGCCCCGCTCCGCTCAGCCGGACGCCGAGGTTGTTCAGCGACATGGCGAGGTCGGGGAGATAGGTGGCGGGGCTGTCCTGGGCGAGCTGGCGGCGGATGGTGACGGCTTCGGTGGTGGGGGCCAGGGCTTCCTCGCGCCGCCCCGCCTCGCCCAGCCGGACGCCGAGGTTGTTCAGCGACCCGGCGAGGTCGGGCAGGGTTCCTGGGTCGGTCAGGGCACGGACGCGGAGCCCATCGGCGGCGAGCTGAGCAACCTCGGCCACCAGCCCGCGCATCCAGGCTGGCACCTCCCGGGGAAAGCGGTCCGCCGTGGCTAGCGCGCCTTGGGCCGGGCGGCTGATCCTCATGGCGGTCACCACGGCGGCGAGCAGCTCATCGCTGCTGGTGGTGGTAAAGGCACGCTGAAAGAAATCGGCCAGGTGGTCATTGAGGATGGCGCGGAGCTGGTCGCGGATGACCTGGTCTTCAGACGCGATCCGGCCCACGACGGTGAGCATGCGGCTGAGTTGCCGTTCCGACGTGACCTCGGTCGCGGCGGCGAGCAGGCCGGGGTGCTCGCGTAGCACGTCTCCGGCCAGGACCTCGCCGAGACGGTCCGGCTCGAGTGCACCGATCGCCTGCTGTCCGGCGTCCCGGGGGAGCGGGTAGAGGCGGGCCAGCCAGCGAGCGATCGCGATTAGCCGCTCCGGATCTGGTCTGACATGCGGGATCAGCGCGCAGGCCGCGGCTGCCTCGGTGTCGTCGGCGGGGGTCAGCAGGGTGGCCAGCGCCACGGCCACCCGGCGGCCGGCCGAGTCCAAGTGCAGCCCGAGCCGCTGGTCCCACCGCTCCCAGTAGTCGGCTTCATGACCGTCAAGCAGGGCCCGCAGCAACCCGGCCTCGCCGAGGTCCTCGACATCAGCCCCGGCCCCGGTCTGCTCTAGGTAGGCGGCGGTCAGCACGTACAGGGGCCGGGCGAAGTGGCCTGCCCGCAGCTGCGGCACCCTGACCTCGCCCGGCACCGCCCCGGCCAGCGCGGCGAAGTCGGCGGACGCGCGGCGGAACAGCCCGGCCCGGTCGACCTCGCTCGCCGACTCGTCCAGCCGGGACACCGGGGCGCGGGCTAGCAACACCCCGAGGTGCTCCTCCTGCTGGTCGTTCAGCAGATCAAGCATCTGGTCGCGGGCCGCCCGGCGGCGCACTAGCAGCAGCACCCGGACCGGCGGCCTCGGCGTCCGGGCAGTGACCTCCTCGACCAGGTGCCTGATCAGGTCCGGGCGGGTCTCGGCGTAGTCGATCGCGATCAGCAGTCGGCCTGGCCATTCCGCCAGTGCCGCCAGCTTCGCCTCGCCCGCCTCGACCGGGAGCAGGCCAGCGGTCCAGCCTCGTGCCTGCGCATCGAGGCACGCCTGCACCGCCAGCCGTGTCTTGCCGTAGCCCCCGCCGCCGGTGACCAGCCACAGTCCCAATGGCTCCCCGCCCGGCTGTTCCCTCTCGCACCAGGTCGCCACGTCATCCAGGAGCTGCTCCCGGCCAGTGAAGCCGACCACCGCGTGCCGCGGTCGCAGCAGCACCGCCGCCGAGGCCTTCACATCCGGCGGCAACGGCACCACCGGGTCACGCAGCCCGAGCCGCCCCCGCTCGCCCCGCCGGTCCGCCTCCAGCACCCGCTCTTGCTCCGCTGCCTCCCGCCATCGCCCGTCCCGCCCGTGAAACTCCCGGTTCGCTGCTGCCACCATCGGCAAAGCCTCCGCTACCACCGGAGTCGGCACCGCGAACCCACCCAGGTCGCGGCCCGCGTCCCTGGTGCTCTCGCACACCGCCGCCACTGACCCGGACTCCAGGTCGAGCAGCGGCGCGCCGCTGTACCCGTGGCGCACTTGCCCGCGCTTCAGCTTGAAGAACGACACCGGCCCTTCGGTAACCAGGGTCTCAAACTCGGCCGTGGCGCCGGTCAGCTCCGGATCTGGGCCATGCTCGGCCGTGAACCCAGCCAGGTACAACCCCGGCCCTCCCAGCGCCGGCTGCCGGTCGCCGAGCAGCACGCACGGATGCCCCTCGCTCCCCGCGCCCAGTTCCAGTACCGCCACGTCCGGCAGCGGATATCCCGCCCGGTCCGCGACCTCCGCCACCGGAGGCACCGCAACCACCCCCGCCACGGGGATCACAGCCCCCTGCCATCGGACGCGCAGGCCTGGTGCGCTGTGGACGACATGCCCGCACGTCACCACCCGCTCCGGCGCGACGAAAAACCCCGTCCCCCGGAACCCGTCCTCGTCATCAACCCGTACCACGCACGACCGGAACAACGACACCAGCGGATTCGGGTCTCCACCGGTCACGGCGCTACTCATCATGCCCGGCCGGCTCGTCCTCCCCGCCCGCGCCGGCCCATTCCAGCGTCACCTTCAGCGATGCGGTCGCCTCGCCCTCGACCAGCATCCCCGTCAGCTTCCCGTTCCGGACCACCAGGTCAATCCCGAGCTCCACTACCGTCCGCGACGGCCTGACCTTCCCGAGCCCCGACCGAACCGCCTGCGAGACGCCCTCCAGCATCCCTGACACATGCTGAAGGTCAAGCGGGTCCTTCCAGCCAACCTTCTCCGCCCGTCCCCCGCCGTCCTCCACATCCGTGGCCCGCACCAGCGCCATCACGCCATTCGGCAACTGCACCTCCACCACCCTGCCCACCACCACAATCCCTCCCCGCATAACTAGAAAGAACGGCACCAGCAGCCTAACCGCACGCAAATCTCACCGTCCACGCCAACACCCCAACTCGCGAAATGACGGCGCCAAATATCGCTAAAGTTCTACTGCCAGAAATTGGCGTATTGGCCCACCGGGGACACATGCAAGACCACGGGCCAGAACTGCTCCATGCATCACGGGCAGGGAGTCACTCACCTTTGAGACAGGCAAGTAGCCGCTGATGGGCGGCAAGATCCCATAACGGACGATATGAATTTTGAGGTTCCCCGTCGGACGGATTGGTGTCCGCGGAACGGGGGAACCTCATTTGGTGATTAAGGTAAGGATGTCCCGATTGCGAAGACCGGGTGTCTCCGCGCATCCAGGCTCAGGAGAATCCCGCCACAGGCGACCAACCCTGATTCCCAGGGCGCCAGGTCACAGGCAGAAAGGCGCACCGCGTCGGCGTCGGCTGCTGCGGACTTCCTCGCCAGCCCTCTAAGCTTGAGTTTTCAGTCTGCAGGTAAGGAAATCTTTTGCATGCTGTACGAAGGATCCACTGGGTTACTGGACATCCAGGCGGATAGTTTGCGCCTGCTCCCCGGCGGCGCTCACGTTCGGTGGCGGCCTGTGGTGACCGGGCAATAACCTGATTCGCCACGGCAGGCTTCGCGGGTGGCAGGCGGACACGGAAGCCGCCGACTCACCGCAAATGCGAGAATCCGGTTCTCGATGGACAAGCACGAGCATCAGGGGCGAGCCGGGTCGGCTGGGATCGGCGCGGACCGAAAGCGAGAATCAGCGCCGCAGGCCACCCGATCACTACAGGGGCGCCGATCAGGTTAACCAGAAACACGAGCGCCAGCGCATCGACGCCCCGGATCAGTCCGACAAACGTTGGCAGCAAGAACAGGGCGCCGGAAACGATGAACGCCAGGAACCAGAAGATCGCGTTGTTCGCTAATTCATTCACCTGAAGCACACCCCTTTCCATGCCGTCCAGGCGTCGTTGACCCATGCGGGTCACCGCCAGCCTTCCCCGCGCGACGGTCGGGCTCGTCTCTTGGCTCGCGGCCCCGGCTTCGCAGTCAATTGCACCAAGCCGAACCGTTGCAGTATACGTATCTAATCGTCTAGCTGCGTAGGCAGACGATGATACGTCGTACTCGGTCAACTGGCAGATCAACCCGCGCTGTCCGCCTGCGTCGGCATAGCCTCCGTGCAACCGATGCCAGCAGTCGACGCCGTCACCGGCAGTTCCCTCATGCCGTGCTTCCGTTACGGAGACCTGCCCCTGCGTACAGCCGTCCGCCGCGCAAATGGCGCCCGGCCAGCACCAGTGACCGCCGCAGCTCCTTCGGCCGGGCCGGTGTCCGCGCATCGCGGTTGCACCAGATCACGAGGTGGACGCTGAACTCCGTTCGCTGGTGCTATCGGCCTGGCTACCTCGATCGGTAGCGGCGAGTTCGCTTGGTGGCCAGGCCCGTCGATTGCGGCCGATATGCTGCCGGACCTTGGAGCGTATCCGGAATGGTCACGGATGGTCTTCAGCCTCCTGACGGCAAGGCGAGCTGCGGTCGCCTGTGCGGCATGTTGCTGAGCATGGCGAAGCTCAGCGACCGCGATGACCAGCGCCGCCAGGTTCGAAGCCAGCATGGTGACTGTGCTGGCGCCGCCGCTCGTGGCCGGTCCGGCGAGCGCGAGAAGCCGCGCCGCCGACCGCAGCTGTGCCCCTTGCCTGGTCGGAGCCGGAATCCGGCCGTAAGGTGAGCGCGCTGCCCGGTCAAACGCGGCCGCTGCCTGCCTGAGCGCGTGGTTGCCGGTGATCCGCGCCGCTATGTGCAGGAAATCCGCGGTTGCGTGAGCCGAGTCGGCCGCCAGTGCCATGTCGCCGGAAGCAGCCCGGTGAATGTGCCCGGCGGTGTCGGTGGCCAGACGTGCGGCGTACCCGATCGCGGCATTCCGTTCCGGTCCGGTGAACCCCAGACTTCGCCGCGCTGGCCGGGCGGAGCGTTCCGTCCGACTGTCCCACTGGCGGCGCAGCCGCGGCAGGCTCAACGCGTCGGCGAGCCGCCCGCCGCCATGCCATAGCTGCTCGCCGCCGGCGCTGCAATGCCCGGGCAGACTCACCGAGTAGCCGGTGACCTGGCCAGGGCTGATTTCGCTGAACCGCAGCCGCACCAGCACCCCGCCGGCACGTAATCCGGCAAAGAATCCCGGCTCATCCACAGCCTGCGCCGCCGCCCGGGCGACCAGCGCCCGCAATGCACCCTTCGCCGGCAGGACTGGCAACCCGGCCGGCGCCGCGCCCGGGCTGCCGACCACCCACCGGCCGCGCAGCTTCGGCAGGGTCAGGTCGGCGGCCAGCTTCCCGCCGCCGTACCAGACCATCCCGCCATCCTTGCTGACGTGCTCCGGTAACCCGACCGCGTAACCGGTGACCTGCTCCGGCCGGATAGTGCTGTACCGCAACCGGACCAGCACCCCGGCCTCACCGAGCCTCGCGAAGAAACCTTGCTCCGTGACCGCTCCGGCCGCTGCCGTGCACACCTCCCGCCGGAGCTGGTCCCGGGCGCCTCGGCCCACCCACGCCGCCTCGCCTGCTCCGTCTCGGCGCGTTCCGGCCGCCGCGCCGCCGTTCGGTCCGCCGGAGCAGTCGCCACCAGCCCGAGCCGTTCCTCGGCGTCCAGGCACGCTTCACGAATCCGGTAGAAGTCGTTCCAGACTCTCGGCCGCGTCCCGTCAAGCCGCGCCAGCGTCGCCACCAGGTGCACGTGATCCGCGGCGTGCCGCACGGCAACCCACCGCACACCGCACTCATCCCCATCCCTAGCGAGACCAGTCCGGTCCATGATCCCGGCCGCGACCTGCGCCCACTCCTCATCGGACAGCTCACGATCTTGGGGCGCGGCCCGGACGGCGCAATGCCAGACCGGCTTGTCATACCCCGGCTGCCGCAAGGCCGTGATCGGCTGGTTCAGTAGCCCGGCCAGGCGGCGCACGTCCGCCGCGCCATCCGGTCGCCGCTCCGGCTCCAGCTCCGCCGGATCACCGAACCCGGCAACCAGGTGCGGATTCACATGCTCGTTCGCTCGGCCTGGCCCGTACAGGTAATACAGCAGCCGCTTAGCATCCGTCCCCCGGATCACTTTCCCGATCACCGCAGCACACCCCGCTCCGTCACGGAATAGCCCGCCGCAACTGCTCCGCCGCCTCATCCAGCCGACGGATCACCCGCACGCAAAACTCCGCCGACGGCACTAGATCCGCACCGCGCTGCCCAGTCGAATTCAGCCGCGCCACCGCCTGATTCAAATTTGTCCCCGCCCGGCGCACCAGCCCGGCCGCCGTCATCACCTCCGCCAGCGCTTCGCGGAACGGGGACAAGACCGGTGGTTCCACCCGCCGAGCGACCGCCAGGACAATCTCGGCCGCATACGCGCCCCGCGCCAGCCCTAACCGCCCCGCAGCAGCACTGACCTCAGCGAACTCGTCCTCGGTCAGCGAGAACTGCACCACCCGCGACCGCGACACCGGCTGCCGTCCCCGCCGCCGCACCAAACCCTCCGCCATGCCACCACCAGCTCCCCGGCCACCCTTCCGACCGCGCCCGGTCGGAACCACCAGATCGGCCCGACAGCCGACCGCATTGTTTATCTGGACCGCGCTCGGTCCAGATAAACAATGCTTAAGAATATCTTGCTACGCACCTGTCGCTGATCCCGTATTTATCCCCCGAACTTACTAGGTACGCAAAACAAGGCTTTGAGTTAAAAGATCAGTCAACGACACTCGCTGTAATCTGTCGGCAGGACGGTAGGCGAATTAGCCGCGCTGTTCGCGCGAGGTAACATTCGTGACCCTCATAGTCCGCCCGTCGGATGCTTAAGACCAAACGGCACTGAGCGGCACTATCCTGCATAGCGGACGCGCGTTGCGCCGTGCTAAGTAAATGCTTAGAAGGTGCCGCAATGGCAGGAGCAAGGGCGTGGGTGATGCGGAACAAGGCAACGGCGGCGTCCTGCGGTCGACGTGGGTCAAAAGCTCGTTCAGTTTCTCCAACGGCAATTGCGTCGAAGCGGCGCGGCTGAGCAACGGACACGTCGGCATCCGCGACAGTAAGGATCCGGCAGTGTCCTGCACTTCACTCCCGCCGAGTGGGCCGCCTTCCTCGTTGGCGTCCGCAGAGGCGAGTTCGCCGCATTGGCAGAATAAGCCGACTGATGTGAGGGAATCGCTTCGGCTAAGAGTCACAAGCTGCTGCGGGAATTCGCTTCTTCGAGGAACTTGCGGCGGATTTAGGCGAGCGTTTCCGCTGATACGGCTTGTGGCTCAGCTTGATGACCGGCTCTATACCAAGGTCCCGTGCCGCACGAGCCCAGGACTCAATCTTTTGCTTCAGTATGATCGAGTCAGTCTTGGTGATATCGGTCAGAGGCTTCCTGCTGCTGTAACCGAGCCACAGGCAATAGCTATGGAAATTAGGTATCTCCCGGACTTCTGCCTTGTTGCGGAGCAGTTCAAGCACCGCGACTGCCTGATCGCAGACGTAACCGAGCTTTTGAGGTGTACCGAACTTGACTGCGTAGACTCGTGAACCTTTTCGTAGGTCCCAGGCTTCAATCGGTGTCGTGGCCCTTGTCCTGAAGATGCTGAAGTCTTTGTCGGCAACTGAGTAGCCAGCAGCACGGATCGCACGGGAGTCGTTGAAGTCGGGTTCGCCGATAGTGATTTCGCTGAACTGCGGCTCTGTCTGCTCGACCTTGATCTCTTTGAGTGCGTCGTCCAGGAAGTTTAGGTAGTCCTGGTTGAAGACCATCCAGCGGCCGTTGGTTAGCAGGACCCGTTCGTCGTCGGAGATGTAGTCCAGGACATTCTTGACGGGCTCGACGTAGCCGGGCGCGTCATCGGGCTGATGCCTGATCTTGATGCGCAGGATGTCCGCTGGCGCTAGATGATTGTTGGCGATGTACGCCTTGAGCGTACTGATGTCTAGATTGTCGAGATCTTGTTTCGGATACCCGGGGCAGCTGAGCGTGTAGCTGCCTTCGCTGGTGAAGACGAAGTCGACACCATACAGGTCGTAGCTATTCTGCGAGAAGTCGGCAGGGCCGCCGCCCGAAATTAGTTCGTTGATCAGCAACTGGTCGAAGCGCTCGATGTCTGCGGCATCGGAGACGATCATGGCTCGGGGCAAAGCGAACTGCGCTGGCTTAGCGATCTCCTTGTCAAGAGCGTTCACGAATTCGCCGAATTGGCTGATCGTCATGGTCGGCTGCAGCTCGACTGAAGTACCGAACTTGCCCTTCTTGCCGAAGGTCTCGCGACACTCTGCTTTTACTGACGCTTGCAAGTAATCGAAGGATTCTCCGCTCTCGATCACCAGTCGAGTGTTGTAGGTGTAGCTGCGTATGTCCTTTTTCCGTCGGCTCTGGAAGCGCTTAGATGCCGTCTGGCGGATGTCGGCGTCATCGGCGATGCGCTTGGCAAGCTCGATGCCGAAGTCATAGTCGCAGAAGGGCCGCAAGTAGAAGTGGGTCTTGCCGTAGCTGATCGCGAAGCACTCGTTGCCCTTTATCAACACCATCGCGGCGAAATGGCTTTGGTTGGTCGGAACCTTGCCCGTCGGAAAGAGGTCTGCGTAGGACTTGGCCCAGCTGACGAGTGTCGGAGCGGGCTTGCTTGAGAAGTAGAAGGTGCCGGTCCAGCCGTCATAGTTGGCGGTGCTGATAGCTTCCATCTGGCTGGCCTTGAGCTTCAAGATCATGGCCTCGCGCTCAGATGCGGGTATGCGGAAAATGTTTACTCTCATGAGCTTGTTCCTGTTTCGATAATTAAGCCGACTGCGGTACTACTGATCGCCGTCAGACTAAACGCCCGGAAAAGTCTGATTCGGTCCCAAGCTCGGCGGAGCGAGCTGCGTTCACTCGATGGGTCCAGCCATCGAGCTTTTGTCCCAGTGATGTGGCGAGCCGCTGAAAGTACATCGCCGACTTGCTCGGCGACGGCCTGGATATACCGTAGGGCACCGTCTCATTTTGAGGGAGGCGATTTTTGATAACAGGGGTTATCAAGATCGAAGAATTGAAAGTCCGACAACTTGAGATACAGTGCACTCACGCACCGTTCACCGCAGTGCGCGACCCCGAGCATCCGGACGGTGAGCATGGCCATGGAGGTGTACGCCGGTCCGGCGTCCGCCGCTCGCCGGACACTCCCGATGTCGATGACGGAGATAGCCGAACTGGCCCAGGTCAAGCGGCCGGTCGTGACTACCTGGCGGCGGCGCTACCCGGACTTCCCCGCACCGGTAGCGGGGGACGCAGCGAGCCCACAGTTCGACTCCCGGCAAATAGCGGACTGGCTGATCACTACCGGCCGGGACAAAGACGGCCGGGTCGAAGCCGACCTTGGCTTGTACACGTTGGCGGGCCTGGGCGACGGGCTGCCGCCACGTGACCTGATCGCGCTGGTGACCGCGCTGATCTGCGTACGGGCTCAGGACGATGAGCCGCTGGCCGGCGCGGGCGATCTGCGGCGCGGCCTGCTGCGCCGCGCTGCCCGACTCGACCCCAACGACCGGTACCTGCGCTCCGAACTCGCCCTACTACCCGCCGACCCGCAGTGGCTCGCTGCCGCTGTCGACGAATTGGTCGAGGCGGCTTGGGGTAGCCAGGAAGCGTTTGAGCGGATCCTGAGCGCCGGGAACCGGTTCAAAGCTGGCGACCTGTACGTGCGCACCGTCCCCCCCGAACTGGCCCGCCTAGTCGCGGGCTTGTCCGGTGCCAGTGAACGCGCACGGGACCGCACCATCTGGGTCTGCGACCCATTTGCGGGCCCAGGCGATCTGCTCACGGCCGTGGCCGACACTGCCGGGCCCGACTATGACCTGACTTTTCAGGCAGCTGAAGCCGACGGCTTCCTCGCCCGGCTCACGGCGCGGAGGCTATCCGTCCAGGGCGTGGGTCCGGACGGCCTGCAACTGGCGATCAGTGCGAGTCTGCCCGAGAAGTGGACTGCCCCGGACGTCATTGTCACCCAGATCCCCTATGTCCCCGGCGAATCCCGGTCCCCAGCTGGGGTCATGGACCACCTGGATGACATCTCCCTGCGCCTCGCCCCGGGCAGCACGGCCGTCGTGCTCGGCCCCGCTGATGTGCTGGCCGGGGACCTGCCGGCCTATTCTCAGGCCGAACTGACGCGCGCCGAGCTGCTGTCCAGCGGGACGGTGGAAGCGATCATCAAGCTGCCGGGCGGGCTGACTCCGTTCCGCCCCGGCTACGAACTCGCTCTGTGGGTACTTACTTCTGCCTGCGACTCGCCGTGGCCCGGCTGGGTACTGCTCGCCGACGTATCCGACCGGGAACTGACTGGCGAGGTCACCGCAGCATTGGTAGAGGATGTCGTCACCTGGCGGCGCGATGGTTACCGTCCGCATGCGCACACTCGCGTGTTCGGGGTACAGGTGAAGGTCAGCGACCTGGTGAACGAACTGCGCCCATTGACTGCCCGTCGGTCGGCCGCCATTTCCCGGTGCGTAACGACCGGGTCGGACCTAGTCAGCCGCGTGACCGATATTGAAGCAGGACTCAACCGCCTTGCGGCGAATGCCACGTCGGCGAAGCAGTCGGTCCAGAGCCAGGTCGCGGCCGGCGTCCCCGCATCGCTACCCCGGCAGACTATCGGCGCACTCGCGAAGAGCCGCCGCCTGATCATCAAGCCCGGCGCCCGGCTGCGCGGTGTGTCAATCGGTGGGGACGGTCATCACGACGTCCTCGGGGTACCGGAACTTCTGGGCCGGGTCCGCTGTGGTAACCGCCGAATCGACCGTATAGCGCTAGCCGCGCACCAGCGGGCACAACTCACCGAACCTGGCGATGTAATCGTGACGACTACCCCCGAGTTCCGGGTGCTGATCGACCACGACGGCCTTGCGGTTGCCGAGTTCCCCGCCAAGGTGCTGCGCATCCCCCAAACAGAATGCGACTCCTTCACCCCCCGGACCCTAGCCGGGCTTCTGGCGGGCCAGGTGCCAAGCCTACGCCCAGCGGGTGCGGTCCGCCCGGCCCGGCGACTGGAAGAACACGAGATCCCGCTACTTACCCCTGCCGAGGTGGGGTTCCTGGACCAGTTCCTCACCGATCTCGACGCCCGCCACGAAACAGCCCAGCAGGAACTTGACCTGCTCGCCGAGTTGCGGGATGTCACTCTGTCCGGCCTCCTCGATGGAAGGCTTACATTCACCGCCTCTCCGACCGTTCACGCTGGCCAATAGGAGACCCATTGCCACCCCGGAAAAAGGCCGACCAGGTAACGCTGCCTGGCATGATGAGCACTCGCGACTTGCGCGACACCCTGTGGAGGGCCGCCGACAAGCTCCGCGGCTCAATGGACGCGACCCAGTACAAGGACTTCGTCCTGGGCATGGTGTTCCTGAAGTACGTCTCGGACTCCTTCGCCGAGCGCCGGGAGCAAATCCGTGCCGAAGTGCTCGCTGACGGCGTCCCGGAGTCCCAGGTAGAGGCATTCCTCGACGACGTGGACGAATACAAGCGCGAAGGCGTGTTCTGGGTGCCCGAGACTGCCCGCTGGCATGTGCTGTCTCAGCAGACCAAGGGCGGCAATCCCGGCGAGATCATAGACGCCGCGATGGACTCGATCATGAAGGCGAACGAGTCTCTCACCGGCGTGCTGCCCAAGATCTTCAACCGCGACAACGCAGATCAGCGCCGCCTCGCCGAACTGGTCGACTTGATCGGAGATGCCCGCTTCACCGGCCACGACGGCAAATCAGCCCGGGATGTGCTCGGGGAAGTCTACGAATACTTCCTGGAACGGTTCGCCCGGGCCGAAGGCAAACGCGGCGGGGAGTTCTACACCCCTGCTAGCGTCGTCCGACTCCTAGTCGAAATCCTGGAACCGTACTCAGGCCGGGTCTACGACCCGTGCTGCGGTTCGGGCGGCATGTTCGTCCAGGCCGAGAAGTTCGTCCTAGCCCACCGCGGCCGCCGCGACGACCTCGCCGTCTACGGTCAGGAATCTAACGAGCGCACCTGGCGGCTGGCCAAGATGAACCTCGCCATCCATGGCATCAGCGGCGACCTCAGCAGCCGGTGGGAAGACACCTTTCGCGAGGACAAGCATCCCGACATCAGGGCCGACTTCATCCTCGCCAACCCGCCCTTCAACATGTCCGACTGGGCCCGCAGGGCCGACGACCCCCGCTGGCGTTACGGCGTCCCCCCAGCCAGCAACGCCAACTTCGCCTGGCTCCAGCACATGATCTACAAGCTGGGCGAACGCGGCACCGCCGGCGTCGTCCTCGCCAACGGCTCCATGTCCTCCCAGCAATCCGGAGAAGGCGAAATCCGCGCCGCCATGGTAGAAGCCGACCTGGTCGCCTGCATGATCGCCCTGCCGCCCCAACTGTTCAGAACTACTTCTATCCCCGCATGCCTGTGGTTCCTCGCTAAAGACAAGTCTTCTCAGGGCGCCAAGGACCTCATCGACCGCGGCGGCGAAGTCTTGTTCATCGATACCCGCTCGATGGGCGTTCTGATCAACCGCACCGAACGGGTCCTGACCACCGAAGAACTCGCTCGCGTCGCCGGTACCTACCACGCCTGGCGCGGCACCCCCTCCCCCAAGATGGCCGACCGAAAGTATGAAGATATCCCCGGCTTCTGCTATTCGGTGCCAATCGAGAAGATCCGTGAGCACAACCACGTCCTCACTCCCGGCCGCTACGTTGGCGCCGCCGAAACCGAAGACGACGACGCCGAACCCATCGCCGATAAGATCCAGCGCCTCAGCAAAGAGCTCAGAGCCCACCTCGACGAATCCGACCGTCTTGCACAGATAATCCGCACCCAGGTGGAGCGCCTGGATGTCTGAAACAACACGCCTAGGCGATGTCACGGAAATCATCACCGGCAATCCGTTCAAGAGTTCTGGATATGTTAATGACTTGGATGCAGTAAGGCTTCTCCGCGGTGACAATGTAGGTCAGGGTCGTATCCGTTGGGATAACGCGAAACGCTGGCCTTCTCACCAGGCAAGTCTGTACAGTTCATATCGGCTTCGTACCGGTGATGTAATCCTCGCGATGGATCGCCCGTGGATAGAGGCTGGGCTAAAATATGCTGAGCTTAGGCCGGACGACATACCGAGCCTACTGGTTCAACGCGTGGCTTGCCTTCGCGCACGTTCCGGCCTCGACCAGCGTTTCCTTGCCCGCATAATCGGAAGCCCTCAGTTTACAAATTATATCCTCGGAATGCAGACGGGCACGGCTGTACCTCATATTAGCGCAAGGCAGATCGGTGACTTCACTTTCGAACTCCCTGATTTGGCAATCCAGACGTCCGTGGGCCAGTTGCTAGGCGCGCTCGATGACAAGATCGCACTTAATGAGCGTATCGCGTGGACATCGTTGGCGCTCGCGCAGGCGCTTTACGACGATGAGGCGAAAAGCGATTCCTGGCAGTCGCTTCCCATGGGCAAGAGTGCTCGCTGGTTGTCTGGTGGAACGCCGAGCACAGCAGAACCATCATATTGGAGCGGCGACATACCGTGGATATCGGCACTGAGTCTCAAGTCACCGTGGATTTTCCATTCCGATCGCAAACTAACTCAACTCGGGGCCGAGCACGGAACTCGCCTCATACCTCGCGACACCATTCTTTTCGTTGTTCGCGGATCAAGTCTCGACTCAGAGTTCCGAATCGGACTGACTCAGCGAGAAGTTGCGTTCGGCCAAGATTGTAAGGCCCTTCTTCCGGTCAATGGAATCGATTCGATCCTATTGTTCCTGGCGATCCGATCACGTAGTTCCGAAATTCTCAACCTCGTGGACCACGCTGGCCACGGGGCCGGCCGCCTGGCAACGGATTTGATAGTCAATCTCCCAGTAAAGCTACCAAGCCCCCCTTATGATGTGGCGCTCATTGATCGTCTTAGGAATCTGGTTCATTTCGGCGCGCTGCGTCAGCGTGAGAGTCAGTTTTTGCTTGAGTTCCGTGACGCGCTACTGCCGAAGTTGATGTCGGGCGAGATAAGGGTGCGGGATGCGGAGCGGGCTGTTGAGGATGCGACATGAGCAAGTCGGGGATGAGTGAGGCTGACTGGGAAACGCTTGGGATGGATACGCTGGGGGAGCTGGCGTGGCAGGCCGTTGAGGGGAAGAAGATCGCGCCCGGGTCGGGAGAGCGAGAGTCGTGGGCCGAGCTGATCATTCCTGCCCGGTTGCGGGCGGCGATAGAGAGGATCAATCCCGGACTAGCCGCATCGGCCGTTCAGGACGCGATGCAGTGCGTGCTGTCTCCGACATCGCGTGACGCCGGGGAAGAGAACCGGCGGGTGCACCAGTATCTGACGGAGGGGATCCGTAGCGTTGTCTACACCGACGAGCACGGGGCGGAGCACAACCCGACGATCAGGCTGATCGACTATGCCGATCCGCATGCGAACGACTTCCTGGCCGCGAACCAGGTGGTTGTCATCGACGGGGATCACAAGCGCCGGTTCGACATCGTTCTATATGTGAATGGGTTGCCGCTGGGGGTCGTCGAGGTGAAGAAGGCGGGAGATGAGAACGCTGGCCTGGAGGGTGCACACGCACAGGTAATGACGTACGTACGAGAACTGCCGCTGGCGTTCCGATGCAACGTGGCGTGCGTGGTGAGCGACGGGATCACCGCTCGATACGGGACCGCGTTCACACCCTTCGAGCATTATGCGCCGTGGAATGTCGATGACGAGGGCAAGCCTGTTCCGCAGCCGGGCGAAAGCGATGCCGATCTGGCGATCAACCTGCTGCTGCATGGGCTGTTCCAGCAGCGGCGGTTCATTGAGATTCTGGGCGGCTACGTCGCGTTCGCGCATCCGGACGGCGCGATGGTGAAGAGGATCGCCAAGCCGCATCAGTACTTCGCGGTGTCCAGAGCCGTCACCAAGACGCTGGAGGCGGTGCGCAGCAACGGGCACGCGGGCGTGGTCTGGCACACCCAGGGCTCCGGCAAGTCGATGGAGATGGAGCTGTACGCGAACCAGGTGCTGCGACACCGGTCGCTGGGCAACCCGACACTTGTCGTGCTCACCGACCGGACCGACCTGGACGATCAGCTATATGGCACCTTCGAGGCCAGCGAACTGCTGCCGGAAGCCCCGCTGCAGGTGATGAGCCGTGGCCAGTTGCGGGAGGAGCTCGCAAGGCGCCGCAGCGGCGGCATCCTGTTCACCACGCTGCAAAAGTTCGGCCGCACTAAAGAAGAACGCGAGTCCGGCCGGGCGCATCCGCTGCTCTCGGACCGGCGCAACGTCATCGTCATCGTGGACGAGGCGCATCGCAGCCACTACGACGATCTGAACGGCTACGCCCGCCATCTGCGCGACGCGTTGCCGCATGCCACGATGATCGCGTTCACCGGCACTCCGGTCTCCGAGGCGGACCACAACACACGGGACGTCTTCGGCGACTATATCGACATCTATGACCTGACCCGCGCGGTGGACGACGGGGCCACTGTCCCCGTCTACTACGAGCCACGCCTCATTCCGGTCGATCTGCCCGGCGACGTGGACCCGGAACTGATCGACGAGCGGGCCGACGAGGTCACGGCCGGCCTGGACGATTCCGAACGGGAACGCATCCAGCAGGCTGTGGCCGTCATGAACGCCGTCTACGGGGCGCCAGACCGGGTGCGCAGGCTCGCCGAAGACCTAGTCGCGCACTGGGAATGCCGGTCAGAGCAGATGCGCAAGTTCATCGGCGGCCCAGGCAAGGGCATTATCGTGTGTGCAACCCGGCAGATCTGCGCTGATCTGTACCGGCAAATTATCGCCATAGGGCCGGACTGGCACCACGATGACATCGACAAAGGCAAGGTCAAGGTTGTCTACACCGGCGGGCCAAGCGACTCAGAGGACATCCAGGTGCACGTGCGGCGGCCGTCGCAGAACAAGCTGGTCCAGCGCCGCGCGAAGGACATCGATGACGATCTGGAACTGGTCATCGTCCAGTCCATGTGGCTGACTGGGTTCGACTCCCCGCCGCTGCACACCCTGTACTTGGACCGGCCGATGCGCGGGGCTGCACTGATGCAGGCGCTAGCCCGGGTGAACCGCACGTTCCGTGACAAGCAGGACGGCCTGCTGGTCGGTTACGCCCCGCTAACAGAGAACCTGTACGCGGCGCTGGCCGAGTACACCGCGAACGACCAGCGCGCCAAGCCGCTGGGCCGAGACCTGGACGAGGCGATCGCCAAGGTCCGGGACCTGATCGACGTGATCGGCAATGTGATCCTGGCCGGGTATAACTGGCGCGCCAGGAAGGCGGCCCGCTCCCCGAGGGCGTTTCTGAACGCGGTGCTGGGTGCGGTCAACTACCTGCGTGACCCCGCTACCGTCGGCAACCAGGTCGATGAGGGTGAGCCGACCCTAGCTGAGCGGTTCCGGACTGCGGCCTCGAAGCTGGCCCGCCTGTACGCCTTGTGCTCCAGCCACAAGGACATGGGCGCCCACCGGGACGACATCGCTTTCTTCGAGGAGATCCGGGTCTGGATGGCCAAATTCGACGCCGAGGACCGCCGGGCGCGAGGGCTGCCGATCCCGGCGGAAGTGGAGTTGTATCTGCGCCAACTCACCGCGGGGGCGGTCGAGGCCGGTGAGGTCACTGACCTGTACGAGGCGGCGGGCATCCCCCGCCCGGACCTGTCGCACCTGGACGAGGCGTTCATCGAGCGGATGCAGCGGGCGCGCAACCCGCAGTTGGCCATCGAGGCTTTGCGGCGGTTGGTCGAGCAGGAGATGCGCAGGGTCACCCGCCACAACATCGTCCGCCAGCAGAGCTTCTCCAATCGGCTGGTGGCCTTGATGACCCGCTACACCAATCAGAACTTGAGCGCCGCTCAGGTGATCGCCGAACTGGTCGCGATGGCCAGGGAGGTCTCGGCCGACGCCAACCGCGGGCAGCAATTCGCTCCGGCCCTCACCAGCGACGAACTCGCCTTCTACGACGCAGTCGCCCAAAACGAGTCGGCCGTCACAGAGATGGGCACCGGTGTCCTGGCCAATATCGCCCGTGACCTGGTCAAGTCCCTGCGCCGCGACGTCAGCACCGACTGGGTCTCCCGCGACGACGTCCGCGCAAAGCTCCGCTCCACCATCAAGCGCTTGCTCGCCCGCTACGGCTACCCACCCGACGCACAGCCCACCGCCACCGAACTCGTCCTGCGTCAGATGGAAACCTTCGCCGAGGAATGGTCCCCGAACGTTGACTGATAGCTCCGACGAGGGAGTATCCAGCGAAAACTGGGCGACGGTCGTGGCTTTCCTTCACGCCTGCTCGAACACCAGGTCGTCGACGAGTTCATCGTCGGCCAGGTCGCTGTCGGCTGTCACATCCTCGGCAACAAGGTCCTGCGCAGTGGCCGACTCAGAAGATGGCTGACCTTCGGCGACACCGCACACGCGCCTTATCTCCTTGATGATCTCTGTCTCACGCGCTTGAAGGAATAGACCGTAGACGTGGGCCGCTTCGCCGTTCGTCAGGTCCTCTGTGGCGGCCAGGGCGATGTCGCAGGTCGCATCTTCGATGAAGTGTGGCCGGACAAGATCACTGCGCGATGCGGTGCGCATGATATCTGGATCGTTGAGGTAATCGGCGGGAGCCTTATCCTTGACTTTATTGTTGGTCTCGTTCGAGATGAGGGTTCGACCCGCGATCGTGTTCACTTCTACGCGCTTGGTTATGCCGTGCCGCTTCAGGTAGGCACGTGGGAAGATGTGGTGGTCTTGTAGCTCTTGCAGTCGAATGTCTTCGCCCCGTCGCCAGTCGCGAGCATTCCGTATAGCCAACAGGCAGAAGACGCCGCTATATACCGCGCTCGCATAGCTTGCTGAGCCGCGAATGCGGAATCCTGGGCCACCAATCCAGTCCTGCGCCTCGCGGAATACTTCCGGCTCTGGGGCCTCTTCTAGCCAGTATCGCATCATCTGGGAGTAATCTTTCCTGGATTTACTTTCGACTGCACTCGAATAGCGCTCCAGGAAGACATTGCACCAATACCAGCGGCGCAGGTCTGCTCGTTCTTGCCCACCCAGCTTGCGCTCATCGATTTCGGCCCGAAGCGCGGCAAGAATCGGGATGACACCGAACCCTGGAAGCCACTTCTCCGCGAAGACCCCGAAGCCATCAGGCGCGACGAATGTTATCAACTCAAGCGCTCGCTCGATGGCTGCCGTGGCGCGGCGCCAGTCCACCTCGAAATCCGGAGCGGCGAGGTCGATCAAGATACGCGGCTTAGGATCCAGGCCGCGCAGGAGTGCGAGGGTGCGAAGCACCAACACGCCGAACTTGTGCTCGTCGGCCTTTCCCTTTGACCAGGCGCGAAGACGTGGATGGGCCATGCACGACTCATTCCACAGATCATGGAGGCGGATGCCCGACCTATAGAGTCGCGCGGTGAGGAGGTCGTAGACGGACAGATCCACTCCGGTCGAGTTCAACTTCTCGAAGATCGCGCAGACTCGGCCGATCGCCTCGCTGTCGGAATCACTGACCTTCGGCAGTTCGACAAGAGGAGCTTCGAAGTTCTGAAAAGCGGTTACGGCGTTCGTCCAGGCGTTTCGCCAAACAGAGCGGTATGTGTCATGCAGTTCTGGTGACTTGTCGCGCGCCCAGTCGTCATAACCATCCCGCCACTGATAGTAGGCGTCCTGGGTGAAGAGTTCGGTGCACGGAAGGATACGTTGTTCATACTGCAACTCCCGACTATCCAGTCCTCGCAGCTCTCGTCCCGACCGATCAAAGACCACTTCATCATTGTCCGGTTCGTTCAGCAACAGATCCAGATTTACGAAGAACCAGCGTCGCTGGCTGGAGTCCTTGAGCGATAGGTCGGGCGCTGTGAGCGCATAAATGAGCGAAGAAAGCCGCTGCTGCCCGTCCAAGACAAGCAGCTCAGGTCGCGGTTCACTTTGTGCCGGATTGCTCCCTCGGAGGTAAATCGGCGCAAACGGCGGATTCTCTGCGTCACATCGCAGGAGCAGCAGTGAACCGATGAAGTACCCTCGAACTATCGACCGAACGAGATCGGCAACCTCTTCGCGGGTCCATACAAAATCTCGCTGGAAGTTAGGAAGGCAAATCTTGCCTTCATGAGCCTGCTCAACGAGGCGGATCACTTTTCGCTTGTCGGGAATTATCTCCATGACAAGCAGATAGTAGGGCACCCCTACCTCCGGCGCTGCGCACCTTGGAAACAATGACAGCTGAAGGAGTCGCCAACGCCCTGCCCAGCGACGGCTTACCAGCGTCAGGCCGCCCGCGGCCAGCAGGAGCATCGCGTCAGCGGTGATGCCGTCCGTTGGACTCGACCATGTGTAAGGAACTAGCGAGGGCTAGGCAGCTCAAGGCCGAGTGCTTGGACAGCCTGCCGCCAGCTAGCCACTCAGATGATCGTGCCGATGGTCAGAGTTGCGCTGTCTCGGCCGTCGTGAACCCAAGTCGCTGGCCATCCGCCTAAGTGATCTCTTCCGTGTCAATGCGGACGACTTCCTGAGCGTGGGCAGGCAGTCTTTAAACAGCCTCGGACGCGTTGCCGTCGCATGTCGCCAGTTCCATCTACACGCGCTCGATGTCATCGACTGATGCCAGATTCCGGTGACACCTGAGTGACAAACGATCTTCAAGGTCGCCATCCGGTGACCGAAAAGACCTCTGACCTGGGAGAATGCGTGGAGCTGAGGGTGCCCAGTTTCAGGACATGCGAACAGAGCGCGCAGGCAGCTATAGCAGCAGCTGGCCGATGTATCCGCAGGTCAACCGGATCGAACGGCGTTCCCTTACCGTGTCTGACCGACCTTGACAGCGCGTCGCCGCTCCCAACCCACTCCCAGATTCGGACAGCGTATTCATGGCGGTAGCCGCTCCTAGTATGAGCAAGCGGCAAACCATCGCGCCTCTCAGTGCACACCGAGTCGTGTGTTGTAGCTATATAAGCCCGACCGCACGCAGCGCTCCGGTCCCGCGCTGGACCACACGGCTCCGAGACTGTGGTCAGATGCTGGCTTCCGCATCCGACCCAGTCTTGCCCTCGCCATGAAGCGCGTCCTTCCTCCCTGTCGCCGTCGCCGCCTCGGAAACCCGCGCGGCAAGCTCAGCTCGTTCGGCGGCAACAACGGCAGCATTGCTCCTCATGTCGAGCCAAAAATGGCGCAGGCGATAAGGGTTCATTTCAAACGTCCTCTCCAGAATCTGATCCGCCTCATGTAGAGAGCTCCGAACGTCATCCGGAAATGTGAGCACAGGAAGACTGAGCCTAGTCAGCGCCGTGTTCACCTCGACGAGGATGGCTCTGCGGCTCATATTCTGCCAGTAGCCAATCATTGCACCGCAGGACATATTCTCGCCATAGCGGTGTCCTTCATTTACGAAACGGGCGATCCCATTGACTGCGTACTCATCGTTGAAATGTTGCCCGTGAGAAGGGCTTCGAAGCCGCTTGCACTCGACAGCGAACGACAGTACCGACAACGGATCGAGATGATGATCCACCAGATCCCATCGTAGGTCGGGGCGCTTTCTCTCGCTCGGCACCTCTTCAGCCGTCATTGGAGGGTTTGGAGCATCGAACGCGGGCGCAAAGTCCGGCACGTCCTCGCCGCGCATAGCTCGCGCCTTGTAGGTGGCAAGGATGTGTTGGTACAATTTGCGATTCAAACTTTTCTCATTCTCCGAAAGATCTTTATCTTCAAGGAGCTGGATAGCCTCAATCACGACGTCCATTAACGTCTGCTCGTATCGAGCGCGCAAGCCAGCGCGCGCGAAAAAGGTCGGCCCGGTCATCGCACCTCAAGTCTCATAGCGCCAAGGAGGGTAGCCTCAAAATCCTCGCGGGCAGCCGAAGCAGACCAGAGCCGCCGCTCATTTCGCTTGACAATAACAAAGTAGTCGCTTCCAACTACGCGAATTACACCTTCAGTGGTAATCGTCCTGCCCATATCGGAAGGCATATTGTTGCTCAATGTGCCGAGAGTAGATATCCACTTCTCAAGTTCAAGCATCCCGGCATCGAAACTCTCAGACTCCAAGCGCGGAGAACTCTCAACCGCTCGGAATATCGCTGCTATCAGAGGGCTCCCGTCAGATGCAACAATCTGCCAGGTAAGCGATGCTGTATCTGACAGCTCGCGATTCCATCGATTGACGAACACCTGGACGTAGTCAGAGAGAGGAGATGGTAGCGCTTCGAGTCTCATTCCATCAGAAAGGCGGCCTTGAGAAGATATCCCATCATCAACCCCCGACACTGACCTTGATCCGAATGCGTCAAACTGAAGACTAAACCGTCTCCAGTCTTCGATCAGATCTCTCTCGGCTACCCCTAGTTCGAACAGCTCCATAACACTCTGGTCGAGTCGTCTAAGAAGTTCAGTTGGCTCGGTGCGCTGATCAGCGTAGTGCAGTTCCGGGGGGTTCCACGCTCTTATCTCATCGACGACATCACATATTGCGACAACATGTGGATCATACTGCGTGCTTAGCCGGACTGGAAGTCGCAGAAGATCTCTCGAAACGATGGAGTCATGCCAAACGGCCCAGGATCCAGACGTCATAAATAGCCGATAGCGCCCGAGTGAGGACAGTATTGTTCCGAATAGTAGCTTCGCCTGCCATCGAGGGATTCTGCTTAGTGGTATTCCATAGATGTGATGGCGGTACGTAAGTGGACTGTCTTCCAGCCTGACGTAAGGACCAAACCCGACCTTGACGCCTCGGCTCACGAGCAATCTGAGGCCGCGGTACAGCAACTCTTGAGGTTGGCGCTTCACGCCGACAGGGGGGCGCTCCAGCCACGAAGGATCAACCGGCCCCCACGGCTCAAACATACGGAGTGATGGAAGCGTTTGAAGAATTTCGTCGGGCTCGTCGTGGCCGAGCTGGTAGCCGTAGCCACCTATGAAGCCTTTATCGGGCAGCACGGATCGTAGCGGTTGTTCTTGATCCAGACGCTCCATAAGCGCTTCATCGTGATGGCTTCCCCAAGCATAGACTTTCCAAAGATAGTCGCGTTGTCTCACGGCATCTTGCCGAACCAGTCGGCGATCGAACTGGCCGTACGCCATTGCGCGAGTTGTTCGCAGGGGCTCCGACGGTCGGATCGTCAGGTAGATGAAGTGCGTTATCCCATCTTCTTGTTGACGAGTTCTAAACTTGATCAGACAAAAAGGAGCCACGGCGTTCGCAAAGAATATGTGTCTGACTTGCGTGAAATTGACGACTTCCTCTAGTTGCACCTGGTCCAACCAGGCTCGTCGAAAAGAATTTGACTTGCTATTGTATAGTACCGTCGCGGCTACAAGCAGCGCAGCTCGTCCTTCGGGCTTTAGCATCTCCAAGGTGCGCCAAAGAAATAGCTGCGAAGGGCTGCGGTCACCAATCGGAAGCCGCTTTCCTCGCGCCCACGCCTCAGCAGTGCCGTCAATGCCATCGCGAGGTGATGTCCATGGAGGATTCCCCACTACTACATCAAATGAGCGACTGGGCCATGGAAGACTAGGCAGTGGCGGAGTTTCGGTATCAAACAGTGTTTCGTCGAGTTCTGACACGGTCTGCGCGAAGAAGTCATTGACAATAAGTGGGGCATAGGCTGTACGTTCTTTATGATAGATGAGCCGTGGCAGCGGCCCCGATTGGCGAATGTCCTGAGGGCTTTGATAGTTCAAGTATGCGAGATACAAGCTAAAAGCGGAAAGGCGTATCGCTTCGGTGTTGAGATCGACGCCTACTACCCGCGTCAAGAGCTGCTCTTGAAGTCGTTTCGCGGTTGGCATAATCCCGGTTCTGATAGTCTCGTGTCTTACTATCATTCTAAATGCCTCGACGAGAAATGTGCCTGATCCGCAAGCGGGATCAAGGACTCGCGGTTTCTCGGTCGAGCATTTCAGGTGTCAAGATCTTCGATAGGACGTACTCGACGAGTTCGGGTGGCGTGTAGTGAGTGCCGCTTCGGTCGTCTTCCCTGTCAGCGTCGTTGGTCGCATGGTAGAAGTGCTCATACATCGAGCTAATAAGACTGATAGGCACCACGCTGAAGTCATATGCCCAAAGAAATAGCTTTTGCTGTGATAGATTGGTGTCGCCGGTGAGCAAATGGAATATTAGATTGAGGTGGTGGTCGGTTATCTCGTCATGCTCACTATCGTCCACGAGGAACAGATCACCGTTAAAATCCACCGCCAGCCGCCGAAAAATGTCATACGCAAGATCCTTGTTCCGTAGGCATTGGGCAAATACACTTCTCGTGCCGAATATCAGAGGAATATCATCAACGGGCTCTTCGTAAGTCCAGCCCGGATGCCGCCGCGCGATGTCTAGAAGATAGTCGGCAGTTATAACGTGGCGGTCTTCTAGATATCGGACGAGTATCACGCGTTCGATAAGTGTATGGGCCAACGCAGGTGAAAGTCCCGCGAGCCGCAGAGCCGTCGCTATGGCGTCGATGTCGCTTATGAGCTGTTTATCGGCACGACGGTCGGCCCCGGCGAATCTGTTCTCGTCGAATATCAGACCTGACTCGAGTTGACTGCGCTGGTAGGCAGCTAGGGACTGGGCTACATTGGCTGTACGCTGCAGGACTTGGAGAGGTTGACTCTGCCAGTCCTCACTGCTGCGTGGTGGCGGCGTAGATAGGTCATATACCTTCAGCTCGTCTGCACTTGCCAGAAAGAGGCACTGTGGTCGCGCGAGGGACCAGGCTTGACGGTACGTTTTGATTAGTTCTTGTTGTGACGCGCCATCGGGTATCGCCGAGAAGACTATGACCGGGTCGTCGCCCACGAAGAAGATGCGATCGGCGTTCATTCTCTCGGCGAGGTTAAGCCAGTCGCCTATTGCTTGCCAATAGTCGGCAGTGCTGGCGGTGGGCGTGGTTGATGGAGGAAACAGCAATCCTTCATCGAGGTTAAGTTCGGCATATATCTGTTGAAGGAAGTCGACTGCATCGGCACTCGCGGATGGCATCTCGTGCTCCCTAGGGCTCTGATCTGCGTTGTCTGGTCGCCTAGCCGACGACGTCGGCCACCGTTGGCCGGGTATGCGTTAGCAGGTGGCAGGTGGCTTGTCTCCCTCTGATGGCTGCCAAGATGCGCTAGACCTTGCTTGAAGGTTAATTTACCCCTCTGACATCGTGATGATCGTTGGACGAGGCCGGTCACATGGCTGATTGTTGGCGGTCTTGGGACGGCTAGGCCGTCGCTGTCCTCGGCTTCGGGCTCTACGACCCAACCCGGTTGGGCCGTTCGCTTAGCGTTCGGCCGCTGACCAAATCAGGGCGCGGGAGAGTCGTCCAAGCCCCAAGGTAGGCCGGTCTGCTCGCCGAGGCCGACGATTCTTTCGCTTCTAGCTATGTTTCGGACGCTTGCCTGCAGGCTGCCTAGAGGCTTACGTCTCTGCCGCTTGCCTTGTAGCCACCCTGCAGGTTCAGCGTCGAACGGCCTCGTCGGCGATCGGTCTGCCGTCGTGTGCGCATTGTCTTCCGCGCTGGAGTTCCTGGCTGGGCCTCCCGGTAATGTTCAGGCTGCGCGTGTCGTCGGCTTCCGCAACCGGCCTTTCGCTGCGCTCACCCCGCGCGGGCAGAGATCTTGTCCACCTGCGCGGGCCAGTATCGGCGCCGGCTACGCCGGCCCGCTGCGTCCACCGAGCCGCCGCAGCGATCTGTCCTGAAAGGCCCGCTGGACAACATCTTGCCCTCGCGGGGCCGGCCGGAGTGCGGGCTCCGGCCGCCGCGGCGCCTGCCGCCTGACCACCGGGAGGCACCCGCCACCCGGACCAGCCCCAGGCACCCGGAAGGACACCACCCATGACCACCGACTCTCCCGACCCCGCCGCACCGGCGGGCATCCGCAACGCCACCCTCGGCGACCTGGCCGCGATGCTCCGCTACCAGCAGGCCCGCAAGCTCGACATCGTCGCCCCCGCCACCGCGATCCGCGCCCACTGTGGCCAGCTTGCCCTCGACGGCACCGACCCGCAACTGGGCCCTGACGGCGTCACCATGACCACCGGGACCTACACCCCGACCGAGGTCTGCGACCAGGGCCTGGCCGACAAGCTCGCCATCCCGCCCTCTACCTGCGCAGGATGCGCGACCAGCGCCCCGCCATGTACGACGCCAACGTCAACGGCTGGCTCGAGCACGACCCCCGCAAGTTCCTCATCCGCTGCCTTCGCCCAACATCGGGCAGCGGACCGGCGCCGCGCGGGCGTTCCTGTCGGATGGATATAAGCGGATCGATTTATCCCGAGGTGGGGGTTATCCCGATGGGGTGGGGTGCGGTAGCGGGGCGGTGCTGGCGGGAGGGCCGCGGGCGGGGCCGGGTGCTTGCGGGGGGACCTGCGTGGCCGGGTCGATGCCGGACATGTGGCGGGCGAATCCCCGGGCCACCGCTACCCGCCGCGACCAGGCATCCGGGCTCGTACCGGGAACTTGCGCCCAGGCCAGGACGGCCTCGATGGTGATCGCCGGGGCCGCTATCAAGTCCAGGTAGGCGGCAAAGCCGGGCAGCAGCCGGGTGTCGCAGGTCAGTTTGTGCCCAGTGCGTGGCGCAGCCGCAGGTAGCCTGCGGCGTGCCCGGCGTAGCCGCTCACCGGCCCTCCTCCGGCCAGGTCGCAGCGACCGCGCGGAGGGCAGCCCGGTCCACCTTGGCATAGACCGCGGTGGTCGCCAGGTCGGAGTGGCGCAGCACCTGGGCGATCTCGGTCAGGTTCCCGCCCTGGCGCAGCATCTCGGTAGCCAGCGCGTGCCGCCGCCGGTGCCCGCCCACCCTGGCCAGCCCGGCCCGGTCGCACGCGCGGTAGACCACTGCCGTGACCGAGCACGGCTCAAGCGCCCGGTGCGGCGCGTTCACGGTGACGAATACCTGCCGGCACCGGCATGCCGGGCGGCTGCCGGCCAGGTAGGCCGCCAGCGCCTCGCCGACCTCGGCCGGCAGCGGAAGCCGGTCCTGGCGCCGCTTGGCCCGCACCACGATCTCCCCGGCGCGCCAGTCCACGTCGGCGAGCTGCAGGCCGGCCACCTCGCCGCAGCGAAGCCCCAGCCGGCCCAGCAGCGCCAGGATAGCCCGGTCCCGCCGCCACCCCCGTGCCGTGAGGTCACAGGCGCCCAGCAGCAACTCCACCTCCGGCCTGCCCATGACCGCCGGCAGCCGCGCGCCGCGCCAGACCGCGACCGGCGGCATGGCAGCGCCCAGGTCGACCTCAATCACCCCGTCCAGGAACAGGAACCGCAGTAAAGCCCGCAGATCGCCGGCCTCCCGCTTCACCGAGTCCACCGTCCCCAGCCGCGAACCCGCACCCAGCAGGTAGCCACCGACCTCGCCGGCAGTCAGGCCCTCAGCCCCGGTCCCGCCCCCGGCGCGCGACGCCCGCCCGGCCAGGAAACGCCGCGCGAACCGCTCATACCGCCCGATCGTCGCGGGAGCCAGCCCCCGGTCACCGGCCAGATGACACCGGTACCGGGCCAGCAGCTCATCACGGCCGTCCGGAACCGCAGGCTGCTCCAGCGGCAGCACATGCTCGCCCCGCAGGTAATCGAACGGCGGCGCCAGGGATGCCAGCGAAACCGGCCGCAGGCCACCAGACCGCCGGAAATCCAGGAACTGCCCGGCCACCGCAGGCGTAAGCTCACCCGCCCCCAGCCCCTCACCCGCAAGCCAGCGGTTGAGCTGGCCCATCAGCACCAGATGATGCCGAGCCGCACCCGGCGTGCGACCCTGCCCCAGCAGCTCCTGCCAGAACCCGCCCGCTAACGAGATCAGCGGCCCCTCACCCCGAGTCCACGAAACCGTACCGCCCATCGCTCCTCCTCTTCTCGCCCGGAACGTCCCGCTCCGGTACCAGAGGATTGTGAACAGCACCGGCATTATCCTGACCCCCGACCACCAATACCCGCCGAATATCCCTTCCTGCCAGGAAAACCACCGCATCCATACAAGGCCATAGGGATAACCCCCACCTCGGCATAAGTCGATTTATCCCGAGGTCGGGATAAATCGACAATCTCGACGTCTTGCTCGCTGCGCTCGACGGGGTCCGCCAGGCCGGAGTGCCGGCCGAGGTCGACGGATGTGACCTGACCGAGCGGCGGATGTACGTCCGCGTCGTCTGTGAGCAGGTCTCCGCCCTCGCCCCCGCCCTCCTACAGGGTTACCGCAGCCCCTTCACTGGCGCCGCCGGAGCCGACAACCCCGTCATCTTCCCCGGCTTCGTCATCTCCAACAGCCTGTTGACTGAACTAGCCGTGGTGTTTCCGCAGGTTAGAGGACATGCGGGGAAATGTACTAAGCGTGACAGGTGGATGCGGGGCCGGTTACGGTGCGTTGTCGTGCGTGACGGCGTGGAGGTTCCGAGGGATCTGCTAGGGCTGGCGGTGCCGCTGGCTGGGGCGGTCGTGGGCACTGGTGATCGGGGGGAGCCGTACCGGCTGACTGATGCCGGGGGCGTGGTTGTGGAGGCTGTCTCGGAGTTCTTTCGTGAGCTGCAGGCGGCGGGACGGTCGGCTGCGACGGTGCGCTCGTACGGGATGGATCTGCTGCGGTGGTTCCGGTTCTTGTGGGCGGTAGGGGTGACGTGGGACCGGGCTACCCGGGTCGAGGCTCGTGATTTCTGCCGCTGGATGCTGGTGGCGGGCAAGGCACCGCGGCGGTCCTGGCGGCAGGGCGGCCCGGCGGTGCTCGGCCCGGCGGGCCCGGGTCCGTTGCCGGAGGCGTATGCGGTGTCGGTGCGGGCGCATGCCGAGACGGTGCTGCGCGGGTTTTATGCCTTTCATCTGCAATGCGGGACCGGGCCTCTGGTGAACCCGTTTCCGGTGGAGCGGTCGCGCCAGGGCGGCCGGGCGCATGCGCACCACAATCCGATGGAGCCGTATGGCAGCGAGCGAGCGGGGCTTTACCGGCCGAGGGTGCCGTCCCGGGTGCCGCGCAGCGTGCCGGACGAGGTCTTCAACGAGATCTTCGCTCAGCTGCTGTCGGACCGGGACCGGGCGCTGGTGGCGTTTTACGTGTCTACCGGGGCGCGGGCATCGGAACTGCTGTCGGTTAGCCAGGGCGGTGTCGATCCCGGCAGGCAGCTGATCACGGTCACGCGCAAGGGAACCCGGCACGTTCAAGATCTTCCGGCGTCGCCGGATGCGTTCGTGTGGCTGCGCTTGTATCAGGCGGGGACCCAGGGCCTGGTGCCGCAGGGGGCGGGGCTGCCGTTGTGGTGGACGCTGCGCCAGCCTGTCCGGCCGCTGGGTTATCACGCCGTGCACCGGATGTTCGAGCGGGCTGCCAGCCGTGCGGGATCGGCGGTTACCTTGCATGCGCTGCGGCACACGGCGGCCTACCGGATGGCTGAGGATCCGGGTTTGCCGCTGACCGACGTGCAGTTCGTGCTCGGCCACGCGCAGCTCACCACGACCCAGATCTATCTCACCCCGCGCAAGGAAGACGTGATCCGCCGCGTGCTCGCCTACCATGCCCAGGGTGGCGGGCAGGTCACGGCCCGGCCGGCAGCAGTCCCGGCAGCCGGCTACAGCGCGGAGACGCTGGATGCCTTGTTCGGGACCGGGAGGCAGTGATGACCTGCCTGGAGGGACAGCGCCTGGCCCCGGTCGCGTCGCGGGGACGCCCGGGCCGGCAGGCGATGTGGCACGCCGGCTTGTGACCGGTTCCCCGCCCGGCCCGTCAGCAGCGTCTGGCCGGCCACGGTCCGGCCGCGCGGAGAGCTGACGCGCGAGCTGACCTGCCCGCCGTTCATCCTGGGCGGGACGGACAGCCAGCGAGCGCGCCGCCGCGGGATCGGGCTGCTGCTTGACTGGCTGGGCGACCAGCCAGGGGAGACCTGGCAGGCACGGTGGCAGGCCAGCGGAGCCGACGGGCTCGGCTCGCGGTGGCGGGCTGTCCCGGCCGCCTGGCTCGCGGATCACGGATGTGACGCGCAGTGGCATCTGACCGGGTTGTCCGCGGCGCTGGCGGTGGCCGTCGCTGCTGACATCGTGCGCCCGTCGCTGCGGTGGTTCGCGGCGGGCGGCGCCGCGCGTGGCGTGCTCGTCCCGGTCATGTCGGCGGCGCGTGATCCGGCGGGGTTCGCGCGGTTGCGGCAGCTATGCGACGACGATCCCGGCGTCTGCGCCCCGGCGGGGAACCTGGCGCTTTACCGGTCCGCGGTCATCGCCGGCGCCAAGGGCGGCGGCCTGGAGCAGATCACTGTCGGCGACATCGCGGAATTGCTCACCTGCGAAGCCGGCGTCCAAAGGCGGCCGGCCGTCAAGGCCGAGGTGTTCTACCGGCTGCTGCGAACCCTGGGAGTCATCAGCGACGCGGCACCTGCCACGCTGCGCCAGCTCCGCGCCCCGGGGCAGCGCACCCCTGCTGAGCTGGTCGACCGTTACCAGCTCGCCTGCGGCCCGGTCCGCGACCTGCTCGTCGGCTATCTCAGCGAACGCCAGCCGGCCCTGGACTACTCCAGCCTGGAGCAGCTGGCCTACATCCTCGGCAAGTTGTTCTGGGCAGATCTGGAACGCCATAACCCGGGCATCGCCAGCTTGCGCCTGTCCCAGGGGACCGCCCGCGAGTGGAAGCAGCGGCTGCAGGTCAAGAGCACGCGCACCGTGACCGGCGACGGCTTCAGCGCTGAGGTCACCGCGTCCAGGATCAATTTCCGCGATTGCATGTCCCACGTCCGGGCCTTCTACCTCGACCTCGCGGAATGGGCTATCGAAGATCCGGCCCGGTGGGCGCAGTGGGCCGCGCCGTGCCCGGTCCGGGCGGACGAGCTGCAGCGACGCAAGACCGCCCGGCACCGCAAGTCACGCATGGACGACCGGACCCGGCAGCGCCTGCCTGCGCTGCCGCTGCTGGTCAGCGCAGCAGGCAAGCGCAAGGATGACGCTGCCGCGCTGCTCGCTGCTGCCAGCGCGGCACAGCCCGGGCAGGCGTTCACCGCCGCGGGGCAGACCCTGACCCGTTCCGTGGTGCCTTACGCCGCCGCCGCGAAGGTCTGGGCAGCCGGACCGGGCTCCGGCCAGCGCCGGGACCTGGGCCAGGAAGATGATTACGCGTTCTGGTCCTGGGCTGTCATCGAGGTGCTGCGGCTCACGGGCATCCGGATCGAAGAACTCCTCGAGCTCAGCCACCACAGCCTCGTCCAGTACCGGCTGCCCGGCACCGGCGAACTGGTCCCGCTTCTGCAGATCGCCCCGTCCAAGACCGACGCCGAGCGCCTGCTGCTGGTCAGCCCCGAGCTGGCGGACGTGCTCGCCGCCATCATCGGCCGCGTCCGCGGACGATCCGGCGCCATGCCGCTCGTCCCCGGCTACGACCGGCACGAGTGCCGCTACCTGCCGCCATCCCCGCTCCTCTTCCAGCGCCGTCACGGCCGCCAGGACCAGCAGATCGGCGAATGGACGATCCGCCGCATGCTCACCACCGCCATGGCTCACGCCAGCATCACCAGCCCGGCCGGCGGCCAGCCCCTGCGCTATACCCCCCACGACTTCCGCCGTCTCTTCATCACCGACGCTGTCATGAACGGGCTTCCGCCGCACATCGCGCAAGTGATCGCCGGGCACCGCGACATCAACGTCACCATGGGCTACAAGGCCGTCTACCCCGACGAGGCCATCCAGGCGCACCTGGCCTTCCTCGCCCGCCGCCGCGCGCTGCGGCCGGGCGAGGAATACCGGATCCCGACCGACGCCGAATGGCAGGACTTCTTCGGCCATTTCGAACGCCGCAAGGTCGCCACAGGAACCTGCGGCCGCGCGTTCGGCACTCCCTGCCACCACGAACACGCATGCCTGCGATGTCCCATGCACTGGCCAGACCCAGCTCAAAGGTCCCGTATCGCCGACATCCGCGACAACCTCATCGCCCGTATCGCCGAAGCCGAGCAGCAAGGGTGGCCCGGCGAGATCGAAGGCCTCAAAACCAGCCTCGCCGCCGCGGACGGCAAACTAGCCCAGATCGACCGGCGTCCCGTCCCTGGCAGCGCCGACCTCGGCATGCCGGGCCGCGGCTCGCCCGCCCTCGCGCGCTTAACACCCAAACCATGCAAACAATTACAGACAGCCGCATTTCGTAAGTTCAGAGAATCCGAGACCGGCTGCGGCGCCTTCACCCTCACCCCGCGCCTAGTGGTCCAGGTCTGCCGCAACGGCCTGACCATCACCCGAGACTCTGTCCGCGCCGTCCACCTCGGCGAGCGCCTCGACGAAGGCGTCGTGTCCTGGTCCGGCAACACGATGGACAAGACCCTGGCCCTGATCACCGTCAAGACCACCGACGCCGTCGCCGCCTTCCTCGACCCCGGCTACGTCGACCGGACAATCCGGACGATCAGCGCCCAGGCCAGCCACCCGCTGCCCGACCCCCAGGCTGCGGTCGAGATCGTCTCCCAGTGCCTGCGCTTCACCGACACCCAGCAGGCCGGCATCCTCAGCCGCTTCATCAAAGGCGGATACACCACCGCAGGCGGCATCCTGCACGCCGTCACCAGCCTCGCCCAGACCCTCCCAGACGCCGACACCGCCCACGACCTCGAAATCGCCGCCCTCCGCGCTCTCGAAATGCCGCCACCCTCTAGGAGCCCGCTGAACAAAGGGTGATCTGGGGTGGGAGGAGTGCGGGCAAGGCCGTCTGTGCGGCTGTGAGCCAGGCCCTTCGGGCAGGCGGCGTGGTTGCTCGTCCTCTGGGTGCAGGCGTGGCAGGGGCATGTGCCCGGCGGCAGGGAGTCAGATCGCGGTGGTTCGCGATGAGTCCGAGACTGCGACAAGGTCTCGCGAGCGGTCGGAGACATGGAAATCAGCTAGCCCACGATGCTGATTGCCACCGAGCGAAGTCGTCAGCTGGCGGATGCTGGTGGCCAAGCCTACGGACAAGCCACGGACAAATGATCAGCAAGGCCAGTCTTGGACTCCGGAAACTGGCCTCTGACCTGCTAGAACATCGTGGGCGGTACTGGGATTGAACCAGTGACCTCTTCCGTGTCAGGGAAGCGCTCTCCCGCTGAGCTAACCGCCCGCGAGGCGGAAGCGGGAATCGAACCCGCGTACAGGGCTTTGCAGGCCCTTGCCTAAGCCACTCGGCCATTCCGCCACCGGCCGCCGCCTAGCTTGGGGTCGGCCAAGGTGCCTGCAGAGCCGCGCGGAACAGTCGTTGTACGCGAGACGGTGTCCGGCACCTCCGAGCGGACGACGGGATTCGAACCCGCGACCCTCACCTTGGCAAGGTGATGCTCTACCAGCTGAGCCACGTCCGCATGCTTCCCGCTCATCGGAGCGGTCGCCCACCACCCGGGGAACCCTCAGTGGCTGGCGTGCGAACAGAACTGTAGCCGATCTTCGTCCGCCCGCCAATTCGCCCCGGCGATCGACAGTAATCGAAGCCTAGCGCACATCCGTAGCTGCCGCCGACCTCAATACCCCTCGCGCCCGCTGGCCCCCAACCAGCCTCTGGTTCCGTGATCACGCTCAAGTCGACTCCGGCGAATGTTTGCGCTGGCTATTGCCGTAGCGGACATCCGTCGCAATCACTTGTGCATGATCTCGGAAGCGGCAAGCTGGTGGCGGGGTCTGGAGGGCCAAGCTAGGGGTTCCGGTTTGTCATGTGGTGTACCAGTGGCAGGTGTCAGGCATGCGAACAGTGACTGTCAACGGCGACGCTCTGACCGTGGAAGATGTCGTGGACGTCGCGATCGGTGCGGCGAAGGCCGAGCTTGGCCCTGATGTGGCGGAGCGGATGGCGGCCAGCCTCAGCGTCGTCAACGAGGCGATCGGCGGCAAGGCGGCCGTCTACGGGGTAAACACGGGCTTCGGCGCGCTCGCCGACACCCGGGTCGGGGAAGCGGACCTGGCAGCCCTGCAGCGCGCCATCGTGCGGTCGCACGCTGCCGCGGTGGCGAGCCGCTGAACGACCAGGCGGTGCGTGCGCTGCTGCTGCTGCGGGCCAGAACTCTCGCCGCCGGGTACTCAGGGGTGCGGGCCGACCTGCCTGCCCGGCTGATCGAACTGCTCAACAAGGACCTGCTGCCGGTGATACCCGGCAAAGGGCTCGGTGGGCGCGTCTGGTGATCTGGCCCAGCTCGCGCACCTGGCCCAGCCGCTGATCGGCGAAGGCCGGCTGCGCGCGGCCGGGGACGGCCAGCCCGGCGGCCTGCCGCGGCCGAGGTGCTGGCTGAGCACGGCATCGAGCCGCTGGTGCTGGCGCCGAAAGAGGGGCTGTCGCTGGTCAACGGGACCGAGCCGATGCAGGCGCTGCTCGCGCTTCTCGGTGCACGACGCTGAGCATGCTGGTCAAGGCGGCCGACGTGGCCTGCGCCTTGTCGGTGGAAGCGCTGCTTTGCACCGGGCGGCCTTACGACGAGCGCGTTCAGGTGATCAGGCCGCACCCAGGCCAGCTTGTGAGCGCGGGCAATCTGCGCGCTTTGCTTTCAGGATCGAAATTGATGGCCAGCCATCGCGACAGCACGCATGCCGTGCAGGACGCGTACTGCCTGCGGTGTGCGCCGCAGGTGCACGGCGCGGTGCGGGACGTGCTCAGGTTCGCGCGGAGCATCATCGACACCGAACTCGGTGCCATCGTCGACAATCCGGTCATCGTGCCCGACGGCGAGGTCATGACCACAGGGAATTTCCACGGCGAGCCGCTCGCCTTCGCCGCCGACATGCTGGCGATGGCGATCTGCCGAGCTCGCCAGCATCAGTGAGCGGCGGGTGGACAGGATGCTGGATCCGGCGTTCAGCCGGGGGTTGCCGCCGTTCCTGGCGCCCGCGGCCGGCACCAACTCCGGGCTTCATGCTGGCCCAGTACACCGCCGCGTCGCTGGTCAGCGAGAACAAGGTGCTCGCCCACCCGGCCAGCGTGGACACCATCCCCACCTCGGGCAAGCAGGAAGATCACGTGTCGATGGGGTGGACAGCGGTGCGCAAGCTACGTGAGGTGGTCGCGAACGTGCGCACCTGCTTGGCGGTGGAGATTTTGTGCGCAACGCAGGGCATCGGGCTTCGATCTGACATCGCCGCGCCAGCCGCGTCAGTGGCGGCTGTGCATGACCTGGTTCGTACCAAGGTTCCGGCTATGGATACCGATCGGGAGGTAAGTGACCAGATCATGGCCGTTGAGGGCCTGATTCCCGAGATCTGTGCAACGGCAAGCGCGCACTGCGGTGGCTTGAACTAGCAATAGCAGCGATGACCTCGCCTGCGGCCGGTTAACCGGCTAGCGTTCGGGGTCGTGACGGTATGGATAAACGGGGAGTTGCTCCCCGAAGATGATGCACGCGTCTCCGTTTTCGACCATGGACTTGTGGTTGGTGACGGAGTGTTCGAAACGATCAAGGTCGCCGCTGGCGTGCCGTTCGCGATGACTCGTCATCTGCAGCGGCTGCGTCGTTCGGCCTTGGGGCTCGGGCTGCCTGAGCCGGATCTGGACGCCATCAGGGCAGGTGCGCTGGCCGTCGTCGCCGAGTCTGGAGCGCCGGTGCTGGCGCGGATGCGGATCACGTTCACCGCGGGTCTCGCGCCGCTCGGCTCCGAGCGTACCGCTGGATCGCCAGCCACCGCGATCGTGGCGATGGCCGAGCAGCCGCTGCCTGCTGCTGCCGTGGACGTCGTGACCGTGCCGTGGCCACGCAACGAGCGGGGCGCGCTGTCCGGGCTCAAGACCACGTCCTACGGCGAGAACGTGCGTGCGCTGGCGTACGCCAACGAGCGTGGCGGCAGCGAGGCTATCTTCCCTAACACGGTCGACCAGCTCTGTGAGGGCACTGGCACCAACGTGTTCGTGGTAAAGAGCGGCAAGATCCTGACGCCGCCGTTGTCATCTGGCTGCCTGGCCGGAGTGACGCGGGCACTGGTCATCGAGTGGGTCGGCGCTGACGAGGCTGACCTGCCGCTAGCCGCGCTGGCCGAAGCGGATGAGGCGTTTCTTTCCGGGACGACCAGGGACGTGCAGCCGATCAGGAACGTCAACGGAAATCCGCTGCCCGCCGCGCCTGGCCCGGTGACTAGAAAGGCCGCCGAGATCTTTAAGCAGCGTGCTGCCGAGCTGATCGATCCCTGATCAGTTGCTAAGCGGCTGAGTCCGGGTGCGGTGCGCTGATCGCGCGGCACCCGGACCCAGACTCGCTGATCGCTCACGCCTGCCAGAGCAAGTCGTCGAGCTCGCTGTCCACGTCGATGAAGTCACTCTCGGCACCGGCGGGGACGATGCCGTACGTGCTCTTCAAGAACTCGGCGGTGTCGCTGAGCGGTGCCTCGAAATGCGCCTCTCCGAACGGGGAGGAGAGCGCGATGTTCAGCACGTCAGCGTCATCGGAGTCATCCGGCCACACTTGGACGTCACCTTCGCCAACCGGTGCATCGAGTCCTGCTGCGAGTAGTTCACGCCCGAAAATCCACTCAACCGGCTCATCCGCACCGACATGAAATGCCATCTTGATCGCATAAGGATCATCAGCACAGTAGTCGAGACTGGCCACCAGTGGAACGGCACCGTGCTCGGGGACCACCAGGCTGAGGCCCAGCTCAGCGGAGACCGTAACGCTGTTCATCATGGGGTTATGACCTTTGCCTTTGTGCATCACGGAAAACCGTCATGCGTAATTGGTGCGGTTGCCATCGCATTTGATGGCACTGGTTTCGCAGAATTAATTGCTTGGGGGGAAGATTCCGCGAACTCCGCCGCTCGTAACGTCGGTCACTGATCATCAAAACACTCGTGACCTGGGCAAACGCTTCAGGATGCAAAACGCAGAATTTCGCGCGGACTGTTCCTGTGACCTGCTCTAACGCGGTGTGACCTTCGTCTCACTCTGCGTGCGGCAAAGCTTAGGCATAACTTTGCCGCGAGGCCCGTGCCGTGAGCTGCGGCCCGGGTCCTGAGGTGATCTCAGACCAGTGTCGGGCAGGCGCAGGACATCTTGCGTCAGGGGCGATCTTTGCTGCCGGCTGGCAGTTGGATGCGCTACTCTGTGATGGCCCGCAGGAACGGCTTCGACGCCCCTGCGGCGCGGGCGATTGGCTCAGCGGGAGAGCGCCTCGTTCACACCGAGGAGGTCACTGGTTCGATCCCAGTATCGCCCACCAGCAAGATCCGGTCATCAGGCCAGGTCAGAGACTTCCTACATCATCCCCGTCCGCCTCGCGGACTGGGGACTTTCGCTGTCTTGGGAGGATTTGGGAGATCAACTTCTCCCGGTCGGTTACCGACACTTGGCTGCGGATCGTTTAACTTGACAGCCCCCACTAGAGTCGGCAGCGAGCCGTTCAGAAGATATCTGACGTCGTGAGGCTGGACATGTCATCGCTGGGACAGGCAGGATCTAGCTCGGCGGAGCATGGCAGGACGCTTGATGGGCGGCTGCATGGGCGCAATGCCACCTCATTGAGGCCGAGGTATGCGGGCCGAGGCCACGTGCGCGGGTTGGCGTTACCCAGTCTCCTGACCGTTATCGGCGTCACTGCGCTAGCTTTTTTCCCGGCTTCCGCGAATTCCGCGACGGGCGCGGTCATAACTGGCTTCGGGGCTCCAGCGGAGATCTCAGTATCGGGCAGCGGCGCCTTCGATGGAGTGAGCTGTGCGGATGTCGGCGACTGCACGGCGATCGGCGATGTCTACGCGATCGAATCAGCTGGGACCTGGGCTTCGGCCATATCTGCAGCCGGCTCAGCAGGCAATTTATTCCGGGGTCTGAGCTGCGCTGATACCAAGGATTGCACCGCCGTCGGCCAGGACGGGAACGGTCAGCCTGTTTACCTGACCGAGTCCGATAGTGCCTGGGGGCAGGCTACGGAGATCCCGGGCAGTGCCGGCGGTGGCGGCGCGTTGTATGGCGTGAGCTGCGCTGGCCCGAGAGACTGCACGGCCGTGGGCGATGACGGCAACATCGGGATGCCGATGTACTCGACGGAGACTGGCGGAGCCTGGGGGCGCCTACCGAGATTGCCGGTGTCCCTGTCGATGGCGGCTATTTCCTCGGCGTGAGCTGCGCCGGCGCTGGAGACTGCACGGCTGTCGGCGATGTTTTCGACGCGGATGGCAACGACCACCCCTTTTACGCGACCGAGGCGGATGGCAGCTGGGGAACAGCCACTGAGGTCGGCGGCGTTGCCGGAGGCTACGGGGTCTTCTACGGCGTGAGTGTCAGCGATCATGAAATTGCGCAGTGAGGGGCGTGCTGCGATCACGTAATTGAGCACCGCGATCACGTTATTGACCATGGTCATGGCGTGCGTGTCGGGGTGGACCTGGTCATCGGGAAGTCAGGATTATTGCCCTCCGTCGAAGGGGGCGGGGGCCGATGGCGAGGAGGTCGTTCGACGTGGTGGATATCTGCGAGATTCTGTCGCATTGGCATGCGGGGCGGTCGAAGAACGAGCTGGCGGGGAGTCTGGGGCTGTCGCGGAACACTGTCCGCAAGTACGTGGCGGCGGCGGAGGCGGCGGGGATGATGCCGGGCGGGCCGGCCGTCAGCCAGGAGCGGTGGGCTGAGCTGGCGCGGGAGTGGTTCCCGGAGGTGGCGGATGCCCGGTTGCGGCAGGTGACGTGGCCGGCGATCGGGGTGCACCGGGATTACATCGCTCAGCAGCTGGCGGCGGGGGTGACGATGGCCACGATTCATCAGCGGCTGCGTGATGAGCGGGGGCTGGCGGCGTCGGTGGCGTCGTTCCGCCGGTACGTGGCCGCGAACCTGCCGGAAGAGGCGCGCCGGGGCCAGGTGACGGTGCTGAGGCTGGCCCCGGCCGAGGCGGGGCAGGAAGCGCAGGTTGATTACGGTCAGCTGGGGCGGTGGACCGATCCGCGGTCGGGGCGGCGTCATGTGGTGAACGCGTTCGCGATGGTGCTGTGCTGTTCGCGGCACCTGTTCGTCCGGCCGGTCATCGTGATGGACCAGCGGGCGTGGACCGAGTGCCATGTCGCGGCGTTCTCGTTCTTCGGCGGGGTGCCGGCCCGGCTGGTGCCGGACAACCTGAAGACAGGAGTAGACCGCCCGGGCCTTTATGACCCGAAGATCAACCGGTCCTATGCTGAGCTGGCCTCGCATTACGGGTGCCTGGTCGACCCGGCCCGGTCCCGCAAGCCACGCGACAAGGCGCAGGTCGAGCGGCCGATGCCGTATATCCGGGACTCGTTCTGGCGCGGCCGGGAATGGGCGTCGCTGGAGCAGATGCAGGCCGAGGCGGTCCGGTGGTCGGCCGGGGTAGCGGGACAGCGGGCATGCCGGCCGCTGGACGGGGCCGCTCCGGCGGCGGTGTTCGCGGCGGTGGAGAAGGAAGCCCTGGCACCGCTGCCGGCCCGCCCGTTCGTGCTGGCGGACTGGTCGCGGTGCAAGGTCGGGCCGGACATCCACGTCAAGGTCGGCAAGACTCTGTATTCGGTGCCGTGGAAGCTGATCGGGGTGACCCTGGACGCCCGCTCGACCGCCTCGATGGTGCAGCTGTTCGACCGCGGGGAGCTGGTCAAGACCCATGTCCGCAAGCCGGCCGGGAAGCAGACCGACCTGGGTGATTACCCGCCGGAGAAGATCGCGTTCCATATGCGCACCCCGGCCTGGTGCCGCCGGAAAGCCGCGGAAACCGGGCCGGCCTGCGCCGAGCTGATCGCGGCGCTGCTGGACGGCAACGCCCTTTACCGGCTGCGGGCCGCTCAGGGCGTGCTGCACCTGGCGGACAAGCACCAGCCCGGCCGGCTCGAAGCCGCCTGCGCCACGGCAATCGCCGCTGGTGACCCGTCGTACCGCACGGTCAAGGGCATCCTCGCCGCCGGAACCGAAGCGTCCCCGGTCACCAGGCCGGCCGGGGACGGCGGCGCGGCCGCGTTCCTGCACGGCCCCGACGCCCTCTTCGCCCCGGAGCCGTTCGCCGCAGGCAACGTCATCCCGATCCGCGAGGGCCGGGCATCATGACCCCGCTCACCCCGGCCACGCCACCCGGCCCGGACCTGGTCACCGCGATCGAGGCCACCGCACTGGACAAGTCACTGCGAACCCTGAAGCTGTCCGGAATGCTCGACACCATCGAGGCCCGCCTCGCCCAGGCCCGAACCGGGGAACTCGGCCACATCGAGTTCCTCCAGGTCCTGTGCGAAGACGAGATCACCCGCCGCGCCAGCACCGCCATCACCCGCCGCCTCCGCAGCGCCCGGTTCGACGAGCAGGTCACCCTCGAGGGTTTCGACTTCACCGCCTCACCGAAACTGCCCGCCGCCCAGATCCGCGACCTCGCCGCCCTTCGCTGGCTCCACGCCGGCGAGTCAGTGATCCTCTACGGGCCTGTCGGCGTCGGCAAAAGCCACGTCGCGCAGGCCCTGGGCCACCTCGCCGTCCGCCACGGCGCCGACGTCCGGTTCCTCAAGACCAGCCGCGCCCTGGCCCACCTGGCCGGCGGCCACGCCGACCGCACCTGGAACAAGCGCCTCGCCGAGCTCGCCCGCCCGGCGCTGCTCATCCTCGACGACTTCGCCATGCGCGAGCTCACCCCAGCCCAGGCCGACGACCTCTACGAACTCATCACCGAAAGAACCGGCAGATCACTGGCACTCACCTCGAACAGGGCACCCGCCGACTGGTACCCGCTGTTCCCCAACCCCGTCGTCGCCGAGTCCCTCCTCGACCGCCTCATCAACAACAGCCACCAGATCTTCATGAACGGACCCAGCTACAGGCCAAGAAAACGCCCAGGCCAGCGTGTCACCACGACAGAAAAGGAGACCGCCAGGTAAACAAGATCAAGACCCGGTCCTGGTCAATTACGTGAGCAACACCCCTGCTCAATAACGTGAGCGCCGACAGCGTGAGCTGCACCAACGCCGACAACTGCACGGCTGTTGGTGACGATTGGGACAGCCAGCCGATTTATGCGACCGAGTCGGATGGCACCTGGGGTCCAACCATAGAAGTGCCCGGAGCCCCGAGCCCGGCCATTTTCTGGGGCGTCAGCTGCACCGGCGTAGGTGCCTGTACCGCTGTCGGGACAGACGGCAATAATCAGCCAATCTACGCGAACGAGACAGGTGGCACCTGGGGGCAAGCAACCGAGATCTCTGGCACCCCGGGTGGCGAGGGCGGTTTGAGTGCCGTTAGCTGTACCAGTTCCGAGAACTGTACCGCCGTCGGCCACGACGCCAATGACAAGCCGGTAGTCGCCAGCGAAGGCGGGTGCGCGGGACAAACCGAGCGGGCTCGCATAGCCCCAGGCCCCTACCTGGCGGTTCCGAGCAGTGGCTCGTGCCCGCCCCCGGTCGGCATCTACGCCGACTTCAACACTATCGGCAGCGTCACGCAGGCGGCCAGCGACGGCTGGGGCCTGATCGCCAGCGTGGCGGGCAGGGGCTGTACCAAGAACCTAACCATCTGCCCGCCCAAGGACTTCGCCTGCGCCCCCGAATCCTATGTTCACCCGACCGGATCAGACCTCGCCGTCGAGCGGGGGCTCAACATCCAGGGCAGCCCGCAATATCCGGCCTGGATCTCGTACTGGACTCCAGCCGTCCCTGCGGTCGGCGTGAGCCTGTACCGAGCCGGCCGCCTCGCCGCCGTGGCGGCAGGCAGGGATATCGAGACCGCGGCAAGCATGGTGACCAGGCCATCTACCCCCGTTTACGTCAGCCTTGACTTCGAGGGCAGCCCGGCCGAGATCTCCTGCGGCAACGACGTCACCGGCCACGCCAAGAAGAACGGCGACAAGCAGTGCTGGGGCTGGGGATCCAAGAAACCACGGAACTGCCGGATAGTGCCCCCGGCAGGCTGGAAGGAGTTCGCGCTCGGCTGGGAAGCCGGCATCCTCGCCAGCAAATCCCCCCTCACGCTCACCCCGGCCATCTACGTCAACTCAGGGGAGTACAAGCCCACCGAAGAGCATGGCGAAGGTGCCGGCAGCTGGGGCCTGCCGGTCATCATCGCGATCGACCCCATCATCCGAAAAAGCGTGCCGCAAGGCCCCAGCATCGTCGGGTATGCCGCGTTCGACGACCCGGCGCTAGCCCCGTGCGACCACGCGCAGGAATACATAAAGGAAGTCAAAGCCTGGGGCGGCATCAGCACGATCCAATTCAGCCAACTCAACGCCAAGGGCCGGCGCGTCAACACCGTTTACTGCAAACCCTGATGGGGCTGGATCGGCTCATCTCCGAACCGCCTGCCTACCGCAAGCAGCTGCCGAGCGAGGTCCGCCGATGTCAAAGTCAGTAGTGCATGCGTCCGTTCCAGCCGATATGTCCTGGCATGAGTGAGCCGGAACGGTCAGCTCGGGACGATGACGAGCCCCCGGATCAGGACCTTCGCGGAAACCTGACCTCGGGGGCCATCACTACGCTCTTATCGCGGTGCTAGGCAGTTCGCCGCCAAGCATCATCGCGGTACGCGTTCACTTCCAGAAGCGGAAAGCCAGCATCGGCTAGAGCGGCTCCTTCACGATGACTTCGTCCTTCATTTCGTGCCTCCCTCCGGGCAGCTGGCCAGGTGTGGCGCGGAATCGATCACCTACTGGTCAGATTGAGGTTGCCGCATCGATGTGTCAAGCATCGGAAACGTTGCCGGCACCCGTCAGTCACGTCTATGCGATAGACGCGCGACGGGTGCGTTTCCCACCGTTCCGAACGGGAATAGCGCGGTGACCGACGTAGTTGCCGCCAAAATGACAGCAGAAGCATCTGAGCGCGAAGATGTGCAGTTCTGGTTTGACCCCTTGTGCCCTTGGGCCTGGATCACGTCCCGCTGGATGCTGGCGGTGGAGCAGGTCAGGCCGGTGCGGGTGGACTGGCGGATCATGTCGCTGGCTTACCTGAACTTGGTGCAGCACGAGGGCAAGAACCTCAGTCCTGAGTACCTGGAGCGGATGGCTAAAGCGTGGGGACCGATCCGCGTGGTCGCCGCCGCCGCCAATGAGCGCGGCAACGAGGTTCTGGGTCCGATCTACACGGCCATCGGCACGCGAATCCACGACCAAGGTCGGCGGGAGGATCCCGCGGTGATCACGGAGTCGCTGGCGGCGGTAGGCCTGCCCGCCTCACTGGCCAGCGCGGCCGAGAGCGACGAGTTCGACGCGCAGATCAAGGCTTCGCACCACGAGGCGTTCGATGAGATCGGACTCGACGTGGGAACCCCGGTCATCCGGATTCGCGGCAACCCCATCTTCGGCCCGGTGATCACGCCAGCACCCAAGGGCGAAGCCGCCGGACGGCTGTGGGACGGCGTGACGCTAGTGACGGAGGCCGACGGGTTCTTTGAGCTCAAGCGCACCAGGAACCGCAAGCCTTCGTTCGACTGACCGTCACAAAGACCAAGGCAAAAGAAAAAGACAAGGCGAAATGGGTATGTCGCGAGCCGGTCACGCCGGGTAAGGCACTGGCCATGGCCGGGAACGCCGGTGCGCGAGCACCCCGGCTTGCGCGACGAGTCCGTCCGCCTAGTCTGGGATGCTGATGAGGGACTTCGAATTCATCGGCGGTGCGCAGGAGGAAGCACGTGGAGCATGCCAGGCAGTTCTACATCGGTGGCCAGTGGGTTGAGCCAAGCACCGCGAACACGCTTGAGGTCATCAACCCGGCTACTGAGCGACCCATCACGGCTATCGCCATGGGCGCTGAGCAGGACGTCGATGCCGCCGTGGCGGCGGCCAGGGCCGCATTTCCGACATTCTCGGTGACCAGCCGGGCCGACCGGCTGGACTTGCTTGACAGCATCATCGCGGTGTATTCACGGCGGCTTGACGAACTGGCCGACATCATTAGCCAGGAGATGGGCGCACCCATGTCGCTGGCCAAAGCGGCGCAGGCGCCCGCAGGCCTTGGCCACCTCGCTACCGCCCGGGCTGTCCTGGCCGACTTCGAGTTCGAGCGGCCCATCGGCCGTACCTTGCTCGTGCGGGAGCCAGTCGGGGTCTGCGGCATGATCACGCCGTGGAATTGGCCGCTCAATCAGATCGGGTGCAAGGTCGCGCCGGCCATCGCCACTGGCTGCACGATGGTGCTCAAGCCATCTGAGGTCGCACCGCTGAACGCGATCCTGTTCGCCGAGATCCTCGACGAGGCGGGCGTGCCCGCCGGCGTGTTCAACCTGGTAAATGGCGATGGCATCACGGTCGGTGCCTGCCTATCGGCCCACCCTGACATCGACATGATGTCCTTCACCGGCTCGACGCGAGCCGGCATCGAGGTGGCCAGAGCCGCTGCCCCGACGGTCAAGCGGGTCGCGCAGGAGCTTGGCGGCAAGTCCGCCAACATCATCTTGGATGATGCCGACTTCGCCGCGGTCGTCGCACGGGACGTGAAAGGCATGTGCACGAACTCCGGCCAGTCGTGCAACGCCGCTACCCGGATGCTGGTCCCAGCGGCCAGGATGGAGGAAGCCGCGGCCATCGCGTCAACTGCGGCCAGCTCCGTCGTGGTCGGTGACCCTAAGGAAGCGACCAGCAAGATCGGGCCTGTAGTCTCGGCCACCCAGTACAGCCGGATTCAGCAGCTCATCGAGAAGGGCATCGGCGAGGGCGCCAAGCTTGAGGTCGGCGGTCCTGGCAAGCCGGATGGTCTGGAGACGGGCTACTACGTCCGGCCCACCGTTTTCTCCCACGTGTCGAACGACATGACGATCGCTCGTGAGGAGATCTTCGGGCCGGTGCTCGTGCTGATCGGCTATGCCGATGACGATGATGCCGTGCGGATCGCCAACGACACCGTCTACGGGCTGTCTGGCTACATCTCCGGCGACAGCGAGCGGGCGAAGTCGATGGCGCGCCGTATCCGCAGTGGCAACGTCCACCTCAATGGCGCCGGCCCCGACTTCAACGCTCCCTTCGGCGGCTACCGCCGGTCAGGCAACGGCCGCGAATGGGGTGCGCTCGGATTCGAGGAATACCTCGAGACCAAGGCCATCATGGGATACGGCAGCTAGGCGCCCGGCGCCAGCACCTCGACTGGGATGGTGCTGCCGGAATTGCTGCCGTTGCCGAGCTGGCCACCGGTGTCGTCGCCCCAGCAGTCGACGCCGCCTGTGGTCAGCACGGCACAGGTACTGCCGTCCTCGTCGCTGGCCAGGCTCCTGACGCGGACCAGTGGCTTGGCCGACCCGAAGCCGGGGACTGCCTTCGGCGTGGCGCTGTACCCGGCGGACGTGCTCCCCCAGCAATCCACCGCTCCGGAGGTCAGCAGAGCGCACACGCTTCCGCCTTCGTTGCCGTCACTGACGGCCAGGCTGCTGATGCCGCTGAGAGCGCCCTTGCCGGTCGTGCTGACGACCTTGACCGGTACGTCGCTTGAGAAGTTCGCGGCCGGGTCGCCGAGTGCGCCGTCGCCGTTATATCCCCAGCAGTCCGCACCGCCCGAGGCGAGGATCGCGCAATTGGTCAGGCCGGGAACACCGGTCACGTTCCTCGCCAGGGTTCCCTTCCCGCCTAGGTCTTTCACGGCCACCGGCACCGGGCTGTCGTCGAGGCTGGTACCGCCAGTACCGTCACCTAGCTCACCCCAGGTGTCTTCGCCCCAGCAGTCAACCTTGCCTGAGCTCAGCCGGGCGCAGATGCTCGTGCCGTTGTCCTGGTAGCCAGTCAGGCTGGTCACGCCGGTAAGCGAGCCACTGCCGCCGACCCCGACGACTACGGTGGGGAAGGGGCTGCCGTTCTCGTTGCCGTTGCCGAGTTGGCCATTGGGGCCATAGCCCCAGCAGTCGACGCCACTCGTGGTCAGCAGCGCGCACATGGTCTCGCCCTCACCGGTCAGGCTGGCCACCTGACCAAGAGCACCAGTACCGCCGGTGCCGACGACTGTCACCGGTGTGGTGGCACACGGATTGTCCGTAGCGCCGCAGGCGTCGGGTCCGGTCAGCGAGTTGTTGCCGAGCTGGCCGTTTTCGTTGAGTCCCCAGCAGACCGCTCCGCCTGAGGTGAGCGCCGCGCAGAAGCCGTAGATTTCCGGCTGCACCGCGGCGACGCCGGTCAACAGGCCAGCACCGCCGACGGCTTTGACTGCCACTGGCCGGTCGCTGTTCGTGGTCGTGCCGTCGCCAAGCTGGCCGTCCAGGTTGTACCCCCAGCAGTCAACTCCGCCTGAGCGCAGCACCGCACAGTACTGATAGCCGTAGCCGAAGGCATCGCTCGTCACGCTCGCCACCCCGGTCAGCGGGCCGTTGCCGGTCAGCGCGCTGACCGCGACCGGCCGGCTGCTGCTCTTCGTCTTTCCGTCGCCGAGTTGGCCGAAGTCGTTGAAACCCCAGCAGTCCACCTTGCCGTTGGTCAGCAGCGCGCAGTAATCCTGGCCTTGCCCGGTCACGGTCTTGACACCGCCCAGCGTCAGCGGCGGTTGCGCGAGCGCTCTGCTCGTCGTCGCGGTGCCGCTCGGGCCCTGCACGCTTAGCTTGATCGTGAAGTGCTTGGTCGAGATCGAGTCGTTCGGCGGAAAGGTGAACGTCGCTGTGACGGTCCCCGAGGTACAACGGCGAGCGACAGGGAACCCAGTCACCTTGGGCTTGATGCTGAACGTGCACGTCCGAGCTGCCCGCACCTTGGCGGTCGCGGTGACCTTGCCGCCCTCAGCCTTGACCGGGGACGGCGTGACCTTGAACGAGGTAATCGCCGGAGTGGCCGCATTTCCCGGTTGGCTGGTGCTGGCCAGCGCGGAATTCGTGCCTAGCAGAGCCAGGCATGAGCCAAGGCCAGCAATGGCGACTCGGGCCCCGAGCGAGAATCTGGCAGCGCTCACGTTTCCCCCTGAGATAGCACCGAACCGGACATCCAGCCAAGAGGCCGCACGAACCAGCCGGCTACCTCGCCTTCCGAATCATAAGACTGTCAGCGCTCAATGCCAGCGCGGGAAGTCGGATCTGCGCCAGCGGCCAGACAGGCAGCGACGGCAATCACTTGATCCAGGAATGCGCGATATTGCCCCAGCACCAGACCCGGGCGCACGCCGCCGAGGCCGTGGCTGATCAACGGTTTGCGTCAACGTTAGATATTCGATATCTCGCTCCGGGTATCGACCGGTGACACAGAGTAGTCACAGCGATACGGTCTGCTCGATGAGCAGCTTGGCGGCCGTGGCAAGGACAGGGGAGAGGCGCGTGCTGGGGAAGCAGCAGCCCGGTCAGGGCGATGGATCGCAGCAACAGCCCGACGGCGGAACGCAAGCAAGCAGCAGCGGGGCGGCTGGCCAGGAAGGCGGCCCACCACCGAACGGATCGGCTGCGGACATCTTGGCCAATGGCGGCCAGTCCGGGCACGCCAAGGCCGCCGCCAGGTTCGGTCTGACCGCTGCGGTGGTGCTCGGCGTCGCCGTGGCCGCAGGCGTGGCCGGACTCGCGCTGCTGGCCAACGACGGCGGCAAGCACAGCGCGGTCGGCGTCAAAGAGGTCGGCTCGCAGGCGAGTGGCGTTGACGCGCCCAGGCTTCGCGTCGTGTCCGTCTCGCCGTCCGCCAAGTCGTCGCACGTGAGCGGCGACACAAGCGTGCAGATCGCGTTCTCAAGCAAGCTCGGCCCGACCTCGGCGGTGCCCACCTTCACCCCGGCGGTCGCTGGCCAGTGGCAGCGCTCTGGCACGGTGCTCAGCTTCACGCCGAATACGCCGTTCGCGCCGGCCACTCACTACACGTTGCGAATCCCGGCTGGTGAGACCGGGCTTCGCTCGGCTGTCGGCGGCATCATCGCCAAGCCGGTCGTGGTCAGGTTCGCTACCTCGCACTATTCGCAGCTGCGGCTGGCGCAGGTGCTGAGCCAACTCGGCTACCTGCCGATGACCTGGCAGCAGACTGGCGGCGACCGGATCAGTGGTGGACCAAGCGGCGGCGGCGTAGCCGGTCAGGAGCAGTTGGCATACAGCCCGCCGGCCGGCTCCTTCGCTTGGCAGAGCGGTTACCCGGCTAGTCTGCGGGCGCAATGGGTGCCGGGCCGATCCAACGTCGTACTGCGCGGCGCGGTGATGGCCTTCCAGGCTCAGCACAAGCTCGCGATCGACGGTGTCACTAATAAGAAGTTCTGGGACAAGCTTTTTGTCGCTGCCGCCAGCTCGGAGCGCAATGCACTCGGGTATACCTACGCCATCGCGAGCAAGGGATCTCCGGAAACCCTGACAATTTGGCATAATGGGCACGAGGTGCTTCGCACCTTGGCCAATACTGGGATTCCCATCGACCCGACGGCCTCTGGTACCTACCCGGTCTATCTGCGATACCGGTTCCAGATCATGCAGGGCACCAACCCGGACGGCAGTCACTATGCCGATCCGGTCAGCTTCGTTTCTTATTTCGACGGCGGCGAAGCAGTGCACTACTTCCCACGCGGGTCTTACGGCTACCCGCAGAGCCTCGGCTGTGTTGAGTTGCCCTACACCAGCGCCGAGCACGCCTGGCCATACCTCACCTACGGCAGCCTGGTGACGGTCACGAACTAACCGATCACAGCGACGCGATCCGGCTGGACCGGATCGCGAATGGACTGGCGACGACCAGACTCTCAAGGCGGGTCTGGTCGTCGTCATGTTGTCCGCTCTCCACGAAGTGCTCCCTTACTGAGCCTGAGCGAGTATTTGTGCCCGTTTCTTCACCGGAGTGGGCGCCGATAGTCGACTTGGCTATCTACACTCGGCGCTGAGGAAGAGGTGGTACAGATCGGGGCACATAGCAAGCGACCCGGCCCAGACGCCGAGGACGCGAACATAGGTGGAGAGACGGCGTCTCTCGGCGTAACTGACAGCAATCACGTTGGCGGCGGTGTCGAGGCTGAGTTCCGGGCTACCCGGAGTCCTTCTGGCGCGCACCTTCCCGACGAGTCCGATGATCATGCGGGATCAGCCAAGAACGTGAGCAGGCATGCCGCACCCAGCGCTGCCGGCGCGGTCGGCTCGACGGACTCCGCTGGGTCGGTCTTTACCCCGCGAAGTCCGTCCGGCTCGGTGTTCGAGTCGCAGCCGAGTCCGTCCGGGTCGGTCTTCGAACCCAGGAGCGGTTCTGGATCGTTGTTCGAGCCAAGGACAAGCTCGAGGTCGGTCTTCGAGCCGGCTTCGAGCGCGTCGACCAGCGCACCGAGTCAAGCACCAAGCTGGGAGCCGAGCCGGACCGAGTCCGCAGGCACTGACTCCGCAGGCACTGACTCCGCAGGCACTGACTCCGCCAGCAGCGAGTCCGCGAGTCATCCGTCCGGCGCGAGCACTCCGTCCGACGCGAGCGCTGAGGCGACGACGGGTGCTGACGCGACGATGGGCGGCTCAGCCTGGGCGGCTGATCCACTCAGCCCGTCAGGATCGGTGTTCAAGCTCAAGCCACCGCCCGCCGCCGACCCGTTGGCTGAGTTCGACTCGTCCTGGTCGCCGCCGTCGCCGGCCTCGGCTGAGCCGACCACGGCGACCGACACGCTGGCCGCAGCAACGTCGGCCGTGACCGGTTCCTCCTCCTGGTCCGCCGACCCGCTCGGGTCGTCCTGGTCCTCAGCAAGCTCGCTGAGCACCGCCCAAGCAAGCCAGTCAAGCGCGGCCGAACCGATCGACGCCACTCGGCCGATGATGGCCGCGATCATCCCTGACGACCCTGAGCCTGCCGCTGCGCCGCCAACGCCTGTGCCGCCGGCGGCGCCTGCGACCTTCGACCGGCCAGCATCAGGCGAACCCACCGACGCTGAATGGTCACCGGCCTCACTCGGCATCTCCGCAGCCGCAGCTGTGGGTGGCGGCTCAGCCACTGGCGGCTCTGGCGGCTCTGGCGGCTCTGGCGGCTCTGGCGGATCGGGCGGCGGCTGGGGCGGCTCCGGCGGGTCTGGCGGCTGGGGCGGATCGCCTGAGCCGGCCGGCGCTGGCAGCAACTCGTCTCGGCGCCGCCTCGTCCCGATGGTGGGCATCGCCGCCGCGCTCGTCGTGCTGATCGGCGCCGGCGGCGTGTATTACTTCGCCAATGCCTCCAAGGCCAGCTCATCGACCGCTGGCGGAGCGAACAAGCGGACCAGCCACGTGGCCGCGCCGGTGAAGGGTCCTGAGCAGGTTGTCCAGATCACTCCGGCGGACGGCTCGACCGACGTCAACGGCGGCTCGCCGATCACCGTGCAGTTTTCCAAGCCGCTAAGCCCGACTTCACCGATGCCGACCTTTAAGCCGGCCATTAAGGGCAGCTGGAAGGTAGCGGGTGACACCGCGACCTTCACGCCTACGGCCGGCATCTGGCAGCGGACCAAAGTCGCCATCAGCGTCCCGGCCGGCCCCACTGGGGTGGTGTCGACGGCGGACGGCAGGCTGGCCACGGCGGTGACGGCTAGCTTCACGACCGGCACGTTCAGCGAAGTGCGCCTGGAGCAACTGCTGGCGCAACTCGGTTACCTGCCGCTCACCTGGGCACCAGACTCAGGCAGCCCGGCCACGCTCACCGACGCGAACGCCCAGTATCAGGCGGCGTATGACCCGCCACAGGGCAGCTACACCTGGCAGTCCGGCTACCCAGCGCGACTGGAGAGCATGTGGAAGCCTGATGCGCCGAGCGAGATCCTGCGCGGTGCGGTGGCTGCCTTCCAGGCCGACCACAACCTGATCGAGGACATGATCACCGAGAATCAGGACGGCCTGGTGGTCACCGGTTCGATCGGGCATCGGCTGTGGAAGGCCATGTTCAAGGCGCTGGCGGTGGACGCCCAGAACAAGCATGGCTACACCTATGCGCTCGCCAGCCAGCACTATCCGGAGACCCTGACGGTCTGGCACAACGGCATCAAGATCTTCCACCACCTGGCCAACACCGGCATCCCGGTGTCACCCACCGCGCCTGGCACCAATCCGGTGTATATCAGGTACCAGAGCCAGATCATGAAGGGCACCAACCCGGACGGCACTAAGTACGCCGACCAGGTCTACTGGGTCGCCTACTTCCACGAGGGCGAGGCCGTGCACTACTTCCCCAGGTATAGCTACGGCTCGCAGCAGAGCCTTGGCTGCGTGGAGTTGCCGTACGACCCGGCGAAGCAGATCTGGCCCTACCTCACCTACGGAACGCTGGTCACGGTGACGAAGACGTGACCGCGGGCTAGGCGCATGCTGAGGCGCCTGCCCGGGCAGCAAGCTCAGGCAGGCGCCTCAGTCATGACCAGCCCGTCGGCCTGCCGCGACCTAACTCAGGTGCAGCCGCCGCCGTCGGCCCGCTAGCATCGAGATTCACGGTCAGTCGCGAAAGTCAGTTCAGTCAAGCTCAGTTAGCCAAAAACCATTCAGTTAGTCGAACCACAAGGAGTCAGCCGTGTTCGCCGACAAGCTTCACATCACACTCGCCGGACGCGAGCACGTGGTGGAAGCTGGCACGACGGCCGAGCAGGCCCTGCAAGCACTCTGGCCCCCTGGCGATGGCTCCGATGGCGAAATCATCGCGGCCAAGGTCAACGGCACCCTGCGCGACCTGGCCTGCCAGCTAGCTGATGGTGACGTGGTCGCCCCGGTCGGCATCAAGTCATCCGACGGGCTGGCCATCATGCGGCATTCGACCGCCCACGTGCTCGCCCAGGCGGTGCAAGAGCTGCACGCCGAGGCGAAGCTCGGGATCGGCCCGCCGGTCGAGAATGGCTTCTATTACGACTTTGATGTGGACGACCCGTTTAGTCCTGACGATCTTAAAGCTCTTGAGCAGAAGATGCGGCAGATCATTAAGCAGGGCCAGCGGTTCAGCCGCCGGGTCGTCACTGATGAGCAGGCGAGGGCCGAGCTAGCTCGCGAGCCCTACAAGCTGGAGCTCATCGGCATCAAGGGCGGCGGGCTCCATCAGCGGAGCCGGACGGACCAGCCGGGTCGGCTGCCGGGGCCGTGTCGCCAAGCGAGGTCAGCTTCGAGGAGCTGGTCGAGGTCGGCGGCGCCGAGCTGACCATCTACGACAACCTGGACGCGGGGACCGGCGAGGTCCGCTGGAAGGACCTGTGCCGCGGCCCGCACGTGCCGACCACCAAGCACATCCCGGCGTTCAAGCTGATGCGCTCAGGCGGCGCGTATTGGCGTGGCAGCGAGAAGAACCCGCAGCTCCAGCGCATCTACGGCACTGCCTGGCCCTCCAGGGAGGCGCAGGATGAGTACCTGAAGATGCTGGCGGAAGCCGAGAAGCGCGACCACCGCAAGCTAGGTGCTGAGCTCGACCTGTTCTCGTTCCCGACTGAGATCGGCAGCGGGCTGCCGGTATTCCATCCCAAAGGCGGGACCATCCGCCGGGTGCTCGAGGACTACTCGCGGCGGCGGCACGAAGAAGCCGGATACGAGTTCGTCACTACACCGCACATCACCAAGTCGACCTGTTCGAGACCTCCGGGCACCTCGACTGGTACGCCGACGGCATGTACCCGCCCATGGAGATGGAGGGCGCCAAGTACTACCTGAAGCCGATGAACTGCCCGATGCACATCCTGATCTACGCATCGCGCGGCCGGTCGTACCGCGAGTTGCCGCTGCGGCTGTTCGAGTTCGGCACGGTCTACCGGTACGAGAAGTCCGGCGTGGTGCACGGACTGACCCGGGCCCGCGGCTTCACCCAGGACGACTGCGCACATCTTCTGCGGCCTGACCAGCTCGCCGACGAACTCGCCGCCTGCTCGACTTTCGTCCTCGGGCCTACTGCGCGACTACGGGCTGAACGAATTCTACCTGAGCTATCGACCCGGCCTGAAAAATTCGTCGGGGAAATCGCCGAGGACTGGGACGCGGCTGAAGCTGCGCTGAAGCACGCGCTCGACCAGTCTGGCCTGCCCGACGCTGGTCGCCGAGGGCGGAGGCGCGCGTTCTACGGCCCGAAGATCGACGTGCAGGTGAAGGACGCGATCGGGCGGCGCTGGCAGTTGTCCACGATCCAGGTCGACTTCCAGCAGCCTGAGCCGGTTCGGGATCGAGTACACCGCCGCCGACGGCACGAGGCAGCGACCGCTGATGATCCACCGGGCGCTGTTCGGGTCCATCGAACGGTTCTTCGGCATCCTGGTCGAGCACTACGCGGGCGCGTTCCCGCCTTGGCTGGCACCCATCCAGGTGGTGGGCATCCCGATCGCTGACCATCACGTGCCGTACCTGGATGAGGTCGCGGTGCGGATGCGGCGGCGAGGGATCCGAGTGCAGGTCGATTCAGGTGCCGACCGGATGCAGAAGAAGATCAGGACCGCGCAGCAGCAGAAGGTGCCTTACATGCTGCTGGCCGGCGACGACGACGTGGCGGCCGGGGCAGTGTCCTTCAGGTACCGCAACGGCGAGCAGCGCAACGGCGTCCCGATCGACGAGGCAATCGACGAGGTCGCTGCCGCGATCGAGCAGCGAATCCAGGTCTGACGGCTGGTCGGCTGGGGCGCGCGCCTTGGCTAACGACAACGGGGGGTCCCCGATGCTGCGGTGGTAGCAACGGGGGACCCCCGCTGTCGTTGCCGAGGGGCGGCAGGCTGACTGCTGCGGGCCGGGTCTGGGCACTTATGCTGCATCCATGTCGCATAGCGGAGCCGATCAGCCAGAATCCGAGGTGCCCGAACTCGAATTTGTCCGCCAGGCTGGGGCTGGCGGCCCTGATGGCTTCCAGCGACTGTGGATGCCGCACCGGCTGGCCTATATCAAGGGCGAAAACAAGCCGACTGGCCCTGGTGCAGATGACGGTTGCCCGTTCTGTTACATCCAGACCCTGTCGGATGCGGAGGGTCTGATCGTCGCCAGGGGCCCGCTGGTCTACGCGGTCCTCAATCTTTATCCATATAACAGCGGCCATTTGCTGATCTGCCCGAACCGGCATGTGGCCGACTACACCGAGATCGACGAGGCTGAGACTGCCGAACTGGCGAGTTTCACTAAAACGGCGATGACCGTCCTGCGCGCGGTATCGGGCGCGCACGGTTTCAACATCGGGATGAACATGGGGAACGTGGCTGGCGCTGGCATCGCCGCGCACCTGCACCAGCACATCGTGCCGCGCTGGGGCGGCGACGCGAACTTCATGCCGGTCATCGGCCAGACCAAAGTGCTACCGCAACTGCTAGCGGATACAAGGGACATGCTCGCCAAATCCTGGCCAACCTGACCCGTCCCACCTCGCGCGGACTCAAACGGGCAAACATTGCTACCGGGCGGTCGCGACCGCGAAGGGTCCGACCGCCCGGGAACGTGCTCGCTACGCCGACTTGGCGTCGGCGGTTACCTTGTCGGCCAGGTGCGAGGGCAACGGCTCATAGCGCAGGTAGGAACGGGAGAACGAGCCTGTGCCCTGGGAAATAGAGCGCAGGTCGATCGCGTACCTGACCAACTCGAGTTCGGGCACCTCGGCCTTGACCAGAGTCCGGCCGCCTGGCACCGGCTCAGTACCGAGTACCCGGCCGCGCCGTGAGGACATGTCCGACATTACGGCACCGACGTAGTCGTCGCCGATCAGCACGGACACCTCGTCGACTGGTTCGAGCAATTGCGGATGGGCCTTGTCTGTGGCATCGCGCAACGCGGCTCGCCCGGCCTTCTGGAACGCCATGTCCGATGAGTCCACCGGGTGCGCCTTACCGTCGTACAGGGTCACCTTAATGTCCACCATCGGGTAACCGGCGACCACGCCCTGCTCCATCTGGGTGCGGATGCCCTTCTCCACCGACGGAATGAACTGGCGCGGCACGACGCCGCCGACGATCTTGTCGACGAACTCCAGGCCGCTCCCCGATGGCAATGGCTCTAGCTCGATGTGGCAGATCGCGAACTCGCCGTGGCCGCCGGTCTGCTTGACGTTGCGCCCGAGGCCCTGCGCCTTGCCGCCGACGGTCTCGCGTAGCGGCACCCGCAGCGGCACGGTCTCTACGGCCACGCCGTACCGGCTGGACAGCCGGTCAAGCAGCAGGTCGGAATGGGCCTCGCCCATGCACCACAGCACCAACTGGTGGGTCTCGGCGTTGTTCTCCAACCGCAGCGTCGAGTCCTCGGCCACCAGCCTGGCCAGCGCCTGGGACATCTTGTCTTCGTCAGCCTTGGATTTGGCCACGATCGCCACCGGCAGCAGCGGCTCGGCCATCGTCCAGGACTCCATCAGCAGCGGGTTGTCCTTGTCTGACAGCGTGTCGCCGGTCTCCGCGCTGGTCAGCTTGGCGACCGCGCAGATGTCACCGGCGGCGCAGGCGGAGATGCCGCGCTGGGTCTTGCCGAGCGGTGAGGTCAGCGCACCGATTCGCTCGTCTTGGTCATGATCGGGGTGGCCGCTGGCGGCCCGGCCGTGACCGGACACGTGCACCGTGGCGTCCGGGCGCAGGGTGCCAGAGAAGACCCTGACCAGGCTGATCCGGCCGACGTACGGGTCGGAGGCGGTCTTGACCACCTCGGCGAGCAGCGGACCATCCGGGTCAGCGCTGATGCCGCTAACTGACTTGCCATCGGGCGTGCTGACGGCCGGGATCGGGTGCTCAGCCGGTGCCGGGAAGGCCTGCGTGACCAGCTCAAGCAGCTCATCAAGGCCGACGCCGTGCGGGCTGGCCACTGGAATGACGGGGTAGAAGCTGCCTCGGGCGACTGCCTTTTCCAGGTCATCGATCAGTACCTTCTGATCGATCACCTCGCCGGACAGGTACCTGTCCATCAGGCTTTCGTCTTCGCTTTCCTCAATGATCGACTCAATCAGCTCGCCCCTGGCCTCGGCCAGGCGGTCCAGGTCGGCGGCGTCCGGGTCGCGCTCGATGCGCTTGCCGCCCGAGTACTCGAAGTAACGCTCGGAAAGCAGGCCGATCAGTCCGCTTACGCTGCCCTGGCCGTCGCCAACTGGCAGGTAGAGCGGTGCGACCGAGTTGCCGAAAGCGGCGCGGCAGGCGGCCAGCGCGTCCTCGAAGCTGCCCCGCTGATGGTCCAATTTGGTGATAACGACGGCACGGGGGGTGCCGGCGCTGGCGCACTCGTCCCACAGCATCGCCGTCAGTCCGTCGATGCCTTCGGCGGCTGACACGGTGAACAGCGCCGCGTCGGCGGCGCGCAGCCCGGCCCGCAAGTCGCCGGTGAAGTCGGCGTAGCCAGGGGTGTCGAGCAGATTGACCTTGATGCCTGCGTGCGTGATCGGCGCCAAGGTGAGGTTGACCGAGCGCTGCTGCCTGATCTCGACCTCGTCGAAATCGCTGACCGTGGTCCCGTCTTCGACCCGGCCTGCTCGCTGGATGGTGCCAGTGGCTGTGAGCAGCGCCTCTACCAGGGTCGTTTTCCCGGCTCCTGAATGGCCGACCAGCACGACGTTACGCACGCTGTCGGGCTGGCCGGCCGAAGGTGCCCTGCCCGCGGCGCCCGCTGTTGCCTTCTCCGCCATACCACCGCCTCCTTGAATTCACGTGGCTGCTGCAGTAGCCAGCCTTTACCCAAGCTGTGGCGTCCACAAGCCCCCGACGAGAATCAGTGCGGCGATGGGCGATTCGCGCGCGCACGGCGCGGTGGTGAATCCGATGGATTATCCGCCAGTAAGATCAAACGGACATGCTGAAAGCTCTCAGGCCAGGCCTTGGCCGCGTGCTGACTCCGATCGGCAGGGCACTTGCCCGGACCCCGGTGACCCCGAACATGCTGACCGTGCTCGGGGCTATTGGCATGACCGCCGGAGCGCTTGCGCTCTTCCCGACCGGGCACCTATTCGCCGGCTGCATGGTCTGCACCGGGTTCGTGCTGGCCGACATGCTGGACGGCGCGCTGGCCCGGATCAAAGGCACGACCGGCACCTTCGGCGCGTTTCTCGACTCCACCCTTGACCGGGTCGGCGACGCCTCGGTCTTCGGCGGCGTCGCGATCTGGCTGGCGACCGGCGGCCGGGATAAGCTGCTCGCCGCGGTCGCGTTGTTCTGCCTCGTTGCCGGATTGCTGGTGTCGTATGCCAAGGCCAGAGCCGAGGGTCTCGGCATCAAATGCGATGTCGGAATCGCGGAGCGTACTGAGCGATTGCTGATCGGCCTAGTCTCCATCGGACTTGCCGGACTTGGCGTACCGTATGTCCTTTCTATTGGTCTGTGGGTTCTTGCGGTGCTGAGTGCGATCACGTTTGGCCAGCGGGTGTTCGCGGTGCGCCAGGCGACGGCGGGCAGCGCCTCAGGCGGGACGTCGACTCAGGGAAGCGCGGCCACTTAGCGCTCGCGGCCGCTGGTCGCCTCACTCATCTCGCGGAGGTTAAGGGTGCCGGGTATGAAGGCCAGGCTCACCGGCATCGGGTATGCCCTTGGCTGGTCGGTGCTGTGCCGGGTGCCAGAACCGTGGGCGGCGGCGGCGTTCGACTTCGGCACCGGGATCGCCTGGCGGCGCCAGGGACCTGGGGTCCAAATGCTTGAAGGCAACTTGCTGCGGGTGCTCGGACCTGACACGACCGGCGAGCAGTTGCGGGCGGCGTCCCGCGAGGCGATGCGCTCGTACGGCAGGTACTGGCTGGAGATCTTCCGGCTGCCCGTGATGGATAAGGAGCGGCTGATCGAAGGGACGGTCGAGTCAGGTTCGGTCGAGACGATGCTCGGCCACCTAGCGGCCGGACGCGGCGTCGTGGTGCCGCTGCCGCACATGGGGAACTGGGATGCGGCCGCGGTATGGGTGATCGGCCGGGGAGCGAAGACGTTTACCACGGTGATGGAGCGGCTTGAGCCTGAGTCGGTGTACGAGCGGTTCTTCGCCTTCCGTGAAGGGCTCGGCATGGAGGTGCTGCCGGCCTCAGGCGGGCCGCACCCGTTCGGCGTCTTGGCGCGGCGGCTTCGTGACGGCAAGCTGGTCGCGCTGCCATCGGATCGTGACGTCACGGGTGGGGGCGTTGAAGTGGAGTTTTTCGGGGAAAGAGCACTCATGATGGGCGGATCGGCGGCGCTGGCCGTGCAGACCGGTGCCGCACTGATGCCCGCGACCTTGTGGTTCGAAGACGACCACTGGGGCGTGCATATCTCCGAGGAGATCCCAGTGCCAGCGGAAGGCGACAGGTGGCAGCAGGTCGCCGCCATGACCCAGCAGGTGGCCCGCGCCTTCGAGCAGGGCATCAGGGAGCACCCGACGGACTGGCACATGCTGCAGCGGGTCTTCGTGGCCGACCTGGATCCCGAGCGCCTGGCCGCCGCCCGGGCCAGGGTAACGGCTAGGGCGCGGGCGGCCGAACGCAACGGCACCCAGCCCGCCGGGCCAGCGCAGGCGGGCCAGCCATGAGGATCGGCTTGGTCTGCCCCTACTCCTGGGACATGCCCGGCGGCGTGCAGGAGCACATCAGGGACCTGGCCGAGGCGCTGATCGACCTTGGCCACGACGTGTCGGTGATCTCGCCGGCCGATGATGAGCTGGCCGTCCCCGACTACGTCGTGTCGGCGGGCCGGGCCGTTGCCGTGCCGTACAACGGCTCAGTGGCAAGGCTCGCTTTCGGCCCGCTGTCCGCGAACCGAGTCCGACGCTGGATCAAAGACGGCAACTTCGACGTCCTGCACGTGCATGAGCCAGTCGCGCCCAGCTTGTCGCTGCTGGCCTGCTGGGTCGCCGCCGACCAGCCGATCGTGGCTACCGCGCACACGGCGAGTGTGCGGTCTCGGGTGCTGCATCTGTCCGAGCCGATGTTGCGCTCGGCGCTTGAGAAGATCAACGGCTGGATTGCCGTGTCGGAGGACGCGCGCAGCACGCTGGTCAGGCACCTGGGCGGCGACGCCGTACTGATTCCCAACGGGGTCTCCATCAGCCGGTATGAGAAGGCCGAGCCGCTGGCGGGCTGGCCAGGAGACGGCTGCGCGATCGGGTTCCTCGGCCGGATGGACGAACCGCGCAAGGGCCTGCCTGTGCTGTTGCGCGCCTTCGAGTTGATCGGAACGGAGCGGCCTGAGCTGCGGCTGCTCGTGGCTGGCCCGGGTGACCTGGTCGAGGTGGCCGCCAAGGTATCGGCGCCGCTGCGCGACCGGGTGGTGCTGCTCGGGCAGGTCAGCGAGGCGATCAAGGTGCAGGTGTACCACTCGGTCGACGTGTTCTGCGCGCCGAATACGGGCGGCGAGAGCTTCGGCATCGTGCTGGCTGAGGCCATGGCGGCCGGCGCCCCGATCGTGGCCAGCGACTTGGACGCGTTCCGCCGGGTGCTGCGCGGCGGCCGGGCCGGTGAGCTGTTCGAGAACGGCGACTCGGCTGCCTTGGCGGCGGCGATCGGGCGGCTGCTCGATGATCCGCGCAAGCGCGCGGTGCTGTCGGCGGCGGCCTCGGCAGCGGTACGCGACTACGACTGGCCGAGGATCGCCAGGGATGTGGTGAAGGTGTACGAAGCAGTGCTGCCTGTTCCCGGTGCGCCAGCCGGCTTGGCGGCCACGCGATGACGCTGCTGGTCTCGATCCTGGTTCTGGTCGCAGTGGCCATGGCCGGCGTCTACGTGTCCTGGCGGGCAGGCCGGCTCGACCGGCTGCACACCAGGCTGGAGACGGCCAGGGCGTCGCTGGACGCGGCGCTAGTGCGGCGCAGCTCGGTCGCGCTCGAGCTGGCCTCAGCAGGCGTGCTCGACCCGGCTACCGGCCTGCTGCTCGCCGACCTGGCGCACACCGCGCGGTCCACCCAGACCGGCCGGGAGCTGGCGGAAAGCGAGCTGACTAAGACCCTGCGCACGGTGCTGACCCAGCCCGACTTCCGCTCTTTTATCGACGCTCGGGCCGGCGCGGACGAGTTGCTTGACGAGATTGAATCGACGGCTCATCAGGTGTTCTTGGCCCGCAAGTTCTATAACGACGCGGTGGCGGCTACCGTCGCGGCCAGGCGCCGCTGGCTGGTCCGGGTGCTGCGGCTGGCTGGCGGTGCGCCGATGCCCGAGTTCTTCGAGATCGATGACACGGTGGCCGTGGCCGAGCTGGACGCCCAAGGCACCGATATGCCGCACATCGGCGGCTAGGCCAGCCCTCAGCCAGACCGGCATCAAGTGGCACTGCGGGCTGCCAGGCCCCGCCGGCGTGCGCCTACGATGGAAGTATTCAGCGTGAGGACGAGGTAAGGAAGATCTGTGTCAGTCGATGGCGCTCCCGGTAGCAGCACTCCACAGACCACCGCGGCGGTAGGGCCCGCGATCGGTACCCAGCGCGTCAAGCGCGGCATGGCCGACATGCTCAAGGGCGGCGTGATCATGGATGTCGTCACGCCGGAGCAAGCCAAGATCGCCGAGGATGCCGGTGCGGTCGCGGTGATGGCGCTGGAGCGGGTGCCCGCCGACATCAGGGTCCAGGGCGGCGTCGCCCGGATGAGCGACCCTGACATGATCGACGGCATCATCGCCGCGGTGTCCATCCCGGTGATGGCTAAGTGCCGGATTGGGCATTTCGCCGAGGCTCAGGTGCTGCAGGCGATCGGCGTTGACTACATCGATGAGTCCGAGGTGCTGACCCCGGCTGATGAGGCGCACCACGTGGACAAGTGGGCGTTCACCGTGCCGTTCGTGTGCGGCGCCACCAACTTGGGCGAGGCGCTGCGCCGGATCACCGAAGGCGCGGCGATGATCAGGTCTAAGGGCGAGGCCGGTACAGGCAACGTCGTCGAGGCCACCAGGCACATGCGCAATATCAGGGCCGACATTCGTCGGCTGGCCGGATTGTCCGATGAGGAGCTCTACTCCGCCGCTAAGGACCTGCAGGCACCGCACGCGCTGGTCGCCGAGGTCGCGGCGGCAGGCAAGCTGCCGGTCGTGCTCTTTACCGCCGGCGGCATCGCCACCCCAGCCGATGCGGCCATGATGATGCAACTCGGTGCCGAGGGGGTGTTCGTCGGCTCGGGCATCTTCAAGTCAGGTGACCCAGCCGCCCGTGCGGCCGCGATCGTCAAGGCGACGACCTTCTACGACGACGCGGACGTCATCGCCAAGGTTTCCCGAGGCCTGGGCGAGCCGATGGTCGGCATCAACCTGGACACGCTCGCACCGCAGGACCGCTACGCGGGCCGCGGCTGGTAGCCAGCTAGTCCTGGCCGGTGCCGAGCACGGCGTCGACCACCCGATCGGTATCGGCCAGGTCAGCAAGCACCACGTCGGCGCCGGAGGCGGCCAGCTCGGCCGCGCTGAATCGCCCGGTAGCCACGCCGATCGCCCAGGCACCAGTCGCGTGCGCGGCTTCGACGTCCAGCGGGGTGTCGCCGATCAGCACCGTGGCCGGGCCGTGGTAACTGTGCCAGAAGGCGGTCATGGCCCTGGCCCTCGCCAGGTGCACCAGGTCAGCGCGAACCGGGCTCTCGTCGCCGTAGGCGCCAATGTCCAGGTTCAGGTGCTCAGTCAGCCCGAAAGGCGCCAGCTTGACCTCAGCCATGGCGCGCACGTTGCCGGTCAGCAGCGACTGGTTGACGGCCCGCTTGGCCAGCGCGGTGAGCGCGTCGGCGGCACCAGGCAGGGCCCGGCCGACCTCCACGACCAGGTCCTTGACGGTCGGCGCGAGCCTGGCGAGCGTCTGCTCGAACTGGCTGACCTGACTGGCAGGATCGGGGACCCCGGCGAGCGCGAGAACGTCAAGCGCGATCGCCCGGTCGGTGCGTCCGGCCATGTCGGCCTTGGCGCTGGCCGGCGGCAGGTCCCTGCCATACAAGTCACGGAACGCTAGCTGGTAGAGACGGACGCCGACACCCGGAGTGTGCACAAGGGTGAAATCGACATCCCAGAGCACTAGAAAGCTGGACACCTCCGCGACATTACCAGCGCCCGCATGCCAGGGCCGCGACTAGACTCGGCGTCCAGCCAGCTCGACGAGAACGGCGGGAGGTAGCGGTGCCAGGCCGAATTCGTGATGAGGACCTGCAACTCGTCCGCAGCCGGTCGCCTATCGCCGAAGTTGTCGGTGAGTACCTGCAGCTACGCAGTGCCGGTGGCGGCTCGCTCAAAGGGCTGTGCCCGTTCCACGAAGAAAAGACCCCGTCCTTCAACGTGACCCCGGCGCGCGGGCTGTGGTACTGCTTCTCGTGCACCGAAGGCGGCGACGTGATCGCGTTCGTCCGCAAGATCGACACCCTGGATTTCACTGAAGCGGTCGAGCGGCTGGCCGCCCGCGCTGGCATCGACCTGCGCTACGAGCAAGGTGGCCAGGTTCCTGGCCAGGAGCAGTCCAAGCGCCGCAGGCTGATCGAAGCGCACCGGGTGGCTGCCGATTTTTATTCAGAACAGCTCCTGGGCGCCGGTGCCGGCCAGGCGCGGGATTTCCTGGCCGCGCGCGGATTCGAGCTAACTGACGCACAGCGATTCGGCGTCGGCTACGCGCCGGACGACTGGGAGGTCACCACCAGGCACCTGCGCGGGCGCGGCTTTACCGAAGCTGAGCTGCTCACCGGTGGGCTCGGCCCGGCCCCGGCAGGCACGGCATCGTGGACAAATTCCGCGGTCGGCTAATCTGGCCGATCAGGGACCTGTCGGGAGACGTGATCGCGTTCGGTGCCCGCAAGCTCAAGGCGGACGACAACGGTCCCAAGTACCTGAATACCACGGAAACCCCGATCTTCAAGAAGAGTTCCGTGCTCTACGGCGCTGATCTGGCCAAGCGCGACATCGCCCAGCATCGCCAGGCCGTCATCGTGGAGGGCTACACCGACGTGATGGCCTGCCACCTGGCTGGCGTGACCACGGCGGTGGCCACCAGCGGCACTTCGTTCGGCGAGGGGCACATCGCGATCTTGCGCCGGCTGATCATGGACGACCGCCAGTTGTGGGGCGAGATCATCTTCACCTTCGACGGCGACGCGGCGGGTCGCCGCGCCGCGCTGCGTGCTTTCACGATGGAAGAAAGGTTTAAGACGCAGACTTTCATCGCCGTCCAGCCCGACGGCATGGACCCGTGCGACCTGCGGGTCAAGGAAGGCGATGCGGCCGTGCGCGGCCTGGTGGCCAGCCGGGTGCCGCTGTACGAATTCGCGGTGCGCAGCGCGATGAGCGACTTCGACCTGGAGTCCGACGAGGGCAGGATCGCGGCGCTGGATGCCGCGGCCAGGATCGTGGCCGGGATCAAGGACGTGGCGCTGCGCAAGGTGTACGCGGCGAAAGTGGATCGCTGGCTCGGGCTGATGGACGAGTCGCTGGTGCTGAGCCGGATCGCCACGCATATCCCTGGCGGGTCGGCAGGCGGCCGCAGAGCCGCTGGCGGTGGCCAGGGTGGCCAAAGTGGGCAAAGTGCCCAGCGGGGCCAGCAGGTGCCCGCACAGCACCGCCCCGAGCCAGTCGGGTACGACCCGGCCGACCCGGTGGTGAATCTGGAGCGGCAGGCGCTCAAGCTCGCTGTGCAGCGCCCCGCGTTGCTCGGCCCGGCGTTCGACGGTCTCGGCGTGGAGGTGTTTACCGCAGCGGCGCATCGGGCCGCGCGCGAGTTGATCGCCGACTGCGGCGGCGTCGCCGCGGCCATCGGGCCGCGCGACTGGGTCGACGCGCTGCTGGCGGCCGCGCCGCACGACAACGCCAGGAAGTTCCTCACCAGGCTGGCGGTGGAGCCGGTTGAGGCACCTGGTGCGGCCGGTGAGCCTGATGACAAGTACGCCGACTATGTGCTGACCCGGCTGGAGGAGCTGGCCGTGTCGCGGCATATCGCGCTCGTGAAATCTCGGTTGCAGCGGATGAACCCGGTGACCGAGCAGGCCGACTACAACCACACGTTCGGTGACCTTGTCGCGCTTGAGCAACGGCGGAAATTGCTCGTAGATCGGTCGGGAGGGGTCTGACGAGCGAAGACGTGTCGGGCCTGGCCGTCTTCAAACTAACTCTGAGGTGACAATTTTCTATTCTCGCAACGGAGCGTAACTGACGCACACTGTTGTCCATGACTCCAGTGCTTGCTCCAACGGCGGATCAGGTCACCGACCTCATCATGCGTGCTCGGGACAACGGATCGGTCGCGCAGTCCGAACTCAACGCGGCGTTCGAACGCGCAGAACTGCTGCCCGATGCCATCGAAGACATCCTGCGGCTGCTCGCTGACGATGGCGTCGAGATCACCGCCGACGTGACTGACGACTCCGAATCCGACGAGCAACGGCAAAGCGCCGGAGCCGACCGAGCCCGCCGCGCGGGTACCAGTGACCTGGTCAGGATCTACCTACGCGAGATCGGCAAGGTACCGCTGCTCACCGCCCACGATGAGGTGGAGCTGGCCAAGGCGATCGAGGCTGGCCTGTTCGCGCAGGAGATGCTGGCTGACGGCGGGCACAGCCAACTCGCGGCCGACCCGACCGAGTGCGAGCTCGGCATGATCGCCGACGAGGGGATGCGGGCCAGGCAGCGGCTGATCGAGGCCAACCTGCGGCTGGTGGTGTCCATCGCCAAGCGCTACATCGGCCGGGGCATGGTGTTCCTCGACCTCATACAGGAGGGCAACCTCGGCCTGATCAGGGCCGTGGAGAAGTTCGACTACACCAAGGGCTACAAGTTCTCGACCTACGCGACCTGGTGGATCCGCCAGGCGATTACCCGCGCCATCGCCGACCAGGCCCGCACCATCCGCATCCCGGTGCACATGGTGGAGACCATCAACAAGATGGCCAGGGTGCAGCGCCAGTTGCACCAGGACCTTGGCCGAGAGCCAACGCCGGCCGAGGTGGCGGTCGAGATGGGGATGCCCGCTGATCGGGTCGCCGAGATCCAGCGAATCGCGCAGGAGCCGGTCTCGCTCCAGGCACCGATCGGCGAGGAGGACTCCGACCTCGGCGACTTCATCGAAGACGCGGACGCCGTGGTGCCGATCGAGGCGGCGGCGTTCATGATGTTGCAAGATCAGCTTGAGCAGGTGCTCGACACGTTGTCACCGCGTGAACAGCGCGTGATCCAGCTCAGGTTCGGCCTGATCGACGGCCACCCGCGCACCCTAGAAGAGGTGGGCAGGGACTTCGGCGTCACCAGGGAGCGCATCCGCCAGATCGAGTCCAAGACCTTGATCAAGCTCCGCCACCCCGGCCGCGCCCAAATGCTGCGCGAGTACCTAGCCACCTGACCCGCCCGGCCTCGTCCACCCGGCTCTGGCTCACCCCCCGGGCTCCGGTGCGGCTCAGCACGGCCGAAAGGTCGCAGGAACGGATCCTGTGATCATGCTTTGGCCAAGCTGGCGGACCATCGCACCTGCCATGACCGGTGCAAACATCCGTGATGCGCGGTGCCGAGCTAGAGCAAGTCGTGCTGGCCGAAGTTAGCGCTGGCCGGGACGAAAGGGCGGCTGCCGTCGCCTCCTGTCGACTGCGGCGTGTCACCGTTGCCCGATACCGACGTCGTCGATCGGCTGACTGACGGTCGTTTGCTTGCGACCTTGGATGCGCCCATGCGCATGCCGCTCGCGGCCTTGTCTTTGGCGGTTTTGGCCGTGCTGGTGGCTTGCGCCTGCAGAGCGCCTGCGGTCTGCTGCACAGTCGGGTTTTCCGTGGCTTTCTTGGCGAGTTGCTTGAGCTGCTCGTAGCGTTCTCGACCAGCTTGGGCACCTAGCACGTAGCCGATGGCAAGGCCACCGACGAAACTCATCCGATAAAAGCGCATTTGTGCCTCTTCTCCAGGTTGGCAGGCCGGTGCTGGCCGCAGTTCCCCCGTGGCCTGCGTAGCGCGAACGCGGCACTGGCTCCCGCTGTAATGCCCTGAGCGGAGATTGTTATGCGCATGCGATCATCGTGGCCCTGGGTCGGGCGCAAGCAGCAGCCCTGGTGCGCTAACCTGGTGCGCGCGGCGAAAGCCGTGCCGATCCCGCGTAGCTCAATTGGCAGAGCGTCCGGCTGTTAACCGGCAGGTTATAGGTTCGAGTCCTATCGCGGGAGCTCATGTGATGTCTCAAGACATCGAGGACACCCTGAACCTATGACTTGGGTTCGGGGTGTTGTGGTTTTCGGGGTGGTCTGGGTGTGCCGGGTGGGCGGCCGGTGGGCTGGTAGTCCTTGTCGGGGTTGAGGGTGAGCTGGCGGAGTATTTCGCCGGTGGCGGCGTTGATGACGCGGATGTCGAGATCTTGGATGAGGAGCAGGACGTGGGTTCGGGCGTGGGTTCGCCCGCTGCCGATGTGGTGGAGCTTGCCGGCGTGGCGGAGGGTGACGACTCCGGTGTCGTCGATCCGGTCGGTGCGGACGCGGTGGCGGGTGCCTGCTGACCTGTTGCCGGGGGTGGCTTTGGGCCGGGCGGTGCAGGCGGTTGCGGGTGTTGCCTGGCGGGGCAGGGACTTGTGCGGCCGGTGCTGGTTGCAGCGGGTGGTGAAGGCGTCTGTCGGCATCCCGTTGACCTGGCCCGGCCTGGGCTAGGCCAGGAGCAGCCCGCCGTCTACGGTGAGGACGGTGCCGGTGACGTAGTCGTTTTCCATCAGATACAGGTGGGCGGCGGCGATCTGGCCGGGATCGCCCACGGTCTTAGTCAGCGTCCGCCCGGCCAGGGACGCGAAAGCTGCTTCCCGCTGCGGCTCGGGCAGCCGGTCCCACAGCGGCGTGCGGAATGCCCCCGCCCGGATCGCGTTGACCCGGATCGGGGCCAGCTCGACGGCCAGGCCCCGGGTCAGGCCCTCGCCCGCCGCCGCGCTGGCCGCCGCGAGTGCGGCGCCCGGCGCCGGGCGGGCACTGACGGTCCCCGTGGTGAGCGACACCGACCCGCCCGGCCGTATCCGCGGCGCCGCGTACTTGACCGCGGTGATCTCTCCCCAGAGCCGGACCTCGAAGCCTTGCCGGGCCTCGCTGAGCGGCAAGTCCGCCAGCGGCCGGGGCGTTACAGCATCGCCGGCGGTATAGACGAGGTGGTCCAGCGACCCGATCCGGTCGAACAAAGCCGCGACCGACATCTCCTCGCGGGTGTCGGTGACCTCCGCGTCGCACGTGCCGGGCAGCTCGGCCAGGGCGGCGTCCAGCCGGTCCTTGTTGCTCGATGCGATCGTGACGACCGCGCCCGCCGCCGCCGCGGCACGGGCCGTCGCCAGTCCCATGCCGGAACTGCCGCCGATGATGACAACGCGCTGGTTGGCCAGGGACATGCGGTTCCCTCCTAGTGATGACTCATTGAGACATCACTATAGCCGCTATGACTCAGTGAGTCATCACCGATAGGGTAAGTACATGGCGCGATGGGAACCGCAAACCGCCGAACGGCTGCGGACGGCCGCGCTCGAGCTGTTCCTGGAGCACGGGTACGACAGCGTGACGGTCGCGCAGATCACCGAGCGGGCCGGGCTCACACGCCGGACGTTTTCCCGCTACTTCGCCGACAAGCGGGACGTGCTGTTCGCCGGGTCGGAGCGGCTCCCGCCCGCCCTCGCCGGCGCGCTGCTGCGGGCAGACCGTTCCCTGCCGCCCTTTGCGGCCCTGGTGCGGGCCATCACCGAGGTCGGCGAGCAGCTGCCCGGCGAGGCCGCGCTCGCCGCGCAGCGCCGCGCGATCGTCCAGCAGAGCACCGAGCTCAGGGAACGCGCGGGAACGAAGTTCGCCGAGGCGACTGACGCGCTGGCGGAGGCGCTGCGGCAGCGGGACACGCCCGCCGCGAGCGCGGCGCTGCTGGCCGAGGTCGGCACGGCCCTGTTCCGGAGCGCGTTCGAGCGCTGGACCGACGAGCCGGGGCGGGCCAGTTTCGGCGAGCACGTCCGCGCTGCGGCAGCGGAGCTGGCCGCCAGCCTCGCCGCGGCCAAGCCGGCCGAGCCGACCCCCTGATGAGGCTGCCTCGCTGCTGCCGGTTAACCCGACCACGCGCGGACAGCCGCGCCAGCCGCCGCGCCCTGCGCGCCGATTGTCCAGTTACGCACATCCGGCGAGCAAGCGAGCAAGACAGCCAGCGACGCAGATCGGCAGGAGCGCGCGCACCGGCCCATCACCCAAAGTGATCGGATTCCGGGTCCTACCGCATCGGTGAATAGTGCGGTATCGCCGATTACGAGCGTGTATTGCAGCCGAGGTGTCCCTGGTGGGTGAACGCGCAGATCAACCAATTCTGTTTGTCAGTGATGTGAGGGCGAGGACGGCTGAACCTCGTGACGCCATCGAATTCGTCCGTCGGATACCGCCCGCTGGGAGCGGGCACGTAGGTCCTGATCGGCTGCGGCTGGTCCGCCACATTTGCATTGCTGAGCCTGGACGGATAGCGGCTCAGTTCGCCGTCGTTGTTGCCGTCGGTCAAGGACGCCTGGAACGCTGCTTCAGTGATCTCCTATGCCAGGAGTGCTGGTGCACGCCATGGTGTATCGGGCGTCAGGCGTCGCGGGATTTCAGGGCGAGTGCGCCGAGCAGGAGGGCGCCGGCGGTCCAGAGAGCGACGACGCCGAGGCCTTGCCCGGGGGTGAGCGGCAGGCTTTTCACCCCGATCGTGGCCTGAGCGTCCAGGCCGGCGGGCAGGGGGCCGATCTGGTCGAGGTGCCGGGCGAGGGCTGGGTTGGAGATGATGTCCGCGGCGAGCGGGAACAGGTACAGCACGCCGAGCACCAGTCCGATGGCGGCCGCGGCGTCGCGGATCGCGGCGGCGAGCCCGAGGCTGAGCAGGGCGATGAGCGTGAGGTACAAGACCGCGCCGGCGGCGGCCCGCAGGTCGGTGGCCGAGGTGAGGGATGCGTATCCGTGCGCGGGCGTGAAGCCGTGGCCGGGCAGGATCACCCGGCCGGCGAGCGCGGCGCCTGCGACTGCCAGCAAAGAGGCGATGAGAACCGAGGCGGTGAGCACCGTGGCCTTGGCGAACAGCCAGGTCAGCCGCCGAGGCATGGCGGTCAGCGACAGTTTGATCATCCCGGTGCTGTATTCGTTGCCGATGGCCAGTACCCCTGCGACTGCTGCTACTGCCTGGCCCGGGTAGATTCCGGCGAGGCTGACGGTGGCGGGGTCGATCCGGCAGGTGGCTGACTGGCACTGGGCCGCGCTGGCCGCTACCGCCCCGACGGCGACGGTCAGCGTGATGATCCCGGCCAGCAGCCACGATGGGCCGGCCACGGTGCGGAACTTGGTCCACTCGGCGTGCAGGGCCTGGCCCACAGGATGAGGGGGGAATGCGGCCCGGGCCGTGACGCTCATGCGTCCCTCCGGCGAAGCAGGTAATAGGCCAGCGCCAGCGCGGCGGCGGCCCACGCGCACTCCACCGCCAGCCCGGCCCACGGTGTCAGCGGGTAGTACCCGCTACTCAGGGGGTAGTTGGCGATGAGCTGATAGAACCGGGGAACCGCCTGCTGTACGGACAAGGCGGCGGCTGGGGTGATCTGCAGCTCCCAGCCTCCTCCCGTGCCGCCTTGCCCTGCCAGCGGGCCGAAGGCGAGCAGATACGGGACGAAGATCACCACGATCACGATGGCGACCGCCGGCGCGCTGCGCCGCACGATGGTGCCGATCGCGAGCGCGAGCACTGCGGCCACGGCGAGCAGCGCCCCGGTGCCGGCGACCATCCGCGCCTCGGTGAGCAGCGATACCGGCCATGCCAGGGGGCCGGCCCTGAGCAGCAGGGGCGTGCCGACGGCGAGCGCGAGGGCGGCGGCGACCAGCCCGGCGGCGAAACCGACCGCGCCGATCACAGTGGCCTTGGCGGCCAGCAGCCGGCCGCGGCTTGGTGCGGCGGTCAGCGAGACCCAGATCAGCCGGCGCCGGTACTCGGTGGTGATGAACATCGCGGCCACCACGATCAGCGGGATCAGCCCGAAGAACGTCCCGGCCAGCGCCCGCTGGAGGGATTGACCGCTTCCGGTGGCGGGGCTGATGTCGCCGAAACTGGCTATGGTGATCGTGCCGTCGCTCCGGCGGAGCGTGCCGGGCAGCGGCGCCCCGCGGTGTTCGCGTAGCCGCCGACGTTGGTGCCCGTCCATCCGGTCGCGGGCCAGGAGAGCCTGATGTGGTGCAAAACGCCCGTGGCCATGGTGCTGAAGGTGTCCGAGGATCCGGCGGCGAAGAGCCCGGCTTGCACGGTGGAGGTCAGCGCCGGGAGGGCCGCGGTGCCGACCAGCGTCCAGTGCCTGCCGTCGGCGGAGTCATATCCGGTGATCGTGCCGCCCGTGCGGACGAGGCGCAGCCAGCGCGGCGAGGACGCGGACACGCTGCCCGTCAGGCCGGGCGTGTCGTTGATGTAGTCCCATTGCATCCGAACGCCGTTGGACCCGGTGACCATCATCGCCGCGTAGGCCGAGCCCTGCGAGGTGTTCTCCTTGATGATGATCCCGGCCTTGGACCATGGCTGCAGGCCGCCCGGTGCCAGCTGGGACGGGCCGGTGAGGATCTGGCCGGTCAGCGACGTCACCTGCACGGTGATCGTGCCGTTCCCCGTCACCGGCTGGTGCGCGAAGTAGAACACGTCCTGGACCGGCACACCGCCAGGCCCGGTCGGCTGCGCCGGACACGCGCCGCTGGCCCCGTTGCCCCCCGTGCAGCTGCTGCTGGCGTCAGCGCCGAGGAACGCCAAGGCGGCGATCGCCACGATCGTGACTCCCGTCGCGATCACCCAGCCGCGCACGGTTCGGAACTTGGTCCACTCGGCGTGCACCAGGTACCAGAAGCTTTCCCGCTCCGGGGTCAACGGCGAGCGGAGAGGCGCCACGGCTCCGGTCGTCATGACGTCGCCTCCGCCCGGTACTCGACGCTCTGGCTGGTTAGCTCCAGATAGGCCTGTTCGAGCGTGGCCCGGTGGGCAGTGACCTCGCTGAAGGGGATCACGTGGCTGGTGAGAGCAGCCACCACTCGTTCTGATGAAAGGCCCGAAACTCTGAGCACGCCAGAACCCGTCGCGGTGACCTCAGCCCCGGCACCGGCGAGCACTATCATCGCCTCGGCCGGTGCCGTGGTACGCAGCGTGATGCGATTGCCGGAGGCGGCGGCGATCAGGTCAGCGACGGAGGTGTCGGCGATCACCTTGCCGCGGCCGACGACGACCAGGTGACCGGCGGTGTCTTCCAGTTCGCTCATCAGGTGGCTTGACACCAGTACCGCGCGGCCCTGCGCGGCCAGCGACCGCAGGAAGCCCCTCATCCAGACGATGCCCTCGGGATCCATGCCGTTGAACGGCTCGTCGAAGATCAGCACCGCCGGGTCCCCCAGCAGCGCCGCGGCGATGCCCAGCCGCTGCCGCATGCCCAGGGAGTACCCGCCGGCCTTGCGCCGGGCGGCGGACCCCAGGCCGGCCGACCGTGATCACCTCATCGACCCGGCCGGCCTTGATGCCCTGGGAGTGGGCCAGCCACAGCAGGTGGTTGCGCGCGCTGCGGCTGGGCTGCAGCGCGCCCGCGTCCAGCAGCGACCCGACATGGCCCAGCGGGTTCCGCAGCGAGTGGTAAGGGCGGCCGCCGATGGTGGCGGTGCCCGCGTCGGGGGCGTCCAGGCCGACAACCACCCGCATGGTGGTCGATTTACCCGCGCCGTTCGGCCCGACGAAACCGGTCACCCGGCCGGGCTCGACCACGAACGTCATCCCGTCCAGCGCCTGCACCGGGCCGAACCGCTTGCGCAGCCCGTCAATCTCGATAGTCGCGTTCATAGGGAGAAGGTGCCGCGGTCCGGGGACGCGCCGCGTCTGCCCGCAGACCCATCTGCACGGCGCCGCGTCTGCCCGCGAGCGTATGCCCGCAGGCAGACGACCCGGCACCGCAAGGCGGCTACGATCCCTTCCATCAGCACGACCCGGCGGACTGGAGGCGCCATGATCATGTGGGGAATCCCGGTGCTTGGCTGCTCTCTGCTGGTCTCCGCCTTCCTGCTGCGCCGCAGGGCGCTCACGGCACTGGCCGTTCTGCTCGGCGGATCCGTGGCCAGCATGGGCCTGCAGCCAGGGCAGGCGGACGCCGCGCTGGTCGCGCTCGCCTGCGCGGCGGGCCTTGAGGTCTGCTACCTGGCGGCGACACGCACCCGCAGAGTCTCGGTAACTGGCGCGGTAATGGCCGTCGGCGCCGGCCTGCTGATTCCGCTCCTGGGAGTGCCCTCTCCGGGCACGCTCCGGGTCGGCGGCGGCGGGCAGGACGTACCCCTCGCCATTGTCACCGTATCCCTGGTCACGATCATTGCCTGGCTGATCGGAAACTCGATCCGGCAGGCGCAGACCCAGGCTGAGCTGCTGCGGGTCCAGGCGGCCACCCAGACCGTGATGGCCGAGCGGCTGCGGATCGCCCGCGAACTGCACGACATCGTCGCGCACAGCATCGGCATCATCGCGATCCAGGCAGGCTCAGGCCGCAGCGTCCTCGACGCCCGTCCCGACCAGGCACGCGAGGCCCTGGCCACCATCGAGGCTACCAGCAGGGAGACACTGTCCGGGCTGCGGCGGATGCTGACCGGCCTGCGCCGCGCCGAGCCGGAGCCCGGGGCAGGGCAGGCGCCGCTCGGCCCGGCGGGCCTGGCCGGCCTTGACCGGCTCGCCGTCACGACCCTGGACGCGGGCGTGCAAGTCGACGTGGACTGGCGCGGCAGCCGGGAGCCGCTCCCGGCCGACATCGACCTGTCAGCGTTCCGCATCATCCAGGAGGCCGTCACCAACGTGGTCCGCCACGCCGGCACCGGCCAGTGCCAGGTCTTGATCGACCAGCGGGACGGGCAGTTGTCGATCGAGGTCACCGACAGCGGGCGCGGCGGCAGCCCGGCCGGGACAGGCTACGGGATCACTGGCATGCGCGAGCGCGCCACCCTGCTCGGCGGCGACTTCTCGGTCGGCCCGCGCCCAGGCGGCGGCTTCCGCGTCGCCGCCCGGCTGCCAGTCCCCGCGCCGGCCCGATGACCATCCAGGTCATACTCGCCGACGACCAGCCATTGATCCGCGCTGGCCTGCGCAGGCTCATCGACCAGACACCCGGCATTGACGTGGCCGGCGAGGCCGGAACCGGCGCCGAGGCTGTACAGCTCTGCAGGGACACCAGTCCCGACGTGGTCGTCATGGACATCCGCATGCCCGGCATGGACGGCATCGAGGCAACCCAGATAATCACCGCCAGTGACACGCGCACCCGCGTGCTCATGCTCACCACCTTCGACGACGACGACTACGTCTACGGCGCGCTGCGGGCCGGGGCCAGCGGGTTCCTGGTCAAGGACATGGCGCTGGAAGACATCCTGACCGCCATCCGCGTCGTCGCGGCCGGCGACGCCATCATCGCGCCCGGCATCACCCGCCGCCTGATCGCGCAATTCGCCAGCCAGCCCCGTCCGGACCCGAAGCCCAGGGAGCTCACCGGGATCACCGACCGCGAACTCGAGGTGCTCAAGCTGGTAGGCCTCGGCATGTCCAACGCCGAGATCGCCGCCACCCTGTACATCACCGCCGGCACCGCCAAGACCCACGTAGCCCGGCTGCTGGCCAAACTCGGCGCCAGAGACCGGGTCCAGCTCGTCATAACCGCATATCAGGCCGGCCTGGTCGACGCCTAAGCGGACCCTCGCGAACATCGCCACGGGACGCCCCACGCCAAGCCCCGAGCAAGCCGATCTGCGCGCTTCACGCCGACGTAGCCGAGATTCTCGTGGTCACGCCTAACGGCGGTTAGCGCTCGACGGTCTTTCGTGACTGAGCGTAAGTGCGGTTCTTTCCGCCCAGCGGTGGCCGGGCGGAAAGGGTTCCTGATTACCCAGTTACCGGGCTGCACCGGCGATGAACGCGGCGACGATGTAAGTGGCGTGCCGGTCCAGGGATGCGCGGGCGCGGTCATACCGCATCGTCGTTCTCGGATCGGCGTGGGAGGCGGCTTCCTGGACGTCGCGGAGCGGGACTCCGGCGTCGAGCGCGGCGGTGATGAACGCGTGCCGTAGCGTGTGAGGCCCGATTTTCTTGCTGATCCCGGCACGGCGGGCTGCGCGGCGGACGATCCGGCCGGCGCCGTGCCGGTCCAGGCGCTCACCGCGGGCGGTCAGGAAGATCGGCCCTTCATGCCGCTCACCGACGGCCAGGTCGATGGCGCGGGCTGTCCGTGGTGCCAGCGGGATGGTGACGACCTTGCCGCCCTTACGGGTGATCGTCAGGGTCCGGTGCCCGCGCTCCAATCCCAGCGACTGGATATCAGCCCCGGTGGCCTCGGACACCCGCAGCCCGTTCAGCGCGAGCAGCGAGATGAGGGCGTGCCCGGCAGCCGGGCCGAGCCCGGCGGCGACGAGGAGGGCGCCGAGCTCGTTGCGGTCCAGGCCGGTCGCGTGCGATTCGTAGTCCAGGCGCGGGCGGCGGACGTGGGCTGCGGGTGAGTGGTCGAGGAGTTCTTCCTCGACGGCGTACCGGTACAGCCCGGCGATAGTCGACAGGCGGCGGGTCACGGTCGCTCGGGCACGGCCTTTGGCTTCCAGGTCGCGGGCGAAGCACTCGATATCCGCCCGCCGTACGGAGAACAGCGCCAAGTGACGGAGCTGGCACCAGCTGACGAACTGCCGCAGATCCAGGCCGTACGCCTCCCGGGTCAAGCCGGTGTACCCGGCCAGGAAACCAGCTAACGCCAGCTGCTCCTGCGGGCTGAACACCGGCTCGGCGACAGCGATAACGGCAGACGGGGTCGTGGTGGTCATGGCGTACCTCCCGGTCGGGCTGAGACCAGGAAGGCCGGGCCAGCCAAGGCCCCAGCATCACTCGATGAACCACCAACGTAAAACGACAATCAGCTGTTTAGCCAGATCACTGACGGTCACGGTCAGCCTGTCGAGCGCAACGCACGCGATCGCCGAATCTGGCGTGGCAACTAATTCCGATCCTGCCGCAAGTTATCAGTACAGATTGTTCATTCGGTCGCAACGCTGGATCCGCCCGGCGGACGGCCACCGGCTCCACGGCGCCACTTTGTGTCAACGGCCGATTCGATGTCCCGAGCCGCGTCAGCGAGGCCATTGATGCTGGATTCGAGATCGCCGATAGCTGCGATCGAATCTCGCTGAACACCGTATGTCAGGGCGTCACCAGCATGCATCGCTTTCCGCCGAAGCTGAGCGGCCGTGCGGCGAGCAGATTCGGATCCGGGCCCGAATCGCCAAGCCTCTACGACTTGCGTTTCCTTGGCAAACCGCGTCGTTTGTTCACGTCCCGGATCCGGCGCTGGATCTCATTGTCGCTCGTGTCGTAAAGTCCCTTGAGCGCGTAGTTCAGCAGTTCAGCACCGTCGAGGACGTCTGTCGCGCTGAGAGCCGACTCGTGGCTCCCCTGATTTCCGATCCACTTAACCGCTTCCAGGCTGTCGGCTACTCCTTCGTATTTCCTGAACTCAGTAATGCGCTCGTGGGTCGAAAGCCGACGCCGCTTGCCGTTCAAGATTTGGAAGCGGGGCATGCCGTAGTGCGTCAGAACCTCCTCAATCGCGACCCGAAGCCTATTGGCGGCGGCGCTAGGATCGAGCCATATCACGGCTGCCGCGCTCTCGATTGCCTGCACCACCGGCGCCGGTGTGCGTGGCGGCGGCCATATGATCCTGAGGGCGGGCAATGCGAACCGGAGCTGGTGGTAGCTGAACTCCCTGGTCATGCCGTCGTCGTCTGCGTCAGCACCCACGCAGTACTCGCCCGCTACCGTCACGGTTTCCCGGCATGCGGGAATCGAGCACCGGAGCAAGCCGCTGAAGGTACCCGCCAGCTCAGTTGGACGGCCGGTCGCACGGAACTCCCGGTCGGTCTTTGCTGAGGCTACGGAGTCGATGCCGTCCGTTTCCAGATACCCGGCGCGGCATGCCGGGCACGCAACCTGCGGCCACCGATCCGCACGAACCCAGTTATCGAGCAGCCTCAGGTCCTCCGCCATGCCGGCTAGGGTATCGGGCGTTTCTTCGCGCAGCGATCCGAGAGCGGCAACGCGGGGCGTTACCACCGTCGTCACCTGGTCGAGGCGTGGGCGCTAATTGGGTCGCTGCCGCTGACGACCGTTGGGAGCATGTGGCAATGGACCTGTCCTGGAGAGACCCGGCTGCGGCCTGGTGGGCTAAGGCAGCGCGGGCGATGAAGCACATCAGCGAGGCCAGTTCGGTGGCGTCGGCCTACGAAAGCGCGAGTCCGCACAAGGTCTGCCGCGAGGACGGCGACCAGCCGGGCGAGGTAGCGTTCCGCTTCCGCCTGCTCAGGCCGGCCTGGCGGAACTCCTGACGATCATCGGCGACGCGGTCCACAACATGCGGTCCAGCCTGGACTCCGTGGCCTACGAGCTGGCACGTCAGCACGTCGGCGGGACCATGACTGAGGATGAGCAGCGGGCCGCGCAGTTCCCCATCTTGAAGGACCGGGCCGCGTTCGACAGGTTCTTCAACCGCGACTCGACTCGCAGGCAGATGTACGGGCAGCGGGAACGAGACACGATGCGGTGCGTCCAGCCGTTCGCATTCCAGGAGGAGTTCGCTGCGCTCGGCGTGGAGTTGCCCGCCTCGCCGGAAGAGCAGTACCGCCTCGACGAACTCGCCCGGCTGAGCCACCTGTCCAACGTCGACAAGCACAGGAGGCTTCCGCTGCTCGCCTGGTACCTGGACATCGCCTACTGGCCCGGCGGCGACAACGACATCATCTGGCGGACAGCCCGACAGCCATACTCCGCTGTACGCGACGGCGACGTAGTCGCTTACATGGCGAGCAGATCGGGTGACAGGTCACGCGTCCCCGATCCAGTGATCGAGCTGAAGCTCGCCCTGGCCGACGACCCCGGCTACCCGCACGACCTCATCGCCGTACTCGAACGATGGCATCAGTACCTGATCACATGGGTACTGCCCCGGATGTTCGCAGTCGCAGACGGACACCCGCCACCCATCGCCTTCATGAGCTGAACGCGAGGAGCAGGGTTTTGGCTAATGAGAATGGGTCCGAGTGAACAGAGCGTCGAGACGCCAGGCCTGGCGCAGTGCGCGCTGGTGGGCTGATCGCCGAGGGTCAACGACCGGTCAGCACCGGCGATAACTGACTATTCGGTATCGCCGATTCGGCGCGTTGCTACCTGTGGCCGAAGGCCAGGAGTTTGGCGTACAGATTGACTGTTACGAGTGGCGGTCACGACGAGTTCGGTGATGTTCTTGCCTTTCGCGGCAGCGTGTAGAGCCTGTCCGGTGGCGTGCCGGGGAGTGTTCGGATCGGTCATCTGGATGCTTTGCTTACTCCCTGGGGGTCAGCAATGCTTACTCCCTGGGGTCAGCAATTTCCCGATCCCTGGGACGCTGGATTGCAGGTCACCGCCGGCCGCTGGGAGCGTCTTTGGCCGTGTCGGCCTGAAGTAGCGAATAGGTGCCTCTGTCAGAGCAGGCGTGAGAGGCACGTCAGGTTAGCGGGCGTGCTCATGGGATGCGCGGTTCCTGGTGACGTGCTTGAGGCCTATGAAGGGCTGGCGACGCGTGTCCAGCGGTGGCCGGTCCAGCGCAGGATCAGGGTTCTGGTGCAGTTGCTGGTGGTGCCGACGGCCCAGGCGGCGTGCGGTGAGATAGCGGTGATGGCTGTCAGGGCCGAGCAGGTGCCGCGGACCGGCAGGGGGATTTGCGTCCAGGTCCGGCCGTTCCAGCGCAAGGCGATGGCCCGGGCGGGTGAGGTCATGGTCTGGCCGACGGCCAGGGCCGTAGCCGGGGTGGTCGCGGTGACGGCGGTCAGGAAGGCTCCCGAGGCGGGCGTGGGGGTGGGGGTGGGCTCGCGTGTCCAGGTGGTCCCGTTCCAGTGCAGGGCGAGTGTCCGGGTGACCTGAATCGCGCCGACGGCCCAGGCGCTGTTGCCGGTGGCGGTGATACCTGAGTAGGTGGCGCCGTGGTGGAGGCGGGGGGCGGGGACGAGTTTCCAGGCGGTGCCGTTCCCGTGCAGGATCAGGGTCTGGCCGGCCGGGGTGCTGCCGGCGGCCCAGGCACCGCCGGGCGTCGCGGCGATGGCGTAGAAGTAGGAGATCACGTGGCTGACCGGCGTGGTGACCAGCCGCCAGGAGGTGCCGTTCCAGTGCTCGAACAGCGGGTAGGCGGCAGGTTGCTCCCCTAGTGCCCAGCCGACGGCCCAGGCGTTGCTGGCCGAGGTCGCAGCGACTGCGAACAGGCTGGAGGACAGGCCGCGGCTGGGGCTCGGCACCCGGTGCCAGGCCCGGCCGTTCCAATGCAGGATCAGGGTCTTGCTGCGCAAGGTAGCGATGCCGCCGGTCTGGCCGACCGCCCAAGCATCACGCCGCGAGACGGCGGCGACGGCCGACAGCGTGAGCCCGGACCGAGGGTGCGGGAACGGGACCTGCCGCCAGGCCCGGCCGTTCCAGTGCAAGATCAGGCCGCTGCTCCCCGACGAGCCGACCGCCCACGCATCGCCGGCGGAGGTCGCCGCTATCCCGGTCAGACGGCTGCCGGGCCGGCCTGGCGCTGACCACCCGATACTTCCCGGGCCTGGGCGGAAGGCACGGACACGACCCCGAACGCCGCCACCACCACACCTGCCACCACGTACCTGGTCAAACCGGATCGCGGTCCCATGAGCGTTACCTCCCTGACGGCACCACCCGGATCTTACGGCGGCATGCGCCAGGACTGCACGACCAGTTCACGGAGCTCGTCGTGGTCGATGGCGGCGAGCCATACCCGGACCCACTGGTAGCGCATGTCCGAGGGCGTCACCACTAGCCGCTCCAGCCAGCCCGGCAATCACGCACGCCATCATGACAGCCATCACCGGCATCAGTGCGCAAAGGGCCATGCGCGTGATCCGGAATTATGATGCTCAGTCTTCAGGCATCTCCTGGCCGACCGCAGGTGCGATCAGTGCCGCTTGCCCGCCGGGCGGGAGGTGGTCCCAGTCATCGTGTGTCAGGTCCGGAACCTCCAGCTCAACGAGTTCCGGTGGTTCGCGCGACCGCCAGTGACAGGGCGTGCAGGCGCCGCAATCCGTGCATGCCGATCCGCGTCCCGGCTGTACCGGGAGTCGTCAGGGGCGGGATCGCACAGGCGGGCGAACACGCGCTGAGTTATTGCTCCTCGCGTGAGGTCATCAACCGACCAGGCTGCCGGGCGGCCCCGGATCGCGGCGCCGACCGCGTCGATCAAGGTGTCACCGATCGCGTCAATGACGGCCTGGTACCTGCCGGTCTCGGCCCAGAAGCCCAGCGTGCCGTAGGAACCCGTCACCTGGCCCGCCCGGTACGCGCTTCCACAGATGTACTCGAACACTCTCAGCTTCCGCTTCATCGCACCGGCATTCCCCAGCCTCGGCGTGACCACGCCGCGGAACGCGCACCTAAAACCTGGATCGATTACACAGAAATGACCCGGCCGCATCGTCACGTCGAACAGGGTGCGCGGAGCTTGCTCTGACCTGCGGATCTGCCGGTCGACTGGAGAAGCTGGGCATGAATCTGGCTCGCGTCAGGCCCGGGTCGTTGGTTAGCATCGGGCTGTGTCCGGGGACGTGCGCCAGAGCAGTGGTGAGTCCGGGCTTGGCGGGTGGTGGCCGCGTCCTGATCAGGCTGCTGCTGGCGGCCTGGATCATGTTCCGGTCGGTCAGTGGCCGGCGCTGGCGGCGAAGTGGCTGGCGGCGGGATACGACTCGCCGGCGCTGCGGCGCCTGGTCAGGCTCAGGGCCGGGGAGCCCGGTGCCGCCCGGCTGGACGCGCTGGAGCTGATGCCCCGGGTCCTGCATCAGCTCGGGTTCGAGCCTTCTGCTGGCAACGCGGAGTTCACGGCGCGGTGCCAGGCCGCGTTGGATGTCGTGCAGCATGACCTGGACGCCACCGGATATGGCTGCTACCGGATGCAGGCCCGCCTGGACCCGGGACGGCCCGGGCACGCGTTCGCGGCCCTGCCGGACGGCTCGGGCTGGAACGCCGGCGACGGCATGACCCGCGACCTGGACGACACCTGGCTGCTGGTCGCGGCCGCCGAGTCAGTCAGCGCCGCGATCGAGGAGATACACCAGGTCGAATGGCCCGTCTGCACCGTCCACGGCGATGACCGCCGGTCCGGCTGGGAACCCGCCGCGTTCGTCAGGAAGGTAGCGTGGTGGCAGTGCACCCGCGCCCGGCACCTGCTCGCCCCCGTCGGCCAGCTCACCGCCCAGACCGCCAGAACCCCCTGACCATTCTTCCGTGCCAGGCCGCGGATACAGGCATGCGCGCTGGCTGAGTCCCAGGCCGGACCGCCTGCGCCTGCGGCTGCGAGCTGCTGATCCGATCGCCTTGGCCGCGAATGAAACACCGGCTCGCCCCGAAATTGATGCACATCGGCGGATGCCAGCACCGCATAAGTCACGTCGCGTGAATCGCAATTAGAGCAACCACTGTGCCCAAACGCCGACTCTGTATTCGCGGTCGGCTTCTATCGTTGCGTTCGGGTGGCGTGCAGATTATCCATTCTGTTCTGCGGCGCTCCCCGTCGTCGGCTTGCCGGGTTCGGCGTCGCTGACGCGGAGATCGGTAAGCACGCGGCTCCGGAGGAACCGGTATTCGCGGCGGATATGTAGCCGGATATTGGCGGGCATGCGGGTTATGTGTATGCCCCGGGCAATCCGGGACATCCGGCCCGGACGAACAGCAACCTTATGGTGCCGTGATGACCGCGACACTGTCGGATGTGACGAAGAAGATGAGGCTGGAGCCTACGGCCGAGGAGAAGCTGGCGGGCGAGCTGGTGGCCCGGGCCCGGGGAGCAGGGCGTGTCCCTGACCGGCCCGGACGGCCTGCTGAAGCAGCTGACCAAGGCAGTGCTGGAGACGGCGCTGGACCAGGAGCTGTCCGGGCACCTGGGCCATGGCCGGCATGAGCCGGCGGGTAACGAAGCCGGGAATGTGCGGAACGGGACCGGCCCAAGGCGGTGCTGAGCGACGCGGGCCGGGCCAGTCACGATCGAGGTGCCACGGGACCGGGCCGGGACGTTCGAGCCGCAGATCGTGCGGAAGCGGCAGCGGCGGCTGACCGGGGTCGATGAGATCGTCTTGTCGCTGTATGCGAAAGGGCTCACGACGGGTGAGATCAGCGCGTATTTCGCGGAGATCTACGGCGCGTCAGTTACCGTGATGGTTTTGGTAGCAGACGGTAGCTGACGGCACTCGCTGCAGCTAGCAGTACCGAGCCAGGCAAGGCGATCAGGCTGGCGATGACGGCAGCGACAGGGCCGCTGATGCCCTCAAGGCCGACGCCGGTTGCGGAGGGCGACGCTGAGGTCAAGAGCCACGACAGCGCCAGGGCTGCTGCCACCTCGAAGCTCACCACCACAGCTACTACGAAGGACACCGGCGCGAGACGTAGGCGGCGCCGACCGTCGGCCGCGCCGCTCTCCGCCGTTGGCGGCTCGCCGGTGCCGGCCGCGCGTCGGCGGCAGGCCGCGACTGGGGCAAAGATCAGTACTGGCGCGAGTAGCCCAGCCGGGCCGGTCAGCACGAGCAGATCAGGCACGGCAGGGACTCGTGGTGCTAGGTAGCCAGCGAGAAAGGCCGTACCGACCAGAACGGCCAGGCCGACCAGGTAAATTCCCCACAGCAGGCGGCTGCGACGCCGGCTTCAGCGCAGGGCGTCACGAATGCTGGCCCGGCTTCCCATGGCCGTCGAGGCGGCCGCCAACGTCGCGCTGGTCCAGCCCCGGGCCACAAGGTGAGCGCACCAGACCGCGAGTGCCAGCAGGAGCGGAGTAAGCAGTGCGGCGGCAGCTAGCACGCTAACCGTGTCCTGACCGTTCACGCTGATGGCCGAACCCACGGCGACGCCATCGGCGATCAGCCCAGCCAACGGCAACGCCGGCAGCGCCACGGCAACTAGCATTATCAGCGCTATCGTCCGCCAACCAGAGCGCAGGACCACAGCGACCTCACTTGCCCACCCGCGCCAGCCCTCCACTATCGGGCCGGACTGGAACGAAACATCGTGAGCGCCGGGATCTCCCGGCCCGTCTGGCTCCGTCATGGTCATCACCCTCCAGACCCCTGCACCTGCCAGGATGGCACGGACGCCCTCGGAGCAAAGCTACCTGCACCAGCGCTGCCTGCCGTCCAACTCAGGCGGCGCTTGCCCTTATCCTCTGACGGCCCGGGATCGCCGGAGCCGTGCGTCCTGAGCCATTTAGACCTAGCCGGCCACGAACACCTGCTGGCCGCCGGAACTGTTCAGGTAGGACCCGTTGGCCGCGCAACTGCTAGCCGACGCGCACGACACCGAGTTGACCTCTGCATCCCCGCCTTTGTTCAGCGCGCCGACGCCGGGCACCTCGGTCGCCCGGCGCCAGGCGCCGTGCCGCTCGCTAGCTACGAGTGCCTGCTGGTTACCTGATCCATCCATGTAGGCTCCGCCCGCCTCACAGTTGCCAGCCGATACACATGAGATCGAGGCGATCCAGGCAGCGTCGTCTCGATTGAGCCTGCCGGAACCCGGTAGCTCGATCGCCTTGTGCCAGGTGCCGTTCGACTCGTCGGCGACGAACGCCTGATGCGTACCTGAGCTATCCAGGTACCACCCGCCGGCCACGCAATTGCCAGCGGAGGGACACGACAGGTCGAAGACCTCCGCGTTGCCGCCCTCGTTTAGTGCGCCGCTGTGCGGCACCTCGATCGCCGTGTGCCACCGGCCGTCCGAGGTGACGGCTATGAACGCTTGCCGCCCCCCCGAGCCATCCCGGTACGAACCTCCGGCCGCGCAGTTGCCAGATGAGGCGCACGATACCGAATCCACGCGAGCAAAACCGCCTCTGTTCAGCGTGCCGGTGCCTGGCACTTCGATTGCCGGCCGCCAGAGCCCGTGCCTCTCGCTGGCGACGAACGCCTGCTGATGACCGGAGCCACCCGTGTACCACCCGCCGGCGGAGCAGTCTCCCACCGAAGCGCATGATATCGAGGCGATCTGGGCATTGCCGCCTTTGTTCAATCTGCCGGTGCCTGGCACTTCGATTGCCGGCCGCCAGAGCCCGTCTCGTTCGCTGGCGACGAACGCCTGCTGATGACCGGAGCCACCCGTGTACCACCCGCCAGCGGAGCAGTCTCCCGCCGAAGCGCATGATATCGAGGCGATCTGGGCATTGCCGCCTTTGTTCAATCTGCCGGTGCCTGGCACTTCGATTGCCGGCCGCCAGAGCCCGTCTCGTTCGCTGACCACGAAGGCCTGGTAGTGGCCCGTCCGGTCCCGATATTCCCCGCCGGCGGTGCAGCTGCCGGTTGCTGTGCAGGACACCGGGGCGATATCGGCACTGCCGCCTTTGTTCAATCTGCCGGTGCCCGGCACTTCGATTGCCGGTCGCCAGAGCCCGTCTCGTTCGCTGACCACGAAGGCCTGCTGGTTACCAGAGCGGTCGGTGTAATAACCGCCTGCTGCGCAGTCGCCGGCCGAGGTGCACGACATCGAGGAGATGCCCGCATTGCCGCCTTTGTTCAGCGAACCGATGCCCGGCACCTCGATTGCCGTGCGCTGCGGGGCACCTCGGATGGCCGTCCGCGCCATTCCAGCCGCACTTGCGCTGGCGACCGGCAGCAGCCCAGCGCACGACAGCACCGCGGCGCTAGCCGCGACGATAAGGGCACGCAGTTGCTTCATCTGGGCCTCTACTCTTTCGACGCTACATAAGCGACAAATGCGCCATAGTCGGCATGCCAGACCGCAGAGTAGGACGTGTTATCGTCTGGGCCGCCGTTATTGCAGCCGCTGACTATACCGATTAGCCGGCCTATCTGCTGAGATTTATTAAAGGAATAGAACCACGGCCCGCCACTTGAGCCTGAGCTGAAGCCAGGCGTGGATGCCGTGCGATTCTGTACGTTGCAGTCTTTGATGGTAGTGGATTCGGTGATGACCTGGAGCGGTTTCGGATCATCGCCAGGGATACCGACGATCCTGACATTCTTTCTTGCCGGCATGCTGTATGCCCAACCATTCTCGCCGGTGTAGTAGCCAATACCTCTGAGGACGCCACTAGCATCTTTCTGCTGTCTCATGATGAGGACGGCGTAATCGTATCTTGGATTCTCGCTCCAACAGCCAAAGTCGTTTCTGCTGAGCCAATTGTGAGGAACGTATATATGTTCGGGGTACCATTTACCATCTGGGTAGGGATGACTGTTAGTCCATTGCGGCGCGAACATGTAATGGGAGAAGGGAAGGATGGTGCACATGGCGGCCGGCTCAACGCAGTGCGCGGCGGTCAGCACCAGCGATTCCTTTGGATTGCTGTTGGCGTCGTTGATGACAGTCGCGGTGCAGTTGGCATTGCCGACGCCAGCCACCTTGAAGAAGAGTTTCCCGACGGACGGGTATCCGCTGATGGGATGGGAAGCGGCAGCGGCATCGAGGATAGTAGCCGCGTCGGTCGACGTCGCCCCCTGGGGTATGGCCGGACAGTCGCCGGTAGCCGACAGCGGGCTCCCAGCCGGGACCTGGTCGGCTTCCAAGGCGTCATCGACGGCTGTATTCGTCGGGGCAGTATTGAAGTCGGTGGCGCTGGCTATCTCAGCGTCGGTCCAGTACGCCTCCGAGTCGGCGGTGTCGCTGTCGCTGAAGCTGGTGGAGTCAATCGGTATGCAGGTATCGGAGCTCGCTTCACCCGGCATGCCCAGACCGACCGCGTTGGTGGCGGTGACCGTAAAGGTGTCGGTTGCTGCCTGCGACAGTCCGCTCAGCGTCGCCTGGTAAGTGCCCTGGCCTACCTGGACGGAAGCTGTGTCCGGGGAAGCGGCGACCGTGTAGCCGGTCACCGGGGATCCGCCGTCATCTATTGGCGCCGCCCAGGTGATTGTTGCCGAGGAGCCCGTGACCGTCGCAGACACCCCCAACGGTTCACCCGGCTCCACGGGCGCCTCAAACCAACCGGTGACATCGACTTGGACATCAACTGTCCCGCTGCTGTCGTTAGTAATGGTCTCCTCGCCTGACGGAGACAGTGTGGAGACCAAGCCGTTGTCGTAGCCGGTGAAGGCTGTCTGATCTGCTCCGAGAAAGCTGACAACCGGCCGGGTTGCCCCATCTGCCGGCCCCTCGGCGAGGTTGCCTATGGTCGCTGGGTTAGTGGCTACGACATCCTCAGTCACTGCGGCTACCTCCGCAGTGGGAATATCGCCGGTGCCCGTGACCTGGAAGGTCACGCTCGTGTTAGCTGCTAGAGGTGCGCCAGATGACGCCGTGCCGTACACCATTTCCTGGTCAAGCGCCGAGTACTGTCCGCCGGCGGGCGTTGTAGCTGGCGGCGTGTAGTAACCACGCGGCCAGAGGGTCACGGTCACCGCTCCGCTGCTGTAGTTAGTCAGGCTGATCTGCCCGCTTGACGACAGCGGCACGTACAGCAAATTCCGATAAAAGGTATCTGTGTCGTAGCCCAGCGCACTAATCCCCGGGTCAGGGCTTCCGGCCGCGTACGCGGTCAGATATCCCGCTACTGTGGCGTCATATGCGTTCACCTGCAATACCGCGGTGTCAGCTCCGGCCGGGATGCCAGCGCTTCCGGTGACCTGGAAGGTCGCCGAGCTATCGGCCGGAATCGTCGTCGCGCCGCCGAGTTCAGTCCACGGCAGGCCGAAATAGGTATCCCCTGGACTTGTCTGTCCCGCCCCGGCGTAGTAGCCGACCACACTCGCTACCACATCGGTTGCGCCAGAACCGTGGTTCGTGAGCGACACGGTCCCTGATGAGCTAACTGACACTGTTGCCGTCTGGTTCGTCATGTGAGTCGGGCGCATGCCAACCGCGGCGACTCCCGGGTCGGACTCGTCGGCGTTATATACCGTCAGGTAGCCGGAACTGACTGTGTTCAGTGCCGTGATTTCTAGCACCACGGAATCAGCGGTCGACGGCACCCCGAACACTCCGGCCACCGGAAACGTCACTGTCCCACCCGATGCGATGGGCTCCGCCGGAACGCCGCCCGTCCCGTACCTCGTATCCAGCACCCGCACAATCGGCACACTCACGAACTGACCCTCGCTTGGCAACAGCGACGGTCCACCGGTGGCTCCCGCCTTCGCCATCGGCACGCCGCCCAGCAGCGCCGCAGCGATTGCCACTGCACCAGCCAGCGCCGCAGTCCGCTTCAACGGAATACGCCATGACCTTTGGCGGCACGAAGTGGGGGAAACGGACCTGATCATCGACTACTACCTCCACTGCGCGGATCGGCCTATAAGCCGGTCAATCCGCGAGATTAGTGGTAATTGATCTAAGCGTCAATATCCGGTGGTAAAACCTACATACCTGACTTAGGTTGACAACCGTTTGGCGCCGATTCCCGCGTTGGTCAGAGTTCCGTTACTTTGCGGGCACTCTTCGCGCCCGAAAGTCCGCGCGCTCACCGAATGATGATCGTCAGTACCTGCTTCGCCGAGCCGAGGCTGTTCTTGGCCGTGAGCGTCAGGCGGTAGCGCCCGGTGGCGGACGGCTTTCCGGTGATCGTGGCCGTCCCGCTGGCGTGAACGCTGAACTTCAGGCCGCCGGCCAGTCACCCCGACCGCGTGATCTTGGCGAACGGATAACCGCTCGTCCGCACGGTGAACCTGAAGGCCTTGCCTTTGGTCCCTCCCGCAGTCTTCGCGCTGGTGAACGCGGGCTTGCTGAGATAGCCGTACCAGTCGGCGGTGACGCTCGCGCTGATGCCGCCGGGGCCGATGACCTTGATGCCGACCAGCCCTGACCCGGAAATGGAACGACCAGAAGCACCGAGTAACTATTCTGCGCGCAACGGTGGCCGACTCGCGATGGCCGTAGAAGATACCGATCGGCGGTTATCTTACTCGCCCCGATCTTCAGCGGTCACTGTCGGTGATCGGGCCAGTGCCGGTACTTCGGTGGCACGTCGTTGGCGGGCGTTTAGAGGCTGGTCGGCGGATTGAAGTCGGTGCCGGCCGTGTCCTTGCGCCTCATCCTCCGCCCACGGCGGATTCACCGACGGGAAACACCCACTCCCATGGCGGTTCTCAAGACCGCTATGGAATTGCTCCTGCTAGGAGGGCCGCCTCGCGAGCCGGCAATTGGGCATGCATTAGGTATCCAGTTGTGAATGCTCCTTGGCACTTCGGCTGAGATTCTGAGAATTCGCTGGTTGGCGCTCAGATCGCGAGCTGAGCTCGCCGTCTGGGCGTGTGCCTCCCACTGGGTCAGCCTGCGCCGTGGCGCTGGTGCCGCAACTGGCCTTTCGCTGCGCTCACCCCGGATCGCCAGGGAAGGGCATCACCAGGTGACTCTCGCCGCGGTGAACCAGGTGCCGTCAAGCAATGGCTCGCCGCCGAGTTCGGTGGCGAGTTGGGCGGGGGCGAAGTACCGCTTGTAGACCTGGTGGCTGGACCCGTCGTTCAGTATCCGCTGCTGCCACTGCTCGGCGGTGACTCCGGGCCGGAGGGCGGAGTCGATCACGATCAGCTCGTCGGCGACCCGCCGGGCTTCGGCGAGGAAGGCCCGACGCTCGGACGGTGGCAGGTGGCCGTAGAAGTGGCCGGTGAGCACCCGGTCGAAGCTGCGGCCGACCGCGGGCAGGCGGAGTGCGTCGCCCACGACCGCTAGCCCGCTAGGGAGGCGGGACCGCGCAATGGCGATCATCGCCGGGCTCTGATCGACCCCGGCGACCCGGCCCCGCAGGTGCCTGGTCAGGAAGCCGGTGCCGCAGGCCACGTCCAGCGTCTGGGCCGGCGGCAGGCCCTCGATCAGCGCGATCACCTGGCTGACTTCATCGCCCCAGCCGGGCCGGTCCCTGACGGCGAACATCCCCTCACCGACATACCACTCGTCGTACTCGGCCGCACGTCGGTCGTAATAGCCGGCAGTGGCCGGGTCAGTGGCAAAGGCGGGCACCGCGCTCATGGCACCCAGCCTGCCAGGCCAACCCGCAGCCGCACTACCCCGTTCCCCCGTACGTGACTCCTGCTGTCACGGTGGAGCACTGGCTCTAGCATCAGGGGCGTGCGTATTGTCGGGGCGGTTGTCGGGATTCTGATTGTTGGCGCGGTTTGGGTGAATGTCGCGATCACCTTGGTCATCCCGCGCGGCCGGGTCGGCTTCATCAAGGTCGTTGACCGGCTTGTCGACGTGGTGTACAGCGTGGTCGGGCGGTTCGTGCGGACGTGGGAGCGTCGGGATGCGCTGCTGGCGAGCCAGCCAGTGGTAACTCTTGGCTTGCTGCTGTTTACCTGGCTGGGCGGATTCGTGGTCGGCTTCGGACTGCTGCTATGGCTTCCGGGCGGCAGCTTCTCGGCCGCGCTGCGCGAGGCGGGCTCGTCGCTGTTCACGCTGGGGTTCGCGATGCGGAGCGGTGCGGAGCCGAGCGCGGCCGAGTTCCTGGCGGCCGCGTCCGGGCTGATCATCGTCGCGTTGCAGATCGCGTACCTGCCGACGCTTTACGCTGCCTACAACCGCCGCGAGACGGCGGTGACGCTCCTCACCCCACGGGCCGGGAGTCCAGCGTGGGGACCTGAGCTGCTGGCCAGGGCGCAGATGGCGCTCGGCGTCGAGCAGCTGACGGACATCTACCAGGACTGGGAGCGCTGGTCAGCTGACGTGGCCGAGTCCCATTCGAGCTACCCATCGCTGGTGCGCTTCCGGTCTCCTGAGCCGCACAGCTCCTGGGTGGTCTCGCAGCTTGCCGTGCTGGATGCCGCCGCCCTGCATTTGGCTGCCTGCCCGGCGAGCGCGCCGCTGGCGGCTCGGCTGTGCGTGCAGATGGGCTTCACCTGCCTGCGAAAGCTCACCCGAACGCTCAGGATTCCCGTGAACGAGGATCCGAGGCCCGATGACCAGGTCCAGCTGACCTGGGAGGAATTCCAGCAAGGCTGGGACCGGCTCACCGCCGTCGGGTTCCCCGTCGAGCGGACGGCACAGGAGGCGTGGCCGCACTTCCGCGGCTGGCGGGTCAACTATGAGGCGGCCGCCTGCAAGCTGGCACTGAGCCTCGACGCGGTGCCCGCTCGCTGGTCCGGTCCACGCCGCCACAACTGGGGCCAATTCCAGCCCCGCACCCTGGCCAACCGGACCCCGGAGCACCCCGACGGCCAGCCTCTTGTCGTCCGCGACACCCAAGATCACGATCTGCGCCCTCAGTAAGCCCGCCCGGCGCTGCGGGCGCGGTCAGCTGCGCCGCGAGCCGAGGAGATCTTGCCAGAGCGTGACGGCGTTGGCGTCTGGATCGGTTAGCTTGAGCAGCGCGATCACCCCTGGCTTGACCATGGCTTCGGGGAGGTCGCTCCACTGCGTCAGCAGCCGCGTACGCTCAGCGGCCAGGTCGGCGACCCCGATGGAGAGCTGTCCGTGGCCGGCGGACGTCGGATCAATCGTGATGCGCAGTGCGATCTCGGGATCACGATGCAAGCGCCATTCGCACTGGCTGGCCACTGGGCGCAGGTCGGGTACCCGACCGATGAGGGTCGTGTAGAACGCCTCAGCCTCGCCAAGGTCGCTCACGCCGAGGTCAAGTACAGCACCAGCGAAGTTAATAGTCACCTGGCGATTGTCGCAGAAGCACGGGGGGAGCCTTTGCCGCTCAGTCGCCGGGATCGCAGTTGCCGTTGCAGTTCACGAACGAGTGGTGCCTGATGACGAAGACGTAGAGCAGCACGCCGAGCCCGATGAGCCAGAGCGCGATCCTGATGTACCAGAAGATCCGAGAGCGGCCACGTCGTCCGCGCAACGGGCCGGGTCCTGACATGGCACCGACAAACGAGCGATTGATGCCGCCGGAGATCCGCTGGCCGGTCAGGCCGCCCGGGGGGTCAGGTTCCTGTGGGGCTGGACCGAAATCATCTGCGGTCATGATCTTTTGCTCACTTCATCGCTGGGGCTGGTCAGCCAAGTGCAACACAGCCGGGCGGCCGCTAGGCCTTTCCCTAGTCTCTATCTGGTCGCATCGTGGTCCCCCTCGACGGCGGTGGCACTCCACGTAGCACCTAGGCCGCCAGTGGAGAGCTACCGGCAGGGAGCGCTAGGCCATTCCTCGCCGTGCCCCAATGCTCATAGCTGAAATAATTCGCTGCCGCCAGTGCCGCCGCGATCGCACTCGTCGTTCGAGCCATCGTGGAATGACGGCGCCCTAGTGCTCGGCGGTTGACGGATCACCGGGCCGACAATAAGCTCCGGCATATAGCCGTTCGCTAACATTGCCGTAATTGATATTATTCGTTGTCTCTAGTGCGATGCTCTCTGCTAATGTGTCAATCCTTCCGCAGCCTGTTTGTGGAGATATGTCATGGATATGCCCAGGCAAGGCGAACTGGAAAGTCGGTTAGATCGTGACGCGGATGGCGAAGACCGTCTAATCGGACGATTACGGCAGCCAATCGCAGGCGGTGCGGGCTACGAGGGCGCAGTTTGCCGGAGCCAACTATCTATGCCGCCTTCTGTCGCTTCCGATGGCAGCGCCAAGTGTGATGCGCTCCCTGGGCCGCTAGCTCACGCTATCGAGCTCGCCCGCCACCTGTCGCAACGGGAAGATGCGATATTTCGGTTACTTGGCGCTGGGTACGATAACCGTTCTATCGCCCAGCGCTTAGAGCTCAGTGAATATACCGTAAAACGGCATATCACGCGCATACTCGCCAAGTTAGAACTGACGTCTCGGCTGCAAGCAGGCCTCGTCGCGCTGATCATGTCCTGCCCGCTGCGAAATGACCGTTGACACTTAGGTGGTATCGACTATGGCAAAACGGCTGCCTACGCTAACGGGAGCAGAGATGAGAACGGCGGGAGGAGGTGACTTGGATGACGATCGAGGAGAGGGCGATTAGCGTGGCCCGTAACAGCCTCCCAGGCTAGCCAGACAGACTAATCGGTTCCGTGAGATCGAGTGATTCACGGAATCGATTAGTCGTGCGAACTTACCGCTTCTTTTGCCGAAAACCGAACGGAGTAGGCCGTCATGGCAGCTAGACCGAAATTAAAAATCACCTCGCCCGCCTATGAAGTGGGTGAATCGGTCTTCGTGCAACGCGGCCCGTCCATGCTTGAGATCAAAGATCACGACGGTGACGTTCGTGCACTGTTCTCGTTGCTTGACGGCACTCGGACGGTCGCGGAGCTGGAACGAGAGTTTCAACTGCGACGGCCGCACTCGGCTTTCAACGTCGCTGACGCCATCCAGTTGCTCGATGACCGTGGCGTGCTTGTCGACGCGGCCGCCGCTGCCGCCTCGGATCTCGATGACTACCAGCGCGAGCGCTGGAAGCGCAACCTCGGCTTCTACGAGACCTATGCCTCGTTGTCGCGCGGTCAGTACGAGATGCAAGAGCGCGTCCGCGATTGCAAGGTGGCCTTGCTTGGGGTCGGTGGTGTGGGCACGCACGTCGCCTTCGATCTCATGGGGCTCGGCGTCGGGGATCTCAGACTGGTCGACTTCGATAAGGTCGAACTCTCCAACCTGAACCGGCAGATCCTCTATAAAGAGTCTGATATCGGCCAGGCAAAGCTAGACCTAGCCGTCAGCAGGCTTCGCGATTACGCTCCGAGATCGACTATCACCGGCATGGAAATGAAGCTGACTTCGGCCGATGACGTCGCGGCTGCGGTAGCTGGCCGTGACTTCGTGATCTGCTTCGCCGACCGGCCGAAGGCGCACGTCGTGCAGTGGCTCAATGAGGGCTGCGTCCGCTCTGGCGTGCCGTTCATCTGCGGTGGGGTCCAGACTCAGCGATCGTTGATGTACCTGATAGTGCCGGGCGTCACCGGCTGCGTTGAGTGCTGGGGCAGGTGCAATGCGGATGACGAGCTCAGCAAGGAGTTGCGGGAAAAGATAGTCGCGCTGCATGCCGAAGATGCCGGCATCGGGCCGGACATGGCCGCATTCGGGGCAATGGTTTCCGTGCTGACTGCCCTTGTCATCACGGAGTTCGTCCGATACGTCGCGGCTATTTCCAAGCCGCTGGCGCTTGGCCGGATGATCGAAGTACACTTTGACGACTTGGTCGCTCGAGAAGCTGAGCGCTGGGAACGGCGTGCGGACTGCCCCATCTGTAAGGATGTCGAGCCTGTTGGGATGGCATGACTCAAGTCGACTCGAAAGCGGCAGATTCTAAGGGGGATGCGCGCTCACTGCGCGACTTCAGGCTGCTGCTGACCGCCTTCATGGTATCCATTACCGGTGATTGGCTGTATAAGCTGGCGCTGCCCCTGCTCATCTTGAAACTGACTGGCTCAGCTCTGCAGACCGCGCTGATCTACAGCCTGGAGTACGTCCCCTATCTGATCTTCGCGCCATTCGCTGGCGTGATATCTGACCGGTACGATCGCCAGCGGCTCATGGTACGGGCGGACAGCGCAGCCGCGTGTGTGGTCGGCGTACTGGCCGTGCTGGCCTGGTTAAATCAGTATCACCTCTGGCTGATTTATCCAGCCGCCTTCATGCTCTCGACTATTACTCCGCTCTACCAGGCCACGTTCTTGGGCATGCTGCCGAATACGGTGCCGAGGGAGCGGCTAAGTTGGGCTAACTCGCGACTTCAAGCGGGCCAGGGCACCCTTGACCTAGTGGGTCCTGTGCTCGGCGCAAGCGCGGTCGCCTTTCTTGGCACTCGCGGCGCGCTGAGCGCCGATTCTGGGTCCTTCGCGCTGTCCGCACTTGCTGTGGCGCTGATGGCTCGCACCTCGGCCAGGCGAGTTCGCGAAGGCGCGGCCAGCATCGCCGGCGACCTGAGAGAGGCGGCCCAGTTCATTCGCCGTAGCCCGGCACTGGTCTGGGGGGCGATCGTCGCCTCGGGCAGCTCGCTCGGGCTGGCGATGGTCGAGGCCAACATGATCACCTATTTGGTTCACTTCCAGCATCAGCCGGTGGCGGCGGTGGGCGTGGTGTTCGCCGCGCTCGGCTTGGGCTCGCTCGTGGGCGCGCTGCTCACGCCGAAGATTCTCAGCCGCTTCAACCCCGGCTCGGTCATCATCGGCTGTGTCATCACCGGCGGCAGCGGCACGGCGCTGCTCGCTGTCCAGCACGAATTCGTGACGATCGCGGCGACCTGGATCCTGGTAGGCGCGTCAACGGCAGGCTTCATCGTGACCTTCTACACGATGCGGCACCAGATTGTCCCAGAGCGCTTGCTTGGCCGGGTGGTGATCCTCACCAGGGTAATTGCCTACCTGATGGTGCCTATCGCGCCTATCATCGGCGGTGCGCTGCTGTCGGCGACCCATGAGTTCTGGCCGGTAATAGCCGTATCCTCGGCCGCGCAAATCGGGGTGGGACTCGTCGCCCTGTGCACGCCATTTCGGAAGGCCGCAGCCGCCGCCAGGGACGGCGCTTGCTGAGCGCTTGCTGAGGTAGCTCTTCCGTGCGTGAAGCCAGAAACGGCCCAACCACGATCAGCAACGGGGTCGCCCCGTTGTCATCAGGTGAGCAACGGGGCGACCCCGTTGCTCATGGCGGGCCGGCGGGGTCAACGATGCTGAGGGAACTTGTCGCGGATGGCGTCGATGGTGGTGTCGCGGGTGACCGGTCCGCCGAACCGCAGCCGGTCGTACGCTGTGAAGGGAAGCTCGAGCTCATCGAGTTCGTCGACGAGTTTGTGCAGCTCAGTTAGCCACTGCGGAGACTCTTGCGGGTCCGCGACGGCTCGGCTGATCGCCTCGACCAGGTGATTTTTTCGCTGCAGCGTGTCCGGGTTGACTGTTCGCAGGCAGACATTCTGCCCGCTCAGGTAGCCCTGCCACTCGGCGACCGCCTCCCGGTCGTCAGCCCACTGCGCGAGGAACCAGTCCTGCAGCTTCTCGATGCCCCCGGCCTGGTCGGACAGTTCAAGCAGGTCAGCGGGAACCATCTGGGTGCCGTCGGATTTGAGGTAGCTCGGCAACGGCAATCGCTCGTCAAGCATGTGCTGACGGCACACGTCGGCCGATACCGATCGATTCAGGCATAGTTTGTCGAGCGGTACGAAAAACTTATCGACATAGGCGTCATCGGCGCTAGTCATCGGATGCTCGCCATTGACGGCCACGTAACGTGCGGCTACTCGTGCGTTGAGATCCGACATAATTCCTCCCGCGAGAAATCCTAACCCGCCACCTGCGCCCACGTTGCCCGGCCACGATCTCGGTCGCTGCCGAAAGCATGATCGCGGAGAATCCGCTACTTGACCGGCGGGACGATCCGCTGGAGTGGCCGGGCGGGGCTGGTGCCGTAGAGGAAGCCGGCGTGGCCGGCCAGCACGGTGCAGCCGCCGCCGTCGCCGACTGGCTGCCAGCCGTCCGCCGGCGTCGTCGAGCGGGTGAGCAGTAGCCCCGCTCCGTCTACCGCGTAGAGGCGGCCATTCATCGCGGTCAGCGTTCGCAGCCCGCTGACCGCGTCGGTCTTGTCCCAGCAGGCGTCTGCCAGTTGCTCTCGTGCGCATCTCCAGATGGTGCCGTGATCGTCTAGCACGAAGAGCTGATCGCTGGCGGCGGCCAGGGCGCGAGCGGCTGGCGGACACTTGCCTGCCACTGACCAGTGCGCTGCGTCCTGGGTCGCGGGACGCCGCAGCACGGTGCCGTCGGCGTGAAGCGCATAGATCCCGCCGGGGGCACCCGCCACCGCGTCGCGCGGTGAGGCGAGCGCGACGATGTCCGCGCAGTTGGCCCCGCTGATCGGGTGCCAGGGCAAATTCTGCGCGCACGCCTCGCGGCAGGCCAGAAACAAATCTGGCGGGTCGCCGACGACGGCGTACAGCATCGAACCGGCGGCGGTGAGTGCGTGCGTGCGCTCGCGCGTGCCGACGATCAGCCATTCAGGCCGCCGCTGCGGCGACCGGCTCAGCCGGGACACGACATTCGTGGTGATCTGCGCGACGACAGGATCGGCGAGCGCCGCGCCCCAGTTCACCGTTCCTGCGTTGAATACCGTGCCGCGCCCCGAGGTGAACACGCCCATGGTGGCCGCACCGCCCTGGCCGTAGTCGGCCCAGTGCCGCAGGTCGGCCGTGGCCAGCACGGTGAAAGTGCCCGGGGTGCCATCCCGGCCGGTGACCCGCGGCGCGCCAGTGCGTTCATCGAGGTCAGCGGCGTCGGTCTCGTAGCCTAGGCAGCCCTGGCCGAACCGGTCGCCGTCCGCCAGCCCGGTGCGCTCGAACGCCCAGTGGTCGGCGAACCTGACGGTGTATTCCTCGTCCCGCATCGGGTCCATCGACGGGGTCCAGCAGCCCGCGCCCAGCCGGTAGCTCAATCCGGTCATCGCGTTCTCCGGGCGGCAGACCGGAGCGCTTGACCATTCCACCGTGGTCCGTTCCGGCTTGCCTTCGGCACCCGCCGGGTCGGCGAGTGCGTCCCGGTAGCAGATCATCGTGCGACCGTCATCTTCCAGCCGCATCTGCCACCAGCAGGTGTTCGCGCCGAAGATGGCCACGTTCCCGCCCTGGCGGGTGAATGTCTCCACCGCGTCGCGCATCTCCCAGGTCCAGTACTCGTCGTGACCGACGATCAGCAAGAGCCGGTAGTCATCGAGCAGGCCGGGTTCGGCGTGCAGGTCCAGGTTCGAGCAGTAGTCGACTGGAAGTTGCTGGCGACCAAGCCAGGCCAGCATGCCGTGCTCCCAGCGCTCCGGTGGCGGCCCGCCGCCCGGCCGGTCGAAGCTCACCCTGGTGGCTCGCCGCGGATCTTCGGTCCAGTAGAGCCCTGCTCCGGGCAGGCCGGCCCGGTTGTACGCCTGCCAGGTGGCGAACGGCACCGAGAGCAGCGCTCGCGCCGCGCTCGGCGGGCCCGGGCGCACCACGAAGTACACCTCGTTGTCCTGCGCGCTGACCGGATCGCTCTGCTCGGGACCAGGCTCGAAGACCGCTCGGTACAGGCCGCTGCGCCACGCGGCCTCGATCGTCAGGTGCCACGAACCGCCACCGTAAGCATCTTGGCCGATCAGCGCGCCGTCGACGGCGTCTTCGATCCTGACGGTGCCGTCGGCTGGCGTGCCGCCGAGCACGAACGGCAGCGATTCGCCTTGCCTTACCGACGTTCGCTGTGAATAGGCCCAGGTCATGATCGTCTCCGGAGGGCTACTGACGGTAAGCCGATCGAATCAGGTCATCGACCACGATGGCGTCGGCGAGGGTGCAGGCGGGCCTGGCGCCGGTCGCGACGCAGTGCAGGAAGTCGCGCAGCACCGGTACTAGCGGATTGGGCGGCGGCGGCAGCTGCCGGCGGGACGTGACCCCGTCGGAGCGCACCGTCATGATGCCGGTATCGATGGCCGGGAGCCGGATCTCTAGCCCGCTGCCAGTGATGCGGATGCTGTCACGGGATTGTCCTGAAGCGGTCCACTCGCAGTCCAACTCGGCCTGGCTGCCGTCGGCCCAGGATAGCTGCACCTTCGCTACTCGCTCAGCGCCACCGGGGAGGTGACCGGCCAGCGACGCCTGGCTGACCGTCGGCGATCCCAGCAGGCAGCACAGCAGATCGAGCCGGTGGCAGCCGGCGTCGGCGAGCACCCCGCCGCCGGAGACCTCAAGCACGGTACGCCAGTACATCGGATCGGCGACGTCGGGCGCGAACGAGCTGCGGAACGACGTCGCGATCCGTAGCGGGCCACGATCCTGGGTGAGCTTCTTGACCAGCAGCCAGGCGGGCGCGAGCCGGCGGTAATAGGCGACCGCGCTCACCGGTGCGGCCGGCCGCTGAGCCAGCAGGCTGGCCTGATCGTAGGCCAAGCTGCCGCCCAGCGGCTTTTCCACCAGAACGTGCCGGCCGGCCGCGAGCGCCGCCTGGGTCAGCGGTACGTGACTGACTACCGGGGTCGCTATATAGACCGCGTCCACGGCGGCCAGCATGGCGGCGAAGCTGGCGAACCCCTGGCCGGCCTGATGCTGCCTGGCGACCTGCGCGGCCCGCTCGCACCGGCGCCCCCGAGACGCCGGCCACCTCTTGGCGCAGGGCGGCGAAGGCTGGCATGGCCCGCCGCACGACGACGTCGCCGTATCCGGCGACCCCCCACCGGAGCCCGCTGGTATCGGTCAAGGCACGATCGCCAGCTTCAGCGTGCGCGGCGGCGGGCCGCGATAAGGGCTCGGCTCGGCAGCTGGGTAGAGCAGGTTGCTCGCGGACAGGCGTTCGATTGCTTCCGGCAGCCGTTCGAGCGGATAGGTCTGCGTCAGCAGTGGCGCCAGCGTGATCGTGGGGGCCAGCCGCTCCGCGACGATCATCGCGGCCGCCCGGTCGGTGTCCGTCGGTTCGGCGGCGGTGTGCAGGCGCAGGCCTTTCTTTTCCCAGGCGATCAGGTCGACGGCGACGTGCGTGTCCACATGATGGGTGCCGAGGAGCACGATCAGGCCATTGAGCCGTACCAATTCGACGCAGGCATTCACGGTGTGCGGCGTGCCGACCGCGTCGATCGCGACATCGAACTCCGCGCCGATCAGGTCCATTTCCACCGGGTTTCCGCTGGGTAGCGCGATCGTGCGGTGCGCGCCGAGCGTGGTCGAGCGCTCCAGCCGCCAGGGATCGAGGTCAGCGACGACTACCTGCGCGGCACCGCGGCGCAACGCCACCTGGAGGGCCATCAGCCCGACCGGGCCTTGGCCGAGTATGACCACGCGGTCGCCGAGCCGCACGCCCCTGGTCGCGTGCACGGCCAGCGGCAGTAGTTGCAAGATCGCACCGGCGGCGAACGGAACGTGATCGGGCAGCTTGCCGACGGCCACCTGCCTGGCGAGCGCGTACTCGGCGAAGCCGCCGGTCAGCGGGGTGCGTACGAAGACACGATCGCCGGCCGCGACGGTGCTGACGCCAGGACCGACAGCCTCGACAGTGCCGGCGATCTCGTGCCCGAAAACTCCCTTTCCGCAGTGCTCGCGCTTGCCAAGGTAGTGGTAATACGCCAAGTCACTGCGATTGCAGATGGTGCCAGCACCGACGCGCACAAGCACCTCGCCGAAGGCCGGCACTGGCACGGGTGCCTGATCGGTCCAGGCCAGCTTCCTGCGTCCGGCCAACTCGTAGCGCCTCATGATGTCGCCGCCTCTCCCTGCGCCAGTGCTGACTCACCATCGGCCGTATCGTCGTGGCCCGGCCGGGCGCTCGCGGCGAGGCGCGAGCAGACGAGCACCGCGGCCAGCACGATGAAGACCGAGGCCAGCGCCCAGGTCAGGCCGACTCCCTGGGCCAGCCAGCCGATCGAGGCCGGCCCGAGCAGATAGCCGAGGTAACTGATGGTGGTGAACTTGGCCACGGCCTCGGTGACGCTCGCCGAGTCGTGCCGTTCGGCACTGCCGTGTCCGACCGCGCTGAAGATGATCGGCACAAGTACCGAAAGGCCGAGGCTGTAAATCCCGACTCCGCAGATGGCGGCGGCCGACGAGGCCGGCAGCAGTTCGAGGCACAGCCCGGCCCCGGCTATGAGCGCGCCGGCCTGGACCAGCCGCACCGGTCCCAGGTACTGATGCAGCCGGTCTCCTGGCAGTCGGCCGACCACCTGTACGGCGGTAAACACCAGGTAGGCGCTGGCGGCCAGGGTCGCTGACGCGTGGCGCTGGTCGCGCAGGAATACGGCCGCCCAGCTTTGGGCCGCGCCTTCGGCCAGCAGGCAGCCGGCCCCGAGCAAGCCAAGGCCGATGACGAATGGGCTCCAGCCGATGCCGCGTCGCGTGGCCCGCTGACCGGGATCGCGCGGTGCCACTGTGGGGGCGCGATCCGCGTCGGCGGGCAGCAAGCGGGTCGAGCCGAACGCGGCGATGCCGACGGCTGCGGCAGCGACACCAGCGAGGTAGCCGAGTGGGGTGAGGCCAGGCCCAGGTGGCCAGCGCCCCGCCGAGCGCGCCGAGCAGGGTACCGAGGCTGAAAGCCGCGTGCATTCGCTGCAGTATTGGCCGGCCAAGCGCGGTCTCGACCGCCACGGCGTGCGCGTTCATCGAGACATCGCACATGCCGTCGGCCAGGCCGAACACCACCAGGCCGATGGCGAATTCGATGAAGCCGTGCGCGGCGCCGACCGCCACCATGGTCAAGCCGAGCAGCACAGAAGCGAGCCTGAGCAGCGGCCCGCTACCGTATCGGCGGGCGAGCCTGCCTGCGGCCTGCATGGAGATCAGCGCGCCGGCCGCCGGGCAAAGCAACCCGACGCCCAGCAGCCCATCACTGAGCCCGAGCCGCGCTTTGAACTGGGGGATCTCGGTGAACCAGGCGGACAGCACCAAACCCACGACAAAGAAGGCCGCCGCGACCGCCAGCTGCGCCCGCTGGGCGCTGGCCCGCTCGGATTGGGTTGCCGTCATCAGCGCGTCCAGCTAGCCGCGGGTGCTTGGCGAAGCGAAGCGTGCTGGCTCGCCGAAGCCGGCTGCGCCGGTCCACGCGTTGCTCCGGTGCGCATCGGCGAGATGGGCATTGAGCATGACGCCGTCCGCCCGCACCATCACCGGCCTGGGATGATTCAAGTGCAACAACTGATCGTCATAGCGGACCAGTCCGCTCGCCTGGCGCAGCCGGGCGACGACGTCGTCATCTTCGCCGCCCCAGCCTTCGAACCGCTCATCGAAGCCGCCGAGCTGGCACAACGCGTCGGTACGCACCCACAGGCAGGCACCAGGGGTGTCGCGCAGCAGCAGGCCCCGCAGGCCGGCCGCAGCCACCAGCGCCGCGCCAGCGGGGCCGGCTCCGGCCCGCGTCGTCGGCAGGTTAAGGCCGAGCCTGACACTGATGGCGCGGTCGCTTGACGGCTCATCGAGTGAGTACATGTGTTGGTAGGGCAGTTGAGCGTCTGGCCCGCCGCGCAGGCGAGCCGCATTGACGCGCAAGAACGTTCGCTCGACCAAAATGTCGGCATCAAGCACGCACGTAAGTTCGGCTCGATTGCCTGGCCAGGCACCGTCTTTCAGGCCGAGATTGACCGCCCAGGATTTGTTAAAGATGTTGGGGTTGTAACCAAACAAATACCGGTCAGCTAGGCCGCCGAGTAGCGCCTTGACTCGGGGTTCGCTATCGGTTTCCACGACGGTGATCCGGTATTAGGCAGGCGGCAGGTCCTGGTCCGCCAGCGCACGCAGGCAGGCGAGCAGGTTGCGGGTGCGGCCGCCAAGTTCGGCGTCACGAAACGGGATCACCACGTTGATGAGGACCGGCTTCGGCCCGGCGGGACGTGGCGGCGGCGCGGGGAGCGCGAGCATCGTGTCAGTGCCGATAACCGGCCAGGTCGAGGTGAAGTCGTCGCCGCGCACGTGATCGATCCAGATCGCTGGGTCGGACTCGGCCAGGAGCCCGGCCACCTCGGCGAAGACCTCAGGCTGGCAGGACAGAATCCTGCTCAGCGCCAACGCCAGGTCATGGTGCGCTATCTCGTCTTGCGGGTTCGCCGTCAGCCGCGCGTAGGCAGGGGCCGCGTCTGGCCACGCGGTCACCAGGTCAAGCACCGCTGCCCGCACCTTGCGGTAGACCGGGACGCTCAGCTCCCAGTAATCGGCCGCGATGAGCGGCACCTCCGCCGAACTGTCAAGCACGACATAGTCGGCCAGCCGACGGCCTGCGACCACCGGCTCGGGCGGTGGCGGCGCGAAGGGCATCCGGGCTCCACGACACCGGGACTTCACCGGATCAGGCACCATCGTCCGCCGACCAGTCGACGGTCCAGCGCAGGTCGATCGGCGTTTGCGTGCGCTGGAAGCGCAGGTCGGTGGACAGCCGCATCACCTCGGTCGTGGTGTCCAAGGTGGCGTGCAACAAGCTGGCGCAGTGCACGGCCAGGTCGCCCGCGCGAAAATCCGTCCACAGCCACCGGCCGCCGAGCACTCGCGCCGTCCATTCCAGATCGTGGCTGAACGGGCGCGGGTCATCGGGCCGGTCGGTCACCGGCGCGTACTTCTTGGTCGCCGCTCCGACATCGGCCAGGTGCGAGCCGGACAGGTACACCACGGCACCGGACTCGATCGGGCAGTCGCCAAGCGGAATCCACATCGTCACGGTGTCGGCGCCGCAGACCTCATCGCTGAGATAGGCCTGATCGGTGTGGGCGCGGGAGGCGATCGGCGAAGCACAGTCAAACTGCCGCAGTGGCGTCCGCCGCAGCCGAAATACCGGGTGGTCCAGGATCGTGGCGGCCAGGTCGGCTAGGGCCGGCTGATCGGCGAAGGCGGCGAAAGCCGCGCTTCGCACGAAGGCGTGCGCCGGGTGACCGGGCACGCCATGCGACCGCAGCGATGCCGGGGTGTCGCCGGAGTACACGCCATCGGCCGGCGTAGTACCTGGCTTGAAGTACTCAGGCGGGAAAGTGGCGAAATACCCGGCCCGCACGCTGCGCACCAGCGCTGGCTCGAGCACGCCGCGCAGCAGCACGTACCCATCGTCAAGGAAGCGGGCCCGTAGCTGAGCCGGCTGCCCAAGCAGGTCCGTGCTCTCTCGCATCGGCGCGAAATGCCGTTCGTCGAAGCTGACAGGGACGCCATTAGAACTAGCCAGGGTCATGCCTTCGCGACTAGTCACGTGATGCCTTCCTCTGCTCGTGCCGGATCAGTAGACGCCCTGCACCGCCCGCACCGCACCTGCCTCAGGCACCGGTCCCACCCGCGCGACGCCGTCCCAGGGAAACCACGGATGCGGGTGCGCGCGGACGGCGCTGTCCCGTTCGATCAGGTTGGGAATGAAAAGGTCCTCAAGCAACGTCGTCGTCACCACCTGGCCGCGTTCCCCGTAGCTGGCCGTCCGGGTCCAGTCGGTCGGGTCGGCTACCCGGATCTCGCCGAACGGCGGTGCCAAGTGATAGCTGCGCGGATCATCGGCCGCCGCTGGCTCGGTCGGCAGTGCGTGGCCGACCAGCGTGTTGCCGTAGGTGTCGATCCACTGCAGGTCGACGAGGAAGTCACTGCGCAGGAACCTTTCCTCTTCCGCGCTGACTGAGGTGCCGCCGGTGCAGACCGCGCGTATCCCGTAGTCACTGAGCGGCTCATCCAATTCGGCGGCGAGCGCCAGCAACAGTCGGGTGGTGGTGAACAGCAGGCCGCCTTCGCGTCGCCGCAGCAGGCTGACGACCTGGCTGAGCAGGTGGCTGACATAGCCTTCGGCATCACCGCCAGCTCGCAGCTCGTGCTTCACCCAGCGCGGGTCGAAGTCAATGGCGCAGACCGCGCCGCCCCAGCTATCGGCTAGCCCTTCGACGAAGTGGCCGTATGCGTGCGGGCCGCCCGGCGTCATCGCCACGATGTCCAGCCCAGCCACGCCGCGAGCCCTGAGCATCGCGGCATACATGAGCACGTCATTGCCGAGCCGGGTGACGTTGACGATCCGGCCAGGCGCGCCGGTGCTGCCGCCAGTCTCGAAGACGCGAAACGGCAGGCCGGCGAAGCCGCGCGGCAGCAGGTCCCTGATCGGTGCGGTGCGGAGCCGCGTCTGGTCGAAGAGTCCGAAGCGGCGCAGATCAGCGAAGCCGGTGATCTCGCGCAGCGGATCGAATCCGAGCGCTGAGCGCTGCTGTAGCCAGAACGGTGCGCCGGTCGCGTCGGAGAAATGCCAGCGCATCATCCGGCTCGTCCACTCATCCAGGCCGATGTCGAGCAGCGGCAGGTCCTGCCGCATTAGTTCGTACATCGACTCAGGCGATGACTCTGGTGCGATGGCTGACCCGGCTCCGGGCATCGCGGTCGCGGTCATCTGCGGCCTGCGATCCGCTCGGCTGGCCGGTGAGTCAGGTCCGCCGCCGCGGTCAGTCTGGCCTCCTGCTCACCGGTCACCCGCATGATCGTGGCAAGCGGGAACGGCGCTTCGAAGCCGAGCAGCGGCGGTCGGCCCCACTCAGGGGCCAGGCCCTGGTCCGGGTCGGCGAGCCGCACCAGCGTCGGGGCGAGGAAGGTGTGGCCCGCCGCGAAGCTGAGCAATGCCCGCGCCGTCATCACCCGGTCCCCGCTGCCGAGTCGGCTCGTGATCGCCGTCGCCGTCGCCGCCGCCCGGTCGGCGTCAGGGCTGGCCGCCAGCGCCAGGCCGCGCCGTCCGGCCGGTCGCTGCCGTCCGGCCAGAAGGGGATCGCGTCGAGCAACTCGGCGAGGCATCCGGCCAGCGGTTCCGGATCGGAGCGGCAGAAGATGGCTCGCAGCGTGGTGCAGAATCGGCCGCCGTCAGCGGCCATCAGCTGGAGCAGCGCGGCGGCGGTCGCACCTGGATCGGCGCCTTCAGCCACCACAGCACAGACTCGCATCGGCCCGTGCAGTTCGAGGCCAGGTACCTCGCCGATCGCTGCGGCTAGCTCGGCGCCACCGTAGACCACCTGCCTATCAGTGACCGCGGCCAGAGCGCGCAGCAGGCGCTGCTCAGTGGGATAGAGGCTGATCAGCTCGCTGGGCCAGCCAGCCTGCACCAATGCGGACACCAACCGCAGCGCGGACAACGGCTCCCTGGTGCTCGGCCTGACCCACGTCACGTCCCCGGCCCAGAGCGCCGCCAGCACTGATTCCAGGCAGGTAAAGGTATTGGCGGGCAACGAGACGAGGGTGCGGCGTGGCCGGTGCGAGCTGGCGGCGAGGTCGGCTGTAGCCGCCCCGGTCGCGGTAACCGGCGCCGCTGCCGTCGTGGTCAAGATCGCTAACTGTCCGGCCAGCATCGTGCACCAGCGGTCGACCAGGGTGGCAGGCAGGCCAGCGGATCGCCACAGCGCCGCGCGGAACTCCGCCGCGCTTTGCTCGCCGAGGCCACCGCAATCGACTGAACCTGAGCTAAACAGCTGAACTGCGGCGGCGAGGATCGTTGCCCTGGCGTCGAGGTCAGGGGTGGCAGGCAGCGCGGCAGTGCGGCATCGCTTCGCATCCCGGCGCAGCAGGATCTCCGGCGCCAGCGAGATCGGCGGCAGCGCGAGCCCTGGCGATGGCAGCAAGTCGAGCGACTGATACCAACCGCCAAGCCGCAGCAGCGGCACTGATACCGGCATAACGCCACTTCCTTGCGTAGCGCTTCGATCACTCGGTCCTGCTCGGCCGTCGTCAGTCCGGCATAAATCGGCAGGCAGATGTGGCGCCGCGAAACCGCTCCGCGTGAGGGTATTCGCCGTGGCTGTGACCAGCGAAAAATGGCTGCTCGGTCAGCAGCAGATCGTAGACCTCGCCGGCCAGCGCGATCTGGTAGCGACTCCGCAGCCTGGCCTTCAGCGCACCGCGGTCAGCGTCATCCGGCAGTTCGGCGATGTACTTGTACCAACTCGTGGTCGAGCCCGGCGGTACCGGCTGGATTCGGATCGCGGCCAGGTCCGCCAATGCGTTGTCGTACCGAGCCGCGATCTTGGCTCGCCTGGCCATCCGGTCGGCGAAGGCGCCGAGCTGAGCCAGTCCGACGGCGGCGTGGAACTCGCTCATCCGCCAGTTGCTGCCAGGCAGAGCGTGCGTGGTCGCGCCGGGCGCGCTGCGGCCATGGTCACGCAGTTGCCGGAACGCGTCCAGCCAGGAGTCCTGGTGCGCAGTGATCGCACCGCCCTCGCCGGTCGTGAGGACCTTCGTCGGATAGAAGGAGAACGCGCCCGCGTCGGCGATGGAGCCAGCCTGCCGTCCATGCAGCGACGAGCCGAAAGCGTGGGCGGCATCCTCCAGTACCGGCAGGCCAAGGCCGTGGCAGAGTTCGATGACTTGGTCGAGCACCGGGGAGACGAATCCACCGGTGTGCATCGCGATCACTGCCGCCGTCCGGTCACCGTGCCGGTCAAGCCGGTCAGCCAGGGATGCAAGCGACAATCCGAGGCCGGCGGGCTCCAGGTCGACGAAGTCGACGTCGGCACCCGCGCGCACGGCGGCGGCAGCGGTGGCGAAGAAGGTATTGACCGGGACAAGCACTACCCGCCCGGCCACGCCGATGTGCCGCAGCACGATCTCCAGTGCGCTTGAGCCGGAGTCGACCGCTACGACCTGGCCGCCGGCCCAGGGCTCGGCCGCTCGTTCGAAGTCGGTCACGGCCGGGCCGAGTGTCAGGACTCCGGAGTCGAACGCCCTCGTCATGGCCGCGCTCACCTGAGCGCGCATCGGCGCGTCGAAAGTCACCCTGACCGGCGGGATCAGCCCGGGTGATGCTGGTGGCCGCGCGATCAGCGCGGTGCGGAAGAACTCGATCGCCGGCCCGGTGGCCGTACCGTGCCCCATCGGCTCGGCCCGCACCTCCGCGTTCGCCTCGGCGCCGGCCAGCCGGTACCCTGCCTTGATCCGCTGACCAGCGGACTCGGCGTCAGCTTGGTCAAGCTGGGGATCGGAGCGGCCGTACTGTACTTGCAGCGGCACTGGGGCAAGCGCCGCGTACAGGTCAGGCAAGTCCAACTCTGATGCGATGCCTGGTAGCAGCAGGGCTGGGTGACCGCGGCTAAGGATCCGGTAACTGCCCAGGTGACTGGCCGTGCATAGCGGCGGCGGCTGGTCCAGGCTGAGCGCGGCGTGCAAGGCCACGGCCGCGCCGAGGCTGTGCCCGAACAAGCCGGCTGCACCTGGCCGCACCCAGGGCTGGCGGCTCAGCCAGCCGAAGGCTGCGGCAGCGTCCGCGGCAAGTTCGGCCAGCAGCGAGCGGCCCGCCGCAGCGTAAAGCTGCGCCAGCACGGCTGCCTCGTCCCGCCCGTAGAGCCACGTCGGGTCGACGCTGCCGTCGAAGCCGTAGTCGAGCGTCAGGGCGGCCAGGCCAGCTGAGGCGAACTGAGCCGCCACATCCCGGTCCGGATAGTCGGCAGGCTCAACGCCAGTAACCTGCTCGACCACCGCGTTCCTGCCTGGGCAAACCAGCACGGCCGGCCAGGAACCGCCGACCGGGTCGGCCTGCCGTACCAAGACCGTCCGCAGTCGCCCCCACGGCCGTTCGATCAGGTACTCATCGGTGGCTAGGCCGTTGGTGACCGTGCTGGCGCCGGCCACTGCCTCGGCCGGCTCTGCTTCGCTCGCCAACGATCCGGCCAGTGTCCGCACCGTGGCGATGACCTGGGCACGCCAACTAGGTAATTCGTCGGGCGTGGCGGGCAGTCGCCGTGGCCCGGCGCCGCCTGGCGCGACCAGCGCCCGAACCGGACGCTTGGCCATCGCGCCGTCAGACGAAATCGCCATGGAGCGTCCGGGGAATCTCGACGGCGTACGCCGAGAGCGCGTCGTCTAGCTGAATGTCGCCGCGCCGCAGGAACTCAAGTAGCTCATTCTGCGGCCGGTAGAAGCAAGACTTGCACAGATCAGTGCGGCGGGGATTGGACTGCTCCCACTCCGCCCGTGGACCGCCCTCAAGCACGCTGAGATATCCGTCCTGCAGCACATTGCCGATCTTGTACCGGCTATTCAGATGGACCTGCGGGCACGGATAGAGGTTCCCGTCGGCACCAACAGCCGTCACGAAGCGGCTGTAATGGCAGTGCTCGAAGTCGCCCTCGACTTCGTCTACCTGGTCCATCGGGCCGCGATCTAGTTTCGGGATGGAAACTTCGAACTCATCGGTCGCCAGCGCGGCGGCATCTTGCAGCGCGGCGGAGACCTCGGCCATTTGCTCTTCGATTGTCTGGTGTCCGAGCGCGCTGTAGAACTCCGGCTCGAAGCGCACATAATGCGCGCCCGAGCGAGCGGCGAGCGCCGCCGCCAACCGCACCTCGGTGTAGTTCCGCCCGGTGATCACGAAATTGAAGCCGACCCGGAAGTCAGGATCGACGGCGTTGTCCCGCAGCACCCGGGGCGTGTGCTCGAAGGTGCGGAAGGTCTTGTCCCGGTCCCTGGTGATGTCGGTGAAGTTCTCCTCTGTCCCGGCGTTGAGCCCGATGCGCACCCAGGTGTGCGTCCGCGCCACGCAATCGGCGATCTTCGGGTCCGACAGCCGCGAGCCGTTGGTGATCAGGCCGATGCGTAGGCCAGCCTCGTGCGCGGCATCGCAGATCGCCAGGTACCCAGGATGGATCGTGCACTCACCGCTGCCGCAGAAGGTAACCGCCCGGCCGCCGGTGCTAGCGAATTCGCCCATCAGCTTGATGGCTTTGTCGGTGGGGATAGCGTCCTTAAATGAGAAGAGATCGTAGAAATTCTCCTCATTGGGGGAGTGGAAGTTACAGAAATGACAACGCATGTTGCAAGCGCCCATGATCCCGATTCGCATGTGGATCGGCCTGAAGGACTCACCCGCCACGAATTTCCTGACCAATTCCGGATGGGCCAGCATCTTATTCGGCGCATGCGCCTGGTCGAGCGAAACCTCGGGTAAGCCCTCGTGGTTGGCGGGCCTGGCGATGTCGTAGAGCTTGACGTCGGTCGAACGTGCATGCGGAGCGGTCATTACGTCCTCCTACGCGGGAGCGGTGTCGGCTGCTCCCCGCTGATCGGCCGGCAGCGCGCCGCCGGGCCGGATCAGGGTGCGATTTGCTATTGGTGAATAGCCGGTCAAACACTCAGAGTTCGGTCAATCTCGACTCTGCCACGGCCACTGCGGAGGGTCAACCGTCACATTGCCGAGATCGCCAGGAACTGAAACGGCGCAAAATGACAGTGATCATGGTTGACCTGATCGGCGGCCAGAATCTGGTGATCACGGAACTATTACCGGACTGGCCGATGCCGTCGTCAGGATAATCTGAGTGGTTTGTCCGGTCTGGGAGGTCAGGTCGGTCGGCTGCGTAGTGTTGCTGGCCCGTAGGTGGCTGGCTGGCGAGCGCAACCATCTGAAGCTCTGGCAAGTCTTTGATGATGAAAAAATATTCTGTGGTTCCGCGCGCCCAAGATCGGGCGCGCGGACGTGCGTAGGACGGGCAACGGTTGATGACAGCTGGTCAAGAACGGTCGGGCGGGCCCGGTCGGCGCACTGTACTGCTTGTCGGCGGACTGACCGTCGCGGCCGGCGCCAGCGTGGCTGCCGCAGTCATCACCGCCGGCAGCCGGCCGCCGGCGGTGACCAGTCCAACTGGCGGACCGTCGCCGTCGGCTGCGCCAACCACGACGCCGACCGCGACGCCGGTCGTGACTACCTCGCCAGCGCAAGCAGCTGACTGGGCCGCGTTCGGACGGCAGCTCTCCACGCACAAGCTGGTACGGCCAGCGAGTCCTGGCTACAGCACCGCGAAGCTCCTTTTCGACCCGAAGTTTGATAGCACCAGCCCGGCTGGCATCGCCTATTGCGCCAGCCCAGCCGACGTGACGGCGTCGTTGGCATTTGTCCGCCGGTTTGGGTTGCCGGTAGCGGTGCGCTGCGGCGGGCACAGCTACGGTGGCTGGTCGAGCACGTCTGGTTTGGTGATCGACGTCTCGGCGATGGATAGGGTCACCGTCGACGTGCAGGCAGGCACGGCCACAGTCGGGGCCGGGACGCTGCTCATCGACCTGTATAGCCAGCTCGCGGCGCACGGCCGGGCCGTCCCAGGCGGATCGTGCCCGACGGTGGGGATTTCCGGTCTGGCGTTGGGTGGCGGGGTCGGCGTCGTTGGCCGACTGTACGGCCTGACCTGCGACAACATTGTCGAAGTTGAGATCGTCACCGCCGACGGCAGCGTTCGGCGCTGCACCGAGCACACCGAGCCAGAGCTGTTCTGGGCCTGCCGAGGCGGTGGCGGCGGCAGTTTCGGCGTGGTGACCTCGTTTACCTTCCGCACCCATCCGGTGCCTGACCTGGTGCTTTTCTATTTGCAGTGGCCGTGGTCGGCGGCGGCCTCGGTGATCGGCGCCTGGCAGTCGTGGGCACCAGCGGCGCCGGCTGAGCTGTGGTCCAACCTGCACCTCAGCGCAATCGTCGGCGGCAGCGAGCCGCAGCTCAGCGTGGGCGGCACCTACGCCGGTGACGTCGCCGGGCTGCAGTCGCTGCTTGACCAGCTTTATGCTGCGGTCGGCTCGCAGCCGTCTAGTCCGTTCGTGCAGAGCGAGGAGTACCTGACCTGCATGCTGGTGGAGGCGGGCTGCTCATCGCTCTCGGTCGCGCAGTGCCATCTGCCGACCCAGAACCCGGCTGGCCAGCTGGCCGGCCGCCTGAGTACGCCAAGTCTGATTTCTTCGCCAAGCCGCTGCCGGCGGCGGGCATTTCTACCCTGCTGGCTCAAGTAGAGCGAATGCAGCAGGTCAGCGGTGCCGCCGGGGCTTCAGGCGGGGTGGCCTTTGACGCTTTTGGCGGTGTTATTAACCGGGTCGAGCCGACCGCGACTGCCTTCGTGCACCGGGACGCACTGTTCTTGGCCCAGTACAGCACGAGCTGGACGCCGTCGGGTCGGGATGCTGGCGCTAGCTCCGTCGCGGTGGCGAGCCAGCGGACCTGGCTCGCCGGGTTCCACGCAGCCATGCGTCCTTATGCGAGCGGGCAGGCCTACCAGAACTACGCTGACCCCGATCTCGCTGACTGGCAGCAAGCCTACTACGGTACTAACTACCCTCGATTGCAGTCGGTGAAGGCAGCCGTTGACCCGGCCAACCTGTTCACGTTCCCGCAGTCCATCGAGCTGCCTGACTGAGCTGAAGGCGGCCAGGACCCGATCAATGGTGCGGGTGCATGAAGCCGACGATCACGACGCCGATCGCGAAGGCGAGAAGGGCGGTAATAAAGCCATTGCGGTGCCGCGATTTCCGATATCCCGGTATTTTCGCCTTGGTTGACTTGACGTCTCCATGGGACGCGAAGGCTTTGTTTGAGTACCAGCCAAGCGCAAACCCTGCCACCAGAAATACCAGGCCCACTCCGAGTGCGAGCGCAGTCATCGATGCCTTCCCCCGGGTATCAGCATTCAGCGATCGTTCGAAATGACTAGCGTTGTCCTTCCCCTAGCTAGCATCTTTACCAGGAGAATCGCCGTCACGCAAGTTTCGCCATGATCTAGTAATATCCCCGAGGGTCATTCGAAATTTAAGCACAGCAAAAGGGAGAATGCCGATATGAAGGAATCACTCAGCGCTGAGACGATCATGATCACTGGTCACGGCGGAGACGAGATTGAGGCCTATGTGGCCAGGCCGGGCGACGTCGAGACCTTCGGCGGCGTTGTCGTGATCCACCACATGCCCGGTTACGACGCGTCAACCAAGGAGATCGCGCGCAAGTTCGCCGCGCATGGCTACCTGACCATCATGCCGAACCTGTACTGGCGGGACGCGCCGGGCGCGAGCCCGGATGACGCAGCGGCGGCGGCCAGGGCCAAGGGCGGCGTGCCTGATGAGCGCCTGGTGGGGGACGTCAGCGGCGCCGCCGATTGGCTGCGCGGTCAGCCAGGCTGCAATGGCAAGGTCGGCACTATCGGATACTGCTCGGGCGGCCGCCAGTCCTTCCTGGCTGCCTGCAGCCTGCCGCTGCAGGCAGCGGTTGACTGCTATGGCGGTGCCGTGGTGCACGTGCCCGCCCAGGCGCCGGCCAGCATGAAGCCGATCGTCGGCCTTTCCGAGCACCTGTCCTGCCCGCTGCTCGGCCTATTCGGCGCCGACGACCAGTTCCCGACCCCGGCCGAGACCGCGGAGCTTTCCGGCGTTCTTGACGGCTTCGATAAACCACACGAATTCCACACCTTCGCTGGTGCCGGCCACGCTTTCTTCTCGCCCGACCGGCCGTCCTACCGCGTCGACGCGGCGAACGAAGGCTGGGAATTGATCTGGGAATTCTACGGAAAGCACCTGGCCAGCTGAGAGAGGCGGATCCGGTATGTGCACATATCTCACTGAAAGCATTGCCGCTACTGGCAGCGGCAAAGGCGCCAATGGCTGGTTCGGGCTCAGCGAGGTTAACGTTTACTTCGATCACCCCGTACACGCTCCGGCGGATCACACGCTCAACATCGACTTCGCCAACCCCGGCAAGGGCCCGTCGGCTCGGGTGGCGGTCGAGTTGACCGCTGACACCGCCCGAGCGCTGGCTAAGGCGATAGAGGCGACGTTGGCCTCGGTGCCGCCCGGGCTGGCCTGATCGAGCAGGCCTGATCGGCCTGGCCTGATCGGGCTGGCCTGATCGGGCTGGCCTTGGCCGGTGCGTCCCGGCCCGTTGAACGTGGCTTGCACGGCTCAGCGGGCCGGAGTTCGCTGACGGGCGGACTGCCGGTCATCGAAGTTGGCCGAAGTTGTCGGTACCAACTGCGAGGATCGGGATAACGGACGAAGGAATGGCAGGAGACGGATATGAGGTTCACGGTCAGTCGGGACGCGTTCGGCGAGGCCGTAGCCTTCGTGTCGCGCGTGCTGCCGTCTCGGCCCGTGGTGCCGTTGCTGTCCGGCTTGCTGGTGGAAGCTGCCGATGGCGCCGTCACGCTCTCCTGTTTCGACTACGAGGTCTCGGCTAGGTGCAAGGTCGACGCCGAGGTGACCGAGCCGGGGACCGCGCTGGTGCCTGGCCGGCTGCTCGCCGAAATCACGCGCAGTCTGCCCACAGGCCAGTGGAGTGCGTCGACGACGCCGACGTGCTGAATCTGACCTGCGGCAGCGCCGAATTCGGTCTGGTCTGCTTGCCGCTTGATGAGTATCCGGCCCTGCCGAGTTCCCCTGATCCAGTTGGCGTCGTCGATGGTGGCGTGCTGGCCGCAGCGGTAGCCCAAGTCGCCGCCGCCGCCAGCCGGGATGACACCTTGCCGATGCTGACCGCGATCTGCCTGGATATCGACGGTCAGTGCCTGACCCTCGCGGCTACTGACCGATACCGGCTGGCGGCCAGGCGGCTGGCGTTCACGCCGGTCGATCCAGACATCAAGACGATCGCGCTGGTGCCGGCCAGGGTCATGACGGAGGCGGCGCGGGCGCTGACCGCCGGGGTGGCGGTGACGCTGGCGTTCACCCCGGGCAGTGAGGGACTTATCAGCTTCGAGGCGGGCGATCGGCGGCTCACTGCGCGACTGATCGGCGGCGAGTTCATCAAGTACGAGAGCAGGTTCGGCACCGAGTTCGCCTGCCACGCCGACTTGCTGCCCGCCCCGGTGATCGAGGCCGTCCGCCGGGCAGCCCTTGTCGCTGAGCGCTCCAGCCCCATCCGGCTGACCTTCACGGCCGGCAGCGTGAAGGTCGAAGCCCATGATGAGGGCCGGGCCCGCGCGGCCGAGTCGGTGCTAGCCGATTTCGCCGGCGATGAGCCGGTGATCTCGTTTAACCCCCACTACCTGCTGGACGGTCTGGTCGCGGCTGCCGCCGTCGGAGCCGAGGCAGCCGCAGCGTCGGAGGCCAGTGCGGGGTCGGGGGCTGGTGCCGGGTCGGGGGCTGGAGCTGGGTCGGGGGCTGGTGCGGGGTCGGGGGCTGGAGCTGGGTCTGGGGCTGGAGCTGCGTCGGAAGGCCGCGCCGGCTCGGGGACCGACGCCGGGTCGGAGGCGGCCGGCGCGACTGGCGAGGGCGACGGGGTTGCCGCCGAAGGACTAGCCGCGCTCGGCCGGATCAGGCTGCTCTTCGATAGCCCAGCGAAACCTGCTCTCATCACCTGGGCGAGACCGGGTGAGGACGCTGACTCGGCGGCGCTGGGGGAGGCGGCGGAGTTCCGCTACCTGCTGGTGCCACAACGGGTGCCAGACCGCAGCTAGCGGCCCGACCAGGACTGCCGAGCCGTCGGCATCGGGCAGCACCGCTGTGCGGCTACCACCAGCGCCGACGCATCGACCGACCGCCAGTAAAGATGCGCCGGAGAATCCGCCGACCGAAGCCGAAAATCGCCAGCAAGAGCAAGAAGATCCTCGGCAAGCCACCCAGCGGCCAGGCAAAGGCCAGCACCAGCAATCCCGCCAGTAGCACCAGCGAGAGGCCAACCCGGGCGAACGACTGGGCGCCAGTCGCGGACCAGGCCTGACGTCCTCGACCCGACCGGTAACCACCCCCCGCACCGACCCCGGCCGACGCGCTTGGTGGCCACGGTGCCGCGTATGAGTCGGTGAGCGGCAGATCCTCCGTTACCCGGTCCAGGTCCAGATCGGTCTTGGCGGTGAAGGTGGCATCGAGTCGCTGCTGGAACTCCTCACCAGTCAGCCGCCCCTTCGCGTAGTGCTCGCGCAGGCTGGCCGCCGTCCGCTCCCGCTCGGCGTCGCCAATCCTGATCCCCGAACCCGCCATCGGCCCCTCCAAGTCCCGCCAGCATCACTGCCGACACTAAGACGATATATCGCAAGTACGGGTGCCGGCAACTAACCCTGCCGACGACTCCGCCCGGCACCCGGCCACTCGTGAGGGGCAGCCTGAGGAACGGCCGCCGCCGACGCAGAAGGCATCGGGCCTTGAGGCGGCACGGTGAGGCCCGGCAAGGATGCGGCGAGGCGCGGCGGGGATGCGGCGGGGCGCGGCGGGGATGGGGCGAGGCGCGGCGGGGATGCGGCAGGGATGGGGCGAGGCGCGGCGGGGATGCGGCAGGGATGCGGCGAGGCGCGGATTAAGCATAGGTGCGCGATGCTGAGTTCCGTGATCTTGATTTTGCCGTCCTCACGGAGATCCGCGCAGGTCATGGCAGGCACAGATCACTGTGATCATCGGCGCAACCATGATCACGGCCGACTTACCTGCGAGCCGATGGCGGCGCAAGCACCTGGCGTGTCTAATTTGTCGCGCTTGTCTTTCCGGGTGGAGGCGACCGACCGCAAATCCGAGGTAGACGACAGAGCATCTCCGGCTCTGCGGCCACATCGCCTAACGCAGTCACCGGTTTCATGCCGACTTGCCAAGATTTGCCCGTCACGCCTGCGCTTAGCCGCATCGTTGGCGCTCTGTTGTTGTCGCATCCGCCAGCCGAACGACATCATCGCTCCTGCGATGTCGCCAGGGCAGCATGGTTGGAGCGGTGATGTTGTTGCTCCCGCGCTTTGGCACGACAACACCGGTACAACGATGCTCTCGGATCTCGGATTGGGGACCGACAGCAGTCGTCCGGCCCGGCTAACTGCGGGTTGGGTCGGCCTGCCGGAGTTGGGCCTGCTGGCGGGGTGATTGGTCGGCGTCAGGGGCCGAAGTAGCCGGTGCTGGGGGTCTGCGGGTTGTTCACCTGAGCGAGAATCTTGAGCTGGCCGGCGTGCGCGAACCGCAAGGTGAGGGTGATGTCGGTGCCCTCGCGGATCGGACCTGAGTCGACGATCTCCAGGTGGCTGCCGGCCGGGTCGAGCCTGGTGAGGCCGTGACCTGTGATGCTGAGTTCGGTCACCGGGTGGGCTTGCGCCGGTGGCCCGACCATCAGGACCTTGCCGCCGGCGCTACTCCGTACTGAGAGTAGGTGGTCGGCTGGGCCTGAGTTGGCGATGACGAAGTATGCGTCGACTGTTTTGAGGTTGGACGATTTCATGATGTAGGCGCTAGCAACCTTGATCGGAGTGATCGCCGCTGCCTGCTGCGGAGCGCAGCCACCCAAAGCCATTGCGGCGACCGTGACAGCGGCCACCGCTGCTGTGGTGCCCCTGACGGCGGTGCCCGTGACGGCGGTGCCCGTGACGGCGGTGCCCGTGACGGCGGTGCCCCTGATGGCGGTGCCCCTGACTGCGGTGCCCCTGACTGCGGTGCCTCTGACTGCGGCGACCGCCATGGCGGCGCACCTTGCGGCGATTGTGGTCGCCGGGCGCGCGAGCGCGCGAGCGCCGCCGGTGGTCCACCGCCCTGGGCGGGTGTGATCAGGCATCTTCGCCTTCTCTCAAAAGGGGCAATGCAACTGTCGGCGGACATCTGCCAGCGTGCCTGCGGGGGTCAGCGTCGGTGTGAGCTCAGGCCGGTGGCCGCTGGCAGATGTGAAGTAACTACGCCGCATAGGAGGATAGCCGCTGCCGAGCGGCGCAGTCCTGGCAGCTATGTGTTAAGTCCAGCTCGGAAACGCCGGGGCGTGGGCCGATTCGCAGGCTCCGGCAGCGGGCAGCGGGCAGCGGGCTCCGGCAACGGGCAGCGGGCTCCGGCAGCGGGTCCCGGCAGCGGGGCAGCGGGCTCCGGCAGCGGGCAGCGGGACAGCGGGTCCCAGCAGCGGGTCCCAGCAGCGGGGCAGCGGGGCAGCGGGGCAGCGGGGCAGCGGGTCCCAGCAGCGGGCTCCGGCAGCGGGGCAGCGGGTTCGGGGGACGGCTAGTCGAGGTCGCGGCAACCGCTGGTGATTTCGTCGGCCGCTTGGCAGCCTGATCTGGCGGCTGGGCCAGCGACCGCGACGATGGCTGCGCTGATCTCGCCGAGTTGGGCAACCTGCTCTGGGGTTAGCGCGTCGATGAGCAAGTGCCTGACCTGATCGACATGACCTGGTGCCGCCGCCTCAAGGACTGCATAGCCCTCATCGGTGAGCTGAGCAATCTGACCTCGGCGGTCGGTCTGGCAGTCCATCCTGACCACCAAGCCCCGCTCCTCGAGCCGGGATACCGCGTGCGAGAGCCTGCTCTTGCTGAAGGTTGACGCAGCGGCCAGCTGGCTCATCCGCAACGCCCGGTCGGGCGCTTCGGAGAGGTGGACCAGGATCTCGTAGTAGCCGTGTGGCAGGCCGGAGTCCTTGAGCAACTGAGCGTCGATCCCGCCGAACAGCGACTGGCACGCCATAAGGAACTGGCGCCAGATGCGCTGTTCCTCGGCAGTTAGCCAGCGTGTCGTCGTGTCCACGCTCCTAGGTTACTCATCTAGTTGAACATTTGACAACTCTGGGGTCGGCGTGATACTTGTTGTTTATTCAACAAAGAGCTTCCCGGGCGGACGGTTCGGGATCACCCACCAAGCAACCAACGGAGCATGAGATGACGACGACTGAGATCGGGACGACGATCCCCGGTTATGTAGCGGGTACCTGGACCATCGACGGATTGCACTCTGAGGTCGGGTTCTCGGTGCGGCACATGATGGTGAGCAAGGTGCGCGGCAAGTTCACGAAGTTCACCGGCGAGCTAGTGACGGGGGCGAGCCTGCTGGACTCATCGGTCACGGCGGAGATCGAGCTCGCCTCGATCGACACCGGCAGCGAGCAGCGTGACGGGCACCTGCGGTCGGCGGACTTCTTCGACACTGAGAACCACCCGCAGATGACCTACCGGTCCACTGGGCTGCGTGCCGATGGTGATGACTACGTGCTTGATGGCGAGCTCAGTATCAAGGGCGTCACCAAGAGCGTTCCGCTCAAGCTGGAGCTCAACGGCTTCGGCCCGGACGCTTACGGCGGCACCAGGGCAGGTTTCTCCGCCACCGGCCACATCAACCGGTCGGACTTCGGTATCACTTATAACGCTGCTATCGAGGGTGGCGGTGTTGTGGTGAGCGACCGGGTCGACATTCACCTCGAGATCGAAGCTGTGCTGCAGAAGTAAACAAGCCGTACTGCGGAAAAGTAACAGCCGCAGAGATCAACGATCGAGCCCGGGCGGGGACCGTCCGGGCTCGATCGCTTGCTGCCGCCTAGTCTGCCTAGTCTGACTTGTCGGGCAGCTGCGGCAGGTCCGCCTTGTGCTTGTTCAGGTAGTCCAAATAGAGCGGACGGAGTGCGTCCTCGATGTCGCTGTCGTCGGCGTCGATGGCGTCGCCGATGAGCGCGGACAGCTTCAGCGCGTCGGCTTGAGCGTGCTCGGGGTGGCCGGCCGCAATCTCGCCAGCCGGGAGCTCGCGCAATAGCTGCCAGAGGAACCCGACATCGAGATGGTGCCTGGCCCGCCGTACGGCCAGGTCGTGCAGTTCACGCGACGACAGCGCGTCGAGATCGTCCAAGTCGGTCATGGCGTCACCCTATCGGCGAGGTCAGTGCTCAGCCGCGCCGCACGGCGACGTCGAGCAGACCAAGCGGCGGCGAGCCAAGCGCCAGTATCGCGCTGTGGAACCTGAGCAGGGAGAACTCGCTGCCCCAGGCCGCCTTGGCAGTGTCCCGCAGGGCCATGATCTCCAGCTTGCCCCAGGTGTAGCGGCCGTACGTCGGGTCGTAGCTGGCCCTGGTCGCCTCGGAAAGTGCCGCCTGACCGGACAGGTGCGTATCAGCCTCGAACCTGCGGGCGCAGTCGGCCACAGTTTGGCCAGCCGTGTGCAGGCCGATGGCGCACGCCAGCCTGGTCACTCGGACCAGTGCCTCGAGCCAGATTCCGACCGCGAATCTCGGGTCGTCGGCGCAGAAGCCTTCTTCCACGCACAGTTCCTCCGCGTAGTGCGCCCACCCTTCCACGAACGCTTCTGAGTGCAGTGAGCGCCGTACTTCGCTTGGGGCCCGGCGGAGGGCCCGACCGTGCGAAAAATGGCCGGGCGCGACCTCGTGCACCGTGATGCCGGGCAGCGTGGTTTCGCTGAAAACCTCGAGCCACTCGGTCGCCTCGTCGGCCGGCCAGGCCGGGTCGGGTGGGGTGATGTAGTAGATCGACGGTGCTTCCGGCTCGCCTGGTGCCGCCGTCGACATCATCGCCATGGCCCAGCGGCGCGACTCAGGCGCCAGCGCGACCAGGCATTCGCCATCGGTGTAAGGCACAAGGTTGGCGCCTTTGGTGAAGTCGATGGCCCGCTTGGTCCAGATCTTGGCCGCGTCGATGACACCGTCAGCGTCCGGATGGTCCCGCACTAGCTCCCTGGCGACTTCTAGGGCCGGGCGGCTCGGATCGATGCTCGCGCAGCTGTCGGCCAGCCGCTCACGTAGCCGGTCGCGTTCGGCGTCAGCCCGCTCGGCCAGCTTGCCGAGGTCGACGTTGATGCCTTCGATGCTGTTTATCAGCTTGGTGAGCGCGGCACTGCCGAGGGCGGCATCGGGGTGCCCCGACTGCGCCGCTTGCGCTACGTGCTCGACGAGCCTGGCATGGGCGGCGAGCGCCGCCGCGTTCGCCTGCTCATCGCGATCCGCGGGGATACCGGCGGAGAGCCCGCGCACCGCGCCAAGGAGCGCTTGGGCGACTGGTGCGGAAACCCGATCAAGCGCCTCAATGGCTGCGTCAATGGCCTGCGGCCAGAGCGCGAGATGATCGGCCCGAGCCCTGGCCCGATCGTCCGCCGCGGCATACTCCCGGTCGTAGCAGGCGAGGTCGAGGTTGCTGAGGTGAAACATCGGGTTGCCGCGGTACAAGTCAAGCTCGCCATAGCTGACCGCGAGAGCGCGCTCGAACACCGCTAGGTGGGCGCTGTCGTAGTCATCCAGCTTCTCGCCGTCGATCGGTACTGGCTGGGCAGCGGCGGCCGCCAGCTGGCCCAAGCCGGCCTGGACGCCAGTGGGGGAGAGGTCTTGAATCTTGCCGTCGTACTCATGCCGCCCGGCGTACTCGCGTGCCTCAGCGACGCTCATGTCGAGGACGGCGCGCAGCCTAGGGTTGATCTCTGCCATAGGCGGCAACCTATCGGATACCCATGGCGCGCGCCGTCCTGCCCGCGATCTCGCTAGCTCAGGAGCTAACTCCGGGGATTCCGGTACCGAAATGGACCGACGTCACCGAAAGCGTGCGCCGGTTAGAGCAGGTGGTAAAGGTGAAGCCGTAGATAGTCGTGGACCCGGACTGATTTGGTGCGAATACTTTAAGCCTGGCACCCGACTTCGGCTGGCAGCCTGGCACCTTCCCGGCGATCCTGAAGCTGAGTTTCGCGTACGCGGTCTGCCCGCGGCCAAGGGTCACGAGCTGCTTTCGTCCGACCCGAGCCGCAGGAAAGCCAGCCTGGTGGCCGTTGACAATCCCGGACACGCCAGGGTAACCGAATAGCGAACAGGTCGAGCGCCCCACATTGGTGAATTCCAGCGGATAGGTGTATATGCGCGAAGTCGTGCTGCCGTTGCCAATGCCGAGCCAGGTCTTGATCTGCTGGAACCGACACGTCGCGGTGGTCGCGTACGGGCGAGCATGCGGCTTTTGGACGTCGGCCGAGGCCATGGCCGAGGCGGGCAAGGCGATCGTGGCGGCAGCGACAGCGAAGATGGTGACAAGCTGGCCGGCCAGCCGAGTTCTGGTCTGCATCTGCGGATTCCCCCCGGTGAGCTGTGAATTGGATGGTTACTGCGCCGTTCCTGAGTGCGCCCGTCCGGGTTGGAACGGCTCGACAATCAGGAGGTCGGTGCCCTGCACGCGCTTAGCGCAGGTCCTGAACCGATGTGCGATGAAGATGGTCTGCGGCTGGCCAGGCAATCGGAGCTCAAGCCCGGTCACCGTCCTTGGCCTGCACTGGTGAGCGGGCAAGTTCGCGGCCGATCCCACGCGTAGCCACAAGTGCGCGGTCCGGCCAGCTTTAAGCTGCAAGGTCTTGGTCGGCACGCTGCGATCGGCAGTGGCGGCCGCGCCGACCAGGGCCCGGGTCCGGCCAGTCGCGAACGAGACATAAGCGAACCCGGCGAGCCTGCAGCTGGTCTTGGCGACGTTGGTGAAGTCGATCGGGACCAGCGACGTTCCGGCCGCCACCCCGGCCGACTTGGTGTCCAGCGCGACGTCCAACTGGCTGGCAGTGCAGTTAGCTTCGCCAACCTGGGTGCCTGACGGCGACGCGCCAGCGGCTGGGTGGTTACCTTTGCCTGACTGCGCCCCGCAGGCAGCGGCGGTGATGCAGATAAGGCCGATAAGAAGGCAATCGCGCAGGATCGAGACCGTCCGCCATTGTGGTGTAGATTTGCTGTGCATATGACACTCCATTGCGCTTGGTGGAATTAATGCACCAGTAGAAATCAGACTCAGCAATAATAACGACGCAGCGCGCAAGCCATGGTTGTTTGACGCGAGATTACTATCGGCTTTGAATTGCCGGACGGCAGTGCGGGCAAAGTCCACTAATCGGCGATTTAGTCGCGCTTCCTTGTGGGTGGCTCGTTGCCGGGCGGCCGGCCCAGCCCACCCGGCGGCATGGAGGGCCGAATGGGCGATAGAGCAGGACCGCCAGCCCCAGCTGGCCCGGGTTGGCGGCTGGCGTTCCTTGGATCGCGTCCGATGTTGGTGACTGGCGGCATCAGGCCCTGGCCGACGGCCTCGATCTGGCCGGGAACCAGCCGGAGGGCGCGGCCGAGGTCAGCGGCGAAGCTGGCGCAGTTGCCGTAGCGGCCTGCCGGGGTCTTGGCCATCGCCTTGCCGATGACTTGGTCCACTGCCGTCGACAGTTCAGGCCGCCGGTCGGTGACTGCCGGCGGCGGCTCGGACATCACCGCGTAGAGCAGCGCTGGCCCCTGGCTCCGGCGAAACGGGGTGGCACCGGTGAGCAGTTCGAACGCGGCGCAGGCGAGCGAGTATTCGTCGGCTCGGCCATCCACTTGCTGGCCTTCGAGTTGCTCAGGTGCGGCGTACTCCAAGGTGCCGACGATCTGCCCGGTCACAGTCAGGCCAGGCGATTGTGCTTGCTTGCTGATGCCAAAGTCGGTCAGGTACACATGATCGGCCGGCTCGGCGATCGCGGCCGCCGCGCGCGATGGCACCCTGGCGCCGGCGTCGAGCAGCATGTTGGCTGGTTTGACGTCGCGGTGCACCAAGCCGCGCTCGTGCGCGGCATCCAGCGCGGCGGCCGCCTGGGTGATGATGCGCCAGGTGCGCACCACGCTAAACGGGCCGGTACGGCGCAGCGCCGACTTGGCGTCGCCGCCCGGTACATAGCGCATCGCGATGAAGAGGAAGCCGGCCGCCTCGCCCGCGCCATAGATCGGGATGATGTGCGGGTGCTCGACCGTCGCTGCCGCTCGCGATTCGTTGATGAACCTGGTGCGGAAGGCGTGGTCGGCGGCGTAGCCGGGGGCCAGGATCTTGAGTGCCACCGGGCGGCCGAGCCGTTCATCGCTGGCACGGAACACCACCGCCATGCCGCCTTTGCCGATCCGCTCGTCAATACGGTAACCGGCTACCGTAGCGCCGGGCTGGAGCCCGCCTCCGGCCTGCCCGCTCACCGGTCTGGCCCGGCGAGATACGAAGCTTTCCTAGGCGCCACTGCTCATCGCGGTGATGTGCATGGTGGGCACCGAGGTCGATGAACAGGTCTGGGTGGTGAGCGGCGTGTAGGCGGCAACGGTCTGGTCGGGCGGGAACACCTTCAGCCAGTGTGCGGTGACCATGTGGCAAGTGGACGAAGGGAAGTTGCCCGCGTCGGCGACGCCGAGCACCGCGTGCGCGGTCTGCCCGGGTGCGAGGATCACCTGATGCGACGGCGTCACCGGGTCGCGCTTGGCGTCGGCGCCGACCTGGCTGCCCGCATTGCTGCCCTGGCTCACTAGCGAAACGCCCGGATAACCCTGAACGAAGCAACTGACCGAGGTGGCGTTAGTGAAATCGAGGTTGTAATAGGAGGTGCCGGCCGCGCCATTGCCTGCGCCAACCTGGACCTTGAGATCGGAGGTCGTGCATTCGGCTGGGCCAGCGGGCGGCGCGCTGGTCTGCGCCGGACTGGACGGCGTGCTACTTGGGCCGCTGCCCCCCGATGATGGCCCGACGGTGACCGTCACCGTGTGGCTCGGCGACCCGCCACTTGAGGTGGTGCCGCACCCGCTCGCCAGCGCCGCTATTAGTCCGAGAACGGCGAAGAAAAGCAGCCGACCAGCACCAGTAATCGTGGCCTTCATAGCTCAGTGTCCTCTTTCGTGCAGGTACGGATTCCGTGCGATTCAATAGGGCCGGCTCGGCGTCAGATGGCGCTGGCCTCACGTCGGCGGTCATGTCGAAGCGTACCTGTCCTTAGGCGCTTTAGCTGCTGGTCACGAGGGGGTGAATATCCTGGTGCGGGGCGGCTGGGACCGGTGTGGACGGGTATGCCCAGTGCTAGCTGACACCAGCGACAGATCGGAGTGGCGTGGCCAGCAATCAGTTCACTACCAGGCCGCAACTAGCAGGCACCTTCGGCATGGTCGCCTCGACGCACTGGCTGGCTTCCGCCGCCGGAATGGCGGTGCTCGAAGCCGGCGGCAACGCGTTCGACGCCGCGGTAGCGACCGGCCTGGTGCTTCAGGTCGTCGAACCGCATCTGAACGGTCCTGGTGGTGAGGTGCCGGTGCTCGGCCACGACGCTGCGACCGGGGAGACCTTCGTGCTCAATGGCCAGGGCACGGCGCCGGCGGCCGCCACCCTGGCCGCCTTTGACGCGCTTGGCGTTGACTTGATTCCTGGTAATGGCCTGCTGGCGGCTACCGTCCCGGCCGCGTTCGGCACCTGGATGCTGCTGCTCGCACGGTACGGCTCGGTGCCGCTGCGCGAGGTGCTGAAGTACGCGATCGGCTACGCGGCCGACGGCTATCCGATGCTGGCCTCGGCCAGCGCGCTGATCGAAGCGATGGCGCCGACCTTTGAACAGGACTGGCCGACCTCGGCGCAGGTCTACCTGCGGCCGGCCGCTCCGGCCCCGGGCAGCAGATTCGCCAACCCAGCCCTTGCCGCCACCTACTCCAGGCTGCTTGCCGAAGCCGAGGCCGCCACCAGCGACAGGGAAGGGCAACTCGAGGCGGCCAGGCGGATCTGGTACGAGGGGTTTGTCGCCGAGGCGATCGACCGTTACTGCGCGACGACCGAGGTAATGGACCTGACCGGCCGGCCGAACCGTGGCTTGCTGACTGGCGCCGACCTGGCGGGCTGGCAGGCCACCGTGGAGGCCCCTGTCACCTTCGACTATCACGGACTGACGGTCTGCAAGACCGGCCCGTGGGGGCAAGGGCCGGTATTCGGCCAGCAGTTGCGGCTGCTGGATGGATTCGACCTGGCCGCGATGGGTGCTGGCAGCGCGGAGCTTATCCACACCGTCACCGAGTGCGCCAAGCTCGCCTTCGCTGATCGGGAGGCTTGGTACGGCGACCCGGCCTGCACTGACGTGCCGATGGCTGACCTGCTCGACCCGGCCTACGCGGCGGCCCGGCGCAGCCTGGTCGGCGAGCGAGCATCGGGCGACCTCATCCCCGGCGCGCCCGGCGGCCGCACTCCCGCGCTTCCTGGCTACGCGCTGGCCGCATTCGGGGGAGCGCCAGGAACGGCAGGCACCGCCGACTGGCGGCACGTCGCTTCGCACGCGGACGCGCTCACCGGCGCCGGCGACCCGACCCTGCGCACCGCGACACTCGGCCCCGGCGACACCTGCCACCTCGACGTTGCCGACCGGTTCGGCAACCTGGTCTCGGCGACTCCGAGCGGTGGCTGGCTGCAGAGTTCGCCGGTGGTGCCTGGCCTCGGCTTCTGCTTGGGTACCAGGGCGCAGATGTTCGCGCTGACGCCGGGCTTCGCCAGCACGCTGGCACCAGGTCGTCGGCCGCGCACCACGCTGTCGCCGAGCCTGGCCCTGCGCGATGGCGTGCCCTACCTGGCCTTCGGCACTCCCGGCGGGGACCAGCAAGATCAGTGGACGCTCGGGTTCTTCATCAACCATGTGGTATTCGGGTTGAACCTGCAGGAAGCTATCGATGCGCCAGCGTTCCACACCGATCACTTCCCGTCCTCGTTCTACCCGAGGACGAGCCAGCCGCGGTCACTGACCGTGGAGGCCCGGCACGACCCGGCGGTGATCGAGGAGTTGCGTCGCCGTGGGCACGAGGTGACCGTTGCTGGACCATGGTCGCTCGGCCGGATCAGCGCCGTGGCGCGAACCGGCGGCATGTTGTATGCGGGCGCGAATGCCCGGGGCATGCAAGGGTATGCGGCAGGCAGGTAAAGCTGGGAGATCGGCTGCATGAGCAAGGGAGTGGACGGCGTGAGCGCGGAGCGGGCGAGCACGGCCTGGCCAGGGCCGATCGGCAAGCCGCCGCGACCGCACTGGTGGTCGATCCAGCCGCCGCCACCGAGCAGCCCGATCTCGGCCCGGCGGGCCTACCTTGAGGTCCTTGGCGTATTCGCCGCCTTCTTCGCTGCTGGCATCATCGCGGGCGGCGAGACGCTGGCCGGACGCTATCCACCGCCGCGCGGCAGCTGGGCGGTATTCGGCCCGGCCGCCGTGAGCGAGATCGCCACCGCCGGTCTGGCCGTACTTATCGTCGCGTTGCTGTCGGCCAGGCGTGGCATCACGCCGCGATCACTCGGACTCAGCTGGCCGCGCAAGGCCGACGACAAGGTCGCCGTCGGGTCGGCCTTCCGGCTGGGTGTCTGGGGGATGGTGGCGCTCGCCATCGGCGGTGCCATCACTGGCGCGATTGCCACCGGCAAGCTCGGCCAGCCGGCCACGCAGGACAACAGTTACTTGCTCTACGCGACCGCGGCCTCGATCGCCGCCGGGGTGGTCGAGGAAACCGTGGTGCTCGCCTTCGTCGTCACCACGCTGCGGCAGGCCAACCGGCCGCTCGCCGAGATCGTGATCGTAGCTGTGCTGCTGCGCTGCTCCTATCACGACTATTACGGCCCCGGCGTGCTCGGGATCGCGGTCTGGGCGACCGTGTTCGTCTGGCTGTTCCTGCGCACCGGCAGCGTGCTGCCGCTGATCATCGTGCACTTCCTGTGGGATGCGACGATCTTCTGGTCGCAGCGCTGGCACGCGCTGTTGGCGGGGCGGGCGATCGGCGCGATCGTGCTGCTGCTCGCCGCGGTGGCGTCGTGGCTGGCGGACGTGGCCAGGCGGCGCGGCGACGGCCAGCCGCCGCCCGGTGGCTGGGTGACCGCTCCCTACACCGCCTGGCCGCACTCCGCTGCCGACCCAGGCCAATCCGGCCAGCTCTACCGGTTATGCGGCACTAGACCGGCAAAGCGAGTCCGGCCACGACAATGGCCGCGACCGCGGCGAGCACGGCCAGCCAGCCCGAGCCACCGCTGGCCTGGCCGGTGGGCAACGCCGCCGCCGCGACCGACAAGGCGACCAGGCCAAGCCCGGCTGCAAGCAACGGCAACTGCGGTCGGAAGACGCTCGCTGGCGCTGCTGTCTCGGCCAGGTGCTGCGCTAGCAGGTAACCGGTCAGCAGCAAGGCCAGCACGGCGGTGTGCCAGGCGCGGCCAGGATGCAGCGCCTCAAGCGCGAGCACTCCGATGATCAGCAACTGTGCCCACGGCACGACCGCGGCGCTGGCTTGCAGTTGCCGCCACACTTGCGCGCCGGGCCAGGAGTACAGGTCAAGCGTGCGCACGGCGAGATCGCCTGCCACCTCACGGGTCTGCGTCCAGCGGACCACCGCCAGCCGCAGCACGCTGCCGATCCCGCAGGCGATCGTCGCGATCAGCACCGCCTGGGCGCCGGTCGCAGCATCGCTCATCGGCACCGCGGCCCAGGCGATCATCCCGGCCACGAGCAAGCCGACCGCGATGATGCTGCGCGGCCCGGTCACCGGTGCACCACCTGCCGCCTGGTGAACGGCGCCAGTGGCTCATCGAGCGGCGATACGCCGTCCCAGTGCACCACAGGGATGCCGATCTCGCGTAGCGAGAACCTGATCGCCTCCTGCTCCATCCGCCAGATCCGCCGGGCCAGATCAGCCATCGCCCGGTGCCGGGCGACCCCGGCACCGGGCTGGGCGGTGAGCACGTCGACCACGATCGTGGCGAAGCCGCGTTCGCGCAAGTCGCGCAGCGACTCGACGAACTTGATCGACAGCAGCGGGCTGAACGCGATCACCAGCGCTCCCGGCGGAAGCAACGCGTGCGGCAGCGACGCCAGCAAGTCGACCGGGTGACCAAGCACCGCGTCGGCCGCCATCAGCGCATTGATCCGATCGGCCTGGTGGCGACCGGCCGCCGGGCTGATCCAGTGCAGCTGACTGCCGAACCTGATGAACCCCACCCGATCTCTGGCCGCCAGGTAGCTAGCCGCGGTGCCCGCCGCTGCCCGCACGGCCAGATCGGCTGAACTGCGGCCGGGATCGCCTACGTCGACGCTCACGTCGGCCAGCACGATGACGGTCTGGGCGCGTTCAGCGGTGAAGGTGTTGAGCTGCAGCGTGCCGCGCCTGGTGGTAGCCGGCCAGTTGATCCGCCGCTGCCGGTCGCCAGGAACGAACTCGCGCACCCCGGCGAACTCAATGCCTTCGCCCGGGCGCCGCGAGGTATGCTCGCCGAGCCTGGCCGGCAGCTTGCTGAGCACCACCAGCGAATCCAGCTTGGCCGCCCTCGGATAGCAGCTGATCACGGGCAAGATGACCGGCAGCTGACACTCGGCGAGCCGCCAGCGGTCATGCACCGTGACGACCAGGACGCCGATCTGCCTGCTGCCCCAGCGCTCCGGCCGGAATGGCACCTGCCACCAGCCATCCGCGCCAGCCTCGACCAGCCCTGCGGAGATCCAGCTGGCCGGGTGCAGCGCGAACCGCAACTGGCTGGCCTGGTACCCGGCGATTCTGATCAGCACCGCCCCCTGCTCGCCCTCGATCAGCTGCCCGCTGCCGACGGCCAGCTCCACCTCAATCGACTCGGGCAGCGCGGGCTGCCTGGCGAGCAGCAGCAGCAAGGCCGGCGCCGCCAGCCCGGCGAACTCGGGCCGCCTGGTGATCACCGCGATCAGCAGCCCGCCGAGCGCGACCGTGACCAGGCGGCGGGCGTGCGCGGACAGCTGCCAGGTAGCCGGCAGTCCGCGCTTGCGGCCGGCGGTCAGCACGTGCGCTCCATTTCGGCTGAGGTTTTTACCGACATTAATTCGAAAGGGGAGCTACCGGGCTGGTGCGCGGCACCGGCACGGTGGCCAGGATCCTGGTGATGACGTCATCGGCGCTGACCTGGCGGACCCACAACTCGGGGCGCAGCGTGACCCGGTGGCCAGCGCGGGCACGCCGACCTGCTTGATGTCATCGGGGACCACGTAGTCGCGGCCGCTGCAGTACCGCCTGGCCACGGGCGAGCTGGGCCAGGGCCAGGCCGCCGCGCGGGCTGGCGCCGACCTGGATCTGCGGATGCTCCTGGTGGCCCCGATCAGATGGCACGACGTAGTCGAGCACGTCGGCGGTGACCTCGACCTGCTCGAGCGAGCGCGCATGGCGAGCAGCTCGGCCGGGCCGGTGACCGCGGTCAAGCTCGACCTTCGGCGGTGCTGCGGTCGAGTCGGCGCTGGAGCATGGTCGATCTCATCGGCGCTGGACAGGTAGCCGAGCCGCAGCCGCATGAGGAACCGGTCGAGCTGGGCCTCGGGCAGCTCGTAGGTGCCCTCGTACTCGATCGGGTTGTCCGTGGCCAGCACGATGAATGGCTGCGGCAGCAGCCGGGTCTGGCCGTCCACGCTCACCTGGCCCTCGCCCATGGCCTCAAGCAGCGCCGCCTGGGTCTTCGGCGGCGTCCGGTTGATCTCGTCGGCCAGCAGCAGCTGGGTGAACACCGGCCCGGGCCGGAACACCATCTCGCCGGTTCGCTGGTCGTAGAGCGGCGCGCCGACGACGTCGGACGGCAGCAGGTCCGGGGTGAACTGGATGCGGGCGAACTCCAGCCCGAGCACCCGGTCGCGAACGACCTGGCATCAGCGTCTTGCCAAGGCCCGGCAGGTCCTCGAGCAGCACGTGGCCGCTGGCCAGGATGCCAGTCAGCACCAGTTCAAGCGCCGGGCGCTGACCGACGATGGCGCGCTGCAGTTCGGTGAGCACCGCGGCGCAGCGCTCGGCGGTCTGCGCCGGTGTCATGGTCGGTTCGGTCACAGCTGCTCCAGTCGATTGATCAGGGCGGTCAGCGTACGCGCCGGGATGCCGGGCCGCGAGCTGGCATTCGGCGGGGTAGCGCGGGCCGGATCGATCCAGTACCACAGGTCGGTTCGCCTGGTACCGGCCTCGAACGCCGCTCTGGCGGCCTGCGGGTCGGCCGCGAGGCTGATGTCATGATGTTCGGCCAGCCGGGCGGCGAGCAGATTTTGCAGCCGGCGCTTGATGCCGTGGTCCCAGGCGCTCATGGCGGCGATGGCATCGCGCAGCTCGGTCTGGGTGCGCCAGTAGCCGGTGAACGAGCTCGACGGTCGGTCAGCGAATTGGTCAGGCTGAACCGCTGGCCGCTGCCCGGCGCCGATCAGCGAGCGGGCCGCGGCCAGGCTGATCGCCAGGCAGAACAGCACGACGATGCTGGCTGGTGCCGGGCCGAGCAGCACCCAGACGGCGACGGTGAGCGCGATGATCAATCCGGCCGCTACAGCCAGCTCGCGCCTGGCCTGATACCAGCTCGACCTGATCGGCTCTTGGCTCATCGCAGTTCTCCTGCTGGCACCTCGGCGGCTAGCTCGGCCAGCGCGCGGGCGGCCAGGTCCCGCCAGAGTTTGGCCCACCAGGATCGCGCGGGCTCGAACTCGATCCGGCATGTCGTGCAAATCATATGCAGACCGTCCTGCTGGCCGATGGCGATCAGCGCGCGCTAAACGGGCGCAGCGCCGGCAGTGCGGCCGCGAGTTCGGCCAAGGCGCCTCTGGCCTGATCGCGAGCCGATCCTGGCATGGCGTGGGTGGAGAACCTGGCTTCATAGAACAGCGCGGTCAGCTGGGCGGCAGGCGGTCGCGGCACCAACTGGGTCTGCACGGATCTGGCCAGCAGCTCATCGGGGGTCTCGGCGGCGTCCCGCTCAGCGCCGGCCTCTGGCGAGGCTGGCTTCCATGGCCAGGTAGCAGGCAATGATCGCGAGCCTGGCGTCGTCGTACTGGCGGAGTGCGTCCAGGCCGGAGTGGACGGCTTTGGCCAGCTCATCATCATCAGGCGCGACGACGGTCAGCAGGTCGTCAGTCGCCCAGAGCCTGCGGCCATGGCGACGTCGTCGCCAGGCGGTCACCGCGATCACGATGACCGCAGCGATCAGGATCACGATCAGCAGGTCGCGCAGCAGCGGGCCAAGATCTTGGCCAGTGCCGTGCTTGACTGGCGGTATCAGGTGTCGGCGTGAGCGGCCGAGCCGTTCAGGCCTGACCTTGGGCAGCTGGCCGGTGCGCGCTTGCAGCGGGCCGACGGCGAGCAGCAGCGGGATCGCGATCAGGCACGCCACCAGTGCGCCGGACAGCAGCCGGCGCAGCTTGGCTGGCAGCTCAGGAATCCGGTTCGGCCCGGCCGCGGCCCGCCGCCAGTGCAGCACGCAGAAGAGAGCGGCAAGTACGGCTTCGAGCAGGCCGCCGACGAGAGCGACCCCGCTGGCTGGCCAGGTCCAATGCGGCTCGGGCCCGAGTGCGCGCGGCCCGGCGATCGCGATCGCGATCAGCAGCGCAGCAATCGCGACGCGAACTCGGATTCGAGCGGGCATCGGATCAGTCAGCGCGGGGTGTCTTGGCCCGGCCTGAACTGCGGGCCATGGCCTGGGATGATCACTGTCGCGATGGCGAGTATCCGCTGCCGACTCGCCGACAGCCTGGCCTGATCAGGGCTAAAGGGATCGTCAGCCGGCCCGTCAGCGGCCCACCAGGCGTGGGTGCAGACATAGCTGCCGTCCGCGGTGCTGGCGACGGTGCTGATGTCCTGCTCGGTGTGCCCAGGCGTGGCCATCAGCCGGATGGACGGGCTCAGCTCGGCGCCGTCCGCGTCCCTGCTGTGCCACAGGTCGCCGTCGTAGATCGCCCAGTGATCGTGGATGCGGGCGTTGGGGAACAGCGCCGCGTTCACAGTGTGATCGGGATGATGATGGCTGAACACGACGTCAGTGACCGCTTCGGCCGCGACGCCGGTCGCTGCGAGTGCGGCGAGCAGCGCCTGGCGCGATGAGACCAGGCCGGGATCCACGATAACCGCGGTGTCGCCTTCGGTGATCAAGGTGACCGTGCCGCCTACGTGCTCGCCGTCGGAGTCCTCGCGCACGTAGCCAGCATGCAGGACGTGCACCTGCGCGTTGCCTTGGGTCATGGCCTGACGATATCTGGCCAACAGCGCAGCAATTCGGCCGCCTGGTGCGTCTAAGTCATCGTGGAGGCCGAGACGATGCGGCTGACCGGCAGTACCGCGCCGCCCGAACTCCGGGTCGGCGTGCCTGCCAGCCAGGTTGATCAGACGGGCGTGACCGAGCTTTTTCAGGCGCATCATCTTGAGCTTGTGCGCCTCGCCGTAATGATGACCGGTGATCTGGCGACGGCCGAGGACGTGGTGCAGGACGTCTATGAGCGACTGCATCGCCGGTGGCCAGCGCTACGCAGCTCGGCGGGCGGTTTAGCGTACGCCAGGACCAGCGTGCTGAACGGGTGCCGGTCGGCGCACCGCCGGGCGGCGGCGCGGCGGCGGCATGTCGCCAAGCTGGCGGGCGGGCTGGTGGAGATCACCGACACCGAGTCGGCCGCCGCCGACCGAGGCGAGCTCTCGGCCGCCTTGCGTGCGCTGCCTTCGCGGCAGCGCGAGATCTTGGTGCTGCGCTATTTCTGCGACCTTGACGTGGCCGAGATCTCCGCCATGCTCAAGATTGGGCCAAGCGGTGTCAGGTCGACGATGTCACGTGGACTAGCCGCACTAGCCCGCACCTTGGGGGAGGAACACCATGACCAGCCGTCTTGAGGACCGGCTGGGCCAGGACATGCGCGCGCTGGCCGAACGGCTCGCGCCAGGCGACCTGCGTCCGCTCCGCCAGCCCGACCGGGTCGGCCGGATGCCCAGGCAGTTGCTCGGCCCGGCGGCCGCGATGCTGGTGGTCGCCGTGCTGGCCAGCGGCCTGATGATCGCCAGGAACGTCATCCACGCCCGGGCGTCAGGTAACCCGGCTGGCTTCCGCCGAGTGCCAGCCGATCCGGACGAGATCGCCGTCATCGGCGCGTCCAGCACCGAGCTGGGCAACAGCATCAAGCTGATCTCGGTCACGACCGGCCGCGTGATCCAGACGGTGTCGCAGCCGACGGACAGCAATGGCCTCGCGCTATCGCCCGATGGCAAGTCCCTGTTTGTGGTGGCACCCAGGCTCAAGCTCAGGCAGATCTCGCTGACCACGGGCAAGTCCAGCTACCTCGCGGCCGGTGCCTACCCGGCGGTCAGCCCTGACGGTCGGTACGTGGCCTACGCCACCGGCGGTGGCTTCACCCAGGTGGCGATCAGGAACTTGGGGACCGGTGCCACCCGGTCGGTCAGCCTGACGTCGCTCATCGGCGTCGGCTCGTCCTTGCTGAATCAGGGCGGCCTGACCTGGCTGGGCGATGGCCGCACGCTGGTAGCGGTGGCTGAGCCCGATCCGATCGCGGCGGTCGCTCGGGTCTGGGCCAATCCAGGCTGGTCCGATCAGCTGACCGTCAGCAGGCATGCCACCTGCGGGCAGCAGGACGCCAAGCTCGGTCTGTGCGTGGTCGTGATCCAGGTGGCGCACGCCCGGCTGGCCGCGCACCCGATCTACGTGACCGGGCTAGCGGCCAGCGCGCCGGTCGCCCTGCTGAGCGGGGACCTCGCGGCCCGGCAGGCCTTCTTCATCGCGCAGACCACGATGCCAGTGACGGTGGTGTCCCGGGTCAGCCTGGGTCGCAGACATGCCACCGTGAGCAAGCTCGTCCCGCTGCCCGCCGAAGCGCTCGCGGTGGCGATGGCACCAGCCGGAGATCGGGTGCTGTACCTGACGACCAGCGAACCGGCCAAGCTTGACGTGGCCACGGTCAGTGCCGACCGGCTCACCAAGGCCCGAGTGCTGCTCACCGACACCCGGCGCTACGCCTTCAGCCAAGCGGCCTGGTAACGCCACCGGAGCCTGCCGCGGCGGCCCCGGCTCGGCTCGGCTGGCGCTCGGCTGGCTCGGCTGGCTCGGCTGGCGCTCGGCTGGCTCGGCTGGCGCTCGGCGGCCGCTCGGCTGGCTCGGCTGGCGCTCGGCTGCCTCGGCTGGCTCGGCTGGCGCTCGGCTGGCGCTCGGCGGCCGCTCGGCTGGCTCGGCTGGCGCTCGGCTGCCTCGGCTGGCTCGGCTGGCGCTCGGCTGGCGCTCGGCTGGCTCGGCTGGTGGGCCGGGTAGTCGCTAAGTCGTGAAAGGTTGCCGGGGCCAATCGTCGTATCACGACTTAGCGACTAACAGGGCGACGTTTTAGAGATATATAGGCCTCGATGACCGTTTGAAGGAGTCGCTTCCCCGTGCTATGTGGCCGGTGCAGGCCCACGTATCACGGGGAAGCGAGCTCGCCCCGCTGTTCGCCGCGGGACCGAGGCGCTCTCAAAGTGGTGCATTGCGGCCTTTGTGCCGTTATGGGTCGGCACGGCTTGACAGGTCAGTCGGCGAGCAAGTCGGCCGTCGTGTTGATGCTGTCCACCAGCGGGTCGAGCAGCGCCGCCAGGATCGCGCCGCGACGGTCTTCCTGCGTCAGGCACGCCGCGCTCTGACTGGCCAGCCGGAGCTGCGAGCGCCGCAGCGGCGGTAGCTCGGCCGGGGGCCGACCCGCCGAGATGGCGGCCACCAGCTCGGTCATCGCGCTGTCGAGCTCGGCCACCACCGTCGTCGCGGCGGGCACGGCGACTTGGGCCTTCGCGTCCTGCAGGTGACTGGCCAGCGCATGCGCGCCGGCCACGATCCGGCGGCCTGCCGCCAGCACGCCCGCATACCGGTCAATGTCCGGCCTGATCCTCGCTGGCTCGCCGCGCGCTCGCTGCATCGAGGCGGTCACCGCTGACTGGGCGCGCCTGGTCGTAGCGGCCAGGCCGGCCAGCGCCGCCCGGTCGAAGGCGGCCGGATCGAGGTAGACGGCGAGCACGGCAGCGAGGAACCGGCGGATCGACTCGAATCGCTCGGCGGTAGCCGCCTGCAGCGTTTTAGCCTCCCAAGTGGGCCAGACCAGATAGGCCAAGATCGCGATGGCACCGCCGATCAGCGTGTCGAAGCCGCGGTTTTCCACCGTGCTGACCGCGCTGCCCTGGGCGGCCGACACCAGCAAGATCACCAAGAAGGTGAGGAACACCGAATACAAGGCGTAGCTGGCTACGAAGACCGTGTAGCCGAGCCAGGTAGCCGCCCCGACCAGGGCGATCAATGCCACCCCCGTCGGTTGGAACGCGGTCACGATCAGTGCCGCCGCCAGAATGCCTGCGCCGGTGCCGATCGTTCTTGCCACGCCCCGGCTGACCGTCGCGGTGAAATCGGGCTTGAGCACGATGACGGTGGTGATCGCCAGCCAGTAACCACGCTGCCAGGGCAGCAGCCGGGAGATCTCGGTGGCGACCGGGATCACCACGGCGAGGCGAACCGCGTGCCTGAAGGCGGGCGATGACGGCGAGATGGCCGCGGTGAGCTGCCTGGCCACCCAGCTGAGCTGGCCAGGGATCACGATCATCGCTTCGGCGGTATAGCTGGCCGCGACCGGCAGGCTGATCCGCCGGGTACCGGACAGCTCGGTGGTCATCCGGTCAGCGGCGCGCAGCTGACCGGCGAGCGCGGCGACCCTGGCACTGGCGAACCTGGCGGCCGGGCTGGCTGCGCTGCCGGGCGCGTGCTGGCCGTCAATCTGGTCGGCGAGGTCGACCAGCTTGGCCGCGACCGGCTCCACGCCAGCTGGGCAGCGTTGCAGTCGCAGGGCCTTGGCCAGTTCGGTCAGCGGGTCGGCAGTCAGCCCGAGCGCTTCCTCGATCAGCTGCCGTTCTGGTGCCTGCACTTCCAGCGCTCCGCGCTGGAAGTGCAGAGCGTGGAACTCCTGCCTGATCCGGTCCAGTTGGTCGGCCAGCCCGCGCAGTGGCTCAGCCCCCGGCCGGGCGGCATCGGCCAGCCACGGCCTGATCGCGTCCCTGGCGGTGACTGCGGCCTCAGCGACTGCCAGTTCGGGCGGCCCGGCTGGGCTGGCGGCCGCCGTCGCGAGTGCGTCGTAGCCAACCGCGAGTGCTTCCCGCTGGGTGCGCAGCGGATGCGGGGAGCGCAGCAGCGCGGCCAGCCCGACCGGGACCAGGCCGCCGATCAGCACCCAGCCCGCGTGCAGCGCGGCCAATTCGGGACCGGCCGGGATGCGGCCGAAGACCAGCAGCGCAATGGTCGCGTTGACGCCCACCTGGGTCGCGCCCCGGCCGGCCGCGACCAGCAGTCCGGCACCGAAGCCGACTAGGGCGAGCACGACCAGGTGCACGGCAGGGACCAGCCCGGAGACCGAGCCGACGAACGAGGCCGCGCCCATGGCGACGCTGGCGGCGATCATCGTGTTGATCGGTACCCGTGGCCCGGCCGTGACCATGGCCACCGCGACGCTCAGCGCGCCGAACGAAGCGGCCGCACCTGCGGCCGGCTGACCGATGGCGATCCCGACGATGATCGGGATGATGACGCTGGCGGCTGCCTTTGCCGCCGCCAGCGGCCTTAGTCCTGTCCGGTCCAGCTGGATCGCGTCGGCCAGCACTGACCGCGTCGCGGACAGCCAAGCGGGCGGAGCGAAGGAAAGGCGCACGCGCGACCCTCTGGGGTGCGGTTTTGTTACTTGGCGCTGGCGGCTGTCCGCTCTTTGGCGGCCAGCTTCTGCTGCTTCTTGTAGGTGCGCACGAGGGCTAGCGAGGTGCCGTCGGCGATGTCGGCGACGGAGTAGTGCGAGCCCTCCTCGCCGAAGTGACCCGCTGCCTCCCGCCAGCCGGTCGGCTGGACGCCCAGTTGCTTGCCGAGCAGCGCGATGGTGATCTGCGCCTTGTAGGTGCCGAAGCCGGGCAGTTCGCTCAGCCTTCGGCGCAGCTCGGCGCCATCGGCGGCGGTGGCCCAGACCGCGCTCGCGTCGCCGTCGTACTTGTCGGCGATGATCTTGGCGAGTTCCTGTGCCCGGCCGGCCATGGCACGGGGGAATCGGTGCAGCGCTGGCCGGGCACCGAAGATGTCGGCCAGCTCTTCTGGATTGAAGTCGGCGATTTCCTGGGCGGTCGGCTCGTGCCCGAGCCGCTTGGTCAGCTCGTACGGCGAGCCGAACGCCTTCTCAAACGGCACCTGCTGATCCAGCATCATGGCGAGCAGCAGCGCGAATGCGTCGCGGGACAGCAATTCGTTAGCCTCGGGCTCAATCGGCATCGCCAGCGTCATGTCATCCTCCCGGAAGTCGGGCTCTATCATCTCGCACCCGTCCTAACCAAAGTGCACTGATGGCGCGCTACGGTGAAGAAGGCGGGACGCATCGATCCCGACAGGAAAGAGGAGTCGGTTATGTCGCGTAAGTGGCAACTGGCAGCCGGCGGGATCGTGCTCGCGATCATTTTGCTGATCGTGGGCGTCCCGCTCTGGGTGCCGGTCGTGATCGTGCTGGCCGCCCTGGCAGTACCGGTCGTCGGGTACCTGATGCTCGACTCCAACCAGCGCGCCCGGGTGCGTCGGGCGCGCCAGCGCAAGCAGCTCGGCCGCTAGCTCAGGTAGCCAGGGTAGAGCCGCTAGCTCGGGTAGCCAGGGTAGAGCCGCTAGCTCAGGTAGCCAGGGTAGAGCCGCTAGCTCAGGTAGCCAGGGTAGAGCAGCGCGAGCTCGCGCGGGTAGCTGGCGATGAGCGCCAGCTCATCGTCAGTGAGTGGCTTGCTAGTCGCTGCCGCGCAGAGCTGGACTAGCTCAAAGATCAGCTCTTCATTCGCGCTTACGTCGAGTCCGAGTCCGTCCATCACATGCCGGAAGCCGGCCTTGCCGCCGTACTCGCCGGTCAGCACTACGCGGCCCGCCTTGGCGTGCCAGTCTTGCGGGAACGGTCCGAGCGTGTCGTCGTCATAGAGTTCGTAGTTGTGCCGGTCCTTGAGCGCGCCGTCGGCGTGGATGCCGGACTCGTGAGCGAACGCATTCCGCCCGGTGCCTGGCTGATTTTGCGGCAGTGGCTGCCCGAACGCGTAGCTCGCCCACAGGCCAAACCGGCGGGCCCAGCTCAGGTCGATCTTGTCGCCAAGCTCGGCCCGCTCGGCGATGCCGAAGCCGTGCTCGAAAGCGAGGATCACCGACAGCAGGTCGGCGTTACCCGACCGCTCGCCAATGCCGTTTACGCAGGTATTGATCCAGGCGTCCTGGCCGGCGTCGAGGTCGCCGAGCGCGCCCGACACTGAGTTGGCGACCGCCATGCCGAGGTCGTTGTGGCAGTGCGTCTCTACTGGCATCCCGGTAGCAGTGGCCAGTTGCGCGAATCGGTCTCTGATCCGCTGCGGTGAGTCGCCGCCGATGGTGTCGCAGTAGCGCACTCGATCGGCCCCGGCACCTTGGGCGGCGAGCGCGAACTCGGTCAGGAATCCTTCGTCGGTGCGTGAGCCGTCCTCGGCGTTGACGCCGATGGTCTGCGCGCCGCCCGCCTTGGCGGCCGCCACCGCCGCCGTCATCTCGGCGATGATCGCGGCCCGGTCCAGCTTGCCGCGGAACTTGTGCGCGATCATCTGGTCCGAGGTCGAGATCGACAGGTTGTAGTGCTTGAGCCCGAGCGGCACTGCCCGCTCGACATCGCCGGGCACCGCCCGGCACCAGCCAGATAGCCGCAAGTCCCCGAACGCGCCAGCCTCGGCCAGCGCGACGTTGGCCCGGACGTAGGGCATCTCGTGAAACAAGAAGGGGAAGCCGAGCTCCGACTGCGCTACGCCCAGCTTGGCCAGATAGAAGTTGACCATCGTCTTGCCGAACTTGGACAATCCGGTTCGCGCCGTCTGCACTCCATCACGATTGGTGACATCGAGAATGTGGACCGTGGGCATGCCGGCACCTCCTGCGATCAAGTTCCCGAGGTTGATTATGCATATCGACTATGGTTATCTGTCAATATTGATTATTAATCAACATCGATGGAGTGGCCAACCGGGGAGTTGCCGTGGCTGAGTGGATCGGGGCCGCAGAAGCGGCGCGGCGCCTGGGCATCAAAGAGGCCAGCCTTTACTCCTATGTCAGCCGGGGATTGCTGGCCAGGCGCACCGCTGACGGGTCGCGGACCAGCCTGTTCGCCGCCGACGAGGTCGAACGGCTGGCCATCAGGGGCCGCCCGCGCGGCAGCCAGACCGATCGGCCGCCACGCGCTAGTCGGGCCGTGCCCCAAGGCGCTGAGCTGGTGATCGAGACTGCCATCACCGAGCTCACCGAGGATCAACTGCGGTTTCGTGGTCTCGACGCGATCATCCTGGCCGAAAGCTGGAGCTTCGAGAGGGTAGCCGAGTTGCTCTGGACCGGGGAAGCCGGGCCGGCCACGATGACGGCGGCTGGGTCGGCTGGGTCTGCTGGGTCGGCTGGGTTCGCTGGGTTCGCTGGGTCCGCTGGGTCCGCTGGGGCGGCTGAGGCGGGGGGCTGGCGGGCCACGGCGGAGGACTGGGCGGCCGCGGCTGGGTCGGCTGAGGCGGGGGGCTGGCGGGCCACGGCGGAGGACTGGGCGGCCGCGGCTGGGTCGGCTGAGGCGGGGGGCTGGCGGGCCACGGCGGCGGCGGTGGCGGCTGGATCGGCTGCCCAGGCCGCGCTACCGGCCGCGACATTGCCACTGGAACGACTGCAGGTGATCGTGCCGGCGCTGGCTGCGGCCGATCCGTTTCGCTTGCATCTCGATCCGCCGGCGGTGGCGGCAGCCGGCCGGTGCCTTATTTCCGGCATGGTGGATTGTCTGCCTTTGGCTGGAGCCGACCGATCGATCGGCCGGCTTGCGGTAGGGGAGACCGGAGCGGCCGACTCGATCGCCGGGCGGCTGATCACCAAGCTGTGCCCGGTCGAGCCGGTGCCGGGGCTTGTGGACGTGCTGCAGGCGGCGCTGGTGCTGCTGGCCGACCACGAACTGGCGGCGTCCACGTTGGCGGCCAGGGTCGCGGCGTCGATGCGGGCTGACCCGTACGCGGTGGTGGCGACCGGGCTCGGCGCGGTCGGTGGCGCGTTGCATGGCGGGGCATCGTTCGGCGCCGAAGTGATGCTGCGGTCGGCCAGCGAGCCCGCCGACGCCGCCAGGGTCGTCGGCGAGTTGCTTCGGCGGGGCGAGCGAATTCCTGGATTCGGGCACTTTGTCTACCGGGGGAGTGATCCGCGCGCGGTGTGCCTGCTTGACCGGCTACGCCGGGTAGCTCCTGATGCACCGGCGCTGGCAGTCGCTGCGGCCGTGATTGACGAAGCCCAGCGTCGCGCTTTGCCCGCACCCAACATCGACTTCGCGCTGGCCGTGCTTGGCACTGTCGGGCAATTGGTCCCCGGTGCGGGCGAGGCGATCTTCGCAGTGGCCAGGGCGGCTGGCTGGATCGCGCACGCGCTGGAGGAGTACGACCGGCGCACACCCATCAGGCCACGCGGAATCTATACCGGACCGGTGCATGTTTACTAGCTGGGCCGTGGTGAGATAGCAAAAGGGTATATCTTTGCCGCCAGTGTTCTCCGGATCGGCCAGTTCTCACCTGGCCGACCGGGTCCGAGGGAGGTAGTCCACGGTGATCGAGATCGCGGCAATAGACACTCCATCGCTCGGGGACCGTAGCTACCTGGCAACCGATGGCTCAGTTGCGCTCGTGATCGATCCGCAGCGCGATTATGACCGGGTGGTCGAGGTAGCTGATGGGCATGGCGCGGCGATCACGCACGTGTTCGAGACCCATATCCACAATGACTACGTGACCGGCGGGCTGGCACTGGCCAGACATACCGGGGCCGGCTACCACGTCAACGGTGCCGACGAGGTGGCGTTTACCAGGGTGCCGATCGGCGACGGCGACCAGCTCAAGATCGGCGAGATGACGCTTCGAGTGGTGGCAACGCCTGGGCACACGTTCAATCACCTGGCCTATGTGCTTGAGCATGACGATGAGGTGCTGGCGGTATTCACCGGCGGATCGCTGCTCAACGGGTCCACCGGTCGCACCGACCTGCTCGGGGCCAAGCACAGCGCGGAGCTGGCTCGCGCGCAGCACAGTTCGGCCCGGCGGCTGGTGACCGAACTGCCCGCAGCAACCACGATCTACGCGACGCATGGCTTCGGCAGCTTCTGCTCGGCCACCCAGACCACCGGCGCGGCCTCGACGATCGCTGCTGAATTGCTGGCGAATCCGGCGCTGACCCTAGATCAGGCTGAATACGTCGCGACCACGCTGGCCGGCCTAGACAGTTACCCGGCCTACTACGTGCACATGGGGCCGGCCAACGCGAGCGGGCCTTTGGCACCTGACCTGTCCCCGCCGCGCCGGGTCGAGCCTGGCGAGCTGCGACGGCGAATCGACGCCGGAGAATGGGTCGTTGATCTGCGCACCAGAGTGGCCTTCGCGGCTGGGCATCTGCGCGGCGTACGCCAGTTTGAGCTCAGCGACTCGATGGCGACATACCTGGGCTGGCTGTATCCGTGGGGTGCGCCGCTCACCCTGATCGGCGAGACCGCTGCCGACGTGGCTGCCGCCCAGCTGGATTTGGTCAGGATCGGCATCGACCGGGTCGACGCGGCTGCCATCGGACCGGCTACTGACTGGTCAGCCGGCGAGGCGATGTCGGAGTACCCGATCATGACCTTTGCCGACTATTCGAAGGCGGTCGAGACGGGCGAGGCGGTGGTGCTGCTTGACGTGCGCCGCGACGGCGAATGGCGGACGGCCAGGATCGACGAAGCGGTGCACATTCCGCTGCATCAGCTTGAGGCCAGGCTGGACGAGATTCCGGCAGGTCAGGTCTGGGTGCACTGCATGTCAGGCTACCGCGCTTCGGTGGCCGCCTCGCTGCTGGATGCGGCCGGACACGACGTGGTGCTGATCAATGATCATTTCGCCGCCGCCCGGCGCAGCGGGCTGGCGAACCTGGAGCAGGAAAGCTAGCCGCTTGCCCGGCTTCCTCGGGCGGGCTCGGTCCTTGGTCCTTGGTGCCGCCGCCTGGTCGGGAATCTTAGCCGAGGCTGCCGCATTGTTCTTGAGTAGGTTTGGCTTTTCTAGGGCTCAGAGCAGCGGGAGTTGTCATGGCGGTGCGTCGTCTGAATCATGCAGTTCTCTATGTCGGTGACCTTGCCGCGACCGTCGATTTCTATACCTACGCGCTCGGGTTCGAGGTGCGGATGGAGATCCCGGGCCAGGCCGCGTTCTTGCGGGCGCCGGAGTCGCTCAACGATCATGACCTCGGCCTGTTCTCGGTGCCGGACGGCACCCTGCCGTCAAGCAGCTACCTGGGCCTTTACCACCTGGCCTGGGAGGTCGGCACGCTGGCCGACCTGGCCAGCATCAGGGACCGGCTAGTCGAACGCGGCGCGCTGGTAGGCGCCAGCGACCACAAGGTCTCCAAGTCGCTGTATGCGAAGGACCCGAGCGGTATCGAGTTCGAAGTGATGTGGCGAGTGCCAGCCGACGCCTGGGCAGCCGAAACGGCCAAGGGCGCGATGATCGCACCGCTTAACCTCGATGCCGAGCTCGCTCGATGGGGCGACCTGGTAACCGGCGCGGCAGCAGGCTCGATCACCTGAGCTTGTCGCCCGCAAGTGGCCGCTTATCTGGCCGGCTGCGGCCGGAGACGGCCGGCTTACTTGGCTGGAGACGGCCGAGTGGTGACGTCGATGCTGCCCTTGTAGCCGATGCCCTTGATCTGCACCACCGGCGCGCCCGGTGCCAACTGGCCCGGCCATTGACCGTCTGGGTGACCGGTGGAGACTCCGATGCCGTCCGCCTCTACCCGCACGCCCGGTGGCAGCACGATCTGGGTGTGCGACTTGTAGGCAATGGCGCGGATCGTGGTCACTGGTGCGGTGAGCTCGGCCGCACGCAGATCGAGGTAGCCGCTGCCCTTGTAGACGGCGAACAACAGTCGCCTGGGTACTGACCACCGGCCAGCGCGCCTGATCGAGCCCTTGTAAGCGATGGCGAACTTGCCCGGCTTGGTGCCGTTGGCGGCTGCTGCCAGCGGCGCGCCTTGGGTGGCGGCGGGCAGGTCGGCGGTGAGCCGCTCCAGTTCCCCGGTTGTCCTGGCCGTCAGCGCGGCCCTGATTCGGTGGTCGAACTCATCGTCAGTCAGCCGCTGCTCAGCGAATGCCAACTGGAGGCGCTGGGCGGCCGCGTCCCGTTCTGCCCCCGAGGCGAGCATGCCGGAGGCCGGCACCGGCGAGCCGGAGGCCGGCACCGGCGACTCGGAGGGCGGATCTGACGACTCGGACGGCTCCATCCTTGACCTCCTCTGGGCCGGGCAGGGCAAGCGAGTTCCGTTGCGCGATATATCTTAACTAACGACGCTTCGGCCAGGCCAGGGATCGGTCGGGACGGCTGAGGCCGGGACCGGTGAAGCTGAGAGCAGGTGCGGCCGGGAGCAGGTGCGGCCGGGAGCAGGTGCGGCCGGGAGCAGGTGAGGCCGGGGCAGTCCCAAGTCCGAGCGGGTTATGACTGGGCGGGCTGGGACTGGGCGGCGGCGTCGCGGACTAGGTCGGTGTAGAGGGCGGCGGTCTGGGCGGCGATGCTGGCCCAGCTAAACTCGGCGGCGACGCGCTGGCGGCCGAGTTGGCCCATGGCGGTGGCGCGGGCCGGGTCGCCGACCAGGGAGGATAGCGCTTCGGCCAGGATGGCGGGGTCGCCGGGGGGGACGAGCAGACCGGTCTGGGCGTCGTTGACTACTTCGGGGATGCCGCCGACGTTGGAGCCGACTACGGCGGTGCCACAGGCCATGGCTTCCAGGTTGACGATCCCGAGCGGCTCATACAGCGATGGGCAGGCAAACACGGTGGCATGGCTGAGGATCTGGATGATCTCGGCCTTGGGCAACATCCCGTTCAGCCAGATTACGCCGGATCTGGTGTCGCGGAGGTGGCTGACCAGGCCTGTCACTTCAGCGCTGAGCTCCTCGGTGTCGGCCTGACCGGCGCAGAGCACCAGCTGCACCTCGTCGTCGAGCAGTTCAGCGGCCCGCAGTAGCACGGGGAGGCCTTTTTGCCTGGTGATGCGGCCGACGTAGGCGACGGTCGGCCTGGTGGGCGAGATCCCGTACTTCGCCAGGACCTCGGTTCGCTCGTCGGGTGAATACTGCTCGGTGTCGATGCCGTTGCGGATGACGTGCACCCGGTCAGGTGCCACCTTCGGATAGGTAGCGAGCAGATCGGCCCGCATCCCGTTAGAGACGGCGACGATGGCGGTCGCTGATTCCACCGCCACTTGCTCTGACCAGGACGAGAGCGCGTAGCCGCCGCCCAGTTGCTCAGACTTCCACGGTCGCAGCGGCTCTAGCGAGTGCACGGTCATGACGTGCGGGATCGCGTACAAGGTCGCGGCGATGTGCCCGGCCAGGTTGGTGTACCAGGTGTGGCTGTGCACCAGATCGGCGCCGCTGACCGCAGCGGCCATGGCCAGGTCGGTGGACAGGGTCTGCAAGGTGGCGTTCGCGCCGCTAAGCAGCTCCCAGGGCTGGTGCGCCACCGCGTCAGGGCGGTCGGTGCCCTGGCAGTGCACCGTGAGGTTGACCAGGTCGCGCAGTTCCCTGGCCAGGTACTCGACGTGCACTCCGGCACCGCCGTACACCTCGGGCGGGTACTCCCTGGTCAGCATGGCGACGTTGACCTTGGCGAAGGGCTGGCCGTGCGGTCCTGGCCCGGTGGGTGCGGTCGTCAAGTAGTTACCTTCTGGCCCTTCCCCACGACGGTGATGCCGCCAGCTGACACAGCGAAGCCGCGAGCGCGGTCATGCTCCTTGTCCACCCCGACGACAGCGCCGTCTGGCACCTCGACATTCTTGTCCAAGATCGCGTTCGTCACCACGGCGTAGCGGCCGATCGTGGAGTTGTGCATGATCACCGCCCGCTCAACTCTTGACCAGCTGTTCACCCGAACGCCTGGTGAGAGCACCGATCCGAGCACAAGTCCGCCGGACACGATCACGCCGTTGCTGACCACGCTGTTGATGGCGCGGCCGACCCGGTCGCCGCTATTGTGCACGAACTTGGCCGGCGGCTGGGACGGCACATGGGTAAGGATCGGCCAGCGATCGTTGTAGAGGTTGAAGGTCGGGTGCACGGCGCACAAGTCCATCTGCGCCTCGAAGTACGAGTCGAGCGTCCCGACGTCGCGCCAGTAGCCAACATCCCTGGGCTCGGCGCCTGGCACCTCGTTGTCCAGGAAGTTGTAGGCGTGCGCGCAGCCTTGCTCGACCAGCATCGGCAAGATGTCGCCGCCCATGTCATGGCGGCTGCCGTCATCGGCGGCGTCGGCGCGCAGCGCCTCGACGAGCACGTCGGTGTCAAAGACGTAGTTCCCCATCGAGGCGTAGCATCGGGCCGGGTCAGTGGGCATCGACGGCGGATCGGCAGGCTTCTCGAGGAACGCCTGGATCGTGTGGCTGTCGGCAGCGGTCTGGATGACGCCGAAACTGCTCGCCTCCTCACGCGGCACCGGGATGGCCGCCACGGTGACGCCGGCCTGGTTGGCCCGGTGGGCGTCGACCATCTGCGTCATGTCCATCCGATAGACGTGGTCGGCACCGAACACCGACGACGATATCGGGCTTGTCGTCATAGACGAGGTTCAGTGACTGGTAGATGGCATCGGCCGAGCCGGTGTACCAATGCGGCCCGAGGCGCTGCTGGGCCGGAACTGGCGTCACGTAGTTGCCGAGCAGGCTGCTGAGGCGCCAGGTGGTGGTGACGTGCCGGTCCAGGCTGTGGCTTTTGTACTGGGTCAGCACGCAGATCCGCCGGAGCCCGGCGTTGACCAGGTTCGATAGCACGAAGTCAATCAGCCGGTAAAGCCCGCCGAAAGGGACGGCCGGTTTGGCTCGGTCATCGGTCAGCGGGGCGAGCCGCTTGCCAGCCCCGCCAGCCAGCACGATCGCGAGGACTTGCGGCGCTGCCATGTGGGTCCTCCTCGCCTAACGCGGGCCAAGGTCAGAAAGCCGCGGCACCCGACTTTTTCCCCGGTCAAGCTGGTCTAATCGGACCCGGTGTCCGGTTTCTGAGCCATCGGTGCGGTGACCGAGTTAGTGCGGCAACGGCTTGCTGACTCGGATCTTCGACTGAGCGTGTCCTGTGCTCTCCCAGTCGTCGCAGAAGCTGGCCTGCAGGCCGTGCTTGGCGGCGAGCGCGATCAGCGTCTCTGTCCGGTAGTAGAAGTCCTCGTGCAGCACGTGGTGCTCAGCACCCTCGGTGCGGTCAAAGGTGAAGTCGAAGAACCCGCTGGCCGTCATCACCCGGCCGACATGCGCGAAGCACTCATCGATGACCTCGATCGGAGAGTGCGAGAACACGCTGTGCGCATGCACGAAGTCGAAATGGTCGTCGGGCAGGAACTCGAAGCGCAGGTTATCGACCAGGGTAAGGTGCGGCAACTTCGCCCGCAGGTCATAAGTCGCGATCGTGTGCTGCGCGCTAAAGAGGATGTCCGGCGAGATGTCCATCCCGTAGTAGCTGCCAGGCTCCAGGTACTCGACGAACAGTCGGCCCGCCCGCAAGTTGCCGCAGCCGATCTCGAGCATGCGCATGTCGGACTTGAGCCCATGGCTTGTCGCGTAGTCGAACTGCAGTTGGCCGATCTCCAGCCACGACTCATGAGTGTGGCTGCCGATCGCGGCCTCCTGGCTGCGCCCGGCATCGGATCGCATCACCTCGCGGTAATAGCTCACATGGTCAGGGAACCTGCGTCGCAGCCGAGCATCACGGCTCTGCCGACGTAGATAACCGACGATCTTGCCTGGGTGCCTGAGCGCGTAGCCAATCTTGAACGACAGCGCGGAGCGATCATTGGAGTGCACCGAATTAGCCTACGGCCTCGCGAATGCCCGGCTGGCCCTAGCTGTCAAGATCGGCCGAACTGGTGACCTGGCGCTGGGTCCTGCTGGCCGCGAGCCGGACGGCCAGCACCCGCGCGACGCCGACTCCGGCCCCTACGACCAGTGCCCAGGCGACGGCTTCACCGATCGCGACCTGCGGGTCCTCAGCGGTCTCCGGTGGCTGCCTGCCGGTCGCCTTGGTCCAGACGAAGCTGATCGCCTTTCTGGCGATGAACGCGGCTGCCGTCGCCACCAGGGCGTTAATGGCCTTGCTGCTGTAATCGCCGCCTTTAGCGGGCACGGCTGTCCTTCCGTCGATGTGCGGACTCACCCGGTCAGGTAAAGCCAATTGCCGGTCTGGCTGCTTGATGATCACCAGGATCATCAATCATTGCACGTGGCTGTCACGTCGGCGCGGGACCTGGCCGTCTGGACGGCGGCGGCGAATTCGGCTGGCTTGCGGGTGGCGATCAGCCAGTAAGGCTGGTCGGCTGGCCGGCCAGTGATCCCCAGGTATACCGACTCGGCCAGATAGGGCCGGATGACCAGGCAAGCGGCCGGGTCGGCGCGTGGTCCGCGCAGCGCCGTGGTCTGGGCCGGATCCAGCGCTGACACCTCGCTGATCTGGTCGATGGCCAGCCGCCGTGAGCCTACGATCACCTCGCTGCCGGTGACTTCAATCGTGATCGACCCCAAGGTAAGTAGCGCTAGCGCGAGTAGACCGCCTAGCCCGAGGTAGATCACCAGGGCGATGACTACGCTAAAGCCTGCCCACAAGGTGCTGCCGAGAATGAGGACGATCGACAGTCCGGCCAGCCACCAAGAAGCAGGCACGCCGAGTCGTTCACGGTAGACGCGCATTAGCACACGTTAGTTGGTTACATAGAGGGATGAGCACAGACGGCCGGGGAACGGCAGATCAGACCCGCGGTGCCGGGAGCCGGCGCAAGGCTGCCGCCGCCGAGATTAAGGCCGTCGCAGTGGAGGCTGGGCAGCGGTCACAAGCAAGCATCAGGGCCAGGCTGTCGGGCTCGGCCGGACCTGCTATCGCGGCCGCATCGGTAGCGGCGACGCCAGGCACGCTGCTCCCGGCCATTGAAATCGGGGGATTGACCGGCTTCCCGAGCGAGAACTCAGCCCAGCCTGGCGAGATCTCCACCCTGCCCAGTGCCCACCAGGCCGACAGCACGGCCTGGCCAGGCGACCAGGCCACCGGATCAGCCGCAGCCGCGGGCCAGGGGCAGAGCGCCGGTCTCGGTGGCGACGCGGACCCAGCCAGTTGGGCGGCGGAGAGCGATCGCAGGATCGGGCCTGCCATCGTGCGCGCGGCCGACCGGCATGTGCCGGCTTCACTGCGTTACCTGGCCGCCTGGTGCTGGCGACTGCTGCTTGTCGCGGCCGTGGTCTATCTGTCATTCAAGGTAGTGGTCGCGCTCCGGCTGCTGGTGCTGCCCTTCATCGCGGCCGTGCTGGCCTGCGCGCTGCTGCAGCCGCTGGTGGCCAAGCTGACCAGGCTTGGCCTGCCCAAGCTCGCCGCCACCTGGGTCACCTTGCTAGTGGCCATTGGCGTGCTCACTGGCGTGGGCATGCTGATCACCACCCAGGTGCAGGCCGGCTATCCGCAGCTGTCCGCCGAAGTGCAGCACACCGTCAACCAGTTGCAGCAGTCGCTCAGCGGCCCGCCCTTCCGGCTGAACGGCACCAGCCTGCACCAGCTCACCGGCAAGCTGGTCACCTATCTGGGTCAGCACAAAACCGTGGTATTCGGCACCGTGGTGACCGGCGGGAAGTATTTCATTGAGGTGCTGGCCGGCTTGGTGCTGACCGTTTTTATCACCTTCTTCCTGCTCAAAGACGGCGACATGCTCTGGGCCAGGTTGCTGCGCGGGTTCGAGCGCTTCCGTGGCGCCAGCGCCGATTCGGTCGAGCGTTCCAATCGGGCCAGCGGTGCCGCCTGGCAGGCTCTGGTCAGGTATATCCACGGCACCACGATCATCGCGGTCATTCACGGTGTGCTGATCGGCATCGCGCTGTGGCTGCTCGGCGTGCCGCTGATCCTGCCGATCGCGATCTTGGTCTTCATCGCTGCCTACGTGCCGCTGGTCGGCATTCTGGTGGTTGGCGCGCTGGCGATCCTGGTCACCTTGGCCACTCAGGGCTGGGTCGCCGCGGTGATCTTGCTAGCTGTCTTCCTGCTGGAGAACCAGTTGGAGAGTCATCTGCTGCAGCCGCTGGTGATCGGGCGAGCGGTTCGGCTGCATCCGCTGGAGATCATCATCGTGCTCGCCGTGGGCGGGATCGTTGCCGGTGTGCCGGGCGCGATCGTGGCGGTGCCGACGGCGGCGGTGGTGTCGGCGGCCTGGCGAAGCAACCAAGAGCCGTTGCGACGCCGCGAGGTCTCGGCTGACCGGCCAAGGATCGCCCGGCCCAAACGTCGCGGCCGTGACGGCTCCGCTGGGTCGCCCGGCTCAGATAGCGAAGAGGCTGAGCAGGCCCGTACAGGCTCGACGATCGTCGACGACATCGTCGAACTGGCCGAGCCGCCGTCCTCGGCGACACCGTCGGATCCGACCACAGCTGACGATCGCGGTTCCGATCAATGAGCCGATCTCAACCCGCCGGGCGCCCCAGCGTCGGCGCGCACAGTGTCGACGTGCTCATCCGGCGGGTCGACGCTGAACTGCCGCTGCCCGCGAGCTCGCACCCAGGTGACGCGGGCGTCGACTTGCGCACCTCGGTGGACGTCGAGCTAGGCCCGGGGGAGCGGAAGCTCGTGCCCACCGGCATCGCCATCGCCTTGCCGGCCGGTTATGCGGCTTTCGTGCATCCAAGGTCCGGTTTGGCAGCCAAATACGGGGTGACCATAGTCAACACGCCGGGCACGATTGACGCCGGGTACCGTGGAGAGATCAAGGTCATCCTGTTCAATACTGATAGCAGCAGCCCGGTCAGCTTCAGGCGCGGGGACAGGATCGCCCAGTTGGTGGTCCAGCGGGTCGAGTACCCGGTCTTCCATGAGGTGGCCGAGCTGCCAGGGTCGAGCCGAGGTCACGGTGGGTACGGCTCAACCGGAGGCCATTCCGGTACCGCCAGTTAAGGCGGGACGCCACCGAGCAAGCGCTGATCTTTGCAGTACCGCAGCGAAGCAATCTACGAAGGTAGGAGCGGGCGCGTGTTGCGACGTCGCCGCCGCGAAGGCGAGGACTCAGCTGAGCTTCCCGACACCGGGATGCGAGTCGGCCTGACCGCCGACCCCGACGTCGGCCTGGATCCCGACGATGAGCTGACCGGCGAGTCCGGACCGTGGGATATCGCGGACAATTATCCGGCCACCGAGCGGATTGACTGCGGCAGCCTGCTGATCCCGCTGCACGAGGGATTCGACGTGCAGATCAACGTGGCCGAGGAGCAAGGCGCCTGGGTCGCGGTGGTGCACCAGGAAAGCGGCATGCAGCTGCAGGCGTTCGCCGCGCCGCGCAGTGGCGGTCTGTGGGACGAGGTCAGGCAGGAGATCGCGGCGAACATCGCCGAATCAGGTGGCAGCTGCCAAGAGGCCGATGGCCCGTTCGGCCTTGAGCTCGCCGCTGTGGTGCCGATCAGCGTGGAAGGCGAAGCCGAGACTGCGCTGCAGCCGGTGCGGTTCCTTGGCTACGACGGCCCGCGCTGGTTCCTGCGCGGGGTGCTTTCCGGCCCGGCGGCTACCAGCGCCGAGATAGCCGCACCGTTCAGCACGCTGTTCGGTGACGTGGTCGTGGTGCGGGGCGATTATCCGGCACCGCCACGCGAGCAACTGGAGATCAGGCTGCCCGAGGAGGCCAGGCGCGCGCTTGAGGAGCAGTTGGCCGCCGAAGGCGAAGAAGGACTGCCGGACTGGCAGTTGCCCGACCCGTTCACCCGAGGCCCAGAGATCACCGAGACCCGCTAGCGCGAACCGCCTGCCAGCAGCTGCCCCAGGTCGGCTTCCACGTCTTCACTGGCGACGAACAGCAGCTCGTCGCCGCCTTCGAGCGGGTCGTCCGCATTCGGCACGATGACCCGGCCGTCGCGCAGGATCGCGACCAGCGCAGTGTCCGCGGGCCAGGAGATCGAGCCGATTCGTTGGCCGGCCAGCGGCGCGTCTTCTGGCATGGTCAGCTCCACCAGGCTGGCCTCGCTCTGTCGGAACGTCATCAGCCGCACCAGGTCGCCGACGCTGACCGCCTCCTCCACCAGGGCGGAAAGCAGTCGGGGGGTGGAGACCGCGACGTCCACGCCCCAGGACTCGTTGAACAGCCACTCGTTGTCCGGGTGGTTCACCCGCGCCACGACCCGGGGCACCCCGTACTCGGTCTTGGCGAGCAGCGAAACAACCAGGTTGACCTTGTCATCGCCGGTGGCGGCGATGACGACGTTGCACCGCTCAAGTGCGGCGTCGTCCAGTGAGCTGATCTCGCAGGCGTCGGCGAGCAGCCATTCGGCCCGCGGCACGCTGTCGACCTTGATCGCCTTGGGATTCTTGTCGATGAGCAGGACCTCATGGCCGTTCTCCAGCAGCTCCTTGGCGATGGAGCGGCCCACCGCGCCGGCGCCAGCGATAGCGACCCGCATTAGTGGCTCCCTTTCCTGGCCCAGCTGGCTTAGCGAAGACCGAGGCGATCTGGCCAAGGTCTTCCTCCTTGGCGATCACGTGCAGCACGTCGCCCTCCTGCAATACGGTGCCGGCGTCCGGGCACGATGGCCTGCCCGAGCCGGGAGATGAACGCGATCCTGGCGTTCGCCGCCGGCCTCAAGCGTGGCGACCTGCTCGCCGAGCCAGTGCGTCGCAGCAGTTCAGCTCGGCCAGCACGATCGCGCCGGTCGGGTCGCGCCACAGCGTCGCGACCTCCTCCGGCAGCAGCCTGCGCAGCATCTGGTCGGCGGTCCAGCGCACGGTGGCCACGGTCGGGATGCCGAGCCGCTGGTAGACCTCGGCCCGGCGCGGGTCGTAGATCCGGGCCGCCACTTGCTTGACCCCGAAGGACTCCCGCGCCACCCGCGCCGCGATGATGTTGGAGTTGTCGCCGCTGCTGACGGCGGCGAACGCGTCCGCTCGCTCAATCCCGGCTTCGATCAGCACATCGCGGTCGAACCCGACGCCAGTGACCTTGGTGCCCCGGAAGCCTGGCCTGAGTTTGCGGAAGGCCTCGACATCCTGGTCGATGACGGCCACGGAGTGGCCATGGTCTTCAAGGATGTGCGCGATAGTGGAGCCCACGCGCCCGCATCCCATGATCACGATGTGCATGATCGCCTTTCCGCACAGCCGGTCTTAGGCCCAGTCTGCCCAGTACCCGGTGATGATACCGGCGTAGCTGCCGCCGGTCAGCAAGCGGAGCCGCCCCGCGTTACCGCCTCACGGCATGGGACAGGCACGATAGGTCCCGTGACGCAAACGAGGGCAGCTACGACGCAAGTTGGCGAGCAGGTTGAACTGACGATTGGCGAGGCCGTGCACGGCGGTTGGTGCGTCGCGAGGCTCGGGGACGGCGGCACCGACTCGATGGTGGTATTCGTCAGGCATGCTCTGCCCGGCGAACGGGTCAAGGCGACGGTCACGCAGGTGACCGCCAAGTTCGCGCGGGCCGACGCGACCGAGATCCTGGACCGCAGTGCTGACCGGATCAGCCCGCCTTGCCCCTACGCCAGGCCAGGTGAGTGCGGCGGCTGCGACTGGCAGCACGTGAGCCTGCCAGCCCAGCGGGGGCTCAAGGCGAGCGTGCTGCGGCAGCAGCTGCAGCGGATCGCCGGCCTGGACCGCGAGGTGGTGGTGGAGCCGCTGCCAGGCGATGAGGTCGGGCTTGGCTGGCGGACCAGGGTCAAGTTCGCGGTCGGCCGGGACGGCCTGGCTGGACTGCACCGGCACCGTTCGCACCAGCTGGTCAAGGTGGGCGACTGCCTGATCGCCCATCCGCTGGTGACCCAGGCCGAGGTGACCAGGCAGCGTTGGCCAGCTGCCGCCGCGGTCGATGTCGCGGTCGCGCCGGGCTCAGGCGAACGGGCGGTCATTGTCAGCGGCCCTGGTCGGCCTGAGAAGCTCGATGGACCCAAATTCCTCACTCAGCGGGCGGCTGGCCGGGACTGGCGAGTGTCAGCGACCGGCTTCTGGCAGGTGCATCCGGGCGCGGCCGACCTGCTCGTCGACGTCGTATGCGGCTTGCTGGCGCCGCAGGGTGGCGAGACCGTGCTTGACCTGTTTTGCGGTGCTGGCCTGTTCGCCGGCGTGCTGGCCGAACTGGTCGGACCTGACGGCATCGTGATCGGCGTAGAGCAGGACGAGGCGGCGGTTCGCGACGCCCGCCACAACCTGCGGCCAACCCCGTGGGCGCGAGTGCATCGCGGCGATGCGGCCGAGGTGATCGGCCGGATCGGCACCGTCGGCGCCAGCCTCGCCGTGGTCGACCCGCCCCGCACTGGCGTGGATCGCGCCCTCATCGACCTTCTCGCGGCGGCACCGGGCATGGAGCGGATCTGCTACGTCTCCTGTGATCCGGCCACCCTTGCCCGCGACCTCGCCGCCTTCGCTGCCGACGGCTGGGCGCTGGCTCAGCTGCGCGCGTTCGACGCGTTCCCGATGACGCATCATCTCGAAGCGGTCGCCCTGCTAGTGCAGGCACCGCCCGGCTAACCGTGGTCGGTTGGCCTGCGGGAGTATGTCGCTATGCAACTGCGGATATTTACTGAGCCCCAGCAAGGCGCTGACTACGCGACGCTGCTCCGGGTCGCCAAGGCCGCCGAGGACCTGGGCTTTGATGCCTTCTTTCGGTCTGACCACTACCTGAAGATGGGCGACGTCAGCGGCCTGCCCGGCCCGACCGACGCCTGGCTGACCCTGGCCGCTATCGCGGTCCAGACCGAGCGGATCAGGCTGGGCACGCTCGTCTCGCCGGTCACCTTCCGCGACCCAGGGCCGCTGGCGATCGCCGTCGCCCAAGCCGACCAGATGAGCGGCGGCCGGGTCGAGCTTGGCCTTGGCACCGGCTGGTTCGACGCCGAGCATGCGGCTTACGGCATCCCTTTCCCGCCGCTCGGCGAACGCTTCGCCCGGTTCGAAGAGCAGCTCGCCATCATCACTGGCCTGTGGGCCAACCCGGTCGGCGAGACCTTCCACTACGCAGGCACGCACTACACCGTCACCGACTCGCCCGGCCTCCCGAAACCAGTGCAGCAGCCACGCCCGCCCATCGTCATCGGCGGCCACGGTGCGAAGCGGACCCCGCGCCTGGCGGCTGCCTACGCGGACGAGTTCAACATCGGCTTCGGCAGTGTTCAAGATTCACAAGCAGGTATTGAAAGGGTGCGGGCGGCCGTGCTCGCCGCCGGTAGGCCAGCCGATTCGATGGTGTACTCGGTTGCCCAGGTGGTGTGCTGCGGGCGCGACGACGCTGAGCTGGCTCGGCGGGCTGGAGCGATCGGCCGGGAGCCGGCCGAGTTGCGCGAGCACGGCCTGGCTGGCACCCCAGCCGAGGTGATCGACAAGATCAAGCAGTTCGAGGCGATCGGCGCCAGCCGGGTCTATCTGCAAGTACTCGACTTGGCTGATCTCGATCACCTTGAGCTGATCGCGGCCGAGGTACTCCCGGCGGTCTAGTCAGCAGCCCCCCTGCGGCCCTACATAGCCGGGCCCGGTGGTCGGGGCGTCCACCATGCCGACGGCCGGGCGAACTACGCCGCCGAAGTGGACCACGTACCAGACGCCGCGCCAGGAGATCAGTGACGCGATGCCGAACGAGCGCACCTGGCCGTCGAGCCGGTAGAGCACCCGCGAGTTGGCCACATGCCAGTAGCCGATCCGGTTGTAGCAGACGCCAGGATCGATCCAGGCGGCGGCGTCGTTCGCGACCAGCACCTTGAGTAGCTTGGCCTTGTTCGCGTGGTGGCCGAGCAGCGCGTGCGCAGCTTTGACGTCAAGCACGAAGTCGTCCCACAACCTGGCCTTCCAATCGGCCGCAGGATCGACGATCGCCTTTACTTGCTTATATGCCGCCACCGGGAAAAACGCCTGGCGCCCAAGCTTCGCCCTGCCGGTACTGACCGCCAGCCACAGATCAGTGACCATGGCGCGGAAGGCTCGCCCGTGCGCCTTCGGCTTGATGGAGGTTTGCGGTCGGGCACCGGCACCGGGGGCGACCGGACGCGGCTGGTCAGGGCGTTGAGTCGGGGTGGGCGATGGGGTCAAGGTCGGCGTTGGTGCCACGGTGCGCGTGCGCGCCGCGGTGCTGGCTGGTGCCGGCGCCCCGGTCGGGCCGTGCCGGCTCGCGCAGCCGACGACTAGCACGGTGCACACCAGCGCAGCGGCGGCTGCGACCCGTCCAAGGTGCATGACAGCCTCTCTGATGGGTGACGCGCGCGTCAGGTAGCTGCGCGTACGGCAGCTGCGCGTACGGCAGCCGGGCGTACGGCAGCCGGGCGTGCGGCAGCCGGGCGTCGGCTCACCGGTACGGCCGGCGTTCGTCCGGCACCGCCCCGGTCACGCCTGGCCCTAGCAGCGAAGACGCTACTCCGTCGCCAGGGCCGGCGTGGTCGACTCGTCGTGACCGCGACCTGGCCGACCACGCAAGGTGATCAGTGCGAGGACCGCGACGCCGACCATCAGGCCAGCCGACAGGAAGAGCGCGACGTGCAGCCCGGACTGGAAGGCCGAATACGCGGCGTGGATGACATCATGCACCAGCTTGGCTTCGCCCTTAGGCGCCTGCGATGAGAGATCGCCATTGGACGGCTCTGCTCCGGTCTCGACGCCCTCGATCACGACGGCCTGGAACGCCGCCGGAATGTGCAGGACGTCAAGCCGGGCCGTCAGGTCCGAGTGCAGCCGCCCGTTCACTAGCGAACCGAGCACGGCGACGCCGATGACGGCACCGACTTCGCGACTGGTATTGGTGGCCGAGGCAGCCATACCTGAACGCTCAGGAGGGACGGCGGTCAGCACCGAGGAGGTGATCGGCACCACGCAAGTGCCGATACCGATCCCGGTCAGCGCCAGCGACAGGGTCAGCGCCAGGAAGGATGGACTCGGGCTGATCACGGCGTTGGTGAGGATCAGCCCGATCGCGAACAGGCCGCAGCCGCCGACCAGTTGCCAGCGGATGCCGATCAGATCAGCCGACCGCCCGGCCACCACAGACGCGATGATCATCAGCGCGGTCATCGGCAGGAAGACTTCAGCGATCTGGTAGCCGGTGAAGCCCGCCACCTCGACCAGGTAAAGCGCGGTGAAGAAGAAGATGGCGAACGTCGCGAAATAGGCGCAGAAGGCCACCACGTTCGGCGTCGCGAATCTGGCCACCTTCAGGTACCTGATGTCGAGTAGCGGGTGCGCGGCCCGGCTCTCCCACCAGCCAAACGCGACCACCGACACGGCGCTCACGCACAGCAGCGCGATCACGCCGGGCGAGGAGAAGCCAGCCGTTTCCGCGTCGATGACGGCGAAGATCAGTGCCGCCAGCGCGGCCGCGCCGAAAACGCCTCCGGTAATGTCGATCCGGTGCGGATCGGGATCGGCGTTCTCCGGCAGGAAGCGAATGCTGGCGATGAAGGCCAGCGCCCCGAACGTCACGTCGAACCAGAAGATGGCCCGCCAGTCCCAGACGCCGACTAGCGCGCCGCCGATCACCGGACCGAGTGCGAGCGAGAGTCCTGACACGGCCGCCCAGACGCCCAGCGCCCTATTTCTGCTGTGAAAATCTGTATAGACGTGCCGGATCATCGAGAGCGTGCCCGGCTCGCTCGCGGCCGCGCCCAGGCCCATGATGGCGCGGCCGGTGAGTAGTACGGCCAGGGCCGAGCCTGGTGCGATGTTCAGCGCGAGCGCGCAGATCAGCGCTCCGGCACAGTACACGCCGATGCCGATCTGCATGACCTTCTTGCGGCCGAACTGGTCGCCGATCATGCCGAAGATGAGCATGGCGCTGGCGAAGGTAAGCGCGTAGGCGCCGACCACCCACTGCAGCGCCGACACGCCCGCGTGCAGCGTGGTCTGGATGCTGGCCAGCGCCACACTCACGATGGTCGTGTCAAGGAAGGTCAAGAACAGCACCGTGCACAGCGTGGCCAGCGCCATCGGACGCCGTTGCAGCGTGGCAGAGGTGCCGGTGGTCGCGGTGGCCGCCTCAGTCACCTTCGACTAGCCCTTGCAGCCAGCGGGCAGCTTGGAGCCCTCAAGCTTGAGCAGACCGCAGAAGCTGGTGTCGCCGACCTTCCACACGCCGCCCTGGTAAATGGCTACGCCGGGCTGGCCGCTCAGCGCGGGCTTGCCGCTCAGCAAGATGTCGTAGCTCACCGATGCCTGGCTTGTGCCGGTCAGCGTGACATGGACGACTTTGGCGGTAGCTGCGAGCGCGAGCGGTGATCCAGCCTGTGCCTGGATTACCGAGGCGAACTGCGAGCCGTTCTCCAGCAGGGCGAGACGCTGCGCGACGGGGGTTTTGGCGTTGAAGAACTTAGCCCAGTTCGTCTCGATCGCCTGCGTCGCCCCCGTTCCGCTGGTGGGCTCGCCCGACGGCGTGGTTGGCGCCGAGCTGGTCGATGAGCTACCCGGAGCCGGGCTGCTTTTGGTCGGTGTCGGCGTGCTCGGTGAGCTGGAGCTGCTGCATCCGGCGACCGCTAGCCCAGCGGTCAGTACGAGGCAGGCAGAGATCAGGCCAACAGCACGAAAATGCAAAGGTTGCATAGCCTCATTCTGCCGCAGAACCGGCTGGATGAAATCATTGAGGCCACTGATTTTCCTGTGGCGTCGTATTCGTCCTATCTAGTCGGCCCGATGTCAGCGCTTCCTGCCTGATCTCCGGCGGCATACTTGACCAAGTTCTGCCCGTCAGAAGATGCCGCTAGCTGCCTGGTCGGGCGGACGCTGGCGTTCCTGCCGACGGCCGTGGCGGCGACGACGAAGGCGGCAGCGACCAGGCTGAGCCAGCTCACGTGATCGCCAAGTAGCGGTGCTGACCAGCCGAGGGTGAGCGCTGGCTGGGCCAGTTGCAGCTTGCCGATCGCGGCTACGCCGCCCATGGCCATGGCCTGTTACCAGGCGAAAAAGCCCAGGCACATGGACACCACGCCGAGGTAGCCGAGGTCGGCCAGCGCACTCGCCGTGACGTGCGTCGGCGGCTGCCGGTCCCGTCCGTGTCCCGGCGCGGACCCGGCTGGCTGCCGGTCCCGTCCGTGTCCCGGCGCGGACCCGGCTGGCTGCCGGTCCCGTCCGTGTCCCGGCGCGGACCCGGCTGGCTGCCGGTCCCGTCCGTCTCCCGGCGCGGACCCAGTTGCTGCGGCAGCCGCTACTTGCTGGCCGCTTGCTGGCTGGCCTCGCGCATGCCTTGGTTGGCCAGCGCGTCGGCGCGCTCGTTGCCAGGATCACCCGCGTGCCCTTTGACCCAGAGCCACTGCACCTGATGCGGCTTGGCCGCCTCGTCGAGCCGCTGCCAGAGGTCAGCGTTCTTCACCGGCTTCTTATCGCTCGTCCGCCAGCCATTGCGCTTCCAGTTCGGTAGCCAGGACATGATCCCGCTGCGCAAGTAGACGCTGTCGGTATGCAGGCGCACGGTGGACGGCCTGGTCAGGGTCTCCAGCGCCTGGATGGCTGCCATCAGCTCCATCCGGTTGTTAGTGGTGCCTGCAGCCTCACCGCCGCAGATCTCCTTCGTCTGTGCGGCATACCGCAGCAGCGCGCCCCAGCCGCCTGGGCCGGGATTGCCGCTGCAGGCACCGTCGGTGTAGATGTCGACCGCTGCCGAGTCAGCCATGGTTGCCGCCTCAGGCCAACGGTGCGAGCTGGGTGGCTAGCGGCTCAAGGATGGCCGGACTGGCCTCGAGCGGCAATCCGATAACCGCTAGATCGGCACCCGCGTCGCGATAGGCCTTCGCCGAGGCGACGGCAGCGTTAATGGTGTCGGCTGAATCCAGTCTGATATTTACGGAGCATGTGATCTCGGCCGGATCGCGACCGACATCGGCGCAGTGCGCGAGCAGGACCGTCTTCAACTCTCGCCACTCAGCGGGGTCGGCGGCGATGGCATTCCACTGCTGTGCCCACCGAGCCGTTGTCCGCAGCGTTCGCCTTTTGCCCTTGCCGCCGATCGTGATCGGCGGATGCGGCTGCTGGACCGGCTTCGGCTCGCACCGCGCGTCGGTCAGCTTGACATAGCGGCCGGTGAAATTGGTGACCGGCGCAGTAAGCAAGCCGACCATGGCCTCGACGCCCTCATCGAACCGGTCGAATCGCTCGCGCAGCGGTGGCAGCTCGATCCCGTAGGCGTCGCACTCGAGCTGGTTCCAGCCCGCCCCGACACCGAGCTCGAGCCGGCCAGCGGAGATCACGTCAACTGTGGCTGCCATATTAGCGAGCACGGCTGGATGCCGGTAGATCATGCCCGTTACCTGACAGCCGATCCTGATCCGGCTGGTGGCCTCAGCCATCGCCGCGAGCATGGTCCAGCCCTCCAGGTTGGTGCCGGTCAGGTCGCCAGTGAGCGGGTAGAAGTGGTCCCAGTTCCATGCCGACTCGAACAGCTCGATCTGATCGGCCGCCCGCCATACCTCGCGCATCTGGGCCCAGGTCTGATGCTCGGGTCTGGTCTTGATGGCGAAGCGCATGCGATGGCTCCCTCGGCGGCAGATTTTGGCAGGCAGTGGCTGGGCCAGCCTACTTCCTCGGCAGGCCTAGCCGATTCAGCCGCACTTGCGGCACTGATTTGCGGCAAGAATTGATCATTTTCCGGACCACGTTCGCTGGCGCCGCGCGCCGGGCGGTGGCAGATTAGGAGGACAAATAAATCATCTACCCCAGTAACCGGATCTGCCCGAGTACGATTTACTTCCATGGCATGGGCGCGCTTCAATCCGGGTTGAGATGGCAGTCGTATTTCCCAGGGACGTGTTTATGCGATGACTTATGCGTGATCGCGCGTGATCTCATCATGATCGTCAGGTCATCGCAGTGATTTCACGTTGACGTCCGTTTAAGTAACGTTAAGCCGTCTCAAGCATTGTTGACCGTATGCCAGCCGAAAGGACGTGCTCATGGCGCGCCGACTGAAGTCGCTCCTGCCGAGTTCAGGAGTTGACGGTCAAGAAGGCGAAGCTCACGACCCGACTCAGGCCGATCACTCGCCGCAGGCCAACGGCCAGCCGGTGGTCGATGGTCTGTCGGCGGCGAGCGGCGTGCCGGTAGCGAGCGGCGTGCCGGTAGCCAACGGCGTGCCGGTAGCCAACGGCGTGCCGGCGGCGAGCGGCGTGCCGGTAGCCAACGGCGGGCCGACGGCGAATGGCCTGCCGGTGAGCCGTCGGTTAGCGGCACGCGGTCAGCTGCCCGGGTACGAGCATTCGAGCAACGGTCGCACTGGTCAGGCTGCGCCCGACCACCAGGCCTTCGACCAGCACGGCTCCGACCAGCAGGCCGCTGACCACGTCGTGCCTGATCAGGAGGCCGTCGATCAGCCGATGGTCGCGCCGCATCCCGCGCTTGAGCATCTGATCGACCGGACACCAGAGCCAGCTCCAACTGCGGTACTTGACCGGCCGCAACGTGATCGCCAGTTGCACGACCAGCCGCCGCCTGATCAGTCGGTCGACGAGCAGACCGACGAATCCGATGACGATGATGACGATGCCGCGGCCGCGCCACGCAAGTCTGGCTCGCCAGCGCACCGGCACCGGCGGCGGTGGATCGGCGGGCACTGGCGCGACGTGCCTACTGCCAACGCGCTGGGTGACATAGCACTGCTCGGCCGAGTACGGGACAGGCTCAAAGAGCTACCCGACGACGCTGCGGACTCGCAACCGGTGCCGGACGGCCAGGATCAGGCTGACTCAGCCGATCAGAGCATGACGGCAATCAAGGAGACCTTCGGCCTGGTCGCCGCCGCCGGGGATATGGCTGCCTCCTACTTCTACGGCTGGCTGTTCGCCAACAACCCTGAACTGCGAGATCTCTTCCCGCCCGCGATGGACGAGCAGCGCGACCGGCTGTTCGCCGCACTGACCAGGATCGTGCGGAGCTTGTCCACCCCTAGTGACCTGGCCAGTTACCTAGCTCAGCTGGGGCGTGATCACCGCAAGTACTCAGTGCGGCCGGAAATGTACACCGCGGTGGGCGCGGCGCTGGTGGCCACGCTGCGCGCCTTCGCCGGGCCAGCCTTCACCCAAACGGCTGAGGACGCCTGGGTCAGCACCTACAACCTCGCCGCAGACCTGATGGTCAAGGCCGCAAACGAGGCCGGCGCGAACACCCCGGCCTACTGGGACGCCGAGGTGATCCAGCACGACCGACGCAGCCACGACATCGCGGTGGTGACCATCGCACCTGAGCAGCCGCTGATCTACCGGCCGGCCAGCACGTGACGGTGCAGACCAGACGCTGGCCGAAAGTCTGGCGGCCCTACTCCATTGCCTGTCGACCACGCGAGGACGGGCTAGTCAGGTTGCACGTCAAGGCGATCTCCGGTGGCTGGGTGAGCGGTGCTTTGGTGAATAACACCAAGGTGGGTGATCCACTGATCCTCGGACCTGCCGTCGGCAACCTGACTCTTTCTGCCAGCAAGCGCGATCTTTTGTGCGTCGCTGGCGGTACCGGCCTGGCGCCGCTCAAGGCCATCGCTGAGCAGGTCATCTACGAAGAGTCGAACAGCCGCACCCATCGCAAGGTGTGGTTGTTCTGCGGTGCCCGCACCGAAAAGGAACTCTACGACTTGCGCGATTTATGGCGACTGAGCGACGCCTATCCCTGGCTCGAGATCCACCCGGTGACCTCGGATGACCCTGCTTACTACGGCATGCAGGGCAACGTCGGCCGAGTGGCTGCCCGCTACCTGCCGCACCAGGAGTGCGAGGCCTATGTAGCCGGACCAGTCGCGATGGTGGAGGAAACTCTCAAGCTGCTCGGCAAAGCGGGCCTGCCGCCCGAGCGGCTGCACTACGACGACGGCCTGCTAGCCGAGCGTCGCCGAGTTGGCAGCGGCACTTAGCCCCGTCGGCGCTTGACTGTCACGATCCAGGCCGTCACTTGGCGCCCAGTCCCAGCCGCCAACGACAACGGGGTCGCCCCGTTGCTACTGGGTCAGCAACGGGGCGACCCCGTTGTCGTTGGCCTAAGGCGTCGGGTGGGCGGCCGGGGTGGCGTCGGGTCGGGCGAAGAGGTCGGCGGGCGGCTGGGTTGGGCCGGGCCGGGGTTGGGTCAGGCCGGGGCCGGGGCCGGGGTCCAGGCCGGGTGGGCCGGGCCGGGTCCAGGCCGGGGTCCAGGCCGGGGTCCAGGCCGGGTGGGCCAGGCCGGGGTCCAGGCCGGGTGGGCCAGGCCGGGGTCCAGGCCGGGTGGGCCAGGCCGGGGTCCAGGCCGGGTGGGCCAGGCCGGGGTCCAGGCCGGGTTGGGCCAGGCCGGGTGGGCCGGGCCGGGGGCCAGGCCGGGTGGGCCGGGTTGGGCCAGGCCGGGTTGGGCCAGGCCAGGCCGGGCCGGGCCGGGGTGGGCCAGGCCGGGGACGGGCCGGGACGGGCCGGGGTGGGCCGGGGTGGGCGGGGTTAGGCGAGGGTTAGACGGGGGTGGCGGTAGAAGTTCGGGGTCTGGTCGAAGTCCTCGTAGTAGCGGTGGAACACGCCGGTGGTTGCTGATGCGGCGGGTGGGACGATCCAGCTCCAGTCGGCTGGACAGCCTCGTCCCTGGCGTTCTTCCTGCTCAAGGTGCTTGAGGAAGCGGTCGGACTCGGTGTGGTGGTCGGTGATGGTGACCCCGGCGGTCTGGAAGGAGTGCAGCACGGCGAGGTTTAGTTCGGTTTGCGCGCGGTCGCGCCACAGGTTGCGGTTGGTGTTGGTGGCGAGGCCCAGCCGTTTGGCGATCACTGGCAATTGGTTGTAGCGGCTAGCGTCCGCTAGGTCGCGGGAGCCGATCTCGGTGCACATGTACCAGCCGTTGAACGGCGCGGCTGGATATCTGATCCCGCCGGCCTGCAGATACATGTCGCTGATCACCGGCACTGCGTACCAGCGCAGGCCAAGCTCAGCGAACCAGGACAGGCTCGGATGGGTGAGCGGCACCTGCAGCACCGCATCAGCGGGGAGCGGATACCACTCGGGCGGGCGACCAGCTTCGGCCACGATCAGCGGCAGCACGTCGAAGTTGCCCTGCGGTCGGCCGCCTGGCCAGCCGAGCTGGCGGGCGAGCCCGGTATAGGAAGTATTTTGCGGGTCGCCAGTCACCGGGTCGTCGTCAGCGTCCTGGTAGCCGGCGTAGCTGACCAGTTGCTGACTGAGAATCCGCGGCCCTGGCCGGCCGGGCGCGTCGGGGGCGAACACCGTGATGACCGGCCTGATCTTGCCGCCGTTGGTCGCGTCACGCAGGTGCGTGATCGCTTCAGCCGCGATCTGATCGGCACCGGTGACATCGCGGCGATCGCGCACCCGCAGGCTGCGCCAGTACAGCCGGCCGATGCAGCGGGAGCTATTTCGCCAGGCGACCCGGGCGGCGAAGGTGAGCTCGGCCTCGGTGTGCCGGTACGTGCCTGCCGCCTCGATCTCGCGGCGTACTTGCCTGAGCCGGTCGCTCATCGCACCGGACTCGGGGTGCTCGGCGTGATACAGCGTGAGGAATTGTTCGGCTTCGTCCAATATCGCCGGACGGCGCAGTCGATCGGCGATTAGCTGTCGTCTTGGTCGAACGCCGGCCGCTAATTGCCAGCGTAAGTCAGGAAGTATTGTCCGACTCTGGCTAATACCCACGCGGAGCCTCCGGGCACAGTTGTCAGACGGGCACAGTTGTCAGAGCAAGGGGAATTACCGTCAACTCTGGCGATTATCCACGCTGCATCACCAGCCGGTCATGCCATTCCGCCCAGAAATCAGGCGCGAATCATGTCTAGGTCACGCCGAGGCAACTGGCCGATCAGTGATCGGCCAGGTAATGGCCTGACGTCATTGCGAGGAAACCGAGCTAACCGGGCTCAGCGGACTCGACGGACTCCGCGGCGTCAGCGGACTGAGCGTTCGGCGCTTGGGCCGGTGGTGCCGGCCCTGGTAACGCCGTAACCCGATCAGGTCTTTGGCCGCGGCGGCGAACAGCGCCGTGTGCGCGTCGACATCGGCGTCCGTCGTGGCCGGGCACATCAGCGCCATGTTGTGGAACGGAGTGATTAGCACGCCTCGGTTGGCCAAGTACAGGTGCAGGTACTCATCCAGTGCCGAGTCGGCAGCCGCCTGGGACTGGCCGCCAGTGACCGGCGGCACGGGGCAGAACCGGTACTCGGCCCTGGCACCCAGTTGGGCGATGGACCACGGCAGGCCACGGCTGTCGATGACCTCGGCGACCCCGGCGGTGAACCGGTCGGCCAGCCCGATCATCACAGTGAACGCGTCGTCGGTCAGCACATGCTCCAAAGTGGCCCGCATCGCCGCGACCGACAGTGCGTTGCCCGCCAGCGTGCCGCCGATGCCGCCGGTGTCGATCAAGTCGGCCGAGTCGTCGGCCAGGATCTGCTCGGCCAGCGCGGCCGACAGGCCGTAAGCGCCGGCCGGGATGCCACCGCCGATCGCTTTGCCGATGGTCACGATGTCCGGGTCCAGGCCCCACGCTCTAGTGCAGCCGCCAGGGCCGGCGCTGAAAGTGTGCGTCTCGTCGATGATCAGCAGCGTGCCGTACTGCCTGGTCAGCTTCCTGACCTCGGCCAGGTAGCCAGGCTGCGGCAACACGATGCCGATGTTGGTGAGAGCCGGCTCCATCAGCAGCACGGCCACATCGCCAGTGGCCAGCTCCCGCTCCAGCGCGGCCAGGTCATTGAACTCCACGACCCTGGTCGTCTGCACCGGATCCACGGATGCGCCAGTATTGCCTGGTCGGCTGCGCGGCCCAGCCGGGGTCGCGATGATGAAAGACTCGTCCACGCTGCCGTGGTAGCAGTAGCTGAACACGGCGACTTTCGGCCGTCCGGTCAGCTGCCTGGCGATCCGCAGTGCCCATCGGTTCGCGTCGGTGGCGCTCAGCGTGAAGCTCCAGTGGGTGACGCCAAACCTCCTGGTCAGCTCACCAGCCACCCAGTCGGCGTCGACCGTCGGCAGCATCGCGGTGGCGCCGCCGAGATCGCTGAACCGCTCGGTGACGGCGGCCTGCACTTGGGCGGGGGAATGGCCGGCCATCGCGCCGGTGTCGCCCAGGCTGAAGTCGACGAAGATATTGCCGTCCAGGTCGGTCAGCCTGGCGCCGTGCGCCGTCGCGAGGTAGAGCGGGAACCCGCCAGGCCACATCCGCATCCAGGTCATCGGCACGCCGCCGAGCAGATGCGCTCCGGCCTGCTCGAACGCTCGCATTGACGCCGGATGCCCGACCGCGTACTGCGCTCGCTCCCTGCCGATCAGCTCGGTCAGCCGAGCCCGGTCAATCACTCCCTTATCGGTCACGGCGCCGATGCTACCTGTTGCCGTGCACGACGTTGTGGTGACCGAGGTTAAGCACTGGCTGGCCGGAATTCGGCAGCGGCAGGCCGAGTCGGCTGCGCCCGATCCGGTTGCCGGTCACGCGGTTGTGCCTGGTGTGCGGGCTCAGTGTCACGCCGTTGCCGTGATTGGCGCTGATCAGGTTTCTGATCCCGATCCAGTTGCGGTAGGCGTGCCCGCCGAGCAGCACGCCGCCACGGCCATTGCCCGCCGGTGAAGCGCCGAGGATCAAGGTGCCGACGAACGCGCCAAACACGTGGTTGCGGTGCGCCAGGCCGGTGATGGCGATGCCGTAGCCGCGGTTGCCTGAGAACGTGTCCTGCTTGATCACCGAGCGGCGCGAGCCGCCGACCACATTGTCGTGCGCGTCGCCGTGAATGAGCAGTCCATCACCGTCGTTGGGCAGCGGGCTGTCGCCGTTCGTGGACAGGCCGGCGATGTCGGGATCGATCGTCACGCCCCTGGCGTGGCCGGCCAGTTCGATGCCGTTGCCCAGGTTGCCGGACAGCACGTTCGTGCGGACCAGGTTGTCGCCGCCGGTCGAGGTGATCAGCAGCCCGTCATGATGGTTCGGTGCCGCGCCTTTGAACGCCAGCAGCCCGGCGAAGGTATTGAACGTGGTGAAGCCATGGGCTCGCCCGGTCACCGCGATGCCGTTGCGGTAGTTGCCTGCCGACACATTGCCCAGCGGGATCACGCCGCCGACCTGAGTGTCAGCCGACCAGCCGGTAACGGCGATCCCGTCGCCGTGGTTGCCGATGACGGCGGTGTTGTTGGCGCCGGTGCCAAAGAAATTACCCTGCACGACGGTGCCGTCGGCGTCATTGATCCGCAGTCCGTCGCCCCGGTTGGCGCTGATCACGTTGTAGTAGACGAACGGGTTGTTGACGAACTTACAGCCGATCAGCTCCGTGCGGCTGGCGTGGTCGACCAGCACCCCGTCGCCACCGTTGCCGAGCCGGTGGTCGCCGTCGGCGGTGGTGCCGACGAAGTTGCCGTTCAGCACGTTGGCGTCGGAGTGTCTGGTGATCGTGATGCCGGCCTTGCCGTTACCTGAGATCAGGTTGCCGAGCGGTGGCACCACGAAGACTGGGGTGGTCGTGCCCTTGTCGCCGGTCGGGTTGTTGGCAGCGCCGGTTGCCGGGTCCACGAAGTCGGTGCCGCCGATCTCGTTATGGCCGGCCCCGCTGGTGATCCGCAGGCCGACGCCGCGGTTGCCGAACGCCCTGGTGCCGGCCCGGTTCGTGCCGATCCGGTTGGCCACCAGCGTGTCCTCGGAGGATCCGGCGAGCACGACTCCGTTGTGGCCGTTGGCTGAGATCACGTTCGCGATCACGCCGGTGGCACCCGCGTTGTTAAGCCCGATCAGATCGCGGGTCGAGGTGCGCGCCAGGTAGAGGCCGTCGCCCCGGTTGCCGGCGCTGGCCGGCCAGGTTCAGTCCCAGGTAATCGTCGTTGATCGTCACCGAGCTAGCGCTCAGGCTGACGCCGTTGCCGCTGGCGTGATCAACCGCTAGTCCGAGCAACTGCGAGCCGTTCGCGCCCGCGCCGAACAAGAGCCCGGCGTGGCCGGCGCAATTGAGTTCGACTACCGGCGGCCCGCCGATGAGGTGGGTGGGGGCCGACGTGCCGTCAATGAGTACGGTGCGGTTGATCGCCGACAGTGCGCGCCGCAGCCTGATGACGCCGTGGCGGCGGAAGTAGATCACCGTGATGCTGCGCCTTCGCCTGGCGTTAGCGAAGTGCAGCGCGGCCCGGAGCGAGCCCTTGCCCGCGTTGGTCAGCCGGGTCACGTAGACCGTCCTGATCGGCACGGCGGCGGCCGCGGCAGTGGTCGCCGCAGCGCCGGTGGTCGGCTGGGTGCCCGGCGTCTGCGGCAGCGGCGTCGTGACCGCCGCAGCCAGCCCGAGTAGTGCTAGTACCACAATGCTGACGGCGATCGACGGGGTCATGGCGCGACCGCTGTCCTTCACTGTGCGTAGTGAGATCACGACTCGCAGTATGCGATGTAGTTCGACTGGGCGCGAGCACCAGCCGGACTGGCGAGCTCGCGTGTATAACCACCAGCCCGGACATATGGTGACCTGGTGAGCTCGGGCGGACGGGGGAGCAGGAGCAAATGCGCGTTCTTATCTCGGCCGACATGGAGGGCGTCACCGGTGTCACCTGCCCGGACGATGTTCGCCCAGGGTCAGCCCGCTGGGAGTACTTCAGGGTGCTGTTGACCGGCGATGTGAATGCGGCCGTCGCCGGGTGTTATGCCGGGGGCGCGGATGAGGTGATCGTCAATGAGGCGCACGCCAACAAGCGCAATCTGCTGATCCGCGACCTAGATCAGCGTGCTGTCGCCATCATTGGCACCCACAAATTTTTCGGAATGATGGAAGGCATTGACTCCGGCGTAGCTGCGGTGGCGTTCGTGGGTTACCACGCGGGGGCCGGTCAGCAGGGGGTGCTCGCGCACACTTTCGTTGGCACGACCTTGCTTGACGTGCGGATCAATGCCGAGCCGGCGTAGCGAGGGCCGGATGAATGCGCTGCTTGCGGCCGAATTCGGCGTCCCGGTCGTGCTGGTCACCGGCGACGATCTGACCTGCGCCGACGCGCAGTCGTGGGCACCGGGTGCCGAACTCGTCGAGGTCAAGCGATGCGTGGACCGCTACACCGCCGCCTGCCTGCCGCCAGCTCGCACCGCCGAGTTGATCGCGGCGGCAGCGACCGCCGGGCTTCGGTCCCGCCGGGAGGTGCAGCGGCCGGCCGGGCCGTTTAGGTATGAGGTCACGTTCGACGCGACGCAGCCGGTCATGGCCTGCACTGGAGTGCCTGGCGTGCGCCAGAGCGGGCCGCGCTCGGTCGAGTTCACGCTGCCGACGATGGCCGAGGCGATCAGATGCTTCCGTGTCGTCGCCATGCTGGCCGCCGCCTCCGTCGAGCCTGACTACGGCTGAGCCCGAGAGCTGATTTGTCCAGGGACGGCTCGGCTGACAGTGGCCGAACTTAGGATGGCGCGGTGACTGCTCCTAGCCTTGACCAGCCGGCCGTGGTGACCGATGGCGGCCAGGCCGCGCTCGCCGTGCTGCGCCGGGTGTTCGGCTACGAGGCCTTTCGCGGCCCGCAGGCCGAGATCATCGAGCATGTCATCGGCGGCGGCGACGCATTGGTGCTGATGCCGACCGGCGGCGGCAAGTCCCTCTGCTACCAGATTCCTGCACTGGTCAGGGACGGTACTGGCGTCGTCATCTCGCCGTTGATCGCGCTGATGCAAGACCAAGTAGACGCGCTGCGGGCGCTCGGAGTGCGGGCCGGATTCCTCAACTCGACCCAGGACAGCTGGGAACGGCAGGCGGTGGAGGCTGACTTCCTGGCCGGGGAGCTTGACCTGTTGTACTTGGCACCCGAGCGGCTACGCAATGAGCCGACCGCCCGGCTGCTTGAGCGAGGCGTGATCTCCCTGTTCGCGATCGACGAAGCGCACTGCGTCGCTCAGTGGGGGCATGACTTTCGCCCTGACTACCTGGAACTGTCCGCACTGCACGAGCGCTGGCCTGACGTGCCAAGGATCGCGCTCACCGCGACCGCGACCCAGGCGACCAGGACGGAGATCGCCGAGCGGCTGCGCCTGACGCAGGCGCGGCACTTCGTGGCCAGCTTCGACCGGCCCAACATCAGGTACCGGATCGAGCCCAAGGCTGAGCCGAACAAGCAACTGCTCGACCTGCTGCGCGGCGAGCACGCGGGTGACTCTGGCATCGTGTATTGCCTGTCCAGGGCCTCGGTGGAGAAGACCGCCGAGTTCCTTGAGCGTAATGGGATCACCGCGCTGCCTTACCACGCCGGGCTGAGCGCCCGCGTGCGCGCCGCTAACCAGGCTAGATTCCTGCGCGAAGACGGCTTGGTGATGGTCGCCACGATCGCGTTCGGGCTGGGAATCGATAAGCCTGACGTGCGTTTCGTCGCGCACCTCGATCTGCCGAAGTCGGTGGAGGGCTACTACCAGGAAACCGGCCGGGCCGGCCGGGATGGGCTGCCGGCCACCGCCTGGCTCGGCTACGGCCTGGCCGACGTGATGCTGCAGCGGCGCCTGATCGACTCATCAGAAGGCGACCTCGCACACCGGCGGCGGCTCGCCGCCCACCTGGACGCGATGCTGGCCCTGTGCGAGACCGTCGAGTGCCGCCGGGCGCAGCTACTCGGCTACTTCGGTGAGCCGCGCGACGGTGGTTGCGGCAACTGCGACAGTTGCCTGAGCCCGGCGCAGACCTGGGACGGCACGGTCGCGGCCCAAAAGCTCCTGTCGGCGGTCCACCGGCTCAAGCGGGAACGGGGCCAGTCCTTCGGCGCAGGCCGCATCATCGACATCCTGCTCGGCAAGCAAACCCCCGAGATTATGAAAAATGGGCACCAGTCGCTCACCGTCTTTGGCATCGGCGGTGAGTTGAGCGACGGTGAGTGGCGTGGCGTAGTGCGGCAGTTGCTCGCCCAGCAACTGCTGCGGGTAGTGGGGGATTACGGCACTCTGGCACTCAGCGAGTCGAGCGGCGAGGTGCTGTCAGGTAAGCGCCAAGTGCTGCTGCGGCGGGAGCCACCGAAAGTGGCGCGGTCTCGGCGCTCTGGGCGATCCGGGTCTGGCTCTGGGTCTGCTTCGGGGTCTGGGTCGGGCTCGGCTTTGGCCGCGGCTGACCTGTCGGACTCCGCGACCGCGGTCTTCGAGTCGTTGCGGGCCTGGCGCGCGGCGGCCGCCAAGGAGCAAGGCGTCCCCGCCTACGTGATCTTCCACGACGCGACGCTGCGGCAGATCGCTGCCGACCGGCCATCATCCCTGGTCGAGCTCAGTCAGGTGAGCGGAGTCGGCGAAGCGAAGCTCGATCGTTACGGGCAGCAGATTCTGGACTTGCTCGGGGGCGTTGGCGAGCGCTGATTTTGCCGTACTGCTGGGCATTTCTTCAAGAAACTAGTGGCCGGCCGTCCCGGCAACGCGCAGAAGGGAGGATCATTGAGGTTATGAGGCCCTCCCGCACCGCGACGCGGCGCTACTTGCCCGGCAGTCCGTTCAACACACCTGTCCCCGTTCCGGTGATCGAAACGTTCGAAGTGGACGATCAGGTGACCCACGACAAGTACGGCTACGGCGTGGTTCTCCGGGTAGAGGAGGACGTCGCGGTGATCGTAGACTTCGGCCCGCAGAAGATGCGGATCCCAGTCCCGTCAGCCAAGATGACCAAGCTGTAACTTCACCCGCCCGCCGCGCGACCAGGGTTCGGGCGGCCCGAAGCTCGATCCGCGCGTCCGATTTGCCCGAAACTAGGCGCAAAGCTGCCGGATATCGCCGGGAAAGCTCCGTTCGGGGGTCGGGTCCGGGACGGGGTCGGGTCCGGGTCGGGGCTAGCGCGTTGGCGTCAGGCCTAGGTGGGTCGGGCGCGGGCGAGTCGGCGTCGACGCTGACTAGTAGTTCATTGCGATCCAGCCGAGCAGCGTGCCCCCGGCCAGCAGCGCGCCGAAGGCGACCAGCAGGCCGTTGTGCACGATCACCCCGGCAATGAGCATGACGATCCCGATCGCGAACCCGATCCGGCCGACCTGCCAAGCCCGCGCACTGGTGATGGCCATCAGTTTGTCGCCGAGTACCGGGATCCAAAGCAGTACGACTGTGACGGCGCCAATGACGCCGATCGCGATCACCAGTCGCCAGGAGAACAGGTCCAGCAGGGCATCTTGGGGACGATGGCCGCTAACACCGATCATCCAGGCCAGATGTCCAGGCAAGGCTCCGTCCTCGGCTAGTCCTCGCATAACGCGGCCAACTAGGTCGCTTCGGGGCCAGCATCGCCGTGACCGAGCCTGACGAACCCCCGCTCACCACAAAGAAACGGCCAGATCTGCACTAGCTCTCGTCGGCGACACCTGTCCGCGCGACCGAGTCGTCACAGTAGAACACTGGAATTTGCAGGAAAGTACTGGAAGCGCTACAGTGCCTGCGTGACGAAGGAACTGGAAGCACTTGAGCGTCGGATCGAGGCGCTGCGGGTCGAGGTTCGCCGGGCGATGACGAGCGGCGACCGCGATCGAGCCAAGCTGCTGCGGGCCGAGTTGCGGCACGCCGAACGGCAGTGGGACGAGTCGATGGACGACCTCGAGGCTGACGTCGAGGTGCCCGAGTCGAAGTCGGGGCACGAGGCAGGGTCCGAGCGCGGATCAGGATCGGCGCGCGGGTCGGGGCTCGGGCCTGGGTCGGGGACGGCGAAGGCGCCGCTGCTGCCGGCCAGGGAGCAGGTTGCACCAGGCGCTCACCTTGCTCGGCGTGCCCGGCCGCGCAGCGGCTGATCGTCACCGTGCACGACGCCTTCTTCGCTGGCCACCTGGCCGGCGCCCGGCTGACTAGCTTGCGTCGGGATGAGGAGCGTTCGTTTCGTTGGCGCCTTACGCCCGGCCGTACTACCTGTGCGCCGCGCTCACCGCCGACCTGCTGGCCCCGGCTCGCGGGCTACTGGCGATTTCGACCTGGTCAATGGAGCAGCGCATCGTCGGCCCGCTAAGCCCGCGAGTGGATTATCTGATCGCGGCCATCAGGATAGCGGAGCGAGTCAGCGAGTTCGATAACGACAATTCCGACGCTACTGCTGAATCACGTCGATTGCTGTGGCGATTTGCAGCAAATATTCCGCGCGCAGCGACGAATATCGGCACAATGGACCCACTCGTGATTATCAACGCCGCCCGAGCAGAGCTAGCCGTGCACGAAGAGGCGGATTCCGAGCAGCGTGCCGATTCGGCCCGCCGCGCGCGCACTCAGCTCGCCGACGCCGAGCAGCTATTCGGCGCTGGCCTGCAGCTCATCCGCCAGACCAGCGCAGACCGCTGATCCGGCCACAACGCTCGACCGTAGGAACATCATGGACTCAGTTGAGGCGCGGCTTGACCATATTCGCGGTCAGGTCGCCCCGAAAAGTCACAATGCGCGAACTATTGCGGCGTTGACGAGTAATCCCGGCTGTGTTCGCCGGGCGATCATGGATGCGGCTGGTGCCGATAAGCAGCGAATTGCCGCTTATCTAGGATTTCCGGCGGCGTTCGGCCAGTCGCAATTCGCGCTTAGCCGGGGCAACGCGTTCGAAGCCCAGGTGAAAGCCAATGGCTGCGCCGAGCTGCTCCGGCTGCTACGCGAGCACCTTGGACTGCCGATCCCCGAGGTTTCCTACGACAATCTCGATGAGGTCGGTGGCGATACCAGCTTGCCGGTCAGGCACGCCAGGACCAAGGCTTTGCTTGGCCGCGCCGCATCCGCCGCCGGCCAGGGCGTGGGGGCGGGCACCGGTGCGGGGACGCTCTTTGACCACCCATTGCTCCAGCTTGAGGTGGCTGGGCGGCCGGTATACCTGGAGCCGGACCTGATCGCGTTCCAACTGGCTGACAGGTTCCACGTCGTGGAGATCAAGTCATTCTCGGTCATCGACGGTCAGGCCGACGGTGACAAGGTCGCGGCAGCCGTGATCCAGTCCGCTGTCTACGTGTTGGCGCTGCGCGCCCTGCTGGCCGGATTCGGACGCGGCCCTGAGGCTGTCGCCGACGACGTCATCCTGGTCTGCCCGGAAAACTTCAGCAACGCGCCCACGGCGGCGCTGCTCGACGTCCGCAAGCAGCTCACCGTGCTGCGCAGGCAGTTGTCCAGGCTGGAGCGGATCGACTCGCTGCTCGACCTGCTGCCCTTCGACCTGACCTTGGACCTAGAGCCGGACGCGGCGGGGATGCCCACCCGGAATCCGGCATCGCTCACCCTGGCGACCCAGATGCTGGAAGCGAGGTACTCACCGGAGTGCCTGGCGAACTGCGAGATGTCCTTCTTTTGCCGGGCCGAGGCCCGCGGTCTTACCGCCGCGCTCGGCCGCGACGTACGGGACGACCTCGGCGCGATCGACAGCATTGCCTCAGTGCTCGCCTTGGCCGACGGCAGCCTGACGCCATCGGTTGAGCAGACCGAGGCGGCCGATCTGCTGCGCACAGCCGACCGGTTGCGGCGCGAGTTCGTGGGCGGTGCGGCATGACTACCCTGGTCGCGCTGGCCAGAGCGCACGCGGTGGCGACCGGCGTCGCGCAGCCGATCAGCACGGTGCGGCACGTCCACCTGGCCGCGCGGCCGCTCGTGCTCGTCGCCCTGGCACTCGCCGGGGAGGCGAACGCACCGCTCGCCGCCATGATCGGCGACGACCCAGCCACCGCCCAGCTGCTCATCGTCGAGCAGCCGCGCAATCGTGACCAGCGGTTCGAGTTCGCCGCCCAGCTCGCCAAGATCGTTCTTGGCTATCTGAACAGCACAGCGGAGCCACAGCTCATCGTGCCGAATCTGGCGACCGCCGGCTTTCTCCGCCTGCTCGGCCGGTCGACCAGATTCCGCCGCCCGGCAGGCGAGCATGCCGTCGATCCGGCCGTTCCTGTGCTCGGCCGCTGGCTGACCTTCTTCGCCGAGCGCACCGAAGAGCCTGGCTCGTGCCTGATGCTGGCCGCGACCCAGGCGCTCACGCTGCACTGGGCGACCGGCCAGAGCGCGGTCGAGGACCTGAACCTCGGCACCGTGCTCGGCTGGATCGACCCGCCCGCCGGCCAGACCGGCAGCCAAGCCGCGCTCGCCGCTGAGGATCCGCTGAGCTGCCCGGCCGGCCCGAGCACCGATCCGAGCTTCGACAACGAGATCCTGACACCGCTCATCACGGCTTGCTCGCAGCTTGCGATCGGCTCCCGGCCCCGAGAGCTCGCCGTCAAGAATTTGCATAACGCACTCGCCGGACAACTCGCCCCGACCTGGAAGCTGACGTGGCGCGCAGTTGAACTACTGCGCTCCTTGCCGCCCGGCGACCGGGTGAGCGGGCGGTGGGCGGCTGACCTGGAGGCGTTCACCAGGTATGGCGAGCACCTGCGCGATGGCGGCCCGCCGCAGCCGCGCCGCGACTCGGCCGTCAGCGCAGCGCAACGCCTGCACCGGCTAGAACGCCTCCAGGCCAGCTACGCCGCCCAGCGAGCGCTTGACGATCCGCTGGTGCTCGCGGAGTACCGGCTGACTGGCGAGGCATTCGCCGGTGAGGTGATCGCGGTCGAGCCATTGCGGCTCGACGACTCTGGTCGACGCCGCAAGCTGCGCCCGCTGGTCACCCTGGTGACAAGCGACCCTGTGCGCATCGAGTCAGACGCGATGGTTACTTCCCCCAATCGGCCTGGCCAGCAAGGGCGAGTGCGATCCGTAGTGGCAGGACCCGCCGGTTACGTAGTCGAGCTTGAGCTGTCTGGCGGCATGGGCCGGGCGCTGACGCCGGCCCCGGGCAGCGTCCCTGAGCTGCGGGAGCGGCTCAGCTACACCACGCTGACCGACACCTACCAGGTTCGCGGCGTCTTCCCCGAGCGCGAGCAGACGCCGTGGACGCACGGCGGGCCGCCGCCGATCTACGTGCCAACCGACGAGGACGTGGCGGAGGCGTGGTCATGACGGCGGACTTTCTCGTGCCAAGGCGACCGGCTGACCTATCGGCGGCGGCTGTCGCCGACGTGCTGGCGCTGCTGGCTGAGTCGCCGCATCGCGGGGTGGTGGTGGACTCGCCGCCGGGGGCAGGTAAGTCGGCGCTGGTAGTAAGGGCGGCGCTGGAGCTGGCCGGGGCCGGCGAGCTGGTGATGCTGGTCGCGCAGACCAACGGCCAGGTGGACGACCTGGTGGATCGGCTGGCGTCGGCGGTGCCTGAGCTGGCTGTTGGGCGGCTGTCTGGTCAGGGCTACGTTCCGGCCGGGCGGGTGAGTCGGCACGCCCACGTGACTGTCGCGCCGCAACTCACCGAGCTGGCCGGCTGCCAGGTGATCGTCGCGACCGCCGCGAAGTGGGCCACGCTGAATGCGGGGCGCTGGCGCTGGGCGATCGTCGACGAGGCGTATCAGATGCGCTCCGACCTGCTGCTGCGAATCGCGCCGCGCTTCGACCGGGCACTGTTCGTTGGCGACCCTGGCCAGCTCGACCCGTTCTCGACTGTCGACATTGATCGCTGGATCGGGCTGAGCTGGGACCCGATGCTGAGCGCGGTCTCCGTGCTGCTGCGCAACAACCCCGAGTTGCCGGTGCGGCAACTGCCAGTCTCGTGGCGGCTGCCGGAGTCGGCGGCGGGGGTGGTGGGGGAGGCGTTCTATCCGTTCAGCCGGTTTGTCGCCGGGGTTGCCGCGGCGGATCGGCGACTTGAGTTTTCGACCAGGGCGTTCGGGTCAGGTCCGATTGACTCGGCTGTCGAGCTGGCCGCTGCTTCCGGGTGGGCGTTGTATGAACTGCCCGGTCGGCACACCATCCGTACTGATGCCGAGGCGGTGCAGGCGTGCGTTTCGCTGGCTGAGCGAGTGCTGCAGCGGGGGCTGATCGGCTACAGCGAGCGTTCACCCGGCGGGGCGCCGGTGCGGCCGGACAGGATCGCCATCGGAACCGCGCATCGCGACCAGGCGCAGGCCATCAGGGCGCGGCTCGGGCCGCTCGGAGCTGGCGGCGTCACCGTCGATACCGCCAACCGGCTCCAAGGGCGCGAGTTCGACCTGACGATCGTGCTGCACCCGTTGTCCGGGCGGCGTGACGCCTCGGCCTTCCACCTGGAGGCCGGTCGGCTATGCGTACTGACGTCGCGGCACCGGCACGCCTGCGTGGTGGTGGCGCGGGCCGGCATTCCTGAGCTGCTTGACGCGCATCCGTACAGCGAGCCTGTGCACCTGGGGGTGCCGGTCAAGTTCCCTGACGGGTGGGCAGCGAACCAAGCCGTGATGGCGCACCTGGCGCAGCACAAGGTGCGTGCGCTGTGACTGAGCGTGAGACGACGTTTTCAACGAAAGGTCAGCATGGACGACTTTGACAGCTTCTACCGACGTGCGACCGCGACGGACGACCGCCCGGAAGGCTTCGCACCGCATGGCTACCAGGCTCGGCTGGCGCGAGACGGCCTACCGGCTGTCGTTCATGCGCCTACTGGGACTGGCAAGACCGGGATCGTGCTGGCGTGGCTCTGGCGTCGGATGCTGAGCGCCGCCGCCGACGGCACACCTCGTCGCCTGATCTATGCGCTGCCGCAGCGAAGCCTCGTCGAACAAGTTGAATCTCAGGTCACCGAGTGGCTAGCCAGGCTCAATCTCAGTGCCGACGTGGCGCTGCACGTCGTCATGGGCGGGCGGGGCGAGACTCAGTGGCGGTGGCGGCAAAATATGCATCGGCCTGCGATCGTCATCGGCACTGTGGACTCGCTCGTCTCGAAAGCGCTCAATCGCGGGTACGGGATCGGCCGGGCCACCTATCCCGTGGACTTCGCCCTGGTGACCAATGGCGCGCACTGGGTCATCGACGAGATTCAGCTTTGCCCAGAGTCGACGACCACTTTGCGGCAGCTCGCCGCTTTCGTCCGATCATGTGGCACGGCCGAGCCCTTCGGGCTGACCTGCATGTCGGCGACTGTGCCGCAGGCCTTGCTAGAGACGGTCGACAATCCGGTCCTGGGCGAGCGAGACGTGCTGTCGATCTTGCCGCAGGAACGGATCGGCGAACTGGCACTACGACTTGGGGCAAGCCGCACCATCCGGCAACTTGCCGTCGAGCCTGGTGCCTACGGCGAGATAGCCACCTCAGTCGCACGATGGCATCGACCAGCGACGCTGACCGTTGTCGTGATGAATACGGTCGATGCCGCCAGAAAGGTCTTCGCGGCACTGCCGCCGACCGATGCCGAACGCACACTCATTCACTCCCGATTCCGTGGCCACGAGCGCGAGGCGCTAGCCAAGAAGGTCGCGGCGTCGCCTGGTGCGGCCGGGCACATCGTGGTCGCCACTCAGGTGGTCGAGGCCGGGTTGGATCTTGACGCCGCATTGCTTGTGACGGAGGCCGCACCCTGGCCGAGCATCGTGCAGCGAGCAGGCCGATGCAATCGCACTGGCACGATTTCTGACCCGCAACTGTGGTGGGTGCCCCCTGCCAGGGAACGGCCCTACGAAGTGTCCGACGTCGCCGCCTCGGTCGCCGCGCTCCGGGCGCTGGAAGGCAAGACGATGACCGGCGAAGGCCTGCTGGATCAGCGGGTAGCCGTGACCGAGCCAGCGGTAGCCGTGCTGCGGCGACCAGACCTTGTTGGGCTATTCGATACGGCACCGGACCTGACCGGTGCCGACGTGGATATCGCGCCCTACGTCCGCGATGCCGATGAGTTGGATGCCCAGTTGATCTGGGCTACCTGGACTCCTGAGCAGGCGGACGGTCGCGCGATCGATGACGGTCGGCCGCCCGCCGACGCTAAGGCGCCACCGGGGGAGTGGCGGTGTCGGGCACCCCTGGGCGATGTCGCTGTCCTGGCTAAGCGAGTGGCCGTATGGCGAATGGAACAGGCCCGTGGGCGCTGGACCCGAGTGACGTCAAATGAGCGGGCCAGACCCGGCGAGGTACTTGTCGTAGCGGCAGCCGATGGCGGCTATGACCCGGTAACCGGGTTCGACCCGAGCGCGCGCAGGGTCGTCGAGGACTGTCCTTCGCTGGACCGCGAGCCAGCGCCTGCCGCCGGGACGGAGGATGGATTTGGTGCCGATCCGGCGAGCCTGGCCCAGCGGGACTGGGTCTCGTTGCGCCAGCACAGCGAGGACACCCGCCGCCAGGCCGTCGCGCTGCTTGAGGTGATCAGACCGCAACTGCCAGTGCAGGCTCTCCGCGCTGTCGGATGCGCTGCTTACTTGCACGACGTCGGCAAGTCGCATCAGATCTGGCAGGACGCGCTGTGCTCGCTAGCGCCAGAAGCTGAGCGGCAGCGGATTGCCGATGGGCGGCCATGGGCCAAGTCAGGCACGGAGGGCCGCCTTCGGTTCGCGGGCGACGTGACGTTCCGGCATGAGCTGGCGTCGCTGTTGCTGATAGACGGACCGCTGGGCGAACTGGTTGACGGCGCGGCGGACGCTGATCTTGTCCGATACCTGGTGCTCTCGCATCACGGCAAGCTCCGAGTCCAGGTGCGGGAGCCGGACCAGCGCAGTACTGAGGTCCTGCTCGGACTGGTCAACGGTGCGCTCTGGTCAGTACCGCCATTGCTGGAAATGCCAGCGGCTGAGCTGACGGTGGATCTTGAGCAGTTCAATTTTGGCGGCGACCGGTCATGGACGAGAACAGCGCTTGCCCTTCGCGACAAGTACCAGCCGTTCGTCCTCGCCTACCTAGAGGCGCTCGTGCGCATCGCCGACTGGCGGGCGAGTGCCGGAGATGACCTCGCAGACGAAGAGGGAGACAGGCACGATGACTAAGCACGTCCTGGCTGGGCTGCGGCCTGAGCCGCTTGCTAGCTACCTCGCCGGTCTTGGAGTGATCCGACTGATCGGGGAGCAGGCCGACCCAGCGGCCACCTTCGCTTGGACTGACGATGGCCTGGTGGTCAATACGCAGCTAGCGGATATCGCAAGCTGGCTGGTAGATGAATACAAGCCAACTCCGGTACTCAGCCCGTGGAACAGCGGAAGCGGCTTCGGCCTCAAGGATGTTGAGCCGAAGAAGCGGATCTCGCAGCTGCTCGGGAACTCATCGCCGCGCTTGACGGTCTTCACGAAGGCCGTTGATGAGGCGCAAGCCTCGACCAGGCGAGCCCGAACGGCGGGCTGGATCAACGACGATGGCAAGGGCGACAAGCAGCGCCTGGTACAGGACTTCCGCAATCACTGCCCTGAGGAGTTGCTGCCTTGGATCGACGCTTGCGTCGTGCTGGCCGACGATAAAGCGCTGTTCCCGCCTTTGCTAGGAACCGGCGGAAACGACGGCCGTCTGGACTTCTCGACCAACTTCCATGAGCAGCTCATCACCGTACTCGACCAGTCATCAAGCGGACACGCGCGCTCCCTTGCCTGGGCCGGCGACGCGCTGGCCGGAGTGGAGACGCAGCGACTCACAGCCGCGCCAGTCGGCCAGTTCGATCCGGCGTCGGCCGGTGGCCAGGGTTCGTCACCATTCGGTGCCGCTGCTTCGCTGGTCAATCCTTGGACGTACGTCTTGCTGGTGGAAGGGGCTTTGCTTTTCGCGTCCGGTACGTCCCGCCGGCATCAGTACGCAGCCGGTCGGGCGGCGATGCCTTTCACTGTCCAGTACTCGCCCGACGGATCGACCAGCGGTGCCGACGACGAAGAGTCACGCGGCGAGGTCTGGGTCCCGGTATGGACGTCCCCCTGGTCTCTGGCCGAGGTACGCCAGCTCTTCGGCGAGGCTCGGGCCTCGTGGCGTGGCCGACCAGCCCGGCGCGCTGTTGACTTTTATGCAGCTACCAGAGTGCTAGGTGTCGCACGAGGCGTGGACGAGTTCGTTCGCTATGGCTTGCACCAGCGCAACGGCCTTGCGTTCGTTGCGGTTCCGCTCGACCGAGTGCAAGTCGTGAACAAACCTAGCGTGCAGTTGGCCGCGCAGATTGAGGAGTGGGTGTCGTGGCTGCCCGGTAAAGAGGCATCTAGGGCTGTCGGTACCACGCTGCGCCAATTCGAGGCGGCGGAGCTCGCCTTCGCTCGCGACGGCGGAGCGCTGGCGCTGCGTGATCTGCTGGCTTCGTTGACTTCCCTAGAGCAGGCGGTGGGGCGCAGCGGGCGAATGCGTGAGCAGGTCAGCGTCCGCAGAGCACCTCCTGCTGCCGAGTTCCTCAAGGTTCTGGCGAGCGACGAAGAGAGCCCCGAGCTGAGGATCGCCGTGGGGATAGCGTCTTGCATCGCGGGAAATGGCCGCCAGTCACGCACGATGCGCCAGCTGCTGCTACCGGTCGATCCCGGTGCGTCTGATGATCGAGAGCATCGTTACGGTCGTTGGCGAGATGCCCCGGTCGTGCCAGGGTTCGGGATGCGGCCGTTGCGCCAGGTTCTCGCCGATGTCCTTGTCTGGCGCAGCAGAACGGCGGCCGACGAAGTCGACTCCGACGAATCGGCGGCCGCCTTCCGTGGCATTCCGACCTTCCGCCGAGGGGTCGAGGTACCGGCCGCCGACCTGCACGCGCTGGCCGTCACGCTGGGCGGCGCGCAGCGAGTGCTTGATGAACGCGAGCTCAACTGCTGGCTGCGGGCCTGTCTAGCACTCGACTGGTCGCACCTGCCTCGCGGCCATCGCTGGGCAAAGACCCAGGCAAGCGTCCAGATACCCGCGCTAGCACTGCTGCACCCACTCGCTCAAGGCCTGGCCATCGGCAACGAACCGGCGGCAACGCGACTGGCGCTTGGCCCGGACTGGGCCGCGCGGCTAGCCGCTGGTCAAGTGACTGCGGTCCACCTCGACGCGCTCCGGCGCCTACGCCAGGCGGGCTGGGAAGGCACGCCGGCAGCGCCTGGGATCAGGCCGCATGGCGTTAGTCGCGCGGACGAGGGTGCTGCGCTCGCGGCAGCGCTCGTGCCCCGGTGCCTCGGCGCAGGCGAGGAGCTTCGGCGTTTCGCAATCAAGATCCACACCGATTCCGTCGGTCCCACCGAAGAGACAATCACCCCCGAATTGGCAGAGGAGTTCTCATGACATCGCAACGAACCGTGCTCGAAGTTGACCTGGTGCCGCTCGCCGGCCGCAGGTTCCAGCCGACCGGCTTTCCCGATCTAGGTGCCGCGGAGTTCGATGACGCTGACGGCGGCAAGGCACTTCTCGTCGAATCAGCTCAGAGCATGGCGAACCGCCTTGAGGCCACAACGTGGGACGAAGCGAAAGCGGACCAGGCTGAAGCGCTCGCATCGCTGCCCTACCTCCGGGTGGTTGGCACCGACGGTGCGTTCCTATCGTCCAGCCGACTAGAAGCCCACAGGCTCGCGTCGGCATATGTGATGAAAGGCAAGGTCAACGGTGAAGACGGCAGCGACTGGATGCTCGGTCGGCTTGGACTTGCGGTCGGACGACCACTTGACTACCGCGCCGTCGCTCGTGCTTGCTTCGCGCTCGATCCCGTATCGCTCGTCCACGGCGTGTTCTTCGCGCGTAAGGAATGGCCATGGCAGCCGAAGATCGCCAGAGCCGTGACTAGCTTCGTGGAGGCCTATCAGGTCATCCCGGCGGTGAGCGGCGGGGTAAAGCGAGACATTGTGAACAACCAGGGCAAGGAAGGTGCCACCACCGAGGGCTACGGCATGGTGCCCTATCACCGGGTCGAGTACACGGCGCAGGTGATCACTGCCTACTTCACCACTGACCTACAGCAGTTTCGTTCCTATGGGCTGTCCGATCCGGCCACCGCGCTGCTCGCCGCCCTAGCAGATTTCGAGATCGGCACGTTGCTGCAAGGCGGACTCAGGCTTCGCACCGCCTGCGACCTTGCGGTACACGAAGTTCGTGGTACTCAGCCAGATCCACAGGAAGCCGCTGCCCGAATAGCCAAGCTCGCGGTCGAATGCGCGACCGAACTTGGCCCGGTCACAGAAGTGATCTGGTCAGGCCGGGAAAAGGGCAAGAGTAAGGACAAGTGAGATGCCAACCACGATGGCAATCAGGTTTCCGCTTGGCCGATATCACGCCACTGCATGGAACCGCAGCGTCAATGAAGGCGCTACCGAATGGCCGCCATCTCCCTGGCGGATACTCCGAGCGCTAGTAGCGACCTGGTACACCCGATGGCCTGACCTGGCCGCGCCTGAGCTTGACGCACTACTTGAGGCACTGGGCGAGCCGCCGGCCTATCTCGCACCGCCTGCGATGCCCGGTCACAGCCGCCATTACCTGCCCGGCCTTGACCACAGAAAAGGCGAGACGGCAGGCACCGACCTCACCTTGGACCCATTCCTGTCGGTGTCTCGCGCGCAGGAACTGCTGGTCCGCTGGGAGGCTGACTTGCCAGCTGGCCAGCGAGAGATACTTGCCAAGCTCGCGGAGTTGATGCCGTATCTCGGCCGAGCTGAGTCAGTCTGCGAGGCCCGACTACTCAACGACAGCCCGGAGTTGGATGCAAGCTGGTGGTTGCCAGATGTTATCGGCACCCAGTACACCCGGCTGCTAGCTCCGGCCCGGCCGGTGAGTAGGCCAGCACTGGAAATCTCGACCGTCGAGGTCCGGCGCAGCCGTCGCACCCAGCCACTCGGCACGACCTGGGTCCGTTACGTCGTGCCGGAGCTACCGAAGGTTGCCAAGCGCGCTGCGCCGGCGGTCTTGGCGGTGACAGCAATCAGATTTGCCGTTCTTAGCCGGGCACCGCTGATGTCAGCCAACGGCATTTTGCTGGCAGACGAGGCGCATCGAGTCGCCGGATACAAGCTGATCGATGCGCGGGTACCAGACGAGCGGCGACGGGAAATCCTCGGCAGCAAGGGAGCCGGAACCGACCATCGGCATTCGCATTGGATACCTATCGCCGGAACGGACAAGCGGGTCAGTTCGCTGGTTCTTTGGACTCCCGATGGACTGGCGCCCGAAGAAGTGGCGGCGATGACCGCACTGCGCGAGATCTCTGGCCAGCTTGGCGAGGGTAAGTTCGAACTCCACGGGCTGCCGAACCTCGACTTGGTGCTCCAGGCGGCCGGATCGGTGGAGCAGGTCGCTCCCGAGCTAAGTGGTCCGGCCCGAATCTGGACTAGTAGTACCCCGTATCTGCCCGTTCGGCATCGCAAACGGGAGTCGTTGGACGAGTTCGTTTCGTCTGATGTCCGCACAGAATTGCGGTACCGGGGGTTGCCGCCGGCTTCCGTGAGCCGTACTGACGAGGCGGATGGATTGCCTGATCGTTGGTCTCGCGACTTTCGTCGATATCGGGCAAAGGAGCATCTAGGGGAAGCCAGGCCGGGAGTCGGCCTCCGAATCGAGTTCGCCGAGGAAGTCCGCGGGCCGTTGCTGCTCGGGCAGCTAAGCCATTTCGGCTTCGGGATCTTCGTGCCGGAGCTGAAATGACAGTCACCGACCTTCCCGAGCTGGTTCCTGCGCGGATGCTCAACGAGTTCGCTTACTGTCCTCGACTGTTCTTCCTTGAGTGGGTCGACCAGTTGTGGGCCTCGAACGCCGATGTCGCCGAGGGGGACCGGCGACATCGGCGTGTCGACGCTGGTGGCGGGGCAGCGCCGCTGGCGGACGAGGGCGTGCTGAAGGTGGCGCGGTCGGTCGAGCTGTCCAGCGAGAGACTCGGCATAACCGCGAAGCTCGACCTGCTTGAGGCGTCTGGCGGCGGGGTCGTGCCCGTCGATCTGAAGAAAGGGCATCCGGCGCCGGATAGCGCGCCCTGGGAAGCTGATGCGGTCCAGGTGTGCGCGCAAGTATTGCTCTTGCGGGAGCACGGCTATACGTGTGAGCGTGGGGAGCTTTTCTATGCCGAAACTCGGCAGCGAGTCGTGGTCGAGCTGACCCCTGAGCTGGTCGAGCGGACACTGCAGATCGTCGCCGAAGCGCGGTCAACAGCGAAGAAGTTGGTGCCGCCACCCCCGTTGAGTTCGAGCCCGAAGTGCCCGCGGTGCTCGCTCGTGGGCATTTGCCTTCCTGACGAGACAAATGTGCTGGCCAGCCGAAACGATGGTCCGCCGCGTCGGCTGATTGCCGCCAATCCCGACGCGGCACCGCTCTATGTCACTGAGCAGGGGTCGATTATCGGGATCGATGGCGGTCGCCTGACGGTGTCGAAACGCCGCGAGCAACTGGCTAGCGTCCGCCTGATTGATGTGCTGCATGTCTGTGCCTACGGCAACGTTCAGGTATCCGCGCAGGCTATGCGCACCCTGTTCGATCGCGATATCGGTATTTTTCATTTCTCCTACGGTGGCTGGCTTTGCGGGCTATCGACCGGCCTGCCGAGCAAGAATGTCATGCTGAGGATTCGGCAAACCACGGCAGCGGCCCGTGGCCAGATCGACGCACCCAGACGGATGATTGCCGGGAAGATCAGAAACTGCCGCGTACTGCTACGCCGTAACGGTGGCGAGTCAGCCGCGCGCACCGTTGGTCAACTGGCTGAGCTCGCGCGTCGCGCGGAGGAGGCTAGTGGTGCGGCCGAGTTGCTCGGAATCGAGGGAGCAGCCGCCAGGCTATATTTCGACGCGTTTCCTCACCTGGTCAGCCGGGCCGCAGAATTGCCCGGCCCGGCTTTCTCTGGGTTGCGCAATCGTCGTCCGCCTACTGATGTGGTGAACTGCCTGCTCTCGTTCTGCTACGGGATGTTGACCAAGGAACTGCTGTCTGCGTGCCTGGCAGTCGGCCTTGATCCCTATATCGGGCTGCTCCACCGACCGCGTTTCGGAAGGCCAGCGCTGGCGCTTGACCTCGCGGAGGAATTTCGTCCGCTGCTGGCCGACTCGACCGTGCTGACGCTCATCAACAACCGCGAGATTGGCGCGACTGACTTCGTGCTGCGCGCTGGGGCCGTCACGCTGACCGCAAGCGGTCGCAAGGCGGTGATTCGGGCTTGGGAACGACGTATGGCGGCAGAATTGCGACACCCCATGTTCGGCTACACGGTGAGCTATCGTCGTGCAGTTGAGCTACAAGTACGAATTCTGGGTGCGCATCTGATTGGCGAGCTGCCAGAATATGTACCGTTGGTGACGAGGTAATAGACATGGCTCGGCGACGGTATTTGGTTGCATACGATATTCGCGAAGATCGTCGGCTGAGGAGTGTCGCCGCCTGCGTCGAAGGATATGGCGAAAGGATCCAGTATTCTGTCTTCGTATGTGACCTATCGGACGAGGAAGCGGTCTCAATGCGTGCTGACATTGAAGTTCGCATCAAACCGTCAGTGGACAGTGTCATGATTATCGATCTAGGCAAGGCGGGCGACTCGGGCCGGTTTCTCTTCTTGGGCTATCACGAGAAGCTGCCGTCCTCAACCGCCGTCATCATTTGAGTTGCGAGCGCTACGGTGGACACCCCAACGCCGGGGAGCGCTCGCAGGCAGGTCAGCTGGTATTTCACGCATCTTGACAACTCCACAGAGGGACAGAAAGATTGGCGAGGCAGCAGGTGCTCGCAACCGGGCGCATCGCTGCAGGTCAAGCGGCTCGTTTTTGGCGAGCCGTGATCCGCTTCCATGAGGAGCGGCTCCATTGAGGCACCTGGGCCGCTATCCAGTACCGCACCTTGGCCCGGCGGTGATCCGCTTCCATGAGGAGCGGCTCCATTGAGGCCGCAGCTGCGGCGGCAAGTCGGTGCGCGGCGAGGAAGTGATCCGCTTCCATGAGGAGCGGCTCCATTGAGGCGGGGTAGTCATGGTGATGGGACCTTTCGTTTTCCTTGTGATCCGCTTCCATGAGGAGCGGCTCCATTGAGGCCGGGCGTCCAGGCAGGCGCGGCAGGCGCCGGCACGTGATCCGCTTCCATGAGGAGCGGCTCCATTGAGGCCAGTCAATGAGCCCGTCATAAGACCAGGCCGCATTACGTGATCCGCTTCCATGAGGAGCGGCTCCATTGAGGCCACCGGGTCAGGGCGCGCGAAATAGGGAGCGGGCTGGTGATCCGCTTCCATGAGGAGCGGCTCCATTGAGGCGCGCATCGCCGTGACGGCACCCGTGATGCCGCCCCAGTGATCCGCTTCCATGAGGAGCGGCTCCATTGAGGCGGAGAAGTCACATGGCAGTAATCAGCGCAGTCGCCAAGTGATCCGCTTCCATGAGGAGCGGCTCCATTGAGGCTACACCCGCGCCACGCCCGACGGCCAGATCATCCTGACGTGATCCGCTTCCATGAGGAGCGGCTCCATTGAGGCAGCCGCATACGCGTCAGCGTTACCGCCAGCCTCGGTGTGATCCGCTTCCATGAGGAGCGGCTCCATTGAGGCAACTGCAGCGGTCAGGCGGCAGCTTTGAGCGATACCGTGATCCGCTTCCATGAGGAGCGGCTCCATTGAGGCTCCGGTGAGGCCATGTCGCTTGATCCTGCCGAAATTGTGATCCGCTTCCATGAGGAGCGGCTCCATTGAGGCAGCGGCGGCGCGCCCTGGTCTATAAGCGGGTCCCAGTGTGATCCGCTTCCATGAGGAGCGGCTCCATTGAGGCGACTACCACGACTGGCGGGAACTCGCAGACTCCGGGTGATCCGCTTCCATGAGGAGCGGCTCCATTGAGGCCGTCTCTGGAGACCGTCAAGCAGTATCTCAGGATTCCGTGATCCGCTTCCATGAGGAGCGGCTCCATTGAGGCACGCTCTCGGAACTCAGGGTTTTCGCGCCGTTCGCGTGATCCGCTTCCATGAGGAGCGGCTCCATTGAGGCGGGGTGTGCCGGTCCTTCCGGCCGTGGCCGCCACCTGGGTGATCCGCTTCCATGAGGAGCGGCTCCATTGAGGCTTCGCGCTGGCGCTCGACCGGCGGCTCTGATGGCATCGTGATCCGCTTCCATGAGGAGCGGCTCCATTGAGGCGACGCCTACCAGGCCGAACGACACGGATCCGCGCCGGGTGATCCGCTTCCATGAGGAGCGGCTCCATTGAGGCCTACGCGAACGGCTGGGTTGGGGTTGCCCAGGATTCGTGATCCGCTTCCATGAGGAGCGGCTCCATTGAGGCCCGAACGACTTCAGCGGCGTCTACCTCGAAGAGGAGATGGTGATCCGCTTCCATGAGGAGCGGCTCCATTGAGGCCTGGTCGTGCATGACGGTGATGAGGAGTTCGGGCGGCGTGATCCGCTTCCATGAGGAGCGGCTCCATTGAGGCTCCTGGACGACCGACGGGACTCTGTCGACGCTCGTGTGATCCGCTTCCATGAGGAGCGGCTCCATTGAGGCATCCCCAGCGGCGAACCGGGAAACCGGTACATGGCCCGTGATCCGCTTCCATGAGGAGCGGCTCCATTGAGGCCGAGCTGGCGCGTAGGCTCGTCGCACTCGCCGCACCACGTGATCCGCTTCCATGAGGAGCGGCTCCATTGAGGCCCGCTGGTAGTCAGCCCAGGCGATGAACAGGGCGACGGCGTGTGATCCGCTTCCATGAGGAGCAGCTCCATTGAGGCACTGACAACTCGCGGTCGGCGTGGAAACGAGACCGGTGATCCGCTTCCATGAGGAGCGGCTCCATTGAGGCAAGGCGCGGGGGCCGGTCCTGACGCGGAAGCGGCCGAGGTGATCCGCTTCCATGAGGAGCGGCTCCATTGAGGCCCGCCCTACGGCGTGATTATCGCCATGTACGGGCCGTGATCCGCTTCCATGAGGAGCGGCTCCATTGAGGCTGCCGGTCGCGTCGGACTCGGCCTTGAGCTGGTCATAGTGATCCGCTTCCATGAGGAGCGGCTCCATTGAGGCCACCCGGGGCGACGGCGGCCAGGACGGCACCTCCTGGTGATCCGCTTCCATGAGGAGCGGCTCCATTGAGGCATCAACTGCCACGGCGGGAAGCTCAAGGCCCGCGAGGTGATCCGCTTCCATGAGGAGCGGCTCCATTGAGGCCAGGGCTACGCGTACTGCGCGTCCATGCCGAACCGCTGTGATCCGCTTCCATGAGGAGCGGCTCCATTGAGGCTGACCGCCCCCGAGCAGGCTTCCGCGACGGCCCGCGCCGTGATCCGCTTCCATGAGGAGCGGCTCCATTGAGGCAGCGCCCGGCATGCCAACGCGGTATCGCAGAACACCGGTGATCCGCTTCCATGAGGAGCGGCTCCATTGAGGCACGACTGTGCGCCATCGGTTAGCGCCGCACCGGTCGCGTGATCCGCTTCCATGAGGAGCGGCTCCATTGAGGCCCGGAAGATGATTATGAGAAAATGGATAGTGATTCAGGTGATCCGCTTCCATGAGGAGCGGCTCCATTGAGGCGGCGCCACGATGGTGCTGGCAAGGGAAGGCGGGGGCGGCGTGATCCGCTTCCATGAGGAGCGGCTCCATTGAGGCCCCGAGTCCCTTGCCTGCTGCACGGTCAGTGGAATCGTGATCCGCTTCCATGAGGAGCGGCTCCATTGAGGCTGGATCCCCCCCGGTAGCTTCGGCCCGGCGCGTGATCCGCTTCCATGAGGAGCGGCTCCATTGAGGCGAACGGGCAATCTTCAAGTCGGACGACAAGTACGAATCGTGATCCGCTTCCATGAGGAGCGGCTCCATTGAGGCATAACGGTCCTGGTGCTCAGGCATCAAATCCGGGCGGGTGATCCGCTTCCATGAGGAGCGGCTCCATTGAGGCCCGATCTTGGTCGCGGCCTGGCCGATGCGGGTATCTGAACCGCCCCGGTGTTTCCGGGGGCTCCGTCTTGTGAGAGGAAGATGGGGTCGTGGGACGTGGAGGAAGTAATTACCCGCCGGAGCTTCGTGAGCGGGCGGTGCGCATGGTCGCTGAGGTGCGGGCGGATTATCCGTCGGAGTGGGCGGCGATGGGCGCGGTGGCGCAGAGGCTGGGGATCGGGAGCGTGGAGACGCTGCGGCACTGGGTCCGCCTGTCATGTAAGGGCTCCGGACAGGGTTGACGTTTCGTAGTCACGAGATGCTTGACAGTGACTCCTGGTTTCTTGATCCTTTCTGGCCATGGGGGATTCGGGAAGTGGCGAAGGGCGCGGGGCTAAAGATCCGGATTGGATGACTGAGCAGCGTTTCCGGGCGGTGCTGGAGGTTCTGGATGGTTCGCCGGTTAGTGAGGTGGCGATCCGGTACGGGGTGTCGCGCCAGTCGGCGTGCTCGTGGAAGGCCCGGTATGCGGCGGCAGGGCCTGACGGGCTGAAGGAGGTGTCGCGCCGGCCGCGGACGTCGCCGGGGCGGCTGGCGGCCGGGACCGAGGCGCTGGTGTGCGAGCTGCGGCAGGCGCATCCGCGGTGGGGTGCCCGGCGGATCGTGTTCGAGCTGGCCCAGCGGGGCGTGGAGGGCGTGCCGTCGCGGGCGACGGTGCACCGGGTGCTGGTCCGCAATGCGATGGTGGTGCCGCAGGAGCAGCGGCACCACCGGAAGTACAAAAGGTGGCAGCGGGAAGCGCCGATGCACCTGTGGCAGCTGGACCTGGCCGGCGGGATCTACCTGGCTGACGGCCGCGAGTGCAAGCTGCTGACCGGCATCGATGACCATTCCCGGTTCGTCGTGATCGCCACGGTGCTGGCGGTTCCGTCCGGCCGGGCGGTCGCGGAAGGCTTTGTGGCCGCGATGCGCATTTACGGGGTCCCGGCGGAGGTGCTGACCGGCAACGGCAAGCAGTTCACCGGCCGGTTCACCCGGCCCCGCCCGGCTGAGGTGCTGTTCGAGCGGGTCTGCCGCGAGCATGGCATCACCGCGAGGCTGACCCGCCCGTACTCGCCGACCACGACCGGGAAGATCGAGCGGTGGCACCAGACCTTGCGCCGTGAGCTGCCCGACGGATCCGGGCCGTTCGCTGACCTGCCCTCGGCGCAGGCCGCGATCAGCGGCTGGGTGCACGCCTATAACCACTCCCGCCCGCATCAGAGCCTGGCCATGGCCACCCCGGCGAGCCTGTTCCGGCCCGGCACTCAGCCGGACGTGACCCTGGTCCCGGCGCAGCGGGAACCTCCCGGGCAGGCCGCGGCTGCGCCGGTCCTGCTCGCCGGCCCGCCGGCCGGGGCGGTCGAGTTCGACGCCGTGGTCGCTGCCAGCGGCCTGCTGGCCGTGATCCCCAGGGTGCAGCGGATACGGATGGGCGCCGGGAGAGCCGGGCAGCGCGCGCATATCTGGGCCGACGAGCTATCGGTGCACGTCCTGATCGGAGGGCACCTGGTCAAGACCGTGCCGTCCAGCCTGACCGCCGGGCACCTCGCCGAGCTCCGGATGCGCGGCGCCAGCCCGGCCGGCCCGCCGCCCGCTACCGCCCTGCCCGGAATCGGCACCCTGCCAGGCGGCACCGTCATCGAAGCCGACCGCAACATCGACGCCAACGGCAACTCCGACCTCGGCGGGCACAAGATCCCGGCCGGCCGCGCGCTCGCCGGGCAACGGGTCACGCTGCGCCTCGACGGGCATCTCATCCACGTCGTGCACGACGGCGCCCTGGCCAGGACCCTGCCCAGCCCGATCCCGGCAAGCGAACGCGGCAAGCTCCGCGGCGCCCGCATCGCCGCCGGCACCCCGCCCGCCCCCAAACCGGGCCCGGTCAGCGTCCAGCGCAAAGTCCCCGCGCAAGGCGTCATCATGGTCACCCGCCAGCGACTCCGGATCGGAACCACCTACGCCGGCAAGATCGTCACCGTCTACGTCGAGGACACCCACTTCCGCGTCACCTGCGACGGCACCGAAATAGCACTCCACCCCCGCAAAGAGCAACGACCGGTAACCCGCTGGAAAGCAAAAATCCACGCCCCGAAAACCTGACCCTGTCCAGCATCACCCGAGACCGTCAACCATGTCCTGACACCAAACTGTCAAGCAAGTCCTGAGACCACACACGACAATGCTCTCGTGCAATTCCATTTTAAGAATGCCGGATTCGCCTGCGGCACTGACGCGGACGCGCCTCAAGCTGCGGTTGTCGTAATGCGTAGCAGCAAGTCCTAGCGGCGAGAATGCCTGCCCTAACTCAATAGCCGAATCAGAATGCTTAGTTGGCCACCAGCTGTTCATCAGCTATCTTTGAGTGCCAATGCCCAGCTGGTGGCCGCTTGCTATCACCTATCTCACGGCAGGTAGAGCTCCTTGGCCCAATGTACTTAGATCACAGTCCGCGATCCGAATATTCGTTGGCGCAGTTACGATGGCGGGCATGATGCGCGCTAGTCCGGTTGAAAGATCTGAAACTGTCGGCAGGCAACGGGAGGCGTTCAATGATCTGGAACGAGTCGCGCGGGCGCGGTCGCTGACCTTAGCGATTGTCAGTGCCACATTGCTAGCGGGGCTGGCCGGGTGCGGGCGCGATCACGTCAGTTCGGACGGCCCGCTGAGCAGCGCCAGCAGTAGACACGGGCTGATCCCCAACGGGGCAATCTGTGCCCCCGGCGATCACCCGGAGACCTTCGGCGAGCAGATCTTCACCAACTTTGGCAAGACCACCGTGGTCCTGGATCGCGTCACCCTGCTGCACCCGCGTAACGAACGTCTGGTTGGCTCCTACGCGGTGCCGGGATCACAACTTATCGGAGTGCCGGGCAACTGGCCAGTTCGGCACTGCCAAGGGTTCGAACTCACAGCTACTAAGCGAGTTGCTGAAGCTGGCGGGCGCGCACGTGTTACCGAACTGGCGCAAATCGGCGAGAAGAGGTGCCGGGAATTCGATGAGGGGTCGAGGAAGAAACAACCTGACTGAGCGGATGTCCGCACGTTCCCTGGGAGGCTCTGCTATCGGCCCTGAAGCGCGACGACGACGAGGGATGCGGCCGTCAACTGGGCCGTGGCGAACGCGCAAGATCCGCAGGGGAGCGGGAGTCTCTGCGCATGGTTCGTGAGTAGTGCATTGTGGGCTGGCGGCATGTCACAAACCTCGGCATGGTAGTCGGAGACGTATGCAGCCACTTACGTCGAAGGTCTAGTGGATTACCTGCAAGCCCACTACTCGGTCACCTGGACGAACATCACGCCGAATCTCACGACCAACGCAGTACCACAAGCCGAGGCCGGAGATATCATTAGCTCAATGCCTCACATGAAGCCTGCGCGCATGCAGGAGTCGGTGTGACTCAGTTCGGGACGAGACCCTGAGGACTATGGGCGTAGGCCCTGATCATTAGCCCATGCGAGGAGTCAGTAGCGGAACGGGTTGATTGTGTGATGCGGCACTACTTGGCGCAACTGCTGGAATTGCGGTAGCCCGGCGCCGGCTTTCTTCAACTCGTGCTTCCAATGGTGTGAATTCACCTCGTCATCCAAGCGGCGCACGTCGCTCTTGAACTGGGCCAGGGTGCTGGGGGTCAGGCCGTCTACTGAGCCGAGCATGGCGAGTACATCGATCGCCAGGTCAAAGCACCAGATCTCCGCTGCCGTATAAACCCTTAGATTGTCATCGAAATCGCTCTTGATCAGCCCGTAGTCCCGAACCCTGACGCCGGCTGCGCTCACCGCCGTGACCAGGTCCCTGACCTGCTGGTCGATGCCAAGCTGCTTGGCGTAGCTGACGCTCGGGGCTTCAGAGCTCAACAGGCCGAACGCGGCCATGATCAGCATGAGGAAGGGGGCTGAAGTGGAGCAGTCATCCAGATCAGGTGGCATCAGATGGGCGCTGTTGTCAAAATAGCTCATTAGCGAATAGTAGCGCCCAGCCAAATCAACTAGACTGCAGCGGCAGTCAAGCAGAACTCGTTGCCCTGCGGATCGATTAGCAGCACATGCGAGTCGAACCGCTGGACCATGCTGGCACCGAGGCTCAGGAGCCGAGCTAGCTCAGGCTCAAGCTGCACGACGGCCAGATCGAGGTGAACCCGATTCTTGACTGCCTTTGCCTCCGGCACGAATTGCAGGAACAACCGCGGTCCTGGTCCCTCGACGAGTACCGACGGGTCGGCCTCAAGGTCGTAGATGCCCAGTGAGCGCAGCCGCTCGATCTCTTCGCTGTCATACGGTGCTAGCGCGTATCCGTCGAGCGCCGCAGCCCAGAATCGCGCCAACGATGCCGGGTGCGAGCAGTCAATGACGATGTCACGGAGTTGAGCCATGCGGCCATTGTCGCGCCAATTCGGTTAGCGAGCAGGCGGTCGCCTAGCACTCCAGCCGTAGTTCGTGATCTTGGGCTGCGGTCCCGGCGGATTTCGGGCTGGCACCAGAGGGTGTACTGGCTTGCGCTGGAGAGTTGCCGCCTGGCGGAGCGCTGCCGCTGTCACTGCGGAGAGTTGCCGGTGCCCTGGCGGAGTGTTGCCGCCTGGCGGAGCCTTGACCGCGCTATATGCCGAGAATTCTCCGCCAGGCGGCAACACTCCGGGCAACCGCCGAGAACTCTCCTTCACGCCGGGTCGACCCGGTCGAAATGTCACGCCATCGACCGAATTATCCAGTTTAGACTGGTTTATTCACAGCTCGGGCCAGCCAGGACCGGGCCAGCCAGGACCGGGCCAGCCAGGACCGGGCCAGCCAGGACCGGGCCAGCCAGGACCGGGCCAGCCACGACCGGGCCAGCCACGACCGGGCCAGCCACGACCGGGCCAGCCACGACCGGGCCAGCCACGACCGGGCCAGCCACGACCGGGCCAGCCACGACCGGGCCAGCCACGACCGGGCCAGCCACGACCGGGCCAGCCACGACCGGGCCAGCCACGACCGGGCCAGCCAGGACCGGGCCAGCCAGGGTGCCTGACCCGCACGCCTGGCGCGCTGACGGCTGTGGTCAGCTCGCTGATCTGCTGGGCAGAAGGCCGGGCACGGACCCTCATGCCCGGCCTCACCCATTCAGCAGCTAGACCCCGACCGGCAGCCCGGCCAGCGCCGCGGTCAGCGCGGTGTCGGACAGTTCCAGGTCTTGCATCTTGCCGGCCAGGTAATCGCCGTAGGCCTGCAGGTCGAGAGTCCGTGCCCGCACAGGGCGGTCAGGATGACCTTCTCCTCGCCGGTTTCCTTGCACCGCAGCGCCTCCTCGATGCAGGCGGCCACGGCGTGGGTGGGCTCAGGCGCGGGGACGATGCCTTCGGTGCGCGCGAACCGCAGTCCGGCCGCGAAACACTCCGATTGGGGCTTAGCCACCGCTTCAATCAACCCGAGCTCGTAGATATGTGAGAGCAGAGGCGACATTCCGTGATAACGCAGCCCGCCCGCGTGAATCGGATCCGGTATGAAGTCATGTCCTAGGGTGTGCATCTTCAGTAGTGGCGTGAAGCCGGCCGTGTCGCCGAAGTCATACGCGTAGCGTCCCTTGGTGAAGGACGGGCACGCGGCAGGCTCGACCGCTCGGATGGTCGGATTCATCCGGCCGGCCAGCTTCTCCCGCAGGAACGGGAAGGCCAGGCCGCCGAAGTTAGATCCGCCGCCGGTGCAGCCGACGATCACGTCGGGAGTGCCGCCGGCCTGCGTCGAGTTGCTTGATCGCCTCTTCGCCGATGATCGTCTGGTGCATCAGCACATGGTTGAGGACGCTGCCGAGTGAGTACCTGGTGTCCTCGTTGCTCCCGGCGACCTCGACTGCCTCACTGATCGCGATGCCCAGGCTGCCGGTGGAGTCCGGGTTGGCCGCGAGGATCGCCCGGCCCGCGTTGGTGACGTCGGACGGGCTCGGGTAGACGGTGGCTCCGTAAGTCTCCATCAGGATCTTGCGGTACGGCTTCTGGTCGTACGACGACCGCACCATCCAGACCTCGAGGTCGATGCCGAACAGCGCACAGGCGAACGCCAGCGAAGTGCCCCATTGGCCGGCCCCGGTCTCGGTGGTCAGCTTGCGGATGCCCTCCTGGGCGTTGTAATACGCCTGCGGCACGGCCGTGTTCGGCTTGTGTCGACCCGGCCGGGCTGACGCCTTCGTACTTGTAGTAGATCTTCGCTGGCGTACCGAGGTCCTTCTCCAGCCGCCGCGCCCGGTACAGCGGCGTCGGCCGCCACAGCCGGTAGACGTCAAGCACGGGCTCGGGGATCGCGATGTGCCGGTCGCCCGAGACCTCCTGCATGATCAGTTCCATCGGGAACAGCGGCGCGAGCGCGTCGGGACCGACCGGCTCCTTGGTGCCTGGGTGCAGCGGCGGCGGCGGCGGCGCGGGCAGGTCGGGGATGACGTTGTACCACTGGCGCGGCAGCTCCGATTCTTGGAGGACGTACTTAACCTGATTCGTCATGGTTACCTCCGAGATGATCGGAATGCGCTTACGGTCAACCGCACTTGGTCGACTATCGACCAACGTTAGCTGACGGGGGAACTGCAGGTCAGGCGGATTAGGTTGATATTGTTCAGTAGCGGGCAGACGTCTCTGAATCCTCAGTGATACCCCCACATCACAGCCTTGTTGCCGTCTCCCGGATCGGTTGCGGCTGGCTTTACCGCGTGACATCGTTAGACGGTTAACTCAGGCTGTCGCCTATTCAAGGGGTCAGGGCGAGAGCCAGCTGTGCGGAGGTACGGGTCTTGTCGATGCAGGCGGCCTTGCCAGTTGGAGTTAGCGACGCTGAGCACGGGGGGTTCGTCTAGGTATGGCCGGGGCGCGTAAGAGCCGGCGAAAGCCAGGAGACGAGTCGGGTAACGACCGCCAGGGAGCGTCGGGCGGTTCGAATCGTTCGTCCGGCCCAAAACTGGATGTCGATGACGGCATTTCTGATACCGACGCTGATCAATGGCTGACGCCGTTCCGCCAGGTGCAGTCGATCCGCCCGATGGTCTCGCGCGACGACGGCCCAGGCGGTAGCCGGGTCGAGCGACTTGGGCCGCCAGAGGCCAGGCAGTCGGTGCCGCGTCGGCCTTCGACCCAGTCACCGTCACCGCAGCAATCAGCACCGCCTCGGCAGCAGCCGACGTCGCCGCCGCAGTCAGTCACATCGCAAGCACCGTCGCCCGCTCCGCAGCAACGGCCGGAGTCGTACGCCCAAGCGCAAGCCCGGTCACAGGACTACCCCCACTCCCAGTCGCATGCCGCGGGCTACCCGCAGGCTGAGCCGCAGGCCCAGGCGCACTCCCAATCCCGGTCGCAGGCGCAGACTTACCCGCAGCCGCAGCCGCAGTCGCAGCCGCACCCGCAGTCGCACCCGCAGGCGCAGTCGCAGTCGCAGCCGCACCCACAGGCGCAGCCGCAGCCGCACCCGCAGGCGCACCCCCAGGGCCAGGCCTACTCGCAGCCGCCGCCCGCGCAGCCGCGCTCGCAACCTCGGTCGCCGCGCCCAGAGCCCAGGCCAGACCAGCGCCAGCAACAGGTGTGGCACGATCCGAACGCCGAACGGGTCTGGCCGCAGCCAACAGCGGACCCGCGCACCCAGCAGCCGCGTCAGGATCAGCGGCAGCAGCCGCCAGGGGACGCATCGCGCCAGCCTCGCCAGGAGCAGGTGTGGCAGCAGTCGCCGCCTGCTGACCTCTGGCAGCCACCGCCACGGCAGCAGCCAGCGCAGCCAGCGCCGCCACCGTGGCAGCAGCAGCCGCCGCAGCACCCACTGCACCAACAGCCGCTACCGCAGCAGCAGCCACCACAGCAACATCCTCAGCCGCCCGGTTACCCGGCCGATCAGTACCGGCCAGAGCCCCCGTGGCCGCAGCCGCGCAGCGAGGCCGAGGCGACAGTCCATCGCGTCTGGCACGGACCAGAGCCGAAGCCGAAGCTCGGCCCCGATCCGAGCGGCTACGAGCACCCGATCGTGCGGCCTGATGACCGTCGGCGATTGTTGCAGCAAGGTACGACAAGTGGCTACTCGCGGCGGCCAGCCGAGCCAGTTATCGGTCGGCCAGTGCCGCCGCCTGGGCCGCCATCAAGCAGACCAGGCGGTAACGGGGTCAGGCAAGGGCCGATGCCTGGGGCCAGGGACAGATACAACCGGGCCGAGCCAGGCTACGCCGCACCAGATGCCTACCAACCTCGTGACGGTTATCCAGGGCCGGACGGCTATCAGCAAGGCACCGGCTATCAGCAAGGCACCGGCCATCAGCAAGGCTCCGGCTATCAGGACGGGTACTCGCAGCCCCCTGGCTATCCCGCCGGTGATGGTTACCGAACTGGTCCAGGCTATCCGCGCCCGGCCGATTACCAGAGCGGCGATTACGGGCCGGTGCCGGCCAGTTATGCCCCCGGCTACGAGCCGAATGGTCATCGGCCCAACGGTTACGATCGTGGCGGCTATCCGCCGGGGGCCTATCCGCCGAATGCCTTCCCACCCGAGGGCTACCCGCCGGAGGGCTACCCGCCTGACGGCTACCCGCCGCACGACTACCAGCAAGGTTCCTATCAGCCCGGCGCATTCGAGCAGGGTGGTTACGGCCAGCCTGGTTACCAGCACGGTTACCCACCGGCGGCGTATCAGAGTGGCTATGGCCCGCCGCCGGTACCCGAGCCGCGAACCGGCTATGGCGCCGAGCAGGACTATCGGCCGCCGGGCGGCTACCCGCCGTCCAACGGACGTCCGCAGCCTGACCATTACGGGCCAGGCCCGCAGTACCGATCCGACGGTCAGGTCCCCAGTGACTACCGGCCCGACCGGTACCCACCGGGCAACTACGACAGGCGGGACGCGTTCGCGCCGAACGGCTACCCACCGGACCAGCGCTACCCGGCCGATGCTGGCGGCTACCGGCCAGATCGCGAGCAGCGTTGGCCGCAGCCGCCAGCGCCAGGCACCCCTGGCTGGGATGGTCGGCCGTGGGACGGCCACGTCGTGGACCAGCCGGGTTACGGCTATCAGCAGTACGGCCCACCACCGGGGTCGCCATACCCGCCGAAGGCCGGCTTCTTCGACGACGGCCGGCCACCATCCGGGTACGGCCCTGAGGGCGACGGCCAGGCCTGGTCTCATCTGTCCGGGCAACGGTGGGATGGCCCGCCCGGTTCAACACCCACGAGTCGAAACGGGATGTCGCCCGGCGAGCCATTTCCGAATGGTCATTCTGGCGCTGTGGTGCCAATGGCCCGGCCCAAGGGACCTCCGGCCGCGCTGCCTGCTGCGTCAGGTAGTGCTGCCGCCGTCACCGAGCCGGAGGCGACGCAGGCGACCAGAGACGTCGCCAGCCCAACGGGGGTCAAGCCACCGCCTGCGGCCGACTTGCCGGTCGTCGCGCCGCCGCCACGTCCGACCGCGATGCCTGAGCCGTCCGGTTCTGGTGAATCGGCCGGTGGCGGCCCGCTCAAGGACGACGACACCGCGCCTATGCCGGTGATCTCGGCTGACGACGATCCGCCTGCACCAGCCAGTGCCGCCGACGACCGGGTGCGTGACCCGTTCGAGCCGATGGGCCGGTCGGCGAATTCGGACATGGCGCAACTGGTGCTTGAGCAGCGCCGGTCAGCGGCGCGGACCAGCGAGTCGTTGACCGGATCGACTCAGCCTGCCGCGCCCGCCAGTTCGCCGCCGCCGAGCCCGCCGACCCCGAGCCCGAGCCCGCAGCCTGCCGCCGCACCGCAGAAACCGTCAGGTCCGAAGTCGGTAGCCGCCAGCCCGTCGGCCGCGAGACCGCCGTCCGCCGCAAGATCGGCGTCGACCGCACCTCGGCCCGCACGGCCCAAGCCATCGGTGCCGGCGGGACCGCCGCCTCCGCCGGGCGCAGCCAAGCTAGAGCAGATCAAGGATCTGTACCTGACCGCAGAAGCGATCGGCGAAGACGCGCTCGATCAGCATTTCGAGCAAGTGAGCGAGAAGCAGCGGCAGCTGATCAAGGAGTACTTCGACCAGATCGTCCGCAGCGGCAAGGACGGTCAGGCGTCCAGCTAGCTGCCCTGGTAACGGGGCGTGGTGCTGGTGGTCTCTCGGCGATGCTCGCCTTCCCTGCGGTAGTCACCTATCTGGGCGTTGCCCGGCGGCGTCGGCACCGCAGCCCAGGTCGCGGCTAGATCGGATCGCAAGTGCTCGGCTTGCGCGGTCGGCAGCCTGGGGTCACTCATCATCGAGGCCGAGGACCTGGCGCGCTGCTGCGCTTGCAAACTAGCCGCAGTGTGGAACTGGACTTGGAAAGGCAGGTCGTTCGATGGGTCATGCCACATGGTGGCGACGCACCTGTTCGTCGGATTGCCCCAGTCGTTCCTGCGGGCGAGCAACTGGAATCCTGCGCTGGTCAAGGCGTCCTGCACGGCCCAGATGCCGTCGGAGTAGTGCTCGGTCTCGAAGATGAACGAATACGAGATCGCCCCTGGAATCCGCCGCGCCAGTCGCTCAGGGGAGCGGTCAGGGTAGCGCCGCAGCATGTCGGCGAAGCGTAGCCGGAAGCTGTCAGGGTCGAGCAGCGCATTCTGCTCGGTATCCGGTGCCAGCCCGCCGTCCTCAAGCTGATCGGCAAGTCGGCGCATCGTCCTGGTCAGGCCGGTGCTGCCATAGCTGCCGAACAGATTCCGACCCTCGGCTGTGCGGAACCGGTCGTAGGCCTCATTCGCTGCCCGAACCTGATCAGGGCTGAGTCGCGCCGACCCCCACGACCACGAGCCGTCGAGATTCGATCGCGGAGCTGGCGGTGGCGGAGCTGGCGGTGGCGGGGCCGACGGTCGCGAGGCCGACGGTGGCGGTGGCGGTATCGGGGCCGACGGTCGCGGGGCCGACGGTGGCGGGGCCGACCGGAACGCGGGCACCGGTGGCGTGCGGAAGCTGGCAGTGTCCGCGAGTGCCGCCGCATCGGCGGAGCGCTGTGCCCCGTTGCCAGCTAGCCGGATGCCGTTGCGGCTCGCGTCGACTAGCTCTAGCTCGGGCTCGTCAGCGGTGGTCGGCTCATAGCCGGGCCGCTCGACTTCGACTGCCGGGTCGCGGTCGACGTCGGCGTCCGCATCGACCTTGGCTGGCTCGTCCTCAGCTAGCTCAGCCGCCTGCACCTCGTACTCAGGCAGCTGAACGTCGGCGACCGGCTCGTCATCGAGCTCGGCTAGGGGCGGCTCGGCTGGGGTCGGCTCGACTGGGGTCGGCTCGGCTGGGGTCGGCTCGGCTGGGGGCGGCTCGGCGGTGATCGGCTCCGGTGCCAGTCGGCTCGGTGGTTCGGCGTCGGCCTCGACTTGAGCTTCGACCTGCCCAGAAGGTGACCAGCCTGCGGAGCTCAGACTGACCGCCGCAGCGAACCGGTTCGGAGCCGGCGGTGCCAGCTCCAGGTGCTTCAGCCTGGGCGGCGGCGGCTTGCGTTCACCGTCCACGTGATAGGGCGAGGAAGGGTGCCCGTAGGGCAGCCGCTCAAGCCGCGCCCGCAAGTCAGCCAGCGATCCCCGCTCGACCCGCTCCACCGGCGCCACGTCGACCATCACCGGCGCGACAGCCGGCTTCACGGTCGGCTCAACGGTCGGTTCGACGGTCGGTTCGACGGTCGGCTCCGCCGGGGCATCCGCTGGCGCAGTCACCAGGTCGGCTTGCGCCACGATCGACTCGGGCTCGTCAGCCGGCGCCGACGGTTCGGCCGCGACCGCGCCCGAATGCTTACCATGTCGATGCCCATTAGCTTCATTGCCAAGCGGCCTGGCATCCGCTGGTGCTGGTGCGGGCCGCACGGGCGCAGACAGTGGGCCCGGCCGGTCACTGGCCGCAGGGAGGTTCTCCGACACCAGCTTCTGCTGCAAGCGATCGATGAGTCCGGACAGCTCAAGAGTCGCATCACGCGGATCGAGCTGATCGAACCGATCAAGCTCGGACCACGACTCCAGCGGCCCTGACATCCTTCTCCCCCCACCACCACAACACCCTCATCGCCATCGTAGTCTTCGCCCCGATGACGACGGGCCGATCTAGGGCAGGCCAGGCTCTGGTATCCAAGCTGGCATGATCTGGCCGTGGGCGGCACCGAAGCCGACAAGTGTGCCAGCTGGACCGGGTGCCGTGGCGCTGATCGTCACTTCATCCCCGTCCTCCAGCCAAGCTCTGGTGCTGCCATCGGCTAGCGTGATCGGCCGCTGCCCAGCCCAGGCCAATTCGATCAAGGAGCCGAATTGGTCTGCCTCAGGGCCGCTGATGGTTCCCGACGCGAACAGGTCGCCGGTGCGCAACGATGCCCCGTTGACGGTCAGGTGCGCCAGCATCTGAGCCGGGCTCCAAAACATGGTCTGATACGGCGGTCGGCTCACCACCTGGCCATTGATCTCGACGGTGACGTCGATATCAAATCCCCAGTCGCCCGAGTCAGCTAGGTAATCGACCAGCGTGGTGTTCAGGCTCGGCGGACGCACCCTGGCGTGCTCGAGCGCGGCGAGCGGCACTATCCACGGCGAGATCGTTGTGCCAAATGATTTTCCTAGAAATGGCCCGAGCGGCACCGACTCCCAGCCTTGAATGTCCCGCGCCGACCAGTCATTGACCAGGCAAGCCCCGAATACGTGCGAGCTGAACCGGCTGGCGGGCACCCGCTCGCCGACGACGAAGCCGGCCCCGACCACGAAGCCCAACTCGGCCTCGAAGTCGAGCCGCTGACATGGGCCGAAGGTCGGACGGGCCGCGCTCGCCGCCTTAGTCTGGCCGCACGGCCGCCGGATCGGAGTGCCTGAGACCACGACGGTGCCGGCCCGGCCGTGGTAGCCGACCGGGAGGTGCCGCCAGTTTGGCTTCAGTGCTTCTTCGTCCGGCCTGAAGATCTTTCCGACGTTGGTCGCGTGTGATTCTGAAGCGTAGAAATCGACGTAATCAGCGACAGTGAACGGCAGGTGCATGGTCACGCTGTCGGCCGGATGCACGATGTCCTCAAGCGCGGTGCGGAAGTGATCTTGGGACAGCCAGGTCGTCAGGTCCGATCTGACCTGTGCCCAGGCGGAATCGCCGGCCGCTAGGAAGTGGTCAAGGTGACCGCCGCTGAAGTCGGCGGCACGGCCGGGCAGCAGGCGTTCGCTGGCGGTGGTGAGATCGAGCACCTTGTCGCCGATGGCCACGCCGACATGCCGCCGCGCCGGGTGACGCGCGTTGCTGAACGACCCATACGGCAGCGTCTGCAACCCGAATGGGTGGCCATCGGGTACCCCGAGCCATTCGCACGCCAGCGGCAATGCCATTGCGATCCTCCTCGTCAGTACACGCGAATGCGTGTCAGGAGCATCTTGGCAGAGTCGTCAGCTCGGCTTGGCCGCCAGCCCGAGAGCGACTAGATCGGCGACCGGCTCGTCAATACTGCAGGTTCCGAACGAAGTGAAGAAGTACCTCGTGTCCGCGACTAGGTCGGCCGCCAGCGCGGCTAGCCGACCAACCACGATCTGCGGATCTCGCTGCGAGAGCAGGTCGGCCAGGTCGGCAATGTTCGCGCCATCGATGCCGGCTGCCACGGCGAGCAGCACGTTAAGGAAGCCGTGGTGCTCAAAGCCGGTGTCAGCGGCGGTGTGCCGGATCGCGTGATGCAGTCCAGCCGTGCACTTGAATGGTGCCCGCCGCTCGATCACCGCGCTCAGGCCTGCGGCCAGGGTGGCGGCTGTGGGGAAAGCGGCAGCGGTGACACCGCCGGTGCGGAGCTTGGGTCGGTAGCCGCGTTCAGCCACGATGGCGAGGAGGCTGGCGGCGCTTGACTGATCGGCGAGTGCCGCCAGCGGGAGTTCGATGTAGCCGGCGGTAGCGGCGAGTGGCGCGTTGTCCAGTGCCGTCGCGACAGTTTCGACCGCCGAGGTCTGGTCAGCGTCCTGGCCGACCGGGACCTCGACGGCGCGGAGCCGCAGCCTCGGGTCGGTAGCGACGGCGTCGAGCGCGGCCGGGATCGCGCTGGCACCACCTGTGATGACCAGGGACAGGTCGAGTGCGGTGCTGACGGCAACATTCAGCGCGGTGCTCAGGTCGGCCAGTCGGGTGTCGGCGCAGACGAACGGCCCGCACATCGCGTGGTACCAGGCACCTTCGTGTCGGCGATGACCGGTGAGGGCGGCGGCCATCGGCAAAGCGGCCGGCGGAAACAGCGAAGCGTCGTCGAACAAGCCCCGCAGTAGGGCATCCGACGTGAGTTGCGCGGACTGCGGCTTGGACTGCGACGGTGCGGGCGGTGGCGGCTCGGGCAGCGGCGGTTCGGTCATGACGCCACGTTAACTCGCTGACGTCTCGGCTTTCGCCTCAGCTTCGGCGGCGGCGTTCGCCTGCGCCATCGCTTCGTCATCGCCTGCGGCCTTCGCTTCGTGGGCGGCCTGATCGAAGATCGAATCACTGCGTAGCCTGGCCTCGTAGGCGTCAAGTCCGCCGCGCACGCCAAAGAGCCGCTTAGTCAGCACCAGGTAGGCGACCAGCGCCAAGTTGATGGCGAACAGCACCAGTTTGGTCCAGCTGACCTTCAGCGTCAGGTCGTAGATTTCGTACGGCAGGCCGAGCGAGGTGACGACCATGGCGAAATACTCGCCCCAGCGCTTGGATAGCCAAAGGCCGATGCCTTCGATCAGCTCCACGACCGCGAACAGCGCCACGCCGATGGCGATCAGCGTCAGCGTGCCTTGGCTGATGTGCAGCGCCTTGCGGAACTCGACCAGCAGCTGCGAGTGGTTGATATTAAAGCCGAGTTGGCCGAACGTGCTGCGGACGATCGGCAAGTCCCGGTTGAACGCCGCTTCGATACTGCCCCTGGCGGTGCTGAACTGCCAGATCGCGTAGGCGACGGCGCCGAAGAGCAGGAACCTGATAAACCGCTCGATGGCGAAGACCCGCAAGATCAGCTCACTGCGGATTTCCTTGCCGCGCTTGACGACCGGCGCCTGGGTAGCTGGACCGTGAGCGGCCGGGTCGCCGGCGACGTAGCTGCCGCACCGCAGGCACCGCCAAAGCTCACCGGACACGGTCGTGGCCTGCAGGTACTCCCGGAGCTCGAGCTCGTCGGGAGCATACGTCGTATGCCCGATACGACCGCAACGGTACAGGTTCCAATCCATGTCGCCAGCCTACGGTAATAGCCGTAGCCTGCGGGTTCGTCATGCGAACCAGGCGTGGTACTACCCTGGCCGAGTGGAATTTGATGAAGTAATCAGAAAACGGCGAATGGTCCGCGCGTTCACCACCGATCCGGTCGATCCCGCGGCCACCGAGCGGCTACTGGCAGCGGCCAACCGGGCACCATCAGCCGGGTTCAGCCAGGGCTACGCGCTGCTGGTGCTCGACCAGCCCGCGCAGCTCGCGCCGTTCTGGGCGATACTCACCCAGCATGACGATAATGAGGAGAAGGCCAGGTTCGACGCGGTGACCAAAGCGCCGCTGGTGATCGTGCCGCTGTCCTGCAAGGACATCTACCTGGACAGGTACGCCCGTGACGACAAGGGCTGGACCGACCGGGATGAGGCGCACTGGCCGGTGCCTTACTGGGACATCGACACCGGATTCATGGCGTTGCTGATGTTGCTCGCCGCCGTCGATGAAGGACTGGGGGCGCTATTCTTCGGCATCTTCCCCGCTCTGATCGAGCAGTTCAGGACCGAGTTCGGGATCCCTGACCAGTACCTGCCGATCGGTGCCGTCGCGATCGGGCATCCGGACCCGGCCGCCGACCAGGGCGGCTCATCGCGCGTGATCAAACGGCGGCCGCTCGATGATCTCGTGCACCGCGGCCGCTGGTAGCCGCCGTTGCCCCATCACGATGCCGCCGGTCAGTATCAGCACCTGATCGCAGAAGAGGAGTAGCGCATCCGCGTCCTGGCCGATGGCGACCACGGTGGTGTCCCGTTTGAGCTCGGCCACGGTTTTGGCGAGCCCGATGCGGTCGATGACCGGCAGTTGATCGAACAGTCCGTCGATGATCAGCAACTCCGGCTGGTACACGCAGGCAGCAGCCAGCCGGGCTCGGCGCGCCACGATCTCTGGTGCGTCCCGCACCGGCACCGCCGACCACGGCAGCAGTGCCAGCCGGTCCAGAATCGCGGCGGCGAGCAATTGCCGGTCGTTGCGCGACTGCCTCTGCCCGGGCGACTGCTTCCGCCTGGGCGGCTGCTGTTGCCTGGGCGGTCGCCGTTGCCTGGGCGGCTGCCGGTGCGTGCGGGCGGCTCGCTCGACCAGACCGCGGACGGTGATCGTCGGCCAAAGGAAGCCGCTCCGGCTGGCGATGCCGATTCTTGACCGCACCTTGGCCCGGCCCGCTGCGGTGGTCAGGTCTTCGTCAAGTACGAGTAGCTGGCCGTAGGCCGGCGCGATCCGACCGGACAGCAAACCAACTAGCAACGTCGACGCAGCGCAACGCGGCGTCACGATACCGAGCGCCGCGCGGCTCAGCTCCGATGCGTCCAGCCGGAAGCTGGCCAGCCGGATTGGATACTTGCCTGCTTCCTTGGCGCCGACCCCGGCAGCCAAGACCGGAGTAATAGCCGCAGCGGCGTGACCGGACCGCATATCGTTCCCCCCGGATCTCGACTCGGTCACGTGCGTGTAAAGCCCTGGTCCCCGGCCCGCAGCCTAGCCTGCGTAACCTCCGCAGTCCCGTAGGCAAAGCCAGCGCCATCCCGGATTCTCCGAGGTCACATGCGTACAGCGAAGATTTGCGGCTCCGAAGACCCTCCGTGACGGTCATGGGCGCGGCACTGCACGGCGGGCGGGCGCGGCGGGCACGGCGGGCACGGCGGGCGGGCGCGGCGCTGCGGGCGGGCGTTGCGGGCGGGCGGGCGTTGCGGGCGGGCGGGCGTTGCGGGCGGGCGGGCGTTGCGGGCGGGCGGGCGCGGCGCGGTGAGCGGCGCTGCGGGCGGGCGCTGCGGGCGGGCGCTGCGGGCGGGCGCTGCGGGCGCGGCGCGGTGAGCGGGCGCGGCGCGGTGAGCGGGCGCGGCGGGCGGGCGCGGCGCGGCGAGACGTCTCTGCCTGTGCTTGTTTCGTGGCGAGCCGATACGTTGTGGCTGTGTCCAAGCCGCTGGAGTTGCCGTTCGACCCGATCGAGCGTGCGGCGGCAATCTGGCAACGCCGGTTCGGCGACGCTAAGGCGATGGCCGCCGCCACCTCGATTATGCGGGCGCACCAGATCCTGCTAGGCGAACTCGATGCGCTGCTGCGGCCATTCGGCCTGACGTTCGCGCGCTACGAGGCGCTCGTGCTGCTCAGCTTCAGCCGCACCGGCTCGCTGCCGTTGCGGCTGATCGGGGAGCGGCTGATGGTGCACCCGACCAGCGTCACCAACACGATCAACCGTCTTGAGCAGGCCAAACTGGTGACCAGGCAACCTAACCCAGCAGACCGGCGCGGCACGCTAGCTGAGATCACCCCCGCCGGGCGCGAGCTCGTCGAGGCGGCAACTGCCGAGTTGATGTCGGCCGAATTCGGCCTCAGCGGCTACCAGGACGGCGATTTGGACGTCATGTTCGACCTGCTGGAAAACCTCCGCGTAGCGGCCGGCGACTTCACCAAGTAGCCATCCGCTGCCAAAGCCGCCCTCGCAACAGCAACGGGGTCGCCCCGTTGCTATCAGGTAAGCAACGGGGCGACCCCGTTGCTGTTGCAGGAAGGGTTGGGGCGGGCGGGAGGCGGCGAGGGGCGAGCGGCGGCATGAGCGAGCGGCGGCAAGGGCTGGCGGGCGGCGGCAAGGGCGGGCAGGGGGCCGGGGCGAGCGGGCGGGACGGCGGGGGCGAGCGGGCGGCCGGGGGCGAGCGGGCGGCTGGGGGCGAGCGGGCGGCCGGGGGAGAGCGGGCGGCTGGGGGCGAGCGGGCGGCCGGGGGCGAGCGGGCGGCCGGGGGCGAGCGGGCGGGCGGGCGGGTGGTTGTGCTGGGTTAGATGGAGTGTTGGTGCCAGGTCAGGCCGCCGTCGGAGGTTAGGTAGATCTCCTTGAGCTGTGGGTTCGCCGGCAGGGCTACTCCTAGCTGGTTGGTGGTCATGCCGACGAAGCTGAATCCGCCTGCTGGGCTCGGTCCGCCCAGCTTGGCGGGGTGCCAGTGGGTGCCGGTCCATAGGTAGATTCCCGCGCTGGTCGCGAGCACGACGGCACCGCCGTCGGTGCCGCCTTGCGGTACCACGGCCAGTGAGGCAGCGACGCCGGAGACGTCGGCCTGCCCGGCGAGCGACCAGGTTTGGCCGGAGTCGGGGGAGGAGTACAGCTTGGCCTGGCCGACCAGCGGCTGACAGGTCAGGTAGAGCTGGCCGGAGACCCCAGGCGCGATCAGCCCGGACCCGCCGCCGGCCTGGCCGTTGCCGGCGTGGCCGTTGCCGGCCTGGCCGTTGCCGGCCTGGCTGTTGCCGGGCTGGCCGTTGTCGGTCAGGCAGCTCGGCACTGTCTTCGACGTGATCTTGGCCGCGCTCCAGGGGCCGCCCGCAGGCGAGCCGGCGTATAGCACAGATCCGGCCAGCAGGTACCCGTACTGCCCGGTGAACTGTAGCCCGCCGGGCACGACGGCCTGGTGACCGGCCGCGCCATCGACCTGCTGCCAGTCATTGGCGTTGAAGGCCGAAGTGTAGAGGGCGAAGCTGGTGCAGCCAGCCGTGTAGTTGGCCCCGGTGCCTGAGCAACGGGCCACCACCGCGAACGCCGCACCGCCGACTGTCGCCAGATCGACCACTCGGCCTGGCAAGTGAATCGCCGTCCAGGACGCGCCGCCGTTATGCGTGGCGAACAGTTGCGGGCCGAACGCCCAGCCGTTGTTGTCGTCGAGGAATCTGACCTGGCTGACGCCCCTGCCGCCGTCGGGCGCGCCGGCCGGCGGCGCGCCTGCCCACGTCCAGGACTGCCCGTAGTTCATGGTGCCGGCGATCGTGGTGCACGTCTTGCCCACCGGACAGGACGTCGTGGTCTGCCCGATCACCGCGCCAACGGCGCTGCCGACGAAGGTGATCGAGGTCGGCGCGAAGCGGGCCGCGGCCGGGAAGCTTGAGCTGGTGATCGCCAGGTCGGTGCCTGGTGCCTTGGCGCTGCCAACCGACCTAGGCGACTTGGCCTTGGGTGAGTGCCGCGAAGGCGAAGGCGAAGGTGAAGGCGAGGTGTGCGTGTTGACCCGTTCTGGGCCGCCTTGGCCAGGCAGCGAAATGAGCTGCGGCAGCGCCGCTGCGGCGGCGACGACGACCGCGACGGCAGCTGCCGTGCTCATCGCGACGACCGTCTTGCGTCGCTTGGCCCGGCGCTGAACCCGCTCGAACGTGCCGACCGGCGGGCTCAGCAACTCCACGTCGGTACGCAACCAGTTATCAACCGGGTCGTAGTTCTCGCTCACGCGATCTCACCTACCGCCGCCTTGAGCTTGGCTCGCGCGTGGTGTAGGTCAGCCTTCACGGTTCCCTCCGGTCGCCCGAGCATGCTGGCGACCTCCTTGACTCCAAATCCGGCGTAGTAGTGCAGCAAGAACGCGCTGCGCAACTTCGGTGGCAGATCCTCGATCAGGGCACGCACGTCGACGTCCTGGCTCTGGTGCCAGGCCGGCTCGACTGGCATCGCGGCGGTCACGGTCTTCATCGCCCGGCGTTCCCTGCTGGTCTTGCGCCAGTGATCGCGAATCAGGTTGGTGGCGATCATGTACAGATAGCTCTGCGGGTTGTCGAGCTTCGACCAGCGGGACAGCAGCCGGGTAAATGCCTCTGAGGCGATCTCGTGCGCGGTCTCGTCGTCATCGACCAGCCGCCGGCACCAGCCAGCGAGCCTGGGGTAGCAGGCGTTGAATAGCTCTTCGGCGGCCTCACGGTCGCCCGATCGCAGCCTGGGCACTGAGTTTCCTTGCTTGGCCGCCGGCATTGACGGCACGGCCCACGATGGGTGCAGGGTTGCCACCTCGCCGGCTGTCGCGAAACAGCCGACGTCGCTGGTGAGATTCCGCATTCGTTTTACCACACATTTCAGCGCGGGCTCGGTCAACTCGTGCGCACCTCAAGACGCCGCAGCTGCCTCGATGGTTGGAACTTCGCTCGGCTTAGACTGGAACCTGAGTATTAGTAGGACGTCCTACTAACTGGCCAGGCCAATGGGGGCCTGGCTAGGCGGCTGCTGGAGGTACTCGTGAACGCGATCAACGACGGCCGGGCTCGCTGGCAGCAGCGTTACGACAAGTCCAAGATCAGGGACGCCGATTTCACCACGCTGTCAGGGCTGGAGTTGGACCCGGTTTACGGGCCGGCCGATGGCAGCGCGGTGCCTGAGCGGATCGGCTGGCCGGGGGAGTACCCATTTACTCGGGGCCTGTACCCGGCCGGGTATCGCGGCCGGGCCTGGACGATCAGGCAGTTCTCCGGTTTCGGCAACGCGGTGCAGACCAACGAGCGCTACAAGATGCTGCTCAAGGCGGGCGGCGGCGGCCTGTCCGTGGCCTTCGACATGCCGACCCTGATGGGCCGGGACTCCGATGACCCGCGCTCCCTTGGCGAAGTCGGGCACTGCGGCGTCGCGATCGACTCGGCCGCCGACATGGACGTGCTATTCGGCGGCATTCCGCTGGCTGACACGACGACGTCGATGACGATCAGCGGGCCTGCCGCGCCAGTGTTTTGCATGTACTTGGCCGCTGCCAAGCGGCAGGGCGCGGACCTGTCCAAGCTCAACGGCACCCTGCAGACCGACATCTTCAAGGAGTACATCGCGCAGAAGGAGTGGCTGTTCCCGCCCGAGCCGCACCTGCGCTTGATCGGTGACCTGATGGAGTACTGCGCCGCCGAGATCCCGGCCTACAAGCCGCTGTCAGTCTCCGGTTACCACATCAGGGAAGCTGGTTCGACAGCTGCCCAAGAGCTTGCTTTCACGCTTGCTGATGGTTTTGGTTATGCCGAGCTTGGCCTGAGCCGAGGGCTCGATATCGACGTGTTCGGCCCTGGGCTGTCGTTTTTCTTCGACGCGCACATCGACTTCTTCGAGGAGATCGCCAAATTCCGGGCCGCGCGCCGGATCTGGGCGCGCTGGATGCGTGACGTCTACGGCGCGAAGACCGAGAAGGCGCAATGGCTGCGCTTCCACACTCAGACCGCCGGCGTCTCGTTGACCGCGCAGCAGCCGGACAACAACGTAGTAAGAACTGCCATCGAAGCACTCGCCGCAGTTCTAGGGGGGACGAACTCGCTGCACACCAACGCCCTTGACGAGGTGCTCGCGCTGCCGAGCGAGAAAGCGGCCGAGATCGCGCTGCGCACCCAGCAGGTGATCATGGAGGAGACCGGCGTAGTGAACGTCGCCGACCCGCTTGGCGGCAGCTGGTATATCGAGGCGTTGACTGACCGGCTGGAGGCGCAGGCCGAGGAGATCTTCGCCAAGATCCGCGAGTTCAGCCGGGACGGCTCGATGACCAGCGGCATCCTGCGCGGGATCGAGGACGGCTGGTTTATGGCCGAGATCGCTGAGGCGTCCTTTGTCTATCAGCGGCAACTGGAGAAGGGCTCGAAGAAAATCGTCGGGGTGAACTGCCACACCGACAGCGTGGAAAAGCCGATCGAGATCTTGCGGGTCAGCCATGAGGTGGAGCAGGCTCAGGTGCGCGAGCTGGCGCAGCGCCGATCGCGGCGCGACGGCGCCGCTGTCGATGCGGCGCTGGCCGACCTGATCGGCGCGGCTCGCTCCGGTGCGAACATGATTCCGCCGATGATCGACGCCGCCCTGGCTGAGGCGACGCTGGGCGAGATCTGCGATGCGCTCAGAGCAGAATGGGGCAGTTACTTCGAGTCGCCGGCGTTCTGACTCGCAGCCAACGAGCGCGCAGCGACGGCAGGCGGCAACCAAGCCCAGCCAAACAAATACGATGGAGCCATGCAACAGCCGCGGAACTTTTCTATGTATGGGGCGGTAGATCTCGGCGCCCGGCAGGCCGTGAATAAGCGCAAGCAGCAGGCCGCTGATGCGCCGGCGAGCGACTCGCCTTATGTGATCGAGGCGACCGAGGCGACGTTCAACACGGACGTGGTTGGCCGGTCGCAGCGAGTCCCGGTGATCATCGATCTGTGGGCAGACTGGTGCGAACCGTGCAAGCAGCTCAGCCCGGTGCTGGAGAAGCTGGCCGACGAGGCGGCCGGTGCCTGGATCTTGGCCAAGGTCGACGTCGATGCCAACCCGCAGCTGGCCCAGGCTTTGCAAGTGCAGTCCATCCCGATGGTGGTCGCGGTGATCGGCGGGCAGCTAGTTGACGGGTTCATGGGCGCGCTGCCTGAGCAGCAGTTGCGCGCCTGGCTCAGTCAGATCCTCGCGGTGGCAACCCAGCTTGGTTTGCCTGGTGGCGGCAACGGCACCGGTCCCGATGAGGCCGGGCAGGGGGCCGATCAGCCCGGCCGGCCGCTCAGCCCTGAGGAGGAGTTGCTGTCCGACCCCAGGTTCAAGGCCGCTCAGGACGCGATGGACGCCAACGACTTGAACGGCGCGGCGAACGCACTTGACCAGGTGCTGCAGGACGCGCCTGGTCATCCAGTCGCCAAGGCCTGGCTGGCCCAGGTCGAGCTGCTGCGGCGAGTCAGTTCGCTTGACCCGGCGAAGGTGATCAGTGCTGCCGCCGAGCGACCTGATGACCCCGAGGCCCAGTGCAACGTGGCCGACCTGGAAATGGCCAGCGATCAGGTCGACCGGGCGTTCGATCGGCTGCTTGGCCTCATCGGGCGCACTGCGGGCGCCGACCGCGACAAGGTGCGGTTGCATCTGCTCGGCCTGTTCGACTTTCTGCCGCCACGCGATCCGCGCGTCGCCAAGGCCAGGAGCAGGCTGTCCGGCCTGCTGTTCTAAACCAGCGGTCAGGCACTTGCCGCGTTGCTTCGTGGCCAGGGTAATGATCTGCCGCCCGGCTGTGCGGTTCGACGTGTGCAGGCGCATGATGGTGCCATGCAGACCGACTCTCGGACGGGCCAGTTGCTCGCCGCGACTCCGATACTTGGCGATGTCAACTTCCGCCGCACGATCGTCCTGATCGTGGAGGACGACCCGACCGAAGGCACCCTCGGGGTCGTGCTCAACCGGCCAAGCGAGATCCCGGTTCGCCAAGTACTTGAGCCTTGGACGGACCTGGTGACTGGGCCGTCTGTGCTCTTTCAGGGCGGGCCGGTCGCGCCGGACAGCGCGCTCGCGCTGGCGCTGCCCAAGGCCGGCGACGAGCCGATTGGCTGGCGCTCGCTGTCCGGATCGAAGCTAATGTCCCGAATCGGGCTGGTTGATCTCGGTGCACCGCCGCAGCTGCTGGCGGACGGGATCTGCTCGCTGCGGGTGTTCGCCGGCTACGCCGGCTGGGGCGTCGGGCAGCTTGAGGGCGAAATCGAAGCTGGTGCCTGGCTCGTGCTCGACGGTCTGCCCGAGGACGCTTTCGCCGCCGACCCGCAACGCCTCTACCCGGCCGTGCTGCGCCGCCAAGGCGGCGAGATGGCCCTGCTGGCCACCTATCCAGACGACCCGGTACTCAACTAGCGTCGCTGCGCCGAGGGCTGGCTGCCGGACTTAGAGCGGGGGCGTAAGCTGTCGCCGTGACCGAGGTAGTACCTGACATTAGGCCGGATCTTTCTACCGGTGACGGCGGCGACCATGAGCGGTTCGCGCATTATGTCCTGAAGGACAAGATCATGGACAGCGCGGTCAATGGCACGCCTGTGGTAGCGCTATGCGGCAAAATCTGGGTGCCGAACCGGGATCCCAACCGCTATCCGGTATGCCCGGAGTGCAAGGAGATCTACGAGTCACTCCCCGAGGGCGCAGGCTAACCTCTGCGCGTCGGCGAAAGTTAGCCGTGTGCGGCTTCGATGTTGGTCGGAATCGCTGGCTCGCCCGGGCGGTGATCGAGCGTGCTGACGGGCAACTCGGCCAGCGCTTGCTGATGCCGGGCCCGGGCGTCGGCCAGTGGCTCGGCCCCGATGATCTCGCCGTCCCGCACCAAGTGCCGCAGCAGCGGCCGCAAGCCAGGCCTCCCTGTCTTGCCCGCTCCGGCTGGCCAGCCTGACCGGGTGGTGATCGGTGTCAGCGCGATGACCTCGGCCACGGCGGTCCCGTTAGCGTCGAGTTCGCGGGCCGCCCACTTTCGGCCGCCGATGGTGGGCTTGCCAACCGATCGCTTGGCTACCGGGATGAGCACGGGCTCGGTATCAGCCGACCGGGCGACCAGTTTGTAGACCAGCGCGGCGGTCGGGGCCCCTGAGCCGGTCACCAGCGCGGTGCCGACGCCGTAGCCGTCGACCGGCGCGAAGGCCAGTTCGGCGATCGAGTATTCGTCTAGGTCGCCGGTCACGATGATGCGGGTATGGGCAGCACCAAGTGAATCGAGCTGTGCCCGCACGCCGTTGGCTACGGCGGCGACGTCGCCGCTGTCAATCCTGACCGCGCCGAGCGCGGACCCGGCCAGTTCGACGGCGGTCTTGACGGCGGTTGGCACGTCGTATGTGTCCACTAGCAAGGTGGTGTCCAGGCCAAGCGCCTCAAGTTGCACGCCGAACGCCTGCCGCTCGTCATCGTGCACCATGGTGAATGCGTGTGCGCTTGTGCCAGCCGTCGGCACCCCGAAGTCGAGGCCGGCGCGCAGGTTAGAGGTGCAGGCGAAGCCGGCGATGTAGGCGGCGCGGGCGGCGGCGACGGCCGCGATCTCGTGGGTGCGGCGCGAGCCCATTTCGATGATGGGTCGCGATCCGGCCGCGCTGACCATCCTGGATGCCGCGGACGCGACCGCGCAGTCGTGGTTGAAAATCGACAAAGCTAGCGTTTCGAGCACGACGGCATCAGCGAAACAGCCATCAACGACTAGGATCGGCGAACCGGGAAAGTAGCAATCACCTTCGGCATAGCCCCAGATATTGCCGCTGAACCGGTACCCGGCCAGGTACCTGGCCGTCGGCTCGTCGATCACGCCGGTGCCGCGCAGGAAGTCGAGTTCGACGGGGCCAAACCGGAACTTGGCCAGCTCGTCAAGGAACCGGCCAGTCCCGGCTACGACTCCGTAGCGGCGGCCTGGCGGCAGTTGACGGGCGAACATCTCGAATACGGTGCGCCGGTCGGCGGTACCGCCTTCGAGCGCGGCTCTGATCATGGTCAGCTCGTAGTGATCTGTAAGCAACCCCGTGGTGGTCACGGGGGCAGCATACGGAGTGGGACACTAGGGGTAGGGAGGTGGCATCGAGTGAGCGTCGCACCGGTAGAACTCACTAGGCCAGAAACGCATGAGCAGGCCGCGGTTGATGAGCCGTGGCTGACCATCGTGTGGAACGACCCGGTGAATCTGATGGATTACGTGACGTACGTGTTCCAGCGGGTTTTCGGGTATGCCAAGCCCAAGGCGGAGAAGCTCATGCTCGACGTGCACCAGAAGGGCAAGGCGGTCGTGGCGGCTGGTGCCAGGGAAGCGATGGAGCGGAACGCTGAGACCCTGCACGGCTACGGACTATGGGCCACGGTGAGTCACGACTCGTGAGCGAGGCAGGACAAGACCCTGACCCGGAGGAATTGATGGCGGGTTTCCGCCGCACCGGTGACGGCGTGACGGCCCGATTCGGACGGCCAGAGGCGACCATTATTAGGGACCTGGTCGAACAGGTGGTCGAACTGGTCGAGCCGGAGCGCGCGGCGCCGACGACTGAGGCTGACGACCTCGCCACCCTGGTCGGCTTGCTCGATAACGGATCAGGCGACGAGGCGCTGCCCGATGACCCGGTACTGGCGAGGCTGCTGCCAGACGCCTACCGCGACGACCCTGAAGCGGCTGGCGAATTCCGCCGCTATACCGAGTCGAGCTTGCGCTCAGCCAAGGTCGAGTCGGCCCAGACCCTGCTCGCGACCCTGCCGGCTGGTGGCGGCAAGGTCAAGCTAAGCCCGGACGAGGCTGAAGCCTGGCTGCGCTCGCTCAACGATGTCAGGCTAGCGCTCGGGGTCAGGCTCGGCGTCACCGATGACTTCGACGCACTCGATGAGGACGTCGAAGCCGACCACCCGCGATCTGCCTACGTGCAGGTATACCAGTGGCTCGCGTACATCCAGGGCAGCCTGGTCGCGGCGCTGTCCTAGCAGCCGGTTACGATCTCGCCCATGCTGCGGATACCGCGCGAGTTGCTTGACCAGGTGATCGCGCACGCCAGGGCGGACCATCCAGATGAAGCCTGCGGGATCATCGCCGGGCCGGCGGGCAGTGACCGCCCTGAGCGGTTCATCGCGATGGCGAACGCCGAGCGATCCCCGACTTTCTACCGATTCGACTCGATGGAGCAGTTCGCGGTGTGGCGCGAGCTGGACGAACGGGACGAAGAGCCGGTGGTGATCTATCACTCGCACACCGCGACGCAGGCTTATCCGTCTCGTACGGATATTTCCTATGCGAGCGAGCCGGGCGCGCATTACCTGCTGGTGTCGACTAGGGCGGCGGAGGAGACCGAGGTCAGGTCCTACCGGATCGCTGACGGCGAGGTGCGCGAGGAGCCGGTGCACATTGTCGAGGCCAGCGCTGATTCCGGCAGTGGTCAGGCGGAATGATCGGGGCGTGAGCTTAGTTCCCACTGGCGGAATGACTGCCGCCCGCGAAGTCTGGAGAGTTACCGATGGCCATCGAAGTCCGGATCCCGACGATCCTGCGTCCGCTCACCGGCGGCGCGAAGGCGGTAGAGGGCTCTGGCGACACGCTGGACGACCTGCTCGCGAATCTTGACTCGCAGTATTCCGGGCTACGCGACCGGCTGGTCGATGGCACCGGCCTGCGCCGCTTCGTTAATGTCTACCTGAATGACGAGGACGTCAGGTTCCTTGACGGGCTGAGCACCGCCGTCAAGGACGGCGACACGATCACCGTGCTGCCGGCCGTGGCGGGCGGCGAACGCTGACGCTGCGCCGACCGCGCCGCCTGACCCGCATCCAATCAACCCAATGGACCTATGCGCTACGACTCGCTGCTTGACGCGGTAGGCGGCACGCCGCTCGTTGGCCTGCCGCATCTGTCGCCAAGTCCGCAGGCTCGGTTGTGGGCCAAGCTCGAGGACCGGAACCCGACCGGCTCGGTCAAGGATCGGGTCGCGCTCTCCATGGTGCAGGCTGCCGAGAAGCAAGGCAGGCTCAGCCCGGGCAGCACGGTGCTTGAGCCAACCTCGGGCAACACCGGCATCTCACTCGCCATGATCTGCAAGCTGCGCGGTTACAAGCTGATCTGCGTGATGCCGGAGAACACCTCGGCTGAACGCACCCAGCTACTGCAGATGTACGGCGCATCGATCGTGTACTCACCGGCGGCCGGTGGCTCGAATGAGGCGGTCAGGGTGGCCAAGCAACTCGCCGCCGAGAACCCCAGCTGGGTAATGCTCTACCAGTACGGCAACGAGGCCAACGCGCGCGCGCACTACGAGACGACCGGCCCGGAGATCTTGGCTGACCTGCCGGAGATCACCCACTTCGTGGCCGGCCTTGGCACCACAGGGACGCTGATGGGGACCGGCAGGTACCTGCGTGAGCACGTGCCCGACGTCAAGATCGTCGCCGCCGAGCCGCGTTACGGCGAGTTGGTCTACGGGCTGCGCAACATGGACGAAGGGTTCGTCCCCGAACTCTACGACGACTCTGTGCTCACCTCGCGCTTCTCCGTCCCGGCCGCCGATGCGCTGCGGCGCACCAGGCAACTGGTGGCGCAGGAGGGCATCTTCGCCGGCATTTCAGCCGGTTGCGTGCTGCACGCTGGGCTCGCCATCGCCACCAAGGCGGAAGACGCGGGTGAACGCGCCGATATCGTGCTACTGGTCGCCGACGGCGGCTGGAAGTACCTGTCGACCGGTGCCTACGGCGGCACCCTGGACGAGGCTGAGTCCAGGCTCGAAAGCGAGCTCTGGGCCTAACCTCCCGCTACCCACCGGCCCCCTCCCGCGACACCCCCCACCACCTACAGCGCACGGGTGATCAGACAATGGATATTCGCAGATGACGATCTTTGATGAGGCGACCGCTGTCACCAAAGACGGCGAGGGCCGCTATCTGGCCCACCCTGATCAGCGGTTCGCCCTGGTCGCACCCGGCGGCAGTACGCCCCCGGCGGTCAATGGGGGCGTACTGCTCGCCACCGTGCTTCGCGCCGTACTCGACTGCTCGCCACTGCCGCAGCCGGTCGCTACCAGCGCGCACTTTCTGCGGGTCGCCAAGCTGGCACCGGCTCAGATCGACGTGACCTGGCTGAAGACTGGTCGCACTGCGGCGACGGCTCGCGCCACGCTGAGTCAGGATAATGAACCAATTTTGGAAACGACCGTCACCACTGGCATCGTGCCGCAAAGTCGGCCGACGTCGGCCGGGACGGCGCCTGATGGTGCCGACCTCAGCTGGACCGGCACGGCGCCGGCCATGCCGGCGCCCGAGGAATGCGTCAATCTCGGCCCCTGGCGCGGCACCGTCGCCGACGACGGGACGCCCGGCTACGCCGGGCAGGTCAGCATGCTGCTTGACCCAGCTGTTACCGGCTGGGCGGCCGGCCAGCCGTCCGGGCTGCCGGAGATGCGGGGCTACTTCAGCTTCCGTGAGCCAAGGAATCCCGACGCGCTCATGCTCGCCGTCGCGGTCGACGGCCTGCCGCCTGTGGTCTTCGGGCTCGGTGCCACCGGCTGGGCGCCGACGGTCGAGCTGACCATGCACATGCGGCTGGTGCCTGCGCCCGGGCTGCTCGCCGTCCAGGCCAGGGGACGGCAAGTGGCTGGTGGCTGGTTCGACGAAGAGGCCGAAGTGTGGGACTCGGCCGGGAATCTGGTCGCGCAAAGCCGGCAGATCGCCCGAGTCGGCCGTGGTGCCCTGCGCCCGGTCCCGCCCGCCGCAACCTAATCGCTCGGCGAGCTGGACGAGCCAGCTAGGGGACGCTCTTGATTCGCCACACCAGGATCGAGCCGAGCGCCGCGACAACGGCGGTGGCAGCGTACAGCGTGGGATAACCGCCGAGTGTGACCAGGACGGCCGAAAGCGCGCCAGCGACGGCTGCTGGTCCCACGATCGCGATGTTGATGATGCCGAGGTCTTTGGCCCGGTCCTTGGCAGCGGGCAGGACCTGGGTGATCAGGGCCTGGTCGACCGCCAGGTAGGAGCCGAAGCCGAGGCCGAAAACTACGGCGGCGACCTCGGCGGACGACCAGGTCTCCACGAAGGTCAGCAGCAACGCGGCTAGGGCGATAAAGACGCCGGAGACCGTGACGATCAGCTTGCGCTTGCCGATCCGGTCGGAGATGATCCCGCCGACGATCGCAGTGATCACCACCATGACCGTATAAATCGCGATGAGGATAAAGAGGCCTTGCACCGGATGTGCGTAATGCACCTTGTCGCGCAGGAAGTACAGCAGGTACAAGGTGCCCATGCCGATCGCCAGCGAGACAAGGAACCTGGTGATCCAGGCCCAGGCGAAGTCCGGGTAGCGCTTGGGACTCACCCAGAAAGCGCCGAGCAGCGTGCGGACCGACATCGGGTCCCGGTGCTCAGGATCAAGCGGGTAGTCCGGGGTGACAAGCACGAACGGCAGGGTGAGCAGGAACATCGGGATCGCCAGCGCCAGGTAGCCCGAGGTGAGCGACGTGAAGACGTAAGCGACCAGCGCGGTCCCGATCACCAGGCCGAGCGCCTGCGGCATGCCAACCCAGCCGGCCACCGTTGCTCGCTGGTTCACCGGGACGTGGTCGGGCACAGCCGCGCTGAGGCTGGCGTACTCGCCATTTTGGAAGGCGCTGAACAGCACCCACAAGATGGCGACGCCCACGACCGACTTCTGCGGGGCCAGCAGGCCGAGGCAGATCGCGGAGAGCAGTGCCATGACGATCGTCCAGCGGTGCCGGCGGCCGTTCAGGTGGGCGATGCGCCAGGCGTGCGTGGTCCGGTCAGAAAACGCGCCAGCGATCGGAGTCGCGAGCAGCGAGGACACCGCGCCGAAGGCGGACACCAGGCCGAGAGCGAGGATCTTGCCCTTCGGATCGATGTCCTGCAGCTGTTCGGGAATCAGCACCTGCAGCGGCGTAATCGCCGCCATCCACATCACCAGGCTGGCCAGGCCGAGCGTGCCGATCCAGGCTTTCGTCACCGGCTCGGTCGGCTCGGCCAGGGCGCGAGGTATCACGTGTGGTGATTCGGTCGCCTGCTCGCCCAATGAACTCTCCTGCGGATGCCATCCGGTCTTGCAGGGATCATGCCGCCTTTTCTACCTTCTCGGTAGATGTTGCGACGATCAATCTCGAAGTCGGTACACACTTCTCGAAGCCGGCCAGGGGGCGAAGTCGTCGCAGCCGCATCAACCACTTGTAGCCTTATAAGTCATGAACCTGACGATCGTAGGGTGCTCAGGCAGTTTCCCCGGCCCCGATAGCGCGTCCTCATGCTATCTAGTCGAGGCCGAGGGCTTCCGGCTGGTGCTTGACCTGGGAAACGGTGCGCTCGGGTCGCTGCAGCGGCACGTCGGGCTCGATCAGGTGGACGCGATCTGCCTCAGCCATCTGCACGCTGACCACTGCCTGGACATGTGCTCCTATGACGTGTTTCGCACGTATCACCCGGCTGGCCAGCTTGACCCGATCCCGCTTTACGGGCCGGCCGGGACGATCGCGCGGCTTGACCGCGCGTCCGGCGGTGAATCAGCCGAGTCGATGGCGGCGAGGTTCAATTTCACCACGCTGACGCCAGGAACCATCGAAATTGGTCCGTTCACGGTCGTCACCGGCCGCCTGAGTCATCCGGTGGAGACGTTCGGCTTTCGGCTGTCTCAAGGCGGGCAAACCATCGCCTACTCAGCTGACACCGGCGTGTCTGACACGCTCGTGGATCTCGCGGCTGACGCGGACCTTTTCTTGTGCGAGGCATCGTTCCCCGAGGTCGACGGGCTGCCAGCGAATCTGCATCTGACCGCACGCGAAGCCGGGCAGCACGCCGCCCGAGCCGGGGCTGGTGAGCTGATCTTGACCCATTTGGTGCCGTGGAATAGCAAAGACCAGCTGATCGATCAGGCCGGTGCCGAATACGACGGGCCGATCTCGCTGGCCCAGGCTGGCCGCCAGGTCCGGCTAGGGCGCTGATCGGACAGCGCAAATGCGCTAGTCCCTCGGGCAGCCGCAATAGACTGCCGTGACATGCGAGTAATCGTTACCGGCGGAGCCGGCTTCATCGGATCACATGTGACCGACGCTTTTCTGGCCAGGGACGATGAGGTCGCGGTAATCGATGATCTGTCGGCAGGCCGCCTGGCGCGGCTGGATGACCGCGTCATGCTGCACAAGGTGAGCGTCACCGACGCGGCTTCGCTGAGCGAGGTGATCCGCTCGGTCAGTCCCGAGCTGATCTGTCATCTCGCCGCCCAGATCGACGTACGCGCCTCGGTGGCCCAGCCTGCCTTCGACGCCCAGACCAATGTGATCGGCGCGATCAACGTGCTTGAGGCGGCTCGCGCCGTCGACGCCAGGGTATTGATGTGCTCGACCGGTGGTGCGCTCTACGGCCGGGACGCGCCCATACCGTCGCTTGAGGATGTCCTCCCGCTGCCCGAGTCGCCTTACGGCATCGGCAAGCACTGCGCGGAGCAGTACCTCGGCCTGTACAACCGGCTGCATGGCAGCACCCACTCGGTACTGCGGCTGGCGAATGTCTACGGACCACGTCAGGATCCGACGGGCGACTCTGGCGTGGTGCCCATTTTCTGCTCCCTAGCTTTGTCCGGCCAGCGCCCCACCATCTTCGGCGATGGCACCCAGACCCGCGACCTGGTCTATGTCGGCGACGCGGTAGCGGCGTTCATCGCGGCTGCTGACAGCAGGCGGCCAGGCACCTGGAATGTCGGCACCGGCACCGAGATGAGCATCCTGGAGTTGGCACAGGTGGTGGGCGAGGTGACCGGCCAGTCGATGGCGCCGATCTTCGCGCCGGCCCGGCCGGGGGAGTTGCAGCGCAGCGCGCTTGCGGTGCAGCGGGCCTGGCGCGACCTCGGCTGGAGTGCCAAGACCAAGCCGGTCGACGGTGTGCGCGCCGTGTGCGAGTGGATCAAGGCCGGCGCACCCGATCGCGCCGCCGCGTAGCCGGGCACTGACCGGACGGGTGCCCTGAGCCGCTACGCTAGCGCGCATGTCCCGACCAGATGGACGTCGCCCAGATCAACTGCGCGAGGTCAAGATCACCAGAGGCTGGCTCGACCACGCGGAAGGCTCGGTGCTCGTCGAATTCGGCGCGACTCGCGTGCTATGCGCGGCCAGTGTGCAAGAGGACGTGCCGCGCTGGCGGCGGGGCAGCGGGCTCGGCTGGATCACCGCCGAGTACGCCATGCTGCCCAGGTCCACGAATACCAGGAACGACCGAGAGTCGGTGAAGGGCCGGGTCGGCGGCCGAACGCACGAGATTTCCCGGCTGGTTGGCCGGTCGCTGCGGGCCTGCATCGACTTGGCGGCGCTCGGCGAGAACTCGATCATGATCGACTGTGACGTGCTGCAGGCCGATGGCGGCACCAGGACGGCGGCGATCACCGGCGGGTACGTGGCCCTGGCCGACGCGATCAGTTGGCTGGCCGCCAGGAAGCGACTGCGCGGCAGCCCGCTGCCAACTTCGGTTGCTGCGGTCAGCGTCGGCATCATCGATGGCGAGCCCAGGCTCGACCTGTGCTACGACGAGGACGTGGCAGCGCAGACCGATATGAACGTGGTCTGCACCGGTGACGGCAAGTTCGTCGAGGTGCAGGGTACGGCCGAGCGTGAGCCATTCGACCGGGACTTGCTGAATCAGCTGCTCGACTTGGCGGTGGCCGGGTGCGCCGAGCTGACCGCCCTGCAGCACAAAGCTCTGGCCGCATGACCGACCTGCCCAGGTTGGTGTTGGCCACGGCCAACCCGGACAAGCTCATCGAGCTGACCAGGATCCTGGCGGCCAGTCAGGTCGCCGTTGACCTGGTCGGGCTCGACCAGTTCCCTGGCGCTCCTGACGTAGCCGAGACTGGTGCCACCTTCGCCGAGAACGCCCTGCTCAAGGCGAACGCGATCGCTGAGTTCACCGGGCTGCCCGCAGTTGCTGACGATTCCGGCATCTGCGCCGATGCTCTCAACGGGATGCCAGGCGTGCTCTCCGCCCGCTGGGCCGGTCGGCACGGCGACAACACGGCGAACCTGCAGTTGCTGCTAGCCCAGCTGACTGACGTGCCGCAGGAGCGGCGCGGGGCGCACTTTGCCTGCGCCGCCGCGCTGGCGTTGCCTTCCGGCGCGCAGTTCGTGCACGAGGGCACTGTGCACGGCCACCTGATCAGTGCGCCGCGGGGTACCAACGGGTTCGGCTACGACCCGATCTTCGTGCCGGATGGCGAGTCCCGTACGACGGCGGAGCTGAGCGCGTCCGAGAAGGACGCGATCAGCCATCGGGCCCGAGCGTTCCGCAGCCTGGTGCCAGTAATCGCCGAGCACCTCGTCGGCTAACTGGGCGGCTCACCCCTGCGCGGCAGCGGCTCAGATATGCGGCAGCGGGGCGACCTGGCTTGATGGCGGCAGCTTAATGTGCACCGGCTTGTTGATCGAGGTGACGTCGAGCACCGTCCTGACGACCTGGCCATGCACGTTGTCAAGGTCCTCAGCCTTCCTGACCAGATGATTGGCGTCCAGCCAGACCTCGAATTGGACCGCGTTCGGGCCGATCGCCCGCAGCGTGGGACCCATCAGCTTGCGTAGCTTGGGACTCAGTTGGGCGAGCGCGTCGGCCGGCAAGTAAGTACCGGCGTACTCGGTCGTCTTGACGCCATGGATGACGGCAGTTCTGACCAGGTGCGCGTTCTTCGAGGCGCTGAAGAGCTTGGCCTGATCCAGCGGGTTACTGCTCTCCAGATTCTGCAGCAGCGACCCTAGGCTCACTCCGGCGCTAGTCGACAGTTGGGAGATGTCAGCCTTAACCCACGGCTTCCCAGCGGCCTTGGTAAAGGCTGGATCCTTGAAATACACGGCCGATCCGGTCAGAATCTCGCCAAGCTGTATGGCAGGCGACTTTGTCGGGGCGACATTAAATGACGCCGCGATAATTGTCGTTGGCTGCAACTGCAAGTTAACCTCGCCGGTCAACTTGCTGGCCCCGGTGCCAGTCGAATGCACCGTCAGATTCGCGGTGAGCGATTTGACCCGCTGCGACTCGTCGGAGGCCAGTTTGAGCGCCTCGCTGGCGGCGGCGGTCTCGGTCGAGGTGGCGACCGAGTTCTTGCCGTTGGACTTGCTCGACGAGCAGCCGGCCGTGGCGAGCACGGCACCGGCGCCGACGGCGACGACGATGGCCGCCGTAATGACCGGAGATGATCGGCGGAATGTGCAATTAAGGTGAAACGCTGAATGGGCAAAGAGCGAAATCATGAGGGAATGCTATCAGCAATGCCAGCGCATTGAACTCAATAATAGCAGGTAGTGTCGGCGCAATATTGCGACCGTTTGATAGCTGATGAAATCTATTGCGCAAGCTGTCCGCTGGCCGCCACTATGGTGCCGTCTGGTTGCGCTGACTGCCCCGCACGACCCAGCACCCAGCAGGTACGGTAGGTCACGACTGGAGGGATGAGCACTCTTGACCAACCCACGGCTTGAGCCCGGCGAAGCCGCACCCGACTTCACCCTGCCCGACGACAGCGGACATGAGGTCACCTTGTCAGCGCTGCGCGGCCAGCGGGTGATCATCTACTTCTACCCGGCCGCGATGACGCCGGGATGCACGAAGCAGGCCTGCGACTTCCGTGACAGCAAGAAGGACCTTGCCGGCGCCGGCTACAAGGTTCTCGGCGTTTCTCCTGATAGCCCAGCGAAGCTGGCCAAGTTTCGCGAGCGAGACGGACTGACCTTCCCGTTGCTGTCCGACCCCGACCGCGAGGTGCACAAGGCCTACGGTGCTTACGGCGAGAAGATGATGTACGGCAAGACCTCGGTCGGCGTGATCAGGTCGACCTTCGTCATTGACGCCGACGGTAAGGTCGAGCGCGCCTACTACGGAGTGAAGGCCACCGGTCACGTCGCCAGGCTACGTAAGGACCTCGGCGCCTGACCGGCGCCAACGTGCCGAGCAGATCGTTCACCCCAGTTTGGCGAAACCAAGCGAGTCAGGGAGACTGTTTCCCCGCGGGGCCGTAGCCCAACGGCAGAGGCACAGGACTTAGGATCCTGCCAGTGTGGGTTCAAATCCCACCGGCCCCACCTGATGACCCATTGTGCGAACCGCTTTTAGGTTCGCGGGTTCTGGTTGGCCTGGGACGGGAGTGCCTGGGCTGGGGATTTTGTACACGGGGATGAGTCCTTCGTCGCTGATGCGGATTTCGTGGATGAGTGCTTCGACGGCTGCCTTCCGCTCGACGGGCTCGCTGGCACTGGCTGTGAGGAGTTCGGGCAGGTAGCTGGCCAGGTGCTCCAGTGTCTCGGCTGGCGGCGGGCCACCGCCGCCCCGCCCGCCGCGGGCCGACCCGGAGGCTGACACGTGCGGCCGCTGCGGAATCGAGGACAAGCGCCACGAACGCAGACGGTGCGACCAGTGCAACCTGCGGCGGCGGACCACGGCACTGCTGTCCGGACCCGATGGCCAGGTCCGGGCCCGGCTGCAGCCGATGCTCGGCCGCAGCGCCATTCGAGCATGCGGCGTCTTGGGAGCACCAGCGACCGCACAAGTACCAGCAGTTACGTGGCCATCTCGACCACGACCACCCTCAAAAGGAAGCGCGCCCGATTCGGCGGACTGCACGATCGCGCTCAGGCCGCTGGCTGATGCCAAGAAAGCTGCCTGCGGCAGCAGCGGTAATTGGCCACGAAAGGTGAGGGCTTTAGTCCTGGGAGATGCGGGGCGTCCGGCAGTGCCGGAGGTGGGGGCGCAGGCGGCAGACTCGCCTCATCAGCCAGGAATCGCCGGGGCGGTGACGGGCCGGCGGCAAGACAGGAGAAATGACAATGCGCCGCAACACTTTCGACAAGCTTCTCGGGACCGTGGGCGTGGCCCTCGGCGTGATTCTGCTCGCCGCCGGCGGGCTGGCGCTGTGGGGGTCGGCTTACATTCACAACGAGGTCCATAGCCAACTGGCCGCCCAGCAGGTGTACTTCCCGCCGGCGGCGGCGTTCGCCCACCCCAAGGCAGGGACCGAGATTACCCCGTCGATGATTCCATCGGTGTCTCAGTACGCCGGCCAGGAACTAGTGACCGGACAGCAGGCCGAGGCCTATGCCGACCACTTCATCGCCGTCCACCTGCGCGAGATCGGCGGCGGCAAGACCTACTCCCAGCTGTCAGCCGCCTCCCTGGCCAACCCGAAGAACGCCGCACTGGCAGCACAGGTCCAGACCGTGTTCCGCGGTGACTCGCTGCGTAGCATGCTGCTCAACGCATTCGGCTGGTGGAAGGTCTCTCAGATCGCCTACATCGCCGCGCTGACGATGTTTGGCTTGGGCACCATCGCCTTCCTGACCGGGATCTTCGGCTTCGGCCTAGCCCGGCGCCCAGAATCCGATAAAGCGCTGTCAAGCACCACCCATGAGGTCATTCCAGCGGCATGACGCCGAATCGGCATCACGACAACTCCATCCTTCCCGCACCTTCGGTCGGCCATCGCATGCGGTGGCCGACCGAAGGCATGAACGTCTTGCAGCATGGCACCCAGGCGCCAGGCAATCAGGGGAGTTCCCATTGCTGGTTGGCGCCGCCGGTGCAGGTCCATAGTTCTACCGGGGCTTTGTTCGCTTTCTCCTCGCGGTAGATGTCCATGCTTGGCGCACGACGTACCTTCTTTCTCGCTGGCCGCTAGGCGCGGGAAGGTGGTACCACTACTCTAAGTAATCGGACAGCTTCGCATAGCGAGAATAGCCTTGGTGCTAGGACTGACCTGCGTGGTTGCGCATTGACCGCATGGTTCGCACCAGTTCTTCTGGCGACATCGGCAGTACCGTAGCCGGGATGAGCACATCGCCCCGGACGAGCTGGCGGTTCAGCTTGCGCAACGGGCGCTGCCAGACGGGCAGTCGCCGCAGCAGCCCGGCGGGATCGCTCACGGTGATTGCCACGTATTGCTGTGCCCGCAACGTGTGCTTGGCTATGTGACGCACTTCGCTCCACGGCACGAAGCCCGCACTGAGGATCCCGGCTCGATCGGTGAGCCCAGCCTGATCAAGCAAGAGCACCGGGCTTCGCCGCAGCACTCGCACCAGCATCACGAGTGCGATAGGCCCGAAGAACGCAAGCGCGATGATACCGACAACCAGGCCAAAAATCCCATCGGGCTGGGTGACGATTATGGCGGCCGACGCAGCGCTCAGTAGCAGGCTGGATATGGTGAGCCGCAGAAGCTGTCGTCCAGGAGTGTAGATGGCGACTGGTTCAGGTCCCGCTGCGTTCATAGCGACTAAAAAGGCACAGCGTGGCAACCGTTGTCAAGCCAGGCCTTTTTAGATCCTGTAGGCGAAAATCTCGTAGCTAATCGCAGGAGTGCCGGAGAGGGACAAACTGCTGCCAGCGACGAAGAGCTGGCTGCCGTCTTGGGACATCACGGCGCCGGCCACCGTGTTGTTGCAGCCGGTGGCGGGGTTGTAGAGCGTGACCCATTGCTGCGCGCCCGTGGCCGCAGCGTAGGCGACCGTGGCGTATGTGGTCGGCGGGACACCAGGAGTAAAGGTGAGGTGCACGCTCCCGGTCACATAGACCGTGTGGCCGCTTCGGCTGACTGTCGCGACGCGGCCACCGTCCGTCGCCTTCGTCGGCCCGGCATACCGCTTGACCCACAACGGCTTGCCGGCGGCGGCACTGTAGGCCACTGTCGCATAGTCGAATCCGGCGCCACCCTTTGAGCCGACTCCTCGGCTTGACCCGGTCACGTAGACCGCGTTGCCATCCGGCCCGACGGCGATCGAGTGCGGCGTGTCGGTTCGGTGGGCAGGGTCGTCGTAACGTTTGTTCCATAGCTGCTTGCCCGTCGCGGCGCTGTAGGCGATGGTGTCGTAATCATTGAAGGCCGGTCCGGTGACGAAGACCGTCTTGCCGTTCGGACTGACGGCCCCCGCTATTGGGGTGTCTGGCTGGACCCCGGCAAAGCCGCGTGACCACCTGGTCGCACCTGTCGATGAGTTGTAGGCCACCGTGCTGTGGCCAAGCAGGTAGACGGTGCGCCCTCCCGGGCTGATCGCCAGGCCGGCCAGGTTGCTGCCGCTTTGATAGCGGAGCCAGCGCTGGCTGCCGGTAGCAGCGTCATAAGCGATCGTCATGTCGGGTCCGCTGCGACCCTCGCCGTTGAAGGCGCTGATGTACACGCGTGACCCATTAGGGCTGACCGCTATCGCATTCGCGGTCTCGCCGGCGTGCCTTGCCACCCATTGCTGGGTGCCAGTGGCGGTAGCGTAGGCGACCGTCGCGATCTGAATCACGTCATTAGTGCCTCTGCTTGAGCCGGTGACGTACACACTGGTCCCGAGCGGGCTCACCGCGATGGCCACGGCCTGGTCTTGGCCCACCGGGCCGCTGTAGGTCGCCGTCCACAGCGGCGCTCCACTGACCGCGTTGTAAGCGATCGTGCGGTAGTTCGCGGCCGAGTTGGTGAGGGTGGTGGTATACCCCGTCACGTAAATGGTCGTGCCATCTGGGCTGACTGCCTCCGCGCTAGCTCGGCCGCCGGCCTGCGCGCTGTGCCATGCTGGCCCGGTAGGTCCAGCCAGGCTTGCAGCGGTCGCGGTCGCTGTCGTGCCGCCCAGTCCGGCCAGTCCGGCCAGTCCGGCCAGCGCGGCGGCAATCGCGGCGGTCACGCGCGTCGCGGCCAGGATTTCGGCTCGCCAGGATCTGGCTTCCAGCTCGTGAATCAGGCCCATGACGATCCCGCCCTTCCACCCGCGCGTCGGCTGTCCCGCAATGCGAACATCTGACGCGCTCCGTGGCGAGTCGGTTTACCTGGTCAGCTCTCGCGGGTGATAGTCACCGTTCCCGACCAGTGCGGCACGAGATCAGTCAGGGGCCGACGAAGTACTGCGAGCCTGAAATGATCCGGCCGCCGGTGACGACCAGGTTGAGCTGGTAGTACTGGGTCACGCCCGCGCTGTCAAGTGCGCTGACGTGCACCGTTACGTCGTCGCCAGTGGATGTCAGGCTGGTGATCGTGACCGAGATTGTGTGCTCGAAGGATGCGACCAGCTGGGAGTAGCTCAGCGGACCCGACGGCTGCTGGTAAGTCAGCACGATATTGCCGCCGCCGAGCTGCCACGCGTAGGGCCAGTCGCGGTTGTTGACGGCGGTGATGTAGGCGCTGGCGACCTGAGTCGGGTCCGGCGGGGGAGCGATGACCGGGCTGGTGCTTGGGCTTGGGGCGCTTGGGCGAGGGCTAGGAGCTGCGCTGGCAGGCCGGCTAGCGCTATTGGATGAGGTGAGCGGGCTGCCTACGCCGCCTGCTCGGCCCGGGCTCGCGCTGGCGGTGCGGCCGCCGGCCGGACTGCGGCTGCTGCTCCGGCTCGGCGGGTGCTGGCCGGCGAGCTGATGCTGGGACGTCATGGCGGTCGCGATCCCGATGGCCGCGAGTATTCCCACCAGAGCGCCAGACACGATGACGGCGAGCCAGACCCGAGGGTCGCGTGACCGCCTCCGCCGGGAGTCAGGCCGGTCAGGCTCACGTGAGTGCCCGGCGGGCAAGATCGACAGTCCGCCAGCCGCCAGGTCGTCCGGGCTGGTCGCGGCCAGGTCCTCAGGTGGCGGTAAAGCCAGCAGATCAGTTGAGGTGGCCAGGCCGATGGCGAGAGCGAACTCGGCGGCTGCCCACAAGCATTCTTCGTCAGAAAACGTGGTACGCGCGGCCATGCTGCTAGCGGCCAGCTGGATTGCCGTCGGGCGGGTCAGACCGCGATCCAGGTGCTCACGCAGCAGCTGCGGAACGTCTACCTGGGCGGCGGCGAGCAGCGGGCCAGTTTCGCGTGGCGCGTCAGGCAGGTAATCGCAGAACAGGCTGAACAGCGTCGCCGGATGGGACAGTGCCCGAGTACCGAACTCCGGATCGGCGACAATAGCCGCGAGAACCGCACGGGAACTGCTCCCGCGCTCATGCACAACGGCCATCCAAATCCCCGTCATCCGCGCCAGCACGGCTTATCTGGCGCATTTGAGCTCCGACTCATCATAGTCGGCGTACGCCAAAGCCAGAACCGTCTTGCCTGGTCACGAATTTGAACAACCGAGGCGCCGGCCAAGGAGCGAACTCCCTGACCGGCATCGGCGCCGATTCAGTAGCGGATCAGGCCACGGATGTTCAGTCCGTTGCGCATGTCCTCGTAGCCCTGGTTGACCTCTTCGAGCGGGTACTCCCTGGTGATCAGCTCGTCGAGCTTGAGCTGGCCGTTGTTGTACATCTCGAGCATCCGGGGAATGTCGTGCTGGGCGTTGGACGATCCGTACAGCGAGCCACGGATCTGCTTCTCCATCATCGTCAGCATCCACAGCGAGCCGCTAATTTGCATCTCGGCCGGGTGCCCGACGGCGGTGACGATGACCTTACCCCGCTTGGCGACCATGTCGAGCGCCGGGCCGACGTAGGCGCCTTCGGCGACGTCAGTGGTGATGATGAATGAGTCGGCCATCTGGCCTCTGGTCAGCAGTCCCACGATCGGGCCTGCCTCTTCAATGCTGGCCGCGGCGTGCGTCGCGCCGAGCTCAAGTGCCTTGGTGCGCTTGAACTCCACCGGGTCGATGGCGATGATGTTCCGCGCGCCGGCGATTCTGGCCCCTTGCACCGCGTTGATGCCGATGCCACCGATGCCCATGACGACGACCGTGTCGCCTGCCTTGGTCTCAGCGGTGCGGACGGCGCTGCCGAAGCCAGTGGTGACACCGCAGCCGACCAGGGCGGCCTTGTCCAGCGAGGTGCCGTCGTCGACCTTCACGACGGACTGCGCGGGGACCACGGTGTACTCGGAGAACGTGCCGAGCAGGCACATCTGGCCGAGACCCGCCTCGCCCGCGTGGAAGCGGTAGGTGCCGTCGAGTTGCGGGCCGTTGATCAGGAACATGCCGAGCTCGCAGAGGTTCTGCATGCCACGGGCGCAATAGGAGCAGCGACCGCACGCGGGCAGGAAGCTGAGAACGACCGAGTCGCCCTCCTTGACGTGGTCCACCTCTGGCCCGACCTCGACCACGATGCCGGCCCCCTCATGGCCGCCAACCACAGGGAACGGCATCGGGATGTCGCCGGTGACCAGATGCTCATCAGAGTGGCACAACCCGCTGGCCGTGAGCTTGACCAGGACTTCCTTCGCCTTCGGCGGATCGAGTTCGACTTCCTCGATCTGCCACTTCTCGTGCACGCCGTATAGCACCGCGGCCTTGGTCTTCATCGCCTCATCCTTGTCTCGTTCCCGACCTCGCGCAGGACAAGGTTCACCGGTGCCGCCGTGCGCTCCCCGGGCGGCAGCTCGCGGTAGAACCTGTTTCAGTTCGTGCATATACCGTAACCAGAGTTGTTACCCGCCGGAAGACCCCCGGCAAGCTGCTCCGCGCAGAAAGCCGACCCGAGCGCCCTGACGCCAGCATCAAGCAGCTCGCAAAGGTCATCGTCCGGGCTGGCGAGCCACTGCTCATACGCGGCCACGGCAACCCCGAGCATCGCGTGCCCGATCGTGCGGGGCAGCAAGGCATCGGGCCGTTCGCCCGTGCGCTGTCCGACGAAATCCGCGATGACCTGCCGCCACGCGGCGAAGCGCAAAGTCGAGTGCGCTTGCAGGGCCGGCACACCGAGGATGAACGTCATCCGCCGCCGGTGCGCCGGCCACTGCTCAGCCGGCATCTGGTTGAAGTCCACGATGGCCTGGCGGATCGCATCCATCAGCGGTGCCTGCGGTGCGGTAGCGGCAAGGCGTCGCCGCATGCGGGTGAGCTCGGCATCGAAGTCGCCCCACGGGACATCGTTCTTAGAACCGAAGTAGCGGAAAAATGTGCGGCGGCCAATGCCGGCCGCAGCCGCGATGTCGTCGACGGTGGTCTGCTCGAACCCCTGCCGATCGAACAGCTCGAACGCCACGTGCTCAAGCTCGGCGCGGGAGGTAACCCGGCGCCAGCCGGCTACGGGCGGCGGGAACCCGGCCGGCTGCCGCTGTGCTTGATCGTTCACCCTTGCACTATGGCACTGAGTGCCTCTACTGTGACGAGATCTACTGGCACTCGGTGCCATAACGAGGAGGCAGCGTGACAATCACCGCCGTGGCAGACAGCCAGGTGCTGGCACCGGATCAGGACGCACAGGCACCAGCAGTGCCAGGACCGGGCCTGGAGGTTCTGGTGACCGAAGAGCTGCTCGTCGAGGAAGTCTCGATTGACGGCATGTGCGGTGTCTACTAAGTCCATCGACCTGGATCGGCCGTGGTGCCTGGATGACCGGGTCGCGGTTCGTCCCGAGCCGTTCGGCGCGTTGCTCTACCACTTCGGGACCAGGCGGCTCTCGTTCGTTAAGGACCCGCAGTTGCTGACCGTGGTCAAGGCACTGGCCGACCACCCGACCGCTCGTTCGGCCTGCGAGTCAGCCGGAGTAAGCGCGGCGGCGCTGCCGGCCTTCGAGCGTGCTCTCGCCACGCTGGCAAGCTCGGCCATGATCTGTGCCAGGGACGGTCAGTCATGACCGCGACGCTGCCGCTCACCGCGCAATTCGCCCAAGGTCTGTCCGCGCCGATCTGCCTGACCTGGGAACTCACCTACGCCTGCAACCTGTCGTGCGTGCACTGCCTGTCATCATCAGGTCGCCGTGACCCGCGCGAGCTGAGCACGGTGGAGTGCCAGGCGGTGATCGACGAGCTTGAGCGGATGCAGGTCTTCTACGTCAATATCGGCGGCGGCGAGCCGACCGTGCGGCCCGACTTCTGGGAGCTGGTCGACTACGCGGTCGCGCATCACGTCGGCGTGAAGTTCTCCACCAACGGCATCAAGATCAACCCGGCGATCGCCCGGCGGCTGACCGGATCTGACTACGTGGACGTGCAGATCTCACTCGACGGCGCGACGGCGGAGGTCAACGATGCCGTCCGAGGGATCGGTTCGCACCGAATCGCGTTGAACGCGATGGCTAACCTGGCGGATGCCGGTTTTCGCGGTTTCAAGCTCTCAGTCGTGGTAACCCGCCAGAACGTCGGTCAGCTCGACGACTTCGCGGCGCTGGCAGCGCACTACGGTGCCCAGCTCCGGCTGACCAGGCTCCGCCCGGCCGGGCGCGGTGCCAACGTCTGGGCCGACCTGCATCCGACCGCCGAGCAGCAGCGGGAGCTCTACAACTGGCTAGTCGCCCACGGCGAAGACGTCCTCACCGGCGACTCCTTTTTCCACCTGTCCGGGTACGGGCAGGCGCTGCCTGGCCTCAACTTGTGCGGGGCCGGCCGGGTGGTCTGCCTGATCGATCCGGTGGGCGACGTCTACGCCTGCCCGTTCGCCATCCACCAGAACTTCCTGGCTGGGAACGTTCGCGACCGCGGCGGATTCGCGCGAGTGTGGCGCGAGTCCGAGTTGTTCGCGACCCTGCGCGAGCCGCAGTCGGCCGGTACTTGCGCCTCGTGCTCGGCGTTCGATGCCTGCCAGGGCGGCTGTATGGCAGCGAAATTCTTCACCGGGTTGCCGCTGGCCGGACCCGACCCCGAATGCGTGCGTGGTCACGGCGAAGCGGCGCTCGCCCTGGCGGCGCAGGCTGACACCGTCCCGCCGTTGCCGTCGCCCGATCACTCGCATCGGCGGCCGCCGGTGCCGGTCACGATCGGGCGGCGCCGTCCACCTGACCGGGCCTGCGACGAGGACCCGCTGGCCGGTTTCGCCCCTAGGACCAGCTGATGCCGGTCGCGATCGTCACTGGCGCTGCTCGTGGCATCGGCGCGGCAACCGTGCTCACCCTGGCTGAGCAGGGCTGGTCAGTGCTCGCCGTCGACCTGGCCAGGGACGACCAGGCGTTGCCTTATCCGATGGGCTCGGCGGCGGAGCTGGCCCAGGTGGTCAGCAAGGCGGGGGAGCCCGCGCAGGTGGTCGGCTATCCCGCCGACGTTCGTGATGAGGTTGCGCTGGCCGCCGCCGTCGCTGACGCTGAGCGCCGCTGGGGCGGACTGGACGCGGCCATCGCGGCGGCCGGCGTGATCGCTGGGGGAGTGCCGCTGTGGGAAGTCCCGGCCGAGCAGGAGCAGGCCGTGCTCGACATCGATCTTGGCGGCGTCATCAAGCTGGCCAGGGTCGCGATCCCGGCATTGCTGCGCCGGCCCGAGCCGAGGTCAGGTCGCTTCCTCGCGGTGGCGTCGGCGGCCGCGACCCGAGGACTGCCGATGCTGGCTGCCTATTGCGCGGCCAAGGCCGGGGTAGCCGGACTCATTCGCGCTCTCGGCACCGAGCTTGGCGGTACCGGCGTCACCGCGAACGCGGTCAGCCCAGGCTCCACCGACACGCCCATCCTGGCCGAGAGCGCCCGGCTCTACGGGCTGCCTGATGCCGCCAGCTTCGCCGGTCAGCAGCCACAAGGACGCTTGCTTGATCCGATCGAGATCGGGGCGGTGCTGGCGTTTCTCGCCGGTCCCGGCAGCAGCGCGATGACCGGCGCCGTGGTACCGGTGGACGGCGGGCTGGCCTTGTGAGCAAACCGCCGCCGCTGCCGGTCGGCTTCGGCATCGAGCTCGACTCGTGGACCAGGCAGCTCACCCCCGAGTTGTGGTTCGGCGGGTCGCCAGTGCGGATCGCCAGACTGACGCCGGCCGGCCAGGCCGTCTGGCGGGAGCTGCGCCCTGGCATCGTCACCTCGCCCGCTGCCGGAGCGCTGGCTAGGTACCTCACTGACACTGGCCTGGCGCACCCGATCCCGCCTGCCAGCGTCGCTGCCCAGGCGGTGACCGTCATCATCCCTGTGCGTGATCGAGCTGAGTTGCTCGGGCGCTGCTTGGCCGCCCTTGGCGAGGGGCAGCAGGTGATCGTGGTCGATGATGGGTCCGCCAATCAGCAGGCCGTCGCTGACGTCGCCGCCAAGCACGGGGCCCGGCTGATCCGCCGCGACCGCAACGGCGGCCCAGGAGCGGCAAGGAACACCGGGCTCGCCGAAGTGACCAGCGAGTTCATCGCCTTTATCGACAGTGACTGCGAGCCGTCGCCCGACTGGATCGAGCGGCTGGCCGGCCACTTGGCCGACCCGCTCGTCGCGATCGTGGCGCCTAGGGTCACCGGCCAGGCGGCTGCCACAGCGGCCGGTCGCTATACCGAGGCCAACGGCGCGCTTGACCTAGGCGGCAGGCCAGGCCGGGTGATGCCGAAGGCCGCCGTCTCTTACGTGCCCACAGCGGCGGTGCTTGCCCGCCGCGAGGCGCTGCTCGCGGTCGCCAGCGACGGTCGCGTGTTCGACGAATCGTTGCGGGTCGGCGAGGACGTCGACCTCATCTGGCGGCTGCACGAGGCGGGCTGGCGGATCCGCTACGACCCCTCGGTCCAGGTCCGCCACAGCGAGCCTGCGTCCTGGCCTGAGCTAATGGTCAGGAAGTACCGTTACGGCACCTCGGCCGCGCCGCTGGCGGCACGCCATCACGGTGCTGTCGTGCACCTGGCCCTGCAGCCCTGGCCGACGCTGACCGTCGCGGCGCTGCTGGCCAGGCGACCAGTGCTGGCCACCGTCGGGTTTGGCGGCGCGGTCGCAACGACCGGCTACCGGCTGCAGCAGGCGAAGGTGCCGCGCGCCGGACTCATCGGGGCGACGATCGCTGCCACCCGGCAGACCTGGGTGGGCGTTGGCCGGTTTAGCACCCAGTTCGCCGCGCCAGTGCTGCTGGCCGGGCTCGCCGGCCCGGCGCCTCGATCGGCCCGGGCGCAGCGCTGGGGCCGGCGGGTCGCGATCGGCTCGCTGTTGCTCGGGCCGCCGCTGACCGCCTGGGCGGAGGGGCCGCGAACACTTGACCCGGCCCGCTTCACCCTGGGCCGGATCGCCGACGATATCGCCTACGGTGCCGGCGTGTGGACCGGATGCCTGGCCAACCGGACTTTCGCCCCGCTGCGGCCGGTCGTCGCCTGGCGCCCGCTGCGAATCGACCCGGCCGCACGCCCAGCCACCACGCCGTCCCCGACTGCGCCGTCCCCGACTGCGCCGTCCCCGACTGCGCCGCCAGCCACCGCGCGCCCGGCCGCGTGGGCTGCTCCAACCACCACGCCGGTCGCGCCGCCAGCACTCGGTCCGGTCCCGCCGGGCCCGCATGAAAGGGAATCCCCGCCATGAGCGGTGCCTGGTTCGAGACGGTCGCCGAAGCGCAGCGCCGGGCTCGCAAGCGGCTGCCGAAGTCCGTCTACAGCGCGCTGCTGGCCGGCACCGAGAAGGGCCTGACGGTCAGCGACAACGTGATGGCCTTCGACGAGCTCGGCTTCGCGCCGCACGTCGCCGGCCTGAGCGCCGAGCGTGACTTGTCGACCAGCGTGCTCGGGCAGCCGATCTCATTCCCTGTCGTCATCTCGCCAACCGGGGTGCAGGCCGTGCATCCAGACGGCGAGGTCGCGGTGGCCAGGGCGGCGGCCGCTCGTGGTACAGTCATCGGCCTCAGCTCGTTCGCGAGCAAGCCGATAGAGGAGGTCGTCGCGGCGAATCCGCAGACCTTTTTCCAGCTGTACTGGCTTGGCGGGCGTGACCAGATCGCGGCGCAGTTGGAACGAGCACGCAAGGCTGGCGCAGTTGCCGTAATCGCCACGCTGGACTGGTCGTTCTCGCACGGTCGGGACTGGGGAGTCCGCGCATCCCGCAGCAGCTGACGCTGCGTGAACTGGCGCGGCTGGCACCACAGGGCCTCTGCCGTCCTGCCTGGCTGCGCAGTTACTTGCGCACAGGTCACCTTCCTGGACTGACCGTGCCGAACCTGGCCACTGACGGTGAGCCTGGGCCTGCCTTTTTCGGTGCCTACGGACAGTGGATGGGGACGCCGCCGCCGTCCTGGGATGATGTCGCCTGGATGCGCGAGCAGTGGGACGGCCCATTCATGCTGAAGGGCATTACCAGGATCGATGATGCTCGTCGCGCCGTGGACGCGGGGGTGACGGCGATCTCGGTGTCCAACCACGGCGGCAACAATGTCGACGGCACGCCGGCCACTATCCGGGTACTCCCAGGGATCGCGCAGGCCGTCGGTGGCCAGGTCGAGGTGCTGCTCGACGGCGGCATCCGGCGCGGCAACGACGTGGTCAAGGCCATCGCGCTCGGTGCGCGGGCCGTCATGATCGGCCGCGCCTACCTGTGGGGCCTCGCCGCGAACGGGCAGCAGGGCGTGGAGAACGTGCTCGACATCCTGCGGAACGGCATCGACTCGGCGCTGCTCGGCCTTGGCTGCTCGTCCCTCGCCGACCTGAGCGAAGCCAATCTCGTCATCCCGCCCGGCTTCACCCGCACCCTCGGCGGCGAAAATGGCGGTTGAATGCCTGGCTTGCGATCTGAGCGCGGGTCGCAAGCCATTGCCAGGCGGCCAGATCCATCGCACGCAGTCGTGGCTGGTAGAGCACTGCATTGGGCCGCTAGGTCTCGGTACCCTCATCATCAAGCCGGAGCGACACGTGACCGCGATCGCCCAGCTCTCGCTGGCTGAAGCGCAGGAACTTGGGCCGCTGCTGCGCCTGGCTGCCAAGGTCGTGACCCAGCTGGCGGATGCTGAGCAGGTGTACAGCTGCCTTTGGTCACATGCCGGTGGCGTGCCTGGACATCTGCATTACGTGATCCAGCCGGTCACGCGTCAGCAACGGGCGGACTACGGCTGCCATGGCCCGGCATTGCAAATGGCGATGTTCACGGCGGCGATCATGCCCGAGCCTGATCAGGTGGCGGTCGTCGCGGCGCGCGCCCGGCAGTTGTTCGCCGAGGCCGGCTAGCTCAGGCTAGCGCGCCGCGGTCAGGGCGGCCGCTACTGCGGCCTCGATGACTTTGGCGCTGACCTGCGCTACCTCATCGGGTGATCGGCCGAGATCGGCACCGAGTGATTGGGTGGTGAAGCCGGAGAGTTGCACGGCGATGGCGTCGGCCAGCCACAGCGGCGGCGGGCCTGGTCCGCCGCGTCCCTGCCAGAGCAACTCAGTGACTGCGGTTGCGAATCGGTTGCGGCTGTCACGGCACTCGGCCGCCACTGCCGTCAGCTCGGCCGACTGTCCCTCTGGCGGCGGGCCGAGCAGGTCGGAAAGGACGCGGCCGTTGCGCGCGTTCAGCCGGTGCATGACGGTGAGCATGTCGCCGAGCCAGGCCCGCAGGTCAGCGTCGGGCGGCGGGGTTGGCAATTGCTCTGCGTAGCGACGTAGGCCGGCCCTCATGACCACGGCGAACAGTGCGTCCCTCGTGGTGAAGTGCCGGAAGATAGTGCGCCGGTTGACGCCGGCCGCCTCGGCGACGTCATCGATAGTGGCGGCGAGACCGCGGGCCGCGAGCACCAGGCCGGCCGCGGTCATGATCCTGGCCTTGGCAGCCTCGCGCTGCTCGTCGGCCAGCGTCGGCAGCACGAGGTTCCCCTGGGCCATCAGGTCAGACTAGCACCGGCTCTTGCATGATGTCACTCATGAGTGACATCATGGCACCGCTGGGTGGCGGTGGGATTCGTGTGGCGGAGGCAGCGGTGACGGCAACAGATCGGGCCCGGCCGGCGACCGAGGCGAGCGCCGCGATTGACAAGGAGGCCCTGCGCGCCAAGTACCGGCAGGAGCGCGATAAGCGGCTCCGCCCCGACGGCCCCGATCAGTATCGCCAGCTCACCGGCACGCTAGCCAATTACGCGATCGACCCGTATCTGCCCAGAGTCGAGCGCGAGCCGCTGGCCGATCACCGGACTGTCGTGTGCGTCGGCGGCGGGTTCGCCGGCCTGGTCACCGGCGCGCGGCTGCTCGAGGCGGGTCATCGACGTCCGCATCATCGAGAAGGGCGGCGACTTCGGCGGCACCTGGTACTGGAACCGCTATCCCGGCGCCCAGTGCGACACCGCCTCCATGGTCTACATGCCGCTGCTGGAGGAGACCGGGCACATGCCCAGCGAGAAGTACGCCCACGCCCCGGAGATCCTCGCGCAGTGCCAGCGCATCGGCCAGCAGTTCGGCCTCTACGACAACGCGCTGTTCCACACCGAGGTCGAGGCGCTGAGCTGGGACGAGCGCCGATCGCGCTGGGTGATCACGACCAACCGCGGCGACCGGCTTCACCGCCAGTTCGTGGGCCTGGGCACCGGGCCGCTGCACGTGCCCAAGCTGCCCGGCATCCCCGGCATCGAGAGCTTCAAGGGCCACTCGTTCCACACCAGCCGCTGGGACTACGCCTACACCGGCGGCGATCCAGCCGGCGCGCCGCTGACGAGGCTGGCCGACAAGCGGGTCGGCATCATCGGCACCGGGGCGACCGCGGTGCAGTGCGTGCCGCACCTGGCCGGCGCCTGCCAGGAGCTCTACGTCTTCCAGCGCACGCCCTCGTCCGTCGACGTGCGGGACAATCGCCGATCGACCCGGACTGGTTCGCGCGCGTCGCGACGCCCGGCTGGCAGCAGCGCTGGCTGGAGAACTTCACCGCCAACCAGGCCGGCGGCAACGCCGACGAGGATCTGGTCATGGACGGCTGGACCGACCTCTCGCGCCGCATCCGCGCGAAGATCGCCGCGCTGCCGCCCGAGGACATGCACCCGGCCGCGATGCTGGCCGCCTACGAGGAATCCGACTTCGAGAAGATGGAGGAGATCCGCGCCCGGGTCGACGAGGTCGTCGCCGATCGGGACACCGCGAGCAAGCTGAAGGCCTGGTACCGCCAGCTCTGCAAGCGGCCCTGCTTCCACGACGAATACCTGCAGGCCTTCAACGAGCCGCGCACGCGCTTGGTCGACACCGACGGCAAGGGCGTCGAGCGGATCACCGAGACCGGCGTGGTCGTGGCCGGCGCAGGAATACCCGGTCGACTGCATCATCTACGCCTCCGGCTTCGAGGTCGGCACCGAATACACGCGCCGCGCCGGCTTCGAGCTCACCGGGCGCGACGGGCTGAAGCTGTCGGAGCCTGGGCGGAGGGCATGCGCACCAAGCACGGCATCCACGTGCACGGCTTCCCCAACGTCTTCTTCGTCCAGCCGACCCAGGGCGCGAACCTGATCTCCAACGTGCCGCACAATCTCGTCGAAGCCGGCCAGACCATCGCCCCGATCGTCCGGCACGCGCTGGACAACGGGGCGCCGAAGTGGAGGTGACCCGCGAGGCCCAGGACGCCTGGGTGACTTGCTGCTCACCGGCCCGGCCCAGCATGATCGGCGCGCCCGACTGCACGCCCGGCTACTACAACAACGAGGGCCAGGACGCCGGTGCCTTCCTCGGCCACGGCTACCCCTACGGGCCGAATGCCTACTTCGCCTACATCGAGGGCTGGCGCGCGGCCGGAGATTTCGCCGGACTCGAATTCCGCTGATGACGGGTCCTCCGCGCGGGCGGGTGCGGGGGCGCTACGCGTGCGGGCGGGTGCCGTTGATGGTCACCCGCTCGCCGTAGCGTGCGTAAGGGAAGTAGTCCCAGACGGCGTGGTGCTGGGTGCAGCGGTTATCCCAGAACACCAAGGTGCCCGGCGTCCAGCGGACCCGGCAGCTCAGGATCGGTGACTTGATGTGCTCGAACAGCAGGTCCAGTATGGCCCGGCTCTCGGCGCGGGAAAGCTGCACGATCTGTGAGGTAAATCCGGCGTTGACGAAGAGCAGCTTGCGGCCAGTCTTGGGTGCCGCACGACCACCGGGTGTTCGCTCTTCGGGATCACATACTCCGGCGGCGGCGCGTAGCCCTGCCACGGGATTAGCCCGTCGTGGATCGCGGTGAGGCCGGACAGGAATTCTCTCATCGTCGGCGACAGCACCTCGTAGGCCATGTGCATGCTGGCGAAGAGGGTGTCGCCGCCGCAGCCGATTTCCGGGGTGCGGGTGACGTAGAGCATCGAGCCAAGCGACGGTGCCTCGTCGGCGGTACCGTCGCAGTGCCAGTCTTCGCCCGACACGAACTGAGAGTTCTCATCCGCACTGATCGGCAGCACGGCCGGATCGCCGCCATCGAGGTCGGCGAGCTGGCGGTGGCGGAGCTCGCCGAAGTAGCGAGCGAATCGCTTGTGCTGCTCGGCGTCGAGTTCCTGGTCGCGAAAGACCAGCACGTGGTGCGCAAGGAAGGCCCGCCTGACGTCATCGAGTTGCGCGTCGGACAGCTCGCGTGACAAGTCGAGACCGGAGACTTCGGCACCGATGACCGGGGTCAGCGGCGCGACTTGGATCGTGCCGAAGGTCTGCGCTTCGCGGCCGTTCACCAACCGGTCGGCGTCGAGTACGAACTGTTCCACGTGTCCTCCTTGGGTGGCCGGGCTTACAGCCCGTGGTCGAGCAGGCTGGCCAGGATGAGCCGGCCGAAGGCGAGGTTGCCGTGGATCGGGTCGTCAGCCTCGCAGAATTCGGCTCGCTGAAAGCCGGAAGCATCGGTGACCCGGTCCCGCACGTCGACGATTTCCACCCCGAGGCAGGCCAGCGCGGCCCGCACCGTTTCCTGAGCGGCCAGGAAGATCTCCGGGTCCGACATGCTCGGCACTCGCTGCGGTGGCAACGCCGCCAGCACGCGCAGGCCGAGCGCCCTCGCGTGCCGATAAAACGCGATGGCGTCCTTGGTCATCGCGGTCACGATGGCGTCGAACAACGGGCTTGACACGAAGCCAGGCAGGAACGCGCCGCTGCTCGTCCGGTAGAGCTGCCAGTTCTGTGCCGTGGCGAGGAAGTGGGCGCTGAGGCCAAAGGTGAGCACCAGCGGGATGGTCAGCTCGGGCAATCCGGCGATCCGCAGGTCGGCTAGGAAGCCACGGTAGAGCTTGTCGATCTCCGCGTCGGTGAAGACCGGGTCGGCGTCATGGAGCTGGTAGAAGCCGACGTTGAAGTCGCGGCCTGAGCCGATCGGACCGCCGGTAAAGGGGATTGCGGCCGCCTGGGCAGCCCGGCCTATCGGCCCGGCGTGCGAGTCGCCGAGCAGCAGGAACCTAGCGGGGGCGGTAGTAGTCGAGCACGGCGTCGTCACAGTACGGGTCACCTCCTTGCGCTACGGCGACCGGCTGGCCTGGCTGCACTCGCTGCCCGAGTTGCGGCGCGAAGGCGGCCAGGAAGTGCCGCATCACGAACGCGACCCCGTCAGCGCTTACTGTGCGCAGGTTCGACTCAAAGAACCTGGTGCCGAATGGCGAGCCGGTAATCAGCTCATAGGCAGGGAAGTAGTCCACCTCGGCGCGCTCAGCAGCGAGCTGTCCGGCGACCGCGCGCAGCACCGACTTGGAGTAGGTGGTGGCGACCAGCACGTGCTCGCCGGTCGCGGTGGCGGTCAGCGGCACCGGTGAGACGGTGAGCACTACCCGCAGTCCTGGCCTGATGGCGCGAGCCAGGTCAAGTGCCGCCGACAGGTCGGCGTGTACGTCAGCGAAGGTGGCGTTGCGCAGGACGTGCCGGCCTTCATCGAAGCTGCCTCGCCCGGTGCCTGGGCAGACCGGGTAGACGGTCCCTTCCAAGGTGTCGTGCCAGGCCTCGGTAAGGCCGAGCGTGAACACCAGGCAGGCGGCCTGGCTTAGCCCCGCCCTGATGGCGGCGAGCGTGGCCGACCGGCTGTCGAGCATCGCGGTGGCTGAGGCGAAGCCGTCAGGTTCGACGGTTGGCCGGAACGGATCGAAATAACGGCCGTCCTGCGACCAGACCTCAGTCGGCGGGTTCTGCTCGCCGCAGGCCCAGGACAGCCACTGGCGCAGCATCGCGGCCGTGTAGATGTTGCCGGTACGGAAGGAGAACTCGCCGTAATGCCGGGCGACCCGCTCAGCGGCGGTGAGCCCTGGCGGCGGCGGCTCGGCGTTGTGCCAGTTCATCCCTGCGTTAAGCAGCGCCGGGCCAATGTGCCTGGCGAAGCAGGAGCCGGCGGTCAGGATCGGATCGTCTGGCCCGATGGCGGCTGTTGGCTGCCACAGATCCCCGAGCTCCTCGGCACTCGGCTCGGCGACGGCGGTGCGCCAGAACGACCGGGATGGCAGCGATCGGTAGGGATTCGTCCGTTCGGCGCTGGCATCGGCCCCAGGCTCGGCCCCAGGTTCAGGCACTGGATCGGTGCTGGCGCCGGCGCTGGCACCGGTGCTGGCGTCCGCGCTGAACTCGGCCGCGATGAGCTTGATGATCTCGGCTTCGTGTGACTGGAGGAAGAAATGGTCGCCGGGGAAGATCCGCTCAGGCAGCGGCCTGGTCGTTTCCAGTGCCCAGCCGGCCGCCAATTCGCCGTCGACGATGGGGTCCGCGTCGCCGCGCAATACCCGGATCGGCACCTCAAGTGGCGGCTCGGGCTGGTAGCTGTAGCGCTCGAACAGCCCGAAGTCGGCCCGGATGCCAGGCAGCAGCAGTTCCATCAACTCGGGCTCGGCGAGGACCTCAGCGTCGGTGCCGCCGAACTCGCGCAGCACCCCGATGAATTCCTGGCTCGGCAAGTCAGCGACGTAGCGCCGGATGCGCCGGGTGCTCGGGCCTTCGGCGGCGCAGGCCCAGATCCAGTCAGGCTGCGGCAACCGTTGGCGCCGAAGCGCGCGAGCGACCTCGAATGCCAGCAGGGCCCCAATGCTGTGGCCGAGGAAGGCGAACCTGCGGTCGGCGAGCGCGGCGACGGCGTCGGTCAGCGTGGCCACCAGGTACTCAAGGTCACGCATCGGCTGCTCGATCAGCCTCGGGCCGCAGCCAGGCAGTTGGGCGACTCGAAGCTCGGCGATGCTGCCCAGGCTGGACTGCCGGTCCGCGATGACGCTGGCGTTGCCACCCGAGTGCGGAAACCAGAACAGCCTGACCGGCGCCGCAACCGTAGCGGCCGGGCTGAACCACTGGTGACCGACATTCTGGTGCACGCTTACCCCTCCCAGTCAGCCGACCCGCAGCGCGGGCTGCCTGGCGGCATTGATCGCGGCGGCGATCAGCTCGATGTACGGCGGCCTGACAATCCCCGCGTGGTCGGTGGCTAGCTCCTGCCAGCTGGTGAGATGCGGCAAGTGGGTCAGCCACTGCCGGGACAGCGTCTGCGTCGATTGCGGTTCGGTCAGGCCGGGCGTCGGCGTACTGGCCAGCCACAGCTGAGCCGGGGTGCCGGCCAGAGCTGGTGGCCGGTAGTCCGCCATGGCGGCCAGGTTGGCCCGGCCGCAACTGGCCAGTCGTTCGGCGTATGCGAGTGCCTCTGGCCGGGTCCTGCCGTCAGCGGGTGCCAGTTCGGCGGCGAAGACGGCGGCAAGCTGTCCGTCGGCGTATTGGGCCAGCCGGGAACCGGCGTCCGGTGATGGCGGGTCAATCAGGAAGATCTCATCGGCTGGGCAGCCTGCCTCCTCAGCCAGCGCCGCCATCGCGACGGCCAGCCAGCCACCGAATGACCAGCCCGCCAGCCGCCAGCGCCAGCGCTCGCGCGGGAAGCTGGCCTGCAGCGCGGCGTAGTAATGACGGGCGCGCTCGCCGATCGGCCAGGCCGCGGCCTGATCGGTGGCCGACAGGGCGGGATCGGCGATGAGGCCGACGGTCAGTTGGTCGTCAATCGCAGCGACCAGCGGTCGGTAGGCGAGCACGTCGCCGCCGATCGGATGCAGCAGGCACACGACCGTGGGCTCGGTGCCGTGCTGCCAGACCTGTACGGTGACCGGATTGATCTGGGCCGACAACGTGGCCGCAGTTTGCGCGGCGGGCGGCTCGCCGAGCAGCGCCAGCACCTCGGCCAGGCTGACCTGGTGACTCAGCTGGGACAACAGCAGCTCGATCCCGGTGCGGTCGCTGACTTCGGCGACCAAGTCGACCAGGATCAGCGAGTCAGCGCCGAGCTCGTAGAGTGAGACGGTCGGATCGAGGTCGGTGACGCCGAGCCAGCGCCGCAGGCACCCCGCCAGATGTTCAGCCAGCGCGCCGTCAGCTGGTTCTGACCGGCCGAGTGCCGGTTCGTAGAAGGCGGCGGACTGGTCAAGATCGGTCGTGCTGATCAGAAGCTGCGGTAGTTGGAGCGTCAGAGCCTGGTCGAGCATCCGCTTCGCTTCTGGCAGGGTCAGGCCGACAGCGAGATGGGCCTGATGGCGGACGTTGCCCGCAAGAGCGTCGCTGGCCATGCCGACATCGCGCCAGACGTCCCAGTCGACGGCGAGGCGCACGGTGCTCTCGGCCCCGCCTGCCTGGTACCTGGCGAAGCCGTCAAGCGCGCCATTCGCCGCCGCGTAGTCGACCTGTCCGATGCCACCAAGCTGCGCGGACATGGACGAGCAGTAGAGCGCGAGCGTGGGTCGGTGGCGCGCGATCAGTTCCTCGACCAGCAGCGCGCCAGTCAGCTTGGCGGCGCTGGCCGTGCTCGCGGCACCAGCCTCGCGCCGGCTGATCAACCCGCCTGCCGCCGTGCCGACCGCGTGCACGACGCTGACCAGACCGACGGCCGACCCGCTGAGTGCCTGCTCGATTCGGTCGGCGATCAGGCTGGCGGGCTCGGCCGCGAGGTCGGCCGCGATCAACTGCACCCGGTCGGCCTTACCGGCGAGGCAGGCTGGCAACTCTGGCCGCCGGGCGACTAGCACGATCAAACCGCCGGCTTGCTCAAGCAGCCAGGCGGCGATCGTGGCGCCGATGCCGCCGGTGCCGCCAAGGACGACGTGCACGCCTGGGCGAAGATCGCCGGTCTGACCTGGGTCGGCCGCCGCGACCGGCAAGATGACCTGCTGCCACCAGTAGCCGCGTTCGAGCGCGAGCCGTCTGGGCAGCTTGCCTGGCTCGGTCGAGCCGAGCAAGCCAGCCACGGCCGGCCCAAGCTCGCCAGGTCAGGTGCGGGCAGGTCGAGCCAATGCCCGTCGATCGCGAACTCCTGCCGACCCACTTCGGTGATGCCGGCCAGCAGGCCGAGTTCTGGGCGGCGAACCTGGCCATCGACCGGCTGGGCTTGGTGTGACAGCCACCAGGTGCGCGCGAGCAGATTCGGTCGAATAGCGGCCGCCTTGAGCAGCGCCGCCGGCGCATCGAGGCAGGCCCAGCGGGCGCGGTCGACCGAGGCTTCGCCGACTGGCCCGTCGACCGCCAGCGGCAGGGCGTGCAGCCAGTCGACCGGACCGTCGCCCGACTCCGCGATTGCGTCGAGCAGTCGCCCGACTGAGTCAGCGTCGGCGGGGTCGACCAGATAGGTGTCGGCAGCGAGCTTGGTGAAGAGCCGGCCGCGCCAACCCCGATCACCCGAGCGAACCGGTCGGCGAGCGGACGCAATCCGGCCTGGTCTGGGTCGCCGCTGGTCAGCACGACGAGAGTGCCGGGCTGGCGGACGCCAGGAACGGGCCCGGCCGCCGCCCGGTGCAGCCGCACCCATTGCGGCTGATGCAGCCAGTCAGCTTCCGGCCGCCGGGTAGGCCAGGCCGGTCCCGGCGGGGGAGCAGCGGCGGGCATGGCTCGGCCGGACGCGGTGGCGGGCGCTGGGGTGGCGGGTGCTGCGGTGGCGGGTGCTGGGGTGGCGGGCGCTGCGGTGGCGGGCGCGGTGGTGGCACGGGCGAAGTCGTAGTCGGCCAGTGCGAACGATGGCGGCGGGAAGTCCCACGGCGGCTGCGCTGGCCCCGGCCGCCACCTGACCTCGGCCCCAGCCAGCCAGGCTCGTACCAGGTCAGCCGTGCTGGCCTCAGCGGCATCCAGTTCCTCGCCGGTCGCCGTCACTGGCGTCGGGTTAGCCGAGTTGGCCACGGCGCGCAGCCAGCCGATGGCGGCGGCGTGATCCGGGCAGCTTGCTGCCGCCCGGAACCGGTGCGCTTGGCGTCCAGCCTGCAAGTGCCTCCGCACTTGGGCGTAACTGTCAGGGTGCGCGGACAGGTACGCGGCGATCTTGGCCGCGTCGGATCGCAACGCCGGCCCGCTGGCGGCTGACAGCAGCAGGCACGGCATCGCAGCACCGAGCGACGGCGACCGGGCCGAGTGGCCGGCTGACGCTGCTGGCAGTCCGGTCGGCTTGACTGGCTCGGCGGCTTCGATGAGCAGGTGCGAGTTTGTTCCGCCTATTCCGAAGCTGCTCACTGCCGCGACCCGAGGCCGTCCTGGCGGCCAGGGCTGAGCCTGGGTCGGAATGACGTAGGGCGCGGCATCAGTGCCGATCTTCGGATTGAGCCGGCGGAAGTCCAGGTTCGGCGGGATGCGCCCGTGGAACACCGCCAGCGCGGCGCGCACCAGGCCGGTCACGCCGGCGGCGGCGCCGAGGTGGCCGAGTTGGCTCTTCACCGACGACAAGGCCACAGGCTCGGCGTCGGCAGGCAGGTCGAGCGCCTGGCGCAGCGCGCCGACCTCCACCGGGTCGCCGAGTTCGGTGCCGGTGCCGTGCGCCTCGATGTACCCGAGGTCGGTCGCCGCGCGGCCGCTGCGGCGCAGCGCCGTCGCGATCACCTCGCGCTGGCCGGCCAGCGACGGGGCCGAATAGCTGAGTTTGCCGGCCCCGTCGTTGTTCACCGCAGAGCCGGTGATCACCGCGTAGATGGTGTCACCGTCGCGCCGGGCGAGACTGGCTGGTTTCAGCACCACCACCGCGACGCCGCTGGCGCCAACGGTGCCACTGGCATCGTCGCTGAACGGCCGGCAGTGCCCGTCCTGGGAGAAGATGTGCTGCGGTCGGTACTTGTAGCCTTCGGTCAGCAGCGGGTCGATGAGCACGCCGCCGGCCAGCATCACTTCGGCATCACCTTGCCGCAGCAGCCCGGCGGCCACGTGCACGGCCACCAGGGAACTGGCGCAAGCCGCCTGCACGGTGAAAGCAGGTCCGCGCAGTCCCAGGTGGTAGGCGACCTTGGTGGCCAAGAAGTCCTTGTCGTGGTGCAATGCGAGCTGGAAGGCGTCAGGTAGCTGAGCCTGGTCGCCGTCGCGCAGAGTCGACTGGAAGTAGGTGTTCTCGCCGCAACTCGCGATGATCCCGATGCGGTGGCCGGTCGCGCTGGCGAGGCCGGCGTGGGCGAGCGCCTGTGCTGCCGCCATCAGCAGATGTCGCTGCTGCGGGTCCATCAACCTGGCCTCGGCGCGACTGATGCCGAAATGCTCAGGGTCGAACGCCAGCGCTCCGGCGAGTTGGCTGCGGGCACCGACTAGGCCGTCGGCCGCGGCGAAGTAGCTGATGCCGCTACCGGCGCTGGTCACAAGATCCCAGAATTCGGCCAGGTCGCTAGCCCCGGGCAGGCGGACGGCCAGGCCGATGATCGCGATCGGATCGCTGGCAGCGTGGCCTGGCGCTGGCACGGCGATGGCAGCCTGCCGACCGTCCAGGAACCTGGCGAGCGCGCGAATAGTGACGTGCTCGAACAGGTCGGGGATAGACAAGTTCAGGCCAAGCTCGGTGCTCGCGCGCAGTTGGAATCGCATCAGGGCCAGGCTGGACGCGCCAGCGTCGAAGAAGCGCTGGTCAGGTTCGATCGGCCGACCGATCTCGCTTTCGAACAGCGCGGCCAGCTGGGCCTCCCTGGCGCTGCGCGGTGCCCTGCTAGGCGAAGGATCGAGATCTCGGCCGGGCCCGGCGAGTACGCGCCGACGGTCCAGCTTGCCGCTCGCCGTTCTTGGCAATTCGGCAACCTGCCGAAACCGGCTGATCCGTAGATAGGCAGGCAACCGGGCGGCCAGGTGGGCGGCTAGCTCGTCACCAGTTGGCGGCTCGGCGCGGAACTCGGCGCAGGCTACGAGTTGGCCGTCCTGCTGCACGACCGCGGCGACCACGACGTCCGGATGACTGGCCAGCGCCGCCTCGACTTGGCCAAGCTCGATCCGGTGCCCGCTGACCTTGACTTGCTCGTCCCTGCGACCCAGGTAGTACAGCAGGCCAGCGCGGTCACAACAGGCCAGGTCGCCACTGCGGTAGAACAACCCAAGCGCGCCCAAAGTGATGAAGCTAGCCGCATTCAACTCGGCATCATCCAGGTAGCACGGCACCGCCGGCAGGCCGCCGATCAGCAACTCACCCGGGCAGCCTGGCGGGACCGGCTGGTTGGCTTCGTCGACCACCAGGAGTCGGGTGCCGGCTATCGGCAAGCCGATCGGCGGCCGATCCGGCCAGCCGGCCGGGTCGCCGGTCAACCGCCATGCGCTCACCACATGGGTCTCGGTCGGGCCGTAGTGGTTGTGCAGCCGGGCGTCGGTCAGGCCGGCGAACCAGGCCACGATCGCGTCCGTGCAGAGCAACTGCTCGCCGGCTGTCACCACATCGCGCAGCCGGGCCGGGAAGAGGCCCAGGCGGCGGCCATGCTCGGCGAGTAGTTGGAGCGCGACGTAGGGAAGGTGGATGCGCTCGATCCCGGCGGCGTTGAGTTGCCGCAGCAGGGCAGGCAAGTCGTGCCGCCAGCCGGGGCGGGTCAAGTGCAGGGTGCCGCCACCGCACAAGGTGCCGAAGATCTCCTGGAACGACACGTCGAACGACAGCATCGAGAACTGCTGGGTGATCGCGCCGGCCGGGAGTCCGCCGCCACTCACCTGCCACTGCAGCAGATTGCACAAGGTCAGGTCGGGAACGCTGACGCCCTTGGGCGTGCCGGTCGAACCCGAGGTAAACAGAGTGTAGAGCGGTCGCCTGGCCGGGCCTGCCGTGGCCGTAGCCTGGGCCGGCGGCTCGGCGCTGCCGCTGGCGGCGAGGGTGATCCGGTGGTGTGGGATGGCGCCGGCCGCAGTGACCTGGCCTAGATCGGCTGGGACCAGGATGCAGGCCGGTGCCGCCTGGCTGAGGATCTGTTCGAGCAGGGCGGGCGGATAGGCCGGGTCCAGCGGTACGGCGGTGACGTTCAAGCGCGCGAGGGCGAGCAGGGCTGCGATGTGTTCGACGGATGGATCGAGTCGAAGCGCGATAGCGCACGGCTCATTGGCTTCCGGCAGCGGGTAGCTGGCCGCCAGTTCGGCCGCGAGCGCGGCCGCGTAGCCGTCGAGCTGTCGGTAGGAGACCGGCTGCCCATCGTTGACCAGGGCGATCGCGTCCGGAGTGCGGGCCGCCTGGCGGGCGAAGCCGTCGGCGATGGTGACGTACTCGAGCGCCAGGCTGGCACCTGCGCCCGGGTCGGGCAGGCCGGCGCGGTAGGGCGCGGCCAGCTCGCCCACCGTCAGTTCGGGTTCGGTGAGCAGCGCCGTCAGGCCGGCGGTGAACAGCTCGGCCAGCGCCGCCACCTGGTCGGCGGCCAGGTAGGCGGGGTCGTGCTCCCACAGGCAGTCGAAGCCGTCGCCACGTTCGGTCACTGACAAGGTGAGCGGACATTTGACACCGGGCGGCACGAGCCAGACCGGCTTGACGTCGCAGCCGGACAGCCGCAGTGCGCCGAAGTCCGTGTTGTCCAGCACGAAGAGGAAGTCGAACAACGCAGTCCCTGCGCCGAAGTCGTGATCGTCCACGGCGTGAGCCAACGCCACGTCCTGCCGGTCGAGCACGGCCCTGATCTCGGCGGCCTGCTGCTCAAGCTGGGGGCCGAGCCCGTCGCTCGGGGCCACCGCCAGCGGGATGAGCACGGTGTTCGCGAACATGCCGACGCTGGACTCGAACTCGCGCACCGGGCGGCCGGCGACCGGGCTGGCGATCCGCAGCCTGGTCCGTCCGGTGACGCCGTAAGCGGCCCAGGCGAAAGCCGCGAGCAGCAGTTCAAATCTGGTCAGGCGGAATTCGGCGGCGAGCTGATCGACGATGGCGCGGCGGTCAGCGTCGATCGTTGTGACGAGCAAGCCGGGCGGCCGGGCCTGACTCGGCTCGGCCGGGCGGAGTGGCTCGGCCGGGCGGAGTGGCTCGGCGGTGGCGTCGCTGGCGGCGTAGTGGTCGCGCATGGCAGCGCGCTGTTCGCTGTAGGCCTGGCAGCTGAACCAGTCTTGCTGCCAGGCCGCGTAGTCCAGCGGTGTGGGCGCGGACGCCGCGATGGGCGCACCAGCGTAGCTGGCCGCGAGTTCGCGCAGCAGGACGGTCATCGACCAGCCGTCGACGGCGATGTGATGCAGCCGAAGCAGCAAGATGCCGCCGACGTGGACCCCGGCGGACTTGCTAGCCTCGGCGGGCAGCCAGCAGGCGTGGAACTGTCGCGGCTCGGACAGGTCAAACGGGGCGCCGAAGAACTCCGTCGCGACCGTCTCCCAGCTTCCGGTTTGCGCCGTCGCCGCAGGTTCGATCCAGGGGTCGTACGGGTCGGCCACCTGCTGCCGAAGCCCGTCGCTGGCCGCGGTGTAGGCCGTGCGCAGCGCCGCGTGCCTCCGCACAAGGTCACGGACAGAGCGGCGGAGCGAGTCGAGGTCTACCGGCCCGGTGATCTGGAACGCGAAGCCCACGTGGTAAGCGGCGGAACGCGATCCTGCTGCTGCAGCAGCCACAGCCGCTGCTGCTCTGAGGTGGCCGGTGCCTCGGCTGGCTGCGTCGCTGGCCGAACAGGAGCGGGGTAGCGCGACTGGCCGGCCGCGCGGGCCGTGGCGATTGCCTCGGCGAGACCGGCGAGGTCGGACCTGAGCACCACGGCCTGAGGCAGGTCGCAGCCCCACCGCTCACGGATCGCGAACCGCAGTCGCAGCGACGCTAGCGAGTCGCCGCCACTTGCTACGAAGCTGTCAGTGAGCCTCGGTTCCCTGCCGCCAAGCACCTGGCCGGCCAGGGCAAGTACCTCGCGCTGCCACTGCGACGCCGTCTGGCCGACTGCGGCCGGCCGCCAGGGTTCGAGTTCGAGCGCGAGCAACCTGTCGTGGTCGATCTTGCCGTTCGCGTTCCTTGGCAGCTCATCGACGAGGTAGATCCGGTGCGGCCGCATGTAGCCAGGCACAGTCGCGGTGAGGTGCTGCTCGACCTCGGTAAAGCTCAGCTCGCCGTCCGTCACCAGGTAAGCAAGCAGTTCGAGCGGGCTATCGGCCCGCTCCGCGCCGGTGCCCACATAGGCCTGGCGGATCGCCGCGTGTGCGGTGAGCTGCCGCTCGATTTCCTCTGGCTCGATCCGGAAGCCGCGTACCTTGACCTGGCGATCGACCCGGCCCAGGTACTCGATCAGGTCGGCGTCGCCGCGCCGTACCAGGTCGCCGGTGCGGTAGTACCGGCTGGCGCCGCCGTCGTGCCAGGGCAGCGTGGTGAACCGGCTGGCGGTCTCAGCGGGCAGGTTGCGGTAGCCGGCCGCGATGGCTTCGCCACCGAGATACAGCTCAGCGACCTCGCCGGGGTCAGCCAGCCGGGTGCCGTCGGTCACTAGCAGCATCTGGGTACCTGGCAGCGGTCGGCCGATCGGGACGACGCTGCCAGCGAACTCGCGCGGGATCGGATAGCTGAGCGCGAAGGTGGTCGCCTCGGTCGGTCCGTACGCGTTGTAAAGCTGGGTCGCGCTGTCCGGGTTGCGTGCGTACCAGCGGCGGATCACCGCCGCGGTAAGCTGCTCGCCCCCGACGAGCACGTGGCCCACCGAGGCGAAGCACTGCGGCACGGCCTCGGTGACTGCGTTGAACAGCGCGGTGGTGACGAACATCGCATCGATCCGGTGTCGGCGCAACGCCTGGTCGAGCCGATGGGGAGTGGCGATCGTCTCGTCATCGAGCAGGACGCAGCAGCCCCCGGTCAGCAGGGGAGCCCACACCTCGAAGCTGAGCGCGTCGAACGCCGGATTGGACACGCAGGCGTAGCGCGCGCCTTCGGCCAGCGCGAGGTAGCCGGGCTGGGCCAGCCGGGTGATGCCGGCGTCGCGCACCTCGACGCCCTTGGGCTGGCCGGTGGTGCCTGACGTATAGAACAGGAACGAGATTCCGGCGTCAGCCTGGCCAGGGCGGTGGTCACCGGAGCGCGGGTCTTGATGGTCGTCGGCGTGCCAGTCTTCGTGGTGGCCGGTCACCAGGTCGGCGGCGGCGAGGCAGGGCAAGCCGGTCGGCCAGGTGCCGGCGCTGATGCCGATCACTGCGACGCTGGCTGAATCGGCCAGGATGTGCCGCTGCCGATCCGGCGGGCTTTGCGCGTCCAGCGGCACCACGATCGCGCCGAGCCGCCTGATCCCGACCAGCGTCGCGACTAGCAGCCAGGTTCTTGGCAGCCGTACCGCCACCGCGTCGCCTGGTCGCACCCCGTGCTCGCGCAGCCGGCTGGCGACGGCGCTGCTGGCCAAGTCGAGCTCGTGGTAGCTGATCGCCCGCTCCCCGTCGAGCACTGCGGTGGCGGCGGGCAGCCTGCGGGCAACCACGCGGACGCGCTGCGCGAGACCGGTGGTCATCACGCCTCGCCCGCCTGCGGCTGCCCGGCCAGTGCCGGGGCGAACCGGTCGAGCTCGGCCCGCAGCAGCGCTGCCACCCGCCACACTTCGTCGGTCTCCAGCAGCTCCCAGTGATCCCGTCCGGTGAACTCGACGGTTAGCTCACCCGGTGCGCGCCGAGCCCAGAAGTCACGTACTTCGCGCAGGAACGCCTCGTCCCGCGCCGCTGTCGACTGCAGTAGCACCAGCCGGGCCCGGCCCGGCGGTGCGAGGTAGTCCCGCATGCTGAGCCGGTTGTGGTTGTAGATGCGAAAGTACTGCTCGATTTGCCGGTCTTCGATCCCCGGGTACATGCCGTTGAACTTGACCAGCTTGTCGCGGAACTCAGCCAGGTCGACCGGCGCGATCGCGGCCCGAGCCGCCGGATCGTCGGTGCCCAGCGTGTCAAGCAGCACGACGGCCAGCCGCTGATGACCGGCCTGCGCCAGCAGCCTTCCCATTTCATAGGCGACCAGCCCGCCGTAGGACAGGCCGGTGAGTACGACGGTCCCGTCGTGCACGTGCTCGGTCTGGCGCAGGTAGGCCTGCGCCATCGCCTGCACCGTGGGCAGGAAGGTCTCGCCCGGGTTCACCCCAGGCGACTGGATGCCGTAGACGCCGCACGACTCGGGCAGCACCTTGGCCAGCGACAGGTAACAGAACGCGGTGCCGCCCGCCGGGTGCACGCAGATGACCCGTTCCTGGCCGGACCCGGCACGGAACTCGATCAGGTTGGTTGGCGGCAGACCGGACGCACCGTGCCTGAGCCGGCCGCCCATCGCCTCGATCGTGGGATACAGCATGATGTCGCGTACCGGCAAGGTCAGCCCGAACTCCGCGCCGATCGCGTGGGCCAGCTTGATCGCCGCGATCGAGGTGCCACCGACGTCGAAGAAGCTGTCGCTGATCGAGATCTGCTGATGCAGTAGTAGTTGCTTCCACAGCTGGTAGAGCGTGAGCTCGATCTGATCGCGCGGGCTGGCCTGGTTGACTTGCAGCCGCTGCTGCGCGTGAGCCAGCCCGGCGACCGCCGCTCGGTCGAGCTTCCCGTTCGCGGTGCGCGGCAGCTCGGGCAGTTCGACGAACACCGCTGGGATCATGTAGCCGGGCAGCCTGGGCGACAGCGCCTCGCGCCATTCGCTGACCAGCAATGGCACGGCGTCGCCGCGGCTGACCGCGGCGACCAGCCGGGGCTCGCCCGTGTCGTCCTGGTCGATCAGCACGGCCGCGTCAGTGACCCCAGGCTCGGCCCGCAGCACCGCTTCGATCTCACCAGGCTCGATCCGGAAGCCGCGCAGCTTGACCTGATCATCAGCGCGGCCAAGGAACTCGACGTTGCCGTCGGGCAAATACCGGCCAAGGTCGCCAGTCCGGTACAGCCGCCCGCCCGAGGTGAAAGGGTCGGGCAAGAATCGCTGCGCCGTCGCGCCCGGCCGCCCGAGATAGCCGACCGCCACGCCAGCTCCGCCGACGTAGATCTCGCCAGTCACCCCGACCGGCACCGGCGCCCCGCGCTCGTCGAGCAGGTAGAGCCGGGTATTGGCGAGCGGTTTGCCGATCGGGCACTGCCGGGCGATGGGCTGCGGCGCCAGGTAATAGGTGCAGTAGTTGGTCGCCTCGGTCGGCCCGTAGCCGTTGAGCACCCGCAGGCCAGGCAGTGCGGCCTCGATCCGGTGCAGTGCTCGCTCGGCTAGTGGCTCGACCCCGACCAGCAGCTGCCGCAGCGCAAGCCCGGCCAGCCGCTGCTCCGGTGCCTCAGCCAGCCAGCGGATGAAGGCAGGCGGCAGATACGCCTGCGCGATCCGGCGCTCCCGCATCCAGCCGGTCAGTGCCACCGGGTCGGCGCGCAGCTCGTCCGGCACCAGGTGCAGGGTGCCGCCGCTGGTGAGCGGCAGGAAGATTTCCTGCACCGAGACGTCGAAGCCGATGCTTGACCACAGCATGGCCGGCTCATCAGGCAGCGCGCCGAGTCGAGCGATCCAGTGGTCAAGCAGGTTGGTCACGCTGCGGTGGCTGACCGCGACTCCCTTGGGCCGCCCGGTCGATCCCGAGGTGCAGATGACATAGGCCAGGCTGGCCGGGTGCCCGTCGATGCCGGGCGGGTCGGCCCGGTCGCTTTCTGCGGCCACGTGAGCTAGCGGCAGCCAGCCCGCCTGCCGGCTCGCTGCGTCACTGAGCACGAGCACGGGCCGGACGTCGGCCACCATCTCGGCCAGCCGTTCCGGCGGTGCCGCCGGGTCAAGCGGCAGGTAGGCGGCACCGGCCTTGAGTATGCCGACGATGCCGACGGCCAGGGCCGGGCTGCGGCCGGCCTGCAGGCCGACCACATCACCTGGGCGGACGCCCCGGGCCGCCAGCGCGTGCGCTAGCCGACTGGCTTGCTGGTCCAAAGTCGCGTAGTCCAGGCTCGCGCCGTCGCCGCCGACCACAGCCGACCGGCCTGGGCAGGCCCTGGCGACCGTCTCGAAGCGCTCGACCAGGCTGGCCGATCCGGCGGCCGGGGTGCTGGTCGCGTTCCACTCGCGCAGTAGCTGGTCGCGCTCGGTTGGGCTGAGCAGGTCAAGCTCGCCGACCGGGCGATCCGGCCTTGCGCTGACCTGGTCGATGACCCTGACCAGGTGACCGGCCAGCCGGGCGATGGTGGCGGCGTCGAACAAGTCGGCGTTGTACTCAAGCGTCAGCGACAAGCCGCCAGTTGGCAGGGCGACGGCTTCGACGGCGAGATCGAACCTGGCCGCCTGGGTGCTGACCGGCAGTGCCGCCACGCGCAGTCCCGGCAGCTCGATCGGCCCGCCCGGCAGGTCCTGCAGGACAAGCATGATTTGGAAAATAGGCGAATGGCTGGTGTGGCGTTCTGGCCGCAAAGCCTCGACGAGCTGGTCGAAGGGCAGATCGGGGTGGGCGTAGGCGGCAATGACGTGCTCGCGCACCTGGCCGAGCAGCGCGGTGAAGCCCTGGCCAGGGTCGACCTGGTCGCGGATGACGACGGTGTTGATGAAGTGGCCGATCAGGCCTTCCAACTCGGCCCGGTCCCGGCCGGCGAAAGGCGTACCGACGCACACATCGGCACTGCCGCTGTACCGCCAGAGCAGCACGGACAAGGCGGCGAGCAGCGCCATGAACGTGGTGGCCCCGCCGGCCTGGGCGACCGAGCGGAGCCTGCGCATGATGTCGGGCTCGACGGCGACGGTGTGGTACCCGCCGGCGAATCGCTGCACGGCCGGGCGCGGCCGGTCGGTGGGCAACGCGAGCACGGTCGGTGCGCCAGCGAGCCGATTCGTCCAGTAGCTGAGCTGGCGATCGAGCTCGCCGCCGTGCAGCCGGTCGCGCTGCCACAGCGCGTAGTCCGCGTACTGCACCGGCAGCTCGGGTAGGCCGGGCGCGACGCCTGATACGTAGGCGGCGTAGCAGGCGGCAAGCTCCCGCACGAAAATGCCGATCGACCAGCCGTCGGCGACGATGTGGTGCACGTTGAGCAGCAGGTGGTGCTCGGCTGGCGCCAGCCGCAGCAGGCTGGCTCTGACGGCCGGCCTGGCAGCCAAGTCGAACGGCGCCCGCGCGTCGGCCTGCGCCGCCAGCCAGGCGCTGTGCTGCCGTTCCTGCTGCGGCAGTGCCGACAAGTCGGTCACCGGCAGCGGCACCTGGGCCGGCCCGATGACGACTTGCTGCGGCTCGCCAGCGGCCACGCTGAAGGTGGTACGCAAGATCTCGTGCCGACGGGCCACCTCGGTCAGCGCCCGTTGCAGTGCGTCTGCATCGAGCTGGCCGTGCAGTGCGAAGGCGGCGGGGTTGTTGTAGAACGGGTTGCCGGGCGCGAGCTGGTCAAGGAACCACAGCTGGCGCTGTGCGCACGACAGCGGCAGCGCGGCGGCGCCGGCTGGCCGACGGCGGATCGCGTCCGAGCCGTCGATGAGCTTGATCAGCTCGGCTTTGTGCCGAGCGAGCTCGGCGCGCAGCTCAGGGGTGACGAAGCCGGGTGGTGCCTTAAGCCGCAGCGTGTCGCCGTCGGCGACGATGCCGATCGCGTGCGCGTGCAGCAGGTCGAGCAGCTCGGCGGCGGTCATATCGCCACGTCTTCCAGCTCGCCGGCGGCCGCTCGGCCGGCCGCGTTGTCCTGGCCGATCTGGTACGGGCCAGCGTGGTCTTTGCTGGTGTGGCCTTGGCTGGGGTCGTCCACGCGGATGCCGCCGATCATCGAGTAGATCAGCCGGTGCGTCGGACCGAGGCTGAGCAGGGCGGTCACCGCGGCCGGCTCGACCGAGCCGATGCCGCAGAGGCCAAGTCCGTGGCCGGCCGCGGTCATGGTGAGCAGCTGGGCCATCGCTCCGGCCTCAAGCTGACAGAAGCCGGCGCTGGCCGCGCCGTACAGCGGCTCGATGGCGGCCAGTTCGGCGACCAGGAACAGCGCGAAGGCACCGGCTTCGAACACCGGCCGGTTCACGAAGTAGTCGTAGGCGTCCGGGTCGAGCAGCCGGCCCCGGCCGAGTTCGACCAGCCGGTGCGCCTGCGGGTCGTAATAGTGCGGGCCGCCGGGGATGCCGGCTACCCGCCCCGGCTTGACGTACAGGTAGGCCTGCACCGGGTAGGCACCGCCGGCCGATCCATACAGGTACTTCGTCGTCCCGCCGATCTCGCGGGCGGCCAGGCAGCCAAGCAGCGCGCCCAGGTCACGTCCATCGACCGGGACCCGGCCGAACTGCCGTACCGAGCGGAGCCGCTGATATTCGGTGGCGGCGGCTGGCCGGGACAACCCCACCGTCGCTACCTCGTCGCTGAACGTGCGCCGACCGTGGCCGCTCGCCTTGAACGTGGCGCGCTGCTGCGGGTCATCGACGACGGCGGCATCGGCTGGTACGGCGGCAAGCTCGGTGCGGTGGCCGCGATAGAGCTCAAGCAGGCCGGCCATCGTAGGCTGGCGCATCAGCGCGGCGAGACTGGGCCGGAAGCCAAGCTCGGCTTGCAGCGCGTTGGCGATCCGCACGATGTCCAGCGAGGTCGCCCCCAGCCTGAGCAGATTGTCATCGGCGCTGAGCTGGTCCTGCGCCAAGATGGCGCCTACCACGCCGACGAGGCGTTCCTCGTCAGGGCCGGCCAGCACGGCGGGCTGGTCCTGCGCTCGGCCGGGTGCGGTTGGCTCAGGCAGCCCGGCCCGGTCCACCTTCCCGTTCGCGGAAAGAGGCAGCGCGTCCAAGTAGGTGTACGAGCCAGGCACCAGGTACGCCGGCAGCATCGCGGCCAGGTACCCGGCTAGTTCGGCTTCGCTCGGCCGCTCGCAGGCCGGCACCAGGTAGGCGGCCAGCCGCTTGTCGCCGTGAGCGGTGCCGAGCAGGCGCACCGCCGCCGCCTTCAGCGCCGGGTGGCTGGCCAGTGCGGCCTCAATCTCGCCCAACTCCACCCGGTAGCCGTTGACCTTGACTTGGCCGTCGGACCGGCCGAGGAACTCGATCGTGCCGTCTGGCAGCCACCGCCCGAGGTCGCCGGTCCGGTACAGCCGCGCACCGGTGCTTGGGTCGGTGACGAAACTGGCCGCCGTGGTCGCCGGATCGCGCCAATACCCCTGCGCCAGGCCGATGCCGCCGATGTAGAGGTCACCGGTGGCCCAGGCGGGGCGCGGGCACAGGGCGTCATCGAGTACCAGGATGCTCTGATTCCGCAGGGCCGTGCCGTACGGGATGCTGCGCCAGGCCTGATCGACTTCGCCGATGGGGTAGTGGATCGACCAGATCGACGCTTCGGTCGCGCCGCCCAGGCTGTGCACGGCCAGCCCGGGCAGCAAGGCCCTGGCCCGGTCGGGGAGCGCGACCGGGATCCAGTCGCCGGACAGCATCGCCAGCCGCAGCGTCGCCGGCAGCGGGTGACCGGCTGCCGCGTACTCGACCAGCAGGCCGAGCAACGCGGGTACCGAGTTCCAGATGCTGACCCCGTGCGCGACCGCCAGCTCATGCCAGTGCGCTGGGTCCCTGGCCAGCTCAGGGGAGAGCGTGACCACGGCCGCACCGGCGGCGAGGGTGCCGAAGATGTCGAAGACGGACAGGTCGAAACTCAGCGAGGAGAGCGCCAGCACCCGGTCGGCCTGGTCGATGCCGAAGCGCTCGTTGATGTCCGTGATGGTGTTGACCGCGCCGCGATGGTCGATCATTACGCCCTTAGGCGTCCCGGTTGAGCCCGAGGTGTAGATCACGTAGGCGAGGTCGGTGGCCGCCCTGCTGACCGGCCAGGGCTCTGCCTCGCCGCCAGGTTCGGCCGCGATGGCGACCGGCTCGACTCCGGCCGGCAGGTCAAGCGCGCCGACTTGAGCTTCCTGCACCAGCGCTAGCCTGGCGGCGGTGCGGTCGAGTACCTGGCCGACTCTGGCGGCTGGCCAGGCCGGGTCGACCGGGACGTAGCTGCCGCCCGCGTACAGCACGGCGAGCGCGGCCACGACCTGCTCCCACCCCCGGTCGGCCAGCACCGCGACCAAGTCGCCTGGCTGGACGCCCAGGTCTTGCAGCCGTCGGGCCAGCCGCCTGGACTCGGTTCGCAGCTCGCCGTAGCTCAGCCGGCGGCCGGGGCTGAGCACGGCCGGTGCGTCCGGGGTTAGCAGGGCTTGCCGGTCGAACAATTCGTGCAGCAGTGGCCAGCCGCCCGGCGGCGACCAGGACGGGCTGGTCTCGCGTTCGCAGGCGGTCGCGCGCAGCTCAGCCGGACGGGCATCCCAGGTCGCTGGCTCGATGAGCCGTATGAGCAGGTCGCCGTAGGCGGCGAAGATGGCCGCCACCATTCCGGCCGGGAACAGTTCGTCTAGCGCGTCCCAGTTGTAGCAAAGCCGCCCGGCCGACTCGAGCAGGGTGTGGTCGAGCCAGATCTGCGGCGTCTGGGTGATCCCGGTGACCGCCTCGGCGCCGAGCGCGGCGGTCAGGCCACCGTCCTCGGCACCTGGCGTGAGTTCGCTGAGCGTGCTGTTGAACACGATCGGCATCGCGGCGTGCGCGGTGCCTTTGGCCTGTGCCAGCTCGCGGTTGACTCGCACGCCGCTCACGGCCGCATGGTCGATGTCCTGCCAGAGCCGGTCCTGCACGGCCCGCGCGCGTTCGGTGAATGTGGCCTGGCCGCTCGTATCTACTTCGACCAAGACCAGCGAGGTGAAGTCGCCGATGACCGTGTTGATGCCGGGATGCAACGGCAGCCGGTTAAACAGTGGCAGGCTGAGCGTGAAGCGCGGCTGCGAGCTCCAGCGGCCGAGCACGTCGGCGAAGGCCGTGAGCAGCAGCGCCGACGGGGTGATACCGCGCCGGTGGGCGGCCGTCTTGAGTGCGGTCCATTGCCCGGCAGGCAGGATGCGTTCGTAGCGCACGAACCGCGGCCGCCGCAGCGACTCGGGTGCGATCGCGAGCGGCAGGGCCGGGCCAGGCGCAAGTCGATGACCCGCTCGCGCCAGTACCGTAGCGCCCGCTCGTATCTCGGTGCCGCCCGCAGCGCCCGCTCGGCCAGCACGTAGTCGCGGAAGCTGACCGGCACCGGCGGCAGCTCAGTCGCCGGGCTGGCGTAGAGCAGGCCGAGTTCGCGTTCGAAGAGCTGGCTGCTGGCCACGTCCACGATCAGGGCATCGATCCCGAGGTGCAGCCGGGTCTCGTCGGCTAGCAGCGACACTTCGAATTCGAACAGCGGCCACCGGCTGGCGTCGAAGACCCGGTGCGACATGCGGTCGCGGATCGAGGTGAGCTTGGCGGCTGCCTCGGCGTCCGCTAGTCCGCGCAAGTCGTGCACGGGCAGCCGGTACGGCGGCACGGCCGGCAGTACCCGCTGATATCCGTCCGCGCTGAAGACGGCTCGCAGCATGTCGTGCCGCTCGATGAGCCGGGCCAGCGCAGCGGTGAAGCGCTCCAGGTCAAGCGAAGGCACTCGCAGCTCGGTGTAGCCGTGCGCGCCGACCCCGCCGAGTTCGGTGCCGTCCTGCAGGCCGACCCAGTAGGCCTCCTGCATGTCGGTCAGCGGGAACGGCTGGTACCGGTTCTCAGGATCGGCTACCAGCGGCGGGAATACGTAGGCGGCCGCTTCGTCGCCGGCGCCGCTGGCTAGCACGGCCGCGAGGTCGGCGAGCACCGGTGCTCCGAACAGGTCGCGCAGCGAGAGCCGGGCCGACAGTCGCTGGTTGATGGCGTGCACCAGCCGGGTGGCCAGCAATGAGTGGCCGCCGAGTACGAAGAAATCGTCGAGGGCGCCGACCCGCTCCCGGCGCAGGATCTCCGCCCAGATGCTCGCCAGCGCTGCTTCGTGGCCGGTACGCGGCGGAACGTACGGCGGATCGCCAGCCGCATCGGCTGGCGACGGCAGGGCCCGACGGTCGAGCTTGCCGTTCGCGGTGAGCGGCAACTGGTCGACCATGATCCACCGGGTGGGCACCAGGTAACCTGGCAGGACCTGCCTGGCCCGGTCGCGGACCTCTTCGGCCGTCAGCGATCCGGCCACATAGCCGGCCAGGTACCGGTCAGCCTGAGTGTCGCCGTGCACCAGCACGGCGGCCTCGCGGACGCCATCGAGTTGCCGCAGCACCGCCTCGACCTCACCAGGCTCCACCCGGAAGCCGCGGATCTTGACCTGGCTGTCCATCCGGCCGACGTAATCAATCGTGCCATCGGCGCCGAAACGAGCCAGGTCACCAGTCCGGTACAGCCGCTCGCCCCGACCGCTGAACGGGTCGGGCCTGAACCGGTCAGCGGTCAGGCCAGGCTGACCAAGGTAGCCGCGAGCAAGTCCGGTGCCGCCGAGGTAGACCTCGCCGACGACGCCTGCGGGCACCGGCGCGAGCTCATCGTCAAGCAGGTACACCAGGACGCCGGGAATTGGCCGGCCGATCGGCGGCAGCGTCGGCCACGTCGCCGCGTCCGCGACCACGAGGGAGTGGCTGGTGACTGCGTGCGTCTCGGTCGGGCCGTAGTGGTTGTGCAGGTAGCGGCCGCCCAGCCGGGTGGCCAGTGCGCGGAGGTCGTCGGTCACGGCGAGCGCCTCGCCGGCCGTGATCAGCTCACAGCTAGCAAGTGGCCAGGTGGTGGCGTCGTTGCCGAGCACGGCCAGTTGCTGCAGCACGGCGGCCGGCAGGAAGGCCCGCCGCACGCCCTGCTCGGCGATGAACCTGGGCAGGCCAGGCAAGTCGGCCCGGCGTTCATCGGTGATCAGCACCAGGGTCGCGCCCGCGCATAGGGTGCTCCAGATCTCCTGGAACGAGACGTCGAAGCTAATCGAGGCGAACTGCAGCACCTTGGCCGGCGGCGGGTTGTGCTCGACCGCGGCAAGCATCCAGCTGATCATCGCGTCGGCGCACCGCCAGGTCTGGGCTACGCCCTTCGGCCGCCCGGTCGAGCCCGAGGTGTAGAGGACGTAGGCGAGCTGATCTGGATGCCTGGCCACCGCAGGGAAGCAAGCCGGCTCGTCGGCCCAGGTGTCCGCATCGGCGTCTACGCAGATCACCGGGATGGTCGGTGCGGTCGGCAGCCGGTCGCGCAGTTCGGCCTCGGTCAGCAGCAAGGCGGGGGCGCTGTCGGCGAGCATGAATGCCAGCCGCTGCGCCGGATAGCCGGGGTCGAGCGGAACGTACCCACCGCCGGTCTTGAGAATGGCGGTAAGCGCGATGATCAGCTCGGGTGACCGGTGCAGGCAGCAGGCGACCCGGCGGTCAGCGCCGACGCCGAGCGCGCGCAGATGGTGCGCCAGCTTGCTGGCCTGGGCGTCCAGTTCGCGGTAGCTCAGTGACCGGCCATCGAGTTCTACCGCGATCGCGTCAGGACGGCGCGCCACGGCGGCCTCGAAACCTGCGGTGATCGAGCCAGGACACCGATCCGCGCTGGTGCGGGCCCAGCCGAGCAGTTCACGGCGCTCCGCTTCGTCGGTCAGGGTCAGCCTGCCGACGGCCAACTCGGGCGTGTCGGTGAGCTGAGCGACGATGGCGTGCAGATAACGCAGATACCGACTGGCGGTGGCCTGATCGAAGATCGCGGTGGCGAAGTCGAGCGCCCCGGTGATCCGGTCGCCTACATCGGCCAGCGCGATCGTCAGGTCGAACTTCGCGGCGGGATAAGGGGCACTGACCGGCACCGCGGTCACGCCCGGCAACCGCAGCTCATCGTCAACGCTGTCCTGCCAGGTCAGCATGGTCTGGAACAGCGGGGTCCTGGACAGGCTGCGGGCCGGGCTGGTGAGCTCGACCACTTGCTCGAATGGCAGGTCCTGGTGGTCGAGTGCGGCGAGGGTCACCTCCCTTACCCGGCGCAGCAACTCGGCGCCGGTCGGTCGGCCCGACAGGTCGATCCGCAGCGCCAGCGTGTTCGCGAAGAAGCCGATCAGGTGCGTCAGCTCATCCCGGCGCCGGCTGGCCGTCGGGGTGCCGATGACGACGTCAGGCGATCCAGACAACCTGGACAGCACCAACGCCCAGCCGGTCAGCATGGTCATGAACAAGGTGACGCCGGCGCGGCGGCTCAGCTCGCGTACTCGCGCGGTCAGCGCCGGGTCAAGTTGGAAGCTGACCCGCCCGCCCCGGTAGTCCTGCTCGGCTGGCCGCGGTCGGTCGAGCGGCAGGTCAAGCTCGGCTGGAGCGCCGTCGAGCGCCTTGCGCCAGAACTCACCCTGGCCGGCGGCGGCGCCGCTGGCCAGCCACCGCTGCTGCCAGGCCGCGTAGTCGCCGTACTGCACCGGCAGCGGCGCCAGCGGCTCTGGCCGCCCGCCGACGACGGCCGCGTAGCCGGCCGCGAGCTCCCTGGTGAGCACGGCCGTTGACCAGCCGTCGCAGATGATGTGGTGCATCGTGACCACGAGCGCATGCCGACTGGGCGCGAGTCGCACCAGCCGGGCCCGCGCCAGCGGGCCAGCGGCGAGGTCGAATGGCTCGGTCGCCGCCGCCCGGCACCGATCGGCCACCTGCTGGTCCAGGTCAGCCGCAGCGGAAAGGTCATCGATCCGCAGCGCGGGCCCGGCCGGGTCGACTAGCTGGTAGGCGGTTCCTTCGATCGCGACGAACCGGGTCCGCAGCGCCTCGTGCCGGGCCAAAAGCAGGTCCCAAGCGCCCGCCAGGGCAGCCTCGTCAAGTTCTCCGTGCAGCTCCCACTGCTGGGTCAGGTGGTAGGCGTCGCTGGCGCCGTCGAGCTGCGCCAAAAACCACAGCCGCTGCTGGGCGAAGGAGGCAGGCAACGGCGCGGTGCGGTCGGCCAGCGGGATGGGCGGCAGCTCGTCCTGCCCGGCCGCCGCCACCGCGGCGGCGAAGCCGGCCAGCGTGGCGGCCGCGAAGATCGCGGTGGGGGAGATCTGGCGGCCCAGCGTGCGGCGCACCTTCGCGACCAGCCGCAGCGCCGCGAGTGAATGGCCGCCAAGTGCGAAAAAGTCGTCCTGGCGGTTGATCCGCTCGACTCCGAGCACGTCAGCCCACAAGGCGGCGAGCGTGACCTCAAGCGGGCCGGTCGGCTCGGCCGACCCGGCCGTGCTTGGGCCGGCCGGTGCGGGCAACGCGGCTCGGTCCAGCTTTCCGTTCGCGGTCACCGGCCAGGCCGCCAGCCGCACGTACGCGGCCGGCACCGCGTGACTCGGCAAGGTCGCGGCGAGCCGATCCCGTAGCTCGGCAGGCTCAGGGGCCGCGCCTTCGCCGGCGCGGTAATAGGCAACCAGCCGGTCATCGGTCGGGGTGCCGCCGGTGACCACCGCGTCAAGCACGCCAGGACAGCCGGTGAGTACGGCCTCGATCTCGCCGAGCTCCACCCGCAAGCCGCGGATCTTGACCTGGAAATCGCGGCGGCCAAGGAACTCGACCACCCCGTCCGGCTGGCGCAGGCCCAGGTCGCCCGTACGGTACAGCCGGTCGCCGGCCACGAACGGGCTCGGCAAGAACCGGGCGGCGGTTAGCTCGGGCCTGCGCAGGTAGCCGCGCGCTACGCCGGCGCCGCCGATCCAGATCTCGCCGACCACGCCGTCAGGCACCGGTTCGCCGCCGTCAGCAAGCAGGTAGAGCCTGACTCCAGGCAGCGGCGTTCCGATCGGCAGGTTGCCAGCCCCGGTCGGTCCCAGTGCGGGCAGCACGTAGTGCGAGCTGTCCACGGCCGCTTCGGTGACGCCGTAGGCGTTGAGTATGCGCACCGAAGGCCCGGTCACCGCGCGCAGTCGCCGGGCATGGTCGGCTGACCAGGTGTCAGAGCCGCAGATCAGCGTCTCGAATCCGGCTAGCGTGCGGCCGGTCGACTCGAGGTAGCTCACCAGCGGGTTGAGCACGGCAGGAACGAAGTCGGCGAAATTCACGCCGTGCTGCCTGATCAAGGCGAGCAGGCCGGCTTCGTCAGCCAGCAGATCGCGCGGGCACAGCACCAGCGTGCCGCCGAAGCAGAGAGCGCGCACCAGATCGGCGGTGCAGACATCAAAAGACGGGCTCGCTAGCTGCAGGTGGACCAGCCCGGGCCGCAAGCCAAGTGCCGGTACCCAGGCAGCTGCGATCGCGGCGAGCTGACGATGCTCGACCTGCACGCCGTTGGGCTCGCCGGTGCTGCCCGAGGTGTAGATGACGTAGGCCAGGTGGTGCGGCTGAAAGCCGGGCACGACCAAATCGCCGGCCGGTAGCCCGGCCCAGGCGCCCTGATCGTCGTCGAGGTCGATGACCGGCCAGGCCGATACCTGCTCAGCCGAGCCGGCCGAAGCCAGGCCGGCCGATAGCGCGCCGCGGGCGTCGGCGTGCGTCACGATGACAACAGGCTCGCAGTCAGCCAGCATCGCGCCGATTCGCTCCGCCGGGTAGGCCGGATCGACTGGCACGTACCCGGCGCCCGCCTTGAGTACGGCGAGCATGGCGGTGATCAGCTCAGCCGAGCGATCGGCGCAGATGGCCACCAGCCGGTCAGGGCCAGCTCCCCTGGTCCGCAGGTAGCGGGCGAGCTGGTTGGCCCTGGCATTCAGCTCGCCGTAACGCAGGACCGATCCGTCCGGCGTGATGACCGCGACAGCGTTCTGAGCGCTGGCCGCCTGGGCTTCGAACAGCCGATGCAGCAGGGGCAGCTGCACCGTTTCCACTGGGCCGCCATCGCTAGCAGCGAGCAGGCGATCACGTTCAGCGGCGTCGGTGAGCACCAGGGAACCGACTGGCTGGTCGGGGCCGGCCGTGAGCTGCGCGAGCATTTTCGTCAAGTAGGTGACCTGACGTGCGGCGGTGGCCGAGTCGAATCGGGCCGTGGCGAAGCCGAGCTTGCCGACGATCCGATCACCGACCTCGGCGAGTTCGAGACTAAGCTCGAATTGCGCGGGCGCGTACTGCGAGCGCAGCCTAGTCACGGTCACGCCTGGCAGCGTGATCTCGCCCTCTTCGTCGTTCTCCCAGCTGAACAGAACCTGGACCAGCGGGGGGTAAGCCGGGCTGCGCGGCGGGTTGACGAGCTCGACTACCTGCTCGAATGGCAGGTCCTGATGGTCGAGCGCGGCGACGGTCACCTCGCGAACCCGGCGCAGCAACTCGGTGCCGGTCGGGTCACCGGACAGGTCCACCCGCAAGGCGAGGGTGTTCACGAAGAAGCCGATCAGGCCGTTCAACTCGGCGCGTCGTCGGCCGGCCGTCGGGGTGCCGATGATCACGTCGGGACTGCCAGACAGCCGGGACAGCACCAGCGCCCAGGCGGCCAGCAGGGTCATGAACAGCGTGCCGCCTTGCTGCTGGCTGAGCTCACGCAGCGCTAAGGTCAGCGCGGGTTCGAGCTCGAACCTGATCACGTCGCACCGGTAGTCCTGCTCGGGCGGGCGGGGCCGGTCGGCAGGCAAGTCAAGCAGCGCGGGAACGCCGGACAGCGCCTGCGTCCAGTACGCGCCTTGGGTGGCCGCCACGCCGCTCGCCAGCCAGCGGCGCTGCCAGGCAGCGTAGTCGGCATAGCGGGTCGGCAGTGGGCGCAGCGGGTCCGGCTGCCCGGCCGCGAAAGCCGCGTACAGCGCGCTGAGTTCGCTGGTGAACACGCCCATCGACCAGCCGTCGCAAATCAGGTGGTGGATCGTGATCAGCAGCGCGTGCCGGTCCGCCCCCAGCTTGACCAGGCACGCCCGGGCGAGCGGGCCGGCCGTCAGATCGAAGGGCGCAGTAGCCTGCGCCCGGCACAGGTCGGCTAGGCCGGCCTCGCCACCATCAGGCGGCAAGTCTTCTCGCCGCAACGGCAAGCCCGCGCCGGGCGGATCGACGATGCCGACCGGCTCGCCGGCCGCGGCGCCGAACCGGCTGCGCAGCCCTTCGTGGCGATCGGCTAGAGCATTAAGCGCCCTGGCTAAGGCTTCGGAATCCAGCGGCCCGGCGAGCAGCACGGCCAGCGGCATGTGGTACGCCGCGCTGACCTCGGGGAGCTGGCTGAGAAACCACAGCCGCTGCTGGGCGTAGGAGAGCTGGCGTAGTCGGGACCGGTCAGGGCCTGGCTGCCCGGCGGCCTGCCTGTCGGCCTGCGTCACAGCCGACCGCGTCACGGACAGATTGTCCTGCGGCACACGCCCTCCCCCCGCCCGAGTGATTCGCCCGGAACGTAGCTTCAAAATAAATGAACGTCGCCATTGCGGCTAGGGTCCGGATTGGCAGGCCGATGGCGCCGAGGCCACCCGCCGCAGGCTCGCGATCAGGCCCTCGGCCAGCCGGGCATAGGCCGCGCGTTCACTGACGCTCCGGTCGGCGGGAGCTGTGCCGGTGCGATCGCTGGGCTGGCCGGGATCGCTGCTGCTCGCCAGTGCCAGCGCATAGCCGCGGGCAGCCGCGTACGGGCAGGTCTGAGCGTAGGCGGCCGGGTCAGCCGTAGCGAAGGCAACGGCCAGGGCCGCAGCGCTGGCCGTCGCGTTCGCGTCGGCGTAAGCCCGCAGATTGGCTCCGGTGGCCAGGTCGGCGTAGTAGACGGCGTACTCGCGGGTGCCCTCGTCGCCGAAGTCATGCGCGGTTCCGTACTCTTCGGCGCTGTCGTAGTTGACCTGCCAGGCGTCACGGTACGCATAGGCCCGCCGGTACACCTCGGGCAGGGCGGCGCTCAGCGCCGCCGTCCATTGCGTCGCCGTGACTGGCTGACCGGTCAGCGCCGCCGCGTGCAGTGCGCCGACCGCGGCCTGGTCCGCGCACAGCTCGCTCAGCAACGGCAGCACTGCGCTGGCGTGCCAGTCGTGTACGACGGCAAGCGGCACCGGTTCGGCTAGGTTCGTCAGGAAGGCGCGGACCCCGGCTTCCCAGTCCTGTCCGGCGGCTGGTTCCTGCCCGGCGGCCAGCGCGGTGATCAGCTGGGTCAGCCAGTCTGGCATCAGCGCAGGCCCGCTCATGCGTCCCGCAGCAGATCGTCGAGGTCGGCATCAGTGAGCGCGCCGATGAAGTCAGCGAAATCCGGCTGGTCCCCGGCCGTCCCGATCGCCGCGTCGCCGGTCGGCCCGGCGGCGGTGATCGCGGTTGCAAGCCCAGCGACCGTCGGGTCGGCGAACAGCGTCCGCACCGGCAGGTCCACTCCGTAGCTGCTCCAGATCTGGGCCATCACCTGGGTGGCGGTGAGCGAGTGGCCGCCAAGCACGAAGAAGTTGTCGAGCGCGCCGACCGGGCTACTCCGGCGCAGCACCAGAGCGAACAGGTCGGCCAGCTCGGCCTCAAGTGGCGTGCGCGGGGCGACAGGCTCGCTGCTCGCCTGCCGTTCGGCCGGTGCTGGCAGCGCCTGGTAGTCGATCTTTCCGCTTGCGCTTCTTGGCAGCTCAGCCACCGGCACGAAGATGTCGGGGATCAGGTAGTCGGGCAACAGCTCGTGCAAATAAGCGCGTAGCTCGTCGACCGGGTCGGTGGCCGCTGCCTGGATGTAGCCGACCAGCCGCAGTTCTTCGCTCCCGGCGCTCGCGATCACCACGGCGTCGGTGACGTGCGGATGCGCTCGCAGGGCGGTCTCGATTTCGGCCGCCTCGACCCGGAAGCCCCTGATCTTGAGCTGCCGGTCAATGCGGCCCTGGAGCTGAAGTCGCCCCGAGCGCAGCCACCGGCCCAGGTCGCCGGTACGGTACAGCCGCGAGCCTGGGTCGCCGAACGGGTCGGGCACGAACCTGGTCGCGGTCAGGCCTGGTGCCCCGGCGTAGCCACGGGCGAGGCCAGCGCCGCCGACATAAACCTCACCGGTGACGCCGGGCGGTGCCGGATTCAGCCACCGGTCGAGCACGTGCACACGGGTCCCGGCGATCGCTGTGCCGACGTCGATCACCTCAGCTCCTGCTGCGACCAGGCCAGCTGTGGACCAGACCGTGGTCTCGGTCGGCCCGTACACGTTCCACAGTTGGGCGCCTGGGCCGTCGGCCAGCGCGTCGGCGAGGTCCCTTGGCAGCGGCTCGCCACCGCAGATCCGCAGCCTGACCTGGTCGGGCACGCCGCCGGCGGCGATCAGCAGCCGCCAGGTGACCGGGGTGGCCTGGAGCGCGGTCACCTCGGCGGCGATGAGCAGCCGCCGCAGCCCGGTGCCGTCTGCGGCCTGGTCAGCGTCGGCGACGACAACCTGGGAGCCGGCGATGAGCGGCAACAGCAGCTCCAAGATGGAGATGTCGAATCCGATCGAGGTCACCGCCGCCAGCCGGTCGCCTGGACCGAGCGGCAGCAACTCGCCGAACGCCGCCAGGAGCTGGGCCAGCGCACCGTGGGTGACCGTGACCGCCTTGGGGCGGCCGGTCGACCCGGAGGTAAACAGGACGTACGCCGCCGCCTGCGGCGGCAGTTCTGGTGGCAGCGATCCAGCTGGGACGGTCGCCGCGCTCGTCGCGTCTAGGGCGCGGGCCAGATCGACCACGGGCAGGTCGCCGTCTAGTTCGGCGAGCAGTGGCCCGAGCGCCGCGCGGTCGGAAATAAGCGCGCGCACGTTGGCGTCGGCTAGCATTCCGGCGATCCGCCTGGCCGGCTGTACCGGGTCGATCGGGACGTAGGCGGTGCCGGCCCACCAGGTGCCGAGCACGGCGGCCAGCAGCCGGGCGCCCCTGGGCAGCAGGATGCCGACGTTATCCTGCGCGCTTAGCCCCAAGGCGGCCAAGCTGGCCGCGATGGCTTCGGCCCGGCCGCGGAGCTGAGGTCCGGTCAGGCTCGCATCGCTGCCGCTGATCACGATCCGATCGGCCGCGCAGGCTACTGCCGCCAGCGTGACCACGCTCGGCGGTGCTGGTGTCGGCGCGGCTGAACCGCCGGCCGGCCAGGTGCTGGTGACCAGTTCGCGCACCGGCGCCGGCAGGATCTCGAGTTCAGAAAGCCGGATGCGCGGGTCAGCGGCCATGGCATCGAACACCAGCGCGAGCCCGTCGGCGACGAGCCGCGCGGTGGCCGGCTCAAAGAGGTCAGTGCGGTACCGCAGCTTCCCGGCCAGGCCGTCGGTGCGCGCGGTGACGGTGAGCTCAAGCTCGAATTTGCCGGTGCCGTTGTCGGTCAGCTCCGGCCGCCAGCTCATCCCGGCGACCTGGAAGTCCGGCCAGGCATCCTCGACCGCGCACAACACCTGTACCAGCGGCGACCGACCCAGCCGGCGCTGCGGTCGGCTCAGCTCGACTACCCGGGCGAATGGCAGTTCCTGGTGCGGCTGCGCCCGGGCGTTGGCCGCATGCAGCCGATCGGCTAGCTGGCCAAGTGACGGGTCGCCGCTCAGGTCGGTGCGGATTACCAGCGTGTTGGCGAACAGGCCGACGATCGGCTCGGTCCTGGCCTGGGTCCGGCCGGCGGCGGGCACGGCCAGCAGCAGCTCATCGGCACCGCTCAGCCGCGCTAGCAGGGCCGAGTACCCGGCGGCAATGACCGCGAACAGCGTGCTGCCGCGGTCGGCTGCCAGCCGGCGCAGCGCCAGCGCGGTGCCGGTGCCGATGGGTACGGTGACGGTCGCGGCGGCGTCGGGCTCGGCCGCCGGGTAGGGATGGTCAGCCGGCAGCGCCAGTTCGTGCGGAGCGCCGGCCAATTCGGCTGACCAGAATTCCTCGGCGGCGGCGAAGCCACCGGCCTCGTCGTGCTCGGCTTGCCAGAGGGCATAGTCCGCGTACTGCAGATCAGGTTCGGCGCAGGCGAGCTGGCCTGCGCTGCGCAGCGACTGATAGTCGGCGGCCAGGTCGGTGAAGAGGGTGCGGCAGGACCAGCCGTCAGCCACGATGTGGTGCGCGACCAGGCTCAGCACGTGCCGGTCAGGCTTGAGCCTGAGCAGATGGGCTCGGGCCAACGGCCCGGCAGCCAGGTCGAATGGTGCGCTCGCGAGCTCCCTGAGCAGCTCACGGACCTGGTCTTCCCGCTGGCCGTCAGGCACTACTAGCACGGGCAGTTCCCCGGCCGGGCCGACCGCATCGTCGGTGACCTGCACGGGCACGCCGCCTTCGGTGCGGAAGACGGTCCGCAGCACCTCATGTCGGCCGACGGCCGCCGCCCAGGCGCTGGCCAGCGCGGCCTGGTCGAGCGGCCCGTCCAGCCAGATCGCCCAGGGCACGTTGTAGGTAGCGCGGCCTGGCTCAAGCCGGTCTAGCAGCCACATCCGACGCTGCTCGAAGGAGGCAGGGAACTCATACCTGGCCACGGCTCAGCGCTCCTTCTGATCGGCGCCGTCGGCGATCTGGTGCCCGCGGCGGTCGCGGCGGCGCAGTCCGGGCTGCGCGGCCGGGCTGGCCACATCGATCGCGGCGGCCATCGCGGTCAAAGTGGGATCATCGTAGAAGGGGCCGAGACCGAGCTCGATCCCGAAGATCTCGCGGGCCTGGGCGACGAGCCGGGCGGCGGTCAGCGAGTTGCCGCCGAGCGCGAAGAAGCTGAGGTGGCGCGTGATCGAGGCTGGATCGACCTGACCGCCTGGCAGCAGGCTGGCCCACACCTGCGCTAGCCGCCGCTCGGTCGGCGTTCGCGGCCCGCCTTCTTGCCCGGTCACCTGGTCGGCGTGGCCGGGCGGCTCGGGCAGCGCGGATTTGTCGACCTTGCCGTTCGGCTTGAGCGGCAACCGGTCAAGCAGCAGCCACGCGGCGGGCAACAGATAGGCAGGGAGCCTGGCGGCGGCATACTCACGCAGTGCCGCTGACGTCGGCGGTGCCGGGCCAGCTGGGGTCAGGTAGGCCACCAGGTGCCGGTCAGCACCGTCACCGCGCACCACGACGGTCGCATCGGCGATACCCGGATGGCCGGTCAGCACCGCAGCGACTTCGGCTGGCTCGACCCGGAAGCCGCGGATCTTGACCTGGTCATCGCGGCGGCCAAGGAACTCAAGTACCCCATCGGCGCGCCACCTGACTACATCACCAGTCCGGTAGAGGCGACCGCCGCATCCGTCAGGATCGGGGATGAAGGCGCGCGCCGTCGCCGCCGGGTCGCCGAGATAACCGCGGGCCAGGCCATCGCCGCCCGTACACAGTTCGCCGGCCACTCCGACCGGGACTGGCCGCAGGTCAGGGTCGAGCACGTGCACGGTGGTCTGCGGCACTGGCCGCCCGATCGGTACCCGCTCACCGATCCCGGCTGGCCCGGTCATCAGATGGCTGGTGGTGACAACCGTGTTCTCGGTCGGGCCGTAGGCATTGACCACTGGCCGTCCGGCGCGAACCGCGAGGACGGCGCGGATGGCTGCCGGGCTGATCACGTCGCCACCGGTCAGCAGCTGACCGACTTCGGCCAGCGCCTCTGGGTCGGCCTCGACGAGTTGATGGAACAACCCGGCGGTCAGGAAAGCGACGCTGACCTGCCCGCTGCGCAGCAGCGCAGCCAGGTCGGCGAAGCTGAGCGGCTCTGGCGGTGCTATCACCAGGGCGGCGCCGGTGCCGAGCGCGCCCCAGATTTCCATGGTCGACGCGTCGAAGGCGGCCGGTGCGAGCTGTAGCACTCGCTCGCCTGGGCCGAGCCGGGCGAAGCCGGCCTGGCTGACCAGTCGTACGACGCCTCGATGCGAGATGGCGACGCCCTTGGGCTTTCCTGTAGAGCCGGAGGTGTAGCCGACGTAGGCGAGCTGCAGCGGATGCACCGTCACCGGCGCTGTCGCTGGCTGGTCGGCCAGTACAGTACCGGCCCGGAGGGCAGCCGGGTCAAGGATTTCGATGGAGCCATCGTCAGGGAGCCGGCTGGCCGTGCTGGCGTCGGCCAGTGCCAGCCGGACGCCTGGCTGCCGCGAGCAGCGCTGCCGTCCTGGCTGGCGGCGCGGCCAGGTCAAGCGGCAGGTAGGCGCCACCGGCGCGGAGAACTCCAAGCAATGCCGTGATCAGTACTGCGCCGCGCGGCAGCGCGACGGCGACCAGCGTGTCAGGTCCGACTCCGTGCTCGCCCAGCCGAACGGCGAGCCGGCCTGCCGCGTCGCTCAGCTCCGCGTAGCTGATCGCGGTGCCGGCAGCGATCACCGCGGCCGCGTGCGGCCGCGCCGCCACTTGAGCGGCGAACAGGTCAACGATGCTTGACTCGCGCGGATAAGGCTTGCCGGTCGCGTTCCAGCTCGCCCGCTGGTCCGCTTCGGCGGCGGCACCTAATTCCAGATCGCGAAGGCGCGCGTCCGGTCGGCTGGCTAGTTCGGAGATGGTGTCAGCCAGCCTGATCAGGATCTGACTGGCCGAGGCGGGCAGCATTCGGCTGCCGTCCCAGAAGGCAGCCAGCTGGAGCTCAGGCTCGTCGAAACCGTACAGGGTCAGCGGGAAGGCCGCCAGCCGGTGGACGCGGGTGAAGGCGCGGGCCGGCCAGGGCCGAGCCGGGTTAGTGCCGTCTGCGGCCGCTCCCGCTCGAAGATCACCAGGCTGTCCAGCGGTGCCGGGTCGGGCGGCAGTCCAGCCCACCGCATGATGTCGGAAACTGACGCGAGCTGATGCTCGCGTACGGTCCTGGTCCTGGCGGCCACGTCGGCCACCAGTTCGCGCACCGTCCAGTCCGGGTCGAGCTTGACCCGCAAGGGGATGGTGGTGATCAGCATGCCGATGATGTCGTCGGCACCGGGCACGCTGCCGTAGCGGCACGACCTGGTCACGGCGAACATGACATCGTCGGAGTCGGCGTAGGCACCGCGTAGCAGCGCCCAGGCCGCATTCAGCACAGCAGCAGGGCTAGCGCTGGCCGCTGCGGCTAGCCTGCGGACGGCGTCGGAGTCGGCACTGGACAACGCGCATTCTTCGGCGGCCGGCTCGGCGTGGCCGGGGGAGGTGGCACCGAGTAAGCCGGGCAGTGCCCGTAGTGCTGGCGTGCCCGCCAGGTGGTGCTGCCAGAAGCTGGGCGCCGCGCTGACATCGACGGCCTGCCACCAGCGGACGAAATCGCCGAACGAGGGTCGTGGCTGGTAGCTGGGCTGGCGGCCGGCCAGCACTGCGGCATAGCCCGTGAATACCTCATCGAGCAGCAGCCGGGTAGATCGGCCGTCCATGATCGCGTGGTGGAAAGTCACCACGACCTGTCGGCCGGCCAGCACGGTGACCCGCAGTAGCGGTGCCCGGGCCGGGTCGAACGGCTCGAACCGGTCGGCGGTCAGGAAGTCCGCTAGTGGCTGGTCTGATGGCTGGTCGACCCAGCGGAGGTCAAGTTCGGCCGCAGGCGCCACCACCTGGACCAGACCGTCGGCTTCGTGCACCTGAAAAGAGGTACGCAAGGCCGCGTGCCTCGCGATGGCCGCCCGCCAGACCGCAGCGAACGCGGCCGGCTGTAGCTCGTCGTCCCACTGGGTCGTGACTTGCTGGATATCCACGCCGCCGTCAGGCCGGCGCATGGTGCCAAGGATCATGCCGCGCTGCAGCGGGAGCGCCGCGTACTGGTCAGCCATCGCCCTCAAAATGACACGCGCTCCAATATCAGTCAAGGCATCGGCAAACGGCTTAAAGACGGCTCGGACTCGCTGCCTGACACCCGAGGTGTCCGCTCCACCCAGCCGATGACCGGGCGCGCCACAACCGCGCACCCGATAAAGAGGGCGGCGATAACCCACCATCCCCAGCCGCCGGTCTGGATGGCCAGCAGGGTCAAGCCGACCGGTGCGATCGTGCTGGCCAGTGAGCTGATCGTGCGGCCGAGGCCGACATAGGCGCCACGGAGTTCGGCCGGCGGCACATCGGTCTGCAGGTACCACTGCGCCGCTGATAGCCACAACTCCGTGGTCGTGGTCAGGCCTACCGCCAGCACCAGGGCGGCGATGGTCAAGCCGCCGCTGGTCAGGCCGGACAAAGCCAGGATCGGGCAGGCCAGGGCCGTCGCCAGCGCCGCCCGGCGCATCAGCCTGCCCACCGCAGCCAGCGAGTCAGTGCCCCGAGTGGCTGGTACCTGCAGAGCGACTGCCAGGACAGTGTTGAGCGCGAACAGCCCGCCGAGTATGCCGTGCGGCGCGTCGGTGCGGGTGATCACCCACAGCGGCAGTACGTCGATGAAGATCACCGAGTGGTACAGCACGATCGCGACCAGCGCCGCCGCGGCCACGTAAGGCCCGTCCTTGATGACCAGAAGCGGCGAGCGGCGCACCCGCTCCTTAGGTGCGGTCGGGACCGGCAGCAGCCGGGAGACCAGGACCGCGTCGGCTAGCAGCACGGTGGCATCGAGCACCACCATGCCGACCAGCGCACTTGTCGTGCCGATCGTGAGCGCAACGGCGGCGACGCCGCTGCCAGCGGTGAATCCGACGTTCAGGTATGCCCGTGCGAATGCCAACGTCCGCACCCGGCCCGCAGCCGGGATCGCGTCGGCGGTGTAGAGCGTCCGGCCGTAGCCGGCGAGCACGTCGGCGAGGGTGGCGACGATCATCAGCGCCAGAAACTCGATGTAGGACCTGGCCAGCGGATAGCTGGCGATGGCGGCCGCCTCCACGGCCGCGCCCGTCACCCAGGCTCGGCGGCCGCCGAGCCGGTCAGCTAGCACCCCGGCCGGTAGTGATCCGAGCGCGCCGGCCAGGCCGGCGATCGACAGCCCGGCGCCGATCTGCAGCGGGGTCAGGCCAAGCACCTTGTGAAAGAAGACGATGCTGCCGGTCAGGAAGGTACCGCTACCGAGAGCGAGCAGCGCGGACTGAATCGCGATGGTACGAGGCACGCCGGCCGGGCGCCAGCCGCGATGGGTGCCATCGGGGCCGGCTGGGCGGCGAGGTCACGGCTCGGCGGGCGCGGGCGCGCAGATCTGCTCCGACTCGGCCCACTCGGACGCGAGTGCCGCGTCCCGCTGCTCGGTGAGCCGGTCCAAAGCTCCGCTCGCTACCGCCCGGCTGAGGTCGCCGGCCTCGGCCACTTGGTCGCGCAGCAACTGCACCGTCTTCAGCGCGGCCAAGGTGCCACGTGCGGTCACCGGATCAAGGAAGTAACCCGCGTCGCCGACTAGGCACCAGCCGGGGCCGCTCATCGGGCGGCGGCTCATCTTGAGCTTGCCTGCGCCGCCAATCGGGCTGATCCGGCGGCCGACCGCGATGGCCGGGCCGAGGTGCGGATCAGCCGCGATTCTCCGTTCGAAGTCCCTGGCTGGATGCTGTCCTGACGCGGCGATAGCGGACTGGTGCGTGTCGGTCGAGATGCACCATTGCCCAGGTCCGCACGGCGTGGCGATCGTCACGCTGTCGTCGCTGATGGCGAAGTAACCACGATCGGCGGCCAATGGCAGGTCACCGTAGTAGGCCAGCATCGCGACCCAGGGCGAAGGCACGGTCAGATACGTCGCGGCGGCGAGGCGATCGGCGTTGCGCGACAGCCGCCCGTCGGCCAGTACCAGCAGATCGCAGCTGACTAGCTGGTCCTGGCCCGCGTGGCGGATCACGACGAGCCGCGATGGTCCGGCGGCTGGCAGGATCTCGCGGACCCGGCCTGGCCGTACGATCGTGACCGCTGCCGACTTTCCGGCCGCGTCGAGCAGCGTCCGATCGAGGATCTCGCGTGGCACCGTCATCCGGAACGAGTGCGAATCCTCCTGCGGGTAGTCGCGCTCGGTCACCTCGTCGCCGTCGCGGGTGGCGTGTCCGAAGGTCGGCGGCGCGCCGCAGGACAGCACGCGCTCAAGCAGCCCGAGATCGTCCCAGAGCAGATTGCCTGTCCGATCCCAGCTCGACTGCTGCGGCCAGAAGGAGGTGGGCAAGGATGCGTCCACGACCAGGATCCGGTCGGCGTACGGCGCCAGTGCCCAGGCGGTGGTCGCTCCGGAGATCCGGCCGCCAGCGATGACGGCGCTCCAGTGACCGGCGAGCCGGTTAATGGACACGGGTGGCCTCGGCCACGTGACCGAGCGGTAATGCGGCCGCTAGCGCGCCCGGCAGCGACTCGATGTCGCCGGTACTGAGGTAGGCCGGCAAAGGCGCCTGCACCCCGGCGGCGGTATCGGACACGGAGCCGGCTCCTCTGCCTGCAAGATGACTATCTGGCCTGCTTGTGAGCTTAACTGCAAGAAGGGCAGACGGCGATGGCCAGATTGACCGGCGCCGGGGGTCAGCTCAGCTCGCGCGGGGATGCTCGATCGGTCAAGCCCGAACGGTCCAGCTCACTTAGACCAGATGTCAGAGGTGTCGCCTCGCTGGTCCACGCAAGTCTGCACATCGACAACAATTGGTTGGATACCCGGCTGGAATGCGCAGCCAAGATTGCCTTCCCATTGCAGGAGACTCCAGCCGGAGTAGGCCTTAGATGCGTACTCGTGCCATTCTGCGTCGGCACCGCTGCAGGCGGTCGTGACGTAGACGTCCCCGCTGCTGTCCCTGCTCAGGCATAGGCTCTGGTCGGTCTCTTCATAGATAGTGTAGATCGATCCCGACTCTTCCAGGGTCTGGCAGAATTCCGTCTCGGCACCCTTAACCGCTTCGACGACGCCGTTTGACTCGACGCGCATTGTCGCACCCTGGTTATTCTGGATGGCGAACTCGCTACTCGTGCAATTGGTCGCTGCATTGGCCGATGTCACTGGAGCGATTGCCATGAACATCGGCGTCGCCGCCGCTGCGATTGCTGCGGCCATTATGAGTCGTCGCATTCCTGCCCTTTCTCCTGGGGTTCGTTCCTGCGCGTCGCGCAGCCGTTCAGACCATCGCTGACGTTGCTAGCGGCCAGCTAGCGATCACCTAGCGGCCATGACCGGCGTGAACACCCGCGATCATCGGCTCGACCGGCAATGCCGCCCGCTCAGCCAGGAGAGCACCGGGCCAGTGGGCCAGGAAAAAGGATCCAATGCGGGTCGGCGCGCTGCGCCTTGGTCCTGTTCGAGCCAGCTGGCGACGATATCGTATGGTCAGCCGACGTTCGGTGAGTGAGTCCAGTCATGGGCGCCGTAAGCGCCGGAGTCTTTGCGGGAGCCAGTGCGATGATCGCGGCAGTTGTTGGCGTAACGGGCGGCCTCGCCGGCCGACGGTTTCCGGTCGGCGGCAAGCCGGTGACCTTCGGCCGGGGCGAAGAGAACGACATCGTGCTGACCACGGCATCAGCGTCCCGCCATCATGCCGAGCTGCGCCGGGTAGCCGACGCTTTTGTGCTGCAGGATCGTGGCAGCAGCAACGGCACCTGGGTCAACGGCGAGCGGGTGACCGAGCGACAGCTACAGCCAGATGACGAGATCGTGATCGGCGACGAGGCTTTTCGTTTCGAATCATCTGACCTGCGCGCCACGATACAGGCGGCGGCCATCCAGGCCAGCGAAGTGCCAGGGCCGGACAAGTCGCCGGTGCTTCACGTCACAGTGACCGGTGGCGGACCGGTCGGGCTGAGCTTCGCGCTGCTGCTTGAGCACCTGATGGGGCCGCGAGTCGCGATCAAGATCTACGAGAGCCGCTGGCATCGGGACGGCGGCCGGATCGTCTGGAAGGGGCCTGAGCAGGGCAACGTCCGCCGGATGCAGGTCGTGACGATCCAGAGCAGGCAGTTCCTCAAGCTGCCGCCGCACGTTCAGGAGCGGCTATTTGCGCCCGGCAGCTACACCGAGATGTGGCCGAAGGGGCCAGACTCGATCGAGGACCTGGGCCCGCGCAATATCAGGATCGCCGTCGTCGAAGACCAACTGCTCGCGCTAGCGAACGAGACTCCGCACCTCGAACTGATCCCCGAGGTCTTCGAGGTGGCCGCGCGGGAGGACGTCACCAGCCAGCACGTGCTGGCCATCTGCGAGGGCGGCCGGTCCCGCACCTACGAGCACTTCCTCGGCAAGTTCGGCGTGGCCGATCCCGCGCTGTACTCGCATGACGGCGCGCACCTGCAGGACATGGTGCTTGGCCTGCGGGTCAAGTCCGAGCTGCCGGACCCGATGGCGGTGCTGCTGACTGTCACGCAAAACCGGTTCCTGCTCAACTCGCTACGCGGCGAAGGCTTCTTGAACATGCGGCTGACCGCCGCGGAGACCAAGGAAGTCGTCGGCATCGACCCGATCCGGCAGGTGTTCACCGAATGCATCCAGGCCGGACCGTGCCTGCTTGAGCGCACCTCAGGTAATGAGTTCTTTTGCGGCATGCATCATGCCCTTTTCTTGCCTGCGCTGCTGAAAGGCTCGGCGTTCTGGGCGCGGGTGGAGCAGGGTCTTGAGCTCTTCGGCGTCCGACCGGAGAACCTCACTGCTGTCACCGGATTCAAGCTGGACATGGTGCAGCGGCCGCGCTTCTCTGCCGAGCTTTACCCGAGGACCGCGAGCACGCCTGGCACCTACGGGTTCCTGCTGGGCGACGCGGCGAACGCGATCCACTTCTGGCCAGGTCGCGGGCTCAACAGCGGCCTCGCCTCGGCTATCTCACTGGCCCGGTGCCTGGCGGCACCCCGGCGCGGACTGCTGTTGCGGGACGCCGACTTCGTCCGCCACGAAGCGGTCATGGCGATGCTGCAGTACCGCCACAAGACCAGGGCCTGGCGGCAGATGGTGACCACCGATGAGGCGGGCAACACCCGCGCTATCAGAGACCTGATCGCGCAAGGCATTACCGAAGGCGAAGAGGGCGCTTTCGACGCCGGCGCTGACTTCGAGGCATTGATGCAACGCCTCACCGGCACCAGGAGCCGCCTGGCCGCGAGGCTCGACGGCCTGCCCGATGACGACACCCTGCGCGCGCACCTGGAGCGCCTGCCGCCGCAGTTGCTACACACCTTGCTGGTCAGCGAGCCCTGGGATACCGGCAACGTGGGCGGTGAGGAAGTCGACGTGGAATGGCTGCTAGAGCCGCCGCGCTCACCCCGCCCCCGACAGCCAGCAGAAGGCCGACAAGCCGCCCAGGTCACGACCGTCGGCTGAGCCTCCCCCGTGGTGCCCCAGACACCCAGGCTAGCCGCAGTCGCGCAGGCCAATCTGGAGTCGCGGTGCCAATCTGGGGTCGCGGTGCCAATCTGGGCTCGCGGGGCAATCTGGGCTCGCGGGGGCAATCTGGGCTCGCGGGCTCGCGGGCTCGCGGTCCTGGCGGGATCGCGTGTGGGTCGCATGGCTTGCGGGCCGTCCGGAGTCCCGTCACTCACGAGTAACTATTCCGTGACTAGCGTTTCTTCGGCTGCACGGAAATCTGGACCGGCTATCACCCGACCAGATCACCAGGCCGGCCCGACTCGCCCGCCCCGCCCGATCCGGCATTCCGGTCGGCCCTGCCCGGCGTTCCGGTCGGCCCCCTGGCCCGGCTCCTCGGTCGGCCTGGCCCGGCATTCCGGTCGGCCTGGCCCGGCTCCTCGGTCGGCCTGGCCCGGCGTTCCGGTCGGCCTGGCCCGGCTCCTCAGTCGGCCCGGCGTGATGGAGAGATTTCGGTGGCTGGGCGGAGTGCTGCCGCCTGGCGGAGTTATTTCGGCGTATAGCGCGGTTAATGCTCCGTCAGGCGGCAATCCTCCGCCTGGGCAGCGGAATCTCTCCGCTGTGAAGGCGGCAGCGCTCCGTCAGGCGGCAACTCTCCGGCAGGAGACCGAAACTCTCCGGCAGGAGCCCCAAGCTCTCCGGCAGGAGCCCGAAACTCTCCGGCAGGAGCCCGAAACTCTCCGGCACGAGCCCGAAACTCTCCGGCACGAGCCCGAAACTCTCCGGACAGACCGAAGCTCTCCCGTCGAGGCACCTTCACCCGGGTCGGCGCCGTCCTTTGACCGCGTCCTGAAAGGAGCGCCGTCCGTGCCCGTGAGTCACGGCTTGGGCGCGTATGTCGTCGTAGCTGATGTCATCTGTGATAAATAGTCAGAAAAATCTGGTGACCATTGATAAATCACTGCCTTGCCAGTCGATGTGCTAGCTGGCAATGTGACAAGCCAGCAACACGAATTGTCACTGGAATGGTCTCGGATGGCCGCTGGCGGCCGCGACCGCAAGGGGGGTGTCATCCGCGTGGATCGCAGGCTGCCACGGCATCGGATCGTCGATCGGTATTGGCGCGTCTTAACGTCGGCTCTAGCGCTCGGGGTCGCTTCGGTCGGCATGGCAGTCTTGGCCGGCCCAGCGCATGCGGCGCCGGCCGCTGCGACCACGGCAGTCACCCGGACCACGGCAGATACCGGCGCTGCGGCAGTCACCCGGACCACGGCAGTCACCCGGACCACGGCAGATACCGGCGCTGCGGCAGTCACCCGGACCACGGCAGTCACCCGGACCACGGCAGATACCGGCGCTGCGGCAGTCACCCGGACCACGGCAGTCACCCGGACCACGGCAGACACCGGCGCTGCGGCAGTCACTTGGACTGCGGCTGACCGGCCCGGTTCGACACCGGCAATGGGCCTGAGCCGCGCAGTCAAGCCGCCGCTGCGAGGGCGAAGTGCGGCGAGCCTGGCCGATGATGATCCAGGTGCCTGCTTCGACGTCTTCCCTGACTGCACCAGCTCAGATCCCGAGGTCTCCTTCAGCCTGGTATCCAACGGTGACACCTCGGGCTGCAGCTTTACCGGGATAGTCGACTGGGGTGACGGTGACAGCACCACGACCTCGTTCGGCGGCGGACCAGACGGCACGGTCGGAGTGACCTTCGACCACACCTATGACCAGCCAGGGAGTTATTCGATCGGCTGGGAGTCCGACGTTGATTCCGGGGACTGCTCAAGTAGCTCAGGTTCGCTCGGATTCACACTCACCGGCGGGCCGACCATGAGCGAGCAGGGCGGTTCGTCGAACCCAAGTGAGGACCCCACCACGTGCTCAAGCAGCCAGCCAGTGAACTGCGCCACCGGCGACTTCTGGCATCAGTTCGACGATTCATCTGTGCCGGGCCGGGGCGTGCCGCTTGACTTCTCTCGCACCTATTCAGCAAGCAAGGCGGGAACCGACGGACCACTCGGGTTCGGCTGGACCGATAGCTATCGCATGTCGCTGTCCATCGCCAAGTCAGGTGCGGTGACCGTCAATCAGGAAGACGGATCGACAGTGATCTTCACCCCGGCTGGCGGCGGCAGCTTTACCGCGCCGTCCAGGGTCCTGGCGACGCTGACCAAGAACCCCAATGGCAGTTACACCTTCGTGCGGACCAAAGACCAGGTCGAGTACAACTTCTCCGCGGCTGGCCAGGCTGGCCAGCGAGGTCGACCGTAACGGCTACCAGACGACGCTGTCCTACGACAGCGCCGGCAACCTGACCGCGGTGACCGATCCGGCTGGCCGTCGGCTGACGCTTAGCTACTCAGGATCGCGCATCGTCAAGCTTTCTGATCCGATGGGCCGCAGCTGGAAGTATTCCTACAGCTCAGGCGGTGACCTGATCAAGGCCACTGATCCGATGGGCCGGAGCTGGGCGTTTAGCTACAACGCGCATCATCTGATGCTCACGATGACCGATCCGGCTGGCGGGGTCATCGCCAATACCTATAACAGCAAGGACCAGGTGACGGCGCAGATCGACCCGGCCGGGCGTAAGACGACCTGGAGCTATCAGGGTAACCCGGCCGGTGTTGCTGGTGGCCTGACGACCATGACCGACCCCGCCGGGCATGTCACTACTTACCTGTACTTCAGTTTGGACCTGACGGCAGTCACCGAGGGCGCGGGCACCAAGTCAGCCGCCACTACTACCTATAGCTACGACCCGGTCACGCTTGGCCTTGCCTCCGTGCGTGACCCCGACGGCAACGTCACCACCAGCACCTATGACCAGAACGGCAATCTGCTGAGTACGACGAATCTGCTCGGGGAGACCACCAGCTATGTCTACAACAGCTTCGGCGAGGTGCTGACCAAATACAGTCCGCTTGACGAAGTCACTAGCTTCAGCTACGACTCGCACGGGAACCTGCTCACCGAGACCGACCCGCTAGGCGCTGAGACGACGTACAAGTACAGCAGTGCGCACCCTGGCGACGTCAGCTCGATCACCAATCCCGACGGCGATGTCACGTCCTACACCTATGACGCCGACGGTGACGTTGCCTCACAGAGCGTGAACGTGTCAGCCGGAGTGTCCGACGTCACCGGCTTCAGTTACGACGCCGACGGCGAGCGGATCTGCGCAGCGGCACCGGACGCTACCAGGTCGCACATCTCCTGCCCGGCCGCAGGCCGGCGGTCGCAGGGACGACGTCGACGAAGTACGACGCGGACGGTGAGGTCACCTCGATCACCGACCCCGATGGCCACACCACGAGCTACAGCTACGACGCCAACGGCAACAAGCTGACCGTGACCAACCCGGCCGGGCAGCTCACCAGGTACAGCTACAACGCTGATAACCAGCCAACCAAGGTCAGCTACCCGACCGGCACCAGCGCGCTGAGCAGCTACGACGCTGCGGGCAACCTGATCAGCGCGACCAATCCAGGCGGCGAGCGGACGAAATACGGCTACGACGCACTCAACCGGCGGACCTCAAGTACCGATCCGCTTGGCCGCACGACCCGCTACAGCTACGACGCCGCAGGCAACCGGGTCACGATGACCGATCCGTCTGGACGAGTGACCACCTTCGGCTACGACGCGGCGAATGAGCTGACCTCGATCACCTATTCGGACGGCAGTACGCCGGACGTTTATTTCTCCTACGATCCTGACGGCCAGCGATCCACCATGACTGACGGCACCGGAGAGACTACCTATGGTTACGACGCTGATCAGCGGCTGACCAGCGTCACTAACGGCGCCGGGGCCACCGTCTCCTACAGTTATGATCCGGCCGGGCGGCTGACCAGCCTTACCTACCCGAACGGCGATGCCGTCACCAGGACCTACAACCGAGCCGGTGAGCTGACGGAGGTCAAGGACTGGCTCAATGACTCGACCTCCTTCGGCTATGATGCCAGCGGCAACCTCACCGCAGTGACCTACCCGAACGGGGTCAAGGGCGCGTTCGGCTATGACGCGGCCGGCCAGCTGACGTCGATCGCCGACAAGAAGGCGGCCGCGACGCTGGTCACCTTCAGCTACGTGAGGAACAAGCTCGGGCTGGTCACGACGGTCCACCAGGGCGGTGCCTTCACCGGCGTGGAGGACTACAGCTACACCCAGCTGAGCCAGTTGGCTGCCGACAGCGCCGGTAAGTACAGCTACGACAAGGCCGGTGACCTGACGAAGCGGCCGGGTGGCGTCACCCAGGTCTACAACGCCGACGGAGAGCTCACCTCCGTCAGCCAGCCCAAGCACGCGAAGGTCAGTTACGCCTACGACAAGCAAGGCAACCGGACCAGCGCCACGACAGCTGGGCACCCGACCGTCACTCTCGGCTACGACCAGGCGAACCGGCTCGTCAGCTACGGGACGACCGCGTCCTTCGGGTACAACGGCGACGGCCAGCGGATGTCCGAGACCGTGAACGGCGCGACCGTCGCCTTCACCTGGGACGAATCTGCGCAGCCGCCGCTGGTCCTGGTGGCTGGATCGACCTATTACATCTATGGCCCGAACGATCAGCCGATCGAGCAGCTCAGCGGTACTACCGCGACCTACCTGCTGTGCGACCAGCAGGGCAGCATCCGGGTGCTGACCAGCTCGACCGGCATGGTCGTCGGTACTTACTCCTACGGTTCCTTCGGTAATCTGATCAGCCACACCGGTGCCGTCCAGACCGCGCTGCGTTACGACGGCCAGTACACCGACACCGGGACCGCCTACCTTTACCTCGGCGCCAGGTACTACGACCCGGCCAGCGGCGAGTTCTTGACCACTGATCCGCTGGTCGCCCAGACCGGCAGCGCCTACGGCTACGCGGGCAGCGACCCGGTCAACGAGATGGACATCACGGGACTGTGCTGGGGTCCGACCTGCTGGATTTCCGCTCAGTTCCAGACCGTGCAGGACAGCGTCAGCCAGGCGTGGAACGCGGCGACCGCGCTCGCTACCCAGTACGCCAGGATGCCTGACTACGTCACGGTGGACTTCTCTGGCGGCGACATCGGTGTCGGCGGCGTGGTTCTGACGGTCACCAGGGATGGGAGTGTGTACCTCGCACCACAAGCCGGGCTGGGCACGCCCGGCGCCTCACTGGGGATCAGAGGCGGTTGGCTCGACCAGCTCAGCACCCCCTGCGCGAGCCAGGTCGACAGCTTCGTGGCCGGCTGGAGCGGCACCCTCAGCGCCAACATACCGATCCGCAACGGCGTCGGAGTCTCGGTTGGGGAGACCTGGGGTAACGAGGGACATTTCGACTCATCGGACTTCAGCACCGAGGCGGGACTCGGAATCGGAGGCGGGGTCAACCTCACCGAGTCTTATTCATTCAAGCTTCCGATCAATGTCGGCGGCTGGTAGGTGCGGCCAGCCCAGGTGTGGCAGGGCGTCGGGGTGATCGTCCTCGGCGGCCTGCTAGCCGTCGGCTGCTGGTATGCCGTCCGCAGCAGTTGGCTGGCTGGGCGGTTGGTGTCGCGCCAGGACCAGCTGCGTCGGCTGGTACGGCTGCCGCCGGCAAACCAGCGGCGCTATCGGAGCGGACTACGGGCCGCGCTGGTCGCTGGATTGGTATTCGGCGGCCTGATCGTGGTGCTTGGCGTGGTGACGCTCGCGCGTGGGTTCACCGGCGCCAGGCTGACCTGACCGACGCTCAGCCGATCGCGAAGGCGTGCAGGGCGCCGGGGCCAGCGCCGATGGTGGTGGGCTTGACTGAGGTCGGCAGCTGCACGGTGACCGGGACATTGCTGTTGCTGTTGCCGGCATTGCCAAGCTCGCCGTCTTGGCCGAGGCCCCAGGCGAACGCTTGCCCGGCGGTGGACAGGGCATAACCGTCGTTGCAGCCGGCGCTGATCGCCTTGATCGTGGCGGAGGTCGGCAGCATGACGGCGACGGGATGGTCGCTCGCCTGGTTCGAGTCGTCGCCAAGCTGACCGTCGGTGTTGTCGCCCCAGGCCAGCACCGCGCCTTTGGAAAAGAGCGCGATGGTGTGGTCGCAGCCGGCGAACAGGCTAGTGATGGTGCCAGGCCCAGTGCCGCGGAAGAGCAGCGGCACCACCGTCGGCACGGCCCGGCTCTGGTTGTCACCGGTGCCAAGCTGACCGTCCGAATCGAGGTCGTCCCCAGGCTAGCAAGCCATTGCTGGTGACGGCAAAGCTGTCCGAACAGCCCGCCGGCAGGCGAACGAGACCGTGGTGCCGGGCGGAACTTCACCAGGACCGGGTTCCGCCTGGTCTGGTGGCTGCCGTCACCCAGCTGGCCATGTCCGTTCTCCCCCCAGGCGTAAAGCTGCCCGTTGGTCGCGAGGGCCAGATTGTGCTCACAGCCGGCGCTGATGGCCTTGATCTTGACTCCGGCCGGGATGCGCACGGTGACCGGCGTGTCGGCGTCCTTCTTTCCGCCGTTGCCGAGCTCGCCGTTGGTGTCTTGCCCCCAGGCGAGCACCGAACCCGATTTGGTCAAGGCGATGGTGTCATCGCAGCCTGCCCGGATGGCGCTCACCTTGGTGCCCTTCGGTAGCTTGACGTCGACCGGCCGGTTACGCGGCGAATTGAAGCTGCCGTCGCCGACCTGGCCTTCGGTGTTGTCGCCCAGGCCAGCACGGCACCCGCCGAGGTGAGCGCGACGCTGTGGTCACAGCCGGCCCGGATCGAGGTCACCTTGACGCCAGCGGGGATCTTGACCGTGACCGGTACCAGGACGTCCGCCGATCCATTACCAGCACCGAGCGCGGCGTCGTCGTTAGTGCCCAGCCTTTGACCGCCACCGCCACCGCCACCGCCACCGCCGCGGAGCTGGGGTTGGCTGACTGACCCGGAGCCGGTACCGGCCGAGCCGAAGCTAGGCCCGAACCGGAGATGGCGAAGGCACCCAAAACGGCGCAGGCTGAGAAAGCCACTCGCGCGACTTTGATGGCTATATCTCGTGAATATCCGTTGTTCGTCATTGACCGCCTCCTCTGGTCATTATGCGGCTAGCTGTCGTTCTCGCACCCAATCTCAGCGCGTCATCGTCGGATCCCCATTGCGGTTCCGGCAGGCCCCTGGCACCGCATCGTTGGAGCGGTACTGCTGCTATCGCGACATGGTTGGAGCGGTGTTGTCGCTGCGTCAGGGAGAGCAGCAGCATCGCTGGAGCGGCGATGCGCTGGTATGGGCGGGGACGGTCGGTGATGCCCGCGGGTGCCGGAGACCGCCCCGGCTCGTCCGGGTATTACCCATATTACCGACTGGAATTATCTGATATACTCGACTGGTGCCAGCTGCGCAGCAGACACCGGAGCCGGTCGTCGCGATCGTGGGCGGTGGGGCCAGCGGCGCGCTGACTGCCATCGCGCTGCTCAACCTGGCCGCCGCTCGGCAGGTCCCGCTTCACCTGGTGATGATCGACCGCTACGGCAGACACGGCCTTGGCCAGGCCTACGCCACCACGAACCCATCGCACTTGCTCAATGCGCCAGCCGACCAGATGAGCGCAGTTGACGGCGACGCCAATCACCTGATCCGCTGGGCTGACTGCGCGGGCATCGACGCGACTGGCTTCATGCCGCGCCAGGACTATGGTCGTTACCTGCGGCAAACCCTGGCCGCCGCGCAGGCGCAGGCCGCACCGATCGGGACGCTCGACACCCGCATCGCCGAGGTCCGCTCGGTGAGCAGGCCGCCTGGGCAGCAGGGAGTGCGCTTGCAGTTGGCCGATGGCGACCTGCTCGACGCGGACCTGGTCGTGCTCGCGCTTGGCAGCCTGCCGTCCGCGATGCCGTTCCCCGTGCCTGGCAGCGATCGGGTCATCATCGACCCGTGGGCACCGGGCGCGCTCGATCAGGTCGTTGACGGCCGGCCGGTCGTCATCGTCGGGACCGGCCTGACTGCGCTCGACCTGGTGCTGAGCGTCACCGCCAACAATCAAGGCGCAGCGGTGCACGCGGTGTCCAGGCACGGACTGCTGCCACGGCCGCATCTGCCGACCAGATCGAGCGGCCGGCCAGTCGCGTTGCCTGGTATCGAAGCCGTCGCCAGCCCGATCCGGTTGACCGAGTTGACCGGCTTGGTCCGGGCAGCGGTGCGGGCGAATCCTGGCGACTGGCAGGACGTCATGGACGCGCTGCGGCCGCACGTGCCGCAGTTGTGGCAGGCTTTGTCGCCGTCCGATCAGCGGGTGTTCTTGCGTCAGCTCGCCAGGTACTGGGAGATCCACCGGCACCGGGTCCCGGTCGCCACCGCCAGCCGGATCGCCGACCTGCAGGACGCCGGCCGGCTGACCATCCATCGGGGCCGGATCGCTGCGGTCACCGATCAAGACCAGACCCTGACCGTGCGGATCAGCCGGGACGGTCGGGACTCCACGCTGACCGCGGGCTGGCTGATCAACGGCACCGGCCCTGGCGCCGATGCCGCTCGCACGGCCGACCCGCTGCTGGCCAGCCTGCTCGCGACCGGACTGGTCCGGCCCGATCCGCTTGGCCTTGGCATTGACGCGGACGACACCGGCGCGGTGCTGGACCGGGCCGGGACCGCAAGCGGCGTCATCTTCACGCTCGGCCCGACGCTACGCGGCCGCTGGTATGAGACCACCGCCGTTCCTGAGATCCGGGCGCAGGCCACCGCGCTCGCCCGCGTGGTACTTGACCAGCTTCGGGTTTGTCGCGACTAGACAGGTTTCACTAGTAAACCGACTGTTATAGTAGGGGAAATAATTCCGACGGCTCACTGCCGTCCGTGGGAGGTGCCGATGCCTGCGCTCTCACCCGTTCCTTCGTTGTACCTGGGCGTAGCACTGGAGGCCGCCGGCTGGCATCCGGCGGCCTGGCGCGAGTCCGACGCCCGGCCGGCCGAGCTGTTCTCGGCCGGTTACTGGCTGGACCTGGTATCGCAGGCCGAGCGCGCCGGACTCGACTTCGTCACCTTCGAAGATGCGCTCAGCGTGCAATCGATCCACAGGGACAAGCAGGATCAGCGCACCGACCAGGTGCGCGGGCGGCTCGACGCGGTACTGATCGCGGCCAGGCTGGCACCCCGCACCAGCACGATCGGGCTGATCCCGACCGTCCTGGTGACCCATACCGATCCGGTGCAGCTGGCGCGGGCGATCGGCACGCTTGATGAGCTCAGCGTGGGTCGGGCCGGGGTGCGGATCAGGGTCTCGGCGCGCCCAGACGAGGCGGCGCACTTCGGCCGCCGGGCCGTGCTCGACATCCGGCGGGAAAACGCGGGCAGCCCGGCCGCTCGCCAGCAAGCCAGCGAACTGCTTGATGAAGCGGCTGGTGACGTCGAGGTGATGCGGCGGCTCTGGGCGGCCACGGACACCGGCCAGCCGGTCGTGACCATGGTCGGGCATGGCGAAGCAGAACGGCAGTGGATCGCCAGGTTCGCGGACGTCGGGTTCGTGACGCCACGGGATCGGGATGCGGCCGGGTGGGTGCCGTGGCGAGGCCCGCCTGCACCCACCCCTGCTCGCCGACCTGCTCGTCTATCTCGACACCGACCAGGCGACGGCGCGCGAGCGCAAGGCCAGACTCGATCAGCTAGCCGGGCGGGCGTATACCAGCGACGCCCTCACTTTCACCGGCTCCCCGGCCGACCTGGCCGACCTGATGAGCGACTGGCAGCAGGCCGGCCTGGCCGGCCTCCGGCTGCGGCCAGCCGCCATCCCGCATGACCTCGATCAGATCACCGCGCACCTGGTACCTGAGCTGCGCCGCCGTGGCCGTCTTAGGGCTGGGCAGCGGATCGGGACGCTGCGCGAGCGGCTCGGACTGGCCAGGTCGGCGAGTCCGTACGTGGCTGCCTGATGCCGCGCCGGGGGAGCAGGGCGGATGAGTAAGCAACTCCGGCGAGTCCGGCTGGCCGCAGTCGTGTCGGCCGGGCCGACGCAGCCTGCTGGCGATGAGCGTGACGCCGCCGGCACGGACCTGCGCGCTTTGCTTCAAGCTGTCGAAGTTGCTGAGCGGGCCGAGCTTGATTTCCTCTTGCTGGCGCAGTCAGCACCGGATTCGCTGACCGTGCTGGCGGCGCTGGCTGCGGTGACCGAGCGGATCGGACTGGCCGGGGTGATCGACCCGGCTGGGCATGAGCCGTACGAACTGGCCCGACGGCTGGTCTCGCTTGACCACTTGTCGGACGGGCGGGCCGGCTGGCAGGTCGAGTTGCCGCCCGGCGCGCGGCACCGGCGGGCCGGGTCGTTGCTGGCGGCGACCACGCGCCTGGCCGGTGCCTGGCCCGCAGGGGCGATCGCCGCCGATCGACAGGCCGGGGCGTTTCTCTTGGCGCCGGAGGCCGGTCGATTCGCGGTGCGCGACGACTACTTCGCGATCGCCGGGCGCTTCAACGTGCCGCGCGGCCCGCAGGGCAGGCCCGTGCTGATGGTCGGCTGCGAATCCGCCGCTGACCTGGGCATCGCCGCTGAGCTTGCGGACGTGATCATCGTCAGGCAGCGTGCCTTCGAGGCGGCGAGGCGGTTGTACGCGGACTTCAGGGATCAGGTGGTTCGAGCCGGGCGGGCACCGGACGAGGTGCTGATCATGGTGACCGCCGCACCGTCCAGTTCGGCCGAGTTGATCAGCGACTACGTGCAAGGGGAGGCCGCCGACGGGTTCGTGCTTGGGCCGCAGGCCGGTCCTGCTGAGCTAGCCGGGCTCGCGGCCGAGCTGGCCCGGCTGGGGGTCAGGCCAGCCGGTTATCCGGGGCTCACGCTGCGCGAGCACCTAGGCTTGACGGCAGGTTTGCGCAAAGAATGGAGTCTGCGGTGAGCGTCGCTGTCGTGCTGAGCAATCTGAGAGTTTGCGCGCCGGATTAGGATGACCTCGTACGCGCCGGGACGGGCCTGGTCCGGCCTCGGCGTGACCGTGTCCGTTCACCGGGGTCGCGCCCTGGGCAGAGCACTCGGAGTCTGCGTTGTTGGATGAAGCGGCAGTGAAGCAGGCCGCCGGGACCGCAGCTGACCCGCTGTACCTGGACCTGCTGCGCGCTGAAGCTGACCAGGGCGAGCCAGCGGACGGCCGGGCGGCTCGCTCGCACCGCACCAGGCGCGCCATCATCAACGCCATGCGGGCGCTGCATTCCGACGGTGACCTGCGGCCGACGGCACCCAGGATCGCCGAGCGGGCCGGGGTGTCGCTGCGCACCGTCTGGCAGCAGTTCACTGACATGGAAGCACTGCTGGTCGAGGCCGTGAAGCGGGACAGCGAGATCCTGCGATCGCTGGTGCGCAAGATCGAGCCCGATCAGCCGCTGGCCGACCGGGTCGACTCGTTTGTCAGCCAGCGCGCTCAGATCCTTGAGGAGATGACCCCGACCTGGCGCGCGGCCAGGATTCATCAGGCCTCCTCAGCCGAGCTGCGCATCGACCACAGGAAAAAGGTGGCCGCTGGGCGGGCCGAGCTTGAGGCAGTGTTCGCACCCGAGTTTGACCAGCTGCCCGGCAAGCAGCGCGATCAGCTGGTCGAGTCGCTGCACGCGATCAGCATCTGGTCATTCTGGGAGTCGCTCCGCACTGACCTTGGCTTGAGCCCGCTGCGCGCTGCGGAGCTGTTGCGCAACGCGTTCGCCGCGCTGTTTTCGCAAGCTGGGTTCCAACTCGCATACTGAGCGTTTACCCTGCACAACACCAGGTAGCGCGGTTATTCCGAGCCTGCGGGACTATTGATCTTGCACATACCGTGCAGATATCTTGACCTCACCGCTAGGGGCTGCCTGGCGGGTCACACCGTCTCGACAATGGTGAGGTCCACATGAGTGCGACCGCAGAAGAATTGGTCTCAGACCGACGAAGCGGCGGGCTGTCCTTCCTCTGGCGCCGCCAGCTCGATTCGTACCCAGAAACCGGTGCCCGGGTCACCTATCTGGCGATCACGGTTCTGGCCACCGTGATGCTGTACTACGAGCTGTACGTCGGCGGATCAGTGTCCACGCTGATCCTGACCAACCTGCATATGAGCTTTACGTTCTTTGTGACGGCGCTGGCTTTCGGCAACTTGATCGGTGCGTTCGGCTCGCTGTTCGCTGGCGCTCACCGACCGGTGGGCCGCGCCAACCTGGTGGTATTCGGTCTGCTGTTCACCGGCGTATTCGTGGCTTTTATCTTGCCGGCCGCGACGAGCAAGTGGACCTACACGATCGAGGGCTTCGTGGTCGGCGTGGTCGAAGGCATCTGCCTGGTGGCCACCCCGGCGCTGATCAGGGACTTCTCGCCGCAGGTCGGCCGAGCTACCGCGATGGGCTTTTGGACCAGCGGACCCGTGCTCGGCAGCCTGATCGTCGCGGTCGTCGGCAGCGCTACCGTCCCCGCCATTGTGACTAACAGCCGATTCTGGACGCACGAGTACCGCATCTGCGGCATCGCCGGCATCGTCGTGTTCGTGATCGCCCTGATCGGCCTACGGGAACTGTCGCCGTCACTGCGCGACCAGCTCATGGTGACAATGCGAGACCGGGTGCTGATCGAGGCTCGCGCCAAGGGAATCGACATCGCGGCCGCGCTGAAGCACCCATTCCGCCAGCTAGTTAAGGCCGACATCGTGGTCTCTGCGCTGGCCGTGTCGGTCATGCTGCTGGTCTACTACACGGCGGTTGGCTTCGCGGTGATCTACCTGAACTCAGTGTTCGGGTTCTCGATTAAGGATGCCAACGGGCTCGGCAACTGGAACTGGGGCTTCAACGCCATCGCCGTCATCGCGATCGGCATCATCTCCGACCGGTTCAGGGTGCGGAAGCCGTTCATGGTGATCGGCGGCATCATCGGCGCGGTGATGGTCGTGGTCTACCTGATGCAGGCCGGGCACCACCCTGGTTATTACACGGTGGCGATCATCCTCGCCGTGCTCTCGTTCGGGCTTGGCGTCGCCTACACCCCGTGGATGGCAAGCTTCACCGAGACGGTAGAGGCGCGCAACCCGGCGTTGACCGCCACCGGGCTGGCAATCTGGGGCTGGATCATCCGGGTGGTCATCTTCGTCGCGTTCCTGATCCTCCCGCACGTCGTCACCTCGGTCACTCCGCTGGTCACCTACGGCGGCACGGTGCAGGCCGACGCGGCCAAGTACCCGGCCTTCGCGCTGAAGCCGCCGCCAGCGAACATCGCTGCCATCGCGAGCAGCGACGCCGGCATCATCAAGTTCGCGCAAACCCACGCGAGCATCGTGGCGCTGGCGCAGAAGGACTCGGTCCAGCTCGGCAACGCGGTGAAGTTCGCGCCTGAGCTGACGGTGCTGCAGGCCCACCCGGCGTTGTTCACCAAGCTGGCGACCTACAAGAACCCGGCTAGCATTCCCCCGGCGCTGCTGGCCAAGGCGATCAAGGCGGCCGGCGGCGGCTCGACGGGCCTCGGGATTCTGACCACCATCAGCTCCAACCAGGCGGCTATCAATGGCGTCATCGCGGTCGCTCCTGATCTGAAGAAGATCCAGCCGTTCGCCTCCCAGCTGACGGTGCTCCAGAATGCCGCTCCTGACCTGGCCAAGCTCCAGCCGTACACGAAGACGCTGACGGCCTATTCCAAGGTCCCCGCACCGGTACTTGCCTTCATGTCAGCGCACGCGCCTGCGGTAGAGGCGGCAGCGGCTGACACGGCCGGACAGTGGAAGACCTGGTACTGGATCTGCTTCGGCGGCATCATCTTCTTCCTGTTCAGCATCCCGCTGCTGCGCGGCCGGTGGAAGCCAGCCGACGCCCGCCGGGACGAGGAAGAGCACGAGAAGATGGTGGAAGAGGAGCTCGCTGCGCTCAACGCGTGAGCTAGGTCCTGGTTAAACGCTGGGTCGGCCGGGAGTGTCCCGGTCGGCCCAGCGTCGTTTCGTTGTGCGATCCTTGGCGATCGGCACGATGCGCGAGGAGATTGCGGCCATGGCTGACGACGTACTTGAGCTGGCTGACCGGCTGTGGCGGGGCGAGGTCAGCACGGCGGACTTCCATCCGGTGGGCAACCTGGGCGGCCTCGCCGAGATTTGCGATGGGGTCGCCTTCGTGCCGGCGTTTGCGAACGTCGCGGCGTTTAGCACCGAAGACGGGTTGGTGCTGGCCGACACCGGCAGCGTCTTCGTCGCTCAGGCGGTGCATGCCGAGCTGCGCCGCTGGTCCGGGCAGCGGCTCAACACCGCTATTTACAGCCACGGCCACATCGACCACGTCTTCGGCGTGCCGGTATGGGAAGCCGAGTCAGCGCAGCGCGGCTGGCCGGCCCCGGTCGTGCTGGCCCAGGAGGCGCTGCCAGCCAGATTCGACCGCTACATCATGACCGCCGGCTACAACGAGATCATCAATCAGCGTCAGTTCGGGGTGCCAGGCTTGCGCTGGCCAGTCGAGTACCGGTACCCGGATCGCACCTATGCCGATGAGCTGACGGTGCCGGTGGGCGGCAGCGTCTTCGCGCTCAGGCACGAGAAGGGCGAGACCGACGACCACACTGTCACCTGGCTGGCCGATAAGCGCGTGCTGTATGCCGGCGACCTATTCATCTGGGCGTCACCCAACGCGGGCAACCCGCAGAAGGTGCAGCGCTACCCGCTGGAGTGGGCGGCGGCGCTGCGCCGGATGATCGCGCTCGAGCCTGAGTACCTGCTGTCCGGGCACGGCTTGCCGATCATCGGCGCGGACCGGATCAGGCAGGCCTTGACCGACACGGCTGACCTGCTCGACTCGATCGTCGAGCAGACGCTGGCGATCATGAACGCCGGCGGCCGCCTCGACGATGCCATCCACGGCGTCGTGCCGTCGGCTGACCTGCTGGCGCGTCCGTATCTGCGGCCGGTCTACGACGAGCCCGAGTTCATCGTGCACAACATCTGGCGGCTGTACGGCGGCTGGTGGGATGGCAACCCGGCCACCTTGAAGCCAGCGCCCGAACGGGCGCTCGCGGTCGAGCTCGCTGAGCTGGCCGGGGGTGCCAAGGTCCTGGCCGACCGGGCCGCCGCGCTCATCGCTCCCGCTGGCACCGACTCTGACCTCGACGCTCGGCTGCGACTAGCCGGGCACTTGGCTGAGCTCGCTTGGCTGGCGGCGCCGACCGACCCCGGCATCGGCCAGGTGCGGCACGCGGTCTACACCGCGAAGGCGGCCGCCGCCACCTCCACTATGAGCAAGGGCATCTTCGGATGGGCCGCCACCGAGTCGCTACCAGGCGTCGATGACGCCGGGCAACTCGGCTAGGTCATCGATCACGGCGTCTGGCGTAACGTCCGCGAAGTCCGGTACCTGCGAGTGCGGGATCAGCACGCCGCGCATCCCTAGGCTCTTCGCGCCATGGATGTCATCCCATGGCCGGTCGCCGACGAAGACGCACCGAGCCGGGTCAGCGACGCCGACCGCCGCCATTGCCGCCAGGAAGGCCTCCCGGTGCGGCTTGGCCCACGGTATCTCGCTGCTGTAGACGGCACCGTCGAAGAGGTCAAGCACACCATCGCGGCGCAGCACGTCATCATGCCAGTCGCGGGGCCACAAGGTGTTGGACAGCAGCCCGATCTTGATGCCGCGCTCGCGCAACTGCGTGAGCATGGTCGGTACCGCCGGGTCGGTGAACGTGTGCGGCTCGAACTCGCGCCGGTAACTGGCCAGCAGCCCGTCCGATGGCACCACTCCCGCCTCGGCAAGCACAGCGAGCAGAGTCGAGCTAGCCTGCTCGGCAACGACCAATTCCCAGGCGCGGAGCTCAGCCGCGAGAATGGCGTTCGCCCTGGCTACATAATCGGCCGGGAAATGCTGCGCGCACACGGCCTGCCACAGCGCGACGTGGTCGATCGTATGCCACGGCGTCAGCGTGCCGCCCCAGTCAAAGATCACCGCATCAGTCGTCACCTACCGATCTTACCGGAATAACCCCAGATCACCCATGACCATCCGCCCCGCCCAGGGTGCCGGCCCGGGAGTGGCCGCTCCGCCCGGGGGTGGCCGCCCCGGGGGTGGCCGCTCCGCCCGGGGTGCCGCCCCGCCCGGGGGTGGCCGCTCCGCCCGGGGTGCCGCCCCGCCCGGGGGTGGCCGCTCCGCCCGGGGTGCCGCCCCGCCCGGGGGTGGCCGCTCCGCCCGGGGTGCCGCCCCGCCCGGGGGCTGGCCGGCCCGGTGCCGCTCCACCTCCCGTAGCGCGCCTTGTCCGGATGGGTGATGACAACGGGGTCGCCCCGTTGTCGTCAGGTGCGCAACGGGGCGACCCCGTTGTTGTTGGGTTGGGGTCGGGGCGGGGTCGCCGGCCCGGTGCCGCTCCACCTCCCGTAGCGCGCGTCGTCCCGATGGGTGACGACAACGGGGTCGCCCCGCCCGGGGGTGGCCGCTCCGCCCGGGGTGGCCGCTCCGCCCGGGGTGCCGCTCCGCCCGGGGGCTGGCCTGCCCGGTGCCGCTCCACCTCCCGCAGCGCGCCTTGTCCGGATGGGTGATGACAACGGGGTCGCCCCGTTGTCGTCAGATGCGCAACGGGGCGACCCCGTTGTTGTTGGGTTGGGGTCGGGGCGGGGTCGCCGGCCCGGTGCCGGCTCGCCGGTGCCGCTGGACCTCCCGTAGCGCGCCTTGTCCGGATGGTGATGACAACGGGGTCGCCCCGTTGTCGTCAGGTGCGCAACGGGGCGACCCCGTTGTCGTTGGGTTGGGGTCGGGCGGGGTCGCCGGCCCGGTTGGGGCCTCGCCGGCATCCCTTTGAGTGTTGGGTCTGCCACTGGGCTTGGGCCTGGCGATGGGCTTAGATCTGGGCCTGGCCTGGGTGGGCTGGGTCGGGGCGGTGCTTGGCCATCCTCGGTCGGTTGGCGCAGGAGCGGATGCCGTGATCATGCTTTTGGCAGCCTGACGGAACATTGCACCGGCTATGACCCGCGCAAACGTCCGTGATCTTGGGTTTAGCCATGATCACGGACCTTCGCCCCGGTGACTTCCGGTGACTTCCGGTGACTCCGGTCACCCGGTGACTTCCGGTGACTTCCGGTGAGTTCCGGGGCGGTCTGGTCTGGCGCTGAGGCATGAAACGCCCATTAGGTGCAATGCTAGTGAAAACGCCGGGTCGCTCGGCGGTGTGAGACGCCAGACTTACCGGGAATCAACGGGTAGCCGACCGGTACTTAAATCCTCAGAAATGATCATTACCTTTTTGTCATCTTTCTTTTCTTATTCCGCCCTGACCTTTACCGTGACGTGCGGTACGCTCCGGCGCCGGCCGGGAGGCGGCATATGAGGAGGACGGATGCGAAAGCTGCACTATCGCCGTAGACCGCTGATCGGGAGGGCGGCGGCGATAGCGGCCGCGGCCGCCATGATCGCGGGGCCACTGGCTGTTGCCGGTGCCGCGACGGGCACCGCGTACGCGGCCAAGGCCAGGCTCGTTTCGGCGCAGTCGGCGACGAGGCACGATCACGCACCCACCTGCCATCTTGGCAACGGCATCAAGCACGTCGTCCAGATCGGCTTCGACAACGTCCATTACTTCCGGGACAACCCGAACGTGCCCATCCGACCTTGAGATGATGCCCAACCTGCTCAATTTTTCGAGGACAACGGCACATTCTTATCCAACAACCACACCCCGCTGATCGCCCACACTGCGTGACGACCTGCTGACCACGGCTATACCGGCCTGTACGGCGACCGGCAGGCACGGGATCTCCAACAGCTACCGGTCATACAACTCGGACGGGTCGACCGATCTCGGCAACCATCGTTCACCTACTGGACCGACCCGATCTACGACACCGCCTCACCGCCGAACGCGGGCCACGACACGAATCCGCAACTGGTCTACTCGCCGAGCCCGCCGGCCACCGCGAACCCACCGACGACGCCGAACACCGACGACGCCGGCCCATGGGTGCCTTACACCAGGGCCGGCTGCAACGTGGGCGAGATCGCGACGGCCAACCAGGAGCTGGAGAACCCGACCCCCGATATCGCTGACGTGTTCGGTGCCGAACTCGCCTGAGGTCGCGCAGCTCGCCGCGGACCCCGACTCGTACAAGGACCCGGAGACGGCCGATTACGTCGGCCTGGCCGTGCACTGCGCTCGGCAAGAGCCCGGTGTGCGCGAACGCCGAGGCAGTGAAGTACGGCCAGACCAGCCCCTCGCACACCGCGGTGCCCGACCTGCTGCCCGACGAGCCCGGCGGCTACACCGGCTACCAGGCGCTATTTGGCAACAAGTACATCGCGCCGCAGTCTTCGGCGCGGGCACCCCGAACGTGACCCATAACGGGTACCAGGTCACCAACGCGGCCGGGAACCTGGTCGATCTGAATGGCGATCAGATCAACGGCGAGTACCTGACCAATTATCCTGGCTTCCCTGGCTTACGGCAACATCAATGCAGCGCAGTCACTGGCATACGCGGCCGACATGCTGGAGAACGGCGTTCAGGTAGCCAACGTCTACATGGCTGACCTGCATGGCAACGAGTTCATCCCGAGCCTGGACGGCAAGGGCGAGCCTTGCTACCACGCGCCGGATGCGCTCGGCAGCGGCAGCGCCTGCTACGTCGCCCAGGCGCAGTACTACAACCAGGCCTTCGGCACCTTCTTCCAGCGCCTGGCCGCCGACGGCATCACGCCCGACGAACACGCTGTTCGTGGTCAGCTCAGACGAGGGCGACCACGAGGCCGGCGCCAACGTCGGGCCGGGCGATCCAGCCCACCCCGGCAAACTGCGACGGCGCGACGGTCAGCGGCAACACCGTCACTCCCGACGTGCCTTGCACCTACCCGGCCGGCACATTCGGCGAGCTCGACGGCAACCTCACCGGCCTGCTGGCCACCAGGAAGGCAACACCACCCCATTCAGCCTGGAGGACGACACCGCCCCCGAGTTCTACGTGACCGGGGACCCGGGGCCCGACACGCCGCAGGTGCGGCAGCTTCGAGCACGACGTCGCCGGCGCTGACCGCGGCAACCCGTACTCGGGCAGCACCAACGAGCAGATCGCCAACTACCTGGCCGATCCGACCGAAGAGGCGATCTTGCACATGGTCAACGCCGACCCGGCCCGGACGCCGACCTTCGCCGATGTTCGCCAAGCCCGACTACTACCTGTACAGCGGCAGTGACCAGCTGTGCGCCGGGCCGTGCGTCGCGGTCAACACTGGCTACGCCTGGGACCACGGTGACTACGCCGCCGAGATCAACACCAACTACATCGGATTCGTCGGCCCCGGCGTCAAGAACCTTGGCCTGGACGGCAACCGCCCGCCGACGGGCCGAGCTCGGCCGGGCGCGAACAGCGGCCAGACCGACGTCGTCGACAGCTCACGAACGGGCCCGTGGACAGACGAGACCGACATCCGGCCGACCATCATGTACCTGACCGGGCCTGAAGGATGACTATGAGCACGACGGCCGGGTCATCACCCAGATCCTCGGCCAACCCCAACCGGCGCATCGTCCGCGCCAGGAGTTACCTGGCTCGGCGAGTGCTACAAGCAGCTCAACTCAAGCGTCGGCGAGTTCGCGGCCAGCACGCTGGCGGCTGACACCGGCGGCGATCGAGACCAGCAGCCCGGGCGACGCGACTTACCTCAGCGTCGACTCCCAGCTGCGGGCGCTTGAGGTCGCCAGGGACGCACTGGCCGAGAAGATCAAGGGCGAACTAGAGAAGGCGGCCTTCCATGACCGCCGGGTGCGGCACCTTGATGAGCTGCTCGTCGGCTGCCTGGGCCTGATTCACCAGTCACGGCACTTGGCTAGATCGGTGAGCTAGCTAGCCACTGACTACTGCGGGCGGTGATCCAGGCGTCAAGCCAGGGTCGCCGCCCGCGCTTTATTTCTGAAACTAATGGGGTAGTGGCGCGTAGTACCCAATCCTCCTGGGACACTGAGTACTGGCGGGCGGAACTGGCGCGGGCCAGAGGGGAAGTGTTGGATGGCCGATCCTGACGACCGGGCGCAGCTTGGAAGCAGTGCGCCGAGCGCTAATGGAGCGTTGACCGGGACGGTCGCAGCCAATGGGCGGGCAGCGAACGGCCATGGTGCCAAGCGCGACTCAGATGAGATCGTCGCTGAGATCGAGCGCACCAGGGAGAATCTGGCCCGCACGATTGACTCGCTCGCTGACCGGGTGAGCCCGGCTAGCAACGTGCGCCGGCTGCGCGAACGGGCGACTGAGGAGCTGGCCAAGCCAGAGGTTCAGCTCGCGACCGTCGCGGTCGTGCTGGCGCTGACTGGCATCGTGATCTACCGGATCTGGGGCCGACGTCGCGTCTAGCTGGTCAGAGCATCGATCCGGCCAGTCGTGGCGCACGCTAGAGGAAGGCTTTGCCCTCGCCGCGATAGGTCGGCACGGTGCCGGTGATGGCGTCCCCATCGACTAGGTGCAATTCGTTGAATCGCTCGCACAGCTCGCCCGCCTTGGCATGCCTGAACCACACCCGGTCACCGATGCGCAACTCGTCAGCGGCCTGGCCAAGCAGCGGCGTCTGTACCTCCCCGGCGCCCTCGTCCTTATCCAACTGCAGTCCGCTTGGCAGATAGGGCGTCGGTAGCCTGCTGACCTGGGCGGGGCCGGAGGCCAGGTACCCGCCGCCGAGTACGGTGACCACGCCAGGACCTGGCCGGCGCACGACCGGCAGCGCGAACAACGCGGCCGGCTGGCCAGCGAATGCGCGGTAGGCGTCAAACAAAGTCGGCTGGTATAGGCCTGAGCCCGCGCCGATCTCCGTCACCGCGGGCTCGGCTGCGGTAGCCGCGATCGAGCCGGTGCCGCCGCCGTTGACGAAACCGAGCTTAGTGACTTCCTCGATCGCCGCGACGATGGCGGCCCGGCGCCGCGCGAGCTCTCGTGCGGAGCTGCGCTGCATCAGCTGAATGACCTTGGCATAGGCGGGCCGCCCCGGCGGCCGGTCGCCCACCCCGGCGATCTGCGCCTCATAGGCCATCAGGCCGACAAGTTCGACGCCGGGCCGGTTCGCGATGGTCGTGGCCAGTTCGGCCGCTTGCGCCGGGGTGCGAACCGGCGAACGGCGTGCGCCTGCCCGAAGCTTGCCGCCCAGCGCGACAAAGCTGGTGTCGATGTCGATGGCGACTTTTACCGGCTGCGGATCGGTGACTGTCGCGGCCGTCCTCGCGATCAGGTCGAGTTGCTCGGTGCAGTCGACCATCACCGTAATCGCCATCGCGGCGGCGGGGAAGCTGGCCAGCCTGGCGATAGCCGTCCGGTCGGTCGTCGGGTAAGCGACCACGATGTCGTCACTGGTCTGGCACTCGGCCAGCCAGAGCGCTTCAGGCAGGGTAAAAGCGAGCAGGCCGCGAAAGCCGTCGAGCGCGAGTACGTCGTTGATCAGCGACCGGCAGCGAACCGACTTGCTGGCCAGCCGGATCGGCGTGCCTGCGGCTCGCCGGGTCATGTCAGCCGCGTTCGCACGCAGGGCCGCCAGGTCGACCACCGCGAACGGTGGCTCAAGCTGCGCTGTCGCAGCATTGAGCCGACCGAGTAGGTCGATCGAGGCGGACTGCGTCACTGGTCTCCGTCAGCGATCAGCGCGGAGTATTCGGCCGGTGACAGCAGCCCAGGCGGGACCTCGTCCTCGGCGTCCAGCCGGATCTTGAACAGCCAGCCAGCGCCGTACGGGTCGGAGTTCACCAGCCCAGGGTCGTCATCGACCTCCGGGTTAATCTCGGTGACCTCGCCGTCGGCCGGGCAGTAGATGTCGCTGACCGACTTGGTCGACTCGACCTCGCCGCACGGGTCGCCGGCCGTGACCCTGGTGCCCGGTGCCGGGGCGGACACATAGACGACGTCGCCGAGGGCGCGCTGTGCATAGTCGGTAATGCCAATCCTGGCCGTCGAATCGCTGATCGCGACCCACTCGTGCTCAGCGGTGTAGTACAGCTCCTCGGGAACGCTCATCGTGCCATCCCTTTCTCAGTTCCTGCGTGCGCAACTACGAACCGGAGATGATTCCGGTCAGGTCGGATTATCTTGGCCAGTCCTAAGACTTTCGGCGGTAGAAGGGCAGGTCCACCATCGACGCTGGCTCGGCGCTGCCCCGGATGTCGAAGGCCAGCTGGCCGTCGGTCCCGTGCGCTTGGTCGGCCACCTTCGCGTCCAGGTAGGCCAACGCGATCGGCTTGCCAAGGGTCGGGGAGTGCCCGCCGCTGGTGACCGTACCGGACGGTGCGCCGTCCCACAGCACCTGGTAGCCGTGCCTGGGCACCCGCCTGGTCTGCCCAGCTAGCCCCACCAGAATGCGGCGATTTGGCCGCTCGGCCCGCTCGGCCAGGGCCGCCCGGCCGACGAAGTCGCCGGTCTTGTCGAGCTTGACCACTTTGCCTAGGCCGGCGTCATAGGGTGACAAATCCCTGGTCAGCTCATTGCCATACAACGGCATGCCCGCCTCAAGGCGCAGTGAGTCGCGGGCCGCGAGGCCAGCGGGGATGAGCCCGTCGCTCGCTCCCGCCTCGGTCAGCGCCGCCCACAGGTCGGCCGCGTGCTCGGGCCCGACGAAGATCTCGAAGCCGTCCTCGCCGGTATAACCCGTCCTGGCCAGCAGCGCGGCTTGGCCGGCCACGGTAGCCGGGTAGGAGGCGTAGTACTTGAGCCCGGTCAGGTCGATGTCGGTCAGCCGAGCCAGGATTCCGGCTGACCGAGGTCCTTGGATGGCGATCAGCGCGTAGTCGTCGGTGCGGTCAGCTACAGTCGCCGCGAACTTGCTCGACCGGTCGGTGAGCTCGGCCGCCACGACCGTCGCGTTGGACGCGTTGGCTACCACCATGAAGTCGTTGTCGCCGAGCCGGTAGACAATCAGATCATCGATCACCCCGCCGTCCTGCGCCGTGATCATGGTGTATTTGGCGCGGCCAGGCTTGACCGCCGCGATGTCGCTGACCAGGGCGTAGTTGAGGGCGTCAGCGGCCTCTTCGCCACGCACCAGCAACTCGCCCATATGCGACAGGTCGAACAAGCCGGCCGCCGTCCGCACTGCCGTATGCTCGGCGAGTTCGCTGCTATAGCGCAGCGGCATCTGCCAGCCAGCGAAGTCGGTCATGGTCGCGCCGAGGCCTTCGTGGACGCCCGGCTAGTGCGGTTCGCCGAAGTGCCGCGGGCTGCGGATCGGGCATCTGCGACTCCAGTGTTAACGGTCAGCATGCAACGCTGGCTCAGCCTATCGCTGCCCACCCCCAACCGCCGCCGCGAGCGGGCGGCCTCCCGTTTTGGCGTGCTGGCCTGCGATGATGGCTACATGAGGTTGCTTACCGATGACGAGATCACTGCCGGTCTTGGCCGCGCCGTCGGCTGGGAGCGGGCGGGCGACCAGATCACCAAGACGATCAAGCTCGCCGACTTCAGTCACGCCATGCTCTACGTCGGGGCAGTGGCGCATCTGGCTGAGGTCGCTAATCACCACCCGGATATCGAGATCTGCTGGAACCGGGTCACGCTGACGTTGTCCACGCATTCGGCTGGCGGGCTGACCGAAGCCGACTTCCTGTTGGCTACCCAGCTCAATGCCTTGCCGTGAGCTGGCGCTTGGCTCGCCCTGGGCTTGCGGTGTCACGACTCGGTGGATGGCCGGGGTGATAATACCTGGACAGTAATTTCACTTCCTGAGGGGTACCGGCGTCGCATGGTAGAGATCAAGACCCAGGGCGAAGTGGATGCCATCCGCGCCGCAGGGAAAGTGGTCGCGCGGGCGTTGGCTGCCGTCCGGGCGGAGGCGGCGGTCGGCGTGCGGCTAACTGCCCTCGATGAGCTCGCCCGGTCGGTGCTTGCCGAGGCGGGTGCGACCTCGCCGTTTCTCGGCTATCAGCCAGACTTCGCATCGGTACCGTTCCCGGCTGTGATCTGCTCGTCGGTGAACGACGCGGCTTTGCATGGCATCCCTGACCGGCGGCGGCTGGCCGACGGTGATCTGGTCGGCATCGACTTTGGCGCGACGCTCGATGGCTGGACGGCGGATGCGGCTATCTCCTTCACGGTCGGCACGGCGGACCCGGCCGACACCAGGCTGATCGACTCCGCGACCGCCGCGCTCACGGCCGGAATCAGCGCAGCCAGAGCTGGTGCCAGGATCGGCGATATTTCAGCGGCGATCGGCGCCGTCGGTCGGGCTGGCGGTTACGGGATCAATACCGACTTCGGCGGTCACGGAGTCGGCCGCGAGATGCATGAGCCGCCCTCGGTGCCGAACGAAGGCAAGCCGGGCCGTGGGCTCAAGCTCAGTCCTGGCTTGGTGATCGCGATCGAGCCTTGGTTCATGGCCGGCGGCGATGACCGGTACGTGATCGATGACGACGGCTGGACGATTAAGTCGGCTGACCGCAGCCGGGCTGCTCACGTCGAGCACACGATCGCGGTGACTGAGAATGGTCCGATAATCCTTACCGCCGCCTAATCCTGGCGTCGGTGCCTGCGCCTGTGCTGTGAGTGGTCCTGTCCCGCGAATGGAGCCGCGCCCCCGGGCGGCGCCATTCGCAGGACAACGACCCTGCCGCTCGTCGCGCCTCGTCGTCGGTGCGTGCCCGGTCCTGGCCGGCGAGCCAGGACGGCACCGCGCCCCCGGACGAAGGCCCCCTTCCGCGACGGGCAGCTTCCCCTATTTCCCCCGGACGGCTCACTCCCCGGTACTGGCCAAGCCAAGTTGTGTGCCGTCTGAGGTTCTAGTTATACACGCTGGCCAGCCAAAACTACAGTCAGTTACGAGAAGGGCTGCGATCCGTGACGACCATCAATGCCAATTCATGCCTGATCGCGTCCTGCGCTCCGTTGCGCACCGAAGTCAAAGCGGCCTGATCAGCCTGAGCGCCCGGGTCAAGCTCGGCAGGGAAAGTCGTTAGCCAAGCTCGCAGGGCAGGTGCTTAATTCCATTGATGAAACTGGACAACAGCCGGTCTGGCTCGCCCGCCGTGCGGATATTGGGTACCCGGTGCAGTAGCTCGCGCAGCATGACCGTGATCTCCCGCCGCGCCAGGTGCGCGCCAAGGCAGAAATGCGGTCCGGCACCGCCGAATCCGACATGCGGGTTAGGTGACCTGGTGATGTCGAACTTCAGGCCGTCGGCAAACACCGACTCGTCTCTGTTCGCCGACCAGTACACCAGCGCAGCCTTGTCGCCCTCGCGGAACTGATGGCCGTTAATCTCCGCGTCCCTGGTCAGCGATCGCCGCATCCAGATCACCGGCGAGACGTACCTGACGATTTCCTCAACCGCTCCCGCGATCCGGCCGTCGAAATCGGCGAGCAGCAGTTGCCGCTGCTCGGGGTGCTCGGTCAGTAGTACCAGCGAATGCGAGATAGCGGTGCGGGTGGTCTCGTTGCCCGCCACTACCAGCAAGATAAAGAACGAAGCCAACTCGGCCGGGGTCAGCTGCTCGCCGTCCACGTTGGCGGTGGCCAGGGCGGAGATCAAATCCTCGCCTGGGTCCTGCTGGCGCGTGGCGGCCAGCTCGGTGACCAGGGCGGCCAGATCGGAGCCAGCGGTCAGGATCTGCCCGATCGCGGTGTCCATGTCGTCGCTGAGGAATTCCGGGTCGCCGCCGGCCAGGACGATGTTGGTATTGCGCAGCACCATCTCGTAGTGGTCGTCGCTGATGCCCATCATCTGACAGATGATCTTCAGCGGCAGCCTGGCCGAGACTTGCTGCACGAAATCACAGCTTCCGGTCGCGATCAGGTCGTCCACAATGCTGGCGGCGGTGAGCTGCACGTCCTCTTCAAACTTCTTGATCATCTTGGGCGTGAACGCACGTGACACGATCCGCCGCAGCCGGGCGTGCCTCGGGTCGTCCATATTGATCATCGATCCGAAATACTCGTTGAACTCCGGCGGCAGGTCGACCAGGCTGGTGGACCCCCGAGCCGAGGAGAAGAGCTCAGGATGGCGGCTCGCCTCGACCACGTCGGCATGCTTGACCAGCGCGTAATACCCTTGGTCCGCGGTCGTGAACGGGGTTTCAGGATCAGCGAAATACGGCGGCGACTCAAGCTCGCGCAACCTGGCGAAGGCATCGTGGCGCTGCGCCAGTGAGAGCATCCAGAACTCGTTTTGCGACAGGTCGAGTTCACCTGTGATCGGCATCGGGGTCGTCACAGTGCGCCGCCTTTCCGGTCAGATCACCTTAATCCCCATGGTGGCAGACAACCGCTGGCAGCGGCAGCCCGCACCACCCACAGCAGCCGGGCCCGGCGTCAGCGCTTCTTGATGAAGCGCGAATGGGCTTTGCCTTTCTTGCTAGGCCAGGACGCCGGGCATGTAGCCGAGCACGTCGACGATCTGACCGACGGTGATCTTGCCTTTGCGCAGGACGTTTGCCTCGGGACCGGTGCAGTCCACGACGGTGCTGAGCACCGTGGGTTCGATCGTGCCCGAGTCGAGGAACACCACCGTGTGCTCAGCAAGGTCACCGACAGTTTCCTGGCTGTCGACGATCCCTGTGGTGTTGCCACGGGCGGCCGACGCGAGTAGCGGACCCGTCCGGCTCAGCACCTCGACTGCCACTTCTTGATCAGGCACCCGGACCTGTACGAACCGCTCATCTCCGCCCACATGCCAGCGCAGCGACGGTGAAGCGGGCACGATCAGCGTCATCGGCCCTGGCCAGAAGGCATCGGCCAGCAGCCGCGCATGCTCGGGTGCTTGCATCGAAATACCGTCGAGCACCTGCTTATTGCTAATCAGCACCTGAAGTGGAGTCGTCGCGTTGAGTCCCTTTGCGGTGCGGATCCTTTCGGCTGGTGCCTCCCCGAAGGCGTAGCCAGCGAGCGCGTAAGAGGTGTCGGTCGGCAAGACCACCAAACCCTGGCTAAAGATCGCGGAAACGGCTGCGGCGATACCCTGAGATCGGGTTTCGGCCTCCTGGCAGTCGAAGACCTGCACAGTGATCTCCCATCAGACGTCCCCGGCGCAGTGCCCGGCGGTCACGCTAGCATGACGCCTGGTAACGGCCCGGGCGGGCCAACGAGCGCAATCCGGTGATCAGCGAGGCGTCGTTACCGGTGAGCGAGAGGATATCAATGCCGCAGTTCGAATTTGTCCGGCCGCACTCAGCGAGCGGGATGATCACGCTGGCTGAGGTGGCGCGAATTGCTGACGGCCTGCGCCGTGGGTCGCTGGCGGTGCTGCCCACGGAGACTGGCTACATGCTGGCCGCGCTGGCGACGTCAATGCCCGCCATCGAGCGCGCATTCGCGGTGAAATTGCGGAATCAGGCCCAGGTAATGCACGTGGCCTGCGCGTCGCTTGAGATGGCCGCCAGCATCGGTGAGCTGAGTCCGCTCGCGCTGCGACTACTGGGCGAATGTACTCCTGGTCCGGTTTCGGTGATCGTGCCCAAGACGCCCTTTTTGCCGGACCGCCTGGTCGCACTGGAAGGAACCGTCGGGATCCGGATTCCTGATCATCCGGCCACCCTGCAGGTGATCGAGGCAGTCGGCATCCCACTCACGGCCACCAGCCTGAACGTCAGCGGCGCGGCCCCCATGCCGCTAGCCAAGCTCGACCTGCACGCCTTGAACTGGCCGCAGGACGACACCGTGTACCTGGTCGAAGACGACGAGTCGATCCGCTTTGACACCGGCTCCACGTTGATCAAGCTCGACGGCGACGCCATCGAAGTGCTACGCCAAGGCCCAGTCTCCGAGGCCGAGATCCGCGAACTAGCCGCAGTGTGAGGCGGGCTGGGCTTGGCGGCGGGCAGCCGGCGTGCGCTCTGCGCGATCGATGGTGCCGGTCATGATCGCGATCGCCACCGGCTGGTCGACTTCGGCGAGGTCGAGTAGCAAGCCAGCGATGCGCACGTGACCAGCCCGGATCAGTAGCCAGTTGGCACCGGCCACCGGCCACGTCTGCACCACGAGCTCGTCGTCCATGGTGGGCGTGCCGGCGCACGAGGCAACGGCGTTGGCCAGCGCCCACCGCGCGCCGTCGGCCGCGCTGATGCCCGCGTCGTTGACCAGCCCGAGCCATGGTTCGGCCCGCTCAGCGGGCGGCGGTGCTGACGGCACGACTCGCCAGCTCGCGGCGACCAGGCCGCTCGCCCTCGTGAGCAGCACGTAGTCGCTGAGCGCGCCGTCGGCGGCAGCGCGCATCCAGCCGGACTTCGTCAGCCCGGTCATGGCGCCGGCCCGTCGGCTGATCCGCACTTGCAGCTCGGGGCCGAGGCCGAGTTCGTTGCCTGCCCGCTCAAGCAAGCAGGCCGCGAGCGGCAGTGGCCAGGGAGTCGACCAGGGCAGCGGCCCGGCGTCTCGCAGCCGCAGCCGCAGCAGCCGCAGCACCAGCCGCCCGGTCGCATCGACAGCCTCGACATTCCAGAACGAGTCGGCCGCACTGGCCGTCGCGTCGCCAGCCCGTCCGGTCCGCTGCTTAGGCACGATCGCAGCCAGCCCGTTGCCAGCGGGGGTGCGGTCGACTTGCACAGCCCGAACAGTGACCAGTCCAGCGGTCTCGACGCCACCGGCGAACTCCGCGATGTCGCAGCCGCCGAAGAGCAGCCGCCGGTGCGGCAGGCAAGCCTGAGTGAGCTGCAGCGCCGAGTCGATGACCGCGGCCTGGCCGAGTAGCAACTCGGGCACCGCGGCGGTGAACCACGGCTGCCTGGCGGCCTCGCTTTCAAGGTCGGCGATGCCGGTGACGCTGCTCGGGCCAGCGAAGTCGGCCGACGTCAACACCTGGAGTCGGCCGGTCTGGAAGCAAACGGACTCGTACAGTGTCGCGGCCGGGACGCTCGCCATACTCGGTTCGCCCCGGCTCAGCCTGGCTAGCCTGGCGAGTCCGGGGTTCTGGCTGACGTCGACCGTGCAGTCGAACGTGGCGCGGAAATGATCCACCGCAAAACCGGTGCTGTCGCAACGCAGGACCACCTTGATACAGCCGTCATCGCGCTGGGCGTAGATCCTGAGCACTGCCTGGGCGTCCTGGTCGGCCAGCACGATAGGCGCGGTCATGGCCACGTCGGTGGCGATCCGCAACGGGCGGCCGGCCAGCGCTGAAGCAGCCTGGGCCAGCGCCTCGACCGCAAGCAACGGCGGCATCAGACCGACCCCGTCAATCAGGTACTCGCCCAGGTACGGGTCGGTGGCTGGCGAGATGGTTGCCTCGGCGACGAGCTCGGCATCCGGGTAGTGCACGAGCACCCGCTCGATGAACCGGCCGGTCACTTGCGCGCTCGCCGCTAGCGCGATCGGCCTCGGCGCATGCTCGCCGACCCGGCCGTGAATCGCCAGTCGGGTGGGCAGGTTGTCGGCGCCGAGTAGCTTGAGCAGCTGGCGCGAGCCGGCGGCGACGGACATGGGGGTGTAGCCGGCGAGTTCCATCGCCTGGGTGATCTGTGGTCGTTCGCCCAGATCCGCGCCAGCCCAGGTTGGCCAGGCGACATGCACCGCTCGGCAGCCGGGACTGGCCGCCGCGAGCCTTTCCGCATAAGAAGCGAGCACTCCGCTGGCGAGTGCCAGCGTGCTCGCGTTGGCCAGCCCGTAGCGGCCGGTGACTGAGCCGAAGGTGGCGATCAGCTTGAGGCAGCCGGGCTGGCCGCTGCCATCCAGGTCGCGGACGGCGGTGACCAGCTGCTCAAGTGCCCGAGCCTGGGCAGCCACTTCGGCGGGCAGTTCGGCCGGGGCTAGCCTCGCGATGGGGCGCTGACCGGTGGGCGGCACCGCGTTGGCGACAGCGGTGACCTTGCCGAGCCTGGCCTCGATCCGGCCGATAGCCGCGGCCAATGCGCTCGCGCTGGCCGGGTCGACGAGCTCGTCGACGACGGCGACGCCGGCCTGGCGCAACTGGTCAAGCGCGTCGGTCACCACATCGTCGGGCCGGGGATGCTCGTGGCCGATGACCGCGATCGCCGCCCCTGAACAGGCCAGCACCTGGGCCAAGGCCGCGCCAGCCGCGCCAGCGGCCCGACTCAGCAGTACGACGTCGTCGGGACCGAGCGGGAAGTCCCCGCCGCGCTGTGGCTCGATTGGCACCATGAGCAGCTCGGCAAGGGAACCGTCCGGCCCGATCGCCAGCTCCAGGTGCTCCCCGGCGACCGGGACGAGCTGGCTGGCCGCGTGCAGGCTGGCTGCGGTGAGAGCGGCCTGGACGGCGACGATGCCGAGGTCGGGATGTTCAGCGTGCAGGGTCGCCCAGAAGCCAAGCAGTCCAGCGTCCGGGCTGATCGCGACGAGCCGTCCGGTGCCGATCGCGCTGTGCGCGGCGGCCGCCGCCTGCTCAATTGTCCGGTCGTCGCTGAGCTCACCGAGCACCGCCACGGTGCGGTCGGCTCCTTGCTGGTGCCTGAAGAGCTCATCAACCACAGGCCGAAATGGCTCGCACCCACCAAGGTAGACCTGGGACGGGCTCGGCTCCGGTGCCAGTGTCAGGCCTGCCACCGGGCGGGTCTGCGCGACATAGCAGCGCGACCACGGCATCAGGCTCGCCATCGGCCGCCTCGTGTCGGTCAGGCTGGTGCTGGTGCGGCTGGTATCGGTGCGGCTGGCGTCGGTCGGGCTGGTATCGGTGCGGCTGGCGTCGCTCTGGATGGATTTCGGCTCGCGGTCGGTTGGCGGCTGTGCAGGCCGGCGGCTCGGGTCCGCCGGTTGCCCGGCCGCCGGGCGGCGGCGCTGCCGCGGTGGCAGCTCGGCCTGCGGCGCGGCCGGACGGGTCTGGCAGGGGTGCGAGATGAAACTCTGCTCGCGCCAGATGTCGATGGGTCGGGCGGGCCGGTCCTGATAGAGCTGCTCGGGCCGGGTGAGAGCGCCGACCACGAACAGCGCGGCTGCGGCGCGCGCCAGCGCCCGGTCATCGGCTGGGTCGCCGTCGATGCTGACCACTGGCACCTTGCGACGCTGACCAGCCCCGCCGTAGCCGCCGTCGCTTTGGCTGATCGCCCTGGTCAGGTCGCGGTCCTTGGCGGTCTGCAGCAGCAGGCTGGCGCCGACCGAGCCGATCCGCACCGCGTCAGCCAGGCGCTGGTGCATCGCGTCTTTGCTCTCCGCTTGGGTCGGGGCCAGCCTGGCGTCGAGTAGCTCGGCGGTGAGCAGCTGCCCGATGTGCTCGGCCTGACTGACCTCGGCTCCGGTGGCCGCGGACAGCAGCCGCGCCCGCGGCGTCTGGAAGCCGAAGGTCGCGAACTCATCCATCGCGGCGCGGAAGCTGCCTGGGGTCGGATTCGGCTGCCCGGCCAGAGCCGCTGTGCGCAGCACGTTCAATGCGCTGGCATCGGCTGGGCCTGATACAACCCGCCCATACCAGTGCCGCTAGCTCGCCGATGCCGTGGCTGACCGCGATCTGGGGTTGGACGCCGAGCTCGTCAAGGCGGCGCAGGACGGCCAGCATCCGGTCAAGCTGGGCGCGGCCGACTCGTCGGAGTCGGCGCGCTGCCCAGAGATCAGCAGCGAGACCCGGCCGTCAGCGTCGTCGGCGGCGAAGATGCCAGGCCGGGTGCAGACCAGGCCATCGGACAGCTTAGGCAGCAACGTGGTCGCCTCGTTGGCCAGCCGCGCGAGCTGCTCTTGCCTGGTGGCCACGATGGCAACCCTGGCTTTGCCCTGATCGGTGGCCTCGATGGCAAGCTGGCAGGCCAGGTCGGCTAGCTGCGAGTCGGACAGCCAGGGCGCAGTGTCGGCCACGCGGGCCAAGATGCGGCCGAGCGTGCTGCGATCGGGCGCTTGCAGCAAGAAGGTGGCCGGCTGGTGGGTCAGTCCGCTGATGGGTGTCCTGCTCGCAGCGCGGCCATTGCGGGTGCTGCTCGACCATTCGGGGTGGCTGACCGAGTTCGCTGGACTTAGCTGGTCGTGCGCGCGGCGCAGCACCAGGTGGACGTGCAGCCCGCCGGCGCTACTCGCGCTCACTGCGGCCTGGCGCGGGCCGTCCGGCCAGGGCACCGGTGCGTCGGGCGTGCGGAGTCTGGCATCGCCGCTGCGGAGTAGCTGGTGCGGGGCATTCACCCCGGTAGCGGGGGGTAGCACGCCGTTCGCCGCAGCGAGGACGGTCTTGATCAGCCCGGCCGGCCCAGCCGCGGCGCGGGTATGGCCGATGTTGGCCGTGACCGCGCCGAGCACGGCGTGCTGGCGCGCGTCCTGGCGCAATGTAGCGAGGGCGGTCAGCTCTGCCTCGTCAGCCGGCGCGACTCCGGTGCCGCAGCCCTCGATGTACTGGACGTCGCCTGGGTCGAGCTGAGCGCGCTGGTAGGCCTTGCGCATGGCGAGCAGCATGGCTGCCTGCTCCGTGGGTGTCCGGTGGGCGGGTCCGGCGCTAGCCTGGCCCCAGCCCAGGATCTCGGCGTAGACCGGCAACTCAGCACGGCGAGCGTCGGCTGCCCGCAGCAGCAGCAACATGCCGCAGCCCTCGGCCGGCAAGAACCCGGTGGGATTCTCGTCGTAGATCCGCACGGCGCCGGTCGCCAGCACTCCGGCCTTGGCCAGGCCGACCAGGTCAAGCGGGTCAAGGCTGACGTCAACGCCGCCAGCGACCGCCGCGTCCAGGTCGCCGCTGGCCAGCGCCGAACAGGCAGCGGCGACCGCGGCGAGCCCGGAGGCGGTGCCACCGTCCACAGCGAAACCACCGCCGGTCAGCCCGAGTTGCCCGCAGATCAGCCCGGCGATGGTGCCGGGAGCGCTCCCTGCCAGGGTCTCTCCGCTCACCGCTGGTAGCGGCGCGAGGTAGCGAGCCGCAGCTGCGGCTAGCACTCGTTCGGCCAGGTAGCTGGGTGCCTGGCTGGCGAACAGCGCGTCCGCGAGCACTTGCCTGGTGTATGGCCAGCGCAGCCTGAGTTCGGCGGCACGGGAGACGTCGCCGGTGAGCGTGTTGCCAATGAAGGCACCAGCCCGGTCGCTCGGCAGCCCGGCGCCGCCAGGGAAGCCGGCCCCGGCCAGCGCTCTAGCCGCCGTCTCAAGCGCCAGCCAATGGGCCGGATCGGCACTGTGGTAAGCCGCCTGCGAGATGCCGAAAGCGGCTCGGTCAAACCGCCAGCCTTCAATCAGCCCGGCCCTGGTGCTATAGGTCGCGTCGGGGGTAGCAGGATCAGAGCTGTAGTAGTCGGCCAGATCAACCCGGCACGGCGGAATCCGGCGGAAGGCGCGCCGTCCGGTAGTGAACACCTGATAGAAAGCCGCCACGTCGTCGGCGTCCGGATACCGGCACGCGAGCCCCACGATCGCGATCGGCACGGTGCGCGGCGCGGCCAGATTCGCGTCCTGCGGCCAGTTCAGCCCGCTCGCAGCAGATTCACGCTTGACCGGCCCGGCGGCATCGAACTCGCGGCCGGGACTTGGCGGTTTGCCAGGACCGGTCAGGTGGGTGGCGGCCGTATTGCTGGCGGTGGCGTCGTGGGCCTTGGCGTTGTGGGCCTTGGTGCCGTGGGTAGTAGTGTCGTGGGCGGTGGTGTCGTGGGCGGTCCAGGCCGCGCTCTCGCCTGGCCTGATGATGCGAACCGTCTCGTCGCCGATGCTGGCGCGATCAGAGCGACCATCACGGCTGGCGTTGTCGCTGCGTTCTGGCCGAGAAAGCCGGTCGCGCGCACGCGAATTACCTGACCATCGAATTCCCATCATTCCCCCGAATGTGGCGAAGCCCGCTAGGCGCGGCAGCGCTAAAACTCGGGAAGTCCCCTTGTGCACAGCCGCGCGAATACCTGAGCTGAGTCCCCGATTGCCCAGGTTGGCTAGCTGCGACGAGCTTGACGCCACACGGGGCGAGCAGTGTCGCGGCTGACCGAGACGCCATTATCAGCGCGTTAGCCAAGCCTGGTCAAGGCGCATTCTGAAGCGGGCGATAAGGCCGGCGAAGAACGTGTCAGCGCAGGAAAAGCAAGAGATGCGCCAATCCGCCGACCGACCGACGCGCGGATCGGCGCCGCCGGACGGCGACGGCCCACAGCACCGGGCTGGCTTTGATGGCGCGGCTACCCGCAGTGCGGTATTCTGTGGGCGTGCGTCACACCAACCTGCTCCTTACTTAGCCGCGCTGGCCAGGATTTCGTCGGCGCGGCTACCCCTCGTGGATCGAGGGGTTTTTTGTTTGGGAGACATAGGTTGACGGGGGTCTACCCGTCGCAGACATCGTGAGGGAAATGATGACAGCCGCACCGAACGCGGACATGGCCAGCGTCGGCCAACCGCAGTCAGTCGCAGCCGACCCGGCGCCGGAGAAGTGGGACCCCAGGTCGATCCAAGAGAAGTGGCTAGCCAAGTGGGACGCGATCAATCCGTACCAGGCGAGCGATGATCCGGCCGATGCCCGGCCGCGCCGCTACGTGCTCGACATGTTCCCCTACCCCTCAGGTGACCTGCACATGGGTCACGCTGAGGCTTACGCCGTCGGCGACGCGATGGCACGGTATTACTTCCAGCGCGGCGACAACGTGCTGCACCCGATCGGCTGGGACGCGTTTGGCCTGCCCGCTGAGAATGCGGCAATCCGTGACAACAGTCACCCAGCCAACTGGACGTACAAGAACATCGACACCCAGGCCGCGTCGTTCCGCCGGTACGCGCTGTCGTTCGACTGGACCAGGCGCCTGCATACGTGCGACCCGGAGTATTACCGCTGGAACGCAGTGGCTGTTCCTGCGGCTGCTACGAGCGGGGCCTGGCCTACCGTGGCAACGGCTACGTCAATTGGTGCCCAGTCGACCAGACCGTGCTGGCCAACGAGCAGGTGGTTGACGGTCGCTGCGAGCGCTGCGGCAATGAGGTAGTCCGGCGGGTACTGACCCAGTGGTATTTCAAGATCACCGAGTACGCTGACCGGCTGCTGGCTGACATGGAGCCGATCGCGGACAACTGGCCTGACCGGGTGCTGCTGATGCAGCGGAACTGGATCGGCCGGAGCGAAGGCGCCGAGGTCAAGTTCGCGATCGAGGGTCGGGCTGAGCCGGTCACCGTCTTCACCACCCGGCCTGACACGCTGTTCGGTGCGACGTTCTTCGTGGTCGCGGCGGACTCTGAGCTGGCCGCCGAGCTGTGCCTGCCTGAGCACGACGACGAGCTGCGCGCCTACCTGGCCCAGGTCAGCAAGCTGACTGACATCGAACGACAGTCAGCTGACCGGCCGAAGACCGGTATCTTCCTGGGCCGCTACGCGATCAACCCGGTCAAAGGCGAGCGGATTCCGGTCTGGGCCGCTGACTACGTGCTGCCCGACTACGGCACCGGCGCGATCATGGCGGTGCCCGCGCATGACCAGCGCGACTTGGACTTCGCCAAGGAGTTCGGGCTGCCGGTGCGGGTGGTGGTGCAAACCGACCTGCCTGACCCTGGTCAGACCTGGAAGGCGACTCCCGGCGACGGGACCCTGGTGAACTCAGGCCCGCTGGACGGGATGACCAAGGGCGATGCCATCGCGGCAATCACCGAGATTCTGGCGAAAAGAGACCAGGGGCGGACTGCCGTCAGTTACCGGCTGCGCGACTGGCTGGTGTCCAGGCAGCGTTTCTGGGGTGCGCCGATACCGATCGTGTACTGCGACGGCTGCGGTGAGGTACCGGTGCCAGACGAGCAGTTGCCGGTACGACTGCCCGACCTGCGGGGCGAAGACCTGGCGCCCAAGGGCGTCTCGCCGCTGGCGGCGGCGGCCGATTGGGTCAACACTCAGTGCCCGAAGTGCGGCGGTGCGGCTCGGCGGGACACCGACACGATGGACACGTTCGTCGACTCGTCTTGGTACTTCCTGCGGTACTGCTCGCCGCATTATGAGTTCGGCCCGTTCGAGGTTGATGCGGTGCGCCGCTGGTGCCCGATCGACCTGTATGTCGGCGGTGTCGAGCACGCCATCTTGCACCTGCTGTACAGCCGCTTCTTTACCAAGGTGCTGTACGACATGGGCATGGTCGACTTCACCGAGCCTTTCCTGGCCCTGGTCAACCAGGGCCAGGTGATCAACCAGGGCAAGTCGATGTCCAAATCGCTGGGCAACGGCGTGGACCTGGGCCAGCAGTTGGCTGCCCACGGGGTGGACGCGATCCGGCTGACCATGCTGTTCGCCAGCCCGCCAGAGGATGATGTGGACTGGGCTGATGTCCGCCCTGAGGCGTCGGTCAAGTTCCTGGGCCGGGTGATGCGAATCGCCACCGAGGTCGGTGCCGGTGAGGCTAGCGGGCCGGCCCCGAGCGGCGACGCCGACCTGCGCAAGGTGACGCACAAGACCATCGACGAGGTCACCAGGCTGATCGAAACCACCAGGCTGAACGTCGCCATCGCCCGCCTGATGGAGCTGGCGACCGCGACCCGGCGGACCATCGACAGCGGGCCCGGCGCGGGCGACCCGGCCGTGCGCGAAGCTGCGGAAACGCTGACCGTCTTGCTGTCGCTGTTCGCGCCCTACACGGCCGAGGAGTGCTGGGAGACGCTGGGCAAGCAGCCATCGGTCGCATTGGCAGGCTGGCCGGCCGCTGACCTGTCGCTGCTGGTCGAAGACGAAGTCACCTGCGTGATCCAGGTGAACGGCAAAGTGCGGGACCGGCTGGTGGTATCGCCGTCGATTGCCGAGGATGACCTGCGCGAGCAGGCGCTAGCCGCCGCTGGCATCGTCAGGATCCTGGCCGGGCGCGGCATTAAGAAGGTCATCGTTCGGGCACCGAGACTGGTCAACATCGTTCCGGACGGCGACTGACCCTAACCACTCGCGAGTGAACGTGGCCGGGCCTAGCCGGCGATAACACCAGCCAAGGGCTGGCCGACTAGGCCCGGTTCGTCATACCCGGCGCAGTACCGCGACTACCCGGCCGAGGATCTCGGCCTCATTACCTGGGATCGGTGTATACGCCGGGTTGTGCGGCATCAGCCAGACGTGGCTGGCTGAGCGCTTGAAGGTCTTGACGGTTGCTTCACCGTCGATCATGGCGGCGATGATGTCGCCGTTTTCAGCTACTGGCTGCTGCCTGACGACGACCCAGTCGCCATCTACGATGCCAGCGTTCATCATCGAGTCGCCGACGACCTTGAGCAGGAACAAGGTGCCTTCGCCGACCAGCGCGCGTGGCAAAGGGAAAATGTCCTCGATCGACTCCTCGGCCAGAATCGGCCCGCCAGCGGCGATCCGGCCGACCACAGGAACGTAGGCGGCTTCCTGTGACGTGATGTCCATCGGCAGGTCAGATTCTCCATCAAAATCAGGCTCTGGTCGCACGGCCGGGTGCCCTGGCAGCCTGACCTCCACTGTCCGCGGCCGCCCGGCGTCGCGCCGCAGGTAGCCCTTGTTCTGCAGAGTGGACAGCTGATAAGACACGCTTGAGGTGCTGGTCAGGCCGACCGCCTCGCCGATCTCGCGCATCGAAGGCGGGTAGCCGCGGCGCTGCACTGACTCTCTGATGACCTGCAGCACCTTGCGCTGCCGCCAGGTAAGCACATGGTCAGGATCGGGCTGGTCTGGCAAGTCAGGCACGGGCGCGGGAACGGCGTTGCGTGGCCTGCGGCCTGGCTTGCTGCGTGGCCGGTCGTCGCCGTCGCCATCGAGTTCCGCGTCAAGTGAATCGCCCAGGGCGGGTGGGCCATCCAGCTCCGTTTGGCCGAGCCCGGCGCTGAGCCCGGTCCTGCTGAGCCCCGTACCAGGGGGCGACCCTCCGTTTTCTGTATCGCTACTCATCATTGGCCTCCGGTTGATGGCTGGTGTCATTGCCGACGCTAGCGCTTCGCAGTGGCCACATCAAACATCTGTTCGACAGATGTCGAAAGTGTCGTACCCCTGCGGTATAACGTCTGTCGTAACTTCGTTCGATCGAACGTTCCTACGATAGAACAGGGATACGATCGAACAACCGTTCGCACTGAGGGAGGCGTGCAATGGGCATGACGAGCGCGGCCGAGGCGAAACTCGCGGCCAGGGTCAGGCCAGACATTGTGGCGATGCGAGCCCGTACTCCTTATCCACACCGGCGGACTGCTGGCGCGGTGCCTGTCACGACTTCATCGACCGAGCCCAAAGCGGCCCAGGCGACGGCTGCGCGAGGCAGCGGGCTGGCCACGGTGGTGCCATTGGCGGCAGCGGCGGCGCGGCGGGAGCGCAGGCTGGCCGAGTCGGCTCCAGCCCGGCCGATTCCAGCTACCCGAACTCCAGTTCGGCTCACCAGACGCGGCCGGATCGTGGTCGGTGTGCTCGCCGTCATCGGCGCCGCCGCGCTGGCGAGCTTGATCTGGCTGGCCGTGGCTGGCCGAGCGGAAGCGTCGAGCCAGCTCAAGGCAGTCGACTCTAGTACCAGTTCGGTGCAGCGCGTCGTGGTCACGCCCGGCGAGACGCTGTGGGGGATTGCCACCGCAGTGGACCCGGGCGCAGATCCCAGGATTGTCATTCCGCAGATAGTCGAGCTGAACTCACTGCGCAGTACCGAAGTCAGCGCTGGCGAGGTGCTTTGGGTGCCAAAGAGCTAGCCAAAGCTGACGCCGATTGAGATTGTCCCAGCACTGTAATCGAGGTACTTTCCGGTCCGGGCTATATTGGCGTGGATCCTGCGATCGGAGGTTTCATGCGCTCCAGTCGATCCCGCTTGAGCCGCATAACCGGTGCCGGGTTGCTGGCAGTTTCTGGCCTTGCGCTAGCTGTTTCACCAGCCTGGATCCCAGATGCCGCCCAGGCAGCGACGGCTCGCACGACGGCCAGAGCGAGCACGCAGGCGGCGAGCGCGCAGGCGGCGGGTGCGGCCCTGGCCAAGACGGCGCCGGCCGGGCAGGTTAGCCACGCGGCGACGATCCCGGTCGGGAGACTGCCCAGCTCAGTGGCGGTCGACCCGCGCAACGGCACGGTCTGGGTGGTCAACAGCCTCGACAATACGGTGTCCGAGATCAGCGAAGCGACCAGTACTGTCGTCGCTACCGTCAGAGTCGGAATCAGCCCGGTGGACGTCGCGGTCGATCCGACCTCGGCGACGGTGTGGGTCACGTGTCTTGGTCCTTACGGCCGACCGGACGCTGACAATACGGTTGCCGAAATTAGCGCGGCCACCAGGAAAGTCATCGCGACGATTAAAGTCGGTCAGGCTCCGTTCGGTATCGGCGCTGATCCGCGCAGCGGCACGGTATGGGTCGCGGACACCGGCTCGTTCGCCGTCTCAGAAATCAACGAGGCCGACCGCGATGTCGTCGCCACGATCAGGACTGGTACTAGCTCGGCACCGGACAGTATTGCCGTCAATCCGAGCACCGGGGTTGTGTGGGTGGCGAGTCTCGGCGACACCGTCGCCGAGATCAACGAGGCCAGTCGTGAGGTCGTCGCCTCGATCAACGTCAAGCCAGCGTCGGAGCGCAACGCGCTGAATGCCATCGCCGTCGACCCTGACACCGGCGGGCCATGGGTCGCCAGCGACTTTTACGACGGCAGCAGCTACTTCAGTTACGCATCGCAGCTGAATCCGACCGACCGCGAGGTGTCGGCGAGCGTGCTGGTGCCGAAGGAGGGCTGGTACGCCAACACTGCTGACGGCATCGCCGTCGATCCGACCACCAGCACAGTGTGGGTGGCTGAGAATGGCGCCAACTTGCTGACCCTGCTGAGCGAAGGCTCGGATTCGGTGGCAAGGAATCTGGCGACCGGTGCGGAGCCGGTCGCGGTCGCTGTTGACGCACGCACCAGGACGGTGTGGGTGGCTAACAACTACGCCGACACGGTGACCGAGTACTCCTATGCCCGCCCGAGGATCACCAGCGCGTCCCAGGTCACGATCAGCGCTGGGAAGCAGGCCAGTATCCGCGTGCACGCCACCGGCTTCCCGGTGCCAGAGGTGACCGTGCACGGTGGCTTGCCCGCCGGGATGCGAGTGCGGCTAGAGTCAGGCGGCCTGTTTATCCACGGCCGGCCGACGTACCCAACTGCTGGGCGTACGTTCCGGCTGACGGTATCGGCCGACAACGGCATCGGCACCGCGACCGGTCAGTACGCGGTGACCGAGCAGTTGGTCGTGCACGTCCGCTGAGCTGCGACCCCCACTGCCGCTAGCCGCCGCGGCGAACGACAACGGGGGTCCCCCGTTGTCACCACAGCAGCAACGGGGGACCCCCGTTGTCGTGGCCGCGCCTGGGCCGGCGCGCCGGCTCGGGCCGACATGCCGGACTCACGGCGACTCTGCTCGACTCGCTGCGGGCTGCTTGATGGGCCTGCTAGCAGGGAATCCGGTGGCACTGACGGCACGGAAAGCGATCGGCGCAGGCTCGTCGGCGGCAACTTCTGGACCGGATCGCTTGCGCGTAGCCAAGCGTTGGACCACAATATCTAGTACTTACATGGTTGTAGTTCGTCCACAGCTTGTGATTAACTGAGTAAGTCACGTTACTGTGCGCGACCAGTTACTGTGCGTACCGACGGTAGGGGGTGATCGGATGTACTGCCCGTACTGCCGATACCCGGACAGCCGCGTCATTGACAGCCGGACCGCGGAGGACGGCGCGGCGATCCGGCGGCGCAGGTCGTGCCCGGAGTGCGGACGCCGGTTCACCACGCAGGAGACCGTCATCTTGATGGTCGCCAAGCGCAGCGGCGTGACCGAGCCATTCAACCGGGAGAAGATCGTCCGCGGCGTCCGCCGGGCATGTCAGGGTCGGCCGGTCAGCGACGACAGCTCGCCATCTTGGCGCAGCGGGTCGAGGAAGTCGATCCGGTCTCGCGGGCTTGTTGAGGTGCCGTCACACGAGGTGGGGCTTGCCATCCTTGGGCCGCTTCGGGCGCTAGACGAAGTGGCTTACCTCAGGTTCGCCTCGGTGTACCGGAGTTTCGAGTCGCTGGCCGATTTTGAGGCGGAGATCGGCGTTGCGCGTGGCGCGCGAAGAGCGGCAGTCCGCCCGAGGCGGCGTTGCGCACGACCGCCGCCCGGATCGCAGTCGGCGAGCGGCCGGCGGCGGCGCTGGTAGATCCGGCAAGTGGTCCGCCCGCAGGCGGCGGCGAACGAGCGGGCGGATCGGAGCGCGCCTGGCTTCCGGCCGATCCAGCGCGTGATCTCTAGCTGGTCAGCCGGCCCGCACTAGCGACCTAAGCACGACAGCCTCAGCAGCAATAACGGAACGTAGCCGTCGGTCGCGATCGATCGGCAGCGGCGATGGAAACGACCAGAAATCATCAGACAACGGAAGCTGAAGGGGGAAGTATGGCCGAGACGGCGAGCGGGTCATCGACGCAGAACAGCAAGGAATCCCGCACGGGTCTGCAGATCCGCCGTGTCTACACCCGTGAGGGAGTGCACCCCTACGACGAGGTCGACCTGGGAGCGCCGCGACGTCGATCATGACCAACTGGCGAGACGGCTCGGTCAACTTCGAGCAGCGCGGGGTCGAGTTCCCCGACTTCTGGTCGGTGAACGCCGCCAACATCGTGACCACGAAGTACTTCCGCGGCGCGGTCGGCTCCGACAGCGCGAGTGGAGCCTGCGCCAGCTCATCGACCGGGTCGTCTGCACCTACGGGCAGGCCGGCCGCGAGCACGGCTACTTCGCCACCGAGGAGGACGCCGAGATCTTCGAGCACGAGCTGACCTACATGCTCGCTGCACCAGATGTTCTAGCTTCAACTCCCCGGTCTGGTTCAACGTCGGCACGCCTCCCCGCAGCAGGTCTCGCGCCTGCTTCATCCTCGCCGTCGACGACACGATGGACTCGATCCTGAACTGGTACCGCGAGGAGGGCCTGATCTTCAAGGGCGGCTCCGGGGCCGGCGTCTAACCTGTCGCGGATCCGCTCCAGCAAGGAGCTGCTGTCCTCCGGCGGCACCGCGAGCGGCCCGGTCTCCTTCATGCGCGGCGCCGACGCCTCGGCCGGCACGATCAAGTCCGGCGGCGCCACCCGGCGAGCGGCCAAGATGGTCGTGCTCGACGTCGACCACCCGGACATCGAGGAGTTCATCGAGACCAAGGCGCGCGAGGAGGACGAAGATCCGCGCCCTGCGCGACGCCGGGTTCGACATGGACCTCGGCGGCAAGGACATCATCAGCGTCCAGTACCAGAACGCCAACAACTCGGTCCGCGTCTCCGACGAGTTCATGCGCGCGGTCGAGAGCGGCGCGGCAGTTCGGCCTGCGCGCCCGCGCGACCGGCGAGGTCATCGAGACGGTCAACGCGAAGGAGCTCTTCGGCAAGATCGCCGAGGCCGCGTGGGCGTGCGCCGACCCGGGCATCCAGTACGACGACACGATCAACGACTGGCACACCAACCCCGAGATCGGGCCGGATCACCGCGTCGCAACCCGTGCTCGCGAGTACATGTCGCCTGGACAACTCCTCCTGCAACCTGGCCAGCATCAACCTGCTGAAGTTCCTCACGGGACGACGACACCTTCGATGCGGAGCGGTTCGCCAAGGCGATGACCGAGCTGATCATCACCGCGATGGACATCTCGATCTGCTTCGCCGACTTCCCGACCGAGAAGATCGGCGCGACCACCCGCGCCTACCGCCAGCTCGGCATCGGCTACGCCAACCTTGGCGCGCTGCTGATGGCGAGCGGTCACGCCTACGACTCCGACGGTGGCCGGGCCATCGCCGGCGGCGATCACCTCGCTGATGACTGGCACCGCGTACCGCCGCTCGGCCGAGCTGGCCGGGGTCGTCGGCCCCTACGACGGCTACGCCGCAACGCGACCGCGCACAAGCGGGTGATGCGCAAGCACGCCGCGGCCAGCCGATGCCATGCGCGCGCCGCTCCGAGCTGCGACGCGGCGATCCTGACCGGCCGGCCAGCAAGGAGTGGCAGGAGTGCCTGCGCGCTAGGCGAGGCCAACGGCTACCGGAACGCCCAGGCCAGCCTGCTCGCCCCGACCGGGACCATCGGGCTGATGATGGACTGCGACACCACCGGGCGTCGAGCCGGACCTGGCGCTGGTGAAGTTCAAGAAGCTCGTCGGCGGCGGCTCCATGCAGATCGTCAACCAGACCGTGCCGCGGGCGCTGCAGAACCTCGGCTACTGCCGAGCAGACTCGAGGCGATCATCGAGTACATCGCCGACCACGGCCACGTCGTCGACGCTCCCGGCCTGCAGCCCGGAGCACTACGAGGTCTTCGACTGCGCGATGGGCGAGCGGGCGATCAGCCCGATGGGCCACGTCCGGATGATGGCGGCGGTCCAGCCGTTCATCTCTGGCGCGATCTCCAAGACGGTCAACCTGCCGGAGTCGGCCACCGTCGAGGACATCGGCGAGATCTACTTCGAGGGCTGGAAGCTCGGTCTCAAGGCGCTGGCGATCTACCGCGACAACTGCAAGGTCGGCCAGCCGCTGTCCGACGCCAAGGCGAAGCCGGCCGAGGCCGCGGCCGAACGGTCGCAGCCGCCGAGCCGCGCCGGTCGCCGTGATCAGCGGCCGATCCGCAGGCGCCTGCCCAGGCAGCGTCCGGCCACGGTGACCCGCGTTCTCGGTCGGCTGGCGCCGAGGGCTACATGACCGCCTCCAGCTACCCCGACGACGGCCTCGGCGAGGTGTTCCTCAAGCTCGGCAAGCAGGGCTCGACCCTGGCCGGCGTGATGGACGCCTTCTCCATCGCCGTCTCCGTCGGCCTGCAGTACGGCGATCCCGCTGGAGTCCTACGTGGCCAAGTTCACCAACATGCGGTTCGAGCCGGCCGGCCTGACCGACGACCCGGACATCCGCATGGCGCAGTCGATGATGGACTACATCTTCCGCCGCCTCGCGCTGGACTACCTGCCCTACGATCAGCGCGCCGAACTGGGCATCCTGTCCGCTGGCCGAGCGCGCCGCCGAGCTGGACGGCACCGACGCAGCCGCCGCCACCGACGAAGTCGACCCCGTGGCTTTGGCCCAGTCGGCACCGCGCGAGGAACCCCAACCAGCCACCCAGTCGCCGATTAAACCCCACAACCATTCAGAACGCGCTCGCGCCACCAACTCGCCCGCCGTCCCACGCAGCTCGACCGAGCTGATCGAGTCCCACCAGGGCCGGGTCGCCGATGCGCCGCTCTGTCTCACCTGCGGCACCAAGATGCGCCCGGCGGGCAGTTGCTACGTTTGCGAAGGCTGCGGCTCCACCAGCGGCTGCAGTTAGAACTGAGCGGTAGTGCATCAGATGCAACAAGCGCCCGCGAGCGCGGCTGAGTACCTGATGTGCTGAAACGCCGCACGCCCGGGCCTGTAGGGGTCCGGGCGTGCGGGGCGGCGCGAGCTGAGCGTCGGCACTGCCGAGCGCTGGTCCCAGTGGGCAAAGCGAGACTGGGCTGCCTATGTCGGCCAGCGCACGGCCGACGACCGCCGAGACCGCACCGGCGGGCCAGAAACTTACTAATCGAACCTACTAAACATACTAATCCCCGCTACGATTAGGTTGTTTGTTAGGTTGGTTGGGAGGTTTCTTGCGCAGCTTCACAGACCTTGACGCGCTCATCGGGATGGTGCCCTCGCAGGTCGTCACCCGGCTCAGCGCCATCGACTTCGGCCGGGGCTCGGAAGCGCTCTACCGTGACCAGATGCCGGGGCTGCTCACCGAGCTTGCCAACCGGGCTCGCGTGCTGAGCATCACCGCGTCATCGGCGATCGAGGGCGTCATCGTCGCCGACGCTGACCGGGCTCAGCGGATCATCGACCGGCGGACGACGACGCTGCGCAACCGCAGCGAGCAGGAACTGGCGGGCTACCGCGACGCGCAGGACTACCTGATCCGGGAGGACTGGCGCCCGCTGAACGCCGGCCTGATCCCGCACCTGCACCGGCTGCTGTTCGCCCACACGGCCATGCCAGGCGGGGCGTTCAAGTCAGAGGACAACCTCGTCGTGGACCGCTCGCCGGACGGCTCGACAACCGTCCGCTTCAAGCCGGTGCCCGCCGCGAGCACCCCGTTCGCCGTCGACGACCTGATCAAGCGGTACCAGGAAGCGGTCGCGGCGGGCGAGCACCACCGGGTACTCCTGGCCGGGCTGTTCATCCTCGACCTTCTCGTCATCCACCCTTTCGAGGACGGCAACGGACGGGTGGCCCGCCTCCTCACCGGCGCCCTGCTCGGCGAGCACGGCTACACGGTGGGCCGCTACGTGAGCCTTGAGCAGGAGATCGCCGAGTCGGCCGACGCCTACTACCAGGCGCTCCTGGACTCCACCCACGGCTGGCACGAAGGGACAGCAGACCCGTGGGCCTGGCTCGGCTACTTCACTCGCCTGATCGCCAGCGCCTACGCCGTGTTCGCCGACCGCGCCGCGGCCGCCCGGACCCCTGGGACCAAGCAGGAACGCGTCCGCGAGCACATACTGCGCCACGCGCCAGCCACGTTCCGCCTCGCTGACATCAGGACGGCAGTGCCAGGCGTCAGCGACCAGACGATCCGGCTCGCCCTGGAGCAGTTGCGGGGTGAAGGTAAGGTCCGGGCCGACGGAACAGGCCGCTCCGCGACCTGGACGCGGACAACGAACACCGTGCTCTGCTGAGCCAGCGGGGTTCCGCCCCGATGTCCTGCCAGCGTGCCGCAGTTGAATCAGCTGGCTTCCGCCCGCTTCTTGATCGCCTCGTTGATGCCCTGGAAGCTGGTCTCGGCGCGGGCGAACGTCTTGCCGGAAAGCGGCACCAGGAGGCCGCTGAACGTCTCAGCTTGCACCAGCCGGGTCCCGCCGTCGGCCTCGGTCAGGGTGAAGCTGTGCTCTCCGCTGATGAAGGGCGGCAGGCTTGAGGTCCACCGCAGCTCAGCGCCGGGGTCGGCCACGGTGATCTTCGGCTTGACGGTCATCAAGCGGCCATTGGCCGGATGGACGCTCCGCAGGGTGATCCTGCTCCCGACGGCGACCTGCCCGGATGCCTCGCGGAAGAGCGGATTCCAGTCCGGGTAGCTGTCCAGGTCGGTCAGGACCGCCCAGACGGTCATCGGCGGGGCGCCGATCTGGATCGTCGCGGACATCGTCTTCATCTGCTGTCCCGTCTGTCGTCTGGCCGGCTCCGGCACGCCGTGGCACCGTCATTTTCTACATGCGCTGCACGTTGTTTTCCACGATACTACGTGCGGCGCACGATGAAAGGTAGGGTGGCCGGTGATGACATCAACCGGTGATCCCCCGGCCGGCCCGCCTGACCGTGCCGCCAGGGCGCAGGGCACGCAGGCATCGGTCTGGGACCTTCCCGAGCACGGGACGCGAGGGCCCAGGCCCCGGCACGACCGGGCCGCCATCACGGCGGTCGCCGTGCGGATCGCCGACGCCGAGGGCCTGGAGGCAGTCTCCATGCGCCGGGTCGCCGCCGAGCTGGGCATCGCCAACATGTCGCTCTATAACTACGTCCCTGCCAGGGAGCACCTGGCCCAGCTGGTGATCGACCACCTGTCCGCCGAATACACCTATGCCAGCCTGCCGGCTCCGGACCCCCGCTCGGCCATCGCGGACCTGGCGCGGCAGGCCCGCGACATCGCCCGGCGCCACCCGTGGCTGCCCGGGCTGCTGAACCGTCCGCTGCCGCCCGGCCCCAACGGGCTGCGCTACCTCGATTACTTCCTCGGCCTGCTGGCAGGATCCGGGCTGGACGCCGGCGGAAAGCTGGAAATCATCGCCATCATCAGCGGCTTCGCCACCAGCTACGGCGCGCTGCAAGGCGCTCTAGCCAGCGAGCAGGCTAGCCTGGACGACCACGCCGCCGCGCAGATCCAGGCACTGACCCGCGCGGCGGCCAGCGGCGCCTACCCCAACCTGGCTGCGGCGCTCGCCACGGCAGAGCCAGCACGCAGCGAGGATGACGTCTTCGAGTCCTGCATCCAGCGCCTCATCGACGTCGCCAGACCCGGAACCAGGCCAGCCGCGCGGCGGCCGGGGAATGCCGCACCCTCCGAATAAGTGCCCTGGGCCAGCAAAGTGAGCGGTAGTGCATCAGATGCAACAAGCGCCCGCGAGCGCGGCTGAGTACCTGATGTGCTGAAACGCCGCACGCCCTGGCCTGCGGGGGTCCGGGCGTGCGGGGGCGGCGCGAGCTGATGTCGTGCCTGGCTGGAACCTGGATGACAGCCCAGGCCGCCCGGCCGTGGATGTCCTTTTCGGCGTCCGTCTCCACCGTTCCGCGACCTGGACGCGGACGGGGAATACCGCGCTCTCCAACTAAGTGCTCTGCGCCAGCAGCTCGTTCGGTTGTGGTCGGTGCCGTGCGATGGGCAGTGGGGGAGCAGGCCTGCGCCATCGCACGGCAGCTTGACCGGCTGACGGCTAGCAGCGGGGCACGTCGGGTGCCGGGTCGCCGCCGGTGTTCAGGAGTCGGCCCGCCACGTAGCCGACGGCCGGGGCGGTCGCGTGATACCAGATTGGGTCACCAAAGATGGCGGTGCCGTGTTCGTAGCAGTTGACCACTACTCTGCTGCCGATATTGGCCAAGTAGCCGGAGATAGCCGAGTTAATGGACGGCGCAGCTCTGATATGGAGGTTTGCCTCCAATGAATAATACTGCGTGCTAAATGTCGGTGCCAGGCAGTGCAGTATTCCCGAGGCTGGAGAAAAGTGCGCGGCCAGGTTGAATGCCGGGACGTAACCGGCGACCGGAGAAGTGACCTGGTACCAGATTGATCGGTCCTTGTAGTCGGTGCCGTTCGTCCAGCAGGCGACGCGGACGCCGGTCCCGATCGCGGTCAGCTTGTCTCTGACGTCGCCGTGCGTGCTGGGCGAGCCGAAGATCCTGACCATTTTCAACAAGGTTTGCATGGTCCGCCCGTCGGCCGCGCCAGTACGGCCAGCCGGTACGGCGGCCGAGGCGGAGCTGGTGAGCAAGAGCGCAGCCGCTGCGGCCGCGACTGCGCTGGCCCTGCGGCCCGCCCGCATTCGCCGAGCGCTAATCGCCCTGATCATTCTACTGCCCCCTTTTATGCCGAGATTGTCAGTATGCTGCCGAGGGTCGGCGTGTTACTCGACAATTGTTGACTAAGGCAGGGAGTGAATGCCAGTGCACTGCAATGGTGTTGCTGCCTGCAGCCGCGACTTTTATTGAGAGCGTTCTAGCCTTTTACTTGACGGCCTGCCGTCCAGACTCCCGTGATGTGTTCTGGCCGGCCAAGGACGGAGATGTCGGCGAGCGGGTTGGCGCCGACGGTGATGACGTCGGCGTCATAGCCCGCTTCAAGCTTGCCGCTGCGAGGTGCCTGCGGGCCGAGGGTGGCCGGTGCCGTGGCGGTGGCGGCTTCGATCGCCTGCAACGGTGTCATGCCGAGCTTGGCTAGATGCACGATTTCAATGCCGTTGTTGCCCCAGGAGTTGGGCAAGTCGCGACCGGTGACCGCGATGTCGGTGCCCATCGCGATGGTGACGCCCTGCTCAACGGCTGCGGTGATGGCCTCGGCGTGCGTGCGCGCGATGGCGGTGAGCTTGGCGGCCGCGTAGTCGGGGACGGCGTCCAGGTTGGCCAGGATGTCCTCGACGATGGTGCGGGTCGGCACCAGGATCGTGCCGGTCTCGCGCAAGGCCTGACGCACCTCGTCGTCGGCGTAGGTGCCGTGCTCGATGGTGCGAACGCCAGCTTCGATAGCCGCCATCATTCCTGGCTTGCCGTGACAATGCGCGGCGACGGCCCGGTCGGCCAGGCCAGCGACCTCCACGATGACCTTCATCTCGGCCACGGTGAACTGCTGGTGAATGGGGTCATCGATCTCCGACATCACCCCGCCGGACGCGCAGATCTTGATCACCTTGGCGTTCTTGCGCAACTGCTCGCGTACCGCCCGCATGCACTCAGCTGTGCCGTCAGCGAGTCGCAGCTCACCGCAGTGCTGGCCGAAGTCGTGGACCCAGTCGAGCGGGAAGGAGTGCAGGTCGGCGTGCCCGCCCGTGGAGCTGAGGATCGAGCCGGCCGGGTAGATCTTCGGCCCGGTGAGCACGCCTTCGGCGACGGCCCTGGCCAGATACACGCCGAGGCCGCCCACCTCGCGCACCGAGGTGATGCCGGCGTCGAGCGCGTTGGCCAGGTCATGGGCGCACCTGGCGGCGCGGAGCGGCACCGGCTCGAGCGGCAGCTTGCCGAGGTCGAGCGTGCGCGACCCGAGGAAGTGACCGTGGCAGTCCCACAGGCCAGGCATGACAGTCTCGGTGCGATGCACGGTGGCACCGGGCGTGGCTGGCGCGGCGTGGGCGGGACCGGCGTAGCTGAGCACCGGGCCGTCCCAGATGACGACGCCGTCGGGCACCGGCTCGCCGCTGCCAGGTATCAGCAGTTCGGCCTCGATCCGCTCCATCTGTCCTCCTCGCGCCTCGACCGCTCGGCACCACGGTGCCTGGCACATCATGACGGCTACGCTAGTTGGTGGCAACGGGTGGGGCTAGCGGGTTGGTTTGGGCGGATGCGGGGCTATCGGCGCCTGAGAAACGGCCGCGTTCTGATGCCTAAGTGGTGGTAATAGGCGAGAATAGCTACGGCGGTGCGAGATTTGATGTCCCATCTCATTGTGTATCGCTGCAAGCACCTATGAATGCGCTATACAAGTAAGCGGTGCGAGGGAGCGAGATGCCGCCGACGGACGGGTCCTTGTCCGCGACTGGCCGTGGGCCGGTGCGTGACCGGCTGGACCGTCTCCGCAGTAACTACGACGCGGCGCCGCTGCCATTGAAGCTGCTGATCGTCGCGGTGTGCTGCATTATCGGCTTCCCGATCGCGATCGTGCTGGCACCGTACGCGATCATCTCAGGCAGCCGCTCCAGCTGGGCCACCGGCTCGGTCACCATCGTCGGCATCGCGCTGGTCTCCGGCTTGGCGCACGGCGCTGCGCTGCCCAGGTACACCCTCTTCGTGCTGCCTATCGTGGTCGCCTTTATCAGCTCAGTCGGCGCGCTCGGCCGCTGGTACGCGCCCTGCCGGACGGTGGCATGGACGCTGCCGCTCGCCCTGCTGCCTGGCATCGCGGTGTTCAGGTTGCTTGACGGCGGTACCTCATTCATCGGGCCTGGCGTGGCCTGGCTGCTTGCGGCCATCGTGGTCGGCTGGCGGCTGGCGAAGGCCCTGCAAGACAGCAGGCAGGGCGGGCGCCCGCAGCAGCTGCGAGGCGGCCCGGTCCCGCCCGCCAACTGGGTGGCTGGCCAGTCCGGGCAACCGCGCAACGGCGGGCCGCGGCCGGGGCCTGGAAGCGGCAATCGGCCAGGCGGACGATCCGCCCCGTCGGCTGGCAGGCCCACCGACGCCGATGGCCGGATCATGACGGCAGCGCGGAGCGGCCGGGTCGGGCCTGTGGTCCCGGTCGGCAGCGCGCCGCTCACCAACCAGGTTGATCGGTCGGCCGCCGATCAGCCGGTGATCACCGTCGAAGAGGCGATGGCTGAGCTGGACGCGATGATCGGCTTGGCAGCAGTCAAGGACCAGGTCAGGTCCATCGCCGCGTCGGTCGAGGCGGCGCGGCGCCGGGCGCTGGCCGGGATCGGCGCCGATAAGCCCATGCAGCATTTCGTCTTTCTCGGCCCGCCAGGTACCGGCAAGACCGCGGTCGCCAGGATCGTGGCCAAGATCTTCTACGCGTTTGGCCTGCTCGACGTGCCCAACGTGGTCGAGGTGCAGCGTAGCGACCTGGTGGGCGAGTACCTGGGCGCGACGGCGATCAAGACCAATGAGCTCATCGACTCGGCCCTTGGCGGGGTGCTCTTCATCGACGAGGCCTACAGCCTGGTCAACGACGGAGACGGCCAGAATGACCGGTTTGGCAATGAGGCGGTCCAAGTGCTGCTCAAGCGGGCCGAAGATGACCGGGACCGGCTGATCATTATCCTGGCGGGCTACGAACGCCAGATGGAGACCTTCCTCGCCAGCAATCCTGGACTGACCTCCCGGTTCGCTGTGCGGATCAAATTCGGCGGCTACTCACCAGCCGAGCTGCTCGAACTCGCTGACCTTTCGGTGGCCAGGCGCGGTGAGATCATCGACCCGCAGGCCAGGTCGGTGCTCTGGCGCATGTTCGAGGAGGTTGGCCGCCGCCGACTTGGCGACGAGCTAGGCAATGGCCGGTTCGTGCGGTCGCTGCTTGAGCGGGCCGGCCAGGCCAGGGACGTCAGGGTGATGGCAGGCGATAGCGAGCCCGGCCGCCACCGACCTGATCACGCTGCGCGGCAGTGACTTCGAACATGCGTATACCGACCTGACGTCCAGGTACCGCGGTTATGACGAGACCCCGACGCTGGAAAGCGCGCTCGCCGAACTTGATGGCCTGGTCGGGATGGACCCGGTCAAGCGCCAGGTGCACGAGATCGCCGCGCAGTTGCGCGTCGCCAGGCTCCGCGATGCGCACGGGCTGACTAGCCAGCCGCCGGTACGGCATTTTGTCTTCACCGGGCCGCCAGGCACCGGAAAGACCACGGTCGCGCGGATCTTGGCCAGGATCTTCGCCGCACTCGGTCTGCTCGTACGGCCTGGCGTGGTGGAAGCGCATCGCGCCGATCTGGTCGGTGATCATCTCGGCTCGACGGCGATCAAGACCAACAAGCTGGTCGACTCGGCCCTCGGTGGCGTGCTCTTCGTAGATGAGGCTTATTCGCTCTATAACGATGGCTACTCCGGCGGCGACGCCTTCGGTTCTGAGGCTATCGCGACTCTGCTCAAGCGAGCCGAGGACGATCGGGAGCGGCTCGTCATCGTGCTGGCCGGCTACACCGACGACATGAGCAGGTTCCTGCGCACGAATCCTGGCCTCGCATCCAGGTTCAGCACCAGGATCGCCTTCCCCAGCTATCAGCCAGCCGAGCTGGTCAAGATCGCCACGATCTTCGCCGACAAATCCGGCGACAGCTTCGCGCCTGAAGCCATCCCCGTGCTCACCGAGATCTTGACCCTGGCTTGTGAGCACGGCCAGATTGATGAGCTGGGCAATGGCCGCTACGCCAGGTCGTTGTACGAGCGGGCGTGCGCCTCCCGCGACCTCAGGGTCGCTTCACTCGGCGAGGTGGCGAGCGCCGCCGACCTGACCACGATCGCGGCTTCCGATGTCGAGGCCGCGTACCGGGGGATCAGCGGCTGACCACTAGGAGAGCTTGGCCAATGCCGCTGGCCATGCGCCGGTTTGGTCCGACCGATGCCTGGACGTCGGCTGCGGGCAATCCGGCCAATCGGGTGATCAGTAAGGTCAGGCGTTTCGCCAATCTTCGCTAGGCAGCCAGACGAACCTGACCCGGTCGCCTGGGCGAAGCTGTGCCGCGATGCCGAGGTCGGCGCTGAGCACTACCGCGATCACCGGATAGCCGCCGGTCGTCGGATGGTCGGCAAGCAACAGGATCGGCTGCCCGTCTCTCGGTACCTGCAGCGCGCCGCTGACGACACCTTCGCTGGCGAGTTCAGCGTCCCTGGCGTGCGGAAGCGCGGCGCCGGCTAGTCGCAGTCCGGTTCGGTTGCTGGCCGGGCTCACCTGATAACTGTCCTTCGCCAGCACCCGGCTGGCGCTCGGCTCAAACCAGTCCAGCCGTGGCCCCGGCAGCACCCGCAATGCGACGACGCCGGCCCGAGCCGGGATGGCCGTAGGTGAGCGGCTGTCGGCCGAAGGCGCGACAGCTGATCCGGGTCCGACCGGCAGCCGGTCGCCAGAGCGCAGTGGCCCGCCGCCAAGACCGGAAAGCAGGTCGGCCGACCGGCTGCCGAGAACGGCGGGGATCGCGATGCCGCCCGCGATGGCGACGTAGCTACGCAGGCCGCTGGTCGGTGTGCCGATGCTGATCAGGTCACCCGCTGAAACCGCGACCTGGGTGCCAAAGCCCGCCTCAGGGACCGGCAGGCCGGCTTGCGTTGTCACGGTCACCTCAGCGGGCGCGCCGGTGACGGCGAGTACCGCTACGTCACCGCATCGGAAGGCCGCGCGGCCGAGCGTTAGCTCGATCCCAGCCGCTCCGTCCGGATTGCCGACGAGTCGGTTGCCAACTACGAGGCTGGCGGCATCGGCCGCACCGGATGACGGCACCCCTACCGAGCCAAAACCAGGCCTGCCGAGGTCCTGTACGGTCGCCAGCGGACCAGGCCGCACTACCTCAAGGTAGCGCCGGCCTTCGACGGCTAGCGCCGGCGGCGATGGCGCTGACTGGCGGCGTAGCTGCAGCACTGGCATCGATGGCATCGACCCGCTGGAACCGCACCTGCCGATCTGGCGACAACAGCGCGGCTGGCTCCCGGGTCGGGTCCCACAGCCGCAGGCTGGTCCGGCCGAGAATCCGCCACCCGCCCGGCGAGGCGGCCGGATACACCGCGGCGAGCCCGCCAGCAATGGCGACTGAGCCAGCTTGGACCGCGATCCTCGGCGTGGCCAGCCTCGGTACGGCGCGAAGTCGCGGGTCAAGGCCGGTCAGGTAGCCGAAGCCGGGAGAAAACCCCAGCCAGCCGACGGTGTATCTAGCGCTCACATGCCGCTCGATTACCTCGGCCACTGGCATGCCACTGAGCTTGGCCACGTCGGCCAGGTCAGGACCGTCGTAGCAGACCGGGATCACGAGCGGGGGCGCGACATCGACGTCGCCTGGCTGGATGGGCACCGCGGCGAGTTGGCTGCTGAAGTCAGCTGCCAGCGCTACCCCAGGATCCGTGCTGACCAGGACGGTACGCGCAGCGGGCACCACGTCCCGCACGCCCGGCAGCCGGGCATCAGTGATGGCCGCCGCTAGCCGGGCGGGCGGCAAGTCGGTGTCGATCAGGATGGCGGCGTCGCCGCCGGCCGGCAGCTGATCACGCGAACGGAGCAATTTGCACGCCAGCGTGCTCCAGGCCAGCCCGAACCGCTCGGGCCAAGGCCACGGCACCGGGAGTGTCGCCATGGATGCACAGCGACCGTATCGAGACACTGGCGTCTTTGCCGTCGGCGAGCCTGACCTTGCCTTCGGTGACCATGCGCACTGCTTGGGCGCTGACCTGCTCAGGATCGGTGCGGACAGCATCGGGCTGGCCGCGCGGCACGAGTGAGCCGTCCGCCCCGTAGGCACGATCGGCGTATCCCTCGGCGATGACCTTGAGGCCGGCCAGGGCCCCAAGGTCAGCGACCGCGCCGCCGGGTTGGGTGAGCAGAGCCAGCGCCGGGTTGTACCCGCGTATTGCCTCGATCAGCGCGCTGGCCTGCACTGGGTCCTTGCGCACTCGGTGGTAGAGCGCGCCGTGCGGTTTGACGTAACGAACGCCGCCGCCCTCGGTCCTGGCGATCCCGTCGAGTGCGGCGAGCTGATAGAGCAGCTCGGCGGTGAGTTCATCGGCGGGCACGTCCATTTCCCTGCGGCCGAACCCAGCCAGGTCCCGGTAGGAGACCTGGGCGCCGATGGTGACGCCCGCGGCGACCGCCTGCGCGCACGCTCGCCGCAACGTGAGCGGGTCGCCGGCATGGAACCCGCAGGCAACGTTCGCGCTGGTGATGATCTGCATCAGGGCCTGGTCATCGCCGAGCTTCCAGGCGCCGAAGGATTCGCCTAGGTCGGCATTAAGATCGGTGACCGGCGCGCTCATCGAGTCAGGCCAGCGGCTCGGGCGGCAGGTCGCCGAGCGCCATCCTGATCGCGTTCTCGCTGGGACCGGCCGTCTCGATCGCGTCCATCAGGGCGTGCACGACATCATGCCGAGGCAGGCCGAGGTCGAGCAGTCGCTGCGCGGCCTCCCACAGCTCGGGCGGGTCACCGCGCCAGAGCCGGTCGGCGAGGGCCAGATGCTCATCAATGTGCTCAGCGGTCGCGGCCTTAGCTGGACCCGTGTCGTGATCAGCCGCGAGCAAGATCCGGCGGTCACTAGTGTCGGCCGGATCCAGCAGGCCCAGGTTGGTGCCGTGGAAGCTGCCATCGAGCACGCCGAAGGCGAAAGCCCGCCGTGGCAGCGCCTCCAGGTCGCGATCGGGCAGCAATCGCGAGACCAGGCCAGGCTCCAGCCCGAACGAAGCCGGATCACGGTAGACCTTGGTAAACGTCGACATGCTGTCGAAGACCGCGTCAAGCGCCCGGCCGACGGTCGCGCTGTCAAGTCCGGACTTCGCCCCCGCCCAGCGGGCCCAGGCCAGCAGCACATGGGGCATGGCGTGCTGCTCTGACCTGGTCAGCATGACCTTGCGCGGCAGCCAGTCGAGCAGAAAGGTCTCTAGCTTGGCCGGACTGACCCGCAGCGGCCGGCCGAAGTCCTGGTCGCAGCCGTAGTCGACGATGTGGTCGGTGCAGCGGCTGGCTGCTTCGGTGTCGGAAAGGTCGTTCGCCTCATCTGAGGCGAGGAACTCGGCTACCAGCATGGCCCGGCGATCACGTCGCCAACTCGGCCGCCTGGCAAGGCCGGCTGGCTCGATCAGCGCCGCCACCTTCGGCCCGGCGGGCGGCAAAGTGCGGATCCGCGCTCGCACGAACGCGTGATAGGAGGGGAACGATTTGCTGACCGGGGGATCTGCCAGCTTCGCTGTCGGTCACGGAAGCGCGGACTCGAGCAATCGCCTGGCGCTCGGCGCTGACACGGCACGGAACGAGGACTGGCCCTGGCCGACGGCATTGTCCGTCAGTTCGCGGCAGCGCTCAAGCAGCTTGCTCACCTGCGAGGTAACCCAGCCATCTCGCAGCAATCCGCCGCTGTTGTAGTCAACGACGACGACCAGCGCGTGCTCTTCAACGCCGGCGTAGCTGAAGAGGCAGATCACCTCATCTTGGTCGTGAAGGGGTCAGAGGTGACGTAACAGTCGGCCCGCCTGCACCGCGCCCAGGTGCTCAGCCCAGGCGGGCATGGCCACGCCAAGCTCCATCAGCGCGAGCGCCGCCCGCTCGGCCTTGGCTGCCTGATGCGGCGTACCGAGGCAGGCGATGCCGGAGAGCAGGGCTAGGGCGGCCGGGCTGCCCTGAATCGGAGGCGTAGTCCACCAGGCCCTCGCCGACGAGCTCTTCGACATCGGCGCGCCGCCGTCGCCTGGGCTGGCCGGTACGCCCAGGCGGCTGACGCCACCAGGTACCGAGCAGCTCGCTGACCATCAATTCGGCATCAAGCGGACTGCGCACCGCGAGCAGCTCACTGGCCGCGCGGAGCATCTCGGCGAAGAGCGCGTTGGGAGGTGCAGGCATACGACCCAACCGCCCGGCTGAGCCGTGACGACTGGATCCGCCTGACGATTCGGCGTGTCGGCTCGGCTGGCTCACATTCCTAGCTTTTCAGATCTGCATCCCGCGATGCCACGCTTAACCACGGCGCGCCGCCGGGAATGGCGGCGCAGACAGAAGATTACCTGCCCGCTCTGACAGCCTGGCCGTGCTCACGCGCGCCAAACCCCCGACTACTGACACCTGGTATCCCATCGGTAACACACCGCCGGATTCGGTGCGAATAGGCAAGTATGCTATCGGGCGATCAAGTTGTCGGCCGGGCGGCAGGCAGGCGCGGCCGACTGGCCGGGCCTGTCGAACCACCAGCGATCTTTCGGTAGATAAGACATAATTCCAGTTGGTGAGGAGCAAGCCGGGCGATCGGTCGGCTGCTAGGCAGCCAACGGCAGTGTCGTCACCAGCAAGATCGCGACTGGCCGGAGCTGCGACCAGCACAGTTAACTGCTAAGGAGTTGCGGCTATGCGGCGTGCGCAGCGGCCAGGAATGAGCCATGCACTGCGAACCAAGCCCGGCGGTCGCGCCAGCAGGCGGGCGATGGCCGGGTGCGCCGGCCTGCTCGCGCTGGCCTTCGTGGCAGCGGGCTGCGGCCAGGACGCGCATCAGAGCGTCGGCACCAAGCCGGTCAATGGCGGCACGGTCACTTATGCGCTGCCAGCCAATGACACGCCGAACTATATTTTCCCGTTCGCTCCTGGCACCGTTTTCACCATTGTCAATCTCGACAACCTTCAGTATCTGCTCTACCGGCCGCTGTACTGGTGGGGCGACAAGGGCCTGCCCTACCCCAACAACAGCCTGAGCCTGGCTGAGCCGCCGACCTACCACGGCCAGGTCGTCACCATCAAGCTCAAGCAGAACTACCACTGGTCCAACGGCGAGCAGGTCACCGCCAAGGATGTGCTGTTCTGGATGCACCTGATGCAGGCGGACAAGGGCGACTACGGCGGCTACGTGCCTGGCGGGATGCCTGATGACATCACCAATGTCAAGGCGGTCGGCAACTTCGAGGTCCAGATGACGATCCTGGGCAAGTACTCGCCGCGCTGGTTCACCAGCAATGAGCTGAGCCAGATTACCCCGCTGCCGATGGCCTGGGATCTCACCGGCCCGAACACCAAGAGCGACTGCGCGGATGTCGTGGCCGACTGCTCGGCGGTGTTCAAGTACCTCAACGGCATCTCGGCGAATGCCAATGACTGGGTGTCCTCGCCGGTATGGCAAATCGTCGACGGCCCGTGGCGCTTGACCAACTACAGTTCCACTGGCGTGCTGACCTTCAGCTGGAATGCCAAGTACTCAGGTCCGGTGCCCACCGATCACATCACGACCTTCATCGAGGACCCGTTCACCTCGGAGGAGGCCGAGTACAACGTGCTGCAAGCCGGCGGCGTCCAGCCGCTGGACGTCGGCTATCTGCCGACGGTGGACGCGCCGCTGCCGCCACCAGGCCGTGCGGTCGGCCAGAATCCGGTGGCCGGATACCGGATGCAGCCGGTGTATACCTGGGGGCTCAGCTACATCCCGTACAACTTCAACCCGGTCGACCCGCAGGTCAAGATCTTCGATCAGCTGTACTTCAGGCAGGCCTTCCAATACCTGGTCAACCAGGCGTCCATCATCCAGGGCGCACTGCACGGCTACGGCAAGATCTCCACTGGTCCGGTCGGCGATACGCCGGTGACGAAGTACCTGTCACCGCAGGCCAAGAAGGGCGACCCGTTCCCTTATAACCTGGCCAAGGCGGAGAGCCTGCTGACCACGCACGGCTGGCACATCAATACCCAGGGCGTCACCGACTGCGCCGACCCGTCCCTGTGTGGTACTGGCATCAAGCAGGGCGCCAAGCTCAATTTCACCATGTACTACGCCACCGGGAGCGCCTGGGTGGAGGCGGCGGTGCTGCAACTGAAGTCCAACGCGTCGCTCGTCGGCATCCAGATCAACCTCATCCCCAAGTCCTTCGACGACCTCATCACCATCGTGGAGAACGGCTGCGGTACGCCGACCGTGCCGAAGGCTTGCGTCTGGGAACTCGCCGACTGGGGCCAGGGCTGGAGCTACGTGCCCGACTATCTGCCGACCGGCGACGAACTCTTCGGCAAGAACTCGATCGGCAACATCGGCCAGTACGACAACCCGACCAATGACACGCTGATCAAGAAGACGCTGGAGACCTCGAGCCTGCAAGCGATGTACAACTGGGAGAAGTTCCTGACTCCGCAACTCCCGGTGATCCTGCAGCCCGAAGCGCCAGCGGCGCTGGTCGAGAGCATCAAGACACTGCACATCGGCAAGCAGAGCCCGACGCTGGCACTGACGCCTGAGGACTGGTACTTCGTGAAGTGAAACGCGCTCGATGCCAGCAGGCGCGCTCGCGCCACCTGGACAGCCCCGGTGATCGTTTCCGGTGATCACATACCTGGTCAGGCGGTTGTTTCAGGCCGTCGCTGTGCTCGTGCTCGTAAGCTTGATCGTGTTCAGCTTTCGCTGGTTGCTGCCCGGCGAGGCCCACGCGCTGCTCGGCGTCGCCCCTGGTGGCCCCGACGCCCAAGCGCTGCGTCGTGCCTACGGGCTCGGCAGTCCGCCGGTGACGCAGTATCTGACCTGGCTTGGCCAAGTGCTGCATGGGAACCTCGGCTACTCCGCTGAACAGGGCGAGACCGTGGGTGCATTGCTGGCGGCGAGCCTGCCGCGCACGCTGACGCTGACGCTGACGGCCACTGTGCTCGCGGTGGTGGTAGCGATTCCGCTTGGCCTGATCCAGGCCCTGGTCAAAGACTCCGTGCTGGACCGTACCGTACGCGGCATAAGTTATCTCGGCTACGGTATGCCGACTTTCTTCCTCGGCTCGGTGCTTATCCTGGTCTTCGCCGTCAAGCTCCGCATCTTCGGCGCTGAAGGCCCGCAGGAAAATGGGACGCTCGCGGTGCTCACCGACTGGCGTGACCTGGCGCTGCCAGTGCTCACCCTGGCCATCTTCACCGGCTCCATCTTCGCCAGGTACACCAGGGCGGCGGCGATCGAGAGCCTGTCGAGCGATTACGTCAGGACGGCACGGGGGGCCGGAGCGGGCCGAAGGCGGGTGCTGGCCCGGCATGTGCTGCGGAACTCGCTGATCCCGATCATCACGCTGGCGGGGCTCAGCTTGCCGCAGATCTTCGGTGGCGCGCTCATTACCGAGAGCTTGTTCAACATCGAAGGCGTCGGTTACCACCTGTGGCAGGCGGCTTTGAAGCATGACTTCCCCGTGCTGCTCGGCTTCATCCTGGTAATCGGGGCCGCCGCCGTCGCCGGTTCGCTGCTCGCCGATGTGGGCTACCTGATCGCCGATCCGCGTGTCAGGCTCCACCGGCCATGAACGCCCGCGGTCGCCATGCGGCCCCGCCGCGGCGCGTCAGGCCCGGCCGACCGCGAAAGCAGTCGCCGGGCGGTGTGCGGCCGGGCGGTGTGCGGCCGGCCGGGGGCCGCGCGGGTCGACGGGCAACTCCGGCCACAGTGGCCGGGTTGGTGATCATTGCCGCAATGATCATCTTTTGCTTCGCCGGGCCGATCTTCTATCGTCCTGACCTGGTGCACGTCAATCTCGCGCTGAGCAATCACCCCCCTGGCCAGGGCCATCCGCTGGGTACCGATCAGGACGGCATCGACGTGCTCGGCCGCCTGATGCGCGGCGGGCAACTGTCACTTGAGGTCGGCGTGGCGGCCGGGTTCCTGGCGGCCATCATCGGCGCCCTGTGGGGCGCTATAGCTGGTTACCTGGGCGGTGTCGTCGACACGGTGCTGATGCGCATCGTGGACGCGGTAATCGCGATTCCGGTGATCGTGCTCTTGCTGCTGCTAACCGCGAGTTATACGCCATCACCAGAGTTGCTTGTGCTGGTGATTGCCGCGACGTCCTGGCTCGGTACCGCCCGGTTGGTCCGCGGCACCGCGCTTACCCTGCGCACCAGGGAGTTCGTCCAGGCCGCCAAGGCCATGGAGGCCGGCCGGGTCCGGGTGATCGTGCGGCATATCGCACCGAACGCACTCGCGTTGATCACGGTCAACGTGTCGTTCCAGATCGCTGACGCGATCATTGTTCTGGCCACGCTGAGCTACCTAGGACTGGGCGTGCAGGCACCGGCCGCTGACTGGGGCGACATGATCGCCTCCGGCGTGCAGTCGATCTATTCCGGCTACTGGTGGGAAATCTATCCCGCCGGTATCGCGATCATCTTGGTGGTTATTGGCTTCAATCTGCTCGGTGATGGTTTGCGTGACCGACTGAGCGCCGTTACACCCGGCCGGTGACCAGAACTGGCCGCTGCCGCTGCGGTAAGGCGCAGATGCTGGGTAACGGCCCCTAACCGGCGCTCGACCAGGCTAAAATGTCATTAGCGCTAGTCTGGGTGGTGCCTAGGGCGAGGCCCGCTACCGGGGTTATCTGAGTACAGCTGATACTGGGCGTTTCAGCTATCCGGGTGCGGTCACGCCAGCTACGCGAAGACGCGACCGGGTATGCGCGGCATGACGCCGCCGCGAATTCGGTCGGGATTGCCCGGTAAGGAGCCATCCGACCTGCCGCTGCGGACAACGGGCCTGCTAGGCCTGATGCCGCTAGCCTTCTTGGGTTGGATGTCCGCAGGGAGGGGATCGACTCGTGGGTGCTGGCCAGGAGGCGAGGTGCTTTCCTTGAGCGCTTCGACGTCCGTGCCGCAAGCTGGCCGCCCGCGTCCCGGCTCGGAGGCGTGCGACTCGGCGATGCTTGAGGCGCTGCTTGCGCAGGCTCCAGTCGGCTTCGCGTTTATCGACGCTGATCTCCGGCTGCGCCGGGTGAGCAGTTCGCTCGCCGAGATGACTGGCGGCACTCTCGTCGAGCAGACCGGGCATGCCATCGGGCAGGTCTGGCCGCCGGCCGTCGCGGCTACGGCTGAGTCGGCCGTGCGCAGCGTGCTCGCTACCGGCGTACCGGTGATGGACCTGGTGACCGCGCCAGGGCCGGCGACCGCCGCCGACGGCGCTGCCGAGCGGATCTCCGTCCCCAGGCCGGCCGCGGCCGCTGACTCGATCGGCACCAATGGTCATGGTCGCGACGGCGTCGAGGGTGACCGACGGCTCGCGCTGTCCTGGTTCCCTGCGCACGACGCCGCCGGATCCACCACCGGGGTCACCATGATCGCTATTGACGTCACTGACGATGTCAGTGCCGCCGAGGAAGTGCGGCGCACCAACGAGCGGTACCGGTCGCTGGTGCAGGCTGGCAATCAGGTCGTCTGGGTGACCGACGCGTCTGGTCAGGTCAGCGAGGACTCGTCGGAGTGGCGGTGGATCACTGGCCAGTCCATTGATGAGTACCTGACCGGCGGCTGGCTGGCCGCCATTCACGTCGATGACAGGGACCGGATCGAGCGGGACTGGCTGAGCTGCATTAAGACTGGGACGGTATTCGACGGCACGTACCGGGTCCGCACCAAGACCGGCTCCTACCGGCACTACGACGTGCGGGCGGTGCCGATCGAGCGGGACGGCGCGATCGTCGAGTGGATGGGCGCCAGTACTGATGTCACCAGCCAGCGGGAAGCTGACGAGATGCGCGGCCGGCTAACCGAGCAACTGTCGGCAGCCGCGCTGCGTACGTCTCGATTGCAGCAAGCGACCTCGCTGCTGGCCGAGGCGCTCTCGGTGCAGGAGGTAGTCAACGTCATCACCGAGGTTGGGCGATCGGCGATCGGTGCCGAGCGGTCGGCTATCGCCTTGGTCGATAAGGACCGGCTGCGGTTGCGGATCATCAGTTCCGACGGCGTCAGCGAGCGCCCTGGTGAGATTATCGGCGAGGTTCCGCTCGCCGTCCCGAGCGTGATGACCTCGGCGGTGAGTCTGCGCCGCCCGGTCATCTTGGACAGCCCGGACAGCCTGCGCAAGCATTTCGAGAATGAGACGAACGCTGAGCTCTTTCTGCGGCACAGCGATGAGCGCGCGTGGGTCGGCTTGCCGCTGACGACCTCAGGCAATCCGATGGGCGCACTTCAGTTTTCCTTCACCGGGTCGCGGCAGATCGCCGATGAGGAGCGGGTGTTCCTTGAGGCGCTAGCTGGTCAGTGCGCACTGGCACTTGAGCGAGCACAGCTATACGAGCGCGAGCACACCACGGCCGAGACGCTGCAGCGCAGCCTGCTGCCCGACACCTTGCCAGAGGTGCCAGGAATCGCCCTGCGCGCCTTTTACAAGCCGTTGTCTATTGAGGTGGGCGGTGACTGGTACGACGCGTTCCGGCTGCCGGACGGCAAGCTGGCGGTAGCCGCTGGCGACGTCATGGGTAAAGGCCTGACCGCCGCCGCCGGGATGGGCCGAGTCAGGAATGCGCTGCGGGCGCTGGCGCTGACTGATCCGCGGCCTGCTGCCGTGCTGGCCGGCCTTGACCGGCTGTTCATGGCGACCGAGCTGGATGAGCAGGTGACCACGGTCTGCTATCTGGTGGTTGACCCGGCAACGGGTGAGGGCGTGGCTGGAAACGCCGGTCACCTGCCGCCGTTGCTGCTCGGGCCAGGCGTAGGGCCGCGACTTGATCAGGCCGAGGCCGGCACGCCGCTTGGCTGGGCGAGTCCTCGGCAGCAATATCCGTTTAGGCTGCCGCTCGGGCACACCGCCGTGCTGTACTCCGATGGCCTGGTGGAGAACCGGAAACGCGGACTCGATGCGGGACTCGATGAGCTGGTCGCGGTCGCCGCCCAGGCACCGCCTGGCGTCGCCGAAGAGCCAGGCAGGCTCATTGATTACCTCGTCGAGCGAATGCTCGCGGGTTACGAGCAAGACGATGATGTCACGGTGCTCGTGCTGCAAATTCCAGGCGAAGGCACCGGCCGAAAGGCAACCAAGTCTGGCAAGAAAAACACCGGGGGCAGGCGTGGGCGCGACCGCGGCTGAGTGCCGGCAAGAAAGATCAAGCCTGCTCAGTTCTGGGTACGCTGTCCTCGCGCGGGCTTGTCGGAATCGATCCGATCGGGGGACTGCGACTTGGAGTGGTACGAGCTACCGTCCAACTCCGCCTAAGGTGGGGGACGGGAGCGGTTCAGGCCGTGTCGGTTGGCAGACACGGCGGAGCGGGGGCTTCGCCAACGGTCAAGTAAGCACTGACCTGGCGGTAGCGTCTAGTCGCTGCCAGAAGATCGCAGGAGAGTGTCGGTATCGTCTGCTTCGGTCGGGTCCGCGCCGATTGCCGGTGTGTGGACCTACGTGCGGTGGGCACTTCGAGTGCGGTGAGCACTCGCAGTGTGATGAGTACTGAGGCATGGCGGCTTATCGGCCAGCGAAGGAAGGGGTGACCGCGGTGGCAGGCACTGCAAGCTCCGCGGCGCGGAGGCAGCCAACGCCGACCGGCGCAGGCGCTCGCGTTCCGCAGCAATCCCGGGTAGAGCCAGCCGACTCGGCCGGCGCGCACGCTGACGCCGCTGTCGCGCTGGTACCTGCCGACGCGGCGGCTGCCGACAGTAAGTCGGCCGCCAGCCAGCGCCGTTCCGCAGGTCGCGCTGGCAAAAAGGACCGCGCTGCAGGGACGATCCCCCCTGGTGGAGCGGATACAGTAGTTGACCAAGCCATTCCGGTGCCGGCCCGGCCGGACGCCGGAACTCGCCGGACGCGTTCGAGCACCCGCGCCGCTGGCGGCGCTAGTCGCGCGGGGGCAAACGGCAGTCATGGCAAGGGATCTGGCGCGGATGGCGAGAGCAATCTCGCCGGCCTGCATGACCTGGAAGGTGACGTGAATCTGGCGGAAGCGACCGATCTGGACGCCGACTCCGAACTCGGCGGGATGACCGATCTAGACAGCGAGACCGATCTTGCCGACGGGGACCTGGACGGCGAGCCGGATCTTGCCGATGTAGCGGACCTGGACGTTGATCTCGACGATCTCACCAGCTTGGAGGGTGAGGACGCGGAGGGCGACGATCCAATTGCTGAGCTTGACTCAGTTGGCGATGACGACGGCGACGAAGAGCAAGATGACGCCGCCGGCCATGCGCCGGCAGTCAATGGCGTCGTGGCCGTTGCCGTCACGGTGACCACCACGGAGGAATCTGAGGACGAGGCATTCGTCTACGGCGACGATGACGAAGACTTGCCCGCCGCTCAAGTGGCGGTGGCCGGTGCGACCTCAGACCCGGTCAAGGACTACCTGAAGCAGATCGGCAAGGTGCCGCTGCTCAACGCCGAGCAGGAAGTTGAGCTGGCCAAGCGGATCGAGGCCGGCCTATTCGCCGAGGAAAAGCTGGCTGACGGCGGTCGGTCGCTGCCACCGGACGTCCGCGGCGACCTGGACTGGATCGCCGAGGATGGTCGCCGGGCGAAGAATCACCTGCTTGAGGCTAACCTGCGGCTGGTGGTCTCGCTGGCCAAGCGGTACACCGGTCGGGGCATGCTCTTCCTCGACCTGATCCAGGAGGGCAACCTTGGCCTGATCCGGGCCGTGGAGAAGTTCGACTACACCAAGGGCTACAAGTTCTCGACGTACGCCACCTGGTGGATTCGGCAGGCGATCACCCGGGCCATGGCCGACCAGGCCCGCACCATCCGCATTCCGGTGCACATGGTCGAGGTGATCAACAAGCTGGCCCGGGTGCAGCGACAGATGCTGCAGGATCTCGGCCGTGAGCCAACGCCCGAAGAGCTGGCCGCTGAGCTCGACATGACCCCTGAGAAGGTCATCGAGGTTCAGAAGTACGGCCGCGAGCCGATCTCGCTGCATACCCCGCTCGGCGAAGACGGCGACAGTGAGTTCGGTGACCTGATCGAGGACTCCGAGGCCATCCAGCCTGGCGAGGCAGTCAGCTTCACCCTGCTGCAGGAGCAGCTGCACTCGGTGCTTGACACCTTGTCCGAGCGCGAGGCCGGCGTCGTCTCGATGCGGTTCGGCCTGACCGACGGCCAGCCGAAGACGCTCGATGAGATCGGCAAGGTCTACGGCGTGACAAGGGAGCGGATCCGCCAGATCGAATCCAAGACCATGTCCAAGCTCCGGCACCCGTCCAGGTCCCAGGTCCTACGCGACTACCTGGATTAGCCAGACACGTAACCCGACGGCCCGCCACCAGCACCCGCTTGGTGGCGGGCCGCTGTGCGTGGGGGCGGGTCGCTGTGCGTGGGGGCGGGTCGCTGTGCGTGGGGGCGGGGTGGCTTTGCGTGGCGGGTCGCTGTGCGTGGGGGCGGGGTGGCTTTGCGTGGCGGGCCGCTGTGCGTGGTGGCGGGCCGCTCTGGGTGGCGGGTCGCTGTGCGTGGTGGCGGGTCGCTGTGCGTGGCGGGTCGCTGTGCGTGGGGGGCGGGTCGCTGTGCGTGGGGGGCGGGTCGCTCTGCGTGGCGGGGGCGGCTGTGCGTGGGGGGCGGGGCAGCTGTGCGTGGCGCGGCAACAGCAACGGGGTCGCCCCGTTGTCACCAGGTGAGCAACGGGGCGACCCCGTTGCTCACCGGGCGCGGCCGCGCCGGGCTGGGTGGGCCGCTTTTGGCCGGCCGTGGGAGTCATGGTCGCCACTCGGGATGTCCGTCACGGCCGGTACTGGGTGCGGTGGGGGGATCGGCGCCCGGTTTTGGCGTGAATATTAAGATACGGTCCTGCTGACGATCCGGCCTGCCTTCGCGATCCGGCCAGCATGGCTCCGACCTCGCGTGCGGGGTGCGGGGTGCGGGACGCGGGGTGCGGGGTGCGGGGTGCGGGGTGCGGGATGCGGGACGCGGGACGCGGGGTGCGGGATGCGGGACGCGGGATGCGGGATGCGGGATGCGGGACGCGGAGTGCGGGATGCGGGGTGCGGGGGACTGCAGGTGGGTGCCGCGGTGCGGGTCCGGGGTGCGGGCGGACGTCTGGCGGCGGGGGCCGGGTGCGGGGCCGGGCGGGGGTCTTGGGGTAGCGGAAGGCCCGCCGTCCCTGCGGGGCGACGGGCCTTCGTTAGTGTCCTGTGTGGCTAGTTGGCAGAGCTCTTCTCGTCCTCGTTGGGCTTGGCCAGGAGGCGAGCCGTCTCGTCGTGAATCTCGACCGCCACCTTGGCTAGAGCCGGTGCGTGCTGGCGATTGTGGTGTGCGCAGAACAGCAACTCGGCTGACCCAGGCAGGATCACCCGTACGTAGGCGGGGGCACCGCACCGGTCGCACAGGTCGTTGGCGTTCAGCGGCTTTGTTGGGGCCATCGCTCCGGTCATGTCCGCCTCCCTTGCCCGATTCCCGCCAGCGGGTTTGCCGACGGTTTCTACAACCTGCGATCTCTACGCATCACAACACTTAGCCAGTCTGGAGTCATCCCATGCCATCCAGGCGTACGCCGTGGGCGAACACATTACTGATCGCTGGTTTGATCTTTATACACGAGTCGGGCTAGAGCAAGTTGCCCCAGGTAGCCGGGTATGTGACCGGCGTGCCGCCGCCGGGTGTCAGCATCGGCCGATATTCTCTGGGTAGTAGAAATTTTCAGCGCGCGGTCAGGCGCAGCCTGCTCGATGAGCGCGAACTGTGGGAGCGACACTGAGAGCGACATTTCGAGCGACACCGAGACTTTGGAGAATGCCTTGACCGCCGCTCTGCGCGAGACGCCGCTGTCAGCGAATCTGGTTGACGGCTACTCGGCTCGGCACCTCACCGTTCTTGAGGGCCTTGAGGCGGTTCGCAAGCGGCCGGGCATGTACATCGGCTCGACCGACGAGCGCGGTATGCAGCATTGCCTCTGGGAGATCATCGACAATGCGGTCGATGAGGCGCTGAACGCCAGTTGTACCAAGATTGAGGTCATCTTGCACCCCGACCTGTCGGCTGAGGTGCGGGATAACGGTCGCGGTATCCCGGTCGACATCGAGCCCAAGAGCGGGCTCAACGGCGTCGAACTGGTGATGACCAGGCTGCATGCGGGCGGCAAGTTCGGCGGCAGCTCTTACACCGCCTCTGGTGGCCTGCATGGGGTCGGTGCCTCGGTGGTTAATGCCCTGTCGGGCCGACTGGATGTCAGGGTCGATCGAGAGGGCCACGAGTGGCTCGGCAGCTTCCGGCGCGGTGTGCCAGGGGAGTTCGCCGGAGATGGACCGGACGCGAAATTTACCCCGGTCTCCGGGCTGCGCAAGGTCGCCAAGGTGCCGAAAAATCGTACTGGTTCGAGGATCAGGTTCTGGCCTGACCGACAGATTTTCGTGCCCGGCGCCAAGCTGGACTATGACGCGCTGGTCGAGCGGGTCAGGCAGACCGCTTACCTGGTGCCAGGCCTCAGCATCACCATCACCGACCTACGCGCGGAGACTGCGACGGATGGCGCGCCGCGCACAGTGGAGTTCAAGTTCGAAGGCGGCATCAGCGAGTATTGCGCCCATCTGGGTAGTGGTACACCAGTCTCTGACGTGCTGAGGCTGACCGGCTCTGGGTACTTCAGCGAGACCGTTCCTGTGCTTGACGATCTCGGTCACCTGACGCCGACCGAAGTCGAGCGCAAGCTGGACGTGGACGTCGCGCTCCGCTGGGACAGCGGTTACGACACGGTGACTCGCTCGTTCGTCAACGTGATCGCCACCCCTAAGGGCGGCACTCATATCACCGGCTTCGAGCGGGCGCTGGTCAAGACCATCAATGACCAGCTCAGGACCACCAGGCTGCTCAAGGCCGGCGATGAGTCTGTGGCCAAGGAAGACGTGCTTGAGGGTCTGACCGCAGTGGTCTCGGTGCGGCTGCCCGAGCCGCAATTCGAGGGCCAGACCAAGGAAGTACTTGGCACGCCAGCAGCCTCCAGAATCGTCGGCCAGGTGGTCAGCAGCGAGCTTGCCAACTTCCTTGAGGGCCGGACCCGTGGCAGCAAGCAGCAGGCCAAGGCCGTGCTTGAGAAGATCGCCGCCGCCGCGAAGACCAGGATCGCGGCGCGCGAGCACCGGGAGAACCAGCGTCGCAAGTCGGCGCTGGCCAGTTCGGCACTGCCGGCCAAGCTGGTGGATTGCCGCTCGGCCGATGACCGGAGCGAGCTTTTCATCGTCGAGGGTGACTCCGCGCTTGGTACCGCCAAGCTGGCCAGGGACTCAGAGTTCCAGGCGTTGCTGCCGATTCGCGGCAAGATACTCAACGTTCAGAAGGCGTCCTTGTCGGACATGCTAAAAAACGCCGAGTGCGCCGCGATCATCCAGGTGCTTGGGGCCGGCTCGGGTGCCGCTTTTGAGCTGGAAGCCGCCAGGTACCAGCGAGTGATCTTGATGAGCGACGCCGACGTGGATGGTGCACACATCAGGACGTTGTTGCTGACCCTGTTCCACAAGTACATGCGGCCCATGGTGGAGGCCGGACGAGTCTTCGCCGCCGTGCCGCCGCTGCACCGGATCGAGCTGAGCAACCCGAAGAAGGGCGCGGACAGGTACATCTACACCTACTCCGACGCCGAGTTGAGTCGCACCCTGCTTGAGCTTGAGCGCAAGGGCCAGCGCTGGAAGGACCAACCGCAGCGCTACAAGGGCCTAGGCGAGATGGACGCCGGTCAGTTGGCGGAGACCACCATGGATCCGCGTCGGCGTACCCTGCGCCGGATCAAGATCGCTGACGTGGCTACTGCGACGCATATGTTCGACTTGCTGATGGGCACCGAGGTGGCGCCGCGCCGCGAGTTCATCGTGGGCGGGGCGGCGGAGCTCGACCCGACTCGCATCGACACCTAGCGTCGACACCTAGCGTCGGTTCGTCCATGATCGTGGGCCGGGCCGGGCCGGGCCGGGCCGGGCCGCGCCGCGCCGCGCCGCGCCGCGCCGCGCCGGGCCGCGCCGGGCCGGGCCGCGCCGGAGCCGAGGGACGCCGAGTCCGGCGGGCCGGCACCGAGCGTCGCCATGGCCGAGTGCGGCTCGAGCCCAGCGGCCCCGCGACCGGGGCTCGAGCGCCAGCGCGATCGCAGGGGTCCAGGTGGTGCTAGAGGAGTCTGGTGGGCAACTCCGTTTCGACGGCCTTGCCCTCGCCTACGCGGGTGATGGAGTAGCAGCTCGCGCCTGGTCGCTCCGCGATGGCTTCGTGCAGGTCAGTGCCGAAGAACACCAGCCCGGCGTGATCGTCGGTGGCGTAGGCGTCGGGGATGATGCCGTCGGCAACGAGTTGGTTGGTGAGCGGCCGCCGCTCCTTCTCCGCGCTGTAGTGGGGGCTATTGGAGTACGGCAGGAAGCGGAGCCCGTCGTTGAACGCCTGCAGTGGCAGCCGGAAGGAGTCAGTGGTGCCGCCCGAGTGCCAGCAGATCGCACCGGCTGATGAGCCCATCAGCACCACGCCGGCCTCCCAGCACTCCCGCATGATCTCGTCTAGGCCGTGTACCCGCCAGACCGCCAGCAGGTTCGCCGTGCTGCCGCCGGAGACCCAAATGATGTCCTGGCTGAGCAGGTGCTCGCGCATGTTCGGATAGCTGGGGGCGGGGAACAGGGACAAGTTCGTGACCTGCACGCCCAGGTTGACGAACGCGTAGTAGAAAGCCGAAGTGTAGACCGGGTTATCGCCGAGGCCGGTCGCGAGGAAGCACAGTTTCGGTACCTTGCCCGCCCGGGCGAGCTTGATCGCGTACTCATAGGACGGTCCTGCGATGCCTTCCCAGAATCCACCCTGAGAACGCAAAAAAGAGATCGACGTCGCAATGATCGTCGGCTGTGCTGCAGGCATTACACCTCCTGGCCGGTGATCTAGTCGCTGGATTGGCGGCGGGGAATTACTTCATAACGGCGCGAATCGCCGTGACCAGTTGATCATGGCTTGGCTGCACGGCCCGGTCAAGAGCGAGGGCAAAGGGCAATACCGCGCCGTCTGGTCGTCCAACCCGGCGCGGTGGTGCCACCAGGCGCAGCTCTTCGGCGGCCGTGGCGAGCACCTCAGCGCCGATGCCGCAGGACCGGTTCGAGTCGTCGATCACGACGAGTCGGCCGGTGCGGTTGACTGACTCAGCGAGCGTGTCCCAGTCGAACGGGTACACCGTCCTTGGGTCGAAGACTTCGATCGACACTTCGTCGGCTAGCTCATCAGCGACCGACAGCGCCTCCTTGACCAGGTGCCCGATCGCGACGACGGTGACGTCGGTGCCTGGCCGGTGAATCCTGGCCGAACCGATCGGCACCGGCACCAACTCGGTGGTGACGTCCTCACGGATTCCCATCGCGAGTGCGGGCGCGAAGATCACCGTCGGATCGTCGTCCCTGATCGCCGAGACCAGCAGGCCGTAGGCGTCGGATGGCATGGCCGGCACGATGGTCTTGACCCCGACGTGCGCGAAGAGGCTGTACGGGTGATCAGAGTGCTGGCCGGCCCAGCCTTCGCGGGAGCCAGAGCTTGGCACCACATAGGTGACCGGCACCTTGACCTGGCCGCCGGTCATCAGCGAGAACTTGTGCGCCTGATTGGCGATCTGCTCGAACACCAAGAAGAGCAGCGAAGGGATCTGGAATTCGATCACCGGCCGCATCCCGGCCAGGGCTGCGCCGGTAGCCATCGAGGTAAATGCCTGCTCGGAGATCGGCGTGTCGATCACTCGGTCGGTGCCGAACTGCTTGGCCAGCCCGAGGGTGAACTGGGCGATCCCCGCGACCACGTCCTCGCCAAGCACGCACACCGACGGGTCGCGTTCGAGTTCGTGGGCCAGCGCCCGGTTCAGCGCCTTGGCGTAGGAGAGCTTAGGCATCGGCCGCACCGCTCCTTCCAGTCATCCCGCTGGCATACAGGAATTCGAGCGCGCCGGCCGGGTCGGGCTCGGGGCTGGACAACGCGAACTCCTGAGCCGAGCCGATCAGGTCGGCGATCTCGGCGTCGATCCGGTCGCGTACGTCGGCGGGAATCCTGGCACCTTGGATGAGCAGCGGATCGCGCTGCCGCCACTGCTCGATCTCCTCGGCGCTGCGGTAGCTGAGCTTGGCCCGCTGCTCGATCGTGTGATGCGGGCCGAACCGGTAGGTCATCGCCTCGATCAAGGTCGGTCCCTGGCCAGCACGGGCCGCCGTGACCGCCGCGGCGGTGGCGGCGTGCACGGCCAGTACGTCCATCCCGTCCACGGTGACGGCAGGCATCCCGAATGCCGCAGCCCGCGCCGTGGCCGAGCCCGCGACTGCGCTCGCGGTCGACATCGTCGTGGCGTAACCGTTGTTCTCGCAGATGAAGAGCACCGGCAATGTCCACAGTGATGCCAGGTTCATGGTCTCGAGCAGCACGCCCTGATTGAGTGCGCCATCGCCGAAGAAGGTGGCGACCACCCGGTCAGAGCCGGCCCGCTTCGCCGCCCAGGCAGCGCCGGCCGCGATGGGGGCGGCACCGCCGACGATGGCGTTCGCGCCGAGGATGCCGACGCTGACGTCGGCGGCGTGCATGGAGCCGCCTCGACCCTGATTCAGCCCGGTCTGCCGACCGCACAACTCAGCCAGCATCCGCCGCGGATCCGAGCCCTTGGCGAGCACGTGCCCGTGGCCTCGGTGAGTACTGGTGATCTGGTCGTCCGCGCCCAATGCGGCACAGACTCCGACGGCGACCGCTTCTTCGCCGATGTAGGGGTGGATACCACCGACAATGTCGCCTGACTTCACCATGCCGAGCGCGCACTCTTCGAACGACCTGATCAGGCGCATGCTCCGATAGAGCTGCGCCGGATCAGGCATCGTGGCCGCTGCGGGCGGGGCGGTGGCTAGCTCTGCCATATCACGGGGCAGAACTCGGGGTCGGCGTAGTCGGGGTTACCCTCAGGCGTGCGGCGAACGAGTACGTCGTTGTTGTAGACCACCTGGGTGCCGTCGGCCTTGCGGTACGGCCGCCACTGGTTCTCGCCGTCTTGCAGGTGGAAGGAGATCGCCCGGCGCGGCATGGTGCCACGGTTGTGACCGCTGCCGTGGTAGATCTTGCAGTGGTGGAAGCTCATGTGGCCCTTGGGGATCTCCATCGGGATCTGCTTTACTTCGGCGCCGTTGTACTCGGCCGTCTTCGCCAGCAACTCTTCAAGCTCGTTGCGGTCCCGCTGGGCGAAGTGCCTGGTCGAGTCGTCGCCCGGGATTTCTTTCCACAGGTGGCTGCCGTCGATCATCGTGATCGTGCCCATCTGCGCGGTGCAGTCGTGGAACGGGATGAAGGCCGTGAGCATCCGCTCTGAAGTGCAGGTTTGCCAGTAGTGCCGGTCGGCGTGCCAGGGCACGAGATTGGTCACTTCACCTGGGTTCGGCGGCTTGTAGATCAGCGTGGACTGGAACACCCGGATCTGGCCGGTGCCGGCTAGGCGGGCGGCGACCGCACCGACCAGCGGCTTGCGCAAGATGGCGGCGACCGGGTCGGACTCGTAGTGGATGTAGTCGTTGTGCCGCTGGATCTGGCCGTGTGACGGCTCCCAGTAGGCCAGATTCGGCGGCCGGGACGGCAGGTCGCGGGACCGCTCTCCGTCATAGAACGCGTCGGTCGCGGCGATCAGTGCGGCGATCTCAGCATCGCTGAAGAGCTTGCCCGACATGTACCAGCCATGCTGCTGGTACTCCTGTACTTCCTGATCGGTCGGCAGCAGCTCGAGCTCGGCGTCGGTCAGCGTGAATGGGCTCGTCATGGTCATGGCCTTGCCTTTCGGTCCATCCGGGTTGACTTCAGTAAGTGACACCAGCGCGGGTGTCCTCGAGTGCCTCGTACAGCGCCTTGATGTTGCGGCTGCCAAAGGTCAGCGCACCCTTCCGCTCGATCAGCTCGAAGAAGAAGGTGTGTCGTTCGTGGGTGGACCTGGCGAAGATCTGGAACATCTGCCCCCACCGGTCGGTATCCGCGAGCACGTTCAGCTCCCGCAGCTGCTCAAGTGGGATGGCCAGCTTGCCGAGGCGGCCTTCAAGCACGGAGTAGTAGCCAGCCGGCGCGGTGAGGAATTCGATCCCGCGTCCGGAGATGGTGCGGACGGCGACTGTGATATCCGTCGTGCGGAACGCCAGATGCTGCACCCCGGCGCCGCCGTGCGACAGCAGGAACTCATCGATCTGGCCGGGCTCGCGGGTGACATCGGGCTCGATCAGCGTGAAGGTGCACTGCGCGGCGTCGTCCTGCACGACCTTGGACAGCATCGCCTGGGTACCGATCTCGATGCGCTCGTCATAGATCTGGGACAGGCCGAAGACGTCGCGATAGAACCTGACGGTACGGTCGAGTTCGCCAGCCGGCACGCAGACCGCGACATGATCGAGCAGTTCGAGCAGGTCGGAGTCGGCCGGCTCTGGTCCGCGCCCGACTTCGCCTGGCGTCATGATGATCTCGCCCGGCGCGAACTCGCCGTCGGGGTTGGTGCGCTCGACGAGTTTGTGCAGCACGTCGCCAAAGCCGCCTACGATCGCAGTGCCGACCCGGTCGCCGCCAGCCCCAGCGAACACCGGTTCGGCAACGGGCTGACCGCCGGCGGCGACGATCTCAGCGAACGCCTGCGCCACGTCGTCGGTGCTGAACGCGATCAGCCCGACGCCGTCGCCGTGCTTCCTTAAGTACTGTGCGGCCAGGTCACCGTCGGTGGCTGCGGTCAGCAGCAGCTTGATGTGCCCTTGCCGCAGCAGCAGCGACCGCGGCCCGGTCGGGACGGACTGGCCGGCTATCCGGAAGCCGTACGAGTCGCACAGCTTGGTCGCGGTTGCCGGCAGGTCGGTGACGTAATACTCGACGTGATCGTAGCCGTGGATCTTCATCGGGTCCCTTTCGATGCTTCCGGCCGCCCGCCTCCGCTGCGTGCGCCGGTCCAGCCCTGGTGCTGGTACCTAGTACGGGTGCATTAACTGACTCCCCGGCTGCGAGCAGTGCCCGCTGGCCCGAACATCAGGCTGACGTTATGGCCGCCGAAAGCGAATGAATTGGATAGAGCGGTGGTGATCTGGCCGGTTCTTGCGGTGTGTCGAACGTGGTCGAGGTCGCACTCTGGATCGGGATCGTCCAGGTTGTGCGTCGGAGGCAGGGTGCCGCGGCTGATGGCCAGCACGCTGGCGACGGCTTCGGCCGCTCCGGAGGCGCCGAGCATGTGCCCGGTGACCGCCTTGATCGAGCTGACCGGCGGGCTATCGGCACCGAAGACGGCATGGATCGCCTTGGTCTCAGCTACGTCGCCGAGCTTGGTGCTGGTGCCGTGCGCGTTTAGGTAGTTGACGTCGGCCGGGGTCAGGCCGGCCTTGGCGATGGCCTGGCGCATGCAGGCGGCCGCACCCTCACCATCGGGGCGTGGCATGGTCGGATGATGCGCGTCTGAGGTAGCACCCCAGCCGATCAGGCTGGCGTAGGACCTGGCGCCCCTGGCGTCCGCATGGCTGGACCGCTCGACGACCATGATCGCGGCGCCTTCGCCGAGCACGAAACCGTTGCGCCTCTTGTCGAATGGCCGACTCGCCAGGACCGGATCCTCCCAGCCGCTGGCGAGCGCTCTGGCGTTGCCGAAGGCCGCGACGATCGTTGGGTGTAGTGGTGACTCGGTGCCGCCGCAGATCACGACGTCAGCGCTGTCCTCGCCGATCAGCCGGTAGGCCTCGGCGATTGCCTGGGCGCCGGCCGCGCAGGCGGTGACAATCGCGGTGCTGAAGCCTCGGATGCCGTGCTTGATGGCAATCCTGGCGGTCGCCATGTTGGACAGCATGCCGGGGAGCAGGTAGGGGCTGACGGCCGCGCGGCCTCGATCAAACCTGGCGTGGCTGTATTCCTCGAAGGTCTCGAGCCCGCCACCGCCGGTCGCGGCGATGACCGCGACCCGATGCGGGTCGACGTCCTTGCCGACCTCGATTCCCGCGTCCGCCAGCGCCCGGTCAGCCGCTAGCATGCCGAGCAGCACAAACCGGTCGACCGCCCTGATCTCCTTGGGCGGCAACACGCTGAGCGGGTCGACGGCCGGTGACAGGCCGGCTACCTCCAGGTCCGGCCAGGCCGGGTGCCCCTCGGGCGGGCGCATCAGACCGGACGGGCCCTTGCACAAGGTCTCGAAGAAGTCGTCGACATCGCTGCCGACCGGGGTCACCAGCCCGATGCCGGTGACTTCAGCGGTGTCTTTGCTGGCGGGCCTGGTCATTGCGAGGCACCTTCCAGGTGCCGCTGGCGCAGGACGACCTTGCGCACCTTGCCGGTGGCGGTGAGCGGTACCTTGTCCTCATCGACTGCGGTGACGTGCCGCAGCGTCGCCGCGACGTGCGGGTCGAGCGCCGCCTTGATCTCGTCGGTGCGGTCAATCGACGGATCAGCGTCGGCCTCAAGCTGCAGCAGCACGTCGGTGCGCACGGTGTCGCCGTCGCGCACCGCGACGATGGTGCAGTCGAGCACGTCCGGGCATTGCGCCAGGATCCGCTCCTCCGAGCCGGACGTGTAGATATAACGGCCGTTGCCGAGGTCGACCGCGTCCACCTTACGGTCCAGGTGGTAGAAGTAGCCTTCGTCGTCGCGGTAGACCAGGTCGCCGGTCAGGAAGTAGCCGCCGTACCTGGTGCGGAAGGTTGTGGCTGAGTCATTCCAGTAGCCGAGGCTGAGCGTGTCGGACTTCGTGCCGAGTTCGCCGACCTGGCCGTTGGGTACCTCGTTGCCGTCTGGATCCCAGACTCGCGCGTCGGCGAAGCTGTGCGCCTTGCCGATGCACCGGTTGTACCGGTTGGTCTCCGAGGTGTGCGCGATGGAGAAGTGCGAGTGGCCCATTTCGCTTGAGCCGAGGCCGTCGACGAAGACCGAGCCAGGTACCGTCTCGCGGCCACGGGAGGTGACGGTCTGGCGGCTCCCGCAGGCCACGAGCCGCCTGATGTGCGCCTCGTGCGCGCAGTCGCCGGTGTTCCACCACAGTGCGACGCTGGACAGGTCGTGCTTGGACAGATCGGCCTTGACCAGGTCCGGCCAGGTGGTGGAGAAGCCGACCACGCCGCGTGGCTGCCAGCTGTCGATGGCGGCCAGCACCCCTGGGCCGGTTTGCTGCGACAGCATCGCCACTTCGCTGCCGTAGCTCATGGTGAGGTTCAAGATGATCAGGCCGGCCGCGTGCGGGCAGGGCAGCGCGCTCAGCATCCGCTCGGTGCCCTGTGGCCTTGGCAGGCTGAGCCGGTACCTGATGGCTGCGTACAGGCTCTGATGCGAGTGCACGACCGCCTTCGGCAGGCCGGTCGTGCCGGAGGAGTGCGTCACCGCGACGGGGTCGGTAGGGAACCACCGATACGGTGCCGGCGCGTTCGCTGGGTCGCCCGTCGCCAGCTGGCCAAAGTCGGCGAGGATCGGTGTGCCAGTGGCTGATTCGGGCAGCTCGGCCGCGTGGGCGGCGTCGGTGATCAGGCCCGTCGCGTTCAGCTTGGCAACGAACTTCACCGCGAGGTCGGCAGGCAGATTGGGGTTGATCAGCACCGGGATGGCCCCGATCCTGGCCAGCGCGAGGAATGTGAGCGCTGTGTCGACCGCGGTAGGCGCGATCACCGCGACCGGATCGCGCTTGCGTAGGCCAAGCTCGTGCAGCGCGGCCGCCCGGCCCGCAGCCAATTGATGCAGCTCGCGCAGGGTCAGCGGCTGCCAGGCCGGGAAGCCGGCCACCGGCGTGTCGAAGCTCAGCTGCGGCGTATCGAGACCGAGGTCGAGCTCGGCAAGCGTCGTCAGTACATTGCCTGCGCCCACGTTAGGATCTGCGGACAGCCGTGCGCGGATGCTCTTGGCAGTCATTGATTACCCTTTCTCAGGATGCGGGCGTCGAAGCGATGTCGTCAGGCACCGCGGCCAGCGCGGCCGGGACCGACGCGAGGTCGTCAGGCACCGCCGCCACGGCGGCCGGTACCGAGGCGAGGTCGGCGGGCGTCGACGCGATGACCGGTGCCGCCGGCGTGGACGGCAGCGCCCAGGCGGCCGGGCCGATCAGCACGGCACTGCCCTCGACGGTGTTGTCCAGGTAGGCGTTGGCGACGATCACGAGCGCTGCGTCGGCGTCGCCGTCCTCAAGCAGCAGCGCGGCGCTGGCGGCCGCTTCGGCTAGGGCGCGGGCGAGCGGACTAGTCCCGGTGGCGTCGGCGGCGGTCGCGTTACCTGGCATGGTGCAGACCACTGGTCCGCTGATGCCCCAGCGGGCGGCTATGTGCCCGACGACGGCGTTGTGATTGGACTGGTAGAACAGCAACGGCGGGACCCGCTTGCCCGCCTGCACCGCGGTGGCGACGGCCGCCGAGGTGCCGAGGTCGCCGGTCGCGCTGACCACTACGATGCCGGTGCGCTCGCCCAGCTCTGGTGGCACAGGGGGAGCGCCGAAGCGCTCGGCCAGGCACAGATCAGCCACGGTCGCGACCAGCGGGCTGAAGGCTGAGCTGACGAATCCGGCCACTTGCGGCAGGTCGGCGCCGGTGGCACCGGACCAGTGCCCGGTGGCGAGCTGTACCAGGCCGTCTGGGACAAGCCCGGCTGGCCACATCGCCGTTACCGCGCTCATGCGGCCGCCACCACAAGCGCGGTGTTGACCCCGCCGAAGGCGGCGTTCAGGCTCAGCGCGTAGTCCACTTGCGCTGGTCTTGGCTCGTCAAGTATCAGGTCGAGCGGGCAGCCAGGATCAGGACCGAGATAACCGGCGTTGGCCGGGAGCAGGCCGGAGCGCAGCGTCAGCGCCGTCACCACGAACTCAACTAGAGCTGACGCTTCCAGCGCGTGGCCGTGCAGCGACTTGGTCGAACTGATCGGCACTAGCTTCGCCTGGTCACCGAAGGCGCGCTGGATGGCGGCAGCTTCCGAGGCGTCAGCGTAGGAGGTGCCGGTGGCGTTCGCGTTGATGTAGCCGATGTCGGCCGGAGCGAGCCCGGCCCGGCTCAGCGCGGCGGAGATCGCTCGCGCCAGCCCGGCGCCATCAGGACGCGGCTGGCAGACGTGATAGGCATCGCCGGCCCGTCCCCAGCCCGCCAGCCTGGCTAGCGCCGGCACGCCGCGCCGCTCGGCGACGCTGGCATCTTCAAGTACCACTGCCGCGAGGCCATCGCCGAGCAAGAGGCCCATCCGCCCAGCGCTAAAAGGTCGCACCTGGCCATCGCTCGCCAACGTACGCCCGGCGTCAAACAGTCCGAAGCTATCGGCGTCCACTAGGTAGCCAGCCGCCACCACGACCCGGTCAGCCCGGCCGGTGCGGATCGTCGTGGCCGCGTCCACCAGCGCGGTGCTGCCGGCCACACAGGCCGTGGTGTAAATCCTGGTCGGGTAGCGCAGCCCGGTGGCCACGCTGACGTCAGCCGGAGTAGTGCCGATGACGTCAGGCGCCGCCGGGTCCCTGGCTGAGTCAGCGTCGGTGTGCAGGGCGAGGAACAAGTCGAGGTCGGCCCGGTCGGCGGCGTCGAGGTCGGCGCCCGCGCAGGCCTGCTCGATAACCGCGGCAAGCTCGATGCCGAGCTTGGGGTCGCCGTCAAGTTCGGCGGCGACCCCAACCCGGCAGTGTCTGGTATCGAATCTGACGGTGTGGCCAAACGCCGACTGGCCCCGGGCGATGCCATCGAGCAATGGCGCGACGCCGCGACCGAACGCTGTGGTTATCCCGACTCCGGTCACGGCAAGCTGAGCTGTCGCCCGCTGGGCTCGGGTGCTAGACATGCTCCGCACCGGCGAGCACCTCGCGAAGCGCAGTGACGGCGGTCGAGACCGTCGTCATCTGGGCCAGAGTCTCGTCGCTGAGATCAAGCATGACCCCGTACTGCGATTCCACCTTCGTGATCAGCCAGGTCAGCTCGAGCGAGCCGATGTGCTCGGGTACTTCGTCGACGCTGCGCTGGCCAAAGGCGGCCAGCATCTCGATGACCTGAGTCCGATCGGGCGATGGCGACTCACTCATTCGTTCTTCTCGCCGACTGGGACCGCGATCCGGCGCGCGACCTCAGCGGTGAACTCATCGAGCGTCATCAGAGCCAGTTCCTCGGCATCCTCGTCGCTGAACGCCACGCCAAAGTGGTCTTCCACCAGCACGGCGAGCTCGGCGACGGCGAGTGACTCAAGGTCCAATCCGGCTGGTCCCAGATCGGTATCCCCGGTCACGTCGCTGACGTCGTAGTTCATCTCTTTCAGAGCATTGACAACGAACTCGCGGATTTCGGTGTCCATGCGATGAACTCCTATCTGTATGAGCGGTCGCCAAGGCGATCGCTACGGCTCTTAGCAGGGAGGCGGTGCGGTCTCGTGGGCAGCCGAGACCGCACCGGAAGCTCATCGGCATTAGCGCTGGGCATGCGGGGCGGCTGAGTTAAACCGGTCGAGCCATCGAACGTGCGGGCCGCCAGACCCAAGCACCAGGTCACGGCGACACCGCCGGCGCGGCACCAGCCGCCGCTTGCAGCACTCGCCGATCTCGCACGTTTTTGCCCGTCGCGGTGCGCGGCAGCTCGTCAAGCTGATACACCTTGCGCGGCCGCTTATAGGAGGCTAGCTGCTCGGCGATGGCACCGCCGACGTCGCCGAGCTCAGCGCCGTCGCGCAGCACCAGGTAAGCCTCGATGGCCTCGTCGAAGCTGACTACGCAGGCCGCGACGGTCGGCATGGCGCAAATGGTCTGCTCAACCTCGGTAAGGTCGACCTTCAGCCCGCCGATCGACACCTGGGAGTCAAGTCGGCCAAGGATGGTGACGTGGCCGGCTTCGTCGATAGCGGCAGCGTCCCTAGTGTGCAGCCAGCCGTCCACCCAGCGAGTCTCATCCACGAGCCCGATGTAGGGGGTGGCCGGCATCGCCACAACAAGCTCGCCGTCGACCACCCGCAGCCGCATCCCCGGCGCGGGCGCGACGGCCGGAGCTAGCTGTCCGAGCAGGTCAGTCGCGATCACGCCGAGCTCCGTCATCCCGTACATGTTGCCGAGCGGCACGCCGTAGCCGCCGGTAAAGGCAGGACGTACCCAGGGCCTGGTCAGTTCGCCAGCCACGACCATCTTGGTCAGCTGAGGTACCGGCTTTGGATCCGCGGTCAGCAGCTCGGCGTGGAATGGCACCCCAAGCAGCATAGTTGGCTTATTTCGCAACGAAATCGCGGCACGAATGCCGTCCGCCGTAAGCCGGTCGGGAAACACCAGCTCGATACCTGCGTGCAGGCTATGCAGCAGACCGCCCACCAGCCCGAGCACGTGCACGATCGAAGCGAGCAAGACGATCCTGGTACCGCCGCCTGGATAGTCATCGAGCTTGGCGTATCGGCCAAGCTCAGCTACCAGGTCGGCCGAGGTGCGGGCGATCACCTTGGACGGCCCGGTCGATCCTGAGCTGAGCTGGATCAGTGCGTGCTCGGTCGCGGCCGGCTGGCCGCCGTCCCTGGCGACAGGGACCGCCGTGATGGTCGCATAGCCGCTCATGAACTTGGTGGTGACGTCGTGGGCTTCGACCACGACCTGCGGCACCAGCCGGTCAAGCGCCTTGTCGATCTCGATCCTGGCGAGCCGGTGATCGAGCAGGCTCACCTGAGCGCCGATTCGCCACGCGGCGAGCAGGCTGGCGACGTAGCCGACGGAGGGCGGCAGGATCAGTGTCACGGTGCCGCCGGCCCGCAGCCCGGTCGCTTCGAGCCTGGCCTGCTGTGCCAGCACGAGCTGGGTGAGCTCACCGCGCGTAACCGGGGCACCCAGGTACAGGCACGCTTCGTCATCGGCTCCGGCCAGCAACTCACGGTCGACCCAGCTGCCAGATGCGTCGGCCGAACTCCGATCCATTCCCGCTGGCGGAAGGTCGCAGCTTGACTCGGACATGCATCATCCCCTACAGAGCCATTTTTCAACGGAATAGAGGTGTCTTTTGCCGTGAGAGTTACACAATCGACGCATCAGGTCAAGCTGTTGCCCGGATGTGCCTGTCACCGGACGGACTGTGGGGGCTGGTGTGGTGAGGGTGCAAAGTTCAGTGCTATGCGACAGCCTGTAGGGATAGCGGGAGTCACCTATTTGGTTACTAATTGTAATCGACCAGACCTCGTCAAGGGCGACCCGGTGCTCTAGCCACCGCCGGAGTTTTGGCACAGTATGAGCAGCAGGCGCATGCCCGACAGAGCCTGCACCGGCGCAGGCTGCGGAAAGGATGAGGTGCTCCGATGACCGAGAGCGCGCCAGCGGCGTTCCCCTTTCCTCTGGAGCCGGAGGATTTCGGCACGCCAACGCGGCTGTACGGGCCTGATCGCTGTCCGGTCAGCAGGATCACCCTGCCCAGCGGCGACCCCGCATACTTCGTCATCGGCCATGACGACGTCGAGACCGTGCTCAAGGATCGCCGGTTCAGTCGTAACTTTCGGTATCCAGGTGCTCCACGGATGGTGAAAGAGACCGATCTGTCGACCAATCCCGATGCGATCGTCAATCTTGATCCCCCAGAGCACACAAGACTGCGGCATGTCATTATCCGGTCCTTCCGGCCCCGCCATGCGGCGGTATGGCGGCCGGTCATCGAGCGGATCGTCGACGCGCTGCTTGATGACGTCATCAAGGCAGGTCCGCCCGCTGATCTGGTGGCTCAGTACGCGGAGCTGCTGCCCATCAGCGTGATGTGCGAGCTGCTCGACATCCCGGCGGCTGACAAGCCGAACCTGATCGCCTGGACCGGCATATTCTTCGCTACCGGGTCGGCGTCCGCCGCCGAGCGGACGCAGGCGGGCATCGCCTTCATCACCTACGTGCGCGAGCTGGTCGAGCGCCGCCGTCAGACACCGGGCACCGGCATCGTGGACGAGCTGATCCAGGCCTGTGACGCCGAGGGTGTGCTGTCGCCAGCCGAGCTTTACCAGATGATCTCGGCGCTCTTCATCGGCGGCCAGGAGAACACCTCGGCGGTGCTGGCCCGCGGCCTTTACGCGCTGCTGCGGGAACCCGAGCGCTATGCCGAGCTTGTCGCCGACCCTGGCCTGATCGAGTCGGCGGTCGAAGAGATCTTGCGCTACGAGGTCATGAGCGAAGGCGCCTTCCTCCGGGTGACCACCACCGAAGTGGAGCTGGCTGGCGGCGTCATCCCTAAGGGCTGCGCGGTCCAGGTGTCGATACCGTCGGCCAACAGGGACGAAGGGCTTTTCCCCGATCCAGCTACCTTCGACCTGCACCGGAGCGGCAACCCGCACTTGACCTTCGGCGCGGGGGCGCACTTCTGCCCTGGAGCTCCGCTGGCCAGGCTTGAGTTGCAGCTCGCGCTTGCGAAGATTACCGCGAGGCTCCCTGACCTCCGCCTGGCGATCAACCCGGATGAAGTGCGTTATGCAGAAGACACCTTGGTGCGAGCGTTGCTCAGCTTGCCGGTGACGTGGTAGTCGCAGCGCCGATCGTGGCCCCTGCGGATGCCAAAGCGTCCTCGCCGCGCTTGCAGCACGCCCGCAGCCGGGCCAGCAGGTCAGGATCAAGCTTGGTCGCTGCCCCGGCCCGCATCGGGTCGATCATCCGCCTGGCACCATCCAGCCAGCCGGGCAGCGCGGGCAAGCCGAGGAACTCGGCCAGCCTGCTCAGCTCGGTGCCGGGATCAGCCAGCAGCGCCTCATAGCTCAGCAGCGTCCACGCCTGCGGCGGTAGTGGTGCCAGTTCCTCGATCCCGTTGGCGGTGAGCAATGACCAGGTCTTGGCGTACAGTTCGGGCGGAATGTCGTAGGCCATGAACCGCGCCGCGTCGAACGGCGGTGAAATCAGTCCTGGTGCCTTGTCAGGGAGCGCCTCGGTTATTTCCTTGATCGAGGCGCTCTGCGGCAGCCCAGCCTCAGTGGCGAGCACTGAGATCAGCCCAGGGAATCTGAACATGGGATGCCGCAGCATTGACAGCGACGAGTCAACGCCGTCCCGGTACATTTGCACATAGCGGGCGTCAGGGAACTGGACCTTGAGCTGATCGACCAGAGCCAGCGAGGTACCAGAGCGCTCCACGATCACTGGTCGACCGAGCAATTCGGCGAGGAAGCCGAACAGCTGGCTAAACTGCTCCGCAGCTGGTCGCCGAGGCCAGGTGGGAATCACCGGCGCGAGCTTGTCGTAGAGCACGTCCGGGTCATCGGTCAGCACCGGCAAGGTGCTGTGCATGATATTGGGAATGCCTGAGGCGGGGGAGAAGCGGCCGGAGTCATAGGGGTAGAGCATCTCGTCGTTCTTGAGACCGGCCATGATCATGGCATCGGCGATCGGATCGGCACCGGTCATTAGCTCCCACAGCTCCGCACCGTCAATTGGCTCGGTGGGCAGCACCCACTCGAATGGCGCCCGCTGGAGCGACACGAAGAATTCGCTCAGGCTCAGCACCTCGGGGTGCAGTTGCAAGATCTTGGACAGCATGGTGGAGCCGGAACGACCGGTACTCAAGATGAAGGTAATGGGCATAGCTTCCTCCCCTGGTGACTTTTGCCGGTGCAGCCCGGCGGCTTCAGTGCACGGAAATCGGCAGGTCGCTGAACCCTCGGAAGACGACGCCTGTCCTGGTGGGTGGACCGGCCAGGCTGATCGCAGGGAATCTGGTGAGCAGCCCGGTCAAGAATTCGCCTGCCTGCACCCTGGCCAGCGGTGCGCCGAGGCAGCGATGGATGCCACCGCCGAAGGACAGCGGCGCGGTGCCCTTCCTGGTGATGTCGAAAGCGTCAGGATCGGTGAACCGGTCAGGATCTCGGTTGCCGGCCCCGAGCAGTGCCAGCACGAGCTCTCCCGCACCGATGGTCAGCTCGCCGATGACCGCGTCCTGAGCCGCGACCCGGCCGACCAGCTGGACCGGCGCGTCGTAGCGCAGTACTTCATCGACCAGGTCGTCATAGGGCACGGTGGCCGACCTGGCCAGGTCGGCCTGCTCGGGGTTGGTCAGCAAGGCGTAGCTGCCGTTGGCGAGCAGGTTGGTCATCGTATCCACGCCGGCCATGAACAAGAACGTGAGCATCTGCACGACTTCAACATCGGTGAACGGCACCGTGCTAGCGGCGCTGGCCTGCTGCGCGGCCACGATCGTGGAAGCGAGGTCGGTGCCCGGGTGCCGCCGCCGATCCTGCGCGAGCTGTCCGAAGTAGTCTTCGAGCTCGATCGCGGCCGCGTCAGCGTCGGCCAGCGTCTGCCTGGCCGGCCCGATCTCCACCAGCTTGAGCAGGGTGGTCATCGGGGTGCGCAGCATCGGCCAGTCGTGCATCGGCACGCCAACTAGGCCGGCCACCACCGCGATCGGCAACCGAGCACCAAGGAAATCGTGCAGGTTCACGATGCCGCCGTCGGCACCGGCATCGGCGAGCTGGTCAAGCGTCTTGGCTGTCAGCACGGTGACGTCAGCGCGCATCCGCTCGGCTTGCCTTGGCGTGAAGGCCGCGCTGACCAGCCGCCGCAGCCTGGTGTGGTCGGGCGGGTCGCGGAACAGCATCGCCTCGAAGGTCGCGGTCTTGGCCCGGTGCTCCCGCCAGCCTGGCTGCACGACGTCGCACCAGGCCGGGCTCTGCGAGGCGTAAGTCTGATCACGCACAAGGGCGGCACAGTCCTCGTAGCCGGTGAGCACCGGCACGTCGCCTGCCGCGGCCCAGCGAACCGGCCCGTGCGTGCGCAAGGCGGCGAAGACCTGGTAAGGATCGACGCTCACCGCAGGTGTGAGCAGGCTGCCAAGCAGCGCCTGGATTTCTGGTGCGGCCGACTGCGTTACCGCGTCCATGTGCTGTCCTTTCCCTCCGGGCGGACTGGTTGGCTGTGCTCGCTCAGGCCGGGGTCTGGCTGGGCTCGGCCTGCGCCGGAGCTGACGCCTTGCGGTCAAGCAGGCTCATGCTGCCCCTGGTCAGCATCCAGACGGCGATCACCACGTAGACCACGACGGCGATGCCGATCATGTCGCGCGGCCCGATCCGGTCGGTGAGCGCGCCGAAGATGGCCGGCGTCAGCGCGGACAGGCTAGTCCAGCACATCTGCATCGCATTGCTCATCTGGGCCTGCAGGTGGTCAGGAGTGCGGACGGCCGCCTTGGACATCAAGACCACGTTGATCGGCATCAGGAAGAAGCCGGTGAGTCCGGCCAGGATCCCGATCACCCAGAACGACGGGGCGAAGGCCATCACCAGTGCGCAGCCTGGGAACACCCAGCAGATCAACTGCACCAGCCGGCGTTCGCCGAGCAACGCGATCATCCGTCGCGACAAGATGGCGCCGACCAGGCCGATCGCCGCGCTGATGGTGAACATCAGGCCCACTTCAGTGGCGACCGCTCCGGTCTGCTCGGCCAGCACGATCGAGGTCAGCCGCATGCCGGCGATGACGCCATTGATCACGGTCGCCCAGATCGTGACCATTCGCAGATAAGGCTCGGCGAAGACGTAGTGCAGTCCGGCAACGACTTGCCGCCGCAACGGTGGCTTCTTCGTCTCATCGGGCTTCGCTTCTGGCTCCGGATCAAGTGACTTGTGCAGCAGCGATACCGCGATCGCGATAGCGGCAAAGGAAATCGAGTCAGCCGCGAATGGCAGGTAAGGAGCGATGCTGTACAGCGCGGCGCCAGCGGGCGGGCCGATCATGACCGCGGCGCGGTCCCTTGCCTGGCTCCGCGCGAAGGCGTCGGGCAGTTGCTTCTTGGCGACGATCCGGCGCAGCGCGCCCCGGCTGGCACCGGTGTAAAAGGCCAGCGCGCTGCCCTGGATGAAGCCAACCAGTGCGAGGTGCACGAGATAGACGTGGTGCGTCATGATGGCCGGCACCACCGAGGCACCCACGACTAGCTGGATGATCGAGGTGGTCTGCAAGATCCGCTTGCGTGGCCACCGGTCGGCCGCCAGGCCCGCTGGTAGCAGCAGCAAGAGCGTGCCGGCGATGGTCGCGCTGCCGACGATGCCTGCTTTGGCCGCTGAGCCGGTGGTGGCGAGGATGAGCAACGGATAGGAGATCGTGGACATCTGAGTGCCAAGATCCGACAGCGCCTGCCCGGACCACAGCAGGTTGAAGTCGCGGTTGCGGCGTAACGGAGGCAGCGGTGGCACGGGCGGCGGCGTGCTGGCGTCCTCGACAGCGGCCGGCTGCCCTTCGACTGCCGTCATCCGCGTTCCGGCACGGCGGCAGCGCTGGCGCGGCTAATGACGGCTGCGCTACGAGAAGTACACATCGCCACTAGTGTGCCAGTTATGGCCGTCCTGTCATAGAGTTCGACCCTGACCTGACGGGATTGGCTACCTCCCTAAGAGAAATGCCGCAAGCGCGGCTTTACCTGGGGCGCAAGCGTCGCGCAGTGCGGCCATAAGCTCGTCGTCCAGTTCCGCTGCGGTGCCGATGCGGTCGGGAATGATCAGCTTGCTCGCCGCGTCGATCCAGTCCTGCCTTGGCGGCACGCCGAGGAAGGCAGCCAGCTTGGTGAGCTCGACGGCTGGATCGGTGAGCAACTCCTCATAGCACAGCGTGCTCTGGACCTGCGGCGGCCAGGTGGCAAGGACGCTGGTGCCGTATTCGATCATCGCGGACCAGCGCTCACCGAATGGCACCGGCGACATCTGGATGGCGGGCACGCCGCTAAAGTCGTACGGCGGTGATAGCACGCCTTCGTAGGCGGCTGGCATGGCGGCCTGTAGTTCGGCCAGACTCGCGGCCTCGGGCAGCCCGGCTTCCTCGATGGCGCGGACGACCAGCATGCCGAGCTTGAACATCGGGAACCGGCTCATCGACAGCGCCGTGTCCGGGCCGTCCCTGTACATCAGGACGAAGCGCGCATCAGGGAAGTGCCTGCGCAATGTCCTCGCCATGATGATCGAACCGCCGGAGCGCTCCACCACGACTCGGCGCCCAAGCATGGCGCACAGTTCGTCGAATAAGGCTAGGTACTGCTCGCCGGCCGGGCGGACACCCCAGCTCGGCACCCGCGCGGCTAACGCGTCGAACAGGCCGTCAGGGTCGTCGCTGAGCAGCGATAACGTGCTGTGGCATATGTTCGGGATGCCGGTCTCCGCGCGGAACCTGCCGGTGCCGTACGGGTAGAACATCTCAGGCACCGCCTGACCGTGCCTGATCATCGCATCGGCGAGCGGATCGGGCGCGGTGACGAGTTGCCACAGCCTCGCTCCGTCCATCGGCTGGTCGGGAAACTCGTTCCGGCGCAAAATGCCTTGCAGCACCGAGAGGAACTCGCTGATGCTCAGCAGGTCAGGATGCAGCGCCAGGATGCGGGAAAGCAAGGTCGAACCGGCGCGGCCAGTACTCACAACGAAGGTGATCGGCATGGTGCTCCTCCCGACTCATCAAGCTCAAAGTGGACTTTCCTTAGCGGTAGCGGATACTTTGCGCTGGAGCAGGCTCATGCTCGGTCTGGTCAGCATCCAGACGGCGATGATGGCGTAGCTGACAGCGGCGATCCCGATCATTTCGCGCGGCCCGATGCGATCGGTAATGGCGCCGAACAAAGCCGGGCTCACCGCCATCAGGCTGGTCCAGCACAGCTGCATCGCATTGCTCATCTGAGCCTGGAGATGATCAGGTGCGAGCTGAGCCGCCCGTGCCATCAGCACGACGTTGATGGGCATCAAGAACAAGCCGGTCAGCCCAGCGGTGATCGCGATCAGCCAGATGGTCGGCGTCAGCGCCATCCCGATCGAGCAGATCGGGAACGCCCAGGACACCAACTGCACCAGCAGACGCTCACCGAAGAATCCGATTATCCGTTTCGCGAAGAGCGCTCCGACCAGGCCGATGGCCGCGCTGATGGAGAACAGTAAGCCAATCTCCGGTGCCGAGGCGCCAAGGTGCTCTGCGAGCACGATGGACGTGAGCCGGACGCCGGCGATGACGCCATTGACTACGGTTGCCCAGATAGTCACCATCCGCAAATAAGGATTGGTGAATACATAGCGAAGGCCTAGCATCACTCGCTGCCTGAGCCGCAGACTTTGCAGCTCAGGCGGTGTGCTTGAGCTCTCAGGATCGAGATTCTTGTGCAGCAGGGAAACGGCGATCGTAATAGCGCCGAAAGATACCGAATCGGCGGCGAACGGCAGGTAGGACGCGACGCCGAATAGCGCCGACCCGGCTGGCGGCCCGAGCATCACGGCGGCTCGGTCCCTGGCTTGGGTTCGCGCGAAGGCATCGGGCAGCTGCTCAAGTGGCACGATGCGGCGCAGGGCGCCGCGGCTCGCGCCGGTGTAAAACGCCAGGGCGCTGCCTTGGATAAAGCCGACCGCAGCCAGATGCACCAGGTAGATGTGGTGGGTGAGGATGGCGGGGACCACGGTGGCCCCGACCAGCATCTGGATGACCGAGGTGGTGACCAGGATCCGCTTGCGTGGCCACCGGTCGGCGGCGACGCCGGCGGGCAGCAGCAACAGCAGCGTCCCCGCGATCGTGGCGCTGCCGACGATGCCGGCCTTGGCCGCCGAGCCGGTGACCGCGAGTATCAGCAGCGGGTAGGCGATCGCGGACATCTGCGTGCCCATATCGGACAGTGCCTGGCCAGACCAGAGCAGATTAAAGTCGCGATTGCGGCCTAATGGCGTAGCGGAAGGGACGGTGGTACTGCCGTCATCGACGGTGGCGGCGCTGCCAGTAGTGCCCATCGGTTCTAGTCTGCCAGCTATGGGCGCAAAGTCATAGTGCCTGCCTGTTGATTGCCAATTCTGCACGTCGTAATCTGCGTGAGTGACCAGCCAGCGATTGCACCCAGCTGAAGCGGCCGACCCTTATTGCCTGAATGAGGGAGAGGCAGGTCAGCTGCTCGCCGGGCATCCCTGGCGGCGCTTCGTCGTGGTGGGCGACAGCATCGCCGAAGGCATCGGCGACCCCTGGCCTGGCTACCCGGACCAGCCCTGGTGCGAGCGGATCGCCCGCGAGCTCAGCTTCCACGCGCCCGACCTTGCGTACCTGAACCTCGGGGTGCGCAGCACGCCGGCCGAGGTGGTCAGAGATACCCAGCTGGCGAAGGCGCTTGAGTTCAAGCCTGATCTGGCGATGGTCGCGGCCGGCGGCTACGACATCTTGCGCCCGTTCCTCAACGCCCAGGCGGTCGACGACGCGTTGCGCGCGATGGTCGCGGCGTTTACCGACGCGGGTGCTGACGTGATCACGATCGGCTTGCTCGATGGCTCGAAGGCACCGCAGATGCCCGAGGTGTTCAAGGTCGTGCTGCGCACCAGGATCCGCCAGCTCGCCGCCCGCGCGGCCGCGATGGCCACCGAATACGATGCGCTGCATCTGTCGATGACCAACCATCCGGCCGCTGCCGATGCCGACTGCTATAGCGAGGATCCGCGACACGGGTCGATGCGCGGGCACGCGATCGTGGTAGCAGAAACCGTACGGATGCTTGGTCGGCACCTGGATGCGGTCGGCAGGCCAGCCACCGTTCGCGCGAGGTAGTGCGCACCGAACCCGCGACCGGCCCGGCGGCAGCGCCGCGAGCCATGAAGGAGAGTCCGATGCCGTTTCATCCGCAGGTGCAGGCGATCAGGGACCGGCTCGACGCGGCTTCGATCCCTAATCTCTACACCTTGCCGATTGAGCAGGCGCGGGAGCAGGATCTGCGCGGGACGCTTTCGACCGCAGGCAAGTCTGAGCCGGTTCACGAGGTACGCGACTTCGCCATCCCTGGCGAGGCTGGCGACATCGCGGCCCGGCTGTACCGGCCGGCCAGCGCCGAGCCGCTGCCCGCACTGGTGTACTTCTTTGGCGGCGGCTGGGCTCTTGGCACCCTGGACACCTCCGATGCCGTGCTGCGGATGATCAGCAACCTGGCGGGCTGCGCCTGCGTCGCTGTCAGCTACCGGCTGGCACCGGAGCATAAGTTCCCTGCCGCGGTCGATGACTGCTATGCCGGTGCCGCCTGGGTGGCGGCGAATGCCGCCGAACTTGGCATTGACCCGGCCAGGCTCGCGGTCGGCGGCGACAGTTCAGGCGGCAATCTGGCGGCGGCGGTCACCTTGAAGGCCAAGCAGCAAGGCGGCCCGGCGTTCGTGCACCAACTGCTCGTCTACCCGAATACCGATGCCAGCGCCGACACCGAGTCCATGCGCGAGGTCATCGACGAGCACTTCTTTAACAAGAATGCGATCGCCTGGTACTGGGGCATGTATCTGGCAGCTCCTGACGACGGCAAGAACCCGCTGGCGTCGCCGCTGCTCGCGCCTGACCTGTCTGGCTTGCCGCCGGCCACGGTGCTGACGGCGGAACTCGATCCGCTGCGCGATGAGGCCGAGCAGTACGGCACGAAGCTGGCGGAGGCAGGCGTGCCTGCCGAGATCATCCGCTACGACGGCATGATGCACGGCTTCTTTACCATGGTGGGCATACTCGACGTAGCTAAGGAGGCGGTGCAGGTCGCCGCTGACCGGCTTGCCCGCGCCTTCAGCTAGCGGGCTGAAGTCTCGCCAGCCTGCCGCTAGCGGATCGTGACCGGGAAGCTGGCAAAACCGCGCAGCACGAAGCCGCGGCGCTCCGGCTGGCTAGCGAACTCAAGCTTGGCGAACCGGTCGAGTAGCGCCGGGAAGAAGGTCGCGGCCTCCAGCCTGGCCAGGGCCGCGCCGAGGCAGAAGTGCGCGCCGCCGCTCAGCGACAGCGGTGCCGGGCCGCTCCTGGTGATGTCAAAGGCATCCGGGTCAGGGAAGCGGCCTGGATCGCGGTTACCAGCGCCGATAAAGCCGAGCATGTAGTGACCGTCGGGAATGGGCACGCCGCCGACGGAGAAGTCAGGCGTCGCGATCCTGCCGATCGCCTGGACTGGCGCGTCCCAGCGCATCGCCTCCTCCACGGCGCTGGCCGTCAGCGACGGATCGGCCCGCAGGGCGTCGGCCTGGTCAGGATGGCTGATGAACGCGGCGGTGCCGTTGAGCAGCAGGTCGGCCATGCTCTCGATAGCGGCGCTGAAGATCAGCGTCAGCGACTGCAGCATCTCCTCCTCGGTCAGCACCGCTTCGTCCGGTTGGCCGGCCCCGCCACCGGTGTCCCTGACCGCGGCCAGCGAGGTCACCAAGTCATCGCGCGGTGCCTGCCGTCGCTTGGCGGCAAGATCAGCGAAGTAATCAAGCAGGTCCTGGCCGGCTTTGTCGATGACAGGAAGCTTGGACGCGGGCGAGCCGTCGGCGGCCAGCCGCAGCCCTTCGAGCGGCGTCCGCAAGAGGGGATGATCGTCTTCGGGTACGCCCATGATCTTGCTGATCACCCTGATCGGCAGCTTGGTCGCGAGGATCTCGTGCAGGTCGACGGGGCTGCCGTCGGCACCGGTCGACTCGATCTCATCGAGCACCTCAGTCGTGACCGTGCTGATGTAGTCCTGCCATTTGCGTACCTTGCCAGGGCTGAAGTCGGCACTGACATGACGCCGCAGCCTGGTGTGATCAGGCGGGTCGCGGAAGACGAACGACTCGTGCGTCGCGACCAGTCCAGGGTGGTCGCGCCAGTCTGGCCTGATCCGGTCCATCCAGGCCGGGCTCTGGGCACCGAGTGCCGGGTTCCTGATGATCGCCGAGATGTCGTCGTACCTGGTGAGCAGCGCGGTGTCGGAGTCGACGTAGACCGGGGCGATCGCGCGGAGTTGCGCGTAGACCGGGTAAGGATTGGCCTGCCCTTCGGCTGAGGTCAGCACCTTGAAAAGGCGCTCTACCTCGGCTGTTACCGTCTCGGCCGAGTTCGGAACGGCATTCATTCAGGTCGATCCTTATCCCTGCCGGCGCTGGCAGTGCTGGGCCTTGGTGGTGCGCGCTGGTCGGTGCGTTACCGCATCCATAGCTTGCCTCAGCGGCCCCGCGTAGTCGAGCCTCCCAGTGCGATGAACCGTTGCATACGGGGCAATCAACTGCCTCATGACGTAATGGCCCGTTTCCGTTACGGTGGTCTCAGATCGCGGGACCAGCAGCGAACCTGTCCGCAAACCTGACACAGCAAACCGGCGTGCCGGAGTGAGGGGAAGCAATGGGTGATATTGGAGTTACGGAAGGTAGTCCTGTGCCGACCGTTCTCATGATCGCCCCTGACCGGTATTTAATCCGAGCTTGCGTACGCCTTGGCATTAATGCGGTCGTGATTTGCGGCCAGGGCATCACCGACGCCGGGGTCGCGGTCGTGCCTGATCACATGACCAGGGTGTTCGTTGAAGATCAAAAGGACGCGGCATCGGTACTCGGCGCGCTATTTCGTGCTGGCCTCGGCGAATATCCCTTTGCTGCGGTGATCTCGGCAAACGAGTACGCGATCCCGCTCGCTGCGGTTCTCGCCAGCCATTATCAGTGTGGTGGCCTGCCGGTCGATGTCGCGATTAAGTTCCGTGACAAGTCGCTGCAGAAGAAGCTGGTGCGGCAGGCCGGCATACCGGTCGCCGACACCGTCGTCATCGAGGACATTCAGCAATTCGATGAGCTGCCGGACTTGCCGAGCAGTCCGATGGTGCTCAAGCCGGTCGCCGGCGTCGGCACCAGGCTGACCATGGTGGTCAAGGACAGGGCAGACCTGCTGGCGGCAGCGAAGCGGATCGCGGACAAGTCGAGTTCGCGCACTTTTTTGCTTGAGCAGTTCATTCCCAATGATGAGCTGATCGTCGATGGCGTCGTGCGCAACGGCGAGCTTGCCTTCTTTTCCATGGGTTATTACCCGGAACCCTGCCTGACTGTCGTCCAGAAGCAAGCGTCCATGACCTACTGCCGGTTCGATCCAGTGGCCGACAAGGACGTATTCGAAGAGGGCGGTGCTCTGGCCGAGCGCGTCATGCGCGCACTCGGGCTGGTGGACGGCGTATTCCACCTGGAATTGTTCCGGCCCACGGACGGTGGTCCGCTGACTTTCGGCGAATGCGCCGCCCGCCGGGGCGCGGCCATGATCTTCGAAGAAGTGCTCTGGAAGTTCAATGTTGATTTGGCCGAGGAGACGTTGCGGGCGGCGGTCGGCTGGCCAGCCCGGTTGGATGTGCGAGTCCGACCAGGCGCGGTCGGCACGACGAACCTGAACGCTCCGGCCGGCATCTTGTACTCAAGCCCGTCGGTGGACGAGATCTGCCAGCAACCAGGCGCCCGCTACGCCCGGCTTGAGATGCCGATCGGCGCCGCCATCGCCGACCAGATTCCCGACGCGGCCAGTCGGCTCGGTCAGGTGCTGGTCACGGCCGATGACCAGGCCCAGTTGCTGCAGCGGTTCGCTGACGTCCGGGCCTGGTTCGGAGAGCGGCTGATCATGATTCCGCCGAAGGCCACCTACCGGACCTTGCGCGGCTGGCTGCACGACAACTGGCCAGCCTCGCAGGTGGGTGACGAGCGGCTATTCGAACCTGACGATTCTGGCTTTGAGGAGGGCGCATGACCGAGCACCAGGCCCCGGCCTACGATCCGACGGCTGAGCTGATCGAGCTCGAGCCAGACAATTACGTGCTCGACGCGCTCAAGACCTTCGCCGGGTACGGCGAGCGCGAAGCGATCGTCCAGGCTGGCACCAGGCTCACCTACCGCGAGGTGTCTAACCTCATCCGCAGCCTGGCTAACACGCTGCATGAGGCCGGCGTCGAGGACGGGATGGGGGTAGCCGTGCTAGTGCGCGACTGCCCGGAGTCCGCTTCGCTGCAGATGGCACTGCACCTGCTCGGCTGCCGGACAGTCTGGATCGTGCCCTACGCGCCGCGGCGCGATCAGATCGCCTTCCTTGAGCTGTCCAAGCCCGATGTGCTGATCTACAGCCCGGCTGCCGTGATGCGCACCGAGCTTGCTGCCGAGCTGATCGCCCGGGTGCCCGACATCAAGGTCTTCACCATGGGCAAGGCGGACGGCGACTACCAGGACTTGCTTGCCGATGTCCAGCCGGACGCACCAGATCTGCCGCTTGAGTTCGTCGGGACGCAGCCGTCCTCGCTGTTCTACACCGGCGGCACCACCGGCGTGCCCAAGCTGGTGCACCACTGGCAGGGCTACTACCGTTCGCTGCAGTTCATCGCGGCCTATTACCTGTCCATCGACGAGCCGCCGATGCGGTTCCTGTCCGGCTCCTCCTACAGCTATGTGAGCGGCCAGACCCCAGCGTTCCTCACCCTGTTCGAGGGCGGCACCTTCTTTACCCTGGAGGGCGGCTGGGACATCCCGCTCTGGCTGGACACGATCGAGCAGGAGCTGATTACCAGCGCCTTCCTGACCCCGCAGCTGCTCTACTCGGTGATCAGGCATGAGGCTTTGGCGCAGGCCGATACCAGCACGCTGCGCTACCTCAACGTGGGCGGCGCGGCCGCCAACCCGGCCCGGCTCGCTGAAGCAATCGACAAGCTCGGCCCGTGCGTGCGGATCGTGTACGGCTCAAGCGAGCTGCCGCTGATTACCGATCTGCCATTCCTTGACCACGATCCTGAGCACCCGGAGCGGCTCAAGTCATGCGGCCAGCCGTTCGCCGATTCCGAAGTAGAGATCAGGGACGAAGCTGGCAACACCGTCCCCGATGGCGAATCAGGCGAGGTCTGGGTCAAGGGCTCGCTTTCGATGGCCGGTTACTGGCAACAGCCCGAGCTGACCAGGGACACCATGAAGGCAGGCTGGGTGCGCACTGGTGACATCGGCTACCAGGACACGGACGGATTCCTCTACCTGATCGACCGGCTCAGCGACATGATCGTCACCAGCGGAGCGGCAGCCAACGTGTACGCCAAGCCAATCGAAGATGTGCTGTCCAGCCACCCGGCGATCCGCACAGCCGCCGTCATTGGCGTACCAGGGGCGGAGAACGAGGAACTGGTGCACGCCTATGTGGTCGCTGAGCCTGGCGCCCAGGTCGACGTCGAGGAACTGCGGACACTGACCAGATCGCAGCTCAATGCGCTGTACACCCCGCGCACGATCGAGGTGGTCGATGGCCTGCCACTTACCGGTCAGGGCAAGGTAAACAAAAAGGAGCTGCGCCGCCGCTACCTGGAGGCGCACAGCGCCAGCTAACCTGAAGATCCCCCGTGGCCAGGACTTACACGTAAACCTGGCCACGGGGGATCATCATCATGCTCGTTCATCGCGACGCCGGGCGGCCGGCCACCAGGCACCACCGCGATGCGAGTTCATTTCCTAGACGGCAAGTAGCCGAGCTCGACTACAGCTCTTCCTTGACCAGAGTGTCGTCCTTGGCAATCAGCTCATCCTTGGCGACAAGTTCGTCCTTCTCGACCTTGAGATCGTCCCTCATTTCGTGCCTCCCTCCGGTTTCCTGGCCACGTGTGGCATCGGGCACGGGCTGCGGTCGCAAACGTCGCGGCGAAACAACCGCGTGGCACGGAACCGCAGGCGGCCAGCCGGATAGCCCGGATCTGGTCGCCTACTGGCTAGATTGGGGTTGTCGGGACGATATGTCAAGCAACGGAGAGTTCATCCCTCGTCACTTCTGATTGGCCCGCCACGGGTGCATCGTGGTCCTATCTGGATTGGTGCTGGTCAGACCGACTGCTTAGGCCGTTATCCGGCAGAGATAGGCGTCTACACATTATGTGCCCAGCAGGCAAGGTGACAAACATCTAACCATTAGGAAAGAGCGATCTGGCTGACTCTCGGTTGCATTGAGTTAGGCAGGGTCTACTGTGCGGAATCATCCCAGGTCACCGTAACTCTGAGCGATCATCGCAGGTAGCTGGCGTGGATGTGAACTCTGGGAATGCTGATGACATTGTTACCCGCCGGACGGGCAATTTCATAGCGCTACCTTGGGAATCCTCTCGGTAGTCACGATCCTCGGGTCCGTGTTATTTCCCCAGGTAAATAAGCCTGAGGTCGGGTCGCCGCGATCGAGGAATATTGCCAAACCGACTGTAATCAGAAAGGATGGGATCCAGATGCTAAATGACCCGTTAGCCACACGGGCCGCGCCGCGAATCCCTTTGGAATGCCGTACTGACGTGGCCCATTGCGTGGCCGCGCCCGTCGCGCGGCGGTGCGACGGTGCCATGCCTGCGCAGTGAAGGAGCTTCGATGACGACCACTGACCTGTCGGCTGATCTGGCCGCGTCGAGCTTGCATTCAGCTTTGGTCGATCCTGCGCTCGAGTCGATGAACTTCCTGAACGAGGTCGCGAGCAGATACCCAGACGCGATCTCGTTCGCCTCGGGGCGGCCGTGCGAGCAGTTCTTCGATGTCGGACTGCTCCATCAGTACCTCGACGCCTACTGCGCGTACCTGACCAATGAGCGCGGCTTCAGCGCAGCCCGACTGAACCAGGCGTTGTTCCAATACGGCCGCACCAACGGCATGATCGGCGAACTGATCGCCAAGTACTTGCAGACCGATGAGGACATCGCCGTCGACCCCAAGGCGATCGTGGTGACTGTCGGCTTCCAGGAGGCCATGTTTGCCGTTGTGCGGGCGCTGCGGGCGGACGAGCATGACGTGCTGCTCGCGGTCTCGCCGAGCTATGTGGGGATGACCGGCGCGGCTAAGCTCGCTGACCTGCCGGTCTGGCCGGTTCGCAGCGGGCCGGATGGCGTCGACCTGGCCGACCTCGCCGAGCAGGTTGATCGCGTGCGGCAGGCAGGACTCCGACCGCGGGCGTTCTATCTGATGCCTGATTTCGCCAACCCGTCGGGAGTGAGCATGCCCGTGGCCGTTCGCCGCGAACTCCTGCGGGTGGCGGCGCAGGCTGACATCCTGCTCATTGAGGACAATCCCTATGGCACCTTCCACCGTGGTGAGCACCTGCCGACGCTCAAGGCGCTGGACACCGGTCGCCGGGTTATCTACCTCGGCTCATTCGCCAAGGTCGGCTTTCCTGGTGCCAGGGTCGGATTCGCGCTAGCCGACCAGCGAGTGTCCGATGACCACGGTGGGGTCGGACTGTTCGCGGATTACCTGGGCCGAATCAAGAGCATGGTCACCGTCAACACCCCGGCCATCGCCCAGGCGGTTATCGGCGGCAAGTTGCTGCTCAATGACTACAGCCTGGCCAAGGCCAATGAACGGGAGACGGCCCATTACCTGGCCAACATGGACCGGCTGCTTGCGGGCTTGGCCAGGCGGTTCCCGGCCGGCCACGACGACCGTCACGCGGTGCGCTGGAATGCCCCAACGGGCGGGTTTTTCGCTGTGGTCACGCTGCCGTTCCCGGCCGATGACGCGTTGATGGAGTATTCCGCTCGAAACCACGGCGTGCTGTGGACGCCCATGAGCCACTTCTACGGCGGCGCGGGCGGGTCGCATCAGGCCAGGCTGGCCTGCAGCCAGATGACGCCCGAGCAGCTAGATGCCGGGCTAGACCGATTCGCCGCCATGGTAGCTGACCGGCTGGGCGCGCACGAGTAACCGGGCCAAGCTGTCCGCCTGATCAGCGGACCTTTCCGCGGGAGGCGGCCGAAACGTGCCCGCCGGCCACCTCCCGCCTGACGCCCGGGTTCGTCGCTACCTGGGCGCTCCTGCCTTCGGTATGTGGTGTGGTAGTCGCCCGCTGGCGGCTACATGGGTGCAGTGCTGACTTGCTTTCCTGGATTAGACGGTCTAGCTGGCGATTTCGTTGCGTCGCCGATGCCAGCTGACCTAAATCAACCCAACGAGTCGCGTCAGTGGCGGATACGGGGAGACGGCGCTGGCCGCCGGGAGAGTCGTGCCGCTGACTGCGCTTTGACTCTTGTTGGACGTTGGCGGCGGGCCCTCGATCGGGCCCGCCATTACTGAGAATGGCCCCGCTACCTGGAGATTTGCCGAACCGCAGCTAGTGATGTGCTAAGAGCAAGCTGCGCCACCCGTCGCCGGGCCAGCGCGCCAACAGCAACGGGGGTCCCCCGTTGCTGTCCTGGTAGCAGCGGGGGACCCCCGTTGTCGTTAGGTCCCTCGCTGCGGCGGGGGCCGGGCGGCGGGGTGAGTTAGCTGGCTGGGGCTTGACCGCCGAGGGCGGCTAGCTGCTCGCGGACGCGTTCGCCTGAGCCGTCGCGGCGGCCTTCGGGTGGCGGCAGCGGTACCGGGGTGCCGGCGGCGGTAGCTCCTCTGGCGGGTGCTGGGCCGGCCCAGGCCAAGATGAGTGCGTCCTCGCCCTTGAGGAAGCGCTGGCAGCGCACGCCACCGGTGGCGCGGCCCTTCGGCGGGTACTCGGCGTATGGGGTGACCTTGACGCTGGCGGCCGCGGTTCCTGGCAGTGCGCCAGCGCTGCCGGCCACCGTGACGACTACTGGCTCGCTTTCTGGGTCATCGGCAGTCGGCTGCACCGCGCCGAACCAGATCACGCTGGCCCGCGGGGCCAGCCTGATGCCCGCCATGCCGGCGGCGGCACGGCCCTGCGGCCGCACCGAGCTTGCGCCGAATCTGAGCAGTTGCGCGTCGCTGGTGATGAAGACCAGGTCAAGCTCCTCGCTCGGCAGCTGAACGGCGCCCACCACCCGGTCGCCACCCTTCAGCGCGATCACCTCGAAGTCGGTCAGGTTCTGCGGATAGTCCGGCGTTACTCGCTTGACGACGCCTTGCGCGGTGCCGAGCGCCAGCCCGGCGCCGCCCGCGTCAGCGGCCACGATCGCGACCACGGTCTCGCCCCGCTCGGTCGAGATGAACTCGCTGATCGGCGCACCGCCGGAGAGGCCAGGGGCGTGCGCGGTCGGTGGCAGCGCTGGCAGTTCGAGTACGCCGAGCCTGATCAGGCGGCCGTGCGAAGTCAGCACGCCGATCGTGCCTCTGGCCGTGGCCGGCACCGAGGAGACGATGACGTCATGAGCCGAACGCTGGTCTGCCGACCGGCCGCCAGACCGAGTCGGCTTGGCTGCGGCGGTCGTCTGCTGGTGTGCTTCAGGCTGAAGGTTGTCCTCGATCAACTCCTGCTGACCTGACGGCTTCACGGCGGCGGTCCTCGCTAGCAGGCCCGCTGACGACAGCAGCACGGTGCAAGGATCATCAGCGACTTCCAGTGGAACGGCTGCTGTTCTGGTGGCCCCGCTGGCTTCTAGTAGCACCGTGCGCCGGGGAGTGCCGTATTTTTCTGCTACCGCGGCGAGTTCGGATGAGACCAGCTCGCGCAGCTTAGCGTCGGACTCCAAGATCGCGGTTAGCTCGGCGATCTCGGCCCTCAGCGTCTCTTGCTCGCGCTCAAGTTCGAGCTTGTCGTACTTGGTCAGGCGCCGCAGCGGCGTGTCGAGTATGTACTGGGCCTGGATCTCGGACAGGTCGAAGACGCTTATCAGGCGCTCTTTGGCGGCGGCGGCATTGTCGCTTTGCCTGATCACCTGGATTACTTCGTCGATGTTCAGCAGCGCGATGATGATGCCGTCGACCAGGTGCAGCCGGTCCTGACGCCTGTTTCGCCGGAATTCGGTGCGGCGGCGGACCACCTCGAGCCGGTGATTGACGTAGATTTCGAGCAGCTCACGCAGCCCGAGCACGCGCGGCTGACCATCCACCAAGGCCACGTTGTTGATGCCGAAGGTGTCCTCCATCGGCGTCAGCCGATAAAGCTCTTCGAGCACCGCCTCGGGGTGGAAGCCGCTGCGCACCTCGATCACCAGCCGCAATCCGTGATGCCTGTCGGTGAGGTCCTTGAGGTCGGCGATGCCCATTCAGCTTCTTGGCCTGGACCAGGTCCTTGATTCTGGCGATGACCTTCTCCGGGCCCACTCCGTAGGGCAGCTCGGTGACCACGATGCCGGATCGGCGCGGGGTGAGCTGCTCGATCCTGGCGGCCGCGCGAGTGCGGAAGATGCCGCGGCCGGTCTCGTACGCTTCCCTGACTCCGTCCAGGCCGATGATCTTGCCGCCGGTCGGCAAGTCGGGGCCAGGCACGAACCGCATCAGCTCATCCAGGCTGGCATCCGGATTGGCGATCAGATGCCGGGCGGCCGCGATCACTTCGCCGAGGTTGTGCGGTGCCATGTTGGTCGCCATCCCGACCGCGATCCCGGCCGCGCCGTTGACCAGCAGGTTAGGGAAACCGGCCGGGAGCACCTCTGGCTGCGTCTCGGTACCGTCGTAGTTGGGGATGAAGTCGACCGTGTCCTCGTCGAGTGACGCGGTCATCTCCAGGGCCGGGGCGGCCAGCCGGGCCTCGGTGTAGCGCATCGCGGCCGGAGCGTCGTCGCCGCCGAGTGAGCCGAAGTTGCCGTGTCCGTCGACCAGCGGCAGCCGCATCGCGAAGGGTTGCGCCAGCCGCACCAGCGCGTCGTAGATGGCGCCATCGCCGTGCGGATGCAGCCGGCCCATCACCTCGCCGACGACCCGAGCGCACTTGACGTGGGCGCGGTCAGGGCGAAGTCCCATCTCGGCCATCTGGTACAGGATCCGGCGCTGTACCGGCTTCAGGCCGTCTCTGGCATCGGGCAGCGCTCGCTGGTAGATGACCGAGTAGGCGTACTCAAGGTAGCTGCCCCGCATCTCATCGGTGACATCGATGTCGATGATGTTCTCTTCGAAGTCTTCCGGCGGCGGAGTTGTCGTAGTGCGTCGTGCCATGCGGTCATTCTGCCGTGGAACAGCCAGTGCTGGTGGGCAGGACACCCCGTCGACTAAGTGGCTAGGTGGCGGAGAAGCCGCCGTCGACGAAGATGGCGGTGCCGGTGACGTAATCGCTGGCCGGGCTGGCCAGGAAGACAGCGGCGCCGGCGAAGTCGGCTGGCTCGCCATTACGGCCGACCATGGTGCGGGCGGCTAGAGCGGCCGAGCGAACCGGGTCGGTGGCGACTGGCTGGGTCATCGGGGTGGCGACGAAGCCAGGCACCAGCGCGGTGCAGCAGACGCCGGCCCGCGACCAGGCCTCAGCCTGGGACCTGGTCAGCGATATCAAGCCGCCTTTGGACGCGCCGTAGCCGCCGCTGTTGCCGAAGGCGCGGAACGCCTGCTGGGACGCGACGTTGATGATCCGGCCCCAGCCGCGCTCGGCCATACCTGGCCCGAAGGCCTGGCCGAGCAGGAAGGGCGCGGTCAGGTTCACGGCCAGCGATCGGTGCCATTCATCGGTGCTGAGCTGGGGGAGCGGCGGTCGCAGGTTGACCCCGGCAGCGTTGACCAGGATGTCAGGCTCGCCGAAAAGTGCCACGATCTGCTCGACCGCAGCGGGCGCTGCTTCCGACGCGCCGAGGTCGGCGCATACCCGCCCTGCCGTCGCGCCAGCGGCGGTGAACGCGGCGACCGCCGCATCGAGCAAGGAAGCCTGCCTGGCCACCAGCACCACGCGGGCACCGGCCAAAGCGAGCGCCTGCGCCATGCCCTTGCCGATGCCTGAACTGCCGCCGGTCACCACCGCGACCCGGCCGGTCAGGTCAAACAAGCGCGCAAGGTAGGAGTCCAAAGCTAGAGCAGTGGTCGCGCTCCGACGAGGCCGAGTGCCATGGCGGCTAGGCGGCAGCCACTGGTCAGGGCCTCGTGCGGCGGCTTCTTGTCCAACCAGGCCGGCAGGAATCCGGCGCAGAACGCGTCGCCGGCACCGGTACGGTCCACTAGCCGCTCGATCGGCGGTGCGGGCACTCTGATCGGGTCGGGTCGGCCGTTCGCGTAGAACAGCGCGCCCTTGTCGGCGAGCTTCATCACCACGTGCGGGTACCAGGCGTTGAGCACTCGGGCGGCTTGCTCGGGCTCGGGCACGGCCGGTCAGCACCCGACCCTGCTCGGAGTTGACGAACAGCAGCGTGGCGCCGTTGGTCATCTGCAGGTAAGGCTCGGCGCCGACTCGCTCAAGCGGTGCTGATGACGCGCCGTCGACCGAGATCGTCATGCCGGCCCGCCTAGCCATCGAGATCGCGGCCAAGGTAGCTTGCCTAGACCCGGCATTGAGCAGGGTGTAGCCGGAGACGTGCAGATGGCAGCCGGGGGTAAACAGGTCCTTCGGCAGATCATCAGGCGACAGCGCGGCGTTGGCACCAGGGTCGGACAGCATCGTCTGATCGCCCTTGTGGGTCACCATCACCACGCAGGTGCCGGTCGGCCGCTCCGGGTCCATCACGAGCCTGGCGTCCACGCCGTAGCCCATCAATTCCATGTCCCGATTGCGCCCAGCGATGTCGGCACCGCGCCGACCAACGAACGCCACCTCGGTGCCGTCGACCGCGAGCCAGGCGGCGATGTTCGCGCCTGAGCCGCCGCCGTGCATGGTTACCGTCGCGGGTGTATCGCTGGCCTTCGCCAGTGGCAGCATCGCGTGAGCGACGGTGTCGGTCATGAGGTCACCAATGACGACAACGCGCGCCAATGTCGTCCACCACCTTGATCTGCAGGTTCGATCTTGACCGACGTTGAGCAACAGTCGGAGTAGCCTTGTGGATTAGAACTTAACAGCTTCCCGACCGGTGCAGGCCATAATCTACTGCCATGACCTGGACCTGGCAGTACGAGAAAGCAGATGGCACGGCGGCGCTGGCGCGGGGCCTGCCGAAGGAAACCTTCGGCAGCCAGGGCGATGCCGAGAGCTGGCTCGGTGAGCACTGGCGGGGCTTGCTCGAATCTGGCGTCGACCAGGTCAGGCTCATGGAAGACAGCCGCTGCGAGTACGGCCCGATGAGCCTGCACGCCGAGAACTAGCCGCGCCCAACTAAGCGCGCCCAGCTACGCCATCTAGCCGACGGATGCTAGGGACGGCTCGGCGGGCTCTGCGTCTTCGCCGGATCGGTGACAACCACGGCGGCCATGATGTCGTCGATCTTGGCGAGCACCTTCGCGTCCAGCTTGACCCCGGCCGCCTTGACGTTCTCGTGCACGTGCTCAGGCCTGGTCGCGCCGATGATGGCTGCACTGACGGCAGGATTTTGCAGCGTCCAGGCGACGGCGAGCTGCGACAGCGTCAGGCCGGTCTCGGCCGCGACCGTACCTAGTTGCTGCACGGCGGTCAGCACGCTGTCGGCTAGGTACTCGCTGATGAAGGTCGAGCCGCGGTCGTCGGTGGCGCGCGATCCTGGCGGTGGCGGGTTGCCTGGCAGGTACTTGCCGGTGAGCGCGCCTTGGGCGATGGGCGACCAGACGAGCTGGCCGATGCCCTCGCGCTGGCTAAGCGGCACTACCTCGGCCTCGATGACCCGCCAGATCAGGTTGTACTGCGGCTGGTTGGAGACGATCCGGTCAAGCCCGAGCTGATCGGCGACCTTCAGCGCGGCCGCGATCTCCTCGGCCCGCCACTCCGACACCCCGATGTAGAGCACCTTGCCTTGCCTGACCAGATCATCGAAGGCCCGCAGGGTCTCTTCGAGCGGTGTGGTGTGGTCATAGCGGTGCGCCTGGTACAAGTCCAGGTAATCGGTGCGCAGTCGACGCAGTGAGCCGTGCGCCGACTCCATGATGTGCTTGCGTGACAAGCCGCGGTCGTTTTGACCTGGTCCGGTCGGCCAGAACACCTTGGTGCAGATCTCCAGTGACTCCCGCCTGACACCGTGCAGTGCCCGGCCGAGCACCGACTCGGCGGCGGTGTTCGCATACACATCGGCGGTGTCGAAGGTGGTGATGCCCTCGTCCAGCGCGGCGGCGACGCACGCTCTGGCGGCCTCCTCGTCGACCTGCGAGCCGTGCGTCAGCCAGTTACCGTAGGCGATTTCGCTGACCCGCAGGCCGCTCCGCCCCAGGTTGCGGAATTCCATCAACCCACCTTAATTACCGAAATAAAGCTCAGCTGAACTGCGGCGTCGAGCGGCTGGTCAGATCGTGTCGCCGCGCTTGACCCGCGCGGGCGGGATCCTTGAGCTGCGCAGCCGCAGGCTGCGCTTGACCACGTACCAGGTGATGCCCCTAGTGCTGGCGTCCGGCAGCCGCTGCTTGATCAGCCGGGTCACCCTGGTGCCGTGGTAGAGCCCTTCAAGCGCGATGATCGCGACGATGCCCAGCTCGATGTAAAGAACGAGCGCGGAGTTCTTGCCAGAGCCGAGCGCGAAGATGACGAAGATCAGCGCGAACACGGCAAAGAGGATGTACTCGCTGATGATCCACCTACGCGAGTCCACGTAGTCCCTGGCCAGGCCACGGGCCGGGCCGCGATCGCGAGGCGGGATGGCCCACTCCTCGCCGCGCTTCATCGCGTCCATGCGGCGCTTTTGCTCGGTGCGACGGTGGTCGCGCTGCTGGGCGCTGGCGGCCTTGCGGTCTTTCGGCGGCGGCGTGTACGGCTGGCGCCTAGCCCGCTCTACCTCGCTACGCTTCGGCGTCGGCTTACCTTTGCCGGCTTGCTTAACCTGCTGGTCAGTGGCCGAATTGAGCTCATCGCTCTCCGGCGTGGCGGTAGCGCCACCTGAACGTCGTCGCAACACCGTCACAGCCTACCGGCCCCGCTGGACGAACCACCCAGAACATCAGTTCTGGCGCGCCTGATGGGTGGTTTGGTGATAGCAGGTACGGTGCATTGTCTGGCTGCAAGATGACGGGGTAGCCCGTAGGTCATAGGCTGGGAATCCGGCATCTGCGGAAGTTCTCCGCTGCTGCACCAAACGGTCGTTGGCGGCGCCAGCCCTGGTGCTGCGGCGGTTGACAGGATGAGGGGATGGGCCGCGCTTATGGGCGTGATGAAGCGGGTTTCTACGATCTTCAGGGCCAAGGCCAATAAGGCGCTTGACAAGTATGAGGACCCTCGGGAGACCCTGGATTATTCGTACCAAACCCAGCTTGAATTGCTGCAAAAGGTACGGCGGGGCGTCGCCGACGTCGCGACCTCGCGCAAGCGGGTCGAGTTGCAGATGAACCAGGTACAGCAGACTGCCGACAAGCTGGACCGCCAGGCGCGGGACGCGCTCTCGGCCGGCCGGGAGGACCTGGCCAGGGAGGCGCTGACGCGCAAGGCCAGCGTCGCGGCCCAGTTGACCGACTTGCAGACCCAGTATGCCTCCTTGCAGGGCGAAGAGGAGAAGCTGACCGCCGCCAGCCAGCGGCTGCAGGCCAAGGTGGATGCCTTCCGGGTCAGGAAGGAGACCATCAAGGCCACCTATACCGCAGCCGAGGCGACCACCAGGATCAACGAGGTCTTCACCGGCATCTCAGAAGAGATGAGCGATGTCGGCCTGGCAATTCAGCGGGCCGAGGACAAGACCGCGCAGATGCAGGCCAGGGCCGGTGCCATCGATGAGCTGATGGCCTCAGGAGCGCTGAATGACGCGCTCGGCGGCACGCCGGCTGACGACATCCAGGCTGAGCTTGACCGGATGGGCGCGAGCGGCAGCGTGGACAACGAACTGGCCAGGATGAAGGCCGAGTTGTCGGCCGGAAGTGCGCCGAAGCAGTTGCCCGGCGCCCCGGTCAGTGATGCGGTGCCAGGCGGAGCGACCGGCTTCCCGGCTGAGCAGCCAGCCGCTGGGGAGGGTCAGTGATCGTCAGGATCATGGGCGAAGGGCAGTTGCAGTTGCCCGATGGCGCCGTTGATGAGCTGAACCATCTTGACGCCGACCTTGAGGCGGCGGTTGATAAGCAGGACGAGGCCGCCTTCGGTACGGCGTTGCACGCATTGCTTGAGAAGACCAGGGAACTTGGTGAGGCTCTGCCCGAGGATGCGATCGAGCCGTCCGATCTGATCCTTCCGCGCGAGGGTGCGACAATTGAAGAGGTACGCGATCTGCTCTCCGATGGCGGGCTGATCCCAGGCTGACCGACCAGTGACGGGCAGGCGCCGGCGATCGCTGGCAGCCTGCCCGACGCGGCAGGCGCCGATCGGAGGATCGGGATATCGCAGGGTCTTAGCTAGACCTACGGGGAGTATGCGGCGATTCGCGCGGTAGGCGCTGGGCAGACCACAGGCTGAGCTGAGATGTAATGAAGTAAGTAGCTTCTGTGGCTGCTGCAGAAACGGAGGCGGCACCGATGGCTAGGACCCGCTACCCGACCGACCGGGGGCTGATCGCGCGGATGGGCGCGACCATGTTCTTGCTTGGCTTGGTCTTTACCGCGTTCATTCTCGCGATCGTCTTGCTGCTGACGCAGTACACGAACGCGAGCAACGGCGGCATCATTTTCTTCGCTGTCGTGGTTGCCGTGGCGATCTGCTTTGGTTCGTACTACTGGTCCGACCGGATCGCGCTGGCGACGGCCGGGGCTCAGCTCGTCAGCCCGCAGCAGGCACCAGAGCTGCACGGTGTGATTGACCGGCTGTGCGCGCTCGCCGACATGCCGAAGCCGCGAGTCGCGATCGCGCCGGTCGACATGCCCAATGCGTTCGCCACCGGCCGCAGCAGCAAGGTCGCTGTGGTCTGCGTCACTCAAGGCCTGCTGAACCGGCTGGACACCAATGAGCTTGAGGGCGTGCTCGCGCACGAGATGTCACACGTCGCGCACAAGGACGTGGCGGTCATGACGATCGCCTCCTTCCTCGGCATCATGGCCGGACTGCTGGTGCGGTTCGCTTTCTATTCTGAGCTGTTCGGCGGTGGCGGTGGACGCGGACGTCGCGGCGGCGTCGGCGGTGGCGGCAATCAGAACGCGTTTCCTGTCGTCTTGGTGGTCCTGGTGGTGGGCGTCGTGGTGTACGCGATCAGCTTCCTGCTGATCCGGCTGCTCTCCCGGTATCGCGAACTGTCCGCTGACCGATCAGGGGCACTGCTGACCGGCCAGCCGTCGGCGCTGGCTAGCGCACTAGTCAAGGTGAGCGGCGAGATCTCGCGGATCCCGACCAGGGACCTGCGGGCGGCCGAGCCGCTGAACGCCTTTTACTTTGCCCCCGCCTTGTCGCCTCGCGGCAACGGCCTTAGCCTGTCGACGCTCTTCTCCACGCACCCGAGTTTGGACAAGCGGCTGAAGGCGCTAGACGATATCTCCAAGCAGCTCAGCAGTCAGGCCGGAGGCCGGTAGTGGGATTCATGGACACGCTGCTTGGCCGGACCAAGCCGGTGCCGCCGAATCTGGACGAGTTGTTCGCGCTGCCGTCAGCGGCGATCACGCTGCAGGCAGCCACCGACTTCCTGCCTACCGGCATCGGCTCGGTCTGCTTCCGTGCGGTGGAAGGCAAGGCATTCGCCGACATCGAGAAGGACGTCACCGACCTGCTGAGCATGGCGGAGGACAAGGCCCCTGTGCAGGTCAGCGCGGACGCGTACGGATTTACCTGGGTGGTCTGCACGCACTCGGCCGATGACATCGAGGGACTAGTTACTGATCTGCACGCGGTCAACTACTCACTCGAAGGGGCCGGCTTCGGGCCGCAGTTGCTGTGCACGATCGTCGGCTTTCGTGAGTCCGGCGGCCCGCTCGGGCTGGTCTACCTCTATAAGCGCGGCACTTTCTATCCGTTCGCGCCCAGGCCTGGTCAGCGCCGCGACAACGCGACCGAGTTGCGGGTCAAAGGTGTGCTCGAAGGCGACCTCAAGATCGAGCCTGAGCTCGGCCGCTGGTTCCCCGTCTGGGGCGCTCCTGGCCTTTAAGGCAGCGCCAGCATCTGAGCCAAGGCGGCCTTGGCCTGCGCGGCGGTTTGCGGATCGACGGTGATCTGGTTGACCACCTTGCCGTCGGCCAGCGATTCCATCGCCCAGACCAGGTGCGGCAGGTCGATCCGGTTCATCGTCGAGCAGAAGCAGACGGTCTTGTCCAAGAACACGATCGTCTTGTCCTGGTGGCTGTTCGCTAGCCGCTGAACCAAGTTGAGCTCAGTGCCGATGGCCCAGGCCGACCCCGCGGGCGCCTGCTCGATGGTGGCGATGATCTTCTCGGTCGAGCCGACCTGGTCAGCGCCGAGCACGACCTCGTGCGGGCACTCCGGGTGCACGAGCACATTGATCCCAGGCACCCGGCGGCGCACCTCAGCGACGTTGTCCGCGCTGAACCGGCCATGCACTGAGCAGTGACCTTGCCACAAGATCATGGTGGCTCGCCTGAGCGCCGCTGGATCGTTGCCGCCGAACGGGCGGCGCGGATTCCAGACCACGCAATCCGCCAGGGACAAGCCAAGCTCAAGCACCGCGGTGTTACGGCCCAAGTGCTGATCAGGCAGGAAAAGCACTTTGCTGCCGTGCTCAAGTGCCCAGGTCAGCGCTCGCTTGGCGTTGGACGAGGTGCAGACGGTGCCGCCGTGCCTACCGGTGAAGGCCTTGATGTCAGCCGATGAATTCATGTAGGTGACTGGCACCACCGCTGAGGCGATGCCCAGGTCCTCAAGGGTCTCCCAGCACTCTTCGACCTGGCTGTAGCTCGCCATGTCGGCCATCGAGCAGCCGGCCGCGAGGTCGGGCAGGATGACCCGCTGAGAGTCGGCGGTCAAGATGTCGGCCGATTCGGCCATGAAGTGCACTCCGCAGAACACCACGAACTCCGCGTCCGGCTTTGCCGCCGCATCCTTGGCGAGCTTGAACGAGTCGCCGGTCACGTCGGCAAACTGGATCACCTCGTCCCGCTGGTAATGGTGACCGAGCACGAACGCGCGGTCGCCGAGCCTGGCCCTCGCCACCTCGGCTCGGTGCACCAGGGCTGGGTCGGAGAGCGCGGGCAGTTCGCCCGGGCAGGAGACGCCACGCTCGGAGTTCGGATCGGCACCAGGACCGAGTATGAGCAGCGGAAGCTGACGGCCAGGCTCGGCGCTGACCGGCTGGGTCAGGTCGGCTGGTCTTGGGATCGTGAGCTGGTTCCCTGAACTGGTCATCTGGCCCCCACTTGACCCAGTGAAAACTTTTCGTCGCTTTGACGATAGCAGACTTATCGTCGGTTTGACGATACCCACAGGATACGCCGGCTGTTTGCCCTAAGTTCACTGGGTCTGCGGCTAGTTTGGGGGGGAAATGTCGGAGCCGTAGCGCGGGAACGGGTCGGCGGTGGCGCGGAATGTGAGCGCTGGGCATATCGTTGGAGACGTTGGTAGCCGCGTGCGGCGCGGACTTTTACTGCGGGAGCTAACCAGATGACAGTTCAGAACGATGTGACGGCGCAGGGCGTCATCCTCACCGAGGTGGCCGCTGCCAAGGTCAGCGCTCTGCTGGCGCAGGAGGGGCGCGACGACCTCCGGCTGCGGATCGCCGTGCAACCCGGTGGCTGTTCTGGATTGCGCTACCAGTTGTACTTCGACGAGCGGCAGATGGACGGCGACATCGTCAGCGCGTTCGACGGCGTCGAGGTCGTCACCGACAAGATGAGCGGTCCGTACCTGACTGGGGCGACTATCGACTTCGTCGACACGATCGCCAAGCAAGGTTTCACGATCGACAACCCGAATGCCACCGGTTCGTGCGCATGCGGGGACTCCTTCCACTAGAGCGCGCCGGCGGTTGCGGACGGGGCTGCCTGACTTAGGCTTCTCCTGTGCGCATAGCTGTCACTGGTTCGATCGCGACCGACCATCTGATGACATTTCCTGGTCGGTTCGTCGACCAGTTGATGCCCGACAAGCTCGACAAGATCGCCCTATCCTTCCTGGTGGACAACTTGGTGATCAAGCGCGGCGGGGTCGCGGCGAACATCGCGTTCGGGCTCGGCGGCCTTGGCCTGCGCCCGCTTCTGGTCGGCACCGCTGGCGGCGATTTCGCCGACTATCGGGACTGGCTCGAACAGCACGGGGTGGATACCAGCGGCGTGCGCGAGTCGGCGCATCAGCATACGGCCAGGTTCGTCGGCACCACCGACACCGACCTGAACCAGATCGCGTCCTTCTACCCAGGTGCGATGACCGAAGACCGCGATATAGACCTCAGCGAACTCGCCGGCCAGGTCGACCTGGTGCTGGTCGGCGCCAGCGACCCGGACGCGATGCTTGCCTTTACCAAGCAGTGCGTCGCCGCCCAGATCCCGTTCGCCGCTGACACGTCCTGGCAGCTAGCCAGGCTGGACGGCGAGCAGGTAAGGACGCTGGTGACGGGTGCCGACTATCTTTTCTGCAACGAATACGAAGCCACCCTCACCATGCACAAGACTGGTTGGAGCGAGGCTGAGCTGACCGAGCAGGTCGGCATCCAGGTCACTACGCTTGGCGGCCGGGGTGCCAGGGTCGATCAGCACGGTCAGCCGCCGATCCTGGTCCCGGCAGTGCCTGGCGTCGAGCCGGCTGAGCCGACCGGTGCCGGCGACGCGTTCCGTTCTGGGTTCCTGGCTGCCGTCTCGTGGGGGCTGAGCCTGGAACGGGCCGCGCAGCTCGGCAATATCGTGGCTGTGCACGCGCTGGAGAGCACGGGGCCGCAGGAGTACCAGCTGCACCCCGAGCCGCTGATGGCGCGCTTCGCTGTCGCCTACGGCGATCAGGCCACGGCCGAGATCGCCAGGCACTACATCTAGCCCGCCCGGTAGCTAGCTAGCCAGGGCCAGGAATTCGAGCCGGTTGCCGAACGGATCGTAGCTGTGGAATCTGTCGTAGCCGACCAGCGCGTCGTCCCAGGTCACGGTAATCCCGCTGGCTTCCAGCTTGGCCGCGAGCCCGGCTAGGTCGCGGATCAAGATGCCCGGATGCGCTTTGCGCGCTGGGCTGAAGTCAGGCTCGACACCAAGATGGACATCAAGCCCGCCGCCGGTGAACCAGCAGCCGCCGCGAGCGGCCAGCACCGGTGGCTTCGCCACCTCGGTCATGCCGAGCAAGTCGCCCCAGAACGCACGGCATTTGGCCTCGCCACCGGCCGGAACCGCCAATTGGATGTGATGCAGGCCGGCGACTAGCGAGCCGTTGTTTGACGTCATGTCTCCATAGTGCCAAATCATCGTGCTGGTCTCAGTGGTCGATTGGGTGGTCTGGCGCGGTTGGTAGCGTGAGCGCATGACCGCCGCGATTACCCTGGCCCACTATGGCCTGCTGGCAGCTGGCTACCACGGCCCGCCCCGGCTGACGCCGGCGCGCGCGTTCACCCAGTGGTCGGTCGATCCCTATGCGCTGACCGTTCTGGTCGTGGCCTGCGGACTCTACGGCTGGGGCGTCAGCCGGGTACGCCGGTCCGGCGGGTCATGGCCGGTCGGCCGCGTCGTCGCCTTCGTGGCTGGTGGCGGTGGTCTGGCTTTCATCGCGACCAGTTCGTTCCTCGCGGTTTACTACCCGGTGCTGTTCCTCTTTCGGTCCTTCCAGACGGTGCTCTTGCTGCTCGCTGTGCCGCTGTTCGTCATGCTCGGCCGGCCGCTGACGCTGGCCATCGCCGCATCGCCTCAGCACGGCCAGCGCATCGCGGCCATCGCGACCGGCCGGGTCGCCAAGTTCATCACGTTCCCTGCGATCACTGGCTTCGTGTTGGTGCTGACTCCGTTCGTACTGTATTTCTCCCCTTGGTACGCGGCTGGTTTCCACAGCACGGCGGTTCGCGAGCTGACCTATCTGGTGCTGATCTTGCCGGGCCTGGTGTTCTTCTGGACCTTGCTGCGGGTCGATCCGGTGCCGCGTGAGTACCCGTATCTGATCGCGCTGTGGGTGACGGCGGCCGAAGTCGTCGGTGACGCAGCGCTCGGCTTGGCTGTGATCGCCGACCGCTCGCTGATCGCCGGCAGCTACTATCACGCGGTGGGCTGGCCCTGGGGACCGTCGCTGGCGACAGACCAGGTGCTGGGCGGGGGAGCGCTGTGGGTGTTCGGCGATGTGATCGGACTGCCGTTCCTCGCCGCCGTGCTGATCGCCATGATCAGGGAGGACGAGTCAGAGGCCAAGATCATCGATGCCCAGCTTGATGCCGAGGAAGCGGCCAGCCGCCCGGCGGTCGCCATCGCGTCGGCTGGGACTGACCAGCTAGCCGCGGCGACCGGATCGACACCGGAGCCGGCCAGGCAGCGGCCGTGGTGGGAAAACGACCCGAGGTTCGCGAGCAGGTTCGCGCCGGTCGACCCTGACGCTGAGCGTGGTCAGTAACTGCGTCGCACGTGAAAGGCCCAGCCGGCGGTCGGCGCCAGTTCCGCCAGACCAATGAACTCATGTGACTTCAGCCCGCACCAGGCCGGGACGTCTGTCTTAGTCGCCGGGTCATCGGCGAGGACCTCGACGATCGTGCCGATCGGCACTTCACCGATCCGCTCGGCCAGCATGATGATCGGCAGCGGACACTTCTTGCCCAGCGCGTCGATCCTGAGCGCGGGTGGCTGCCGGCCGCCAGGCCATTCCGCGGTTCGCGGCGGCGTCACCGGTCACCTCCAGTAGTCCAAGGCGCGTCGGCCCCGCCTCCGGTCAGCCGGCCGATGGTGCCGCGCAATCGGCTCACGATATCCGGAAGCGCGGCAAGAAACGCGTCGACCGACTCGCGCGTCGTGGCTCTTGGCAGTGAAACCCGGACGTTTCCGTGCGTCAGCGCTCCCATCGCGGCGAGCACATGGCTCGGCTGGTCGGTTTCTGACGCGCAGGCGCTGCCCGAGGATACCGGAGAAGCCGGCCTTGTCGAGTTCGATCACCAGCGTCTCGCCGTCGAGGTACAGGCAAGAGAAGGTCACGATGTGCGGCAGCGAGTATTCCTGGTCGCCGTGTACCACCAGGTCGGGTATCAGCCTTGGCAGTTGGTGCCTGAGCCGGTCGGTGAGCGCGCGGAGCGCGCGGTCAGCGGCTTCGCGGTCAGCGTCGGCAGCGGCGAGCGCAGCCGCCGCTGCCACCACCGCAGGTACATTCTGCAAGCCCGCGACTCGTCGTCCTTCGCGGCTATCAACTGGCAGCGGCGACTTCCACCGAACAGATTTCGACACGACCAGTACGCCGACTCCCGGCGGGCCGCCCCACTTGTGCGCGCTGGCGGCGAGCAGTGACCAGCCGGCGGGCGGCGGCAGGCGTCCGGTCGAAGCCGCCGCGTCGACGAAGAGCGGCACCCGCGCCAGCCGGCACGCCGTCGCCACTTCTGGCACCGGCTGAATTGTGCCCACTTCGTGATTCGCCGACTGCAGGCAGGCGAGAACGGTGCGGTCCTGGCGCACGGCCGCGCTGAACTCGTCCACCTCCGCCCGGCCGGTCCGGTCAACGCCGACCAGTGTCACCAGGCTGCCGGAGTCCTGCGCCCTGGTCACCGCGCTCAGCACGCTCGAATGCTCGACCGCGCTGGTCACGATGTGCCCAGGACCTCTGGTGACTGACTGCCTGGCCTGCACCGCGCCGAGCACGGCAAGCTGAGCCGCCTGGGTCCCTGAGCCGGTGAAGGACACCTCGTCGGCCCGACACCGCAGCGTCTGCGCGACCTGCTCTCTGGCCGCGTCGAGCAGCATGGCCGCCCGGCGGCCTTCGCGGTGCAGCCGGATCGGATCGGCCCAGCCGTCGTCCAGCGCGGCGAGCAGCGCGGCCTTGGCGACCGGTGACATCGGCTCAGCCGACGCGGCATCGAAGTACGCCATACGATCGACCCTATGTGACGGGTGATCATGACGCGCTGAGCCCTTTTCTGGCGGGGGTACCGGGCAGCCGTGGCCGGTGGCGTTGTACTGTTTCCACGACAGCCTGTAGGACAGGCAACGAACCTGCTCGGAAGTCGGCAGAAGCCGCTGGGAAGGCAGTCTGTGAGCTCCATCCGCAGCGCCCCTCGCGAAGGGGCGAGCAAACGACGGCCTAAGCGCCGTTGGGCGTCGCTTAGCGTCCTGCTAGTCGGGTTGGCCATTGCCACCACCGGCTGCACCTCCAATGCGTTCACCAGGCAGGGATTCCTGCCTCCGGTGACCAAGCAGGGCCTCGTCACCCTGCATATGTGGCAGGGGTCGTGGATCGCGGCCTGGGCGGTCGGCGTCGTGGTCTGGGGCGGCATCCTCTGGGCGATCATCTTCCACCGCAAGCGTGGCAACGGCGGTGCCCTGCCGCAGCAGGTCAGGTACAACCTGCCGATCGAGATCATGTACACGGTGCTGCCGTTCATCATGGTCGGAGTGCTTTTCTACTTCACCGCACGGGACGAGAACTACATTGACAAGCTCCCGAAGCACCCCGATGTCGTGGTGAATGTGACCGGATTCCAGTGGAGCTGGGAGTTCCAGTACCCGCAGTTCAAGGTGCCTGGCGCGAATGGCGCCGACCAGATTGTCACCATGACCGGCGCGATGTGGAATCCGGACTCGACGGTTCAGCATCTGCCGCTGCTGGTGATACCCGAGCACGAGACGGTGCAGTTCAACCTGACCTCGATTGACGTCATCCACGCCTTTTGGGTGGACCCGTTCGAGTTCAAGCGCGATGTGGTGCCGGGATTCGCTAATCACTTTGCCGTCACGCCCATTAAGACCGGTCAATTCATCGGCCGCTGCACCGAGCTGTGCGGCGTCTACCACAGCCGCATGCTCTTCAGGATCAAAATCGTCACGCCCGCGCAGTTCAAGACGTGGATTCACCATCAGCAGGCGTTGCAGAGTACCGGGGGTGTGCAGTGACCGCCGTACCCGTCCATGACCAGCACGGTGTGGTCGCGGCGCCGACCGGCTACCGCAAAGGCTCGATCCTGGCTGACTGGCTAAGCTCGACCGACCACAAGATCATCGGTCACCTGTACCTGATCACATCGTTCGCGTTCTTCCTGATCGGCGGACTGATGGCACTGCTGATCAGGAGCCAGCTGTTCTACCCGAACAACACGTTCTTGACCGACGAGCAGTACAACCAGCTGTTCACTATGCACGGCACGATCATGTTGCTGCTGTTCGCGACGCCGCTCTTCGTCGGCTTCGCGAACGAGATCATGCCGCTCCAGATCGGCGCGCCCGACGTGGCGTTCCCACGGCTGAATCTGGTCAGCTACTACTTCTTCGTCTTCGGCGGCATCATCTTGCTGCTGAGCTTCCTGACCCCAGGTGGCGCGGCTGCCTTCGGCTGGTACGCCTACTCTCCGCTGACCAGCGCGCTGTACTCGCCCGGCCTCGGCGCAGATATGTGGATCATGGGCCTGACGCTGTCCGGGCTCGGCACGATCCTGTCCGGAGTCAACTTCGTCACGACCATCTTCTGCATGCGCGCGCCTGGCATGACGATGTTCCGGATGCCAATTTTTACCTGGAATGCCTTGCTGACCTCGATCCTGGTCCTGCTGGCCTTCCCGGTGCTCGCCGCCGCGCTGCTGGTGCTGGAGATCGACCGCAAGTTCGGGGCGCAAGTGTTCAACAGCTCAAGCGGCGGCGCGATCTTGTGGCAGCACCTGTTCTGGTTCTTCGGCCATCCTGAGGTCTATATCGTGGCGTTGCCGTTCTTCGGCATCGCCACTGAAGTGCTCCCGGTCTTCAGCCGCAAGCCGCTCTTCGGCTACAAGGGCCTGGTCGCCGCCACTATCGCGATCGCCGGTCTGTCGATGACGGTGTGGGCGCACCACATGTTCACTACGGGTGCCGTGCTGCTGCCGTTCTTCTCGTTCATGACCTACCTGATCGCCATCCCGACCGGCGTGAAGTTCTTTAACTGGCTCGGCACGATCTGGCGCGGTCAGCTGACGCTTGAGACGCCGATGCTATTCATTCTCGGCTTTATGATCGTGTTCTTGTTCGGCGGCTTGACCGGCGTCATCCTGGCATCACCGCCGCTGGACTTCTCGGTCAGCGACACCTATTTCGTGGTGGCGCACTTCCATTACGTGCTCTTCGGCACAGTGGTGTTCTGCATGTTCGGCGGGTTCTACTTCTGGTGGCCGAAGTGGACTGGCAAGATGCTGGATAACCGGCTCGGCGTCTGGCATTTCTGGTTCGTCTTCATCGGCTTCAACATGACATTCCTGGTGCAGCACTGGCTCGGCCTGATGGGCCAGCCGCGCCGCACGGCCAACTACCCCTACCTGCCGCACCTGGCTACCACGCTGAATCAGATCTCGACGGTCGGCGCCTTCGTGCTCGGCGTCTCTAACCTGTTCTTCTTCTACAACGTGTACAAGACCTGGAAGCACGGCGAGACGGTCGAGGTCGACGACCCGTGGGGCTTCAGTAACTCGCTGGAATGGGCGACGTCGTGTCCGCCGCCGCGGCACAACTTCACCTCGATTCCGCGGATCCGCTCCGAGCGCCCGGCCTTCGACCTGCATCACCCGCAGGTCAGAGCTGGTCGCGACCCGATCGACCGCAAGGAAGCGCTCGGTATCGAGGGAAGCCATTGATCATGGTCATGGCTGACCCGGTGACCGCACTCGACGACGAACCGCTGATAAGGGCAGGGATACCGGCATGAGGGTAGAAGGCTGGCTCTTCCTTGGCTGCGCGATTTTCTTCGGCGTAGCTGACATCTTCTACTGGAATCTGTCGCATGAGCCGACCGGAGCCACCGCGCTTGCGCTGGCAGTCGCGTTGGCCTTCCTCATCGGGTTCTACGTGCTCTTCACCGGACGGCGGCTGCCCGAACGGCCAGAGGACAACCCGAACGCTGAGATCGACGAGGGCACTGGCGAACTCGGCTTCTTCAGCCCGCACAGCTGGTGGCCGCTGTTCGTCGGCCTGGCGGCCGCGCTCGCTGCGGTGGGTGTCGCCGTCGGCTGGTGGCTGTTCCTGATTGGCATGCTGGCCGTGCTGCTCAGCGTCATCGGCTTCGTGTTCGAGTACTACCGCGGCAACTACGCCCACTAGCCTGGCCTGATCGGGTACTGCGGAAGGCGGCGACAGTGGACGTTTATGAAGCGCTGTACACGACCAGGGCAATGCGCCGGGTCAAGCCAGATCCGATCCCTGACGCAGTGCAGGCGAAGATCCTGGACGCGGCGATTCGCGCGCCTAGTGGCGGCAATACGCAAAATTGGCGCTTCATGCTGGTCGACGACCGCGAGGTCAAGGCAGCGCTGGGACCGCTCTACCGCGATGCCATGAGCCAGCTGTGGGCGACCTCCTACGCCGAGGGGATCGCGAACGCCAATGCCAACCCGGAGGATCCGGCCGGTGCTTCGCTGCTGCGCATCGTCAGGTCCGCCCAGCACCTCGCCGACAACTTCGAAGCAGTGCCGCTCTACCTGATCGCCTTCACCAGGAACGACACGAGTGGCGACTCGATCTTCCCGGCAGTATGGAGCGCTCAGCTCGCGGCCCGTGCTGAAGGCGTCGGCAGCGCGCTGACCACGATCCTCGGGATCTTCCACCCAGAGCAAACCCTGCGCATCCTCGGGGTACCCGCGGACAAAGGCTGGCATATGGCCTGCTGCGTCTCCTTCGGCTATCCGACCGGCAAGTGGGGTGTAGCCGCCCGGCGACCCGCCCACGAGGTGACATACCGCAACTCCTGGGGCAACCCGGTCGGGATAGCCATCCCGACCCCGCTGTGGCCCGCCGAGTAGGGGTCTTTAGCGAAGCTGCGGGCGATGCGCCATTTGTCCAGGGGACCAGGGGGCGTTTCGCCAGTCGTCTCTTACGCGCCCGGCGGATAGGCGACTCCGGCCAGCGAGGTAAAGCGCTGCGCGGTGTCAGCTTGGTAACTGCCAGCGACGCCTAGGTTCGACAGGCTGAGCGCGCCAGGGGCACCCAGCCAGGTGTACACCTCGATGTTGAGCGAGTCCTTCGGCTGCGTGGCTGCGGGCATGGGATCGGTCCACAAGCCGGTCTCGGGTTTGGGCTGAGTGAGACCACCGGTGAGGTAGACGACGCCGTTGATCGTCGTGTAGGCGGGAGCTCCGCAACCGTCGGAGGCGGGCGCGACCTTCCAGCCATCGGTCAGCTTGAAATTGTGCCACTTGGTGCTGGCCACCGGATACGCCAGACCGGCCAGCGAGCTGAAAGCATTCACGTTCGAGCCGAACGCTCTGACGTCGCCGTTGAGCTCCACCTCAAGACCGCCGGAGTGGCTTTGGTAGCTGTAGATGTCGAAGTACATGTCCCGCGCAGGCCGAGCTGCTGGCGGCAGCACGGCGACCAGGGTCGATTTGCCGTTGTTATGCATCGAGCCACCGAGGTAGACGATGCCGTCGCTGATCGCGTAGGCGGGATTGCCGGTGAGCCAGCGTGCTTGCCTCGACACCCAGCCGCCCACCAGCGCGAGCCGATGGAACTTGATCGCATTAGTCGGATACGACACCCCAGCCAACGAGGTGAGCAGGGCAAAGTTGCCAGCGAATGCCTGCACCTCACCGTCAGTCTCGATGAGGAGCGTCCCTGGCGCGGCCGCATTGGTAAAGACCTGCAGGTAGAGATCGTGACTCGGCCTGGCCTGCGGCGGCAACGTAGTGATGATGCTTGACGCGTCGACGGTCGAGTTCGTGATCGCGCCGCGGAAGTAGACCACTCCGTCACGAACTGCCCATCCAGGCGTCCCAGTCAAAGTGCTCGGGCCGTTGGCGGACGTCCAGTTGTTCAGCAGGCTGAGCGGATGCCAGGCGAACTTGGCGGCGGCGGGCGTGGCCACCCGGCTGACCGGCACAGGAGTGGCCAGCGCGGCCGAGCCGCCAAGCGTGCCGACGAGGCCAGCAGCAACCAAGGCGGTCCCGAGCATCGGGCCAACGGTCTGCGCCAAGCGAATCGGCCGCCGCAGCAGGGGTGCAGAACATCTCATGCTCATCCTTCGGCTCAAGAGCGCAGTGCCAGCTCGTACAGAGCAGATCCTAAGCCGCGCCGCAAGTCCCGGCATATGCCCCGAGGGCCCGAAATGGGTAAGGGCCCGGGGCGCCAGGGGCGTCTCGGGCCCTTACCGCCGCAGCTAGAGCTAGCTCTACTGGTCGGCTTCGCCGCTGTCGTCTGATGAGCTGACACCGATGGCGGCATGCTCTTCGTCGGCGGTGGCACCGTGGCCGTTCGGGCCGTGCCCGTTGGGGCCGTGGCCGTTCGGGCCGTGCCCGTTGGCCTGGCCGTTGAGCGGCACGCTCTCGTTTACCACTTTGTTGAGCCTGGCCTTAACCCGGCCGATGCCACCACGCATGCCAGGTGCCGGGACCTCGTCCGCTGCGCCGTCCGCACCAGCGGGCAGCGCGAACGGCTCGGGCCGAGCGATCTTGGCGCGCATCTCCTCAGAAAGCGGCCTGGTCTCCTCGATGAACTCGCCGTTCGGCAGCTGCCTGATGATGCCGGTCTCGACGCCGTGCTCAAGCAGATGCAGGTCCTTGCGCTGTAGGCCGAGGCAGATCCGCTTGGTGACGATATAGGCGATGATCGGCACCACGAAGACGCCGACCCTGGCGATCCGGTGATCGTGTAGAGCGGGACGTTGAAGTGGTCGGCGAGGACGTCGTTAGATGCCCTCCAGCCACAGCACGCCGTAGAACGAGATCATCGCGATGCCGAGCGCGGTCCGGATCGGCGCGTTGCGCGGCCGGTCGTTGACATGGTGCTCGCGTCTGTCTCCGGTGGCCCACTGTTCGAAAACGGCCAGAGCGCGGCCGCTGTCCAGCACGATGCCGAGCGGTACCGCGAGCGGGATAAAGACGCTGAACGTGATCGTGTGCCCGAGGAAGCTACCCACTCCCAGGCGGGCATGATCCGCAGTGAACCTTCGAGGAAGCCCATGTAGAAGTCGGGCTGGGAGGCCGAGGAGATGGCCAGCGGTGTGTACGGGCCGTAGAGCCAGACTGGGGTTGATCTGGGCGAATGTGGCAGCCAGCGCCAGCGCGGCGAAGATGAAGAAGAACCAGGCGCCGGCCCTTGGCCATGAAGTACGGGAAGAACGGCTGCGCCGACGACGTTCTCGCTCGGTGCGGCCCTTGCCCGGCATCTGGGTGTGCTTCTGGTGCAACATGATGAACAGGTGCGCGCTGATCAGCGCCAGGAACAGGCCGGGTATCAGCAGCACGTGGATGATGTACATCCGCGGGATGATGTCGGTTACCCGGGAACGGCCGCCGAACAGGAAGAACGCCAGGTAGGTGCCGACCACCGGGATGCCCTGCAGCACGCCCTCGAGAGATCCGCAGGCCCGCGCCGGACAGCTGGTCATCCGGCAGCGAGTAGCCGAACAGGCCTTCGAGCAGGCCGAGCGTGAACAGCACGATGCCGATCAGCCAGTTGACTTCGCGCGGCTTGCGGTACGCGCCGGTGAAGAAGATCCGGAGCATGTGGGCAATGATCGCGGCCATGAACAGGTCGGCGGCCCAGTGGTGGATCTGGCGCATGAGCAGGCCGCCGCGGATATCGAAGCTGATGTTGCAGCGTTGACGGCGTAGGCCTGGCTCATGTGACGCCGTCGAGCTTGGTGTACGAGCCGTGGTAGATGACCGTCGGTCATGGTCGGCTTGAAGAACAGCGCCAGGAACGTGCCGGTCAGCAGCAAGATGATGAACGAGTACAGCGCGATCTCGCCAAGCATGAACGACCAGTGGTCAGGGAACACCTTGCGGAAGAGCATTCGTACGCCCTTGGCGCCGTGGAACCGGTCGTCCAGCCAGCTGCCCGTGCCGCCGAGCGCCTTGTCGATACTCATGACGAATTTCCCCGCTCCCAGAAGCTCGGGCCTACCGGCTCGGTGAAGTCGCTCCTGGCTACAAGATAACCCTCCGCGTCCACCGTCATCGGCAGCTGCGGTAGCGGCCTGGTCAGCCGGCCCGAAGATGACCTGCGCGCCGCGTAGCCGCGTCGAAGGTCGACTGGTGGCACGGGCACAGGATGTGATGGGTGGTCTGCTCATACAGCGCGGCCGGGCAGCCGACGTGGGTGCAGATCTTCGAGTAGGCGACGATGTTGTCGACCGTCCAGTTCGCCACCGTGAAGCCGTCTGACCGGGTGGTTGGTCTGGGTGTACTCGAGCTCGCCAGGCGCGAACTTGATGATGATGCACGCCGCCTTGGCCAGAGCGTCGAAATCGTCCTGGGTATCCCTCGGGAACCACGGTGATCATGCTGCCGGGCGAGCTGAAGTCTCCCGGGCTGATCGGCGTGTTCGCGCCGTAGTTGAGCAGTCGCAGGCCCTTGCGCCAGACCGTGTGTCGCAGGCTGGTGCCGGGCAGCGGGCCTAGGTCGCGCAGCAGCACGATCGGCGCGACCGCGACGGGCAGCGTGGCCGCGATCAAGGTGCGGCGAAGGAGCGGGCGCTTGACGAATTGGCTCGCGTCCGCGCCGTCTTTGAACGTCTTGGCGAACGCCTCCCGGTCGGCCTCATCCGAGCGCAGCGCGATGCCGCAGCTCAGTGATCTCGACGTGCGGCATCAGCCGCCTGACCCAGATCGTCGCGCCGATGCCGAGGAAGAGCATCGACAGGCCGAGGCTGAGCCCGAGTCCCAGGTTGGACTGCAGCGCCGCGCACGACCGAGTGCACGGGGAAGGTCGATGTAGGCGGCGAGGAACGCTAGGCCGGCCAGGAACGCCAGGATGAAGCACGCCGCCACGACCTTCTCGGCCCGCTGGCGTCGTCCAGGTCATCAGGATCGGGCGGCAGCTCTGGCGCCTGCTCCACGGCAACCCGGCCGTCGAGCCGGACGCGGTCTCTGCCAGCAACATCCGCGACGGGCTGGCGACGGAGTGCCGATAACCCGGCGCGGCGTGGTCTCGTGCTCGCCGTCGCCTGCCGCCAGGTCGCCGTCCTTTTCGCTAGTCGCCTGGTCCGTGCCCGGCGGTCGAGTCACTCATTGGGATCTTCCTGTGCTTTGCAGTGATCCACATGGCCGCGAGCACCATGAAGAGCAACAGGCCGAGGAACGCCACGAGACCCTCGGTGACCGGACCGACCCGGCCGAGGCTGAACCCGCCGGGGTTCGGCTCGGTCCGGGTCTGCATGACATAGGCGATGATGTCGCGCTTCTCCTGCGGGGTGATCGTGGTGTTGTTGAATACCGGCATCGCCTCCGGCCCGGTCAGCATGGCCTCGTAGATCTGCGTCGGGGTTGACTTGGTGAGCGCTGGGGCGTACTTGCCGTAGGTCAGCGCGCCGCCGGCAGGCCGGCGAAGTTGTGGCACTGAGCGCAGTTAGCAACGAACAGCTGCTCCCCGAGCGCCGGATCGGCGCCAGTCTGGACGACCTGCGCACCGGTCGGGATGGCCGGGCCGCCGCCCAGCGAGGCGATGTAGGCGGCGATCGCGTAGATCTGCGCGTGTCTGAACTCCGGCGGCTTGCGCGGGTTCTCCGCCTGTGGCTCCTTGGCCGGCATCCGGCCGGTGCTCACCTGGAAGTCGACGGCGGCCGCGCCGACGCCAATCAGGCTGGGCGCGCGCCGGCGATTCCCTGCGCCGAATTGGCCGTGGCAGGTCGCGCACTCCTCGAGGACAGATCTCCCGACCCTGCGCGACCTGCTCGGATGCGGTGATGCCGGCGGGGTGGCGGACGCGTCGCTGGACTGCGCCAGCACGGCGTAGCCCGCGCCGAGTCACCAGCAGTCCGAGCAGCAACGACGGCATAGCCGGCGGCCGGGCGCCGGCGCCTGGCGGTCATCGAGCGTCACGGCGATCCTTATTCTCCGGTCAGCGGATAGAGGTAGATGGTGGTGAACAGGCCGATCCACACCACGTCGACGAAGTGCCAGTAATACGACACCACGATCGCGCTGACCTGCTGTTCATGGGTGAACGTCTTAGCCGCGTAGGTGCGTCCGAGCAGGAACAGGAATGCGACGAGTCCGCCGGACACGTGCAGCCCGTGGAAGCCGGTGGTCAGGAAGAACACCGAGCCGTACGCGCTTGATGAAAGCGTGAGGTGCTGCTTGAAGATCAGGTCGAGGTACTCGTAGCCCTGGCCACAGACGAAGTACAGGCCCATGAAGAAAGAGAGCACGTACCACTCACGCAGGCCCCACTGCCGCACTTCCAGATCCGGCCCGAGCCGCCTGATCTGGCCGCGCTCGACCGCGAACACGCCCATCTGGCAGGTCACGCTGGACAAGCATCAGCACGATTGTGTTGGTCGTGGCCAGGGGATAGTCCAGGTGCGCGTCCGGCCACTTCAATCCGAGCCCGGTATCCACCGATCTGATGGTGAAGTACATCGCGAACAGGGCCGCGAAGAACATCAGCTCGGAGGACAACCAGACGATGGTCCCGACACTGACCAAGTTGGGCCTGCTCGCGGGTGTTCGCGGCACCACCCGGCTTCTTGTGCTGTCGTCACGCGCCCATTATTACGACACTCGGTAGGCGAACGCGCCTCGACCCCCTAGGTCGGTAGCATCCTTATGAAAGTTGTCGTGTATAGCCATGACGCGGACACCCGCGCGCAGGTCCGACTGGCCATCGGCAAGCGCCCAGCGCCCGATGTGGCCGAAGTTGAGATGATTGAGGTCGCTACTCACCCCGCGCTTATCCGGTTGCTTGATGCTGGCGGTGCCGAGGTGATGGTGCTTGACGGCGAGGCCCAGCCGTCCGGTGGCATGGGCGTGTGCCGCCAGGCCAAGGACGAGGTGTTCAACTGCCCACCGGCGCTGCTCATCATCGGCCGTGCCGACGACGGGTGGTTGGCGACTTGGTCGCGGGCCGACGCGGTGGTGAGCCACCCGATCGACCCCTCGGCGCTAGCGCAGGCGCTGGCTGGCCTCATGCGGCAGCGAGCAAGCGACGCGACAGTGGTCCATCCAGCCGCGACCCAGAGCCCACGAGCGGGCGCATCAGCCTGAGGGATTTATTTCCGAAAATCTGAAGGACGCGCGATGGAACCAACCTTCTCCTGGCCCACCTTGATCGGAACGCTGGTCAAGGGCGAGTCGCTGGCGCCGGCCGCGGCGGCGTGGGCGATGAACGAGATCATGGAGGGCGCGGCTACCAGCGCGCAGATCGCCGGATTCGGCGTCGCGATGCGGATGAAGGGCGAGACTGCGGCCGAAGTCGACGGCATGGCGCAGGCGATGCTTGACCACGCCGCGCGGCTGAGCATTCCCGGTCGGCTGGTCGACCTAGTGGGCACTGGCGGCGATCGGGCCAAGACCGTGAACATCTCGACGATGGGCACCATTGTGGCCGCCGCCGCCGGTGCTCGGATGGTCAAGCACGGCAACCGAGCGGCGTCATCCGCGTGCGGCACGGCCGACGTCCTTGAGGCACTGGGCGTGAAGATCGACCTGCCGCCGGCTGCGACTGAGAAACTGGCGGACGAGGTCGGCGTGGTGTTCCTGTTCGCTGCGCTGTATCACCCGGCGCTGCGGCACACCGCGGTGCCGCGGCGCGAACTCGGCGTGCCGACGGTGTTCAACTTCCTCGGTCCAGTCGCGAACCCGGCCAGACCGCAGGCTCAGGCGGTTGGCGTGGCCGACCCAAGGATGGGTCCGGTGCTGGCCGGCGTGCTGGCGGGCCGGGGCAGTTCGGCGCTGGTTTTCCATGGCGACGACGGGCTGGACGAACTCACCACGACTGGCCCGTCCACCGTCTGGGCCGTGCGCGACGGGTCCGTCACGCAGTTGCGTTTTGACCCCGCCGAGATCGGCATTGCCCGCTGTTCCCCTGACGACCTGCGCGGCGGCGACCCAGCGCACAATGCGGGCGTTGTCCGCTCGCTACTCGCAGGCACCCCAGGCCCAATACGCGAAACCGTCCTGCTGAATAGCTCAGCCGCCCTGGTCGCCGACGCGGGCGTGCCAGCCGCAACGGAACTCCCCGCCGCCCTGGCCGCGGCCTACGCCAGATCCGCCCAGGCAATCGACTCCGGTGCCGCGGCCGCTCTGCTAGACCGCTGGACAGAGGCCAGCCACCGCCTGGCCAAGGAAGCCTAGCCCAGCGCCCGGCCCGGTCGCGCCCGGCCCGGTCGCGCCCGCCCTGGTCGCGCCCGGCCTGGTCGCCCGGCCTGGTCGCGCTCGGCCTGGTTGAGCGGCCTGGTTGAGCGGCCTGGTCGCGCCCGCTCTGGTCGCGCCCGGCCTGGTTGCCCGGCCTGGTTGCCCGGCCTGGTTGAGCGGCCTGGTTGCGCCCGGCCTGGTCGCGTCCGCCCTGGTCGCGCCCGGCCTGGTTGCCCGGCCTGGTTGCGCCCGGCCCGGTCGCCCGGCCTGGTCGCGCCCGCCCTGGTCGCGCCCGCCCTGGTCGCGCCCGCCCTGGTTGCGCCCGCCCTGGTCGCGCCCGCCCTGGTTGCGCCCGGCCCGGTCGCCCAGCCTGGTTGCGCTCGGCCCGGTTGAGCGGCCTGGTTGCGCCCGGCCTGGTCGCCCGGCCTGGTTGAGCGGCCTGGTTGCGCTTGGCCCGGCGTGCCGGAGGGTTCTCGGCGGCTGCCCGGTAAGTTACCGCCTAGTGGAGAGTTCTCGGCAAATAGCGCGGTCAAGGCTCCGGTTGGCGGCAGTCTTCCGCCTGGGTGACGGTTTCCCTCCGGGATGATGACAGCAACGCTCCGCCTGGCGGCAACTCTCCGGCACGAGCCCGAAACTTTCCAGATGAACCCGAACTCGCCAGGATGAGCCGAAATACCTCCAGCACGAGCGCGAAAACCCTCCGGCACGAGCCCGAAACCCTCCGGCACGAGCCCGAAGGCCCTCCGTGACAGACCCGAAACCCTCCGGCACGAGGCTCGCCACGAGGCTCGCCACGAGGCTCGCCGCGGGGCTCGCCACGAGGGTGGGCGCGCCGGTGGAATAGGGTCGGTCAGGACGCGGGGTCGGGGTAGCCGATAGAGAATGCTGCGTCTAGGTCGTGACGTGAATAAGTGCGGAACGCGATGTGCGTCTCCGTGTGGGTCACGCCGGGGACTCGGTTGAGGCCGCCAGGGATGACGTCGCCAAGTTCTTCGTGGCCGCGTACCCGGACCATGGCCACGAGGTCAAACTCGCCGGTTACTGAGTAGACCTCACTGACCTCGGAGATCGTGGCGATCGCCTCGGCTGTCTCTGGAATGCGCGCGACGTCGCACTTGATCAGGACAATCGCGGTGACCATGGCCGCCTCCTGGAACGCCGGGATCCCGCGCCCCGGCTGCGGCGCAATCGTAGCGGCAGCGCCGCGAACGCCTCGTGGCCACCCGCCTTTAGGCGCCGACCAGCCCCGTCGGAACTCCCGCTCTTCTGCCGTCGTGGTTATCTGCCGTTCGGCGCAGGGGTTACTTGCCGTTCGGCGCAGGGGTTACTTGGCGTTCGGTGCTGCTGGTACCCGGTGCTCGGCTTGGCGGTGCGTCCGGTGGCTGGTTGCTCGCCCCCACCGCGGCCGCCAGTTCCTCGGCAGGGTGGCAGCGCCACTCTGCGCTGCGGCGGCACGGGCTTGAACGAGGCGCAGCAGACCGCCAAGTACTCCGGCGGTGGCCTGGGCGTCAGCTAGTGCCCGGTGGCACGGGTCGGTTCTGGTCCTGAAGTGCGCGGCTAGCGTAGTCAGTTTATGGTCGACAACCTCGCCAGGGCGGAGGACTAGGCGGGCGAGCACGGCGGTATCGATGACGGCGCCTGGACTCCAGGCGATGCCGCAGCTGGCGCAGGCCGCGCTGAGGAAACCTAGGTCGAACGGCGCGTTATGCGCAACGATGACGCTATTCGAGGCGAAGTCCAGGAATCGCGGAAGCACTTCGCCGATTACCGGCGCGTCCTTGACCATCTCGTCGCTGATTCCGGTCAAGGCGGTGATGTTGGCCGGGATCTGCACTTGCGGGTTTATCAGTGCGGAGAACTCGGCGACTAGCTGGCCACCCGCGAGGCGGACCGCGCCGATCTCGGTAATGCGGGCGGCATCGGCCAACCAGCCGGTGGTTTCGACATCGACTACGACTACGTCGGTGCTGGCCAACGGGGCGATGCCGGGTTGGCCTTGGACGCCAGCCCGGCGAAGGCTGGACCGGAGGCTTGTCAGCCAGGCCGAGATCTTGACCAGCGGGTCCCATGCCGTCAGTGAGCCGCGTCGGGCCAGTCGGGCGTACCAGAGCCGTCGAACCGGCCGCCGCAGCCGAAGGTGGATGCTCACGTCGCCACGCTACGGCGAGCTACTGACATCCAGCCGGAAGCACCAGGAGTTCCCCGGCCGGCCGTGGCAGCCGGGAGCTGGCCCGCCGGCTGGCCCCGCACCGCGAGTGGTATACGGCAGCGTTACCGGGTGTGTGCTGACCGTGGCCGCGGGCTGGCATTCCCTCAGGAGTTGATGAGAGAGTTCGCGAAGATGATGCGAGAGTTCGCGAAGTGGTTGAATGCAACGCCTCGGCTTAGCTACTCTCGGCTAGCGAGCCGATCGCTCGGCAGCCGCTTTCATGGCGGCGGCGATTGGTCACTGTCGAGTTCGTGGCCCAGGTCTTGGGTCAGCAGGTGAACAGGGTGTCTCCAAGCGGTCGTGACGGCCGCCGCGTTTACCAGGTATAGCGAACGCGGGTGCGGGTCAGCTTGTGGGATATACCGGACTGGCTACCCCAAAGCCAGCGCCGGCTGGTGACTGCGACAAGCCAGCGCCCTGGAGCCGACCGGCAGGCGAGCGTGGGAGAAGGAGCTGTCTGGCGCGTGCATAAGCCGCTGTCAGTGCGCAGAGTCATCACCCGCGGCTGGATGGTTACCGCCAGCCTGAGTAGCGCAGGAGCTTTGCTCCTGATGGGCGGGACCAACGCTGGGGCTGTGCCGCAGCCTTCTGTGAGCCAGGTCCAGCACGAGCTCTCGGTCGTCAACAACAAGCTCAGCGCTCTTGGTCAGCAGTACGACGAGGTGCTGCAGCAGCTCAGCCTCGCTAGCGAGCGACTGAAGCTGCTGGACAGGGAGACCAAGCGGTACCGCGCCAACTTCTACTCGATGCGCCGCCAGATCGACCGGATCGCTGCGGTCGCCTATGAGCAAGGCGGCATAACTTCGCCGCTCGAACTGCTGACGTCAAGCAGTCCGCAGGCGGTGCTCAATCAGTCGTCCATCTTGAGCGAGTTGTCTGAGGTGGACAACGCGCAGATCAACCAGTACCTGGCAGCCAGCCATCAGTTGCTGGCCGCGCAGCAAGCGGCCAGCCGGACCAGGGTCGGCATCTTGCAGTTGAAGCACTCGCTCGGCCATCGGCTCGGCAAGCTGAAGGCGCTGCAAGGTACAGAAGAATCCTTGCTCGCCAGCCTGACTACGGTGCAAAAGACGAAGGTCGCGCCAGGTGGTGGCACGGGTAGCTCCGGCGGTGGCGGCGGCAAGTACACCGGGCCGACCAGCAGCCAGGCGGACAAGGCCATGCAGTTCGCCTACGAGCAGATCGGCTGTCCTTACTACTACGGCGGCACCGGTCCATGCGACTCACCTGGCTTTGACTGCTCGGGCCTGATGATGATGTCCTGGAATGCGGCGGGCGTCTCCATTCCGCGGGTGAGTTACGATCAGATGGCTGACTTGCCGCCGGTTTCGCTGCACACGGCCTCTGGCGCTTTCACCACCGAGTACCTGGAGCCGGGTGACATCCTCGGCTTCGCCGGGAACTCGCACGTCGGCATGTATGTCGGCGGGGGATACCTGATTGATGCGCCTACTCCTGGTGAGTACGTCGAGAAGGTGCCGCTGTCCGGCTGGTACCTCCAAGAGCTAGATGGGGCGGTTCGGCCCTAACCACGGCGCAGGCCTGGGTAGGGTGTCGAGGGTTATGCCTAAGGTCCTGATCGTTACTAACGACTTCCCGCCGCGCAGTGGCGGCATCCAGTCGTTCGTGCATTCGCTGGCTTGCGGCCTGCCGGCCGATAGCGTCGTGGTGTACGCACCGGCGTGGCCAGGCGCGGCCGAGTTCGACGCCAGACAGCCATTCCCCGTAGTGCGGCATCCGACCTCGCTGATGCTGCCGGTGCCGGCCGTCGCGCGGCGGGCGCGAGCGATTCTGGCTGAGTACGGCTGCGACACGGTGCTCTTCGGTGCCGCCGCGCCGCTTGGCCTGCTGGCGCCAGGACTGCGTGCGGCGGGGGCGAAGAAAGTCATCGCGCTGACTCACGGGCACGAAGCCGGCTGGGCCGCGCTGCCTGGTGCACGAGCATTGCTTAGGAAAATAGGCGACCGCGCTGATGTCGTGACGTACTTGGGAGAGTATTTCCGTATCCGTCTAGCCAGGGCGTTTTCTGCGTCGGCCGCCGCCAGGATGGTACGGCTCGCACCGGGGGTCGACAACGTGGCGTTCCATCCGGGTGCTGGCGGCCCTGGGATCCGAGCGCGGCTCGGGATCGACCCGCAGGCGCAGGTCGTCGTCTGCGTCTCCCGGCTGGTGCGCAGGAAGGGCCAGGACTCCCTGATCCGGGTCTGGCCGCGAGTGCTGCGGGCGACTGACCCAGGTCAGCCCGGCCCGGTCCTGTTGATCGTGGGCGACGGGCCGTACCGGCGGAAGCTCGACCGGCTCACCCGGCGCACTGGTGTGACTGAGTCAGTGGTCTTCACCGGATCGGTGCCTTGGGCCGACTTGCCTGCCTACTATGACGCTGGCAACGTGTTCGCGATGCCGTGCCGGACCCGGCGTGGCGGCCTGGATGTCGAAGGGCTCGGCATCGTGTACCTAGAGGCATCAGCTACCGGGCTGCCCGTGATCGGCGGTGATTCAGGTGGCGCGCCTGATGCGATCTTGCCGGGCGAGACCGGCTACGTGGCGACGAAGGGCGACCTCGCCGGGCTGGCCGACCTGATCATCGCGCTACTACGGGATCCGGACGCGGCCGCGGCGATGGGGGACAAGGGCATCGCCTGGATCGACAGGGAGTGGCGCTGGGATTTGGTCTCCAGTCGGCTGACCGAGATCATCGCCTAAGATCCGCCGTCCAGGTCGCGCTGCCAAGGCGACGCGGCCTGGCAGCACCAGCTAGCTGTAAAGGGCCTCAATGTCGGCGGCATAGTCCTTCGCCACGACATTGCGCTTCACCTTGAGCGACGGCGTGAGGTGGCCGCTCGCTTCAGTGAAGTCGGTGGTCAAGATCGTGAACTTGCGGATGGACTCCGCCCGGGATACCGCCTTATTGGCGTCGTCCACCGCCGACTGGATTTCGGCGATCAGGTCGGGATCGGCGGCCAGGTCGGCGGCGCTGGCATCGGCTGGCTTGCCGTGCTGCTGCTTCCAGTAGTCAAGGGCCTCGACATCCAGCGTGACCAGGCAGGCGATGAACGGACGGTTATCGCCGACGACCATGGTCTGGCTGATCAGCGGATGGGCGCGGAGCCTGTCCTCAAGTACGGCCGGTGCCACGTTCTTGCCGCCGGCCGTGACAATCAGTTCCTTCTTGCGGCCGGTCACGCTCAGGAACCCGGCCTCGTCAATGGCGCCGATGTCGCCGGTGTGCAGCCAGCCGTCAGCATCTAGCACCTCAGCGGTAGCCGTCGGGTTGCGCCAGTAGCCGCGGAACACGATCGGACCCTTGATCAGGATCTCGCCGTCCTCGGCGATGCGGATGCTGACCCCGGGCAGCGGCTGGCCGACTGTGCCGATCTTGTTGCGGCTCGGGCGGTTTACGCACGCGGCCGCCGAGGTCTCGGTCAGGCCGTAGCCTTCGAGCACGGTGATCCCGGCCCCACGAAAAAAGTGTCCGAGCCGGTCGCCGAGTGGTGCGCCACCGGAGACCGCGTATCTGACGCCGCCGCCGACTGCCGCCCTGAGCTTGCTGTAGACGAGTCGGCCGAAGATGGCGTGCCTGACCTTGAGGCCAGCGCTGGCCCCGGCAGTCGTCTCATCAGTCAAAGACTTGCTGTAGGCGATCGCGGTATCCGCTGCCGCCTGGAAGATCTTGCTCTTGGTGCCGCTGGCCGAGGCTTGCTGCTGGGCTGAGTTGTACACCTTCTCGAACACTCTGGGCACGGCGAGCAGGAACGTCGGGCTCGTTTCCGGCAGACCATGCGCCACCGTGGATGAGTCTGGCCAGTGCATCAGGATCGCCCCTGACTCCAGGCAGCCGACCTCAATGATGCGCGCGAAGGAGTGGGCTAGCGGCAAGAACAGCAGCGTCGAACTGCCCGCGATATCGAAGATCTCGCTGAGCGCGCCCTGCACCGCATTGCGCGCGCCCGACAGCAGATTGCGATGGGTGAGCTCGCAGCCCTTGGGGCGACCAGTGGTGCCCGAGGTGTAGATGATCGTGGCCAGATCGTCGGCGGTGCGGCCGCTTTGCCGTTGCGCCAGCTCCTCGTCGCTGACCTGCGCGCCGGCCGTCGCCAACTCGTGCTTGGCGCTGATCAGCCAGACGTCGGCCAGACCGGAGAGCGCCGGTCGCACGTCGTTGATCAGTGCTGCGTGCTTGTCGGTCTCCACGAAGACCGCGGTCGCTCCTGAATCGGACAAGATCCACTCGACCTGCTCGGCCGACGACGTCTCATAAACCGGGACAGTGACCGCGCCAGCTGACCAGATGGCGTAGTCGAGCATCGTCCAGTCATAGCTGGTGCGTGACATCAAGGCGACTCGGTCGCCCGCGCCGATGCCGTTGGCCATCAGCCCCTTGGCAATGGCGGTCAACTCGGCGGCGAATTGGCTAGCCGACACATCGGCCCACTGTCCGTCGGCCGCCTTGGCGCGCAGCATCACCTGCTGCGGAGCGGTTGCGGCCGTCTGGACCACAACGTCGGTGAGGGTGGCCGTGGCTGATACATCCACCATGGCGGGGATGCTGTACTCGGGCAACGGGCCCGCCTCCTTGGCGCGGATAAAAGAAACTGCTGTAGTTGGACGGTACCCCCGATTGCGAGTTGACCTACCCGGGGGTGCTCTGGATGACTCTTGGCGAACTGCTTACTGTTGGTCAATGCGGCTCCACGTGGTCAGCGACGTTCATGGCGCTAGCGACGCGCTCCGCCGGGCGGCAGACGGCGCCGATGCCCTGATTTGCCTCGGCGACCTGCTGCTCTTCCTTGATTACGCTGACCATTCACAGGGCATCTTCGCCAGCTTGTTCGGCCAGGAGGCGGCAGCGGAGTTCATCGACTTGCGTACCTCACAGCAGTTCGACGCGGCGCGTGAATTCTCCCGGCGACTGTGGCGATCACTGAATCAAGATCCGGCCGTTGTGATTAACGCGGCGGTCAGTGCGCAGTACGCGGAACTCTTCGACGCGATGCCGACGCCGGCCTACCTGACCTACGGCAACGTGGACCTTCCCGCGCTGTGGCCGAACTATCTGCGCGACGGTCACCATGTGCTTGACGGCCAGCGGATCGAGATTGGCGGACGCACCTTCGGGTTCGTCGGCGGTGGGCTGCGGACGGTGTACCGGACGCCGCATGAGATTGACGACGATGAATTCGCCGCCAAGGTCTCCGCCGTCGGGCAGGTCGACGTGCTGTGCGCGCACATCCCGCCTGACCTGCCTGAGTTGCTGTACGACACAGTCGCGGAACGGATGGAACGTGGCAGCCAGGCGCTGCTTGACGCGGTTCGGCAGACCCAGCCGGACTATCTGCTCTTCGGCCATGTGCACCAGCCACTGGTATCCAGTGTCACGATCGGCCAGACCAAGTGCGTCAACGTCGGCCATTTCCGCGCTAGCGGCGTGCCGTACGTGCTGGAGTGGTGATCACGCGCTGAGCGGGCTGTCGGCTGGTCGTGGACCTTCTGACGACTCCGCTGGTGGCGGTACGCTCAGCGACATGGCCGACAAGACTTCCTCGACCATGACGATCGACGCGCCTAAGTCGGTCATCATGGCGGTAATCGCTGACTTTCCGGCTTACCCGCAGTGGGCTTCCGGGGTCAGGAATGCCGAGGTGCTGCAGACCGGCCCCGACGGTCGGCCAGCTCAAGTGCGGTTTACTTTGGACGCGGGCATCGTCAAGGACAAATACGTGCTCGGCTATCGCTGGCTCGGTGACGACGAAGTTCGCTGGGAGCTTGTCGAACGCGGCACCATGGTGTCCGACATGTCTGGCGCCTACCTGCTTCAGGACGACGGTAGCGACAGCACCAAGGTTACCTATGAGCTAGCGGTCGGGCTCGGCGTGCCGATGCCAGGCATCATGAAGCGTCGGGCGGAGAAAACGATCATCGATACCGCGCTTAAGGGACTGCGCAATCGAGCCAGGCAGGCAGCGGGAGAGAGTTCATGACGGAGCCGTCAGGCAGTCAGCGCAAGCCCTCGTCATCAGGTCAGCAGTCCAGGGCAGGGGACTCGTGGGAGCGGCGTGCCGCCGACCTCACGAACGACGTGCAGCGTTGGCTGATCCGAGCTAGCGCAAGAAACATGCGGGACGAGCTAGGCGATCAGGTCAAGAAGGCCTTTCGGGTGCCTAATAGCGACGGTGGCGACGTCTGGGCTACCGCGACGACTGAGCCGCCTGACTACCTGGACCAGGCACCGGAGTGTGCGTGGTGCCCGATTTGCCGGGCCGCGCGGCGGATGGCGCAAGCTCAAGCTCAAGCCAATGCCGACCAGCCAGCCGGCCCGACGAAATCAAACGGTAGCGGCGGTAACGGCACCGGGGCGCGCACCTTGCCGGCCTGGGTCGGCGCGTCCGACATGCTCATCGGGGTAGCGCGCGATGCGCTGGCCGGCCTGGACGCGATACTGTCCTATCGCCCAGGAGACCTGACCGACGCCAAGCCGGCTAACGGCGAATCGCCGGCGGCCTCTTCCGGGCCGCAGCAGCCTGAGGGCGAGCAGAGCCCAGAAGAGAAAGAGCCTGACGATGAGCCTGACCATCGGGGTTGATGTCGGCGGCACGAAGATTGCCGCCGGTGTTGTCGATGCGAAGGGCTCAATAGTCGAGATGATCAAGCGGCCAACCCCGGCCGCAGATCCGGCTGCCACCGTGGACGTGCTCAGCGATGCCGTCCGCGAGTTGCTCGGCAGGCACGAGGTCGAGGCTGTGGGCATCGGTGCCGCCGGTTTCGTCGAGGAGAGCAGATCGGCGGTCAGGTTCGCGCCCAACCTGGCCTGGCGGGAAGAGCCCGTTGCCAGGCAGGTCGAAGAGCGGGTCGGCAAGCCGGTCATTATCGAAAACGATGCCAACGCTGCGGCTTGGGCCGAGACCAAGCTCGGTGCGGGCCGCGGCCATGAATTCGTCATCTTGATCACGATCGGCACCGGCATCGGGGCCGGCATCGTGTTGCAGGGCCAGTTGTATCGGGGCCGGTGGGGCATGGCTGGCGAGCCCGGGCATTACCGGGTCGTGCCCGACGGCAGGCTGTGCGGCTGCGGCAACCGCGGTTGCTGGGAGCAGTACGCCAGTGGCAGCGCCCTGGTCGCCGAAGCACGCGAGTTCGCCAGACGGTCGCCGGGAGCGGCAGTCCGCTTGCTGCAATTGGCCGGAGGAAAGCCAGAGGGAATCACCGGCCCCGAAGTGACGACCGCTGCTCGCGAGGGCGATGCCGCTGCGCTCCGTTGTTTCGAAATAATCGGCGACTGGCTCGGAGCCGGACTAGCTGATCTTGCGGCGATCCTGGACCCAGGCTGTTTCGTGCTGGGCGGCGGTGTCTCAGACGCGGGCGATCTGTTTGTCGGCCGGGTACGCTCCGCCTTCGACGCTGGCCTGACCGGACGGCAGTTCCGGCCGCACGCCGAGATCGTGCTTGCTGAGCTTGGTCCTGAGGCCGGCCTGATCGGCGCGGCCGACCTGGCCAGGCTGCGGTCGCCGGCTAAACGACGGCGCCCTGGTCGGGGCCGTCACGTTTGGATGGCCCGTCGCCGAGCCTGAAGACCAGGATCACGAATCCGGCGATGAACGCGATCACACTGGCCAGTTCGGCCCAGCCCGCCAGCTGCCAATTGAGCAGCGTGGCGACCAGCAAGTAGCCGGGGCCGCCGAAGAGTGCTAGCCAGGCGCCCTTGGCTACCGGGTCGAGCTTGGGCTGCGGTGGCACCGGCGGCGGGATGTACCTGTCGTCAAGGTCGTCCTCGTCGGCGACGGCGTAGTCGCGCGGTCCGGCCGGGCTGGCCTGGTCGGCGGTGGTTTCTGAGTTAGCCTGGCGGCCAGGCGGAGTGCTGGCCGGGCCGATCGGCTCGCAAAAGCGAGTGAATCCGGCCGGGCGGATGACTCGGCTGCGGTCGGCTGGAGTCGGCCGAGGGCTTGGCGCTTCCGGCGCAGGGTCGGGCTTGCTTGCCTCGGGCTCTGCCTGGTCGCCCTCGCTCGTCGCGGCGGAACTGACCTGGTCGGCAGGCGTCGTGCAGGCGGCCGGGCTAGCCGCGGCTAGCGTGGTCTTAGGGTGCAAATTCTCGCGATCCGGCCACGGCGCATCGGTCGGCTCGATAAACGCCGGGATCTCCAGCCGCGCCACCAAGTCTCGCCAGGTTTCCTGGTCGCGGCCTTCGTCCCTACCTACGTCGCGCCCCACGGTGCCCCCCGCATCGTTGCCCGATCGCACTGAGCGCCGGTCCGTCCGGCGTCAACCTTGCTGCTGGTGCTAACCCTGCTCTGCCTGCGGCGTATTTCCATCGCCATCCATCCTGTCATTCCTTTCCCGCATGGCTGTGCGAACGAACGAAATCCAGGCTTCCGGTGAAGATCGCTTCAGCATCGTTATCCAGTGTGGCGACGTGGTAGCTATTTGGACAATCCCTGACCTCAAGCTGGTCTGCTGGGATTGCCTTGCGGAGGATGTCGACGTTAGCTGGCCCGACCACGTGATCAGTGCTGCTGCGATAGATCAGCACCGGCTGGGTCACCTGGTCAAGGTGCCGGGTGGTGAGGTGCCACAGACCGGGCAAGGTGGCCGCCGCCTTCACAGGCACCCGGTCATATCCCACCTCTGAGCTGCCATCTTTTTTGATGTCGCTGGTGATTCCCTTTAGCGATGGCACGAAGAACTTCAGCGCCGGGGCGAGCAGGAACAACTTGGTCTCCGCGGTCACCGAGGGATTGACCAGTACTAGCCCGCTGACGGCCGAGCCGTGCAGCTCGGCGAGCCTCAGCGCGAGGCAGCCGCCCATCGACAGGCCCATCACGAAGATCTCGTCAGTCGAGCCCCGCAGCTCATCAAAAGCGCGGTCAACTTCGGCGTACCAGTCCTCCCAGCGGGTGCTTGCCATCTCCTGCCAGGTGGTGCCGTGCCCTGGCAACCTGGGCAGGCTCACGGTCAGTCCAGCATCGGCAAGGAAGTCAGCCCACGGGCGCAGCGACTGAGGCGAGCCGGTGAACCCGTGGCAGAGCAGCACCCCGGTCCGGTCCCCTGGCCGGCTGAAAAGCCTCCGCACCTGGCAAAACTGGCATGATCAGCTCCTGTCGCTGGCAGCCTGCGCTCGGCCGCACTCACCCGGTCCATCCACTGACACTGTGTATCCCCGAATCGTCGCATGTCGTCCCATGTTCCGCAGGCGCTAGATCCGATGTTCTGAGCGGACTGCGCGGTTGAGCCGGAGCTAGTGTCCCCGGCTGACGGATTGTCAGCCGCGACCGGTTCGCAGGACGACCCGGGCGTGGAATCATGGGCAGATGTTCTACTGGGTGGTCAAGGCGATCCTGGCCCCGATCCTGCGGGTCGTGTTCCGGCCCTGGGCGGAGGGCACCCAGTATGTGCCAAGGACCGGCCCGGCCATCATCGCGAGCAACCACCTGTCGTTCTCCGATCATTTTTTCGCCCCGCTGCCGCTACCGCGCAAGGTGGTCTTCCTGGCCAAGTCCGAGTACTTCACCGGGCGCGGCATCAAGGGTCTGTTCAGCCGCGCGTTCTTCAGCGGTGTCGGGCAGATTCCGGTCGATCGGTCAGGAGGCAAGGCGAGCGAGCGGGCGCTCGCGACCGGACTGCGGGTTCTCGCCAGCGGCCACCTGCTTGGCATCTACCCGGAAGGCACGAGGACGCCGGACGGCCGCCTCTTCCGAGGCAAGACCGGGGTCGCCCGGCTGGCGCTTGAGGCGCGGGTGCCCGTCATTCCGTGCGCGATGATCGGGGGCTTTGAGTTCCAGCCGCCCGGGCGGATCACGCCCCGGCTGGCGATCAGGCCGGGCGTGCGGTTTGGCCCCGCACTCGACTTCTCCAGGTACTACGGCCTGGACGGCGACCGAATCGTGCTCCGCGCCGTCACCGACGAGATCATCTACGAGATCATGAAGCTCTCCGGCCAGGAGTACGTCGACGAATACGCCCAGCGCCACAAGACCAAGCTGACTGCCGCCCCGCGCGGTCGCAACGACCCCGCTTCGGCCGGCGACGCTGTGCCGCCCGGTGGCGCTACGACGACTGACGGCGCCACCACGGCCGGCGACGGCGTTCGGACTCCCAGTCCGGCCGGCGGCACCAGCGTCGCTGGCCAGGTCGGCGGTACCGGCACCGCCGCTGAGGCAACGGTCGGGCCGGACGACGACTACGCCGACGCCGGCTAGCCCCGATCGCGCCCGACTCAAGGGCGGCGTCTCGCGAATATAGGCTGCCGATGGGTGCCGCCCGGCCAGCTCCGATGACCGGTCTCACTAGGGTCAGGACGGCGGCCGGGCCGATCCCGGGCGTCCGGTCAGGACGGCTGGCCTGGCGCAAGTGGCGGGGAGTACTCGTCGCTCGCCCAGTGCAGCGAGCGGCGGACGGCTTCGCGCCAGCGGTGGTGGGCGGCGGCGTCGCGGTGACCGGGTTCGAAGCGGCGATCCAGCTGCCAGGTGGCGGCCAGCTCGCTGGTCGACGCCCAGACGCCGGACCCTAGTCCAGCCAGGAACGCGGCGCCGAGGCCAGTCGTCTCAGCGATCACCGGCCGCTCCACCGGGGATTGGAGCTGATCAGCTTGAATCTGCATCAGCAGGTTATTGGCGCACGCTCCGCCGTCAACCCGTAGCACGACGCCAGCCGAACCAGCCGAGGCGTCGGCCGTCATCACGTCGACGACATCCCGCACCTCGAAGGCGATCGCCTCCAGCGTCGCGCGGGCCAGATGCCCTCGAGTAACGCCACGGGTCAGGCCGAAGATCGCGCCCCTGGCGTCCGGGTCCCAGTCCGGTGCGCCCAGGCCAGTGAGCGCGGGGACGAACACGACGCCGCCAGAATTATCGACGGAGGCCGCGAGCTCTTCGCTGTCGGCGGCGCTGTCGATGATCTCAAGCCCGTCGCGAAGCCACTGGATCGCCGACCCGGTGACGAAAACTGAACCCTCAAGCGCGTAGGTCAGTACGCCGTCGCCGTCCATCCAGGCCACCGTGGACAGCAGCCCGGCTGACGAGCGGACGATCCGCGACCCGGTGTTGGTCAGCACGAACGACCCGGTCCCGTACGTGCACTTGGTCGATCCTGGGGTGAAGCAGGCCTGTCCGAACAACGCCGCCTGCTGATCGCCAGCCACTCCGGCGATGGGCAAGGACAGCCCGAGGAAGGCCTGCGGATCGGTCGACCCTAGAGTCCCGATGGAGGGCACGACCTCGGGCAACGCCGATACCGGCACGCCGAACAGCGCGCACAGCTCGTCGGACCAACTCCCGGTCGCGATATCAAAAAGCAGGGTGCGACTGGCGTTGGACGCGTCGGTGACATGCCGCCGTCCGCCGGTCAGCCGGGCGATGAGGTAGGAATCCACCGTCCCGACTGCTACCGAACCTTCGAGCACTCCGGCCCACGCTGGCGCGGCGTGCCTGGATAGCCAGGTGAGCTTGCTTCCAGTGAAATATGGGTCTAGGCGCAATCCGGTGAGCTCAGCTATCCGAGCCTCGTGACCGGCTTCGCGCAGCTCGGTGCAGATCGCGGCCGTGCGCCGGTCTTGCCAGACGATCGCGCGGTGCGGTGCCTCAAGCGAATCCCTGTCCCACAGCACGGCGGTCTCGCGCTGATTGGTGATCCCGACGCAGCTGACCTGGGCGGATTCTGGTGCCGACGCCAGTGCCCGCTGACAGGCGACCAAGGTCGCAGCCCAGATTTCGGCAGGCATTTGCTCCACCCAACCGGGTTCAGGGAAATACTGGCTGAATTCCGAGTAACCACGACCGGCTACTCGGCCGTCGGGCGTCACGATGAGTGCAGTGACCCCGGTAGTACCGGCGTCGATCGCAAGCACGCTCATGCGACTAGTGTGACGGGCGAACACAACTGGCGCGATCGACTGGGGATGACGGAGGAAGCTCGATGCGAGTGGGAGTCCTGACCGGCGGCGGAGACTGTCCCGGACTTAATGCGGTGATTCGTGCGGTTGTACGCACCGGCATAGCCGATCACGGCTTTGAGTTCGTTGGCTTCAGGGACGGCTGGCGCGGTCCGCTTGAGGCCGACAGCCAGCCGCTTGACGTCCAGGCTGTGCGTGGCATCCTCCCGCGCGGCGGCACGATTCTCGGCTCGTCCCGTACCAACCCGCTGAGCGACGCGGCTGCCAAGGATGGCAAGTCTGGCCTGGAGCGCATCACGGCGAACCTGGCGAGCCTCGGCGTCGACGCTCTGATCGCCATTGGTGGCGAAGACACCCTTGGCGTGGCCAGCAAGCTGGCCCAGGCGGGTCTGACCGTGGTTGGCGTGCCGAAGACGATCGATAACGATCTCGGCGCGACCGACTACACCTTTGGCTTCGACACGGCCGTGAACATCGCCACCGAGGCGATCGACCGGCTGCACACGACGGCGGAGAGTCATCATCGGGCGCTCATCGTCGAGGTGATGGGTCGCAACGCAGGCTGGATCGCGCTGCACGCCGGCCTCGCTGGTGGTGCCAACGTGATCCTCATCCCTGAGCGACCGTTCGACATCGAAGAGGTGTGCAACTACGTGCAGCACCGCTTCGAGACCAGGTACGCCCCGATCGTGGTGGTCGCCGAAGGCGCGCACCCCAAGGAATCCGGGCAAGTTGACGTCGAGAAGCTGGACTCCTTCGGGCACGCTCGGCTTGGCGGAGTCGGGCAGATGCTGGCCGAAGAGATCGAGCAGCGTACCGGCAAGGAAGCCAGGGCCACGGTACTTGGGCACATCCAGCGCGGTGGCACGCCGACTGCGTTCGACCGGGTGCTGGCGACCAGGTTCGGCATCCACGCCATCCGCGCTGTGGCCGCTGGCCAGTCCGGCGTGATGGTGGCGCTGCGTGGCACCGACATCATCCAGGTGCCGATCGCCGAGGCGGTCAGCGAGCTCAAGCTGGTACCGCCGGAGCGCTACGCGGAAGCCGAAATCTTCTTCGGTTAGCACCCCAGGGCCCGGGCCTGCTGGCCACCCACGTTGACGCGCTTCGCGCGGCCGGCTTCGCGGAGCTCGGCACCCGTTGGCAGCGCGGCGACAACCGGTTGCTCTGCGCTGTGCGCTAACGGACGCCGCCTTCTCTTGCCAGATACATAGGCATATTATATAAATGACCGCATGGATCTTGACCGGTCGGCGAACGACCTGCTTGAGCTGCTGTCCCTGGTGATCAGGGAGCTGTCAGGCAGCAGTGATCTGAGCTTGACCGCCGTGGCGACTCTCGGATCGCTCGACCGGCAAGGAGAACAGCGAATTACTACCCTGGCGACTGCGCAGGGGATCTCCCAGCCATCAATGACGCAACTGGTGCAGCGGCTTGAGCAGCGCGCACTGGTGGCGCGGGGCTCGGATCCCGCCGACGGGCGGGTCGCCCTGGTCACGCTCACCGAGCAGGGCCGGGCGACGCTCGCGGCGCGGCGGAAGCAGAACGCCGCGCGAGTCGCCGGGCTGCTGAGCGATCTTCCTGATGCGGACGCCGCCGCGCTCGGCGACGTGCTCGCGACCGTGGTTCCTGCGCTCCGTGCCCGGCTGAGCAGGCAGGGTCGTTTCGGATCAAGCACTGGCAAAGAGCAGTAGGTGCTGGCTAATACGCCACGATCATGGGTTAGTCCGTCGATCGTCCGCATTCGCCAAGACCTGTCAGACTTTAGCCATGACCGCTCTGCCCAGCTTCTATCGGCACCGACGCTGATCTCGGGACCGCGCATTCGCCCTGTGTCCTGCTGAAGCTCGGTGAGATCGTGCTGAAGGGCAGGAACCGTCAGCAGTTCGAGAAGCTGCTGCAGAACAACATCAGGCTCGCCGTGGCCGAGCTGGGTGTCACGGTAAGCCTATGGCAGCGCGACGGCGTGATCGTGCTCAACCCGGCGTCGTGGCCAGCGGAGAGCTCGGCCGTTGGGGCCGCCGACCAGATTGCCGAGCGGATGCTGGCCGTGATGGGCGTGGTGCGGGTCTGCCGGGCCGAGCGCGTGGCCAAGGATCCTGCTACCGCGATCGAGGCCGCGATCGCGATGGCAGCCGGCCGGATCGGGTCGTTCGCGGTGCGGGCGAAGCGGCGGGACAAGCGGTTCGAGGTCAGCTCGGCCGAATTGGCCGTCACGATCGGCCGCGAGGTCCAGCGTCGCTACGGTAACGCGGTGAACCTCCGCCAGCCGGACTTCACCATCTACGTCGAGGTCGATCAATCCGAGGTCTTCGTGTACACCGACGGCCGCGCTGGCCAAGGCGGCCTGCCGGTCAGCATGAGTGGCCGCGGCCTGGTGTTGCTGTCGGGTGGCATTGACTCGCCGGTCGCTGCCTACCGGATGATGCGGCGTGGGCTCTACTGCACCTACCTGCATTTCTCTGGGATGCCGCTGACCGGGCCTGAGTCGATTTACAAGGCCTATGGCCTGGTACGGCAACTCGACCGGTACCAGCACGGCTCGCGGCTGTTCGTGATCGCGTTCGGCAAGGCCCAGCAGCGGCTCGCCGCATCGGGCTCTGGGCGGCTGCAGATCGTGGCGCAGCGCAGGCTGATGCTGAAAACGGCGCAGGCGATGGCGGCCAGAGTGCGCGCGACCACGCTGATCACTGGCGACTCGCTTGGTCAGGTCAGCAGCCAGACGCTGACGAATATCATCGCGCTCGATGAGGCCGTCCGGCTGCCTATTTTGCGGCCGCTGATCGCCATGGACAAGACCGAGATCATGGCGCAGGCCCGCAGCATCGCGACGTTGGAGCTATCCAATCTGCCTGACCAGGATTGCTGCTCGCTGCTGTTGCCGCGTCAGGTCGAGATCCGAGCCAAGGTAGCTGACCTGCACAAGATCGAGGCCAGGCTGGACGTGGACGAACTGGCAGCCGAGCTTGCCAGCGGCGCGCAAGAGTACCGCGTCGGCTAGCCGGATTCGCTCGTGCGCCGAGCAAAGCGGCGGCCTGGCCAAGCGTTGGCCGGGCGGCGGGCCGAGCCGAGCGGCATCAGCCTAGACCGCCGCGACCGTCGGCTCAGGATTCCTCGCCAGGGCACGGGCGAGCAGGCCTGGCATGGTCTGCATCAGGTCGGCGAGCTCAGCGATGTCGTCACCGGTCAAGGCCTGGTCGCCGTCACATAGCGCCTTCGCAGGCTCGGGGTGCACGTCCACGATGACGCCGTCGGCGCCCACCGCGATCGCCGCCCGGCTCAGCGGCAGCACCAGGTCACGTCGACCGCCGGAGTGCGACGGGTCGACGATGACCGGCAGGTGCGACAGCCGCTGCGCGACCGGGACCGCGCTGATGTCCAGCGTGTTTCTGGTGGCGGTCTCGAAAGTCCTGATGCCGCGCTCGCAGAGCACGATGTCCAGGTTGCCGCGCTGGGCGATGTACTCGGCCGCCATCAGCCATTCCTCGATGGTCGCGTTCATGCCGCGCTTGAGCATGACCGGCTTGCCCGCTGAGCCCACGGCTTGCAACAGCGCGAAATTCTGCATGTTGCGGGTGCCTACCTGGAGCATGTCGGCGTATTCGCACACCAGGTCAACGTCCGCCGAGTCGACGATCTCGGTCACCACCGGCAGCCCAGTCTCGGCTCGGACGTCGGCGAGAATCCGCAGCCCGGCGGCGCCAAGACCCTGGAAAGCGTAGGGCGACGTACGCGGCTTGAATGCGCCGCCGCGCAGCAAGCTGGCACCGGCCGCTTCGCCGAGTGCGCCGAGGCCAGGGTTTGCTCAGGAGTCTCGACGCTGCATGGCCCGGCGATGAGAGTCATTGTGCCTGGACCTATCGGGACTCCGCCGGCCGTGACGACGGACAGGTCCCTGTGGTGCTCGCGGCTGACCAGTTTGTAGGGCACCGAAATGCGCATCGCCTCGCTGACGCCAGGGTAGACTGCGAAGATTGAGCGAGCCGAAGTGGTCGACGTCGCCAACCAATCCGATGATTGTCCGCGATACGCCGCGGCTTACGAATGCTTCCCCGCCCGCGGTCCTGACCAGGTCAACCACAGAATCGATATCAGCTTGGGTCGCCTCGGGAGCCATCACGATCACCATCTAAGTCCTCCTCGGCTGTTCCATCATGACGAAAGCCCCCGGCCTGTCTGGCCGGGGGCTTGGAGTCATTGCCCTTAGTGCGTCTGCGCAGCGCTTAGCGGGCTCCCTCCCCGGTACCGGGTGAGAACCCATAAAAGAACTCATGCGCACGAGACACGCCCAGTAGCTTAGCGCACTCAGTTGACCGCCCGATGACCGGTGGCTGATCGTTACGTTCTCGTCGGGTGACAAGATGATCGAGCCAAGGGTGCGGCTGGGTGGGTGAGGAAGGGGCGGGTCAGCTGGAGATGAGGCAGTTGGACGCGGCGTCGCGTGGGTCCGGTGCCGTCGGCGTCTCCGGTCAGCGGCTCGGCCGCAATGAGCCGCGACCGAGGCTGCCGCCCGGCCAGCACGTCCAGGCGAACATGCCGGTGCTGCACTACGGCCCGGTGCCGACCTTCGATCCGGCCAAGTGGGATCTGCGGGTAAATGGCGCCACCGAGTCTGGTGTCGAATGCAGCTGGGATCTGGCTGGATTTAGCGCGCTGCCGCAGCGCGAGCTCGTGGCTGACTTTCATTGCGTTACCAAGTTCACCATTCTCGGCATTACCTGGTCAGGAGTGCCCGCGACCGAGTTGCTGGCGGCCATGCCGCCAGCGGCGGCCGCGACCCACGTTATGGTCTGGGCGAATTTCGGCTACGGCGCCAACCTGCCCATCGAGGTCTTCGGTGCCGCCGATACCATGCTCGCGACCAGCAAGGAAGGCCGCGAGCTGAGCCCCGAGCAGGGGTATCCGGTGCGGCTGGTGGTGCCGTCAAGGTACGGCTGGAAGAGCGTCAAGTGGGTGCGCGCAATTGAGTATCTGATCGGTGATCGGCGCGGGTTCTGGGAAGAGCGCGGCTACCACAACAATGCCGACCCCTGGCAGGAGCAGCGCTACTCCTATCAAGAGCAGCCTGGCGATGGCCCGGCCTGGTAACTGGCCCGCAGCTGGCGAATCGGGTCATCATGGTCGTTTCGCCAGGCTTGCTCAGGAAGGGGTCAGGCCCGTCGCCAAGCCCTACTAGAGTCCGCTGAACAACCCCACGTTCAAGGTAATCGTGGTGCCCTTCGGCTGCGAGCCGGTGGGGGAGTAGCTGCCGACCCGCTGCCCTGGGCCTTCCTGATTTACCGTGATCTGGAATCCGGCTTGCTGCATGGCCTTGATCGCGTCCGGCAGCGGCCAGCCGGTCACGTCGGGCACCGACGCCATCGGCGGCCCTTGGGAGACGTGCACAGTGACGACTTCGCCGGGCGTAATTGGCGTGTTCGGCGGCGGTGACTGGCCGGTGATGGTGTTGGCTGGCTGATTGCTCTTCGCATCGGGCACGGCCTGGATCGTGTAGCCGCCGGTCGAGGCCACCGACTGCGCCGACTGCAGCGGCTGGCCGATGAAGTTGGGCAGCCCAGGCCCGACGCTGACACTGATCTTGACCGGCTTGGTTGCTGGCCAGGAAGTGTAGGCCGCCGGGGTGGTGCTGATCACGTCGCCGACCGGCACCGTGCCTGAGACCGTCTTGATCACCGCACCGGGCTTCAGGTGCGCCTGGACGAGCGCCTGCTGAGCCTGGGCGAGCGGCTGCCCGGTCACGTCAGGTACCTGGATCAGTTGCGGCCCGAGCGACAGCACCAAGGTAACCGCCGCGCCGCCGGCGATCTTCGCACCGCCGGCCGGGGTGGTGCTCACGACTTCGCCCTTCGGCAGGGCTGAGTGCTCACGCTTGCCTACTTGGGCGGCCAGTCCGGCGGCGTGCAACGCGGCCTCGGCGGCGCTGGCGGTCATCCCGTGCATGGCCGGCACCTTGGTGTAGCGGCCGGCTCCGACCCACCAGGCTAGCCCAGCCGACCGCGACGATCACTACCACCGCGATCAGGATCAGCCACAGCCGGCGGCCGAACAGCAGCCGTTGCAGAATTGGCTCAGGCCGGCGAGTGTCACGATGGTCTCGGTACATCCGGTCGTACGGGTCATCGACGTGGCCATAGCCCGCTGCTTGATAACCGGGTGCCCTGGCCGAGGCGTCCTGATAGTCGGCGAATGCCGCTCCGGCCGGGACGACGAGCGTGTGGTTCATCGCCGAACGCTGGTCAGTCGGCATGGGCCCGGCCTCAGCCGACTGCGGTCGCAACGAGGGAAGCGACGAAGCCCCGACCGCTGGCCACCCGCCCGGCCCAGAATGGTGCGGGGTTAGGCCGCCAGCGGTGGCAGCGCCAGGGATTCGGTAGCTGCCAGGGTCGAAGTGGTGGTCGTAACCGTAAGGCGCTGAGTAGGGGCCGCTGTCGTCGCGGTCGAAGCGAGCCGCGGTGCGGTACTGACCGCTGGTCGCCGGGTCAGGCTGGCTGACGGCGTTGCTCTTGCGCACTTCGTCAATCGCGCGAAGGAATTGGGCCGCGTTCGACGGCCGTAGCTCGGGATCGCGACTTGTCGCCATGGCCACGAGCGCGTCGAGTGCGGGCGCGAGGCCTGGCAGCAGGCTCGATGGCGCTGGCACGATCTCGTTGACATGCTTATAGGCGACGGCGAGCGGGCTGCCGCCCGAGTGCGGCTGGCTGCCTGTGAGCAACTCGAAGAGCATGACCCCGGCGGCGTAGACATCGGTCCTGGCGTCGGACAACCCGCCGGAGACCTGCTCGGGGGCGAGGTAGGCGGCGGTACCGATGATCATGCCGCCTTTCGTCTGCGCGCCGCCGGCCACCGCTCGCGCCAGCCCGAAGTCCGCGACCTTGACCTCGCCGGTGGCGGTGAGCAGTACGTTCTCCGGTTTCACATCGCGGTGGCAAAAGCCGGCCTCGTGCGCCGCCGTGAGTCCGCCGAGCACGCCAGTCATGACGTCGAGCGCCTCGCGCGGGCTGAGCCTGCCCCGGTCGGTCAGCAGCTCGCGCAGCGTCCGCCCCGGCACGTACTCCATCGCGATGTAATGCAGTCGGCCCTCGGAGCCCTGGTCGTACACCGCGACCACATTCGGGCTCGACAGCCGGGCGGCTGACCTGGCCTCACCGATGAACCGGCGAACGAACTCGGCGTCATCGGACAGCTCAGGATGGGCGATCTTCAGCGCGACCACGCGGTCGAGCCGGGTATCGGTGCCGAGGTACACCGTCGCCATGCCACCGCGCGCGATTCGTGAGCCCACGTGGTACCGGCCGCCAAGCAGCTGGCCCATCGGTGGCGAAAGGGCGGTATCCATCGGCAACAGTGTAGGGCTAGGGCCTCACCGCTGAGCCGGTTACTGATTGGTGACTCAGGCCTGCACTGGCGGTGACGATGCGACGGCATAGCGCCGCTTCGGTATCCGGCCGGCCAGGAAAGCGATCCGACCAGCGATGACGGCCGACCGCATCGCCGCCGCCATCAGCTCGGGATCATGCGCCCTCGTGACGGCGGTAGCGAGCAGCACGGCCGAGCAACCGAGCTCCATCGCGAGGGCGGCGTCGCTCGCGGTGCCGATGCCAGCGTCCAGAATGACCGGCACCCGTGCCGCAGCCACCATGAGCTCGATGTTGTGCGGATTCCTGATGCCAAGGCCAGAGCCGATTGGCGCGCCGAGCGGCATCACGGCCGCGCAGCCGGCTTGCTCAAGCCGCTTGCCGAGCACCGGGTCGTCGTTGGTGTAGGGGAGCACGGTGAATCCGTCGGCGACAAGTTGCTCAGCCGCATCAAGCAGCTCAATGGGATCGGGCAGCAAGGTCACCTCGTCAGCGATGACCTCGAGCTTGACCCAGTGCGTGCCCAGCGCCTCAGCCGCGAGCCTGGCGGTACGCACCGCCTCGGCGGCGGTAAAGCAGCCGGCCGTGTTCGGCAGCACCCTGATGCCCTGCGCCGATAGCAGCTCAAGCACCGAACCTGCTGCGTTCGGGTCGACCCGGCGCATCGCCACCGTGGTCAGCTCGGTGCCGGACGCGACCAGCGCCCGGCCGAGCACGTCCAGGCTTGGCGCGCCGCCGGTGCCCATGATCAGCCGGGAGCCGAACTTCTCGCCGGCGATGACCAGCGGGTCATCGGTCAGTTGCTCACTCACGTCAGCCTCCCTGCACGGCGGTCAGCACTTCAATCTCATCGCCAGCTGCCAGCGCGGTCGATGGCCAGGACGCTCGCCGCACCACCTCGCCATTGACTGCGACTGCGATCCCAGTTGCTGCCTGAGTTATAAGCGAAACGGCTCGCTCCAGTGACATCCCGTCTGGGACCTGACGCGGCGTCCCATTGATCACCAGGTCCATCAGTGCTCGCTCTCGGCAGCCGCGAAGCGCTGCGCTCGGAAGGGGGCGGCGGCGCCGGCCAGCGTGCCGGTGACCAGATAGTCGGTGATCAGCTCAGCAGTGACCGGAGCCAGCAGCACGCCGCTGCGGAAATGACCGGTGGCCAGCACCAGCCCGGGCAGCGCGGACGGACCAAGTACCGGTGCGTTGTCCGGGGTGCCTGGCCGCAATCCGGCGACAGCTTCGGCCAGCTCGAGCTCGGTGATGCCGGGCACGATCGCGCGGGCGTCGCGCAGCAGCTGCCAGACCCCGCCTGCGGTCACCGTGGTGTCGGCACCGAGCTCTTCCTGGGTGGCGCCGATCACCAGCTCGCCGTGCTCGCGCGGCACCAGGTAGACCGACGATCCCTGCACCAGACCGCGCACGGTCTTCGTGAGCAACGCGGGCGAAAAGCCGGCGGCGAGTGTGGCCGAAGTCGGCGCAAGCCTGAGGATCTGACCTTTGACCGGCCGGAGCGGTGGGGCAATGCCGGGCGGCAGGCCGCCGATCCCGGCGCTGGCCCAGCCGGCGCTGAGCACCACCTGCCCGGCGCTGACCGTGGTTCCGTCCGCAAGCTCGGCGCCGGTCACGCGGTCGCCCGCGTGCAGGAGCGTCACGACGCGTTCTGGCCGGTGCGTGACGCCGGTCTTGGTGGCCGCTGTGAGCAGGGCGATGACGAGCAGGCGCGGATCGATGGATGCGTCGTCAGGCACCAGCAGACCGCCGGCGATGGCCGGACCGAGCATTGGCTCGACGCGACGGCACTCACGCCCAGTAAGCGCCTCGCTGCGGATGCCAAACGACTCGCGCAACGCGGCGTGCTCCTTGACCAGAGCCAGATCGTCAGCATCCGCGCCGACCAGCAGCGTGCCGGTCGGCGCGAAGCCGACCGTGTCGCCGGTCAGCTCGGTCAGCTCAGCGGCGAAGTCCTGATAACCGGCCAGCGAGCGGCGGCCAAGCTCAAATAGCTCACGCTCGGCGTAGGCGGCCTCGGCGACTGGGGTAAGCATTCCGGCCGCCGCGTGCGACGCGCCGCCGCCAGGGTCAGGATCGGCCACCACGACGCGCAGGCCGCGCTGGGCGGCCCGCCAGGCGATGGCCAGGCCGATCACGCCGGCACCGATAATCAGGACGTCAGTGGTGGCGCTGCTAGTGCCAGCCGAATCGCTCATCGCAGTGCGCTCCCTTCGCCGGCATGACCCGGATCAGGTTCTGCGGTCGGTGGCTCCTCAGCCGCCCTCTCAGTCCGGTCGGCACCGGACTCCCGCGCGTCTTGACTCTTAGTTTAGCTGGACATACCGGGTTGGCGAGCGACCGGCGTGCACCGACGGCGGGCCGGTCGCCGTTGGGCCCGCCAGCTGGCGGCTGCCGTCGAGCTGGCCTCGCCTCCTGGCCGTGCACCGGGCCGGCCAGCCAGGTACGATGCACCGAACTCGGGTCGACCAGCTGAGCGCAGCGATCGGCCCTACTTGCTAGTCGGCCGAACGGCCGCCGTGGCGCAGGTGAGCGAAAGGCCTTCGTTGGGCGCAGCGCAGATCGTGGTCATCGGTGCTGGTCTGGCCGGGTTGCGCACGGTCGAAGAACTTCGGTCGGCCGGGTATCAAGGCGCGATCAGCCTGATCGGCGCGGAGCGCAGGCCGCCTTATGACCGGCCGCCGCTGTCCAAGCAACTGCTGGCCGGTGCCGTGGATGACACCTCGTTGCGGGCCGAGCTTGATTCACTTGACGTACTGCTCTGCCTGGGGGAACGCGCCGAAGGACTCACCAACGGCACGGTCGTCACAGACCAAGGCGAGCACGACTACGAGCGGCTGGTGATCGCGACCGGGGCGCGGCCGATTGCGCTGCCAGGGCCGGGCAGGCAGCGATTCCTGCGCACCATCGACGATGCGCTTGAGCTGCGAGCCGCGCTGCTGCCTGGCACCAGGCTGGCGATCATCGGGCCGGCTGGATCGGGGCTGAGCTGGCGACAGCCGCTGTCGCCCGTGGCTGCCGGGTGACCGTAGTCGAAGCCGGCCAGGCACCGGTCGCGGTCGCACTCGGTGCGGAGATAGGCGCTCTCACCGTGGGCTGGTACGAGCAGGCCGGAGTGGAGCTGAGACTAGGGCAGCCGGTCGCCTCGGTGGAGGACGGCGGCCTTAGGCTGGCCGACGGCAGCTGGCTTGCGGCCGACGAGGTCGTCACGGCGGTGGGTGTCCGACCCGACGTCGGCTGGCTCGCCTCGTCGGCAATCGAACTCGACAACGGGATCGCCGTCGATGAGCACCTGCAGTCGTCCGTGCCAGGCATCTACGCGGTGGGCGATTGCGCGTCGTTCTGGTCCGGCCGGTTCGGCCACCGGATGCGCACCGAACACTGGGACGGAGCGTTGCGGGCACCGGCCGTGCTGGCGGCGAATCTGACCGGAAACGTGCAGAGCTACGATCCCGTGCCGTACTTCTGGAGCGAGCAATTTGGCCGGATGCTCCAGTACGTGGGCGATCGCACCGTCGCCGATCAGGTCATCTGGCGCGGCGACCCGACCGGGGCGTCCTGGGCGGTGTGCTGGCTGGCTGGTCAGCGCCTGGTCGCTGTACTGACCGTTGACCTGCCCAAAGACCTCATGCAAGGTCGGCGGCTGATCGAAGCGGCGACGCCAGTCGACGCCACCAAGATCGCGGACGCGACGAGTCCGCTGCGCGCGGCAGCGCTGTAGAAAAGACCCTGGTGAACTGCGAATCCTCTGGTTTGGCTGGTCTGCTGGCCGGGGAAAGGATGTGGACGTGGCACAGATCGACCCCCCTGCCGACGCAAGTGTCGGCCAATGGCTCACCATTCCTGAAGTCGCCGAGCGACTCTCCTTGCCGGTAAGCCGGGTCAAGCAACTGCTTCGAGACCGCAAGCTGCTTGGCGTCCAGCGCCCAGACGGCGCCTTTGGCATTCCCGCCGCGTTCCTTGATGGTGATCAAGTAGTCCGTGGCCTGCACGGAACGCTGACACTGCTGTTCGACTGCGGCTTCACCGATACCGACGCGCTGCGCTGGCTCTTCACCGTCGATGAGTCGCTGCCAGGGAGCCCGATCGAGGCGATCGCGGCGCACCGCTGCAGCGAAGTCAACCGGCGGGCGCAGGCGCTGGCCTTCTAGGCCGCCATCGTCGGCTCGCACGCCGGGCAGCGGCAGCGATGGCAAGATGGCGCGGTGAGCGAAAATCTCGGTACTGACCGCGACGGCACCGCGCTGCGCGCCCGGCTGGCCAAATCCCGGCTGTACCTGTGCACCGACGCCAGGGAGCGGCAGGGCGACCTCGACTCGTTCCTTGACCAGGTACTGGCCGCCGGCGTCGATATCGTCCAGCTCAGGCAGAAGGGCCTGGAGGCCGGCCAGGAGCTGCGGCTGCTGGCCGCCTTCCGTGCGGCCTGCGACCGGCACGGCGCGCTGCTGGCGGTAAACGACCGAGCCGACGTCGCCTACGCCGCTGGCGCTGACGTGCTGCACCTCGGGCAGGATGACCTGCCGCTGGCTGTGGCCAGGCGGCTTCTCGGGGCCAGGCCGATCATCGGCGTGTCCACGCACTCGCCCGAGCAGGCCGATGCCGCCATTAAGACCGCCGAGCCCGACTACTTCTGCGCCGGGCCGATCTGGGCGACGCCGACCAAGCCCGGCCGGCCAGGCACTGGCCTTGGCTTGATTAGCTATGTGGCCGGCCTGGCCGCGACCAGGCCGTGGTTCGCCATCGGCGGGATCGACGAGGCCAGGCTGGCTGACGTGGTGGAGGCTGGCGGTAGCCGGGTCGTCGTCGTCCGCGCCATTACCGAAGCCGCCGACCCAGCCGCCGCGACGGCCCGCCTGGCCGCGCGGCTGGCCGCCGGTTAGGCGGCCGGGCAGTCGCGCGGCCGCGACCGAGCGAGCGCCGAGCGGGCCGGAGGCTCGCCTGCGCCCTATTTTCGCCTGAGGTCTTCGCTGGATCAGTCGATACGGACGGTCGCGGCGATGGCGAGGTCGGCCAGGGCGGCCTTCGACTCGGCGGTGATCTGCGCGGCTTCCAGTACGGCCAGTCCCTCTTTGACGTTCGTGGCGATCATGAGTTCGCATTCATCGAGCGCGCCAGTGCTGACGATCACGCCCCTGACTTCCTCGGCGGCCGCAGCCGTCAGCGCCGGGTCGCCGACACAGCGGTCAATCAGCTCACGCTGGCTCCGGCTGGCTCGTTCGGCAGCGACGGCCAGCAGCACGGTTCGCTTGCCTTCGCGCAGGTCGTCGATCACTGGCTTGCCGGTCGCCGCCGGGTCACCGAAGACGCCGAGTATGTCATCTCGGAGCTGGAACGCGGTGCCGATGGGGACTCCGTAGCCGCTCAGCGCCGCACTGATCGCTGCCCGGTTCGCGCCCGCCTGACCGCCGTGCAGCGCGACACCGAGTTGGAGCGGCCGTTCAACTGTGTACTTGGCTGACTTATAGGTGACCACCCTGAGGGCGTCGCTGACCTTGGTAGTGGCGCGGGCCTGGGCCGCCAGGTCAAGAAACTGACCGGCCAGTACCTCCGTCCGCATGGTGTCGAGCACGGTCAGGCCGCGCCAGATGGAGTCGGCCGCCAGGCCGCTGCTGCGCAGCAGCTCATCGGTCCAGGCCAGCAGAAGGTCGCCGATCAAGATGGCGGCGCCGCCGCCGAAACGGTCGGCCGAGCCGTGCCAGCTCGCCTGCTGATGGCTCATCGTAAAGCGCCGGTGCACGGCGGGCTGGCCCCGCCTGGTATCGCTGGCGTCCATCACGTCGTCATGCACCAAGGCACTGGCGTGCAGCAACTCAAGCGCGGCGGCGGCGGTGAAGATGGCCTGCTCGTCGGTGCCGCCGCAAGCCCGCCAGCCCCAGTAGCAGAACGCCGGCCGCAGCCGCTTGCCACCAGCCAGCAGGTCGGTGATCGCGTCGGCGCACGACATCAGCTCAGGACTGATGTGGCTCAAGGCTGACCGCTGGCGCGCGATGAAACGGTCAAGTGCGGCACCGGTCTGCGTGCGGATCTTGCCGAGGTCTCCAGGGTCGCCAGCCATGGCTGTGACCCTAGCGGATCGCTGCGGTGGCCAATCGGCGACCGCCGATGCCGCTAATCTGGGCTGATGGAGCTCTCACCGGCGGCCAAGACTCCGCTGATCAGGGATTTGCTGGTCGCTGGCGGTAGATCGTTCTCTTTCGAGTTCATGGCGCCCAAGACCGATGCCGACGAAGCTCAGCTCTGGCGGGCAATCAGGCAACTTGAGCCGCTCCGTCCGACTTTCGTCTCGGTCACCTACGGGGCGGGCGGCACCACCAGGGACCGGACGGTACGGGTGACCGGGCGGATCGCCGAAGAGACGACGCTGACCCCGGTCGGGCACCTGACTGCCGTCAACCACTCCGTTGCCGAACTGCGGCACGTGGTCGGCTCCTATGCGGCTGTCGGCGTTCAGAACGTGCTCGCCTTGCGCGGCGACCCGCCAGGTGATCCTGGCGGTGCGTGGACGCCGCATCCGCGCGGCGTGTCGCACGCGTCCGACCTGGTCCGCCTGATCCGGGCGGCTGGGGAGTTCTGCGTCGGCGTCGGCGCGTTTCCCGAGGGCCACAGCCGGGCCGAGAGCCCGGCGGCCGACCTGGACTTCTTCATCGAAAAATGCGCGGCCGGGGCTGACTTCGCTATCACGCAGATGTTCTTCTACGTCGATGACTACCTGCGCTTCAGGGACGCGGTCACGGCCAGGGGCTGCGCCGTCCCTGTCATCGCCGGGATCATGCCGATCACCAGCGTGGCGATGGTCGACCGGGCGCCGTTGCTGTCTGGCGCCAGATTCCCCGCTGAGCTGGCGGCCGACCTGCACGCGCATGCCGATGACCGGTCGGCGGTGCGCAAGATCGGCGTGGAGTACGCGGCTGGCATGTGCCAGCGACTGCTCGATGAGGGCGTGCCCGGCTTGCATTTCTTCACGCTGAACGGGTCAAGGGCGACCAGCGAGATCTACCAGATGCTCGGGCTAGCCGAGAAAGGCAGCGGCCGGACGGCCGGAGCGGTGGCGGCGTCTGGAGCGGTGGCGGCATCTGGAGCGGTGGCGGCATCTGGAGCGGTGGCGGCATCGCTCAGCGGCAGTTCGGCACCCATCACGATGTAGGGCGGGCTGCCGCCGGGAAAGCTGTAACCAGTGACTAGCTCGGTAAATCCCATCCGGCGGTAGAGCCGGCGCGCCGTGGTGTCACGGTCGGGAGTCGAGAGCACCGCTGTCCGCTCGGACCTGTCCTGCGTCAGCGTTGTCAGCAAGGCCGTGCCGATCCCGCCACGCTGGTGGGACCCGAGCACGTGGACTTCGGCGACTTCAAGGCAGTTAGCCAGCCAGTCCGAGGTACGGGCCGCGCCGATGGAGCGGACCAGCGCGTTCCAGACCGCGTCATACCACCACTGGCCTCGGCAGCCGTGGAAGCCATAGGCGAAGCCAACGACTGGCCCGGTCGGTTCGACCCGCGCTTGCAGCGCGCGGAAGGCCGGGTAGCTCGCGTGCCTGCGCATCAGGTCCCTGCGACCAGGCAGCAAGACAGGATCGGCTGCCATGGCGTTGGCGTAGATCGCGAGCGAAGTCTCAACCTCACCAAGGAACTGCCTGCTCGTGAGCTCGCGGAGCGAGGTCGCGGGTTCCATCTCGCCCAGCGTACGCGACACCGCCTGATCGCCTTGGCGGGACCGGCGAGCCTTGTGGCCCTTCATTGTCAGACCCATTCGATACCTTCGAACGCAAGAGCAAACGGATGGACAGTCGACCGAAATTATGTTCGAATACAGCTGTGGGAATGCCCGATAGCCCAACCCCCTCGGGTGATCGGGTAATGGCCAGGTGCGGCGTGGGGAAGCGTCTCGCCTCGCCGGCCCGCAGCGGAATGGAGGACCGACCATGAGTACGACGAGCATCCCGCTCCGCTCGGAGCGGCCGCGTTGCCGGGTTGCCCCTTCTGCGCTGGCACTGCTTGAGTCGGCCAGGCAAGGTCTGCTGGCAGCGGAGTGCGATCCAGCCGCTGGCGGCAGGTACGTGGGCGCCCACCTGGCCGCGCTGCGGGCGGCCGCGGCGCTCGTGGCCGCCCGGGCCGAGCCAGCCCCACGCCGCAAGCGGCCGCTGAGCGTCTGGGAGTTGCTGCCTCGGGTGGAGCCGACGCTGAGCGAGTGGGCCGCGTTCTTCGCTGCTGGCGCTGGCAAGCGAGCAGCGGCCGAGGCCGGTCTGCCGCGCGCCGTGTCGGCCCGAGAAGCCGATGACCTGCTGCGTGACGCGGCGACCTTCGTCTCGCTGGCCGAAAGTGCGCTCGGCGTTCCTGGCCAGCCCCTGCTACCGCTGCCGGCCGCGATGTGATCCGGGTCGGCCATAGCGAGCGGCCGACCCGGATCACTCAGCTTGACGTCGCTCGTGGCGATGTCTTCGTCAGGACTGCTCGATGGAACCGCGCGCGGCGGAGTCGAGTATTCCCCAGCTGATCAGCTCTTCAGTGAGATCGGTCGGTGATTTGTCGTAGATCACGGCCAGGGACCTCAGGTCCTCCTGGCGTATCGACAGCACCCGGCCGTTGTAGTCGCCGCGCTGGCTTTGAATAGTGGCGACGTAGCGGGCTAGCGGACCAGCCTGTTCCCTCGGCAGCTGTGCCATCCGCTCAAGATCGATGACCAGCTTGGGCGCCGGCGCGAGCAGTCCAGGAGCGGCATCGCCCGGCAGCAGCTCAGACACTGGGACGCCGTAGAATTCGGCCAGCTCAGCCAGCTTCTGCACGGTAACTGAGCGGTCGCCGCGCTCGTAGGACCCGACTACGACTGCCTTCCAACGGCCGCGGGATTTCTCCTCCACGCCATGCAAGGACAGGCCCTGCTGCGTGCGGATGGCGCGCAACCGGGCGCCGAGGGTCTTCGCGTAATCAGATGGCATGATCCGGTTACCTGGCCTCACACATTGAAAGTCAGAGATGGTTACGGACAGTGACGGTAGGCCGCGAGCACGACAAGGTCAAGCCGAACGGCAAAAACTGGTTTAACTTGCGCGTGCTGTAGCAACACCGGGGCAGTCTATCGAGTACCTGGCAGAACGCGGTGAATACTCGTCTAGCCGTGTTTGTCGGCGTTCATCCTGATTACTGACCCCAACTCAAAATCGGCTAATCCGTCGGTCACCGCCCAGATGTAATCAAGATCACAAACCCCGCCGCCCCGCGCCCAGTCCTGAGTAGCAACGGGGGTCCCCCGTTGCTACACAGACGACAACGGGGGACCCCCGTTGTCGTGACCTCGGGCGGGTTCGGCCGGGCCGGAGGGCGTACTGGTACATTGGACGCGTTCGACGTCCTTTAAGGCCCGTCCCGTGAGGCGGGTAAGGAGGTCCGTTTATGCCTGGCTCAGTAGCGAAGCCTTCGACGGTTGGGTCGGATTCGGCCGACTCGTTCACTCAGGCTTCTGGCGCCTCGCCGATCGGCAAGTCCGTGCTCGGGGCGGATGAGATCCGGCGCGCTCTCAGCCGGATCGGGCACGAGATCCTTGAGCGCACCGATGGCGGCAGCGATGTCGTGTTGCTTGGCATCCCGACCAGGGGAGTGCCGCTCGCGCGGCGGCTGGCGGCTCGGCTGGCGCAGACCGAGGGGATCGACGTCCCAGTCGGCTCACTCGATATCACTTTGTACCGCGACGACCTGCGGCTACGGCCCGCACGGCCGCTCGGGCCGACCGAGGTGCCTGCCGCCGGGATCGATGGCAAGGTGGTCGTACTGGTCGACGACGTGTTGTACTCAGGCCGCACCGCCAGGGCCGCGCTCGACGCGCTCCACGACCTTGGCCGGCCTCGGGCAGTGCAGCTCGCCGTGCTGGTGGACCGTGGTCACCGCGAACTGCCGATCAGGGCGGACTATGTCGGCAAGAACCTGCCGACCGCCAAGCGCGAAGCGGTCAAGGTGCTGCTCGCCGAGACTGACGGCGTCGACTCGGTGACGATCCTGGCCGAGCCGCGTCCCGAGCCGGGCCCCGAGACAGGTCCAGAGAAATCTCCAGACCAGGTTCCCGAGACAGGTCCCTGGCAAGGTCGGCCAGAAGCGGCCGGCGGAGCGGAGTTGGACCGGTGAATCGACACCTGATCTCGTGCGCCGACCTCAGTCTGGATGACGCTGTCGCCATCCTCGACACGGCCGAGGAACTCGCCCGCCTGGCCGGACGGCCCATTCCCAAGCTGCCCACCCTGCGCGGCCGCACCGTGGTGAATCTCTTCTACGAAGACTCGACCAGAACGAGGATCTCATTCGAGGCGGCGGCCAAGCGGCTGTCGGCCGACGTGATCAACTTCTCCGCCAAGGGCTCAAGCGTGGCTAAGGGCGAAAGCCTGAAGGACACCGCGCTCACCCTCCAGGCTATGGGCGCCGACGCCGTGGTGATCAGGCACAACGCCTCGGGTGCGCCGCACCGGCTGGCCGAGTGGGTCAGGGGCAGCGTAGTCAATGCCGGGGACGGCACGCACGAGCATCCGACTCAGGCACTCCTTGACGCGTTCACGATCAGGCGCAGGCTGGGCAGGCTGGCCGGGCTCAACGTCGCGATCGTCGGTGACATCCTGCACAGCCGGGTCGCCCGCTCGAACGTCTGGCTGCTAAAAACCCTCGGCGCGTCGGTCACGCTGGTCGCACCGCCGACCTTGCTGCCAGTCGCCGTCGACACCTGGCCATGCTCAGTCAGCTACGACTTTTCCTCGGTGCTGCCAGTCAGCGATGTCGTGATGATGCTGCGCGTGCAGCACGAGCGCATGTCCGAGGCCTTCTTCCCCAGCGTGCGCGAGTACAGCAGGCGATACGGGCTGGATGGCGACCGGATGGCGCTGCTGCCTGGGCATGCGATCGTGATGCATCCTGGCCCGATGAACAGGGGTGTCGAGATCGCCGCCGAAGTGGCCGACTCGGTCAGGTCCACCATCGTGGAACAGGTCGCCAACGGTGTGTCCGTCCGAATGGCGGTGCTGTACCTGCTGCTCGGCGGCTCAGGCGGCAGCCAGCCAGGCGGCCAGCCAGGCGGCCAGGAAGCAGCCAGGACGGTGGGCCAGCCCGAGCCAGCGGAGGCAGTCGCATGACCGGCGGAAGCTGGCTGATCAAGAATGTCCGGCCGCTCGGTGGCGAGCCCGCCGACATCGTGATCGACGGCATGCTGATCACCGAGGTGGCGAAGCCGGGCCGCGCCAGCCACAGCGGCACCAACTCAAGCCTGCTGGACGCCGACGGCCTGATCGCCTTGCCTGGCCTGGTGGATCTGCACGCCCACCTGCGCGAGCCCGGCCGGGAGGACGCCGAGACCGTGGCCAGCGGCACCGCTGCCGCCGCCCTCGGCGGCTACACCGTCGTGCATGCGATGGCCAACACTGATCCGGTCGCCGACACGGCCGGCGTCGTCGAGCAAGTCTGGCGGCTCGGCAGGCAGGCAGGCCGCTGCGACGTCCAGCCGGTCGGTGCGGTCACGGCCGGGCTGCGCGGCGACCAGCTTGCTGAGCTTGGTGCGATGGCCGACTCGGCGGCGGCCGTCCGGGTGTTCTCCGACGACGGCCAGTGCGTAGCTGACGCGACGCTGATGCGGCGCGCCCTTGAGTACGTCAAGGCGTTCGACGGCGTCATCGCCCAGCACGCGCAGGAGCCCAAGCTGACCAAGGGCGCCCAGATCAATGAAGGTGCCATGTCGGCCAGGCTCGGCCTGACTGGCTGGCCGGCCGTGGCCGAAGAGGCGATCATCGCCAGGGATTGTCTGCTGGCCGCGCACGTCGGCTCGGCGCTGCATCTCTGCCACGTCTCGACGGCCGGCTCGGTGGAGATCATCCGGTGGGCCAAATCCAAAGGCTGGCGAGTTACCGCCGAGGTGACACCGCATCATCTGCTGCTTACCGATGCGCTGACGGCGGGTTATGACCCCATCTACAAGGTGAATCCGCCGCTCAGGACGGCCGATGACATCGCTGCGCTGCGGGCGGGGCTGGCCGACGGCACCATTGATTGCGTGGCCACCGACCATGCCCCGCACCCGGTGGAGGCGAAGGAATCCGAGTGGTCGATCGCTTCTTTCGGAATGACGGGTTTGGAAACAGCGCTGCGAGTCGTGCAGGAAGCCATGGTCAGCACCGGCCTGCTTGACTGGGCCGCGGTGGCCGACCGGATGTCGATGCGGCCTGCCGCGATCGGTCGGCTGAACGGCTCGCCGGTGACCGGCCACGGGACCGAGCACAGCTTGCGGCATGGCTGCCCGATCGCGGCCGGCTCACCTGCCAACTTGGTGCTTTATGACCCGGCCGCGGCTGGCATTGTCGATCCGGCGGCGCACGCCTCCCGCAGCCGGAACAGTCCGTTCGCCGGGATGACCCTGCCTGGCCAGGTTATTGGCACCTTCCTGCGCGGCACCCCGACTGTGCTCGATGGCAAGCTGGTCCGATGACGGGGATCAGCACCAGGCCGCCGGCGCTCTTGGTACTCGAAGACGGCACGACCTTCCGCGGTACCGGGTTCGGCGCCGAGGGGGAGCGGTTCGGCGAGGCGGTATTCAACACCGGGATGACCGGCTATCAGGAGACTTTGACCGACCCGAGCTACTGTCGGCAGATCGTCGCGATGACCGCGCCGCACATCGGCAACACCGGCATCAACGACGACGACAACGAATCGCGGGACATCTGGGTCAGCGGCTTCGTGATCAGGGATGAGTCGCCGGTCGCGTCGAACTGGCGCGCGGCCAGGACGCTTGATGCTGAGCTCAAAGCCCGCGGGATTCCCGGCATCGCGATCACCGGCACCCGCGCCTTGACCTTGCATCTGCGTGACCGCGGCGCCATGCGAGCCGCCATCAGCACGACAGCGACCGACCCGGCCGAGCTCGTGGCCAGGGTCCAGGCCAGCCCTGGCATGGTGGGTGCCGACCTGGCCAGCGTCGTGTCGACGCCTGAGCCCTACACGGTCGAGCCGCCGCCCGGCACGCCGGTCAGATTCCAGGTCGCCGCCGTCGACCTCGGCATCAAGACGGCCACTCCGCTCGCGATGGCCAGGCTCGGCTGCCGGGTGCGAGTGCTGCCAGCGACCAGCACGGCCGAGCAGATCCTGGCGACCAGCCCGGACGGCGTGTTCTTCGCGAACGGCCCCGGCGATCCGGCCGCTTGCGGCTACGCCGTCGACGCGATGCGCGCGGTACTCCAAGCCCGAGTTCCGACCTTCGGGATCTGCCTCGGCAGCCAGATTCTCGGACGGGCGCTTGGGCTGGAGACCTACAAGCTGCGGTTCGGCCATCGCGGCGTGAACCAGCCGGTGCAAGACCAGCGCACCAGGGGTGTCCACATCACCAGCCACAATCACGGCTTCGCTGTTGCCATGCCAGCCGGGGGGCCCGGCGCCGAGTTCGACACCGAATTCGGGCCGGCCCAAGTCACCCATATCAACTTGAACGACGGCGTGGTCGAAGGACTGGCCCTGACGCAACGGCCAGCCTTCGCCGTCCAGTACCACCCGGAGGCGGCACCAGGACCGCACGACGCGGTCGGCCTCTTCGCAGAGTTCTGCCAGCTGATGGGGGAGGCGGCCTGATGCCGAAACGACCGGACCTGCACTCCGTGCTCGTGATCGGCTCGGGCCCGATCGTGATCGGCCAGGCGTGCGAGTTCGACTATTCAGGCACCCAGGCGTGCCGGGTGCTGCGCGAGGAAGGCATCAGGGTCAGCCTGGTCAACTCAAACCCGGCCACGATCATGACCGACCCTGAGTTCGCCGACGCCACCTACGTCGAGCCGATCACCTTGGAGATCCTGGAGAAGGTCATCGCGGCCGAGCGACCGGACGCGATCTTGCCGACGCTCGGCGGCCAGACCGCGCTGAACGCGGCCGTCGCCCTGCACGAAGCCGGCATCTTGGCCAGCTACGGGGTTGAGTTGATCGGCGCCGACATTGACGCGATTCAGGCCGGCGAGGACCGGAAGCGGTTCAAGGAGATCGTGACCGGCCTTGGCGGCGAGGTGCCTCGCAGCTCGATCTGCCACAGCCTGGCCGAATGCGAGGCCGCGGTCGGCGACCTCGGCTTCCCTGTCGTGGTCCGGCCGTCGTTCACGCTTGGCGGCACCGGCTCGGGCATCGCCTACGACCTCGGTGACCTGCGGCGGATGGCCGGGTCCGGCCTCGACGCGAGCCCGGTCACTGAAGTGCTGCTTGAAGAATCGATTCTCGGCTGGAAAGAGTACGAACTTGAGTTGATGCGCGACAAGCACGACAACGTCGTGGTGGTCTGCTCGATCGAGAACGTCGACCCGATGGGCGTGCACACCGGCGACTCGGTCACGGTCGCGCCAGCGATGACGCTGACCGACCGTGAGTACCAGCGGATGCGCGATCTGGCCATCGCGGTACTTCGCGCGGTCGGCGTCGATACCGGCGGCTGCAACATCCAGTTCGCCGTCCACCCGCAGACCGGCCGCTTGGTCGTGATCGAGCTGAATCCTCGGGTCTCCCGCTCCAGCGCCCTAGCCTCCAAGGCGACCGGCTTCCCGATCGCCAAGATCGCCGCGCGCCTTGCCATCGGCTACACCCTGGACGAGATCCGCAACGACATCACCGGAGTGACCCCGGCCAGCTTCGAGCCCGCACTGGACTACGTCGTCGTCAAAGTGCCGCGCTTCGCGTTCGAGAAGTTCCCCGGCGCCGATCCGGTGCTGACCACGCACATGAAGTCGGTCGGCGAAGCGATGGCCATCGGCCGATCGTTCCCCGAGGCGCTCCAAAAGGCCCTACGCTCACTTGAGCAGCGCAGCGCCCCCTTGCGCTGGGACACCTCGGTCGGCGATCGCGCGGCGCTGATCGCCCGCTGCGCGGCACCGCACGACGGCCGGATCTCCACCTTGCATCAGGCCCTGCGAGCCGGTGCCACCGTGGCTGAGCTCGCCAGCGCATCAGGCATCGACCCGTGGTTCATCGAGCAAATCAAGACCATCGAAGATCATTCGAAACGGATCGTGCGGGCCGGCTCGTCGCTCGATCAGCGGCCTGGCGCAGGCCAAGTCCATGGGCTTCTCCGACGCGCAACTCGGTCAGCTGACCGGGCTGACCGAAGCCGAGCTGAGCGAGCCGGCGACACGAACTCGGGGTGCGGCCGGCGTATCACACGGTGGATACCTGCGCGGCTGAGTTCGCCGCCCGCACGCCTTACCTGTACTCCAGTTACGACGAGGGGACAGAGGTGCCTCCGTCGACCCGCCAGAAGGTGATCATCCTCGGCAGTGGGCCGAACCGCATCGGCCAGGGGATCGAGTTCGACTATGCCTGCGTGCACGCGTGCTTTGCCGCTGCGCAGGCCGGGTTCGAGACCGTGATGGTCAACTGCAACCCGGAGACCGTGTCGACCGACTACGACACCTCGGATCGGCTGTATTTCGAGCCGCTGACGCTTGAGGACGTGCTCGAAGTCGTGCACGCCGAGCAACTGGCCGGGCCGGTCGCCGGGGTCATCGTCTCGCTCGGCGGCCAGACGCCGCTCGGCCTGGCCCGGTCACTCGCCGCGGCGGGAGTGCCGATACTCGGCACCTCACCCGAGGCCATTCACCTGGCCGAGGACCGGTCCGAGTTCAGCGCGGTGCTCGCGGCGGCCGGGCTGCTCGCGCCACGGCACGGCACCGCGCTCTCGGTGCCTGACGCGGCCGCGATCGCGACCGAGATCGGGTACCCGGTGCTGGTCAGGCCGTCCTATGTGCTGGGCGGCCGTGGGATGGAGATCGTCTACGACGAACCCACCCTGCACGGCTATATGGAACGAGCCACGCAGGCCAGCCCCGAGCATCCCGTTTTGATTGATCGTTTTCTTGACGATGCCATCGAGATTGATGTAGATGCCCTGTTCGACGGATCGGAGCTGTATCTCGGCGGGGTCATGGAGCACATCGAAGAAGCCGGGATCCATTCCGGCGACTCAGCGTGCGCGCTGCCGCCGATCACGCTCGGGCATGAGTACATCGAGTCGGTTCGCGCGTCCACCGAGGCGATCGCACGCGGCGTCGGGGTGCGCGGGCTGCTCAACGTTCAGTACGCACTAGCCGCCGGAGTGCTCTACGTGCTTGAGGCGAATCCGCGCGCTTCCCGCACGGTGCCGTTCGTGTCGAAGGCGACGGCGGTGCCGCTGGCCAAGGCGGCGACCAGGATCATGCTCGGGGCCACGGTCGCGGAGTTGCGTGCGGAGGGAATGCTGGCGCCGTCCGGCGACGGCGGGACGCTGCCGCTCGATGCGCCGATCGCGGTGAAGGAGGCGGTGCTGCCGTTCAACCGCTTCGCCGATGAGTCAGGTGCGGGCGTCGATACGCTGCTCGGGCCTGAGATGCGGTCGACCGGCGAGGTCATGGGCATCGATGAGTATTTCGGCACCGCCTACGCGAAGTCGCAGGCCGCCGCCTACGGCCCGCTGCCGGTGAAGGGCCGTGCCTTCGTGTCAGTCGCAAGCAAGGACAAGCGGGCCATGATCTTTCCGGTTAAGCGGCTCGCTGACCTGGGCTTTGAGATCTGGGCGACCCGAGGTACCGGTGAGGTTCTGCGGCGCAACGGGGTGCATGCCACGATCGTTCGTAAGCATGGCGACGGTCGCGGGCCGCAGGGCGAGCCGACGATCGTGGAACGGATCCTGGACGGGCAGGTGGACCTGGTGATCAACACGCCGTTCGGCTGGCCGGGCGAGCCCGGTCCGCGCCGCGACGGTTATGAGATCAGGACCGCAGCCGTGCGCCGTGGCCTGCCCTGCGTGACGACGATGGCCGGGCTGGCCGCGGTCGTTCAGGGCATCGAGGCCATCATGAGGAACGAGGTGGGCGTGCGGTCCTTGCAGCAGCATGCGGCGACGATTCGCGGGGTCGGGCAGCGGTGACGGTGACAGATCACGACGCTGAGTCCGGGCCGCTGCAGGTCAGGGGCACGGTGCTGACCGTCAGGCAGATCGATGCCTATTACGCGATTACCGTGGTCGCGCCCGGGATCGCGGCCAGGTTTAAGCCGGGGCAGTTCGTGGCCGTCGCGGTCGGCGGACCCGACACGTCGATGCTGCTGCGGCGCGCCTTCTCCATTCATGACGTGCGGCCTGACCACGGCGGCACGGTCGAGTTCGTCTTCGCCACCTCCGGGCGAGGCACCCGCTGGCTGGCCGAGCGCAAGGCCAGGGACCTGCTTGACCTGACCGGTCCGCTCGGGCGACCGTTCCCGGTGCCGCGCGATCCGGTCAGCTGTCTGCTGGTGGGCGGTGGCTATGGCAGTGCGCCGCTGTTCGCGCTGGCCGGTCGGCTCAGGGAGCGGCGCTGCCAGGTCGACTTCCTGCTCGGCGCGGCCAGCGGCGACAAGGTATTCGGTGCGCTCACGGCCCGGCGCACCGGCCGGTCAGCCACGATTACCACGGTGGACGGCTCGCTCGGCGTGCGCGGCGTCGTCACCGACATGCTCGGCCAGGTGATTCATGAAGCCAGGACCGATGTCATTTACGCCTGCGGCCCGATGGCGATGCTGCGTCAGGTGACCGCGCTCGGCCGCCGATATGACATCCCGGTCCAAGTCGCCGTCGAAGAGGCAATGGCGTGCGGCATCGGGGTCTGCATGACCTGCGTGCTGCCGGTGGTCGGCACGGACGGGATCACCAGGATGGTCAGGTCCTGCGTGGACGGGCCGGTGTTCCGCGGCGAGCAAGTCCGCTGGGACGAGGTGGGCACCATCCCGTTCGATGCCTTTGGCGCGCCCGGCTGGGAGCCCAAGATGCGCCGGACGGCACCCGCGCCCGCGGCCCCTACCGGGGCCGGCCGGATCGATCAGGCCAGGAGGACCGGCCATGGCGCCTGATCTGCGGGTGCGGCTCGGCAACACGGAGTTGCCCAACCCGATCCTCACCGCCTCTGGCTGCGCCAGCGCAGGCCGGGAGCTGGCCCAGTTCATTGATGTCGTCGAAGATCGGGGCGATCGTCACCAAGTCGGTGATGCTGGCGCCCAGGGCCGGTCGGCCAACCCCGAGGATGGCCGAGACCAGCAGCGGCATGCTCAATTCGATCGGCCTGCAGGGTCCGGGGATCGACGCGTTCCTGCAGCGCGACCTGCCCTGGCTGCTCTCCCGGGGCGCGCGAGCGGTGGTATCGATCGCGGGCAGCACCGTGGATGAGTACGCCGAGCTGGCCGCCCGGTTGTCCGACGCGGCCGGCGTGACCGCGATCGAAGTCAACATTTCCTGCCCCAACGTAGAGCACCGCGGCCAAGTGTTCGCCTGCGACCCGGTCGACGCCGGTGCCGTCATCGAGGCGGTGCGGGCGCGAGCCAGGTACGACATCCCGGTCTTCGCCAAGCTTTCCCCCGACGTCACCGACATCGTGGCGATCGCCAGGTCCTGCGTCTCGGCCGGCGCCGACGGACTCTCGATGATCAACACCTTGCTCGGCATGGTGATCGACACTGACACCATGCGCCCGGTGCTCGCCGGCATGACCGGAGGGCTGTCCGGGCCAGCCATCCGGCCGATCGCTGTCCGCTGCATCTGGCAGGTTCGCGCCGCCCTGCCCGATGTGCCGATTATCGGCATGGGCGGGGTGATGACCGGCCGGGATGCTCTTGAGCTGCTGCTGGCCGGGGCATCCCTGGTCAGTGTGGGCACCGCCATCTTCCACGACCCGTCGGCCTGCGCCAGGATCCTGCGCGAACTCGACGAGGAACTGGCCAGGCGCGGGATTGGCAAAGTCGCCGAAGTTGTCGCTGCCGCGCACGAACAGAGGATGGAGCGAAGATGACCGACCGTGCTCCTATTGCCGTCGCATTGGACGCACCCGATCTCGACACCGCAGCGGAATGGGCGGCCCTAGTCACCCCGCACGTCAGCACGCTCAAGGTCGGACTCGAGCTCTACCTGCGCTACGGGCCTGAGGTCGTCGCCTCGGTGCGCGGCGCCCGCGGCGTCGACGTGTTCCTCGATCTGAAACTGCACGACATCCCGGCCACGGTCGCCGGTGCGGCCCGTTCAGTCGCCAAACTACGTCCGGATTTGCTGACCGTGCACGCCGCGGCAGGCCCGGCCGCCATCGAGGCCGCCGTGAAGGCACTCCCGCTCACCAAGATCATCGGGGTGACGGTGCTGACCTCGCTCCATGACGCTGACCTCGACTTGCTCGGCCTGGCCGGCCCAGTCGCCGAGGCCGCATGCCGCCTTGGCAAGATCGCGGTCGCGGCCGGGGCCCGGGGCCTGGTGTGCTCACCTCGGGAGGTGGCCGCCGTCCGGGCCGCCGTCGGCCCCGACATCCTTTTGATCACGCCAGGTATCCGCCTAGCTGGCCAGGCGGCCGACGACCAGGCCAGAGTGGACACCCCGCAAGCTGCCCTGCGCGCCGGCGCGGACCTGCTGGTCATCGGCCGCACCATCACCCAGGCCGCCGACCCCGGCGCCGCCGCCGCCGCTCTTGGTGCCGCCTTGGCCGCCGACCTCCGCCGCCCAGCCGCCGAGGTCAGCTAATCGCCGCCTGCCCTCGGCTGTGCCCGCCGCTCTTGGTGCCGCTTGCCCTCGGCTGTGCCCGCCGCTCTTGGTGCCGCCTGCCCTCGGCTGTGCCCGCCGCTCTTGGTGCCGCCTGCCCTCGGCTGTGCCCGCCGCTCGTGGTGCCGCTTGCCCTCGGCTGTGCCCGCCGCTCTTGGTGCCGCCTGCCCCTGGTCGTGCGCGCCGTCCGGGCCGCCGGGTCCTGGTCGTGCGCGCCGCCCCGGGCCGCCGGGTCCTGGTCGTGCGCGCCGTCCGCGCCGCCGAGTCCTGGTCGTGCCCGCCGTCCGCGCCGCCCCGGTCGTGCCCGCCCGGCCGTCCCTGCTCAGCTTGACACCGTCGCGCTCGCCTTGTTGTTGGCTGGACCTGGCGCATGCTGCCGGTCCCCAATCCGAGGTCTGGCAGCATCGTCGTACCGGTGTTGTCGTTCCCCGGCGCGGCGGCAACGACATCGCCGCTCCGGTCATGCGCCCCTGGCGACATGGTTGGAGCGGCGACGTCGCTCGGGCGGCTGGTGCAACAGCAGCAGAGCGCCAGCGATGCGGCTTGCTGCTGGCGGTCGCCGGGGATTTCGCGATGGCCAGGCGTGAACCCGGTAACTGCGCAAGCCGGTGAAGGGAAGCTTGGGAGGCCCGCAGTCCCGGCCCTGGCCCGCGCAGTCCCTGGCCTGGCAATGGCTCTTAGCCATCTTTTCTCGTGGTAGCCGATCCAGCGCGCAGGTCCGCTCGCAGCTGAGGAACGGCAATCGGCGCGGAGCGCCGGACCCGCCGATCCACAGCACAGCCGCCCCGCGCCGCAGCCCCGCCCCGGCACCGCTGCGCCGCCCCGCGCCAGCGCCACGCCCCGCGCCGCGGCCCGCCCCGGCACCCCCGCGCCGCAGCCCCGCCCCGGCACCCCCGCGCCGCAGCCCCCGCCCCGGCACCGCTGCGCCGCCCCGCGCCAGCGCCACGCCCCGGCCCGCGCCGCGGCCCCGCCCCGGCACCCCCGCGCCCCGCGCGCCAGCGCCACGCCCCGGGCCCGCGCCGCGCCACCGCCGTCCGTCGGCTGCGGCGGCACCTCTGGAGCGCGTTGGAATCTGTGCAGGTCGGAGCTTTGCTGAAACCTGAGTAGCCCTACGGTGCACAAGTGATAATCGAGGTGTTTGATGCAGACGATGCACACGTGACAGCGGTGATTCTTTTCACAAGGCGTCTCACTAGGAAGCTTAACGGTGAGTACTCGTATGTGTTCGTTAAGGTAATATTGGATAAATTGTGACGTGCCAAACGGAGGTTTGTGTTGTCCCGGCGGGCTGAACTCGCTAGTTTCCCCTCGCGAACAGAGTTTTTCGATACGAAACCCGAGGTGACCACGCGTGGCTCTTCCTCCCCTGACCCCTGAGCAGCGAGCAGCCGCTCTTGAGAAGGCGGCCAAGGCTCGCAAGGAGCGTGCTGAGATCAAGAACAGGCTCAAGCACGCTGCAACGAGCCTGCCGCAGGTCCTCAAAGAAGGCCAGACGGATGACGTCGTTGGCAAGATGAAGGTGTCGGCACTTCTTGAGTCGATGCCGGGCGTGGGCAAGGTCCGTGCCAAGCAGATAATGGAGCGACTCGGTATTGCGGAGTCGCGACGGGTTCGCGGACTTGGCGCGAACCAGCGGATGGCGCTTGAGAACGAGTTCCGCGAGGTCTGACGATCTGCGCTCACTAGCCGAGCGGACGACCGCGGCTGGCGACTACTGGCTGTCAAGCACAGTCAGTCGGCCTCAGCGGTCTTCCCTCAGTCAGGGCCCAGAGCAGGCACGTCGCGCGGGGACGGGGGCGGCACATCCGTGACTGATCCGGTTCGTCGGACGGGATCGGGTAATGCTGACCACGCCCCCGCGCGCCCGCCCGAAATTCGCGCCATCGCCTGATCTGGCGCGACTAGAGTGCCCTGTGCGATCGGGCCACGTTATTGACTCAGTCGATCTCACGCTTGTGAACGAGTCGGTCAATGACGTATCCGCTCAGCTGGTAGCCTTGATAACAGCCAAGCCGGTCCCTATATCGGCATGCGATCAGGAAGGTTAATTGTGGCAAGTACCCCGGTGCCTGAGGGAATCATCAACCCGCCGATCGACGAGCTGCTCGAGGTAGTGGACAGCAAGTACGGTCTTGTCATCATGGCGTCGAAGCGGGCCAGGCAGATCAACGCCTACTATGCCCAGCTGGGCGAAGGCCTGCTTGAGTACGTAGGCCCGCTGGTGGAGACCAGGGTCCAGGAGAAGCCGCTGTCGATCGCGCTGCGCGAGATCAGCGAGGGCATGCTGCAGGCCGAGCAGCTTGAGGTGCCGGTAGTCTGACGCCGGCCCCTGTCCGCCGATGCGCATCGTCCTGGGCGTAGGCGCGGGAATCGCTGCCTACAAGGTCTGCGAGCTGCTCAGGCTCTTCACTGAGTCGGGACACCACGTACGAGTCGTGCCGACCCCGGAGTCGCTCCGCTTCGTCGGCGCCGCTACCTGGGAGGCGCTGTCTGGCCAGCCCGTCACCACCAGTGCGTGGGACGACGTGCCTGAGGTGGCTCATGTGCGTCTCGGCCAGGAGGCCGATCTGATCTTCGTCGCTCCGGCCACGGCTGACTTGCTGGCACGGGCGGCTGCCGGGCTGGCACCTGATCTGCTCGGCAACATCTTGCTGACGGCCCGCTGCCCGGTGATCTTCGCCCCGGCCATGCACACCGAGATGTGGCAAAACGCAGCCACCGTGGCTAATGTCGACCACTCTGCGCAACCGGGGCGCTCTCGTGCTCGAGCCGGCCTCCGGCCGGCTGACCGGAGCTGACAGCGGTCCTGGCCGCCTGCCCGAGCCGCCTGAGCTGTTCAGGATCGCGCAGCGAGTACTTGACCGTGGTACGGCGGGCGTCAAGCCGGACCTCGCCGGGTGCCGGGTGGTGATCTCGGCTGGCGGTACCAGGGAAGAGCTCGATCCGGTCAGGTTCATCGGCAACTGGTCATCAGGCCTGCAGGGCTACGCCGTCGCCAGGGCGGCGGTCGCCCGCGGCGCGCGGGTGACGCTGGTCGCCGCGAACACCGGCCTCGCTGACCCCGCTGGCGTTCAGGTCGTCCAGGTGAAGTCGGCCGGGCAAATGCGAGACGAAGTCATCACTGCGGCGAAGGACGCTGACGTCATCGTGATGGCAGCGGCCGTCGCCGACTATCGCCCAGTGACCAGAAGCCAGACCAAGCTTAAGAAGGCTGGTGGCGCGCCGGCCCCGATCGAGCTGACGGAGAACCCGGACATCTTGCGCGAATTGTCGACCACCAGGCGCCAGGCCGGGCAGGTGATCGTCGGCTTCGGCGCGGAGACTGGTGACCTGATCGTCAATGGCCGGGCCAAGCTCGCTGCCAAGGGCTGCGATCTGATCGTCATGAACGAGGTAGGGAACGGCCGCGCCTTCGGCACCGCGGACAACGCGGCCGAGATCCTGGCGGCGGACGGGTCGCGCACCTCGGTGCCGCGTGGTCCCAAGGAGGCGCTGGCTGAGGTGATCTGGGATCTGGTGGCGGCCCGGCTCGCCGATCGCACCGAGTGTCCCTAGCCGAGCGGACTCAGCCGATCTGGCAGTCGCGGGCAACAGGAACGGAAGGGACCTGCTTCGGTGGCACTAGCTCCTGTCGGCGAACGGTGCCGCTAAACTGCGGCGAGATCCTAATGCGAGGAAGGGTGCCACGTGGCTCGTCGCCTATTCACATCGGAGTCGGTTACTGAAGGCCATCCGGACAAGATGGCCGATCAGATCAGCGATACCGTACTCGACGCGATGATCAAGGGCGATCCGCGCAGCCGGGTGGCCGTCGAGACCCTTATTACCACCGGTCAAGTGCACGTCGCCGGCGAGGTGACAACCGAGACCTACGTCGATATTCCTGGCCTGATCAGGGACAAGATCCTAGAGATCGGCTACGACTCGTCGGCCAAGGGATTCGACGGCGCGTCCTGTGGCGTATCGGTGTCGATCGGGTCGCAGTCGCCGGACATCGCCCAAGGCGTCACGCACGCTTTCGAGCACAGGGAAGGCGAAGGCGACGACGAGCTCGACCGCCAGGGCGCTGGTGACCAGGGCCTGATGTTCGGGTATGCGTGCCGCGAGACCCCGGAGCTGATGCCGTTGCCCATCATGCTCGCGCACCGGCTCGCTAAGCAGCTGGCCGAGGTCCGCCGGTCCGGCGAGGTCCCATACATCAGGCCGGACGGCAAGACCCAGGTCACCATCGAGTACGTGGGCAATGAGCCGGTCAGGCTCGACACCATCGTGGTGTCCACCCAGCATGCCCCGGCCATCGACCTGAAGGCGCTGCTGGCACCTGACATTAAGGAGAAGGTGGTCGAACCGGTGATCGCCGCGCTTGACCTCGACTGCCGAAAACTACCGCCTGCTGGTCAATCCGACTGGCCGGTTCGAGGTCGGCGGCCCGATGGGCGACGCCGGGCTGACTGGCCGCAAGATCATCATCGACACTTACGGCGGCATGGCGCGGCATGGCGGCGGTGCCTTTTCCGGCAAGGACCCATCCAAGGTCGACCGAAGCGCCGCCTACGCCATGCGCTGGGTCGCCAAGAACGTCGTCGCCGCTGGCCTGGCCGAGCGCTGCGAAGCTCAGGTCGCCTACGCCATCGGCAAGGCCAAGCCGGTCGGGCTGTTCGTCGAGTGCTTCGGCACCGAAGAGATCCCGATCGAGCGAATCCAAGATGCCGTGCTCGCGGTCTTCGACCTGCGCCCAGCGGCGATCATCAGGGATCTTGACTTGCTGCGGCCGATCTATGCGCAGACCGCCAGCTACGGTCACTTCGGCCGGGAAGAGCCTGACTTCCCATGGGAGCGTACCGACAAGGTTGACGCGCTCCGGGTGGCCGCTGGCCGGTGACGCCACCTCGGGGACAGCGACCTCGGGCAGGCTCAGCGGCAGCGCGAGCCCCTAAACCCGCCCCGTCGCCGGCCGCCGAGTTGCCGATCGCCCAGGTTGCCGTTGATGTGCCGCTGCCGAACCTTGACCGGCTGTTCGATTACCTCGTGCCGGAGTCGATGGCTGAGTCGGCGGTGCCCGGCTGCCGGGTCAAGGTCAGGTTCTCCGGTCGGCTGACCGACGGTTACCTGGTCGGACGGGTCGCCGTTAGTGAGCACGTGGGCCAGCTCGCCTTCCTGCACAAGGTGGTGTCATCGGAGCCGGTGCTGACCGCGCCGGTCGCGGCTCTGGCCCGAGCGGTGGCTGACCGTTACGGCGGCACCTTGGCCGATGTGCTCCGGCTGGCAATACCGCCCAGGCACGCGACGGTCGAGTCACAATCACAATCCATTCAGAAAATGGCCAGCCCGGCCAGTCCCGGCGAGCCCGGCGACTGCTTGTGGTCGCGTTACTTGGCCGGGTCGTCGTTCCTGGCCGCTGTCACCGCAGGTCGCGCGCCGCGCGCGGCCTGGACGGCGTTGCCTGGGCCAACCTGGCCGGCCGAGATAGCGCAGGCGGCTGCTGCGGCGCAAGCTGGCGGCCGAGGCGCGCTGGTCGTGGTGCCTGACATCAAGGACGTCGCCTTGGTCGACGAGGCTCTGACGGCGGCACTCGGACCAGGTGCGCACGTTACGTTGGCGGCCAAGCTCGGCCCGGCCGAACGCTATCGGCGCTGGCTCGCCGTCTGCCGTGAGCAGGTCAACGTCGTCGTCGGCACCCGGTCGGCGATGTTCGCTCCGGTTGCTGCGCTTGGGCTGGTCGTGATCTGGGACGATGGTGATGACTTGCATGCTGAGCCGCGGGCACCGTACCCACACGCCCGCGATGTGCTGCTGCTGCGGGCACATCAGTCTGGCGCTGCCGCGCTGATCGGCGGTTTCACCAGGACGGCTGAGTCGGCGCAGCTGATCTCGACTGGCTGGGCCAAGCCACTCGTGGCCGACAGGATCGTGGTCCGACAGCATGCGCCGGTGATCAGGCCGGCCGGCGACGACAGTGAGCTGGAGCGGGACCCAGCCGCGCGCACGGCGCGAATGCCCAGCCTGGCGCTCCGCACCGCGCGGGCAGGCCTGGTGGTCGGCCCGGTGCTGTTCCAGGTGCCAAGGCGCGGTTACCTGGTGGCCGTGGCCTGCCAGCGCTGCGGCACGCGGATCAGGTGCGGGCATTGCGCTGGTCCGGTGGCGCTAGCCGGTCCCCGCCAGCGGCCGAACTGTGGCTGGTGCGGCCGGGAGGCGACGTGCGCAAATTGCGGGAACGCCGGTCTGCGTGCCCTCGTCACCGGCGCCAGCCGGACGGCCGAGGAACTGCGCCGGGCCTTTCCTGGCGTGGTCGTGCACACCTCAAGCGGGAACGACGTGCTGACGTCGGTGCCCGCGACGCCAGCATTGGTGATCGCGACCCCGGGCGCCGAGCCGCCAGCCGCCGACGGGTACACCGCCGCTGTGCTGCTTGACGGCTGGGCCTTGCTCGGGCGGCCGAGCTTGCGAGCAGGCGAGGAAGCCATGCGACGCTGGCTGAATGCCGCCGCCCTAGTCCGCCCTGGCCCAGCCGGGGGGAAGGTCGTCATCCTGGCCGACGCTAGCGTTGGTGCCGTGCAGGCGCTGATCCGGTGGGATCCGGTCGCGTTTGCCGACCGTGAGCTCGCCGAGCGCGCCGAGCTGAGCTTCCCTCCGGCCGTCAGGATGGCGGCGCTCACCGGACCTGAGCAGGCGATCGTTGCGCTGCTTGCCGGAGTCTGCCTGCCGGCCTCGGCGCAGGTGCTTGGACCGGTGCCGGTGCCGTCGGCGGGTCCGGACGCCGATCCTGACGCAGTACGTTTCCTGGTGCGCGTGCCGTCGGCGGCGGGGACCAAACTTGCCCTCGCATTGCGCTCTGGCCTGGCCGAACGCATCGCGGGTAAGGAGCCAGGGACGGTTCGGCTGCAGCTTGACCCGGCCGAGCTGATCTGACGCAGCCCCGCCCAGGCCATAAGGTGCTTGAGTGGCAACTTCAACGCAGCGGCCAGGCCCGCCGCACGGTGCTGGGGGACAGCGCGGTGCCGGCGGACAGCATGGCTCCGCCGGAAGAGACCCGCACAGGCGATCCGACGACCAGACGACAGCGCATGCGGCCGAGCTTCTCTGGGACACCGAAGCAGCCGCCAGGCGGCCGAGGAAGCTACCTTCTGTGCGGCTGGCACCGCGTGAGGATCTGGCCAGCCTGGCGCGCGTGGCGCCGCTCCTGCGCGCGGCCCGCGACCTGGACAACTGGGCGGCGCAGACCGGCAGCCCGACTAGCGCGGCCGAGCTTCAGCCGGCCATCACGGCAGTGGCCGCATCCGCGCTTGATCTCGCCCCGCGCGAGATCACGGCAGCCTGGCAGGTGCTGATCGCCACCAGGGACGCGACCATGCCGATGCCAGACCCGTCCGGCCTGGCCGACATTCTTGGCAGCGGCTCGACCGAAGCCGTGCTTGAAGTGTGGGATACCGCGCTCGCGGTGATCTTGGCCTCCGAGGAGCTTGACGGCATCGCGACCGCCCTCTACACGGTCGGTGAGCCGGTCGCCATCGACGGGCTCTTCGACGCCTACGCATCCGCCGCCGGAGCCGGGCGTGCGCCGGTCGCCGATGCGGATAGTCCGGACGCGCCTGACCAGGGCTCGGCGCTCTCCTTGGCGCTAGAGACTCTGGCCGACCTGGCCGTCGTCGAGCTTGGCACGGAGGAATCGGACGGCAGCCTGACCGTCTCGCTGTCGCCGCTTGGCACCTGGGGCGTGCACCGCAGGCTGAGGGCTCAAGGCTGGCATGTGCCCGTGCTCGGTGCCGCCGCGAGATACGACGCGGCCTGCTGGCGGCCTTGGCGAACTGCGACGCTGAGGACGGCGAGGCCGAGATCACGACCTGGCTCGCGGCCAGGGAGCCAGCCGTTGCCGCTGCTGAGCTGATCGAGGCCGCCGGCTCCGGTTCGCCCGGTCAGCGCGGTGCCGCGTTCGCGGTGCTCGACCGGATCGGGCTCTCGGCTCTTGCTGAGGTGCGGGCCGCGCTTGAGCATCCGCTACTGCGCGCGCATGGTGCCGTCTGGCTGCTTGAGCATGGCGAAGATGTGCAACTCGATCCGGCCGACCGGACCTGGCTGCTGGTCGACCTTGGCTCTGGCCTGCTTGAAGAGGCCAATCCGCAGGATGTCGTGGCCGAGTTGCTGCCCAGCCTGCCGCCGGAGGACCAGGCCGAGATCGTCGCCGACCTGTGGCGGGTGAGCCACCCTGGAGTGACCAGCCTGCTGACCGCGTTGAGTGACCACCATCCTGACCCGAGCGTCGCTCGCGCGGCCAGGAAGGCAGCATTCAAGGCGCGCTCGCCAGCCGCCAGCGTCGACTAGCCCAGTTTCGGCCAGCTTGACGATGCACCTGCTGCTAGGCCGAGTTTCGTAGACTGGGATGTCCCTGACGCGCAGTGGCGTCGGTGGTCTAGCGCCTGGAGGAATGCTGGTGAGCATCAAGCCGATCCGCCTGTTCGGAGATCCCGTTTTGCGTACTCCGGCCGAGCCGGTCACCGACTTCGACGCTGAGCTGCGCAGGCTGGTCGCCGATCTCACCGAGACCATGCAAGATGCCCCTGGCGTTGGCCTTGCCGCACCGCAGATCGGGGTGGGTCTTCGGGTGTTCACCTACTACGTGGATGACCAGCTTGGGCACCTGATCAACCCGAATCTTGACCTGTCTGGTGATGAGGAAACCGACGACGAGGGCTGCCTGTCCTTCCCCGAGCTGGCGTATCCGACCAAACGTTTCTTCGGCGTGGTGGCCAAGGGATTTAACATGTACGGCGAGCCGATTACCGTCGAAGGCAGCGGGCTGCTGGCCAGGTGCGTGCAGCATGAGACCGATCACCTGGACGGCGTGCTGTTCATCGACCGGCTCGACCCGGAGCAGCGCAAGCTGGCCATGAAGGAGATCAGGGCGTCACAGTGGTGGGGCGAGCAAATTCCCGCCGTCAAGGTGTCGCCGCACCTCACCCACGGCAAGGCGCTGTAGCCGATGCGGCTGGTCTTCGCGGGCACCCCGCAGACCGCAGTGCCATCGCTGACCGCGCTGCTTGCTTCGCGGCACACCGTCGCGGCCGTGGTCACCAGGCCAGACGCACCGTCTGGACGAGGTCGCAAGGTCGCCGCCAGCCCGATCGCCGAATGCGCCAGCGCGGCTGGCATCGAGGTATTGCGGCCGGCGCGGCCATCGGAGCCTGAGTTTCTGGCCCGGCTCGCGGAGATCGCGCCCGACTGCTGCCCAGTCACCGCTTACGGTGCCCTGATTCCGCGTAGCGCGCTCGCGATCCCGCCGCACGGCTGGGTGAACCTGCACTTTTCTGTGCTGCCCGCCTGGCGCGGTGCCGCCCCGGTGCAGCGGGCGATCCTGCACGGCGACGAGGTCACCGGGGCGACGACGTTCGAGCTGGTGCCCGAGCTTGACGCCGGGCCGGTCTACGGGGTGCTGACCGAGCCGGTGCGCGAGTTCGACACAGCCGGTGAATTGCTGCAGCGGCTGAGCGTCTCGGGCGCGGAATTGCTGGTCGCGACTTTGGACGGGATCGAGTCCGGCGAGCTGACCGCCCGGCCGCAGCCCGCCGATGGGGTGACAGTGGCGCCGAAGCTCAGCAAGTCGGACGCCAGGGTGAGCTGGAAGCTGCCCGCGCTCGCGATCGACCGGCAGATCAGGGCGTGCACGCCGGCGCCGGGCGGCTGGACCACGTGGGACGGGCTGAGCCTCAAAGTCTGGCCGGTGCGGCGGGTCGGCGCGGCCGACCTGGCCGGGGCGGACATCGGTGCTGGTGAGGTCCGCGCCGTCGGCGGCCGAATTCTGGTCGGCACCGGCACGACCGCTGTGCAGCTCAGTGACGTCCAGCAGGAAGGCAAGCGGCGGATGGCTGCCGCTGACTGGCTCCGTGGCGTGGCGAATACCGGCAAGCCACTGGTGTTCGACTGACATGACCGGTCAGCCCAACCAGCGCCCAGGTCGGCCAAGCGGCCGGTACCGCAATCGCGCCGACAACCGATCAAGCTCCCCGGCCGCTGCTCAGCAGGGACCCCGTCAGCTCGCGCATTCCGTGCTCACCGCTGTGACTACCAGGGATGCCTACGCCAACTTGTTGCTCGCCAGCTCGATGCGGTCGGCCGCCTGGACGGACAGGACGCTGCGCTGGCCACCGAGTTGGTGTACGGCACGTTGCGTAACCAAGGCTGCTACGACGCGATCATTGCGTTGTGCGCCGATCGTGACCTGCGCCAGATTGACCCGGCGGTGCTCGTGGCGCTGCGAGTGGGTGCACATCAACTGCTTGGCATGCGCGTCAAGCCCCATGCTGCCGTTGCTACTACCGTCGATCTCACGGTCGCGATGGCCGGCCGCAAGCCGGCCGGCTTCGTCAATGCGATCCTACGCCGGATCGCACCGCGCGACCTTGAGTCTTGGCTGGCGATCGTGGCGCCAGCTCGAGCTGCTGATCTTCCTGGCCATCTCGCGATCAGGTACAGCCACCCACGCTGGATCGTGCTGGCGGTCGCGACCGCGCTCGGCGAGGACCCGGCCGGCTCGCTCGCCGAGACCGAGGCAGCGCTCGCCGCCGATAACGAGCGCCCGTTGGTGCACTTGGCCGCGGTTCCTGGCCTGTCAACCCAAGCTGAGCTGGTCCTGGCTGGCGCTGAGCCAGCCAGGTGGTCACCGCTCGGCGGCTACTTGCCTGGCGGCGATCCGGCAGCGATCGCCCCGGTGGCAGATGGCCGGGCCTGGGTGCAGGACGAGGCCAGCCAACTGGCCGTGCTCGCGCTGGCTAGAGCCGGTGCGCTAACCCCGCCGCCCGAACCTGGCCCGACCACTGAGGCGCTGGTGCCTTCGCCCGAAGCCGGCGGGATCGCCAAGCACTGGCTCGACCTCTGCGCCGGGCCCGGCGGCAAGGCTCGGTTGCTGGCCGGTCTGGCTGGACAGCAAGGTGCCGTCGTACTGGCCGCTGAGCTACACCAGCATCGCTCTGTGCTCATCGCTGCGGCGCTGCGCGACACTAAGGTCGGCCAGGTGATAACTGCCGACGGACTCGCGCCTCCGTGGCTGCCAGCCTCTTTTGACCTCGTCCTTGCTGACGTGCCCTGCTCTGGCCTTGGCAGTCTGCGACGTCGGCCTGAGGCGCGCTGGCGGCGAACCCCGGCCGAGGTTACCGACCTTGGCGCGACCCAGCGCGGCCTGCTCGCCAGTGCGATCGATGCCACCACACCAGGCGGCACGGTCGCCTATGTCACGTGCTCTCCGCTCCCAGCGGAGACCAGCGTCGTGCTGGCCGACGTGCTCACCACCCGTGATCACGTGTCGGTACTCGACGCGCCGACGATCCTCGGCGAAGTCCCCGCGCTCCGCTGTCCTGAGCCGTACTCCCGATACGCGCAATTCTGGCCGCATCGGCACGGGACCGATGCGATCTTCATTGCCCTACTGCGAGTCGGCGGATAAGGCGCATAACGCGCGTGGCACCCAAGCGGATCCCAGCGAATCCGGCTAACCGGGTGCTCGGGGGTCGTGTCGCCGGGCTTCCTGAGCTAGCTGGCTCAATCAGTCGGCCTGCCGAGTGAGGGACCTGCCCCTGGTCCTGTTGAGCCGGGTGGTGCCGATGTCGGCGCGCTGGCCGCGCTCGTAGCCGTCGCGATAGCCGCTGCCGCTGTAGGTGACCCGCGCCTTCCTCGTGATCGGATATGCCTGCTCCACTTGGCGGCGGATCACCAGCGAGCGATCAGCAAGCACCAGCGCGGTCCGATCCGAGCCGTGGGTGGTCGACTTGGTGGCGGCCAGTACCGCGCCGTGCTCGGCCTGCCGCACCCTGGCGATCACCGCGGTGGCGAAGCCGAGCAGCCAGCTTCGCCGCCAGGCCCGCGGGCTGCTGCTCCACTCGGGTACCTGCGCCCCGGCCAGGCCGTGCGCCATCTGGATCAGCACCGAGGTGTAAAGCAAGTCGGTGCGCTCAATGTCGGAGCTGAAGCCGAAGATGTGCACCCGGCTGCCCGGCCTGCTGCTGCCGAGCAAGATCGCCTGGCAGCGCAACGCCGATGCCAGGCCGCAGAGCAAGTGAGCCTTCTCCCTGGCCCAGGGATTGTCGATGTCCAGCAACCGGTTGGCTGCCTGGTCGCTAGCCGGCTCATCGGCGGCAAGCAACGCCCGGTCGATGCCATATTTGGCCATCAGCTCGGCTGCCTTGGCCGTGAAGGCCTGCGCCTCAGCCGGGGTGACGGCGTCATCCTCGGCCTGCGTCAGCAGCTTTCGCACCCGGTCAAGCAGGCGCTCTGGTGCATCGGTAGCAAGCACGCGACCTCCATCGCGACGATCCGATTCATGCGAGGCAAGCTAGCGGATGGGTACGACACTGCCCCGTCCGTGGTGCCGGGGCCTAGACTGCCGGTGTCATGCGCATGCAGATCTCACCTAGCATCCTGGCGGCCGATTTCGCCCGTCTGGCCGACGACGCGGCCCAGGTGGCTGACGTCGCCGACTGGCTGCACGTCGACGTCATGGATGGGCACTTCGTCCCCAATCTGACCATCGGCTTGCCCGTGGTCGCCGATCTGGCCAAGCAGACGACGCTGCCGCTCGACTGTCATCTGATGATCGCAGACCCAGATCGCTGGGCACCGGATTACGCGGCCGCCGGCGCGCGCAATGTCACCATTCACGCCGAGGCCTCGAAGGCTCCGGTGCGGACATTGCGGATGATCAGATCGGCGGGTGCCAGGGCCGGGCTGGCCGTCAACCCGGGCACCGCCATCGACCCGTACAGCGATCTGCTGGCCGAAGTCGACATGCTGCTGGTGATGACTGTCGAGCCGGGCTTTGGCGGCCAGGAGTTCCTTGACCTGGTGCTGCCCAAGGTCGCCAGGGCCAGGGAACTGATCGGCAGACACGGCGGCGAGATCTGGCTGCAGGTGGACGGGGGAGTGAGCGACGAGACCATCGAACGGTGCGCTCAGGCGGGCGCCGATGTTTTCGTGGCCGGCACCGCGGTGTTCGGGTCGCATGATCCGGCGGCGGCGGTGCGGCACTTGCGAGCCAGCGCCGAGGCAGCGGCCGTCAGCTAACCGAGACAACAGAAAAATCTTCCGGCTGCTGTCGATCTGCGCCGACGCCGTTCGTCGGAACTGGCGTGGGGGGACCGAAGGTCTGATCGAACACAAGGAGAAACGACGATGGCTCAGTACGCGATACTGATTTACGAGGCCGAGAGCGGCTATGCCAACGGTGGCCAGGAGGTATGGCAGCAGGTCGGCGAAGCGCATGGCCGGTTCCCCGGCCAGGTCGCTGAGAAGGGCGGCAAGATCATCGGCGGCGACGCGCTTGAGCCGACCTCGACGGCCACCTCGATCAGGTCTGACGTTGTCACCGACGGCCCGTTCGCCGAGACTAAGGAAGCGCTTGGCGGCTTCTACCTGATCGAGGCGCGCGACCTGGATCACGCGATCGAGATCGCCAAGTTGTGCCCGGCGCGGTTCGGCGGCGTTGAGGTCCGGCCGATCATGGACACCTCGAACATGTGACTGACGGCTCGTGACTTCGTCAGGCGACCAGGCGGCGGCGCGCGATCGCAACGCGATCCGCGCCGCCGTCGCCGAGGCGCACCGCCGCGAATGGGCGTTCGTGCTCGCCGCGACCGCGCGGGTGACCCGCGATCTGGATGTAGCCGAGGAATGCGTGCAGGACGCCTATGTGGCCGCTCTTGACGCCTGGGCTAAACAAGGCGTGCCGCGCAATCCGGGCGCGTGGCTGACCACGGCGGCGCGCCGCCGCGCACTCGACGGGCTGCGCCGCGATCGCACCCTACGGGCCAAGCTGCCGCTGCTCATCCCCGAGCAGTTGGCCGAGTCGGCCGCGTCCGGCGACCTCGCCGCTGGCGACGCGATCACTGATGATCGACTGCGGCTGATCTTCACCTGCTGCCATCCGGCGCTTGCCAGAGAGGCCCAGGTCGCGCTAACGCTCCGGCTGGTCTGCGGACTGAGCACCGGCGAGATCGCGCAGGCGTTCTTGGTATCTGAACCCACTATGGCCGCCAGGGTGACCAGGGCAAAGAAAAAGATCTCGGTAGCGAAAATCGCCTACCGGGTGCCCGAGCCGGCCGAATTGCCTGACCGGCTCGACGCAGTGCTGACTGTGGTGCACCTGGTATTCACCACCGGGCACACCGCACCGGACGGTCCCGAGCTGGTCCGTGCGGACCTGGTCGAACGGGCCGTCGCGCTGGCCAGGATGTTGCGCCTGCTGATGCCCGATGAACCTGAGGTCACCGGCCTGCTCGGGCTGTTGCTGATCACCGACGCCAGGCGGGCCACCAGGACCGACGCGGCCGGGAATCTGCTGCTGCTTGCTGAGCAGGACCGGTCTCGCTGGGACGCTGCCAAGATCGCCGAAGGCTGCGCGCTGGTAGTCGAGGCGGTGCGGGGCGGGCGCCCTGGCCGGTTCGCCTTGCAGGCCGCCATCGCCGCGGTCCATGGCGAAGCGCCAAGTTACGCCGACACCGACTGGCCGCAGTTGCTCGCCTTGTACGACCGACTGCTGCGGGCCTGGCCATCGCCGGTGGTCGAGCTCAACCGGGCCGTGGTGACCGCGATGGTCAGCGGCCCGCGCACCGCGCTGGGCGAGATCGTCAGGATCGAGCAGGACGGTCGGCTCGACGGTTACCACTACCTGCCCGCCACCAAGGCTGACTTGCTGCGCCGCCTTGGCCGCAATGACGAGGCTGCGCACGCCTACCGCTGCGCGCTTGAGCTCACCGATAATCCCGCTGAGCGCGCCTTTCTCGCGCGCCGGGTAGCCGAGGTATCTGGTCAGCCGAACGCGTGAATTGCACTACAGTGATCTGCCGTGACCCGACGGCCGCTTGAGGACATAGTTGATCAGGGCTGGGCAGTGGCGCTCGCGCCGGTAGCTGACCAGATCGCCGCCGCAGGCGACTTCCTGCGTGCCGAGATAGCCGCAGGCCGGGCCTACCTGCCGGCCGGGGACAACGTGCTGCGAGCGTTCAGGCAGCCATTTGACGAGGTTCGGGTGCTGATCGTCGGACAGGACCCGTACCCGACCCCTGGGCATCCGGTCGGACTCAGCTTCTCGGTGGCGCCGAGCGTTCGGCCGCTACCGCGCAGCCTGGTCAACATCTTCCGCGAGTACAGCGCCGACCTAGGCCACCCGGCGCCATCGAACGGCGATCTGACGCCATGGACCGAGCGTGGCGTGCTACTGCTCAACCGAGTGCTGACGGTGCAGCCAGGTAAGCCAGGATCGCACCGGGGCAAGGGCTGGGAGGCGGTTACCGAGCAGGCGATCAGGGCGCTCGCGGCCAGGGACCAGCCGCTGGTTGCCATCTTGTGGGGCCGGGACGCGCGTAATCTGGCACCGCTGCTGAGTGGTGTGCCACTGGTCGAATCAGCGCATCCGAGTCCGATGTCGGCCGATCACGGGTTCTTCGGGTCACGCCCCTTCAGCCGGGCCAACGGCCTGCTCACCGGGCTTGGCGACAGCGAGATCGACTGGAAGCTGCCCTGACCTGGCCAATTACGAGGTCGGGAAGCCGCTCGCAGGTAGCACAATGGTGCCATGACCGTACTTATCGCGCACGCCAAGCGATGTGCCGCAACGGGTAGGCCCGTAGTGCGAGCGTTGCCACAACGCGGGGCCGACGCGCGGGCGGCGGAAGGCTGAAAGATGACTGCTTTGCGTAATGTCGGGGTAGTCGCGGCGCCGGCTGCCGATCGCGTCGCCAGTGCGGGCGCTAGGCCGGTGATCTCGGTGTCCGGGCTGGCGGTCACCTTCGGGCCGGTGCGGGCACTCGACGGCATCGACCTCTCGATCATGCCCGGCGAGGTCACCGCGCTGGCGGGGGAGAGCGGCGCCGGCAAGACGACTCTCTTGCGCGCGCTCGGCGGCGACATCAAGCCCTCGCGCGGCGAGATCCTGTTTCGCGGCCGACCGTTGCCCGCTGATCCGCTGGCAGTCGCCAGGTGCGGTGTCGGCGTAGTCTGGCAGGACCTTTCGCTGTGCGACAACCTCGACATCGCGTCGAACTTGATGCTCGGCCGGGAACGCCGCCGCCAACTGCTCTCCGACGTCAGAATGCACGCCGATGCCTCCGCCTTGATGTCCGGTCTTGGCATACCGCTGACCGACACCACGCGCAGCGTTCGATCACTGTCCGGTGGACAGCGCCAACTGGTGGCGATCGCCAGAGCGCTGGCCGGCATGCCGCCGCTGCTGCTGCTGGACGAGCCGACCAAGTCGCTCAGCATCAAGTACGCAGCTCAGTTCGAGGACCTTATCGCCGCGGTCAGGCACCAGACCACGGTCGTGATCGCATGTCATGACCTTGATCTGATGTTCCGACTGGCGAGCCGGATAGTGGTGCTCAGGCACGGCCGGATTGTCGCTGAAGTCAACCCGGCGGCTGTCCATCCTGACGAGGTCATCGCGCTGCTTTCTGGCCAGGAAGTTGACTCATCGGCCCGACGCCAGCTCACCAGATTGCACGGACTGACCGGCAAGCTGGTCGCGGCCGACGCGTCATCGAGCCTGTCGCTGATCTTGTCGGCTCTGGGCGCGGCGCTTGGAGCTGAGCGGTTGTGCATGCACCTCGCCGCCGGGGGCGAGTTGGCCTGCGCGGCGTCGCTGGGGTTGCCGGACGCGCTGCTCGACGCTCTGGCGAGGCTTCCCATGGGCGCGAGCGGCGGCCCGGCTGGCGTGGCCGCCGCGACCGAGCGGACGGTGATAGCCGAGAACGCACCAGCTGACTGGGAGCTGATCGACGGGTTCACGGCCGACACCGGCATCGCAAGCTCGTGGTCAGTGCCTGTGCTGGCGAGGGACGGGCTGGCGGGTGTCATTACCGGGTTCGGCGACACCCCTTGTCGGCCCGAGCGCCATCAGCTTGAGCTGGTGACCGTCTACGCCGGTTATGCGGCGAGCGCGATCGAGCGAGATCAGCTGCTTAACAAGGTGACAGAGCGCAATCGGGTACTTGAGACGATCAGGGAGGTGCTTGAGACTCTGGCCGGTCCGATCCCCGTTAGCGAAGGGATTCCGCTCGCGCTTGAGTCACTGTGCCGAGGCTTGCGGGCCAGCGAGGTGACATTGATGACCTTCCCTGACGGTGGTGAGCCGCAATGCCGTGGCAGCGCCTCGTCGGCCGGGCCTGGCCGGGCGGAAGCGGCAGAACTCTATGCGACTGGGCTGATCTCGCCGCACCCGACAGACGCGGCGCCGCCAGGCACGGCGCACTGGGTCAACTGCGGCGACGGTCAGCGTAATCTCGCTGTGACGTTCACCGCACCTGGCGGGCGCAGCGTTCTGCTCGCTTGCTGGCAAGGGGAACTGCCGACCGCGGCAGCACCGGTCCTGGTCGAAGACGCCGCCCATTCGCTCAGGCTGGCGCTTGAGCGCGAGCAGGCAGGGCTCGCGCAGCAGGAGGCGACGGCGTTGCGCCGGTCACAGGAGCTACAGCGGGACTTCCTGTCCAGGCTTAGCCACGAGCTGCGAACGCCACTGACCGCGATCCGCGGCTATGCCTCTAGCCTGCTGCAGCCCGACGTCACTTGGGACGCCGAATCGCAGCAGCGGTTCCTGACCAGGATCGCGGCCGAGTCGGCGCGGCTCGGCCGCCTTGTTGATGACTTGCTCGACTTCTCTGCGATCGAGCTCGGCATCTTGCGCCTGCAGCCTGACTGGTGCGACATCGAGCTCGTACTCGAAGCGGCGGTGGCGTGCCTACCACCTGACGGACGACAGATGGTTCGCCTCGACTGCGCGCCTGACCTGCCAGTGATCTGGGCTGACCACGATCGGCTTGAGCAGGTGTTCGTTAACCTGCTTGCGAACGCGATCGGGCACAATCCGCCCGGTACCGCGGTCGCCGTGCGGGCCGAGCCCGTCCAGCGTGCGCGCGTCACGATCACGGTCTCTGACCAGGGTGTGGGCTTGCCGGCCGACATTGCCGTCGCCCCGTTCGAACCGAGGCGGCTGCGGAGCAGCAAGACCGGAGGCGCCGGTCTCGGCTTGTCGATCACTCGCGGTATCGTGACGGCGCATGGTGGCAGGCTCGAGGTGCTGCCATCAGCCGCCGGATCGAGCTTCGCCGTCACGCTTCCGATCGAGGACGCGGTGGCGTCGCTGGCCGGCGGCGAATCGCGCGCTCGCACCGGTCAGGCACCCGGCTCAGACTCCGGGCAGTGGGTGCGGAAGGAGGCGGTCGGGCGTGGTCGAGCACGTCGCTAACACCCGTGCGCTCGTGGTCGAAGACGATCTGAACATTGTCGACCTCATCAGGTCCAATCTGGCTGTGCGCGGCTTCGATACCGTGGTGTCCGCCGACGGATCGCGCGCGCTGCAGCTGCTCGACACCGAATCGCCCGATATCGTACTGCTCGATCTGATGCTGCCCGAGGTCGACGGTTTCGAGCTGTGCAGGCAGATGCGCGAGCGGTCAGGGGTCGCGATCATCGTCGTGTCGGCCAGGGGCGGCGAGCGTGACAAGGTGACGGCGCTGAATATGGGCGCGGACGACTACATGACCAAGCCGTTCAGTATCGAGGAGCTGCTCGCGAGGATCACCGCCACGCTGCGCCGGACCAGGCCGCAGGCACCTAGCGACGTAGCTCCGCAGCTGATCGTGATCGGCGAGCTGCGGATCGACCTGGCGAAGGAGGAAGTGTTCAGGCAAAGCGATCGCGTGCACCTGACGCCGACTGAGTTCGCCCTGCTGAGGGAACTCGTCACGAACCGAGGCAAGCTGCTGACCCACGCACACCTGCTGCGCCGGGTGTGGGGTCACGGGTATGAGACGGAGACCGAGTACGTCCGCGTCTACGTACGCAGGCTGCGGGCCAAGCTGGAAGATGACGACGGTCCGCCATTGATCCTGACTCAGCCACGAGCTGGGTACCGGTTGGCGGCTGATTAGCTGGCACGGCATCGGCCAGAATTTCACCCGAGCGACCTTAAGTCGCAATTCACCTTGAACATGTGCCTCGAACCTATGTGGAGTCTGTTAATGGTTTATTAACGGGGCGAGGCAAACGTTAACGCCGTGTTTCCGCGCAAAGATCTAAGGTTTGGTCTGCCAAGCAGGGTGAACGCTTGGCCTTCGGCAGGCACTGGGCTGCGCTGGTCAAGCACGTTAAAGAGGTGATCAGATGGGACTTAGTAACAGAAGTGAGGCAGGTCGGCCCTCTCGTTCACGAGGTCACGGCACGTCTCGTGGCTTCCGTCGAGCAGGCTGGGTAGGTCTTGCCGCGGTCGTCAGCCTGGTAGCTGCGGCGTGCTCCTCGTCGCCGTCATCGACGACGCCGACGTCAAGCGGATCAAACAAGATTCCAGCGGGGCTGAGCATCAGCTCGTTTACCGTCGACATCGCGTCGACGATGTCCCAGTTCAAGCCGCTGACGCAGTTCGCGACCAAGGGAGCAGACACCTTGCAGGTCGGGGTGATCCTGCCGGACACCACGTCATCGACTCGGTACGTTGACTTCGATCAGCCGTACCTGAACGATGCCTTCGCCGACGCCGGGTATACCCAGGCTCAGTACCGCATCGACAACGCGCAGGGCAGCGACGCGACCGAGCTCGACGATGCCACGGCCGACATCAACCTGGGTGCCAAGGTCCTGATCATGGACCCGCTGGACGGCCCGACTGGTGTAGCGATCGTGAAACTGGCTGAGTCCAAGGGCGTCACCTTGATCAGCTACGACCGCGCCACCTTCCAGGGCTCGAACACCTACTACGTCAGCTTCAACAACGAACTCGTGGGTCAGTTGATCGGCCAGGGCTTCGAGTCCTGCGTTTCTGCTTGGAAGATCCCCAAGCCCCAGGTCTTCGTCCTCAATGGCGGCGAGGACACCGACCCCAACGCCATTTCCTTTGCTGAGGGCTACAACAAGGTTGTCTGGGGCCAAGCGGCCAAGACGGTCAATGCCGGCGCGACCAACAGCGACGGCTACAAGCTGGTCGGCGAGAACTTCGCCCCCGGTTGGGACAACACCAAGGGCGGCACCATCTTCCAGCAGGAGTACACCGCTCACAAGAGCATCAACGCCACGATCGAGGCTAACGACGGACTCGCCAATGCGGTGATCACTGACCTCAAGGGCGACGGAGTCAAGCCTTTCACCGTGCCGACCACCGGACAGGACGCCACGGCCCAGGGCATGGCCTGGATCCTCGAGGGCTACCAGTGCGGCTCGGTGTATAAGGCCGTCTACAAGGAGGCACAGGACGCCGTGGCAATGGCCACGATCTTGCTGGCCGGCGACAAGCCGCCGTCCGGCTCTGCTGAACGGTACGACCGTCGACCCGGCGGACTCGAGCATCAGCGAGCCGGCATCCCTGCTGACCCCGGTGTGGGTCGACGCGGCCAACATGGAGTCGACAGTGGTCAAGGACGGGTTCGACCCTGCCGCCGACATCTGCCTCATCGCTGGTGCGAGCCCTCTGCACCAAGGATGGGATTCAGTGACCAGCAGTTGGCCTAGGTAATCTCGACGGGACTTCTCGTCGCCCGGCTGCCCTAACGGGTTGGCGGATCCGCCAGGATGGTGGGTCCGCCAACCCGGGCCGGGCACGGTGGGGGGCGCGAAGCGCGGATCGGTAGACAGGGAGGAGCATAGCTATGCTCTGCGGGGCCGGGGTACCGGAGCGGCTTGAGCTCAGCCTAGGTAAATCGACTGATGAGTCTGCACCATGACTGAGATAAACGAGGTCCCAGCGGGCGCGAGCCAGGACAGGGACGGGCTGGAACCCCTGCTGAAGCTGCGGGGCATCGATAAGCATTTCGGGCCGGTGCAGGCGCTCTACGGGGTTGACCTGGATTTGTTCGCGGGCAAGGTGACCGGCCTGTGCGGGGACAACGGTGCTGGCAAGTCGGTGCTCACTCGCTGCATAGCGGGCGTGCACCAGCCGGACCACGGTCAGATCTACTTCGAAGGGCGAGCCGGTGCACATCCGAAGCACCCGGGACGCTTCCGCGCTGGGGATCGAGACGGTATACCAGGATCTGGCGCTGGCCGACAACCTGGACATCGTGCAGAACATGTTCCTTGGCACGGGAACGCTTGCGGCACGGCCTGCTCGACGAGGACTCGATGGAGCGGGAGGCGGGCGCAGACCCTGAGCACGCTTCGGGTGACCACAGTGCGCTCGATCCGACAGCCGGTGGCCTCGCTCTCGGGAGGTCAGCGGCAGTCGGTGGCGGTGGCCAAAGCGGTCATGTGGAACTCCAAGGTGGTACTACTTGACGAGCCCACCGCTGCCCTCGGGGTGGTGCAGACCCGGATAGTGCTTGACCTAGTCGAGCGACTTCGGGACCGCGGGCTTGCGGTGATGGTGATCTCGCACAACCTGAACGACGTCTTCGAGATCGCGGATCGGATCGCGGTGCTGTATCTGGGCCGGATGGTGGCCGAAGGGCCGGCCGCCGACTTCGACCGACAGAGCGTGGTGGAGTACATGACGACAGGTACCTTCGGCGGGCGGCCGTTCGAGCCCGCCGGATCCGCCAGTGGCGAGGGCTGAGCCCATGGCCTGGATCGGGAATTCTCCGTGACTGGGGGACCCTGGCGAGACCGCGAGCGCGGACGCCGGCCTGATGGCCGCCGACCCCACCGCCGCCCCCCCAGAGGTCATCGCGGCCGACATCACACCTGAGCTCGTCGCCCAGACGCTGGGTCAGTACCTGCGGGGCTGGTGGCTCCAGATCCGCAGCGGCAACAGCGGCATGCTGCCCGTGATCCTGGCGATGATCATCGTCGCCGTCACCTTCCAGATCGTCACCCCCGAGCATGCCTTCCTGCGGCCGAGCAACCTGGTCTATGTCTTCGGGCTGAGCACCGTCTACATGGTGCTGGCGATCGCTGAGACCGCGGTACTGCTACTCGGAGAGATCGACCTGTCGGTCGGCGCGGTGGCGCTTTTCGGCGGGGTGATCGCCTTCAAGCTGGTACAGCAGCCTGGACCGGACTGGCCGTGGTGGGCGGCGATACTCGCGTCGCTCGTGTGCTGCGGCGTGATCGGCGCGCTTCAAGGGACGCTGGCCGCGCGGCTCAAGATCCCGTCCTTCGTCGTGACCCTCGGCGGCTTCCTGCTCTTCTCCGGAATCCTCGTCGTCATTCTCGGCGGCGCCGACGGCACCGTCAGCGTGAGCTCAACCGCGCCCAACCAGACGCGTGATCTACAACCTCGTCCAAGGGACGATCGTGCCCGCTGCCAGCTGGGTAATCCTGGCGGTAGTCGTGGTGGCCGCCGGTGCCACGCTTTGGCTTCGCTCGGCCGCGAGGCGACGCCAGGGCTTGGTAGCCCCGCCGGCCAGCCTGACCGCGATCAGGATTGCGCTGGTGGCGCTGGTTGGCGTCGCGGTGGTGCTGATCTGCACCGGCTAACCGCGGCACCGCCCTGGTAACGGTAGAAGGAGTTCCGTGGGTGATCCCGATCGTCCTCGTCATCCTTGGCGTCTGGACGCTGGCGCTGCAGCGGACTCGCTTCGGTCGCTACCTGTATGCGATCGGCGGCAATCCAGAAGCGGCTCGCCGGGCCGGCGTCGGCCTCGTCAGCATGCCGAACCTGGGCCTTCGCGTTGTGCGCCGCGACCGCCGGCCTAGGCGGCATCCTGCTCGGTTCCTTTTTCTTCGGTGAGTACAGCACCAATACGGCGGACCCAGGTCAACTCGTCCTGTACGCGGTGGCCGCCGCCGTCATCGGCGGCGTCAGCCTCTTCGGCGGCCGGGGCAAAGCGATCCACGGCGTTCTTGGCGGCATCCTGATCGGCGGCATTGCTTACGGCGTGTCCCTGCTCAACCTGGGTGCACTGGCCACGCCGCTGGAATACATCGTGCCGGGCGGAGTGCTTCTCGCCGCAGTGCTCGTTGACGTGTTGTCACGGCGCGGGACGGGGAGCGTGGCTCATGTCTGACATGTCCGTGACCGCGGACTCCAACGAGACCCCGACCGGGCTGGCGGGGGTCGGCAGCGCGGTTGACCTCACCGCCGACCCTGACGCCGCCGCGGTCGACGTCCCGCCTGAGCTCATCGCCCAGACGCTTGGCCAGTATCTGCGGGCCTGGTGGCTCCGGGTCCGCAGTGGCAATAGCGGCGTCCTGCCCGTGGTCCTGGCCATCGTGGTGGTCGCCATCAGCTTCCAGATCGCGAACCCGAATTTCCTGTCGCCGCAGAATCTGGTCAACCTCTTCGAACAGAGCACCGTGTACATGGTGCTGGCGATGGCTGAGATTTTCGCCCTGCTGCTCGGCGAGATCGACCTTTCTGTCGGCCTAGTCATGGCGCTCGGCAGCGTGGTGCTCGCCCAGTTGGTGCAGCCAACCGGGCTGGACTGGCCGTGGTGGGCGGCCATACTCGCGTCGCTGCTCATCTGCGCTGGAGTTCGGCGCCATCCAGGGAACGCTCGTGGCCCGGCTGAGGATGCCGTCATTCATCGTCACCCTCGGCGGATTGCTGATCCTCGAAGGGGTCGGCATCATCGTACTCAAGGGGACGCTCGTCGGTATCGGTAACTCCCGGTTCACCAACGAGGTCGTACTTTACGACATTTTCTGGGGTCAGCTCGGCCCAGTGACCAGCTGGGTTTTGCTAGCCGTGTTGGTCGGCGCCGCTGCTGTCTGGCTCTGGCTCAGGGACGTACGCAAGCGCAAGGCAGGTCTTGAGACTCCGCCACGCAGCCTCACCGTACTGAAGATCGCCTTCATCGCGGTAGCTGGGATCGCGCTTGTCGCTCTGTGCAACGTCAACCGGGCCCACTTCGGCACGATCGAGGGAGTTCCCTACATCATTCCGATCGTCTTGGTCGTGCTCGCCGCCTCGACGGTCCTGCTGCAGCGGACCCGCTTCGGCCGGTACGTGTACGCCATCGGCGGCAACCCAGAGGCGGCGCGACGAGCCGGCGTCAGGCTACCGGCCGTCCGGACCTGGTGCTTCGTGCTCGCCGCTGTGACCTCAGGGATCGCCGGCGTGCTGTTCACCTCATGGCAGGTCTCACTGACCACCAACATCATCAAGACTTCCAATAGCTATGTGCTGCTCGCGATCGCCGCCGCGGTCATCGGCGGCACCAGCCTGTTCGGCGGCCAGGGCAAGACAATCCACGGCATCCTTGGCGGCCTCGTGATCGGTGGCATCTACAACGGTCTGTACTTGCTTGGCGTGTCGAGCCAGTGGATTGCCATCGTGGTCGCCGCGGTGCTACTCGCGGCCGCGACCATCGATGTGCTGTCTCGCCGGGGCGCGCCGCGTCAAGCGTGATTTAGCTGGTCTGGCGCGCCCGTCCACGCGAATACGTGGAATACCGATCGTGGCATACTGGTTTTGGTTGTATGCGTGCTCCGGGGTCGGTGTAAGTCCGAACCGGCGGTTATAGTCCGCGACCCGGCCGATGCCATCGGCTGGTTGAACCGGTGAAATTCCGGTACCGACGGTGAAAGTCCGGATGGGAGGCAGCACGCACGTGGTCGGCGCGTTGGCGCTGAACTCGTGATGGCGCACCTTTTCGCGCCCCCGGAGCCCGATGGCAGGTTTCGAGGAGAGGCGCAGATGTTCACAGGGATAGTCGCCGAGTCCGGCAAGGTCACCGGGCTTGAGCTAGATGCCGACTCGGCCAGGCTCACCGTGCACGGCCCGCTGGTGACAGCAGCGGTTGCCCCCGGCGGTTCGATAGCCGTCAATGGGGTGTGCGTGACGGTCGTCGACGTGGGCGACGGCCACTTCACCGTCGATGTGATCGGCGAGACCCTGGCCAGAACCAGCCTCGGCGCACTCGCCTCCGGCGGCTCGGTCAACCTGGAGCGGCCGGTCGCCGCCGACGGGTTGCTTGACGGGCACATCGTCCAAGGTCATGTCGACGGCACCGGCGTCATCAGCGACGCGAGGCTGGCTGACGGCTGGCGGGTGCTGCGCATCTCGGCAAGCCCAGAACTGCTGCGTTATATAGCAAAAAAAGGCTCAGTAGCCGTCGACGGCGTCAGCCTTACCGTGTCCGACGTGAGCCCGCTGACCGGGGTTCAGGTTGATGATGCCCACGGCTGGTTCGAGGTCAGCTTGATCCCGGAGACGATTTCTAGGACGACACTTGGTCACTGCGCCGTCGGTGACGTAGTGAATATCGAGGTCGACGTCATCGCCAAATACGTCGAACGGCTGATGTCGGCAGGTACCCGATGACGGCCGAGTGGAAAGTTGACGGCGTGGTGCTCGACGAGGTGGAGCGGGCGATCGCGGACGTCGCCGCAGGCAAGGCAGTCGTCGTCGTCGATGACGCCGACCGGGAGAACGAGGGTGACATCATCTTCGCGGCCAGTAAGGCCACGCCCGAACTGCTCGCCTTCACGATCAGGTACACCAGCGGTGTTATCTGCGTGCCGATGCTCGGTGAGGAACTCGACCGGCTCCAGCTTCCGCTGATGACCAGTCAGAACAACGAGCGGATGCGGACGGCCTTCACCGTGAGCGTGGACGCCAGAGACGGCGTGACGACCGGCATTTCCGCAGCCGACCGCTCCAAGACGGTCCGGCGGCTGGTCGATTCGGCAACTGAGCCTTATGAGCTAGTTCGGCCCGGGCACATCTTTCCGCTGCGTTATATGCCCGGTGGCGTGCTGCGTCGGCCCGGGCACACCGAAGCCGCGGTTGACCTGGTCCGGCTGGCTGGGCTGGCACCGGCCGGAGTGCTGGCTGAAGTCGTGAACGATGACGGCACCATGACGAGGCTGCCTGGGCTGCGGGCCTTCGCCGACGAGCATGGTCTGCCGCTGATCTCCATCGCGCAGCTAATCGAGTACCGCCGCCGGGCCGAGCACATGGTGACCAGGGTGGTCCAGACCACGGTGCCGAACGAGTACGGGCACTGGCGGGCGGTCGGCTACCTGAATTCCCTGGATGGCACCGAGCATCTCGCGCTTGTGCTTGGCGATCTTGATGCTCCGGCGGAGGGCAAGGACGGCCAGGACGTGCTGGTGCGAATGCATTCGGAGTGCTTGACCGGCGACGTATTCGGTTCGCAGCGCTGCGACTGCGGCACTCAGCTACACGCGGCGATGGCCGCTATCGCCGCCGAAGGCCGCGGCGTCGTCTTGTACCTACGCGGGCACGAGGGCCGCGGCATTGGCCTGCTCAGCAAACTGCGCGCCTACCAGCTTCAGGACGGCGGGGCAGACACGGTCGACGCGAACACCGAGCTTGGCTTCCCGGTCGACGCCAGGGAGTACTCGACCGGTGCCCAGATGCTGGCTGACCTGGGCGTGACTTCGTTGCGACTGCTGACCAACAACCCGGACAAGGTCAAAGGGCTGGCTGACTTCGGACTCAAGGTCAGCGGCACGGTGTCGCTGCCGGTGAGCGCTACGCCGCATAACTTGCGGTATCTGATCGCCAAGCGCGATCGGCTTGGCCACCTGATCGAGTTCTCCGACCCGGCCACGAGCGCCGGGTGAGCGGCACCGGCCGTCCTGATGCGGCACCGGTCAATGCCGCCGGGCTCAGGCTGGCCATCGTCGCTACCCGGTGGAACGCTGACATCACCGACACGCTGATGGACCGGGCCCAGGCAGCGGCAAAGGCGTGCGGGATTGACTCGCCGCTGGTGATCCGGGTGGCCGGGGCGGTGGAACTGCCCGTGGTGGCCGCCGCGCTGGCGCGGCGGCATGACGCCGTGGCCTGCCTCGGCGCGGTGATCAGAGGCGGCACGCCGCACTTCGACTACGTCTGCGACGCGGTGACCTACGGGCTCACCAGGGTCGCTCTTGATAGCGGCGTGCCTGTCGGCAATGGGGTGCTGACCTGCGACACGATTGAGCAGGCCAGGGAACGATGCGGTGGCACTGACAGCAAGGAAGACAAGGGCTGGGAGGCAGTCGTCGCCGCCTTGGACACAGCCCTGCTGCTACGCGGACTAGCTGACCAGTCGTAATCGTCGCGGTCAAGCGTCCCGCTCCTTGATCACCCGCTCAAGGAATGTCAGCGGGGCCAGGTGCGGACTGGGCCTTTGGCGCGGAGGGTGACCCGAGAGCCTGGTGGCAGTTGATGGTCGCCGTGCGTCCTCACGATGATCGGCGGGTTGTCAAGGTCGTCGCCATCGAGCCTGATACGCAGCACGGCGTCGTGGCCGTAATATTCGGACTCGACTACCTCGCCGGCGTTCGACCCGCCGGGTTCGGCCGCGTGGGCGGGATGCAGTTCGATGGCTTCCGGCCGGATCAGCACAGTGACCGGCTGCGAGTCGCCGTCCGCTGGCTGCTCGACTGGCAGGCTGCCAAGAACGGTGTCCACTACCTTCCCGTGGCACAGGCCATTGAGCAGGTTGGCATCGCCGATAAACCGAGCCAGCTCGGAATCAACCGGCTGGGAGTACAGCTCCTGCGGTGCCGAGTACTGCGCGATCCGGCCGTTGCGCAGCACCGCGACCCGGTCGGCGATGGCGAGTGCCTCGTCCTGGTCATGGGTCACCAGCAAGGCGGTGGTGCCGGCGTCTCGGAAGATCTGCTGCACATCGGCGCGGATGCTGGCGCGCAGGTGCGCGTCTAGGGAAGCGAACGGCTCGTCGAGCAGTACGACGGCTGGCTGGATGGCGAGTGCCCTGGCCAGTGCTACCCGCTGCTGCTGCCCGCCGGAGAGCTCGTGCGGGTAGCGCTTGCCAAGGTCGGCTAGTCCGACCGCGGCAAGCAGCTCGGTGGTCCGCCGGCCCTGGCGTTCGCGTGCGGGCAAGCCGAAGCCAACATTGGCCGCCACAGTGAGATGCGGGAAGAGACTGCCCTCTTGCGGCACGTAGCCGATCCTGCGCTTCTCCGGGGCGACATGTTCGCTGGCGCTGTCGACGACCACGTCGCCGATGATGATGGTGCCGGCGTCGGCTCGCTCGAAGCCCGCCAGGATCCGCAGCAGCGTGGTCTTGCCGCTGCCAGATGACCCGAGGATCGCGGTCAGCGACCCGGCGGGTACCTCAAGCTCCAAGTTGGCGAGGACCGAATGCTGGCCGAAGGCCTTAGTCAGCCCAGAGATCATCAGCTGCTTCATCCAGTCACCTCGGCGCCACGGAGTAACGACCGAAGAGTCGGCCGAGGAAGTAACTCGGCACCGCCGCGATGGCGCCAGGCGAGGTCATCGTTGACTCCTGCGTGCAGCGCCGGGATGGCGCACTGCCACGTTAACTTGCCGACTCGGATCAAAGCAGGCCCATCCTCAGTCCCGCTCAACTTAGGCTAACCTAACTCCGAGTGCACTGGGCGGGTAGTACCCAGTCGCTTATCCAATTAACCCATCCGTTATCCGGCCATGCGTGCCAGGGGGTCGGACACGTACTGTGGTGACTAGCAGGGGACAGTACGAGGGGGTCCAAGGTGGCTGCACGTGCGTGACATCCTCGATCAGCTCACCAAGTGGTGGGATGCCGGAGAGACGTTCGGACTGGCGACGGTGGTCCAGACGTTCAGCAGCGCACCCCGCGAGCCAGGTGCGGCGCTGGCCGTATCGGCGGCCGGGGAGGTCGTCGGCAGTGTTTCAGGTGGCTGCGTGGAAGGCGCGGTCTACGAACTGTCTGGCGAAGTGTCGGCCGCTGGCAAGCCTGTGCTGCAGCGATATGGGGTCAGCGACGACACCGCTTTCAGCGTTGGTCTGACCTGTGGCGGGATCATCGACATTTTCGTCGAGCCGGTGAGCAAGAAGACCTTCCCGCAGTTCGGAGACATCTCCGAAGCAGTTCGCGGGCAACAGCCGGTCGCTATCGCCACCGTCATCGACGGACCTGGCCAGGTTGGCGCGCGCCGGATCATCTGGCCCGCCGGGCCTGAGCTAGCCGGGACGGGCTCGCTCGGCTCGGGGGAGCGGCTTGACCAGGCGGTGGACGATGATGCCAGGGGCATGCTCGCGCAGGGCCTAACCGGCGTCCGCAGGTACGGCGCGGACGGCGAACGTCGGCGCGACGAATTGGGGGTGTTCGTCCAGTCCTTCGCGCCACCGCCACGCCTGCTGGTGTTCGGTGCCATCGACTTCGCCGCCGCTGTGGCGAGGATCGGCAAGTTCCTCGGCTACCGGGTGACGGTGTGCGATGCCAGGCCGGTCTTCGCGACCAGCGCCAGGTTCCCCGACGCGGACGAGGTCATTACTGACTGGCCGCATCGTTACCTGGCCGGCATCAGCACTGATGAGCGCACCGTCATCTGCGTGCTGACCCATGACCCGAAGTTCGATGTGCCGGTACTCGAGGTGGCACTAAGGGTGCCAGCCGCCTACATCGGTGCGATGGGCAGCCGCCGTACTCACCTGGACCGGCTCGACCGGCTGCGCGAAGTTGGCCTGTCCGAGGACGAGCTGGCCAGGCTCAGGTCGCCGGTGGGCCTTGACCTCGGCGCTCGCACTCCGGAGGAAACCGCGGTGGCGATCGCGGCGGAGCTGATCCAGCTCAGATGGGGCGGCTCGGGTCAGCCGCTGACCCTCACCAGCGGCCGGATCCACCACGACTTCACGTCGTTAGCCGCGCATTAAGCCGGGCCTGACCCGCTGATGCGCCGTACGCTGCTGTCGTGTCCCAGCCAATTGCCGAACAGGCGAGGCAAGTCGCCGTAGCCGGGTTGCTGCTCGCCGCTGGCTCGGGCAGCCGCCTTGGCCAGCCTAAAGCGCTCGTCGAACTCGGTGGTAAGACCCTGGCCGAACGCGGCGTCGACCTGCTCCGTGCGGGCGGCACCGAGCCGATCGTGGTGGTCACCGGCGCGGTGCCGGTAAGCCTGCCCGGAGTGGTGACGGTGCACAACCCAGACTGGCGCACCGGCATGGGCTCGTCCCTGCGCGTGGGCTTGGCCACGCTTCCGGCCGACCGCGAGGCCGTGGTCATCGCGCTGGTCGATCAGCCACTGATCGGTGCGGCAACGATCCCCAGGCTCATCGCCGCATTCGAGGGCGGAGCTGAGCTGGCGGTGGCGTGTTATGCCGGGCAGCGGCGTAATCCAGTGCTAATCGGCCGGTCGTACTGGGCCGAAGTGGCCGCTACCGCCGAGGCCGACCAGGGTGCACGTGGCTTCTTGCGCAGCCATCAAGGCCTGCTCACGCTGGTGGAATGCGGCGACATCGGCAGTGCGGATGACCTGGACACCGCTGCTGATCTCCAGCGGATTTCTGACGTGATGAACGCGCGCGAGCCATTATGAATGAAGGTGTTAAAGGACCACTATGCCCCAGCTGTGAGTCACCGTGTCGGCCGGAGCCAGGATGATCCGGTCTTCACCGGACGCGAACGAGTTCGGCGGGCAGGTCATCGGCTCGATCGCGAGCGCGCGGCGGCGGTGCTCGGCCGGCAGCCCGTCACCAGTGAACGCCTGAAGCCAGTCGTAGCCAGGTCCGGCCCACAAGCCAAGCCGCCGCCTGTCATCAGCTAGCACGGCCCAGGCACGGCCGCTGTCATCCCTGGTCAGGTCGGTGAGCGCGTGATCGATCTTGGTGTCGGCGATCGGCCGGGCGGTGCGGAAGTCGAACGGCGAGCCAGCGACGTCTTTGGTCGGTCCGCAGGGGATGCCGCGGTCGTCGGTCGGCAGCCAGCGGCCGGCCGCGAGTTCGAGCGTGCATCCGTCGACGAACTCCGCGCCGGTGGTCAGGTAAGGGTGACTACCAGTGCCATACGGAGCCGGCCGGGTGCCGACGTTCGTCGCGGTGACCGAGACCCGCAGGCCATCAGCCGGATCGAGTCGGTAATTCACTGCCAGTTCCAGGCAGAACGGATACCCTGGCCGCCCGAGCAGCACATGGGCCAGCGTGATTTCATCGGCTATATGAGCAGCTGGTTTCCAGTTGGTCCACCTGGTAAGGCCATGAATGGCGTTGCCACGGGCAGCCTCACTCAATTCCAGTTGAAAGAATTCGCCGCTGAACTCGTATTTGCCAGCGTCAATCCTGTTGGGCCAGGGCAAGAGCAGCTGGCCGGCCGCGCCGGGTGGCAGTTCGTCCGCTTCGTACTCGGTGATCAGCGGGTTGCCCTCGTGGCTTAGTTTGCGCAGGCCACCGCCAAGCTCGGTGACGGTGGCCCGGTAAGGGCCAGCCTGAATCTCGTACTGCGCGCCGGTGAGCGCGACCTCGTTCGGCTTGTTCATAGCACCAATCATCGCGTGCGCGAGTTACTCACGCGGCATGAGGGCACCGGTTCGAACGGCGTCGGCAACGAGCACGCCGAAGAGATAGAAATAGGCTGATTCCTCGTCCTGGAATATCCGCACTTCGTGCCGTGCTCCAACCGCCGAATTGAATACCTCGAACCCTTCATCGGTGCGCACCAGGCACATCGCGCCGTCAACATCCTCGCCGATCGCGTAGGCGGCAGCCGGAATGGCAGCCTGGGCGGCCAGGTCGGAGAAGATCTTCTGAGTCGGCAGCCGACGCTTGGTCGCGCGGCGGCGACGAGTGGGGGCGGCCGGTTCAGCCGGACGGGCGGGTTGTGCCTGGGCGACAGGCTCAGGCTGGATGGCCGGTGCCTGCTGCGGTGCCGGTGCCTGCTGCGGCGCGGGTGCCTGCTGCGGTGCGGGTGCCGCGGTTGGTGGCGCGACCTGGAACGGGTGGGCGGTAGCCAGATCGATGAGATGGCCGCCGCCGTTCGGCGATGCTGAACTGCTGGCCGCTGAGCCGTTGGCCGCTGAGCCGTTGGCCGCTGAGCCGTTGCTGATGGAGCCATTGCTCACCGGGCCGTTGGTCGCGGACTCATCGACCGGCTGATAAGGCCCATACGTGATCCCCGCCGCCGGTGCAGCTGCGGCCCCATTGCCCGCAGTGCCGTTGCCCGCAGGCAACGGCGGCTCAGGAACGACAGTCTCATGGCCAACCGATTGCTGGCTAGCTGGTGTCGGCGGGGCCTGCGCAGGGTTTGGTGCCGGCTCAGCAGTTATAGCGACTGATGGCGGCACGGCTGGCGGCGCCGCCAGCGTCGGTGTGGCAAATGCCTGCGCGGCTGGTACGGGTACGGCTGGTACGGGTGCGGCTGGTACGGGTGCGGCTGGTACGGGTGCGGCTGGTACGGGTGCGGCTGGCGTGGGTGTGGCTGGTGCTGGTGGTGCGGCCTGCTCTTGGGCGCTCTGAGGCACCGGTGCCTGCGGCCCCGGCAGCGTACTTGTCGCCTGTTCTTGCTGCGCTGTAGTCGCCAGATCGCTCAGCGCAAGGGCTGGGGCTGGGGAGAACTCGGGCGCGGAGGGCGTCACTGGGGCGCTGGCTTCGACCGGGGGGCTGACCTGGGTGATTACTGTCGGTGTCGGCTCCGATGTGGGCCGGACAGGAGAGTCTGATTGGTCGGGGTTAGGCCCGGTCAGGTTAGCCGGGAGACCGCTCGCTGCCGCCGCTGCGCCCGATGCCACCGAAGCAGCATCTGCCGATTCGACCTGCGTCGGAGCGACTTGGATCGAGCTGGGCTGCGCCGGTGATGCCGGGCCGGTCCCACCGTCGGCGGGTGGCGACCCGAGTGAGCCTGAGAGCCCATCGCTGACCATTGGCATCGGTGCCTGTGGCGGCGGTGCCTGTGGCGGCGGTGCCTGTGGCGGCGGTGCGCTCGGCGGCGACCACGACGGCACCACGGTCGGGGCGGCAGCGCTTGGCTGGATCACGTTCGTCGGATCGGAGATGCCAGCTGACTGGGCTGGGATCGGCGGCCCGGCGATCTCGCCTGCCAGCTTGGCGGCTGGAGCCGGGGCGGCCGCGAGTGGGACCTGGTTAACGGCGGTTGCCTGGTCGACCGGCGTCAGCTGGGTGACGACCTGTTCAACCGGCTGAGCTGCCGACGCTGCCGGGGCAGCCGACTGAGTCACAGGATCGGTCGGCGCTGGCAGAGTCGGCTGCAGTGCGAGCGGAGTCGGCTGCGGCTCTGACAGATTGGGCTGCGGCGCGAGCAGAGTCGGCTGCGGCGCGAGCGGAGTCGGCTGCGGCTGTGACAGATTGGGCTGCGGCGCGAGCGGAGTCGGCTGCGGCTCTGACAGAGCCGGCTGCGGTGCGAGCGGTACGCCAGCTTCGGCGGGCGGCGGCTCGGGGTCGCTCACGATCTGGGCCGTGCTGCCGGTCGGTACAGGCATCGGGGGGGCCGCGCCGGGGATCGGCATCGGCATCGGCTGGGCCGGAACCGGTGCCAGCTGGGCGGGAGGCGGTGCCAGCTGGGCGGCGGGTGGTGCCAGCTGGGCGGCGGGTGGTGCCAGCTGGGCCGGAACCGGCCCAGCCTGGGTGGGGGTCTGGTCAAGCTGGGCCAGGAGCGGCGCGTTCTGGGCGGCTTCGGCAGGCAGCTGGACTGGTACGAATCCAGGCTCGGCCAGTTGCGAAATCTGGGTGTTGGCAGTGTCAGGTGCCAGGGAACTGTATCCGTCGGACTGGCCAGGAACGCCAGGGAACGGATTCCCTGAGGCGTCTTGTGCGTGTGTGCTCAACTGCGGTTGCGCGGCGATCGGCTGCGCTAGTGCACTTGGCTGGCCGGCTGCCGGTGCCAGCAGGACGGGCGCTGCGGCGGCAGCTTGGGCGCGCCTCGCGGCCTTTGCCTCCTGCGATTGGCCTCGCTGCTGGTTCTTGTGACCGCGACGGGTGGAGGTTGTGGCAGCCCGAAGTGCCTGTGCCTCCAGCGGCAATGGCGGCTCGTCCACACTCGGGATCGCGATATCGGATCGCAACGACGCCGACTCGGATCGCGAACGGCCAGGCAGCGAAGTCCCGGTCGGCGTGAAAGTCGGGCCGGGCGCGGCCGGTGCCTGCTGCTCGAAACCTGGACGCTGCGGTCCGCGAGACAAGTCATCATGCCCTGGGCTGCTCCCAGGACCGCTGAACCCGATCAGCCTGGGGTCAAGGCTTACGCCGTTGCCGTTGCCGTTGCCGTTGACCTGAGCGCCGGTGCCGGGTACCAGCGGGCTGCCCTGAACTGCGTTGCCCGGGTCCGACAGCGTCGGTGCCGCTTGCGCTCGAACCGGCCTGGTGTGTGGCCCGCTGTCGTCGCGTTGGGTGAGCGGCATCCGCTGCTCGACAATGTCGGTAACTTCCTGTCGGGGTGTGATCAGCTCGAAGACACCACGATCGACTTCCCAGTAGCCAAGCTGCGCAGCCCGGATCGCGTCATGGCCGTCGTAGACGATGTGCAGCCGATCATTCAGGTCGTCAAGTACCACGCAGCGTTCGCCGCGGAACATGCCTATTGGCCGCGACTCGTACAGCGTCTGCACGTCAACCCGGCTGATTCGCTTGCGCCAGTGCCCGGTGGCAGGCTCGAATCGCAGTTCCTCAGGCGGTGGACAGGCGGCGAACAGCACCACGTCGGACTCATCCGGACCGATGCCAGCCTCGTACGGGGCCCCCTGAAAGGTGGCCAGTAGTCGGTATCGCATGGTTAGTTCCCCTCCGTTGGCCGGAGCCAGACCTGCCCGTCGTAGCGGGCGATGAAGTCCGCGCTGCCAGGAGTGACTCGGTAGATCTCGGTGCCGACCGGAATCGGCATGAGATCGACGTAAAACTCAGGTATCGGATGATTTGGCCAAGAGGTGTAACCAGTGCCGGTAAATGGTGGTTTACCGGTCCAGTCTCCGCCCTTATCTATTGAGTAGGGAACTTTATATGCCTCTGGAGTTACGGCGATCCAGCGCAGGACATAGACCTCAGCCATGTCCGCACGGAACTCGGAACCGTCGTAGCCCAGGTCAAGCGCGTGGTAGTAGTCCGCGGGGTTGGTGAAGGAACAGTCAGCCGTCCGGTACACGAACCCGGCAATGACCGCGCGACGGCCGGTCAGGTAAGGCTCGACGAGTCGTGGCGGGATCGGCTTCTGCAGCATCGTCCCCGCTTCAACGATCGGCGGCGCCTGATGGATGTTCCGCACTCGCTCCCCTGTGGTCTCACTGCGTGCAGTTCTATGAAACTCTCAAATCGCAAGTTGCGTACTTAACTTCCGGACTTCCGGCGAGATCTGGTGCCAGGTTCAGCCGCCAGCACCCGCCAGTTGCCAGTGCCGGGAGGACCAGCGCCAACTAGCGCCGGGCGCCAGAGTACTAGCGTCGGTTACATCCGGGCCGTAGCGACTAGACTAAGATGCCGGAAAGCGGCCAGGTGATCCTCGTGCCCGGAGTGTCCGCTCCGGTTGCCCGCCGTCCCGCCACTTAAACCCCTCGGCAACGACAGCGTCGTCGCCCTGATGCTGTCAGGCGAGCAGCGGGGGGACGACGCTGCTGTTGAGGGCGGGTGGTGGGCGGCTGGGTCGGCGCTGACCGTGGTGCCCGGAGTGTCCGCTCCGGTTGCCCGCCGTCCCGCCGCTTAAGCCCCTCGGCAATCCCGCCGTCCCGCCGCTTAAGCCCTCGGCAATCTCGCCGTCCCGCCGCTTAAGCCGCTCGGCGACGACAGCGTCGTCGCCCTGATGCTGTCAGGTGAGCAGCGGGGGGACGACGCTGCTGTCGGCGGCGGGTCGTGGGCGGCTGGGTCGGCGCTGACCGTGGTGCCCGGAGTGTCCGCTCCGGCTATCCCGCCGTCCCGCCGCTTAAGCCCTCGGCTATCCCGCCGTCCCGCCGCTTAAGCCGCTCGGCGACGACAGCGTCGTCGCCCTGATGCTGTCAGGTGAGCAGCGGGGGGACGACGCTGCTGTCGGCGGCGGGCTGAGGTGGGCGGCTGGGTCGGCGCTGACCGTGGTGCCCGTGGTGCCCGGAGTGTCCGCTCCGGTTGCCCGCCGTCCCGCCGCTTAAGCCCCTCGGCTATCCCGCCGTCCCGCCGCTTAAGCCGCTCGGCGACGACAGCGTCGTCGCCCTGATGCTGTCAGGTGAGCAGCGGGGGGACGACGCTGCTGTCGGCGGCGGGCTGAGGTGGGCGGTTGGGTTGGAGTTGACCGTCGTTACAGTGGGCGATGTGCTTGGGATTAGTGGCGGTGACCCGGCGTTCCGCGATGATGACGGGGCGGCCGATCCCGATGTAGCCACCGCGCTGGCTGAATTCGCGGCAGGCCGTGGTGGCGAGCAGGCCGTGCTGACCGCGCTGGCTGCCAGTCGGCTGCTCGTGCCGATCGTCGCCGTACTCGCGGATGAGGTGCCCGCAAGCGCGACCGAGGCCCTGGCTGGCGACGAGTCGGAGTCCTTGCGGCCGGCGATCCGAGGAGAGAAGGCCAGCGAGCTGGCCATGCCGACCCTAGTCGGTCATGACGGCCGCCGTGCTATCCCCGCGTTTACCTGCTTGGACTCGCTCGGGCGCTGGCATGCCGACGCCCGCCCGGTGCCGGTCACCGCGCTCGGGGTGTGGCAGACCGCTTGTGGCGACTCGGCCGCAGTGGTGATCGACGTGGCCGGGCCGGTGCCGTTCGCGGTCGAAGGGACGAGGCTTGCCCTTCTCGCCACCGGTGCTGAGCCACCGCCGCCGTGGGCTGACGCCGACGTACGCGAAATCGTTGCCGCCATCCTTGCCAGCCAGCTGGACGTCGCGTCGTTCGAGCTCGAGCCGCCCGACAGCGACCACGACCTGGCGATCCTGCTGACGCTTACCCCCCAGGCGCTGGCCGAGCGAAGCGAGCAGCACCTGGCCAATCTTGGCGGCGAGATCGTCGAAGCGGTCATGGCCCGCCTCGGCACCCGGCTGCGGCGGGGGATAGCAATCTGGCTGAACTCTCCAGCCGACGCTGGATGACCGGGTCGGGGCATCCGGGCGGCCATGGCAAGATCGGCAGCATGTTGCGCTGGTTGACTGCCGGGGAGTCACACGGCCGGGCTCTGGTCGCTATCTGCGAAGGACTGCCAGCTGGGGTCGAGGTGACCACGGCCGACATAGCGTCCGCGCTGGCCCGGCGGCGGGCCGGCTATGGCCGTGGGGCCCGGATGAAGTTCGAGCAGGACGAGGCCGAGATCACCGGCGGGGTAAGGCACGGACGTACGCTCGGCGGGCCGGTGGCGATCCGGGTGGGCAACACCGAGTGGCCTAAGTGGGCCACAGTGATGTCAGCGGACCCAGTGTCCGACGAAGTGCTGGCAGACCAGGCGCGGAACGAGCCGCTGACCCGGCCGCGCCCCGGCCACGCCGATCTCGTCGGCATGCAAAAGTACGGCTTCGACGACGCCCGCCCCATCCTGGAGCGCGCCAGCGCCAGGGAGACGGCCGCGCGGGTCGCACTCGGCGAGCTGGCCAGGCGGCTACTCAAGCAGGCCCTGGGTGCCGACATCCTCAGCCATGTCGTCGCGATCGGCAGCGTTAGCGTGTCGGCCGGCACCATCCCTGGCCCGGATGATCTCAAGATCATCGACGCCGATCAGGTCCGCTGCTTGGACCAGGCGACGAGCGAGGCGATGGTGGCCGAGATCGAGTCGGCTCGCAAGGACGGCGATACCCTCGGCGGCGTCGTTGAGGTGGTGGTGCACGGCCTGCCTCCTGGCCTCGGCAGTCACGTGCACTGGGACCGCAAGCTCGACAGCCGCCTGGCGGGCGCGATGATGAGCATCCACGCGATCAAGGGCGTCGAGATCGGCGACGGCTTCCAGACGGCCGCCAGGCGCGGCTCGGTCGCGCACGACGAGATCGAGAACACGCCGGACGGCGTGCGCCGGCTCACCAACCGGGCCGGCGGCATCGAAGGCGGCATGAGTACAGGGGAGCCGATCCTGGTCAGGGTGGCGATGAAGCCGATCTCGACCGTGCCGCGGGCCCTGGCCACGATCGACGTCCGCACCGGCGAGCCGGCCAAGGCAATCAACCAGCGCAGTGACGTCACCGCTGTGCCGGCCGCTGGCGTGGTCGCCGAGGCGATGGTCGCGCTGGTACTTGCCGACGCCGCGATCGAGAAGTTCGGCGGCGATAGCGTCGACGAGATGCGCCGGAACCTGACCAGCTACCTGGAGAATCTGATCATCAGATGAACACGCCGCAGCCGCAGCCAGCCACGCCGGTCCTGATCTTGATCGGCCCACCAGGTGCCGGGAAGTCCACCGTCGGCGCGCTGGTCGCGCAACGACTCGGCCTGAGTTTCACCGACACCGACACCGAGATCGAGGCACTCGCCGCCAAGCCGGTCAGCGACATCTTCATTGAGGACGGCGAGCAGGCGTTCCGCGAATTGGAGCGAGCGGCCGTCGCGCAGGCCATGGCCAGTCACGAAGGGGTACTCGCGGTAGGCGGTGGCGCGATACTCGACCAGAGCACCCAGCGGTTGCTGGCCGGTCGCCCGGTGGTCTACCTGCAAACTGGCTTCGCCGCCGCAGCCAAGCGAGTCGGCCTCAGCCAGGCCAGGCCGCTGCTGATCGGCACCAATCCGCGGGCGGCCTTGAGAGCACTGCTCGACCAGCGGCTGCCAATCTACGAGCGGCTCGCTTGGCTGACCGTCAACACCGACGAACTTGATGCCGAGCAGGTCGCAGCCCAGATCGCTGACCGGCTGGCCGAGGCCGCCGCGCGATGAGCGCGGCGAACCCGACCAGGATCACCGTCGGCGGCGAACAGCCCTACGACGTCATCGTCGGCACCGGCATCGCGGCCGAGTTGCCCGGCCTGGTTGGTGCCAAAGCGCAATTGGTGGTGCTGATCCACGCCGACGGCCAGGAGCAGCTAGCGTTGCCAGCCCGCGAAGCCCTGACAGCCGCCGGGTACACAGTCCACGTCGAGGCCGTGCCCGCCGGGGAGGTGGCCAAAGATATCGCCGTAGCGACAGCACTCTGGTCCAGGCTGGCAGCCCTTCGGACATCCCGTTCCGACGCGATCGTGGGGTTGGGCGGGGGAGCGGTAACCGACCTGACCGGATTCGTGGCCGCGACCTGGCTACGCGGGGTGCGGGTGGTGCTGGTGCCGACGACGCTGCTCGGCATCGTCGACGCGGCCATCGGCGGAAAGACCGCGATCAATATCCCCGCCGGGAAGAATCTGGTCGGCGCTTTTCATCCGCCCGCAGGCGTGCTGGCTGACTTGGACACGCTAGCGACGCTGCCGGCGGCTGAGTACGTGAGCGGGATGGCGGAGGTGATCAAGGCCGGGTTCATCGCCGACCCGATGATTCTCGACTTGGTTGAACGCGACCCGGCCGGGGCCGCAGCGCCCGGCGGCCCGCATGAGCGCGAGCTGGTCGAACGGGCGATCGCGATGAAGGCCGACGTGGTGACCGCTGACCTGCGCGAAGCCGGGCGCCGTGAGGCACTCAACTACGGGCATACCCTCGGCCACGCCATCGAGCAGGCCGAGCACTACCGGATCAGGCATGGTGAGGCGGTCGCCATGGGGATGATGTTCGCCGCGTCGGTTGGCCGCCTCTCTGGTCGTCTCGACGATGCCACGGCCGGCCGCCACGGCGCGATCCTGCGGTCGGTCGGCTTGCCGACCAAGTACGACGGCGTGCCCTGGCCTGCGCTGCGCGCGACTATGTGGGTCGACAAGAAGACCAGGGGCGGCCACCTCAGGCTGGTCGTGCTCGACGGCCTGGCCCGCCCCGGCATCCTCGCCGACCCGCCCGAGCAGCTGCTCGAACAGGCCTACCTGGAGGCGTGATCATGCGCACGGTGCTAGTGCTCAACGGCCCGAACCTGTCCCGCCTCGGCTCACGCGAGCCGGACGTCTACGGCACGGCGACTTTGGATGAGCTGGCTAAGGCCTGCGCCGCGACGGCGGAAGAGCTCGGGCTGACCACCGACTTCCGGCAAACCAACAACGAAGCCGAACTACTCGCCTGGGTCCATGAGGCAGCCGACCAGCGGCTCCCGATCGTGCTAAATCCGGCCGCGTTCACGCCACTACTCGTATGCGCTTCGCGACGCGCTCGCCATGCGGACGGCGCCGCTAGTCGAGGTGCACTTGTCCAACCCGGCCGCCAGGGAAGAGTTCAGGCACACCTCGGTAGTGGCCGGGGTCGCGGACGGGACCGTGGCCGGCTTCGGCCTGCTGTCTTATCAGCTCGCCCTACGGGCGGTGGCCAGCCTGCTGGGAGCCTAGTTACTATGCAGTATCCAGGACCGTTGGGCTGGTCCCGTCCGTTGGGCTGGTCCCGTCCGTCGGACGGGTCCCGCAGGAGATGAGGTCACCTTGCGTATCGGCATGTCACTGAATTACTCAGGCGGATTCGCCGAGACCGTGCAAGAGCTGGCCGATTACGAGAAGGCTGGCCTCGATATCGTTTTCGTCCCCGAGGCCTATAGCTATGACGCGGTGAGCCAACTCGGCTTCGTCGCGGCCAGGACCGAGCGGCTGCAACTCGCGTCGGGGATCATGCAGCTCTACACCAGGACCCCGACGCTCACCGCGATGACGGCGGCCGGGCTCGACTACGTGTCGAACGGGCGGTTCAACCTGGGAATCGGAGTCTCAGGTCCGCAGGTGATCGAAGGGTGGCACGGGGTGCCCTACGACGCGCCGGTCGGCCGCACGCGCGAGACGATCGAGATCTGCCGTGCTGTCTGGCGGCGCGAGCGGCTCGTCTACGAAGGCAAGAACTACAAGATCCCGCTGCCCGCCGGGCAGGGCACCGGGCTTGGCAAGCCGCTCAAGCTCATCAACCACCCGGTTCGCGACCGGATCCCGATCTTCGTGGCCGCTGTCGGCCCGAAGAACACCGAGCTGGCCGCTGAGCTGGCCGAGGGCTGGCAGCCGATCTTCTACTTCCCTGAGAAGGCCAGCACCATCTGGGGCTCGTCGCTGGCGGCCGGCAAAGCCAAGCGGGATGCCTCGCTCGGCGAGCTCGATGTGATCGCTCAGGCGACGCTCGCGATCGGCGACGACGTGGCTGACCTGGTGGACTTCGGTCGCCCGGTGATGGCGCTTTACGTCGGCGGCATGGGCGCTCGCGGCCAGAACTTCTACACCAAGCTGGCAAGCGATTACGGCTACCCGGCCGAGGCGATCGCGATCCAGGACGCCTACCTGGACGGTCGCAAGGACGAGGCGGCCGCGCTGGTGCCCAGGTCCCTGCTTGAGGGGATCTCGCTGATCGGCCCGAAGTCGATGGTGGCGGAGCGAATCGAGGCCTACCGCGAGTCGGGCGTGACCACGCTGAACGTGCAGCCGATCGGCGCGACCCACGAGGAGCGAGTCGCCTTGATCGAGCAGGTCAAGGACCTGGCGGCGTAGCTCGGCGCGGCCGCGCCCGCGCCATGGGCGCACCGGTCAGCGAATTTGCCGCCGGGTAAACTGGGGCTATGGCCCTGGGGCGAGGCGCGCGCTCGGAACGGCTGGCTGACACCCGGCCAAAGCCTCGAGTGGTGATCGTCGGGTCAGGGTTCGCCGGACTCACGGCGCTGAGCCGACTGGCCAAGTCAAGCTTTGACGTCACGCTGGTGGACAGGAACCTGTACAGCACCTTCCAGCCGTTGCTGTACCAGGTCGCCACTGCTGGTTTGACCTCGGCTGATGTGGCCTACCCGACTTGGACGGCGGCGCATAAAACGCGCACAACGTTCCATAAGGGCGAAGTGACCCACATCGACCCGGCGACCAAGACGGTGCAGTTCGCCGATGGCGCTGAGCTGACCTACGACTACCTAATCTTGGCAACGGGGGTCAGCGCCGCGTTCTTCGGCGTGCCAGGAGCGGCGGAGCACAGCTTCAGCCTCTACACCAGACACGATGCGATCAGGCTGCGCAACCACCTGATGGACGAGCTGGAGAAGCTCAGCGAGCCAGGCCACGACGGTCAGTTCGGCATCACCATCGTTGGCGGCGGTGCCACCGGGGTCGAGCTGGCTGGCACGCTAGCCGAGTTGCGCAATATCGCACTGCCTGCCTCGTTCCCTGAGATCGACCGCGGGCAGATCTGCGTCACGCTCATTGAGCTCGGGCCGGCCTTGCTGGCGCCCTTCAGCCCGCACTTGCGCGATTATGCGAAGCAGGAGCTGGCGGATCGCGGCGTTGACGTCAAGCTGGACACCAAGATCGAGCGAGTGGAGCCCGGGCGGGTGCAGCTCAGCGACGGTTCGGAGCTAGCCAGCGACCTGACGGTCTGGGCGGCAGGCATCGTCGGCCCTGAGTGGGTGGGCAAGCTGGGTCTGCCGATCGGCCGGGGCGGTCGCGTGCTGACCGGTCCTGACCTGCGGGTCAATGACCAGGACTCGATTTTCGCGGCCGGCGACATCGGCCTGATCGACGGCGACCCGCTGCCACAGCTCGCCCAGCCAGCCATCCAGCAGGGCCGGCATGTGGCCGATCAGATCAAGCGCCTTGAAGCCGGACTGGCACCGCAGCCGTTCCGCTACCACGACAAAGGCATCATGGCCACGATCGGCCACCGCTCGGCCGTTGTCGACCTGCCTGGCCGCATCCGGGTGCGCGGCACGCTGGCGTGGCTGGCCTGGCTCGGCCTGCACCTGATCTATCTGCTGGGCAACAGGAACCGGATCTCAGCCCTGGTGAATCTGTCCTGGCGCTACCTGACCTGGAGTCGCGGCGGTGGCGTCATTATCGGTGACGAGCCTGATACCCCCTGACCTGGAGTCGCGCGGTGACCTGCGGCCACCTGGGATTCCGCGCTGGGAGTCGCGGCCTTACAGTTCATTCATGGCCGCGATACACGAAACCAGGCGGGACCGCGCACGGCAGCAGATAGCGGCGCTTGGCGCGGATGCGGCGCTGGTCACCAAGGGCGTCAACGTCAGGTACCTGACCGGGCTGGCGAGTTCCAACGCGGCGGTGCTCATCCCGGTGTCAGGCCCCGCCGTGCTGAGCACCGACTCCAGATACCAGGGCACCGCCGAGAGCGAGTGCGCCGATGTCGAGTTGCTGCTCGACCGGACGGTCGACGCCACCCTGGTCGGTCGGGCACTGGCGGACGGGCTGCGAAGCATCGGGTTCGAAAATGAGCAGTTGACCGTCGCCCGGCATGAGGCGCTCACCAGCTTGACGATGCCGGCCGGTGCCGAGTTGGTGCCGCTGGGCGGCGAGATCGACGAACTAAGGGTGATCAAGGACAATACCGAGCTTGAATTGCTCGCACGGGCCTGTGAGATCACCAGCGAGGCGTTTTCTGCCGTGCTCGACCGGCTTCGGCCCGGGGTGACCGAACGGGAATTCGCGGTGGCGCTTGAGCGGGTCATGGTCGACTTCGGTGCCGAAGGAACCGCTTTCGAGACCATCGTGGCCGCCGGGCCAAACGGCGCGATCCCGCATCATCGCCCCACTTCGCGGCCCTTTGAAGTGGGCGACCTGGTGACGATCGACTGCGGTGCCCGATATGGCGGCTATCACGCCGACATGACCAGGACCGTTGCCATCGGCCAGTCCGCTGCCTGGCAGCGCACGATCTACGCGCTGGTAGCGCAGGCGCAGGCGGCCGGCATAGCGGCCGCACAGCTTGGTGCTGACGTGGCGGAAGTCGACGCGGTGGCGCGCGACCTGATCGCCGCTGCCGGTTACGGCGAGGCGTTTTCGCATGGCCTTGGCCATGGCGTCGGCTTGGAGATCCACGAGGCGCCGTGGCTGGGGGAGGGCAAGACCGGTACACTACAGGACCGGGTCCCTATCACCATCGAACCCGGGATCTACCTGGCTGGTGCGGGCGGCGTCCGGATTGAGGACACCCTCGTGGTCCGCGCAGGTACCGGGGCGACGGGATCGGCTCAGTCGCTCACCACCATTACCAGGGAACTGCTCGTCCTGTAGGCCCGTCGGCCAGGCAGCGGCGCAGCAGTCCCGCCCGCATGCAGGAGAAGCAACCAACGTGGCCACCACGAACGACCTCAAGAACGGCATGACGCTGAGCATTGATAACCAGCTCTGGAATGTCGTGGAGTTTCAGCACGTCAAGCCAGGCAAGGGCGGCGCGTTCGTGCGGACCAAGCTGAAGAACGTGATGTCGGGCAAGGTGGTCGACCGGACCTTCAACGCCGGCGTCAAGGTGGATGTCGCCAACGTCGACCGGCGCGAGATGCAGTACTTGTATCGCGAGGGCGACGAGTTCGTCTTCATGGACACCCAGGACTACGACCAGCCGAGGATCCCCGGCGAGGTTGTCGGGTCAGCTGCTGACTACCTGCTCGAAGAGCAGATGGTCACGGTCGCTTTCAATGACGGTGTTGCCCTCTACGTGGAGCTCCCGCCCGCGGTCGAGCTGACCGTGAGCCAGACCGATCCTGGCCTGCAGGGCGACCGGTCGACTGGCGGTACCAAGCCAGCCACGCTGGAGACCGGTGCGCAGATCCAGGTGCCCCTGTTTATCACCACCGGGGAGAAGATCCGAGTGGACACCCGCACCGGCGACTATCTCGGCCGGGCGTGACCACGGCTGTAGTTCGCGCCAGCGTCGGCACCACGGAAAGGCAGGCCGGGAGCGCCGATGTCCGCCCGTAGCAAGGCGCGCAAGCGCGCGCTGGACATCTTGTTCGAGGCCGAGGCGCGCCGCGAATCACCCTTCGACGTGCTCGAGAGCCGGACGATCCAGGCGGACCCGCCGGTCACCAGTTACGCGGCCGAGTTGGTGCGTGGCGTGCAGGCGCACCGGGATCAGATCGATGAGCTGCTGGCCAAGTACAGTCGTAGCTGGGCACTTGACCGAATGCCGGCAGTAGATCGCAACATCCTCCGTATCGGTGCCTATGAGCTGCTTTGGGGGGCCGGGATTCCGGACGCGGTGGCGATCAACGAAGCGGTGCTGCTGGCGCAAGACCTATCGACCGACGCCTCACCCGCGTTCGTTAACGGCCTGCTGGCCCGGTTGCTCGAAGCCAAGCCAACCATCGCCGAGGCACCAGATGCTGACGTTGCTGCTGCCGGGGCTGAAGACGCTCCGGCTGGAGCTGCCGCAGGCGTGGATGCTCCCGACAACACCGGATCACAAGTCCACGAGGCTGACGCCGGGGACTGACTCCGCCAGCGGGCCTGGCATTGTCGGCGGCCGTCGCTAGAGTCAGCGGTGGACGGTATACGGCAGCGCACGCAGGCAGGTGACGGCAGTGGTCCGGCTCGAGGGTGCTTCGGGGGAGCCAGGCACGGACCAGATCGGCTCAGGTAACGTCGGCACAGACGACACCGGCTGCCGCATCCTGCACATCGACATGGACGCGTTTTATGCGAGCGTCGAGATCAGAGAGCAGCCCGAGATCGCGGACAAGCCGGTGATCGTCGCTCACACCGGCGGCCGTGGCGTCGTCCTATCGGCCAACTACCAGGCTCGGACCTTCGGGGTCAGGTCGGCCATGCCAGCCAGCCGAGCGCAGCGGCTCTGCCCGCACGCGGTATTCGTGATGCCTCGCCATCACCTGTACGGAGCGGTGTCCAAAGAGGTCATGGCTATCTTCAAGGCCGTCACCCCTGAGGTGGAGCCGCTCTCCCTTGACGAGGCGTTCTTGAATGTCGCCGGTGCGGTGCGAAGGCTTGGTCGGCCAGCGCGGATCGGCCAGCTGATCCGGCAGCAGGTAGCCAGCCAGCTCGGTATCACCTGCTCGGTCGGTGTCGCCTCGACCAAGTTTGTCGCCAAGCTGGCCTCAGTGCACTGCAAGCCAGATGGCTTGCTGGTGATCCCAGCTGACCGGGTGCTTGAGTTCCTGCATCCGCTGCCGGTCTCGGCGCTGTGGGGAGTCGGCGAGCGCACCGGCAATGTGCTGGCGCGGCTTGGCCTTCTGACGGTCGGCGAGCTCGCCCATGCCCCAACTGGCACCTTGGAGCGAGAGCTCGGCAAAGCCACCGCCGCGCACCTCGCCGCGCTGGCTTGGGGCCGCGACACCCGCCAGGTCATCGCCGAGACTCAGGACAAAAGCATCGGCGCCGAGGAGACCTTCGCCACCGACATCGCCGACGCCGAGCTGATCAGGCGGGAGCTGCTTCGCTTGTCCGGCCGCACCGCCCGCAGCCTGCGTTCATCCGGCTTGGTCGCGCGGACCATTTCGGTCAAGCTCAGGCGCGCCGACTTCACCACCATCACGCGCTCGCGCACGCTACGCGAGCCCACCGACGTCGCGCAGCGCATCTATGCCACCGCCTGCGACCTCTACGCCGCCTCCGGCCTCGAGTCAGGCGCATTGCTGCGCCTGGTGGGGGTGCGGGCCACCGGGCTAGCCAGAGCGACGGGTACCGGCACCCAACTCGCCCTGGACGAGCAGCCCGACTCCTGGCGCGAAGCCGAGGCCGCCATGGACCAGATCGCCCGCAGGTTCGGGACCGGCGCGGTGCGCCCAGGGTCCCTGATCACGCCCGACTCCACCGGCCCAGACCAACGCGAGGCCAACTACGACAACTGGCGCCACCGCGCCTGAGCCCAGCCTGCGCCTGCCTGCCCGGCCCTGGGGGGCCTGAGCCCAGCCTGCGCCTGCCTGTCCGGTCCTGGGGGGCCTGAGCCCAGCCTGCGCCTGCCTGTCCGGTCCTGGGGGGCCTGAGCCCAGCCTGCGCCTGCCTGCCCGGCCCCGGGGGGCCTGAGCCCAGCCTGCGCCTGCCTGTCCGGTCCTGGGGGGCCTGAGCCCAGCCTGCGCCTGCCTGCCCGGCCCCGGGGGGTCTGAGCCCAGCCCTGCGATCCGGCTCGCGCCTGCCGCCCGCGCGGACTCACCTGGCCCGTCGGCGAGCCGGCCCGGCCCTGTGCCTGAGCGGTATCGCTGCCCGGCCCCGAGGCGCCAACAGCAACGGGGGTCCCCCGTTGCTACCACAACAGCAACGGGGGACCCCCGTTGTCGTTGCTCCGCCAGCCGCGGCGGGGGACGCGACAGCTAGCGGCACTCTGCGACTCCAATGCGGTGCCTGGGGGTCCCGCGATCATCGCCTCGGGCTTAGGTATCGGCCGAACCTGGCGATTTTCGCTAGCGGATGGGTAAAACTTGTTGGGCGGCGTCATTACCGGTATAAACGGTGCAAAATCACGAGGTCGTCAGCGCTTCCCGTCCTTTCGGGTCAACGCCAAGGGTGCGAAGCTAGCTGAATCGCCGGGAATCGCGGTCGATGTATAGGGAAATCCCTCTATAAGTCGTCATACCTATGCGTATGTGACTGAAGGGGCGACGGCTAACGATTGCAAGGCCTGGTCAGGCTCCTGCTCAGCCGTCCCCTTCCACAGAACGCGCTGGCACTCGTATTCTGGAGAGAGCCAGGCAGTTGGGCTCCGTGGTTACATCCGCCCGGCGCGAGTTAATGGGAGGCACCGTGCCGCTTTCCGAGCACGAGCAGCGTCAGCTCGAGCAGATCGAGCAGGCGCTCTATGCCGAGCACCCGCGCTTCGCCAAGGCGGTGCGGGCAGCTGATCCGCAAGTGCACTATCGGCGTCGGCTCGTCTACGCACTGATCGGCGCTCTGGTCGGGTTGGCGATGCTGCCGGTCGGGGTTTCGACTTCTTTCATTGCGGTCAGTGTGCTCGGCTTCATCATCATGCTCGGGTCGTGCTACTGGGCGGCCAATAGCTACCGCCGAATGAACGGACTGCCGACGGCGCGAGTCTCGATCAGGGATCGTAAACCTCGTCGTCGCGACCGCCGGGACGGTCGGGGAGGCGGTAAGCGCTCGGGTGCCGGCTTCGGTGAGCGGCTAGAGGAACGTTGGCGCCGACGCCAAGAAGGCCGCGACAGCTAGCGCCACCACGGCATGGGTTGCCAAGGCGGTACCCGGGCGCGGCTGTGGGGTCGCCGGGCTCAGAGGTCGCTGGGGCCGTGTGCTGTGGGGTCGCCAGGATGAGAGGTCGCTGGGGCCGGGCTGAGAGGTCGCCGGGCGCAGAGGTCGCTTGGGCCGGGCTGGGGGCGAGGTCGCTGGGTCGCTGGCCTGAGCTGGCAGGTCGTGGCGCTGGGGCGGGCTAGGAGGTCGGGTTGGCCGTGTGGTCTTGGCTAGCTTTCGGCGACGGTGGCGACCCAGCCGGTTCGCTGGCCGAAGCTGTGCCATAGGGCTCGGGTGAGTGGCTGAATGGTTGACGTTGGCCACAGTTTCGCCCGCAGCCTGGTCAAGAAGGTGGAGCCGCGCGCCAGCGAGTGGCGCACTTGGTTCACGTCGCCTCGGATTCCGGCGGCGGAGGCTGGCTCTGGGGAGTATCTGGTGCGTTCCACTACGGTGGCGATGCGCCCGATCGCGTCTCGGGCGGTGGGGTCGATGCTCTCATCGGCGCACAGGCGCCTGGCCAGTGCTCGTGGCGTTTCGCTTGGCCGGTGACTGAGCCCGAAGTCCTCAAGGTCAGCGCAGACTTCCCGCCACGCGGCCGAGGCAAGCCCGGCGTCATCGGCTGCGGCCCGCCAGCGTCGGCGGCGGCTGACTATCCGCGCCAGCGCGGGTACGGACGCGGCGATGATCAGCAGGATCACCAGGCTGAGCACAATCTGGCGAATCGGCGCTGGGCTGCTTGGCTGCGGCAACGTGACGGTGCCGACCTGGCCGCCCTGCGGCGGAATCCGCACATGCGTACCTGGCTGATCCGTGCCGGTGTATGGACCTGGGTTTTTGGTCTTCGGCGTGGTGGTGCTGCCGCCACCGGTGGGGGACTTCGATGTGCCCTGGACCGCGTATTTCGGCTGGGTCGCGCTGCCCTGGCCGTTGGTGCCGCCGGGGGTCGGCTCGAACCGCAGCCAACCGAGAGTGGGGAAGTACAGCTCAGGCCAGGCGTGGGCGTCGGCGGTCGTTACGTTCCAGATGCCGCCGCGGCCTTTGGTGCCTGAGGTAAACCCGATCGCGACTCGGGACGGTATCCCTACTAGCCGGGACAGCACGGCCATCGCGAACGCGAACTGCTCGCACGAGCCTTGCCTGGTCCTGGTCAGGAAGGTCAGCAGGCCGCGCGCCGAGTTCGGCAGCTTGATCGCCTTGAGCGTGTAGGTGAACGCACCGGACTGGAAGTAGCTTTCAAGCGCCTTAGCTTTGGCGAACGGTGTCTTGGCGCCCTGCGTGATCTCGTCGGCGATCGTGGTGAGCTGCTTGGTTACTGGTGAGCGGAAGCCGAGATAGTCCTTGCGGATCGCGGTCGGGATCGGTGCGGTGCTCGCCTCGTCGGCGGTCGTCACGTCTACCTGCCCGCTGGTCACCGTGTAGCTCATGCCTGAGTGGTTGCCACTGCCGGAGAAGACCATCAGGGTGCCTGCTGACTCGTTCCAGTTGCCAGGCAAGGTGAGATTGATCGGCCAGTAGGGCACCGGCAGAAAGAAGATCGGGTTGGCGAAGCCGGCCGACGAACCGGCCACATTGTCCAGCTTGATGGTGGTGAAGGTCTGGGTGACCTTGGCGCTCGCGGCCACCCCAGGTGCTGACGGCGGCGCGTTGTCGCCGATAAAGATGCTCGGGTTGGGCTTGATCAGTTTCCAGATGCCCTGCGATGGGGCGTAGTTCAGCACGTAAACGCCGAGGTATTGGCCGACGTCGGCACCCTTGGACCGGTAGGAGAGCACGGGCAGGTTGCTGGGGTTGGCGAGCAGGGCATCAAGCTGGTCGATTGGGCTCGGCAGACCGGCGGTCGTGCTGCTCGCGCCGGCGCCGTGCCCGTCGAAGATCCGGTGCAGGTTGAGCGAAGGCAGCAACAGCGGCGCGACAACCGCAGTGCAGACGGCGGCCAGGCCAATCCGGCGGCCGGTTGCTGCCAGGCCGCGGATGTCGGCGCCGCCTAGCCGCTCGTCGTCGCCCGTGTAGTGCCACACCGTGACCACGCGTCCCCAGCCCGCCAAGCGGGTGCGTCCGTCCGAGGCGAGCAAGGCCAGGTATCCCATGGCGGCGAGCAGGAACGTGAGGACGCCGCTCGGGCCGCCGATCTTGGCTGTGGTGGCGATCGGCGCCATGTAGATCACCAGCAGCGGCAGGCCCGCGATGGCCGGCCTGCGCAGCCGGACGGCGATGACATCAACCACGACGGCGGCAAGCCCGATGCTGCCGGCGGCTAGCAGCACAACTCCGTGGCTTCCCGCTACCGGCGGAGCGTACTTCGTCAGCGCGCTGCCGTTGCTCGCGAGCGTCGTCAAGTGATGCAGCGACCTAGGGGATGGGATGAGCCAGAGGTACGACCGCTTGGCCGACATGATCAAGTTCAGGTAGAGCAGCAGCGCGCCCAGATAACTGACCAGGTCGGCGAACGGCTTGAACATGCGCACCGGCGTCGCGCTAGCGGCGCAGCAGCCGATGATGACGACACCGGCGATCTTCAGCAGCAACGAGTGATCGGTCAGCAGCGAGACGCTCACGGCAACGGCCACCACGGTGGCGCCGATCGCCGCGTGCAGCGGCGCGAGCCTGGTCAACAGACCGGCCAGCGCCACCACGATGACCGCGCCGATGGAGGCGAACAGCCAGGCCGCCCCGTCGATCAGCACCCATTCGGAGAGTGAGGCGAGTATGACCGCGACCGCGGCCGCGATCGTGAGCCGGTAGTTCATCGGGTCACTACTCCCAGATTCGGCAGGTCGCTTTGGGCCGCGTAGGAGCCGAGTCGAGGCAGCCGCTGCCAGGCGACCGCGAGCGAAGTGCTGGCGTCCACTGTGATGACCCGCCAGCCGGCCGCACGCAACACGGCCTCTGCGGGCGCGGTCTCGGCTCTGGCTGGGTCGGCGGGCCGGTCAGTCCCTTCGGTCGGCCCGGATTCTTGCTGGCCGTTGGGCTCAGCCCGGCGCCCGTTCTGCTCCGATAGCCCAGCCCAGGTCGACGTGGCCAGCAGCAGCGCGATGCCCTGCCGCCCTTCTCTACGGGCGGCGGCGATCTCCCTGGCCTGGTCGGCGGTCAGCCCGCCGGCGACCAATACGAGCAGGCCGCCTTCAATCGTGCTCAGTGCTGCCGAGGTCCTGGCGAAATCGTGATTGCGTGACTGGTTCACTACCGACAGCGCGTCAAGCAGCACGTCTTCGAACATGGCCGAACCGGCTAGTGGCCCGGCGTCAGTGAGCAGGTGACCATCGAGCCCTTGCCTGGCCAGGTGCACCCCGATCGAGGCGACAGCACTGACCGCGAACTCGAACGATGAGCTAGGGCCCGAGCCGGCGTGCGCGGCCCGGCGGGTATCAAGGATGAGCACCGCGCGGTCCTGCCAGCGTTGCTCTTCCCTGCGTACCATCAGCTCGCCATACCTGGCCGTTGACCGCCAGTGCACCCGACGCAGCTCATCGCCGTTACGGTAGGCGCGCGGGATCACGTCGTCATCGCCAGCCGCAGCCGTCATCCTGGTCCGACCGTCGCCGTCGCTTGACCAGCTGCCGTTGACCGACGAACTAGTCAGTGGCACCACTTTCGGCGTTACCGTCAGCGTGTTCTGGCTGGCGAAGTTGGCCGTGAGCTCGACCAGGCCGAAGACGTCGGCGATCCTGATCCGCATCGGGCCGACGGCGAACTTGCCCCTGACGTCAGATCTGAGCTGATAGCTGACCTCGCGTGAGCCGCCGCGCTCGATGCCATTGATGACATAACGCGGCCGGGCGCCGAGTGAATAAGGAATGGTCTCCTCGGCCAGCAGCAGCCCTGTCGAGATCCGGCTGACATTCTCCAGCCGAACGGCGACCCGAGCCGACTGGCCCGGCGCGACCCGGGGTGGTGAGATGACGCGCGAGCAGCGCAGCTGGTACCTGGCCCGCCGGGCCACGAGCGCGGAGAACAGTGGCAGGCAGATCAGCAATGCGCCGACGCTGATCATGGTGTCGCTACCGAGGATGAGCGCTGCTAGCACGCCCACGATTCCGGCGGTGAGGAAGGAAGCACCGCGGACGGTGAACCAGGCGAGAACCGACCGCATCGTCGCCTCCTTGGGATCGCCCTGTAACTCTATGTCGTCAAACCGTCAGCGGCCAGGGAGTGGCAGTCGTTCGACTATCTTGGCCAGCACCTGCTCGGGCAGGTCACGGCCGACGACGGCTTCGGCGGTTGGCAGCAGTCGGTGCGCGAGCACTGGTCCGGCCAGCGCCTGGACGTCATCGGGGATGACGAAGTCACGGTCTTCGAGCGCGGCGAAGGCACGGCTGGCGCGCAGCAAATGCAGCGCGGCTCGCGGCGAGGCGCCAAGGCGCAGCGCCGACGCCGACCTGGTGGCCCCGACCAGGTCGATGATGTACTGCCTGACTTGATCGGCCACGTGCACTTCGCGTACGGCCGCGATCAGCGCGCGGACATCGCTGGCGTGGGCGGCTGGCTTCAGGTCGTCCAGCGGTGAGTGCGAGCCGTGCGCGTCGAGCATCTCCAGCTCGGCGGCCGGGCTCGGATAGCCGATCGCGATCCGCGCGGTGAACCGGTCTCGCTGCGCCTCGGGCAGCGGATAGGTGCCTTCCATCTCCACCGGGTTCTGGGTGGCGATCACCATGAAGGGCGGCTGCGAGCTGATAGGTCGTGCCATCGACGGTCACCTGCCGCTCTTCCATGCACTCCAGCAGGGCCGACTGCGTCTTCGGCGAGGCGCGGTTGATCTCGTCGCCGAGCACGATGTTGGCGAAGATCGGGCCCGGCTTGAACTCGAACTCGCGCCGCTCCTGGTTGTAGGCGCTGACCCCGGTGATGTCGCTGGGCAGCAGGTCGGGGGTGAACTGGATGCGCCGGACTGAGCAGTCGATCGACCGGGCGAGCGCCTTGGCCAGCATCGTCTTGCCCACGCCGGGGACGTCCTCGATCAGCAGGTGCCCCTCGGCGAGCAGCACGGCCAGGGCCAGCCGGACCGCTTCGGGCTTGCCCTCGATGACCGAGTTAATTGAGTCGCTGATCCGGTGAGCGATGGGGATCAGCTGATCAAGCGTGCGTCCCTGATGCTCGGTTTGAGCTGACACAAGTCCTCCTCGCACCCGGCCGCCGGGCCGCCAGGTAGTCCCATCCGACTGCGGTAGCGGTCGCGACCGCCCAGTCGCGACGCTAGTGCTGACCATTCCGTGCGCCTTGACAGTACGTGGCGTGACGACTCGAAGTAACAACGGAATGGAAATCACTGCATAACAAGCTTCCCTGCGGCGCGGCTGCGTAGTCCCGCCGCGATGCCTCGCATCTGGTACGTGATTCTCGCTGACCAGGCTCAGCCGCACCGGGTTCCTGATGACGCCAGCCGCGCCCGGCGGCGATCGCATTCCGGCGCTCCACTTCGCTCCACCCTCCTGACCTCCGGTTATGTGGAGAGCCTTGACCATTTTGAGGATGTCAGATGATTGACGGTGGAGGATTGTGGAGTACAGTGGTGCGCGGTGGGGAGAGAGGTGGCCCCACTGCACGCCTTAGTGGGGGACTGTGGAGGTGAGCCCGATGTTTTTGGGCACTCACACTCCTCGGCTGGACGAAAAAGGCCGGTTGTTCCTTCCGGCGAAATACCGGGACGAGCTCGCGGAGGGGCTAGTGCTGACCAAAGGTCAAGAGCGCTGTCTCTACGTGTTTCCGCAGGCCGAGTTCGGCCGCATTACTGAAGCGCTGCGCACCGCGCCGGTCACGGCCAAGGCGGTCAGGGATTACAGTCGCGTCTTCTTCGCCAGCGCGTCGGACGAAGTGCCAGACAAGCAAGGCAGGATCACCATCCCGCCCGCCCTACGCGACTACGCGGCACTTCAGCGCGACTGCGTCGTCATCGGTGCCAATACCAGGCTTGAGATCTGGGACGCCGCGGCCTGGGAGGCCTACCTGCACGAGCAAGAGGACGCCTTCTCTGACGCATCGCAGGAGGTGCTGCCAGGAGTCCTGTGAGACCGGGGCGCGCATCCGCGCGCCCAGTGCCCGGCGAGGTCTCCACCCGCGCCGGTCGGCCAACGGCTGACGTCACTTCCCCGGCGCCAGGCGAGGACCGGCCCGATGGTGCGGATGGCGACCTGGCCGGGCACCCAGCACGACCGGCGGCCGACTTGGCGGTCACCGGGGAGCCAGTGGCGAGCCGCCCGTAGTGACCAGGAGGGGGTTATGGACACCGCCGCGGCCGGACACGTTCCGGTCATGCGCGAGCAGGTACGTGAACTGCTTGCCCCCGCCTTGGCTGCCGCCGATGCCGTCCTGGTCGACGCGACGCTCGGCCGAGCCGGGCACACCATGACGCTGCTCGCCGATCACGGCTCGCTCAAGGTGATCGGCATTGATGCTGACCAGGCCGCGATCGATGAGTCCAGAAAGCTTCTCGGGGCCGATGCCGACCGGGTCACCTTCGTGCACGCCTGCTATGACCAGTTGCCTGAGATCCTCGCCGACCTTGGCCGGCTGCGGGTGCAGGGCGTGCTCTTTGATCTCGGGGTGTCATCGCCCCAGCTAGACGACCCAGCCAGGGGATTTTCCTACGCCCAGGATGCTCCGCTTGACATGCGGATGGACCGGGCCGGTGAACTCACGGCCGCCGACGTGGTGAACACCTACCCAGCGGCACGGTTGGCCCGGGTAATCGCTGAATATGGCGAGGAAAGATTTGCCAGGCGGATTGCTGACGCGGTGGTGCGAGAGCGCAGCCGGGGACCCCTCACATCCACGTCCCAGCTGGCCGACATTGTCAAAGCGTCGATCCCGGCACCGGCCAGACGTACCGGCGGCAATCCAGCCAAGCGCACCTTCCAGGCGCTGCGCATCGAGGTCAACGACGAGCTTGGCAGCCTCCAGCGGGCCGTGCCTGCCGCGCTTGACGCGATCGCCGTAGGCGGCCGCATCGTCGTGCTCGCCTACCACTCGCTTGAGGACCGGATCGTCAAGCGGGAGCTGGCGAGGCGTACGACCGACAGCACGCCACCAGGACTCCCGGTGCCGCTACCTTCCGCTAGGCCGCAGTTCAAGCTGCTGACCTCGGGCGCGCAGCGGCCAGCAGAAGCAGAACTCGCGGTCAATCCGCGAGCAGCGTCAGCCAGGCTGCGGGCCGCCGAGCGGGTGCGGGCGGCGGCATGACAACAAGGCAGGTGAGCGTCATGGATAGCGACCTGTTGACCAGGGCTCGTCCAGCGGACGGCCCGGCGACAAGCCGGCCAGCGGCTGGCCGAACGCAGGCTCGCCCGCGCCCGGCCAGCCCGCCCGCTGACCGAGCCCGTCCTGATGATCAGTACGCCGAGGTGCGGCCGACCGCGCGACGACCGGCCAGGCCAGGCAGGCGGCCACGACCGGCGTGGCCCAGCCAGCCGCCGAAGAGCCCGGTTCGGCCCGCCAGTCCGCTTCGCCCGCCAGGGCCTGGCCGTTCTGGTCGCCCGGTCGGGACTGGCCCGCAGCCCGAAGCGGCGCAGCCGATCGCCAATGCGCAAGCAGAGCGCGGCCAGCGGCCGATCAGGTCAGCTGCCGCGCAGCCTGGTCAGGTGCGGCGCACGTCGTTCGTGCTCTTGTTGCTCGGCCTGCTCGGCGGCGGCCTGGTCTGCCTGCTGGTGGTCAACACCACGCTGGCCGCCAACTCGATCGAGATCACCAGGCTTGAGCAGCACAATGCCGCGAGCACCCAGCACGTGCAGCAGCTTGAGCAGGTCGTCGCGCAGGAGAGCTCGGCCGGCCAGATCGCCAAGGAGGCCAAGCGACTCGGCATGCGGCCAGATACCCAGCTGACCTTCATCGACCTGCGGACCAAGTCGCTGGTGACGCAGCCAGGACTGACCGGCACTGAGCTTACCGGCAGCCTAGTAGCGACGAAGCTGCCGAAGCGCGGCCAGGCCGAACGGCGCCGGTCGGTGACCTTCAGTGCCGGAGAGCGGGTCGCAGGCGGGCCAGCGACGGGCGGGCCAGGCCGGTGACGTCCGGTCGGGGGGACGGCGAGGACGGGTCAAGGCGCGGCAACGGCCGGGCCGGGCACCCGGCCGGCGGTCAGCGTCGGCCGGGCGACCCGCGTTCGGGTCCGGCCAGGCCAGGTGGCAGACGGCCGGGGCTGCCGCCCTATCCGCCGGGTGGCACGCCTCGCAGGGGCGCGGGCTCGCGCTCAGCCGGCTCGGCCCGCAGCGGCCAGAACGGCACTGATGGCCAAGCGGGCCAAGGCCGACCAGGAGCGCCCGCCAGCGGAGCTAAGCCAGGAGCTGGGCGGCCGGGTTCCCAGCCGTCCGCCGCTGGGCGTACTTCGCCGTCGGCTGGCCAGTCGCCGGGCTCCCAGCGGGACGGGGCACAACGAGCTGGCGCGCCGGGGGCCGGGCCACGACGTCCGGTGCCGTCCAGGCCGGGTGGTCGGGCGCGGGCGGCTCGGCCAGGTCGGCGTCGGCTCGCCCGCCATCGACTCGGTCGGTCAGCGCTCGCTGGGCGCGCCGGCCAAGGCCGCTGCAGCGAAGCAACTCACTGCGTCGGCTAAACGCTGCACTGCTCGCCATCGCCTTCGTTATCTCGCTGATCGTCGGCCGGCTCATTCAGTTGCAGGCGGTCGACGGCGCCAAGTACCGCACGCTGAGCGAACACCAGAACGTGGAGCGGCTGCCGATCCCGGCCGTGCGCGGCGAGATCACCAGCAGCGACGGCACCGTGCTGGCGATGACCGTCCAGACTGACCAGGTCGCCGCTGACCCGCCGTTGATCAAGCAGTACTGCTCGTGCTCGCTGGCGAGCGTGGCGGCCCAGCTGGCCGGACCGCTCAGGATGAAGCGCACGGCCGTGCTCACGCTACTGCGGCACCCGCCCTCACCGGAAAGCGTGGTGCTCAAGCAAGCGGTCAACGTGACCACGGCCGATGTCATTGCCAAGATCGGCAACCCAGGGATCGTCTTGACACCCAGCTACACCAGGGCTTACCCGGGCGGCGATCTGGCCTCAGGGCTGCTCGGCTTCGTCAACACCAGCCAGGACACCGACATCATGACCGGTGAGGCTGGCATTGAAGAGGAATTCGACAAGCTGCTGGCCGGCCGCAACGGCGCACAGGAAGAAGAGATCGGCCCGGACGGCGCGGTCCCCGGCACGCAGACGCTGATCAGGAAATCCGTCCCTGCGGGCAATCTGCGGCTCACCATTCAGGCTGACCTCCAGTGGGAAGCGCAACGGGAATGCCGCCTGCAGGTGCGGGCCACGAAAGCCAAGACCTGCACGATCATCGTGATCCAGCCGCGCACGGGCGACATCCTGGCGCTGGCGCAATACCCGTCCTTTAATCCGGCAAAGCCGATCACGAACCTCGCGCAGACCGATGACCTGCCGGTTTCCGAAGTCTTCGCGCCGGGAAGCACGGCCAAGGTGATCACGGCGGCAGCGGCATTCCAGTACGCGGGGGAAACGCCGCGCACGAGCTACCTGGTGCCTGACTCGATCTTCTGGCACGGCGCCTGGTATCACGACGCCGAGACGCACCCGACCCAGCGCTACACCATCGCCGGCATCATCGCGCACTCGCTCAACGACGGCATGATCCAGGTCGCGCAGCACATCACGCCGCAGCAGCAGTACAGCGAGTTCCGCAAGTTCGGGCTTGGCGCCTTGTCCGGCCTTGACCTGCCGGGCGAGAGTCCTGGCCTGCTCCGGCCAGCCTCGCAGTGGACCGGCGATTACCGCAACGAGCGCTATCAGATCTCGTTCGGGCAGAGCGTGGGAGTCACCGCGATCCAGATGGCCGACGTATATGCCACCATCGCCAATGGCGGCATCCGAGTCGGCCCGCGGATCGTGGCCGGCCATACCACCGCGGCTGGCAAATACGTCCCAGCCAGCCAGCAGGCCTGCCGCGGGTGATCCCGGCCAAGACCGACGCCCAGCTCATCTCGGCCCTTGAGCAGGTACCGCTGGTCTACAACGAGGCTGGCGAGCCGTGGGGGATGATTCGCGGCTACACGGTGGCCGCGAAGACCGGTACCGCTCAAGAGGCGGACAACACCTATGGGTCGAGCTTCATCGGCATCGCCCCGGCCGGCACCAGAAATAGCCTGGTGGTCGCGGTGAACGTGCAGGACCCGCGCCGCGGCTACTACGGGATCGAGGTGGCCGGGCCGGTGTTCAACGCGGTGATGAAGTTCGCGCTGGCCACGATGAAGATCCCGCCGAACGGCGGTTATGTCCGCAGCGTCCCACTCACGGTGCCGTGAAGGGAGGTAGTGTCAGCCCGTGCCAGCGGCTATTCGCCCTCAACATGTCCCGGTGCGTTCGCTCACCGGGCTTGCCTCGTTGCTCGGCCTTCGCCGCCCTGACGAAGACTCTTCGTTTGTTCATCACGAGCTTCGCGGGGTGACTGGGATCACCCATGACTCGGCAGCGGTGCAGCGTGGTGACTTGTACGCGGCATTGCCCGGCAGCAAGCACCACGGTGCTGAGTTCTGCGACGCGGCTGCCGCCGCCGGTGCCGTCGCGGTGCTCACTGACCCGGCCGGCCGAGATCGCGCGATCCGCAGCGGACTGCCGGTGTTCGTGGTCTCCGACCCGCGGGCCCGGCTGGGCGAAGTGTCGTCCTGGGTGTACGGGAACCCGTCTGGACGGCTGCAGCTGATCGGGGTCACCGGTACCAGTGGCAAATCGACCAGCACCTACCTGATCGAATCCGGGTTCAGCCACGCTGGGCATAGCACCGGGCTGATCGGGGGAGTGGAGCTGCGCGTCGGCGGCGTCGTAGAGCCGAGCAAGCTGACCACGCCGGAGGCGACCGACCTGCAGGCCCTGCTCGCGGTAATGGCCGAACGCCGGGTCAGCGCCGCGGCGATGGAGGTCTCCAGCCATGCGCTGGCGCTCGGCCGGGTTGCCGGTACCTCCTTCGAGGTCGCTGTCTTCACCAACCTGTCCCAGGATCACCTGGACTTCCATGCCGACATGGAGGAGCTACTTCGCCGCCAAGGCTGAGCTGTTCACCTCCCGCTATGCCCGCTCGGGAGTGATCAACATTGACGACGAGTACGGTCGGCGGCTGGTAGCTCAGGCCAAGATCCCGATCACGACGTTCTCGGCGCTTGGCCGCCACGACGCGGACTGGCGCGCCGTCGACGTGCGGTGCGGTGCCGACGGCTCAGCGTTCCAGGTGGTCGGTCCAGGGGGAGTCGAGGCCGATGCGTCGACGTCGCTGGCTGGCCCGTTCAACGTGGCCAACGCGCTGGGCGCGATCGTCGCGCTGGTCGAGGTCGGGATCGGGCTGGCCGCGGCGGTTGCCGGAGTGGCTGCCTGCCCAGGCGTGCCTGGGCGGCTTGAGCGGGTCGAGACCAGCCGGGACCTGACCGTGCTTGTGGACTACTCGCACAAGCCTGGTGCGGTGGAGGCGGTGCTCACTGCGTTGCGTCCGGTGACCACGGGTAACTTGCAGATCGTGCTTGGCTGCGGCGGCGACCGCGACCGGGTCAAGCGGCCGGTCATGGGCGCGGCTGCCGCCAGGCTCGCCGATGTGGCGATCTTCACCAGCGACAACCCACGTTCTGAAGACCCGCTTGAGATCCTCGCCGAGATGCTGACCGGCGCACTTTCCGTGCCGGAGGCCGATCGGGCCCACATAGTCATCGAACCTGACCGGGCGGCCGCGATCGCGCTGGCCATCGACCGGGCCGGCAAAGGCGATCTGGTCCTGATCGCCGGCAAAGGACATGAACGGGGGCAGTACGTGGCTGGCCAGGTAATCCCGTTTGACGACCGCGAGGTCGCCGCCGAGGCACTGAAGGGGGACGCGTGATCCCGTTCTCGATCGCGCAGCTCGCGCAGTTTACCGGCGGCACGCTGGATCAGGTCGGGGATCCTGACGCCATCGTCACCGGGCCGGTCGTGATTGACTCGCGGGCGGTGCGGCGTGGCGCGCTGTTCGCGGCGCTGCCTGGCACCCGGGTTGACGGGCATGACTACGCGGGCGCAGCGGCCAAGGCCGGGGCGTCGCTGGTGCTGGGCACCAGGCCGGTCGGGGTGCCCGCGTTGATCGTGCCGGACGTCGCGCAGGCGCTTGGCCTGGTCGCCAGGGCACTGGTTGACCGGCTGCCTGAGCTGACCATCGCCGGCATCACCGGCTCGGCCGGGAAGACCACCACCAAGGATCTGGCCGCTCAGCTGGTGAGCGCGCTCGGGCCGACAGTCGCCCCGGTGAATTCTTTCAATAATGAAATCGGTCACCCGCTGACCGTGCTGCGGGCTGACGCGAGCACCAGGTATTTGATCGCCGAATTGTCCGCGCGCGGTGCCGGGCATATCGCCGCGCTGTGCGAGATCGCGCCGCCGCGGCTCGGCGTGGTGCTGTGCGTCGGCCACGCGCATGCCGGCGAGTTCGGCAGCCGGGCGCAGATCGCCGCCGCCAAAGCCGAATTGCCGGCCGCGCTGCCCGCAGACGGCGTGGCCATCCTCAACGCCGACGACCCTTACGTGCTCGCGATGGCCGGGAAAACCGTCGCCAGGGTGGTCACCTTCGGCCAGTCAGCCGACGCCGAGATCCGGGCCAGCGACATCGAGCTTGACCGGCTAAGCCGGCCGCGCTTCACGCTGACCACGCCGGCCGGCTCGGCACCCGTCGCGCTGGCACTGGCCGGCGTGCACAATGTCGACAATGCGCTTGCGGCTGCGGCGCTGGCCGGTGAGCTTGGCCTGAGCGTCCCGGCCATCGCCGACGGATTGTCCAAGGTGACGGCCGTCAGCAAATGGCGGATGGAAATCACTGAGCGCGCCGACGGCGTCATCGTGGTGAACGACGCCTACAACTCGAGCCCGGAGGCGATGACTGCCGCCTTGGCCGCCATTAGCGTCATAGCAGCCGGACGCCGTGCTTATGCTGTGCTTGGCCGGATGGCCGAGCTTGGCGATCGGTCCAGGGAATTCCACGAGCAGGCAGGTGTCATCGCCGCGCGCACCGGGCTGACCGGGATCATCGCGGTCGGCGACGAAGCGGCGCCGATCCTGACCGGCGCGAAGTCCGAGCCGGACTTCACTGGCGAATTGCTCGGAGTCCCCGACGACCAGGCCGCCATCGCGGCGCTCACCGACCGGCTAGGACCAGGTGACGTGGTGCTTGTCAAAGCATCGAGGGCCGCTGGGCTGCAGACCGTGGCGCTGGCGCTGACCGCTCAGGAGACCACCCCGTGAAGACCATCATCGTCGCGGTCGTCGTATCGAGCCTGCTTTCCCTTTTCGGTACGCCGCTCGCGATCAGGATTTTCCGGCGGCATGGCTACGGCCAGCTGATCAGGGAAGAAGGGCCCGCCGCGCACAAGACCAAGCGCGGCACGCCCACGATGGGCGGCACGGTCATCGTGATCGCCGCCCTGATCGGCTACTTCGTCGCTGACGTGATCACCCGTCAGCCCATGTCGATCTCGGGGCTGCTGGTGCTCGGCCTGATGACCGGCCTTGGGCTGGTCGGGTTTATCGATGACTTCATCAAGATCTACCGGCAGACCAGCCTCGGCCTGCGCAGCGGCGCCAAGCTGGCGGGCCAGGCGGTGGTCGGCGCGATCTTCGCGGTCGAAGTGCTCAAGCATCCTGACGGCTTCGGGCTGACGCCGGCTGACCCGCAGCTCTCGTTCCTGCGCGACTTCGGCCCCACCCTTGGCGTGCTGCCGTTCGTGATCTGGATCGTCATCATGATCGCCGGCACGTCGAACGCGGTGAACCTCACCGACGGCCTGGATGGCCTCGCCAGCGGTGCCGCCATCTTGGTGCTCGCTTCCTACGTGCTGATCGCGAACTGGCAGCTGCGCAACGACTGCACCGTGCAGCTCGCGAGGAACTGCTACCTGGTGCGCGATCCGCTTGACCTGGCGGTGGTGGCGGCCGCTGTGCTCGGCGGCTGCTTCGGATTCCTCTGGTACAACGCGCCGCCAGCCAAGATCTTCATGGGGGACACCGGTTCGCTGGCGCTCGGCGGCGTGCTCGCCGGGCTCGCCGTCTGCACCGAGACCCAGCTGCTGCTCGTCATTCTCGGCGGCCTGTTCGTGATCATCGCGCTGTCGGTGATCATCCAGGTCGGGTCGTTCAAGCTGACGCACAAGCGGGTGTTCAGAATGGCGCCGTTGCAGCATCATTTTGAGCTGATCGGCTGGGCTGAGACCACCATCGTGATCAGATTCTGGCTGATCGCCGGCTTGTTCGTCGGCCTTGGCCTCGGCCTGTTCTACGTCGAATGGCTGCAATGGCTGCCGACCTAGCCGCTGGCTTCGCCGCCGGATTGCGCGGCAAGCACGTCTGCGTGGCCGGCCTCGGCGTGTCGGGGCCACCCGCCGCGCGGGCGCTGGCCCGGCTTGGCGCGGTGGTGACCGCTGTCGACTCGCGCGCGGACGACGGGCATCGCCAGGTCGCCGCTGAGCTCGGCAACCTCGGCGTCACCGTGCTGCTCGGCCAGGCCGCCAGTGCGGCCATGCCGACGGGTACTGAACTGGTGGTGACCTCGCCCGGCTGGCCGCCGACGGCGCCGCTGCTGGTCGCTGCCGCCGCGGCCGGCGTCGAGATCATGGGCGACGTCGAGTTCGCCTGGCGGCTACGGCCGGTGCTGGCGGACGGCAGCAGGCAGCACTGGCTCGCGGTCACGGGTACTAATGGCAAGACCACTACGGTGCGGATGCTGGCCCTGATGCTGGCCGCTGCCGGGTACCACAGCATCGCGGCAGGCAACGTGGGCACCTCGCTGGTCGATGTGGTGACCGGCCCCGAGCGCTACGAGGTGGTGGCGGTCGAGTTGTCCAGCTTCCAGCTGCACTGGAGCTCGACCATCGCACCGCAGTCGGCCGCGCTGCTCAACGTGGCCGCGCACCATCTGGACTGGCACGGCACCTTCGATGCTTACGCCGCTGACAAAGCCAAGATCTTCGTGCCTGGCGCGGTCGCCATCGGCAACGCCGACGACGTGACGTCGGCCGAGCTTGCTGCGGCGGCCGGCCGGGATGGCCGGGCCCAGCGGGTGGTCAGCTACCGGCTCGGCGAGCCTGGACCCGGCGAGCTCGGCGTGGCCGACGGCTACCTGGTGGACCGGGCGTTCGGCAGCGACGCCGGCGGGGCGGCTCGCCCCGGTATCGGCCTTGTGCTGGTCCGGCCAGCCGGCCGCGCCGCACAACATCGCCGACGCGCTCGCGGCGGCGGCGCTGGCTAGGTCCTACGGTGCGGCAGCCGAGGCAATTGGCACCGGGTTGGCGCAGTTCCGCCCCGAGCCACACCGGATCGCGCTCGTCGGCAGCGTCGGCGGGGTCAACTACGTGGATGACTCCAAGGCCACCAACCCGCACGCGGCAGCGGCGTCGCTCGCCGCCTATCCCCAAGTGGTATGGGTGGCTGGCGGGCTGCTGCGGGGTGCCGACGACGATCTTGACCAGCTGGTCGGCTCGGCGGCAGGCAAGCTGCGTGCAGTGGTCCTGCTTGGCGCTGATCGGGCAAAGATCGCGGCGGCACTTGGCCGACACGCGCCAGATGTCCCGGTCGTGGAGGTCAGCGGCACCGACACTGAGACCATGGAACTCGTCGTCAAGGCTGCCGCTGAGCTGGCCGAACCTGGTGACACCGTGCTGCTCGCGCCAGCCGCGCAGTCGTTTGACATGTTCCGCGACTACCCGGCGCGCGGCGACGCCTTCGCCGCCGCGGTGCGGCGACTGGCGGTCGCCAGATGAGCCAGCCAGCGCCAGGAAAGCCAGCGCCAGGAAAGCCAGCGCCAGGAAAGCCAGCCGCAGCCAAGCCGCCGTCCGCTCGGCCAGAGCCGGAGCGGCACCTGCCGTTCGGGCTCTCCGTGCTCGATCGGCCGCTTGCCTCTTACCACTTGATCATCGGAAGTACCGCACTGTTGCTGGCGATCGGGCTGGTGATGGTCCTTTCCACGTCATCGGCCAGCCAGCTGGACGCCGGCTCGTCCCCGTACAGCGTGTTCGAGAAGCAACTGCTCGGCGCGCTGATCGGAGTGCCGATGATCTGGCTGCTGTCCCGCACGCCGCGGCGGATCCTGCGCACCGTGGCGCAGCCGATGCTGCTGGCGGCCATCATCGGGTTGATGCTGGTCATCCCGTTCGGCACCAGCGCCTACGGCGCTGAGCGGTGGATCGAAGTAGCTGGCATCCAGCTCCAGCCATCAGAATTCGCCAAGCTCGCGCTGGTCATCTGGGGTGCCGATCTGCTGGCCAGGAAGGACACCCAGGGCCAGCTGAACGACTGGCGCGCGCTGCTGATGCCGTTGCTGCCTGCCGCCGCGCTGCTCGCCCTGCTTGTCATGCTCGGCGATGACCTGGGCACCACGTTCTTCCTGCTGGTCATCCTGCTTACGTTGCTCTGGGTGATCGGGACGCCTGGCCGGCTGTTCGCCTGCATGCTCGGCCTGATCGTATTCGCGTTGATCATGCTGATCCTGGTCAAGTCGTACCGGGCGCAGCGGCTGACCGGCTACCTCAACCCAGGCGGCGGCCCGGTCGGGCCGAACCAGCAGGCCATCCAGGGCAAGTGGGCGATCGGCTCAGGTGGCATCTTCGGGGTCGGCCTCGGCAAAGGCACTGAGAAGTGGGGCTGGGTGCCGAACGCCAGCAATGACTTCATCTTCTCCATCCTTGGCGAGGAGCTTGGCCTGATTGGCGCGGTCTGCGTGGTGCTGCTGTATGGCGGCCTTGCCTATGCGGGGCTCAGGGTGGCGCGCCGGATGACCGATCCGTTCATGCGGCTCGCGGCAGCCGGGATCACCGTCTGGATCGTCGTGCAGGCGCTTGTGAACATCTGCGCGGTCGTCGACCTGCTGCCGATCACGGGCGTGCCGCTGCCGCTGATCTCGCAGGGCTTGTCTTCGCTGCTGGTCACGATGGCCGCGATCGGGGTGCTGCTCTCGCTGGCCAGGGCCGAGCCTGGCGCGGCGCAGGCGCTGGCGGCCGGCCACCCTTCGCTGGTCGGCCGGGCCTTCAGTGCGCTGCGGCCTAACCCGAGCAAAGACACCGGCCCGCCGGTGCGGCCTAGACCTGGCCCAGTGCCGGTGCGGCCGGTCGTGCCGTCCCGGCCTGGGGCGGCCAGCAATCGGCGGCCGCCGACGAGGCGGACCGGATCGAGCGGGCACTACGCTGGACGCCCGCCGCAACGCAGTGCGGATCGTAGCTGGGTCGACCGGAACGAGGTGTAGCGGTGCGCAGTGTGGTCATCGCCGGTGGTGGCACCGGTGGCCATATTGAGCCAGCCATGGCACTGGCTGATGAGCTGCGCCGGGCCGATCCTGACATCAGGATCATCTGCCTGGGCACCGAACGCGGACTGGAAACCCGCACCATCCCGGCTCGCGGGTACGCACTTGAGCTGATCCCGCCAGTGCCGATGCCGCGCAAGGTGTCCAAGGAACTGCTGTCGGTACCGAATCGGATGCTCAGCGCTGTGCAGGCCGCCGCGACCGCGATCGACCGGGCGGAAGCCGAGGTGCTGATCGGCTTTGGCGGCTACGTCGCTACGCCGGGCTATCTGGCCGCCAGACGGCGCCGGATCGGCATCGTGGTGCACGAGGCTAATCCGCGCCCAGGGCTCGCCAACCGGATCGGTGCCCGGCTGACTAAGCATGTCTTCATCGGCCAAGCGGGCACCCGGCTGCCGCACGCCACTTTGATCGGGATCCCGATCCGCCGCGAGATCGCCAGCCTGGACCGGCTCGCGCTGAGCGATCTGGCCAAGGCGCACTTTGGCCTGCGGCCCGATCTGCCGGTGTTGCTGGTGACTGGTGGCTCGCAGGGCGCCGCGTCGCTGAACCGGGCGGTACTTGGCGCGGCCCAGTCGATCCGCTCGGTTGGCATCCAGGTGCTGCATATCGTGGGGCCGCGCTCCGGCTCGACGGTGGACGTTCCGCCTGGCGAAGTGCCCTACGTCACGGTGGAATACCTAGACCGGATGGACCTGGCATACGCGGCAGCGGACTTCGCGCTGTGCCGGGCCGGCGCGATGACCTGCGCGGAGCTGACCGCGGTGGGCATGCCGGCCGCGTACGTGCCGTTGCCGCACGGGAACGGCGAGCAGCGGCTGAACGCCCTGCCAGTCGAGCGGGCCGGCGGCGGCCTGATCGTCGATGACGCCGCGCTCAGCCCTGACTGGATAAGGAACGTGCTGCTGCGGGTGCTGCTGGACCACGAACTCGTCGCCTCGATGTCCAGGGCGGCCGCGAGCATCGGCCACCCGAATGCCGACCAGGCTCTCGCGGCGCGGGTGCTGGCGCTTGCTGATGAGGTGCACGCGAAGCGGGGCGCTAGGCCGCCGGCCAGCTATCAGCCGCCGCCTCCGCCCGCGCAGCAGGCACCGCCGTACCGCAAGCCGTGGTTCGATGAGCCGCCGCAGTACCAGGCCGAGCCGCAGTACCAGGAAGCGCCGCAGTACCAGGCCGAGCCGCAGTACCAGGCCGAGCCGTACCAGCCGACGCGACCGCCGGAGTCGCTGGCGCCTCGACCTGACGATCAGCCGAGCCAGGGCGGTAGGCACCGCGGTTCGCATCGGAGCCGATGATGGCATTGGTCACGCCGGTCGAGCCGGTGCCGCTCGGCGAACTTGGCCGGGTCCATTTCATGGCGATCGGCGGCGCGGGCATGTCTGGCATCGCGCGCATCATGCTGGCCAGGGGGATGCAGGTCTCCGGCTGCGACTCGGTCGCCTCAGCGCAGCTTGCCGAGCTGGCCGAGCTGGGCGCTCACGTCAGCATCGGGCATAGCCCTGAGCACGTCGCCAGCGCCGACACCATGGTGGTGTCCTCGGCGATCAGAGCCGACAATCCCGAACTGGTCGCGGCCAGACATCAGGGTCTTCAGGTGCTGCATCGCGCCGCCGCGCTGGCCAGTGTGATGGTCGGGCGGCGCGGCATCGCCATTGCTGGCACGCACGGCAAGACCACCACGACGTCGATGGTGACCACCGTGCTGCGGCACTGCGGCGCCGATCCGAGCTACGTCATCGGCGGCGTGCTGGCGCAGACCGGCGTTGGTGCCGCGACGGGCAGCGGGCAGGCGTTCGTGGTCGAAGCCGATGAGAGCGACGGCTCCTTCTTGATGCTGGCGCCGCAGGCGGCGGTCGTCACCTGCGTCGAGGCCGACCATCTGGACAATTACGGCAGCCTGGCGGAGATAGAAGCGGCGTTCGCCGCGTTCGCCGCCAGGATCACCCCGGGCGGCCTGCTCGTGCTTGCCGCCGATGATGCCGGCTGCCAGCGACTGGCGGCCGTGGCGGCCAGCTTGCCGATCCGGCTGGTCAGCTACGGCGAGTCAGCGGCGGCTGACTATCGGCTAAGTGACATCGCCCCGGCCGGGATGTCGACCCATTTCTGCCTAACGGACCAGCGTGGCCAGCTCGCCCTGACCATCGGCGTGCCCGGTCGGCACAACGCGAAGAACGCCGTCGCGGCCTATGCGCTGGCCGCCGAGCTCGGCTTCGCGCCGACTGAGATCGTGGCCGGCTTGGCAGAGTACGCCGGTGCCAGGCGCCGGCTTGAGCTTAAAGGTGAAGTCGGCGGGGTGCGGGTGCTCGACAGCTACGCTCATCATCCCACCGAGCTCGCCGTTGACCTGCTCGCTGCCAGGGACATCGCCGCCGGCGGCCGGGTGGTGGCGATCTTCCAGCCGCACCTGTTCAGCCGTACCAGGATCTTCGCTAGCGAGTTCGCTGCCGCGCTCGACCAGGCCGACGAGATCTACGTGCTCGACATCTACGCCGCCAGGGAAGACCCTGAGCCTGGCGTGACCGGAGCGCTGATCACCGACGCCATTCCCGGTGGGCGCGGGGTCTTCGTGCCGGATCGCGCCGGCCTGGCGCAGACCGTCGCCGACCTGGCTAAGCCTGGGGATGTACTGGTCACGATGGGCGCCGGCGACGTGACCAGCCTCGGCCCCGAGCTGCTCGCCGCGCTTGCTGGCCTGACCGCAGGCGAACGCCGGTGACTGCCGCCGCCAGGCCGAGACGGGGCTGGCACGACCCGTGGAAGACGATGTTCTTCGTCGTGGCGATCTGCGCGCTGGTGGCTGGCATCGCCTGGGCGCTGCTCGGGTCGAGCTTCTTCGTGGTCAGGTCCGTGCACGTCAGCGTCAGCGGCGCGGTGTCCAGGGCGAAGGTGCTCGCGGCAGCAGGCATCAAGCCAGGCACTCCGCTGATCAGGGTCGATCCAGCCGTGATCGCCCGCCGGGTCGAGCAAGTGACCCAGGTGCAGTCGGCCAAGGTCAGCCGCTCCTGGCCGGACTCGGTGCTGATTTCCACGGTGCCGCGCACGCCGACTTTCGCGCTGCGCACCAGGCATGGTTTTGACGTGCTCGATTCCTATGGGGTGGTGCTCCGCAAGGAACTGAGCAGGCCCACTGGCCTGGTGCTACTGAAATCACCTCACGTAGCTGCGAAGAGCCTGCGAAATAACGCGGCCGTGCTAGCGGCTGGCACGGTCGTGCGCGAGTTGCCTGACTGGCTGCGGCACCGGGTCACCATGGTCAAGGCAGTCCGCCGAACGCGCGTCATCTTGCTGTTGCGCGACCACATCACGGTGGTGTGGGGCGGCGCTAATCGGGTCAGCGCCAAAGCGCAGGAGATCTCGGTACTGCTGCGTACCAAGGCGACCTACTACGACGTGAGCGATCCGCAATCGGCGATGACGGGCTGGCCGGCTAGTGGCTAGCTGGTCCGGCACAAGGCCAGAAACCCAGGTACCGATGACGAGCACTGCGCGTGATTTGCGAATTACTCCTGGCAACAGGTTAGGAGGGTCACGGCGAGGTTAGTTGACCGCCCATGCCAGGCAACTCTACTGTCCGTATCAATTGGCAGCTTGACATAACTCTAAATCTCAACCTGAGGGTGAGACCTGAGGATGAGAAAGACAACAGCGCGATCGCGGCACCTGCCGCGCCTTTCTTCGCTGGGGGAGCGTCTTAGTGCACCGCATTGCTGGCATGTCGAGGTCGGCAGGTTGAGCGACCACTAAACGCGTCCTGGCGAAGACTCGCGACAGGCAAACCGAACGGGAAGGTACCCTCCGTGGCAGCACCGCAGAACTATCTCGCGGTCATCAAGGTGGTCGGAATCGGCGGCGGCGGCGTTAACGCCGTCAACCGGATGATCGAAGAGGGTCTCAAGGGCGTCGAGTTCATCGCGATCAATACCGACGCGCAGGCGCTGCTGATGAGCGACGCCGACGTCAAGCTCGACGTAGGCCGCGAGCTCACCAGGGGCCTCGGGGCCGGCGCCAATCCCGATGTCGGCGCGAGGGCGGCCGAAGACCATAGGGAAGAGATCGAGGAGGTGCTCAAGGGCGCCGACATGGTGTTCGTCACCGCCGGAGAAGGCGGCGGCACCGGCACGGGCGGCGCGCCGGTCGTTGCGCAAGTGGCCAGATCACTTGGCGCACTGACCATCGGCGTGGTGACCAGGCCGTTCGGGTTCGAGGGTAAGCGTCGGGCGACTCAGGCCGACGCCGGGATCGAGCGGTTGCGCAGCGAAGTCGACACCCTCATCGTCATTCCGAATGACCGGCTGCTGTCCATCTCCGATCGGCACGTCAGCGTGCTTGACGCGTTCAAGGCCGCCGATCAGGTGCTGCTTTCCGGTGTGCAGGGCATCACCGACCTGATCACTACCCCCGGACTGATCAACCTGGACTTCGCTGACGTCAAGTCGGTGATGTCCGGTGCCGGGTCCGCGCTGATGGGCATCGGCTCATCGCGCGGCGATGACCGTGCGGTGGCGGCGGCCGAGATGGCCATCTCAAGCCCGTTGCTCGAAGCCAGCATCGACGGTGCGCACGGCGTGCTGCTGTCCATCCAGGGTGGCTCTGACCTCGGTCTGTTCGAGATCAACGAGGCAGCGCAACTGGTCGCGAACTCCGCTGCACCCGACGCCAACATCATCTTCGGTGCCGTCATCGACGACGCGCTTGGCGACGAGGTTCGCGTGACGGTCATCGCGGCCGGATTCGACGAGAATCAGAACGGCCAGGCTAAGCTCGCCCGCCCGGCGACGCCTTACCAGCCAGGTCAGGGCTCTGACGCCTTCGGCGCACCGTGGCGGCCGGTATCGCTGCCATCGATCAAGGAGCAATCGCCCGCTCAGGTGCCGGCCAGCGGCCACGCGAGCACGTCGGCCCCGGCTGGGGCCGCCGAGGCGATCAGCGAGTCGGTGCCGGCTCAGCGTCCGCCTGAGGCGGCCGCGTCGACCAGCGAGGCAGGCTCAGCTGGCGGCCCAGCTGAGCGTGATGCCGTGCCGCCGAATCGGGTCGACCCGCCAACTACCAGGCGCCGCTCGGTGGTGTTCGAAGAGGACGACGAGCTCGACGTGCCAGACTTTCTCAAGTGACGTTTGCCCGGCATGATCTTGGCGCCGGGATCGGCGCTGTCATTAGCTCCCGTCGCGGCGGCGTTAGCACTGGTGAGTTCGCCGAGCTGAATCTGGGCGCCTCGGTAGGCGACGCCGGCCCGGCCGTTACGGCTAACCGTGCCGCCCTGCTCCGCGGGCTGGCCGACGATGCTGGTCCTGATCGGCTCGCCTGGATGCACCAGGTGCACGGCGCCAAGGTCGCCGACCGCACCGCGCGGGCACGGCCGGTCGGCGAGGAAGCTGACGCGATGTTCACCGACGTGCCGGGACTGGCGCTGGCTGTACTGGTCGCTGATTGCGCTCCGGTGCTGCTGGCGGCGCCGGCGGCTGGCCTCGTTGGAGTGGCGCACGCTGGCCGGCCAGGCTTGGCCGCTGGGGTGGTACCCGCCCTTGTCACGGCCATGACGAAGGCCGGCGCCGAGCCGAGCCTGATGGTCGCGCTGGTTGGCCCGATGATCTGCGGCAATTGCTATGAGGTGCCCGCAGACATGCGGGCCGAGGTAGCCGCGCTCGCGCCCGGCTCAGCCTGCGAGACCAGGAAAGGAACGCCCGGGATCGACATCAGGGCCGGCCTGCACTACCAGCTGGCGCAGGCCGGAGTCGGATCGGTTAGCGACGACCTGCGCTGCACCGGCGAGTCGGCTGAGCTGTACTCCTACCGCAGGGATGGCCGGACCGGACGGTTCGCCGGCTTGATCTGGCTGCAGCCGCGATGACCGAGCCCGCCGCCGGTCACCGTCGGGCCGAGCTAGCCGCCAACCTGGCCGAGGTAAGGGACAGGATCGCCGCGGCTTGCGCCTCAGCTGGCCGAGCTGCCAACGAGATCACGCTGATCGCGATTACCAAGACGTTCCCGGCCAGCGACGTAGCCCTACTCGCTGAGCTTGGCCTCGCCGACTTCGGCGAGAACCGGGATCAGGAGGCGGCGCCGAAGGTGGCGCAGGCGGTAGCGCTGGGCGTCAGCGCCCGCTGGCATTTTGTTGGCCAGTTGCAGGTCAACAAGAGTGCCAGCGTGGTGCAGTACGCCGACGTGGTGCACTCGGTCGACCGGAGCAGACTGGTTCGTGCGCTCAGCAGCCACGCTGCCGCCATCGAGCGGGGGATTAGCTGCCTGATCCAGGTCAATCTCGATCCGGCTGGGCGCGGTGCGGGCCGGGGCGGCGCGCCGCCAGGTGCGGTGGTCGCGCTGGCCGACGAGGTCGCTGCCGCGGCGAACCTGACAGTCGGCGGGGTGATGGGCGTCGCGCCGCCGGGCGAGCCAGCCGCGCCAGCTTTCAGAATGCTGTGGCAGGTAGCGGAAGCGGTCAGATCCGCGCATCCAGGAGCGATGGTGATATCCGCGGGCATGAGCGGTGACCTGGAGGAGGCCATCGCAGAAGGCGCAACACACGTGCGTGTCGGTACGGCGTTGCTCGGCGGCCGGCCGCCGTTCGTCAGGTAATGTCCGACGCGTAGCACGCGGCGCCAATGCCTGCGTGCTGCACCTGTCGCATGACGGAGGACTGACGATGGCCAGCGCGATGCGCAAGATGGCGGTCTATCTCGGCCTCGTGGAGGACGACAATCGCTATGACGATCCTTACCCAGGGAGTACGGCGACGCCGAGGAATACCAGGATTATGTGACCGACTATGACCAGACCGCTGATCAGCAGGATGGATCAGCGAGTTACGGCGTGGCCGGCGACAACAGTGACGGCGGGGTTGACACGAGGGTGCGGGCCGAGCGCCGGGTGAGCGCCGAGCCAGTGGTCGCTACTGACCTGGCCAGGATCACCACGCTGCATCCGCGCACCTACAACGAGGCGCGCACGATCGGTGAGCACTTCCGCGAGGGCACCCCAGTCATCATGAACCTGACTGAGATGGTCGATAGTGATGCCCGGCGCCTCGTAGACTTCGCGGCAGGATTGATCTTCGGGCTGCACGGTTCGATTGACCGAGTGACTAACAAGGTGTTCCTGCTCTCGCCGGCCAACGTCGAAGTCACCGCAGAAGACAAGGCCAGGATCGCGGAGCGGGACTTCTTCAACCAGAGTTAGGCCGATGCGAGTTTGCTATCTGACGGTTGGCCGCGCTGCGGCCCTCGATGGGCGGTAGCGGCATGAATGTCGTGTGGATCGTTCTCTACTACGTGCTCGCGCTCTATCTTCTGCTGCTCGTCGGACGTCTGATCATCGACATTTTGCAGAGCTACAGCCGCTCCTGGACGCCGTCGGGGCCCCTGGCGGTGGTGGCCGAGGTGGTGTTCACGGCAACTGATCCGCCACTGAGATTGCTAAGGCGCTACATTCGGCCCCTGCGGCTAGGTAGTGTTTCCATAGACCTCAGCTACACGCTGTTGTTCGTGATCATCATTGTGTTGCTAGTGGTTGTAGGCAACTTGTGATCAGGTAGCCTGCCTAGGGGATCCAAGCGCCAAGGAGACATAGACATGCCACTGACGCCCGCGGATGTGCGGAACAAGCAGTTCAGCACGACCAGACTGCGGCCTGGTTACGACGAGGAAGAGGTGGACGCGTTCCTGGACGAGGTCGAAGCTGAGCTCGACCGGCTGATTCAGGAGAACGAGGAGCTGCGAGCCAAGCTCGCCGAAGTTCTCCGTGGAGGGAAGTGATGTCCGGCCCGCTGAATTCGCCGCATATGGACGGTCCAGACCTGATGTCCAGCGAGCCGTTGCGGGTTGAGCCAGAGCGGCGGCCAGAGCCGATGCCGATGGCTCCGATGAAGTCTTCGGCTGAGGACAACATGGACACCGCCGCTCGCGTGCTGTCGCTGGCACAGCAGACCGCCGACCAGGCAATTGCCGACGCCCGCCGGGAGGCGGACGAGACGCTGGGCCGGGCCAGGCGCGAGGCCGACGAGTTGCTGACCAAGGCGCGCAGCCAGTCGGAGCAAATCACGAGCGACGCGCGGGCGCGGGCCGAGAGCCTGGAGCGCGACGCTCAGGAGCGGCACCGCCAGGCGATGGGCTCGCTGGTGCAGTCCCGCGAGGAGCTTGAGCGCCGGGTCGATGACCTGCGTGCCTTCGAGCGCGAGTACCGCAGCAGGCTCAAGGCGTACCTTGAGGGCCAGCTGCGCGATCTTGAAGCTGGTGCGGCCGACAGCGGTGTGTTCCCCGCAGTCGCAGCGACCGGACCGCAGCCCGCCATCCCGGTGGGCATGGGCGCACGGATGGACATGCGCAACGGCGGGCCGTCGACCCCCACGGGCTCGTTCGCAGGGATGTCCGAGCCAGTTGTGCACAATGGTGGCTACCACCCAGCCGACACGGGCCAGCACGATCGTCGCTAGCACGCGATCGGCCTAGTTGGGCCAGGTGGCCTAGGCAGGCGAGTGGAGTTCGCGCGTGATCCGATTCGGCATTGTCTTGTCGGTCGTGCTCATTGCAATCGGGCTGCTGGCGGCGGGTGTCGTCGCCGGCAGCCTATTGCTTGTGGTGATATCGATCGCAGTGGCGGTCCTAGCCGCGCTGATGCTGCTCGGCGTCGTCGTAATCTGGCGGCACGAGATCTTCGGCGCTCCTCAGCAAGTCCCGGCGGTGGCGGCGCCAGCGTTGGCGTCGGCGGCTTCACAGCCAGCAGCCTCGCCGCCGGCCGCCGAGCCAGCGCTGGTGGGGGCCGGCGTTTCGGCTGCGGCTGGTGCGCCCTCGTCGGCCGCAGGTCAGCCACCTGCGGTCGCCAGCCGGAAGGGTAAATCTGCCCAGGGTGTCGGTGAGCGATCGGACCCGGCTCGGCTGGCAGCACAGACCGCAGTCCGTACTCCGGCATCGCATGCCAGCGAGCGAGCTTCGCGCCGCAGCCGATCAGCCGATGCGGCACCGCCAGAGCGGACCAGGCGCGGGAGCGAAGTCCCAGCGACAGCGGAGCTTGCCGCGGCCGAGCGTGGCCCAGCAGCTGAGCGGGCCACTGCGGTCGAGTTGGCCCCTGCGGCTGAGTTGGCCCCTGCGACTGAGCGGACTTCGGCGGCTGAGCGGGCTTCGGCGGCTGAGCGGACTTCGGCGGCTGAGCGGTCGGCCGCGAAGGTCCAGCAGGCCGGACCAGCCGGGCGTGCTGGCTCGATGCGGGCAGCCGACGTCTCGCCAGCGGCCGATTCAACTTCGGCAGCCACGACGGTCGAGGGCGGCACGGTCGAGGGCGGCAAGGTCGAGGGCGGCAAGGTCGCGAGCGCGCCGGCCGGCGGCGGGTCGACTGACGCCGACCGCAGCAGGACCGACCGGGCTGGCGCTGACCGGGCTGGCGCTGACCGGGCTGGCGCTGACCGGGCTGGCGCTGACCGGGCTGGCGCTGACCGGGCTGGCGTCGGCCGAGTGGCGGCTAGTGCCAGCAAATCCCCGCTCGATCGCTCGGCAGCGGCGGAGAGCTTCATCGGCGACCGGGGTCTCGGCCGCTCGCGGATCGAGCGTGCGGCGGCCCGATCCACCGCCGCCCGTCCAGGTACGGACGTCGCGAGCATCGCCCAGCCGGCCGAGACGACGCAGCGCGAGGCTGCACGGGAACCGGCCGCTGCCGCCACCAGCGGCGCAACCGCTCCGGCAGTAAGCGCCCGGCAACCAGCGGCGTCCGCGTCGGCCACCGGGACGAGTTCGCCGACGTCGGCTGCGGTAGGGTCCGGGTCGGATTCTGGCGCATCCACCGCGAAGCTGCCGACTGGTGCTGCTTCCAGCGCTGTCCGTTCATCGGCCGCAACAACGCAGACCACCCCGCGTGATCGAGTCCCAGCCGCATCGCCGAGCGGCCTGGCCACCGGCCCGGCCGACGGAAACAAACTCACGCCGCCACTACCGTCAGGTCGCCCGCCAGTCCCGCCAGCTTCCAGCCAGTCATCTTCCGGTTCGTCGTCTTCCAGTCAGCTGTCGGCTAAGCGGCCCGCCGCTGAGCGGGCGGTCAGCGGCACGAACGGTCCGAGTGACAAGGCTTCGCCGGAAGCTGGTACCACTGCGCCGAAGCTGCCACCGACCACTCCGACCATCCTCGCCCCCACCACTGTTCCCGCGCCAATAAAGAGCGTCGTGTCGCCGAGCGGTAGCGCGGAGAATCCAGCCGCCAAGTCGCCGCTCGCCGAGCCTGCTGCCTCGGCATCGGGCAAGGCGAGCTTGAGCGGCCCGTCACCGAGTGCCGCCTCGGCCGGCTCCGCCCCGGCCGGCTCCACCTCGGCCTGGCTCCGCCCCGGCTGGCTCCACCTCGGCTAGCTCCACGTCGGCTAGCTCCGCCCCGGTTAGCTCCGCGTCGGCCGGTTCCACGTCGGCTAGCTCCGCCCGGGCTAGCTCCGCGTCGGCCGGTTCCACGTCGGCTAGCTCCGCCCCGGTTAGCTCCACGTCGGCCGGTTCCACGTCTTCGGCTGCTTCGTACTCCGGCGCCGCGTCTTCTGGCGCTTCGCCATCGGGCGCGTCGGCTGCGAGTGGCAGCGCTTTGTCGTCGGCACGGTTGGTGTCGCCGTCAGGGAGTTCGGCGCCGGCTCCGGTGCCTGCGGCGCCGGCTTCCGCGGCCGCGGCGGCCCCAGCTGGCACGTCGGTTCGAGTGGTGCCTGGCATCGCGAGGTATCACAAGGAGGACTGTCTGCTAATCAGGTTCCTCTCCGCTGATGACCTTGAAGAGATGACACTGCAGGCGGCCAGGGATGAGGGCTGCATGGCGTGCAAAGCCTGCAAGCCTGACCAGGCCTGATCCGGGTTGCCGAGCGGAAGATCACCTGCGCGCGGTTGTGGGGCAGCATCGCTGGAGCGCTATTGCTGTTGCACCCTCAGCGCGAACAGCAACGGGGTCGCCCCGTTGTCGCCAGGACAGCAACGGGGCGACCCTGTTGTCGTTGCGCTCGCCCGCCCTGGGATTCTCAGTGTGGCCTGAGCCAGAACGTGGTGCCGCGGCCGGTGACTTCCCGGTAGCTGGCCAGATCTGCCGCGTCAGGAGCTACTGGCTCGAAGCGGGTTGACCTGGTGCCCAGGCAGATCGCGGCGCCGTGCTCTTCGAACGCGGCTGCCTGGGCGGAATCGGCGGTCGCCCAGCGCAGTTCGATCCTGCTGCGGTAGCTGAGTCCGGCCTGCTTACGTGCCTCGTTGATGATCCGCACTGCCCATCTGGCCAGTCCTTCGGCGATGAGGTCGCAGGTGAGCGTGGGGTCGAGAGCGACCATGCCGCCAGCGCTTCGGGCGGCTGGCCAGTCGGTCGGGGGTCGCGCGATCTGGAGTTGCTTGACGTTGAGCTCATGGGCGATGAGCGCGAGCAGTTGGTCGCTGAGCGAGCTGCCCTGGTCTGGGCTGATCACGGCGGTACTGAGCGGCTGCCTGGCGCCTATCCTGGCGCTGGCCCGCGCCGACCGGCCGGCCGTGATGATCCGGCGGACCTGTACCAGTTGCGCGTTGAGGGGTTCGTCAAGCAATTGGGGGACGGGGCGGGGCCAAGGTGCCTGGTGTACTGACTCGGCGGCGTCGCAAGGGCGGACCAGATGCCAGGCGTATTCGCTGAGAAAGGGTGCGACTGGTGCCGTCAGCCTAGTCAGCACGCCGAGGCACTCGCGCAGCGTGGCCGTGGTGGCGAGGTTGGCCGCTGGCGGCTCAACGGGCCGGCCGCGCGATAGCCGCAGGTACCAGCGCGACAAGTCCCTGATGTACCTGGCCAGTCGGCGCGTCGCGACATCGGGTCGGAATCTGTCGAACGCCTGCGTCACATCGCTGACCACGAGTTGCAGTTCGCTCAGCAGCCAGCGATCGAGGACGGGCCTGGTCGGGACGGGCGGGGTGGCGGCGAGCGGGGTGGTGGCGAGCGGGGTAGCGGCGAGTCGGGTGGCATCTAGCGGGGTGGTGGCGAGCGGGGTGGCGTCGGGTCGGGTGGCGTCGGGCCGGGTGGCGTCGGGCGGGGTGGTTTCGTCGGCGTGCAGTTGGTAATGGCGGACGCAGTGCCAGTAGGTGCGCAGCACAGGGTCGGCGCTGGCGGCAATGGCGGCGTCAGACATCGGTGCGTTCCGTCGCCCTGGCGAGAGCGCGGCCAGATACCAGCGGACGGCGTCGGCACCATGACGCTCGACCAGCGGCAGCGGCTCGGTCAGATTGCCTTGCCCAGCTCCCATCGGCCGGCCTCGTCGCTGACGCCGCCGTGCCAAAGTCCGGCCTGGAATGGCGCCTGGCCGTGCGCGATAACACCGATCGTGATCAGGGCGGAGAACCAGCCGCTTGGGTGCTGCCCGCTGTCAGCGGCGAGTGCGGCCGGGACGCTGGCGGCGAACTCAGCCATTTGCTGCTGCGGAGCGCCGAACTGCGCGAACGGCATCGCCCCCGCATCGTAGCCAGCATCAAGCACGTCAGGGACCCGATGAGCATCGAGGCCACAGGTGCGGCAGCAGATCTGGATCGCGTCGATGGCTGGCCGATGCGGATCGATGCCCAGCAGATCGGCCTTGGCCAGCTCGGACAATTCGGCCAGTGAGCTGACGCAGGACAAGTGGCCGTGCCCGCACTCCCAGATCGGCAGCGGGGTGCCCCAGTATCTGGTACGCGAGATCAGCCAGTCGGCACTGAATCGCGCACCAAGCGGCGGTGATAGCTCGACGCCGACAGCTGGAGCTGGTGGCCACGAGATCCAGCTAGCCTGCGCCGCTAGCTCGGCGCTGATGGCCGAGGCCCGCAGGTACCAAGAACTCAAATTGCGAGTCAGCAATGGGGAACCGCACCAGGAGCAACACGCTAGCCGGTGCGACTGCGGCCAAGCGGCGAACAGCAGGCCGCGATCGCCGAGGTTCGCGATGATGGCTGGATTCGCATCGGCGAAGAAGACGCCGTGCAGTCTCGATAGCGCCGGGCCGAATCGGCCATCGGGTCCCAGCGGGTCGACCGTCGCGAGTGGCTCATCGGTGAGCGCTTCGCCACCGCCGTAGGCTGGCGCCAGCAGGGTCAGGCCCGTGCCGCTTAGGCCGGCCGCCGCGATGCTGACTACTGGAAGTTCGGCGGGTCCGGTGGCAAAGGCCGGCTGGTATCTCGCTCCAGCCAGTTCGGCACCGGTGATCCGGTCCGCGATGTGCCAGCCCTCGCCGAGCACCCGGCCGAACCGTGACTCGGCTACCACCACCTGGTCGTCCTGGCCGGCCCGCCGGGCGATCGCGAAGACCTCGTCCGTCCCGACGGCGATGCCGGCGTTGGCTGTCAGCAGCCAGGGCGCCGTGGTCCAGGCCAGCAGGTCGGTGCCGCGAAGCGGTCCGCCCGCGCGGCTCGGCCGACCCGCGCCGCTCGGCAGCTCAGTCAGCCGGAACCTGACCACCGCGCTGGTACCAGGAACCATCCGAAACACGCCTGGCCGCCGCAGGTCATGCTCAGCCAGCGCGGTCTGGCAGCCCGGGCAGTACCAGGCCAGGCGGCTGTCTCGTACCAGCAAGCCTGCGTCGAACGCCTGCTTGAGCGACCACCACACCGACTCGACATAGCTGGTGTCCATGGTCAGGTAGCTAGTGGCTGGAGCGGTTCGGCAGCCGATCCGCTCGGCGATGGCGTCGAAGGCGGCCGCGTGCCGCAGCGCCGACTCGCGGCACCGCCGGACGAACGGCCCCAGGCCATAGGCCTCGATCTCAGCCTTGCCGGTCAGTCCGAGCTCGGTACTGACGGCCTGCTCGAGGTCAAGTCCGTGGCAACTCAGGCCGCGGCTTCTCCGCAGCTGGTAGCCCTGCATGGTCTTGACCCGCTGGTGCAAGTCGTTGATCGTCAGCGAGCGCAGCAATTGGGTGCCTGGCACGCCGACCGGCACGATCGGCTCGATGTAAGCGGACCAGCGCTGGCGACCAGTCCGGTGCGAGATCGCTGCCGCTCCGGCGGTCAGGTCGTCGGATCGAGTCCATCGATCAGCAATCTGGGCCTCGATGGCGGCCAAATCTGGGATCGACATCCGCAGCCCCCGCCGGTGCTCGCACGTCATTGGTTGGGTCGAGCCGCGACGACAGTAGCAGCCAGACGCGGCGCTCACGCATTGCCACAGGCCCAACTCATCGTGTCGCCACCAGTCGTGTTTGCGATTCGCCCGGTAACCACTTATCCTCCGGTGACGCCTGTCAACCAAGATCATCATCCGCTCAGCGCTAAAGGAGGCGAGGGGATGACAGCAGCAGCACAATCAGGAGCTGCGAGCTTTCCGTTCCGGCCAGGTGAGGACCGCTGGACTGAGGCTGACCTCACTGAGCTCAGCAGCCAGTTGATCGCCGAAGCGGCCGAGTTGCGCGCCGAGATCGAGCGGGCTGAGTCCGACATCGCGGCGCGGCTCGGCGATGCTGTCAGCGATGCCGGCGACGACCAGGCCGACATCGGTGCCAAAGCCTTTGAGCGTGAGCATGAACTGGCGCTGACCTACCAGGCACGCGACTTGCTTGAGCAGACCGAGCGGGCGCTGGCGCGGATAGAGTCAGAGACCTATGGATCATGTGAGTCATGCGGCGAGCCGATCGGCAAAGCGCGGCTGCAAGCGTTCCCGCGAGCCACGTTGTGCGTGAAGTGCAAGCAGCGAGAGGAGCGGCGCTGACCGGTGCGCAGGTGCCTGGCATGATCGCCGCGCGGGGGGAGGCCAGATGAGCGCCCCCGCGCAGCGACGGGTGCCGGTACCCGACGGCTTGGACGGTGAGCGGCTCGATGCCGCCATCTCCCGCATGTTCGGCCTGTCGAGGACCAGAGCGGCCGAGTTGATCGGCGCGGGCGCGGTGTTGATCGATGGCCAGCCGGCTGGTAAATCGGATCGGGTGCCGGCCGAGTGGCTCGATGTCACGTTGCCCGCACCGCCCCAGTCCCTGCAGCCGATCCCAGAAGCAGTGCCTGGCCTGCGAATTGGCTACGAAGACTCCGATGTCGTAGTGGTCGACAAGCCGATGGGCGTGGCGGCCCATCCTACTCCCGGCTGGTCTGGCCCGACCGTGCTCGCCGGGCTGCTGGCCGCTGGGCACACGATCGCGACCAGCGGTGCCGCCGAGCGACAGGGCATCGTGCACCGGCTGGATGCGAATACCACTGGCCTGATGGTGGTCGCCAAGAGCGAGCACGCCTACAGCGTGCTCAAGCAGGCCTTCAGGGATCGCGAAGTAGACAAGACGTATCACGCCTTGGTGCAAGGTCATCCTGATCCGCTGCGCGGCACCATCGACGCGCCGATTGGCCGGGCATCCGGCTGGCGATGGCCGGTTCGCCGTCGTCGCTGACGGCAGGCCGTCGATCACGCATTACGAGGTACTTGAGGCCTTCAGGGCCGCCAGCCTGATCGAGGTGAAGCTGGAGACCGGCCGCACTCATCAGATCCGGGTGCATATGTCGGCGGTCAGGCATCCGTGCGTGGGCGATCGGCTCTACGGGGCCGACCCGGTGCTGGCGGCGCAGCTTGGCCTTGACCGGCAGTGGTTGCACGCAAGGAAGCTCGGCTTCGCTCATCCTGACGACGGCCGTTGGGTCGAGTTCAGTAGCGACTATCCGGCGGATCTCCGGGCAAGCCTGGAATTGCTCAACTCACAGTCGTAATCGCCGGCGCGGTTGCCGCGCTGCACCGCCCGTACTGGATTAGGGTCGGAAGCTCAACACAACTTGCTCGCGCTCTGCGGCATGCCTGAAGGAGGGCGGTACTTCATGGCGGCGACGACTGGCAGTGCGGCAAAGGGTAGTGCGAGCGGTTCCCGTGGGTTCACTCATCTGCATGTCCACACCGAGTACTCGATGCTGGACGGCGCGGCCCGGCTCGACGACCTGTTCGCCGAATGCCAGAAGACCGGCATGGACGCCATCGCGATCACCGACCACGGCAACGTGTACGGCGCGTACGACTTCTACAAGAAGGCGCAGGCCAACGGGATCAAGCCGATCATCGGCACCGAGGCTTACGTCGCGCCGGAGCACCGCAAGCACAAGCAGCCGGTGCGCTGGGGCACGCCCGCGCAGCGCGACGATGACGTCTCCGGTGCTGGCGCCTATACCCACATGACGCTGCTCGCGCAGACCACGCAGGGCATGCACAACCTGTTCAGGCTGTCATCGCTAGCTTCGCTTGAGGGCTACTTCCGGCAGCCAAGGATGGACATCGAGCTCCTGCTCGACCTACTCAGCCGGGCTGATCGCTACCACCGGCTGCCCGAGCGGTGAAGTCCAGACCAGGCTGCGGCTCGGCCAGTACGACCAGGCCGTGGCGGCAGCGGCCAAGATGCGCGACATTTTCGGCAAAGATAATTTCTACCTCGAATTTATGATGCATGGCCTGGAGATCGAGCGCCGTGCCGCCGACGGGCTCCGCCGCCTGGCCAAGGACCTGGCATTGCCCTACCTGGTGACCAACGATCTGCACTACAGCCACGCCTGAGAATGCCAAGGCGCACGAGGTGCTGCTGTGCGTGCAGACCGGCACCAACATGGCCGACCCGAACCGGTTCAAGCTTCGAGGGCAACGGCTACTACGTGAAGAGCCCGGCCGAGATGCGGGCGGTCAGCGACGACGAGGACTGGCAGCGCGGCTGCGACAACACGCTGCTCATCGCCGAGCGAGTGAATGTCGAATTCACCAAGTCCAACCTGATGCCGATCTTCCCGCTGCCTGCGGGCGAGACCGAGGTGTCGTGGTTCCGCAAGGAATTCTGGGCCGGGAATGGACCGCCGCTTCCCCGACGGCTTCGATGATGAGCGCCGCCAGCGCGCCGAGTACGAGCTCGGCATCATCGAGCCAGATGGGCTTCTGCGGCTACTTCCTGGTGGTGGCCGACTTCATCATGCTGGGCCAAGCGCAACGGCATCAGGGTCGGCCCAGGCCGCGGCTCGGCGGCGGGGTCCATCGTCTCCTACGCGATGGGGATCACCGACCTGGACCCGATCGCCTACGGGCTGATGTTCGAGCGGTTCCTTAACCCCGAGCGGATCTCGATGCCGGACATCGACATCGACTTCGACGAACGTCGGCGCGGCGACGTGATCCGCTACGTGACCGAGAAGTACGGCGAGGACCGAGTCGCCCAGATAATCACCTATGGCACGATCAAGGCCAAGGCGGCGGTCAAGGACTCGGCCCGAGTGCTCGGCTTCCCGTACGCGCTCGGCGACCGGATCACCAAGGCGTTCCCGCCCACGGTGATCGGCAAGGACATCCCGCTCAGCCGGGGTCTTCGATCCTGACTACCCGAGGTATGGCGAGGCCGGCGAGATCCGCGGCGTTGTACGAGAACGAGCCCGAGGTCAAGCAGGTACTCGACACGGCCAAGGGACTAGAGGGCCTGATCCGCCAGGCGGGCGTGCACGCGGCCGGCGTGATCATGTGCAGCGAGCCGCTGCTCGACCACATCCCGATCTGGAAGCGACAGCCAGGACGGCGCGATCATCACCCAGTTCGACTATCCGAGCTGCGAGGACCTCGGCCTGCTCAAGATGGACTTCCTCGGCCTGCGCAACCTGACCGTGCTCGACGACGCGCTGGCTGGCATCAAGGACAACCGCGGGATCGAGGTCGTACTCGAGACGCTGCCACTGGATGACACAGGCCGCCTACGAGCTGCTGGCGCGAGGCGACACGCTCGGCGTGTTCCAGCTTGAAGGCGGCGCCGATGCGGGCGCTGCTGCGGTCCATGCAGCCGGACGACTTCGAGGACATCTCGGCCGTCATCGCGCTGTACCGGCCCGGCCCGATGGGCGCCAACGCGCACAACGACTACGCCGACCGCAAGAACGGGCCGCAAGCCGGTCGTGCCGATCCATCCTGAGCTGGCCGAGCCGCTGCGCCGACATCCTTGACGACACCTACGGCCTGATCGTCTACCAGGAGCAGGTGCTGGCGATCGCGCAAAAGCTGGCCGGCTACTCGCTCGGCAAGGCGGACCTGCTGCGCCGGGCGATGGGCAAGAAGAAGAAGGAGATCCTGGACAAGGAGTTCGTGCCGTTCGAGGCCGGCATGCAAGGCCAACGGCTACTCCGACGGCGCGATCAAGGCCGTCTGGGACATTCTCGTCCCGTTCTCCGACTACGCATTCAACAAGGCGCACACCGCCGGCTACGGCCTGGTCGCCTACTGGACGGCCTACCTCAAGGCAAACTACCCCGCCGAGTACATGGCGGCGCTGCTGACCTCGGTCGCGCGACGACAAGGACAAGTCGGCGCTCTACCTGAGCGAGTGCCGCCGGATGGGCATCAAGGTACTGCCGCCCGACGTCAACGAGTCCGACACGATCTTCACCCCGGTCGGCACCGACATCAGGTTCGGCATGGCCGCCGATCCGCAACGTCGGCGCGGACGTGGTCGAGTCGATCGTCGACGACGCGAACCACGAAGGGCAACTTCACCAGCTTCTCCGACTTCTTGCGCAAGGTTCCGGCGAATGTCTGCAACAAGCGGGTCATCGAGTCACTGGTCAAGGCCGGCGCGTTCGACTCACTGCTGCATCCGCGCCGCGGCCTGATCATGATCCACGAGCAGGCTGTCGATGCCGTGATCGGCGTCAAGCGCAACGAGGAGATCGGCCAGAACTCACTGTTCGACTTCGGCGACGCCGCCGAGCAGGACATCGCGTTCGAGATCCCGGTGCCGGACGGGGAGTGGGAGAAGAAGACCCTGCTGGCATTCGAGCGGGAGATGCTCGGACTCTACGTGTCTGACCACCCACTGCTTGGCCTTGAGCACGCGCTGGCCGCCGAGACAGACTGCTCGGTCGCTCAATTGCTCAACTCAGCAGAAGAGCCGGAAAGAAACCAGCGCAATGACCGTAGCGACGGTCAGGTAGTCACGCTCGGCGGGATCCTGTCCGGGGTTACCCGCAAGGTGACCAGGCAAGGCGCGTCTTGGGCGACGGCGACCCTTGAAGATCTTGAGGGCGCGATCGAGGTGCTGTTCTTCCCCGCCACCTACCAGCAGTGCATGCATCTGATCGTCGAGGACGCCATCGTGGTCGTGAAGGGCAGGCTCGACCGGCGCGAGGATGTGCCGAAGTTGGTCGCCATGGAGTGCAAGCCTGCGGATTTGCCGACGGAGGGCGGCGGCCCTTTCGTAGTGTCGCTACTCGAGGCCCGGTGCATCCCGCCCGTGGTCGACCGGCTTCGTGAAGTGCTGCGCACTCACCCTGGCCCGATGGAGGTGCATTTGCGGCTGCAAAGCGGCGCCCGCACCAAAGTGCTCAGGCTGGACGACAAGCTCCGGGTACGGCCGTCGCCTTCGCTGGTTGCCGACCTGAAGCAGCTACTCGGCCCGGCCTGCGTGGGCTGAGGCGCGGGAGGGCACACCATGCCAGCTTGGCGCAGACTGGACTACGAGTCGCGGCGCGAAGAACTTCGCACCAACCTGTGGCTGGTCCCGCTGGTCGAGGTCGTTGGCGCGCTGATCTTGTTCGTGCTCACCTACGCACTCGATCGGGCTGCCTTCGACGGTGCCATCAGCTATCCCTCCTGGGTGCTCAGCGGGTCCCCGGACGCGGCCAGACAGATCCTCACCACCATCGCTGCCGCGATCATCACGGTCGTCGGCGTGGTGTTCTCGATCGTGATCGTGGCGCTCACGCTCACCTCGACCCAGTTCGGGCCGAGGATGCTGCGGAACTTCATCCGCGATCCTGGCACCCAGGTCACGCTCGGCACATTTGTCGCCACCTTCGTGTACTCGATCGCGGCTCTCGGCTCGATCGGCCAGGAGAGCCGGGGCAACTTCGTCCCGCATTTCTCGATCACGGTCACCCTCGCGCTGACCGTGGTCGACCTTGGCGTCCTGATCTACTTCATCAACCACATCGCGATCCAGATCCAGCTGCCGCAGGTCATTGCCAGCATCGCCAAGGACCTGGCGCGGGCGATCGAGTTGCAGGCAGGCAACGCGGCCGCGACCAAGGCCGCTCCGAGTGCGACGGCCACGCTGGCTGCGCTGCCCGGTGATGGCGGTGACCTGGCGGCACCGCGCAGCGGCTACCTGCAGTTCATTGACCGGCGCACGCTGACGAGCATCGCCACCGACGCCGATGTGCTGATCCAGATGCTGTATCGGCCTGGTCACTTCCTGGTCCAGGGCTATGCCTACGCGCGGGTCTGGCCGGCCGAGCGAGCTGAGGCAGTGGCCCGCGAACTGAGCCGGTCGCACGTCGCCGGGCCGTACCGTACCTTGGCCCAGGATGTCTCGTTCGGACTCGACCAGCTAGTGGAGATCGCGTTGCGGGCGCTTTCCCCCGCGGTCAACGACACGTTCACCGCGATCACCTGCATTGACTGGATCGGCGACAGCCTGTGCAAGGTGGCAGGCAATTGGCAGCCTAGGCACGTCTACTGCGACCGGGCGGGCCGGGTACGGGTCATCACCACAGAGCCGACCTATGAGCGCCTGGTCGAGCGCTCGTTCGAGAAGGTGAGGCAGGCGGGCGCGGGCATGCCTGCCATCATGATCCGTCAGCTTGACGCGCTGGCCAGGATCATGCAGCGCTCGCAGACCGCCGCTGAGCGCGAGTTCATCGCCAATCAGGCCGCGATGATCGAACGACTTGCGGTCGCCACTGTCGGTGAGGCCGCCGATCTCGCCGACGTGCGGCGCGCTTACCAGGCGGTGCTGACGTCGGCCTCCGGGCTAGATCACGTACGCTAATCGGCGACATGTCAAACACAAGTGATAGCCCCTACGGCTTCCCGCCAGAGCGGTCGATGTCGGCCGCGCCAGCGGCCCCCTCGCGCGGTGGTACGGCTCTGGCGACCGGCGCGGCCCTGACCGGCAGCGTCGTAGTTGGCCTGCTCGCCGGCCTGATCTGGGGCGCGGTCGCGCCGAAGGCGGTCTACGTGGTCGTGGCCAGGGGCTCGGCCGACGTCGTCAACCCGGAGACCAGTGCCTTCATCGTCGCCGATGCCTGGTTCTGCCTGATCGCCGTCGTCAGCGGCCTGATCATCGGCATCGTCAGCTACCGCCTGGCCATCCGCAAGTACGGGCCGCTGCCCATGCTGGCCATCCTGGTTGGCAGCACCCTGGCCGGCTGCGCCGCCCGCTGGATTGGCCAGAACCTCGGCCTCGCCAAGTTCAACAGTGAACTGCTGACCAGCCATCAGGGCGCGATCCTGCACGCGCCGCCGGTGCTCGGAGCCCAGACCACGATCTTGTGGCCAGCGATCGCCTTCTGGCCGCTGGCTGCCTGCATCATCCCGTTCGGGCTAATCGTGCTCGGGGTGCTGCGCGAACGACAGCCGGCCAGCCGGCGCGTGCTCATCAGGTAGCCCGGTCCAGCCGATCCCGGCGCGGTCGAACCCGGCGCGGTCGTGGGGAGTTTGCCCGGCTAGCCGGGTACGTTCACTTAAATGTCACCCAAGCGCGATTGGCTAGGGGATCTCGGGGTGCGCTCGCGGCCTGGTGCCGCGACAGGGAGGGGCGGGGATGGATGCGGTAGTCATCGTTGGCGGTGGCATCCTCGGCCTGATGCACGCCGTCGAAGCCAGGCAGCGCGGCTACCAAGTCGTGCATCTTGAGCGCGAGGCCGGCCCCGCGGCGCCAGCGTCCGTAACTTCGGCCTGATCTGGGTCAGCGGCCGGGCCCAGGGTGCCGAGCTTGACCTGGCGGTCCGCGCGAGGCAGCGCTGGGAGGAGATCGCCGCCCAGATCCCAGGCACGGGCTTTCGCCCGCACCCGTCGCTAACCCTCGCCGCTGATGATGCGGAGCTAGCGGTGCTCAAGCAGGCGGCGGAGCTGCCCGACGCCGAGCGACGCGGTTTCGAACTGCTGGATCCCGCTGCGGCCAGGGAGCTGAACCCGTCGTTGCGCGGCGAATTCGCTGGCGCTCTGCTCGGCGGCCGGGATGCGATCGTGGAGCCTAGGCTGGTGCCCGCGGCGATCCGCGGCTACCTGCTGGCCAAGCCCGGCTACACCTGGCTGCCGGGTCGCGAGGTTATCGAGCTGAAGGCCGGTGCCGTTCGGGATCATACTGGTGCCTGGCACGCGGGCGACCTTGTGGTGCTGTGCACCGGAGCAGCCCACACCGGCATCGTCGGTCCGCACCTGGCCGGCTTTGCTACGCCGCCAGTGCGCCGGGTCAGGCTGCAGATGCTGCAAACCGAGCCGTTCGGCGGCCAGCTCACCACCTCGCTGGCTGACGGCGACTCGCTGCGCTATTACCCGGCCTACGACCTGCCAGCCCTGCGCACGCTGGCAGCCCAAGCCCCGGTGGCGGCGGCCGCCGCCGCTCAGCTGCTGCTTGTCCAACGGCTTGATGGTGGCCTGACCATCGGTGACACGCACAGCTACGACGAGCCGTTCCCGTTCGACGTGGACGAGCTGCCCTACGAGCATCTGCGGGCGCGGGCGGCCAGGCTGCTCGGTGCCGAGCTCCCGCCGACTCGGCTGCGCTGGGCCGGCGTGTACAGCCAGGTGACCGGGACCGACCTATATCACCGGTCGCAGGTCAGCGACCGAGTAGTGCTGGTCACTGGCCCCGGTGGGCGCGGCATGACTTGCTCGTCGGCCATCGCCGAGGACACCTTCACGTAATCGCCCCGGCTGGGCCGCACTTGGCGGCTGGCCATCGGATCCGCCGAGGAGGCGCGACCAATGAGCAACATCACCACCGTGTGCCTGGACATGGCCGGCACCACCATTGCCGACGAAGGCTGCGTCGATGCTGCCTTTACTGCGGCCATGGAGCACTCAGGGCTGGTTCCTGGCGCGCCCGGCTTCGAGCGGGCCAGCCAGATCGTGCACGAGACGATGGGCCAGTCCAAGATCGAGGTGTTCCGCCGCATCCTTGGCGACGAGGCGAGGGCGCAGGAAGCCAATGGCATCTTCGAGCAGACCTACGCGGAGTCGGTGCGCGCCGGGGCAATTGCGCCGATCCCCGGCGCGGCGGAAACCCTCGCCGTCCTGCGGGCAGGCGGAGTAAAGATCTGCCTGGCGACCGGATTCTCGCCGGCCACCAGGGATGCGCTGCTCGATGCGCTCGGCTGGCGGGCGCTGATCGACTTGGCGCTATCGCCGGCTGACGCCGGCCGTGGTCGTCCCTGGCCAGACCTGCCGCTCACCGCGCTGATCAGGCTCGGCGGCGGCTCGGTCACTGAGCTTGCCGTGGTCGGCGACACCGCCAGCGACATCGAATCAGGCCTGCGCGCCGGTGCCGGAGTGGTGGCAGGCGTGCTGACCGGGGCCGGCCGCCGCGAGGAGCTTGAGCAGGCCGGTGCCCCGCACATCATCGACTCAGTCACCGACCTGCTCCCGCTAGTCGGCCTCGCCCGCTAGCCAGAGATTGACCCGGTGGCTCGCACATAGCCCGCCGTTCGCCAAGTTTCCCTCACACCTCGCTTTTCCCCGCCGATCGGCTTGAATGTAGTGAGTGGCACTCTCTTGTCGGATCGGTGATTGCTTAGTCGGAGACGCTGATGAGGTCGTCGTTAATCGGTTCGTGGGTTAGTACAGGAATTGCTCGATCAGGCGCGGTCAGATGTGGGCGCGTGGCTGGGCTCGTGTCCGGCGTTCTCGTGCTCGCATTGCTGTCCATGGTCGGTGACGCGCAGGCCAGCACGCGGATCGGTCGAATGCCTGCCCAGGGTTGGCCGCTTGCTAAGGAGCAAGTAAAAGGCGATCAGCTCGGCTGGGCTGTCGCGATCTCCGGTGGGATCGCTGTCGTCGGTGCGCCTCGCATTCATGTCCCCCATCGCTGCGGGTACGTCGATGAGTTCAGATTGGCCAATAGCTCCTGGCGGCTGTCCAAGCTGGGTAATCCAAACTGCGTCTCGGGGGACGACTACGGGTATGCGGTGGGGATTACCGGCAGGAATGCCGTCGTGGGCGCACCTGGCTGGCACGATCAGGGGATCGCTTACCTGTCGGTTGTCGTGCCGTTGTCGAAGGCCGGGCACTTGATGGCCAGCGAGGCTGGCCGGTCGGCGGGAATACCAGACCGGGGCGATTACTACGGCGTATCAGTCGCCGTCACGTCTAGCAATCTCGCTGTTGTCGGAGCTGATGGCGCGCACCAGGGATCAGGTAAGGCCAATATCTACGCCCGGTCGGACCAGCTCTGGGCACTGCAATCGGCGGTCACTGACCCCGCCCAGGGCGCCCATGACAAGTTTGGTGCCGCTGTGGCCGTGTCGGGCGCGACGGTGGTGATCGGCGCACCCGGTTCGCGCGACGGGGCTGGAGCTGCCTACGTCTATACGCGGTCAGGGACTACCTGGCGACTGACGAGTATGCTGACCGGCCCTAGCCGAGTCGCCGGGGACGATTTCGGTGACTCCGTCGCCATCTCGGGCGCGACTATCGTCGTCGGTGCCGACGGCCGAAATCATCGGGCCGGATTGGCTTACCTCTACCAGCGAAGCGGGTCGGCATGGCTGTTGCGTGCCCGGCTGGCCGATCACGGTCGAGTTGCTAGGGCGCAGTTCGGCGAGTCAGTCGCGATCTCTCCGAGTGCCTCAGGGATCAGGGTCCTTGTCGGTGCGCCGCGCTGGCGCCGGTGCGGGGCGGCCTTTGAGTTCACTGCGGCGGCGGGCGCCTGGAAGCAGCGGCTGCAACTGGCAGACCCCGGCTGTGTCGCAGGTGACAGATTCGGCTACGCAGTGGCCATTTCCGGTGCAGACGCCGTGGTCGGTGCCCCTGGCACTAAAGGCGGTGCTGGTCAGGTCTACGGTCAGATCGTCCCTTGATCGCCACCGTGTGCCTGGACCTGGCTGGGCAGGGTGGGGTTGTGCTCGACTCGCTATCGCTTCACGTTGAACGGCAGGCGGCGGGGCCAGTCGATGGGGAGGATGACGTTGCGGTCAGCGGTGGTGCCTGCGCCTGCGCCGCCTTCTTCGGTGATGAATTCTCGCAGTTGCCAGTCGTTGGCTGACAGCTCACGGCCGAGGGCGGCGAGGTCTAGCGGTGCCGCCGAACCGGAGTAGCTGGCTGGCGCGGCGCTGTCGAGTACCGTGCAGCAGAGCGCGAGCCCGGTGCCGGTGTCGACTAGCTCGATGATCCGCGACTGCTGCGGCCAGTCGATATGCGAGGCCGTGGTCACCTGCCAGAATCCGCCCGGCATCCCGTCCTTGGTGACCGGTGTTACCGCGTGGATGTGCGTGTGGCCATTGACCCAGGCGATCACGCACGGGTGCGAGAGCAGCAAATCCTGTAGTTCGTCGGCGAGGATGCGGCGATCCGCGCCGGTCGGCCTGGTGTCGTTGACCAAGGTCTCGATCGGGTGGTGACTGAACAAGATCACCGGTCGATTGGCGCAGCTCGTCAGCTCGCGGTCAAGCCAACGGAACTGGGTCTCGTCGAGCGAGCCTTGCCAGCCGCCGTTCGGGTTGACGGTATCGATGATGACGCAGCGGACGCTGCCGTGGTCGAACGCGTAGTAGGCGACGCCTTCGGCGGCGTTTCGTTCTGAGTAGCCGTGCCCGACCGGGGTTCCGGCGGTGCGGAAATGCTCGGTGATGTGCATGTCCCTGGTGACCGGCGCGCGCCCGGCGTCGGCGGTGATGCTCAGGTGCTTGCCACGACTCAGCTCAAGCAGCGCGTCGGCCTGCGCCGAAATGAACTCGGTGAGGGCAGCGGCCGCGTCCAGGTCATCAGGCGGCGACACGTACTTCACCGAACCGGCAGGAAAGTCGCGCAGCCAGCCGGTCGTTGGCACGGTGCCCTGCATCATGTTGTCGTGGTTGCCGTGCACCGCGTACCAGGGCATGCCAAGGCCGGTCGCCTGGAACGGCCGCCTGGCCGCGGTCAGTACGCCAGGGACCGCCGGGAACCCGTACTGGGACCTGGGCAGGTCTTCGGTGCCGCCGTCGGGATGCCAGTAACGCTCGTCTTCGACCTCCGGGCCGCTCACGCCCTCATACCGGTCCAGGTCACCGGAGTCAGGCAGCACCTGCTTGCCATCAAGCAGGTCGATGTAGGCGCGCAATTCGTTGCGCTGGCAGTTGTCGGTGGCGTCGCCGGTCACGATGGTGAAGTCGATCGGCGCACCGCTCACTGGCCCGCGTTCGGCCGAGCGCACCGCCTGCACCATGGACTCGGCCACCTGATAAGTAAAGAGCTCCTGCGCCCGGTAGCAGCCGATGATGCCGATGCTCGCGCGCAGCGGCGAGTCAGGATCAGAATAACGGTCGAATAGCTCAGCGCGAGCTGGTGACTGATGGTCCATCACATGGGTGTCGGACAGCTGTGCCAAGACCAGGAGGGGCGTGGCCGACCGGCGCCAGTCCGGTCGCAGGCTGCGGCCGGACAGCTCGGATCGTACTTGATGGGGCTCGCCGTCGGCGGTAGCCAGCGTGCGATAGCCGCCTTCGCCGGCCGCGGCTGGGATCAGTCGGTGCCGATCCGTGCTCACTGCCGGGCCGCGACGAGCACCGCGTGTCCAGTCGGCAGTGTGACCTGCACCGACGCGCCGGGCACGAAGTCGCCCGCCTGCACGCTCGACTGATCGACCTTGACGACCACGTCGCCGGACAGCCGCACGCCGATCCTGGTCACCGATCCTAGGAAGGCACGGTCGGTCACGATCCCGTTGCCATTCGGCTGCGCCTCGATCCGCAGACCCTCCGGTCGGACCAGCACGTCCACCTCGGCTGCCAGCCCTTCGGCAGCACCTGGCTGCACCGGCAGCACAGTATCGAGCACCGTGACATTGTCGCTGCCGGTAAGAGTGCCAGGCAGCCGGTTCATGGTGCCGACGAACTCAGCCACGAACGCGGTCTTGGGGTGCGCATAGAGCTCGTCGGGAACGGCGACCTGCTCGAACTTGCCTTGCCGCATGACCCCGACCCGGTCGGCCATGGACAGGGCTTCCTCCTGGTCGTGGGTGACGAACAGGGTCGTGATGCCGAGCCGCCGCTGCACGGCGCGGATCTGCTCGCGCAGCTGGAGCCTGACCTTGGCGTCCAGCGCCGACAGCGGCTCGTCGAGCAGCAGCACCTGCGGCTCGATGGCCAGCGCGCGGGCCAGCGCGACCCGCTGCTGCTGGCCGCCGGATAGCTGGTGCGGGAACTGCTTCGCCTGATCGGTCAGGCCGACCATGTCCAGCAGTTCGGTGGCGCGGCGGTGCCGGTCGGCGGCAGCCCATCTTGCGCATCCGCAGGCCGAAGCCGACGTTGTCCAGCGCTGTCATGTTCGGGAACAGGCTGTAGCTCTGGAACACCATGCCCATGTCCCGCTTGGCGGCCGGGATTGCCGACACATCGCGGCCGTCGACTTCCACACTGCCGGAGTCTGCGGTCTCGAAGCCGGCCACGATCCGCAAGCGCGGTGGTCTTGCCGCAGCCGGACGGGCCAAGCAAGCGCAACGAACTCGCCGGGCGCAATGTCCAGCGACAGCCCGTCCAGTGCGCGGGTGGTGCCGAATGTCCTGGTGAGGTCGTGCAGCGAGACCGACAAGGCGGCGATCTCCGTGCTCGCACCGCGCGCGGCGATCCCCCTGGCGGTGCCGCGCCTCGCGGTGATCTTGGTGGTCATCTAGCTTCTCCTGTTCCTTGCTGTCCCGACGCGTAAACAGGGTGACTTCGGCTCCGCCGCGCCGCCGGGCGCCTCTGCGGCCGACCGTGACGATGGCCATCAGGAACAGCCAGGTCACGAACAGCGCCAGCAGCGAAGCCGCCGCCGACACCGGGCCGCTGTCTTGGGCGAACAGCACGATCCACACCGGGAACGTCTGGTAACAGGTCGAGGCTGGCCATGGTGTACTCGCCCAAGCACCAGCGCGAGCGTGAGTACCACGGCGGAGAGCAGCGCGGTGCGCAAGTTCGGCAGCACCACCCGCCAGCAGCGTCGTCAGCCAGTTGGCGCCGAGCGAACTTGACGCCTCGAAGAGCGTCTTCAGGTCGAGCGACCGCAGTCCTGCGTCGATCGAGCGGTAGGCGAACGGCATGGCGAGGACGACGTACTCCAGCGCGAGCAGGTACGGCGTGCCCTTCAGGCTCGCCGGGGCGATCTGCAGCACGCCGATGATGAGCACAACGGGCGGGATGACGATCGGCAAGATGGTGATCGACCTCAAGCACCCGGCGCAACCTGGGCAGCCGCAGATGCACGTAGACCGTGGTGGGCACCATGAGCACCAAGGTGAGGACCGTCGTGATCACCGCCAGCCGTACCGACAGCCCGAAAGCGGCGGCGAAGCCTGACTGCTTGACGACGTCTGGGAAGGCCTTGAGCGCCGGCGAAGCTGCAGCGCCGCCCAGAGCGGGATGAGGAAGTACACGGCCGGCGAGCAGCAGGATGACCCAGCGCCAGACCGGGAAGCTGCGCCGCTGCCGGTTGGGCACCGCGTCTGGTTTCGGTGCGATCGCGCCGAGCTCAGCGTCAGCTATCGCAGCCATCGGGCGGCCCTCCGCTGCAGCAAGGTGTAAATGATCATGACGACCGCGATGATGATGACCATGCCGAGCCCAAGCGCCTTGCCGACATTCTCCTGCCCGGCGATGACGTTGCCGTTCAGGAACGAGCCGATCTGGATCGGCGTCAGCGGCAGCGTGCCGGCGGTCAGGCGTTCGGCGGTGGCATAGGCGGAGAATGCGCTGCCGAACAGCAGCAGCACGCAGCCGAGGAACGAAGGGCAGCAGCACCGGGCCGCCGACGTAGCGCCAGTAATGCCAGGTGCTCGCGCCGAGGTTCTCGCGCCGCCTCCCGCCAGGCGGGCCGCAGGCCCTCCAGGGCGGGCAAGATGACCAGCACCATCAGCGGGATCTGGAAGTACATGTAAACCAAGAGCACGCCGGTCAGCGTGTACAAGGTGAACTTGCCCGCGAGATGTTGACGCCGAGGTCATTTAGCCAGCCGGTCACGACGCCGGTGGTGCCGAGCGTGGCGATGAACAAGAAGGCCAGCGGGACGCCGCCGAAGTTGGCGAACACGCCCGAGGCCGTGATGGCCACCCGGCGCAGCACGGCACCGCGCTTGGCGGTGAAGATCGCGTAGGCGATGAGGAAGCCCGCGATGCCAGGAATGACCGCAGGCCAGCGACCGACAGCTCAGAGACGGTCTTGAAGCCGGTCAGGTACATGCCGTGGCTGGCGACGGTTGATGTTGGCGCATAGTGAAGCCGCCGGTGGCCGATTCTGGAAGGCGCCGACCGCGATCGCGATGGTCGGGCGAGCAGCCCAGAGCAAGACGTACACGGCGAACGGCACGATGCCGAGCAACCGATAGCGGACCGCGGCAGACCGGGCAGGCCCGGGGCGTAGCGCCGGGCCCCGGGGCGCGAGCTCCGGGCCCGGCCTGGTGCGGTGTTGTCGGCCATCTAGCTAGCCGGCACTTCGTCGCCCAGTCCTTGGTGACCACGGTTTTCGGCCGCGGTCTAGCTGGGCCTGGGTCGGGAACCGTTGACGCGCCGGACGGGGCCGGCGGCAGCGCCGCGTAGCGCGGCCTTGTCGACGGTGCCGTTGGCCACCAGGGTCGGACAGCTCGATCGGCCGGGCGGAGCCCTGGAGCCACAGGTTCTGGCCGGTGGCGCGAGTACAGGTACTCCTCCCACAGCCGGGCGGCCGCCGGGTGCGGGGCGGTTTGCTGATGGCCTGGTCGTAGTAGGCGGCGTAGATGCCGTCGGACGGGATCACGATCTTACCGGGTCTTGACCGGCTGGACCTCAGACGCCAGCAGGTAGTCCCACCAGATCACGATCGGGGTCGCGCCGCTCTGGACGGTGGACGGCCCGCCGATGACGGGCACGAAGTTGCCCTCGCTTGTTCAGCTTCGCGAAGTAGTCGATGCCGGGCTGGATGTTGTTGAACGAGCCGCCGTTGGCCAGCGCCGCGGCGAACACGGCGGCGAAGGCGGCGCCGGCCTCGGTCGGGCTGTTGTTGATGCCGATCATGTTCTTGTAGATCGGGCTTGAGCAGGTCCTTGAACGACGTCGGCGGCGATCTTCACCTTGGCCGAGTTGTAGCCGATGGCCACGTAGCCGCCGTAGTCGCGCGTACCAGGTCGTCGTTGGCCGCCTTGGCGCCGCCGGGATGTCGCTCCAGGTCGCGACCTGTGTAAGGCGCCAGCAGGTCCGTCTGGTCGCGCCTGTGATGGCGAACGGGCGTGCCCATGTCGAGCACGTCGGGCGCGCGGCTTTGGCCCTTGAGCTGAGACCATGGCGTTGATCTCGTCCTGGCTGGAGCCCTCGGGGTTGGCGTCGGTGATCTTGATGCCGTACTTGGCGGTGAAGTCCTTCATGATGGCGCCGTAGTTGGCCCAGTTGGACGGCAGCGTGATGACGTTCAGCTGGCCTTCCTTCTTGGCCGCGGCGACGAGCGCGCTCATGCCGCCACATTTCGCCACTGAGCCGCACGTGGCCCAGTCGACGCTCTTGCCGCCGCCACTGCCGCCGCTTGAGCTCGGTGAGCTACTGCAGCCCGCCGCCAGCAGCGCGCCGCTCAGCGCCACGGCCGCAACGGCGAAAGTTTTCTTGCTCCGCACTATTCCCCTCCGGCTGGTTGAACCCTGGGTCAGAATCGTGAGCTATCGTGTCGGCATCGCATGAATGCATGCTGTTCGCCAAGCAACAATGTTCTTGTTAATAGATGAACGCTATGGCTCTAGCAGCCGAACATCTGGTAACGAAGATTGACTTGGTGGCTCGGACGAATGACTAATCTCCCTGGATATCGCCCTGTTCTGGATCCAAGGGCGCGATCGAGGGTGGCCAGCGCCTGAACGGTAGGCGTCGGCTGGCGTAAGTCGCCAGCGTCGGCGGTCGGATCTGCTACCGGTTAGCTCGCGGCGAGAGCGTCGGCTGCTGCCATCGCGGCGCCGACGATGCCGGCGTCGTTGTGCAGCGTGGCCGGCACGACCGTGGCTCGCAGGCTCAGCCTTGGCAAGAACTTGCCCGATTTCCTGCTGATGCCGCCGCCGATGATGATCAGATCGGGCGACAGCAGCGCCTCCATCTTGTCTAGGTAGGTATCAACCCGCCCGGCCCATTTCGACCAGCTGAGGTCGCCCACCTCGCGAGCGTGCTCAGAGGCGCGCTTTTCGGCGTCTTGGCCGTGGATCTCGATATGGCCGAACTCGGTATTAGGCACGAGCACGCCGTTATAGAACAGCGCGCTGCCGATGCCCGTGCCAAAGGTAAGCAGCAGCACGGTGCCAGGCTGATCGCGGCCAGCGCCGAAGCGCATCTCCGCCAGGCCGGCCGCGTCGGCGTCATTGCCGACCGTCACTGGCTGGCCTGCCGCCTGGCCAAGGAACTGAACCGCGTCTACCCCGATCCAGCTGGGGTCAAGGTTCGGTGCGGTCCTGATGGTGCCAGCGGTCACCACGCCGGGAAAGGTGATCCCGATCGGCCCGTGCCAGGTGAAGTTGGCTACCAGCTCGGCCACGACCCCGGCGACCGCGGCTGGCGTTGGCGGCTGGGGGGTGGCCAGCTTCACCCGCTCGGCCACGAGCTGGCCGGCCGCCACGTCGACCGGAGCGGCCTTGATCCCGGTGCCGCCAATGTCAATCCCGAGTACAGCTGTCATGACGACTCCCGTTTCAGTCTCAGACGCCCCAGCGGGCCTGATTCAAGGCGGCCACGTCAGCCTCGGCGCCTTCGAGCTTGATCCTCGTCGCGCTGGTCCGGCCGAAGGTCCACATCAGCAGCTCCGCCGGTGCCCCGATCACCGTGACCACCGGAGTCCGCGGCCGTACCGTCAGACGCACCACGCGCTGATCGTCCGGCCGCTGACCGAGATCGTCTCTGGCGAACTCGATGCCCACAGGCACCTTGCGCAGCATGAGCCTGGCCTGCCTCAGCTGCGCCCAGATGGCTTCGGTCAGCGCTTGCGCGAGCTCGCGCGGGGCCCAGTCAGGCTGTGCGCGCCGTACGTCTTCGTGATGGACGAAATATTCGGTGAAGTTGAGCTTCGCATCGGCACCGGGAATGCCGAACAAGGAAAGGCGCGGCGGGCCGGTCCTGATCGTTTCCACCAGCATCGGATAAGGCATCCGCTCGGTGAGTTTGTGCTGTGATCGCTGCGTGTGCTTGGCCATCGGGCCGCCGAGCAGCCCGGCCGCGGCATCGGGCCGATGCTCGCGTAGCACCAGATGGGCCGCGAGATCGCCGGTCCGCCAGCCGGCGCACAGGGTCGGCGCATCAGGACCGGTCTTATCGAGCAACGCGCACAAAGCGACGCGCTCATCTCGGGCATAAGTCACTACTCGATAGTAGGCCAATACGCCTTGATCACCCGGACCGCGGTACGGCGAGTCATGACCGCCAGGTACCGTTCCACTGATGACTGAGGGAATTCAGGCCGCTACTTCACCGCGGCGCAGGCGCGAGCTTGCCGTGCTGATGGTCGCCGGTGCCGCCGGCGCCAGCCTGGTGCTGCTCGGGACCAGGCAGCGGTTCGCCGGGTTGAGATCATTCCGGTGCATCCGCTCCCGGTCACGGTAACCCCGGTCAGCGGGCAAGAACTGCTGCCTGCCGTTGCCGCCCTGGCCGTGGCCGCGCTTGCGAGCCTCGCGGCTGTGCTGGCGACCAGGGGAGTGCTGCGCCAGGTGACCGGTGTGGTGACGGCTGCACTTGGGGTCGGCATCGTGGTGGCCTCGATCGGCCGGATTTCGACGGCCGCCGTACTTTCTGCCGCTGGCCAGGCGAACTTGTCACCGGGGAGCGGCGCTGGTGGCGGCACTACGGCGGGATCGACGATCGCTGGCAATGACCCGAATACGGCCGGGGGTGCGGGCAGCGGCTTCCCGACCCATGTGTTCGTGACCGCGACGGGCGGGCGGGCGTTGATCTTTCTTGGGGCGCTGATCGTGGTGGCGGCCGGGATCACGGTGGCGATCTTGGCCAGGCAGTTGCCGGTGATGTCAAGCAGGTACGATCGGGCGGCCAGGCGGCCGGGCCCCGCCTTCGCTGGCCCCGATCCTGATCCAGGACGGCAGCGGGCGCTACTGCGCTCGACCAGCGCCGCGAGCATGTGGGAATCGCTGAGCGCGGGGGCGGATCCGACCGCCAGGGCGCAAGACGAATAACACGCTGCGAAACCGTTTGATGTCGTTGCGCAACTGGCTGCGCAGGGGCGGCGGCTAGGTCGCAAACTTGCGTGGGTACGATCGGGGGCGCAAGCATCCCACCCCGAGGGGGCAGCAGACCACGTGAGCGTGCTCGACGACATCCTCGTCGGCGTGCGCACCGACCTCGCCGCCCGGCAGCAAGCAGCGCCGCTGGAGAAGCTGAAAGAGGCAGCAAGCCGGGCACCGTCGCCGCGCGACGTGATGGGCGCGCTGCGCACGGACGGCGTCGCCGTGATCGCCGAGGTAAAGCGGGCCAGTCCGTCCAAGGGTGCGCTGGCCGCCATCGCCGATCCGGCTGCGCTGGCCGCCGACTATGAGGCCGGCGGCGCGCGGGTGATCAGCGTGCTGACCGAGGAGCGGCGGTTCGGCGGGTCGCTGGCCGACCTGGCGGCGGTCAGCCGGGCGTCGTAACGTGCCGGTGCTGCGCAAGGACTTCGTCGTCAGCTCGTATCAGCTGTGGGAGGCCAGGGCCTACGGGGCGGACCTGGTGCTGCTGATCGTCGCGGCGCTGGAGCAGAACGCGCTGATCTCGCTGGTCGAGCGGGCGCGCTCGATAGGCTTGGTGCCGCTAGTCGAAGTGCACGACGAAGGCGAGCTTGACCGGGCGCTGGAAGCTGGTGCCGACCGTCATCGGAGTCAACGCGCGCAACCTGGCTACCTTGCAGGTGGACCGGTCAGTGTTCAGCCGGCTGGCGCCGCGGATTCCCGAGAGGTCGTCAAGATCGCCGAGTCGGGCGTGCGGGGCCCGCACGACCTGCTCGCCTACGCCGCGTGCGGCGCGGACGCCGTGCTGGTGGGGGAAAGCCTGGTCGTCGGCAGGGATCCCCCGGTCCGCCGTGGCCGACCTGGTACCGCGGGCTCGCACCCGGCGCTGCGCGTACCGACCGAGGAGGCAGTCCTTGAGCATTGCGCCGGCCAAGGAATCAGCGACCGACCAGGGCCTGGCTCGACGGGCTTGGCCATTTCGGCCGGTTCGGCGGACGGTTCGCGCCCGAGGCGCTGATGTCCGCCCTCGATGAGCTCGACCAGCGCCTACGAAGCAGCGAAAGCCGACGAGCAGTTCCAGGCCGAGCTGGCCGGGTTGCTGCATGACTATGCGTCGCGGCCGACCAGGATCACCGAGCTGGCCAGGTTCGCCGAGCACGCGGGCGGCGCGCCGGATCTTGCTCAAGCGCGAAGACCTGACCCATACCGGGTCACACAAGATCAACAACGTGCTCGGTCAGGCACTGCTGACCAAGCGGATGGGCAAGACCCGGGTCATCGCCGAGACCGGGGCCGGGCAGCACGGAGTCGCCACCGCGACCGCCGCGGCGCTGCTCGGCCTTGACTGCGTGGTCTACATGGGCGAGGAGGACACCCGCCGCCAGGCGCTCAACGTGGCCCGGATGCGGCATGCTCGGTGCCGAGGTCGTCCCGGTCACCGATCGGCAGCCAGGACGCTGAAGGACGCCATCAACGAGGCCTTCCGCGACTGGGTGAGCCACGCGTCGAGTACACCCACTACTGCATCGGCTCAGTTATGGCGGCCCGCACCCGTTCCCCACGATGGTGCGCGACTTCCAGCGCATCATCGGCGTGGAGGCCAGGGAGCAGTTGCTCGCCAAGACCGGCGCGCTGCCGGCGGCGGTCATTGCCTGCGTGGGCGGCGGCTCGAACTCGATCGGCGTCTTCCATGCGTTTATCGGTGATCCTTCAGTCCGCCTGGTCGGCTGCGAAGCCGGCGGCGATGGCGTAGCGACCGGCCGCCACGCGGCCACCATCTCCGGCGGGTCACCTGGCTTCATCCACGGCATGTACACGTACCTGATGCAGGACGCCGACGGCCAGACGCTGCCGACTCATTCGATCTCGGCCGGGCTCGACTACCCGGGAGTTGGCCCTGAGCATTCCTGGCTGCATGAGACGGGGCGGGCGGAGTACCGCGCGGTCACCGACCAGCAGGCCATGGACGCCTTCGCGCTGCTGTGCCGGACGGAGGGGATCATTCCGGCGATCGAGTCGGCGCATGCCCTGGCGGGCGCACTTGATCTCGGCAGGGAGCTCGGTCCTGACGCCACGTTGCTTGTCTGCTTGTCCGGTCGGGGCGACAAGGACGTCGACACCGCTGGCCGCTGGTTCGGCCACCTGCACCCGGAGGCGCCAGGTGACCACTGAAGTCGGCAGCAAGGTCGCTGACGCTTTCCAGGCCGCGGCCGCCGAGGAACGGGCGGCGCTGATCGGCTACCTGCCCGCCGGCTTCCCGACGGTCGACGGTGCCATCGACGCGGCAACGGCGATGGTCAAGGCGGGCGCCGACATCATCGAGATCGGCTTGCCGTACTCCGATCCGCTGATGGACGGCCCGGTCATTCAAGAAGCGGTGCACCAAGCGCTACTCGGCGGCGTCCACGTCACCGACGTGCTGCGCACCGTCGAGGCAGTCGCTGCCACCGGAGCCGCAACGCTGGTGATGACCTACTGGAATCCGGTCGACCATTACGGCGTTGACGCCTTCGCCAGCGACCTGGCCGGCGCCGGCGGCAGCGGGATGATCACGCCTGACCTGCCGCCCGAGGAGGCGGCGGCCTGGCTCGGCGCGGCGAGCGAGCACGGCCTTGACCCGGTCTTCCTAGTCGCGCCGAGCTCGTCGGACGAGCGGATCGCCCTGATCACGTCGGCGTGCCGCGGCTTCGTCTACGCGGCTGCGGTCATGGGCATTACCGGCGCCAGGGCCAGCGTCGGCGAAGCGGCGGCGGGCCTGGTCGCCAGGACCAGGCAGCACACCACGCTGCCGGTCGCGGTCGGCCTCGGCGTCAGCACGGCGGCCCAGGCCAAGCAGGTCGCCAGCTTCGCCGATGGCGTCATCGTCGGCTCAGCCTTCGTCCAGTGCCTGCTGAGCGCTCCTGACCAGGCCGCCGGCGTCGCCGCGGTCAGCGAGCTGGCCGCCGTCCTAGCCTCCGGCGCCCGCGCCCGCGCCCGGCACTAACAGCAACGGGGTCGCCCCGTTGCTGCCCTGGCGACATCGGGGCGACCCCGTTGCTGTTCGGCGGACCGGCGATGTCGGGCGTGATGCGGGCGAAACATAGAATTAACGAAGACGAAACTGAACGCACCCGGTCGGCGTGATCAGCTGAAGGTTAGTTGACCAGGTGTTTGGTGGGCCAATGTCGTCCCTCCGTAGTACCGCGAAAGCGTGCCCGACGGACGACAGGAGGGCTGATGCCCCATACCAGAAACCCAGTCGCCCACCAACCACAGAGCGTCGGCTTGGCCAGCTCGGCCCGGCCGACCGCGGGCCCGTCTGGCCGCGACGGGCTTTACGATCCGGCCTATGAGCACGACGCCTGTGGTGTCGGACTGGTGGCTGACCTCACCGGCAAGCGCGGGCACGGGCCGGTCGCTCAGGCGCTGACCGTTCTGGCCAACCTTGACCACCGGGGCGCGAAGGGCGCTGATCCGGATACCGGCGACGGCGCTGGGATCTTGACCCAGCTGCCTGATGAGTTCTTTCGCGCCGTACTCGACTTCACGCTGCCGCCGCTCGGGCAGTATGCGGCTGGGATGGTGTTCCTACCGGCTGGTGCGGGGTGCACCGAGGCCGTGCAGGCCATCGAGGAGCTTGCGAAGCAAGAGGGGCTTGAGGTACTTGGCTGGCGTGCGGTGCCGCATGAGTCGGCTGCGTGCGGCACTGGCGCGAGAGCTGTGTTGCCAACGGTCGTGCAGTTGTTCGTGCGATCAGCGAAGGGCGAGTCGGGACTGGTGCTCGACCGGCGGGCGTTTTGCCTGCGGCAGCGGGCCGAGCATGAGACCGATGCGTACTTTGTCACGCTGTCGTCGGCGACGATCGTGTACAAGGGCATGCTCACCGCGCTGCAGCTCGATCAGTTCTTTCCTGACCTGACTGATCACCGGTTTACCTCGGCGCTGGCGCTCGCGCACGCCAGGTTCTCCACTAACACGTTTCCTTCCTGGCCGCTGGCGCACCCGTTCCGCTTCTTGGCGCACAACGGCGAGATCAACACGATCCGTGGCAACAGGAACTGGATGGCGCGCCAGCGAGGCGCTGCTCAGCAGCGACCTGCTGCCTGGACTTGACCAGCTGCTGTCCGATTCTCGACCACTCGCAAAGCGACTCGGCCAGCTTCGACGAGTGCCTTGAGCTGCTCTGCCTGGCCGGACGGTCGCTGCCGCACGCCGTGCTGATGATGATCCCGCAGGCATGGGAGAACGACGACGAGATGCCGGCCGAGTTGCGGGCGTTCTACCAGTTCCACGCGTCGCTGATGGAGCCTTGGGACGGCCCCGCGCTGATCGCCTTCACCGACGGGACGCGTCATCGGCGCCGTGCTCGACCGCAATGGCCTGCGCCCAGGGCGGTACTGGGTGACCGGTGACGGCCTGGTCGTGCTGGCCAGCGAGGTCGGCGTGCTCGACATCGATCCGGCCAGGATCGTGCGCAAAGGGCGGCTGCAGCCGGGCCGATCTTCCTGGTCGACACCGCGGCTGGCCGCATCGTCGAGGACGAGGAGGTCAAGGCTGAGCTCGCCGCGCAGCACCCGTACGACGAATGGCTGCACGCTGGCCTGGTGCACCTGGACGACCTGCCCGACCGGGATCGTGAGCTGCCGGACAGCGCCGACCTGGTCGACCCAGCAGCGCCTGTACGGCTATACCGAAGAGGAGCTGCGGGTGGTCCTCGGCCCGATGGCAGCGACCGGCGCCGAGCCGATCGGCTCGATGGGCAACTGACACCCCGCTGGCCGTGCTCGTCCGAGCAGCCGCAGCTCATCTTCGACTACTTCTCTCAGCTGTTCGCGCAGGTCACGAACCCGCCGCTGGACGCCATCAGGGAGGAGGTCGTGACATCGTTGTCGTCGTCGACCGGCCCTGAGCAGAACCTGCTGGCGCCGGGACCGGCGTCGTGCCGGCAGATCGTGCTGCCTTATCCGGTCATCAGCGAGAGCGATCTGGCCAAGATCGTTCAGATAAACGAAGACCGGGACCTGCCCGGCTTCGCCGCGCACGTCGTCGACGGGCGCTATCGACCCGCCGGCGGCGGTGCCGGGCTGCGGCAGCGGCTGGCCGAGATCCGCGCCGAGGTCAGCGCCGCGATCGAGCGCCGGAGCCAAGCATCATCGTGCTGTCCGACCGGGGTCGCAAGATGGGGCACCGGCCGATCACCGGCTGGCGCCGATCCCGTCGCTGCTGCTGACCGGCGCGGTGCACCACCACCTGATCCGGGACCAGACCCGGACCAGGGTCGGCCTGATCGTCGAGGCGGGCGACGTGCGGGAGACCCACCACGTCGCGCTGCTGATCGGCTACGGCGCGGCGGCGGTCTGCCCGTACCTGGCGATCGAGACGGTGCAGGACCTGGCCCGCTCGCGGGCTGCTCGCGGGCATCAGCGGCCGCAAGGCGGAAGCCAACTTGATCAAGGCGCTCGGCAAGGGCCTGATGAAGATCATGTCCAAGATGGGCGTGTCGACCGTCGCCTCCTACACCGGGGCGCAGATCTTCGAGGCAATCGGCCTCGGCGCTGAGGTGATCGACGACCTGCTTCGCCGGCACCTCGTCCACGGCTCGGCGGCGTCGGCTTCGAACAGCTCGCGGCCGGGATCTCGATGCGGCTGGCGGCGGCCTACCCGGAGCGACCGGCCGGGCTCGGGCCGTTCGGCGGCTGGACTCCGGCGGGGAGTACCATCTGGCGCCGGGACGGGCGAGCCGCACCTGTTCAGCCCGGAGGCGGTGTTCAGGCTGCAGCACGCGACCCGCAGCTGGCCGGTATGAGATCTTCGGTAGTACACGCAAGCTGATCGACGACCAGTCGGCGCGGCTGATGACGCTGCGCGGCCTGCTGGCGGATCCGCGGCGTCGAGCCGGAGACTCGCGATCGCGGCCGCCGTGCCGCTCGACGAGGTCGAGCCGGTCGCTGCCATCGTGCCGCGGTTCGCCACCGGGGCGATGTCGTACGGGTCGATCTCGGCCGAAGCGCACGAGACCCTGGCTATCGCGATGAACCGGCTTGGCGGCCGGTCCAACACCGGCGAGGGCGGCGAGGACGCCGGCCGGTATCGACCCTGACCCCAACGGCGACCTGCGCCGGTCAGCGATCAAGCAGGTGGCCAGCGGCCGGTTCGGTGTGACCAGCGAGTACCTGGTCAACGCGGACGACATGCAGATCAAGATGGCGCAGGGGCCAAGCCAGGGGAGGGCGGCCAGTTGCCCGGGCACAAGGTGTACCCGTGGATCGCCAAGACCCGGCACTCGACCCCAGGCGTCGGGCTGATCTCGCCGCCGCCGCACCATGACATCTACTCGATCGAGGACCTGGCCCAGCTGATCCACGACCTGAAGAACGCCAACCCGGCCGGCCAGGGTGCACGTCAAGCTGGTCGCCGAGGTCGGGGTCGGCACCGTCGCGGCCGGCGTGTCCAAGGCGCATAGCCGACGTGGTGCTGATCTCCGGGCACGATGGCGGCACCGGCGCGGCGCCGCTGACCCGCTCAAGCACGCCGGGGCGCCATGGGAGCTCGGGCTGGCCGAGACCCAGCAGACGCTGCTGCGCAACAGGCTGCGGGACCGGATCGTCGTTCAGGTCGACGGGCAGCTCAAGACCGGCCGGGACGTGATCATCGCGGCGCTGCTCGGCGCCGAGGAGTTCGGGTTCGCCACGCGCGCCGCTGGTCGTGTCGGGCTGCGTGCTGATGCGGGTCTGCCACCTGGACACCTGCCCGGTCGGCGTGGCCACCCAGAACCCCGAGCTGCGGGCAAGCTTCACCGGCAAGCCGGAGTTCGTGGTCAACTTCTTCGAGTTCATCGCCGAGGAGGTCCGCGAGTACCTGGCCCGGCTTGGGCTTCCGGTCGACTGGCGGAGACCGTCGGGCGGGTTGACCTGCTGGACGCGGCGCTCGCGGTCGGAGCACTGGAAGGCGTCGGGGCTCGACCTGGCCCCGGTGCTGCGCGGCGCCCCGGAGCTGCCGGCAGGGGCCGCGCACCGCTGCGTCACCGGCCAGGACCACGGCCTGGACAAGGCGCTGGACAACACGCTCATCCAGCTGGCCGAGGGCGCGCTGAGCCGACGGCCGCCCGGTCCGGCTCGAGCTGCCGATCAGGAACGTGAACCGCACCGTCGGCACCATGCTCGGCTACGAGGTGACCAGGCGCTGGGGCGGCGAAGGGCTGCCCGACGACACGATCGGGCATCGGCTTTCACCGGGTCGGCGGGCCAGTCGTTCGGGCGCGTTCCTGCCGCGCGGCATCACGCTGCGGCTGTCCGGCGACGCCAACGACTACCTGGGCAAGGGGCTGTCCGGCGGGCGGCATCGTCGTGGACCTGCCCGGCCGCTCGCCGTTCGCGGCCGAGCAGCAGGTCATCGCAGGCAACGTGATCGGCTACGGCGCCACCGGCGGCGAGATCTTCCTGCGCGGGGTGGTCGGCGAGCGGTTCTGCGTCCGCAACTCCGGGCGCGCTCGCGGTCGCCGAGGGCGTCGGCGACCACGGCTGCGAGTACATGACCGGCGGCCGGGTGGTGGTCTTGGGCCCGGTCGGGCGGAACTTCGCGGCCGGGATGTCCGGCGGCATCGCCTACGTCCTTGACCTGCAGCCCGAGCGCGATCAACACCGAACATGGTCGACCTCGACCCGCTGGAGGACCGTCGACGTCGGTTCCTGCGGGAGGTGGTGGAGCGGTCACCACGCTGATACCGGCTCCGCGGTCGCCGCGGCGGCTGCTGGCTGACTGGGAGCCGCCGTCCGCGGTTCGCGCAAGGTCATGCCGAAGGACTACAAGCGAGTACTGTCCGGCGCATCGGCGGGCCGAGCGTGAGGGCCGGGACGTCAACGAGGCGGTCATGGCGGCGGTGACGGCTCATGGAGGCCGATAGCATGCTGACGCGAAGGGTTCTATCGGCCACGCCCCGGCGAGACGCCCGACGCCGGCGGCCAGTCGACATCCGGATTCGAGACTGGCGCGAGGTGTACGGCCGAATCCCGGCCAGCGGGCTGGAGCGGCAGGCGGGGCGTTGCATGGACTGCGGCATCCCGTTTTGCCACAACGGCTGCCCGCTGGGCAACCTGATCCCCGAGTGGAACGACCTGGTCACAGGGCAGCGACTGGCAGGAGGCTGTCGGCCCGGCTGCACGCCACGAACAACTTCCCAGAATTCACCGGGCGGCTGTGCCCGGCGCCATGCGAGGCCGCCTGCGTGCTCGGCATCAACGCCGATCCGGTCACGATCAAGCAGGTCGAGGTGGAGATCATCGACCGGGCGTTTGCGTCGGGCTGGGTGGCGCCCCTGCCGCCGTTGCCTTGGTCGCGCGGCTGGCCGCCGGGTGGCCGTGGTCGGGTTCTGGGCCGGCCGGGCTGGCGGCGGCCCAGCAGCTGACCAGGGCCGGTCACGCGGTGACCGTGTTCGAGCGCGACGACGCAGCCTGGCGGCCTGCTGCGGTACGGCATCCCCGAGTTCAAGATGGAGAAGCGGCACCTGGACCGGCGGCTCGACCAGATGCGGGCGGAGGGGACCGCGTTCGAGTGCGGGGTGCGGGTCGGTGGTCAGGCGGATGTCGCAGCCGGTCCGGTGGCCGGCGCTGGGGGCGGTTCGGTGGCCGGCGCTGGGGTCGGTGCGGCCGAGCTGCTGGCCGGTTATGAGGCGATCGTGCTGGCCGGCGGTGCGCAGGTACCGCGCAGGCTGCCAGTGCCTGGTGCCGAGCTGGCCGGGATCACCAGGCTATGGAGTACTTGCCGCTGGCGAATAGGGCGGTGGCTCCGTCTGCCTGGCCGGTGTCGGCGCGGGGCAAGCGGGTCGTGATCATCGGCGGCGGCGACACCGGCGCGGACTGCCTCGGTACGGCTCTGCGGCAAGGTGCCGAGTCGGTGGTCCAGCTGGAGATCCTGCCCCGCCCGCCGGACCGCTCGGTCAGCCAGCCAGCCCTGGCCGACGTACCCGATGATCTACCGGGTATCCAGCGCGCACGAGGAAGGTGGCGAACGCGTTTACGCGGTGTCCACTCAGGAGTTCCTCGGCGACTCGGCTGGCCGGGTGCGTTCGCTGCGGCTGATCGAGGTAGAGCTGGTCGACGGACGGATGATCGCCCGGCCTGGGACCGAGCGAGAGCTTGAATGCGAACTGGTGCTGCTGGCCCTGGGTTTTACCGGCGCGCAGCAGAGTCCGCTGCTGTCCGGACTCGGACTCGGGCTTGACGATCGCGGCCGGGTGCCCAGAGACGACGACTACGCGACTTCAGTACCCGGCGTGTTCGTGGCTGGCGACATGGGCCGTGGCCAGTCGCTCATCGTCTGGGCCATCGCCGAGGGTCGTCAGCGCCGCAGCCGCGGACAGGTACCTGACCGGCAGTTCGACCCTGCCGGTGGCGATCCCGGCCTCAGCCGCCCCGCTCCGCGCCAGCTAGCCGACTCAGGCGGCCTACTTCGGTCACGATTGGCCAAGGTGGTGGCCCGGCGGTAACGTCACGGACCATGCCGATCGCCTCGCTGCCTGGTCCGATCAGCGGTATCTGGCGGCTTGGTCCGGTCACAGTGCACGGTTATGCGTTTTGCGTCGCCCTCGGCGTCGTCGCGTTGCTGTGGCTGGCCGAACGCCGGTATCGCGCGGCCGGCGGCCGCCGCTGGGTGATTGTGGACATCGCTACTGTCGCCGTGCCGGTCGGCCTCGTCGGCGCCAGAATTTATCGAATTGTGATCGACTACGACGGCTACTTCGGACATCACCACGACTGGGTCGGCGTGTTGCGCATCTGGGACGGCGGACTGGGTCTGCCAGGTGCCGCCGTCGGCGGCGTGGCTGCTGCCTGGCTCTGGTGCCGCTATCACGAACTGTCGCTAGGTCCAGTGCTAGCTGCGGCGGCTCCAGGCATCGCGATCGGTGCCGCGATCAGCCTGCTCGGCAACTGGTTCACGCAGACTCTGTACGGGCCACCGTCGACGGTTCCCTGGGCGGTGCCCATTGCCCCGGCCTACCGGCTACCGGGATATCAGGACTTCGGCACCTTCCAGCCGCTGTTCGGATATGAAGCGCTTTGGGATGCAGTCGTGGCGGTCGCGCTGATCTATGTGATCGCCAAGGTGGGCTTGACCGGCGACCGCGCCGTCGCGGTGTGCATCGGCGGCTATGCCATCGGGTTGCTCGGTACCGAGTCTTTCGTGCTGGTCAGCCCACAGGGACAGGCCAGCACGCTGATCAAGCAGATCGCTGCGGGAGCCGTGATCGTCGGCGTGGTCGCCTACTTGATCGCGACTAAGGCCAGGCTTGGACCAGAGCCACTGCGGGCCCGACCAGGCCACCCGGTCCGACCCGGCCGTCGGCTATCGCCCGCCATGGGTCCCACTGAGCGTGCCGACGACTCCAAGCCCAGTCCAAACGCCTCCCGCACCGCCGGTGACGCGACGAGGAAGCCGCCTGCGAGCGCCACGAGCCAAGTCCGCTCCGAGTCGGCTGACGCAGGCCCAAGTTCGTAGCGCCGCGATCGCGCGCCTATCGGACCTGCCGCGTCCGCGTTGGTTGCCGTGGCGTGCCGTGGCGCGGCGTGGCGTGGCGTGGCGTGGCGTGGGCCATGATCACGGTGATTGCGCGGGCCGCGTCGCCGGCAAGTCTGACACCCTAACTGGCGAACGCGGTCCAACTGCGACCGTTAGTATGGTTTGTTAGGTTATGCGTGATTTGCACCATAAGAGTGCCCCGGGTGGGATTCGAACCCACACTTGATGGATTTTGAGGCCATTGACTCTGCCGTTGGTCTACCGGGGCGTAACTACTCGGGTGTTAACAGGTTGCACAGGCGTGCCGTGCATCAGTTCAATGTAGCGGCTATGGATAGGCTTCAGTGGGTGAGCCGGACTCCCTACCGTGTGGTTATCGCCGAAGACGAGGCGCTGATCCGACTTGACCTCAAAGAGATGCTTGAGGAACCAGGTCAGGACGCCTACGTCGTCGTCGGCGAAGCATCAGATGGCGATACCGCCGTCAAGCTGGCTGCTGACTTGCGGCCAGATCTAGTCATCATGGACGTCAAGATGCCAGTACTTGATGGGATCTCGGCCGCAGAGCAGATTACGGCACGGCGGCTAGCTCCTGTGGTCATCTTGACGGCATTTTCTCAGCGAGATCTCGTCCAGCGGGCGAGCAACGCTGGAGCCATGGCGTACCTGGTGAAGCCGTTCACCAAGTCTGACCTGATCCCGGCCATCGAGATCGCGGTCAGCCGGTTCGCTGAACTCAATGCGTTGCACAGCGAGGTCGGCGACCTGAAAGAGCGGCTTGAGATGCGCAAGCTGCTTGACCGGGCCAAGGGCGTGCTGCAGGCGTCGCGTGGGCTGAGCGAGCCCGAGGCCTTCCGCTGGATACAGAAGACCTCGATGGATCGGCGAATGACGATGCGAGCGCTCGCCCAAGAGGTACTCGACGAGCACCAGCGTGCCGCCAAGGCTGGAGCTGAGGCCGCCGCGAGCGAGCCCGGTGCCGGTGCCGAGTCTGGTACCGGGACCGCGGCCGGGCCTGGGGTGCCGGCGGCGGGCACTGCGGGCCAGGCGGCCGCCGCTGATCCAGTTGACGGTGCCGATCCAGGTGACGGTGCGGAAGGCGCAGGGACGGCCAAGCCCGAGTCCTAGCTGGCCCAGCGGGCCAGTCGGCTAGTCCTCCCGGTCGGTCAGCCTGGCCCGGTCGGCCGGTCGGCCTAACTGGCCTCGCTGGCCTGACCTGCCCAGCTAGGCCTAGCTCCCGGTCAAGCTGGGCTGGTCAGGGCCTGAGCGCCATGCTGCGCGAGCCAGTGGGCGTGCGGCTTGTCGCGGCGGTTTTAGGCAAGCGAGCAGGGCCAAGTCCTTACCCCCGCGCAGACCCGGCACCCGCTCGCTTGCTGCCGTCCGCTGCACTTGGCAGCGACGGTTTCAGAGCCAGATGATCCTTTGGTGCCGTGTCAGCCTTCCCCGGGCTGACACGTTCTCTACTCGAAATCATCAAGCTCCGGGGAACACCGTAGCGACGGACGCCAGGTCGCGTGCAGACACTGCCATTACCCGGCCGGTATGGGCCAAACATCCGTTCGGTGCAGCCCGCGTATCGAGGTGATGACCTGCGCCGTTCGCACCGCGCGCGCCGGACTGACCACCTTGGCCTGGCACCTGGTCGCCCTGGTTGTCGCCGCTCTGGCCGACGCCGCTGCTACTCAGGCACGGGCAGTTGCGCGTTGAGGTCGGTGCGCATGGCGCCGCCGCCGGGGATCGCCTCGCGTAGCAGGCAGCTGAGCCGCGCGGTGCACACCCGGCGGCCGCGGTCGTCGCTGATGACGATGTCGTAAGTGGCGAGCGTGTTGCCACCGTGCACCTGCGTGGCCACGCCGGTCACGTAACCCGCGGCAGCGGCTCGGTGATGAGTGGCATTGATCTCGATTCCCACGGTGAACTTGTCCGGCCCGCCATGCAGCGCCGAGCCCACCGATCCGAGCGTCTCGGCCAGCACGCACGACGCCCCGCCGTGCAGCAGTCCGTAGGGCTGGGTGTTGCCCTCGACTGGCATGGTCCCGACCACTCGTTGCGGTGAGGCCTCAATGATCTTGATGCCCATCCGCTGTACCAGAGTCTGGTCATGCGCGACGTTCATGTCGCTCCAGTCGGGCTGCTCGTCCCTGCCTGTCACTACCGCCACCTTCCAGGTTTGCCTAGGCTTGCCCCGGCACCTCGTCAGCGTAGTGCGCTTCGAGCGGGGCACCGATGTCAGTGCGTCGCACTAGGATTGCCGGGTGGCTGACTCGAAGAAGGACAACGACGACCGGCGTGATCTGCTGCTCTTGCTAGACGGACATTCGCTGGCCTACCGGGCGTTCTTCGCGCTGCCGCTGGAGAATTTCTCCACTACCACTGGGCAGCCGACCAACGCCGTATACGGCTTCACGGCGATGCTCATCAACGTGCTGCGGGACGAGAAGCCGAGCCATGTCGCCGTCGCGTTCGACCGCAGCGAGCCGACCTTTCGACATGAGCAGTACGTCGAGTACAAGGCGACGCGCAAGGAGAGCCCGGCTGACTTCAGAAACCAGCTCAGCCTGATCTTCGAGGTGCTTGACGCGCTCGGCATCAAACACCTGTCATCGGCCGGCTGGGAGGCTGACGACCTGATCGCCACGCTGGCCACTCAGGCCGCGGCGCAGGGCATGCGGGTGCTTATCGTCACCGGTGACCGTGACACGTTCCAGCTCGTCACCGATGACGTGACCGTGTTGTACACGATGCGCGGCATCAGCGAGATGGCTCGGTATACGCCGGCGGCGGTCGTCGCGAAGTATGGCCTGACCCCGGCCCAGTACCCCGATTTCGCCGCGCTGCGCGGGGACCCGAGCGACAACCTGCCAGGCATCCCAGGCGTGGGGGAAAAGACCGCGACGAAGTGGATCGCCGACTTCGGCTCGCTGGCCAACCTGGTCGACCGGGTCGATGAGGTCAAAGGCCGGGCCGGCGACAACTTGCGCGAGCATCTGGACAGCGTGCTACGCAATCGTCGGCTTACCGAACTGTCCCGCGAGGTGCCGCTGGAAGTCGGTCCCGCCGACTTGCTGCCTGTGACCTGGGACCGGGATCAGATTCACCAACTGTTCGACACGCTGCAGTTCCGTGTGCTTCGTGATCGGCTCTATGCGACCTTGCCAAACGGGATCGCCGGGCAACTCACCTCGGCGTCTGGGCCAGCGTCCAAGGGCGGATTCGACGTTGACCTCGCCCCGCTCGATCCCGGCCAGGTAGCGGCGTGGCTTGCTGCCAGCGACCGCAGCCAGCGGATCGGGCTGGCTGTGGCCGGTACCTGGGGTCGCGGCACCGGCGACCTGACCGGACTGGCGCTCGCCGCGGTGGCCGACGGCGATGGCAGAGGCTCAGCCGCTTTCATCGATCCGGTCACGCTCACCGAGGCAGACGAGCAGGCGCTCGCTGCTTGGCTGGGCGATGAGAGCATCTCGAAGTCCATGCACGACGCCAAGGGCCCGATTCACGCCCTAGCCGCACGCGGCTGGCCGCTACGTGGCCTATCAAGCGACACCGCGCTAGCGGCCTACCTGGCGCTGCCTGGGCAGCGCTCGTTCGATCTGGCCGACCTTGCGCTGCGCTATACCGGCCGAGAGCTTGGCAGCGCTCAGGTCACGGCCACTGGCCAGCTGACCTTGGACCTGGCGGAGGAGGAGCAGGACGGTGCCAGGGCGCTCGCTGAGCGGGCGCTGGCTACGGCCCAGCTGGCTGACGCGCTCGACGCTGACCTAGCTAAGCGTGGTGCCAGCGAGCTGCTGGCCGAGGTTGAGCTGCCGCTCGTCGGCGTGCTGGCCAGGATGGAGCACGCCGGGATAGGTGCCGACATAGATCACTTCGCCGAAATGTCGGCCAGCCTGGGCGGAGAGGTCAAGGCGGCTGAGCAAGGCGCGTTCGCCGCGGTCGGCCATGAGTTCAATCTGGGCTCGCCCAAGCAGCTTCAGGAGGTTTTGTTCACCGAGCTTGGCCTGCCGAAGACCAAGCGGATCAAGACTGGCTACACGACCGATTCCGAGGCGCTTACCGGCCTTCTCGCGCAGACCGAGCACCCGGTCCTTGCGCACCTGTTGCGTCATCGCGACGTCGCCAAGCTCAAGAGCATCGTCGATTCGCTGATCCCGATGGCTGGTCACGACGGCAGGATCCACACCACCTACAACCAGATGATCGCCGCCACCGGGCGGCTCAGCAGCACCGATCCCAACTTGCAGAACATTCCGATCAGGACCGAGGAAGGCCGTCGGATCAGGCAGGGATTTGTTGTCGGCAAGGATTACGAGTGCCTGCTGACGGCCGACTACAGCCAGATCGAGTTGCGGATCATGGCGCACCTGTCGGGTGATGTGGCGCTGGCCGCCGCGTTCGGGTCTGGGCATGACTTCCACGCCGCGACCGCTGCCAGGGTGTTTGGGGTGGCCGCCGAGGACGTGACCGGTGACCTGCGCAGCAAGATCAAGGCGATGAATTACGGGCTTGCCTACGGCCTGTCGGTCTACGGGCTGTCGCAGCAGCTAAATGTGCAGGCGGCCGAAGCTCGCGGCTACATGGACGAGTACTTCGCGGTTTTCGGCGGGGTTCGTGACTATCTGCAGGCCATCGTCGCCCAAGCCCGCCAGGACGGGTACACCCAGACGATTCTCGGCCGTCGCCGTTATCTGCCCGACCTGACGTCCGACAACCGGCAGCGCCGGGAGATGGCCGAGCGGATGGCACTAAATGCGCCGATCCAGGGCTCGGCCGCCGACATCATCAAGGTGGCCATGCTCAGCGTCGATCGTGCCATCAGTGCTGAGGGACTCGCGTCGCGCATGCTGCTCCAGGTGCACGACGAGTTGGTATTCGAGGTCGCGCCGGGCGAGCTTGATCAGCTGCGCAAGCTGGTGTCGACAGCGATGTGCGGCGCGTTCGAGATGACCGTGCCGCTGGAGGTCTCGATGGGTACCGGCCACAGCTGGGCGGATGCCGCGCACTAAGCAGGCGGCGGTGAGCAGGTGGCCACCGGCGGGCGACCCGATCAGCAGGCGGCCGATCAGCAGGCGGCCGATCAGCAGGCGGCCGATCAGCAGGCGGCCGATCAGCAGGCGGCCGATCAGCAGGTGGCGGGCGGCTGATGAGCGGGTGGCGGGCGGGCCGGTGATCAGGGATCGACGCCCAGCTTGTCGGGATCGACCAGGGGTAGCGCGATGACGTGCCCGAGCGGCTCAGGGCCGACGTACTGCTGACAGCGGCAGCCGTCATAGGCGCAGGTGAGCGTCCTCGGGTTGTGGAAGCTTAGATGGTGCGAGCAACCGCAGACTGGCTGCGGCTCCACCGGACCTGGCGGCACAGCGGTTCGCAGCTTGGTCTTAGCCTCGATGATCGCCAGTCGGCGCTTGTGATGTCGGCTGACCCCCTCGCGGATAGATCCGGCGATGCCGCCGCCGAAGATCAAGGCGAGCCACCACCAGCCCTCGACAAAATGAATCAGTGCGCCCACAACTCCCCAGCGTACGACGGCTATGGGCGAGTGGCCTAACGCTCGGCGTGAGAGTTGTGCACTAGGTACAAAGATGTCGGTTGCGGCGACGTAACCGACACCGACGACAGGCCGTGATGCCGCCTCCGCGATTGACCGCCCGGCCAGGCTCTCATATGCTGATCGGTGCGTTGTGATCTTTCGCAGTCCGCCATGGGAGACATCAGCGAGCCGTACCTAGTGCGGCCGATGCTGCCGCCCAGGCAATCCAGCCACTATGTCGGACGCGCTGCACACTGCGCGCCCAAAACCCAATCCTGTCCGTATCCGGAGCCCATTCACACATGACGACCAGCAGCACGCAGGCCACCTCGACCCCCCAGGTTGCCGTTAATGACATCGGTTCGGAGGAGGCCTTCCTCGCCGCGATCGACGAGACCATCAAGTACTTCAACGACGGCGACATTGTCGACGGCACTGTCGTCAAGGTCGATCGGGATGAGGTTCTGCTCGACATCGGCTACAAGACCGAGGGAGTGATTCCTTCCAGGGAGCTCTCGATCAAGCATGATGTCGATCCCAACGAGGTCGTCAAGACCGGCGATCACATCGAGGCCCTGGTCCTTCAGAAGGAGGACAAAGAGGGTCGACTGATCCTGTCCAAGAAGCGGGCGCAGTACGAGCGCGCCTGGGGCACGATCGAGAAGATCAAGGACGAGGATGGTGTCGTCACTGGCACCGTGATCGAGGTCGTCAAGGGTGGTCTGATCCTGGATATCGGCCTGCGCGGGTTCCTGCCCGCGTCGCTGGTCGAGATGCGCCGGGTTCGCGATCTGCAGCCGTACGTCGGCAAGGAGATCGAGGCCAAGATCATCGAGCTGGACAAGAACCGCAACAACGTGGTGCTGTCCCGCCGGGCCTGGCTCGAGCAGACGCAGTCTGAGGTTCGCCAGAACTTCCTCAACACGCTGCAAAAGGGCCAGATCCGCAAGGGCGTCGTGTCCTCGATCGTCAACTTCGGTGCGTTCGTCGACCTCGGCGGCGTAGACGGCCTGGTGCACGTGTCCGAGCTGTCCTGGAAGCACATCGATCACCCTGGCGAGGTCGTCGAGGTCGGCCAGGAGGTCACGGTTGAGGTGCTCGACGTGGACATGGACCGCGAGCGGGTGTCGCTGTCGCTGAAGTCCACCCAGGAAGACCCGTGGCAGCAGTTCGCCAGGATGCACCAGATTGGCCAGGTCGTGCCTGGGCGGGTCACCAAGCTGGTGCCGTTTGGCGCGTTCGTACGGGTCGAGGAGGGCATCGAGGGCCTGGTGCACATCTCCGAGCTGGCCGACCGCCATGTGGAGATTCCCGAGCAGGTCGTGCAGGTGGGCGACGAGATCTTCGTCAAGATCATCGACATCGACCTGGATCGGCGCCGGATCAGCTTGTCGCTCAAGCAGGCCAACGAGGGCCAGAGCGGCGAGATCACTGACGAGGACTTCGACCCGGCGTTGTACGGCATGCCGGCCACGTATGACGAGCAGGGCAACTACGTCTACCCGGACGGCTTCGACGCGGAGTCCGGTGACTGGCTCGAAGGATTCGAGGCGCAGCGCGAGGAGTGGGAGCGGCAGTACGCCGAGGCCCGCGCCCGGTTCGAAGCACACCAGCGGCAGGTGGCCGAAGCCCGGAGCAAGGCCGAGGGCGAGGATGGCGACGACGACTCGAGCGCCAGTTCGCACACCTCAGGTTCGCCGGACGACGGTGCGGCTGGCGGTGCGCTGGCGTCAGATGAGGCGCTGGCGGCATTGCGCGAGAAACTGTCGGGCGGCCGCAACTAAGGCAGTACGCGACAAACCGATATCGTGGCGGGCTTACCTGACAGGCGAGCCCGCCACGATTATTTTCGGGCCATGAATCTGCTTGGAAGTGGGCGAGATGCTCAGGGTTGGCCTGACCGGCGGGATCGGCGCTGGCAAGAGTGAGGTCTCAAGGCGCCTGGTCGCTCAGGGTGCGGTGCTGATCGACGCTGATGCGATCGCCAAGGAGGTAGTCGAGCCGGGCACGATCGGACTGAGCCGCATCCTGGCGCGCTTCGGCGATGAGCTGCTGCGGCCAGACGGCAGCTTGGACCGGGATCGGCTCGGCGAGATCGTGTTCGCCGACAAGGAGCTGCTGGCCGCGCTGAATGCGATCGTGCATCCGCTGGTTGGTGAGCGGATGGCCCAGTTGGAGCGCTCGGCCGCCGCTGATGCGATCGTGGTTCACGACGTGCCGCTCATCGCCGAGAACAACCTGGCGGCCGGTTACGACCTAGTGATCGTGGTCGATGCGGCACCTGCGTTGCAGCTCGACCGCTTGGTACGGCTGCGCGGCCTGAGTCGTGAGCAGGCCGAGGCTCGGATGGCGGTGCAGGCAGCCAGAGAGCAACGGCTGGCCATCGCTGACTACGTGATAGACAACTCAAGCTCGCTGGCCGAGCTTGACCGCCAGGTCGGCGATCTGTGGGGCGAGTTGCGCCGTCAGGCTCGTCTCGGTGCGGACGGGACTAAGCCGACTCGGTTGCCAAGGTCTCCGCGCCAGACCAGGGCCGCCCGCCAGGCCGAGGCGCCCCGGTCGCCGCGCCCGTCCCGCCAGACCCGGCTGCGCGGTCAGACGGATCAGTCAGGGCAAGTCGGCCAGGGTGGCGATAGCCAGGCAAAGTGACAAGCCTGGACCGGATTTGCAGCGAATAAGCTATATCGCGTTGAACCGCATCGGCTGAGCTGACTAGAGTTTGGTGCGGAATCGACCTCGGGAGGAGGCGGCGCTTGATCGACGTACTCGGCGTCACCAAGCATTTCGGCGCCAAGACAGCCGTCGATGATCTGAGCTTCACGGTCGAGCCTGGCCGGGTAACCGGCTTCCTCGGGCCGAACGGCGCAGGCAAATCGACGACGATGCGGATCATACTCGGCCTGGACCGGCCAAGCGCAGGCAAGGCGACCATCGACGGTCGGCTTTATCGGGACCTGCCAGATCCGCTCCGCACAGTCGGCGCGCTACTTGAGGCCAAGTCCGTGCATACCGGCCGCAGCGCGCGCAATCACCTGCTGTTCCTGGCTCAGAGCCAGGGCCTGCCAGCTCGCCGCGTCGACGAGATGCTTGAGCTGGTAGGTCTGTCCGAAGTGGCAGGCAAGCGGGCCGGCGGCTTCTCCCTTGGCATGGGCCAGCGCCTTGGCATCGCGGCCGCCCTGCTCGGCGATCCGCAGGTGTTGCTGCTCGACGAGCCGGTGAACGGGCTTGACCCAGAGGGCGTGCTGTGGGTCAGGAACCTGATGAAGCATCTAGCCGCCCAGGGCCGCACCATCTTGGTGTCGAGCCACTTGATGAACGAGATGGCGGTTACCGCCGACCACTTGATCGTGATCGGCAGAGGCAAGCTGATCGCCAACTCCAGCACGGCCGAAGTCATCGCCAGCGGCACCAAGAAGTCCGTCAGGGTGATCACCCCCGACGCGGCCAAGCTCACCGAGTTGCTGACCGCATCGGGCGGTGAGGTCGTACCTGGGACGTTGCGGCCAGCCGAGGGTGACCTAGCCGATGGCGCCACGCTGCTGACCGTCACGGACCTCGAAGCCCGCCGGATCGGCGAGTTGGCGGCATCGGCCGCGATCGTGCTCTATGAGCTCACGCCGCAACTCGCCTCGCTAGAAGACGCGTTCATGGAGCTGACCGCAGGAAGCCTGGAGTTTGGCGCGCACGGCGATGCGGCGATCGCGGCCATCGACGGTCAGCTAGCTGATGCGCCCGGCGGGCAGAGGGAGATCACCAAGTGACTACTCAATCACCGGTCCTGCAGCCGAGTTCGCTGCCGCCAATGCAGGCCCATCGGCCGAGCCGGTTCTTTGGCCTGCTGATCGCCGAGTGGACCAAGATCCGTTCGGTGCGTTCGACGCTGTGGACCTTGATCTTGTTCGTGGTGATTACCGTTGGCCTGACCGCCGGTCTCACCGCCCTGATCGTGCACGCCAACAACGGGCCGCGGGCGGCTGAGCGTAATGCCCAGATCCTCGCTGACCCGGTCGGCTTCATACTCGGGGCTGGCATCGGGCTTGGTCAGCTCACCATTTGCGTGCTCGGCGTGCTGCTGATGACCACCGAGTACTCCACCGGGGTGATCCGGGCTTCGCTACTCGCGGTACCCAAGCGATTCCCCATGCTGCTCGCCAAGATCACCGTCTTCACGTTGCTCATGCTGGTGCTGGGCGAGATCGTCGCGTTCGGCTCATTCTTCGTCGGATCAGTGCTGATGAAGCCGCTCGCCTCGGTCTCGCTCAGCGATCAGAATGTGTTGCGCGCGGTCGTCGGCGCCGGGCTCTACCTCACCGTGCTCGGCTTGTTCGCGCTCGCGATCGGCGGGCTGATCAGGCACTCGGCTGGCGGGATCGCGACGGTCATTGGCGCGGTGCTGGTGGTGCCCATCCTGAGTGGCCTGCTGCCAGGTAGCTGGGGAGCGCACATCAACGCTTACTTGCCTGAGCAAGCGGGATCGCTGATCTACGCCGACCGAGTACAGTCCGCGCAGTTGCTGTCAGCTTGGCAAGGCTTCGGCGTCTTTTGCCTGTGGACGCTGGTGCTGCTTGTGTTCGCCGCCCTGTTGCTGCAGCGCCGGGACGCCTGAGCGCGCTGTCCGCCCGGGCAAGGGCACGGGCGGACAGCTAGCTCGGCTGTCTGGGCTGCCTCGGCTAACTCGGCTGTCTCGGCTGTCTCGGCTGGAAGTAGGCCGACGATTCGCGGCGCCAGAGCAGCACGATCGCGCCGAGACCGACAAGCCATAGCAAGATCGCGAAGAGCATGCCGAGTAGCGCGTGCGGGCGTGCGATGAGTGACACCAATTCGATGGTGTTGATGCCGAATAGCACCGAAGCCACGATGCGAGCCCAGTTGCGGCCGGCCCGGTTGAGTCGCGCCATGACGAACCAAAGCGCGACCCCGATCAGGCCGGTGACTACGACTAGCGCAATCCCGGAGACCTCAAGGTCATGTACCTGAGTCGGGGTGTAGTGCGGATAGGCCTTCTTGATCGCGCTCTTGACGCTGCCGATCGTGGTCAATGAGACGACGATCTCGATGGCGCTGATGACTGCCCCCGCGTACATCAGCTTCACGGCGTTCGCCACTGACTGCGGTTCCGGCGGCCCAGTCTGCACTTGCTCGGGTCCGCCGCCAGTGGGGTACGACTGATACATGCAGGCTCCTTCGCGGACTGATTGTGCCGAGAATGCGACCGCGCCCCGTTGTCAGAGGCTCAGCCTACAGTGGAGTGGTGCACGGTAAGGAGATCTCATGCGCCCGGTGACTGACCTGCAGCGACGGGTAGCTCCGTTCGACGTGGTAACGGACATGGTGCCTGCTGGTGACCAGCCGGCCGCGATCGCGGAGCTCGAAAAGCGGGTCAGGGCGGGTTCGCCGCATACCGTCTTGCTTGGTGCGACCGGTACCGGCAAGACCGCGACCGTGGCCTGGCTCGCCGAGCGATTGCAGCGGCCCACGCTGGTCATGCTGCCCAACAAGACACTGGCTGCGCAGTTCGCGAATGAGCTGCGCGAGATGATGCCGCGCAATGCCGTGGAGTACTTCGTTTCGTACTACGACTACTACCAGCCTGAGGCCTACGTGCCGCAGACTGACACCTACATCGAGAAGGACAGCTCGATCAATGACGAGGTCGAGCGGCTGCGGCATTCCGCCACGAACTCGCTGCTGACCAGGCGTGACACGATCGTGGTGGCGTCGGTCTCATGCATTTACGGTCTCGGCACACCGCAGGAGTACGTGGACCGGATGGTCAAGCTCAAGATCGGCCAGACGATCGAGCGTGATCAGTTGCTGCGCCGCCTGGTCGGCATGCAGTACGTGCGCAACGACATGTCCTTCACCAGAGGCACCTTCCGTGTTCGCGGTGACACCATCGAGGTGATCCCGGTCTACGAGGAGCACGCGGTCAGGATCGAGATGTTCGGCGACGAGATCGAGCGGCTGATGACGTTGCATCCGCTCACCGGCGAAGTGATGACCACTGACGACGAGCTCTACATCTTCCCTGCCTCGCACTACGTGGCTGGCCCAGAGCGGATGGAGCGCGCGATCGCGGGGATCGAAGTCGAGCTCGCTGACCGGCTCGTCGAGCTCGAGCAGGCAGGCAAGCTGCTTGAGGCCCAGCGACTGAGGATGCGCACCACCTACGACGTTGAGATGATGCGCCAAGTTGGCAGCTGCGCTGGCATCGAGAACTACTCACGGCATATCGACGGCAGGGAGGCCGGCAGCCCGCCGAATACGTTGCTTGACTACTTTCCCGAGGACTTCCTGCTGGTCATCGACGAGTCGCACGTCACCGTGCCGCAGATCGGTGCGATGTATGAGGGAGACGTGTCTCGCAAGCGGGTGCTGGTTGACCATGGCTTCCGGCTCCCAAGTGCGATCGACAACCGGCCGCTGACCTGGGAGGAGTTCTGCGACCGCATCGATCAGTCGCTGTATCTGTCGGCCACGCCTGGCCCTTACGAGTTGCAGCGGGTTGGCGGTGACGTCGTCGAGCAGGTGATCAGGCCGACGGGCTTGGTCGATCCCGAGGTGATCATCAAGCCAACCAAGGGCCAGATCGATGACCTCGTGCACGAGATCCGACTTCGTTCCGAGCGATCTGAGCGGGTGCTGGTCACCACACTGACGAAAAAGATGTCAGAAGACCTCACCGATTACCTGCTTGAGCTCGGCATCCGGGCGAGGTACCTGCACAGCGAGGTGGACACCCTGCGCCGGGTCGAGCTGCTGCGGGAGCTGCGCCTTGGCGAGTACGACGTGCTGGTCGGGATCAACTTGCTGCGGGAAGGACTCGACCTGCCCGAGGTCTCGCTGGTCGCCATCCTGGATGCGGACAAGGAAGGTTTCCTTCGCTCAGGCACCTCGTTGATCCAGACCATCGGGCGCGCCGCGAGGAATGTGTACGGCCAGGTGCACATGTACGCCGACCAGATGACGCCGTCGATGAGCAAGGCCATCGACGAGACGAACCGGCGCCGGGCGAAGCAGATCGCTTACAACAAGGCTCAGGGCGTTGACCCGCAGCCGCTACGCAAGCGGATCGCTGACATCACCGACCAGCTGGCTAGAGAAGATGCCGACACCGAGAAGCTGCTCGGCGGATCAGGCCGCAGGCAAAGCCGAGGCAAGGCACCGGTGCCCGGCATGGCCGCTCGGGCCCGAGCGGCTGCTGCGGCCGGTGGCGTCAGAAACGCCGAGGGCGAGCCCGGTTCTGGCGGCCCGGCCAGGGACGACTTGATCGCGTTGATTACAGCGCTCACCGACCAGATGCATGCGGCTGCCGCTGAGCTGCAGTTCGAACTCGCGGCCCGATTCCGCGATGAGATCAGGGAGCTCAAGCAGGAGTTGCGCGGCATGCAAGCCGCGGGTGTGTAAGAGGCTGGACGAAGGCTGAGTCGCTTTACCTAACCCCCATCCTCGACGGTCTGTCCCCGGCCTGGTCCTGATCGGGTTCGCGCTGGCCCAGCTCACCTTCGGCGTCCTGGCCGGCCGGTCCAAGACGATCGCCTTACCCGCCGGTCCCCGCCGGTCCTCGCCCGGCCCCGCCGGTCTCCGCCCCGGCCCCGCCGGTTCCTGCCCGGCCCGCCGGTTCCTGCCCGGCCCGCCGGTTCCCGCCCCGGCCCGCCGGTCCCTGCCCGGCCCGCCGGTCCCTGCCCGGCCCCTCTCAGCCCCCGCCCCGTCTCGTGCCGGATGTCTTCGGGCCGGTGCCGGAGGGTGGCCCGGCACCTCGCCGGTACCACGACGACCGCGAACTGCCTGTATCCCGGCGTGATCGGCTCGCACTTCGGTCAGAGCGGCCGGGTCTGGCTGTCGGTCGGCATGCCGACCGACAGCCAGACCCTTTTCAAGTCACCTGAGGCCGGCGCCGCGACGACAATCCACCTGGCCAGCCCGTGATAACAGCACCAACGGGGCGACGGTGCTCACCCAACGACACCAGCGGGACGACGGTGCTGACCACAAGCTGGGGTTGGGCGGGAACCGGCGGGCCTGGGCGGGGACCGGCGGGCCTGGGCGGGGACCGGCGGGCCTGGGCCGGGCCCGGGTTGGCGTCACTGGGCGTGCGTTCGCCACGGTGTGTCTCGAGCCGCGCGTCCATTGCGGAGTGTGACGGCGTAAGGTCATAGTCGTGTTTCTGAGCCTGGCTGCCGCGCTCGCTGCGGCGTTTTGTTACGGCGTCGGGGCAGTGATGCAGGCCATCTCCGTTCGTGCCGCATCGCGCCGTCCAGCGCTAGAAGCGGCGGGGGAAGCGGGCCGGGTTGATCCTGGTTTGGTCATCAGAATGTTCCGGCAGTGGCCGTTTGTGGTCAGCTTGCTGATCGACTTCGCTGGCTTTGTTTGTCAGCTCATCGCGCTGCGACGGCTGCCGATCTTCGAAGTCCAGGTCATCATTGCCGCCAACTTGGCGGTGACGGCAGTGTTCGCGTCCTGGCTGATGCACACGGTGCTGAGCGTTCGCGAGTGGGCGGCCGTGATTGCTGTCGTAGTTGGCGTGGGGCTGCTCGGGTCATCGGCCGGCGCCGAAGGGGCCAGAACCGTCGGAATCGACTTCCACCTCGCTTTGATCGCGGCGCTCGCCGCCATCGCCGTGACAGGAGTGGCGGCCGCCCGATTGCCGAGCCAGTTTCGTACGCCGGCGCTCGGTGCCATCGCCGGGCTCGGCTACGGCGTGCTGGCCATCTGCGCGCGCATCCTGCCAGGATTCACCCCGGAAGTGCTGATCAAGTCGCCCGCCGCCTATACCTTGGCTGCCTCCGGCATCATCTCGTTCATGCTCTACGCCTCCGCGTTGGAGAGCGGCAGCGTCACCGTGGCCACGGCAGCGGTCATCTTGCTTGAGACGGTGCCGCCCGCGCTGATCGGCGTTCTTTTCCTTGGTGACAAGACCAGACCGGGCCTGGCTGGACCGGCTGTCGCCGGCTTTATCATGGCGCTGGTCAGCGCCATTGCATTGGCCAGATTCGGCGAGGCAGGCGGTGAGAAGGACGACTCGCTCGCCAGCCAGCCAGTGGGGGCACTGCTGACAGATAGCTCAGCACCAGCACCCACGCTCTCCTCCGATCCGGTTCGCGACCTATCTGACTGGTCGGGTGGGAACGCGGCCGGGACCGAGCCAAGGACCGCGGCCAGAACTGGGTCAAGGGATGCGGCCGGGGCAAGGGATGCGGCCGGGGCCAGGGATGCGGCCGGGGCAAGGGACGGGGCCAGGGACGGGGCCGGGGCCAGGGACGGGGCCGGGGCAAGGGACGGGGCCGGGGTCAGGTCTGGTCTGGCTGGGTCCAACGGTGCGGCGGCGTCGCTCGGTCCTGCGGCGGAGGACGAGCCGACTCAGCTGGCAAGCGCGGCCGGATCGGTGGGTGGCGGCATGGCTGGATCGAACGGGGCGATCACGCGTTCAGAGCATGAACTGCCTAATGAACAGCACACTAGATCTGGATAAACGCCCCCTCATCGGTCAAACCGCATAGGTGGCATTCATCTTCATTGCGAGGCGGCATCGGCGTCGGTCGCGTCGGTGCAGGTCAAAGCGGCACCTTCCTGATATTCTGAGACCCCGTGGGCTGGTGGGGTCAGCACCGCCGGCACGGACCACGGGAGCCGACTTGGTGACGCCTGCGCACGCTCGATCTGTTTTGACTACTCACATCTTCGTGACCGGCGGCGTGGCATCCAGCCTCGGCAAAGGTCTCACCGCATCGAGTCTTGGCCGCCTGCTCAAAATGCGGGGCCTGCGGGTCAGCATGCAAAAGCTTGACCCCTATCTCAACGTCGATCCTGGCACGATGAACCCGTTCCAGCACGGTGAGGTCTTCGTGACCGATGATGGCACCGAGACTGACCTGGATGTCGGCCACTACGAACGATTCCTGGATACCAGGTTGCCTGGCTCGGCCAACGTGACCACTGGCCAGGTCTACTCCAGCGTGATCGCCAAGGAGCGGCGTGGCGACTACCTGGGCGACACCGTGCAGGTCATCCCGCACATCACCAATGAGATCAGGAGCCGCATCATCGGCATGGGCGGCCCGCAGATCGATGTCGTCATCACTGAAGTAGGTGGCACCGTTGGCGACATCGAGTCGCTGCCGTTCCTGGAGGCGATCAGGCAGATCAGGCACGAGATCGGCCGGGACCGGTGCTTCTTCCTGCACGTCTCGCTGCTGCCTTATATCGGCCCGTCGGGCGAACTCAAGACCAAGCCGACTCAGCACTCGGTGGCTGCGCTGCGCAGCATCGGCATCCAACCGGATGCGATCGTGTGTCGCTCGGATCGGCCGATCAGCGACGGGCTCAAGCGCAAGATCAGCTTGATGTGCGACGTGGATGAGGAGGCGGTGGTGTCCACGCCGGACGCCCCGTCGATCTATGACATCCCTAAGATCCTGCATGCCGAGGGCCTGGACGCGTATGCGGTTCGCCGACTCGGCCTGCCGTTCCGCGATGTGGACTGGAGCGATTGGAACGAGTTGCTTGGCCGGGTGCACCGACCGGCCAGGAGCGTGACGATCGCGCTGGTCGGCAAGTACGTGGACCTTCCTGACGCTTACCTTTCGCCGGCCGAGGCGCTGCGCGCCGGTGGCTTCGGCAACGACGCCAAGGTAGATATCCGCTGGGTACCTAGCGACAACTGCCAGACGCTCGAAGGTGCCGCCAGGCATCTCGAAGGCGTGGACGGGATCTTGATCCCCGGCGGCTTCGGTGTGCGCGGCATCGAGGGCAAGATCGGTGCCGTCAGGTATGCCAGGCAGCAGCAGATCCCGGTGCTCGGCCTGTGCCTAGGCCTGCAGTGCATGGCCATCGAGGTGGGCAGGGACCAGGCCGGCGCTAGCCGGTGCCAACAGCGCTGAGTTCGATCCGGACACCGCCTATCCGGTCGTCGCCACCATGGCCGACCAGCAGGACGTGGTAGCCGGGGAGCGGGACATGGGAGGCACCATGCGACTCGGGCTGTATCCGGCTGTGCTCGCCGAAGGCAGCCTGGTGCGGCGCTTGTACGGGGCCGAAATCGTGCACGAGCGGCATCGGCACAGGTACGAAGTCAACAACGAGTACCGGCCAGCACTTGAGGAGGCCGGCTTGATCTGCTCAGGGTTGTCCCCGGATGGCAGGCTGGTGGAGTTCATCGAGTTGCCGGAAGCCGAGCACCCGTTCTTCGTGGCCACTCAGGCGCATCCGGAGTTCCTCTCCCGGCCGACTCGGCCGCACCCGCTCTTCAGCGGATTGATCGCGGCGGCGATTGAGCGTTCACGGGTCAAGCCTGCCGATCAGTCGGTGCCTGCGGTGGCCGGCGGCCGGTCGGTCGCAAGCGCATGAGCGGCTCAGAGTGGCTATCCGACTCCGTAGCGAAGTGGCCGGTTAACTCCACAGCTGTAGTCGCGCGTGGCAGCATCGTCCAGATCAGGCGCGATACGGTCCAGATGCCCGACGGTGAAACCGCTGACCGTGATGTCGTTGACCATCCAGGAGCCGTGGCGGTGCTCGCGCTTGATCACGCCGACCGGGTGCTACTGATCAGGCAGTATCGCCATCCGGTCGGCCGGTTGTTGTGGGAAATCCCGGCCGGGTTGCGTGATGTGCCGGGTGAGCCGCTGCAGGAAACTGCCAGCAGAGAACTACTTGAGGAAGCTGGCTACGTAGCCTCAGACTGGCAGGTGCTCGCCGACGTGTATACCTCGCCGGGCATCAGTTCGGAGCGGCTGCGGGTGTTCTTGGCCAAGGACCTGACCGAGGTTCCGCCAGCCGAGCGAGGCTACGTTCCTGATCATGAGGAGGCGCACCTGCGGATCGATTGGGCGCCGCTTGACGAGATCGTCTCCAAGTTCTTGACCGGCGAATTGCATAACGGGGTGACGGCGATCGGCGCACTCGCGGCATACGCGGCGCGGCAGGGCGGGTTCGCTCCGCTGCGCGGCACCGACGCACCGGAACGGTAGGAAGGACGCAAGGCCATGAAGGTTGGCATTCCCAAGGAAATCAAGAACCACGAGTACCGGGTCGCGATCACCCCGGCAGGTGTGCACGAGCTAGTCAGGTCTGGCCACGAGGTGTTTATCGAGCAGGACGCGGGAACCGGGTCAGCCATTCCTGATGACGACTTCGTGACCGCTGGCGCTTCGATCCTGCCAACCGCCGATGACATCTGGCAGACCGGCGACCTGATTCTCAAGGTCAAGGAGCCGGTGGCAGAGGAGTATCACCGGATGCGAAAGGATCAGGTGCTCTTTACCTACTTGCATCTTGCGGCCTCCAAAGAGTGCACCGATGCGCTGCTATCCTCCGGCGTCACCGCTATCGCTTATGAGACCGTGCAACTGCCGGACGGTTCGCTGCCGCTGCTTGCTCCGATGTCCGAGGTAGCTGGTCGGATGGCACCTCAGGTCGGCGCGCACCACTTGCAACGCGATGGTGGCGGCCGCGGCGTGCTGATGGGCGGTGTATCTGGCGTCTACGCGGCGAAGGTCGTCGTGCTCGGAGCCGGCGTCTCTGGCATGAACGCCGCTGCCATCTCCCTCGGCATGCAGGCCGAGGTGCTGCTAGTCGACAAGAACGTGGCGCGGCTGCGCTCAGCCGACGCTATCTACCAGGGTCACCTGCAGACGATCGCGTCCAACGCCTATGAGATTGAGCGCGCGGTGATCGACGCTGATCTGGTCATCGGGGCCGTGCTAGTGCCAGGCGCCAAGGCGCCGATGCTGGTCAGCAACGAGCTCGTGTCGCGGATGAAGCCGGGTTCCGTGCTGGTAGACATCTCGATCGACCAGGGCGGCTGCTTCGAGGACTCGCATCCGACCACGCACGCCAATCCGACTTATATGGTGCACGAATCGGTCTTCTACTGCGTCGCGAACATGCCCGGCGCGGTGCCGCATACCTCCACCTATGCGCTGACCAACGTGACCCTGCCGTACATCATGGAGATCGCGAACTGCGGCTGGCGCGAGGCGCTCAGGCGCGATGCGTCGCTCGCGCCTGGGCTCAATACCCACCACGGTGCGATCACCTGCGAGCCGGTGGCGCAGGCGCACAATCTCGCCTCGGTGCCGCTCGTTGAGGTGCTTGCCTAGTGACAGCGCCGTGCCTAGTGACAGAGCGCCGGGCCCCGCGCGTGCTGACCCGGAAGCAGTTGGAGCGCTGACCTGACCTCTGTCACCGCGGCGGTTCGCCGGTATCTCGATCACCTGACGGTGGAGCGCGGCTTGTCCGCGCACACGCTTGAGGCCTACCGGCGGGACCTGCATCGTTACGCCAGCACGCTGGCCGTGCTTGGCCGGACCGAGATCGATGCGGTCACGACCACTGATGTGGCCGGCTACCTGGCTGGCCTGCGCTCGGGTGACGCGGATCATCAGCCGCTGGCGGCGAGCTCAGCCGGTCGGGCGGTAGTCGCCGTGCGCGGACTGCACGCGTTCGCGCTCGCGGAAGGGCTGGCGCTGATCGATCCGGCGAAGGCGGTGCGCCCGCCCGCGCCGCCGCGCCGCCTGCCGCACGCCATCTCGGTGGCTGACGTGGCCAGGCTGCTGCAGATCGCCGGCGACTCGCCCGCCCAGCGACGTGACCGGGCCCTGCTTGAGCTCCTCTACGGCACCGGTGCCCGGATCTCAGAGGCACTCAGCCTCGATATCGACGACCTGGATCTGTCTGGCCAGCACGGTCCCGCTGGTGGGTTGCCCACGGTTCGGCTGACCGGCAAGGGCGAAAAGCAGCGCATTGTCCCGATCGGTAGCTTCGCCTGCCGCGCGCTTGACGCCTACCTCGTGCAGGCGAGGCCAGTACTCGCGGCAGCGGCCAGGAGCGGGCAGCAGAGCCGGGCCGTCTTCCTGAACGCCCGTGGCGGCCGGCTCACCAGGCAGGGTGCCTGGGGGGCGTTGCGGGCCGCTGCCGCTCGGGCGGGACTGGCCGAGATCTCGCCGCACATGCTGCGGCACTCCTTTGCCACTCACCTGCTCGATGGTGGCGCTGATGTCCGAGTCGTGCAGGAACTGCTCGGCCATGCGTCGGTGTCCACCACCCAGGTGTACACCTTGATTACGGTCGACAAACTGCGCGAAGTTTATGCCGCCGCCCATCCGCGGGCACTTGGCTAATGGCCGATGCGCAGGTCAGTTAGCTGGTCAGGAAGGTATCGCCCGGGGCAGGCCACAGAATTGCCCGCAAACGGTGAGTCGGCTTGCTGTCGGCAGGCGCAAGCCCTAAAGTCCGGAAGGCAGCAGTCACCAGCGTGCGTGGCTGCCGGGGAGGTGCAGTCGTGGTGGCAGCGTCGGTGCTATCGGAGGTGCACACCGGTATGATCGGCCCGACCGGGCGCCCGATTCCGGTCTTCCCTGAGCCTGAGCCGCTGCTCGTGCACGGCCCGGCGCGAGTGGTGGCCGTCTGCAATCAAAAAGGTGGCGTCGGCAAGACCACTACCACGATCAGCCTCGGGGCCGCGCTGGCCGAAGTCGGCCGGCGGGTACTGCTGGTCGACTTCGATCCACAGGGCGCGCTGTCCGTCGGGCTCGGCTTCCAGCCGCACGAACTCGATGCCACCGTCTATAACGTGCTGATGGAGGCCGGAGTCACGGCCGGCGACGTGCTGTTCCCGACCAAGGTCGAAGGCATGGACCTGCTGCCGAGCAATATCGACCTATCCGGGGCTGAGGTTCAGCTTGTGCACGAGGTTGGCCGCGAATTCATACTCGGCCGGGTGCTTGAGCCGCTGCTGCCGGACTACGACATCGTGCTCATTGACTGCCAGCCGTCCCTTGGCCTGCTGACGGTCAACGCGCTTGCCTGCGCCGACGGCGTTCTCGTCCCGCTGGAGTGCGAGTACTTCGCGATGCGCGGCGTGGCGCTGCTGATGGAGACCATCGACAAGGTGTCGACCAGGCTCAGCCCCAAGCTGACCATGGACGGACTGCTTGCCACCATGTATGACTCGCGTACTCTGCATACACGAGAGGTGCTTGCCGGGGTCGTAGCTGGCTTTGGCGACAAGGTCTTTCATACCGTCATCAACCGGACAGTCAGATTTCCCGATGCTTCGGTGGCCGGAGAGCCGATTACCGTCTTCGACCCGAGTTCGTCCGGCGCAGCTTCCTACCGGGAGCTCGCCAGGGAGGTGCTTGACCGGTGGCGCAGGGCCGATCTCGCAGGTCAGGTCAGCGCCGGGTAAGGGTCCCCGGCATTGCCGAACTGCTGCGCCCTGCTCCAGTCATGCCGGTCGGTGCCGATCAGCTCGATGACAACTTGCGCCAAGCGAGCGGCCGTGAAGCGCATAGCCATAAAATCACCGTGTACCTGTCTAGTTCTGAACTGCTCGAGCTTGAGCAAGCCAAGGTGACGCTGCGCGGGTACGGGATCTCGGCCGACCGCGGCCGGATCGTCAGGGAAGCGCTGGCGGTGCTGCTAGCCGATCTGGACGCTGGCGGCGAGGACAGTCTGATGGTCCGCCGGCTACGTGAGGAACATTGACCATCATGGCGACCGAAGGGTCCGGCGACACCGCTAGGGCCCAGGCCTCCGGCGGCTTCGAGGTGCACCTCGACGTCTTCGAGGGGCCATTTGATCTACTGCTCGCCCTGATCGGCAAGCACAAGCTGGACATTACCGAGATCGCCTTGTCGGCGGTCACCGATGAGTTCATCAGCTATATCAGTGCGCTGGCCGACCAGTGGGACTTGGACCAGACCAGTTATTTCCTGCTGGTCGCCGCCACCTTGCTGGATCTGAAGGCAGCACGGCTGCTGCCGTCAGGCGAGGTCGACGACGAGGAAGACCTGGCTCTGCTTGAGGCCAGAGACTTGCTGTTCGCCCGGCTGCTTCAGTATCGCGCTTATAAGGAAGTGGCCGCCGTCTTCGCCGGCCAGTTCGCAGTGCAAGGCCGCAGGTTCCCGCGCCGGGTGCCGATGGAGCCACGCTTCGCCGAGTTGCTGCCCGAGGTGCTGCTCGGGCTTGGACCAGGTCAGTTCGCCCAGATCGCCGCTAAGGTCCTTACCCCGCGTCGGCCGCCCGTGGTCTCGACCGCGCATCTGCACTCACCCCGGACCTCGGTGCGGGAGCAGGCAGCGATCATCGCGGCCAGGCTGCGTCTGGCCGGCCGGGCGTCGTTCCGCCAACTGGCCGCCGACTGCGACGGCACCTACGAAGTCGTGGCGCGCTTCCTGGCTGTGCTTGAGCTCTTCCGGGACAAATGCGTGGCATTCGAGCAAGTGACTCCACTCGGCGATTTGTACATCAGCTGGGTCGCCGACGATGATGCCTCTGCAGCCGGACCAGCCGGGCCAGCCGGGCCAGCCGGGCCAGCCGGGCCAGCCGGGCCAGCCGGGCCAGCCGGGCCAGCCGGGCCAGCCGGGCCAGCCGGGCCAGCCGGGCCAGCCGGGCCAGCCGGGCCAGCCGGGCCAGCCGGGCCAGCCGGGCCAGCCGGGCCAGCCGGGCCAGCCGGGCCAGCCGGGCCAGCCGGGCCAGCCGGGCCAGCCGGGCCAGCCGGGCCAGCCGGGCCAGCCGGGCCAGCCGGGCCAGCCGAGCCAGCCGAGCCAGCCGAGCCAGCCGAGCCAGCCGAGCCAGCCGAGCCAGCCGAGCTTACGCAGGCTGACGATCCCAACCAAGCGAACGACGAGTGAGCATGAACGAGCATTCACAGCCAGTGCAGGCCGACGCTGACGCCGACGACCGGCCAGCTAGGGAGGCCATGTTCCCGCTGGCTGACCTGAACTCAAGTATCGAGGCGATCTTGCTGGTCGCCGATGAGCCGGTACCGCCCAACGTCCTGGCTCAGGTACTTGAGCTGCCAAAGGAGACGATTGAAGCCGCGCTAGTCGAACTCGCCGCGAATTATACGGCTGCGGGCAGTGGCTTCGATCTGCGTGCGGTCGCCGGCGGCTGGCGGTACTACACCAGAGCGGAGTACGCCCCGATCGTGGAGAAGTTCGTCCGCGATGGTCAGGAGGTGCGGCTGACCCAAGCCGCGCTGGAGACGCTCGCCGTAGTGGCCTACCGTCAGCCCGTCGGCCGCGCCCAGGTCTCGGCGGTGCGAGGGGTCAACTGCGATGGCGTCATGCGCACGCTTACGCTGCGCGGCCTGGTAGAAGAGGCGGGCACCGATCACGAGACCGGAGCGATCTTGTTTCGTACTACGTCGTATTTCCTTGAGCGCCTCGGTCTGGCTGATCTGGATCAGTTGCCCGATTTGGCACCCTTCCTGCCTGAACAGGTCGATGACGAGCCGGAGGCGGGGGTCGGCCGTGCGCGCGGGTAATCGAGGCGGCCGCCGCCCCGTCGGCCGCCCCGGGCGGCCAGGCGACCAGGGTGCCAGACCAGCCGACCGCGCCGGGGGACCAGGCGACCGCGCCGGGCGACCAGCCGACCGCGCCGGGCGACCAGCCGACCGGGCCGGGCGACCAGCCGACCGCGCCGCCCAGGATCGAGGCACCAGCCAAGACCGGGATCGCTCGGCTGTACCTGACCGGCCGGCCAGGTACGTCGACGACGAGGACGACTGGGGCGTCGAGCCGGGCGAGCGCGACTCGCTGCTCGACGTCCCAGGCGGGGTCAGGCTACAGAAGGTGTTGGCGGCGGCCGGCGTCGGCAGCCGCCGCAGCTGTGAAGAGCTGATCGGCGCTGGCCGGGTCGAAGTCGACGGCGAGGTGGTGCGCAGGTTCGGTGCCAGGGTCGACCCTGAGAACCAGATCATCCGGGTGGACGGCAAGCGCATCCCGGCCAGCGCGAGCTTGGTGTATCTCGCGCTGAATAAGCCGCCCGGCGTAGTCAGCACGATGTCAGATGACCGGGGCAGGCGAACGATCGCCGACCTGATCGGCGATCGCAGCGAACGGCTCTTTCACGTCGGCCGGCTGGACTACGACACGGAGGGACTCATCCTGCTCACCAACGATGGCGAGCTAGCGCACCGGCTGGCGCATCCGAGGTACGGCGTGCTGAAGACCTACCTGGCCGAGGTGTCCGGGCCGCTGCCGAGGGATCTTGGCAGGCGGCTGACGACCGGGGTTGAGTTGGAAGACGGTACTGTAGTCGCTGACCGGTTCCGGATCGTCGATCAGGCAGGAAAGCGAGTTCTGGTCGAGCTGACCCTCCACGAGGGACGTAAGCACGTCGTCCGGCGGATGCTGGCCGAGGTGGGCCATCCGGTCAGTCGGCTCGTCAGAACCCAGGTGGGGCCGATCAGCCTGGGATCGCTCCGCCAGGCCGCGACGAGGCGGCTGACTACCGGTGAAGTCGGCGAGCTTTACGCCGCCGTCGGAATGTGACCCACCGCGAGACACAGGAGAGGTCGTGAACGTCAGAGCCATCAGAGGTGCGGTCCAGGTCGATGCCGACGACCGGCAGTCCATCCTAGATGGGACTACCGAGCTGGTCACCGCCGTGATGAGCAGGAACAACGTCAGCACCGATGACGTGATCAGCGTGCTGTTCTCGGCCACCCCCGATCTGACCGCTGAGTTTCCCGCGCTGGCCGCCCGCAAGCTCGGCTTCCAGGAGGTGCCGCTGCTGTGCTGCAGCGAGATTTCGGTGCCTGGCGCGATGCCGCGCGTGGTCAGAGTAATGATGCACATCGAGACCGACCGGAGCAGGGCCGAGATCCAGCACGTCTACCTGCACGGTGCGGCAGCGCTCCGGCTGGACATCGCGCAGTAGGACGTTCATGAATCAAGTACCGCGCTCGGTCGTGGTGATCGGCACCGGACTGATCGGGACGTCGATCGCGCTCGCGTTGCGCGGGCACGACACCGAGGTCTGGCTGACTGACGCTGATCAGGGCGCGGCTGCGCTCGCGGCCGAGCTCGGCGCCGGGCAACTGCTGCCAGCCAGCGGACGGCCACCAGCGCCGGCGGACATCGCGGTGCTCGCGATGCCGCCGGCGATGGTGGCGCCGTCGCTCGCCGCCGCTCAGCGCAGCGGGCTGGCCGCCTGCTACACCGATGTAGCGAGCGTCAAGCAGCTGCCGCTACGGCACGCCATCGAGCTTGGCTGTGACCTCGCCAGCTACGTGCCTGGACACCCGATGTCCGGCCGGGAGCGATCCGGGCCTGCCGCCGCGCGAGCCGACCTGTTCGTCGGCCTTCCTTGGGTCATCTGCCCGGTGCCCGGTACTTCAGCGGAGGCCATCGCCACCGTGACGGCGCTGGTCAGCGCCTGCGGCGGCCAGCTTAGCTCGATGTCAGCGGCCGACCATGACCAGTCGGTGGCCCTGGTATCGCACGTGCCGCACCTGGTGGCCGCGGCGATGGCCGCGCAGTGCGCGGACGCGACCGGGCCATCGATGGCGCTAGCCGGGCCTGGGCTGCGCGATGTCACGAGGATCGCGGCCAGCGACGTTGGCCTTTGGACCGAGATCCTGACAGCGAACGCGGCACCAGTGCGGGACGTGCTGATCGCCGTTGCTGAGCAGCTTGGTGCGGCGGCGAGCGTGCTCGCCGAGATCGCCGCCGGCCACGAGGATGCGGCCAAGGCGCTGACCGCTCTGCTTGAGGCCGGACGCGACGGGGTGGCCGCTATTCCCGGCAAGCGCGGCGGCCCGGCGCCTGACTACGCCGTGGTCCAGGTTGTCATCGGCGACCAGCCGGGCGAGCTGGCCAGGTTGGTCGCCGCGGCTGGGGCGGCCGGCGTCAACATCGAGGATGTCAGGATCGAGCACTCGCCGGGTCGCCCGGTCGGCGTCGCTGAGCTGTCCGTCCGGCCCGAGGTCGGCAAACCGCTGTCGGCTGCGCTAGCCGCCGCCGGCTGGCCGGTAGCATCGCCTCCGTGAGAGATACGGCCGCGCAAGCCCCCAGCGACATCGCCAGCTCGGGCACCGACTGGCCCGAGCCACGCGATGGCGACTCGGCCGGGCTGGTGATCGCTGTCGACGGTCCATCAGGATCAGGAAAGTCGTCAGCTGCCCGAGGCGTCGCGTCCGCGCTTGGCTTGCGCTATCTGGACACCGGCGCGATGTACCGCGCGGTCACCTGGTGGTTGCTTGAGCACCACACCGACTTGTCCGACGCCGCCGCGATCAGCAGTGCTGGCCTGGCGCTGCGGATCGAGGTCGGGACCGATCCGGCGGCTCACGCCACCAAGGTCAACGGAGTCGATGTCAGTACCCAGATCAGGCTTCGCGAGGTGTCCAATGCGGTTAGCCGAGTGGCTTCGGTGCCGCAGATCCGCAGTCACCTGATCGCCTTGCAGCAGCAGATCATCGCGGACGCTGAGCTAACCTCGGGCGGGATCGTCGCCGAGGGCAGGGATATCGGGACCGTGGTCGCCCCTGACGCTCTCGTCAAGGTGTTCCTGACGGCGAGCGAGCAGGCCAGGGCGCAGCGCCGGGCGACCGAATTCGCCGAGCAGACCAGTGTCGAGGCGGCGAGCGATGCCGCCTTGCCTGGTCAGTCCGACCAGTCGCGCACCGCCGAACTGACGCAGCGTGAGCAGGCCAGGCGTGATCGCCTGGACGCACCTCAAACCCAGCGCGCGGCCGACGCGATTGAGATCGATGCCACCGAGCTTGGCCTAGCCGACGTGATCGGCCAGATCCTGAGCCTGGCCCAGACGGCCACCGTGGCCAAAAAGAAACGAGCGAGTCATGAGCATTGACCCCGACTTCGAGACCAGGTTCGGGGGCGGCGAGAGCGATGCCAGCGACTTGGACGACGCCGACGACAATTCCCCCCGCCCGGTGCTAGCGGTCGTCGGCCGTCCCAATGTCGGTAAGTCGACTTTGGTCAACCGGATTCTCGGCAGTCGGCAAGCGGTAGTGGAAGACACCCCAGGAGTCACCAGGGACCGAGTCGCATACGACGCGACCTGGCGAGGCCGGGCGTTCACCCTCGTCGACACCGGCGGCTGGGAGCCGTCCGTGGAAGGCTCGGGTGCGCTGGCCGCGAAGGTGGCCGCCCAGGCCAGGGTCGCGGTGGACGCTGCCGACGCGGTGCTTTTCGTCACCGATGCAGTAGTCGGCGTCACCGATGCCGATGCCGCGGTGGCGGCCGTGCTGCGCCGGGCCAAGAAACCGGTCGTGCTGGCCGCCAACAAGGTCGATGACGCGCCAGCCGAGGTCGGTGCGCACTCGCTGTGGTCACTTGGCCTGGGTGAGCCTTATCCGGTGAGCGCGCTGCATGGCCGGGGGAGTGGCGACCTGCTCGATGTCATACTCGACGCGCTGCCCGAGGCACCAGCGGAGCGACTCGGCCCGCATACCGGCCCGCGCCGGGTGGCGCTGATCGGTCGGCCCAACGTCGGCAAGTCCAGCTTGCTGAACAAGCTGGCAGGCAACGAGCGCGTGCTGGTCGACCCGATGGCCGGGACCACCAGGGACCCGGTCGATGAGCTGATCGAGCTTGGCGGCAAGACCTGGCGGTTCGTGGACACCGCTGGCATCAGGCGGCGGGCGAGCCAGACGCAGGGTGCCGACTACTTCGCCGCGTTGCGCACCGAACGCGCACTGGAGCGAGCGGAGGTCGCCGTCGTGCTTGTCGATGCCAGCGAGCCGCTGGCCGAGCAGGACCTGCGGATCATCTCGATGGTGATCGAGGCTGGCCGGGCGCTGGTCATCGCGTACAACAAGTGGGACCTGGTCGATGAGGACCGCAGGTACTTCATTGACAAGGAGATCGACCGGCAGTTGCACACCGCGCGCTGGGCCGCCAGGGTCAACATCTCGGCCGCCACGGGCTGGCACGTCGACCGGCTGGTGCCCGCGCTTGAGACCGCGATCGCGAGCTGGGAGACCAGGATCCCGACTGGCAGGCTCAATGCTTGGCTGAGCGCCCTCATCGCGGCCACGCCACCGCCGGTTCGTGGCGGCAAGCAGCCCAAGATCATGTTCGCCACTCAGGCCGGCGTCCAGCCGCCCCACTTCGTGCTGTTTACCTCCGGTTTCCTGCAGGCCGGGTACCGCCGCTTCATCGAGCGCAGGCTGCGCGAAGAGTTCGGCTTCCAGGGCACCCCGGTGCACGTGTCGATGCGGCTGCGGGAGAAGCGCTCAGCTCCGGCCCGGTCAGGCCGGGGCAGGTCGAGCTAGCTGCCGCAACTGCTGGTCGAGCAGTTCGAAGGTCTCGGTGTCGTCTAGTCCGTCGCTGTGCGGTGCGCGGAATCTGCCCGCTGCCATCGCGAGATCAGTGAGCTCCCAGCGCAGCCGGTACAGCTCAAGTACTGGCGGCCTGAGGGTCACTCCGGTGGCGAGCTGATAGGCGGCGAACACCGAGCCGTCACCAGGATCTAGGTCCCACAGATCCCGCTCGGGTGCCGCGATCAGCGCTGTGTCCCAATCGATCAGCAGCCAGCCGGCCTGGGTGCGCATCGTGTTGCCCGGATGCGGTTCGCCGTGCGTCAGCACGGCTGGCACCGAACGGGCCGCCGCGAGCCGTACGAGCTCGTCATATCGGGCCAGCAGCGCTCGCAGCCGTGGCCCATGGGCGGCAAGCAGTTCGGCGGTCGGGACCGCGTAGGGCCCCCGGTCGTGGTCAGCAGCGCCCGACAGGCTCGCTTCGAGCGCGTCACGGAAGGCGATGCTCAGGTCATCGGTCTGCGCTCGACGCCGCGCTGCTGGTGCTGCGGTGTGCATGGCGACCAGCAACTCAAGCACTCCAAGCCGATGCTCAGGTCCGCTGAACTCGCCCCAGGAGAAACTCTCGCCGACCACGAACGGGTGTACCGCGAGGCTGAATCGCTCGCCGAGCCGCAGCACCGGTTGACCATCATGGGCCGGCGCCGGCGCGACCACGAAGCTCAGCCCGTGTGCCGCCAGGTCGACCGCCACCGACAGCGACGCGCTGACCCGATCGAACACGGTCGCTAGCGGCTCCTGCTCTGACCAGCGCTTGGTGTCGAGCTCATCCACGGTCACGAACCAGCGGCCGCCGGTCGCATCAGTCGCCGCCCAGTGGTGGCTGCCCCAGCCCACCGGCAGGTACTCAAGCGCACCGATCGGCAGCTGCCACCGATCAGCCAAGGTCGAGATCAGCAGGCCAGGATCAAGTCCCTGCGGCGGTGCCAGCATCGCACCACAGTAAGTCGCGGCTCCCGGTCACGTCGACTAGATATCGAGGCCCCGACCGACTGTCGGTACCGGCAACTAGCCTAGGAAATCACACGCCGGTAAATATCCATTATTGCCGCGTGCCTTGCCGGGTAATGGCAGTCGACCTATTCTGACCTGCTCTAATCCAGTCGACCTTGCCTCAGGCAATTGCGTTACAAATGTGCTTGGAATGCAATCGTATTGAGGATTTAAATTGTCAGACGGTGCTGCTTCAATGGTGCATCTCGTAAATCCACCTAAGGAGGTAGCCCGTGCTGGTCGGTCCGACAATCCGCCGCCGCAGGCTCGGCACCGATCTGCGACGGCTGCGCGAAGCGCGCTCGTTGCGGCTCGAAGACGTGGCGACCAGGCTCGGCGTCGCGCCGAGCACGCTGTCAAGGATCGAGACCGGGAAGGCTCCGACCAGGACCAGTTACCTGGCGATCCTGCTCGATCTTTACGGCGTCGACGACGAGACGAAGCGTCGGCAGCTCACCGACCTCGCCCGCGAAGGGCAGCGCAAGGGCTGGTGGGCTGAGTACGACGAGTTGCTGCCAGCCGGGGCCGGTACCTACCTCGGCCTGGAGGCCGAGGCCAGCCTGGTGCGCTCATTTTCCGTTGCGCTGCTGCCCGGCCTGCTGCAGACGGAGGGCTACGCGGCCGGCGCGCTGCGGGCCAGCCGCCCGAACCTCACGGCTGCCCAGATCGGCCGCCTGGTCGAACTCCAGCTTCGGCGGCAGGCCTGGCTGCGCGAACCAGGCCGACGGGAATTGCGGGTGCTAATCGACGAGTCGGTACTGCTGAGGTCCATCGGCTCGGCCGAAGTGATGACTGGTCAGCTCGCGCATCTGCTGAGCGCCTGCGCTGACCCGGCGGTTACCCTGCGGATCGTCGGGCTGGCCGCTGCGCGACCGGTGCTCAGCGAGCCGTTCACGATCTTGAGCTTTCCCGATCCAGCCGACGCCGACATCGTCTGCCTGACCAGAGTTCGCGGCCAGTTCGCCTGTGAGCAGCGCGAAGCTGAAGTGCGCGCGCTGCGCCTCACCTTCGACAAGCTCGCCAGCGCGGCCTTGCCTGCGGCTGACTCGGCCAGCCTGATCCGGCACTTGCTCACCCAGGCGGCCTAGCCGAGCTCCGCGCGGAATCCGATCGATAATCGGCGCGGTCTGGCTGGCCGGAGCACTGTCGTTCAGCGACTGCCTGAGCATTCCTTCATAACGGGCCGCCTCAGTCGGTCGAACAAGGAAGCTGGCGGTCGTGAGCTGCCCGGTGTAGACGACGTCCGGCAGTTGCTGATTGGCGAACCGCATGAGGGTGAATCCCGCCAGTGCGACCGGCGGGCCTGCCGCCAGCTCCCTGATCCGCACGCTGATGCCAGGGCGTCCAGCGGCGTCGCGCAAGAACTCGAGCTGCTCGCGCTGGACCCGCCGGCTGCCGACCGGTCGCCGCAGCACCGCTTCATCGAGTACGCAAGTCAGCTGCCCGCCGCCGGCGGTAAAAGCGGCAGTGCGCCTGGCCCTCACCTCGCCCAGCCTGATCGCCGTGTCCGGTCGGCCTGCGTCGCCGGCCGGGGTCGCGAAGCAGGGCCAGCCGCGCCGCGTACTCCTCCGTCTGCAGCAGGCCGGGCACGAAATGGGCCTCCACTACGTGCACGGATGTCGCCGCGTCCGCGAACCCGAGGTAACTGAGGAACCAGGTCGGCAGGATATCGGCGTACCGCTGCCACCATTGCGGCGTGCTGGCGACACTGGCGAGAGTGAGCAACTCGTCGCGTTCGGCCAGTGCGGTGACGCCGTAGCAGGTGATCAGATCGGCGACGTCAATCTCCTTAGCGGCGTGCCGACCGAGCTCGATCCGGCTGATCTTTGAATCCGAGCTGCGGATGGCACGCGCGGCTTGCTGCGGAGTGATCCCAGCCGCCTCGCGGAGCTGGCGCAGCCTGGTGCCGAGGGTGACCCTGGCGACCATCGGCTTGAGTGCTCCCGGCTGGTCGGCCAGGCTTGGCTGGTCAGGTGAGAGTGCCATGGTGCGCGAAAGGCTATCCGATCGCCGGTCGGTACGATCGCAACTGGAGTAGCACGAGCGGGCACGAGCAGCGAAGGCGGAGCACATGCGTTACCAGACACTTGGTCACTGCGGGCTGGTGGTGTCCGTAGTCGGTCTCGGCTGCAACAACTTCGGCGGCCGGCTTGACCTTGCTGGTACCCGCGCCGTGGTAGACGCGGCCATCGACAACGGGATCACCTTGTTCGACACCGCGGACATCTACGGCGGCGGTGGCTCGGAAGAGCTGCTCGGCGAGGTGCTGGCCGGGCGCCGTGACAAGGTGGTGCTCGCCACCAAGTTCGGTCACCAGGCTGGCGATATGGGCTACGGGGCCGCGGCCGGCGCCAAGGGTGGTCGCGGCTACATCAGGCGAGCCGTCGATGAGTCGCTACGCCGGCTGCGAACCGACTACATCGACCTGTACCAGATCCACACCCCTGACCCGAAGACGCCGATCGCCGAGACGCTGGGCGCGCTGAATGAGCTCGTGGCCGAAGGCAAGGTGCGCTACCTCGGGCACTCCAACTTCACCGGCTGGCAGATCGCCGAGGCCGCGGGCCTGGCCGACCGGCACGGCTGGACGCCGTTCGTGTCCGCGCAGAACCACTGGTCGCTGCTTGAGCGCGCGGCCGAGACCGAGGTGGTGCCCGCGTCCAGGCACTTCGGACTTGGTGTGCTGCCGTACTTCCCGCTCGCGAACGGCCTGCTGACCGGCAAGATCAGGCGGGGCCAGCCGGCCAAGGAAGGCATGCGGCTGGCCGGCCGGGACAGCTACGTTACCGAGGCCAAGCTGGACATCGTCGAAGGGCTGGCGCAGTGGGGCAAGGTGCACGATGTCTCGCTGCTGGCGATCGCGATCAGCTGCCTGCTGGCTCAGCCGGGCTGCGGCAGCGTGATCGCCGGAGCGATGAACCCTGAGCAGGTCGCGGCGAACGCGGCGACCGCCGACTGGATCCCGACGGCTGAGGAGCTCGCCGAAGTCGACGCGATCACGCTTGGGCTCTAGCCTCGGCGCTCACGAGTGGCCCGCTGCGCCGAGGCGTACAGCGATCGGACGTTGGCGACGAAGGCCGATGAGTAGGAGATATCGGCCGAGTCGCCGCCTTGCTGGTAGCCGCCGATCACGCCGATGATCGAGCCGGTGTCGGTGGCCCGGCTGAAGTCACTGAGGAACGGGCCGCCACTAGTGCCGTCGGTGAAGCCCGGGCAGACGAACTTGACCTGGTCGAGCGCGTCCGGTCGGAAGGCGACCGCGCGGGTAGCGCAGGTGACCGGCCGATTGCTGCCGTCCGGGTAGCCAGTGGCCCTGATCGTCGTGGGAAGCCGAGCGTCGAAGCGCAGGCGCTCAGCTCCGGCGGCGCTCTGCACCGTGCCGGTCAGCTGGGCGTCGGCTGCTGACTGGTGTGGCTTGGTCAGCGGCCGGACGACCAGGAAGGCGAAATCGTCGTTCGGGTCCTTGTGCGCGGCCCAGCGAGCGTCTACGAACTTGCGGCTGACCGCCCACAGGCCGCGCGGTAGCTGGCCGTTCGCGTAGCCGGGCGCGAACACGATATTGGCCAGGTCCACCCCGGTCACGCAGTGCGCGGCGGTGATCACCAGGTCACCGGCTGTGCTTGACACTACGCTGGCGGTGCAAAAATGCCGCCCAAGCTGACGGTCTTGCCAGGTAAAGAGTGCGCCGACAGCGTCAGCGCCCGTGCCGACCGGATGCCTGGCATAAGGTCCGGCGACCGCCGGATGCGGCGCGGCCCGACCGGCGTGTCTGGCCGCCATCCGGTTGGCCACCGGGGCGGCTGTGCCGGTCGTGGTGACCGCGAAAACCGCCGCGACGGTCACCGCCACCGCCGCCACTAGCAGGCCATTCCATCGCCACGACAATCGTCTTGTCATAGAAGCCGCGCACTCCGCACCTAGGGTTCGGCAGCGGCGCAGGGCAGTACTTCGCCCTGGGCGTGCTGTCGCAGGCCAGGTCGTGCCGTCTTTTCCGCTCCCGAGCACGACCATACGTTTGGAGCCCTATCCTTATTCAGCCGATATAAGCCGGACCTGACCAGAGCCTGGGTCACGCGTTCCGCTACCTTTGCCGGACGGCTGGCGAATTGATCGGCCCACCAGGTGTCCAAGTCACAAAGCCGTCAAGGAGGTACCGCGGATGATCCGCTGTCGCCCAGCCAGGACCGTGGCGGCGACTTCAATGATGGCAGCGGCGCTGCTTGCTGTCGCGGGACTCACCGGCTGCACGCCTAGTACGGCATTGAGCCCGTGGCTGGCGAGCCGGCCATCACCAAGCCCGGTGATCCCGCTGGCGACGGGTATGTCCGTGCCCGGCACCGGCTGGGTGACCGTCGCGGTCGGTACCGGGGGGCCGACGCCGAAGTACTGGCAGTTGCTGGTGCGGGACCCGGTGTCTGGTCGGTGGCAGCTGGCCACCCCGCCCGTCGTCCCCGGCAATGTCGGCTTGGCCGTGGCCGGCCAGCCGCTCAAGGGACTTACGGTTGGCTTCCTCCCGGTCAGGCTATTTCGGTACACCCAACTCGACGTCAGCAGGGGGGCTGGCCAGCACTGGTCGCCGAGCCTGCTGCCAGCCGGGTTGGTAGCCGAGCCGGACGCGCTGGTGCGAATCGAAGGCGGTCGACTGCTCGCCGCCACCGGCGTCGACGTCGAGGAGTCGAACTCAGGTGCGGTCGGCTGGCGGCCGGTGGTCACCCTGCGTACGCTCGCCGCGACCCCGGCCGGGCTACAGTGCGGGCTGACCGCACTGACTGGGGTGGCGACCGGGTTCGCCGACGCCCCCATCGTCGCCGGTACGTGCAGCAATCCTGGCAGGCTTGGCTTGTTCATCGAGACGTCGAAAGGCTGGCAGGCGACCGGCCCGCGGCTGCCAAGCTCGCTTTCCGCTCAATCAGTCAGCGTGCTTGGCCTCGCCAGCACCGCCCAGGGCGACTCGATGCTGATCGGAGTGCAAACGAGCCGCGGTGAGCTGATCATGCCAGCCAGCCGGTCGGGCTCGGCGTCGGCCTGGTCGGTCTACCCGCAACTCGGCACCGCGGTGTCGCAGGTCGAATCGGTAGCCTCGAACATCACCGGGACCTGGGCGATCTCCTATGACGGCGGTCACGGCCTGCTGACCACCCCGCCGATGAGTACCGCGCGGCCAAGCCAGTCGGCCAAGCCGGGCAAACGACGGTCAAAGGGCAAGCACGTCGGTTCGAACCAGCACAGCAAGCAGAGCGCGCGGCTGGCGGTCAAGCTGCCAGCCGCTGACGCGATCTTGGTACCGGGTACCGCGCCGTATGGCCCTGGCGGTCCGACGGCTCTAGTCCCGATGGTGGACAGCGTGGTCGTCTACCAGCTCAGCAAGCGGGGGACGTGGCAGCGAAGCCGGGTGATCAGTGCCCCGCCTCCGCCGCCACCCCCGATGCCTAAGCACCATCAGGGCTAGCCCAGCTACGGTGCGAGCCGGTGCAGGTCCCGTGGAAACGCGGTGACCTGCCTGACGTTGGCGGCGCCCGTGAGCCTCGCGACCCAGCGCTCCAGACCGATGGCAAAGCCGCCGTGCGGCGGCATTCCGTGGCTGAACACCTGGAGGTAGCTCTGGTACGGTGCCGGGTCGGCGCCAGCGCGGGCCAGCGCCGCCAGGTAGTCGCTGTGGTTGTGCAGCCGCTGGCCGCCCGTCACCAACTCCAGCCCGCGGAAGATCAGGTCGAAGCTGCGCGAGTAGTCCGGGTTAGCCGGGTCGGGCTGGGTGTAGAAAGGCCGCTTGCGCATCGGGTAACCAGGCACGAACAAGAATTCAGATCCGTGCTCGCGTACCGCCCAGTCGCCCAGCCAGCGCTCGTCAGCCGGGGACAGGTCGGGCTCACCACGCGGGTCCCAGCCCGCCTGGTGAGCGATCAACTCCTGCGCTTCGGCGAAGTGCAGGTGCGGGATCTGCTCAGGTACCTGCGGCAGCTTGACCGCCAGCACGTCGACGGCAGGCTTGGCGTGCTCGGCGACGGCTGCCACCATTCCGGCGATCGCGTCCCGCAGCATCGCCATCACCTCGAAGTGGTCGCAGATGAAGCCGAACTCCGCATCCAGGCTCGTGTACTGAGCCAGGTGCCTGGAGGTGTCGTGCGGCTCAGCCCTAAACACCGGCCCGACCTCGTAGACCCGCTCGAACACGCCGACCATCGCCTGCTTGTAGAACTGCGGAGACTGAGCCAGATACGCAGGCTGGCCGAAGTAATCGATGGCGAACACGTTCGCGCCCGATTCGGTCGCCGACTGCACGATCTTCGGCGTATGGATCTCGGTGAAGCCCTTGGCGTTCAAGGTGGCGCGGAAGCCGGCCTCGCTAGCTGCGGAGAGTTGCAGCCCTGCCGTCAGTATCGGATGCCGCAGGGTGGTCGGCGCGTGGTCAAGCACGGTCGGCAGCGCCGCCGTCAGCGTCGGCCGGTACAAGTCGAAGGGCGGCGGCTCAGCCGGCTCGCTCAGCATCGCGATCGCTGGCTCGACCAGTTCAGCGCCGCCCGGTGCCTGGGCGCTTGCCTTGACCAGGCCGGTGACCGCCAGGACGGTCTCTTCAGGGATCTGGGCTGGGTCGGCCAGCACGACCTGAGCCAGACCGCTGCGGTCCCTGATGATCGCGAAGGACACGGACTTCAGGTCACGGCGGCGGTGCAGCCAGCCGGCGATGGTGACCTGCTTGCCGACGTGCTGGCTCAGTTCGCTGGCCAGGATTCGGCTGGTAGTTGTGCTACCGGGGGTACGGGTAGTCGTCATGAGGCACTCCTAGGCTCGTTGTGCCCCTTGGGAGTGCGGGCGAGAAGGGAACTCGCTGTGCCACCACACCTTCGCCGCGCCACCTGCTCGCCTAGCCGGCTTGCTGCGGTACGGCCTCGTGGCCCGATCACGGGGGCTAACCGGCGGGGCATTGGGCCTATCGCTGGCTGCGGCAGCCGTTTCTCCCCGCACTCGGGAGGGTCTTCGCTGGCCTGGGCGCGGCACCGCCTTCTCAGCTACCGGCGGCTCTCTGTGCCCGCGTGACCAGGTGCTACTCGGCTCCGTCAGCGCGTTGCCTGCCAGTCTAGCCCGATTGGAACTCGACCCGGTCACGGTCACTGGCCTATTCCGGGTAGGTCTCAGGACTTCCTGGTAACCGAGTGGCTGAATTGGGCGATAGCGTGGCGGTGCGTTTTTCTTTCGAAAGGTGAACGTTCTGATGGCCGGTTTCTACGACGCCCCGCCGCCCGCGCCGCCACCCCCAGCTGGGTCATGGCCGGGCGCGAATCCGCTCGGCTACGGCCCGCGCGGCCCGTCCGACGATCACCTCTGGGCGTTGATGTCTTATCTCCTGACCTTCGTCGTGGGGATACTCGCGCCGCTGATCATCTACCTGATCAAGATGAAGGAGTCCGGCTACGTCCGCTATCACGCCGCGCAATCACTCAACATGGCGATTACCGGCACTATTTACTCCTTCGCGGTGGTGATCATCGGCATTGTGCTGGGCATCGCCACCCACGGCTATGCCCTGATCCTGATCGTCCCGCTGTTCATCGCCTACGTGATCGCCCACCTGGTGTACCTGATCCTGGCCTGCATCGCGGCGAACCGAGGCGAGGCCTACCGGGTACCGGCCGTGCTCGCGCTGCCACTGGTGCATTAGCGGCTCGATGTTCGCTGCGCCTGCCGGTGCCCACGGCGTGGCGTTCACTACGCTATGATCTGTTGGTCCGACAGGGCGACGGGACGTGGCCCAGCTTGGTTAAGGCGCTGGTCTGGGGGACCAGAGAGCCCGGGTTCAAATCCCGGCGTCCCGACTCGATTTCTGGTAGGCCAGCTAACGGACTTTGAAGGCCCGCTAGCGGGCAGCGGGCGGTCGCGGTACCTCGCCTGAGGGTTCACCTCGCCCGGATTAGCTGGCACTTAGTATCGGCACGATACGTTTCCGTAGTGATCCGTGTGGGCTGCCCGTTCTGGACATCCCTTGTCGATCGCACGTGATTGGGATCGTAACGTTGAGCCAGACCCGACAATGGCAGGCCGCGCCCGTTAAGTACGCGGCCAGGGACGGTCGGCCGGAACGGAGGCGGATGCGGCGCTGGCTGCGGCGAGTGCTGGCCTTTATTGCCACGCTTGTAGTGTTGCTGCTGATCGCCGCCGGGGTCATCATGGTGGCCACCCCGTCGGTTGGCAACGCCTGGACCGTCGCCCGAGCAGAGGCGTCGTCCCACGGGTCGGCCTTTCCCGGCCCGAAGGTGCCCTACCGGTTCGGAGCGGCGTTGATCTCGACCGAGGACCACCGCTTTAGATCAGAGCCGGGAGTCGACCCGTACGCGATCGTCAGAGTGTTCTACTCAGGCCTCACCGGCGCCGGCGACCAAGGCGGTGCCACGTTGTATCAGCAGCTGGCCAAGCTTCTTTATACGCCGAACCAAAGCGGTCTCAAGGTCGAGGTCAAGCAGGTGGCGCTGGCGATCAAGCTGAAGTACAGCTTCAGCGAGAACCAGATCTTGCGCATGTACGCAGCGGTCGCCTACTTCGGTCATGGCTTCTACGGCTTGAGAGGCCGGCAGTTGCGGTTACTTCGGCCGCCCGCCCGGCCAACTGTCCTGGCCGCAGGCTGCCGTCCTGGCCGGACTGGTCCAGGCACCGTCAGCCTACGACCCGCTTGAGAACCCGACGCTAGCTCGCTCGCGAGAAAGACACGTCGTCGGCCGCCTCGTCGCTACAGGCAAGCTCACTAAACGGCAGGCGACCAAGGCGCTCTCCGTCTCCATCCAGCGCCTTACCGCCCATTCCGGCGGCTGCACCGCCCGGTAGCCGCCGTCCAACCCCGCACGCCCAATCGCTAGCTGCCCGCCCCGGCTGAGCTAGCTCGCTCGACCGCGGTGCAGGGGCAGGTCGATGACCTGGCCGACGGTACCAATGGAGTGCGATGAGCCGGCGTGCGGTAGGGATGAGGCTGGTGCTCTCTCGTTTAGCGCCGTCGTCGACGGTACCCCGAGTACCGGCCGAGCCATCCCAGCCTGAGCGCCGTCGGGTCGCGGCTGCCGTGCCCAAGCCCCATCGGCAGGCCGGCCGCCTACCTGTTGCGGCCTTCCTGCCTGGCGCCCACCAGGCTGAAGGGACTCAGGCAGAGGCGGGACTGGCGTGGTGCGACCCTTGCGGTGACGGCCACGGCGCAGCCTGGCGAGGTGGACCTCGGGCGGTAGCCAGATCCATTTGCGATACGACCAGAACCTGAACAACGTGCCGAGGCCAATGCCGAACAGGTTCGCGACCGTGTACCAAAGGCGGCCAGACAACCCGATCAGATCGGTGACCAGGCCTAGGCAGGCGTACTGGATGAGCAGCCCAACCCCGTTGAGCACGAAGAACATGATTGTCTCGTAGCGGGCGCCGCTGCCCTGGCGATGCCGGAAGCTCCAGTACCTGTTGCCAAGAAAGGTGACGACCGTTGCCGCGACCGTGGCGATTGTCAAGGCGGTGTACTTGCCTAGACCTACGTCAAAATGGAGCACGTAAGCGCCGGCCAGGACGACCACGACACCGACGAGGCCGACGATGCCGAACTTGGCACCCTCAATGAGCTGCTGGCGGAACCGCTGGTACATCTCGATCAGTGGGCGCGCCTGCGGACGGGCGGCACCGCCACCGCTCAATTCGGCTTTCCGGCCTGGCTGCTGGCCGCGTCAGAGGTCGGGTGACTGGCCAGTGGGGCGAGCACCGGCTCAAGCGACTCGTGCCCGGCGGGCATGGCCTGGCGTTTGTCGGTCCACACCCACTTGCGGTAGGAGAACCAGCGGAAGATCGTGCCGAGCGCGATGCCGGCTAGCAGCGCGATGTTGGCCGGAACCTTGCCAGGCTCGCCGAGCACCTTCACGACGAAGCCAACGCAGGCGAGTTGAATCGCCAGCCCAACCCCATTGAGCACGAAGAACAACACGGTCTCGCGCCGTACGCTGCTGCGCTCGCGATTCTTGAAGGTCCAATACCGGCTGGCCACATAGGCGAACGCGGTGGCGGCGACGGTGGCAATGGCGGTAGCGCTCAGCCAGCCCATCGAGGTGTGCGACTTCAGTAGGTTGGTGCCGCCGTCGGTGATGACCACGCCGATGATCCCGACGACACCGAACTTAGCTCCCTCGTGGATGAGGTGTCTGAAGCGCAGGTACAGTCTCCTGGCACTATCCACCGAGGCGGCCTCCGTTCGATTGCATCATTTCGCGGTGCTACCCGCAGAGCGCGGCGTCGAAGCACCGCTCGCCAGATTACCCTGCCGGCCAAGTTATGTGGTGTCAGCCGGTGATACGCGCATGCTGATGTTACCGGCGATAGTCGCCTAGATCACTTGTCGTAACCAATTGACCGAGGTGCGTGTCGCGCCAAGCAGGCCGGCCTCGCTCAGTGGGCCGAAAACTCGTTCGGGATTGTCGGTGCCGACAGGTAGGGTCTCGGACGTGGCTGACCATGAAGTCTTGATTCGCGCCAAGGGCCTGACGAAGAAATTCGGTGCCTTCACCGCAGTGGCGGGGATCGACTTCGAACTGAGTCGCGGTCAGGTATTCGGCTTCCTTGGGCCTAATGGCGCGGGCAAGTCGTCCACGATGCGGATGATCGGCTGCGTATCACCCCCATCGGGTGGCCAGCTGTCCATCCTGGGGCTTGACCCGGTTACCGACGGATCGAAGATCAGGGCCAGGCTGGGCGTGGTGCCGCAGGACGACACTTTGGACGTCGAGTTGACCGTCCGCGAGAACATGCTGGTGTACGGCCGCTATTTCGGCCTGCGCCGAGACGTGATCGCTGAGCGCACCGCCAGACTGCTCGACTTCGTGCAGCTCACGGATCGCGCAGACGACGCGGTTGAGCCGCTGTCCGGCGGGATGAAGCGTCGGCTGACCATTGCCAGGTCGCTGATCAGCGAGCCAGAGATCCTGCTGCTCGACGAGCCGACTACTGGGCTCGATCCGCAGGCCAGGCATGTGGTCTGGGATCGGCTCTATCGGCTCAAGCAGCAGGGCGTCACGCTCGTGCTCACGACGCACTATATGGACGAGGCCGAGCAGTTGTGTGACCGGCTGGTGGTGATGGATCGCGGCAAGATCGCGGCTGAGGGCTCGCCGCGTGAGCTGATCGAGCGCTTTTCCACACCTGAGGTGCTTGAGTTGCGGTTCGCACTTGACGAGCAAGAGCAAGCCGTCGACAAGCTGGCCGACGTCCCGGCGGCGCGGATCGAGGCGCTGGCCGACCGGGTGTTGCTCTACGCGGGCAACGGTGATGAGACGCTGGCGGCGGTGCGCGCCTGTGGCCTGGAGCCGGTCACCTCACTCGTGCGCCGGAGCACGCTAGAAGATGTCTTCCTCCGGCTCACCGGCCGTCGGCTGGAGGACTGATGTCGACCACCTTCGCGCTCAGGCAGTTCAGGTTCTGGCTGACCAACTACCGGCGGACCTGGAAAGGCACTATCTATTCCGGCGTGCTCAGCCCGGTGCTCTATCTCGGTGCCATGGGACTCGGCCTTGGCCAGCTAGTCGACGCGCACGGGACTAAATCGCTGGACGGGGTCAGCTACCTGGCCTTCATCGCGCCGGGGGTACTGGCGGCCGCGGCCATGCAACTCGCCATGGAGGAGGCTAGCTGGCCGGTGCTCGGCTCAGTGAAGTGGCTCAAGACCTATCAGGCGGCCAGCGCCACGCCACTGCGGCCGGCCGACCTGTTCCATGGCCATGTGCTGTTCACCGCGCTGCGGTTGCTGTTGAACTCGACGGTCTTTCTGATCGTGATGGTGCTGTTCGGTGCGGCCAAGTCGCCCTGGGTGATCGCCTGTCTGCCCGTCGCGATCTTGACCGGACTGGCATTCTCGGTGCCGATCGAGGCTTATGCGGTCACCAGGACCAAGGACAATTCATTCGCGGTCCTGTTCCGGTTCGTGATCATCCCGCTGTTCCTGTTCTCTGGCACCTTCTTCCCGGTCAGCCAATTGCCGGCCGTGATCCGGCCGATCGCCTACCTCACGCCGCTCTGGCACGGGGTAGCGCTCTGCCGGGAGCTCAGCCTCGGCACCGTCCAACTTGGCTCGGCGGCTGAGCATGTCGGCTACCTGCTCGTCGTGATCGCGATCGGACTCTACGTCGGCAACTGGACCTATCGGCGGCGGCTGTATGCCTGAGGCGAGCGTCCTAGACCGGACAAGAGAGCTGCCGCTGCGCATCCTGCCGGTCGCCTGGCTCCAGCCAGGTCGGCTCGGCCTCGGCGGCACGGGGAGCCGATACCTGATCGAGCGGCACGCCCGCGTCTACCGGCATACCTGGGCGATGCTGGTGTCCGGCTTCTTCGAGCCGCTGTTCTACCTGCTGTCGCTTGGGATCGGGATCGGCAAGCTGGTCGGCACGGTCGTCGGGCCGAGTGGCCACCCGATCAGCTTCACCAGTTTCGTCGCCCCGGCCCTGCTGGCCACCTCGGCGATGAATGGTGCCGTACTCGACTCGACCTTCAATGTCTTTCACCGGCTGAAGTACGCCAAGCTCTACGACTCGGTGCTGGCCACGCCGGTACGCGCGGATGAGATCGCGCTCGGCGAGGTGAGCTGGGCGCTGCTGCGGGGCGGCCTCTACGCGCTGGCGTTCATGGTCGTCATGCTGGCAATGGGTCTGGTGCACTCGGTCTGGGCCGTGCTCGACGTGCCGGCCGCGCTACTGATCGGCTTCGGCTTCGCCGGCGTCGGTCTGGCGGCGACCACGTACATGCGTAGCTGGCAGCACTTTGAGTTCGTCACGCTGGCGACCCTGCCGATGTTCTTGTTTTCCACCACCTTCTATCCGCTGGGCGTCTACCCGCGCCCGCTGCAGATCGTGATCGAGTGCACGCCGCTCTACCAGGGCATCGTCCTGCTGCGCGGGCTGACCCTGGGTGCGGTGAGCCCCGGTCTGCTCGTGGGCGTGCTCTACCTCACTGTCATGGGTGCGCTCGGGCTGCTCGTTGCCGGTCGACGGATCAGCACCCTGCTGCTCAAGTAGCCAGGGCTGCTCTCCAGCCAGACACATGGTGAGCGCCCCGCCGCCGCTATGTCCGGTAATGCTTTCGGACTCGCGGCGACGGGGCACTGGTCTAGCTGGCTGGCCGTTACGGGGGCTTCGGCCAGCCAGCGGCCCGGCGGTTGGGGGGGTAACCGCTCGGGTGCCCGGTGCCCGGTGCCCGGCTCTCGGGGGAGGCTGCTGGGCGGGCGGGATACGCGGAGCTAGCCGGTCGCCGGGCCGGAGGCAGGCCGGCGCTGTGTGATCCGAACGTCATGCGAACGTTTGCTGCTTCGCGCACCAGGCTCTTTTGTTGTCGATCGTTACTCAGACGATCCGACCCCGTTGCCCGGTTTCGTGATCTGGGTTACACACCAGCTACACATCGTGATGGAGTCGTCGCCACGGCGGTCCCAGATCCCAGCATGAGCGGCAAATCGACCATGCTCACGGAAGGGTCACAAGGTGGCTAGGAGGTCGCGCAGGGGGTCCAGGCCTAGTGATCCGAGTGCGAGCGCCTGGCTGTGGAAGCGCTTGAGGTCGAAGTCAGCTCCCTGGCGCTGCCTGGCTTCCTCGCGGGCGGCGAGCCAGATCCGTTCGCCCAGCTTGTAGGACGAGGCTTGGCCAGTCCAGCCCAGGTACCTGTCCACCTCGAAGCGCAGCATCGCGTCGTCGGTCTGGACGCGAGATCGCAGGAACTCCCATACCAGCTCGCCGTTCCAGCGTTCACCCGGATGCCAGGGGGACTCGGCCGGGATCGGCAATTCGGCGTGCACGCCGACGTCGATCACCACCCGGGCGGCTCGCAGCATCTGGCCATCGAGCATGCCGAGCTTATTGCCTGGGTCGTTCAGGTAGCCGAGTTCGTCCATCAACCGCTCGGCGTAGAGCGCCCAGCCCTCGCCGTGGCCGGAGACCCAGCCGAGCAGGCGCTGCCACCGGTTCAGCTGGTCGCTCAGAAAGACGGCCTGCCCGACCTGCAGGTGGTGGCCAGGCACGCCCTCGTGGTAGATCGTGGTGAGTTCTTTCCAGGTAGCGAAGTCGTCCACGCCATCGGGCACCGCCCACCACATCTGGCCAGGTCGGCTCCAGTCTTCGCTTGGGCTGGTGTAGTAGATGCCGCCGTCGCCGGTCGGTGAGATCATCGCCTCGATCCGCTTGGCCGGCTCGGGAATATCGAAGTGCGTGCCGTCGAGCTCGGCGATGGTCTGATCGGCCACGCCTTGCATCCACTCGCGCAGCGCGTCCCGCCCGGTGATCCGGCGCGCAGGGTCGGCGTCCAGTGCGGCAACGGCCTCGCCGATCGAGCCGCCAGGCACGATCTTGTCGGCCGTGCGCTGCAGCTCGTGCTCAATCCTGATGACCTCGGACCAGCCCCAGGCGTAAGCCTCCGCCGGGTCGATCACGGCACCGAGGAAGTGCCGCGAGGCCAGCGCGAACCGCTCCCGGCCCGCCGCGTCGTCAGCTGGCGCGAGCGGGAGCAGTTCGGTCCGCAGGAACTGGCCCATCTCGGCGGTCGCGGCACTCGCCGCCACCGCAGCCGCGTCAAGTTCGGCCCTGAGCGCGCCGGTGGCTTCGAGTCGCCCGGCCAGAGTCAGGTAGAAGCCGGTCTCCGGTGCTGACCACTCGGCGCATTGCTTAGCGCAGGCGCTGATCTGGCGGCGGGGCGCGACCCGGCCCTGGCGAGCTGACTCCAGGTAGGTCTGGCGCAGCCCGCCGTAGGCCGCAGGCACCTGGGCGAGTCGGCTGGTCAGGTTGCGCACCGCCTCATCGCCGGTGGTCGGCATGAGATCGAAGACCTGCCTGACGCCCTGCAGCCAACAGGTAATGACGTTGATGTCGCTGGTGACCGCACCGGAGTCGTAGAGCTCAGTGGCGTCAATGAGCCGCTCAGTCATCGCCCGCTTGGCGATGCGCTCACGGTCGTTGGTCGGCTCGGCGGCGGTGAGCGCGGTCAGCGTGGCCCGGCTGAGGTCGGCCATGGCCGCCAGGCCGCCCGGGCTGAGATCAGGCAGCTGATCGTCGTAAGCGACCACGCCAATGGACGTGGCGATGACCGGATTCAGCGCCGAAAGATCGGTGACGAACTGGTCGGCGATCTCATTCACAGTGCCCATATATCGGAACATACTATTTGAGCCGACTCCTGAGCAGGCCCGATCACGATGGCGGGGTAAAATACCGCCGCGGGTTCGCCACCAGCATCGCGTCCAGTTGCTCCGTGGTGACGCCCCGCTCAGTGAGGGCCGGCCGTACGTGCTCGTGGATATAGAGGTAGTTGCCCGCTTTCGCGTCGTCGTGCGGGTACCAGTCGATGTAGCAGGCGGCATCGTGGGAGAGCACCATCTGGTCGGCGTAGCCCCGCTCGCACAGCGTCGCGATGACGTCGGCCCGGCGCTCAAGCGACGGTGACATGCCGATGCCGAATCGGTCCATCCCGAGCAGGCAGCCGGCGTCGGCGATTTCGGCCAGGTACTCGACATCCCTGCTGTCGCCGCTATGGCCGATCACCACTCGGGTCAGATCCGCCCCTTCGTCAAGCAGCACCCGCACCACGTCGAGCCCGTTCCGAGTGGCCGGATGAGCGCGTACGGTCACTGGCGCCCCGGTCAGCACGTGCGCCCTGGCGACGGCGCGCAGCACCCGCTCCACGCCGCGAGTCAGCCCTGGTTCATCCACCGCGCATTTAAGAAAGGCCGCCCGCACGCCGGTATCGGCGATCCCGGCGGTAAGGTCGGTGACAAACAGCTCCGTCATCGGGTCCTCGCGGCTGGCGGTCATCCGTCGGCTCCGGTACCTGAAGTAGAACGGCACCTCATTGAAGGTGTAGACGCCCGTGGCCACGATGATGTTGATCGGCGTCCGCTCGGCGACCCGCTTGATCCGCCCGATGTCGCGCCCGAGCCCGATCACGGTCGGGTCAGCGATGGTCGCGATGCCCGCAGCCACCGCCTTGTTGAGCTGCCCGGCCGCGTGCGCGACCCGCACATCCTCGTCCCAGTCGCCTGGATAGTTTTGCCGGATCTCCTCATTCAGCACGAACACGTGTTCGTGCATCAGCGTCACGCCAAGGGCGCTCACGTCAACTGGGCCACGAACGGTCTCGACCATCGCCATGTGCAGACCGTAACGTGTGTGCCGTACTGGCCGGTAGGTACGCTTGTCCGGACGTCTCGGGAGGCAGCAGATGGATTTCGGATTCGACGCTCGAACCGAGGAACTGCGCGCCAAGCTGCTCGGTTTCATGGACTCTCACGTCTACCCGGCCGAGGCGGTCTTCGCCGACCAGGTCGCGCAGGCGGCCGCCAGCGGCGACATCTGGCACCGCCCGGCCATCATCGATGACCTCAAGGCGGCCGCGCGCGAGCAGGGCCTGTGGAACCTGTTCTTGACCGTCCGCTCCCACGCCAACGGCGACGACCAAGCAGGCCAGCTAGCCGCGAAGTACGGTGCTGGGCTCACGAACTTGCAGTACGCGCCGCTGGCCGAGATCACCGGCTGGAGCACCGCCCTCGCACCTGAGGCACTGAACTGCGCCGCACCCGACACCGGCAACATGGAGCTGCTCGCCGAGTTCGGCAGCGAAGAGCAAGTCGATCGCTGGCTCAAGCCCTTGCTTGACGGCCAGATCCGCTCCACGTTCTGCATGACCGAGCCAGACGTCGCGTCATCCGATGCGGCCAACATCGCCACCAGAATCCAGCGCGATGGCGACGTTTACGTGATCAACGGCCGCAAATGGTGGTCATCGGGTGCCATGGACCCGCGCTGCGAGCTGCTGATCGTGATGGGCAAGACGAACCCGGACGCCGACCGGCACCGCCAGCAATCCATGATCTGCGTCCCGACTGACACCCCAGGCGTCAACATCAAGCGCAGCATGCGCGTCTTCGGCTTCACCGACTCCACCCACGGCGGGCACGCCGAGATCGAGTTCACTGACGTGCGAGTGCCGGCCGCGAACCTGATCGCCGGTGAGGGCGAGGGATTCGCTATCGCCCAGGCCAGGCTCGGTCCTGGCCGGATCCATCACTGCATGCGGCTGATCGGGATGGCCGAGCGAGCGCTTGAGTTGCTGTGCCGCCGGGCCACCAGCCGGGTGGCGTTCGGCAAGCCGATTGCCGACCAGGGCGTGGTGCAGGACTGGATCGCCGAGTCCAGGGTCAGGATCGAGCAGGCCCGCCTGCTCGTGCTCAAGACCGCCTGGCTGATGGACACGGTCGGCAATAAAGGCGCGCACACCGAGATCCAGGCGATCAAGATCGCCGTTCCTTCGATGACCGAGTGGGTGCTCGACAAGGCGATCCAGGCGCACGGGGCCGGCGGCATCAGCCAAGACTTCCCGCTCGCGGCAGCGTGGGCGGGCGCACGCAGTCTGCGCTTCGCTGACGGGCCTGACGAGGTGCACAAGCGTTCCATGGCGCGGCGGGAGCTCGCTAAATATCGGGCGAGGTAGTCCAGAGCTCACGTTTCGTAAAATTCTTAACATTTTCTGAAAGGAAGCCTTAATCATGTCGGAAAAAGGGCAGCGGGTCGCCATCGTCACTGGCGGTGCTCGTGGCATTGGGGCAGCCATCTCGCGCCGGCTGGGGTCGGATGGGTTTGCTGTCGGCGTGATCGACCTGAAGGCGGGCGACTGCGCGACGACCGTTGACGCGATCAAGTCGAACGGCGGACGGGCGTTCGCTGCTGGCGCCGACGTGAGCGACAGCGGGCAGGTGACCGCGGCGGTCGAGGCGATCGCGGCCGAGCTCGGGCCGCCGGTCGTGCTGGTGAACAACGCCGGGGTGCTGCGCGACAACCTGCTGTTCAAGATGAGCGAGGACGACTGGGACACGGTAATGGGCGTGCACCTCAAGGGCGCGTTTTTGATGAGCCGGGCCTGCCAGACGTACATGGTCCAAGAGAAGTACGGCCGGATCATCTGCCTGTCGTCTAGCTCCGCGCTCGGCAACCGGGGCCAGTCCAACTACTCGACCGCCAAGGCCGGGCTGCAGGGCCTGACCAAAACCTTTGCCAAGGAGCTCGGCCAGTTCGGTGTTACGGCGAACGCGATCGCGCCCGGGTTTATCGTCACCGACATGACCGCGGCGACGGCGGCTCGGGTCGGCATTGAATTCGAGGCGTTCCAGCAGGCAGCGGCGTCGCAAATCCCGGTGCGCCGGGTCGGCCGGCCGGAGGATGTAGCGCATGTAGCGTCGTTCCTGGCTAGTGAGGGTGCCGGGTTCGTGTCCGGTCAGGTGATCTACGTGGCTGGCGGACCGCTGTGCTAGAAGACACTGCGCTAGCCGCCGACGGGCTACTGGCGCAGGTCAGAGAGTTCTTGGAGCAGCACGATCCGGCGACGACTGAGCGGCTTGAGTTCGTCAGGGCCAGGTTCGACGCCGGACTGGCCTGGGTGCACTACCCGGTCGGGCTCGGCGGCCAAGGTCTGCCGCGCAGCCTGCAAAAGCTGGTGGACGCTGAGTTCAGCGCGGCCAATGCGCCCACGAACCGGCCCGAGCGCAATGGCATCGGGCTCGGCATGGCCGCGCCGACCATCCTCGCCTACGGCAACGAGGAGCAAAAGAAGCGCTGGCTGCGTCCGCTGTGGACGGGCGAGGAGGTCTGGTGCCAGCTGTTCAGCGAGCCCGGCGCCGGCTCTGACCTGGCCGGGCTTGTCGACCCGGGCGAGCCGCGACGGCGACGAGTGGGTCGTGAACGGGCAGAAGGTGTGGACGTCGCTCGGCCCACATCGCCAGCCGGGCGATCCTCGTCGCCCGGACCGACCCCGACGTGCCCAAGCACCAGGGCCTGACCTACTTCAGCGTCGACATGAAGGCACCGGGGGTCGAGGTCAGGCCGCTGCGCCAGGTCGACCGGCGAGGCCGAATTCAACGAGGTGTTCCTCACTGATGTGGCTATACCGGACGCCGACCGGATCGGCGAGGTCGGCCAGGGCTGGCAGGTGTCCACTGCCACGCTGATGAACGAGCGGGTCGCGATCGGCGCGTTCTCGCTGCCGCGCGAGGGCGGCATGATCGGGTTCTCGGCGAAGACCTGGCGCGAGCAGCCGGAGGCGCGTACGCCCGGCCTGCACGACCGGCTGCTGCGGCTCTGGGCGGCGGCTGAGGTGTCGCGGCTCGCTGGGGAACGGCTGCGCCAGCAACTCGCCGCTGGTCAGCCCGGCCCCGAGGGCTCAGGGGCCAAGCTGGTCTACGCCCGGCTGAACCAGGAGATCGCCGACCTGCAGCTTGAGCTGCTTGGCGGCGACGGCCTGCGGTACAGCGACTGGACCATGCACCGTCCGGACGGCGCCGACTTTTATGGCCGGGACGCGGGATACCGGTTCTTGCGGTCGAAGGGCAACTCGATCGAGGGCGGCACCTCGGAGATCCTGCGCAACATCGTCGCTGAGCGGGTACTCGGACTGCCGTCCGAGATCCGCATTGACAAGGACAAGCCATGGAAGGACCTGCCCCGATGAGCCAGAGCGCGGAGGCGTCGGCGGCCGGATCGCGGTTGCCTGACCTGACCTACACCGAGCAGGAAACCCTGCTGCGCGACGCGGTCAGGTCGGTGCTCGATGAGCAGGCCGAAGCCGCCGCCGTGCTGGCCAGGACCGAGACGCCAGACACCTACGACCTCGGGCTCTGGCACACGCTGGCGGCGGAGATCGGATGCGCCGGGTTGCTGATTCCTGAGGCTGCTGGCGGGGCGGGCGCGTCGTTCCGTGAGGTGGCCGTGGTGGCCGAGGAACTTGGCCGGTCAGTCGCCGCGGTGCCTTTCATCGGCAGCGCGGTGCTCGCCACGGTTGCGCTGCTCGCCGCTCATGACACCGAATTGCTTGCCAAGCTCGCGGACGGGGCCACGACTGCCGCGCTGGCAGTGCCGTTCACCGCGGTGCCTGGGGCGCGGCTGGAGTCGACGGTAAGGATCGGCGGTGCGGACGGCAGTGATCCTGACCGGCCTTACTCGCTTTCAGGCTCGGTCACCGGGGTAGCTGACGCGCTGCCTGCCGATGTGCTGATCGTGCCTGCTGACGGCGTGCCCTTCGGGCTCTACGTGGTGCAGGCCGACGCGCCCGGCGTGACCCGTCGCCCCGTAGTCTCGCTGGACATGACCAGGCAGCTTTGCGACCTCACGCTGGACGGTGCACCCGCCAGGCGGCTGCTCGGCGGCGCTGAGGCTGAGGCGGCGGTCGCGGCGGCGCTGCGGGCGGGGGCCGGCATCCTCGCTGCCGAACAGCTTGGCCTGGCCCAGCGGGCACTGGACATCACGCTCGCCTACGTCAAGCAGCGCTACCAGTTCGCCCGGCCGGTTGGCTCGTTCCAGGCGCTCAAGCACCGGTTCGCCGACTGGTGGGTACAGGTGACCCAGGCTAGGGCCGCCTCCAGGTACGCTGCTGCGTGCCTCGCGACCGGCGATCCCGACACTGCCGTGGCGGTCGCGCTGGCCAAGTCGGTCTGCTCGGATACGGCGGTACTGGCCGGGCAGGAGATGATCCAACTGCACGGCGGCATCGGCTTCACCTGGGAGCATCCGGCGCACCTGTACCTGAAGCGGGCCAAGAGCACGGCCCTGGCACTCGGTACCGCCGACCGGCACCGAGCCAGCCTGGCCAGCCTGGTCGACCTGCCGCCCGCCTAATACTCCAGTCGTGGTCCTGAACCAGGCGCGTAGTCCGCTCCCGGCACCGCTCCCTCAGTAACCCCAGATCGCGCTTTCTCGCGCGCTCGCGCGGTCTCGCGCTCTCGCGCGGTCTCGCGCTTTCTCGCGGTCTCGCGCTTTCGCGCGGTCTCGCGCTTTCGCGCGGTCTCGCGCGGTCTCGCGCGGTCCTCGCGGTCCTCGCGGTCCTCGCGGTCTCGCGCGGTCCTCGCGGTCCTCGCGGTCCTCGCGGTCTCGCGCGGTCCTCGCGCTCCCGCGCGGTCTCGCGCGGTCTCGCGCTCTCGCGCTCCCGCGCGGTCTCGCGCGGTCTCGCGCTCTCGCGCTCCCGCGCGGTCTCGCGCGGTCTCGCGCTCTCGCGCTCCCGCGCGGTCTCGCGCGGTCCTCGCGCGGCATCGTCGAACCTCTGTTGCTGTTGTTACGCCCTGGCGGGCAGCATCGTCGGAGCGGTACTGCTGCTCCAGCGACAGCGCCGCTCCGACGATGTCGCTGTGTGGGGAGCGGGGTACCGCATCGCCGGAGCGGCGATGCGGCAGGGGCTGGCGGCGCGGTCGATAAGTCGCTTCGCCGTGATATGTCGAGCGAGCCGCTCCACCTTTCACGATGAAGCGACCACTTCGGTACCCGATATCTGCCCGATCAAGATGTTCAGGAACAATTTCGCCGTCGCTTCGCCGTGACACGTGGGGCGAACTCCGAGACGTATCACGGCGAAGCGACTCTGCGGAGCGGCCGGGCCTACTGACCCCGGCCTACTGACCCCGGCCTACTGACCCCGGCCTACTGATCCCGGCCTACTGATCCCGGCCGACTGACCCCGGCGCCGACTGACCCCGGCCAGGCTGACCCCGGCCGGCTGACCCCGGCCGACTGGGTGCCACGTCCAGCGCTGCCACGCGCAAGATCACGATCTACAGCCGGAGTACTAGGTTCGTCTTGCGGTAGTGCTGGCTGGCATCTTTGGCGCAGCAATGGCACTTGTTCGTTATTGCTGGCCATTGTTGGCGCGCGAACGTTTGAGTCTGTCGCATACTGTCTCATGCTCTCGTTACCTACTGATCAAGCTGTGCATTCTGCTGCCCGCCGACTCCGGGCCAGCCTGGCGACGCCTGGCCTGCGCCATGCGGTCGCCGCCTACTTTTACGAGCCGGAATTCGCTGGCATGACGTTCAGCGACCTCGGCCTTAACCCGCCCGGCGAGATCATCGCCGACGATCTGCTCGCCGTCTCATTGCTGGACATCACCTGGCGCCCCCAAGTGATCAGGGTGCTCTTGATGAGCCATCGCCAGCAACTCTGCGATCTGCTCGCTGACATACCGCGCGATGTCGACTTGTGGGACGCCTCTGATGGTGCGCTGCGGCATATAGACCTGACGTGGGACGTGCTTACCTCGATTGAGGGAATCGGCACGGCCAGCGCCACCAAGCTGCTCGCCCGCAAGCGCCCGAGGATCTGCCCGATCAGCGACAACCTGGTGATCAGAGCCGTCGACGTGCCCGGCCGCACCTGGGACGTGCTGCGCTGCCTGCTGCAAGACCCGGAGGCGCGCGCCGAGGTAGCGGCGCTGCGGCCGGAGGTGGCAGCTGGTGCCAGCCTGCTGCGGATCCTGGACGTGGCGCTCTGGGTGTCGCACAGCCGTTCGGCGGCGGCGCAGCAGGTCCGGGCACAAGCCGGGATGTCAGCCGCGCCCTAGAGCGTTCAGCGGAGGTTGACATGGCTCGTGGTTCGCTGACGGTTGGTTTGGCCGAGCAAGTGCCGCCTCGGCTTCGGCTCGCCCCGGCAGTCGCGCGGTGCGGGTAACGGTCGGCCGACGCGGCTGAGTTTGGTCTTGGTGCGCACGTAGATCAGGTCGCCTTCAGTCCTGATCCCCTTGTCGCCGTGTGCGAGCGGGCCGACCGACGCGACATACTCGACCGGCTGCGCGTGCCGCACGAGCAGTGCCCCCTAGTGGCCGTATTTGCGGTGACCCTACTTGATCGCGATCCTGGAAGGGCCATGGACGGAGAACTCGGAGCGGTGCCCGTCGCCTGTTCGCTCAGCCAGCTGGACCTCGCCGAGCGAACCAGTCGCTGGCGCGCGCTCAATGATCGCGCCGCACCGCAGGTGATCGAAACCGATCGCGGTTTGCTGCTGCGCTATCCGGCCGCGCCGGGCGTTGACACGGAGCTGGCTGCGCTGGCCGCGCTTGAACGGGCCTGCTGCGCCTTCGCGACCTGGTCAGTCAGCACGCGCGCTGGCCTGGTGGAGCTCGACATCGCCGCCGAGGGCGACGAGGCGATCGGCGCGGTGCGGCAGATGTTCGCTGATGCTCGCTAACGGGCGACCGTCGTAGCAAACTAGGCAAATGATCAATGATGATCGATGTCTTGGCAACCTGGTGGACGGCGTGCGAGCGGTGTTGCAAGAGCGCGCCTGCTGGGCGAATACGGCCAGCCTGGTGGCCGAGCAGCTTAAGCGCAACCTGCCGGGCCCGCTGATCCTGACCGCCGCTCAGCGTGCTGGCGATCCGGTCAAATACGCCACTCACCTGCTGCACACCGAACCGGATGGTGCGTTCTCTGTGGTCGCGCTGGTCTGGCGGCCTGGGCAGGCCACACCGATCCACGATCACGTCACCTGGTGCGTCACTGGCGTGATCCAGGGGGTCGAACGCGAGGAGCGCTACCTGCTGCGCGACAACGACTGGCTGGCCGAAAGCGAGGTCGTGCTCAATCTGCCCGGCGACGTCGCCGGGCTAGCCCCGCCGGGCGACATTCACCTAGTGCGCAACGCCGGTCATGAGATCGCGATCTCGCTGCACATCTACGGCACTGATGTCAGCCCGGCTAGGCAGCAGCGTGCGCCGGGTCTACGACCTTCCGGTGATTGCCGCCGCGCCGGCCTGAGCTGGCGGGTGAGTGACGTCCGAGTTCCTGGGGAGCTAGCACTCCTTACGTTAAGGAGGGACTATGCCGGGAATAGTGGTCGGCGTTGACGGATCGGAGCACGCTTTCTTGGCGCTGCGATGGGCCATGCGGGAGGCCGCCGTGCACCAGACCGCGCTGACCGTACTGCACATCGTGCCGGCGATGGCTAGTCCGTGGACCGCGCTCCCGCTGGTCGTGCCGGACGGCGATGCTGCGGTCAGGCGGGCGCTCACCGATGCCAGGGACGCCGTTGATCGGGTGGCGAAGGAGTTGGGCGACAGCCAGCCTGAGTCGGTGACCGTACATGCTGAAACCGGATTTCCCGTGCCGGCGCTGATCGCGGCATCGGAGCACGCCGACCTGGTCGTAGTCGGCTCGCGCGGGTCAGGCGGATTCGCTAACCTGCTGATCGGCTCAACCTCATACCAGGTCTCGCACCACTGTGCCTGCCCCGTGGTCATCGTGCCATCCGGCGGTGAGCGTCAGTAGCGGTCGCCGATGGCGGCAGGAACGGCATCGAGATCAGCCAGCTCGTCCGTACTCAGCTTCAGCTCGGCGGCGGCGCAGTTCTCGGCCAGGTAGCGCAGTTGCTTCGTGCCAGGGATCGGCACGACGTGATCGCCCTGGGCCAGCACCCAGGCGATCGCGATCTGGGCCAGGCTGGCTTGGCGGCGCCGCGCCACCGCGCCGATGGCGGCCAGGATGCGCTCGTTGCCGGCCAGCGCGTTGGCGGTAAAACGCGGGTTGCCGAGCCTGATGTCGCCTGGCTCGAAATCGGCGCTGCGCACCGTGCCGGTCAGGTAGCCGCGGCCGAGCGGCGAGTAGGCGGTAAACAGCGCGCCGTGTGCCTGGCACCACGGTACGACCTGGGCAAGCGGCCCCGGAGTCCAAAGTGACAGCTCGGACTGGACGGCGCTGACCGGATGGATCGCCTGCGCCAGGTCAAGCTCGGCGGCGCTCACCTCGGACAGCCCGATGCGGCGTACCTTGCCCGCCAGCACCAGGTCAGCTAGCGCGCCCCAGGAGTCCTGCACCCCTACCTCCGGGTCGACCCGGTGCAGGTAGTACAGGTCGATGACGTCGGTGCCAAGACGGCCAAGCGAGGCATCGCAGGCGGCCCGTAGATAGTCGGGGCGACCGCACAGCCTGGTCTGGCCGTCCGGGCCGAACCGCATCCCGGCCTTGGTGGCGATGATCACGTCAGGCTGGCCCGCCAGCGCCCGGCCCACCAGCCGTTCATTGGTGTACGGTCCGTAGACATCAGCCGTGTCGACCAAGCTGACTCCGGCCTCGACCGCCCGCCGCAGCACCAGCAGCGACTGCTCGTCGTCCCTGGCTGACGGCTGGTACTCAGCGGACATGCCCACGCAGCCAAGCCCGACCGCGCCAACCGACCGCCCGAGCGCGTGCACCCATCGCTGCCGCATGAGCCGACGGTACCTCGCTAGTCGTCGAGTTCGAGCAGCACGGCCTTGAGCTGGTCAGCCGCCGCTGACCCGATCCGTTGATAGACCGCCAGAGCCTCGGTGAGCACGGCCGCACCTTCGGCGCGCTGGCCCAGCTTGAGCAGGCAGCGGCCAAGGCCATCAAGCGCGGCCGCGGCCAGTGGTGGTGCGGCTACGGCGGCGGCGATCGTGCGGGCCTGCTCGAACCGCGCCGCTGCCTGATCGACTGTGTCCGAGGCCAGCATGATCTTTCCGACGCTGATCAGCGCCTCGGCCTCACCGGCTCGGTCGCCGAGATCGCGATACAGCCGCAGCGCCTGCTCAGCGGTCGCCAGCGCGACGTCGGCGGTACCATCGGCCAGTTGCACGGTGGCGAGCAGATTGAGCACGTTCGCCTTGCCGAGCCGGTCACCGAGCTCTTGATAGAGCTCAAGCGCGGAAGTCAGGCCGGCGATAGCGGCCTGATGATCTCCGTCCGCGTGCCGCACCCCAGCCAGGTCAAGCAGCACATTGGCGGTGCCCATCCGGTCGCCGAGTTCGCGGTAGGCAATGAAAGCCTGGTCCAGATTCGCCGCGGCGCCGGCCGGATCGCCCGCTAGGAGCTGAGTCGCGCCAAGATCATTGCGGGCGTGCGCCTCGCCAAGTCGGTCACCATGCTTGCGGTACAGGGCGAGCGCCCTGGTCAGTCCGGTGTTCGCGGCGGCGAAGTCGCCAGTGACTAGCTGCACGCTCGCCAGCCGGCTGAGGGCCAGGGCTTCACCGCGTTCATCAGCATGAGCGCGGCACAGCGAGAGCGCCTCGGCCAGCCCCTGGGCGGCCGCTCGGTTGTCGCCGGCCAGGTACCAGGCGGAGGCTAGCGCCGTCCTTGCCGCCGCCTCACCGCGCGGGTCGGCCAGCGCCAGGTAGCCGCTGATCGCCGCGGTCAGCTCAGCGACGGCCGCCGGGTAGTCGCGGGTCGCGAGCAGCAAGTCACCCAAGTTGGCCTGCGCCGCCGCCTGCGCCCGCTGGTCAGCTAGCTGGCTGGCCAGGTCGAGCGCCAGCGCGTCTTGAACGGCGGCCTGATCCCAGTGGCCGGCGAACCGCAGGTAGGCGTGCATGGCCCGGGCCAGCGTGGCGGCGGCCGCAGGCCGGCCGCTGTCCGCGCAGTCGGCGATCAAGGCGTGCAGGTTGGCGCGCTCGCGGTCCAGCCAGGCGATCGCTTCGCTGCGGCTGGCCAGTGGCGGGGTCGGCAGCTGAGCCTGCGGGTCGGCCGGGACCGTGGCCGGAGCATGGCGGGCCAGGTAGCTGTCGGCCGTGCAGGCCACCCGAACGAAGTAGTCGGCCAGCCGGTCAAGCGCGGCATCCCGATCGGCGGCCTGGTCACTGGCTGCTACCAATCTGGCGTGCTCTCGCACCAGGTCATGCATACGGAACCGGCCTCTGGCTGGCTCAGCTAGCAGGTAGTGATCGTAGAGGCCGCTCAGCCGCCGTCGCGTGTCGCCGAGCGAAGCTCCGTCAAGGGCGGCAGCGGCGTGAGCATCGATCTCGGTGCCCGGATGCAGGCCGAGTCGTCGGAACAGCCGTTGCTGGTCGGGTGCCAGGTCCTGGTAGGACAGATCGAAGGCAGCCGCGACCGACAGGTTCTCCGCGCGCATGAGCTCGAGCCTGTCCCTGGTGGTGGTCAGCTCCCCGAGCAGGTCAGTGGCGGTCCAGGCGGGATGATGCCGGAGTTGCTTGGCGAGCATGCCGATCGCCAGCGGCAGCTGACCGCACAACCGGGCGATCTCCCGTACGTGCGGGTTATCGGCGGTCAGATCGGCTCGGCTGGCTAGCTGGACCAGCAACTCGGCGGCCTGATCGGCGGGCAGCGTATCCAGGCTCACCGGATGGGCGTCGTCCAGCGCGGTCAGGTGCTTGCGGCTGGTGATCAGCACCAGGCTCCCCGGCGTGCCAGGAAGCAGCGGCAGCACCTGATCGTGGCCGGCCGCGTCATCAAGCACCAGCAATAGCCGGCGCCCGGCCAGATGATCACGCCACAATCGCACTCGCTCTTCCAGGCCGGGCGGGATCAGGCTGGGCGCTATCCCGGCGGTCAGCAGCAGGCTAGCCAGCGCATCGGCCGGATCGACTGGCAGCTGCCCAGGCGTATGCGCGTGCAGCGGCAAGAACACTTGCCCGTCGGGAAACCAGGGCGCGAGTTGGTGCGCCGCATGCACGGCGAAGGTGGACTTGCCCACGCCAGCCATGCCGCCGATGGAGTGGATGCTGACTGCGCGCCCGGTCTTGGCGGCGTCCATCGCGGTGGCCAGCAGCGCCCGCAACTCCGGCTCGCGTCCGGTGAAGTTTCTGCTGTCGCGCGGCAACGTCCTGGTGGCCACGGCCATCGCTCCGGCCGCGAGGTGCCCGGCCGGGCGCGGACTGCCCGCGAGGCTGGTGCCACGGGCGGCGGCCTCGAACCTGGTCCGCGCCGCGCCACTCAACTTGAGTGCGTCGGCCAGCAGCCTGGCGGTCTGGCTGCGCGCCGTTTGGTTGACGCCGCGTTCAAGATCGCTGATAGACCGGTAGCTGAGCTTGGCGGCTCTGGCTAGTTCTTCTTGAGTCAGGCCCGCACTCACGCGCAGTTGTCTCAGTAGTACCGCGAAGGTACCGGCAGGCTCTGGAACGGGCCTCATGCTCCCCTCGGTTCGCGACGCTACGCGGAAAGCGTGAGCAAAGCTTACAAGTGAGAATGCCCGGCCTTAGGGTGACGGCTATGCCGCTAATAATCAGGTCAATTCTACTCGTCGCCGCTATTGTCGCCTCGGGCTCGGCGCCCATCAAGTGGCTGCCCCCGCCGCAGCAGGTGGCCAAGTCGCAAACCACCAGGTCGCCCGCGCTGACCGTGGTCAAGCTGCCAGGCGGCAAGTCGGAGACGGTGCTCTTCTGGGCCGGACCGGGCAGTGCCTCGCTCGGATACCGGGTCTCTGATCAGCTAGCGGAGGATCTGAAGCATGACAAGTGGTCCGCCCCGGCCGTCGTGCCCAGCGGCGTGCTGACCGGTCAATCGCCTTCGGCCGCGCAGTTCGGCAACGCGCCGGCCGGCCCGATCATCCTGGTCTGGGAAGGAGCGACCGACCACCAGATCTGGTACCTGATCGGCTCAGTCACCAAGACTGGGGCGCTGGTGTGGTCGCAACCGGCCCAGCGCATCGCCGGGGCGCAGACCGCCGGCGCGCCGGCCGTCTTCGCGCCGCTGGACTCGACTGGGATCGTGGTCAGCTGGCAAGCTCTGAAAAATCACCAGGTTGACTACGTCACCGGTGCCCTCGGCCCCAAGTCGGTGAAGTGGAGCACGATTGGCCACGTTCCCGGTGCCAAGACGGCCAGCGGCCCGGCCATCGCTGAGGTGAGTACCGGCCACTCCCATGGTCGGCTGTATCTCTTCTGGCAGTCCGCCGCCGCTCACCACCTGACCGGTGCGTGGACGGCCGACCCGATGCTCCATCCGGCCTGGACGACCGTCGGGTCCACGATCGTCGCTGGCACCTCGCCGGCCGCGACGGCGATCGGGTCAGCGAGCGGCTACCCCGTGCTGATCGCGTACCGGGAGGCCACCGGCGACGGCCTCCGCTATGCCACCTTGACCTCAGCCGGCCTGCTGTCCCGCCAGTCAAGCTGGACCGTGCCGGATCTGCATAGCGCCGTCAGCCCGGCGCTGCTGCCTGGCATCCTGGCGGCGACTGACCCGGGCGCGGTGGACTACCTGCCGTTCGTCCGCGTCTGCGCGGGCTGCTAGGCCGGCCCGAGCAGCAACGGGGTCGCCCCGTTGTCACTGGAGCAGCAACGGGGCGACCCCGTTGTCGTTACCACGCCCGCGAGGGGAGTGCGGGGGCGGATGCAGCCGCAGGTTGATCAGGTAGGGATAGTGCTTGCCGGTGGCCCAGAAGGCCTGATCGGCCTCACTGGCGGCGGTGATGGCGGTGACGCCCCAGTCGCTGCGCCCGGCCACATCGTGGAAGGCGCGCCGCAAATTAGCCGCCCCGGTGACCTGCCCAGTCGCCGGATCGACGCGCACTACCCAGTGCGATCGGGTCCTGGTGATCCACAAGTCCTGGCCGGCCAAGGTCACGTCATGCAGGCCGGTGACTGGCTCGGTCCCGATTCGCACCGTGACGGTCCCGGTGACCGCGAAACTATGCGGCTGCCTGCGGACGAGCTCGGCGCTGCCATCAGTGGTATAGACAACCTGCCCGGTGGCGCCGACGCCCCAGCCTTGGCGGTCGTAGCGCAGTTCGCCTTGCCAGGTCAGGTCGCTGATCCGCCAGATCAGCACCCGGTGCTCGGCATAGGTGAGCTGATAGGCGGTATCACCCAGGCAGCAGATGCTCTCGCCGAAGACCTCGACCGGCGCCGGTGCCGATCGGACGGTGACGGGATCGCCGAAGTGGTAGCGCAGCACAGCAGACTCGCCGTAGCGGCCGACGCTCTCAAGCAGCCCGCCGGGCACCGTGCACAGTCCCTCGCTGAATAACCCTGGATCATGCGGAACTGTTCGCACTACCTGGGCCTGGAAGTACGGCACCTGCGCCCGCTGGATGCGCACCGCGAATGGATCAACTACCCGGCCCGACATCGCCGCCTCAATCTCGCGAACTATCGCATGTTATCATCCAAATATGACCGAATCGCTGGAGGCGTCGGACCGAATCGCTGGAGGCGTCGGAGTGAATCGCTGGAGGCGTCGGAATGCGCGTCGCATTCGTCAACCTGCCCTGGGCGAGCCCTCAAGTGCCTTCCATTCAATGCGGTCTGCTTAAGGCGCAACTGAGGCAGCATGGCTATCAGGCCGACGTGCTCTACCTGAATCTGGATCTAGCCGCGGTCATTGGCCACGCCCGGTACGCGGCGATCATGGCTGCCAGAGGCGAGCGGTTTACCCTGCTTGGCGAGTGGCTGTTCGGCGCGGCCGCATTCGGGCCGCGTGCGGACGTCGCCGACTACCTGGCGGCGGCAGGCGCCGCGCGAGCGCTGCCGGTCCCGGCCGACGAGCTGACTGACTTGCGCGAGGTGGTGCTGCCGCAGTGGCTTGAGCGGATCGCCGCCGATCCCCGCTGGGAGCAGTACGACGTGGTCGGATTCACCTCGACGTTTCAGCAGAACGTTGCCGCCATCGCGCTGGCCCGGCTGCTGAAGGCCAGGCACCCTGGCCTGATCACGCTCTTCGGCGGCGCCAACTTCGATGGTGAGATGGGTCCTGAGTACGTCAGGACGATCTCCTGGATCGACTACGCCATCATCGGTGCGGCCGACCAGGCGCTGCCGGCCTTCCTCGACGCGCTGACCAGCGGCCAGGACCCGGCCGGGCTGCCTGGCGTGTGTGCGCGGACACCCGAAGGCACGGCTGCCATCAGCCAGCCAGCCGCGCCAGTCAACGACCTGGACGCCTTGCCAGCACCGGATTACGCGGAGTACTTCGAGACGCTTGACCGGCTTGGCCGTACCGCCGTGCTTGGCCAGCGGCGTCCGCATCTGCTGTATGAGACGTCGCGGGGCTGCTGGTGGGGCGCGAAGCACCATTGCACTTTCTGCGGACTGAACGGCCTGGGCCTCGGTTATCGGCACAAGTCGCCGAAAGTGGTCATGAGAGACCTCGCCGACCTGATCAGCAAGTACCGGGTGCTGCGGATCGACATGGTCGACAACATCTTGGAGCAGTCTTACCTGCGGAACCTGCTGCCCGAGCTCGCCTCGACCGGCTGGGACCTGCAGCTCTTCTTTGAAGTCAAGGCGAACCTGACGGCGGCTCAGCTCGGCGTGCTCAAGGAGGCCGGCGTTAACACCATCCAGCCGGGCATCGAGAGCCTGTCAAGCCACTGCCTTGACCTGATGAGAAAGGGCAGCTCACTGCTCATCAACCTGCGGCTACTTAAGTGGGCCAGGTATTACGGCCTTGATGTGTCGTGGAATATCCTCACCGGATTCCCCGGCGAGACCGACGAAGACTACCTTGGCCAGGCTGAGCTGATTCCTTCGCTATTGCACTTGCAGCCGCCGGCTGAATGCGGGCGGATCTGGCTTGAGCGATTTAGCCCGTATTACTTTGATCCGTCGTTCCCGATCGAGGACATTACCGTCCCTGACGCCTATCGCTACGTCTACCCGGCCGGGCTGCGGCTGGACAAGATCGCCTACTACTTCGAGTACCGGGCAACCCAGGTCGCCGCACCGCAGGCAGTCGGCAAGCTCGCGGCGGCGGTGAGCGGCTGGCAATCAGCCTGGGCCGGTCGGCAGCCGCCGGTGCTGCGCTACGAGCGCGGCCAGGAGTGGCTGCGCCTGACCGACACCAGGGATGGCCGGCATCGGGAGGCCGTACTTGACGGCTGGCAAGCGGCGGCCTATGAGCTCAGCGGTGATCGGGCACGGACGGTAGCCGCGCTGGTCGAGCACGTCAAGCCGGTCGCCGGGGTGACCGGCCTTGAGCGCCGGATGCACGAGTTCGTTGCCAACTGCGTCGCCGAACGGCTGATGGCGATGGAGGATGGGCACTACTTCAGCCTGGCGGTCCCGGCCAGCAAGCCTCCGGCTGGTTAGCCCGCAGCTGGGTAATACACCCAGCGCACGAGCCCGGCACCGGCCAGCGCCGCCAGCAACTCCGCTAGTCGGCCGGGCGCGAGCGCTACCGACTGCGCGAGCTCGGCTACGCCGGTGGTGCCGTCGCAGGCGCGCAGCACCGTGTGGACGACCGGGCTGACCACGATCACCTTGCCTTCAAGGCTGCCTTCCTTGACGACCACCACGGCGGCCTGCCCGTCGGCTGTACCTGGGTGGTCGGCTGGCGCTGGCCCGGCCGACCGGCCGCTGAGCACCGCGGCGCGGCGCTGTCTGATCGCCGCTAGCGTCGGTGCCGGATACACCCGAAGCCTGAGCATGGCGCAGGCCAGCGGGCAGCGCTGGTACGCCTCGCCGGGGTCGGTCCACCCGGCGGCGCTGGCCACGTTGCCAGGCAGCGCGCCGAGCGGCAGCGTGAACTGCGCCGTCCCGGTCGGTGACTCCACATCGCAAGCCAGCCAGAGCAGGTCAGCCTCGGCCAGCACGTGCTGCCACGCCGGGTCGTCCCAGTGCTGGCGTACGGCTAGGTCCACTAGCCGTACCAGCAGCGTGGTGGCGTCCTTGGCGGGACTCGCCGCGATGGCTGATAGCCAGTCGGCCGCCAGCGGCCCGCTGGTCTGGAGCAAGTCGGGTGCGTACCGGCTGAGCAGGTCAAGCGCGACCATCGCCGCGTCCTGCCCGCCGGCGGCCTGGTTCGTCGTCGGAGCGTGCGCAATGCCAGCCCACCGCGACTCGATCTCATCGATCACCCGGTCAAGCTCAGCCCGCGCCCGCTGCTTGACCGCGCCGACAGCCTCGCACGGCGGGGGAGTGCCGGCCGCCAGCGCGGCCCGCAGGCCCTGGCGCAGCTGATCGAGGTCGCTCGGGTTGTCGACGACGGTCAGCTCAGCGTTCGCCCTGACCGGTGCCGGCAGCTTGCGATACACCTCGGCTGACGCGAGCGCCGCCGATCCGCAGGCCAGGATCTCGGTCAGCAGCGACGGCCCGTGCTGCGGGATCGGGAAGTCGTGCTCCAGCGCGGTGACCACGTCGCACGCCCTGATGAATTCGGGCACCCGCCAGTGCGGCAGGAACGGCAACGTCCAGACCCGATCACCAAGCCCAAGCTCAGCGATGGCCTGGGTGATCCGGTCCATCAAGATGCCACCGCACATCAGTACCAGGACACTTTCGCGCAGCGGCGCTGACTTGATCGCCTCAAGCAGGGCGTAGCTGCCCTTGCTGCGGCCCACCTTGCCGTAGGCACCGATCAGCGGCGCGCCGGCCGGCAACGGAGCGAGGTTGCGGATCGCCGGGCAGCCCAGCTTGCTCAATCGCTCGATGACGGCATTGAGCTCCAGGCGCGGGCCGTCCGGACTGAAGCTTTCCGGCATGAAGGCGGTATCGGGTCCGATGATCAGGCGGTTCTTGCTGACCCCGAGGCCGGCGAGGTTGTCACCGGCGGTAATGACGCCATCGGCCGCACTCAGCACTTCGGCGTAGCTAGTCCGCAGCTCAGGGTTCTTCATCAGGGAGTACCGGTCGCTGCCCGCATGCCTGGTCAGGTAAGGCACCCCAGTGATCCGGCTGGCGCTGGCCGCGGCGAGTCCGTACGGCTGCAGGTAGTACGACACGATGAGGTCGCAGTTGCCGCTGCGGATGGCCTCGATGGCGAGGCTGGTCAGCTTGGCTTGCGCGGGATTGCCGGTCGGGATGTGGTGCCACCGATGCTCGTTCCAGTCGCTGGTCCAGCGGACTTCCAGTCGGCCGCCGCCGGCGAATTCGCCCTGGAGCAGGCCGAGGTCAGCAGCGTCAAGCCAGATCCGGTAGTCGGGGTCGACCTCAGCCGCGTTGGTGACCACGGTCACCTGGTGACCACGCTCGGCCAGGCGTCGGCACAGCCAGTAGCTCTGAGCGCTCACCCCGCCTTGAATCGGCGGGTACTTGACCAGTGCGCAGATCCTCATCGGCGCCCGAGGTGGTCTACGCCAACGTGCGCCACGGCGACCAGGCCGTAGTCCACCGCCATCCGCAGCACCGTGGCCGACCGTCCTGACCAGCGGCCAGGACCGTCCTGATACCCGGCAGGGTCAGCGATCAGCGCGAATTCGCTGTGGCCAAGCCGAACCACCCGTCCGGTCAAGGCCAGTCGCACCGGCTCGGGGTAGCTCGCCGCCAGCTTGCGCAGCGCGCCGACGTCACGATCGCTACCGCTGAGCAATTCCTGCCGCGCGATGAAAGCGTCGAATGGCAAGGCCACCAGCCGCGCGACCTTGACCAGGCTGGCCGCACCGCACAACACCAGGTCGGCCTGGTCGGCCAGCTCGCAAGCACACCGCTCGCCCGCCGGAGCCTGCCCAGCCGGAGTCGGCTCGGCCGGAGTCGGCTCGGCCAGGCTGGCGAGCGCCAGTTCGGCCTCAAGGCAGGCCAGCACAGCCAGTTCCTGGCAGCCAAGCTCAGCCGCGAGCGCGGTGGCGCAGCCGCGAAACTGAGCGGCCTGCGCTGGCTTGAACCCAAGCTCGCACTCAAGCGCGGCCGATCGCGGCCAGCCTTCGAAGAACTGGCGCGCGAGCTGATCCCGGCGCACGCCGGACTCGGCCAGCACCGCCAGCGTGGCCGGGAACAGCAGGTCGATCAGCTCCAACCGCTTCGCGGCCGCGTCAGCGAAGAGGTCACTGACCAGGTCGGCTTCGACCGGCCGGCGATGGCGCTGCCAGTCGTCAAGCACATGCTCAAGCTCCGCCTGTGAGCGGGCCTGGATACGCACCGACTGCGCGGCCGGCGATGGCGCGGGTGCGAGCGGCGGCCCGGCGGGCCTGACCGGTGTCGCGATCGTTGACCTGGCCCGGTCAAGCTCGACTAGCAGCGCGTCGAACTCGGCCGGGAAGTTCGCGTCCCGCTCAAGTAGCACCCCGTTGATCGTGGTCTGGCTGGCGACTTCGGCGAGCAGGTCCCAGACCGCCTCGGGTACCGGCTGGTCGTGCGTGTCGCGCAGGACGCCGTCGACTTCCCGGCCGCCAGCCAGATGGACCTGCACCACCCGGTCGAGGTCAAGCCGCTTAATGAAGCTGGCCGGCTGCTGGCCAAGGTGCAGGCAGCGGCTGTGCAGGTTGGCCAGGTCAAGTAGAATGCCGCAGTCCGCTTGCTGCGCGATCAGGCGCAGGAACGTCGGCTCGTCCAGCTCGCCGCCCACGTCGATCAGGCTGGCGATGTTCTCAAGTAGGAAGGTCTTGCCTGTCCTTCGCTGCAGTTGTCGCACTCGGCGAGCGATCCTGGCCACCGCCTCCTGGTCGCGGTACGGCGGGACGAAGGACCCGAGGTTCACGCTCGGCAGTCGGCTGAAGGCGAGGTGATCGGAGAACCAAGGCGGCTCCGTCAGCGCCACTAGCTCGCAGATCGAGCTGACGTACCGCTCCGGCGGGTCAGCGACCGAAGCCACGGATAGCTCGAGGCTGTGCGGGACGCACCTGAATCGCTCGGTGAGCTGACGCAGCCGACCAGCCCGGACTCCGGTGGCTGGTACGAACTGGTCGGCGACGAGCTCTAGCCAGTCAATCGATTCAGCAGAACTAACGATGCCGTCGTGCAACTGTGACCGGTAGCCAAGCCCTGCTCCCAGTGTTGGCAGCCTAGCTTTGGCGAACGTCATCAGCGGCGGCGACAGGGGATACGACAGGGGGGTACGACGCTAGCTATTGCCATCGGAGCAAGCGACCCGGCAGACCGGCTGGTACGCAAGGTCGACTAGCTCAGTTGACTCAGCAATGACCTCGAATTGAATCGGCTCGTCAATGAGAACATCGGTGGAAATGGACGCAGCGGCGGGCTCTGCGGACATGACTTCCTTCTTTCACGAGCGGTCTAATGCCCCAGCTGTCTAGACCATTAACGGGTAAGATAGTGGCACCTAATAACATTGTCAATCCTAGTCCCGTCTAGGCAGAAGTAGGCGATCTTGGCATGGTCAAGGTCGGCGACCGGATAGCCGTGCCGGTACGCGGCGGCTGGGTGGGCCGGGGCGAAGCCAAGCGAAGGGTCGGTGAAGTACCGGCTGAACCGCCCGAGAGCAGCGCGTCCGTGCCCTTGCGCATCAGTTTGAGTGGGTGACTCGACCGGGTCTCGATTCCGGACTGGACGCCGCGCGCACCGGCCCGCTTTAGCGCCACTGGCTCATGCGCTTTCGTATTCGCTTTTATTTCATAAAAGATCTGATAGTCATTGCCTGCTGCGGCCAGTATCGATGCCAGTGATACCGCGAAATCAGCTGCCGCCTGGCGCGGCCGGCTTAACGCGAAAGGGCATTCGCAGATCATTGATGCTACAGAAAGCGCAATGATGTTCTCGCCCACCAGCAGCCGGCAGCCAAGGCGGTTGATCGCCGGGCAAGCCGCTGTTCGATTCCGGCCGCAGCATCCCGGCGATCCCTCGTCGCTGATCACCGTCGGCCGCCTGGACGCCGGCGTCGGCAAGCTCGGCTGTCGGCGGGCCGCACTGCAAGGACGGGGTGCTGACGTCGTCCCAGGGCGGGCAAGCCAGGTCAATCCGGTCGTCGCACCTAGAGTCTTGGCCCGGTTTAAGTGTTAACGGAATTGGATCGACTATTAGTAATCAAAGAGAAGATCATCGCACTTGCATAATTTGCATCGGGCCGCAGCTCAGGTGAGAATGGGGCTCGCGATATCTGAGGAGGCTAAGCCGTTGCCAGCGGACGCGGTGTCAGCCGCGGAGGGGCCAGCTCAGGACGGGCCTGCCGAAGCTGGCGAACCCAGGCTCGGGCGGGATTTCAATCTGCTTTGGACCGGTCAGACGGTCAGCCAGCTCGGCAGCATGGTCACCACGGTCGCGATGCCGCTGGTCATCGTCATCTGGCTGCACGGCTCCACCTTCCAGGTCGGGCTGGTGGAAACGCTGCAATGGCTGCCAAGCGCTCTGATCGGCTTGCCGACCGGCGCCTGGATCGACCGGCACTACAAGCGACCGCTGCTGATCACGGCGAATCTTGGCCAGGCGCTGGCGATTGGCAGCATTCCCGCCGCGGCCGCGCTCGGCGACCTGACCATCGCCCAGGTATTCATCGCTGCGATGGTCGTCGGCTGCTTCAGCATGGTCTTCACCCTCAGCTACGGGAACTTCCTGCGCACGGTCGTGCCCAAGAAGCTGCTGCGCAGCGGAAACTCGCGGGCGCGGGCCACCCAGTCAGCCACCCGGGTGGTCGGCCCTGGCCTGGCCGGCCTGCTGGTGGCTGGTTTTGGCGCGCCGTTCGCCCTGGTCAGCGACGCGGTCAGCTTCCTGGTGTCGATCGTAGCGATCCTCGCCGTCCGGGTCGTCGAGCCGCCAGAGTCGCGGGCACCGAAGTCCGTCCCTTACCGCACTTTGGTCAAAGACGGGCTGAGCTTCGTCTTCCGCGATCCGCTGATCCGCAGCCTGACGATCTCGGCCAGCCTGATGAATCTGTGCCTGACCGGGTTCAACGTGGTCGAGATCCCTTATCTGGTGCGCGATCTGCACGCCTCCGCATCGACGGTCGGCCTGGTCGTGGCGCTGGGTAGCGTCGGTGGGATCGCCGGCGCCGCGATCACCCCGAAGCTGAGCCGGCGATTCGGTGACGGCCGGCTTATCTGGCTCGCCCTAGCTGGCACCGCCCCGTTCGGCTTACTGCTGCCGCTGGCTGGCAGCGGTCCGTTGCTATCCGTCTTCGTGCTCGGGTTGATGATGATCGAGGTCGGCATCACGGTGTCGTCGGTGCTGTACTTCACGTTCTGCCAGGTCTACTGCCCGCACGACATGCTGGCCAGGGTCAGTGCGTCGGTGCAGACCTGCCAGCTCGGCATCGTGCCGATCGCCGCCTTGATCGGCGGCGGACTGGCCGCCTGGCTGGGCAACCACGGCGCGCTTTGGGTGTTCTGCATCGCGAACCTGACGCCAGCGCTTTGGCGGCTGTTCAGCCCGTTCGCTCGGATGCGCGAGTTGCCTGAGGCACCGGCGGTCGCCTAGCCAATGCCGGTGGCCGCCGATTCCTGACCTGGCTAGTGCCCGCGGAAGGCCTCTTCCAGCCACCAGGCGCCATGCTTGGCCGTGACCTTCGCGTCGATCAGCAGCGGCCGGTCCCGCGGTCCGGCTAGCCACTCGCTCACTGGGGCGAGGTCGCCGCGTTGCCGCACCCGGGCCGCGGCGCAGCCGAAGCCCCGCCCGATCTGAGCGATGTCGACAGGCGGGAACTTCACCGTGTCAAGCGGGTAGCCGTCAGGCCCGAAGTGATGCACCTCGGCACCGTAAGCCTCATCGTCGTAGACCACGATGACCATCGGCAGCTTCAGGCGCACCGCGGTCTCCAGCTCACTGATCCCCATCAGCGCGCCGCCGTCGCCGAGTGCGGCCACTACCAGCCGGTCGGGCCGTGCGATCGCCGACCCGATGGCGGTGGCGAGGCCGAGCCCGACCGACTGATAAGCCTGGGTGAACGTGAACCCGTCCGCATCAGGCACCGACAAGAACATTGCCGGATAGCCCATGAAGTTGCCAGAGTCGATCGCCACGATCCGCTCGGCTGGCAGCAAGTCATCGAGCGCGATGCTGAGCGTGCGCGGGTCGATCTGACCGTCGCTGCTCTCATCCTGATACGGCACGTCCCGCCACCGCAGCTCGCTGGCCAGCCGGTCCCGCAGCTCGACCGACCGGTAGCCGAGCTGGTTTCCGCCGTCGCCAAGCGCCTGCGCGACAGCGCTGGCCGTCAGCTTGACGTCGCCGGTCACGCTCACGTTCACCGGCCGATGCCTGCCGATCGCTGCCCGATCCTCGTCCACCTGGCCGACTACGGTGCTTGGCCCGATCAGTGTGCCGTGTCGCAGCGTCCACGCGTTCAGCGCGCAGCCCCAGCCGATCACCAGGTCCGCGTCAGTGATTAGCTCGGCCGCCAGCGGCGACGCGAATCCGCCGCTGACGTCAAGATCCCAGGCATTATTTTTGAACAAACCCTTCGCGGCGGCTGACGTTGCCAGCAGCGCGCCGCAGCGGTCGGCCACCAGTTCAAGTTCCGCCCTGGCCCCGGCACTGCGAGCGCCGCGGCCGGCGATGAACACCGGCCGCTGGGCCCGGCGGATCGCGGCCGCAAGCCTGGCGACCGCCGCTTCGTCAGGCTCGGTGGCCGCTGACCGTGACCAGCTCGGCACCGACGCTCGCAACGACCGGCCGGCCGTGCCCTCGCAGTCGGCCGCCTGCACGTCGAGCGGCAGCGCCAGGATCACGGTGCGGTGTTGCTCGGCTGCCATCTGGTAGGCCCGCACGGTATCGTCCACGGCGAATCCCGGTGCCTGCAGCCGGGCGCCAACCGCGCCGATGCCGCGCGCCAGCGCGGCGACGTCGATGCGGAAGTTGGAGTGCCTGGCGCTGGCCGCGACATCCGCCGCGAGCACCACCATCGGCGTCCGGCTCTTGGCGGCCTCGGTGATGCCGGTCAGTGCGTTGGTCAGGCCAGGACCTTGGTGTACGCAGACGATGCCAGGTCGGCCGGTCAGCCTGGCCCAGCCGTCAGCCATGCTGGCCGCGCCGCCCTCATGCCGGGCCGGGATAAACCGGGTGCCTCGTTCGATCAGCGCGTTGGTGACCTGGAAGTTACCGCTGCCCACGAGGCCGAAGACAGTGTCGGCACCTAGCTTGACCAGCACGTCGGCGACGGCGTCAGTGACTTTCACGGCAAGCGCTCCACGAGCGCGAGTACCCGGCACGGACTGCCAGAGCCGCCCTCGATCGGCAGCGGCCCGGCGATTAGCACCGCTCCGGTAGCTGGCAGCCTGGCCAGGTTCTGCAGCTGAGTCAGCCCGTATTTGCCCGCGCCGAGTAGTGCCGCATGGCAGGGGAACGGCGGGTCAAACGAGTGGGCGGCGCCCGCGTCGGTACCGACCGTCTCGACGCCGAAGCCGAGCAGCGGGGACTGCGTCGCCAGCCAGTGCGCGCACTCCACCGACACGCCGGGCGTGTGGGGTCCGGTCTCATCGGCGTTCAAGAACTCTTCCTGACTGCCAGAACGCACGTCCCACCCGGTCCGGTACAGCAGCCAGCCGCCATCGGGCAATGAGCCATGCGCACCTTCCCACTGCTTGATGTGCTCAACCTGGAGCAGGAAGTCGGGATCGGCGGCCGCTTCGGCGCTGAAGTCGAGAACCACGGCGGGCGCGATCAGCTTGCTCGCGGCCACCTGAGCCACGTCTTCGCCGTCCCGGCCGGTCAGCCAGTGCACCGGGGCGTCGAAGTGGGTGCCGGTGTGCTCGCCGGTGGCGATGTTGTTCCAGTACCAGGCCGGGCCCCTGTCGTCGTACCGGCTGATCTCGGTCAGCGAGAAGGAGATCGTGTTGCCGAACGGCTCGGGCAGCTTGATCACCGGCGTATCGCTGCGCAACGGCGCGGTGAGGTCGATCACCTCGATGGCGGCCAGGCGCAATGCGGCGACAAGCTCGTCTAGTACCGGCATGGGCGCTCCTTGGGCGGGACGGGATTTACGGTCACCAGCCTGCCCCCGTACAGTTCAGCCAACAACCCCAACGCGGAGGTCCATGATGGATTCGGTGGTCGGCGCTGGCATCGTGGTAACGGGCGGCGGCAGCGGCATCGGCGCGGCACTCGCTCGCCGGTTCGTGGCCGAGGGCGCCAGGGTCGTCGTCAACGACCTCAACGGCGACGCGGCCGCGTCCGTCGCGAGCTCGGTCGACGAGTCCAACGGCGGCCTTGCGGTCGCCATCCCTGGTGACGCGTCCACCGAAGCCGGCGTTGCCGCGCTCATCACGGCGGCCCGCACCGAGCTTGGCGAAATCGACCTGTACTGCGCTAATGCCGGAATTGCCCGTACCGGTGGCCCGGAGGCGAGCGAGGCCGACTGGGCCGACTCCTGGCAGGTCAACGTGATGGCGCACGTCCGCGCAGCCCGGCTGCTGCTCGGGCCCTGGCTGGAGCGCGGCAGCGGCCACCTGATCTGCACCGTGTCGGCAGCCGGGCTGCTCGCCACCCCCGGTGCCGCGCCGTACTCGGTGACCAAGCACGCCGCGCTCGGGTTCGCCGAGTGGCTGTCGCTGACGCACCGGCACCGCGGCCTGACCGTGCAGGCGATCTGCCCGATGGGCGTGCGCACCGGCATGTTCAACGGCAGCGACCCGACCAGCGAGAAGTTGCTCGGCAACGACGCGATCATGCCGGAGGACGTCGCCGACGTGGTGATGGCGGCCATCGCCGACGGCCGGTTCCTGATCCTGCCGCACCCGCAGGCCGGCGACATGTACGCGGGCCGGGCCGCCGATCCCGACCGCTGGCTGAGTGGCATGAGCAAGCTACAGCAATGGCTTGAGGAGCCGGCCTGACCGGTCGAGGTCAGCCGCTGGTCGGCTCTGGCCTGCCGTCCTGTCGGCTGGCCTGCCACATCGCCAGCGCGACCAGCAAGGCGATCACCAGCGTCGGCAGGTAGAGCACCTGGAGGTAGTCGGGGCCGCCATAGCGGGTCGCGTAGAAGACGCTGTACACCATCACCGAGACGAGGATCGGGTAACCGGGGATGGCGAGCAGCGCCAGCATGCGCTTGACGGCCTTAGATCCGAAGATCAGTACCAGCGCCACCGCGACGATGCCGATCGCGATCTGAACGGGACTCCGCTCGAAGTCCGTGCTCGCGACCGCCTGGAACGCGAAGGTTTCGAGCGCTGCGAAGACGGCGACGACACCAAGGAAGATCAGGCTCTTACGACCGAGTATCCGCCAGCCTCGGCCCGGGTCCCTGGCGACGACGACGGCAATGAGTTCGATCGCGAAGAAGACCGTGAAGCCAACCTGGCGGTCATCGAGTGGACCGGTGGCCAGGTCAAAGTAGAGCGTCGCGACAGCGCCAAGCACCGTCGGCGTGAGTATCGCCACCGTCAGCGCCGGCCGGTACTGGCGCCTGATCAGCGCAGGCGCGGCGATGAGCGCGATGACCATGGCTGCCGTGGCGATCTCCATCAGCACGACCGAGGTCCTGCCGACGTCATAAAGGTGCCGGTAGTAGGCGTCCACCCGGAGCAGGAAGATCGGCCGGAACCTGAACGCGTTGTAAAGCTGGTACGACATGAAGATCAGCATCAGGATCGGGGCCGCGACGCTGTAGCCGGCCAGCCCGTCCCGCCAGTCCTGATCAAGTCGATCGCCCCGGAGCAGCCAGCGGAACCTGGTTCGCAGGCCGCCAGCGATGAGGTCAGCCAGTTCGGCTGGCCTTGGCTTACGCTGACCGTCTGACGCGGAAGCGAGCAGCACTCCCACCATCTCCTCGCCATACATTTGACGATGCTCGGCCGGAAACCAGGCCAGCAGGCGACGATACCTGCGCTCAAGCGGCGCCGTCATGACGCGCCGGCCGCGAGCGTCTTCAGCCGGCTGACCGCGACCTTGGCGTTGGCCGCCATCCTGGCGGCCTCGGTCTGGAGCATCGCGATCCCAGCCGGGGTCAGCTGGTAATACCGGCGCAGCCGGCTGTCCACCACTTCCTCGCGCTCGACGTCAATCAGTCCGTCGTTACGCAGCCGGTCAAGCGCCGCGTAAAGCGTCCCGGCCCGGAGCGTGACCCGCTCAGCGGAGATCCGCGCCACGTCCGTCATGATCCCGTAGCCGTGCTGCGGCCCAGCCGCGAGCGCGGTCAGGATCAGGAACGTAGGTTCCTGAATGGCTTGCCTAGTCATACCAAAGTTATATACCGATCATCGGTGCATGGCAAGAGCGCGGAATCTGGGTCGGCATGGTGGGATCGGTGGCCTGCGGGCGGGCCAGGTTCTAGCCGTCTAGGCGATCGAGTGCGAGAGGCGGAGGTCGCGGGCGGAGCGACCGATCTGCACGGAGTATGGCCCGGGCGGCCAGTCCCAGCCGCCCGCCTTCGCCTCCCACCGGGCGAACGACCGCGCTGGCAACCGCAGCTCCACTGCCGCTGATTCGCCCGGCCCGGCCGTCGCGACCGCGAACGCGGCGAGCGCCAGCGCTGGCCGCCCGGCCTCGCCCGGCGGGCCAGTCAGGTAGGCCTGGACAATCTCCCGGCCGAACCTGGGGCCGGCATTTCTCACAATGGCTCGCAGGACCAGATCCTGTCCGGCCACATACTCGCCCACTGGTTGGACGCGCACGTAATCCCACTCGGTATAGCCGAGGCCGTGGCCGAACTCGAAGCGCGGGCTGGTCCCGGCCGCGTCATAGCCTCGGTAGCCGATCAGCAGACCCTCGGTGTACTCCACCACCCCAGCCACCGGTGTCGCATCAAGCACAGGACAGTCGGCCTCGGCGAACGGGATGCTCACCGGCAGCCGCCCGCCCGGCTCGACCACGCCGAACAGCACGTCAGCGAGCGCCGCGCCGAACTCTTGGCCGGGCATCCAGGCCTGGATTACCGCAGCGACCTGGTCGGCCCATGGCATCAGCACCGGCATGCCGGCGTTCACCACGACGATCGTCTTGGCATTGACCGCTGCGACCCGGCCGACCAACTCGTCTTGCCGGCCGGGCAGCATCAAGGTCGGCCGATCGAACCCCTCGCACTCGGTCAGCTCAGCCGAGCCGACCACCACGATGGCGGCATCGGCGGACGCCGCCGCCCGCACCGCCGCGTCCAGTAGCGCGTCGTCGTCGGCGGCCTGCACGATCCCGAACCTGATCGTCAGCGGCCCGGCACCATCGGCTGCGGGCCGAAACTCGATGCAAATCCGTACCGGCCGGTCGGCCTGTACCTCCACCCCTGCTCTGACCTGACCTGGGTTGGTCATCGCCTGCACCGGATCGGCCGGTACCAAGGTCGTCCGGTCGGCGACGGTCTCGCCGTCGACGGTGACGGTGAGCCTGCCGATGCCGGCCGCGCCGATGAGGTGCGGGCCGCTCTGCTCCGGTGTGTAGTTCGTGGTCAGCCTGATGCTGCCGGTCTCGCCCCAGCCGATGCCAGGCGGTAGATGATCCCACCAGGCGAACGCCGTCGCGGTTCGCCGCTCGGCCCTGAGCACGGTGCCGTCGGCGGCGACGAACTCCAGGTGCAGCCCCGCCGCTCCGGTGACCGGATCGGTCAGCGTGCCGTCGGTCGGCGGGGGCAGCAGCGTCCAGGTCTGGCAGCCTTCAGCCACTTCGACGCGGTCGCCGAGCCGACTGGCCAGTGCCGCCGCCGGAGTGGACAGGCTGACCGGCGCGACGACGACCGCGCCTGAGCCCTGAATCGTGGGCCGGATCGCGTTCGGGCCGATCACGGCGAGCTTGCCGAGCCCGCCTGGCTCAAGCGGCAGCACCCGGCCGGCGTTGCTGAGCAGTACGAATGACGTCGCGGTGACTCGCCGCAGCAAGGCGGGGTCGATCAACGACACGGGCCCAGGCTCGCGCAAATCGTCGCCCATGGCACCACAGCGGCGGGCCAGCCGCAGCAGCCGGAGCAGCTTGTCGTCGAGTACCTCTTCGGTGACCAGGCCGGCGGCGACGGCGTCAGCCAGGTGCTCGCCCCAGGGCCCGTCCGGGCCTGGCATCGACAGGTCGAGCGTGGCCAGCGCTGTTGCCGTGGTGCTGCGGGCCGCGTGCCAGTCCGAGGTGACGACGCCGCCGAACCCCCACTCGCCTTTAAGCACCCCGGCGAGCAGCGTGCCGTTCTCGGTCATCGGCACGCCGTTGACCTGGTTGTAGGCAGCCATTACCAGCGCCACGTCGGCCTCGCGTACGCAGGCTTCGAACGGTGCCAGGTACAGCTCGCGCAGTACTTGCTCGCTGATCTTCGCGTCGTAGGACCAGCGCTGGGTCTCGCTGTCGTTGCCGACGTAGTGCTTGGCCGTCGCCCCGACTCCGGCCGCTTGCAGCCCCCGCACGTAGCTGACCGCCAGCCGGGCGGTCAGCACCGGGTCCTCGGCGAAGCACTCGAAGCCGCGGCCACCGGCTGGCGTCCGCATCAAGTTGATGGTCGGACCGAGCAGCACGCTGATGCCCTTGCTTGCGGCCTCGCTGCCGAGCGCGAAAGCTAGTTCGTGCACTAGCTCGGTGTCCCAGGTCGCGCCAAGCGCTGACGAGCACGGCAGGCAGGTACTCGGCTGCCGCTCGTCAAGCACGACGCCACGGGCACCGGTCGGCCCATCCGACATGATCATCGGCTGCAGGCCGATGGCCTGCACTCCTTGAGTGCGCCAGCTGTCCGCCCCAGTCAGCAGCAGCACCTTGTCGTGCAGCGATAGCCCGGCGATCAGGTCGGCGTCGTTGCTGTGTTCGCGGGCGCCCGCCCGGCCGGTGACCCGGCCGGGCGCGCTCCGCCCCTCGTATGGAGTTGGCATGCTGACGTGAGCTCAGCTAACGGGCTTGAGGTGCAAGACCGTGGCCAGGATGTAGGGATCGTTCGGTACTGGGTTGTTGTACTGGTCCGACGCGGTCGGCCAGCCGGTGTAGTCCTTCGTGCTGTACTCATACCAGGCCGCGCCATACAGCAACGGGATCACTGGCGCCTGGGTCGACACCACCTGCTGCAGCGTGTTCAGCGCGGACTGCTGCACCGACGGGCTGTCACTGCCGGCGAACTGGGCCAGCGCCTTCTCAGCGACCGGGCTGTTGAAGCGACCGAAGTCCCCGGCGGCTGGCTTGCCGATGGGTGCCGTCTGGGTGCTGTCCAGCCAGTTCTGGAAGTAGTAGTAAGGGTTCGGGCCCTGGTTGCTCCAGTGGATCATCGCGTCGAAGTTGCCGACCGGGTAGTCGGCGTACCACTGGGTGGACTGGACGCCGTCGAAGCTGACGTCGAAGCCCTCGCTGTTGAGCTGGGTCGCGATGAGCTGAGCGTCGGTGGCGTAGTCGGTGTAGGAGGACGGGTCCTCGATCGCGAACTTGATCTCCTTGCCGTCCTTGGTCCACTTGCCGTTGACCTTCTTCCAGCCGTCGCTGGACAGCAGCTGGCTGACCTTGCCAGCGTTCGACGTCGGGCTGAGGTCATTGGCGTAGCTGGAGTCGAGCAGCGCGTTGTCGATCGGCAGCAGCAGCCCGCCCGACGAGGTGGCCGGCGGCTCATAGTCGGTCTCGCCTTGAGTGGAGAGTTGCTGGCGGTCAATGCCAGCGCTGATAGCCAGCCTGACCTTGGGGTCGTTGAGCGGCGCCCTGGTGGTGTTCAGCCAGAGGGTGACCACGTTGTTGTCGGAGAACCACGGCTTGTCCGAGGTCCAGGTGTGATAGTCGGTGCTCTTCGCCAGGAAGTTGGCCTGGACGTTGCTCACGTCGTTGCCCGCGTAGTCAATCTGTCCTTGCGACAGGGCCGGGTTGGCCGTCGTGTTGCTGACGAAGTTCGGGAAGATGATCGACGGGACGTGCAGGCTGGACTTGTCCCAGTAGTGCTTGTTCTCGCTCAGCGTGTACTTCTGCGCGGAGAACTGCGACACCACGTACGGGCCGGTGCCGACCGGATTCGGGTCAGCGAACGTGGCCGGGTTAGACACGTTCTGCCAGATGTGCTGCGGCACGATGTACATGCCGCCGATCAGGAACAGGTTGGCGTATTCAGGCTGGTTGTACGTCAGCACCGCGGTGGTGGCGTTCGGCGCGGTGGCCGTAGCTGGTGCTGGCGGCGGCGCCGTGGGCGTCAGCGTCGGGTTGTTCTTCAGCAAGTTGAAGCTGAACGCCACGTCGGCTGCGGTGAGCGGCTTGCCGTCGCTGAACTTCACGCCCTTGCGGATGGTGAAAGTGAGCGTCTTGCCGCCATTGGACCAGGCGTACTTGGTGGCAAGCCAGGGGATCGGCGCCTGCGTCGGCCGCATGATGTTGAACATCAGCAGCGGCTCATACACCAGCGCGGTCGAGTTGTTGGAGTTGCCAAGAGAGGTCGATACATACGGATTGAAGTTCTGCGTGAATGTCTCGCCGGTGTTGTCCACAATCACCAGCGGCTTGCCCTGCGTCGTCGCGTGATTGCCCGGCGACGACGAACTGCTGCAGGCGGTCAGGCCGAGCGCGACTACGCCCGCGATGACCAGGCTCTTCAAGAGCGGTTGTTTCATTGCCTAAACTCCATGTTGCCCGGCCGGCTCTCACCGGCCTGTCTTGTGCGACCGTGCGGGTCTGTTCAGAACTGGTGCGGCGCGGGTCGGCCGGGCCCGCGCTCTCACGCCTCCTTTCGCGCGTTCGTGACTTCGGCGCTGGCATGCAGCCAGCAAGCGCTGACGTGACCTGGGGCCACTTGGGTCATGGCCGGGACCTGCTGGCTGCACACCGGCATGGCGTGCGGGCAGCGGGGATGGAACCGGCAGCCAGACGGCGGGCTGATCAGGCTCGGCGCGGCCCCCCGGCCGCGCAGCGACACCGGCTGCGGCCGCTCAGGGTCAGGTGCCGCACTGATCAGCAGCTCGGTGTACGGATGCTCCGGGTGGTCGGTCACCTGGGCGGCCGGGCCGTACTCGATGATCCGACCCGCATACATGACTGCCACGTTGTCGGCCAGGTAGCGAGCCGAAGCGATGTCATGCGTGACGTAAACGATCGCAACCCCGTCCCGTTCGCGCAGGTCGGCGAGCAGGTTCAGGACGCCGAGCCGGATCGAGACGTCCAGCATGGACACTGGCTCGTCGGCGAGCAGCAATTGCGGCCGCACGGCCAGCGCCCGGGCGATCGCCACCCGCTGACGCTGCCCGCCAGACAGTTCGTGGGGGTATTTGTCCGCCAGCGCCGGTGACAGCGCGACCCTGGTCAGCAGCTCGTCGACGGAGCCGGCCAGCTTGTGTACCTTGAGCGGCCTGGTCAAGTGATAGCTGACGTCGTGGATCGGGTTCAGTGCCGAGAACGGGTCCTGCAGCACGAGCTGGACCGCGCGAGTGTAGCTGCGGCGGTTCTTGACCGGCCCGGTGGGCGAATCGGCGTGCAGGGTGATCTCGCCGCTAGTCGGCTTGATCAGCCGGGCCAGCAGCCGGGCCAAAGTTGACTTGCCCGATCCGCTCTCCCCGACGATCGCGGTGATGCTGCCGGGCTCGACGACCAGGTTGACGTCATCGACCGCGTGCACCACGCCGCCGCGCGGGCTGCGCCTGCTGGCATGCACTCCGAAGTGCTTGGTCAGGCCCTTGGCTTCCAGTAGTGGCGCGGTCATGTCCGGCTCCCGGCGACAGCGAGCTCGGCCGGCGCCTGCTCTTCGTGCAGCCAGCAGGCGACCAGCCGGTGCCTGGCCGCGCGCAGGTCAGCTGGGGGAGTGATCAGCGGAGGCGGCTGAGTCAGGCATCGCTCCATCGCGTATTTACACCGCGGATGAAAAACGCAGCCACTCGGCAGGTCGCCCAGGTCGGGCGGCGACCCGGCGATCCCGGTCATCCGCACCCGCGGGCCGCGCAGTCCGGGGGAGCTGTGCAGCAGTCCGTAGGAGTAGGGGTGCCTGGGCGCACGGTACAGCTCGGCCGCCGGCGCCGACTCGATCAGCCGTCCGGCGTACATCACCGCGATCGTGTCGGCGATCTCCACCAGCAAGGACAGGTCGTGGGTGATGAACAGCACCGCGAAGCCGAGCCGCGCACGCAACTCGGCGAGTTCCTCAAGGATCTCCCGCTGGGTGACGACGTCGAGCGCGGTCGTTGGCTCATCCAAGATGAGTAGCATCGGCTCGAGCGCGAGCGCCATCGCGATCATGACTCGCTGCCGCATGCCGCCGGACAGCTCATGCGGGTAGCTGGTCAGCCGGTCAGCGTTGATCCCGACCAGGCCAAGCAACTCGGCCGCCCTGGCCTGCCGCTGGGCCCGGTCGAGTTGTGGCTTGTGCGCCTGCAAGACGTCGGTGAGCTGCGGCCCGATCCGCATCACCGGGTTCAGCGCGTGCATCGCGCTTTGCAGTACCACCGCGAGCTGATTCCAGCGCAGCTCGCGCAGTTGGGCCAGCTCGGCGTTGAGCAGGTCAACCGTGCCACCCTGGCCGCCAGCACTGTCCTGGTGGAAGAGCACGCTGCCGCCGGTAATCACGCCGGGCATCTTGAGCAGGCGGGCGATCGCGTAGGCGAGGGTCGACTTGCCGCTGCCGCTCTCGCCCGCCAAGCCGAATACTTCGCCCCGGTGCAGTACCAGGTCAGCCGCCTGCACCGCGTGCACGGCCTGGTCGCCGAAGCCGTAGTCCACCGACAAGCCAGATACTTCGAGCAGGGGAGTCACTGGCCCTCCGACCGGACGGTGCTCGCTCGGACCACGGGAGTGAGGCCGAGCTGCGGACGAACGGGTAGACCCGCCCGGCGGGCGACCCGCCTGGACAGGCCAGCGGCCCGGAGCCTGGGGTTGATGAATTCGTCGATGCCGAAATTCAGCAGCGCGAGCGCGGTGCCGAACAGGCCGACGGCCAGGCCCGGCGGCACGAACCACCACCACTCGATGTGCACCTGCTGGGCGGCCTGGGCGCTCTGCGCCCAGTAGAGCATGGTGCCCCAGCTCCAGTGCGCCACGCTGATCACGCCAAGAAAGGACAGCGCGGTGTAGGCGCCGACACCGTAGATGACAGTGAAAAGGAACGAGGTCGCCACGATCGGCACCAGGTTGGGCAGGATCTCGAACAGCATGATCCGCCAGCCGCGTTCCCCGATGATCTTGGCTGAGGTGACGTAATCCCGGTTCCGCATGGACAAGGTCTGGGCGCGCAGCACGCGCGCCCCGAACGCCCAGCCGGTAATGCTGATCACCAGTCCGATCAGCACGTCGTTGGGGTTGGCGCTCTTGGAAAGGAACCCGAAGATCACGATCAGCAGGGGTAGCGCCGGCAGCACAAGGAAGATGTTCGCCAGCATGGAGAGCACGTCATCAAGCCAGCCGCCGTAGTAGCCGGCCGTGACGCCGAAGACGGCGGCCAGCGCGGTCGCGACAAGGCCGGCGATCAGCGCGACCAAGATGGTGGACCGGCCCCCGGCCAGCAGTTGCGACAACACATCTTGCTGTACCTGGGTGGTGCCGAGCCAGTGGTGCGCCGACGGTGCCTGCGGCACGCCATTGGTGGTAGACAGGCTCGCGTTCGGGTTGAACGGCGCCAGCCAGGGGCCGATGATCGCGAGCAAGGTGAAGACCAGCGTGAGGGCGAGTCCGATCCTGATCTTGAGCGACTTCGGCAACTGCCAGGTCCGCTGCCGACGACGCTGGCCTGCTTGGAGCGGGTCGACCGGAAGCGATCCGGTTCCGAAAACTGCGGACATTACGCCTCCTGCCGAGTTCGCGGATCAAGGAATGAGTAGGCGAAGTCGGCGATCAGGTTCGCGGCGAGCACCGCGAACGTGATGACCAGGAAAATGCCTTGGAGCAGTGGGTAATCCTCGTTGCCGATGGCCTGCAGCAGGATGTAGCCGATGCCGGGATAGGAAAAGACGATCTCGGTGAGCAGCGAGCCGCTCACCACGAAGCCGATCGCCAGCGAGAACCCCGAGACGCTTGGCAGGATCGCGTTCCTGGCCGCGTAGCCGATTACCCGCCGATTAGATAGTCCCTTGGCGGCCGCGATCAGCACGTAGTCCTCGTCCATCGTGGTCAGCATCATGTTGCGCATGCCGATCACCCAGCCGGCGATGGAGCCGACCACGATCGTGAGCGCGGGCAAGATGGCGTGGTCGATCAGGTCGGACAGGAAGGGCCAATTGAGGCCAGGGTCCAAGGTGGTGGTGTTGTAGCCGGAGTTCTGCGGAAACCAGCCGAGCTTCGTGGCGAACACGGCCACCATCAAGATCGCCACGAAGAAGTACGGCGCCGCCTGGAAGAACGTCATGGCCGGCAGCAAGTTGTCCAGCCAGGAGCCGCGTCGCCAGGCGGCCGCGATGCCGAGCAGCGTGCCAGCCACGAAGCTGATGATGGTGGCCAGGCCGACCAGCCCGATGGTCCACGGCAGCGCGTTGCGGATCACGCTGGCCACCGTGGCCGGGTAGGAGCTGAACGAAATACCGAGATTTCCTTGGGCGAGCTGGCCCAGGTAGTGCCAGTACTGACCGAGCAGGCTGAGCTTGGTGTTGATGCCGTACTGCAGGTCAAGTGCGCGAATGGTGCCGGGAGTGACCCGGTCCTGCATGTGGCCGATGGCGACCTCGACCGGGTTTCCTGGCATGAGCCGAGGGATAAAGAAGTTCACCGTGATCGCGACGATCGCGGTCAGGGCGTACAGCACGAGGCGCCGGGCGATCAGTCGCATCAATGGCTCCCTTCTGGCGGGTCTGGCGGGTCTGGCGGGTCCGGCGGGTCCGGCGGGTCTGGCGGGCAGCCGCAGCTTTCCCGGCGGACCAGCTTGGTCGGCAGCACGACGTCCCGCTCTGGCGGCTCGTGGCCGGGCTGATCCCGGCTAGCGATCATGGACCTGAGCACGTCGAAGGCGGTCGCGCCGAGGTCTTGGATCGGCTGGCGCACCGAGGTGAGTTGCGGTCGCAGATGACGGGCGACCGGAATGTCGTCGAACCCGGTCACCGCGATCTCACCCGGCACGTCGATGCCATGTTTGGCCAGCTCATACATCACGCCGAGGGCGGTCTGGTCGTTCGCGCACACGATCGCCCTTGGCAGCCAGGCCCGCTCGGCCAGCAACTGCCGAATCGTACGAGCGCCGCCGGAAGCCAAGTAGTTGCCCTGCCATTGCGGCCCGTCGGTAAACAGCACGCCCGCGCTCGCCGCGGCCTGCGCGACCGCGCGCCGCCTGGCCACGTTGTCCGGGCTATCAGCGTGGCCAGCCAGGTAGGCGATGGTGAGATAGCCGTGGTCTTCGATCAGGTGCCTGGCCAGCTCGGCCATGCCGGCCGTGTTGTCACCTCGGACGTTGGCGGTGGCCTCGGTCGCCACTCCGGCCAGCGTGACGACCGGCACCTGGCGGGCCAGCTGGGCCAGCCGGTCCGGCTCTAGCACCCGGTCGTGCAAGATCAGCCCGTCGCATTTGCGTGCAATCGTCATGACCCGACGGTGCGCGTCATGCCCGTCGACGTCGACCGATCCGACCAGCAAGTTGAACCCACGTCGCTGCGCCGCCACCTCGACGCCACGGTTGATCACGTCGGTGAATTGCAGGCTCTCGTCTTCTTCAGTGATGGCGCCGTCGCTGCTCTCGCCCCAGGGAACCCGGCGGAACACCACCCCGACGACTTCCTTCAGCCGAGCCGAGAGCGCGCGAGCGGCGCCGTCAGGTACGAAGCCAAGCTCAGCGACCGCTCGCAGCACCCGATCCCTGGTTTCCTGACGCGGGTTGCGGGCGCCGTTCAGCACCCGAGACACCGACGCGATCGAGACGCCGGCGGCCCGCGCCACGTCGTAGATCGTGGGCGGCGACTCGATGTTCGCCGGTGGTCGGGCATCAGGCTCCTCGCGAGGCTGGGGGACCTCACCGCCGGTAAGCGCTTACCGACGGACGAAGCCGAGTGCGGAAAGCGCTTACCGAGTTGATTGCCAGGAGCGTAAGCCCCAGTCACGTAATGGCTCAAGCCCTCCTTGATGCACTGTTACGTGACTGTAATATTTCAAGCCTTGACGAAAGTGCCAGAGCCGTCCATGGCGTCCACCCAGCGCCCATTTAGGACACTCCGCCCAACGCCCCCGGCCCCCCGGGGCCCGCCGGCCCCGCCCCCAGCCTCGGCCCCCGGCGTCCCGGCCCCCTGGCCTCCCGGCGTCCCAGCCTCCCGGCCCCCTGGCTCCCCGGCCCGCGCGGCCTCGGGGCCGGGGCTCTCGTGAGCAACGGGGTCGCCCCGTTGCTCACCTGGTAGCAACGGGGCGACCCCGTTGCTCACGATCGAAGGGCGAGCGGGGGCGAGCGGGGGCGGAGGAGGGGGAGCCCGGGCGGGGGCGAGCGGGGGCGAGCGAGGGGAGCCGGGGAGCCGGGGGTGAGGGTGCCGGGGGCGGGGCGAGCGGGGGCGAGCGAGGGGAGCCAGGGGCGGGGCGAGAGGGGGCCAGCGGGGGGAGCCGGGGGTGGGGCGGGGGCGGGGCGCGGGGCGCGGGGTACGCGGGTTGGGGGCGGCCTTTGGGCGGGCGGCTTGGACGGTGGGCGGCTTGGGCGGTGTGCGGCGAGGGGGCACGTGGTACATACAGGACATGAGCGCATCGAATGTTCCTGATCTTGCCGACGTGTTGGCCGCGCGCCAGCGAATCGCGCCCTACTTGCCACTGACCCCGCTGTACAGCTACCCGATCCTGGATGAACTGGCCTGGCACAAGCCTGTGGGTCAAGCACGAGAATCACCTGCCGATCGGTGCATTTAAGGTGCGCGGCGGTATCAACCTGGTCAGCCAGCTGACGCAGGACGAGCGCAACGCCGGCGTCGTCACGGCGTCGACCGGCAACCACGGTCAGTCCATTGCCTATGCGACGAAGCTGCTCGGCGTCCGTGCCGTCATCTGCGTGCCCGAGCAGGCCAACCCGGTCAAGGTCGAGTCGATGCGAGCGCTCGGCGCGGAGGTCGAGTTCTTCGGCCGGGACTTTGATGACGCCCGCGAGCACTGCGAGAAGCTGGCCGTCGAGCACGGCTACCGGTACATCCATTCGGCCAACGAGCCGCGCTTCTCGCCGGGGTCGGCACCTACACGCTGGAACTGCTTGAGCAGCGTCCGGACGTCGAGGTGATCATCGTGCCGGTCGGCGGTGGCAGCGGCGCGGCCGGCACGTGCATCGTGGCCAAGGCGGTGCGTCCTGGCATCAAGGTTATCGCCGTGCAGGCGCAGGCCGCCCCGTCGGCCTACCAGTCCTGGCGGGCCAAGGAACTCATCCCGGCCAGCAACAGCACCTTCGCTGAAGGCATGGCGACGCGGGACCGCGTTCGAGCTGACGCAGCGCATCATGGGGGAGTGGCTCGATGACTTCGTCCTGGTCAGCGAGGACCAGCTCAAGGATGCGACCAAGATCATGATTGAAAAGACCCGCAACCTGGTCGAGCCGTCAGGGGCAGCCGCGCTGGCCGCCGTCCTGGCTGATCCGGCTCGGTTCGCCGGGCAACGGGTCGCGGTCATTTGCAGCGGCGGCAATATCAGCCCTGCGCAGCTACTCGCGCTCTGGCAGTAGGGATACTGGACGGGAGTAGAAGGAGGCTGCCAGGTGGAGTTCGAGCACATCGGCCTGACCCGTTCCGGCGACTTCGCCACGATCACGATGGATCGCCCGCGCCGCCGCAATGCGCTGTCGCTGCCGCACCTGCGGGAGCTGATCGCCGCGTTCACTGAGGTCGGCAAGAGCGACGCTACCGGGATCGTCCTGGCCGGAAACGGGCCGGTGTTCTGCTCGGGACACGACTTCGCTGACGTCGCCGGAGCAGACCTGACCAGCGTCGCGTACTCTGCTGATTACCTGCACCGAGCTGATGACGCTGATGCAGCAGGTGCCGCAGCCGGTCGTGGCCAGGGTGCACGGCCTCGCCACGGCAGCGGGCTGTCAGCTAGTGGCTTCCGCCGACCTTGCGGTGGCCAGCGAGGATGCCGGGTTCGCCGCTCCTGGCGGCAAGGGCGGCTGGTTCTGTCACACCCCGATGGTGGCGATTGCCAGGAACGTAGGCCGGAAGCGCGCGACCGAATTGGCGCTGTCCGGTGACACCATCGATGCCCGGACCGCGCTCGATTGGGGCTTGGTCAACCGGGTCGTCGCCGCGGATCAGCTTGACACGGCCGTGGCCAGAGTTGCTCGGCCGGGTGACCGCGAGGCTCCGCCCAGAGCAAGGGCATCGGCAAGCAGGCCTTGTACACGCAGCTCGAGCTTGACCAGGCAAAGGCCTACGACTACGCGGTCGAGGTGATGGCCGCCACCAGCCAGCTTCCTGATGCTCAGGAAGGGATCGCGGCCTTCCTTGAGAAAAGGTCGCCCAACTGGCAGCCTGTCACAAGCTGAGGTCGACGACCACCGGCGCGTGGTCGCTCGGGCCCTTGCCCTTTCGCGCCTCCCGGTCGATCCAGGCATCAGTGATTTGCCCGGTCAGCGCGGCGTTCGCGAGTACCAGGTCGATGCGCATGCCCATGCCCTTGTGGAAGGAGCCAGCCCGGTAGTCCCAGTAGGTAAAGGGGTTGCCCTTGGCGATGCGCGGCTCCACGTCGGTGAGCCCGGCCTTGAGCAACTGCGCTAGCTCGGATCGCTCCGGCTCGGTGACGTGGGTCGACCCGACGAAGGCGGCCCGATCCCAGACGTCGTCGTCGGTGGGCGCGATATTGAAGTCGCCCATCACGGCGAACGGCGTGCTCCCCGTCGTGTCAGCTGCCACCGCCGACCTGAGGGCGGCCAGCCACCGCAGCTTGTAGGCGTAGTGCGGGTCCTCAGGGGTGCGCCCGTTCGGCACGTAGACCGATCGGACCCGGACGGGCCCGCAGGTCGCCGCCAGCGTCCTGGCCTCGCGGACGGCCGGGTCAGGGAAGCCGGGATCATCGGGCAGGCCGCGCGTCACCGCGCTGAAGCCGACCCTGGATAGCAGGGCGACGCCGTTCCACCGGCCCTCACCTAGGTGCTCGACCTCGTAGCCGAGCGGCTGCACCGCAGCCACGGGGAAGTCCTCGACCTTGGTCTCCTGGAGGCAGACCACGTCAGGGCTGGCCTGCTCAAGCCACTCGACCAGGCGGGGCAGTCTGGCCAGCACCGAATTCACATTCCAGGTAGCGATTCGCACCCAGCTATCCAAGCAGCTACTGCCGACAGCCGCACCGTCAGCGGTGCCGGTGATGCTTCCTGACCTTGTGGTGCGCCGCCTTGAGCCTGATCTGCACCGAGTAGGAGTGCACAGACAACCCCTGGCCCTGCCGCCAGATCTCGAACCCGGCGTTCACCGACTTCAGGTACCAGCGGTCATCGATCTGTCCCCTGACCTGCGCGTAGTGGATGAACGGCAGCAGATTCAGATGCACGTCCGCGGTCGTGATGACCCGGCGGAACAGTACGTAATTCCAGCAGCCGTATCGATTGCAGGCCCGATGCCTGGCGTAGTACCAGCGGGCCCCTGTCGATCTTGACGATCGGATCCCCGTACGGCGTGCCGAACCCCTTGGTGCCGAGCCAGATCATCAACTCGGCGCCTTTGGACTGGCCGTTCGTCGTGTGCAGGTAGCCGAACCAGTCGTCATAGCCGACGTCGAAGTGGCCAGGGGCTCGCCGCCAGCTCGTTGACCAGGAGGTACTAAGTGACCGCAACCGGTACACCCGGCGCGGTAGTTGACTGCCTGGGGTGCAAGCACCCCACTCGCATCCGTAAACCACTTCTGGAAAGGCGTCGGTGTCGCCGTGCGTGCTATGCGCGTGCGAAGCGCTAACGGTAAAGCCCAAGCCGTTCTTGCTCAATTCTATACATTCCCGCTCGGGAGTGAATACATCGTTGCGCACGAAGTATTCGGTGCCGCGACTTTGAACCGTGTGTCGCCCATAGGCCTGGCACAGGACGATCGCGCGCTTCGGCGTACTTACGGTCACTGCGGCAACTGCCACAAGGCCGCTTGCTATCACCGCGCCGACGGCACTCAATATCCCCAGCCAGACCAGGCCTGGCCTGCGACGAACCATAGACACGACGGCCCCCTATTTGCCCCGGCCAACTTCGTGCGTCATTGCATAGCACATTAATTGGCCCGGACGTCAGCGTGTCCTGATAACAAGGGACAACAATCTGAAAAAGGCTCATGATCCGAATACGACTGTGTCGATGATTCAGGGTCAATTTGCTACAAAAGTCATCGGGTGCGACCCGCGGAAACGCTTCAAGCGCGCCGGATCGTGAAGTCGGACCTGCGACTGAACTGGCACCGGCTCAGCTCCCAGGAGCGGGAGCGTGGAGCGGGAGCGTGGAGCGGGAGTGGGGAGCGGGAGCGTGGAGCGGGGGCGGGGAGCGGGGAGCGGGGGCGTGGAGCGGGAGCGGGGAGCGGGAGCGGGGAGCGGGGAGCGGGGAGCGGGAGCGTGGAGTGGGAGCGGAGGGCTACTACAGTTCGGGCATGTCGACGAACAAACCGGTCAGGCTTGTCATCAAGCTTGGGTCTAGTTCGATCGCCAGTGGCGACGGGATCGCTCTGGATGTGATCGCCGACCTGGTCACCCAGATCGCGGTGGCGCAGCGGCAGGGTCACCAGGTGATCCTGGTCACCTCGGGAGCGGCCAGGCTCGGTCGGCGGCTGCTCGCCTTCGAAGGGCCCGCAGCACCCGCCTACCCCAAGCCGCTGGCCGTGGCGCTGGCGGCGGCAGTGGGACAGCCGGCCCTGATGGCGTTGTACCGGCAACTCGCCGCGGCCGTCGGGCTGGAGGTCTGCCAGCTGCTGCTGTCCAAGAGCGACCTGGACTCGGCGCGGGCCATGCGCGACGTTGGCACCGTGCTGATCTCGGCGCTCGATCAGGGGCTGCTGCCGATCGTGAACGGCAACGACACCACCGATCCGAAAGCCGAGCTGGACAACGACCAGATCGCGGTTGCTGTCGCGGTCGCCGCCGAGGCATCCAGGCTGACGTTCTTGACCAACGTCAAAGGCGTCTACGCCGATGAAGACATGCGGCAGCGGATCGCCAGGCTCACCCCCGACGAGGCGCGGGCGGTACGCAGCACCGGCACTGGCGAAGGGCGCGGCGGCATCAAGTCCAAGCTCAACGCCGCGGCGCGAGCGGCGTACTGCGGTGTCGAGTGTGCTATCGGATCGGCGCGGGACGCCGACGTGGTGGCCAGGAGCCTGCATTCACGGGCGCGGATGGGCACCGTCGTCCGTGCGGTGTCCGGTCAGCTCGCCCCGGCGCAGCGCTGGGTTGGCGGCATCGCGTACCCGATGGGCACCATCGGGATCAACAGGGAAGCCGAGCGCAGCCTGCGTTCAGGCAGCACGCTCTTCCTCTCCGGCGTCAAGCGCATTGACGGCGACTTCGAGCCTGGTGCCGTGGTCGAGATCGTCGATGTGCGCCATCCCGAGCGGCTGATCGGGCGTGGCTCGGTCGCCATGCCGGCGGCTGTGCTGCGGCTGTTTCGTGCGCTGTCGCCGGACGAGGTCGGCGATCTAGTCTCGATCCTGCTCCGACTTCGCCATGGCGTCGGTGGTGCCGCAGCGGCAGACCAGCACGAGTTGCTTGACGACACCGCGTTCAATGATGTGAAGGATTTGCGGCGGCGGAGGTCGCAGGCGGCGAGCCTGGCGCTGGGCGAGCTAGCCGCAGCGACGCCGGAGCGGATCAGGAACCTGGCGGACGCGCTGTTGCAGACTCAGCCGCGCGCGTGCGCGGCGATGCTGGCGGCCGGGTCGTTTCGTACCGGGGCGGTCGATCAGGCGGCTCGGCGGGCGGCGCGCGAGTTGCACGCGATCCACAGGGACTCGCTGGTGGTGTTCACCGCCTTAGCTGGCCGCTGCCCCAGGTCACGTTCTTCACGCAGGTCAGCGCCGCCAGGCCCATCGGGCCCCTGGCATGCAGCTTCTGAGTGGACACGCCGATCTCCAGGCCGTAGCCGAACTCACCGCCGTCGGAAAACCTGGTCGAGCAGTTGACGAAGACGCTGCCGGAGTCGACCGCCCTGGCGAACCGCCGCGCCACCTCGATATCCTGCGCCACGATCGCCTCGGAGTTGCGGGTGCCCCAGCGGGCGATGTGCGCGAGCGCCTCGTCCAGGCCATCGACGACGCGCACCGCCAGGATCAGGTCCAGGTACTCGGTAGCCCAGTCGGCCTCGGTCGCTGGCTCGGCACTAGGCCAAATCGCCCGCACCCGGTCATCGCCGCGCAGCACGACGCCGCGCTGGTGCAACTCGCCGAGCACCTGGGGGAGCCAGGCGGCCGCGATCGACGAATGCACGAGCAGCGTCTCGGCGGCATTGCAGACACTTGGCCGTGACGTCTTGGCGTTGACGACGATGCCGGTGGCGAGCTGCGGGTCGGCCGAGGCATCGACGTAGATGTGGCAGTTGCCGTCGCCGTCGATCACCACCGGTACGGTCGCGTGCTCGCGCACCGTGGCCAGCAGGGACGGGCCGCCGCGCGGGACCAGCAAGTCCACGTAGTCGGTCGCGGTCAGCAGCTCGATCACCGCGTCCCGTGAGTTGTCCCTGATCAGCTGGACGGCGTGGGCGGGTACGGCGGACTGGCGTCGCAGCGCGGCGGTGATGACGTCGGCGATGGCTGCGTTGGTGTGCGCGGCGACTGATGAGCCGCGCAAGACCGCCGCATTCCCCGACTTGAGGCACAAAGCGGCGACGTCTGCAGTGACGTTGGGTCGTGCTTCGTAGATGACCGCGACGACGCCGAGCGGCTCGCGTACCTGCTCGATGAGCAAACCATTAGGCCGAACAGCCCCATGCACCACCTCACCGACCGGATCAGGCAGGCCGATCACGGTGCGGATCGCATGGACCATGGCTGACCGGCGGGACTCAGTCAGCGTCAACCGGTCGATCAAGGTGCTTGCCACCCCGTCGCGCCTGGCCTGGTCCAGATCGAGTGCGTTGGCCTTGGTGAGTAGTTCCTGGCTGGCGTCGAGTTCCTTGGCGACTAGTTCGAGCGCGTGGTCCTTGGCGCTGGCCGGCAGTTCGCGAGTGATCCTGGCCGCGTCCTGAGCTTGCTGGCATACCGTGCTGACCGGCGTTGGCACCGTCCGTCCTCCCGACCACGCAGCGCGCTCACGCAGAATGTAGCTATGGCCAAGCCCGTACCTTACGCCAAGACCATCGTCACCGATGACGGCGTGCCGATCGACGCGGCTCATCTCCCCGGCGATCTCGACCTTGGAATCGTGCTGGCGCACGGCTTCACGCTTAACTGGCAGCGACCGGCGGTCTGGCGAGTGGCCACCAAGCTCAACGAGTTCGGCGGCGTCGTCACGTTCGACTTCCGCGGTCATGGCCGATCCGGCGGCGTTTCTACGGTAGGGGACAAGGAGATCAAGGACGTCGAGGTGGCCGTCGGGTACGCGCGCGAGCTTGGCTACCGCAAGATCGCCACGGTCGGCTTCTCGATGGGCGGCTCGATCGTGCTGCGGCACGCTGGCCTGATCGGCGATGTCGACGCGGTCGTGTCGGTCAGCAGCCCTGGGAAGTGGTACTACCGTGGCACCAGACCGATGCGACTGGTGCATCTGGCGATTGAGAACCGGTTTGGCCGGTTCATCACTAAGACGGCACTGAAGACCAGGATCTATAGCGGTAAATGGGACCCGGTGCCGCTGCCTCCTGACGACGCGGCCGCACTGATCGCGCCGATTCCGCTGCTGGTCGTGCACGGGGATCGCGATGACTACTTCCCTGTCGACCACGGGCAGCGGATTTTCGACGCCGCGCACGAGCCGAAGGAACTGTGGATCGTGCCGGGGTTCGGACATGCGGAGTCCGGGGCCGGATCGCAACTGGTCGGGCGGATCGGCGCTTGGCTCAGGCGCAGCGTCGGACTGGCGCCAGCGCAAGCCAGTGATGGGCCGGCCCCGAGCGCCGATGAGGTTGTGCCGAGCCCTACGCCCTGACGACCCTGGGCCTCAGCGGCCATTGTCATTATTACCGCCAGGCTTATTCTTTCTTATGACGCTATAACGCATTCTCTAGCGCATTGAGTGCCTGATTTGGGTGGTTTAGCGTCTACCATTCGGTAGCGGAAGGAATGTGCCTGGCAATGGCAAGTTCGTCATCTCTATCCACCGCTCGGGTTTTTATACAGAGCCGAGAATGCAGTCCAGGAGTGCTTGAGCGATTAAGCGGCTCGGCGTTCTTCCCTGAACGCCGTATGGGTGCGGCAATCGTGGCCGGCGTCTGCCGGGACGGCGCATCACTGCTCTACGTGGTGGCACCGCCGGTCGACGACGAGCAGGAGCAACTCGACTACTTCCTGAGCTTGCTGCCAGCCAGGAACGGCGAGTTGCTCGCTGACCGACGGGACCGATTCCAGCTAGTCAGCGTCGCTGACGGCTCGCCGAGATGGCTGAGCGCGAAAATTCTGGATCAAGATCGTGCTGATAGCGCGGAGGTCAGGAATCGGATCCGCGCTTTCGTCGATCAACATCGTGAGTTTGGCGCGCATATCAGCGTCAGTTACTACGAGCCGTCGGCGAATATCGAGCAGCTTGCGGCCGAGTTCGGCCTGGCCCGCGATCAGGTCGACGCGTGTTACATCGAGCTCGGCAGTAAGGCAGCGAGCAGGGAGATATTTACCAGCGTGGGCGTCGTGGTGCCGGCCGGCACTGCTGAATGCTGGTCGCTGCGCCAACTTACCGAGGCGATAGCTGAGCTGCTCAGGCAAGGGCACTACAAGGTGGTGCTGAAGCTCAGCAGTAATGAATACGGCGGTGGCCTAGGCAACGCCATAGTCGACCTAAGCGAGTTGCGCGACTTCCCGGCCGATGGCGACCTGGCGAACGAGGTGGCGCGGCTGCTGCCGCTGCGCACGACGCTGATCGATCCGAAGTTCAGCTGGCCCGAGTTCGCCGCGTCGATCAGCCGCTCTGGCATCATCGCCGAGGAGTTGATCGAGGGCGATGACCTGCGCAGTCCTAGTTTTCAAGGCGCGATCGACGCGACTGGCGAGGTGACCACGACCTCGACGCACGAGCAGGTGCTCGATAGCAGCGGGCAGATCTACGCAGGCAGTGTATTTCCGGCCGATGATGAGTACCGGGCCGCCGTGATCGCGGCCGGCCAGGTCGTCGGCTGGCGGCTAGCTGAGCTTGGCCTGCGCGGCGGTGACTACGGCGTCGACTTCCTCGCGGTGCGGCGCGGCACTGGCTGGCGGGTACTCGGCTGCGAGCTGAACTTGCGGACGACGGCGACCAAGCACGGCTTCCTGATGGCGACCAGCCTGCTCGGCGTGGTGCCCGACCATACCGGTTCGCTTCGGGTCGATGGTGCCGAGCGAGTGTACTTCTCCTCTGACGGCATCGCCGACCCCAGCTATGTCGGGCTGCGGCCGCGTCAGCTGATCGCCGCGCTCCGCGCATCCGCGCTGGACTTTGATCACGACCGCAAGACCGGCGTCGTGCTGCACATGATGAGCGCGGTCGCACAGTACGGCAAGTTCGGTGCCGTGTGCATCGGGCTTGACCGGTCGCACGCCGCTGGGCTGATGTCGGATTTGCGGGGCCTGGTCGATGCGGTGGTGGCCGGTAACATGCCGGAAACGTCGAGGTAACTCCGGCTACATCGGACGGCTCGGTTTTGGGCCTCAACGGGCTTTGCGCTGGTCAGAACCGTTCCATAGCGGTAACTGCCGGGAAATGAACGCGAAACACCGCCATGACAGACATGAACGGTACCGACCAACACCGAAGCGGTGGCGGGACGATGCTGGTCAGCGTCGCCTGGCCGTCCGGCACCCTTCGCTCCTTTAAGACGGAGGCGAAGAGTGGTTCCCTATCCGCACTGGCTCAGCTCAGGTGACAACGCCTGGCAGCTGACCGCGGCCACGCTTGTCGGCCTGATGAGCATCCCGGCCCTAGCCGTACTCTACGGCGGGATCGTGCAGCGCAAGTGGGCCGTCAACACCATGATGATGGTGTTCAGCGCGTTCGCGCTGACCTTGATCGTCTGGGTGCTCTGGGCCTTTAAACTGGGCTTCGGATTCCGCCTGGATCGGCAGCTTCCTCGGCAAGCCAGGCACCGTGCTCGGCCAGGCCGGCGAGCAGGGCCAAGCGAGCGTGCCGATGCTCAACGGGCTGATGCCACATTTCAGGTTCCCTGAGAGTTCCCTGGTCTACTTCCAGTTCGTGTTCGCGGCGATCACGCCGATCCTGTTTATCGGCAGCGTGCTCGGCCGGATCAAGTTCAAGGTCTGGCTGATCTTCGTGCCGCTGTGGATCACGTTCGCTTACGCGGTCAACGCGTTCCTGCTCTGGGGCGGCGGCTTCTGGGCGCAAAAGGGCGCGCTCGACTTCAGCGGCGGCTACGTCATCCACCTGGCGGCCGGCGTCGCCGGTTTCGTGGCCGCTGCCGTGGTCGGCCCCAGGCTGCAGCGCGACCGGCAGCGGGCGGTGCCTAACAACTTGCTGTTCGTGGCCGTCGGCGCCGGCATCCTGTGGCTCGGCTGGAACGGCTTCAACGGCGGTGACCCGTACTTCGCCGGGGCGGACGCGGCCACGGCGGTCATCAACACCAACCTGGCGACGGCAGTGGCGATGATGACCTGGATCATCATGGACATGTCGTTCGGCAAGGAACGCAGGCCGACCTTCCTCGGCGGCGTCAACGGCATGATCTGCGGCCTGGTCGGCATCACCCCCGCCGCCGGCTACGTCAACGGCGTCGGCGCCATCGTCATCGGCCTGGTGGACGCGGCGGTGGTCTGGGCGCTCTTCGCCTACCTGCCGCGCAAGGTCTGGCCGTTCAACAAGGTCGATGACGCCCTCGGCGTGGTCTACACGCACGGTTTCGCCGGCCTGCTCGGCGGCCTGCTGGTCGGCCTGCTCGCCGACCCGAAGATGATCGTCTACCTGGGTGTTGGCAAGTCCGCGAACGTGTCAACGGCCGGCCTGTTCTACGGGCATCCCCGGCAGTTGCTGATCCAGGCGGGCGCGGCCTTGACGGTCATCGTCTGGGACGGCCTGATCACGTTCCTGATCCTGCGCGGCATCGGCCTGTTCACCAAGCTGCGCATGCCCGACGCCGACCTGCTCGTCGGCGACCAGCGAGTGCACGGCGAGGTCGCCTACCCGGCCGAAGACCTCGACGACGAGCTGGACTCGCTTGACGCTGAGCCGGTCTCGGTCGGGGCGGGCATGGATGAGGACGAGCTCGTGCCATCGGACTAGCTGAGTCAGCAGGCGTTAGCGAAGGCCCGCCGCCCCAGGCGGGGCGGCGGGCCTGCTGGTTGCCTTGCTCGCCGTCAGTGCGTTCGCTAGCTCGCTGGCGGTCTGGTCCCAGCCCTGCAGGGTCGACCGTCGCTGTTGGACGGCGGCCCTTAGCCGGCGGCGGTGCTGCTCGTCCCCTAGCCAGTCGCTGAGCGCGGCCGCCAGGGCAGCCGGATCGCCGGGAGTGACAAGGAGGCCAGGGCGAGTGCCATCGGCCGCGCGGCCAAGCGCTTCTGGCAACCCGCCCACGGCGGCGGCGAGGACGGGCAGGCCGTGCGCGAGCGCTTCGGTGACGACCATTCCGTAGGTCTCCGAGCGGGACGGCGCGACGAGCAGGTCGGCGCTGGTATAGGCAAGGCTGAGCTCCGCGCCGGTCAGGACGCCGGTGAGCCGGACGCGGCGGCCGTACCGAAGGCGCGTGATCCGGGCCCGCAACTGCGCAACGAAGTCAGGGTCGCGGTCCAGCGATCCGACCAGCACGCAATGCCAGTCCAGGCCATCGAGCTTGGCCAGGGCTTCGATGAGAAGGTCCTGCCCCTTATGGCGGCTGAGAACTCCGACACAGATCAGGTGGCCGCGAACCGGCCTAGCCGGGCTAGCGACCTGATCGACCCCTGGCCGGGCGAGGTGCACCAGGTGAGCAGGGATCCGATAGCAGCGCAGTACCTGCTGGCGGGTCCATTCGCTAGTGGCGACCACAGCTGCGGCTGCGCCGAGCACGGCCCGTTCTGAGCGCTGCGCGCTGGCATCGTCGCGGGTATCGAGTGCCGTCGCCAGTGGCATGTGCAGCAGTACCGTCAATCGGATCCGGCCGGCCTGCGGCAGCAATTGCGCGGCGAACGGCGAGGCGATGAGCCCGTCCATAAGTACGATGGCACCGTCGGGGATTTCGGAAAGGATGCGGGCCAGCTCGGCGCGGGCGGCAGGGCCAGGTACCGGCTGGGCGGCGACGGTCGCGACACGCACGTCCCAGCCGGCCTCGGCCATTCCAGCGCAGACGTGCCGGTCGTAGATGTTGCCGCCAGTAGGCTGGCCTGGATCGTCGAATCCCTCGGGAACTATGACGTGCACCCGCTCGATAGCCCGGCCCTCCGATCTGCCACTGCGCCGCGGGCCGTGACGCCTAAGCTGCGGTGCTTCTGGTGCCTTCGGCCAGGAATGCCGTTCCGAAGGACAGCTCGGTCCAGGCAGGATCGGCCAGCTCTTCCCGCATGGCTACCCGAATCGCCTCCCATGGACGGCGCATCATCCACTGATCTATCGCGGCGAATGGGCGCACTGTTGCCGTGCCGAGTTGCGTGAGCCACGCGGGCGTGTTGCCCGGAACCTTGAGATCCAGCACGGCCAAGCGCCCGCCTGCGGCAAGGGCCGCGGCGCCATGGGAGATGACGTCCGCGCACTCAGGCACCTGCGTCAGCGCGTAGGTGGACAAGATCGCGTCGACCTCCGCTGGGAAGTTGAACGTGAGCGCGTCGGATTGCACCAGGCTGATATTGCTCCAGCCGTTTTTCGCTATCCGTTCCTTAGCCCGCGCAAGCATCGCGTCGGTCAGATCGACGCCGACGATCCGGCCGCCGGGACCGATCGCTTCCTCAAGCAGCGAGAAATTCGGACCTGTGCCGCAGGCGATGTCGATGACGCTGGCACCCGGGCGCAGGCCGAGCGCTTGTACTGCCCGGCGACGCTGTGCCCGTTGCGGGTAGCCGGGTGCGGGGTAGAGCCATGAGGTCGCGTCGTAGTGCTTCGCCTTCTTGCGGTAAGTCTCGATCAGGCGCTCTCGGGTTTCGTCGACCTGGCTCACGGCGTGTCCGCGCTTGATCGAGCATCGATCTCGACGGCGGCCTTGATCAACACCATCTCCCGATCGCTTACCCGCTGAACGCTGTTTTTGATCAGACCGGGGACCAGGCGCATGATGCCTGCGAGGTCGACCTCGATCCACATCATGGCGTGGGTCTGGTTATCGTCCGCCGGCTCGAATTCCATCCCCCACCGTGCCGCGGAAGTACCCATTGGCCCGGCGAACGCCACGCGGCTTGGTGCCTCAACAACGGTCACCTGCTGGCTGCGGCGCCGGGAGGTGCCGAGTGGCCCCTTGGCCCGCTGATCTATCCGCGCGCCCGCCGCAAAAGCAGCCCCTTCGTGAACCCAGCAGCTGAGAACCGTTGGCGCCCATTCCGGCCAGCGTCCGACGTCACATAGGTAGTCAAAAGTCTCACGGACGCTGCCGGTCACTGTGATGCGGCTCTCGGTTCTGAATGTCATAGGACGAACCTTATGTCTCTCATTTTCGGTTGCGGGAAGTCTGCGGCGAGCTGAACTGAACCACGCCCGACGTCGATCCGTCATATCTGGCACAGGATGATACGTAGCAGCGGTGGACGCGGTTCAACCAAAGACGATCGGCGCCCGCTCGACACCAGCATGGCACGGCAAGCTGTGCTGCCAGGCCAGCCACCGTGCGGAGCTGATGTGATCCAGGATCAGCAGGCGCCGTCATCGACGGCGCTAGAGCGGGCGAAGGCGGCCGCTTACCCGGCCGGAGAGTATGTCGGCCAGGAGAGCTTCATGCGGGCAAGTGAGGTCAGGACGCTGGCTCAACGGGCCAGGATCGGCCCTGGGGTCACTGTGCTCGACCTATGCTGCGGTGTGGCCGGTCCCGGCCGAATGATCACGGCGGAATCGGGATGCCGTTACTTGGGTGTCGATCGCTCAGCCACCTCCCTGGCCACCGCCAAGGAGCTGGCCGGGAATCTGCCCTGCCGCTTCGAGCAAGCTCAGCTACCGCCGGTGCCAGCTGGCCGCTTCGAGGTGGTACTCCTGCTTGAGACGATGCTGGCCTTCCGCGCCAAGGCAACCTTGATAGGCGAGGTGGCGCGCGTGCTCGAGACCGGCGGACGCTTTGCTTTCACCGTTGAAGAAGGCCCGCCGCTCAGCCAGCAGGAGCGGGCGCAGATGCCAGCCGCCGATACCGTCTGGCCCATCGAGCTGGCGGAACTGACTGACGTCCTGCGTGAGGCGGGTTTGACGGTGAGCTGGCAGCAGGACTATAGCGACGCCCATTACGCGACAGCGACGGCGCTGCATCGCTGTTATCGAGCTGAGTCAGCCCAGATCGCCGCGCAGCTCGGCCTGCGAACCACGGCCGAGCTGATCACAGCCCATCGGCTGTGGAGTGACTGGCTCGGCAGCGGGCGGGTGCGCAAGTTCGCGATAGTAGCCGAGAAGCACTGGCGTTTTTCGAAGAAGCCTCGATGACCTTCGACTATGCCCGCTACCTGGCGGCGAAGACGACCGTTGATGACCGGGCGCTTAACCGGCACGTGCTAGCCGAGTTGCGCCGTACGATGCCCGCAGGTGCGCCGCGGGTGCTGGAGGTCGGTGCTGGCCTGGGGACGATGGTGGCCAGGCTGCTGGACTGGGGCGTGATCAGCGCCGGAGAATACGTCCTGCTTGACGCGGATCGGCAGCTGCTTGATCGTTCTCGGCAATGGCTGCACGATTGGGCGGCCGCCCGCGGGCTGCCCAGTGACCTGCTGCCCGATGGGCTGCGAGTAGGTGATCTGCGGGTGCGCCTGCGGCACGCGGAGCTCGGCAGTTACCTCGCGGCCGGGCCTGCGGCACCGGCTGAGATGCTGATCGCCAACGCCGTACTTGACCTGGTGCACCTGCCGACCGTCCTGCCCGGATTGTTGCGGTTGCTAGTCCCAGGCGGCGTCTACTGGTTCACGATCAACTACGACGGCGAGACCATCTTCGTCCCCGAGCACGGCCACGACGACCAGATCATGCGGGCTTACCACCGCGACATGGATGAGCGCTTTCGTTACGGCCAGCCGGCCGGTGAAAGCCGAACGGGCCGCCGGCTGCTTGCCGCCCTGCGGGCGGCCGAGGCGCCCGCGCTGGCGGTGGGGTCATCGGACTGGGTCGTCCAGGCCGGACCGGACGGGATGTACCCGGGCGATGAGGCTTACTTTCTGCGCAGCATACTCAACACGATCCTGGACGCCTTGTGCCATCACCAGGATCTGGTAGCACCAGCGGACCTGGCTGACTGGCTGGCCGAGCGACATCGGCAACTAACCGCTGGCGAGCTGGTCTACATCGCCCATCAGCTCGATTTCGTGGGCCGCTCGCCTGGGTAGCGCCAGGCCGAGCTCAAGTGCCACGTCCGGTCAAGCTATGAACGGCCGCAATTTCTGCGGCACCCGATCGCGTCGGCGCCGCTTGGCCAATCGGCCCGCCCCGGTGGCGGCGAACAGCGTCCCCTACCAGCAGCCCAGCGCCCGGAGCGACCGCGATCAGCATCAGCACCGCGTAAAGCGTAGTGGCCGCGACCCCGGTGGCCGCGCCGAGGCCAGCTACGGCGAACGCCCAGGCGGCGGTACCTTCCCGCAGTCCCCACCCGCCGACGCTCAGCGGGATCACCACTGCGACCTGGACCAGCATCAGCAGCGCGATCAGCTCGCCCAGGGGCGCGGTGCAGCCGGCCGCACGGGCCGCGATGACGAACACGGCCGTGTGTCCGGTGACTACCAGCACTGAGGCCACGGCGACTTGGGGCCACCCCGCTCTGGCCCGCAGCACGCAGCTCAGGTCGTCGAAGATGGTGCGCGCGGTGCGCGTCAGTCGCGATGGGCGGCGGCGAGCGGCACCGCGCACCACGAGCGCGGCGCACCCGGCTACTCCAGCCAATCCAGCGAGTACGTAGGGCAGCGCGGGCCGAACAGGCGATGGCAGGGTCAGCAACACCACGGCGGCCAACGCGGCCTGAACGACTTGGCCGGACAGCCGTTCCCAGGCCACCGCACGCAGACCCCGCGCCACGTCTCCCTCGCGCCTGCCGTGCGTGACCCCTCGGTGCACGTCACCAAGGACCCCACCGACCAGCACGAAGTTGAGGAAGAGCGAGCGGTAGTAAGCGCAGACCGCGCCGGTCAGGGCAATGTCGACGCCGAGCGCCCTGGCGATCACCCGCCAGCGCCAGGCCGAACACACAGTAGTCAGGACAGTGAGCGTGACGGCAGCTGCGGCCGTCGGCCAGGTAATCGCGCTCAGCCCGTGCCTGAACGGTGCCGCGCCGAGCAGCCGCACGAGAAAGAACAGCACGGTGAAGCTGGCGGCGAGGCGCAGCAACGGCAGGCCGAACCGGCGGCGGGCCGATCCGATTCCGACCGCGATAAAGTGCAGGGCTGCCACACCGGGAGATACGGCCCAGCTGGACGCATAGTTCAACGGTCGGCCGCAACGGCGTCGCAAGCTCACGGTCAGTCGAGGTGAACCGGCTGGACCGCGCTCCCGTACTTCCCGTTGGCAAGGCCGGCCAGTGGTGGCGAGAACGGAGTCACGGTGCAATCGATCAAGCCTGCGGAGGAGGAGTCGCTACCCGCGATTGAGCCGCCGGAGCCACCGCTCGCGACTCGGCCTGCGGTGCCGGACGCGCTGCGGGTGACGCTGCGTGCGTCGATCCTGGCGATGCTGGCCACAGCCGCCCTGCTCGGCGTCGTGTCCGCTACCGCCGGTCTCGCCGTCGCAGGCTGGATCGCCGGGCTGGCTAGCGGCTCGGCGGCGGCCGCGCTGCTTGCGCTCGCTCGCATGCGCAGTGACCAGCCGTCCTTGCACCCGGCCGATTGGGTCACCCTGACCAGGGCGATACTGGGCGCCGGGGTCGCTGGCCTGGTTGCGGACTCGTTCAGCCGGCCGGTATCGATCACAGTGCTGGTCACGCTGGCTATCATCGCGCTGGTACTCGACGCGGTGGACGGGCAGGTGGCGCGTCGTACTGGCACCGCCACCGCGCTCGGCGCCCGCATCGACGGCGAGGTCGACGCCTTCCTCATCTTGCTGCTCAGCATCATCGTGGCCCGAGCCTACGGGGAGTGGGTGCTGGCGATTGGCGCCGCTCGCTATGCGCTGCTAGTGGCAGGCTGGCTGATGCCGTGGCTGGCCGCCCCATTGCCGCCCCGGTTCTGGCGCAAGGTCGTGGCCGCCACCGAGGGTATCGTGCTCACCGTCGTCGCCTCCGGAGTGCCCAGTCGCTTGGTCGCGATGATCGCGGTCATCGTCGCGCTGCTGCTGCTGGTCGAGTCGTTCGGCCGCGACGTGATCTGGCTGTACCGCGCCGCCACCGGCCCGCGCACTCGGCTGGCCAGGCGGATCGTCATCAGCCGCCGGCCGTAACGGCCGCATGCGCTGCGGTTGGCCATCGAGGAACTACGAGGGATCGACTGACGGCCGACCTGCGGGTGCCGCTGAGTCAGGGTAGGTGGCTGGTGTCGTTGACGCGATGGACGGTGGCGAACCCGCGACCGTGCCATTGGATCTCGTTAAGGCAAGCGGAGCCAAGATAGAGCCGGTAGACGGTGCCAAGCGGGACACCGAGCGCACGGCACAGCAAGATCTTTATCGGGGTAATGTGGCTCACCACCAGGACGGTCCTGCCCTCGTGGTCCCGAAGTAGCCGGTCACAGGCCCGGTTTACCCTGCGCGCGGCGGCGGCGAAGCTCTCACCGCTCGGTGGTGCCTGATCGGGATCGCGCAGCCAGGACGCGGCGGCCGCTGGCCATCGCTGCTGGATTTCCGCCAGGGTAAAGCCATCCCACTCACCGAAGTCGGTTTCACGTAGGTCATCATCGATACCTGCCGTCAGGCCAAGCTCACTGGCCGCGATGGCGGCGGTGGCGACAGCTCGCTGAAGTGGTGAGCTGACCACGGCGTCGATCGGGTCGCCAGTAGCTAGGCGGCAGGCGGCGGCCCGGGCCTGCCGGGCACCGTCGGCACTGAGCGGGAGGTCGTTCAGCCCGCTGAAGCGATGTTCTGGTGACAGCTGAGTATCGCCGTGCCGCAGCAGGACGGTAGTGGTGGCAGCGGTTGTGGGATTGTCCCAGCCTAGAGTCATATGCCTGTCCCGCGAGGATGACGAACGTGGTGTGTTCCTATGACAGCAGACGAACCTGCCAGCTCAGCGGTTCAACCGCACCCTGAGCCTGGTCGGCGCACCCAGGCCGGATGACCAGGTGCCGGTCAGCATCGTGCGCGGTATCCGCCGAAGGCGACGGGGTTTTCCCACACCCGCACTGCCAGGGTCTCGCCGCCGGCGGCAGCGACGATGGGCGAAAGGCTGTCATGCACCCAGCGGGCGAACACTTCGACGGTGACCGCCTCAGCCTCGGCTGGTCGGATTTCCTCCAGGTTGCGGTCTTCGACCCGACCGGTTAGCTCGGCCAGCGCCGCTTCAAGTACGTCCAGATCGCAGACCATGCCCCGGCCGTCGAGCTGCTCGCGATCCACCACGATCTCGATCCGGTACTCATGATCATGGAGCTGTCCCTCTGGCCCGGCCATCCCCGGCATGACGTGGAAAGCGCGAACGCTTCGGCTCAACCCGACTTCACAGGTCATCAGTACGACTCCTGTCATAGTCAAGTACGGCATGCATCAGTCCGGATTTCCCCTGGTCCACGGCTCGAAACGCCTCGGCCGCCTGGTCAAAGGCGAAAGCGTGAGTACACAGCAGAGCCACCGGTAGTTCGGTCAGCAACTGGGCGGCCTCCTGGCGGCGCCGAGGCAGGGTCCACGTACTTGACAGCCGGCCAGGGATCGTCGAAACCTGAGTGCTCCGAATGGTCAGCCGCCGCCGGTGGAAGGCGCCGCCGAGCGGCAGCACCACTGGTTTGGTGCCGAACCACGAAGCGATCAACAGGGTTCCTTCGTGGGCCAGCAAGTCCAGCGCCAGCGCTGGCGCATCCGGGTTACCGGTGGCGTCGATTACCAGCGGAACCTCATCCTTCACCAGTTCCTCAGGTGCTGCGCTGTCGACGCCGAGGCTGCTGGCCATGGCGCGACGCCACGCCTGCGGCTCGGCGATCAGCGGCCGCCACCCGGAGCGCTGCAACAGCAGTCCGGTGAGCAGCCCGAGCACGCCGGCCCCGAGCACGATGACCCGGTCCCGATATCCGATACCAGCATCGAGCGTCACCTGCAACGCCGTCTCGACCAGCGGAAACAACGTTGCGGCAGCGGGATCGATGGGGGGCAGCGGAATCAGGTCAGCCGTCCGCGCCGTGAACAGGTCCTGGTGCGGATGGAACGCGAAGACCGCCTGGCCGGAGTGCGCCACTTCGCCGACGCACGCGTACCCGTAGGCGAAGGGATAGCAGAAGGTGCCGCCAAGCGCGTCGATCGTGTCGTCCAGCGCCGCGTCGGCAGGAATCTCGCCGCGGTACACCAGCCGTTCGGTGCCACCGCTGATCCCAGAGCACATGGTGCGGACGAGGACCTCACCGGTCGCAGGCCGCGGCGTGGGCAGCTGCCTGATCTCCACGCGGCGCGGCGCGGTATGAAAAAGCGCGCGGGCGGGCACGCAGCTCACTTACCCGCCATCAATCTTTACAAAACGGTTTCATTCATACCACGCGGCAGGCCGGCTGACTAGCGCCGCAGGGACTCACCGGTCTTGGGGTCGAAGAAGTGGAGCTGGGTGCAGTCGACGGCGATCGGCGCGGTGGAGCCGACAGCGATGGTGCTGCGCGGGTCCATGCGGCCGACCAGGGTGGCCAGGGAGCGGACGTCGTCGGCCGAGTCGGCGTGGGCGGCGGTGCCGATCGCGCCGTGGACGTGGACTTCTGAGCCGAGCTCTTCGCGGAGCTTGACCGGCAGCTCGATGATCGAGTCGGCGGGGGAGAGCGTGGCATCGGATAGGTGCTCGGGGCGAATGCCGAGCACAATCGGTTCGCCAAGGTACCGGTCGAGCAAAGGATGCGAAGCTAGGACCGAAGCCGGGACTGGGAGTCTGTGCCGTCCGAAAGCCACCACAGGACCGGCCTCCAGCTGGGCGTCGATCAGGTTCATCGGCGGGGAGCCGATGAAGCCGGCCACGAACAGGTTCGCCGGGCGGCGGTAGAGCTCAGCCGGCCGGGCGAGTTGCTGCAGGATGCCGCCGGAGATCACGGCGACCTTGGTGCCGAGGGTCATCGCCTCGGTCTGGTCGTGGGTCACGTAGATGGTGGTGATGCCGAGTGAGCGCTGGAGCTGACCGATCTCGGCGCGCATCTGCACCCGGAGCTTGGCGTCCAGGTTGGACAACGGCTCGTCCATCAAAAAGGCGCGCGGCTGCCGGACGATGGCGCGACCCATGGCCACTCGCTGGCGCTGGCCGCCGGAGAGCTGGCGAGGCTTGCGCTGCAGATAGGGCTCGAGTTCGAGAACGCGCGCCGCCTCAGCGACCCGCGCGGCTATTTCTGCCTTATTGATCTTTCGGTATTTCAGGCTGAAGGCCATGTTGTCAAAGACGGAAAGGTGCGGGTACAGCGCATAGCTCTGGAACACCATGGCGATGTCGCGGTGGCGCGGCTCAAGGTCGTTCACCGGGCTGCCGTCGATGCTGATGGTGCCGGAGGTCACCTCTTCTAGCCCGGCGACCATCCGGAGCGCGGTGGTCTTGCCGCAGCCGGACGGGCCAACTAGCACGAGCAGTTCGCCGTCATCGACGGTCAGGTCGAGCGCGTCGACCGCCGTGGTCCCGTCGGGGAACCGCTTGGTCACCGCCGCGAGTTCGATGCGAGCCACCTTTACCTCCCCATGCCCAGCGTGAGGCCCTTGATCAGGTGCCGCTGGAAGATCAAGTAGACGATGATCGCCGGAACCGCGCTGATCAGCGAGCCGGCCATCAGCGCCGGAATGCTGGTGGTCCGGCCGGCCGAGAGCGTGGCCAGTCCGACTGTGATAGTGCGCTGGTTCGCTGGCAAGAACAGCAGGCCGACCAGCAAGTCATCCCAGATCTGGATGAACTGGAGTACGGTGACCGTCGCGATGGCCGGCAGTGACAGCGGCAGGGCGATGGCGAGGAAGGCGCGTTCATAGCCGAGGCCGTCCATGATCGCGGCCTCGATCAGGTCATCGGAGATGCCGCGGTAGTACGTCGCCATCAAGAAGGTGGCGAACGGCGTGCCGAGGGCCGCATAGACAAGGACCGCGCCCGCGTAGGAGTTGGTCAGGCCGAACTTGGCCAGGTTGACGTACTCCGGGATGATGATCGACTGCAGCGGCACCATCAGCGCCGAGACCACCAGCAAGAAGACCGTGCCGCTGCCGCGGTATCGCAGCTTGGCGAAGGCGAAGCCGGCCGTGGTGGACACGGCGAGGATGATCGCGATCGAGGCCACACAGACCAGCATCGAGTTGACTAGCTGGCTTGCCACTGGCAGGTTCGCGAACAGCTCGTGCCAGCCTGCCAGGGAGTGCCCGGCCTGCCGGTCGAACTGGCCGCCGCTGCGGAAGGCGTTGTCGATCATGTACCAGAACGGGTAGAGCATGACCACGGCGACGACGATCATCAACGCGAATAGCGCCCACGTGGCGCTCCGTCGGCGCAGCCGGAGGATCAGCACGTCACCACCCCTCTTCGGAGCGGATCAGCCGGAGCTGGACCAGGCCGACGACGGCCATGATCACGAACAGGATGATCCCGTAGAGCGCGCCGGTGCCGAATTGCACCTGCTGGAAGCCGGTCTGGTAGACGAAGAACTCCAGCGTGGTGGTGCCGAACCCGGGCCCGCCGCCGGTCATCACGAAGATCAGGCTGAACAACGCGGAGAACGCGCTGATCACCGTGATCACGAAAGAGAACTGCACGAACCTGGTGAGCAGCGGCAGCGTGACCCTGATGAAGATCTGCATCCGGTTCAGCCCGTCCACCTTGGCGGCCTCGATCAAGGTCGGGTCCAAGGTGGCCATGCCGGTCAGGAAGATCATCGTGTTGGTGCCGACCATGGACCAGATGAACGTGATCGCGAGGGCGAGCAGTGCCGTACCCTCGCCGGTCAGCCAGTCGCTGTGCGCCGCGAAGAAGCGCAGCGCGAACATGCCGATCACGACCCAGGAGATGGCAGTCGGCAAGAAATAGACCGAGCGGAAGAAGCGCCAGCCCCTGACGTGCTCGTTCAGCAAGGCGGCGATGAGCATCGGGATGCCGATCGCGACCGGCACCGCAAGCAGGAGCAGCGCGTTGTTCTCCAGCACCCGCCAGAAGATCGGGTCAGAGAACGTGGTGGCGTACGTGCTCGGGCCGATCCAGGTCGCTGTGACCCCGTTCCAGGTGGTCATCGAGTAGTAGATGGCCTGGCCGATCGGCACCCCGAGCAGCAAGAGTACGAGCAGGACGGCCGGGATCGACAAGATGATCCCGGCCCGCCTGCGCCTGCTTTTCAGACTCACGGGAAGGTGTTGCCTCGCTGACTGGCCGGTAGCTGACTGAGCGTGGTGACGAACGCCTGCATGGCGGAGTTAACCGAGACCTTGCCGCCGAGTACCGATGGCAAGAACTTCTGGCCGGTGCTGACGATGTTGCCCTGGACCACGTTGTCGAGCATCGGGTAGACGGTCAGGTGGTCTTGGCTGACGAAGTCCAGCATCTCCTGGTTTACCGGATTGCTGGTAGATGTGCCATTGATAGCCGGAATCAGACCCGCTGCGTTGATGATCTTCGCCGCCTGCGGAGTGGTCATGAACTCAAGGAACTCGGCGTCCTGGGCCTGGTGCTGGCAGTAGGTCATCTGGGACAGGCCGTCACCGGCGAAGTCGACGACGCCCTTGATCGGAGTGTTGGAGAACGGCGGCACGAACGCCGCGACCTTGGTAGCCCAGCGCATTGGTGAACTTCTGGGTGTCCCAGGTGCCGTCGACCATCATCGCGGCCTTGCCGCTTTCGAACTGGCCCAGGTTGTTGGTGTTGGTGACCACGTCGGAGTTGGTGCAGCCGGAGCTGTGCAGCTTGACCCAGTTGTTCAGCTGCGACTTGATCGTGGCCGAGGTCCACGGGATCTGCCCGTAGTACAGCTCCTGCCACTGGTCGACCGAGTAGGCGCCGATCATCAGGTAGCTCATGTCGTACCAGGGGTAGAACGTGGCCCCGAGTGGCTGACCGCCGTTGCCGTAGACCATCGGCGTGTACGCCGGCCTTCTTCAGCTTGGTGCAGGCCGCATAGAGCTGGCTCCAGTCGGTCGGCACCGAGGTGACGCCGGCCTTGGCGAAATCGGCCTTGTTGTAGAAGCCGATGTAGAACTGGTTCTCAAGCGGCATCACGTAAGGGCCGTTGGCGGGGTTGAAGCCGTCCGAGGTCCACTTCAGCGCGTTCTGGTCAACGCGGGCTAGGTCGGCCGCCGGGACCTCGCCCTTGAGGTTCTTCAGGTAGCTCTTGTATTGCAGGGTAAACAGCCCGGTCCACATCACCGCCAGGTCGGGGCCGTTCTTGGCGATCGCCGCCGCCTGTAGCTGCGCGAAGTAGTTGCTGGCGTCTTGGCTGACCACCTTGATCTTGATGTCAGGGTGCAGCTTCGTAAACGCCTTAGCCAGGTTCTTCAGCGCCGTCGCGTTCTGCTCGGTGCCGTAGTTGTGCCAAATGGTGAGCGTCACCGGGCCCGACGCGGACCCGGAGCCGCCTGAACTGCACCCAGCGGCAACCAGTGCCGCGGCGGCCGCTGCCGCAGCGGCGGCCGTCACCTTCCATCGCCTCACGGCATCTCCTTTTCTATGGTCGGGCCTAAGAGCGCCCAACAACTGGTTCGATAAAGACCCGGTGCGCCGCCGTTGGTGCCCGGAGAAAGTCGAGGTCGCACCCGTCGGGTGCCTGCAGTACGTGCTTGGCGTACAGCAGTGGCCAGCCACGCAAGTGCGCCGAAGGCGGCGGGGTCCAAGCGGCTCGGCGCCGGGCCAACTCGTCCGTGTCGACCTCAAGATCGCACCGGCCTGCCAGCACGTCGACGCTGATCAGGTCGCCATCGCGGACGAGCGCCAGCGGCCCGCCCACCGCCGCCTCGGGTGCGGCGTGCAGGAACACGGTGCCGAAGCTGGTGCCGCTCATCCGGGTGTCGGTGATCCGCACCAGGTCGGTCACCCCCGCCCGCAGCAGCCGGGCCGGGATCGGGATCATGCCCCACTCCGGCATCCCAGCGCCAACCGGACCGCAGCCGGCCAGCACCAGCACGCTGTCCTTGGTGACCGGCAGTGACGGGTCATCGATCCTGGCAATCAGGTCGTCGTAGCCGCGGAACACCACCGCCGGGCCGGTGTGCCGCAGCAGATGCTCGCTTGCCGCCGAGACCTTGATGACCGCGCCGTCCGGTGCCAGCGACCCGCGCACGACGCCGAACGCGCCGCCCGCCCTGAGCGGGTCGCTGGCTGACCTGATCGCGCCGCTGGCGGCCGGCGCCGCCGCGATGATGTCGCCGATGGACTGGCCGCTGATGGTCTGCGCCCCGGTGTCGAGCAGGCGCCCGACCTCGCGGAGCAGGGTCGGGACGCCGCCAGCCGCGTCGAATTCCGGCATGAGCTGAGTTCCCGACGGCTCGACGTCCGCGAGTACGGGCACGTCGGCGCGAGGAATGTCATCGATTCGGAAAGCTACCCCGGCCCGACCCGCCAGGGCAGCGAGGTGGATCACGGCATTGGTCGATCCGCCGACCGCGTTCAGCGCGACGACCGCGTTGCGGAATGCGCCTTCGGTCAGCAACTGCTGCGGTCTCCGGTCATCGAACACGGCCTTGACCACCAACTCGCCTGCTCGCCTGGCGGCCCGCGCGGAGCGCGGATCACCGGCCGGGATCGAACTGGCGCCGGCGACCATCAGGCCGAGCGTCTCGCTCAGCACGGCCATTGTCGACGCGGTGCCCATCGTGTTGCACGAGCCGGTGCCGCAGGTCAGGCAGCGCTCGAAGCTCGGTCCAGCCGGCGTCGTCCAATCGGCCGGCCTGGCGCTCGTCCCACAGCCGCCAAAGTGCCGTGCCGCTGCCGAGCGGCGCGCCACGGAAGCTCGCCTTCGGCCGCGAGCCACCGGTCACCAAGATGGCCGGGATGTTCGCGCTGATCGCGCCCATCAGCGCACCGGGGACGCTCTTGTCGCAGTTGGCCAGCAGCACGATCCCGTCCAGCGGGTTCGCCCTGATCATCTCTTCGATCTCGATGGCGAGCAGGTTCCTGTACAGCATCGCGCTCGGCTTCATCAGGTCTTCGCCCAGCGAGATGACAGGGAACTCGGCGGCCGTGCCCCCCGCCGCCTCGATGCCTTCGCGAACCGGCTCGACCAGGTCGCGCAGTGGCAGGTTGCACGGATTCAGCTGGCTGGCTGAGTTGGCGATGCCGATCACCGGGCGGCCTGTCCGAACGGGGACGCCCGAGCTCACCAGCGCGACCCGGTTGGTCATGGCCACCTCGTCGGCACCCGCTAGCCAGGCTGAGCTGCGTAGTTTCACTGCGCTCGCCTCATCTGGGTTCCGGCACGCCGATGCCCTTGGCGTTCGGGCCCGACTGGATCAGTTCGATGCCGCTGCGGGCGATCCACTCCAGCGCCACGGCGGCCCTGTGCACCTTCTCGGTCGCGATCGCGGCCGCGTCGGCGACCAGATGGACCCCGCTGGGGTAGAGCGGCCTGGAGTTACGCAGGCCGAATTTGGTGTACATCGGCGCGGCGACGTTGATCAGCTCGGCGGCCTCGTGTCCGCGCACCACGCCGCCCATCGCGTCGGGGGTCTCCACGTACAGGTCGATCGGCGCTGGGCTGGCGGCCCGCATCTCGGCGAGCTGGCCGAGCGTCAGGTCGGAAGGAACGTTGACAGTGTCGCCGCCGAGCTCGGTGAACTGGCGGAAGCTGAGCGGGTTGGACGGCGCGATCACCGCCGAAACCTTCCAGACGATGCTGGCGGGCAGCTGGCCGGCGGCCTGCATCCCGGCGACCAGCTGGAGCAGCCCGGTGTCGGCGATGAGGAAGCCGCGAATGCCGCACTCGGCCGCCCGTACGATGTCGTCAATGGCGTAGCGCAGCTGCCTGGTGCCGCGCAGCTGACCGGCCAGCGTCTGGCCATCAGCGCTGCTCGCGGCGCGGCCGATATCCCACTCCTCACGCGGCCCGGTGAACAGCGACACTTCCAGGCCTTCATCGGCGCCGATGCGGGCCATTCGGCCAGCTCGGCCGCCGAGAGCAGCATGGCGCCGCTGCCCTGGGACACCCTGTTTACCCTGACGCGGTATTGCTTGGCGGCGTCCACCACGGCTCGCAGCACCCTGGGTCCCTCGACGCTCGGGATCTCGATCCGAAAGTGCGCGCCGTCAGGGAACCTGAGCTGGCTCGATGGCGCGGCGGGCTCGGGTACCAGGCCGTGCTCAGCGAGAACGCTCGCTCCGGTGACCAATCCATCCATTAAGAGCCGACCTCCAGTACTGCCGGGCGGCCATCGTCGCTCGGCCAGTCAGGCGCGTCGGTCAGCCGGGTGAGCTGACCGGTCGCGGTGATCAGGTAGGTGTCCTCGACCTTCGCGCCGCCCGGCAAGCTGGGGTTCCAGGCGATCGCCTGCCCGGCGGCCACCGGCTCGCGGTACCAGCGGGAGTCGATCTGGCCGGGCGCGATCTCGAACTCGCGCTGGGCGAAGCCGATCGGGCCGCCCTGGTAGTGACCGGTCCAGCCGTCGGCGGCGTCCGCTGCCGCGTAACCGGCCGCCAGCGCGTCGAGCGCTTCCCCGTAGGTCGCGCCCGGGGAGCAGGCGCTGAGCACCGCCGTCTCGATGCGCTGCACGCGGGATCGCAGCGCTAGGTAGCCAGGCGTCAGCGGCTCGGCGGTGGCGAACCTGGTGAGGGCGACGTGCAGTCCGGCGCGCCTGGCGACCACGACCGCCATCACCAGCTTCCTGATCGGAGCGCCGACGGCCATCGGGTGCCGGTAGGCGGCCAGTCGGTCGTCGCCGCCGACGATAAGGCAGGGTGCATCGGCGCCGGCTGCCTCAAGCAGAGCGGCGCAGCGGGCCTGGAGGTCGTAGTCGCGCTCGCCTGGCCGCCACTGGGCGAGCCCGGCCTGCAGTGCGTGCGTCGCGTCGGCGGCCAGGTCGGCCAGGTCGTCGACCTCGGCGGCACTGAGCGTCAGCCGAAGCGAGATCAGGTCGTCGGCGGCGTCGGCGCCGAAACCGGGGTGACCGTCGCTAGCGAGCTGGTCGGCAGTAGCTCCGGCTAGCTCGGCGGCGACGGCGGTGAAGGCCTCGGGCCGGTGCCAAGGAACCTCGGCTAGCCCTGCGAAACCATGCCTGACCGGGTCATACTCGGTGCGTACCCGGTCGGCTTCGACGTTGGTGGTGATCAGCCAGGCTGACTGCCTGGTGAGCACCGCCCAGACCAGGTCGGTGCTTGCGGTTCGGTCGACCGGCGGCGCGACTCCGCCGGTGATCCAGGCGACGGCGGCCGGGCTGGTCAGCACGACGGCCTGCGCTGGCCGCTCGCGCAGCCAGCGCAGCAAGCGCCGCCGGGCCGACTCGGCCCGGGCGACGCTCCTAGTCTGACGTTCGGTATACCCGAACGACGTTGTGTGATGTAGAATCACGTCTGAAACGAAACTCGCCCCTGGCGGTCCTGTCAAGGGTTGTTATCGCTTTCATACCTACTGTTCGGTCCTGCCGAATTTTGCGGAGGTGTGCTCGTGGCGGTCGTGCACGAGAACGCAGGTGACTGGCACCCGGCCCCGAATGCGGCCGCCAGGTCAGAGGACGACGGCGGGGATCGCTACACGGTTCGCAGCGTCGCCCGGGCGATACGGCTGATCGAGATCGTCGCCAACGGGCCGGCCCAGGGGCGCTCGCTGAGCGACCTGGCCAGGGAGCTTGGCGCGTCCAAGAGCACCACGCTTGCCCTGGCGAGGACGCTGACCAGCCATCGGATGCTCAGGGACGTCCGGCCGGGGCCGCGCTACAGCCTGGGCACGGCGCTGATCAGGCTGGGTGATATCACCAGGAGCCAGCTGCCGCTCGGCGAGATCTGCCTGCCGGTGCTGATCGACCTGGCCGACCTAACCAAGATGACGACCAGAGTGGCGATCAACGACGAGGGCTACCCGGTGTTCATCGAGCGGGTCGACGGACCGGGCAGCGTGCGCTTCCATACACCGCTCGGGCAGCGCGAGGAGCCGCACGCGTCAGCGGCTGGCAAGGCGATCCTGGCCACCATGACCGACAGCGAGGTGCGCGCGATCTGCGCCGACAACGGGCTGACGGCGCGTACGCCGAACACCATCACCGACATCGATTCGCTGCTGGCCAGCCTGGTCTCGGTGCGGGCCAACGGCTTCGCGGTGGACGACGAGGAAGACGCCGAGGGCATTTTCTGCGTCGGCGCGGCCTTCTTCGGGCACGGCCGGGTCTGCCAGGGCGCGGTCAGCGTGACCGGGATCAAGAGCGACCTGCCGGTGTGGAAGGTGAACGAGCTCGGCCGGACCGTGCGTAGGGCCGCCGACCAGGTATCTGACTTGCTCGGCGGTGACCGGCACTCGCACCTGACCACCGGAGCGATGGCATGACCGCGCTGATCGTGCGCAGGCCTGGCCAGATCGGCCTTGAGCGGCGCGGGCCATCGCACGCAGGACCAGGCGATTTGCTGGTCAGGCCGGATCTGGTCGGACTGTGCGGCACCGACCTTGAGATCATCGACGGCAAGATCGATCCGGCCTACCTGAACTACCCGATCGCGCTCGGGCACGAGTGGACCGGGATCGCGGTCTCGTCGCCACTGGCTGGTCGGCGGGTGATCGTCGAGGGCATCATCGGCTGCGGCTACTGCGTGCGGTGCGCGGCCGGCGCGGCCAACCTCTGCCTGACCTACGACGAGGTTGGCTTCACCAGGGACGGTGCGGCGGCTGCCGAGATCGTGGTGCCCGCCAGGCAGGCGCACCCGGTGGACGACGGCGTCGCCGCCGATGACGCGGTGCTGGCCGAGCCGTCCTCGGTGGTCTACACCGCGCTCACCAAGGCAACCGTGACACCAGGCAGCCGGGTGCTGGTACTGGGCGATGGCACGATCGCGCTGCTCGCGGTGATGCTGGCGCGGCTGTGGTCACCGGCTCGCGTGGCCATGCTCGGGCTGCGTCCCGAGCAGGCCGAGTTGGCGGCGGCGGCCGGGGCGACCTCCTTCGGGCTAGTCGGCTCAGAGGTGACCGAGCCGTCGGCCGGGCCGGACGGATTCGACCTGGTGATCGAGGCAGCGGGAGCCACGGCGGCCGCGCAGGAGGCAGTGAGCCGAGTCCGTCGGGGCGGCACGGTGCTGCTGATCGGGCTGCCGCCGCACGGTGAGACCATGCCGCTCGCGGTCGATGACCTGGTCAACAACGACCTGTCGGTGATCGGCAGCTTCGGCTACACTCCGGCGGCCTGGCGCAGCGTGCTCGCGCTGCTCAACTCGGGCCAGCTAAAGCCGAGCTGCCTGATCACGCACCGGTATCGATTGGCGGACTGGGAGCAGGCCATTTCGACCTTGCGCGGCACGGCAGGCCCGCGCGGCAAGGTGCTGCTCGAAATCGATCAAGAAAGGCAGTAGCGATGACCATCACCAGCGTGAACCCGCACGACCCGGCCGACGTGGTTGGCTCCTGGGATGCTGCCGACCCGGCGACAGCCAGTGCGTCGGTGAGCCGGGCGCTGACGGCGGCCCACATCTGGCGTGACACGCCTGGTGCCGGGCGGGCCAAGGCGCTCAGCGACGCGGCTTCGGCGCTGGAGCAGCGCGCGACGCAGGTCACCGACCTGGTGGTGCGCGAGGTTGGCAAGCCGCTGTCAGAGGCGCGCGGCGAAGTCGCGAGGGGCGTGTCGATCCTGCGCTACTTCGCCCAGGCCGCGCTCCTGCCGGACGGCGAGACCCTGCCGGCCGCCGAGGCTGACCAGTTGCTGATGGCCAGGCACCTGCCAGTCGGCGTCGCCGCGCTACTCACGCCGTGGAACTTCCCGATCGCCATCCCGCTGTGGAAGGCGGCCCCGAGCCTGGCCTACGGCAACGCCACGATCTTGAAGCCATCAAGCGCGGCCGCCGCGACCGGGTTGCTGCTCGGCGACCTGCTCGGCCAGTTCCTGCCGGCCGACGTTTTTCAGGTCGTGCTCGGCGGCGCGGAGACCGCCAGGGCCTTGATCGACAACCCGGGCGTGGCGGCGATCTCGTTCACCGGCTCATCGGCCGTCGGCCGCGACATCACCGCTCGGGCGGCCGCTCGCGGCTGCCGGGTGCAGGCTGAGCTAGGCGGGCAGAATCCGTCCATCGTGCTGGCCGACGCTGACCTGGAGCGCGCGGCCAAGACGATCGCCTACGCCGCGATGGGCTACGCCGGGCAAAAGTGCACAGCGACCAGTCGGGTGATCGTGGTGGACGAGGTGTACTCGCAGTTCAGGGATGCGCTGATAGCCGCGATCGAGGCGCTGGGGGTGCTCGACCCGACCGATCCGGCCACGCTGGTCGGCCCGGTCATTGACGACGGCGCTCGGTCGGCGGCGCTGTCCGCAGTGGCAGACTCCGGCGGCGTGGTGCTGACCGGTGGCGCGCCGCTGGACGCGCCCGGGTACTACTTGGCCCCGACGCTGGTGGAGCTGGATGCGCCGACCGGGCCGCTGGCCAGCGAAGAAGTCTTTGCTCCGGTGGCGGCGCTGATCAGGGCCAGCTCGGGCGACGACGCGGTCTCGATTGGCAACTCGGTGCGGTACGGGCTGGTCGCCTCGGTGTTCACCAGCGACCTGGCGCAGGCGCTGCGGCTGAGCCGACGGGTCGAGGCTGGCATGGTGCGGGTAAACGCGCCGACCTCAGGGGTCGACTTCAACGCGCCCTTCGGCGGCTCGAAGGAGTCCAGCTACGGGCCGCGTGAGCAGGGCCAGGCCGCCCGTGCCTTTTACACAGAATCACGCACCGTGCTGATCGCTCCCTAGCCAGCGGCCAGCCGAGTGGTAGCTGGCGAACGCGGTCACCAGGCGGCCGCCAGCGCGGCCGCGAGCAGTAGCCAGCGCCGGCCAGCGCCGGCCACGATCTTCCTGGCGGCCAGCCCGGCGCCGAGCAGCCTGGGCAGTCGCGGCGCGTACCAGGCCACGTGGATGGTCATCGCACCGAACCACAGCACAAAGAACGCCTTGTGCGCGAGCAGCAGCAGGTTTGGCCCTGGTCCGGTGAGCGCCAGCCCGACACCGGTGCCGATCACGCCGACTGAGGTTGCCAGGACGACTGGCCCGAGCAGCCGCAGCACGATGGCAGGCGGTCCCTTCTTGACGTAGGGGGCTGCGCCGCTGTAGTAACGGGCGAACCGGTAGCCGGTTGAGCCGGCCTTCAGCAGCACTGGGCCCACCAGTACCAGGCCAAGGAAGAAGTGCAGGGTCAGCAGGGCGTGCAAGCGCAGCAGGGTGACGCCCTCGGCGGCGAGCAGTACCAGCAGCACCGCGCCGGTCATCGCGGTCAGTCGCTCGTTGCCTTCGGCGCCGCCGGTTCGATCGGCCGGCACCTTGGCGTGCCGTGGCACGCCGACGCGGCTCAACGCGATCCGCCAAGCCGGAGCGCGAGCGCCGGGCAGAGCCGGACGGCACGGCGCGCCAAGGCGGTCAGCTCCGGCGGAACCGGTCCCTCGGGCATAATCGGGTACCCCCATTCGTCCAGCCTGATCAGTTCCGGCAGTATTTCGGCGCAGATGCCGTGCCCGGTGCAGGCGATCGGGTTCACGGTGAGCTGATTCCTCATCGGCAGGGCCGTCCATCGGCATGGGCCCAGATGTCGGCAGCGAACGCGGACAGGGCCGATCGCGCCAGCCGGATCCCGCCATCAGGAAGGGCGCAAGCGCCCCGGCCGGCGACGACTCCGAGTCGGCGATCCAACCGTACCAGTACCTCAGGTCGGCCCCTGACCAGCTGAGCGAAGTCGTCGGCGATGGCAGGCAGGCCGAAGGTACAAGGTCCGCACTGGCGGGCGCTCTGGCTGGCCAGCCAGGCGAGGATGCGGGCGGTCTCGCGCAGCCCGCAGATCTGGGCGGGCAGCACGAAGAGCACGCCGGCCCCAGGTGCGGCGCTGATCGGCGCGAGCGCGCTGGCAGTCAGCGGCAGTCCGGCCACCCGGCTGATCGGATGCCAGCTACCGAAATAGCCGCCAATCAGCACGTACCTGGCCGATCGGTCGGCCACGCTGAGGTCGAGGGCGGCGCCGATCGTGGTGCCACCCTGGATCTCATAGACGCCAGGGTCATCGACGGCACCGCTCATCGTCACCAGCATGCTGCCAGGAGCGTCAGGCAGCCCGGCTCGCCGAAACCAGTCAGGGCCATACCTGGCGATGAGTGCGAGGTGCGCGAAGGTCTCCACGTTGCTGATCAAGGTGGGCCGGCGGCCGACCCCGCGCTGGTAGGGCCGTGGCGGCAGCGCGGTCGGCTTGGCCTCATTGCCATTGAGCCAGTTCACCAGCGCTGTCTCCGAACTGGCTACGTAACCTCCTGGCACTTGCGCCACCTCGGCCTGGTCCAGGCCGACCCTGACCCGTTCGGCGATCGCCCGCCGGACGATTCTGATCAGCGGTGTGCTGGCCTGCGGCAAGCACACCTGCACGGTGCTGGCGCCGACGGCTGCTGCGGCGAGCGCGACGCCGTCCAGCACCAGATGCGGTGACCTGGCTAGCAGCGCCGCGTCCTTGGCGCTGGCTGGCTCGCTTTCCATGCCATTGGCCACCACCACGGCCGGCCCGCGTTGCGCGGCGACCGCGGCCAGCTTGCGTCCGGTCGGAAAGCCGGCCCCACCTCGTCCGGTGAGGCCAGCCTCGATGACGGCGTCAATCAGCCGCAACCGGCCGGTCGGCAGCGGCCCGTAGCGGCGCAGATGGGTATCAAGCAGCGCCGGGTCCGCAGTGTCGTTCCAGCCGATGGTAAGCCGACGGGCCAATCCGATAGTCGCGTTGGTCATGCTCTGGACCACCCTGGGGTGAGCCGCCAGATGACGGCGCCGGCGACGGCGATAGCGCAGCAGACGTCGAGGCCGAGCACCCACGTCAGCCTGCTATCGGTGCCGATTGCCAGGCCGTGCCAGAGCGCGACCGGCCAGCAGGCATAGACCAGCAGGTGCACCGCGCGCCAGCTGCGCTGGCCGAGCCGGTCCCTGAGCAGGCTGCTGATCACCACGGCGAGCAGCAAGTCGCAGGCCACCGCGCCCAGGCCAAGCCAGATGGGCCGGTAGGCGGAGATAAACGGCACGAATGCCGCAGCGAGGCTGATCGAGACAAAAGGATCAAGCACCGTCGTGACGATGTGGACGCCGACCAGGGCAGTGGTGATCAGCGCGAAGTTGCGGTGTAGTCCCGCCGTCACCAGCCGAGGCCAGCGCGGCGACGCCGCCCTGAGGCTGCCGGCAATGCCGAGCACGATCGTGGCGGTCAGCATGATGAGGGCGATGATCCCGGTGGCTCTGGTCAGGTACCAGAGTGCCTGTGTGCTCATGACCCGCCGGATGAGGTGACCGGCGCTGAGCTGGAATGGGCGGGCGGCTTCGACGGCGGGGCCAGGCCGGCCCGGTGATGGGACCCGTGCTTGGCCCCGTGCTTGGCCCCGCGCTGGACACTGCGCTTGGCGCGGTGCGGCTGGCCCTGGTGCGCATGCCCGGCGGCCGGCACTTTGACTGGTGCGTGGGTGGCGGAATGACCGGGGACCGCCGCGCCGAGCACAGCGGCCAGGCCAAGTGAGGCAACGGCAGTGCTGCCCGCGACCCTGAGCGAGAGCCGCCTGATCCTCGCGACTTGGTCGTCACGTCGGTTAATCACGTTCTGCCACGTTGAGTGCATCTGGCACCTCCATTCCGGTCGGTACCAGCATTCACGACGGGCCGTCGAGAAGTAGTTCAGCAATCGTTCAGAACTGCTTAAGATCGCCGGCCCGCCTGCTGAGCCTCGGTACGCCAGGCAGGTCGAGGGTGATGGTCAGGCCGCCTCCTGGAGTTTGCGAGAACGTCATCGCCCCGCCGTCGGTGCTCACCAGGCGATCAACGATCGCCAGACCCAGGCCGGTACCGCCTGGGCTGGCGGTCACGTACCGCCGCAGCGCGGATCGGCGCTGCGCTGGGGTCATCCCTGGGCCGTTATCGGCGATCACAACCCGCACCTGTTCGCCGGCGTCGGTCGCGGAGACCTTGATCCGGCCGCCGCCGGCACCGCTTCGATCGCGTTCGCCAGCAGGTTGTCGAGAATCTGCTCAAGGTGCCCGTCGCCCAGCCTCGCGGTGAGCCCGTCAGTCACGTCGACGCTGAGGCTCACTGGCTTGTCCGCCGCCGTGGGTCGCCAAGCGGCCACCCGGTCGCTGATGATCTCAGCTATCGGCACTGGACCTGGCGGGCTGGTGGCGTTCTCCGCCCTCGCCACCGCCAGCAACCCGTCCACCAGCCTGGACAGCCTGGTGATCTCGCCTTGGGCGTCAGCCAACTCCTCCCGCAGGGGCGGCGGGGCTTGCAGCTCAAGCACGTCGAGGCGCAGCCGCAATGCCGTCAGCGGCGTCCTGAGCTGGTGCGACACGTCCGCGATCATGGCCTGATGACCGGTGACCAGCGTCTCAAGCCGTCCGGCCATCAGATTGAAGTTATCGGCCAGCTTGCGCACTTCAGGCGGACCTGAGTCGGTGGGGGAGCGGACGCTGAACTGGCCGTCGCCAAGCTGCTCAGCGGCGTGGGCGAGTACGCCGAGCGGCGTGCTTAGCCACCGCGCGATCGCGATCGCGGTGGCGACGGCCGCCGCCAGCCCGGCGGCGGAAATGAGCGCGAGCCATCCCCAGAGCGCGTCGATGCGTTGGTCAAGCGGCTCGGTTGACCGTGCGAGTACCACTGCGCCGATGTTCGCCGTGCTCCCGTCCCGCAGCACCGGGCTGATCACCACGAGCCGCTCAGCCGAGGCGTAGGAGTGCGTAATCGAAGTGGTAAGCGCCAGGTGCAGCTGGTGCCTGGTGACGCCAGCTACAACCCGGCGGCCGGCCACCAAGCCACCGCCGCGGCCGTAGACCGTGACCTGGTCGCCGTGCTGTTCCAGTTCGCGTACGGCCTGGTCGAGCGAGGCACCGGACTCATGATCATCTAGATGTTCCTCGGCGACGCTGGCGACGGTGACCGCGGTCGAAGTGGTCTGGTGCGCGAAGTCGCTACGGTCCTGGTTCGCGATATGCAGGCCGAGCGGCACGGCGACGACGCTCAGCAGCAGCGTGACCAGCGCAATGATCGACCCGGCGATCCTGCGGGCCACTAGTAGTCGCCGAGCCGGTAGCCGCGGCCGTAGACGGTCTCGATCAGTCCAGGCACGCCGAGCTTGCGCCGAAGCGCCGCCATGTGCACGTCAAGTACCTTGGTCGGACCGTACCAGTGCGCATCCCAGGCTGCCTCAAGTACCTCCTGGCGGCTCACCATCGCGCCGGGATCGATGATCAGGCACTCGAGTATGTCGAATTCCTTGGCGGTCAGCGCGACCTCGCTGCCGTTGACTGTGACCTTCCTGGTGCGCGAGTCCACCGTCAGCGGGCCGTGCCGCAGTACGGCGTCGCCTGGTGCGACCCGGCGCAGTACCGCCCGGATCCGTGCCTGGAGCTCGGCCAGCCCGAACGGCTTGACCAGGTAGTCGTCGGCACCCGCGTCCAGCGCGGTGACCCGGTCAGATTCCTCGCCGTAGGCGGTAATTACGATGATCGCGACCGCTGACCGCTCACGGAGCTGGCGGCAGACGGTGACACCATCGCCGTCGGGCAGCTCAAGATCGAGCAACAGCACATCAGGGGTGCGGTGCGCGATGGCCTCGCGCCCGGTCGTCACGTGGTCGACCTCGTAGCCAGCCCTGGTCAACCCACGAACCAGCTGCGTCGCGATGCCGAGGTCGTCCTCGACGACCAGCACCTGCCGACGGGTGTCGGCCTGCCCGAGTGGATCTGGCGCTGTCATGGCACCGAGGTTAAGGCACGCGGCGCGCCGTTCGGCGGCTAGCCGCCGAGGATGAGCGGCGTGGCCGTCGGCGGGGGAGTCGGTGGCGGGATTGGCACGTCGCGGCCGAGCGCCCAGTTGAGCAGTTCGGCGGCGGCGACGAAAGACTCGCCCGAGTTGGTGGCCGAGGTGTCGAGCAGCACGCCGATCATGGTGTCTTTCTTATAGACCGTGTAGAAGAGCAGGCACTCGCCGGCGTCCGGGGTCCAGCCGGTCTTGATGCCCGCAGTGCCGGGGTAGCGGCTCAGCAGCTCGTTAGTGTTGCGCCAGAAGTAGTGATGCCGGTGCGCCGCGGCGGGCAGCGCGAACCACTTGCGCTTGACCACGGCGCGGATCGAGGCCTGGTTCATCGCGGCCACGCCGAGCTTGATCAGGTTGGCCGGGGTGGAGACGTCCGATGACTGCAGCCCGTCGAAGTTGGTGAAGTGCGTGCTGCGCATATGCAACTGCCAGGCCAGCGCGTTCATTTTCGCGACGAACTTGGTGAGGCCGGGCCCGTAGCTCTGGGCTAGCGCCATCGCGGCATCGGCGCCCGACGGCAGCAGCATCGCGGACAGCAACTGCCCGGCGGTGAGGATGTCGCCGGGGATCAGACCCGCATTGGACGCGCCGTACTCGTGTACGTAGTCGTATTCTGCCCACGTAATCTTGATCTTCCTGCCCAGGTCACCAGCCCTGGCCACGACAAGCGCGGTCATCAGTTTGGTGATGCTCGCGATTGGCCGCACCACCGACTGGTCCCGGTCCCAGACGTTGCGATAGAAGGTCCGCTTGCCGTAGACGCGCTCCCTGACCAGCTCGCCGGCCGCAGCGGCGACGGCCGGCGAGGAGATTGAGCTAACCGGGCGCACCGGCGTGGCAGCGGCCTCCGCCATCGGCATGACGGCGGGGATCACCGCACTCAAGGCAAGGCAAACGCCGAGCGCGGCGACCGACCAACGGCGGGGGATTGGTGCAGGCATCGGCTCAACCCTCGCACTTAACCGAGGCAGCGGCAACTTGTCTGGTTACCAGCCGATCGGCAACGGCATCCCCTCGGTGTAGCCTGGCCGCGCTCTGCACCCCGACGACGGCCAGCTCGTGCAGTTCGGCCAGCGTGCTCGCGCCGGCGTAACTGCAGGCACTGCGCAGCCCGGAGATGATGGCGTCGATCAGGTCCTCGACTCCTGGCCGGTCAGCATCCAAGTACATGCGAGAGGTGGAGATGCCTTCGTCGAACAGTTCCTTGCGTGCGCGCTCGAACGGCGAGTCGGCGGCGCTGCGCAGCCGTACTGCCCGGGCCGACGCCATCCCGAAGCTTTCCTTGTAGAGCCGGCCTTCAGGGTCGCGGAACACGTCGCCAGGCGACTCGCAGGTGCCAGCGAACCAGGACCCGATCATCACGCTGGAGGCGCCGGCCGCCAGGGCCAGTGCGACGTCCCTCGGATACCGCACGCCACCGTCGGCCCAGACGTGCTTGCCCAGCTTGCGTGCCTGGGCGGCGCACTCGAGCACCGAGCTGAATTGCGGCCGCCCGACTCCCGTCCGCATCCGGGTCGTGCACATCGCGCCCGGGCCGACGCCTACCTTCACGATGTCGGCACCGGCCGCGATCAGGTCGGCGGTGCCAGCGGCGGTCACCACGTTGCCTGCCACAATGGGCACGGTCGGGGACGCGGACCTGACCGCCTCAAGCGCCCAGGTCATCTTCTCTTGGTGGCCGTGCGCGGTGTCCACTACCAGCAAGTCGCAGCCAGCGTCGAGCAGTTGCTTGGCCCGCAGGCCAACGTCGCCGTTGATGCCGAGCGCCGCGCCGATCCGCAGCCGTCCGTAGGCGTCGGTGGCTGGCGCGTACAGCGTGGCCCGCAGCGCGCCGGTCCTGGTCAAGATGCCGACGCACCGACCCTCGGCGTCGAGCACAGGGGCCAGCTTGTGCCTGCCAGCCTGCAGCAAGCCGAACGCCCGCTCAGGGTCGGTGCCGGTACGCAAGGTGAGCAGCTCGCGCGACATCACCTGATGCACCTGGGTAAAGCGGTCCACGCCGATGCAGTCGGCTTCGGTGACGACGCCGACTGGCTTGCCATCCTCGATCACGACGATGCCGCCGTGCGCTCGCTTGGGCAGCAAGCTGAGCGCGTGCCCGGTGGTGGCGTCCGGGTCGAGTGTCAGCGGCGTGTCGTAGACCAGGTCCCTCGACTTGACCCAGGCGATCACCTCGGCCACCACGTCCACCGGGATGTCCTGCGGCAAGATCGTGATGCCGCCGCGCCGGGCGACCGTCTCGGCCATCCGGCGGCCGGCCACCGCGGTCATGTTGGCGACCACGATCGGGATGGTGGCACCGCTGCCATCGGCGCAGCGCAGGTCCACGTCGTTACGCGAGCCGACCGCTGACCGGTTCGGCACCAAGAACACGTCGCTGTAGGTCAGGTCATGCTGGGGCTGGTTAAGGAAGCGCACCCCTAGATTGTGCCCTGCGGTTAACGCAGGATCGCGAAGGCGTGAATAGCGCTCGATCCGGCGCCAACGGCTGTGCTATCCCCGGCCAGTTCCATCCGCAGCGGAATGTCGGTGTCTGGCCCCCCGCCGTCCGCCAGCGCGGCGCCGCTTCCCCAGCCCAGGACCTGGCCGCTGGTGGTGAGGGCGAAGCCGGTCGCAGTGGCCGCGCTGATAGCCAACGCCCTGAGGTTCGATGGCAGCCTGACCTTGACTGGCAGGCTGGCGCTGTTGTCGGTGCCGTCGCCTAGCTGTCCGTTGCCGTTCTCGCCCCAGGCAAGCACGACGCCGCGCGAGGTCAGCGCAAGGTAGAAGGCAGCGCCCGCGGCTACTGTCGTCACCGTGCCCACCAGGGACTTCGGCGGCATCGGTACGTGCGCTGGCGTGGCCCCCCAGGTGTATACCTGGCCGGTGGCGGTGACGGCCACGCCCCCGGCTACGCCGGCTGAGATCGCGGCGATCTTGGCGGCAGTGGGAAACTTCACCAGGATCGGGCGAAGGCTGCTGGCGCCGTTGGCGCGCCCTAGCTGTCCGTTGTCGTCGCGTCCCCAGGCCAGCACCTGTCCGGTAGCGGTCAGGGCCAGATTGAAATAGCAGCCCGCGCTGATCGCCGTCACGGTAGTGGCTGCGGGCAGGTCGACCAGAACCGGGACGTCGCTGTTGGTCCTGGTGCCGTCGCCGAGTTCGCCGAAGGCGTTGCGCCCCCACGCCAGCACCTGGCCGGCGCTGGTCAGCGCCATGCTGTCATAGCACCCCGCCTGCACGGCGGTGATCGTACGGCCAGCCGGGATGCTGACAGGGACGGGAACGTGACTGATCAGCGTGGTGCCGTTGCCGAGTTCGCCGTCGAAGTTATTACCCCAGGCCAGCACCCGGCCGGCCTTGGTCAGGGCAACGCTGTGGCTGAGCCCGGCCGCCGCCGCCCTGACCTTGCTGCCGCCAGGAACGCTCACGATAACCGGCAGGTCGCGATTGTCGGTCGTGCCATCACCGAGATCGCCACGGAAATTAGAGCCCCAGGCCCACAAGGTCCCCGCTTGGGTCGTGCCCGCGACCATGACGGCGGTCGCCTGCGCGGCACTGGCCGACGCTGCGACGGCGATCACCGCTACGGCTGACAGCGCTATCCGCTTGGTGCTTGTCATCAGCTCCTGCTCTCCGAGCCGACCTTGGGCGTGCTGATGATCTGCCAGCCTGAGCCGTTCCACAGCTCGGCGAGCGTGCCCTGGACCGCCTTGGCGATTCTCCGGTAGCCAACGGCCAGGCAGATGGTCCCGCCGCAGGCGACCGCTCCCAACCCCGACCGAGGCCCGGCCGACGCTGTTGGCGCCGGGATCCAGCTTGCACCGGTCCAGGCCAGGCTGCCGGCGGGACCGATCGTCATGCAGGTAGCGGTGCCCGCGCAGGAGATCGACGTCGCCCAGGAGTCGCAGATCCCGCTGAAACCAGCGCAGACGACCCCGAGATCCGGGGACACATCCTGCCAAACCCCGGTCGTTTTGCTCCACCGGGCAGCGATCGGCAGGTACCCAGCTTCCAGTGCCGAGTAGCCGACGCCAGTGGCCATGCAGAACCTGGCCGTGCAGGATACGGCGTTCAGCCAGGCCGGGGCCCCTGGCGTGGGCGGATGGCTGACCGCCCAGCGCTTGCCGGTCCAGATGACGCTGTTGGTCTGGGTGCTGAAGTTCTGTGGTGCGTACTGGGTGTAGCCGACGGCCGCGCAGATGGACCGGCTGCCGCAGGACACCGCGTTCAGCGCGCACAGCCCGGGCGGCCCGAAGCAGATGCCGGTCTGCCACCAGGTGCGCCAGGTGCCTCCAGTCCAGGACTCGGCGAAGTCTACCGAGCCGTCCCGGCTGCTGCCATTGATGACCATGCACAGCGGGCCGCCGCCGCACGACGGCGCCGTTACCGCGTTAGCCGGGATGCGCAGCTCCCGCCAGGCCTTGCCGTTCCAGCGCTCGGTACCGGTCGGGCCGCCACTCGCGAGGCACAGCCGCACATCCGAGCAGGACACGCTGGTCAGTAGACTGCCTGGCGGCTTGAGCAGTTGCCAGGAAGTGCCGTGCCAGATCTGCGCCAATGCATGCGACTGGCCGGGCCTGGCGGTGTAGCTGCCGACGGCCATGCACCACGCCGACGATACGCAGGACACCGCGGACAGGCTGGCCGCGGTAGCGACCGCGGTGGTGCCTTGCGCCACGGGACTGGCCAACGCCGGGGGGTCGGCCAGCCCAATCAAGGCGAGAACGGCGGTCGCCGCGACGGCGCAAGCAGGTCTCAGGCGAGCAGCCATGCTGGCCCCATTCATCTTGACGAGTACTAGACGCCCCAAAGCCCGCTAAAGTTTACTGTCTAGCTCAATGCTTTTCCTTTTCAGTAAACCCGAAAATGGCACCGCGCGTCTGATTTCATGGAGAAATAATCCGATCCGGGCTGAGTAATCAGGCCTGCCACTGTTGTGAGGCACGACATGACTGCAGCAACGAGGCTGACAGGGCCGATCCTGCTGCGCGCGGGAATGCCGCTGGCCTTGGTGTTTGGCGCTAGTGTCCTTTCGGCCGGGTCCCCGGTCGGGCACGCTTCGGCCGCTACCGTCTCCGGCTGCGTCAGTAACCGGACGAGGGACTTGACCATCCCCGCCGCGGGCAGCGGCTGCCCGGCCGGGACGACGGGCCTGAGCTGGCGCACCACCGGGCGGCAAGGTACGGCCGGCTTGCCGGAATGGGGGCGGATCGTGCCGCCACGTTCGCCGTTGTCCTTCGGCCAGGCGATCACCTTCGACGGCGCTGATCTGTGGGTAGCGAGCTCGGCGCACAATTCCCTGACCGAGGTACGAGCCAGCGACGCTACGACGATCCGCGTGCTGTCAGCGAGCAAGTACGGCTTCGCCTCGCCCACGGCCGTGGCCGCCGGCGATGGCGACGTCTGGGTCGCCAACGGCCAGGGCAACTCCGTGACCGAGGTGCGGATCAGCGACGGCGCGCTCGTGCGCGTCGTGTCGGGCCGCCGGTACGGATTCGACGCGCCGAGCGCCTTGCTGGTCGATGGCCGCGATGTGTGGATCGCCAGCACCGGCGACAACTCGCTGACCGAGATCACCGCGAGCGACGGCACCTTCGTGCGCAGACTCACCGGCAGCCGCTACGGACTCAGCGCGCCGACTTCGCTGGCGGCGGCGGCCGGTGGTGTCTGGGTGGCTGACAGCGGCTCGAACTCGGTGACCGAGGTGCGGGCAAGTGACGGCGCGCTCATCCGCCTGATGGCAGGCTCTGCGTACGGCTTCAGCGCTCCCTCGGCCATCGTGTCGGGCGCCGGCGTGCTGTGGGTGATCAGCGGAGATGATCCGCGAACCCAAAGCGCGTCGCAGGCAGAGCTCAATCCCCGCACCGGGACCGTGCTGCGCCACCTGCGCGACATCGGGAGTTCTCCGCTCCCTCCGACGGCGATCATCACCGACGGCGTGCTGTGGATCGGCCTGCCTACTTACGACAGCCGCGAACTGCTCATCGAAGAGAACGCCAAGGATGGCAGCTTGCTGCGGACGGTCGGTCCCGGCGGCAACACCGGCGGGCTGTTCTCCATCCGGGCCAGCGTGGGCCTGGCCGCGGACGGCCAGCACTTGTGGCTCGCGAACGGTGAGCTTGCCGAGCTGCCGCTGGACGGCGCGCCCCCGGCCGGGCCTGCCATCAGCGGTTGCGTCAGCACTAGGACCAGGGCGCTGACTGTGCCGTTGCCGCACGCCAGCTGTGGCCGTGGCCGCATCGCGATCAGCTGGCAGCGCAATGGACCGGCCGGGATCTCGGGCGCCAATGGCTGGCCAGCCGTGGCCTTCGGATTGGGCCTTGACCGGCCGGCCGGCATCGCCTATGGCGACCGGCACCTGTGGGTGACCAACCTGGCCGGCAATTCGGTAACCGAGCTGAATGCCGCCGACGACAGCCTCGTCCGTGTCCTCACCGGCGTTGGGCTCAGCGAACCGGTCGCGGTGGTCTTCGATGGGCAGGACCTGTGGGTGGCCAACCTCAACGACACCGTCACTGAGCTGAACGCTCGCAGTGGTACCGTGGTGCGCCGCCTGGCGGGGAATCGGTACGGCTTCGGCGAGCCGGTCGCGATGACCGTGGCCGACGGCCAGCTCTGGGTAGTCAACCAGGCCGCCGACTCGATCACCAAGATCAGCGCCAGCGACGGCCGCCTGCTCGGCACGATCTCCGCCAGCAGCTATGGCTTCGACGCGCCGACGGCGATTGCCACCGACGGTACCGATCTGTGGGTAGCGAATACCGCTGGTAATACCGTGACGGAGCTCAGCGCCAGCGACGGCAGCCTCGTGCGCGTCTTGGCCGGCCCGGGTTACGGGTTCGCCAGGCCGGCCGGGATAGCGGTCAGCGAGGACGATGTCTGGGTGACCAACTCGGCCGCGAATACGATGACGCGGCTGAGGGCAAGTGACGGCAGCCCGATCGGCACCATTAGCGGATTCGGCCAGCCAGGGTCCGTAGCAGCCGACGGTAGCCAGCTGTGGGTAGTCGACGTTTCCACCGATTCGATGACGGAGGTCGACGCCAATACCGCTGCGATAATCCGGTCGGTGACCAATGATCCCGGCGTATTCAATTTCGGGACGGCCTACCCGGTGGGAATCGCTACGGCTGATGGCCACGTCTGGGTGACCAATATGCCGGGCGGCTCCATTACCGAGCTGCCGCAGCGCGGCATCGCCCCAGTGCCTGATACGGCCATCCACGCCTGCGTCAGCACGTCGACTCGGTCGGTGACGGTGCCGGCGGCTGGGTCAAGCTGCAAGGCGGGCAGCGCAGCGATCGACTGGAACATCACCGGCCCGGCCGGCCTGCCCGCACTGCCCGGCTGGGGCACCGTCGTGTACGGCGCCCAATATCAGTTCAATGACCCGAGCGCGCTCGCCGCCGACGGCGGCGATCTCTGGGTGGCGAACGCCGCGGGTAACTCGCTGACTGAGGTGGACGCGGCCGACGGCAGCCTCGTGCGCACCGTCTCCGGTGCCAGCTACGGATTCGACCAGCCAGAAGCACTGCTCATGAGCGGCGGTGACCTGTGGGTGGCGAATGCCGCAGGCGACTCCCTGACTGAGGTGGACGCCAGCGATGGCAGCCTGGTGCGCACGGTGTCGGGCGCCAGTTACCAGTTCAATTCGCCCGACGCGCTGGCCTTCGACGGGAGCAACCTCTGGGTGGCGAACGCTGACGGCAACTCCCTGACCGAGCTGGACGCCAGCGATGGCAGCCTGGTGCGCACGGTGTCGGGCGCCAGTTATATGTTCGGTTCGCCCGACGCGCTGGCCTTCGACGGGAACCATATCTGGGTATCCAACGGTGATGCCGACGTGCTGACCGCGGTGAACGCGAGCGACGGCAGCTTGGCGCTGACCGTGCCGCTCCCGGCCGACGACACCTCATCCGGCGCGATCCTGTTTGCTGATGGCGACGTCTGGGCCGGCACCGCTGGCTTTGAAGGCATTGGCGACATCTTGGAGCTGAGCCCATCAGGAGCCGTGGTGGCTGACCCGTACGCCAACGCGGAGGCGACCTCCCTGGTCGCCGAGGGCGGCTATATCTGGGCGACTACCAGCTTCGGCGGCAGCATCAGCCAGGTGAGCGCCACGGCGGGGTTTGTGCGCACGATCGACAACCCGCAGTACGCACTCGCATCCGTCGCGCTCGCAGTGGCCGATGGCCGGGTCTGGTCGGCCAACGGCCAGCAGGACACGCTGACCGAGCTACCGCCGCCAGTTCCCGGTGAGTGAGCCTTGGGTCAGGAGCCGAGCACCTGGCGCAGATAGGCGTTGCCGAAGCGGCGCTCAGGGTCCAGCTGGTCGCGAAGCGCGACGAAGTCGTCAAACCTGGGGTAAACGCCGCGCAGGTACTCGGCGTCCCTGGTGTGCATCTTGCCCCAGTGCGGCCGGCCGGCCACGGCGGTCATGATCGCCTCGACTTCGCTGAAGTACTCGGCGTGCGGGGAGGCGTGGAAGACATGGATGGCGATGTAGGCGCTGGCACGCCCGCTCGCGGTGGACAACCACAGCTCATCGGCGGGGGCCACCCGCACCTCGATCGGGAAGCTGATCCGCCAGTCCCGGCGCTTAAACAGGTCGCGCACCTCGGCCAGCACGCTGCCGAGCTGCTCGGCCGGCACCGCGTATTCTTCCTCTTTGAACCTGACCCGGCGCGGGCTGGTGAACACCTTGTACGGCACGTCGGTGTAACTGCGCGCGGACAGCGCCCGGCTGGCGACCGAGTTCACCTTGGGGATGACGCTCGGCACGTGCTGACCGAGGCGGCAGGTAGCGCCGAACAGCGAGTTGGACAGCAACTCGTCATCTAGCCAGTACCGCCACCTGGTCAGCGGCCTGCCTGGTCCAGCCGCCCGGTTGTTGCGCTTGACCAGGCACCCTTCTGAGTGCGGGAACCAGTAGAACTCGAAGTGCTCGTTGTCGCCGGTCAGCTCGGGCAGCCGGGCGATCACCTCGGACCAGCGCATCGGCTCCTCGCGCGCGTGCAGCAAGAAGGTGGGCTCGACACCGAAGGTCACTGCGGTGACGATGCCGAGCGCGCCGAGCCCGACCCTGGCCGCGGCGAACAGCTCAGGCCGCTCGGTCGCCGAGCAGGTGACCAGGCTGCCGTCGGCAAGCACCAACTCGAGCCCGGCGATCTGCGCGGCCATGCTGCCGCTTGACCGGCCGGTGCCATGGGTGCCGGTTTGGGTCGCGCCGGCCACGGTCTGCACCTGGATGTCGCCCATGTTGGTCAGCGACAGGCCGCGAGCGTCAAGCTCAGCGTTCAGTTGCCGCAGCGGCGTCCCGGCCAGGACCGTGACCAGTCCGGCGTCGGGATCGACCGACTGGATGCCGGTCAGCCCGGTAGGCGACAAGAGCACGCCATCGGTGCCGGCGACCGGGGTAAAGGAGTGCCCAGTGCCGGTCATCTTGATCGGCAAGCCGTCGCGGCCGGCCCGCATGATCTCGTCGGCTACCTCCTGGGCGGACCTCGGAGTGCGCGAACGGGTCGGGCTGACCGTCACGGTACCGGCCCAGTTCTGCCAGGTCATCAGGCGACTCCCAACTCCACTGCCGGGTAAGCGGCTGCCTTGTCGATATCCAGTTTGCGCCGGCCGACGCAAGCAGGTCAGCACCGCCACCGCCCCGCAGCAGGCCGCGAAGCCATAGGAGGCCCGCGCGCCGTGGGCGTCGATGATGTGCCCGGCGACAGCCGAGCCGATCGCGACGCCGACCGAGATGGTGGAACTGAGCCAGGCCATCGCTTCGGTTTGGCGATGCGCTGCCGCCTGACGCTCCAGGATGCCGTAGCCGGCGATCAGCGTCGGTGCCACTGACATTCCGGCGAACAGGCAGACTCCGGTGAGGGCGAGCAGGCCAGGCATGACCCAGAAGGTGGATACCCCGGCCACGGTGATAGCAGCGGTCGTGATGAAGCGTCGGCCAAGCGGAGCGTGCCAGTGCCGGGTGCCGTACCAGAAGCCGCCGATGCCACTGCCAAGTGAGTAGGTACCGAGTATGAACCCGGCCAGCGGGCGGTGGCCGTGCTCGGTGGCGAAGGCGACGGTGCTGAGGTCGATGCTGGCGAACATCATTCCGAGCGCCAGGAACGCCGGGGACAGCGTGATCAGCCCGGCAGCCGGCACGCTCGGCCGCCGTCGGCGTCGGCCGGTGCCTGGTCGTGGTTGACGCGGGTGCGGGGCCGGCTCGGTTCGCCGTTGCAGCGCGAAGAGCACAGAACCGCCGATGATCAGCACGCTGGCGGTGCCGACTCCGGCTGCCGCGAACCACTGCGTCGCTAGCAGCGTGACCACAGCCGGGCCGATGACGAAGATCAACTCGTCGTTAACTGACTCCAGCGCGAAGGCGGCGTGCAACTGGCCGGGGTCGTGCAGCAGCGCGCTCCATCTGGTCCTGACCATGCTGCTCATCGATGGCATGCTGGCGCCGGCGATGGTGCCGGTCAGCAGCAGCACGGCGAATGGCGCTCGCAGTTCGGCGCAGGCGAGGAAGGCGCTGACCGCGATCGTGAAGAAGCAGACCTCGATCAGCAGTACCCGGTGCTGCCCGAACTGATCGGCCAGCTTGGCGATGGAGGGACTGAACAGCGCGAACCCGATCGATGCAGCCGCGGCGACGACCCCAGCTGAGCCGTATCTGCCGGTCAGCGAGGCGATCAGCAGCACGGTGCCGAGTCCGTACATGGACATCGACATCCGCCCGATGAATCCGGCGCTTGAGAAGGCGAGCGCCCCCGGCGTGCGCAGCAGCGTGAGGTAGGGATTGCGGCTGCCGGCGGCGGGCCCCTGGCCAGTCACTTAGTACCTCCCCGTTTATTACCAGCTGACCGTATCGATCAAGCCCGGATAGTTTGTCAGTCGGGGTCGCCGGGTTACAGTGTGAAGGCCATGAGATCACTGCCATTCGCCCCGGCTGCTTCGATCGGGCTCGCGGTGCTGATGGCGGTCGCGGGCTGGCGGGTCAGCAGGCCGGCGGAGACCAGCCAGGATGGCGGCCGTACCGCACCGGTCGTCACCACCGCCAAGCCGGATTTCAGCGGCATCATCCTGCCCGACCTGCTGGTCGTACTGCCCAGCGGGCTGAGCAGCGGCGAGGTCAGCCGGCTGCGCGCGGTCGACGGGGTGCGCAAGGTCATCGCCTTCGACGGTGCCCAGATCACCGTCGGCGGGGATACGGCCAGCGTGATCGGCGTGAATCCCAGCCAGTTCAGGTCCTGGGTGCCGTTGCGTACGGCGTCCGATGAGCGGCTATGGGCCAAGCTCGGCAGCGGCAGCTTCCTCGCGGCCAGCACCGCCGAGCGCCAGTTGCGGCTGCTGGCCGGCACCAGCTACGAGCTGACCGGCGCGACCGCCCTGAGCGCGCCGTTCGGCGGTGCCGCCAGGCTCGGTATCGCCGGGGTAGACCTGGTGGTCAACCAGGCGGTGTCGCGCAAGCTCGGTCTGGTGCACCAGGTGGCCGCGCTGATCAGCGCGCCTGGGCCGAGCCTGGCCACGCTCACGGCCAAGGTCACCAAGATCCTCGGTACCGGGGTCAAGCTGGTGCCGCTGCGGGGCCACGGCACCGTGGCTGACCAGCACACCAGCGCCGCTCAGATCACCAACTACCTGCAGCTATTCCAGGCCTCAGCGGCTAAGTACTGCCCGGCCATGTCGTGGACCGTGCTGGCCGCGATCGGCCAGATTGAGAGCGCGGACGGGCAGAACGTCGGGCCGTCAAGTGCCGGCGCGCTTGGCCCGATGCAATTCCTGCCATCCACGTGGTCGGAGTGGGGGATAGTCGGCTTCGGCCCGGCCGGGGCACCGGACATCATGGACCCGTTCGATGCCGTGCCTTCGGCGGCGAGGATGCTCTGTGCCGACGGCGCGTCCAGCGGCACGCAGGCTGGCCTGCGGCAGGCGATCTTCGCCTACAACCACGCCGACTGGTACGTGAACGAAGTGCTCGCGCTCGCCACTCAGTACGCAGCTGAATACCGCTGAGCGCACCGTAAATCACAGCTGGCACAGCAGCCTCGCGCTTCGCTTATTGACGTTCCCGATAGCAATCGGTCATCAACCGTCATTAAGGGCCGTTAATTGCTTATATTAGTCGATAGCCTCACTGTTACCATCATATTGACGTAGATTAGCTCAAACATTATTATCGCAAATCAGGCGACCAAGTCGCCCACAATGGATGGAGGTATTCGATGGTTCGCATTATCCGATCGTTCGGCGACAGCATGCTCTCAGCTTTACTTCCGAACGGTACCGCTCGGGCGTGCATCCCGAACGAACCGTATTACACCTGCGAGACAATCAAGTCCAACTACTGCTGGAGCCTGCGTCCGACTCCGCTTGAGGCCTACATGTACTGCCAGAACAACTGTGCCGGTGTCTACACCTGCAGCTGGACTGGCGACTGCTGCGCCTAGCTAGCCGCTATGGGCTGCCCTGACACCGTTTTACCGAAAATGGTGCCAGGGCAGTTAGAGGGAGCAACGTGATGGCATATCTGGAGCTAGCGGCCCGCTGCCTGATAGCCGTGGTATTTCTGGCGTCAGCCGTGAGCAAAGTTCGGAGTCCTGCCGCTTTAGCCGACTTCACCAGCTGGCTCGGCCGGATGCCACTCGTGCCCAACCGGAGCGCGCCCGCAGCCGGTGCCGCGATCATCGCCGGCGAATTCCTCGTCGTCATCGGCCTGGCCGGGCGGCCACCGTGCGGCTCGGCTTCGTGCTCGCCGCAGTGCTGCTAGCCGCCTTCTCGGCCGGCACCTATCTGGCCCTGCGGCGAGGCATCAATGAGCCGTGCCGGTGCTTTGGCACCTCGGATTCTCCGCTCGGACCAGCCCAGCTCGCCAGGAACCTGCTCCTTGGCCTGATCGCGCTGGCCGGAGCGATCAGCGGCCGCGTTGCCGACTCACGTCCCGCTGGCATCGCGGTGAGCCTTGCTGCCGCTATCTTCCTGGCCGCTGTGATGATCTTTTTTGACGACATCGTGTACCTGTTGCGCAAGCCGTCCTAGCCGAAAGAGGAACCCATGGTGTACCTGGCGGCCGCTGTCATCCTGGTTGGCTTGGTCGGCCTGCTGAATCTGATCCTGCTCATCGCCTTGGTCCGGCGACTCAGGGTGATCGAGGCGCGTCCGGTCAGCGGGTCCGACGGCCAACTGCCCGGTCTGCTCGCCGAAGGCAGCCGGGCCCCGGCCTTCGCCGCCATGACGACCGCCGGTGACCAGCTTGAGCTCGGCGGGCCGGCCGAGTCGATGCGGCTGGTCGCCTTCTTCTCCGGTACCTGCGCGCCGTGCCGTGACCATCTGCCTGCGTTCGTGCAGCTGGCAGCGACGGCGGCCGGGAGCGGCCATCGGGCGGTCGTGGTGCTCCGTGGTGCCGATGACACCGTCGCCGACCTGCTTGACCTGGTCGACGGGCCGGTCGAGGTGATCAGGGAAGCTGAGGACGGCCCAGCCGGCGAGATCTTCTCGGTGCAGACCTATCCGTCGATGTACCTGATCGATAACTCGGGGACCATCAGGTCCGCCGCGCACATCGCCAGGCAGCTGCGCGTGCCCGTCGCTCGATGACCGCACCGCCCGGCCTGGCCGCGTCCGCGCGCGCCGCTACCAAGCTGGTCTGGCAGTCATCGCCCCGCCTGACGATCGTCCTCGCGGTCACCACGCTGACCTCGGGCTGCCTGCCAGCCAGCATCGCCGTGCTCCAGCGCGACGTGCTCGATGAGCTGACCTCGCGTGCGGGCGGTATCGCGACGATCGTGGCGTACGCCGCCGCACTTGCTGGCCTTGGCCTACTGGTGGCGGTGGTGCCCGATTTCACTAACTACACCCAGGCGCAGCTTGGCCGGGTCGTCGGCGTGCGGTCTCAAGACCGGCTCTTCGCGGCGCTGAACTCCTTGCCTGGCATCGCCAGGTTCGAGTCCCCGCAGTTCATGGATAGCGTGCAGCTCGCCAGGGGGGCCGGCCAGCCGGCCTCGACCAGCGTCATCACCAGCAGCTTCAGCTCACTGCAGTCGATGGTCGCCGCTGCCAGCCTCGCGGTCGCGGTCTGGACGGCCAGTCCGCTGCTGGCTCTCGTGGTCCTGGTCGCGGCCAGCCCGAGCATCGGCGCCGACCTGTACCTCGGCCGCAAGCGCGCTGACTTGCAATGGCGAGTGAGCGGTGCGTCACGCCGCCAGATGTTCTACAGCAACCTGCAAAGCGACATGTACGCGGCGAAGGAGATCCGCCTGTTCGGGATAGGCGACTTCTTGCGCGGCCGGATGCTGGCGGAGCTGCTGTCGATCAATAAGCGGCAGCGCGGGCTTGACCGCAAGTACCTGGTCATCCAGTTCGGCGTCGGATTGTTCGGGGCGGTCGTGATCGGGGCCGGACTCATCTGGACGGTGACGCAGGCGGCGAGCGGCCGCCTTCCGATCGGCGACGTGTCGATGTTCGTGCTCGCGGCGGCCGGCGTCCAGGGCGCATTGGGGTCGGCGATGTCCTCGATCGCGGCCGCGTATCAGGGACTGCTGCTCTTCGGGCACTTCCTGGGAGTGATCGCCGCCGATCCGGACCTTCCGGTCACCGCGCGGCCACGGCCGGTGCCCGGCCTGACGGCCGGCGTCGAGTTGCGTGATGTCTGGTTCAGGTACGACCGAGCGGGGCCGTGGATCTTGCGTGGGGCTAACCTGACCATCCCGGCGGGTGCGACGGTCGGCTTGGTTGGCGTCAACGGAGCTGGCAAGAGCACGCTGGTAAAGCTGTTGTGCCGCCTTTACGATCCGGAGATCGGCGGTATTTTCTGGGACGGCGTGGATATCAGGGAACTCGACCCGGCCAAGCTGCGCCTCAGGATCGGCGCCGTGTTTCAGGACTTCATGGCCTATGACCTGACGGCAGCCGAGAAACATCGGCATCGGCGATGTCGGGCGAATGGATGACGATGACGCCATCCGCCAGGCGGCGCGGCTGTCCGGCATCGACGAGACCATTGCCAAGCTGCCGCGAGGTTATGACACGCTGCTGAGCCGGATCTTCTTCGACAACGCTGACAAGGACGATCCGAGCACCGGCGTTGTGCTCAGCGGCGGCCAGTGGCAGCGGCTCGCGCTCGCGCGCGGACTCATGCGCACCGATCGTGACCTGGTCATACTGGATGAACCTACAGCCGGCCTCGACGCCGAGGGAGAGTATGCCGTGCATAGCAGGCTGCGGGAGGCGAGGGCCGGGCGCACCAGCCTGCTGATTTCGCATCGCCTCGGGTCGCTGCGCGACGCCGACCTCATCTACGTGCTGTCCGAGGGAGAGCTGGCCGAACGCGGTGACCATGCCGCACTGATGAAGCGTGACGGCGAGTATGCCCGCCTGTTCAAGCTCCAGGCCAGCGGCTATGCCGATACGGCCCGATGAGAGCCCGCCGCGCTTCAGCGCTGTCCGTACTGCTGGCAGCGGTGCTGCTCGGGGTCGCCCTGGCAGCCCGTCGCTACCTGGCCGTCATCACCGTGCGCGGACCCAGCATGCTGCCCGCATTCGCGTCGGGCAGCCGAGTGCTGGTGCGGCTGGGCCGATCGGGCCGCCTCCGGGTCGGGGACGTGGTGGTCTGCGCCGAGCCTGACCAGAACGGGCAGTGGCGCAGCCAGGACCGGCCGTCCGTGGCGCGTGGTGACTTGGTGATCAAGCGAGTCGCCGCGCTACCTGGTCAGCCAGTGCCTGCTGCTGCGCTGAGCGCGGCCGGCCAGCCGTCCGTCCCTGCTGGCCGCCTCGTCGTGCTCGGGGACAATCCGGCGCGGAGCCGCGACTCGCGGCACTGGGGATTCGTGCCGCGAGCCGCGGTGCTCGGCCGGATCGTACTGGTGCTGTCAGGCGGCGCTGACGTCACCTTGGATCCGGCCGTCCACCAGCGTGATCGTGCGGTCGCAGCGGGCGGCCAGCGAGCTGTCGTGCGTCGCGAGTAGCATGGTGAGCCGCCGCTCGCCATGCACGCCGAATAGCAGGTCCACGATCTCGGCCCCGGTCTTGCTGTCCAGGTTGCCGGTTGGCTCGTCGGCCAAGATCAGCGTCGGCTCGTTGATCAGTGCCCTGGCAATGGCGACTCGCTGCTGTTGGCCGCCGGAGAGCCTGGACGGCAGGTCGTTTTCCCGGCCGGCCAGGCCGACCGAAGCCAGCAGCTCCTTAGCCCGGCCGGCCTTGTCGAACGGCGTGCGGTAAGGCAGCACCGGGGCGATCACATTGTCCAAGGCGGACATCGCTGGCAGCAGATGGAAGCGCTGGAAGACGAAGCCGACGGTGCGGCGGTAGGACGCCCTGTCGTCATCGCCGAGGGACTCAAGCCGCAGCCCGTTCACCGCGATGGTGCCGGCGTCCGGCGTGTCCATCGCTCCGGCCAGATGCAGCAACGTCGACTTGCCCGACCCGGACGGGCCGGTGATCGCGACGGCCTGGCCGGCCAAGACGTCGAGGCTGATCTCGGCCAGCGCCTGGAAGGCCACCCCGGCCCCAGTCCGGTAGGCCTTGCTGACCTCGCTGAAGACAACCCCTGGAGCGTTCATGTTGGCTACTCCTCGTCGGCCAGCACGCTGGTCAGAGAACTATGCGGGACGACGACGGTCAGCGTGACCCAAGTCGTCGCCAGCACCAGGGCGGTGCCGGCGGCGGCGGCGGCAATGGCGACTGCCGCCACCGAAGCGAGCTGCCCGAAGGCCAATGCCGCCAAGATCAGGCCAACGGCCCCGCCAGTCACCGCCCCGGCGATGCCGATCCCGGCGCTCTCACCCAAGCCGACCTGGGCGATATGCCGCTGCCGCCAGCCGCACGCGATCAGGGCGGCGTATTCGCTGGCCCGCTCGGACTGGTTCAGGTACACCACGTCGGCGACCGAGACGGCCGCCAGGATAACGACCAAGGCCGCGCTCAGGTAGTCCACCGGCCTGGCCTGGCTGACCACGAAGCTGCCAAGGGCGCTGCTGCCGAGGTCGCTTGTGTAGGTCACGGTGATGGCCAGCAGCATGGTCAGCGCGGCCACGCCGATGGCCAGCCCGCCGGCCGCAACGGCGGCCCGGCCTGGGCGGCGGCGCAGCCCGGAGAGCGCCAGTGCGCGCCGGCTCCTGATCGGGCGGGCCCGGCGCGGCGCGGCGACGGCCGGCCTGATCGCATCCATCGGCTGCGCCCGGCTGGCCCGCCAGGCTGGGGCCAGCGCCGCCAGCAGGGCCAGGCCGAGCGCGACCGGTGCGATCAGCGCGAGCCGGTCGGCTGGCAGCCGCAGGCCTAGTGCCGCGACCAGCACCGCAGAAAGCGCTGTGCTGGCGATGCCAGCAGCCAGGCCCAATAGCGCGGTCTCGCTCAGGATCAGCCGCAGCACGGCTCGCCGCGGCCAGCCGAGTGCGCGCAACACGCCGATCTCGGTGCGCCGAGCGCGCACAGCCGCAGCGATGCCATTGCCTAGGAAAAAGGCCGTGACCAGCAGGATCAGCGCGAACAGCGCGACGCTCTCCCGGTCGGTGGCTGACAAGATCACCAGCGCCACGCCTTTGCGGATCCAGTTCTCCTTGAGCGTCAGTGCGGGCCGGCCGAATTTGCCGGCCTGGCAGCGCGACCGTCACGGCGGTGGGCGATGAGCCAGCCGTGACGTCGACGGTCAGCCCAGTGGCGCGCTTGATCTCATACGCCACCTGCGCGATCTGGCTGAGTTGCTGCCGCAAGGTGCCCCGCAGGTGCCCGACCCTGACCCGGATGACGCTGATCGGCTTGGCGGCGCTGGCGGAGGAGAAGACCCCTCCGCTGTCGAACGCCGGCAGCGACCGCAGGGTGGTCAAGATGAGTGGCGGCTGCTGCAGGTAGCCAGCCAGGTTAGCGTTCGGCAGCAGGGTCTGGCCCGCAGCGTGACCGCTGGCGATGGTCGCGGTCGGCGGATAGTACGTCTGCAGCGGCACCCGGGACTGGGCGCTGAATCCTGGCAGCCGCCCGGGATCGAACACCCCGACAGCGTGCAGGCTGTACAGGGACCTGAAGCTGGAGTTCGTCGCGACCGTCTCAGTCAGCGTGCGGTAGTTCGTGTCGAGCGCGTCGATAGGCGTGTTCACGAAGCCCGTTGACCCGTTCAGATCCGAGGTCCAGACCGCGGTCGGGTTGGTCTGCGACTGCGGGACCAGCGCGCCGTGGTGCTGGCGGTAGCTGACCTGGCCGACCGTCCAGTACGCGTCGACGAGCAGGCCGGGAGTGGTCTGAAGCTCGCCGAGCACTTGCTGGTACGAGGCCTTGGCGCCGACGGTCCGCCGCTCCACCACGCTGCCAGGCTCGGCGGCGAGGCGGCTGGCGATCTGATCGGGGCTCAACCCTGAGGTGATGATCGAGGCGGCGCTGGCGGGCAATTTCCTCAGCGTCAGCTGGTAGCTGTCGTCGACATAGCTCCGGTCACTTACCAGCGCGGGGATCTCCAGGTAGGGCGCCAGTATTCCGCTGCCTTTCGTCGGCTTATCCAGCTCGGAAAGATAGCGGCCTGATACCACCGCGCCGCCAAGTTTTACTAGCTTGTTTTCCGCCACCGGGTCGATAGCCGCCACAAGTACGGGAACGCTCCAGGTGAAGGTGGCATAGGCCGGCTGCTTGGAATCCAGCCGGGAGAAGCAACCGCCGGTATCGGCATCGACGCCAGTGAACGGTGACCCGCCGGTCGGCACCGTATAGGTCGGGCAGATCTTGATGGTCTTGCCGTCAGCTAGCCGCTCAGTCTGGCTGATGGTGCCGCCTGGGGTGGGGGTGAAGGTGGTCGGCGCTGGCCCGACCGGTCGGCTGGTGACGTAGACATAGCCTTGGCTGACCGCGGGGAACGTGCTAAGCGAATCGTCGGCGGTGGTGCGCACCGAGGCGGTGAACACCTCGTCGGAATCAGACCTCAGCAGCGACGCCTTGATCGGCACGGTGACTGACGTGCTCTGCAGGATGTAGCCGACCATCGCGATCGGCGCTGCCACCGACACTCCTGGTAGCTGCGCGACCTGGTGGTACTGCGCCAGCGAGATCCCGCCGAAGATGCCGGACAGGTAGTTGTCGCGCACCAGGCCACGGCTGCGCTCAAGCGGCGTGGCTGAGCCGGCCGGCCTGACCAGGATGTCGTAGGCGGGGCGCAGGTTGCGTCGCACGGCACCGGTCGTCTTGGCGACGTTCGCGCTGACCGCAGAGGTCAGCAGCGAGAAACTCACCGATGCGACGGCGATGCCTGCGGCTAGTGCCAGGCTCCGCCCGCGACGCTGCGAGAGTTGCCGCCACGCCGTCGAGATCATCGCACCTGCCCGTGGTCGCAGCTCAGTAACTTACCGTTCATAACAGAACATAGTGTCATCTGTCTAACCAATGTTCGCGCCGATAAATCGGGCTGCGGTACGCGGGCTTAGACGCAATGCCCGAGTAATCCGGGGAGATTACCACTGGCGCATAGCAGCGTCGGCGGGGATACCAGAGTCCTGGTGCCGCGCGGCGCCTGGTTGGATGGCAGCATGCCGCACGATGCTGCGTTTCTCCTGGTGTCCTTCGGCGGCCCTGAGGGCCGCGCTGAGGTGCTGCCTTTCCTGCGCAATGTGACGGCTGGCCGGGGGATACCAGCTGAGCGGCTGGCCAGCGTGGCCGAGCACTATTACCTATTTGACGGGATCAGCCCGATCAACGCCCAGTGCCGGGACCTGCTGGCGGCGATCGAGAAGAACTTCGCCGCCGTCGGGGTCGACTTGCCGCTGTACTGGGGCAATCGGAACTGGCACCCGTACCTGGCTGACACCATGGCGGCACTGGCCAGCGACGGGGTCAAGCGGGTGATCGCGTTCGCGACGTCGGCCTACAGTTCCTACTCAAGTTGCCGGCAGTACCTGGAGGACATCGACCTGGCCAGAGCGGCCGTCGGGGCCAGCGCTCCGCAGGTGGTCAAGATCCGCCCCTATTATCGCCAGGACGGATTTATCAGCTCATTCGCCTCAGCCACCGCGCAGGCACTGACCAAGCTGCCCGCGGCCGCGGATTTGGTGTTCACCGCGCACAGCATTCCCGAGTCGATGGCGGCGGCCAGCGGGCCCGGCGGTGCCTACCCGGCCCAGCTTGACGAAGCGGCCAGGCTGGTCGCTGCGGCCGTTGGCCGGGACCGCTGGCGGCTGGCATATCAGAGTCGCAGCGGGCCGCCGAGCGTGCCGTGGCTCGGCCCTGACATCAACGACTGCCTGAGTGAGCTGGCAGCGGCGGGTAGCTGTGGGGTCTGCGTTATTCCTCTTGGTTTTGTCAGCGATCACCTCGAAGTACAGTACGACCTGGATGTCGAGGCAGCCGCGACGGCGCGGCGGCTCGGGTTGCCGATGGTCAGAGCGGCTACGCCTGGCACCGATCCGAGATTCGTCGCGATGATCTCGGCGCTGGTCAAGGAGTACGCCGCTGGGCCGCCGGCCGGGCCGTGCTGCCTGGCTGCCTGTTGCGGCGCAGGCCGCCGTGGCTGATCGGGTCGACGCCGCTGAGCTGCTTGAGCTTGCCCGCGTGACCGCGCGAGAGGCAGCCGAGCTGCTCGCTGACCGCAGTGGCCTGGCCAAGGTGATCGGCACCAAGTCGAGCCCGACCGACGTGGTCACCGAGATGGATCAGGCGGCCGAGCGGCTGATCAGGGACCGGATCGGGGCAGCGCGCCCTGAGGACGCCATTCTTGGCGAGGAGGGCGGCCAGACCGGCGGCGGCAGCCTGGTGCGCTGGATCGTCGATCCGCTCGACGGCACCGTCAACTACCTGTACCAGCTGCCGGACTGGGCAGTCAGCATCGCCGCCGAGGTCAACGGCGAGATCGTGGCCGGCGTCGTCTGCGTGCCGAACAGGGACGCGAGCTACTACGGCACGCTCGGCGGCGGGTCATTCCGTGCCCGCTTGTCCGGCTCTGAACCAGTCCCGCTGGCCTGCACTTCCGGAGTCTCCCTGGCCAGGGCGCTGATCGCGACCGGGTTCGGCTACGATCCTGGGCGACGGCAGGTCCAAGGCGAGGTAATCGGTGTCGTTTTGCCAAAAGTTAGGGATATTAGGCGAAATGGTGCGTGCGCGGTCGATCTGTGCTCGTTGGCCGCTGGTCAAGTGGACGGCTATTTCGAGCGTGGCGTGCAGTACTGGGACATCGCAGCCGGTAGCCTCATCGCGCGCGAGGCGGGCGCGGAGGTGGCCGGTCTTGGCGGCAAGCCGGGCTCATCGATGACAGTGGCCGCCGGGCCAGGGCTGTTCAGCGAGCTGCATGATCTGCTGCTTGGACTGAATCCTGAGCGCGACGGCTGACCTGCGGCACCGCGATGTAGTAGTAACAGGCGGTCTGTCGGCAGGCCGGTCAGACACGAACCGCCGGCCGGGTGGGTTACGTGTACTTGATGCAGGCGGGCATGGCAGAATTCCCCGCCGGATTCGGGCACAACCTGGGCCGCTAGAGCGTTGCACTCGCGCGACGACATTTAACGATGGAGGAGCTAGGCCACTATGGCTACTGACTACGACAGTCCAAGGAAGACTGACGAAGAGCTGACTGAGGACAGCCTGCAGGAGTTGCAGGCACGTCGGATGGACAAGTCGTCGACCGCGATCGACCTTGACCCAGACGACGTTGCCGAATCGCTTGAGCTGCCGGGGGCTGACCTATCGAACGAGGAACTCTCGTTCCGGGTAATCCCGCGACAGGCCGACGAGTTCACCTGCTCAAGCTGTTTTCTTGTGCATCACAGAAGCCAGCTCGCTGAAACCCGCGGCGGTGAGCTGATCTGCCGGGAATGCGCGGCCTAACCGGGGGCTGGCATGTCATCCGGCTGGCCAGATGGCGCGTTCATCGGCCCGCGGATCGAGTTTGACCGAGCCGCCGCCGGGCGCGAACACGCGCACCGGCCGGCTGTGGTCGAACGCTGGCCAGCCAGGGTCGGCGTCCTTGGCGAACCTGATCCAGGCCGCGTGCACGGTGTCAGCTACGTCCTGTGGCGGCTGTGATCCGATCAGCGGTTCAGCGTCGGCTGCGGCCAGATTGTCGAACACGAAAGGAAGCTCAATGGCGTGACCCGCCCCGATCGGCGGGTGACCCCAGGCGAACTCATAGCAGTAGGTAGCGGCCGGTCCGGCTGCTCTGGCGTCCGCCACGGCCAGAGCCGGGTGCCGGAAATACTGGTCAGTCAGCATGGCGGCGAACAAGTCGCCGGCCTTGGCATCAGGGCGGTTGCCCTGATAGAGCGTGACGACCTCGTCGGTGGCACCGATGGCGCTAGCCATGAATCCGAGCAGATCGGGGGTAATGGTCTCGATCGTGCCTGGCACCACGAGAAAGAATCGGAATTCCTCCGCGTTAGTGCCGATCAGCAGCGGTACCGCTGCGCCCGCGCCGGCCTTGATAGCCGCCAGCGGGTGCTCAGGCAGCACCTCACCGTCGACCACAGGGACGAAGGCCATCAGGCCGGCCACGATGGTAGGACCGAATCTGGCCGGATTAGGCTCAGCCGACAGCGCTTCGCGCACCTTGACCTGAGCGGCGATCAGCGTCGCCGGATCAATTTCAGCTAGGCCGGCCGCGGTCACGTCGCTGCCATCGAACGCGTCACCAAGCGCTTCGGCCAGCTCGGCGGTGACCAGGGCCGCATCAGCCGGATCGGCCGCACCTTGGGTCGCGCCACTTTGCGCGATGGCCTTAGCGAACAGCCCGGCCGCACGGGGCATGGTCAGCAGCGTCACCACGCTCATCGCGCCAGCCGACTCGCCGAAGACGGTGACGTTGGCCGGATCACCGCCGAAGGCGGCGATGTTGTCGCGCACCCACTCAAGCGCGGCCACCTGGTCGAGCAGGCCCCGGTTGACCGGGGCGCCGGGCAGCAGCGCGAATCCCTCGACGCCGAGCCGGTAGTTGATGCTGACCAGGACCACGCCGTCGCGGGCGAAGGAGTGCCCGTCGTACATGGGGACCGCCGAGCTGCCGTTCGCGAACGCGCCGCCATGGATAAAGAACATCACCGGCAGCGGGCTGGCCGGGTGCAGTTGCGGCGTCCACACGTTCAGGTTGAGCCAGTCATCGCCGGCAACGCTCGGCTCAGGCAGCACCGTGTCGAACGGCTCTGGGTAGGCCGGCTTGGGCGGCGTCGGGCCGAACGTGGTCGCCTCGCGCACCCCGGTCCACGGCGCCGGCGGTGCCGGCGCGGCGAACCTCAGCTCGCCCGTCGGACTGGCCGCATACGGGATGCCGAGGAAGCTGGCCACCCCGTCGCGCTCCTGGCCCCGAACCTCGCCATAGCTGGTCGCAACAACTGGTCCCATGTCAGAACTGTGCCAGTTACCGCACCCGCACCGCCAGTCCCCCTTGTTGACGGTGACGGCGGGCCGGGAGAAGCTAGGCAGATGACGACCGATGCCGCTCAGCAGGAGCGAGCCGCGCGCTTTCGCGAGCTGCATGGTGGCGACCAACCGCTGCTGCTGGCCAACGCCTGGGACCCGCTGTCCGCGCGGGTGCTCGCGGCCGGGGGCGCTCAGGCAATCGGCACGACGAGCTTCGGCGTCGCGCTCAGCAACGGCGTCTGGGACGGTGAGCAGCTGCCGTTCGACCGGGCGCTGGCGATTGCTGGCGCGATCGCTTCCGCGGTCGCCGTGCCTGTCACCATCGACCTGGAGGCAGGGCGCGGAGCGGCACCAGGCGACGTCAAGGAGTCCGTTGCCAAGGTCATCGCATCCGGCGCGGTCGGCATCAACATCGAGGACAGCATCCCCGGGCAGCCGGGCGCGCTTTGCGACCCGACGCAGCAGTCAGCCAGGATCGCTGCGGCTCGCGCGGCGGCGGATGACAGCGGCGTACCGCTGTTCATCAATGCTCGCTGTGACGTGTACTTCGGTGCTCGCCTCGCCGCCGATGCGCGCACCGCCGAGGCGCTAGCGCGGGCCAAGGTCTACCAGGACGCTGGCGCGGACGGCCTGTTCCTTCCCGGCCTGGCCGACCTGGCGACGATCGCCGCCATCACAGCTCAGGTGGAATTGCCGCTTAACATCATGGTCGGCGATGGCATCCCGCCGCTGGCCGACCTCGCCGCGGCCGGCGTGCGCCGGGTGTCACAGGGCGGCGTCGCGTTCCTGGCCACGGTCGGCGCGTTGAAGACCTTGACCGAGCGCTACCTGGCCGGTGAGCTGGCGCCGTCGGCCGCTGACCTGGGCGCCGGAGCGACGTTGTTCCAAGCGCTGCTGAGCTGACCCATCAGCCGGTGGCGGCGGCGAGGGCGGCGGACTGGAGGTCAGTGTGCGCGTCAGGAAACCTGCCCCGGTCAAGTAGCCGCTGGCTGAGGACGATCATCGTCAGGTCGAGCGCTGGATTGACCAGCCAGCTCGTGCCAAAGTAACCGCCCGCGCCGTAGGCACCAGCCTGCGGGCCTTCGTTGATGACGAATTGGCCGAATCCCCAGCCGCGCTGGAAGAAGAAGCCCTTGCCCAAGGTGACGCGGTCCTTGACGGCCGGCGGTACCTGCTCGTGCGTCATCTGCGCCACCGCCTGCGGCGGCAGCACTGGGTCGCCGCCGCGCAGCAGCATGCGGGAGAAGGACAGCAGGTCGGCGGCGGTGGTGACCAGCCCGGCCGCGGCATCGCAGAATCGCGGCTGGCTTTCCCAGTCCCAGCCGTCGATGGCGAACAGGCCGGCCTTGCCCGCCCGGTAGTAGGCCGGGGCCAGGCGCTCAGGCTCGCTGACCCAGAAGCCGGTGTCGCGCATGCCGAGCGGCTCGAAGATCCGTGACCGCAAAACGTCGGGCAGTGGCTGGCCGGCCGCACGGGCGAGCAGGACGCCGAGGATCTGGGCTGGGGTGTGGTACAAGAAGCGCTCGCCTGGCTGCGCCATCAGCGGCAGCGTCCCTAGCCCTTCGATCCAGGCGTCCGGGGCCGGCGGCCCGAGCGGGTCAGGTGGTCCGAATGGTGCCAGGTGCAGCGCGTTCGCCGCCTTGACGACCGGGAAGCGGTTGGGGAAGGTGAGCAGCCCAGCGGTCGCGCCGAAGCCGCCAGTGAAGCTCAGCAGATCGCGGACGGTGACGGCGCGCTCGGCCGGCACGGTGTCGTCCAGCGGGCTGTCCATCCGGCGCAACACCGGCCGGTCGGCCAGCTCCGGCAGTAGCCTGTCCACCGGCTCATCCAGGCTGAGCAGGCCCTCAGCCGCAAGCGCCAGCGCGGCAGCCGCGGTGATCGGCTTGGTCATGGAGGAGATGCGGAAGATGGCATCAGCTGGCATCGGCGGCCCGCCGATCCACAAGGAGCCGAGCAGCTCGGTGTGCACTTGGTCACCGCGAGCGACCAGGGCGACCAGGCCAGGCGGATCGCCTTTCGCCGCGAACTCACGCGCGATCTCGCTGTAACGCGCGAGTCCCGCCGCCGACAGCGGGTCACTCAACGGGCACCTCCAGGTATTACCAAGTGACAATCAGCCGGGACAGGCCACGGGTGGCGACGCCTTGCTTCCACGACACCGGGTCGTGGTCGGCGGCCAGCGCCAGGTCAGGGAAGCGCTCGGTCAGCCGGGCCAGCACGATGCTCAGCTGCGCTTTGGCCAGATGCGCGCCCGGGCAGCGATGAGTGCCGTAGCCGAAGGTGAGGTGCGGCCAGTCGCGCTCGTCGAGCAGCAGCCGGTCAGGTGCGGCGAAGACCTTGTCGTCACGGTTCGCGTGCAGCAGCGACACCACGATCGCTTCGCCTGGCTCGATCAGCACCTGGCCAAGCTGCACCGGCTCGCGCGCCACCCTGGTAAAGCTCATCGGCGCGACCGGCGACAGCCGGAGCGTCTCGTCGACCACTACGGACCTTAGCCGCGGCGCGGCGGCCAGCTTCCGGTAGCTGCCCTGGTCGGTCAGCAGCGCCAGTACCATCAGGCTGAGCTGACCGGCCGTGGTCTCGAAGCCGGCCATCAGCAGGCTGAGTCCCATCGTGATCAGCTCGCTTCTTGATAGCTCGCCCCGCTCGTGGGCGCCGATCATGGTGGTCATCAGGTCATCGCCAGGATTCGCGCGCTTGTGCCCGGTTAGGTGCGTCATGTAGCGGGCCAGCTCGATCCGGCTGCGCGCCGTGCCGGCCGCCGGGCGGTGCTCTGAGATGTCGAACAGGACGCTGACTCGGTCCTTGAACTGGCTGGTCTCCGACTCGGGCACGCCGAGCAGCTGACACAAGACGGCGAGCGGCAGCGGCGTGGCCAGCCCTTCGATCAGGTCAGCCGGGGTGCCCAGAGCGCTCAGCTGGTCCAGGTAGCCGTCGGCGAGTGCTTCGATCGCCGGCGTCAGCGCCGCGACCCGGCGCGGGCTGAAGCTGCCGGCAATGACCCGGCGCAGCCGGGCGTGCTCGGGTCCGTCCATGCTCATCACGGACTGGGCGACCGGCTGCGCGTCGTTGAACCTGGGCGCGCCCGGCTTGACCGCCGCCGACCGGCTGAATCGCTTGTCAGTCAGTACCTGCCGGCCGAGCTCATAATCGCGTACCAGCCAGATCTGGTCACCGGTCGGGGCGGTGATCGCGGTCACGTCCGCGGCCGGCTGCTGTAAGTAGCCGGGGAGCGGACCGATCAGCTCGCTCGTCAGCGAATGCACTGCTACCGCCTCAGTTCTCAGCTCGGCTGCGCGGCGAGGTATTTGTCGATCTCATCGGCGGCGACCAGGGTGCTGTCTGGCCCGGCTCGCAGCCGCTCGCCGAGCAGCGCCGCCTGTGCCCGCATCGGCTCGGTCAGCAGCTGAGCGAGCGCCGATCGAAGTACCTGTTCGGTCACCTCGGTATGGCGCACGTGCAGGCCGCCCCGAGCCGCTCCAGCTGGGTGCCCCAGAACGGCTGGTCGAACGCGGCCGAGCAGACGAGCGCAGGCAGGTCGGCCCGCACCGCCGCTGCGGTGATGCTGGCGCCGCCGTGGTGCACGGCCAGCGCGCAGCGCGGCAACACCTCGTCGTAGTCCACGTAGCGCGCCACCCGCAACTCAGGCGTACTGAGCGCCGCATCGGGCGGCAGGCCCCAGCCGGCCACCACTAGGCCGCGTAGTCGCAGCGACCGGCAAGCCCGGCCAATACTGGCCAGCAGTTCGGCTGGATCAGCGAAATACGTGCTGCCGAAGCTGAAGAAGGCCGGCGGGTCACCAGCGTCCAGCCAGTTGGCCAGCTCAGAATCCAGTGCCGACAGGCCGAGCTTGTCCCGGTCAGCATGGGACCAGCGCATGGTGCCGGTAAACGGGCGGTCTTGCCCCCAGCGCAGGCCAGGGACCAGGGCGGGACTGTAGGTCTGCAGCTCAAGCGGCTGCGACCGGTGCGACATGGCTGGCAGCCCGAGGCTGCGGCGCAGCCTGGTCAGCGGGCCGCGCAGGTACGGCCAGTTCAGCCGGTCGAACAGCCGGTAGGTCGCACGGGTCGCGGTGGCGTCAGGCTGCCGTTCGGTGGTGACCCAAGGATGCGGGATCACGTCGTTCACCCGGCGCGGGCAGAAGTCCTCCGCTATGAACGGCACGCCGAATGCCTCGGCCAGTACCGTACCTCGCCATTCGAGTACCACACCTGAGACGATCGCCTCGCTGTCAGCGCAGGCCTGGATCAGCTCGCCGTCCAGCCGCTCGTCGTGTTCCCGGCAGAGCTCATACAGCAGCCGAACGTAGGTCTGAGCGTCAGGCGAGGCGATCCAGGCCCGGCCGAGCGGCGAATCGAGTATCCGCTCGGTGTCCCAGCCGACCGGCGCTACCTCAAGGCCCAGCTGGCGGCCGATGTGCGCCAAGTTGACCGAGGCGGCCAGGCGTACCTGGTGACCGCGCCTGGCCAGCTCGGCGGCCAGCGCGGTAAGCGGGTACACGTCGCCCCTGGTGCCGTGGGCCAGAACGGTGATGCGCATCCTCGTCCTTAGGTGGCTCAGCGCCTGGCCGGACGCGGCGGCGTCCGGGTCGCGTCGGTGGCCGCCGCCGAGTCTTGCTGCGCCTCAAGCTCCGCCAGCCTGGCCAGCAGTCCGCTGCGGATCAGGCGGTAGGAGTCACTGCCGAGGGTGAGCCGCCGCGGCGGATCGGCAGCCGTGGCGGCATCCAGGATGGCGGTAGTCATCTTCGCCAGGTCGCCGGGGAATCGTACGTAGCCAGACTCGACCGCCCGCCGGATCGCGCCGGCCGGGGTGCCGAGATAGGCGGGCAGCGCGTTGGTCAGCTCTTTGCTCCGGCCGGTGAAGCTGGTGCGCACCGCGCCTGGCTCGACGATCGTGACGCCGATCCCGAATCCCTTGACCTCGGCGGCCAGCGACTCGAAGAAGCCCTCCACGCCCCACTTGGTGGCGTTGTAGATGGCCGTGCCCGGTGCTGTGGCCTGACCGCCCACGCTTGAGATCTGGATGATCCGGCCGTAGCCCTGCGCGCGCAGCTGCGGCAGCAATGCCCTGGCCAGATGAATCGGGCCGGTCAGGTTGGTGCTGATCTGCCGTTCCACTTGCTCTTGGGCGGTCTCCTCGGCCGCGCCAAACAGCCCGTAGCCGGCGTTGCTCATCGCCACGTCAATCCGGCCGAGCGCGGCGACAGCGGCGGTCACGACCCGCTGGATCTGATCAGGGTCGGTGACGTCAAGCCGCGCGGTCCACGGCGACAGGCCGGCCGGTGAGCGCAGGTCGGCCAGTGCGCTCGGGTCGCGCGCGGTGGCTGCGACTATCTCGCCCCTCGCCAAAAGCTCGGTGACCAGTGCCCGGCCGAGACCGGACGAGCAGCCGGTGACGAACCAGGTGCGGCCAGGCCCAGTTGCACTCAACGCGCCTCCCGTCGACCGGCCCGCAGGCATACCGCACCAACGTAACGGGCACGGCCGCTGGCGTGGTCTAGGCCGCCTCGGGTCAGGATCGAGAATCGCTTGACGGTCGCTCGCAATGTCAGGCCGGATCGCTCAAGCGAGCGTCCAGTAGCGGCAGCGACATGCTGGAAAATGACTAAAGCTCTAACCTTAATGCCGGTACAAGCTGGTTGGACCAGCATTGACCGCCGTGCGCCGCGCTGATAACTTCGCGTCATCTAGGTACATCATATCCATTCAGGCTGACGTCTTCGCGGTGATAATCAAAGTCATCGACGATATTTCCTTTGCCATTCGTCAGGGCGGCCTCAGCGTAAATTCCGGAAGGAAGGTAACCGGCTCATGACTACCGCAGAAGAGGTCATCACGTTCATCGTTGAGTCACTTGAGGAAATGAATCTTGATGTCGACGGGGTCAGTCCGGACACGATGATCGGCCCGGCCGGCCTGGACCTCGACTCGCTGGCGGTGGCTGAGCTGGCGGCACGCCTTGAGGACGCATATGGCGTGAGCTTCCCAGAAGATGAGGTGGAGCTGCTGGCGCTGATGACGCTGAGCGAGTTCGCTGACACGGTCGCGCAGCGGGCCGCGCAGGTGCAGCCGGAGGGGGCACCGGGCTGACGCTATGACCATTGCCAGCGCTGAGCAGCAGCCGAAGGTCGTTGTCGGTGCCACCTACTGGCGGCCGCGAGATGACCTCGATGCCGCCGAATGGATCTTACTCGGGCGACGGCTAGGCACGATCAGCCGCGGCGTCGCCTGGTGGATAGGCGACTGGGCGAACTACGGCAACACCAGGTTCGGGAAAAATACTCGCGGGCAGCCAAAGTCACCGGATATGACGTGCAAAGCCTGATGAATATGTCCTACGTCGCCTCGCGATTCGACCATTGCCGCCGCCGTGAAAGCCTGTCATGGAGCCATCACGCTGAATTGGCCGCGCTCGCTGTCGAATACCAGGATAGGTGGCTTGAGTACGCCGAGCGACGGCATCTATCGGTACGCGGCTTGCGTGAGGCGGTGCGTGCCTGGCGGGTCAGCCAAACACCGATCATGCGATCCGATAACGAGCTAGCGGGCATTGCCGGCCAGCCGGCAAGCCATCAGGATGGGCGACCAGCCGACGGCGGAGTTAAGTGCCCGCAATGCGGCTACAGCATGGCGGCAAGGGGCGATCGCGATTAAGCGCCAGGACGTCG
>CAWFPK010000013.1:0-188373 GCA_963817625.1 uncultured Actinomycetota bacterium
CTCAGCGTAAATTCCGGAAGGAAGGTAACCGGCTCATGACTACCGCAGAAGAGGTCATCACGTTCATCGTTGAGTCACTTGAGGAAATGAATCTTGATGTCGACGGGGTCAGTCCGGACACGATGATCGGCCCGGCCGGCCTGGACCTCGACTCGCTGGCGGTGGCTGAGCTGGCGGCACGCCTTGAGGACGCATATGGCGTGAGCTTCCCAGAAGATGAGGTGGAGCTGCTGGCGCTGATGACGCTGAGCGAGTTCGCTGACACGGTCGCGCAGCGGGCCGCGCAGGTGCAGCCGGAGGGGGCACCGGGCTGACGCTATGACCATTGCCAGCGCTGAGCAGCAGCCGAAGGTCGTTGTCGGTGCCACCTACTGGCGGCCGCGAGATGACCTCGATGCCGCCGAATGGATCTTACTCGGGCGACGGCTAGGCACGATCAGCCGCGGCGTCGCCTGGTGGATAGGCGAATGGGTGAACTACGGCAACACCAGGTTCGGGGAAAAATACTCGCGGGCAGCCAAAGTCACCGGATATGACGTGCAAAGCCTGATGAATATGTCCTACGTCGCCTCGCGATTCGACCATTGCCGCCGCCGTGAAAGCCTGTCATGGAGCCATCACGCTGAATTGGCCGCGCTCGCTGTCGAATACCAGGATAGGTGGCTTGAGTACGCCGAGCGACGGCATCTATCGGTACGCGGCTTGCGTGAGGCGGTGCGTGCCTGGCGGGTCAGCCAAACACCGATCATGCGATCCGATAACGAGCTAGCGGGCATTGCCGGCCAGCGCAAGCCATCAGGATGGGCGACCAGCCGACGGCGAAGTTAAGTGCCCGCAATGCGGCTACAGCATGGCAAGGGGCGATCGCGATTAAGCGCCAGGACGTCGCTTGGCGTCGGTGCCGATCTCCCGACGCCGGGAGATCGGCACCGACGCGGGATGGAGTGTAACGATGCCGCAGGCAATGCAGCGCCTGGTTGTGGTGGTCAGCGATGGGGAGGTGGCTGCTCGGGCAGCGAGCCTGGCCATCGCTGATCTAGCCGCGGGCCGCGCTAACGGTCAAGTCAGCCCGGCCGCTGGCCAGCCAGCGGGCGACGCTTACGCCGAGGTGATCAGGCGGGCCAGGCGCTTCCTTGACCAGGCTGTGCCCGACGACATTTTCACTGTGCTAACTGCCGACTCGCTGGCGGCGGTCCCCGACCTGATCGGCCGTGCGGTCGCGGGTCAACCTGGGGTGCTTCAACTGCTCGTGCTCGATCACGATGACCACCGCTATCACCTGACCGCCCCCGATGACCTGCACGAGGAACTGGCCAAGCTGGCCTTGTCGCTGGCCGATTCGGTGGAGTTCGACCCTGGCCCGCATACCGTGCAGGTCTATAGCGATCCGCAGCTCGACGCCCGCTACTGCACCGAGCGTTTCACCCCCCGCTGGATGCCGGACAATGGGTGGTGACCGCGGATATCGCCTGCGCCTTTACTGACTCTGTGCAGTTGCACTGCAATGCGCGGATGCGGCGGCAGCCCAAGCCGAGCACGATGGCCAACGCGATCGCCGACTTCCTGCAGGCTCAAGCGGGCGAAAGCTGGGGGCTGCATTATTACACCGGCTCAGGGGTGGCGAAATTCATCGACGACCTGGAGCAGCGGGCGATCAGCAACGGCAACCCCATCGTTCGCGGGCCTAGCGAGCACAGCCTGGCCTGCTCGGCGCTCGCCCGCTGGGTGCTCGACGACGCCCCATTTGCCATCGTGGTCACGACCGGAATGCACGCTGAGTTTCGCGGGACGCTCGCCAATCACCTGGCGCTTCGCACGAGAGGCTTCATCGTCTGCTGTGATTCCCGGCCCGATCAGTGGCACCCGTTCCAAGGCACCATTCATAGCACCGTGGACAGTCGGCCATCGCTCACCGCCCGCGGCCTCCCTGTCGTCTATATCGAGCGGTCGAAGGACATCGCCAGCGGGCTGACCGAGGCATTCAGCGCCTACCAGGCCGACCGGGGTCCTGTCATGGTGATCGCGCCGGCCGAGGTGCTGTCGGCCAACGTCACGCTAGCCGACCTGCCGCAGCCGTCGCCGCCGAGCGCGCCGCGCGCTCCGGCCATCGGCGGCGCTGAGCTTGACCAGCTCGTCGACCTGTTGAATACGGCCAAGCGTCGGCTCTTGTGCCAAGTCGGGCCGCTCAGCGACCCCGCTCGGGAGCTGCTTTACGCACTCGCCGAGCAGGCCGGGCATCGGGCTGGCGGACTCGGCGACCCAGCCGGGCACGGTGAACCGGCGGCAGCACGGTCAGTTCGTGCCCGAGTACCTCGGCACGCTGAGCATGTTCGCGTACTCGACCAGGGTCTACGACTACATGTTCGACGCGGGGGCGCTGCGTGATGAGCTCTCCGTGCTGTTCATCGGCACGCCGGTGCCGCAGATTGACACCCCGTTCCCTGACTCCATCCTGCGCAAGCTGGCTCCGGTCCAGCTCGTTGCCCGCGAGATCGACCGGGCGCCATTCGCCGCGCTCAGCCTCGTCGCGGACATCGAGGGCGTGCTCCGTGCCGTGCATCAGCGCCTGAAGGTGGATCCGAGGTGCTGGCGTATCGGCGCGCGGCGATCGCCGCCACCCAGGACTCCGACGGCGACGTGATCGGCCTGCTGCCAGTGCTGCCGATGACGCTGAACTATTTCTACCGGCAGCTGAAGGGCGTCCTGGCCGACCTCATCGCCGACCAGGATTACCGCTACGTCGGCGTCTACGAGGCCGGCCGGGCTGGCCTCGTCGCGATGAATAGCCTGCCGCGCACCGATCGCAGCATCTCCGGCTGGTTTGGCAGCGCGCTGATGGGCGACAGCCTGATGGCGCTGCCCGGCATCTTGACCCGGCGCGATGTCAACGTCATAGCATTCGCCGGCGACGGCGCGGCTGCGATGACGCCGGACATCGTGCCGACGCTGGTGCAGCAGATCGTGGCCGACCGGTCGGCCTTCTCGCGCAACCTCAGCATCTTCCGGTTCGTCAACGGCAGCCTTTCTGTCATTCGCACCAATCGAGAGGGCGGGCAGCCGTCAGCGGTCAGCGGCCAGACCGGTGTATTTTCCCTGACCCCGCAGGATTACGAGCACCACTACGGATCGCTGACCGTTCGCCATCGCCGCGTACTCAGGTTCACCGACGTGCCGTTCGCGGCGGAGCTTACTGAGCGGGACACCATCAACCTCTACTCGGTCATGATCGGGCACAACAACGAGGGCGAAGGACTGAGCGCGCTTTCCCCGATCGGCTGGCAGCGCGATGAGTTGTCGCCCAGAGCGCTGACGGTCGCCAGTGTGCGAATCCAGCCACGGGCAGCGGCACCATGACCAGGCACTCAGCGAGCGCGCTTGGTGCTGGCCGGCCCGAGTACGAGGCTCAGGTTGTGCCCGCCGAACCCGAACGAGTTGGTCAGCACCCGGTCTACCTTGCTGACGCGTGGTTCCTTGACCACGTGGTCGAGTTCGCACGCCGGGTCGGGATCGTCCAGGTTGTGCGTCGGCGGCAGCAAGCCGCGGCCGAGCACGGCCGCGCTCACCGCCACCTCGACTGCTCCGGAGGCCCCGAGCAGGTGCCCGGTCACTCCCTTGACCGAACTGACCGGCGGGCCGTCCTGGCCGGCCGCGGCAGCGAATACCTGGCGGACGGCGGCCACCTCAGCGGCATCGCCCAGCTTGGTGCCGGTGCCGTGCGCGTTGACGTAACCCACCTGGTCTGGACCGATGCCGGCGTCGGCGAGCGCGAGCCGCATGCTGCGGACGGCGCCATCGCCGTCCGGGTGCGGTGCGGTCGGGTGATGCGCATCGGTGCTCGCGCCCCAGCCGAGGAGGTCGGCGTAGCCGGCCGCGCCGCGGGCGTCAGCGAAGTCGGGGCGCTCCACCACGAACACGGCCGCGCCCTCGCTGAGCACGAAGCCGTTGCGGCGGCGATCGAAGGGGCGGCTGGCGGCGGTTGGGTCGGCCCAGCCGCGAGCCAGCGCGCGGGCGATCTTGAAGGTCTCGGCGAAGGTGTCGAAGAGCAGCGCCTCGGCACAGCCGCACACCACCGCGTCAGCCTCGCCGCCGCGCAGCAGGCGCAGCGCCTCCGCGACGGCCTGCGCACCGGACGCGCAGGCGGTGGCGATCGACGCACTGTAGCCCTGGATGCCGTGGGCGATCGCGACCCGCGCCGCCGCCATGTTCGGCAGCACGCCAGGAAGCAGATAGGGGCTCACGGCGAAGCGGCCCTTGTCGGCGTGCCGCAGTACCTGCTTGGACAAGGTGGCCAGACCACCGGTGCCCGAGATGACGCAGGCCACCCGGTCGGCTGCCACGTCCTGGCCGATCCGCAGACCAGCGTCGCCGAGCGCGTCGGCCGCGGCGCGCAGCGACATCAGCACGTACCGGTCGACCGTGCGCCATTCCTCCCTCGGGGCCAGGCCGTCGGGGTCGATGTCGGGCGCGATGCCGGCCGACTCAAGCACGCCAGCGACCGGATGGCCATCGGGTGGCTGCCGCAACCCGGATCGCCCGGTGCACACCGCGTCGAACACTTCGTCCAGGCTCGTGCCCACCGGAGTGATCAGGCCGATGCCGGTGATTACGCCATTCATGTAGCGCGTCCCTACTGTCGCCAACGCGCCGAACGTACCTGCCGATGGCGACGAATGTCGAGACTGACCAGCCACCTCCACCGCGGGTTGTAAGGAGTATCAGCGTGCCAGGAGTCAACCTTCGTGCCGTCCTTGCCGCCGACCAGGAACTGGGCGCGGGCAACGTGCTGTGCAAGCTCCGCGAGCATGGAGCCGATCCCAGCGGCCCGGGCATCACGTTCGACGTGCCGGTGGATGGCCGTCCCGCGTGGACCGCGCTCACCCTGGGCGAGCTGACCGAGCTCGTCGCCGCCCGCGCGGCCTGGCTGCACGGCCATGGCATCAGGCCACGCGACCCGGTCGCGGTCTACGCCACCTCGGCGGCCGACGTGCTGCTGAGCTTCGCCGCGCTCACCTGGCTTGGCGCGATCCCGGCGCTGATGAACCCGAACATGCCAGCCGATGTGGCGGCGGCCTTCATCCCGCGACTGCGCGCGGTTGCGGTCCTGGCCGATGACCAGCACCTGCGCGCTCTTGTCGGCCAGGAGCTTGGCGGCGCGTCGCTGCTGCCCGACGTGAGCCAGGCTGGCAGCGGCGATCCTGACCAGGCGCCGCAGCACTACCGGCATCATCGCGATGATCCGATCGCCATTACCCACTCGTCAGGGACGACCAGGGTGCCGGCTGCGGTCGTGCACTCGCACTCCAGCCTGTTCGCCGCGATCCGGCTGCTCCGGCTGGCCGAGTCGCGGCCCTACCGCCAGCCCCGCGAGCTGTCCGTGCTGCCTGCCGCGCACACGGCCGGGATCATCACCTTCAACCAGGCCCTGTGCAACCGGTATGAGCTGGCCTTCCTGTCCAACCAGGGCGGCCCGTTCGAGCGCAGCGGCGAGGCGGTGCTCGACGCGATCGAGCGGTGGCGGCCCACTGGCGTATTCGGCTTCGCGGTGACCTGGGCTGAGCTGGCCCGGTTCGACCTCAGCGGGCGCGACCTCAGCTCGGTGAGCAACTGGTTCAACACCGGCGACTGCGCGCACGAGGCGCACATACGTCGCCTGGTCGCGGTCGGCGCTCACCTGGAGCGGACGCCTGACGGCATCGTCGAGGTGCCGGGCTCGAAGTTTATCGACGGCATCGGCTCCACCGAGATGGGACACTCAGCGTTCCAGATCACCCACCGGCTCGGCACCGACCGGTACGGACGGTGCGTAGGCAAGCCGTACCCGTTCGCGACGGTCGAGCTACTCGACCTGGCCACCGGCGAGCCGGTGCCTGACAATGTGGTCGGCCACGTCGCGCTCAAGTCGCCCACGCTTGCGCCTGGCTACTGGAACGACTCGGTGACCACCTTCCGCACCAGGCTGGCCGGCTACTACCTGACCGGAGACCTGATGTACCGGGACGGCGATGGCTACTACTACCACGTAGACCGGGCCGTCGACGCGGTGGACCTCGGCGGCGGCAACTGGCTTTATACCGCCCTGGCCGAGGAGCGCATCCTGGTCGGCTGCCCGGACGTACGCGACTGCACCGTGGTGGCCGGTGATCGAGACGGTCAGGTGGTCACCGACGTGCTGCTGATGCTGGAGCCAGGTGCCGATCCAGGAGCCGATAGGACGCCGGTCATCCGCGAGGCGCTAGGCCAGCCGGCGGCACAGACGCTTCGGCAGATCATGGTTGCCAGCGAGGACGACATCGTGGTCGGACCCACTGGCAAAGTGCGTAAGTTCCTGATGCGGCAGCGACACCTGGCGACGACCCAGGCGTCACCTACCTGACCCTGGCGCGCTGCAGCGCGAACTGATCGAGCAGCTGGATCAGGCCGTCGTTGCGCGGGGCGACCTCGAGTGCCGGGTCATCGGCCAAGATCGCTTGCTGTAGCAGGTGCAGCCGCTTGGACGGCTCAAGGCCCAGCTCCTCGATCATGGCCGTGCGCAGCTGATGGAACACAGAAAGCGCCTCCCGCCGCCGGCCGCTGCGATGCAACGCGACCATCAGCTGGGCGCAGAAATTCTCGTTCAGCCCATGCTCGGCTACGAGCAAGGTGAGCTCGGCCAGCACGTCCTGGTGCTGGCCGAGCCGCATTCGCGCGTCCACGTACTGCTCGAGCGTATTGAGGCGGACCTGCTCAAGTGCCATCAGCTGGGCCTCGGTGACAGACCCGGCACGAACGTCGGCCAGTGCGGGCCCGCGCCATAATCCGCAGGCGCGGGAGAACAGCGCGGCGGCTTCAAAGTTGTCGCCCGCCGCCAGTGCGCTCCGGCCGGCCGCGGCGAGGTGCTCAAAGGTGCGCCGGTCGAACTCGGCCGAGGTGGTCCGCAGCAGGTACCCCTCGGGCACGGTGATGAGCAGGTGCCGCGCCACTTCGGAGACCGAGATGCCGAGCAGCTGACCAAGGCACTTGCGGAGCTGCAAGATATAGGTCTGCAGCGTGGTGACGGCGCTGACCGGCGGCGACGCCCCCCACAAGTCCCTGATCAGCGCTGAGACCTGCACGGTCTGGTCAGCATTGAGCAACAGCAGGCCAAGTACGCTGCGAGGTTTCGGTGCCGTCGGCGTCGCGACCCGACCTTCGTTGCTGAGCTTGAGCGGTCCAAGGATCATGAGTTCCATACCTGCTCCTCGCAACGGAGTCGATGCTCGAAGTTCTAGTGCGACGCTAGCTGACTTACCCGCTTCTGCCATTCAGTGCTCAAGCTATTTTCAAGGGTGGGAAGGAAAGATTGAGGTCAGGCCACCACGAGCCTATAAAAAGGCGGCATGCCTGACTAGATGGCTAAATCGGTGCAGGTAACCCAACCATTGCCGTAGACGGTAGGTATTGGCCCGAAAGGGACACTGAGTCGCTAGCTGCCACCCCCGACGGAGAGTCACCCGCGCCTGGAATTGGGATTATCCCAACTGGGGGATTGGCGGGCTGCGGATCGCTGGCAAGTACTCCAGCCGCAGTTCATGATCTTGGATGCTGGGCCGCCCACATCCCGAGCCGACTACCGCAGCCGCAGCTGCAGCCGCAGCCGTATCTGCAGCCGCAGCCGTATCTGCAGCCGCAGCCGTATCTGCATCCGCAGCCGTATCTGCATCCGCAGCCGTATCTGCATCCGCAGCCGCATCCGCCGCCGCAGCCGTATCTGCATCCGCAGCCGTATCTGCATCCGCAGCCGTATCTGCATCCGCAGTCGTATCTGCAGCCGCAGCCGCATCCGCCGCCGCAGTTGCATCCGCAGCCGCAGCTGCATCCGCAGCCGCGGCGGCCGGCCCAGGCCACGGCACTCGCCGCCGCCCGCCCTCGCGCCGCCCATCGCCTGCCCGCGCCTACCCGCGCCTTCCCGCCCGAGCCCGCGGCCCGGACGGCTTTCGGGCTGTTGCCGCAGGGCTTAGGGGCTCGTGCCGGAGAGTTTCGGGGTCGTGCTGGAGCGTTACCGCCTAGCGGAGCGCTGCCGCTGCCCTGCCGGAGAGCTACCGACGCCCTGGCGGAGAGTTGCCGCCTGCCGGAAGCCTGACCGCGCTATATGCCGACAATCCTCCGCCAGGCGGCAACTCTCCGGCCAGCCGCCGAGAACTCTCCTTCACGCCGCGCCAGCCAGGACCGCGCCAGCTCAAGGACCGGGCCAGCCACGACCGCGCCAGCCACGACCGCGCCAGCCACGACCGGGCCAGCCACGACCGCGCCAGCTCAAGGACCAGGCCAGCCGCGACCGGGCCAGCCACCACCGGGCCAGCCAGGACCGGGCCAGCCACGACCGGGCCAGCCACCACCGGGCCAGCCAGGACCGGGCCAGCCACGACCGGGCCAGCCAGGGCCGGGCCAGCCAGGACCGCGCCAGCTCAAGGACCAGGCCAGCCACGACCGGGCCAGCCAGGACCGCGCCAGCTCAAGGACCAGGTCAGCCAAGACCGCGCCAGCTCAAGGACCAGGCCAGCCAAGACCGCGCCAGCCACGACCGGGCCAGCCACGACCGGACCAGGCCAGCCAGGACCGCGCCAGCTCAAGGACCGGGCCAGCTCAAGGACCGGGCCAGCTCATGGACCGGGGCAGTACCGGGGTTAGCATGCCAGTTGGAGCAAAGGCAGCGGGGACGCGCCACCTCCATGATCTCTGGACGCACCGGCCGGAGTACTAGGCTGGGCGGCGCCGGAAGGCGGCGGTGCCGGCCCGCCACAAGATCTCCGGCTGGCGTAGCCGATCCGGGGTTGCGGTCATGTTGACGACCTCGAGGAAGGCGCGGTGCACGACCTCGTCAGTTATCGTGGCCGCCTGTACCGCGTTAGCCAGGCCTCGGTGCAAGCGCCAGCCGAACGGCTTGCTGACCTGCACGTGCGGCAAGTAGCAGTCCTGCTCGGCTGAGAACCGCCAGGCGTCATCGACGATCGCGCGCACCCGCTGGAAGTACGGGTGCGCAGGGGTATCGGCGGCACCTGGCTCACCCAGCCAGTCGGCCAGCGCGACCGCGTGCAGGGCAGCGACCGAAATGCCCTGTCCGTAAGTGGGGTTAAAGGAGGCCACCGCGTCGCCAACCGCGACCAGTCCGGCCGGGAACCGGCTGAGCTGGTCGAAGTCGCGCCGGATGCTGTAAGGAAACCGGTGCACGTAGACCTCGCTGGCCGGCTCGCAGGCGTCTGGCAGTAACTGCAACGGGGTGGCCGGATTGGCCCGGCACCTGGCCAGGAACTCGCCGAGGTCACGGCTTGGCCGACGGTCGCCGTAACCGCTCACCAGCGCCAGCCAGCGGTCGCCTTCGATCGGCGTCATCGAACTCGGCCCGTGGTAGGCCTTGCTTGGCGTGTAGAGCGAGTACACCGCGACATGGCCGCCGAGCCGCTGGCCAGGAGCGCGGTGGAACAGGCAGGTGGCATAGCCGAGGTCAAGCGCCATCCGGTGCTTCGCCGGCGCCTGGTAGCCGTGCTCGCCGAGCCAGTCGGCGAGGCGGCTCGACCGCCCGGTGGCGTCCACCACCAGCTGGGCAGGATGCCGCAGGTGATCGACCGCTCCAGCCGGCCGGATCAGCGCACCGTCGACCCGGTCTCCGGTCAGGGTCAGCCCGGTCGCCGCGCCTTTGAGCACTGTCACGTTCGGCAGGGCAAGCACGCGCCGCCGGATGTGCCATTCGAGAAACGGGCGTGACACGCTGACCACGCTGCCGCCTGGCACCGGGACCTTGGCCTGCCCGTTGAGGAACCATTGGGCGCCGCCGCGGCCGCTGTTGATCAGCTGGCCGCCCTCCCGCACCATTTGCCTGATGATCCCCGGCAGCAGCTGCTCGATCACCGAGCGGCCCTTGCCGAGCAGGTTATGAGCCTGACTGCCGTGCGGCACGCCGCGACGGATGGTGGGTGCGTCTTCGAGCAGGTCGGGCTCGACGACGCAGACCTCATCGGCGTGGTCGGCAAGAACCCGGGCCGCGATCATGCCAGCAACGCTGCCGCCGAGGACGAGGGCCGTTTTCATCGCATCTCCAGCACGACCATATCGAGGCGGGAACCGGCCCGGCTTTCGTTCATCTTGACGTTCGCTTGAGTCCTGCTCAACGATGCGGATCAGCGAGCTGACGCATGGTGTCGGCCAGGTCATACCGGTACAACAGAGAGGTATCGCATCGAACTGGCGAAGGAGCCGGCATGGCCACTGACGGCGAGTACTTCCGCAAGCGGCTGCAAGGAGTGCTGAGCGCTACCTGGACCGCGCAGGCGTGCTCGGTCTTTGCCGGACTCGGGCTGGCTGACGAGCTGGCCGGGGGACCGCGCAGCTCGGCCAAGTTAGCGGCCACGGCCGGCCTGGATCAGATCGCCCTATGGCGGCTGCTGGCGGCGCTTGCTGACGGCGGCATTTTGCGCCAGACCGGCCCTGACCAGTTCGAGCTCAGCCCGGTGGGGGAGTACCTGCGCTCCGACGTGCCCGGCTCGCTACGCGCCACGGCGATCCTGTACGGCGATGAGGTCTACCGCACCTTCGGCGGCTTGCTCGACACCGTGCGAACTGGCAGGCCGGCCTTTGCTGAAGCGTACGGCCAGCCGTTCTATGCCTATCTTGGCGACCACCCCGAGTTCGCCGCCACCTTTAATGCCGCCATGTCGGCCGCGCCGCAGGCCGCGCCGCTGGACGCCGACCTCTTTGCCGGGGCCCGCACCGTGGTGGACGTCGGCGGCGGCGATGGCAGCCTGCTCGTGCAGGCGCTTGGCCGCCACCCCGAGCTGCGCGGAGTCTTGGTGGAGCTGCCGGAGGCAGCCGAGCGGGCGGGGCGACTGCTGGCGCAGGCGGGGGTGCTTGACCGGGTGCGGCTGGCCATCGGCAGCTTCTTCGATCAAGTTCCAGGCGGCGGTGACCTGTACGTGCTCCGCCGGGTGCTGCACAACTGGAACGACGAGAACGCGGGCCTGATCCTTGCCAGGGTGCGGGCGGCGATGCCGGCCGGCGCGCGGCTGCTCGTGCTTGAGGACCTGCTGCCCGCTGACCCGGCCGGCGCTAGCGCCGGCACCTGGGGTGCGCCCCGCAACCGGATCGTCGACTTGCTGATGCTGGTGCTGATGGAGGGCAGAGACCGGACAGCAGCGCAGTACACTGCGCTGCTGTCGGACAGTGGCTTCGTGGTGCAGAGCATCGCGCCTGGGGCGATCGAGGCGGTGTGCGGCTAGGCACCCGACAGCGGAGACGCCCGGCCTCGCGGCCTACCCATCAGCGCGCGCGAGCGAGATGATGGGCGATGCCCGGACATGGGGGCACGGAGCGGGCGAGCGGGAGGAATCATGTCGGGTTACGCGGACCTGATCTTCAGCGGCGGCGTGGTCTACACCGCTGACGCCGCTGGTCGGCGACTCGTGCCGGCTACTGCGGCGAACGGTCGACCCGCAGACGCCGTCGCGGTGGCTGGCGGCAAGATCATCGCGGTCGCGACGGCCGACGACAGTGAGTTGGCCGAGTTGCGTGGTCCCACGACCGAGGTGGTCGAGCTGGCCCGGCCCCTGCTGCCTGGCTTCCAGGACGCGCACGTGCATCCCGCCTTCGCTGGCGTCACCATGATGGGCTGCAACTTGATCGGCGCGGCGACGCTGGCGCAGGCGCTTGACCGGATCACGGCGTACTGCGCCGCGCACCCCGACCGGGCCTGGATCGCAGGCAGCGGCTGGCGGATGGAGTGGTTCGAACGCGGTACCCCAAGCCGGCAACTGCTTGATCAGGTGACCGGGTCACGGCCAGCGTTCTTGCTCAACAGGGACGGGCATGGCGGCTGGGCCAACACCAGGGCGCTCGAGCTAGCCGGGTTCGATGCTCGCACGCCTGATCCGGTCGACGGCCGGTTCGAGCGCGAGCCCGATGGCTCGCTGCAGGGCACCGTGCACGAGGGCGCGGCCGACCTGGTCGGCGCGTTCGTGCCGAAGCCGACGTTCGACGAGCGACTGGCCGGGCTATTGCTGGCGCAGCAGCACCTGCACGAGCGCGGCATCACCGGCTGGCAGGACGCGATTGTCGGTGCGTACCTCGGCTCGCAGGACCCGTTTCCCGTGTATCTGGCGGCCGCGAAGTCCGGCGAGCTCACCGCGCGGGTGCGGGGCGCGCTGTGGTGGGACCGGGCCCGTGGAGCCGACCAGATCGATGAGATCCTTGGCCGGCGCGAGGCGGCACAGGCGGTACCTCGATTCGCGGCGCGTACCGTCAAGATCATGCAAGACGGCGTGGTCGAGACGTTCACCGCCGGGATGATCGAGCCCTACCTCGACTCGTGCGGGTGCCAGGGCACGGAGCGTGGCTTGTCGCACGTCGATGCGCAGGAGCTGCGGTCGCACGTCACGCTGTTGGATGCGGCGGGCTTCCAGGTGCACTTCCACGCGATTGGCGACCGGGCCGTGCGCGAGTGCCTAGATGCGGTCACCGCCGCCCAGGCCGCCAACGGCCGCAACGATCATCGGCACCACATCGCCCACCTGCAGGTCGTGCACCCCGTTGACCTGCCCAGATTTGCCCAGCTCGGGGTGACAGCCAATATGCAGGCGCTCTGGGCGGCGCACGAGCCGCAGCTTGATGAGCTGACGATCCCGTTCCTCGGGCCGACCAGGTCCGCGCAGCAGTACCTGTTCGGTGACCTGGCGCGGTCGGGGGCGAGGCTGGCCGCCGGCAGCGACTGGGCGGTCAGCAGCGCGAACCCGCTGCGCGCGCTGCACGTGGCGGTCAACAGGTCACTGCCGGGCTCGACTGGCGCCGAAGCCGAGCCATTCTTGCCCGCTCAAGCGCTTGACCCGGCGCAGGCGTTCGCCGCCTACACGATCGGATCGGCGTTCGTGAACCATCTGGACGACGTGACGGGATCGGTCGATCCTGGCAAGCTGGCCGACCTGATCGTGCTCGACCGGGACCCGATCACTGGCCCGGCCGCCGAGATCGGGTCGACGAAGGTGCTGGCGACCTACGTGGACGGCGAGCAGGTCTACCGGTCACCCGCGCTTTAGCGCATGCTCGAACATGTGATCGAAACAAGGTAGACTGCCATGCGTGGGAGCCTTCCAGGCGTCGCTGTTCGACGTGGACAAGGAGTTCGCGCTTGGCGACCTGAGCGGCATCGAGCGGATTGCGCTGTCCGATGGCGCCTGGCTCGAGGTGCGGCCAGGCTGGGTCACGGGTGCTGACGCGCTCTTCGAGCGACTGGTGGCGACTGTGCACTGGCGGGCCGAGCGGCGGCCGATGTACGACCAGGTGGTCGACGTGCCGAGGCTGCTCTGCTGGTACGGCAAGGGCGCCGAGTTGCCCGACGTTGGCTTGGCGCAGGCGATGGCCACGCTCGCTGACCGCTACCGGGCCGAGCTTGGCCCCGGCGACGAGCTGTGCACCGCTGGCTTGTGCTTGTATCGCGACGGCAAGGACAGCGTCGCCTGGCACGGCGACACGTCGGGCCGCCGGGTCAGGCAGACCGTCGTGGCGATCCTCTCGCTTGGCAACCCGAGGACGCTGGCCCTGCGGCCAAGATCCGGCGGTGCCAGCCTGCGGTTCCACGTCGGCCACGGCGACCTGCTGGTGATGGGCGGTACCTGCCAGCGCACCTGGGAGCACGCGGTGCCCAAATCGGCTCGGGCCGCCGGCCCCAGAGTAAGCGTCCAATTCCGCCCCGACGGCATCCACTAGCCGCACCCGGCAGCAACGGGGTCGCCCCGTTGTCATTCCAGCAGCAACGGGGCGACCCCGTTGTCGTCGCGGGAAGGGCTAGGGCCGGCTGAAGTAGCCGGGATTGGCTACTGCGAGGCGGGCGGCGACCTGGTCGGCTAGGTCCAGGCCAGGAGGCAGCGGGCCGAGATCGAGTTCGCGGGCGACGATGGCCAGCGCGTTGGCAGCCACCCGGGCGTGAAATGCCAGCTGCCCGCTGGTGGCTGGCCGCACCTGGTCGGTCAGGAACTCGCGTACCGCGTCGAGCAGCTCGCTCGCGGTCGGTCGGCCGAACTGGTCAGGCGCCGGCCGGGGCTCGGCGGAAGGACGTGGTCGCCGAGCCGCCGCCCGGGCGGCCGCCGCTGGCCGCAGCAACTCAAGCAAGTCCCACTCCTGCTCGGCGACCCGCCGCCCGATCGCCGCGAGCTCGACCGACCGGTATGCGCCCGACAGGTGCGCCCAGGATTGGGTCAGGCAGATCACGCCCCAGCGCAGCGTGCCGAAGATCTCCCACCAGCGCAGCTCGTCCAGGCTGATGGCCACCCCGCCAGCCGCTCGGTAGGCCGCCAGCAGTTCCGCCCTGCTGCCCAGCCCGGCGACCTGACCGGCCGCGCCGAACCGCCACGCCTTCACGCACAGCCAGCCCAGGTCCTCGGCCGGGTCACCGGCGTGCACCAGCTCCCAGTCAATGACCGCAGCCAGCCCGGCTGAGCCGACGATCAGGTTGCCAAGCCGCAGATCGCCGTGCACGATCACCGGCGCACGCCGGGCTGGCCGGTCCCGCGCCAGCTCGCTGGCGGCGAGCGCGAATACCTCGCTGACCTGGCCAAGTGAAGCGAACTCGGCCACCGCGGCGGCAACTTCGGCCAGCGGGTCAGCCGCCGGCAGCCCGGCAAGCACCGGGAGTGCATGCAGCCCCGCAGCGAACTCGCCAACCTGACCGGTCAGCGCCAGCCGCGCGTCGGCGTACGCGTCATCTCGCAAGATCCGCCGGGCGATCGTCTCGCCAGGCACCCGGCGCATCACGAGTCCGGCCGCCGCGTCGAGCAGGCCGCCAGCCTCGCTGCTTACCAGAACTTCCGGTACCGCCAGCCCGGCGGCGCGAGCCGCTCGCATCGCGGCCGCCTCCCGGCTCATCGTCCCTTGCTCGCTCGGCCGGCCGGGCGGAATCCCGGCGCAGTACCAGCTCAAGCCGCGTGCCGTCGGCCAGGATCGCGTCGAAAGCCCAGATCTGCCGGGACGCGCCGCCCGACAGCCGGCTCAGCCCATCGATCGAAACGGTGCCGAGCAAGGGCGCCAGCGCCGCCGTCAGCGAGTCGGCCAGCGCCATCACACCTCAGCGACACCCTTCGGCGCCCGCTGCGCCATGAAGCCAAACAGGTACCCGGCTACCCGCCGCAACTGGATCTCCTCAGTGCCTTCGGTGATCCGGTAGCGCCGATGGTGCCGGTAGATGTGCTCGAACGGCTTGTGCCTTGAGTATCCGAGCCCGCCATGCACCTGCATGGCCCGGTCGGCGGCTTCGCAGCACAGCCGGTTCGCCCAGTAGTTGCACATGGACACCTTGTCAGAGGCGGAGAACGGCCCGTAGGTGTCCATCTGCCAGGCGGTTTTATGGATCAGCGCGCGCAGCATCTCGACCTGGGTCGCTAGCTCAGCCAGCGGGAACTGGATCGCCTGATTGGCGGCCAGCGGCTTGCCAAAAGGTGCCCGCTCCTTCGCATAGGCGACCGATTCATTAATGCAATACTGAGCGGCGCCCAGTGACGAGGCTGCCTGGCGGATCCTATTTTCATTAAAAAAGTGCTGTACCACGGCGAGCCCGCGCCCTTCGCCGCCGAAGATCGCACTGGCCGGCACCCGCACGTCGCTGAAGCTAACCCTGGCGTGGTCGGTGGGCATGTTGAACGTCCACAGGTACTCTTCGACCTTGAATCCCGCGGCCGTGACTGGCGTCAGGAACGCGGTGATGCCGTCGGCGTCGCCTGGCTGGCCGCTGGTGCGGGCGAAGATCAGGTCGTGCGAAGCGGCGTGAATGCCGGTGTTCCAGGTCTTCTCGCCGTTGATCACCCAGTCGTCGCCATCGCGGACGGCCACCGTCGCCATGAAGGTGGCGTCGGAGCCGTGCGCTGGCTCGGTGATGCCGAAGGCGAAGCCCTTGCGGCCGGCCGCCAGCTCATCAACCCACTCGGCCTGCTGCTCGGCGCTGCCGTAGTGCAGCATCAGCAGCAGTCCGACGTTGTTGCCTACGACCATGTGCTCGTTCTGCAGGTCGCAGTGCAAGCCAAGGCCCTTGGCGGCCAGGTGCTCCCTGATGATGGCCATGCCCAGGTTGGTGCCGTCGCGCCCGCCGTAGGCGGCGGGGAACGCATACCTGTAGTGCCCGGCGGCGTCGGCCAGCGCCACCGCCTCGCCGAGCAGGGCTTCCCATTGCGCGTTCGGCAGGCCGCCCCGGTCCCAGTCGGTGCGGGCGTCTTCGCGCCGGTAATCAAAGAACCTGACGTTGTCGTCGCGCCGTTCGAGCGGCTTGATCTCGCGCTCGATAAATCCGTCAAGCTCGACGAGGTAGCTGGCCAATTCTGGCGGCATCTCGAAGTCCACGAGCCAGCGTACAGTGACACGAGCGCAAACGGCGAGGGGAGCAGCAGGTGGAGCAGGTTCAGCTCGGCTCAGGTGGCCCGACGGTCTCCAGGATCGGGGTCGGCCTGATGAGCATGTCCGGTGTCTACGGCCCGGCGCAAGATGCCGAGTCGATCCGGGCCATTCACGCCGCCATCGACGAGGGCGTGAACCTGTTCGACACCGGCGACTTCTACGGCACCGGCCATAACGAACTGCTGCTGCGCGAAGCGCTCAAAGGCAGGGACCGCAGCAAGGTCTTCATCGGGGTCAAGTTCGGGGTGCAACGCGACCCGAGCGGCAAGATGGTCGGGCACGACATGAGCCCAGCCGCCGTGAAGAACTCGCTCGCGCACACGCTGTCCCGGCTCGGCACTGACTACGTGGACCTGTACCAGCCAGCCAGGCTGGACCGCAAGGTCCCGGTCGAGGACACGGTCGGCGCGATCGCCGAGATGATCCAGGCAGGCTACGTTCGGTACCTGGGGCTGTCCGAAGTCGGCGCCGAGACCATCCGCAAGGCCCACGCGGTCTACCCGGTGAGCGCGCTGCAGATCGAGTACTCGTTGATGAGCCGTGGCATCGAGGTCCGCATCTTGCCGGCCGTGCGCGAGCTCGGCATCTGCGTCACTGCCTACGGCGTGCTGTCGCGCGGGCTGATCGCCGCCAGCGCGCGGGAGATCACCCCCGACGACCCGCGCGCCAGGTTCCCCCGGTTCCATGCCGACAACCTGGCTCGCAACCTCGACCTGGTGGCCGCCCTTGAGCAGATCGCCACCGAGCACGGCGTCACGGTCGCGCAGCTCGCGTACGCCTGGGTGCTCTCGCGCGGTGCCGACATCATCCCGCTTACCGGCAGCAAGCGCCGCGACCGCATCGTGGAAGCACTTGGCGCGTTGCGAGTCTCGCTCAGCTCAGCCGAGCTTGACGCCATCGGCGCGGCCATGCCGGCCGAGCAGGTCGCGGGCGAGCGTTACGACCCGGCCTCCATGCGCAACCTGGACAGTGAAAATTCCTAAGCCTTTCCCGAGGCGCCCATTGCCGCCGTTAATCCCCAGCTGGTGAGCTACGGTCTAGCGATATGGATTCAACTGCCGAGGACCTGCTGCTTGTCGCGATCGATCCGAACAATGGCGTGATGCATTGCCGCAATGAGCTCCAGTATGGACTAATGGGCGCCGAACTGGTGATGTTGGCCGGCGCGGGTCAGATCAAGGTGACCGACGGTCGGATCAGCCTGGTCGAGCCGGTCGCGAACACTGGCGACGTTGACCTCGACGCGGCCCTCGGCCAGCTCGCCGCGGCTAAGCAGCCGCCTAAGCTGCGCCGCTGGGTGTCCAAACCGCGCCGCAAGATCGTCAACAGCTACCTGGACCGGCTGATCGCCGCGGGCGCGATCCAGCGCACCGGCGGTGCCCTGCGGCCACGCTGGCCGGTGCTGGATCCGGTGCGGGCGGCGGCGGTGCGCGAGCGACTCGATGCGATCGCGCTCGGCACCGGTGAGGTCGACGAGGTTCAAGCGGCTTACGCCGGTCTCGCGGACGCGGTCGGCCTCGCGACATTGCTCTACCGGGGACGGGACAACCGTCCCGTCCGCAGCCGTCTGCGCGACATCACCAAGAGCCACTGGGCAGCCGAGCCAGTTCGCCGCGCCGCCGCGGCTTCCGAAGCCGCAAGCTAAATCGAGCTCGCTAGCTGTCGCAGCTTGGCGTGGGTGGCGCCCATGACGTCGCCCTTGGCTGACTACCTCAAGGTCACTCATGGCGCCACTCCCGGTTGCCTCCGTGACTGGTGGGACGTGGGGCCAGATCATGTCATATTCCGGTCGGTCGACAATAGACCAAAGTGAGGTCATCCGGCATTGGTGATCACAAAGTGATTTCGGCCTCGCTGCCGTCGGCGCCCGTTCTGATCGGGGCGGCACAATCGACTGCATGCCACCCATCGATCAGCCCCGCCGCTTAGCCGGCGTTGATCAGGCATTCCGCGCCGGCGACGCGCGCCAGCCCACCGAACTGCTAGCCGAACTACGCGATCGGCTAGCCCAGCTGCCACCCAACCACCCCTCGTCTCAGCCGGATCACTCGCCTGGGCCTGACCGGGTGCCGTCAGTTGAGCGGGTGCCGTCAGTTGATGAGGTCCCTGCGGCTGAGGAACCTGGCCAGAGCATGCAGGCGGATCGAGCGCCCGAGCACGAGGGCGACCCGCCGGGCGCGATCAGAGCCGATCCGGGCGATCCGGGTGATCCGGGCGATCCAGCCGAAGGCGAGTTCTGGCAATGGCCGGACCTGGGCGGAAGCTTCGCTGACGGTGCCACCGCCGGCGTGCTCGATCTCGGTCTGGGCGGCCCGGGCGACCCTTACCGGCCTTGGTTCGTGGATGGCGAGCCGGGCAGCCCGTGGTTCATCGAATAAGGACCAATCCTGGCCACAAGCACAGCTTGGCTGGTCACCTGGCGTGATGGTCGCCGACGGACGACCCTGTGATCGGGCCGTTAGCTGAAGGCCGCCGGGTCGGATTCGGCGCTCAGCAAGGTCACCTTGCCGGTCACGTCGGCGGCCAGCCGCACCGTGTCGCCGTCCACGATCCTGACGTCCACGCCTGGCAGCAATCTGTCTCCGTTGACGAACGTGCCGTTGGTCGACCCTTCGTCCCTGATGCTGGCGTGCCCGGAGTCATCGACCAGGATCAGAGCGTGCCGCCTCGACACGTTCTCGCAGCCATCGAAGGCTGCCGCGACCAACGACTCGGCCGGGTCCCTGCCGAGCAGGACGGACGTGCCAGCCGGTACCTCCACGTTGCCGGCCGGGAAGCTAATCTGCAGCACTGCGGACGAGATCGCCCGTCTCGCCTCAGGCGAGATGGTCCTCTGCGCCACCGTCACCGGAATTGAGTCATCGCGTTCTTGACCGATCCTGGCCTTGGGCAGGTTGGCGCCGCACGTGAAGCAAATCAAGTCGGTGAAGCCGACCTGGGCCGCGCAGGCCGGGCAGGTCAGGGTCGCCATATCGGGCAACCGTCCTTTCGATCCGGGGGAAAACGTTCCAACCGACACCATGATCTCAGCCTAGCGCTGGCGAGGATGCTGCCCGGTAACATCACAGACGTGATCAGCTTCAGTCTCAACGACGAGCATGAGGCGCTTCGCCAGACTGTGCGGCAGTTCGCTGTGGATGCCGTGGCGCCGGTGATAGGCGGCTACTACGAGCGCGGCGAGTTCCCCTACGAAATCATGGCCGAGATGGGCAAGCTTGGCCTGTTCGGTCTGCCGTTTCCCGAGGAGTACGGCGGCATGGGCGGCGACTACTTCGCGCTCTGCCTCGCCTGGAGGAGCTGGCCAGGGTGGATTCCTCGGTGGCGATCACGCTGGAAGCCGGGGTGTCGCTCGGCGCAATGCCGATCTACCGCTTCGGCACCGCGGAGCAGCGGCGACGGTGGCTGCCCGAGCTGTGCCGGGGGAGCGGCTGGCCGCGTTCGGCCTGACCGAGCCCGGCGGCGGCTCCGACATCCCTGGCGGCATGCGCACCACCGCCCGGCTCGAGCGGCGAATGGAGAGGTGGGCGGGTCCTGGGTGGTCAACGGGACCAAGGCCTTCATCACCAACTCAGGTACCTCGATCACCTCGCTGGTGACCGTGCTGGCCATCACCGGCCGACGACGCAGCGGCCGGCCGTAAGGAGATCTCGTCCATCATCATCCCTAACGGGACGGCCGGATTTGTCCCCGGTCCGGAGTATTCCAAGGTCGGCTGGTGCGCGTCGGATACCCAGGGAGCTGTCGTTCACCGACTGCCGGGTGCCGGCCGAGAACCTGCTCGGCGAACTCGGCCGGGGCTACGCGCAATTCCTGCAGATCCTCGACGAGGGCCGGGTGGCGATCGCCGCGCTGGCCACCGGCCTGGCGCAGGGCTGCGTCGACGAGTGCCTGCGGTACGTCGGGCGAGCGGGAGGCGTTCGGCCACCAGCTCGGCAGCACCAGGCGATCCAGTTCAAGATCGCCGACATGGAGGCGCAGAGCCCATACTGCCCGACTGGCCTGGTATGACGCTGCCGCCCGGCTGGTGGCGGGCGAACCGATCAAGAAGGCGGCCGCGATCGCCAAACTGACCGCCTCCAACGCGGCGATGGACAATGCCGGGACGCGACCCAGATCTTCGGTGGCTACGGCTACATGAACGAGTTCCCTGTCGCCAGGTTTTATCGGGACGCCAAGGTGCTGGAAATCGGCGAGGGCACCTCTGAGGTGCAACGCATGATCATCGCGAGGGAACTCGGCTTGAAATCTTTTTCTTAACGAGGCCCGCCGGGGGCTGCGGCTGCCCCAGGCCGGTCCTGCTCCCGGCCTGGGGCAGCCAGCGGAGCTAGCCGGCCACCATCGCGGCGACATTGACGTCGATCTTGGTCATGCCTTCGTTGTTCATCAGCGCGGCGGTTCGCTGCAGGCTCGCCGTGATGGTGGACAACGGGTAGGTGCCGGTCGACACCAGGTCAGCTTCCTCTTTGGACAGCCCGGCGTAGCTTGGCAGCACCGCCTGGATCGGGCCCGGCATCGCCGCGGCCGCGTCGGCGTTGTAGATGCCCTGCTGGAAGGCCTTGGCGGCGGCGGAGTTGCTGTTCTCGGCCAGCCAGGCCTTGGTGGCGAAGAAGCCGTCAAGCGGGATGCCGGCCGTCGGGCCAGAGCAGGCGTCGATCAGTTCGACCGCGCCTTCTTGCTGCGCCTGGTAGACGCTGGTGCCGGTGACCAGGATGGCCTGCACCTGGTGGTGCACCAACTCGTTGATCTCCTGCGTCTGCGTCATCGGGTCCCAGTCCACCGCGGCCAGGTTGACGCCGTCGCTTTGCAGTACAGAAACGGCGGAGGCGAGCGACAGCGAGCCTGGGTCACCCTTTTGGACGGTGACCTGCTCGCTGTTGGGCACAGGAACGCGCAGCCCGGACAGGTCGTCGGGGCTCTTCACGCTCGACCCTGGCAGAGTCAGGATCTCCACCACGCCAGGCGCGGCGTCATAGCCGTCGGCGACGACCTTATAGATCGGCCTGGGCGCGACCGACTGGGCGTAGAACATGTTGCCGTAGTCGGCGGCGATGATGTTGACCGTGCCGTTGTTGAGCGCGGTGATCTCAGCCGCCACCGAGGTATACCTGATGATCTTGACGTTGACGCCGGCCTTGCTGAAGTAGCCGTCGTGCTTCGCCAGGAACAGGTTGGCGTTGTCGATTCCCGGTACTGCCGCGACAGTGATCTGCTGCCCGGTCGAATGTGAAGCAAGAGGGTCACAGCCAGTAATCAGCAGCAGGGGAGTGAGGCCGGCGAGCACGACCGCGATCGGACGATATCTCCCGGTTAGCCGACCACGCCTGGGCGCTCGGGCGGTAGCCGCCGAAGGCGTCATGACTCTCCTTATGGGGGTTCCATTTGAAGGTTGTGGAAGGTGGGGCGCCAGCACTCCGGTGAGGTGCCAGATTGCTGGTAATCCAGACAGTTTTCAGAACAAGGACGATGCGGCAGAGAGTACCCTAGCCCTGTCGGGTGGCAGGGCGAACTCCGAACTACCGGTGTTTTACTGGTAGTGCCTGTTATAGCGGCATGTCGGACAGGTCAGAGATAGAGTCGCCCTTGGTTACGCAACGAAGCGTTTGTCGCAGGTTCGTCTCCCAGGAGGGTTGGCTATGTCACATCCGGTCACCAGGACCGGTACCGTCCGCCCCCTGCCGACCAGGTGAGAGGTACATACCACTGTGCCGCCCAGAATCAAGAAGAGCCGCGACGACTCTGCGGGCTCAGCTGATCGCAACCGAGACGATGCGACGGCCGCCGATTTCGGCCGGACCAGCAATGGCTCGGTGGGCTATTCGGGCAACGGAGCTGTCGGCGTCGGGTCGGACAGCCAGCTAGCCGAGCTCAGTGCGGCGCGTGCAGCGGGGGACCAGCCGGTCTCGGCGCCGAGTCCGTCATCGGGCCGGATGCTGCGGAACTGGCGGGTGCGCTCCCGGCTGGTGCTGCTGATCGCCATTCCGACGGCTACCGCGGTCGCGCTCGGCGGCGCGAGCATCTTCAGTTCCTGGCAGAGCGCGGTCGCCGACCAGCGCACTGAGGTACTGGCCAGCCTGAGCACCAAGGTTTGCCAGCTCGCTTATCAGGTCGAGGCCGAGCGGGACTCGATCATCTGGTACATCTCGGCTGGCCAGCAGGGCCGCGCCGGATTCCTGGCCGGGCACCAGACGCAGGCCAACAAGCAGGCATCGCAGGACCAGCTCCAGCTTGTCGACCAGCAGGTCACCTACACCACGCCGTGGGTCAAGACGGTCGAAGCCGGCGTCGCTCAGATCGGCGGGGGATACCCGGCCGTGGTCCAGCTTGACGCCCACGCGGTGGTCTCGCAGCTGGAGACGCTGCCCAACTTGCGCACCCAGTCGCTGAATACGCAGGTGGCCGCGTCGAACGTGATCAAGGAGTACGGCAGCTTGATCAACACGCTGCTGGCCTTCGACGACCAGGTCGCGCTGAGCAGCAGCGACCCGCAGCTCACCTCGACCGCCAGGGCGCTGGCGACCATCTCGCGGTACGAGAACGAAGACTCGGTACAGCGCGGCATCGTGATGTATGGGCTGACCTCGGGCAGCCTGAATCAGAACCTGCTCGACCAGCTCACCGCCTCGCTGGCGAACCAGCAGGCCGACTTCACCGAGTTCCAGAACTTCGCCACGACCAGTCAGATCTCGGTGCTCAATGGCCTGCTGGCTGCCTCGCTGGAAGACCGCGTGACCTCCGACGAGCAGGACGTCACCAGCAACCCGACCGAATTGGCCAGCCTCCCGATCGTGAACACCGACTGGTGGGGCGCCATGTCGGACGCGATCGGCGCGACGCACAACTTCGAGGAATTCCTGGCCAACTCGGCCGTGGGCCGTGCGAAGGAGCTGCGCAAGCACGCCATCTTGTCGGCACTGGTCGTCGGTGGAGTCATCCTGCTTGTCCTGGTGCTTTCGCTGTTGTTTACCGTCTTCGTCGGCCGATCGATGGTGCGGCCGCTGCGCCGGCTGCGGGCGGGCGCGCTCGAAGTGGCCGGCGTCAGGCTGCCTGACACGGTGCGCCGGATGAATGAAGCCGATGGCGAGAACGTGGCGGTCGATGTCGAGCCGATCGACGTCGAATCCTCGGACGAGATCGGTGAAGTCGCGCGGGCATTCGACCAGGTGCACCGCGAGGCGCTGCGGCTGGCGGCCGACGAGGCCGTGCTGCGCGGCAACGTCAACGCGATGTTCGTGAACCTGTCCCGGCGCAGCCAGTCGCTTGGTCGAACGGCAGCATCAGGCTGATCGACGAGCTTGAGCAAGGCGAGCAGGACGCGGACCGGCTGGCCAGCCTGTTCCGATGGACCACCTGGCCACCCGCATGCGCCGCAACTCGGAGAACCTGCTGGTTCTCGCCGGGCACGAAGTCGTCGCGGCGGTGGAATCAGCCGGTGCCGCTGGTGGACGTGCTGCAGGGCGGCGATCTCCGAGATCGAGCAGTACGAGCGGGTCGATGCTGAACGTTCAGCCGGGCATCGCCATCGCGGCCCGGCCGTCAACGACGTCGTGCACCTCATCGCTGAGCTGGCCGAGAACGCGACCTCCTTCTCCTCGGCCGACACTCCGGTCTGCGTGTCCGGGCAGCCGCTCGACAGCGGGGGAGTGCTGCTCGACATCACCGACGAGGGCGTCGGCATGGGCGGCGACGAGATGGCGCACGCGAACTGGCGGCTGGACAACCCGCCCGTGGTCGACGTCGCGGTATCCCGGCGGATGGGCCTGTTCGTGGTCGCCCGGCTGGCCGCCAGGCACGGCATCAGGGTCCGCCTCCGCACGGCCACAGGTAACGGGCTGACCGCGCTGGTGTGGCTGCCTGACGAAGTGATCGTGCATGAGGGCGTGGTCGGCTCGATCGAGCCCGGTCGGCTTCCTGAGCGACCGCCGCGGGTGGCGATCGAGCCTCCGGGCATGATCGGCGCCAGCAACGGCGGCTGGAGCGAGCCAGGCCCGCCGTCTGCCTACGACGAGGTTGCCGCGGCTAGGGCCAGGTTTACCCCGCTGCCATCAGGCGGTGATGACTTCGGCCGCACCGGCGGCATCGGGCCGCCCGAGATCAGCCAGCCCGGCGTAGCCAGGCCGGACTTCGCCCAGTCGGACTTCACCAGGTCAGATCTTGGCAATGGCAGCGGTCAGTTCGGGTCAGGAGCGAGTTCGCCCGGCATGGTCGGGCCCGGATTCGGCGACCGCACCACCGCCGAGCGCGAGTTCGTCAATCCCGACTTCGCCCGCAACGACCGGCCAGGGCCAGATACCGGCAGCTTCGACCTCGGCCCGCAGCGCATCCCAGGGGCCGGGCCGCATCCTGGCCGGTACACCACCGGGCCGATCCCGGCGGTCAGCACCGGCGGCCAGCCCGGCCCTGACCAGCCCGACTGGTTCGCTACGGCGGGCCAGCGGCCAGATGACCGCGCGGGTACTGGTCCGATGCCGGTGGTCAGTGACCAGCCGCAGTGGTCACCGCAGGTCGACCGAGCGGCCACCGGCGGCTGGGCGACCAGCGCCGACCCAGCCCAGGCACCGGTCGGCTGGCAAGGTCAGCCGCAGCAGTCGGCCTGGGCGGACAGCCAGACGACCCAGGAACGCCAGGTCTGGCGGGACGGCCAGACCGACCAGTACGCTCAGCCGGTCTACGGCGCCCCGGTCGCCAGAACCGCACCGGGACCGCTTGGCGGCGCCTTCCGCACCCAGGAGCCACAGTTCGGGACGGCTGCGGGCGGCGTGATCGTGCCGCCGCCGGCGTCGCTGGGCGAGGAAAATCGGCTGCCTATCTTCGAGGCGGTCGAATCCGACTGGTTCCGCCGCGGGCGGCCATCAGTCGACTGGTCGGCCACCTCAGGCGGCCAGCAAGAGCAAACGCCGGACCGGGGCTGGTCCTCGCCGGCCGATGAAGGCTGGCGGGTCGCCGAAGTGGCGGTCGCACCGGCTTCAGGCGGGACAACGGTCGCCGGATTGCCGCGACGGGTCCCGCAAGCGAACCTGATTCCTGGTGCGGCCACTGCGACCGAAGCGCCTCCGCCAGCGCCGGTCCGATCGGCGGCCGCCACCAGGGAAAGGTTCGCCAGTTTGCAGCGAGGAATGCGAGAGGGACGTGCCGCGACCGGATTTGATAGAGCAGGCCAGGGAACGGGCGAAGTTCCGGGTGATGGGTGACATGAGGGCACTGACACAGTCATGCTAGATCTGCGTACTCCCACGACATCGTCACAAGTCCAGCCTCATACGCTAATGGTCAGTCGCGTAGGTGTGCCGAGTACTCATCACGACAGGAAGGAGCGCCGGTGAGCCCGCTAACCCGACCGGCACAGGATCTCAACTGGCTGGTTACGAATTTTGTCGAGCGGGTGCCCTCAGTGGCGCATGCGATCGTGGTGTCTTCAGATGGTCTGCCGATGGCTTACTCCCAGGGCTTCCCCCCTGACCGGGTCGACCAGCTGGCAGCGGTCACCTCCGGGCTCACCAGCCTCACGCAAGGTGCTTCCCGGGTATTTGAAGGTGGAGCGGTCTCTCAGACCGTGGTGGAAATGCAGCGGGGCCTGCTCATCGTGATGGCGATTAGCGACGGTTCCAGCCTGGCCGTACTTGCTGCGGCTGATTGTGATATGGGTTTGGTTGCATATGAGATGGCCTTGATGGTGGAGCGGGTGGGAAGTGCCCTGACACCTGAAATGCGCGGTTCAATTCCACCAAGCTGGCCAGGGGCCAGCGGATAAACGGCAGGAGCCAGCGGTGTCTGTTCCCCGCCATGACGAATGGTTGGCGGAAGGCGGCCTATCCGATCCCGATCCGGATAGCCGCCAGCCGATGCTAGGCGACAGACGTGAGGGGAGTCTGTTCGCGCCGAGTAACTTTGGTGCGTCCGATGCGGCTTCGCCGTTTACCGCGCCAGATAAGTCAAGTGCATTGGTGCGTCCTTACGCCGTGACTGGGGGACGCACTAAACCCAGTTATCAGCTGCAGATTGAGGCTATGGTGTCGGCATCGCACTATGAGGCCCGCGATCTGTCGTCATTGAGTCCGGAGTGTCAGTCGATTCTCGGTTATTGCCGCGATTGGCGATCGGTCGCCGAGATCTCGGCCGTGCTACGGATGCCTCTCGGCGTGGCCCGCGTCCTGATCGGGGATATGGCCATGGATGGTCTCGTCCGCGTTCACCAGGCCGACCATTCTCAGGGCCGACCGGATCTCAGCCTTCTTGAAAGGGTGCTTAGTGGACTTCGCAAGCTCTAAGGCCGTTCCTGGCTCTGACGCAGACGCGGCGATCACGTCTGTCAAGATTGTCGTAGCCGGCGGTTTCGGCGCTGGCAAGACCACGTTTGTCGGCTCTGTGTCGGAAATCACCCCGCTGACCACCGAGGCCGTCATGACCGCCGTGAGCGATGGCGTTGACGACCTGTCGCATACTCCGGATAAGACCACGACCACGGTGGCGATGGACTTCGGCCGAGTCACCTTGGATGCCGGCCTTGTGCTGTATCTGTTTGGCACGCCGGGTCAGCATCGGTTCTGGTTCATGTGGGACGACCTGATCCAGGGCGCGATCGGTGCCGTGGTCCTGGTGGACACGCGTCGGCTGGCCGACTCGTTCCCCGCCGTCGACTATTTCGAGGCCGCCAACCTCCCCTTCATCGTGGCGATCAACGGCTTCTACGGCGACTTCCCGCACGCGCTCGACGACGTCAGGGAAGCGATGTCGCTTGGCCGTAACGTCCCGATAGTCCAGTGCGACGCTCGTGGCCGCAGCTCCACCAAGGAGGTGCTGATCGCCCTGGTAGAGCACGCCATGGCGATGCAGCTCAGCGTTCGGTAGGAGATCGGCGTTCGGGCCGTAGCGAATTCGGCCTGCTCGGGGTCGCCTACGGTAATGTGCATCCCGACGCCGGGGCGGTAGCTCAGCTGGTCAGAGCAGCGGACTCATAATCCGCCGGTCGTGGGTTCGAGCCCCACCCGCCCCACTTGATGACCCATTGTGCGAACCGCTTCTAGGTTCGCTGGGTCGGGTTGGCCTGGGAGGACGGTTTCTGGGCTGGGGATTCGGTACACGGGGATGAGTCCTTCCTCGCTGATGCGTATTTCGTGGATGAGTGCTTCGACGGCTGCCTTTCGCTCGATCGGCTCGGCGTCGTCGGTGGTGAGCAGCTCTGGCAGGTAGGCGGCGAGGTGCCGGAGCGTCGCTGCGGGCGGCGGCTCGGGCGCACTGGTGATGGTGTCGGTGAGCTCGCCGTGCCGTGCTTTGAGCAGGGTGAGTTCGGTGGTGAGGGCGGCGAGGCGGGGTCCGGCGGTGGTGTCGTCCATGGTGCCGTTCTCAAACGCCGCGTGATAGCGGCCGACTGCTGCTTCCTTGGCCGTGATCTGGGTGAGGACGGCGTCGGCTTCGGCTTTCTTGCCGCTGTCGTCCTGGTGGTCGTTGGCGAGGGCGCGGCTGATGGTGGCGGTGAGGATCTCGGTTTCCTGGCTGTAGAACGCCGCGAGTGCGTCCAGGACGGCGGTGTCGGCCTGGGTGGCGGGGATGCGGGGGGCGGGGCAGGAGGCGGGGCCGTAGCGGGCGCGGGTGAAGCAGGTGTAGTAGCGGTAGGTGCCGCCTCTTCCGTGGGCGGCGGTGCCGAGGTACTTGCAGCCGCAGCCGGGGCAGGTCATCAGCCCGGTCAGGTGGTACTCGCCGGGTGAGGCGGCGCGCTGGGTGTGCGGCCCGGAGCGGGCGTTGGCGATGTCGCGGGCGCGGGCGAATGCCTGCCGGTCGATGATCGCCTCGTGCGCGTCTTTCACGTAGACGTCTCCGTGGGAGATGTCGCCGGCGTAGGCGGGGTTGACGAGGGCGCGTCCGATGGCGTGCCCGGACCAGGGCATCCCGGACCGGGTGGTGATCCCTTTCTCGTTCAGCGCGGCCGCGATGTTGCGGGTGCCGAGCCGTTCGCGGGTGTAGAGCCGGAAGACCTCGGTGACGTGGATGGCCTCGGCCGCGTTCGGGACCAGCTTGTGCGTGTCGGGGTTCAGGTCGTAGCCGTAGGGGAGTTTCCCGCCGGCCCATTTGCCTTTGGCGGCTTTGGTGTTCATGCCGGAGGTGACGCGGTCGATGATGGTCTCGCGCTCGAACTCGGCGAAGACGCCGAGGAGCTGGACGAGCATCCGCCCGATTGAGGTGGAGGTGTCGAAGGGCTCGGTGGCGGACGCGAACGCGACCCCGGCGTCGTCCAGCTCGCCCAATAGGTCGAGGAGGTCGGACAGGCGGCGGGAGAACCGGTCGACCCGGTATACCAGCAGCACGTCATACCGCCCGGCCCGCCCCGCCCGCAGCGCCCGCTGCAAATCGGGCCGGGCGGTGGTGGCACCGGATGCGTCGTCGGTGTAGGTCGCGGTCAGCGTCCAGCCGGGCTGGGACTTCACGTAGGCGGTGAGCGCGGTCTCCTGCGCCTGGATCGAAAAGGGCTGGTGCTCGTCGTCGGTAGAGCGGCGGAGGTAGATCGCGACCCGCCGCGGTCCGGGCGCGGTGCCGAGCCCGGTGCCGGTGGGGCGGCGCTTCTTCGCCTTCGGCTTTGGCCTGGCGGGGGCGGCGGCGAGGGTCACGGCGGTTCCTCCTTGAGGGTCAGGCGGCGAGGTCGAGATCTTTGGCGCGGGCGGCGAGCCTGTGCCGGTGGCGGCTGAGCAGGACGGCGAGGGCCTCGACGGCGTTGTCGAACTCCTGGTCCGTCATGAACACGGTCTCGGTCCGGGCTATCACGACCGGCTGCACCGTATTCCGTTTAGCTGCCCGCTCGGCTGGCGGTCTCGTTAATTGCGGCTTACCGCTATTGTATCGGGCTGGTCTGACATTCTTGCTGTTTACCTGTGTCATTGCTGTCCTATTCTGCTGGCTGTAGGGACATTAATTGTCGGCGGATGAAAGCGGAAAGGCTGGCCGGTTTTAAGGGCGTGGCGGGCTGGTGAGGGCCGCGCAGCGATGCGTGGTGGCTGGCGTGCCTTGCTGGCCTGCGGTCGTGCCGCAGGCCCGGGCTGCGGCGGGTTGTCGCGGCGGTCGTGGCGTTGGGATGCGCGGTGGTGGTAGGGCGGGGGTTTCCTGGATTCGTGCCGGCGGCTCGCGTTTATCCGTGTCGAATTCGCGGGGTTGGGGCGTGGTTTTGTGCGTCGTCGTGATAGGTGCCAGGGTTTTGCGGCCGCGCTGGCGGATGTCAATGTGGAGCGCCCGGAGCGAAGCGAGGACGAACGACATTGACATCCGTTTAGCGGCTGCAACAATGAAAGCGCCGACGACGCACACCCGGCCGGATACCCCGGACGGCAATCACCTTTCGCGGCCACCGCCGGGAGAGCTGTGGTTGTCATGGGTCACCGTCCGGGCGGCGGGGCCAGGTCCCGCCGGGCTGTCAGGGCGAGCCAGGTCCCGGCCCCGGTCAGCGTCCCGGCGACCGGGCCGGGACCAGCACCGGCATGCAGCGTGATGAGGGTCAGCGCGACTGCGCCGAGGATGCGCAGGGCGAGGATTCCAGGACGCCCGTGCCGGACCGCACTGCGGCCCGCCTGATCGAGCGGACCGCTGTGGCGATGGGGCCGGGCGGCCGGGCCGGGGTGATGGTGATGAGGCGGGTGCTGGCGGCGGGGTTGGGTGCTGGTGTCATGCGGCTTCCTGGTAGCTGGATCGGGTGAACAGGTCATCGGGCACCGGCCGGGACCGGCCCTGCTCCCGGCCGCCGCCTTCGGTGGTGCCGGCTGGCTGGGGCGCGATGATCACGGGTGCGGGCCTGGCTGGCGTGGCGGGGGTGAGTGGCGAGGGGCGGGGGCGGGGGACGTGGATCCAGGTGCAGCCGCAGGCGTGGATGTAGCCGGCCTGGCCTGTTGTGAGGCGGCGGGCGATGCCGGGGTCGGCGACCCAGGCGTGCTGGACGCGCGATGATCCCTCGTCACCGGGTTCGCGTTCGATGATCTTGGTCGCGGTTTCGATGACGCGCCGGGTGCCGGCCAGGCCGATGATGGGTTCGGGGTGGGGGGTGCGGAGGAGCCAGAGGCCGCCGTCGGCGGTGGCGGCGATGCGGTACCGGTCATCGTCGGTGCCGCCGAGGCCTTGCCAGGACTGGGCGGACACCTGGACCCCGATCCCGAGGGACCGGCCCCGTTCGTACAGCTGCCAGAGCGGGACCTTGCCGGAGATAGCGGAGTAGTCATCGCAGGCGAGCAGGATCGCCCGCGGCTCGGCGACGAGGCTGGTGGCGGTGCAGGCGAGGAGCTCGGTGATCGCCAGGGCCTGAGCCTGGGCGACGGTCTGCTCGCGGGTGCCTTCGAGGATGAAGTACCACGCGTCCGCGTCGGCCAGGGTGACGTTGGTGTCGGTGAGGGCGGGGCCGAGGCGGTCGAGCAGGGTCCGGTACCGGAGCGCGATATCGGGCAGGTGCCTGGCGGCGGCCTGGACGGCGGCGAGGCGGGCGGGGTCGGTGGCGTAGGCGCGGGTCAGCCACCCGGCGTCCAGCCGGTCCAGGAACTGATCCCCGGTCGATGGCGGCCCGGGCGGCGCGGTGACGGCCAGGACCAATGAGGCCTGGGTGATGTCGGCGTAGTAGGCAGCTGGCCCGGTGTCGGCGGTGTCCAGCAGTTGGAACAGCACCACGGCCAGCTCCCTCGGCGGCAGCGACCACAGCGACACGGACGCGTCGTCGGGCCAGACCGCGACCCGCCCCGCGCCGGCGGCGTGGAGCAGGGTCCGGGTGCGGGCGGACTTGGCCCGGGAGTCGGGCCCGCCCTTGCAGTCGAGCACGACCAGCAGCGGCCGCGCCCCGCCCTTCGTCTGGTAGGTGTTCAGGGTGGCGGCGTACCAGGCGGCCCAGGTCCGCATCATCAGCGTGGTCTTCCCCGAACCGGAGGAGCCGATGATGACCTGGTGGCGTCCGAGGGCGGTGGCGGGGACGGCCAGGACGGGGTGCCAGGGGTGGCCGATGGCGCGGATGGTCGTCCCGGCCACGATCTGCCCGTCCCGGTCCAGCAGCGGGACCGTCCCCGGCGCGGACGCCCGCCTCCTGGCGTACCGGGCCTGGCGGTGCCACTGCCGCTCGTCGAAGATCACCGGCGACGCGACGGTCTTGCCTGAAAGGCCGGTCTCGATCCGGTAGATCCGCGTTCCCCAAGCCCACGACGCAACCGCCAGCCCGGCCGGGACGGCGACTGGTGCGGACCAGATGAACGCCGGCACCAGGGCACCCGAGTCGAAGACATGCCAGGACATGACCCAGTCGGTGACCGGTGAGGTGATCGCTGCCTGGGGTGAGCGGGTTCCGATGAGCTGAGCAATAAAGCTCGCAGCGGTCATTGGCAGGGACCAGAACGAGGCGCGGCGGAGCCGGTCAGGTGGCCAGCCCCGCAGCCACGCTCCCGCCACCCCGATCACGACGACCGTGGTCACCGGGGCGGCCATGACCGCGATCACGATGGTCACGGTCCACTTGATGATCCGGGCGGTGGCGCGGATGAGGGCGGGGCCGGTGCGGGACAGAAGGTAGAGCCAGAGGATCACAGCAGCGCTCCTTCCGGCAGCCCCCGCACATCCACCCGCTCCGCCAGCGGACCGGGCAGGGATGCGACAGCGCGGCGGACAACTCCCAGAGCGGCGGGAGCGCACAGGTAGACGACGTGGCCGTACCGGAGCTGGTGGCCTGGTGGTGCTTTCGGTTCCCAGGCGTGGGCGCGGGTGAGGAGGCCGAGCATGATCCCTTCGGTGCGGGCTGGCGGCTTGGGGGTGAGCTCGACTTCGATGGCCCAGCATTCTTCGGGGTAGCCGCTGCCAGGAACACCTGGCCACAGGATCTCGGCGTCGGGGACGTGACCGAGGTTGAGGCGCCCGGCAGCGGACCGGATCCGGCGTTCGCTGCACCACCACGCCGACCCCGCCCGGAACGCGTCCCCGGCTTCCAGGACGAGGCGGACGGCCAGGACCGCGCGGATATGGGCCAGGCGGGCTAGTGGCGGGCGGCGGGCCGGGAACCGGAGCCCGGTGGCCCGCATGCCGTCCGGGGTGAGCCAGCACCACGAGGTTCCGGGGCCGATCCGGCCGGTCTCGGCCAGGCCGGCGTGCCGCCACCGGCCGGTGATCGCCCGGACCCGCGCCGGGCTGGCGCCGAGTGCGATGCCGAGGAGGTCGTAGGGGGTGCCGTACATGTCACCGGCCAGGACCATGCCAGCGATATCCCGGCCAGTGAACTGTGCCGACCCCGCATCCGAGCGGCGGCGAGCCACCTGGCATGACGGTCTGGTGTTGAGCGTCGGGTGTCGGCCAGGGTCTGGCTGGATGCCGCTGTGGCGGGCGGCGGTTCGGGTAGTGGTCGTGGTCATGGCGTGCTCCTGTCCGGCCACTGGCAATGGCTGGACAGTGGCCATCTCCTGTTGGCGGGCTCCCCTGGTTCCGGGGATCCGCTGCGGGCTATCTGCTGGTCGTGCAGGTTGGGGTGGCATTGCGAGCCGGGAACTCCGCAAGAAGCGGATCAGAACCGGTAATTGCGCCAGGAATCGTCGGGCCTGACGGCGCGAATAAAGCGCCGCCTACCTCTAGCTGTACCTGAGGATCACGGCGGGGGTAACTAGCCTGGAAGTTAGACTGACGTTCCGCTCGCAGGTATCTTGCCGATCACGGCACGGCAGGTGGACCGCCAACGCCTGGGCTGCCTGTCTATTGCACCATGACTGCCTCGACGGAGCAGTGAGACTAGGACCGCCTGTGACGCCTGGTGCGTCGGTCCTGAGAACTAGTAACACCACATATCGGTGCGAATACGACGACGACTGGACGGCCGGGAACTTGTCCGGCGTGGTCAATATGACCGTGAGTGGTTGATCTGGCAGGCTCGCAGTATGACGGAGCATGCGTGGATGAACGAGCTTTACTACGGTGACAACCTCGACGTGTTGCCGCACATCGCGGATCAATCAGTTGACCTGGTGTACCTCGATCCGCCGTTCAACTCTAATCGCAGCTACAACGTGATTTTCGGTAGGAACGCGAGGGCTGGCGACGGCGCAGCGGCTCAGATCCAAGCCTTTGACGATACATGGCACTGGACGCCTACGACAGATCTTCAGTTCCAGGAGTACATAGCTGGGGGTCTGCCGTTGGCGGTTGCCGACTCTCTGACGGCCTTCCATACGCTGCTCGGTGAGAACGACGCGATGGCTTACCTTGTGAACATGGCCCCGCGAATGGTTGAGCTGCGGCGCGTTCTGAAACCAACTGGTTCCGTGTACCTGCATTGCGATCCCACTATGAGTCATTACCTCAAGGTGCTTTTGGACGCAGTGTTCGGTGCCGAAATGTTTAAGAACGAAGTTATCTGGAAACGGACTGGCGCGCATAACTCCGCTAAACGCTGGGGTCCTCTGCATGATGTCATACTTTTCTATACCAAAAGTAATAAATATACCTGGAACCGGACGTTCCAAGCTTACGATGAGTCATATACGGAAGGAAAGTTCGTAGCCTCCGACGAACGGGGACAGTATCAGGCTGTAAGTCTCACAGGTCCGGGGCTGCGGAATGGTGACTCTGGCCAGGAGTGGCGCGGCGTAAATCCATCTGAAAAGGGTAGACACTGGCAGCCACCGTCGATGATGTATGACTACTATGAGGAATTGACCGGAGAGTCACTTGCTGACCTTCCGATGCAAGAACGTCTCGACAAAGCTGACCACCAAGGCCTTATTTACTGGCCACCGAAGAAGGACGGCCAGCCGCGTTTTAAGCAATATTTGCACATTAGCCCAGGTCTGGCCATTCAGGACATTATCAGCGATATTCCAGCAGTCAACGCTGTGGCGATCGAACGGCTTGGTTATCCCACACAGAAGCCGGTCTCGCTACTGGAGCGGATTATTAAAGCTAGCAGTAAAGAAGGCGATGTCGTTCTTGATCCATTCTGTGGCTGCGGGACAACCATCGACGCAGCGCAAAGGCTGCGGCGTCGGTGGATTGGCATAGATGTTACATATATCGCTGTCGACCTAATAGAGAAGCGATTGCGACACACCTTTGGCCCTTCCATCGCAGGGACGTATGCCGTGCTTGGCATCCCTCGTGACATCGGCGGCGCTCAGGCGCTCTTCCATCACTCGCCATTCGATTTCGAGCGCTGGGCGGTATCCCTAATCGGAGCCCAGCCAAATGAGAAGCAGGTCGGCGATAAGGGTAAGGATGGTGTCGCACGATTCTTCACCGACACTAAGGGTGGAGTAGGCCAGATGATCGTATCGGTCAAGGGCGGTAAGAACGTGGCACCGGCATTTGTGCAGGAACTCAGCGGAGCAATATTGCGTCACAAAGCAGAAATGGGAGTGCTTATCACGATGGCGACGCCCACAAGGGGTGTTCTGGAAGAAGTAAACCACAGCGGCACCTATCAGTGGCCCGCGAATCAGGCGACGTTCCCGCGTATTCAGGTATTGACGATTGACCAACTGCTTAGCGGGCAGCGGCCCAGAACTCCTCCGCTGATGCTTCCATACATCCCAGCAGCCAGGGCGCAGCAAACTCCAGCTATGATTCAGGACACGTTGGTGTGATATGAGCGCACAAGAGAAGTCGTTGGTAAACGATCAATTGGAGCGCGCGGAGTGGGTTGCTGACCCAATGCCAGCAATGGGAATCACGATCTGCGAACGCGGCTGGTCATTTAGTCACAAACGCGCGGACATTGCGCATGCGATTGGCTGTCTCTCGGTCTTGGGCTGAACGCTCTTGACTTTGATCTTGGGCAGGGTGCGCGGCGGAGCCGCGTGCCCTGCCCCCGCGGGTGGGATGGAAAGGTAAGGATGGGGGTGCGGGGGAAACCTTGGAAAACCTGTGGGTGCAGGGGCAGGTTGTCCATGGTTTCCCCCGCTGCTGTTGACCTCTGTCTGGTCGTCTGCCTGCCCTGGCTGTGCTGCCGGAGCGGAGGCAGACCACTGTCTCGGGGTCCCCTTGGGGTGGGAGAGTGGTCTGCCTCCGCGGAGGTAGCGCTTACAGCCGTGTTTGGGCAGGCAGACGACCAGACGCGCCCCTTTCGGGGGCGCACAGGGGTCGCGCGGGGTGCGGTGGCCGCTGTGCGGGCACCGTGCGGGCAGTGTGTGTGCGGGGCGGCAGTTAGCTGCCGGTCAGTCTGTTGATGAGGCTGACCGTTTCATCGGGTGTGAGGGCGGCGCGGGCGAGTGCGGTGAAGGCGAGGCTGAGTTCGCGCAACTCGGCTGGCCGCGTGGTGACGTTGCCTTGGCGGATGCCAATGTGGTGGGGCTGGCCGGGGATGGTGACGAGGTCGAAGGCCGGGAGGAGGACGGGCGGGGCGGGACTGAGTGGGGCGGCCTGGATGGTGATGTTCGGGGTGCCGGCGAGCAAGGCGAGTTGCCGGAGTTGCGCTGTCATGGCGGGTGCGGGGACGATCGCGCGCCGGAGGGCGGATTCGTCGAGGATGAAGCGGAAGCTGCGGCTGTGCTCGTGGAGTATGGCTTGCCGGCGTGTGGTGATGGCTGCGAGTTCAGCGGTCTGGCGGGGGTGGAGGCTGGGCTGGGTGGCGTGGCTGACGGCTGCGGCGTAGTCGGGGGTCTGGAGCAGGTCGGGGATGGTGTGCGGGGAGTAGCAGATTAGCCGGGTTGCGGCTGTTTCGAGCCCGATGCGCTGGCGCGTGGCGGCTGATAATAGGGCGCGGTTCTGGGCTGGCCACTCTGCCTGGCGGCCTTGACTGGCGAGGTCGATGAACCGGGCGCGGCGGGCGGGGTCCGTGACCCGACTTGGCTCATTTAGTGCGCACCGGGGTGCGGTGGATTTGGTCGAGGGCATGGCGCAGGTCGTGGGGCAGGGGTTCGGCGGCGGTGATGGTGCGGGTTCCGGCCTGGATTTCGATGGTGCGGTAGCGGCGGGTGGTCCTGACGAATTTGCGGATTGACCAGCCGGTCCGGGTTTCGATCCAGTGGCTGACTGCGAGGGCGGCGAAGACGATGGTCAGGTGGGCTTCGATGGAGTCGCGCTTGCGGTGGTAGATGGGCCGGGCTTGCAGGTCGTGCTTGGACATGCGGAAGGCTTTCTCGATCTGCCAGAGCTGGTGGTAGGCGCTGATGACGAACTCGGCGGTGACCGGGGGTGCCGTCGGGGCATGCCTGCAGGTTGGTGTGGTAGCCCTTGATCCCGGCTATCTCGCGGGCTTTGGCCTCAAGCTCGCGGTTGACGCTCTTGGCGGCGCCGTCGAGGCGGATGAACCGGTTCCGCTTGACCGGGACCTTTCCCTGGACTGCATTCTCGGCCTTGGCGACCTGCTCGTCGATCCCGCGCAGGGTCCGCCGTGCCCGGTCGGCCCGGTACTGGTAGTAGATGGCCTGGTCACGGCGGTCCTTGTTCGATGCGGGCCTGGGGTGGGTGAAGATCAGCCCGTCCGGGATGTCCTGGCCCGGGTGCTCGCGGCGCCACTGCGCGACGACGTAGGGAACGAACGGGATCTTCGCGCCGAGGATGTAGGACAGCCCGGCCGCCTCGATGTCCTTGCGGTTGGCGTCGGAGATCATGCCCGCGTCGGCCACGATCGTCACGTCAGGCAGCTGGTGCGCGGTCATGAACGCCTCGATGGCCGGCAGCAGCGTCTTCGTTTCCGCCTCGTTGCCCTCGAACGCGTGCACCATCAGCGGGAACCCGGAAGCGTCGGTGAGCAGCCCGATGGTGATCTGAGGCTCCAGGCGCCGCTCCTTCGAAAAGCCCGGCTCGCGGAACCCGTCCCCGGCATCAGTCTCGAAATACAGGGTGCTGACGTCGTAGAGCACCAGGCTGGCCGGGCCGAGGCGGGCATGCGTCGCGCACGCCCGCGACAGCCCGTCCCGCCAGGCGTTCTTCGCGTAGGCCGGCAGGCGCCGCTTGAGCGTGGCATACGACGGCGGCGCGATCCCGGCCTCGTCCAGCACCCGCAGGCTGTCCAGCTTGCTGGACGGCTCGATGATCCGGGCCAGTACCAGCTGACGGAACACCTCGTCCCCGCCCGCCGCCTTGCCCAGGCCCAGCACGTCATAGCCCCTGCCCAGCGCCTCCAGCAGGTGCCCTGCCCGCGAGGACGTGATCGGCAGCGGCCCGCCCGATCCGCCGGTCCCGAAACCCGGCCCTAGCGGAAGCTCGCCCTGCCCGGCAGCCAGCCGCTGACCGGCCGCCGCTTTCAGGACCGCCAGCTCGGCATCGTCATGAGCTGACCCGATGTGCTCGATCTTCCGCGACCCGCGATGGTAGGACCACACGATCTGCACGGCCGTGGCACCCGACGCCGTCCTGACTGTCCGCACATACGGCACCGGGCCACTCTACGACCCCCGGATTAGTGCGCAAATTTGCTCACCACAAGCCAGGAACCCGCACGTCAGAGCCGCGAGCTGCCCGAAATCCCGGGATCGTGAGCCAAGTCAGGTAATAGGGCGCGGTTCTGGGCTGGCCACTCTGCCTGGCGGCCTTGACTGGCGAGGTCGATGAACCGGGCGCGGCGGGCGGGGTCCGTGACTTGGTAGAGGTCGAGCAGGATTGTGATGTAGCTGGTCCTGGCTGGGGCTTTGCCGGTTTCGATTCTTGAGAGTGTGCTGGGCGTGATGCCGAGGGCAGTGGCGGCGTCTTGCAGCTTGAGCGCGCGGGCATGGCGGAGTCTGCGCAGGTGGTGGCCGAGCTGCTGGCGGCTGGTGGCTGCGCCGGGGCCGGCGGGGATGGTTGCGAGGGTCTGTGTGGTCATGGCGGGTTCCTGGCTGGGTTACGGGGCGGGCGGGGCCGGGAGGGGTGCGGTGGCGAAGTGGTCGGGCGGGATGCGGAAGGCGCGGCAGTAGTGCAGGCGGTACCGCTCGGTGATCCCGGCTCCGTGTTCCCAGCGGCGGATCATGGTGGTGAGGCAGTCGTTGCCGGGGATGGTGTCGCCGGCGGTGCGGGCGGCGGCGCGGAGCTTGCGGGCCATCATGGGGATGCTCCAGCTTCGGGCGCGGCGCTGGGCGTATAGCCATGGCCCGTGTTCCTGCCTGGCGTCGGTTTGCGTGGGTGCCGTTGCTGGTGTGGTGGCTACCGGGGGCGGCATGGCTGGTGGTGTGCGGTGAGGGCGGGAGCTGGCTGGGTGCTGCGGGTCTGGGTGGCGAGAGCGTGCAGGGCGCGCCTGTATTCGCCGAGGATGACGTGCAGGGCGCGCTTGCTCTCAGGGAGTTCGCAGGTTCCCGCTATGAGTTCCATCGCGAGTTCGGGGGTGTAGTCGGCGGGCTGCTCGGGCGCGCGAAGTCCTGGCAGTAAGGCCGTGATCCTGGCGTCGAGGGATAGGGGTGCGGGGCGGATGAGCCTGACGCGGGCGAATCGCGAGTGGTTTCGGTAAGTGACGTGGATTGTCCGAGGGGCGTCGGCGTGCTTCGTCATTTGGTAGTCGCCTTCCTGGTGATGGCTGACGTTGAGCTGGTCAGCGTTTTCCTGGGGCCGACGGTATTAGTGGCGCGGAATCGCGGGCAATGGCAGTCAGGCGGGTTGCCGGGCAGTGGTGCCAGGTGCTGCGAGGTCGCTGCGGCGGGTGGCACTTGCCGGGGCCGGCGGGCGATGTGCCAGTTAGAGCGGGAGGCCGAGGTAGTCGGCCAGGTCGCGCATGTCGGCTGTGAGTGATCGGCGCTTGCCGATGATGGCGGCCATGATGCGGGCGGCGGATCGCTGCTGCGGGAGCCATTGCGGTCTGGTGCGGCGCAGGTCCTGGAGCACGTCGACGGCGTCGGGGTACTGGCGTAGCGCTACGTGGGCGGCGGCGACGTCGAGCCGGTGCCGGGGGTATTTGCGTGCCTGCGGCGCGAGGCGCTCGCCGATGGCCAGGGCCTGTTCCGGCCGGTCCCGGATGACGGCGTTCTCGGCTTCGGCCACGGCGACGACGGACGGGCCGAACTGGTGCCAGGGGGCGTGGGGAGGCACGAAGTCGTTCCCGGCTGCTGCGGCGGCTGCCGTGGCGAGGCGGATCATGGTGTCGGCGTCGCCGGGCCGGTTGTCGCGTACTGACGCGCCTGCCGCCCACAGGAGCAGGCCGCCCCAGGCGGCGAGTTCTTCGGGCGCTGCCGTGGAGAGGCGAGGTTCGGCTTGGCTGGCGGATCGGATGGCGAGTTCGCGGGCTCTGGGTGAGCTTGCCTTGCCGGGTGAGGGAGAAGCACTGCTGGCCGGTGACCGCGATCTTCGCGAGCGGGCTGTCCGCGTCGTCGAGAGCGAGCGCGAAGGCGTGCTCGGCGGCCGGGAACTGCCAGGTGTGGACGAGCAGGGACCCGGCGATGACGCGGATTCGCGATCGTTCCGCGCGAGCGTGGGCTAGTGCGCCGTTGGTGCTGCCGGTGACCAGGGCGTTGGCGTCTGTCAGGAGTGGCGGCAGGAGTTCGGCCAGGTCGGTGAGGCTGCCCTGGCGGAACAGGCGTATTGCCTCGCCCGCGCCGGCCTTGATGCCTTCGGCGGTCGGCTCATCGTCAGGCTCGCGGCCTGCGTGCCCGTCCAGGGCTTGCCGGACGGGTTCCCAGCGGGTGATGGTCTGCTGGTCGGGCGGCGAGGGCCTGCTGCCGTAGGCCAGGGCGGAGGTGGGCACGGACAACGCGACGGCCATCTTCCGCACGGTCTCCAGCCGCAGGCCGTTGTCGTAGTCGCCTTGTTCTAGCTTGCGGATCAGGGACAGCGACACGCCTGACTGCTGGGCGAGTTCACGCTGGGTTAACCCGCGGCGCTTGCGGGTCTCGCGCAGCCTGTCGCCGACGCTGGCGCTCTCGCTCACGTTGGCCAGCCTAACTGGCCATGCGCGGCAAAGCACCGTGTCGCTGATGTGCCGGTCATCGAGGGGCTGCCTGCTTTCGCCAGCGCGCGTGCTCGCTGGGATGCGGCCGCGCTGGCGCGCTAGTTGATGGTCTGGCCTTATTCGGCGCTGCGGAAGTCGCGGCGGCCTGCGGGGTCGGTTCCTCGCCCGCGTGAGCCATTCGTCGGTGATGGTGCCGGCTCGGCCGGGATAGGTCCCTCTTGGCCGCGAGGAGCAGCGACTGGACAGGGCGACCAGCCGGCGCATTGCGGGGCGGGTGGGCGGGCGCCAGGGTCGGCGGGCACGTTTCGAAAGCTAGTGACGCGCGCGCTCTTCCCTTTGGGGCGGCTCGTGGGAATGGCGTGATTGGGGCAGGCGTGGAGCTGACCTGGCTGTTTACTGGCTGGTAGGGGACGGGGTGGCTGTCTCGCTGCGCAGTGCTTGGAGCAGCGGTGTCAGATGGGAATTCCGGACAGGATGGCCGTTCTGGCGCAGGCGTGCGGCGAGGCCGTCCCTGGTCAGCTTGCGGCCTTCCCTGCGCAGGCCGTCTCGTGCTGCGCGGGCGGCGGGGAGCAGGCTGGCGATGCCGGGGTCCTGGCAGGGGACCATTTCGGGTGCTGCGGCCGGGGATCCGTCCGTGTCCTGGCGGCAAGATTCGCCGGCCGGCCGGGAGGCGGCCGTCGCGGCGTGGCGGTCCAGGAGGCCCGACAGGAGCTTGACTGCGATCAGCAGGGCCAGGGCGGGCCACCCGGCGATGATGCGGCTGATCATGCCAGGTCCGGCGGTGGCCACGTTGGCGGCCAGGCTCCCTGTGGTGCCGATCGCGAGCGCCGTCCAGGGCAGCCAGCCTGACCGGCGGCCAGTGCGCCGGTCCGCGAGCAAGACCAGCGATGCGACGATCTCGATGCCATCGACCGATAGCGGGAACGCGTGCGCGTGCCAGCCGGCCTGCCCGTGTTCCCCGGCTAGCTGGCGCATGTGGGAGTAACTGAGTGCCCCGGCGATACCGGCCAGGGCGGCCACCGTAGTCGCGGCCGCCCGGCTGATCCACAGGTCTGGCGGCCCGATCCGGGGCGTAACGATGCCGCTGGGAGTGGCTGCGCCGGGAGTCATTTTGTGGCCTTAACGGTACGTGACCTGGTCAAACGCACCGGGAGCGGGTCGCCTTCGACCAAGATCACTCGGTTCGCATGGTGGGACGTTAGGCCCACATCGTCACGTCATGCGAACTTCGGCATGGGTTGCTGCTGGGTAGTTTCAGGCCGCGTCTTGAAAAGCGTACGGGTTGAGGATTTGTCTTCCCCACAGCTGCTTTCGTTCGGTGGTAGTGAGCCGGGCTGCTTCTGCGGCTTCGTTCCATTCGGACCGGATGGTGCTTACCTGGTGGTCGATGATGTTCTTCGCCTCGGTTCTTGACAGCAGGTATGTGTCGGTGGCGGCGTCGATGCAGCCAGATAGCTGGCTGTAGCGGTAGCCGTCCCTGCGGATCGCCATCGCTTGTGTTGCCTCTCCGCCGGAACGTGGTTGCGGGCAGATGTCGTAGGCGGGCGTGAGCGTGAGGTTCTGGCCGTCCCAGAATGCGGCGTGATTGCGGGCGTGGTCGTCGGTATTGCTGACGCAGATGTTGAAGATAATGCGGGAGAACAGCTCGCGGAGCGTTCGCCGGGGCTCGGTGAAGCGGTTCCGGATCGCGTCGGCTAGGTCGTAGTAAGTCGCGTAGCGTCCCATCATGACATCCAGGTTGAGAATGGTGAGTGCTGAGACGACCATCCGGCGGTGCCTGCCGCCGTCAGGCCGGTCGAATCGGTCGACTAGCAGGGCATCGTGCCCGTGCACTTCGATCAGCTCCGTTTCCGGAACGTCCAGCCCGACCCGCCGGGCGAGTTCCATGGCGACCGCCTCGGCTTTCACGACTGGATAGGTGTCGGTACGTGAGGACAGCTTGGCGATGAGCCTTCGGTCCTCGTCGTTGAGGAGCACCTTCGGCCGGGCGCCGCCGATCGACGTGCCGCGCAGCAGCGCATCCTCGAGGGCGGGCGGGAGCGGCTGGCCGGCCTCGAGCAGTTCGGCTGCGGTCACCAGTTCTTCGAGGGCGGCATCCGAGGCTCGCGCCTGGTAGGTGTCTGCGCTTGTCTGGAAATCCAGCGCCCCGGAGCGGTCGGAGCCAGACTCAAGCAGGTAGGTGAGCAGGCTGAGGTCGCCTGTGTCGCTGTTCGCCGTCAGGTGCCCGGCATGCCTGGCGAGGATCACCCGCTGCCCCCATGCGTCCGGGCCAGCGTCGCGGATGCAGCCTGCGATGGTGAGCCCGGCCGGTGGCCGGATCCGGCCCTGGCGGAGCGGCAGTTCGGGTGCGTACAAGGGGATCGCTTCGGGACGGCCCAGGTAGCTGCGCCCGTAGGTGAAATAGGTGAGCTCACCGCTCATTTCCAGCCGGCCAGCGGGCACCGGCTCGGTGGCGCCAGGGAGCCATGCCCACACGAACGCCTTAGTCGGCTCAGAAGTCATCGTCGACCGGGTCGGTCGGCTCTCGGACACGGGAGGGCAACAGCGCGAGCCGATCGCGGCCGCGCTCTACCATCGAGCGCAGCCCTTCGCGGTCAGTGCCGAACAAGTCGATGCCCAGGAGGGTCGCGACCTCGAAGAACGTCCCGATCCCGACAGTAGGCATTCCTCGCTCAATGTTCCTGAGCGTGACTGCGGAGATGCCGGCCCGCTCGGCCAGTGCAGTCTCGGTCCAGCGTCTGGCGCGCCGGGCGCGCGCTACTTCCAGACCGAGGACTCTTACCGCATCGATCGTCTGCGGTGAGTAAGGATGAGCACGACGCACATTCTTATACTTTCGTTTAGAAGCTTCAATGAAACTATAAGAACGATCCGGGCGTCTGTCTATGTCAGAACCACGACACGTCGGCAGGGGCTGCACCCGCCGGTAGTCCCACCCAGGGCAGTCCCGAAGTCCCAGCACGGAGCCAGCCGGACAAAGCTCCTGGCTGCCTCGTCTGATGACTTCAACAGCAGGGCTAAGAACATTGCCTGTCCTCACGCCAAGCCGACAGTGTTTCTCGTCCGTCTCAGGAAGCTTCACCTCGCGCGGCTCGGAGTGGTACCAGGCGTAGGGCCGCTCTGCCCGGACGGTGATGCGGTCGGCCCAGGGAAACCAGGCCACCGCCGCCGTCTGAACTGCCGTCGTGATGTGGTCTACGGCCTGCTGTACCCGCTTGAACTGCACGTTCTTGCGCTGCGACCGCCCTGCGGTCGGCTAGCAGGACCAAGGACCCCATAATCTTGCCGCCGCCGGTGGAGAGCGGGGAGATGTGAGCACGCCAGCGGCGTCGTGCATGTCGGCCACTCCAAGACGGGCCGCCTGCCAGGTCACCTCGCCGCCCTCGAGGCGCGTGACCTGGGCAAACGGACCGAGAGCGGGTCACCTTCGATGAGGATGGGCTGGTTCGCATGGTGAAACGTTAGGCCCACGCAGTCTGACCTGGGCTTATGCTCGTCGGAGTGCTGGCCGTGGTCGTGTTTGGTTGCAGTTTTGGTTGCAGTTGCGTTCGGCCCTGGACAGGTCATTGAGCGGCGTCAGCCCCAGAGTGCTTCGGACATCCGGTCGGCGGCGTGCTGGCTGAGGGCACGGGTGACGTGGGTGTAGCGCTGCGTCTGGCTGATCTGGGAATGGCCGAGGATCTGCTGCACTACCCGGATGTCGATGCCTTGCTCCAGCAGGAGAGTGGCGGCAGTGTGCCGGGCGTCGTGGACGTCCGGCGGAACTATCACCGGAACGCTGACTAATGCCCTCGGCCAGACCACCCGACGCGGCAGGTAATCAGTGGGCATACAGTTACGACTTGCTCGGGCGGCAGATCAGCGCCAGCGATCCTGATGCCGGCCAGACCACCAGTAGCTATAACGGCCTGAGCCAGCTGAGCTCCAGTACTGACGGCAACGGCAACACCGTCTCTTATACCTATGACGCTGCCGGGCGCCCGACGGCCGAATACAACACGACGGGCGGCGTCGGCCAGACCAGCTCGGATGAGCTAGCCGCCTGGACCTACGACACGGCCGGCATCACCGGCGGCGGGACGGCAGTAACGACGACCGCAGCCGCATGTCCGGAATTGATCACATGCCTGCCGCTAGTTCAGTCAACACACCGGAGCCGGGGATGTGGCTGCAGTGGGCTGGGGGGCGGGCCGCGGATCGGCGGGACTGGGTCATCGACCTTGATGTTGCCAGGTTCTTCAACGGTGTTCCCTGGAACCTGATCGTCGGGCCTGTGCGCATACACGCCGCTGGTTCAGGGGTGCGACTTTCTAGAGTTGCTGGCTGATGTCAAGTCCTCGTGCGAGGCATGCTCCCAGAAGGTCGTCGACGTAGCCGTGTGCGTCGGCCGTTGCCTCGTCGCGATCCTCGGCTCCGCCTCCTTGGAACGCGGCGGCGCGCCGTGGCCCGTGGTTCGCTGGGGTGGCGAAGTCATTCGCGAGCTTGCCCAGCGCGTCCCCGACAGTGGCATGGTGCTGCTTTGCATGGGAGGCGAGGCGGTCAGCGATGTCGCTCACGCCGCCGGGCCAGCGCCGGAGAACGTACACCAGGTCGTAGGCGTCCTTGGGTTCGCCGCGGTCAGCAAATGCGAAGGATTTGAGAACGATGAAGGCGGCTGGTCCGCAGACCGGAAGGCGGCGGCGGACGGCTTCTCCCTTGAGCGTATGGCCGTTCATCGTGATCTCGTGCCGTTCGTCGAAAGCGAGTTCCAGGCCAGGGGCGATCAGGGCACCGAAGTCTCCTTCGAGCTTGTGGATCCGGCCACCGGTGACGGCGCCGGGGATCGGCGGCATCAGGAAGTCGACGGTGACGCTAAAGTCGGAGAGCTTCCAGCGCTGCGGCGTCGGGTTGCCGTTCTCGTTGTGGTCGGGCGCGAATCCCTCCTGGCGCAGGCGATGACTGATCTCGGCGTACTGCTCATCGTCGAGCAGGCCGATCGCCAGCCCGACATCGAGGTCATTCGTACCAGGATGCACATCGCCGGTATCCGCGCCATGGCCAGTCTGATGGTCGATGAGCAGGCTGGGAACCAGTCCGCCTACGATGCAGAGCTCGCCCATCAGTGCGCCGAGCGTCACCGCTACAGTCAGGCACACCGATTTGACTTGCTCAGTCTCTCCCGGTGAGTAACCACTGCGATCGCGGGGCTTAGCCGACGGGGCCATGATCCCACCGCAGGTGACGGGCGCGCAGATGCTCTGCAGCCTCAGTCGCGCGTTCGGGGAGCTGGAGCAGGTCCAGGTAAACCTGAACCGGTGCCACGCAGCGCAGGCCGCCGCGTGCCTCTTCACCATCGAAGACGCCAGCGTCGTTGGGGCCGACAATCTGGACGTTCGCGCCTCTGGCTCCCGGCCGGATGCCGAGAACTTCGGCGGCATCCCGCGGATCGCCAGCGACGTAGACGGTAGTGAGCCGGAATCGGGCGAACTGATCCATCACCCACGCTGCCGCCAGCCCAGTGAAAGCGTAATCGACGTCAGAGGACTCCAGGCCCTCGGCAACGAGCCGGGCAAGGTCAATACCAGTGCCGCTCAGATGCCCGGGCACGACGTCATGGTTGGCAAACCGGTAGTCCTGAGCCCAGGTATCGAGCAACAAGCCCGGAATCCCGAGGGCGCAGCTCACGATTACGACGCTCAAGCAGGAACTCCTCATCGAGGCGCCGGACGATCCGGGAAACACTGCCGTCGTCCAGCCCGGTCTCCGACACAAGATCTTTCTGCAGCCACCAGCGGCCAGTGTCCAATAGCAGCCTCCGCGTGACGCGGGCGCTCCTGGGCGCGAACGGCGAGGAGGGCCGGCCTCTCGCTCGAAGCTCGTCAGGCCGCCCCTGCACAATCCAATGAAGGTCCCCGGCGCGGACATGCGCATTACCCGACAGATCAATCCAGTTGAGTTTCATGCGGCCGGCGGTCTCCGCGCCGGATGCCGACATGAACGGCACTATCAGAACAGGAATGACATCCTCGCCCCGATGGGCGGACAGTTCCTCCCCGGCACGCGCAACCTGAGGGGGCCGACTTGAGCTCTTGACCTCGAACAACCACCGCCGCCCGCGGCCGTCTCGCATAACAAGGTCAGCCCAAGAAGCATCACCCGGCCCTGCCTGCTCCAGACGCGGCTCCGGTTCTCCCAGCAGTTCCGCCAGCAGCCCAGGGAGACGATGCCTTGCCTCGCGCTCGATCGCCACGCCTTGCTCCTGCATAAACCCTCCCTCCTGCTGGTTACTGCAGGAACTATATTATACGCAGGAACGCTCATCCTGCGTAAAAGATGGTCCCTGCGGCGAACAGCAGGACAGCGCCTTTACGCAGGCAAGCGATCCTGCCGCCGAAAGGACAGCGTCCGCGAAACCGATGCGCAGGACGTGAGGGGCCGCTTTCATCAGCCCAGTGGCTGCCGGCATGCCAGGCCGGTCTTAGGGCGGGTAGTCGGCAGACCTGACTGGCGCCGTTTTTCTGTGTCCGTGCGCGGGCTCCTGTTAAGCGAGGTTCCCTCGCGACCTGTCGGTGGTTGCGGATACGCAATAAAAAGGGTAAAGCGTCCACGTAGCTACTGGCAGGAGCCCTCTCCCCAAGCACGCTCGGCGGTGGCGGATCGGGAGACGTTGGCGATCAGGCACCGGCTCCTCCGCCAGGTTGGTCTGGCACCGCAGCCGGCCGACGGCGCCTCACGGAGGATGAGCCTCACGGAGGATGATCTGCGGGACACCCCTGATGGGCTTTTTAGTTCAGGGCGTCGCCGTTGTTGTGGACCCGGCAGGCGTACCTGGTTCGCTGTGGCCGCTCACACCCTGGCGATGTCCGCCCCGTGGATGCGATTATCAGCAGATGTATCCGAGGGATCGGCTCCCGGGCGGGTGCGCGAGCTTGCGAGGCAGGGTCGATGAGGCGGAGTTACCTGGCAGCATCTGCCGTGGCCGTGACGGCGGCCGTCATTTGGTCGGTGCTGCCGACTGGTGTGGCGGCGCGGGCGGTGCCTGCCACGTCGGGCGGCTGGGGGACGGCCATCGAGGTGCCCGGCACGGCGAGCTTGAACGTGGGCGGCCTCGCGATTGTCACCGCGGTGTCGTGCGCGGCGCCGGGCAGCTGCACGGCGGGCGGGGACTACTTTGACAGCTCCGGGGACCAGCAGGCGTTCGTGGCTTCGCAGGTGAAGGGGACATGGGGCGCAGCGGTCGAGGTGCCAGGCCCGGCGAACCTCCCCGCAGGCGGGAACGCGGACGTCGAGTCGGTGTCGTGCGCGGCGGCCGGCAGCTGCGCCATCGCTGGGGACTACCAGTACGGCGCCAGCCACGAGCAGGTCTTCGTGGTGTCGCGGGTGAACGGGACGTGGGACAAGGCGATCGAGGTGCCCGGCACGGCGAAGCTCAACGCGGGCGGGTACGCGGCCTTCAGCGCGGTGTCGTGCGGGGCGCCGGGCAGTTGCGTGGCGGGCGGGTGGTACCGGGACCGCTTCTACGACGCGCAGGCGTTCGTGGTGTCACAGGTAAAGGGGAAGTGGACCAGCGCCGTGCAGGTGCCCGGCACGGCGAAGCTCAACGCCGGGCCGGCGCGAAAGTCGATGCGGTTTCATGCGCCGTAGCGGGCAGCTGCACGGCGGGCGGGTCCTATGCCGACCACACCGGCCGCTATCAGGCGTTCGTGGTGTCGCAGGTGAGGGGCAAGTGGGGCAGGGCGGTCGAGGTGCCCGGCATGGGGAAGCTCAATGCGGGAGGGGACGCGGACGTCGGCTCGGTGTCGTGCGCGGCGCGCGGCAGCTGCACTGCCGGCGGGTTCTACACCGACCGCTCGGGACGCTATCAGGCGTTCGTGGTGTCGCAGGTGAGGGGCAAGTGGGGCAGGGCGGTCGAGGTGCCCGGCACGGGGAAGCTCAATGCGGGAGGGGACGCGGACGTCGGCTCGGTGTCGTGCGCGGCGCGCGGCAGCTGCACGGCGGGCGGGTCCTATGCCGACCACACCGGCCGCTATCAGGCGTTCGTGGTGTCGCAGGTGAGGGGCAAGTGGGGCAGGGCGGTCGAGGTGCCCGGCACGGGGAAGCTCAATGCGGGAGGGGACGCGGACGTCGGCTCGGTGTCGTGCGCGGCGCGCGGCAGCTGCACTGCCGGCGGGTTCTACACCGGCCGCGCCGGCCACCTTCAGGCGTTCGTGGTGTCGCAGGTGAGGGGCAAGTGGGACACGGCGGTCGAGGTGCCCGGCACGGCGGAGCTCAACGCGGGCGGACAGGCGGGCGTCAACTCACTGTCGTGCGCGGCACCGGGTAGCTGCACAGCCGGCGGCTTCTACACCGATGGCTCCGGCAACGGGCAGGCGTTCGTGGCTACCAAACCCGGCCCCGGCGGGCCCGGAGGTTAACTCCGTATCATGCGGCGTAGTCCAGTTCTCCGCGAACGCCTCCTCGCCCCCATCCGCGACCGCTGCATCTGTCACGCTGAACCTCCCGACGCAGGCTTGTCAGCCAGACGCTGCAAACGATGGCAGTTCGCCGAAGCCAAACCCGACAGGCAATGCCCGGCCAACGCCAATGCGATGGCCGTTGACAGCGCTGGCGGCGTCTGGGCCGTTCCCGCAGCCGACTCGGACACTATCGTGGAGAAAGCAGCGCGCACCGGCCCCGCCGTGTTCCGCTCACCCGCCCGCATCATCCGGCTCGGGCTTCCGTAAGGACCTGCACGCGAAGCAGGCACCCGACGACGAGGCAGCCAGCGGACAGATCCCGGGCATCGGCTGGCGTCAGGCCACAGGTCCCTAACCGACCACGTCGAAATCTAGCTACGGCCGCAAGCGACCCAAATCAAGAAGATTTAATTACAATTGATAATTCTCACTATGCGCATAACGGCCAATCTGGTGCGGTTTTACTCGCCCCGATCTTCAGCGGTCACTGTCGGTGATCGGGCCAGTGCCGGTACTTCGGTGGCACGTCGTTGGCGGGCGTTTAGAGGCTGGTCGGCGGATTGAAGTGGGTGCTGGCCGTGTCCTTGCGCTCATCCTTCGCCCATGGCGGATTCACCGACGGGAAACACCCACTCCCATGGCGGTTTTCAAGGCCGACTCATAGGCGCACCGGGGCCAAGAACGTCATGGTTAAGGGAGAAACTCTCAGGAACTTCTCTCCGATCGCCTGCTCGACTTCTATCTCGCAGGGTTTCATCAACGTCAGCTACGGTGGCCACGACTATCAATCTTCGTAGCGGGCTTGCCGCTCAACCAGCATGCTGTGGCTGTGGCCACGCACGGCCAGTCGTGCGGCCGCGCGTGGCCTGCTCGGTGTTTGAGGAATGATATGAACGACCATATGCGCGCGGAGCCGGCCGTTAATAGCAGGGGTCCCGGCGTGGAGGCCAGCGGCCTGGCGCAGGGTTACCGGTCGCACCTTGTCATCGAGGATCTCGACTTTGCTGCGGTCCCTGGCGTCGTGTGGCTGCTCGGACCCAACGGAGCTGGCAAGACCACCTTGCTGCGCACTCTGGCCACTGTCTCGCCGCCGCGCAAGGGGACGCTGAAGGTCCTCGGCGAGCGGGTTTCTGACGAGCGGTCGGCGCGTCGGGCCCGGTCCGTTATCGGCTACCTGCCGCAGCAGTTCGGCTTCTACCCCAACTTCTCGGTCTATGACTTCGTGCGCTACTGCGCCTGGATGCGCGGCGTTGCCGACAGCAGGGCCCACGTGGCGGCGCTGGAGGCCATCAGGGCCGTGGGCTTGGAGCGTCAGGCCGGCACCGCGATGAGGCGCCTGTCGGGAGGCATGGCCCAGCGCGGCGGGATCGCGTCGGCGATGGCCGGGCGCCCGCCTGTGCTGCTGCTTGATGAGCCGAGCGTCGGCCTGGACCCGGCGCAGCGGATGGATTTCCGCAACCTGGTCCGTTCCCTGGAGGACACCACTGTGGTCTTGAGAACGCATCTTGTCGAGGACGTGCGAGCGGTAGGCGGCAGCGTGGTCGTGATGGACGAGGGCCGGGCCGTGTTCCGGGGAAGCGCGGAGGAGCTTGAGGCGGCAGCGCAATCCGGCTGCGCAGGCGATACCGCTCTGGAACGCGGCTACATGAGCGTCCTCGGGAGCGGGCGGATGGTTCGGTGAGGAGTTCATTCTGGACCGAGCTGCGAAGGTCGCCGTTGCGCTGGTGGCTGCCAGTCCTGGCCGCCTTGCACGTGGTGGTCCTGGCCGGCGGCGGCCAGTCGTGGGGCGGTGACTGGCCCAGAGCCAGCGCAGCGGTGCTGAAGCCGGTGGTGTTCCTCGGCCCGGTCCTGGCCGCCGGCGCGGCGTGGGCCGCGGCCCGGTCGGGCCTGCCTGGCGTGGTCGATCGCATGCATGGCTCAGCCAGAGCCGGCTGGGTGCCCGACGCCGCGCAGCTGGCTAGTTCAGCGGCCATCGGGCTTGGCGGGTACCTCACTGGCTTGGCCTACGTGGCCGTGGCCAGCTTCTCCCGGGCCGGGCCGGGTTTTCTCTGGCCCGGCTACGTGTTGCTTGGCGCAGCCGCCACTATCGCCTGCGCCGCCATCGGCCACGGCGTAGGGCGGGTCACCGGATCCCGGTTCGGGGCGCCTGTCGCTGCCGGGGCAGGTTGCCTGGTACTGATGATGGCCTTCAGCTCTCTGATAGGTCTCACGAGCGATGGCAATGCCGTCCTCGGTGACCCGGCGTACTCGGTGGCCCCCGATGCCCTCGCGAGCCGGGCGGGGCTGGCGCTCGGCCTGGCGCTGACGGCGGCCCTGGTCCCGTCTTTTCTCGGCGGGGGCCGTGATCGCTGGCGGCCCGCGCTTCGGCGGTGGCCGGCGGGCATCATCGGCGTTGCCGTCGTCGTGGCCGCCGTGGTCATGATGCCCTCCCAGGACGTGCTCAAGGCGCGGGCCGCCCCGGCGGACCCGCTCTGCTCGGCGACCGCGCCTCGGGTCTGCCTCTGGCCCGAGGATCGCAAGTACCTGGACGAGGTGTCCGCGCTGGCCTCGCGGGCCGGGCGGCTGCCTTCCTTGCTCCGCGTCCCGAGGACCTTCTACGAGCAAGGGCTCCAGCCGCGGACGGGCGCAACCGGCGCCAGCGGTTTCAGCCTGGACAACGGCAGCGTCAGTGACGGTCTCATGTGGTTCGTGGCGAGCAGCATGGAAGGGGACGTATGGGCGGCCACCTTCGGCTCCAGGGCTTGCCTTCCCCCGTCGATGTCGGAAGCCTCCTACGGGAAGCTGCAGCACGCGGCCTTTCTGCTGACCTAGTGGCTGACGACGCGGATCTTCGGTGGCGCCCAGCCGCCGACAGTCTTCGGTGGCCCGCCCGGAGTCGACCCGGCCGCCGTAGGGCACCTGGCGAGGGAACCGCAAGCCGCCCAGGCGGCCTTCGCCGCCGCTCAGGCTAAGGTGCAGGACCAGTACGCGTGCAGGGCGCATGCCCAGCAGTAACGCCTTTGCCCGCTATCTCAGGGCCCACCACTGGCGTGGCCTCGCGATAGCAGCAGTCGCATTGGCGGCCGACGTCGCGTTGAGCGTGCACACCGACGTCACCGCGCCGGCTGCGAGCAACAGCGGATACATCTCCGTGCCGCTGGCGCTGCAAGTCCCCCTGATCGCCGTCTGCCTCGTCGCTGCCAGCATCGACGGGAAGATGGCCAGCCTTGAGGAAGCTGGCTCCCGGACGCTGCGCAACTGCCAGCTTTGGTACCTGGCCGGCGCATCATGCGCCGCCGCCCTGCTCGTCGGCGGCACAGCCGCAGCGATAGCGCCGCTGGGGACCGCTGTCGTGCTCGTCCGCGCGATAGCGATCTGGACTGGCATGGCCCTGCTATCGGGCAGGCTCCTGCGCTGGAGCCTCGCCTGGGTGCTTCCGCTGGCCTCGTTCTTCCCGCTCAACTACTTCGGCGCCGATAACGCGGGCCGCTTCTACTGGTGGTACTGGGCGCGGCAGCCCGCAGGGCAACTGCCGTGTGCCCTGATCGCTGTGGGCTCGCTCGCGGTAGGCGCCTGCGCCGTGGCCATCACGCCCTGGCGGCTCGCCTCGCAGCGGGCAGCCGCAGCAAGGCTGCTGAACAGGCTGAACAGCCGAAGGCACACTGCACACCCCGACAGCTCCCAGCCGCCTATGACGGAGCGAACAACAAATTGCAAGCGCACTTAACTACGGCAAACCCGAGGCTTGGCTCGCGCCGCCATGCCCGGCTAAGCCCAGCTCGCAGCCAGGAGGATTCCTCAGCCACGTACCCGGCGAGCGCACTGGTGAACTGCTGGTGAAGGCGATGTTGGTCCAGGGTGGGCGATGAGGCCTGCCAGTACCTGGACATGCTGCTGGCCAACAGCGACAGCTACCGGGCGAACTACCGGCAGGCCGAGGATGCGGCGGCGCCGTTCGCCGCCCACGAGGCGGGTGCCAGCAAGACCCGGCTGCGGAAGGCGATCAGCCGCACCGTCGCCCAGGTCAACGCCGCGCTCGCCGCCGGCGCGCTGCCCGGCCAGACCAGGGCCAGGGCTGCGGACGCCGGCGTGCTTGCCGCTACGACCAGCGCGGCCAGATCCTGGACGGTACCCGCGAGGAGATGAACACCGCCGCGTGCCGCCGCTGGCTCGCCGACCACCTCACTGGCCTGGACACCTTGCTCCTGGCCACCAGGAACGTCCAGGCCGCCGCGCTCGCCCGCCGCGCCCGCGACGAGCTCGCCGCGCTGGGCCTGGTCGCCCGGTCAATGACCGATCACGCCCGCGCGGACGAAGGCGCGCCGCCAGCCGGTAATGCGATCGTCCGGCTGCTGCGGCATGTCAGGGCCGTACGGGAGCGGCACGCCGGGCAACGTGCCGCCCGGTCGCCTGGCGCGGCGTCGCGGTCGGCCCGGGCCTGGAGCTGGGCGCTCGGCGAGACGGCCACCGCGCCAGTTACTGATCGAGTCACCCCGCTACCGCCCAGCCGGGCGGACATCGAAGCTGAGATCGCAGAGGCAGACGAACGGCGACTTAACGGCGATCGGGAGAACCGCGTCGGTGGTTTCGGCGGCGTCGTGCGTTCGCGAGATCAGGTAGCCGAGATGATCGCGCTCCTGGGGAACTGCGTGCGCGGGAGCGATGAGGCTGGCGCTGGTGATCTTGTCAGGGACGGGGATTGCCGCGACGGCGTGATCGCGACATTGAACTGGGTTTTGAGCAGGACCACCGAAGCTCCGATTAGGCAGGCTCCTGTTCCGCGGCCGACGACCGGGGACCTGAAGGCAGAACGTCTCCATGCTCAGGATGTGATCGGGCGGACTGACACAAGCGCGCGGCACATTTCGGCTGGATATGGGCTCGGCGTTGAGCGCGCCGTTGACTGGCTGCTAGGTGAAGCCGGCCGATTCTGGATGAGCGCGTTAGGGGGATAGTGGTGGCGTTGCATTCCGTGTGCGTATTCCGCGGATTGCTGGCTTGAATTCTGGCGTCTTTGATGGAAAGGGCCGCTTGACGACCGTGGTCGCGTTCCGGGCGTACTGTTGCGCTATGGCTGGGCCGCGTCGGGTGTTTTTGAGTCATACGGGTGAGCTGCGGGAATTTCCGGCGGGCCGTTCGTTCGTGGCGGCCGCCGAGGCGGCAGTGACGCGGGCTGGTGACGCCGTTGTCGACATGGCGTATTTCGCGGCCCGTGACGACAAGCCGGCGGACTACTGCCAGGCGCGAGTGCGCGAATGCGACGTGTACGTCGGGTTGATCGGGCTACGGTACGGATCCCCGGTTCGGGACCGCCCGGAGGTGTCGTACACGGAGCTGGAATTCGACACCGCCACCCAGGCGGGGCTGCCCAGGCTGGTGTTCTTGCTGGATGAGCAGGCCGCGTTGCCTATCCCGCCCGCCCGCTTGCTGGATGCTGACGCGACATTGCGGGCAAGGCAAGGCGCGTTCCGGGCGCGGGTCATGGATTCGGGGCTGATCGTGGTGCCGGTCGCCAGTCCTGAGAAGCTGGAATTGGAGCTGACGCAAGCGCTGCAAGCGGGACGGGCCGCCGTCGCGCCCCAGCCGCCGCCGCCGGCGCTGTTGCCGGCGGCGCCGGATCTGGTGGGGCGGGTCGCGGAGGTGGACGGGCTAGTTGCGGCGTGGCTGGCGAGGCCGCCGGAGCCGGTGCCGGTCCTGGGCGGTCCGGGCATCGGAAAGAGCACGATCTGCCTGGCGGCGCTGCACGACAAGCGGGTGCGCCGCCGGTTCGGTGACCGCCGGTGGTTTGTCCGGTGTGATGGCGCTGGGTCTGCTGACGGGCTGGCTGCCCTGCTCGCCGCTGAGTTGGGCGTGACCGGGGAAGGGTCGCCGGAGGCGCTGCTGGCGGGCGTGTGCATGGTGCTGGGAGCGCGGCCCGGCGTGGTGGTGCTGGATAACTTCGAGACGCCGTGGATCGGCGAACCGCTGGCCAGCGAGGAAGTGCTGCGCCGGGTGGCGGCCGTTCCCGGGGTGGCGGTGGCGGTGACGGTGCGCGGGAGCTCGTGGCCTGCCGGGTTGCGGTGGCGGGACTTCGCGATGCTGAGCCCGTTGCCGCTGGGCCAAGCCCGGCAACTGTTCATCAACGTCGCCGGATCAGGCTTTAGCGCCGATCCGCTCCTGGACGAGCTGGTGGCGGGCCTGGATGGCGTGCCACTGGCGGTCGAGCTAGCAGGCTATGCGGCGCAGGGCCAGCCGGATCTGCAGGGCGTGGCGGCGCAGTGGCGGGCGGAGCGAACCGGCATGCTGCAGCGGATGGGCGGTGCCGTCCGGCAGCTCAGCGTGGCGGTGTCGATCGAGATCTCGGTCACGAGCCCGCTGATGACAGAGCCGGCCCGGCGACTGCTTAGCATTCTGGGCCTGCTGCCGGACGGCATCGCTCACCAGGACCTGGAATTGTTTCCCCGCGACGGGCATGCGGCGGCGGCCGTGCTCCGCCAGCTCGGGCTGGCATTCGACGAAGGCACGAGGCTGCGGATGCTCGCGCCGGTCCGCGACCACGTCGCCGGTGCGCACCCCCCGGCCGCTGGCGACCTCGACGCGGCGATCAGCCATTACCTCCAGGTCGCTGCCATGACAGGCGAACGGGTTGGCGCCAATCAAGGCGCCCAGGCGGTCATCATGATGCAGGCGGAGTCTGGCAACATCACCGCCATGCTGGGCCGCGCCATCGCCGCGCACCGGATCAGCGAGCTCGCTGCCGCGTTCAGGGGACTGGCTCAATACTGGCGGTTCACTGGCTATGCCCAGCCGGCGCTGGCCCGCGCGATCGGTGATGAGATCCGCGCTCACGGCACCCCAGATGACCAGGCCCGCACGTCCAATGCCCTGGGCGACATCGCCCTGGCCCGGTCTGATCATGAGGGCGCCCGGGCCCGGTATGAGGAGGCGCTGCCGCTGTACGCGCAGGTCGGCTCCGTCCTGGGCCAGGCCAACTGCATCAAGCGCCTGGGCGACATCGCCCTGGCCCGGTCTGATCATGAGGGCGCCCGGGCCCGGTATGAGGAGGCGCTGCCGCTGTACGCGCAGGTCGGCTCCGTCCTGGGCCAGGCCAACTGCATCCAGGGCCTGGGCGACATCGCCCTGCGCAGGTCTGATCATGAGGGCGCCCGGGCCCGGTATGAGGAGGCGCTGCCGCTGTACGCGCAGGTCGGCGACGTCCTGGGCCAGGCCAACTGCATCCAGGGCCTGGGCGACATCGCCCTGGCCCGGTCTGATCATGAGGGCGCCCGGGCCCGGTATGAGGAGGCGCTGCCGCTGTACGCGCAGGTCGGCTCCGTCCTGGGCCAGGCCAACTGCATCCAGGGCCTGGGCGACATCGCCCTGGCCCGGTCTGATCATGAGGGCGCCCGGGCCCGGTATGAGGAGGCGCTGCCGCTGTACGCGCAGGTCGGCGACGTCCTGGGCCAGGCCAACTGCATCAAGCGCCTGGGCGACATCGCCCTGGCCCGGTCTGATCATGAGGGCGCCCGGGCCCGGTATGAGGAGGCGCTGCCGCTGTACGCGCAGGTCGGCGACGTCCTGGGCCAGGCCAACTGCATCCAGGGCCTGGGCGACATCGCCCTGGCCCGGTCTGATCATGAGGGCGCCCGGGCCCGGTATGAGGAGGCGCTGCCGCTGTACGCGCAGGTCGGCGACGTCCTGGGCCAGGCCAACTGCATCCAGCGCCTGGGCGACATCGCCCTGCGCAGGTCTGATCATGAGGGCGCCCGGGCCCGGTTTGAGGAGGCGCTGCGGCTTTATAAAGCGATCCGCGAGCCGTACTCGATCGGGTGGGCGCTGGTCCGGCTGGCGCGGCTCGATCCGCCGGGCAAGGAGAGGACCGCGCGCTGGCAGGCTGCTCGCGAGGCCTGGATCAGCATCGGCCGGGACGATCTGGTGGAATCTGTCGTATCAGAGTTCCGATAGCGTGCACGCTCGGCCGTCCTGGAGCCAATGGCAGGACAGCGCTGCGCCGGAATATGGTCGGCTAACTCTGCTCAAGCGTTTACGGCTAGTGGCCTTGCGCCTGGCAGGCACCTCGGCAGCCGGCCATGACAACGCTCAGACGGCGGATCACTCCTGGGGTCCAGCGGTCGTGCCAGTCGCCGGCGTCTTTTAGGCGTGGGCCGGGTGGTGAGGTAGGCGAGGGTCCAGAGCTGGCAGGGCCAGGTGAGTTCCCAACGGGCTTCGGGGTGGTTGGGCCAGCGACCGGCTACCCGGTCGCGACGATCACCGAGGCGGGCGCGCTCCCCCCAAAGCTGAGGTTCGTGAACAACAAGAACGGCACCGCCACGATCTCCGGTGCCCCGATGCTGAAAGCGAGCAAGACCTACACGATCACGCTGAAGGCCAGCAACGGCGTCGGGCCGGTGGCCACGCTCAAGTTCCACCTCATCCTCAGGAAGTAGGCAAAGGCGCTGCCTCCACGAGGCTGACGGACCTGGTGGTGATTGGGTCAGACTGACGTTTCGCCGCCCGCGTCGGCGTATGACGCCTGAACTGCTCCAGCTGAACAGTTGCGATGCGCTTCCTCGACCGGGCGCAGGCACGAGTGAGGCGAGGTGCGGTCAGTAACCCTGATCAGCGCGCAGCCGAGGGCTATTTTGCGGTGAACTGTACGGACGCAAGGATGGTGCCGAGTTTGACGATGCTGGGGTATCCGTTGCTCTGGTACGGTACGTCGGCTTTGCTGTTCACTAGCCTTACGGAGGCGGGCGATAGGTCGACCAGGTAGAGAATGATATTGCCGGGCGCCCCTACGTCTATTTCGCAGGTCCAGTTTCCGCCGATCAGGGGAGCCGAGGTGTCTGGGTTCCCGGCCGCGAAGTACTTGTTTGAGCCGGCGAATTGCAAGAAGACATCCAGATGATTGTTTTTTTCAATATTCTGCGCTGTTCCGAATGTGTACAGCTGGCCGGAGTGTATATCGGCGGCGTCGAATCGGGGAAACGTGAAAGATCCGCTCGGGGGCGGTTGCTGGCCGTTGAGCTCGGTGACGGAGTTGCCGGCGAGGTTGGTGACCCAGATCGCGGCGCCGGATGCCGCGATCGCGGATGGCTGGTCGAAGTGATAGGCGGCGCCGGCGGTGATGCGCAGGCGGGCGCCGGTGACGGCGTTGAGCTCGATGACCGAGGCGCCGCCTTGCCCGCCGTTGTTGCTGACCCAGATGTCGTTGCCCGCTACCGCTATGCCGTCCGGGCCGGCGAACCCTCGGATGGTCCTGATGAACTGGCCGGTTCTGGCGTCTAGCTCGGTGAGCGTGCTGGAATAGGCGTTGGCGACGAAGACGTGCGATCCGGCCACCGCGATGGCGCGCGGATGGTCGAACTTGTACGCCGGTCCCTTGAGTACCCGGATCAGCCCGCCGTTGCCGGCGTTGAGCTCGGTGACGGAGTTGCCGGCGAAGTTGGTGACCCAGATTGCCGGGCCGGATGCCGCGATCGCGGATGGCTGGTCGAAGTGATAGGCGGCGCCGGCGGTGATGCGCAGGCGGGCGCCGGTGACGGCGTTGAGCTCGATGACCGAGGCGCCGCCTTGACCGCCGTTGTTGCTGACCCAGATGTCGTTGCCCGCTACCGCTATGCCGTCCGGGCCAGGCGAACCCTCGGATGGTCTTGATGAAGAACCCGATGTCCGCATTAAGCTCGGTGAGCGTGCTGGAATAGGCGTTGGCGACGAAGACGTGCGATCCGGCCACCGCGATGGCGCGCGGATGGTCGAACTTGTACGCCGGTCCCTTGAGTACCCGGATCAGCCCGCCGTTGCCGGCATTGAGCTCGGTGACGGAGTTGCCGGCGAAGTTGGTGACCCAGATCGCCGGGCCGGATGCCGCGATCGCGGATGGCTGGTCGAAGTGATAGGCCGTGCTCGATGCCACGGCAACCCGGCCGGGATTCCCTGTTGCCGCGGACGGCGTTGAGTGTGGCCTCTTGCCCGGCCTTCGGGCAGCCGGGATGGCCAGGCTGGTAACCGCCGCGACTATAAGCAAGCCGCACATGGCAGAGGCCAGCAGTCGCCAGCCTGAGCGGCCAGGCGGCCGCTCAGGGATCGCGGGCTCTGGCGGAGGAGCATCTTCGGCGGCGGGGGAACCGAGCATGCGCCGTACCGAGGTGATCAGTCTCGCTGCTTGGGCTTCAGACTCGTCACCGAACAGGTCAGCGCGCTGGATGGAGCTGAGCGTACGGCCGGCGCCGATGTCGATATCTGGGATGTCGCAGCTGTCGAACAGGACCGGAATGAGCCACGGCTCATCCGGCGGCAGCAGCCTCATTTGCTCGACCGCCAAGTTGAGTTCCTCGTTCTGCCAGCTCAGCGACCGTGCCCGGCTCTTGGAGGAAAAGCACGCGAGGAACACCAGGGTACCGTCCGTTATGGCTTTCTTGATCACGGCTCGCCAGTACTGCCCGGGCAACAAGTTGTCCTTATCCCGCCATACTTTAATGTCGGCCTCTTCGAGCTTGGCTTGCAACTGCTCAGCCATCTCCTCATCTTCATGACGATATGATATGAAAACGTGCCCTACTGGTGCCTTCGGCTGCCGCTCGACGGCGACCGGCTTATTGTCAGCAGGCGCGGCCCGCGCTATCCGTACTCTCGAATTCCGGTACGCCACCCAGGCAAGCCATAGCAGGGGCAATCCCAAAGTCGCGGGAATCAGGAACGATAGGACGCTACTGCTGAGGTGATGGTCCCGGTACTTCAGGACGGCGGCTACAGCCAGAGGCACAAAGAACAAGAACTCGGCAATTAACCCATCGACGTGGGTCAATCGGGAAGCTGACAACATACGTTGGCTCTTGGTCTCCAGTGGCTCGCCCATGATGACAGAATGCCACATTTACCCTGCCGGGGCGGTGTATATAAAGCTCACGTAATTTGTCGTGCACGCCCTATGTGTATTGTACTGAACCTAAATGACTAGATTGATGTGCATTTTTGGCTCGGGGACGCCGGGCGAGTGTCGCCAGCTTTCGGTGAAGTCGCTCGCTATCGGCAGCACGGCTAGCATTCCCGATGTGAAAGTCAAAAGCGGTGCGCCCGGACATGCGTTCATTTCCTACGTCCATGAGGACGCCGGTCGCGTTGATGACCTGCAACACGCACTCGAGGCAGCGGGAGTGCCGGTATGGCGGGATACCGGCAGCCTGTTCCCCGGCCAGGACTGGCGCGCCGTGATCCGGCACGCGATCAGCGACGACGCACTGGTGTTCCTCGCCTGCTTCTCGACCAATAGCGAGATTCGCCGGAAGTCCTACCAGAACGAGGAACTAGTCCTGGCCACCGACCAGATCCGCCTCCGCCGCCCCGGTGTTTCCTGGCTCATCCCGATCAGGTTCGATGACTGCCAGATCCCCGATTTGGACATCGGAGCTGGTCGAACCCTGGCCTCGCTCCAGCAGGCAGACCTCTTCGGCCCCCACCACAAGCAGTCAGCGACCCGACTGATCACCGCCGTGCAGAACATCCTCGGCCGCCCGTAACACGAGATAGCCCCCGGTGGACGCCGCTGTGCCCTGACCTGGCCTGGCGACCGGTGGTGAGCTGGTTAGTCCATGTTGATGTGCGGGAGCATGGCGCGGACCGCGCCCCGGCCGGGGCCAGATGAGTCGGTAGTGGGATGGCAGCTGGAGAGGGGCAGATCCTCTCATCGGAGCTGCCCCTCGTGCCGTCAGTCCTGGCGGGCTTCGGGCAGTTCCTTGTAGTAGCGAACCAGCGGGAGCGGGGTGAAGCCGGCCTTCTCGTACGTGTGGCGGGCCGGAGCGTGACCGGGGTCGCCCCCGGTCCCGAGCTGGACGAGCTTGACGCCGGCGGCGCTGATCGCGTCGAGCGCGCAGGCCAGCAACGCACTGGCGATGCCTCGGTTCTGCTGCTTGGGGTCGACGGCGATCATCTCGATTTCCGCGCTATCCGGATCGCTGCGGAATGCCACGGCAGCGAATCCGGCTGGCCGGCCATCGACCTCGGCCACCCAGACGGTCATGCTCTCGTCCCGGCACACCTCCTCGACAGCGCGGGCCTGGCCCGCAGCCCAGTCCGGGTATACGAGCTGGTTCAAGCGAGGGCCGAGCGCGCGGGCCATCGACTCGAAGACCGGCCGCCAGGCCCGGAGCGAGAAGGCCACGATCGCCTCGATGTCGGTGTCGAGTTGCGGTCGGATGATGAACGGGGCGGGCGCGGAGGCCGGCGCGGCTTCCGGGGGGACAGGCTGGGGTGACTGCTGATTGACCATGATTTTTCTCCGTTGCGATCACGGCTGATAGCACCGGCCCAACGGCAGGTGCACTGGCACGGTGACGCGGCGGACGAAGCGTCCGCTGCGCTAGGCGCAGCGGGTGCGGCTGGCGGCGAAGCAGCGAAGCCCGGAGTTCATGATCACCCGCGCATGCTACCAGGCCTGCGGGTACTTGCCACCAGGCTTGTCGACCTGAGTGGGGAGCCAGTTCAGGCAGCAGGACGCTGAAAGTGCCAGATGACCAGTACCGGGCGGCGGCCGCGGGAAGCCCGCGCTACGGACGGCAGGTAGTCCATCAGCGACCAGGGCCAGTCCTGCCAGTCACCGATCCTAGTCGCGGGCTCGGGCAGAGGCTCGCCTGCTTGCTCGCTCTGCGGCTCCTGGCAGCCCAGGACCTGAAGGCCGAGGCTCAGGGCCGCCCGCAGGTAGTCGCCGAGCGGATGCCGGTAGGTGGTTGCGATCCATGCTTCGCCCGCCGGGCCGCGCGCTGACATCACCGAGCCGCGGGTGATCTGCTCGTGGTGCAGGTCGGAGATGACCAGGTCCCCGCCGGGACGCAGCACCCTGGCGAACTCGGCGAACACTGGCTTGAGAGGAACGTGCTCCAGGGCCAGCGCGCACACGATGACATCCGCGCAGTCATCCGGCAGCGGCAGCCGGGTCAGCTCCCCGAGATGGAACTCGCCGTCCGGCACGCGCTGCCGAGCGCAGGCGAGCATGTCCGGTGAGCTGTCGACGCCGATGACCCGATGCCCTCGCCTGGACAGGAACTCAGCGAACCGGCCGGTCCCGCAGGCGGCGTCCAGCGCCACGCCGGGCTCCCGGCCGTCAAGGTAGGCGGCCACCACCGGCTCGTCCATCGCGAACAGCCCGCCGCCCGCCTCCGCGTCATAGCCGGCCGCCTGCTGCTGGTAAACCAGGCCTGTGCTGACCCGCTCGGCGACCACGCCGCGGTCTCGGAGCCTCTCGTCATCCAGCAGCCGCCGGATCTCGGCTAGCCGGTCATCGGTAAACGCGCGGTCGTGATCCCCGGCCCAGGCGTCCAGCAGGGCAATGCCTTCGAGGCCGAGCAGATAGGCGAGCGGGTCCTGATAGATCACGACGACCGATCCTAGACAGGTACCGGCATACTTCCCACCGCATTTCCGGTCGGGCCCCGCCAGCACGTAGTCACCGCCTTGGCCCCCTGTCTTGGCGCGCCGGCGCAGGTGGTCAGGGTCTCGGGGTCAGCAGGCGGGACCGCAGGCGTACGTAGGCGATCCCGTCGGGGGGATTGAGTTTCTTCGCGGCGGTTGACCGCCATGAAATCTCGCCGTCGTCAGCTGTGTCCCGCACGCTGATCTGCACCCAGGTGTACTCGCCCTCGTGTGCGACCACCGTTGCCTCGCCGGCGTTGAGCCGCCAGTTGATGGTGCCCATGTCGGTGACCCACTGGTCGGTACCTGCGGAGGGCCGGGCGTGCAGCGCCTGCTCTGTGGGCCCCAGCCCGGTGGGCCAGTCATCAAACCGGTCGCTGGCCGCTTCCGACCAGGTCACTGCGGTGCCGGCCGCAGGCCTGGGCCGACCGCCGGGACAGGTACGGCAGCGGGACCCTGGCGGTATTCCGCATAGGAGGCGGCGGTGAACACCGGGGTGATCTCGCCGGGCTTGACGTAGTCATCGCTCGGACGGGTCGGCCCGAAGGCGAAGCTCACCTGGATGCTGTCGGAGATGACCGCGAACTGATAGCCGGCCGGCGAGTGCTGGCCCTGCTCGTCGCGGCGATACGAGTGCTTGCAGAGCGCCAGGTAGACATCGAGAATGCGCGGGCCCCACTCGGCCAGGTTCTCGGGATGGGCCGGGATGACATAGCCGGCTCGCGCATCGAGGAGGCGATTGACCAGCGCCGCGACCGTCTCTTGCGGCGAGCCTGGCGGGCACGTACGCAGCATGCCTGCGACCAGCCTGAACGAAGTGCTCCACGCGCGCTCGAAGTCCTCGACGTGCTCCCGCTCGAAGGCCTGGACCGCCAGGGCGGTGTCCTCGGAGACAACGAAGGCTACGTGGAAGGAACCCTCCTGCGGCTCGGCTGGCAGCCACTTGCAGCGCGCTTCGCCGAGGTCGGTATAGCGCTTTATGGCGCCGCTCCACTCCATGGCGATCCGGGTGGCCATGTCACCGGAGCTGAACGTTCCCGGAGCGATCCCCTTCGATCCGTGCAGCGAGAAGTTGTAGGGCGACGAGCTGGACAGCTCCAGCATGCCCGATCCCTCGCGCGGCGCCAGGTTGATCCGCGTCGGCGCCCAGTACTCGCTGACGCCCATGCGCCGGGGGAATACTCCCGGTAGATCCTCCGGCTGGACCCGCGCATAACGGTGAGCAAGCGGAGCAGCATCCATACCCGTGAACGTAACGCACAATATCCCCATCAGCCAGGACGGCTAGCCAGGTCTAGCCGCGCAGCCGCCAGAGGCGTCGGCGAGCCCGAGCGAGCCGCGTGACTGACTGCGGGAGAATGCCGTACACGACGATCAGAGGAGGCGGCTGGCGTGGAGTACACCCGGCTCGGTGGTACCGGGCTGAAGGTCAGCAGGCTCGCGCTTGGCTGCATGAGTTACGGCGACCCCGCCTCTGCGGGGGCTCATCGCTGGGCGTTGGCCGAGGATGCGGCGCAGCCGTTCTTCCGGCAGGCCGTCGAGCTTGGCATCACCTTCTGGGACACCGCGAACGTCTATCAGGCCGGCACCTCAGAGGAAGTCACCGGCCGCGCGATCCGCCGCTATTCCAGGCGTGCGGACATCGTGCTGGCCACCAAGGTCTTCGGCAAGATGCACGACGGTCCCGGCGGATCCGGCCTGTCCCGCAAGGCCATCCTGGAGCAGATCGATGGCTCCCTGGCCAGGCTCGGCACCGACTACGTCGACCTGTACCAGATCCATCGCTTCGACCCGGAGACTCCGGCGGCCGAGACGATGGAGGCCCTGCACGATGTCGTCAAGGCCGGCAAAGCCCGTTACCTCGGCGCGTCCTCGATGTACGCCTGGCAGTTCGCCAAGCTGCAGCACGCCGCCGACCAGGGCGGCTGGACCCGGTTCGTGTCCATGCAGAATCAGTACAACCTGCTGCGCCGTCAGGACGAGCCCGAGCTCATGGCCATGTGCGCCGACGCCGGCGTCGGCCTGATCCCGTACTCACCGCAAGGCAAGGGCCGCCTGGCGAGGCCCTGGGCGAGCAGTCCATAAGGTCCACCACGGACCACGTTGTCCAGGCATTCGACTCGCTTCTCGACGAACCGGTCGTCAATGCCGTACAGGAACTCGCTAGCGCCCGCGGCGTCACTATGGCCCAGGTCGCGCTCGCCTGGGTCCTGCGCAACCCCGCAGTGTCCGCCCCCATCATCGGCGCGACCAAGCCCCACCACCTGCCCGAAGCCACGGCCGCGCTCGACCTGTACCTGACCGGCAACGAGGCCGCCGCGCTCGAAAGGCCCTACACCAGCCACGGACCATCCTGGTACTGAACCGCTTGCGCCGTTCCGGCGCAAGCGGAGAATCCGTTGCACGACTGCCGAGCTTGCCATGATGGCCATTTCAGCGGCCGGCGACCAGGCGTAATCGCTTCATGGTCAGGTATATGGATGCGATAATCTTCGCGATTCGCCATAACTGTCGTGGTATCGATCCACCGATATTGACAGCGCTCGCTAATTGCCGCCGACTTCTCGTTCTTCTAACCGTTGTACGCGTATCGTGTACTGAAGATCTATTCGGTCATCGCGTTTGGGTAGGTTCGTTGATATCAGCGCACGGCGCTTTAGTGTAGGCGGCAATATGCGTAGACGCAGCTGGAAGCAGCCGACGGCGAGGGTGATCTTCGGCGCGATCGCAGTAGTCGGATCGCTCGCCTTGACGGCACCGGCCGCCGGGGCAGCGGGTTCGGCGAGGTCGGCGAGGACGGCGTTGCCTGCCGTTCTGGATCGTGGAGTTGATCCGGCCGCACTCGCGATAGTGGCCGACCAGCATGTGAGCGTTGCACAGGCCGAGATCCGGCTGTCTTGGCAGCAAGCTGTACCGGCGCTTGCCGTCCTCTTGCACCGACGTCTATCAGCGTCCGCCTTTGGCGGGATCTGGATCGACCCAAACGATGGCGACCGGGTAAAGGTCGGCGTCGTGGACATGAATTCTCGGACCGCATCCGTCGTTGCCGGAGCGTTGCGCGCCGCTGGCCTTGCCACGGCCGCCGATCTGGTTGCGGTCAGATATAGCGCCAAGCAGTTGAAGGATGCGGATGCGTGGCTTGGCGTCGAGCTGGGCCAGCTGGCTCGCCGCAGCTCGGTCTTGATCCAGCTCGATTCGGATTATCGAATGGACCTGAACCGAGTGCTGCTCGGCACTTCCGGGCACCTTACGACAGCTGAGCGTGCCTTGGTCGCGCGCGCCAAGGCTAGGTACGGCGGCCTGATCCGGGTCGTGGCCGAGCCGTTTGGAACTGAGGCTGTTCCGGCCGACTGCACTTATCCGTTCTGCTACCCATCGCTACGGGGCGGGATCAAGATTTTCAGCCCCAATAATCAGTACGCGTGTACCGGAGGCTTCATCGCCAAGAGCCGTGTGGACAGCAAGCTCTACCAGTTCACGGCGGGCCACTGCGCCGCCGCGGGCGGGGGCGGCAACTGGTGGACCAAGTTCCCTGACGGTTCGACCCACAACGTCGGGCCCGTCCACCACTATGTCTATGGCCGAAGCGGAGACGAAGCCATCTTGTCCATCAACAACCCGACCGGCTGGCGCCTGCCACAGGGATGGGTCTACGTGACCGCCAATCCGGGCGTAACTACTCTTAACGAGGAGTACCCGATCTCCAGCGCCCAGTACAGCACTCAAGGTGCCCGAGTATGCAAGAGCGGCGCAGCCTACGGGAAGACGACCTGCGGCGTTGTAACCGGTCTCGGCAAGAATATTCAAAACACGGACGGAACTGTCGTAGACAACCTTGGTGAGGCCAATTTCTGCACCACAGATGGCGACAGCGGCGGTCCGGTATTTGCCGCCCACCAGGCCTTCGGGATATTGGTAGCTGCTAATTCACGAAACTCCTGCGACAGTTACTATCAAGGCATAATCGGAGCAGAGAATGCCATGAACGTAAACATCGTCCTGGCTCACTAACGGTCGATTATGTCGGATCGTAGGCCGCTTGGGTCAGGAGCCTCAGCCAGCCCACAAGGAGACTTGTAACTGGCCACCAGCGGATATCTCAAACTGGCCGTTGACAAGTGCGTGCCTGCGGGCTCATGCGAGATGATGGGTGTGCACCCGGGCCGCGGGCGGCTGGGGCCAGTTCCGATGACGACGACCTGATCCTGTGCCGTGGCTGGCGGCCGACAGGATCGGGCCAGGGAGAATCTCATGCTGGAGGCTTTCGCCGAGCTGTCCACGGCGGTGCTGGCCGACGCTTGCGTGCGGGCGGCCGTGCCGCTGCGCGCCGCGCCGCCTGGCATCCGCGCGGTCGTGCCCGGGCATCGGGTGGCGGGGCGTGCGCTGCCTGTGCGTCACTACGGCAGCGTGGACGTGTTCCTTGAGGCATTCGGCTCGGCCGGGCCGGGTGACGTGCTGGTCATCGACAACGGCGGGCGGATGGACGAGGCCTGCATCGGTGATCTGGCAGTGCTGGAAGCCGAAGCAGCCGGGCTCGCCGGGGTGGTGGTGTGGGGGCTGCACCGTGACACTGCGGAGTTGGTGGAGATCGGCCTTCCAGTGTTCAGCTACGGCAGCTACCCGCCCGGCCCGCTTCGGGTGGACGAGCGGGAGCCCGAGGCCATGACGACGGCGCGGTTCGGGCCGCACGCGGTCACCGGTGCCGACATTGTCGTCGGGGACGAGGACGGCGTGCTGTTCGTTGTCGCCGAGAGCGCCGGGGAGATCCTGGCGGCGGCGGGTCAGATCTGGCAAGCCGAGCGCGAGCAGGCCCGCAAGATACGGGCCGGCCAGACGCTGCGCCAGCAGACGAACTTCCCCGGCTACCTGGCGCGCCGGGCCGCCGATCCGTCGTACACGTTCCGGCGGCATCTCCGGCAGGCCGGCGCGGCCATCGAGGAGTAGCTGCTGCTTACGTGGCGACGGCGAACTGGAAAGTCGTCAGGACGTGATGGCGGTTGTAGCAGCTGACGTGGGCGTAGGGCCAACTGCCTGGTCTCCACTCGTCGACCGCGCAAATGGAGATCGGCAGTACCGACGAAATGGGCGAGCTCAAGCGTACGGCTCGGACGGGCCAGTGGCACAGCTGGGTGGTCGGCGAGCCAGTAAGACATCCATGAGCAGCGTGTGCTGCTCGACTAGTCCGGCGAGGCGATCCGACGGGATCTGCGGCATGTCGCTCAGTGCGGCTCCGAGGTCGATGAGCACGTCGGTCATCCTGGCGACCAACTCGGTCTGGCTGCGGGCTCCTTCTAGGTCGCGATCGACGCGGTCGATGAATTCGGCTTTCACGAGCAGGTCGGCGATCTCCTGTGAGCAGCCGATGCCAACCTGGATCAGGTCACTCCAGCGCCGGCCGACCGCACGGATCCCGGCATTGGACCGGTAGCCAAGGAAGATGGACTCCCACTGCCTGAGCACGAACTCGTCCCAGCCGAGCGCTGCCACATCCGCGGCGTCATGTTCATACATACCTGCATGCTAAGGCGGCGAGGGCTGAGGTCGACGGAGACGACATCGCGGCGGATTACGTAGCCTCGGGGCGGCGGCGCTGATCCGCCTGCGGCTAGCCGCGGTTCAGCTCGTAATAGGGCAACCAGCCGATGACGCCTTGGCCCTGGTTCGAGCTCAGTACCTTGACTTCGGTCTTGTTGATCGGGTTAAACCAGAGCATCCCTGAGCTGCCCATGCATTGCTGCGCGACGATGAGCAGGCTCGACGTGCTGGCCGTCACGATTGCAGGGCCAGCGCCGAGCTTGGGTACGGAGACGGTTGCCAAGTGGCCGTTGCGCACGACGGCGAGTGAGCCGGTGCCGCAGGCCAGGCCGTACAGCTGGACATAGGTGTGGCCCGCCAGCAGCCAGGCGTTGTCCACCCGCAGGAAGGACGACGTGGTTGCCGGAGTCAGTGGCACCGCCCGGCCGCCACCAATCGGGGTCGCGAACAGGCGCCTGCCCGCGCAGTTACCGGTGAGCAGCGAAGCGGAGGTCCACCAGCGCACGAACTCGCAGCTGCCCGCTGAGCTGTACCGCCGGACTAGGCCGCCCGCGTTGCTAATGAGGAGCGTGTTGCCTGGTGCAATGCGTCCGTTCGCGATCAGGGTCGTGGCGAGCGCGGTGCCGGTCGGGTTGTACGGCGACGACGAGCTAACGTCGATGAATCCGTCACCACTTATCTTCTCGGTGAACAGCACTTTCTCCAGTGCACCGGTCAGGCTGTACCTGACCAGCTGAATCCCCGCCGGGGACGACAGGGTGTGATAGGCGAGCACGGCGAGCCCATCGGGCCGGGTATAGCTGATCGGGAAGGTCGCAGCCGGCAGGGACAGCCGGGTCAGCTTGCCGGAAGCGAGGGCCAGTTGGTCCAGTTGCTGCGCGTTGCTGGTTGGGCTCTTGGCCACCTCCAGCATCGCCCGCTGGCCGTCGCCTGACCAGGCGAGCAAGCTCACCCCGCCATAAGCAGGCACGCGCGGCCAACGGTAAAGCGCGTATTTGCCGCCGGCGGGATCCACCAGGTAAAGGGTGGTAGCTCCGGCCTTGGGCCGCGCTGCGAAAGGGGTCGCCGTCGTATAGGTCACCAGCGTCCAGCCCGGGCCAACGTTCTTCCACGGCACCGCTCCCCGGCTGGCTGTCCGCCCGGCACCGACCATGCGGACATGCTCACCAGGCCGGGCGCTGCTACCGGATGCGGCCACGGCCGTCCCGCTCAGCATCAAGCTGGCAGCAAGCGTCGTGGCTGCCAATGGGGCCGCGACCAGCAAACAACGACGCATCAACGACCTCCGTAAAAATACGCCAACCTAAGCCCCACTCTGCCACGAATCGGCGACGACCGGGGGACCGTTCCGGCGACCGCCATAGCTGCCAGTTAATGCGGCCGCTGAGCGACGTTACTGTGCGGGCGGACTTAGGTAGGCGGTGGTCTCCTTTCGCCACAGCAGTACGACTGCGGCTAGGCCGACCAACCAGCCCAGCGCAACGAAGATGATGCTAATGCTGGCGCGACGAGCCTCCAAGATCAGGGAGATGGTGTTGAGCCCGAACAAGATCGTGGCCACGATCCGAGCCCAGCTGTTACCTCTGCTGTTAGCCCAGGCCATCCACGCCCACAAGAGCACGGCGATGACTCCGACGACCGCCAGGACGATAACCGTGACAGTGGCGAGAGTGTGAATCTGCGACGCCGTGAGGACTGGCTTGCCGTCGCTCCGCCTGGTGGCGTTGGCCTTGACCGCGGCCTTGGTGACAGCCGACTTGACCTTGCTGCTGAACGTCAGCGTGACAATCACGCCGACCACTGCCAGGGCGGCGCCGACCCACATCAGGCGCACGGCGTTTCTTAGCGACGACGGTTGCTGCGCGCGGGTGACGATATTCGCTGCCTCGTCGTGACCGCTGCCGCCAGGGTAGGGCTGGTAGGTCATCACGGCTCCCTTGCTGTTCTGCCTTTACTGGTGCGACCGCAGACGAGTTCGGCCGGAATTCGTCGTGGCCGTAAGGCCGTTAGGTCGCACCGCCACCTACCTAGCCAGGTTTACCACTGCTGGCCCCTTTGCGTCCTCCGTGCTTGCAGCAGGCACTGGGCATAGCGTGGTCGAACGGCTCCCAGCGGAGATCTGTTGTCTATATGACAACAGCATTGCCGCTTATGTTCCGTCCGCTGTAAGGTGACCGCATGAGCGACGGCGAAGCTGACAGATGAGCCCTGACCCGATGGGCGGCGAGCCTGACGCCGCTCGCGCCGCCCGTGCGGCAGCCATCAGTCAGCATGGCGGCCTGGATGCGGCACTGTCGGCCGCCGCCATCGCCCAGGTCATCGACGTGTCACTGGCCGAGGCGCTCGTGCTCGGTCTGATCCGGCAGGGGGTCAGTGCGTTCGTCACCGTGCTCGGACACGGCACGACCGACATCGGCGAGGTGCTACGGGTCTACGCGGCCGCCGGGGTCGTGCGGGTATATGCCGTGCGGCACGAGACCGAGGCATCGCACGCCGCTTCCGCGCTGCGGTGGGTGACGGGGGAGAAGGCAGCAGTCCTGACCTCGATCGGGCCAGGCGCCCTGCACGCCATGGCCGGCTCCCTGGTGGCGTCCAGCGATGGCATCGGTGTCTGGCACATCTACGGCGACGAGACGAGCGAGGACGAGGGTCCGAACCTGCAGCAGCTGCCCGGCGATGAGCAGCATCTTTACCTGCGCCTTTGCTCTAGCCTTGGGGGCGCTTACGTGCTGCACACGCCCGAGGCCATCGGCACCGCGCTGCGCCGGGGCGCGAACCGGGTCGACCATCCGCATCGGCCCGGCCCGTTCTTCTTGCTGATGCCGATCAACACCCAGCCGGCCAGGCTGACCGACTTCAACTTGCGTGAGCTGCCACGCGGCGCGCCGCCGCCGCTCGGAGCGGCCGCTGATGTCGGCGGCTACGACGAGGCCGCTGAGATCATCCGCAGCAGCGACCGGGTCGTCGTGCGGATTGGCCGGGGAGCGGCCGCAGCGACCGCGGAGCTTCTTGACCTGCTTGAACTGGCCGACGGCGTGGCCGTGGTGGCCCCAGCGGCGCAGGGCGTCATCCCGTTTGCTCATCCGCGCAACATGACGGTCGGCGGATCCAAGGGCTCGATCAGCGGCAATTTCGCCATGAGCCAAGCCGACGCCCTGGTAGTGGTCGGCAGCCGCTCGGTCTGCCAATCGGATTGCTCCCGGGCCGGTTACCCGCAGGTTCGCCAGGTGGTGAACATCAACACCGACGTCGAGGCCGCTACCCACTACGCCGACACGGTAGCGCTGGTCGGCGACGCCGCCCGCACCCTGCGGATGCTGAATGACCGCCTGCGCGCCCCGCAGCCGACCCCGCCGCAGCCGACCCCGCCGCAGCCGACCCCGCCGCAGCCAACACCGCCGCAGCCGACACCGCCGCAGCCAACACTGGCGCAGCCGACATCGCGTTCGACGGAATCGGCCTGGCTCCGCGCCTGCCGCAGCGAGCGCAGCCACTGGGAAGAGTACAAGGCCGGTCGCCTTCGCTCGGCGGCCTTGTATGACCCGGTCTGGGCTCGCGAGGTGCTGACCCAGCCCGCCGCGATCTCGGCCGTGCTGCGCTGGGCGAGTAAGCGCGAACTGGTGGTCTTCGTCGACTCTGGCGATGTCCAGGCCTACGCCTTCCAGCTGTGCGAGGACGACGAGTACGGCCGGACGATCACCGAGACCGGTTCAAGCTACATGGGCTTCGCCTCGTCAGCGCTGCTTGCCACGGCGATCGCCAGCAAGAAGTTCTACGGCGTCGCCCTGGTCGGTGACGGCTCGTTCACGATGTCGCCGCAGATCCTCATCGACGGAGCCGAGCATGGCGCCACCGGCTGCATTGTCGTGCTCGACAACCGCAGGATGGGCGCTATCTCGAATCTGCAGCTCGCCCAGTACGGCGCGGACTTCGCGACGTCGAGCACGGTGGCCGTGGACTTCGCCAGCTGGGCGCGAAGCGTCGATGGTGTACGGGCGTTTGCGGCTGGCGCCACCGTCAGCAGCCTTGGCGCTGCCCTGGATAAAGCACGTGCGCATGACGGCCTCTCGCTGGTGCACGTGCCGGTGTATTTCGGCGACGCCCCGGTTGGCGGCCTTGCTTCATTCGGCGGCTGGAATGTCGGACCCTGGGTGGCCGCGGCTCAGCGTGAGCGGCATCGGATCGGGCTATGAGCGGACTGTTCGGCCAGCTGACGAGCTACTCGGACGAGGGCTTCAGCCGGTTCCTGCGCGGCGTGTTCCTGGCCTCAGGTGGCTTCGACGCCGATGACCTGGAGCGCCCGGTCATCGGCGTCGCCCACGGAATCTCGGACTTCGCCACCTGCCATCGTGAGATGCCCGCGCTGGTGCGCGCCGTCGCCCGTGGCGTCGCGGAGGCCGGCGGACTGCCGATGGTCTTCTCGACGATGACGCTGCCCGAGGTGATGATGAGCCCCACCTCGATGTTGTACCGCAACCTGCTGGCGATGGAGACCGAGGAACTGCTGCGCAGCCACCCGATCGATGGAGCCGTGCTGATCGGCGGCTGCGACAAGACCGTGCCGGCTCAGCTGATGGCCGCTATCTCGGCCGACCTGCCGGCCGTGCAACTCGTGGTCGGCCCCATGCTGACCAGCCGGTGGGAGGGCGAGCGCCTGGGCGCATGCACGGATTGCCGCCGGTACTGGGCGCGGCACAGGGAAGGCAGCGTCTCGGCCGAGTCGCTGAGCGAGATCCAGCAGCGCCTCGCGACCACGAGCGGCACTTGCATGGTGATGGGAACTGCGTCGACCATGGCGGCGATCGCCGAGACGATGGGCTTCGCGGTCAGTCACAGCGCGACCGCGCCGTCGCCGACCGGTGACCGGCTGCGAGCCGCGGTCCGGTCAGGCCGGGCCGCGGTCCAAGCGGCCAGGGAGGGCCGGCGGCCGTCCAGTTACCTCACCCGCCAGTCGTTCGAGAATGCCGCGACCATCATGTGCGCGCTTGGCGGATCGACGAACGCCGTCGTGCATTTGCTTGCCATGGCTGGGCGCGCCCAGGTGCCATTCGGCCTTGACGACATTGGCGAGATCGCCGCTCAGGTACCGGTCATCGTGTCCTGCAAGCCTGTCGGCGAGTTCTACCTAGAGGATCTCCATTTCGCCGGCGGCGTCCCGGCCGTCCTGCACCGGCTCGGTGACCTAGTGCACCGGCAAGCGGGCACGGTCGAGGGGGTCAGCCTGGGTGACCACCTCGACGCCCAGGTCAGGCAGGCGGATGCCGAGGTGCTCCGCTCGATGGCCGACCCGGTGTCGCCGGCCGGCGGCCTGGTGGTCCTCAAGGGGTCGCTCGCACCAGCGGGAGCGGTCATCAAGGCCTCGGCCGCCAGTGCTCGGCTGCTGAAGCATCGCGGCCCGGCCTTGGTGTTCGAGTCGCCTGAGGACGCCCAGGCGCGGCTCGATGATCCGGCGCTGCCGGTGACCGAGAACACGGTGCTTGTCCTGCGCAACGCCGGGCCGGTCGCTGCGGGTATGCCCGAGGCTGGTGGCCTGCCCATACCTGCGGTGCTCGCCAGGGCGGGGGTGCGCGACATGGTCAGGATCTCTGACGCCAGGATGAGCGGCACCGCGTTCGGCACGGTCGTGCTCCATGTCGCGCCGGAGGCGGCGGTCGGCGGGCCGCTCGCGCTGGTGCGCGATGGCGATGAAATAGAGCTCGATGTCGGCGAGCGTCGCCTCGACTTGCTGGTCGATCCGGCTGAGCTAGCCAGCCGGGCCAGGGACGTGACGGTGCCGCCGCTTCCGGGCCGAGGCTGGCGGCGGCTCTACGCGCGCAGTGTCCAGCAGGCTGACAAAGGTGTTGACCTCGACTTCCTGACAGGTCGTGATTGACGGTCTGACGGGCCGATGACGCCGAAATCGACTGGCGACCGAAGGAGACTTCGACCTTCGACTGCCTATTTGAGTCTTAACGGTAAATTGTCGAGACAACAGCATTGACTTAGTTACAACACCCGGTCTACGCTCTCGCTCGTGGAACGACGCTTTGGATCACTGTTGGCCGGTATGGCGGTGCTTGAGCACCTGGCGGCCACTCGCGACGGAGCGGGCGTTACCGAGCTGGCGCGCGACCTGGAGTTGGACAAGGGTTACCTGCACAGGCTGCTCCGCACCCTGGAGAGCATCGGCTACGTCGAGCAGGACCAGGCGACCAAGGTCTTCCGGCCAACGGTCAAGTTCATCGCGCTCTCCGGCGCCATCCTCAAGAACCTCGACGTGCTCGACGCTGGCCGCCCGGTAATGCGCGGCCTGCTGGAGGCCACGGGGGAGGCAGTCCACTTCGCGCGCCGGATCAAGACTGGCGGCGTCTATGTCGCCCAGGAGCGCCCGCCCGCCAGGATCAGCGTGGAAACCGAGCTCGGCTCGCAGCCTGAGCTGCACTGCACCGCCACGGGGAAGGCCTTGCTCGCCTTTCTCGAGCCAGCGGAACTGCGAGAGCTCGTGCGTGAGCCCTTCCCTCAGTACACCCACAGGACCATCGCCAGCCTGGCGGACCTGGAGCGCGACCTGGCAGCCGTGCGGGCGCGCGGCTACGGCGTCGACGATGAAGAGCGCAATCCTGAAGTCCGGTGCGTCGCCGCCCCCGTCTTCGATCTGGTCGGCAAGCCGGTTGGCTGCATCGGGCTGTCAGGGCCGACCTCAAGAGTGACCATCGACCGGGTGCCGGTGCTCGGCGCACTGGTGCTTGGCGCTGCCGAGGAGATCACCCTGCGGATCGGCGGATCCATGCCAGCTGGCCTCGCGAGCCAGGATCGCGGCCCAATGGCCGACGGCAGTCCGGCCAGGCCAGCCGCTCTTGCCGCCGCCGCCGTGCAGGCAGATCCGGCACTGGCGATCGGCGGTGACGACTAGTGCTAGGCGTCGGCATCATCGGCTGCGGCCAGATCTCTGAACTGCACCTGGCCGCCTACGCAGGCCGGGCGGACGCCCGCATCGTCGCGGTCGCCGACGTGAACCTTGCCGCCGCGAGCGACCGGGCGGCGAAGCTTGCCATCTCCGCCGATCGCGATGTGCACTCTGACTACCGGGACCTGCTCGCGCGCAACGACGTTGACCTGGTCGAGGTCCTGGTGCCGCACCATCTGCACGCCGAGGTCGCGCTGGCGGCGCTGGCAGCAGGCAAGCACGTGTCGCTGCAGAAGCCGATGGCAGTAAGCCTAGATGAGGCCGACGCTCTGGTCGCTGCCGCCGCAGCCGCCAGCTCAAGGTTCCACGTGTTCGAGAATTTCCTCTCCTACCCGCTGGTCAAGCGGGCGAAGGCGATCGTCGACGCGGGCGAGGTTGGCGAGATCTGCAGTATCAGGCTCAAGAGCGCGGCTGGGTACTCAGAGCAGGCCTGGCCATCTCCCGCCGACCGGTGGCGGCTCGACGTCGGCAAGTGCGGCGGCGGCCCGATGCTGTTCGACGATGGCCATCACAAGTTCGCCATCGCGTGGCACTTCCTCGGCCTGCCTGAGCTGGTCCATTGTTTCGCCCACCAGACGCAGGTCAGCCCTGGCTACCACATTGACTGCCCGGCGATCGTCAGCTGGAGCTACGCATCAGGGGCGATCGGCTCGTTCGAGTCCACCTACTCCCCGGAGATGTACGTGCAGACGCAGCAGTATCCGCAAGATGACCGGCTGGAGATCACCGGCACCAAGGGAATTATCTGGGTGACTCGCGGCCATGGGCGGCTGCTGAGCGTGCCGCCTGTGCTGGTGCGCGCGGGCCGCACCACGGTGGCTCACGAGGACGTGGCGACTGACTGGTCGCAGAGCTTCGACCTGGCCACCGGCGAGTTTCTCGCCGCGATCGAGAGCGGCGAGCCTTCGTTGCTGACGGCGGCGCAGGCCAGGGAGATCCTGGCGTTTCTCGATCGCCGCGCAGCAGTCGGCCGCGCTTGGCCGACCGGTCGCGCCTGACCTGTCCGCTGGCCAGGCGCTCAGCACGTCGGCTGGTGCCCGGTGACCGGCCAGGCCCCGGTGCGGCATTCGATGTTCATCGACGGATGCTGGGTGCAGGCCTCCGACGGGCGAACTGACGAGATCGTCAACCCAGCGACCGAAGAAGTCGTCGCGACGGCACCGCACGCGACGCCGGTCGACATCCACCGCGCGATCGAGGCCGCCAAGCGAGGCTGGCAGGTCTGGCGCGAGACCAGCCCATGGGAGCGATCCGATTGCCTGCGGGGTGCGGCCGCCTATTTCCGCGCTCATGAGCAGGAGCTGGCCGCGTTGATGACGACTGAGCAGGGCAAGCCGCTCAGGGAGGCCAGCGCCGAGCTGCGTGGCACCTGGCAGCAGTTCGAATGGTTCGCTGACGAAGCGCGGCGGATCCACGGCGAGGTCGCCGACCTGAGCGGCCGCGGCCAATACGCCATCACGCTGCGCGAGTCCATCGGCCCGGTGGCTGCCTTCGCGCCCTGGAATTTTCCCGCGCTGCTCCCTGTGCGCAAGGTCGCGCCGGCCCTGGCGGCCGGCTGCTCGGTCGTGCTCAAGCCAGCCGACGAGACCCCGGGCATTGGCCTGGCGATCGCCGCGGCACTGGAGTCGGCCGGCCTGCCGCCGGGCGTGCTCAACGTCATTACCGGCGATGCCGCCGAGATCTCCGGCTTGCTGCTGAGCTCGCCGGTGATCCGCAAGCTCACCTTCACCGGCTCGGTGCCGGTCGGCCAGCAGCTCCTGCGAGCCGCCGCCGACCGCATCATCACCACGACGATGGAACTCGGCGGGCACGCGCCCGTCATCGTGCTGCCCGATGCCGATGTCGAGGCGGCGGCTCGGGCCAGCGTGGCAGGCAAATACCGCAACGCCGGTCAGGTGTGCATCTCGCCCACCCGCTTTTACGTGCACTCCGACATCTTCGAGCCGTACTGCGAGGCCTTCGTCGCTGGCGTGCGCGAGCTGAAGCTCGGCGCTGGCACCGACCCTGGCACCGACGTCGGCCCGCTGGGCAACGCCCGCCGGGTCACGGCTGTCGATGGCCTGGTGCAGCAGGCATGCTCACAGGGGGCGAGGATCGCGGTCGGCGGCAAGCGACCGCCGGGGCCAGGGTACTTCTACGAGCCGACGGTGCTGCTCGACGTCCCCGCCACAGCCAGGATCTGCCACGACGAGCCGTTCGGGCCGGTGGCACCGCTTATGTCCTACGACAATCTCGACGACGTAATCGCCCAGGCGAACGCCACGCAATTCGGGCTAGCCGGTTACGTCGTCGGCAAGGACCTGCAGGCAGCTCTCGGGATCGCCAGGCGGCTTGAGGTGGGCATGGTCGGAATTAACCAGTTCACTCTCAGTCAGGCCGGAGTCCATTTTGGCGGAGTGAAATTTTCCGGCACCGGCTCGGAGAGCGGTGCGGCCGCGATGGATGCCTATCTCGTCAGCAAGGCCGTGCATATCGGTTAAAGCAACGCCCGCACGACGAAGTGACGGCGAGTGCCGATAGGGAGTTTAAAAAAAGAAAATTCTTAACGGGCCGTTCCAGGCAGTGAAGATTCCGGAGGAATCGCCGATGGCAAGGAAACTATTCAGGGCAGGCGCTGTCGGCGTCATGGCCGGCGTCACCATTCTGGCAGCCGCCTGTTCCTCGGCGACCGGGACGAACTCGTCGGGCGGCACCCACGCCACGTCGGCCAGTGACCTGTCGATCGCAGTCGACCTGAGCGACCTGACGACCCTGGACCCGGCGCGGGCGCTGGCCAACGCCATGGACCTCATCCTGCCGATCGAGGGCAGCACCTTGCTCGACATCAATCCGAGCAACCCGACCCAGCTGACCCCAGGCCTGGCGACGAGTTGGGGGTGCAATGCCACCGCGACGGTGTGCACCGTGACCCTGCGCCGCGGCGTCAAGTTCTCCGATGGCCACCCGCTCACCGCCGCCGACGTCGTCTACTCGATGGAGCGGATGAAGAACGTGCAGGGCGGCCCTGCCTTCCTGCTGAGCACGCTCAAGCAGGCGGTCGCCGTAGGTACCGCTAAGGTCAAGTTCCTGCTCAACACGCCGGACAGCGCGTTCTTGCCGAAGCTGACGACGGCCGGGCTGATCATCTTGGACAGCAAGGAGCTGATCGCGCACGGCGCCAACGATGGCCCGCACGCGATCAAGCTTGACCACGCAGAGAAGTACCTCAACGGCCTCACCATCGCGACCGGCCCCTACATGCTGAAGCAGTGGGTGCCGACGCAGAAGCTGGTCTTCGTCCGCAATCCCCACTTCTGGGGGGCCAAGCCCACGTACGCCGAGATCACGCTGGTCAACGCGCCGACTGCCAGCACGCAGGCCCAGCTGCTCCAGGGCGGCGAGGTCGACATCGCGCTGAACATCGACCCCACGACCGCCAAGACGCTGAAGAGCGACACCAGCTTGACGGTTCAGGAGACGCCCTCACTCAACCTGATCATGCTGTGCCTGAATAACAAGACCCCTGGCTTGTCGAACCCGCGCGTTCGGCAGGCGATCGCCTACGCCATCGACTACCACGCTATTACTGGCGAACTCGGCGGGAACGCGCTGCGACCGGGGGCGACGGTGCCGCTCGGGCTGCAGGGGGCTAGCTCGGTCAAGCCTTACCCGACGAACCTGGCGAAGGCCAAGAGCCTGCTGCGAGCGGCCGGGGTGAGCCATCTCGCGCTCGACGCGACCTTCGCCAACAACGAGCCCTACGGCGTCTCGCTGGTGACCGTCTGGCAGCTGCTCCAGGCCAACCTCGCCCAGGTCGGCATCACCGTGCACCTGCACCCGGTGGACTACAACACCTGGTTCAACGACATCATCGCGTCGAAGCTGTCGTTCAGCACCGGCATCTGGTCGCCTGACTACATGGACTCGGCCGACTACTTCGGCGTGTTCGGCGTGACGAACGGCACGAATAACGGGCTGTTCCACAACGTGCTGCCCGGCACGCCTGCGCTGTTCGCCCGCTACCTGGCGGCGGCCGACACCTCGACCAGGAACAAGATCGCTGACCAGCTGGTGGCCATCATGCACAACGACGCCACCTTCATTCCGCTGATCCAGCCCAACAACATCTTCGTCTACAGCAAGAGCGTGACCGGCCTGAAGTACGTGCCGAATGAGGTGTTCAACATTCTCAACATCCGGCCAAGCGGCGGTAGCTGATGCGGTTGAGCTGGCCGGTCCGGGCGCCGCGCAGCAAGCTCGGGTGGTTCGCTGCCAAGCGCATCGCCTTCGCGCTGCCGGCGCTGCTCGGACTGACGCTGGTGACCTTCGTGCTTGAGAGCTACCTGCCCGGCAACCCGGTGGTGCGGCTGCTCGGCCAGCATCAGGCGCAGAACCCGAAGGTCGTGCATGCCTTCGAGGTGGCGTGGGGCCTGGACAAGCCGCTGCCGCAGCGGTACTTCACCTACCTGTGGAACCTGCTGCACGGCAATCTCGGCATGTCCTTCACGACCGAGCGGCTGGTGAGCTTCGACCTTGGCCAGTATTTCCCTGCCACGGTCGAGCTCGCGCTCGCGGCCATCGTGTTCACCAGCGTGGCTGGCATCAGCGGCGGCATCATCGCGGCCTTGGCCTATCGGAAGTGGCCGGACTACGTGCTGCGCGCGTTCGCGCTCATCTGCTCGGGCATCCCGGTGTTCTGGCTCGGCATCATCGCGCTCCAGATCTTCTACCTGCATTTCCACTGGTTCCCAGGGCCTGAGGGTAGGTTGAGCCTGACGGTGGCGCCGCCACCGACGGTCACCGGCCTCTACACCGTGGACGCGCTGCTGGCCGGAGAGTGGGGCACGTTCTGGAACGCGCTCTGGCACCTGGTGCTCCCCGCGCTGGTACTTGGCTCGTTCTTTCTCGGGCTGCTGCTGCGCATCACCAGGGCCTCCCTGCTTGACGTGCTGAGCGCGAACTACCTCACGACGGCCAGGGCTAAGGGACTCAGCGCGGCCAGGGTCATCCTGCGGCACGCCCTGCCTAACGCGTTCGTCTCGTCGCTGACCATTCTCGGCCTGGCCGTCGGCGGCCTGCTGTCAGGCGCGGTGCTGACCGAGACCGTGTTCGACTGGCCAGGCATCGGGCGCTACCTGGTGCAGGCAGCCGACAACCTGGACTACTCAGCCGTCGTCGGCTGCACGCTGCTGATCGGCGTCGTCTACGTGCTGACCGGGGCGCTGGTCGACATCCTGTACGCGGTCATCGATCCGCGCGTGCGGCTGGCGTGACGATGGCGCTTACCGTTGCCGACGCCGGGCCCGCAGAAATCGCTGAGCAGCCGCCCCGCCGGGCCAGGGTCGACTACCAGCTGTGGATCGGCGCTGCCGTCTCGCTGGCCTGGGTCGTGATCGCCCTGACCGTGCCGCTGTGGGCGCCGGACGGCCCGACCACGATCAACATGGCGGTGCCGCTGGTGCCGCCGTCGGCCCTGCACTGGTTCGGTACTGACCAGCTGGGCCGTGACGTGTTCACCAGGGTCATGTACGGTGCGCGTACCGACATTCCGCTCGCGCTGATCGCGGTCGGGGTGTCGGTCGTCGTCGGCACCATCGTCGGCTGCGTAGCGGCGTACGTCGGCGGGGTCGTCGATGAGGTGCTGCAGCGGATCGGCGACGTCGTGCTCGCCTTTCCCGCCCTGGTGCTCGCGCTGGCCATCGCCGCGGCTCTCGGGCCGAGTTCCCGCAACGTCGTCATCGCCATCAGCGCCGTCGTGTGGCCCGAGTACGCGCGGCTGGTACGCGGTGAAGTCCTCACCGTGCTGAACGAACTGCACGTGACCGCGGCCAGGCAAGTGGGCTGCCGGCCGCTGCGCATCCTGCGCAAGCACGTGTTGCCGTTCGCCGCCCCTTCGATAGCGGTGAAAGCGACGGTCGACGTGGGATCGGCGGTGCTGCTGGCGGCCGGCCTGAGCTTCATCGGGGTTGGCGTCGTTCCGCCGGCGCCGGAGTGGGGGTCGATGGTCTCGCAGGCCGAAGGTTACCTGTCGCAGTGGTGGCTTGGCCTGTTCCCTGGCCTCGCCATCCTGACGACCGTGCTGGCGCTGAACTTCATGGGCGACTCGCTGCGCGACTGGCTCGACCCGCGCTCGCCGTACCGGCGCCGGCGCGTGCTGGCGACCTGGGCGCGCGGCAGGCGGCGATGGGGGACGACATGACGGCCGTGGTCCAGGCACCAGGCGTCTTTGCGGTCAGCGACCTGCGGGTGACTTACGACAGCCCATCGGCCGGCCGGGTGGAGGCTGTGCGCGGGGTGAGCTTCAGCGTCGCCGAAGGCGAGGCCATCGGGGTCGTGGGCGAGACCGGCTGCGGGAAGACGGCGACGATTCTCGGCGCGCTCCGGCTGCTCGCCGAGCCGCCGGCGGCAGTGTCTGGCCAGTACGCCGCCCTCGACGGCGTTAACCTGCTCGCTGCCACTCGGCGGCAGCGAAGGGACGTGCTCGGCAGCAAGGTCGGTGTGGTATTTCAGGACCCGCTGACCTATCTCAACCCGCTGATCAAGGTCGGCGCTCAGGTCTGCGAAGGCACCCGCAGGCATCTCGGGCTCAGCCGGAGCGCGGCCAGCAGCCGCGCGCTTGAGCTACTGCGCCAGGTCGGGGTCCCCGATCCTGACCGGGTGGCCGACGGGTATCCGCATCAGCTTTCCGGCGGCATGCGGCAGCGCGCACTGATCGCGATGGCATTGTCCTGCGAACCTGCGGTGCTCGTGGCCGACGAACCAACGACAGCGCTCGACGTCACTGTCCAAGCCCAGATCCTTGACGTAGTCGGCGAGATCCGCAGGCAGCGCGATCTTGCGCTGCTCTGGGTTAGCCATGACCTGGCAGTGATCGCCCAGGTCGCCGAGCGGATCCTGGTCATGTACGCGGGCGTGGTGGTCGAGGACGGTCCAAGCGCAGAGGTGCTGCGCCGTCCGCGCCACCCGTACGCCAAGGCGCTCGTGGGCGCCATCCCGAAGATTGGCGCCGAGCGAGTCAGGCTCACCACGATTCCTGGCAAGCCGCCTGAGCTGAGCAAGCCGATCCGTGGCTGCGCGTTCGCACCGCGCTGCGCGGCCAGGATCGCCCGTTGCGAGTACGAGGCACCCGAACTAGTCAGTGTCAGCCCGGCGCATCGGGTCTCCTGCTGGGTGGCGCTGGATGAGGCATCGTGACTGGCGGCGATCCCATCCTGCGGGTGCAGGACCTGCGGGTGCACTACAAGGTCGGGGGACGCCTCCGCCGGGGCTCGGCTGAGTTGCGTGCGGTCAGCGACGTGAGCTTCGCGATCCGGCCGGGGGAGACACTTGGCCTGGTCGGGGAGTCAGGCTGCGGCAAGTCGACCGTGGCCATGGCGGTCTCTGGGCTGACGGCCATCAGCGGCGGCCTGGTCGTTTTCGACGGGGTCGATCTTGCTGAACTCGACGGCGAGGAGCGCCGTCGCACCCGCAGGCGCATGCAGCTTGTCTTCCAGGACCCGGCGTCGTCGCTGAACTCGCGCATGTCCATCGAGGAACTGCTGATCGAGCCGATGGTGGTGCACCATCTGTTCTCGCGGCCGCAGCGGCAACGGCGGGTCAGCGTACTGCTCGAATCGGTCGGCCTGCCCGACACGACCCGTCAGCGGTACCCGCACGAGCTGTCCGGCGGGCAGCGCCAGCGGGTGGCACTGGCGCGGGCGCTTGCCCCTGAGCCGCAGCTGATCATCTGCGATGAGCCCGTCACCGCGCTCGATGTCTCGGTGCGCGCGCAGATCCTGAATCTGCTTGTCGACCTGCAGGACAGCACCCATGTCTCGTACCTCTTCATCTCCCATGACCTTGGCGCCGTGGATCACGTGGCTGACCAGGTGCTCGTCATGTACCTGGGCCGGGCCATGGAGCTGACCAGCCGGTCGGCGCTCTTCACGGCGACCGCCCACCCGTACACGCAGGCACTGCTGGCCGCCATGCCATCGGTCGATCCCGACGAGGCTAAGACCAGGCGGCCGGTCATCGCCGGCGAGGTGCCGAGTCTGCTGAACCCGCCGACCGGGTGCGTGTTCCATCCCCGCTGCCCGCTGGCCGCGGCCAAGTGCGTCGAGACGGTGCCGCAATGGCGGGACATCGGCACCGGGGGCCAGCCGCACTTCGTCGCCTGCCATTTCGCTGCTTCTCCTGAGCCCAGTTCGGCATGACCCGTGGGCTACGGTTGTAGCCATGCCTGAGCGGTTTCCGGCCATCGATCCCTACGACACCGGGATGCTTGAGGTGGGCGACGGCCAGCGAGTGTACTGGGAAGCCAGCGGCAACCCGGAGGGCAAGCCCGCAGTGGCGCTGCACGGCGGCCCAGGCAGTGGCAGCACGCCAGGGAGGCGCCGTTCGTTCGACCCTGCGGCCTACCGGTTCGTCCAGTTCGATCAGCGCGGCTGCGGGCGTAGCACGCCATCGGTTGCTGACCTGAGCACCAGCCTGGACGCCAATACCACTGAGCACCTGATCGGTGACATGGAGAAGTTGCGTGCGCGCCTGGGCATCGACCGGTGGCTCGTCTGGGGAGCGTCATGGGGCGTGACGCTCGCATTGGCCTACGCTGAGCGTTACCCCGAGCGGGTAACCGAGTTGGTGCTGGTGTCCTGCACCATGACCAGGCCCTCCGACGTGCACTGGCTCTATCACGAGGCAGGGCGGTTCTTCCCCGAGCAGTGGCAGCGGTACCGTCAAGGCGGCGGGAACGCCGATGACCTGGTCGCGGCCTACGACAAGCTGCTCAACGCCGATCCCGATCCGCAGGTGCGTGCCCGCGCGGCGCGGGACTGGTGCGACTGGGAAGACGCCGTCGTCTCGCTGGAAGAGGGCTGGCAGCCAAGCTCGAGATACGCCGATCCCCTTTTTCGCATGACCTTCGCGCGGCTGTGCGCGCATTACTTTTCGCACGCAGCGTGGCTGGAAGACGGGCAGTTGCTGCGCGATGTCCACCGCCTGGCCGGCATCCCCGGCGTGATGATCCACGGCCACTTTGACATCCAGGGGCCGCCGGACGTGCCCTGGCTGCTCCACCAGGCCTGGCCGGGCTCAGAACTGCATCTGGTCAGAACCGGGCACGGCGGTGGCGACGAGATGACCGTGCACATGATGGCCGCGCTGAATCGCTTCGCCTTGACCTAGGGTGCCCGTACTGTGTGGACATGACCCCGACGGTGCCGACTGTGCACGACCAGATCGCTCAGGGGCTCAAAGATCATCCAGCTAAGAAAGGGATGCTCTTTAACGCTCTGGTCACTTTAGTGGAGATCGGAGGCAGCATCGCGCTGTTCCACCTCGCTAAGGGGATGGGCGCGAGCGATGTAGTCAGTTATCTGGTCGGCAGTATCGGTCCGGTCGCAGGCGGGCTGGTCATCTGGGCGAGAGCCCGCAAGTTCAGCGGCGCATCAGCGGCGATCTTTGCGTTTACAGCCGTATCCGCGATCATCGCCCTGCTCGGCAGCTCGAACGCCAAAGTGCTGCTTTACAAGGATTGCGCCGCTACTGCCCTGGTCGGCCTGATCTTCCTGGCGTCATGCGTGGTGGCGCGCAAACCAATCGTGTTTTACCTGGCCCAGCGTTACGGTACGGACGGCACGCACGACGGGATGATGGTCTTCGACCAGATGTGGAGCGCCTATCGGGAGTTCCGCGCAGGTATGTATGTGACCGGTTACCTGTGGGCGGCCTTGTTCCTCATCCAGGCTGCGGTAACGGCACTGATCATCCACCAGGACAGTTATTCCACGGCCTATAACTACGACCAGATCCTGCCGGTTGTCGCGATCGCCGTCGGCATACTCGGATCGATCGTGATCGGCCGGTACTTCGCCGGGAAAGGCCAGGCGCGCGGCGAGGCGGCCAGCGCTGACGCGGCTTGACGGACAGCATAGACTGCCGCTGTGCCGCCTAGCTACGGAGAGTTAGTACGCAGCTACCGGGTCGCGGCGGGGATCACTCAGGAGGAACTCGCCGCGTCGTCCGGGCTGGACGTCAGGACGATCAGGGATATCGAGCGCGGCCGCACCGCCTGCCCGCGCCGCAGCTCGGCTGACTTGCTGGCGCGCGCGCTGAATCGCGACGACCTGGCCTGGGACGCTGTCAGAGCGGAGCTGCGCGGGTCGACGAGCAGCGAGATCGGGTCGGTCAGCGGCCGGCCTCAGAGGCGGGTCGCACCCCGGCAGCTTCCTGGCGCGGTACGGTGCTTCACTGGCCGGATACCCGAACTTGCGACGCTGACCAGCCTGCTTGACCAGGTCGGCCGAGAGCGACCGGGGACGGTGGTGATCTCGGCCATCGGGGGCACCGCCGGTGTCGGCAAGACCGCGCTGGCGGTGCACTGGGCGCACCAGGCCACTGACCGCTTTCCTGACGGCCAGCTCTATGTCGACCTGCGCGGCTACGGTCCAGGTCAGCCCGTACGGGCAACTGACGCGCTGGCCGGGTTCCTGCGCGCACTCGGAGTGGCCGGAGCTGACATCCCGCTGGGCGTAGCCGAGCGCGCAGCCAGGTATCGAAGCCAACTGGCCGGGCGACGGCTGCTGGTGCTGCTGGATAACGCCCGCTCGGAGGAGCAGGCACGGCCGCTACTGCCCGGCACTTCGTCCTGCGTCACCGTCGTCACCAGCCGGGACGCCTTGCCTGGGCTGGTTGCCCGTGACGGCGCGATGCGGCTGGATCTTGACCTGCTGCCGGAAAGCGACGCGATCGAGTTGCTGCGCTCCCTGATCGGGCACCGGGTAGCGGCCGATCCGCAGGCAACCAAGACGCTGGCGGCCCGGTGCTGCCGACTGCCGCTGGCGCTGCGGGTCGCCGCCGAGCTAGCCGCCGCCCACCCGGCGGATTCCCTCGCCAGCCTGGTGGCCGAGTTGGCTGATCAGCGGGATCGGCTGGACTGGCTCGACGCCATCAGCGATCCGGCGAGTGCAGTGCGAACGGTTTTCTCCTGGTCCTGTCGCCATCTGGCGCCAACCGCCGCTCGCGCGTTCCAGCTCATCGGCCTGCATCCTGGTCCTGACCTAGACCGCTACGCCGCGGCTGCCCTCATCGACACCGACGCAGTCACGGTGGCCGGTCGGCTGTTTGGCCAGTTGGCCCGCGCCCATTTGGTGCACTCCACCACCCCTGGCCGGTATGCAATGCACGACCTGCTTCGTGACTACGCCGCCGAACTGGCCGCCGCCGTCGACGATGGGACGGCCAGCAAGGCGGCGCTGGCCCGGCTGTTCGATTACTACGTGAACACCACCATGCTCGCCATTGGCGCCGTTTACCCCGCTGGGCGCCGCCGCCTGCCCGACGCCGCCGATCCAGCCACGCCAGTCCCCTCGGTGACCAGCCCGGACGCGGCCAGGGCGTGGCTGGATGACCATCGAGCCGTCCTCATCTCGGTGATCGGCTATGCCACCGACAACGGCTGGCCTGAATACGCCATTCGGCTCGCCACGATCTTGTCCAGTCATCTGTACACCACCGGCTACTACGCCGAGGACATGGCCGTCCTCACCTGCGCTCATCGGGCCGCTCGCCGCTGCGGTGACCAGGTCACCGAAGCACGGGCGCTCACTGGACTGGGCGATTCGGCCCTGCGGCTAGGTGACTACCCGCAGGCCGATCGCCACTTCCGGCAGGCGCTGACGGTGTACCGGGCGGCTGGCGACCAGCCGGGCGAAGCGCGCGCGCTCGGCAATCTCGGCGTTCTTGCGGCTCAGCACGGCCGTTACCGGCAGGCCAGTCGACACCAGCGGCAGGCCCTGGCGCTGTGTCGCGCGATCGGCGACCAGATGGGGCAGGCCGTCTCCAGCGCCCGGCTCGGCGAGGTAGACCTGCGGCAAGGCCGCTACCCGCAGGCCAGCGCGCACTTCGAGACGTCGCTCGCACTGTTTCGCCAGGTCGGCGACCCGATCGATCAGGCTTACGCCCTTGGCAACCTGGGTGAATTGGAGCTGAGGCTAGGCCGCTACCAGGAAGCGCGCGCCTACTTCGGCGCGGTGCTTGACCTGTCCAGGCAGGCTGATGACCGGGTCAACGAAGCCTACGCGCTGGCCGAGCTTGGCGAAGTGGACGTGAGGCAGGCTCGCTTTCCGCAGGCCATCAGCCACTTCGAGCGGGCATTGGAGCTGCTGCACCAGACCGGCGACCGGGCCGATGAAGCCGGGGCACTTAACGGGCTCGGCGAGGCATTGCTCGGCGACGGCCAGCTCGAGCAGGCCCGCGTCCAGTACACCGCCGCGCTCACGTTGGCCCGCCAAAATGACGATGCCGATCAGGAAGCGCGCGCCTGCCGGGGCCTGGGCCAGGTAGGCCTGGCCGCTGGAGATCCCGGCCAGGCGCGCCGCCACTGGGAGCGCGCGCTAGCCCTTTACACCCAGCTCGGCGCACCTGAAGCCGACCAGGTCCAGGTCAGCCTCCGTGACCTCCGTCCGGCCCCAGCGCAGACGTAACGGCCAACACTCCGCTGGGTACTGTGCCTGCACCGCAAGACGACCGTGTCCGCAACGACGCCGTACCCCGCCCGCCCCGCGCCCGCCCGCCCGCCCCGCGCCCGCCCGCCCGCCCCGCCCGCCCGCCCGCCCCGCGCCCGCCCGCCCGCCCCGCGCCCGCCCGCCCGCCCCGCCCGCCCCGCCCGCCCCGCGCCCGCCCGCCCGGCCCGCGCCGCATCGTTGAACCCCTGATGTCGTTGCTCCGCCCTGGCGAGCAGCATCGTTGGAGCGGTACTGCTGCTCCAGCGACAGCACCGCTCCAACGACGTCGCCGGATCGGGGCCGGGGTACCGCAACGTCGGAGCGGCGACGCTGCTGGACCGAGCGCAGGGGGCAAAAGCTACCTCCACGGCGAAAACTTCCCGAAGAAGCCTAATGAAACGTCGGAATCAACTGATGCTGGCGTGTTAGGGCACCGGTTGACATGCACAAAAACGCGGTCTATGTTCGAGGAGAATAATGGCGGCCCGATAGCTCGCTGAGGCGCATGCGGCGAGGGAGTTTAGTGTGATCAATTTTCCAGTCTCGCGCATTCGTCGGCGGTTAGTAATTGCACGGTTATTCCGGGCTGGCGCAGCAATAGTCGCGCTTGCGGTCTTGCCGCTTGGCTTGATAGCGGCCAATGTAGCGCCCGCGAATGCGGCTTCGAATATCCTTGGCTCTGGCCAGCGGCTCAATGGCGGGCAGGAGATAACCGCCGGGAACTACTGGCTGATCATGCAAACCGACGGGAATCTCGTCGAGTACGACTCCGCGGGCGCGCAGTGGGCCAGCGATACCGCAGGCGAGCCCGGCAACTACGTGATCATGCAGACCGACGGCAACCTCGTCGTGTATTCATCGGGCGGCCAATGGCGCTGGCAAAGCGGCACGAATGGGTACAGTGGCGCTTACCTGGCCGTGCAGACCGACGGCAACGTCGTGGTCTACACCAGTGGCGGCAGCCCGCTGTGGGCAAAGTCCTGGACGCAGAGCGCGGCCGGCGCGCAGGCCTACGCGCAGGTCCTGTTCGTCCATTACGGCTGGAGCGTATCGGGCCAGTACCCGTACCTGAACGATCTGTGGACCAGGGAAAGCAACTGGCGGTGGAACGTCTGCAACGGCGGCGGGACCTATCCGAGCTGTAACTATTCGGGCATCGCCTACGGGATCCCGCAGTCCGATCCAGGCTCGAAGATGGCCGCTAACGGCCCAGACTGGGCGACCGACGGGCTGACCCAGGTCGCCTGGGGCCTGGCCTACATCTCCAGCGTCTACGGAAATCCGCAAAACGCCTGGAACCACGATGTCAACTGCGGATACTGCGGATACGGTCGGGCCCAATAGCGGCGATTTCCTTGGGGCTGCCAGGATGAGACGCTCGATCCAGCCCGTCAGGGAGGAGCAGCACCGCCGTGCCGCCCCGGTCGGCCCGCCCGGGCGCAGAATGGCGTCCAGCACGTTCGTGCAGATCCTGGCCAGGTCGTTGCGGCCGTTCCTGAGCGGGAGGCAGCCGCTGGCCGTGATCGATCCGAGGCTGAAGACCAGGCCGCCCGCAGGCGTGCGCCTGATCACCAGGTCGCAGCGAGTCTCAGGATCTGGCGCCCGCCCGATCCCGAGCTCGTAGTTGCGAAAGAAGCTTCCGCCCGCCGGGACGGCGGTAGCCAGCACGGTGCTCCCTGGCGGCGCGAGAGCGGGATCGAGCCGGTCGAATTCGAAGCCGACGGCACCGCCTTGATTCAAGCCTTCGGTCCCGATCACCGATCCTGTAGTGCCGTCGAATACCCAGGCGAACTCAGGCTCATAGGAGGCAGGCGTGCGCAGGTAGCCGATCGCCTGGCCGTACCCGAAGCCGGCGAACCCGACCGACACCAGCTGATCAGGGGGCCTGCCGCTGTCGCTCCAGGTGCCGCCCGGCCGCGGCTCGAACGTGTGCTGCCGCTCGCCAGGGTCGGCGTTGCTGGTCTGCGAGCCCGCCCACCGGCGCACCTCAAGCAGGTACGGCCGGGTCGGGTGCACGGAGGTCACCCAGTACAAGCCGTTCCCGCCGAGGTACATGACGCTGCCGCCGCCGTCGATGAACTGACCGAGTGCATCGAGCATGGCACCGGTCCAGTATTCCGGGTGGGCGGAAAGCACGAGCGCCCGGCAGCCAGCGAGCGCAGAGTCGCCGTCAGCGTGCAGGTCGGCATCGGTGATCACGCCGAAGTCGGCCCCGGTGCGGTCCAGCCAGTAACTGACATAAAGGTCGGCCATCAGCAGATGGGCGGCGAAGAGGCCATTCGCCGCCGCCTCGTCAGCTTGGTCACTAGCAAGGAAGGAATCGACGGCGTCGACCTCGACCCTGGCGGCCGGGCCGATGCCGGGCATCGGCTTCCGCCTCGTCGAGATGTAGACCGGCGAGCCGTCGTCGTGCTGCGCATAATGCGAGCGGCCGGGATAGAGCCTCGGATCACGACCCAGGTTCGCGTAGGCCTGCCAGGTGAAGGTCGGCGCGAGCAACAGCACCGGCGGCCGGCCTGACGGGCCGACCACGAACGGGAGATCGACAGTGCCGTCGCGGCCGATCGCCCGTACTACGTAGCAGCCGCTGTCGGCATCGGCCGGGATGACCAGTTCGTGGGTCTGCGGCCACTGGCAGTCAGCCAGGTCGTCGCGGTGGAAATGCACGGCCAGGTAGGGCGGCCCAGCCGGCGGGACGGCTGTGACGTCTGAGCCCACCGGCGGCGGGCCGGTGACGCCGAGGCTCGGGGCGTTCAGCAACGAGCCGTCGCGACCGTGGCCGGACAGGTCCACGATCTTGTCCAGGTCGGCGGCCGGTCCGAACGCCCACTGGGCGGTGACGTCGGCCTGCGCCGCGGCCGCGCCGACACCCCAGTTCATGATGTCCATCAGGGCGATCGGGTCAGGCTCGGACGACAGCAGCGTAGCCGCGGAGATCGTGCCGTCGAACCAGCCCTGCGGCCGGCCATCGCCGTCCAAGGTGCCGCCGAGCACGAACGGCGAGCCGGCCGACGGCACGGGGACAGCGGGCGCGTTGCCGGTCAGCGTGTAGGGGCCACCAGTGCGGCCCAGCTGACCCCAGGCGATGGTGACTTGGCCGCGCTCGCTGAGGCTGGCCGCGACGAAGTACCACTGCCGCTCATGCAGCACGTGCGGGGCGACGATGAGGGGTTGGTCAGCCACCAGGGCCAGGCGGCCGTCGAGCAGCAGCAGCCGAGTCACCTGGCTGCCCGCCTGCCAGGCAGCTATCACTGGCTCGCCGTCCAGCCTGGTCGGCTCGATCCAGGCGCAGAACGTGACGGTGGCCACCTGGTCGGGAAAGCAGCCGGGCACCAGCCCGGCCGAGCCGGGGCTTTCCCGCCCGGGTCTGACCTCGCGCAGCTGGGTAACCTGCCAGTCCTGTGGCTCCGCGAGCACGCCTGGGCCAGCGGGGTTCGGGTCGCTATGGCGGAACCTCAGCACCTGGACGGCCGGTACCTGGTCGTCGCCGCTGAGCCGGGCGGGCAGCGCGGCACCGGGTGCGACGGATAGTTGATCGAGATAGCCCCGGAGCACGAGGGGAGGCTAACACCGCGCCTCCGTTGCGAACAAGCGTTTGTTCACGTTTCCTCGGACGAACGCCGAGAATAGCGGGCGATGCTGGGCCTCAGCACGGTGATCGACGGTATCAGCATGCCGCGTAACCTCGACAAATCGGCTAGATGCCACCACCTGACCAGGCGAATCATGGCATGATCGCCCGACAAGCGACCTGCAGCTACCTATGGTAACGAGAGAACCTCATTGAGTGATTTGCTTGACTTGAACAAGCGCTTGTTCTACGGTCCCGAGCAGTAGCCGCTCAGCATCAAGGAGGACTCGTGGATCCATCGCCAGGCGGCATGGCAGAGATCGTCGAGCAGTACGCAGCACAGCGCCTCAGCCGCCGCGACGTACTTCGCCGGGCCGGACTGCTTGGCGTGAGCGCCGCGGTCATTGGCCCGATACTGGCCGCGTGCGGCGGCAATTCGCCGAGTTCATCCGGCGGGACCGCCAGCGGCAAGCCCAAGAAGGGCGGTACGTTCCGCGAAGGTTACGACCGGGACTTCACCCCGCCCAACCCGGTCGCGAACAACTGGGCCGACCCCGATTACAACGCGCTATTCGAAGCGGTCGTCATCCGCAACCCTGAAGGCCAGATCGTGCCGATGCTGGCCGACAAATTCACCAGCGCCGCCAGCGGCTGGACCTTCCACCTGCGGCAGGGGCTCAAGTTCCAGTCAGGCGCGCCGTTGACGGCCGCGGTCGTCGCCGAGGACTTCAACATCTTCCGCAACCCGAAGATCGCCCAGAATCCACCATTCTGGACGCCGATCACCAAGGTCGAGGCCCAGGGCGAGAACGTCGTCTGCACGACGAGCCATCCGTTCCAGGCCTTCCAGGAGACCGTCGTCACCGAGTACTCCTACATCATGAACCCGGTGACCTGGAAACAGCAGGGCACCAAGTACGGCACGCTGCCGACCGACGGCACCGGACCTTTCGTGCTCTCCAGTTACGTGCCCGGCCAGCATGTCGTGGTGAAGCGCTGGGAGGACTACCCGGGCTCGATCGTTCCGTTCTTCACCAACAAGGGCAAGGCCTACCTGGACGCGATCCAGTGGGTGCCGATCACGCAGGCCTCGCAGCGGGCACCGCAGATGCAGACCGGCTTGGTCGACGCGATCAAGAACCCGCCGCCGCAGGATGTGGAGACCCTGAAGAGCGATCCCAACCTGGTCGTGCAGGAGTTCCAGGAACTGTCGAATTTCTTCCTCTCGGTGAACATGGGGGACAGCACCCTCGGCTTCGACGACCTGACCGTTCGCCAGGCGATCTCGCACGCGATCGATCGGCAGACCATCGTGAGCTCGATCTTCCTCGGCCATGCCGCCGCCACCTACGGGCCGGTGATGACCAAGTGGAAGTGGTACAACCCGCAGGTCGAGCAGTACAACCAGTACGACCCTGACAAGGCAGGGTCGCTGCTCGACGCGGCCGGCTGGAAGATGGGCAGCGGCGGCGTGCGGGAGAAGAACGGCACCAAGCTGTCCTTCACCACCTACAACCTGACTGACGACACGCAAAACCAGGTGTTGCAGGCGGTCTCGCAGATGCTAGCCAAAGTCGGCGTGCAGATGAACGTGTCCAGCCTGGCGTCGGCAGCGTTCTACCCCAAGCTCACCAACAAGACGACGTCCTATGCCTTCAAGTGGCTGTGGTCAAGCCCGATCGATGTGGTGGCGCTGTTCGTGCAGTTCTACCAGCCCACTCTCAAGGCGCTCAAGCCGGTGTATGACGCGTTCACCGCGTGGCAGACAGCCGGCGACACCGATCAGCTTCACCAGGCGGCGCTGCAATACCAGGTGGTACTCGCCCAGCAACTGCCGATCATCCCGATCTACACGCAGAACACGATCTGGGTGCACGCCAAGCACGTCGTGGGCTGGCAGCCGAACCAGGCGAACCTGTACCCGTTCTATAACGACGTCTGGCTTACGACCGCGTAGATGAATCTTGCCGTGGCGACCAGGCTCGGCTACGCCGTGCTGGTCATCTTCCTCGCGTCAGTCGTGACGTTCTTCGCGTTGCACGCCTCGCCGGGCAGCGTGGTGGACAGCGTTCTCAACGTGTCCACCACGCCGCACGCGGAGATCATCGCCTGGGAGCGCAGTCATGGACTGCTCGACCCGCTCCCCGTGCAGTACTGGCATTTCATCTCCGGCCTGCTGACTGGCGATTTCGGCACCTCGCTGGTGAGCAACGTGGCGGTGACCACCATCATCGCTAACTCGATCGGCTACACCGGGCTGCTGGCAGGCTCGGCCTTCTTGCTGGTCTTCGGTCTGGGCATTCCGCTCGGCGCGCTGGCGGCTATCTACCGCGGCTCGGTGTTCGACCGGGTGGTCAGGTTCGGGTCGAGCTTGCTGCTTTCCATACCTAACTTCGTGCTCGGCGTGGTGCTGATCCTGATCTTCGGCGTGCACCTTGAGCTACTTCCGGTGGCCGGCGCGGGCTCGTTCTCGAACCTGGTCCTGCCTGCTGTGGTGCTCGCCGCCGAGCCGTTCTCGCTCACCGTCCGGGTCACCCGCACATCGTTCCTTGAGCAGATCTCGGCGGACTTCACCAGGACGCTGCGCGCCCGTGGCATCTCGGACCGGCGGATCGAATGGCGGCACGTGCTGCGCAACGCGCTCGGGCCGGTGCTGTCACTCGGCGTCATCCAGGTCAGAAGCCTGCTGGCCTACACGTTGCTGGTCGAGGTGCTGTTTCGCTGGCCCGGGCTTGGCACCACGCTGGTCCAGTCCGTGCTGCAGCGCGACTACGCGGTGACCGAGGTGCTCACCGTGCTGATCGCCGCGGTCGTCGTCCTCGCCAGCGCACTCGGCGACATTCTGATTTCCGTGGTGGATCCACGCGTCCGGGTGACGGGAGGGATCCAGTAGATGACCGCCATCGACGCTCAGCCGACTGAGCCGGCCGCGACCAGACCGACCACCGCGCTCCGCCGGCTGGCCGCGCCAAGGAACCTCGGCTGGACGATCGGCCTCGTCATCCTCATCGTTGCGGGCGCGGCCGGGATCTTCATCCAGGTGGTCCCTTCGTTCCGGCACCTGTATCTCAACCAGGACCTCATCGCGACCTTCAAATCACCGCTCGCACCTGGCCATCTGCTCGGCACCGACAACCTGGGCAGGGACCTGGGCTGGCAGCTCATCTCCGGCCTTGGCATCTCGCTGGCGATCGGCATCGGAGTGGCGCTGATCTCGGTCGTACTTGGGCTGGTCATCGGCATTCTTGGCGGGTACTTCGGCATCGTCGCCGACGCGACAGCGAACGTCGTGACCGATGTGACGTGGGCGTTCCCTGCGATCTTGCTGGCAGTCGTGCTGGCCGGCTGGATCGGGCCGAGCCTGACCACCGTCGTGCTGGCGCTCGGGCTGACCAACTGGCCGGGCTTCGCCCGGATCGTGCGCGGCGAGGTGCTGTCGCTGCGCGAGCGGGACTTCGTGCACGCCGCCCGCGTTCTCGGGGTACCCAAGATCGTCATCAGCGTCCGGCACTTCGTGGTCAACCTGCTGCCGGTGACCATCGTGATGGTCGTCTACTTCCTGGCGACCGCGATCATCGGCGAGGCCGGGCTTTCCTTTCTCGGCCTTGGGGTGCAAGCCCCGACACCGAGCCTCGGCCTGGTGCTCTCGGTCGGCCGCGAGTACCTGGACATCACCTGGTGGCCGGTCGTACTGTCCGGCGGGCTGCTCGCCGTCGTGGTGCTCTTTCTCAACGCGCTCGGTGACTACCTGCGCGACCGGCTCGACCCGCAAGGCCGGGTGAGGCAGCGATGAACGGCGAGCCAGCACTGCGGATCGCCGGGCTGTCGATCACGCACGCCACCAGGACGGCCAGCCGGGCGCTGGTCACCGACGTGAACCTTGACCTGGCCGACGGCGAGATCGTCGGACTGGTCGGCGAGAGCGGCTCGGGCAAGAGCCTCACCGCCCTGGCCTGCATGGGCCTGCTCCCGCGCGGGATCGCCATCACTGGCGGCGAGGTCGCGCTGGCCGGCCTGCCGCTGCGCGGCCTGACCCGCAAGCAGTTGCGCGCCCTTTGCGGCGAGTCGATCAGCATGATCTTCCAAGACCCGCTCACCAGCTTGGACCCGTGCGCCCAGATCGGCAGCCAGATCGTCGAGACGGTGCTGGCGCACCAGGACGTGAGCGCCGCCCAAGCCAGGCGGAACGCGATCGAACTGCTCGACCGGGTCGGGATCCCGCGAGCGGCGCAGCGGATGCGCGCCTACCCGCACGAGTTCTCCGGCGGCATGCGGCAGCGGGTGATGATCGCGGCCGCGCTCGTGCTCAAGCCCAGGGTGCTGCTCGCCGACGAGCCGACTACCGCACTCGATGTCACCACCCAGGCCGGCATCGTCGAGCTGGTCACCGAGCTGCGGCGGGAGCTCGGCATGAGCGTGCTGTGGATCTCGCACGACCTCGGCCTAGTCGGCCAGCTCGCCGACCGGGTCGCGGTGATGTACGCAGGCGAAGTCGTCGAGGTGGCTGGCACCGCCGACCTGTTTCGCGCGCCCCGGCACCCCTATACGCAGGGGCTGATCAGGAGCGGTCGCCTAGGCGAGTACGGCGAGCCGTTCGGCTTCATCCAAGGCAACGTCGCCGAGCCAGGGCACTGGCCGGCCGGCTGCCGGTTCGTGCCCAGGTGCGACCGGTCAGTGGCCGGGTGCGCGGATCATCCTGGGCTGGCGGCGCTGGGGGCAGCCCAGGTCCGCTGCGTTAATCCGATCGAATCGCAGGTGGCCAGATGACCGCCACAGCTCCGGGGCTGCTTGAGTTCACCGAGGTCACCAAGGTCTACCGAACCGGTCGCGGGGCCGGCGGCAGGCACCTCGCCGTGGACGCTGTCTCGTTTTCGCTCGGCAAGGCGGAAACGCTCGGCGTGGTGGGGGAGAGCGGTAGTGGCAAAACCACGATCGCCCGGATGGCACTGCGGCTGACTCCGCCCACTTCGGGCCAGATCACCGTGGCCGGGATCGATGTATGGCATGGCAGCCGGCGGGAGCGGGCCGGCGTGCCGCAGGTTATCCAGGCGGTCTTCCAGGATCCGTTCGCCTCGCTCGATCCGAGGATGACGATCGGCACCAGCATCTGCCAGGGGGCTAAGCGGGTCTTCGGCCGGCGGGCGGCCGCCGCCGACCTTGGTCGGCTGCTCGACCTGGTCGGCCTGCCCAGGCGGTACCAGGACTTCTACCCGCACGAACTGTCCGGCGGGCAGCGTCAGCGGGTCGCCATCGCCAGGGCGCTCGCGATGCGGCCGCAGGTGCTGGTCGCCGACGAACCGGTCAGCGCGCTTGATGTGTCGATGCAGGGCCAGGTGCTCAACCTGCTCGTTGACCTGCGCCGCGAACTCGACCTGACCTGCCTGTTCATCAGCCACGACCTCGGCATCGTGCGGCAGTTCTGCGAGCGGGTGCTGGTCATGCAGCACGGGGTCGTGGTCGAGCAAGGAGCACCTGCGCAGATCTTCGAAGCGCCATCCCATCCGTATACGGCCAGCCTGATCGACGCGATCCCCAGGATTCCGACATGAACACGATCTCACCTCCAGCCGCCACCGCGATTCAGCTTCCTGGCCCGGCTGGTGCCATCCGCGGCATCGCCTGGGCGTGGCCGCAGTCCGACCTGGGCCTGCTGCTACTGCACGACCTGGGCGGCGACCTCGACGCGGTGCGCTGGCTGGCCGAGCCGATCGCGGCCGCCGGGATCTCGGTGCTCGCCATCGACCTGCCCGGGCACGGCCTCAGCGACGGCGACCGCCGCGGCGCCGCCGCCGGCATCAGCGCCGCCTACCAGACGTTGCGCCAGGAAGTCAGCGGCGCGGCTGCGGTCGTCGTCCTGGGCCAGACGGCTGGCCTGCTGCTCGGACAAGAGCTCAGCCCGGTGCCGTCGGCCGTCGTGCTGATCGGGCCCGCCTTCGCCGCTCCCGCTCGGCAGCGGCTCGCGCCGGGCTGGCGGCTGGTGCCGAAGCTGGTCGTGGTGCCTGAGCCGGGAGCGGCGATGGACCGCTGCGCCCAGCAGGTGCTCGACGCGACCAACGCCTGGTGCCTGCGCGCCGACCTGATCGGCCAGGCCGACGGCAGCGACGACGACTACGCGAGGCAAGTCACCAGCCTCACCGTGAAATTCACCCTGGAGCAGGCGGCATTCGAGCTGGCCGGCCGGGTCAAGGCTGAGGAGAACGCGTGAATCTCGTGGCGCTCTACGAGCGGATGTACCTGATCAGGCGCTTCGAAGAACAGGTGCTTGCGCTGGTCACCGACCGGGAGATCACCGGCTCGGTGCACCTGTGCATCGGCCAGGAGGCGATCCCCGCCGGGGCGTGCGCCGCGCTCGAATCCGGCGACGCGGTGGTCGGTACCTATCGCGGGCACGGCTGGGCGATTGCCAGGGGCGTGCCAGTGACCGAGATGTTCGCCGAACTGCTTGGCCGTCGGTCATCGATCGGCGGCGGCCGGGGCGGCTCGGCCTACCTGATGGCGCCCGGCTACGGCTTCCTTGGCGAGAACTCGATCGTCGGTGCTGGCCTGCCGATGGCGGCGGGTGCCGCGCTGGCCAGGAAGTTGCAGGGCCAGGCCGCGGTCGGCGTCGTGTCGATCGGCGACGGCGCGATGAATCAGGGCGTAGTGCACGAGACGTTGAACCTCGCCTCGGTGCTGTCGCTGCCGCTCGTCGTGATCGTGGAGAACAACGGCTACGCCGAGATGACGCCAGCGGACGCGCTGACTGCGGTGCCCGCGCACGAGCGCGCGGCGGCCTATCGGATCACTGGCAGCCAGACCGACGGCAACGACCCAGTCGCGGTCGCCGAAGCGGTTGGCGCCGCCCGAGCGGCCGTGCTGACATCCGGCCGCCCCGCCCTGGTCGAGGCGATGACTCAGCGGCTGGTCGGGCACTACTCGGGCGACGTCCAGGCGTACCGTCCGGCCGGCGAGCTTGCGGCCGCCCGGCAGGCCGATCCGCTGCCGAGGATGGCCGCGCGGATCGGCGACGACGCCGCCGTCAACGCCGCCAAGGCCAAGGTGCAAGCCGAGCTAGCGGCCGCGCTGACAGCGGCTAGGGGCTGCCCGCCGGCCGATCCGGCGGCCGTGCTGACCGGGATCTACCAGGAGGCCACAGCGTGAGCACCGTCGAGCTGTCCTACATCAGGGCCGTGAACGAGGCACTCGCCTGGTCGCTCGCGGCCATGCCTGAGACCATCGTCTTCGGCGAGGACGTGGCGCTGCCGAACGGCCCGTTCGGCGCGACCAAAGGACTGCACGCCAAGTTCGGCGATCGGGTGTTCGACACCCCGATCAGCGAGTCAGCGATGATCGGCACCGCGCTCGGCGCAGCGGTGTCGGGCCTGCGGCCGGTGGTCGAGGTGATGTACGGCGACTTCCTGCTCGTTGCGATGGACCAGATCGTGAACCAGGTCGCGAACGCCAGGTACGTCTCCGGCGGGGCGCTGATCCCCCGGCTGACTATCCGCACGCAGCAAGGTGCGACGCCGGGCTCGTGCGCGCAGCACAGCCAAAGCCTTGAGGCGCTGTTCGCCCACATCCCCGGACTGCGGGTCGGGCTGGCATCCGGAGCAGCTCAGGCCTACGCGATGCTGCGGGCGGCCATCGCCAGCGACGATCCTGTGCTGCTGTTCGAGAGCAGGCGGCTGTATCCGGTCAAGGGCCAGGTCCCACTCGACGCACCGGTCGAGCCGATCGGCGGCTCGCGGGTACTGACCGAGGGGTCGGACTACACCGTGGTGTCCTGGGGCAGCGTCGTCCCTGACGCGCTCGCGGCCTGCGACCTGCTCGCTGCCCAGGGGATCAGCGCGACCGTGATCGACTTGCGCTGGCTGTCGCCGCTTGACCTGGACCCGGTGCTCGAATCGGTCGCGCGCACCGGCCGACTTGCCGTGGTGCACGAGGCCAACCGGACCGGCGGCTTCGGCGGCGAGGTCGTCGCCAGAGTGAGCGAAGCCCTTGGCCCGCAGCTCAAAGTGCCGCCCGTCCGCATCGCGGCCACGGACAGCCGGGTGCCGGCGTCGCCCGTGCTTTCTGCGGCTGTCCTGCCGACCACCGAACGGATCGCTGCCGAGCTAGCGGCCCGCGCCGCTTAGCAAAAATCCCATTCGAAAAGGAGCAACAAGGAAATGTCTTGCCGCAGGCTCACTGGGCGCAGCGCGCTCATCACCGGCGCCGCGAGCGGCGTCGGCCGTGCGACCGCGAACCGGTTCGCGTCGGAGGGCGCGAGCACCATCTGCCTGTACGACCTCAATGCCGCCAATCTCGACATCGTGGCCGCCGAGGTGCAGGATCAGGGCGCCAAGGTGATCAAGTTCATCGGCGACGTCACTTCGAGCGAGCAGTGCGCCGAGGCGATCGGCCAGCTCACGGCGGCCGCAGGCCGGCTCGACATCCTGGTCAGCAACGCGCCCGCGCACAGCGCCAAGCCGTTCCTTGAGATGTCAGTCGACGAGTGGGACCGGGTCATCGCGGTCATGCTGCGGGCTTCGTTCGTGCTCGGTCAGCTGGCCGCCGCGCAGATGGTCAAGGACGGCAAGGGCGGCTCGATCCTGTACACCGCCTCGGTTTCCGCGCTCGGCGCCTCCAAAGATTATGCGCACTACGGTGCCGCCAAGGCCGGCATCGTGAACCTGGCCAAGACCATGGCGCTCGAGTTGGTTGACCACGGCATCAGGGTGAACACGGTCAGCCCAGGTCCGCTGGACACGCCCCAGTCGCTGGCCGTGCTCGGCAGCGAGGAAGCGATGCAGCGGGCGCGGGAGAGCTGGCCGCTGGTGCCGATGAACAGGCTCGGCAAGCCGGAGGAAATCGCCGCCGCCTACGCCTACCTCGCCTCCGACGACGCCGCCTACATCACGGGCCACAACCTGGTGGTGGACGGCGGCCTGACCGCCCACGCCTATTCGATCCCGGAGGAGCTGACAGCGCGATGAAGATCAACGATCACCTGTACCTGGTCGGTGGCGGTGACTACGGCTTCAATCTGTCCGGCCGTCTCGACGCCAACAGCTACATCATCGACACCGGTGAAGGCCTGTGGATGATCGACGCCGGCTTTGACGGTGGCGAGCAGGTCGTCGCCAACATCAAGCGGGAAGGACTGGACCCGAGGCAGATCTCCCGGCTCTTTGTCACGCATTACCACGCCGACCACGCCGGGGCGCTCGCGCACATGCGAACCGCGCTGTCGCCTGACCTGAAGATCGCGATCTCCGGCGAGGTCGCCGAGCAGGTGCGCGAAGGCGACGAGGAAGACAACGGGCTGCGCTGGGCCAAGAGCTTCGGCTTCTACCCGTCCGAGTTCGACCTTGAGCCGTGCGAGATCGACCTTGAGCTGACCGACGGCGAGAAGTTCACGGCCGGCCGGTTCACGCTGACCGCGATCGACACGCCTGGCCACTGCCGTGGCCACATCTGCTACCTGCTCACCGGTGGTGACGGCGGCTACCTCTTCACCGGCGATCATGTGTTCTGGGGCGGCAAGATCATCTTGCAGAACGTCACGGACTCCAGCGTCCAGGCGTACGCGGAGTCCATGAACAAGCTGCTGACCTTTGACTATTCCGCGCTGCTTCCCGGGCACCTCAACTTCTCGATGGTGAACGGCAAACGGCACATCGAGCTGGCGGCCAACCAGTTCAATAAGATCGGCCTGCCGGCCAACTTGCTTTGACACCGTTTCCCGATGCCGCCATCCGGGCCGAACGCTCCGCGCTAGCGGCGTCAGCGTTCGCGCTCCGGGTGGGGCTTGCCTTTCTTCCCGGCCGGGGCTTGGCCGAGAACGTGACGGTGGTGGCCGCTGATGGCGTCATCACCGAAGTCAGGACCGACGTGACCGGTCAGGCGCTGCTGCCTGGCGTGCCTGAGGTGCTCGATCTGCCTGGCGCTACGTTGCTGCCAGGGCTGATCGACAGCCACGCTCACCTGTCGTTCAGCGGCGGCCTTGATCCGGTTGCTGAGGTGATCGGCGCCTCTGACGTGGACCTCGGACTGCTGGCGCTGAGCAATGCGCAGACCGCGCTGGCGCGCGGGGTCACCACGGTGGCCGATTGCGGAGCGCGCGGCGGGGTGGCCATCTCGCTGCGCGCGGCGGTGGCGGCCGGCCGGGCCTGCGGGCCGAGGATCTTGTCGAGCGGCGCGCCCATTACCACCACAGCCGGGCACTGCTCCTGGCTCGGGGCCTGCGCGGACTCACTCGATGACGTGATCAAGCAGGCTCGCTGCCAGGTGGCGGCTGGCGCCGACTTCCTCAAGGTCATGATGACCGGAGGGAACCTGACGCCCGGCAGCAACCCTGGCATGCTGCAGTACCCGCCCGAGGTGATCGTGGCGCTGGTGGCCGAGGCGACCAGGCTCGGGCGGCCGTTGGTGGCGCACGCCCATTCCGAACAGGCGGTCGCGCTGGCCGCCAAGGCCGGCGTGCCGATCGTCGCGCACGGCACCTGCGGCTCGCCTGACGGCATCTCGGTCAGCCCGGCCACGCTGGCCGCGCTGCGCCAGGCCCGGACGGTCATCGACCCGACGATCACGGTCGGCATGCGGGTGCCTGGCCAGAGCTTCCCGCCGACGGCCGAGCGGTCGAAGATCAGGCACGACATGCTCCCGGTCTTCGCCGCCATGCACGCCCGCGGCATCACGCTGCTAGCCGGGACCGACGGCGGAGTGACGAACGTCGGGCACGGGAACTCCGCGGCGGCGGTACTTGCCCTGCATCGGGACGTGGGCCTCGACCTGGCCGACGCGCTGGCCGCGGCGACCGCCTGGCCGGCCCGCGCGCTCGGCCTGGCCGGGGTGACCGGCGCCATCGAGCCCGGTCTGTCCGCCGACCTGCTGCTAGTCGATGCCGATGTGCGCGCCGATCCGGCCGCGCTGCTGCGCCCAGCCAAGGTCTGGCTCGGCGGTCGGCTGAGCGCGGTGCGCGGGCGGCTCGTCCTACAGCCGGATAGCGCCGGGCCGGCCGATGTACCGGCAGAGCTGAGCAGGTGAGCGACCAATGACAGGGGCAGGCATGGACGAGATTTTCGAGTACCGGTTCACCAGGCTCGATCCGGTCGGCGGCGACCACATCGATCCGCCAAGCGTGGCGATCTACGAGACGCTGCTGCAGAAAGGCGCCGACGATACGCCGCTGCCCGGTCTGGCCGCGTCTTGGCAGGTGCTGGACGACGGGCTGACCTGGCGGCTGCACATCAGGGAAGGCGCCGCCTTCCACTCAGGTGCCCGCTGCGACGCGCCCGCTGTCGTCGCGGCGCTCGACCGCTGCCGCTGGGGCGACGGCCGGGCCAGGCAGCTGTGGTACTGGGACCCGGTCGACCAAGTGACGGCGCTCGACGCCGGGACGGTCGAGTTGCGGCTGCACTATCGGTACCTGGGCCTGCCCACCTTGCTGTGGGGCACGCACACCGCCATCTGCAATGACGACCTGCGTAGCCAGCTCGGTGACCAGTTCGGGGTGACGATCGCCGACGGCACGGGTCCCTATCGGCTGGTGTCCTTCGCGCCTGATGAGGTAGTCGCGCAGCGGGTCGATCCGGCCTCGGCCGGTCCTCCCAGGATCCGCTGGCGTTCGATGCCGGCCGAGGCCGACCGGCTCGCCCTGCTCAGCGGTGGCTCGGCGGACGTGGTCCGAGCCGTCCCGGCGCTGGGGACCGGGGAAGGCGATCAGGGCCGGTGGCTGGTCCGCTCCCAGCCCGAGATCTCGCAGTTCTACCTCGGCTTCAACTTCGATGACCCGCGCGGCTTCGGCGAGCTGGACTTCAGGCGGGCAGTGGACGGGCTGATCGACCGGGACGCGCTGGTGCGAGCGGCGTTCGGCGGTCGGGGCGACGGGCGGCGTTCGCCGGTGCCAGCCGGTGACCGGTACGCCGGGTCGTACGACCCGGCCACGGTGCCGCCGCTGACGCCGGCCCAGGCGCAGGCCACGCTGGACCGGCTCGGTTATCTCCGTGGCGCCGACGGCGTGCGGACTCGCGCCGGGCTGGCGCTGCGCATCGACTGCGTGACCCAGGAGGCCGAGCCGTTCCGGCGGCTGGTGGCCGAGCTGGCCAGCCAGCTGGCCCAGGCCGGGATCGTGCTGCGGTTCACCTTCGCTGAGCCGTTCGAGTGCTTCTACCGCGCCGTCGAAGAGCGGCCGGCCGCGTTCGTTTCCAAGTGGCTCTGGCCGGACTCGGTCGAGGCGATCATGGGCTTCTCGCGCTCGTCCTGCACCGGCGACGGCAACTGGCAAGGTGCCAAGCTGCCCGCCGTGGACGCGGCCTACGACCGGTTTCTCCAGGCCAAAACGGCTGCCGAAGCGATCACCGCCAGCCAGGCGGTGCAGGAGACGTTCATGCGCGAGCTGCCGTACGTCCCGCTGTGCTCGCCGCAGGAAACCTATGCCATCGCCCCCAGGCTGACCGGCTTCGGTCCGGTGGCCGGCACGTTGTATCCGCTGTATGACCAGGTCAGCGTGGCGACGTGAGCGAGCCGAACGTCTACTTCGTGCTGCTCACCCGGCGTCCAGAGCTGACCAGGGAGGAATTCCTGCGTACCTGGCTCGGCGAGCACGCCAACCTGATCGCTGAGCTGCCCGGCCTGGTGCGAGCCAGCCAGCTTCCGGTGGCCGACCGGCCCCGGGCGGCCCGGATGGGATCGGGCTGCTGTACTTCCGCACCAGCGCCGACTTGCACGCCGCGCTTGCCTCCCCGGCCAGTGCCAGGCTCCGGGCCCATACGCAGACCTTCGCCCGGTCAGCCGAGGCGATCAGGCTGCTGCTCAGCGACGAGGCCACCGGGTGAACGAGAGCCCGCACGGCTACCTGGACCGGTGGACCGCCCGGCCGGGCGAGGTGGTGGACCTCAAGGCAAGCAGCGCGCTCGCCTACCGGGTCGAGGTGGTCAGGGTCATCCAGGGGGACGTGAGCGAGGCCGGGCCAGGCCGACGCGAAGAGCCGCAGGACTGGTGGCCTGCCCGCGACCTTCCGGCCCGGCTGCAACCGGTCAGGCCGGGTTCGCTGGCGGTGTCGGGTCAGCTGCCTGGCCTGCGGGCGGCTCGCTGGGCTGAGCTTGAGCTGTTGCTGCGGCCAAGCCTGCTGCCCGCACCTGGCGGCCAGGTCGTGGCGGCACTACTCGACGGTGCCGGTGAGCTGGTCATCGCCTTGGCGCTGACCAGCGCTGGCCGGCCGGAAGTGCGCCTCGGCAGCGGCGCTGACCAGGTCCGCGGCTGCGACAGCGGTGCCTTGCTTGCTGGTCGCTGGTACCGAGCCTTGCTGCGGCTCGACCTGGCCGCCGGGTCCGCGCAGGCGCGGATCAGCAGTGTGCATTCCCATCCCGGCGGCCCGGAGGAGCTGGCCGTCACGATTACCGGGGACGTCAGCCGGCCGCCGGAGCGGCTGGTGCTGGCCGCGCTCAGCGAGTCGGCGGCCGAGCGCGAGCACTTCAACGGCAAGCTTGAGGCACCGGTACTGCGCGGGGCCGGCGATGGCGAGTTCTGCTACCGCTGGCAGCTCGGGCCGCAGGCCAGTGCCGGGGAAGTGGCCGAACTTAGCGGTGAGCCGGCCGGGCTGCGGCTGGTCAACACGCCGATGGCCGGCGTGACCGGGCATAACTGGGACGGCACGGTGCTCGCGTTCAGCGCTTCGCCGCGACAGTACCGAGCGCTCAACTTTCATGAAGATGATCTTTCCGACGCCCGGTGGCGCACCACAGTCACGCTGACCTTGCCTGACCAGCTGCGCTCCGGGGTATATGCGATCACCCTGACCAGCGCGGCTGGTCGGCGGTACGTGCCGTTCTTTGTGGCGCCGCCCGCGCGGGCCAGCAGGAAGCGCCCGCCGATCGCCGTGCTGCTGCCGACATTCACCTACCTGGCGTACGCCAATGAGCATGTCCGCGAAGGGCTTGACCACTTCGATGGCGTCCGGTCCTGGCCGAGCAGGCAGGACGAGGAGATCTCGGCGCGCAGGGACTTCGGCCTTTCGCTGTACGACCACCATGCCGACGGGACCGGCGTGTGCTACTCATCGCCAGCCCGGCCGGTGCTGAACCTGGATCCCAGCTACCGGTTCTGGCTTTTCAACGGGCCGGTGCACCTCGGCGAAGACCTGTACCTGCTGGACTGGCTTGAGCGGCTCGGCTACGACTACGACGTCATCACCGACCATCTGCTCGACGCCGAGGGTGCCGCGCTGCTCGCCGGATACCAGGTGGTGCTCACCGGCAGCCACCCAGAGTACGCCAGCCTGGCCATGCTCGATGCGCTTGAGACGCACGTCCGCGGCGGTGGCCGGCTCATGTACCTGGGCGGCAACGGCTTTTACTGGGTCACGTCGGCCGACAAGGACGGGCTGATCGAGATCCGGCGCGGCACTAGCGGCGGCCGGGCCTGGGAGAGTGAGCCGGGGGAGTGCTACCACTCGAGCACCGGGGAGCCTGGCGGACTCTGGCGGCATCGCGGTCGACCGCCGAACCGGCTGTTCGGCGTCGGGTTCGCCGCCCAGGGCGCCGACGAGAAGGCACCTGGATATCGCCGGGTGCTGGCGGCTGAGCTGGCCGAGGACTGGGGGTTCGTATTCGACGGCATCAGTGATCCGGCTGCGATCGGCGACTTCGGGTTGTTGCTGGGCGGGGCGGCAGGTAACGAGGTCGACCGGGCCGATGCCAGCCGGGGCACTCCAGCGGAAACGATCGTGCTGGCGACGTCGAACGGGCACAGCGACGCCTACCAGTTGGCGGTGGAAGACCTGGCGTTTACCGCACCAGGACAAGGCGGGACCGAGCAGGCATTGGTGCGGTCGGACGTGGTCATTGTCCCTTATGCCGGAGGCGGGATAGTTTTCTCGGTAGGGTCCATTACCTGGCTGGGTTCGCTGGCCTTTAATGGCTACGACAATGACGTGGCTCGCCTGACGCACAATGTGCTGAAGCGCTTCCTCGCTGAGCGTTTCCCCGCTGCGCGTTCCGTCGCGGCGGGCTGACCAGGAGGCGATGTGGCCGGTGAAGCTGTGCCGGAAAACGGGCAGGCGCCGGAGGCACCCGCCTGGGCGACCGGGGGGCGCCCAGGCACGCTGCTTGCGGTGGCCAAGGCCGCTGGGGTAGACCCGTCCACAGTCTCCCGCGTGCTCCGTGCGGACCCGGCCGTGCGGGTCAGGCCAGATACCAGGGACCGGATCCTGGTGACCGCCAAACGGCTCGGCTACGTGCCGAACGTGCAGGCCAGGAGCCTCGCGACCCGGCGGACCATGACGCTCGGCCTGATCATCCCCAGCGCGGCGAACGTGGTGTACGAGCCGATCATCCAGGGCGCGGAGGCCGCTGCGCGCGGGGCCGGCTACGTCATGCTGCTGACCGAGTCGTCGGACTTCGGCGAGGTCGATGCCGCCTATCAGGAGCTGGTACTCGGCGGTCGGGTCGATGGCCTGCTCATCGCCAGCGGCACTAAACGCGAATCGCTGCCCCAGGTACTCGTCGACGGCGCCCCGAACTGCCTGGTGCTGAACCGGCGGATCCGCGGCGGGCTGCCGAGCATCATCGAAGACGATGAGCGCGGCATGGCCTGCGGCGTGGAGAAGCTGATCAGCCTCGGGCACACCCGCATCGCCTGTATCGCCGGCCTCGCTGATGTCGATACCGCCGCCCGCAGGCTCGACGGCTTCAAGCAGGCCATGCGGGCCGCCGGGCTGCCGGTGCACCGCGGCTACGTACAGCGCGCGTCATTCGACGAGGCCGGCGGTCACGACGCCATGCTCCGGCTGCTGGCGCAGCCGCGTCCGCCCACGGCCGTCGCGGTCAGCAGCCTGGTCGCGGCCACCGGCGCCTTGTCCGCCTGTCACTCTGCGGGCGTCGCCGTCCCAGCCGACCTGTCGATGATCGCCTTCCACGACGCCAAGATCGCCGAATACCTGATCCCCTCGCTTTCCACCATCGCCATGCCCTTGTTCGAGCTCGGCCAGACTGCCGCCACGTCGCTGGTCACGATGATCAAGGGCGAGGCGATCCCGCAGATGCAGCGGCTCGACAAGCCGGAGCCACGGGTCGTCGAGCGAGCATCGACCGCGCCGCCCCGCCGCTAACCCCACCGCTCCAAGAAAACGCAACGGCGGTGTCGATAGCGCGGTTCGCCGGACGAATGTCTGACCCACCGGGCGAAAGGGGGCCTACTCGCTGGCGCGACTGTGGGTGCCGTCGCTGGCTTGGGTACCCACGGCGATCTTCCTGATCCTGGGGGGCATAGATCCTCGTTAACCGCTCCGTCGCTACTAGTCCAGCCGTGCCTGGACCCTGATCGGGTAGCCAGGCTTGCTGCGATCAGCGCGGGCCGAGTCCGGTCTGGCCGTCGATCAGCTCCCTGGCGATGTCGAGGTGACCGGCATGCCTGGCGGTCTCTTCGATCATGTGCAGCACGACCCAGCGCACGTCCGGCGGCTCTTCGTCCGCGCCGCCGTGCCGTCCGCGCGGCCGTGCCGACAGCGGCGTGATCGCCAGTACCGCATCAGAGCGCGCGCACTGGTCACGATAGAAGCTGACGATGTCCGCTGCGGGCAGGTCAGTAATGAAGGCTGGTGCCTTGCTCGGATCGTAGGGAGGCAGATCCTCAGCTGGCGCCGACCCGGCACCCGCGCCGGCCACAACTCCCTGAAACCAGTGCCACTCGGCACCGCCTAGGTGATCGACCAGCCCGGCTGGAGTCCAGCCCGACGGCACGACGGAGCGGTGCCACGCGTCCTCGTCCAGTCCCGCCACGATGGCGAGCACCGCCTCGCGCTGCGCTGCCAGGAAGGCCAGCACCGCACGGTCCTCCGCGTCGTCAAGCCGATCGCCGGTCATGTCGATCCTCCGTGTGCTTGTCGTGGTGGCGCTCTTGGGGCCCATCAAGACATGGACGAACCGGGTCACGCGAACTAATCGCCCCGAAGCGAATCGCGGCGGCGTGTCAGGTAGGCGATCTCGGCGGTGTTACCAGCGAGTTCGATGGCTTTGTCATACGCCACGCGCGACAGCTGGCTGCGTCCTAGCCGTCGCAGCAGCTCGGCGCGGGTGGCGTGGTAGGCGTGATAGTCGGCCAGTTCGTACTCAAGATGGTCGATGGCCACCAGCGCCACTTGCGGGCCGTCAAGCTCGGCGACCGCGATGGCCCGGTTGAGCGCGATGATCGGCGAGGGGTCGAGTCGGACGAGCTGGTCGTAGAGAGCGACGATCTGCGACCAGTCGGTGTCGCGTACGTGGTGAGCGGAGGTGTGCACGGCACCGATCGCTGCGAGGATCTGGTACCGGCCAGGAGCCACCCGGGCGGCCAAGCGTTCGCGCACTAGTCGGTGACCCTCGGTGATCAGCGCCGCGTCCCAGCTCTCGCGATCTTGCTCACCGAGGGTGACTAGTTCGCCGCTCGCCGAGACTCTGGCCGCTCGGCGGGCCTCGGTGAGCAGCATCAGTGCCAGCAGTCCGACCACCTCGCCGTCCTCCGGTAGCAGGGCACGAATCAGGCGAGTGAGTCGGATCGCCTCGGCGGTCAGGTCGGGGCGTACGGGATCGGTATCAGGCCCGGTCGCCAGGTAGCCCTCGTTGAAGACGAGGAAAAGGACGGCGAGTACGCCGGAGACGCGCCCAGGGAGATCCTCAGCCGACGGCACCCGATAGGGGATGCGGGCCGCCTTGATCTTGGCCTTCGCTCGGGTGATCCGCCGTCCCACGGTGGTCTCCTGCGCCAGGAAGGCGCGGGCGATCTCGGGCACGGTCAGGCCGCCGACCATGCGCAGCGTCAGCGCCACGCTGGTCTGCATCGCGAGCGCCGGATGACAGCAGGTGAAGATCAGCCGGAGCCGCTCGTCCTCGATGGCGCCGCGAGGCGCGGGCGGGTCGTCGTCGTACAACAACTGAGCCCGCCGCTGCTTGTCGTCGAGCTTGCTCTCGCGTCGGATCCGGTCGATGGCCTTGCGGTTGGCTGTCGTGGTAAGCCAGGCACCGGGGTTGGGGGGTACGCCGTCAACCGGCCACCGCCCTACGGCGGTCGCGAACGCATCGGCCGTCGCCTCCTCGGCGATGTCCAGGTCACCAAAACGCCTAGTCAAGGCGGCGACCACTCGCGCCCACTCGTCATGGTGGGCCTGGGTGATCGCGTCCTGGATGGCGGCCGAGCTCATCGGAACGGCCGCACCTCGATCTTCCGATTGCAGGCCTTCGACCTCTCGGCCGCGAGCTTGAGCGCCACGTCGAGGTCGGCTGCCTCCATGATCCAGAAGCCCGCGAGGTGCTCCTTCGACTCCAGGAAAGGCCCGTACTGCATCGTGCGATCATCTCCTGACGCTCGGGTACCCACTGCGGGCGGCCTCTCACCCCTGCTACGAAGACCCCTGCCCCGATCCGACACCGTCGTCGGAGTTTTCCCCTATCCCGCCGCTCTGCCCGCTATGACGCGGAAATTCCGTGATTTCAAGGGACTTAGGTCCCGTCTATTAGGGCTGCGATGCCCTGCAGACGATAGTGGCACCGGGCTACGCTCACCGGAGATCAGACCATTATCGATTCGCTGTCTCCTGGTGGACATATAGGAGCTCACTATGTTTCTTTCCGCTGCTAATCAGGTAGCGCCTCAGGCAATCAACTTGAATCAGCCGAGTCATATTCTGAGCTGGTCGTTCATAGACATCACCCTGGCTAACCTGATCGTCGTCGCCGTCATGGTCGTGGTCTTCGGCGCGGCGCTGCTGGTCAGGTTCCCGCGCACGGCCAGCTTGCCGTCGGTCGAGGTTGGCGAAGAGTCGGCTAGCGCAGCAAGCACGCCAGAGCCCGGCGACGCCGACATGTGGACGGCGAAGGTGCGCACCAAGGCGGCGCTGTTGCTACCACCGAAAAAGTTGCTGCCAGACCGGCAGCCCGCCTACGTAGCTTCCTGGATCTACACCTTCGGCGTCGCCTCGCTCGCAGCGCTCGGCATCGTCATCGCCTCAGGATTTGTGCTTGCCCTTGGCGGTTCGGATTGGTGGCACACCAACCCGGTCGGGCATTTCGCCAACAGCTTGCACCTGTGGTCGGTCGAACTTTTCATGGCGCTGCTCGTGATCCACCTGTGGGGCAAGTTCTGGATGGCCGCCTGGCGTGGCCGCCGGGCACTGACCTGGATCACTGGCGTGATTGCCTTCCTCGCCTCGATCCTGACTGCGTTTACCGGCTACCTGTCCCAGCAGAATTTTGACTCCCAGTGGATCTCCACCAGCGGCAAGGACGCGTTTAACTCCGTCGGCGTCGGCGCGTTCTTCAATCCGATGAACTTCGGTCAGATGTTCATGTGGCACATCGTGCTGATGCCGCTCGTCTTGGTCGTGATCATCGGCGCGCACATCCTGCTGGTCCGGGTCCGAGGCGTAAGCCACCCGCTGCCGGAGAGCCGGGTCCGCGGACGGGCGGCGCGCAAGGCCGCAGCCGTCGCCGATGCCGGGCCGTGGACCGGGGCAACTCGTCGCTACGACATCATCAAGGAAGCCACCGCGGCCACGGTCATCGTCGGCGCATTGACCCTGATCTTGGCCGGACTGCTGTCCTCACCTGACATTCCCGCCGTCACCGTCCAGGCCTGGGCGCAGCACGACCAGCTCGGATTCGTCAACACCGCTTCCACGGAGCTAGACGGGTCAAGCGAAACCGCCAGCTATGGCCCGCCCTACAACGACGGCACCGGATCCCTGCAGCAACTCGGACCGATCAGCTGGCAGAAGCTGTCCGGCATCGCCCAGCGGATCGACGCTGCGCAGACCTTTGTCCTAGGTCCACTCAGGTCCCTTGCCGCGAGCACCCCGCCGCTGGCCGCAGCGCTGACCAGCTACACCAGCGCTTCGGCCGCCCAGCAGGCCAAATGGGCCTCGGCCTACGACTCAGCGACGGCCGGTGCCACGACCAAGGTGCCGTTCAACCACGGTGACCTGAACCTTCCGGCGGCCGGGCCAGTCCCGGTGCTCATGTCGTACGAGCTGACCATGGCCAAGAGCGGCGCCCTTGACACTGACCTGCTCGCGCAGCGCCAGTTCTACGGCAGCGACTTCACCAGACCGCTGCTGTTCTTGGAAGATGGCGCTTACTTCGGTAACCTCGCGACGGCGCAGCACTTGCAAGGCAGCCAGTGGGGCGTGATGAATGAGACCGGCAACTACCCAGGTCAGCCGTGGCTCTGGCTCTACCAGCTCTGGTACCAGATCCCGCCAGGCAGCACCGCCTGGTCAGCGAACGCTGATGTCTGGGCCGTGGTCGCCACCGGAATCTGCACGCTGCTGCTGCTACTCGTTCCCTTCATCCCTGGGGTACGCGACATCCCGCGGCTCATCCCGGTACACCGACTGATCTGGAAGTCCTGGAACCAAGGCTCGGGGCAAGACCCGGCGCCTTGAGCGCGGCGACGACAAGATTATCGACGCGGCCCGATTCGCCTACTGACGGCGAATCGGGCCGCGTCGACGTTAGCCGGTGCCCAGAGTCGTCGCTTAGAGCCACCAGCCATTCCAGCCCACGCCCAGGTCAGAGGGGCGTCGTTACTATTTCGACCAATGGACGTGCGAGACGTGGGAAATAAATGAACTGAAGTGACCACTGAGGATAAAGTGCCACCTTGACATATACCGCTAGTCATAAGAAAGTGGCAGCAGGTGGTCCGTTTCCGGATACTCAGGACGGATCTCCGGCGGTGTCGTACCGAGCAGAATGCGACAGTCTAGCCACGACGATCCGCGCCCGCGCTCATTTCGCCTTGACGGCTGAGTACAGGAGGGAGGCTCAGATGAGGGACGACGACCTGAAGATTGCTGACGCCTAAAGCGCATCCATAAGGATCTCCCAGGTCGGACGACTGCGCTCAGGTAATCGGGCAGAGTACGGAGGCCTGGGAGATCGATGAGAGAGTCCGCAGCAGGTTAGCTGTTGCATTCCGCTTCGGCGAAGGTGAAATACCCCGAAGTTTCGCCCCAGCTAGTTGGAAGGCCGCTGCAAGGGATATTAAGGTAGCCGATCTCGGTGGTGCGGGCTGGTGTCGAATAATAAACATAGAGACAGGCATAGCCGGCCTTGCAGATCGGGATAGCGTTAGCCGGCGACGCGGCAAAGAACGGCACCAGGCCAGCCATTGCGAGAACTGCGGCTATTAACATACGGCGAATCATGTCATCTCCTTTGTTCGGTTACGGAGCGCACCGAAAATAGCGGGAAACCCTACCGTCAGCATGCGCGGACGTGCCCGCCTTGTCTATCTCCGGTGGCGAACTGGCCGCGTCGGCACCAACCACGAACCTGAGTAACGACCACGGCCAATTCGCTTGTCCGGGTTCGCTGGCGCGGTGATTGGCGTTGGGCAGGGGCCGGACGAGGCGGTGCCGGGCCGGCCGGTTCGAGGCGGTCGGGTTGGTCGGGGCAGCGATCAGGGGTGACGATCGGCAAGGACGCAGAATTCGTTGCCCTCCGGATCGGCAAGCACCACCCAACTGACATTGCCCTGGCCGACGTCGGCGTACCGGGCACCTAGGTCGAGCAGGCGACGGACCTCTTCCTCTTGCTCACTGTCGGCTGGGCTAAGGTCGAGATGGAGCCTGTTCTTGACGGTCTTGCCTGCTGGCACGGGCGCGAAGGTCAATGTAGGTGGCACCGGGCCGAGGTGATTGATGCCTGCGGGTGCCGTACGCGGACCGATTGTGACAATTCCGTCGTCGTCGTCATGGACCACATAGTCAAGTACCGAGCACCAGAACTGGGCGAGACCTTCGGGATCAGCACAGTCGATCGCCAGCTCGGTGAACTTGCTAGTCATTGCCAAGACCTCCATTTCGCCGAGATCGGCGGTATCGCATTGGCTAGTAGTGTGGTGCTGATCGGCGACATTGGAGCTTTCGCGTCAGCCGCGACGACCTGTAGCTGACCTGGAGCGCAGACATGGCAGGCACAAGATGATCCGCACCGTCATGATCGCAGTTGTCGCACTTGGCGGGGTGCTGGCCTCGCCGTCGTTGGCGGCAGGTCAGGTTCCCGCAGACGGGCACCCGTCGGCGATTGCGGGCTATGCCTGGTCGGGCGATACGGACGGCTACTACACCTACGACAGCACGGGGCAGACCGCCAGCATAGAAGGTGACGGTACGGGCTCCTACTTCGCGATATTCCCTGGCCTCCAGCACCTCAAGGGGGAGCACGTGGATATCTCGACCTACCAGTCCGGCGGCACCTGCTTGGCGGAGGGCACACAGGCTCTCGCCACCGCCTTGTTCATCAGCGTGAACTGCTATTCGTCCGGTGGCGTCCTGGCGGACTCGGCATTTGACGTCACGGTCACCCAGCCGACGAGGGCGCCGGCCGGGGTTTTCGACTACGACCTGGTACCGCCGGGTCGGTCGGGCAAGCTCACCGGCAGCGGCCAGTACAACTCCGCTAAAAAGACCAACAGCGTCGAGCACCTCGGGACTGGCCGGTACCAGCTCACCATGCCGGGCCCGGCCGCGACCGGCACGACCGGTACGGTGCAGGTCACCGACATCGACAAAGGCAAACCCGGTGGCTGTGAGCTCGCTGGCTGGCACGGGACCAAGTCCGGCCAGGTCATCAATGTCGACTGCTTCGCCTTGTCTGGTGCCCGCCAGGACCGGACCTTCGGCGTCAGCTACGTCGCGAAAAGTAACCTGCTTGGCCTCGACGGCATCGTCAGCGCCTACGCCTACGCTGACCGGCCGACCGCCGTTGTGTACCAGCCGGTCACCCAGTACGACTCGGTTCGCGGTGCCAGCGTGGTGATCATCAGGCAGCGGCGCGGCAGTTACCTGGTCATCCCGGCAGGGTCGGCGGGACCGTCCAAGGTCAACGGCGGGAATGTCGAGGTCAATGCGGTCGGCACCACCGACGTTCGCTGCTTCGTCCTCTCGTGGGCGCAGGCCGCTCCGCCGTCCATCAACATCCACTGCGTAAACAGCCACGGCACCAAGACCGACTCGAGCTTCACGATCGAATGGACGGTCGCCTAACCCGCCTACTCGCTCCCGGCGGCTAGGTACCTGGGTCGGCCAAGATGAGCCGCATCACCGGCCTGATGGGCGATCGCCTGGCGACCTCGGTGAAGCCGGCTCGCTCATAGAGCGTGCGCGATCCGAAGAACAACTCGTTCGCGTTGAGCTGGCCTGGGTAGTCCACCGGGTAGGACTCAAGGACGGCAACGCCATGAGCTCGCGCGTAGTCGATAGCGGCCAAGAGCAGGCGGTGCTGCAGGCCGCGGCCGCGGTACTGCTTGGGGACGTAGCTGCAGATCACTGACCAGCAGGCAGTGTCATCAACCGGCTTCATGATCTTGGACCTGCGGAGCTTGGCGTAGTCTTCGCGCGGGCCCACGCTGATCCAGCCCGCCGGACTGCCGTCCAGGTAGCCGACCAGGCCAGGGACGACGCCCGAGTCCACCAAGTCGCGCATCGCATGCTTGCGCTCGGCGCCGACGGATTCGAAAGGACCCGCTGTCGACTGCCCTGACCTGCGAAAGTACATGCACCAGCAGCCTTGCACGACCGACCCGCCCGGCAGCGCGAAAAGCTCTTCGAGGTCAGACCAACTCTGTTTGGTCAACGGCCTGGCCTCGAACAGCGATTCGGATTGCGGCACGTGCACTCACCTCCAGCAGCGGACGGCAGCTTCGCGGCGCTCATGACCAGAAAAGATATACGCCATGGGTGTCAGAAGTGCTCTTGGATACTAGCTGCGACAGCGTCAACTGAGTGCGAACTGTCGTTCCCGCTGCGGGCTGCGGCTGGGCTCAGGTCACGAGCAGGCGAAGGCCAAGGTCAGCTGCATCGAGATCGACGAGGTCGCGGTTGCGTTCGGCCCAGCGGCCTGAGCCAAGGTCGGCTCGGAGACTGCGCACTGCGCGCTGCTCGGCCTGCGGCCCGACTCTGGTCCATACCGATACTCCGCGCCGCACTTGATTGTCCAGATATGCCTCGGGACGGCGCCAGTAGGCCTCAAAGAATCCGTCGGCGCAGTCCCAAGGAATGAGCACCGGCTCGATGCGGGCGCCGAGCGCGCTGGCCTGCTCGGTGAGTGAAGGTCGGCCAACCAGCAGGTCAGCGACCTCAGGAAGGTAGTCGCGGGTGAGCCAGAACCGGCCACACCATGCGTTCTCATTGGAATCGTGCGTGAACACCACCACCCGGCGGGCTACCCGCCGTAGTTCGCGCAGGCCAGCGATCGGGTCCTGCCAATGATGGACGGTGGCAAAAGCCATCGCCGCGTCGAAAGACTGATCATCAAACGGAAGCCGCTCAGCGACAGCAGCCACGCACGGCGCTGAGCCTGCGGGACGCTGCGCCCGCATGACCGCCGACGGTTCCACCGCCGTCACGTCACGGTCGGATGGCTCGTAGGAGCCGGTGCCAGCCCCGACGTTCAGCACCGTCCGCGCATCGCCGAGCGCAGCCCAGACCTGTGCGGCGATCCGCGGCTCAGTGCGCCGCGTAGCTGTATAGGTGACTCCGATGCTGTCGTACAACTGCGCGCTGGACATATCGCCATTTCACCACATTGGCCGACCTGGCGAAAATCTCTGGTCAGGCAGCACAGCAAGAAAGACCCGAGCAGGCTAGGCCCCGCCTGCCTGCCCTGAGTGCCTTGGCCTCGGCCCGCCCCGCCTGCCCCGCTCCTGCCTGCCCGGCCGCCTGCCTGCCCGGCCGCCCGGCTGCCCGGCTCCTGCCTGCCCGGCTGCCCGGCTCCTGCCTGCCCGGCTCCTGGCTTGTCGGGCTCCTGCCTGCCCGGCTGCCCGGCTCCCGGCTGCCCGGCTCCTGGCTGCCCGGCTCCTGGCTGCCCGGCTGCCCGGCCCTGCCTTTGCCCGGCCCGATCCGCCCTTGCGCGACGTGTGAAGGAGAGATTTCGGCGGTTGCGCGGAGTGCTGCCGCCTCGCGGAGAGTATTCGGCATATAGCGCGGTTAATGCTCCGTCAGGCGACAATGCTCCGCCTGGACAACGGTATCTCTCCGCGGTGAGGGCGACAGCGCTCCGTCTGGCGACAAACCTCCGGCACGAGCCGGAAACGCTCCGGCGCGAGCCGGAAACGCTCCGGCGCGAGCCAGAAACGCGTAGCAATCACCCGACATCCTGGCTCGGAACGGGTTAACTGCCAGCACAGTCGCGCCGGCCTAGTGAGCCCAAGCTGCGCAAACTTCCGTGATCTTGGGCTGGATACAGGGCTGTCCGTCCATCCGCCGAAGTATCGGGCTGCCACCTCGGCTGGTTCTGTCCGCTACTCCCAGATCCGCTACTCCCAGCGGAAATATCGAACTGCGACGTACCCGAAGAGCACCGCGTAGCCGGCCAGCGTGAGCAGGGTGGGCACCGGCGGTGTCGCGTGGAAGACCGAGTAGAGGATGGCGCGCACCGCCGCGCCGCTCGGTGAGTACCACATGATCTCCTTCAGTACGCCGCCGGCCTGAATCGGCTGGATCCACAACCCGGAGAGGAAGAGCAGGCCGAAGAAGAGCACGCCGCCGACGGCACTGGCGATGGTTTGCGTCGGTGCCAGGGACGCGACGATCAGCCCCAGCGAGAAGATCTCGGCGATCGCGAGTATCAGGGAGAGTATGAAGTACGGGATGTTGACGGTCAGTGGCGCGCCGAAGATCGCCGTGCCGCCGGCAATGAGGATGATGATCGCCACGGCAGCGAGCACGAGGTCGAGTATTAGTTGCGCGGCGAGCAGTCTTGACGGGTGGGCAGGCGTCGTGGAAATGCGTCTGAGCCAGCCGATCTCACGGTCCCGCACTAGCGTGTTTGGGAGGGAGATCGCTATCGCTATGAACGAGATGACCATCAACGTCGGGACGTAGAGATCGATCACGGTCAGGCCGCTGCCGGCCACGTTTCCTGGGACCTGATTGCTGATGGCACCAAAAACGATCAGCAGGATCGTGGGTAGCCCGACGCCGAGACCGAGTGCGTAAGGCTCGCGGAATGAGAGCTTAGCCTGGACTTTGAGCAACGCGTTGAGTTGGGCAAGTGCGCGCGCTCGTGGGGTCGGTACGTTGCCCTGGCTCGCTGTCATACCCTTGCCTCGCCTGCTGCCGGTGCGGTTTCCTTGGTCAGCTTGACGAAGGCGTCGTCAAGATTTCCGTGCCTAGCCTCAAGCTCCGACACCTGGATTCCGTCGGCAGCGAGTGAGTTGATCAGCGATCCGGCCAGGTCTCCGGTACCCGTGACCGTGATATAGCGGCCTTTTCGTTCTATCGTCTCGATCCCGTCGACAGTGTGCAGTGCCTCGTCGTCCACGGGTCGCGATGGGATGAAGCGCAGTCTGTTCGTGCCGGCCTCGGCGGCGATCGCTTCAGGGGTGTCGAGAGCTCGCAGCCGTCCATGGTTGATCAGCGCCAGCCGATCGCACAGCGTTTCTGCCTCATCCATGAAGTGAGTGACGAGGATGACGGTGACGCCACGCTCCCGCATGCGCTCTATCAGTGCCCAGGTATCTCGCCTGGCGTCGGGATCCAGTCCGGTGGTCAGCTCATCCAGAATGGCGATCTTAGGGTTACCGATGAGCGCGAGCGCAATGGACACTCGTTGCTTCTCGCCGCCCGACAGGTTCTTGAACGCGGCCCGCTGGATGTGCTCGATTCCCAGGGACTTGAGCACTTCCAGCGGATCCAGCGGATCTGCGTAGAAGGAGGCAAAGAGCTCAAGGGCTTCGCGTACTTTCAAGCGCGCCGGCAGCGCGCTCTCCTGGAGTTGCACGCCAACAAACTCTCTGATCTTGTCTCTATCGCGTTGCGGAGACAGTCCGTAGACGCTGATCGAGCCTGAATCAGCAGCGCGGAGGCCGGAGATGCACTCGACGGTCGTCGTCTTCCCGGCACCGTTAGGCCCGATGATCCCGAAGATCTCACCCTCCTCAATCGAAAAGGAGACGTCTTCGACGGCTACGAAGCTTCCGTACCGCTTCACCAGGTTCGTGACCGTCACGGCGGGTTGCCGTTCCTGCGAGTCGCTGCCTTCGTCGACCGCGCCGCGGGGGTGGGGGACAGCTGCGTTGTCATTTGCTGTGTGCATCAGCATGCCTCCTGCAGGCCGTGCCTTGACCAACCGATGAGCTATTAAAGTGATATCATTTTGATAGACAAAGGTCAACTGCTGATCACCTCATGTGCTTTCTGCGGAGCGCTGCGTCCGGCGGGCCGCTCGGTCCGCCACAGACTCGCTCCCTGGGCTGGAGCCGGCGGCTGCGAGCGCCGCTTCGCGGAAATCGATGAGGAAACTCTGATTCTATGCCGCTGTACGCCGGGCTGCTCCCGCCGAATGGGAATAAATCGCTGCGGCAATTAGGGCAATCCATTTGGGCCTCGATTTACGCTGCGATTATCGCGTCATCGAATTAGCATTGTGCGCCGTGCAGCGAACACGAGGCTTCTTCCTAATGATCGCGGTCCTAGCGGGGGCTGGCGCGCAGGCTGGTGGTCCGGTCATCGGTGCGCTGGCTGCCCAACCTGCGGAGCGCCCGCACATCCAGCGGGCGGCAGCCGGCCACGGCGCGCTGCCCGCCGCGGGGAACCCCGACGGGTACTTCTACGTGCCGCCCGCCGGCCAGGCGGTGAATAGCAGTCACCCGAACCACGTAATCGGCACTGGCACCCCGGCGAGCTGCACCTCGGCGGCGGTAGTTCAGGCCGTCGCAGCCGGCGGGATTATCAGATTCAACTGCGGCAGCAACCCGGTCACGATCGTGATGAACGCGACCGCCCAGGTTCCGAACACCAGCAGCGGGGTCGTGCTCGATGGCGGTGGCCTGGTCACGCTGAGCGGCGGCGGCGCGCGCCGGATCCTGTTCTCCGATACTTGCGCGGGCACGTGGTCAACCCAGAACTGCGTCAACCAGGCCTACCCAAAGATCGTGGTGCAGAACATCACGTTCGAAGACGGCTACGCCGGCACGCGCCAGGTGACCTGCGCGACCAATAGCCCGCAATGCTGGTACGGCGGCGTCGATGGCGGCGGTGCCATTTACGTCGAGGGCGGCCAGTTCAAGGCGGTCAACTCGCGGTTCATCGGCAACCAGTGCTACGGCGATGGCCCCGATCTGGGCGGTGCTGCCATCCGCGTGCTCGCCCAGTATGAGAACCAGCCGGTGTACATCACCAGCGATACCTTCACCGGCGGCCGCTGCTCTAATGGCGGTGCCCTGAGCAGCATTGGCGTCCAGTGGGACGTGCTCAACAGCGTCTTCACCGATAATAAGGCGATCGGCTGGGGCGCCAACCCGCCGTCTCGGGGCACGCTCGGCGGCGGCAGTGGCGGTGCGATCTACAACGACGGCACCAGCTACAGCACCTTCATTGGCGGCACCGTCATGAGCGGCAACACCGCGTCGGAAGGCGGCGGCGCCATCTTCTACGTGCTTGATTCAGGCCGGGGGAGGCTCACGATCGACGACTCTCACCTGGCAGATAACTCCAGCGGGGAGTTCCAGACCTTCCCTGGAATCTTCGACGACCTCGACGGAAGCTGCGGCCCGCCAGTGATGATCAACTCCACCGACAACTAGCACGTCGCCGTCAGCGACACCGAGCCACGGCCAGGCCCGGGCAGGGGCCACGTGAAGCTTCGGCTGAGCTGGTCGGCCTGGGTTACCGGTGGGCCTATTTCAAGAATGAAATAATTTCGGTGTTTGCCAGCGTCCCTGCTCCAAAGTGCGCGCCCCTTGCTCGACCAGTTGCCGCGCGCGGGTCACTGAGGTGCCAGGGACCGGACTGCTGGACGGCGCGCGGTCGACCGAAGCCCGGCTCGCTGGCAGCTCAAGCGGCATCGCGGGCTGAGCCAGACTGGCGTGCCTGACCGCCAGTTGGAGCGGGATTCGCTGTGCGCCGGGTGCCGGGATGACCCTGCGCACATCCCCATCGCTACTGGCCGTGATGTGCGCCTCCAGCGTGAGCAGCCGGATGCCGAGCAGCCACGCCCGCACCCGAGCCTGGATGACCATGGGCGCCGGCGCCATGACAGGCGCTACCCAGCCGACCCTGATCGTCGTGCCGAGTACGCCTCAAGCCGACTGCCCAAGGTGTCAAGCCGCTGCCGAATGCCGGCTTCGTCTAGTCGCTGCGTCGCGTCCCCGGCCAGTTCGCGAATCTGCTCGTAGCGGTCCCGGCCAGCCTTGGACCCGAGTATGTAACCAGCACAGAAAACGCATAGCCAGGTCAGCTTCACGACTGGTTCCCGTGCCTGGCGGCGGACACGGCCGCGCTCGCGACCGTGGCCGCGATGGCACCGCCCACGACAGTGAGCGTGACTTTGCCGGCCTGCCGGGTGCCAGGGTTCGTTGCCGTGGCCAGCGCCACGTCACGAAGCTGGTCCCACTTGCTCTTCCTGGTGAAAGGCCGCATTGATGTCTCCTCCTGCGGGTGGGTTGCTTATTGAGTGGCCATCACGGTGCTAGCGACCTGCGCTATCAGCTCGTGCTTGGTGATGGAACTGGGAAAAGAGTTGCCGCCGCGCCGGGCTAGGCGCAGTAGCTCGGCCTTGGTCAGGTCATCAAGGCGGACGCCGCCGCGCTCGACGATGGCGGTGACCAGCTCAGGCTTGCTGTTCGCCGAGCCGTCCTTGACGCCGAGCCCGCCGGCCAGCCGTTCGAGCTCAGTCTTGGGCAGGGACCCTAGGTAACGGGTCTCGGTCAGCCGAGTGGCACCGCTGCCTTTCCCCGACCGCGGACTGTCGGCCCGGCCGCCGGTCCTGACGGCGGTCCTGCTGGCGGCCTGCCGGTGTACTTGCTGCGCCGCATCGGCGCGCCGCCGCGCCTCGGCGGCGCGATCCCTGGCTTGGCCGGCGAGGCGATCGGCCTCGCCGGCCGCCTCGCGAGCGACGGCCTGGGCGGCCTCGGATGCCTGTGCGGCCAGGTCCCTCGCCTGAGCCAGGGCCTGCTCGGCCTCGGCGATCGCGGCCCTGGCCTGATCGGTCGCCCGCTCGGCGCTTGATTCCTTGGCGCGGATCTGGTCAGTCAGCTGGGCCTCGACCTGCTCGATTGCCTGACGAGCTGCGGCGGCCGCAGCGGCGCGTTCGTGGCCAACGCGCTGCTCGCCTTCGGCGCTCACCTGTCGGACTAGCTCATCCTTGTCCCTGGTCGCCGTCGCTACGCGGGCCGCGACCTGGCGTTCGGCCTCCCGGCGGACCTCCCGCAGTTGCTTGTCGGCTTCCTGGGAGGTCCGTGCGGCCTCTTGCGTGCTGTCCCTGGCCTGTTCGGCGCGGGCCAGCGCGCGTGCTTCCAACTCCCTGGCGTGCTCCGCCGCATCGTCGGCCTGGGCCATCAGGGCCGCCACCGAGTCATGGCCAACCCCTGGTACCACTTCACTGACAGTGTGTCTGGCGGTCCTCGCCTTCTGCCGAATGCCCGAGGTCGCTGAACTCGCGGTCTGAGCCGCCCTCCCCGCCGCGCTGGCGGTCGTGCCGCTGGCCGTGCTGCCGGCCGGCTTCAGCGCTTTGGACAGCAGCCAGGCCGCGTTAGCCGGGAGGTCTGATACTCCGGTACCCAAGGTCTTGGAGAACTTGCGGACAGGCGCAGTCTTGGCCATGTGAAATCCCCGTCGGTTCTGCTCCGGACTTGGTGATCCTGGACTGTCCCCCTCTACCCAGCCGGTCAGGGGCCTATGTGACCAGGTGCGGAACATCTTGAGCCCGGACCATGAAGTTCCGGCCCGACAGCAATCCTGGCCGAAAATTTAGCCCAAGGCCGCATCAGCCAAGTCGGCCGATGGCGGCGGGCACCGGCCGATGGCGGCGCTGGCCGGGACTGCATGGGCATCACCATGGCGCTGATGCGGACGAGTTGGCTCAGCTAGCGGCACCGGTCTCCCGGCTCGACTCTCGCGCTCCGCGCACGGTGAACAGCATTAGTCCGGCGGCGATCACCAGGCAGGCGCAGATCGCGCCGCCGTAATCGTGCGGCGGCCGGGTCGGCCAGACCCACGGCGTGGTCGAGCGGTGGGCCAGCGCTCCTTCGGTGATCAGCAGGTAGGCCATCGGCCCAATCCAGCCGAATGCGCCGCCTAGCAAGGCCGCGGCCAGCAGGCCGATGCCGGTCATGCCGCTGACGTCGCGGAGCAGCGCGAGGGTACCGCCCGGCATCCCGCCCGCCGTGGCGCCGGCCGCCAGCGCGCCGAACGCGATGGCGGTGAGCGCGACGGCCGCGCTCAGCCGCAGCCAGGGCAGCCAGCGGCCGGCAGCCCGTTCTGCCTCCCCGAACGGCCCGTAGGTGGTGACCGCGATCACCGCGGCCGCCCCCGTCTGAATCGTGAGCGGGATGAACTGTCTCGCGGCACCGCCGCCGGCGATGTTCCAATGCCAATGCAGTGCGGCCCAGAGCAGCGCGGCCAGTCCGGCTAGCAGCGCAAGTGCCATCGGCACGCGACGGCTGACTAGGTATAGCCGTGCCAGTCGGAATGCGGCGGCCACCTGGTCTCGACGGCTCCCGGTGAGCGGCGGCGGGACGCTTTCCTGTGCCTGCCGGCGCAGTTCGGCGGCCGTCATGGCAGGTCCTTCAGCACCAGCCTGCCTGCCCGCAGCGCGGTCAGGTGGGCGGTCAGCCAGGCGTGCTTGGCCGGGGCCGACAGCGCGGCGAACCGCCGGGCCGCTGCGAAGACCGGCCCGGTCGCCGACGTCGGCGCGGGTTCGGGAAAGTTTCTCGGTAGTGTGCATCAGCTTGGGCTGCGCGGCGAACGGCACCCCGGCGCTTCGTAGCATCGCTGCCTGCACGGCTTGCTGCGCAGGGCTGCCTGAGCCGCTGCCAGCGCCTACGAAGGCATGCGCGAATAGTAGCTGCAGCTGGCCGCCGAACAGTTTGTTGGCCACCGGACCGTCACAGAAGCCACATGGTCCAGGCAGGTTGAGCAGGCCGAGCGAGATCTGCAGTACCGGCGGGTGGCCCGCAAGTGCCATCGCCTGGGGCGGGCCGCCCGCACTGCCGAGGTAGGTCGTGGCGACTTGAGTGGCCCGTGCTGGCGCGCCGGGAAGGCCGCTCACCTCGGCTAGTACTGGCGTCAGCGCGTTGGTCACGTCGGGCAGCCAGCGACGGTAGGCCGGGTTGAGGCAGACCGAGACGCCGGCGGCGCTGTGGCAGACGGGACGGTAGCTCATCGGCACGTCATTCGCGGCATCATGCAGGGCCGGGATGACGGTGCCGTACGCCGCCAGCCTGGCCGTGCCTGGCCAGCCCGATGGCGGTACCCGCCGACGCTACGCCGACGAGTGTGATGGCCACGGCGGCACGGCGCAGTCGCGGGCCGCCTGCCCGGGCGGGCAGGCCGGTTAGGCCCAGCGCCGTGACGGCGATCCCGGCCAGGAACATGATCCTGGCGACCGGCAAGTCCGGCAGCCAGTGGTAAAAGATCCCGGCGTCGGGCTGGTCGAAATTGCTGTTGGAGTTGGTCGGCAGGATCAGCGTCCACCCGCTTGAGTACTTGAAGCCCGTCTGCGACGACATCGCCATGGCAAGGAACCCGGCGAACGCGGCCACCGGAGCGGCGAACCTGGTCGGCCAGCAGGCCCCGATGGCGAAGCCGGCAGCGCTGAACGCGGCCACCGCCGTAGCGCCGACGGCGACCCACCACCACGGTGGCGTGCCGGTCACGCCCTCGCGGGCGTACACCACGAACATGAAGCCCACGTAGACCAGATAAGCCGTTACCGCCCAGATAGCTGTCGCTGCCCAGGTGGCGAGCTGGGCCGCCCAGCGCGGCCGCGGGGTCGCGGTGACGAGGTCAGCCAATCGGCGACGGCCATCGCGCGATCCCATCCAGGCGGCCACGCCAGCCACGAACGGTCCGAAGTCGATGATCGTGTGCCCCTGACCCAGGTTCCAGAACGTGCGCACCGCGTAGAGCGGCTCCGTTTCGGTGCTCGGCCGATAACTGTCGAACCAGAACAGCGCAGCGATCAGCGGCAGGACCCATGGCATCGCGTTGCGGCGCAGCTCCACCCGCAACAGCCGCGCCGCGCCGATGGGGAGCATTCTGGTGGCCGGTGGCGTCCGGTGCCGCAGCACTGGGACGCCTGTCGTAGCGGCCATCATGCCGCCGTCGCAGTGGACCTGGCTGCCGCGAGCACCGCGCTGTAGCCGCGCTCAAGTGGCGCGTCACCTACCGCGCCGGTGCCCTCGCCGCGGCTGATCAGCTCGTCTGGCGTGCCCTGGAACACGATCTTGCCGACGTCCATGAGCGCCACCTCGCTGCAGGCGGCACCGATGTCCTCGACCAGATGGGTCGAGACGATCACCGTAGCCCGCTCGCCGAGCTCGCGCAGCAAGGCACGGAAGGCTATCCGCTGCTCGGGGTCAAGGCCTGCGGTCGGCTCGTCGAGCAGCAGCAACTCAGGTTCGTTGACGATCGCCTGCGCGATTCCCGCCCGGCGTAGCATGCCGCCGGACAGGGTGCGAAGTTTCGCCTTGGCCCGGCTGCCGAGGTCGACCCGCTCGATCGCGGTGGCCACCGCTTGCGGTATCCGACCCGGCGGCATCTCCTTCAGCAGCGCGAAGTACTCGACAAACTCGGCCACGGTAAAGCCCGGGTAGTAGCCAAGATTCTGCGGCAGGTAGCCAAGCCTGCGCCGGACCTCGCGCCTAGGCCCGTATTCACTTGGGTCGCGGCCGAGCAGCAGCACGCGGCCGGAGTTCGGCGAGATCACCGTGGCCATCATCCGCAGCAGTGTGGTCTTGCCCGCGCCGTTCGGGCCAAGCAGGCCGAATACCCCAGGTCCGGTCTCCAGGCTCACCCCGGCGACCGCCTGGGTGCGGCCGAACCGCTTGGTCGCTTCGCTGATCTCCACGTTCATGACGTTCCTTTCGGAGTACGGGTGGCGAACCACGCGATGGCACCGCAGGCGGCAGCTACTGCCAGGTAGGGAAGGACCAGCGCCTGGTTAACGACCGCAGCGGTGACCTGGCCAGATACCGAGTGCACCGAGAGCAAGGTGATCGTCCAGGCGGTGAGGCCGGCCGCCACTCCGACGTTGGGCGAACGGGTGATCGTCGCTGCCGCCAGCGCGAGCGCGGACACCGCGGTCATCGGCACCAGCCAGCCGAAGGTGACCGTGGCCGCGGTCCCCGATGCCGCGGATGCGGCCAGCCCGAGGCCGGCGTTCAACGCGAACACGACTAGCACTCGGACCAGCAGCACCATCCGGTCACTGACGGCCATGCTCTGCGAGAGTTCCCAAGCCGGATCGATGCCAGGGCCATAGGCGTAAGCGATACCCGCGGCGGCGACGGCGGGCGCGAAGAGAGGCACGAACGGGGTGCCGGTCCACAGCGCTGCGAACATCCCGGCCGCCAGTACGACGGCGCTGGCGATGATCCAGCCAAGCAGCAACGACGGTGTGGCCACCAGTGCCCGCGCTAGGCCGGGCGAGCGCAGCGCCCGTTCGGCCAGCCGTTCCGCCGGTCCGGGTTGTCGCCGCCAGACCTGCGCGGCCACTCCGAGCCACACTCGGTGCAGGTCGACGTCGCTCGGGCAGCGATCCTGGCCAGGTTCAGCCAGCCGGCCGCGGTCGGCCATGTCATCGTGATCAGTCATCGTCCGCCTCCGGCCCGCACCGGCTGCACCAGCACCGCGCGCATTAGCTTCCTGACCCGGTGAGCGCGGCTCTTTACCGTGCCTTCGGGAACGCCCATCAGGTCGGCCACCTCGGCCACCGTCCGATCCTCCACATACATCAGCCGCCAGACTTCAGCCATCGCGCTGCCCTGCGGGCCGAGCGCCCTGACCGCTTCGGCGAGTTCAGCCCTGGACAGGGCGGCCTCCGCCGGATCGTCCGCGCGCGCGCCGCCGCTACCTGCTAGAGCATTTAGCGGAAATCCGTCCGGGCCGCGGCGACGCAGCCACAGCGCCGCTTGCCGACGGGTGATTCCCCAGAGCCAGCCCCCTGGCGAGCCTTCGGGGCGGTAACTGCGCGCACCCCGCCAGACCGCAAGGAAGCTCTCCTGCAGCACGTCTTCCACCTCGGCGGCGGGCAGGGTGGCGCGCAACCTGGCAGCCAGCCACGGCGCATGCCGCGCGAACAACTCCCGCAGCGCGGTATCGTCGCCGGCCGCCACCGCGGCGATCAGCTCGTCGTCGTCCATCGCTTCTCTATTGCATTCTGCGGGCAACAGGTTCATCTACGTGGTCTATAAGTCCTAGCGATGCGGTTACCGGCTTGAGCCTTCTATCCGATGGCAACTAGCAGGCACAATATGCACCATGGCGGCAGATAACAGGCCTGGCCCTGGTCTGGGCGACGGCGAGCCGTCCAGGCTTCCACCGATCAGGGACGGCTCGACCGGTCCCGGCGTGCCTGCCGTGCCTTTCACGCCGAGACTTCCAGATGTCCCTGTCGTCTCAGTCGGCCGCTCCATGACGACCCGGCTAGCGGCAGCGGCAAGTGCCGCTCGCGGTTACGAGCCGCCCGCCCCGCTCACCAATCCGCTCCGGCATCCGCTCAGGTGGCTGGCGATCACCTCCGTCTCCCTGGTCGCCGCCGTTGTTTTCGCTCATCTCGGGGCGCTTTTCATCACCGGTCTGTATTACCTGCTGTTCGAGGTCAGTTCGAGCGCGGCCGCTTGGTGGCACTCGGTCATTCCCGATGCTGCCTTGCGGCACACGATCAAGGATGCCGCCGAGGGCTTCTACGGCGGCGCGGTCGCGCAGCAACTCGTCTGGAACCCGTTCAAGAGCCGGCGGACCAGCTATCTCGCCAAGCCAATGAGCTGGCTGGACCGGCTGGAGGACCGGCTGCGGATACCGAACCTGCGCAGCGGCCGAGATCTGGCCTTCTGGCAGATCCCTTACGCGCTGGTGATCTGGGCCCCGATCTATGGCTCCGTCGGCTTCACCGTGACCTACCTGCTCGACTCGGTCATCCAGCGCGACATCGCCGTCGTGCAGCACACGGTGCTCGCACTGAGTTCGCAGGCGTCGATGTGGCAGCGCACGGCATCGATGGACACGGCGAACTGGGATATGAAGGTCGTCGGCGTGGCCGCATCGTTCTGCTTTGGCCGCCGACCGCTGCGCAAGGTCTTCGACGGGGTCCAGCTCTGGTTCGCCGAGCGCTGGGTGAGCCGCAGCCAGTCAGCGCGCTGGTACCATCCGCCTACGTTTCGTGCTCGCTGCGCCCAGGTCAGCGCGAAGGTCGCGGCCGGTCAGTCCATTTCGTCCCGGCCAGGCCGACTCCAAACGGGCCTGATGGCGACCATGGTCGGCTTGGCGGCGGCGGTCATCGCCCTCGGTTACTACGTGCTGACCTTCGCTCCGACCTGACCAAGTACGTCGGGGCGAAGGGAGCGAAGGTCGGCGAGATCAGGCTGGCATGTAGCGCTCGAACCAGCTCACAAGCCGGGTCAGATAGTCGGTGACGGCGGGGAACCGGCTGACGCCATGTCCTTCCTCGGGGTAGATGACCAGCTCGGAGTCGACGCCATGACCGATCAGTGCCTGGTAGAACTCCCTTGCCTGGCCGGCTGGCGTGCACCGGTCCTTGGCGCCTGCGGTGAGCAAAGTCGGTGTCTTAGCCTTGCTGGCGTGCATGACCGGACTGCGAGTGTGCACCTGGTTGCCGATGTCCTCGGCATTGGCGTTATCTAGGAACCACAGTCCCCAGCCGGGGATGTTGGTCGTGAAGGTGAAGCTGTACCACTCAGTGACCGGCGAGCCGGCGACGGCTGCCTTGAATCGCTGATCCTGGGTCACCAGCCATGCCGACATGAACCCGCCGTAGCTGACGCCCATCGTGCCGATCCTCGCCGGATCGGCGATTCCGCGCTCGACCATCGCGTCAATGCCCGACAGGTAGTCATGGGTGTCCGCGCCGCCCATGTCCCCGACAACGGCGGCGGCGAACTCCTGACCTCGCCCTGAGCTACCGCGTGGGTTGGGGTGCAATACGGCATATCCGTGCGAGACCAGCAGCGGTACCGCGTAGTCACGCATCGTCCAGCTCCGCTGGTAAGCCCCGATCGGGCCGCCGTGGACGTGCAAGATCAGCGGGAACGGCCCGGCCCCCGGCGGCGTGCACAGGACTCCTTCGATCGGGGTACCGTCGGGCGCGCTCCAACTGACGTTCGTCGCCGACCCGGCGACTGACCGCAGGTAGTCGGTGCCGTCATGGGCCACGGAGGCCAGCACCTGGTCAGTGCCTGTGCCGACGATAGCTATCTGCTGTGGAAGGTCATAATCGTCGCGGATGACGACGATCTGGCCGTCGGCGGTAAAGGCGCCAGCCGGGTAGAACCAGCTTGCCCACGACTGCTCTGACACGACGAGTTCCTTGCCGGTCATGCTCTCCGGCAGGGGGCCGTGGCCGGCATCGACGATCCCCGCCACGGTTTCGAGATGGCGCTGACCTACATAGCCGAGTCGCGTTCCGTCGATCCACTGGACGGCGGTGACGTCTGTCCCGCCCGTATCTACCGCGCACTTGGTGCCGGCCACCAGGTCAAGCAGGATCAGGTCACCAGCCACGATCCATCGGTCGCTGCACACGGCCTGCACCACGGCGGCCCGGCTGCCGTCGGAGGTCCCGGCCGGCAGTCCGAGTTGGACCTCGCTGCGGAGCAGTTCGGTCACCGCGCCGGTCGAGATCTCGAGCCTGCTGAGCACGGCTGAGTACCAGGCGTCCTCAGTTGGCTGGTCGCTGGTGATCGCCAGCACCTGATCCGAGCCTGACCAGGCCGCCTCCCAGACGTTAAGGCCATCGGGGGAGACCAGGACCAGCTCATCAGATGCCGGGGTGTACACCCACAGGCTGCGCCAGGCATCTTCCGGCGGGCCGGCCTCGACCTCCGGGTGCCAGGACGGCAGCCCCGACTCGTCCGAGCCTGCCGTTCCAGATCCCTGCGCGTCCGCCATCTCGGCGCCGAGCCCGGCCACCCCGAGCAGAATCCGGGTGCCGTCCGGTGACCAGCTGAGGTACTCGACCGTGCCTGTGACCGCGGCGGCTGGCCTGGCCTCGCCGAGCTGACCCTCGTCCATCAGGTAAAGCTGGAACACGTCAGCCTTGGCCCGGTCGGACAGGAACGCCAAAGTGGTCCCGTTCGGCGCTAGCCGGGCGGCCTTGGCCGAGCCGCCACCAGAGGTCAGCGCGCTCAAGGCACCGTCCCGCACTTCAAACAGGGCCGTGCGTGGCAGCCCGTCTAGTTCGTCGTAGACCGATCCGGTCACCACGATTCGGCTGGCGTCCGTCGTCATGACGAGGTCGGTCACGTGGTGCGGTCTGCCGAAAGCCGGCTCATGCAGCCGCCTGACGTGCTCGGCGACCGCCGCGTATTCAGGGGATTCCCGCAGGTCCTTGCGCATAGTTCGGGATGATCTCACGCACTACGGGCGTGCCGCTAGCGGTCGGCCGGCCAATGGTCACCCGCCGATCGGGACCATCGACCTGCCTGATCGGGGCCGGTCAGCCCTGAAAACCGGGTGCCGTTTCGGCCCATCCTTTGGCTACAAGGACATATAAAGATCCGGTTCAAAGGAGCACGGCAATGCGCAGAAAGACTTTCGACGCGATCGTCACAGCAGCGGGACTGGTCATCGCGGCGGTGCTGATCGCTGCCGGCGGACTGCTGACCTGGGGCCACTCATTCGTGACCAGCGAAGTCCACAACCAGCTGGCCGCACAGAAGATTTACTTCCCCGCTAGTAACAGCCCCGAGATCACTACCTTGCCGAAGGCCGACGCCGAGGCGATGTCCAAGTACGCCGGACTGCAGATGACCACCGGCGCCCAGGCAGAAACCTGGGCCGACCATTTCATCGCTGTCCACTTGGTTAAGATCGGCGGCGGCCAGACCTACTCCCAGCTGTCGGGCAAAGCACTAGCCAATCCCAAGAACACCGCGCTCGCCGCCCAGGTCGAAACCGTCTTCCGCGGTGAGACCCTGCGCGGGCTGCTGCTCAACGCTTACGGCTATTGGGAAATCGGCCAGATCATGCTCTGGAGCGCCTTCGCCGCTTTCGCCGCAGCCGCGCTCATGCTGATCTTCGCCGGCCTCGGCGTCGTGCACCTTCGTCGGGTCGCCCCCGAGGCAGAAGTACTGCCCAAGCTCGCCACCCGCGTCCAGCCCGTCACCAGCTGACCGCCCCCACCGCCCCAACCGCAGGTGCCCAGCCACCCCGCCGGGCGCCTGCCGCGTGCCAGGAACGTATCGCGCGATCACCCTGATCAGGCGATGTCGCGCCGTACGCCCAGGCAGCAAGCTTGGCCTCGTGGGTTTTCATGGCCAGCACAGCATCGGCACTGGGCAGTTTCTGGGTGCGGCCCGGACAGCAGCTAGCGCCAAGCGGGGGAGACGGCGGTGACGGCCGGCCACGATGATGGCGAGCTTGAGCAACTCCGCGCCGAGATCGGCAGCCTGAAGACGCAGGTTGCGACCGCTCAGGCGGAGGCGCAGGCGGCGCAGCAGGATGCGCAGTCAGCGAGGGCGACAACCGCGAAGCTCAGCTCCGCGCCGCCGCGCCCGCGTCGGCGCGTCAGCTGGCGTACCCCGGTCGCAAGCGTCCTGATCGTCATCGGCTGCCTGCTCGGACCAGTTTCCGTGCTGGCGGTCTGGAGCTCCAATCAGCTCGGCAATACGGACCGATACGTAGCAAATGTCGCGCCGCTGATCCGCGAGCCGGCCGTCCAAGGCGCGCTTACTAATGAGATCGCCGGTGCCATCACCAGCCGCGTCAACGTGAAGGGCTACGTCAGCCTGGCCGCAACGGAGCTGGCCAAGGCGGGTCTGCCCAGGGTCGGCGGACTGATCACGGGCCTTTCTGGCACGATCGACAGCGGGGTGGATGGCTTCATCCACAGCGCTGTCGCCAAGATCGTCAAAACCAAGGTCGTCGCGCGGGCGTGGGTCAAGGCCAACCGGCTAGCGCATGCTCAGCTCGTCAAGACCCTATCCGGTCAAAAGAACAGCGTGCTCGTGATCGTCGGCGACAAGGTCGTCCTCGCCCTCGGTCCCATCATCCGCCGAGTCGAGGACGCCCTCGCCGCGCACGGCCTCACCGTGGTCAATAAGCTCCCGCCGATAAATCCGACCTTCCCGCTCTTCAACGCGAAGTACCTGATCAAGCTCAGGACGCTGTACAACGTGCTGAATGCGCTCAAGTGGATCTTGCCGTTCCTCGCCTTGATTCTGATTGCGTCAGGTATCTGGATCTTCCGCCGTCACCGCCGTGCGCTTATCAGCGCCAGCCTGGGCCTCGTCGGCGCGATGCTGCTGCTCGCCTTGGGGCTGGCCGTTGTCCGGGTTATCTACCTCAACGAAGTGCCCGCGAGCGTGCTACCGCCGGACGCCGCCGCCGTAGTGTTCGACACCCTCGTCCGGTTTATCAAGCAGGCACTTCGCACCATCATGGTGATCGGCTTGGTCGTGGCGCTTGGCGCGTACTTTACTGGCCCGTCGCGGATGGCGGTCAGGACCAGGGACGGCTTCAAATCGGCCGTCGCGAAGGTCCGCGGCACCGGCCAGGATGGCCGGCTGAATACCGGGCCAGTGGGCCCGTGGGTCTACCGGCGCCGCGCGATCCTGCGGATCGCCGCAGTCGTGATCGCTGCCCTGGTCGTCGCGTTCATCCCGGACCCGACGGGACTGGCGGTCTTGGCCGTCGTCTTGGTCCTGCTGGCCGTACTTGGCCTGATCGAGTTGATCGGCACGCCGCCAGTACCGGCCCAGGCAGACGATGCTGAACCGACGGCGGTCAAGGCCGCAGGGGCTCACGGGAGCACTGCTTCGCGGCGATGACCGCGCGCGTCAGGTCGCCCGGTCAGCAGGGACAGGCGGCGCCCACCTGGGCCGCGGGATGAGGCAGAACGGGTGACCGGCCGGATCGGCATAGACGTTCTCGCCGTCGAGCTTAACCGCGCCAAGCGCCAGCACCTGCGGCCCCGCGACGGCAACGTCCTCCACCATGATGTCCAGGTGGAACTGCTGCGGCACCGCTGGATCGGGCCAGGTCGGCGACCGGTTACCTGACACCCGTTGGAACGCCAGGCCAGAGGAGGCAGCGCTGGCGGCGACCACCACCCAGCCATCGTCACGATAGGTCACAGGCAATCCGAGTAGCGCGGAGTAGAACCCGGCGAGGGCAGCAGGGTCAGGACAGTCCACTACCACATGGTGCATCCGGCCGATCATGCTGACGATCATGGCAGCTACGGCACAGCGGGCGGGTGTCAGGCGCGCCGTCGCGCAGGACGGGGTATGCCAGGGACGACTGGCGGTATTGAAACGGGCGGATAACTGCTGGCTGGCGTTGAGCGGTGGCACGCGGCCAGCACTTTCGGTAGCTGGTTGGGGGGATTGCATGACAACTTCGGCACCTGGGCCGATGCGCGATGATGCCCCAATCGATGTAGCGCTCATGCGCGAGCTGCTGCGGAACTTGCCGACGGCGGCGGCCTATCTGGCCGGGCCAGATTTGGTGTTCGTGTTCGCTAATCAGCAGTATCGCAGGCTCGTTGGCTGGCGCGAGCTGATCGGCCGTCCGCTGCGCGAGGCGCTATCTGAGCTGGCACCGGATCGTCTCGCTCGGGTCGAGCGAGTGGCGCAAACCGGCCAGCCGTTCCTGGGGCGCGAATCCGAGGTCTGGATACGCCAACACGCGCAGGAGCCAGAACAGATGTTCGTCGACTTCGCCTACCAGCCCGTGCTCGACGAGGCCGGCGGGGTGGCCGGCGTGCTGATCTATATCACCGACCTCACTGCCCACGTCAGGGACCGGCAGCCGGCTGGAAATGCTGGCGGATCGACTCGCCGTGAGCGAGGAGCGGTACCGGACCCTATTCGAGACGCTCCCGCACGGCGTCATCCACTACAACGCTGACGGCTCAATCCTGGGGGCCAATCCCGCGGCTGGGGAGATTCTTGGCCTGGCACCGGAGATGCTCACTGCTTGGCCGCTGATCGAGACCGGGCAAGCTGTGCATGAGGACGGCTCACCGTTTCAGCCAGACGAGATCCCGGTGAACGTCGCCCTGCGCACCGGACAGATGGTCGCTGGGGTCGTGGCCGGCCTGCCGCACGCGCATGCCGGCGAAACGCGGTGGGTGCAGGTCACTGCCGTGCCCGACACGCGCGACGAGCACGGTCGGCCGAACCGTGCCTACGTCATCCTGACCGACATCACCGAGCAGCGCCGGGCCGAGGCCGCCTTGCGGCTCAGCAACCGCCTTCTTGGACGGCTTCGAGAGTCCAACGTCCTCGGCGTCGTGGTGTCAAGCGAGGAGGGGATTCATGACGCGAACGACGCGTATCTGGACATGATCGGCCGGACCAGGAGCGACCTGGAGTCCGGGCGGATCGCCTGGCGTGCGATTACCCCGCAGAAATGGGCTGCGCTCGACGATGACGCGGTCGCGCAACTGCACCGGGCCGGAGCATTTCAGCCGTATGAAAAGGAGTACATGCATCGCGACGGGCATCTGGTGCCCGTCCTGCTCGGAGCGGCGGTGATCGAGGAGAATCCGCTGCGCTGGGCCACGTTCGTAGTCGATCTCACCGCTCGCCAGCGCGCCGAACAAGAACGATCGACCCTGCTGCGGGGACTGAACGCCGAGCTTGAAGGCCGGGTCAAGCAGCGCACAGCGGAGTTGGTCAGCGCCGAGGCCGACCGGCGCGAACTGGAGTCTAGGCTGCGGCAGGCTGAGCGCTTGGAGACGGTGGGCCAGCTGACAAGTGGCATTGCCCATGATTTCGGCAATCTGCTCGGGATTATCGTTGGCTATGCCGAGATGGCACAAGATGTCAGCAATGATCCTGATCCCGAGCTGCACCGCATCCTGACCGAGATTCACGTGGCTGCGGAGCGGGCCGTTCGCCTGTCAAGCGACTTGCTTAGCTTCAGCAGCCGAGCGAGGAGCAGGCCCGAGCCGATCGAGCTGAACGCCCTGATCACTGGTATCAGGGACTTGATCAACGTCAGTCTGAGCGGTCGCGCCGAGGTGGTATTCAAGCTCTGGTCGGCCGACCTGCCCGCCGTGCTCGGGGATCGCGGTCAGCTTGAGCAGGTGCTGCTCAACCTGGCCATCAATGCGCGGGACGCGATGGCCGATGGCGGCACGCTGACAATCAGCACCAGGCCGGCTGACCTTGCCGGCGAACGCACGCACCAGCATCCTGGCACCGGTAACGGGCGGTACGTCGAACTCGCCGTGACTGACACAGGGATCGGCATGAGCGCAGAGGTCAAGGCCCGGATCTTCAACCGCTTCTTTACCACCAAGCCGGACGGCACCGGGCTGGGCCTCACCACCGTGCACGGCATTATCGCCGGGCTCGGCGGCGTCATCGAGGTCGAGTCCGCGAAAGGCAACGGCACCACGTTCCGCATCTTTCTCCCGACCGCAAGAACGCTGACCGTCAAGAAGTAACCAGCGACGATCTTGAATGAAGTGCCAGATTAGTGATGTTATGACGGGACGGTGAGGTGCCACACAGCCTGGGGGGCTAATGGACCGGCGTACGAAGAAGGCAATGGCGGAAGCTGAACAGCTGCAGAGCGGCGTGGCTATGGGTGACCCCGAGGCAATGTGGCGCTCCGCCTTGCTCCAGGCCGGAGTGCACCCAGTTGACAAGCGGCTGGAAAGGTCCACGTCTTACCTTGTTGACGTCACAGAAAGGATGCAGGCTGCCGGCCACGCCGAGGCAGCCAGCCTGGTCGCTCGTGCGGCCGAGGCTGGCCATCCACAGGCGCAATTCGTCGCAGCCGGCCTGGTGGAGCGTACCGATCCGGAGCGGGCGACAGAGCTACTTGAGCGGGCGGCCGGGCAGGGCGAGACGGCCGCGATGCTCTATCTCGGCCTGATGCTGCCGCCCGGGCCAGAGGCGACGCAGTGGCTGACGAAGGTCGCGCAGAGCGGCGACCCGGCCGGAATGTATCAGCTGAGCCTCGTGCTGGCGGCCAGTGACCCGGCTGCGGCGCAGGACTGGCTGCGGCAGGCGGCTGAGGCCGGCAGCACGCGAGCACAGAACGAGTTTGGCGTCCGTGCGTTCGAGGCTGGTCAGCCTATTGACCGGGCCCACCCGCCGACCGCCGACCCGCGCAAGACCGGCGTATTCGGCCCGACCGCTCCGACCAGCAGGCAAGACCGGGTGGTCGCTGACTGCCTGAAATGCCACACGAAGACGGTTCAGGACCACTACGAGCTGATCGTGGGGCGGTGGTTCGGAGTCCGCGGCCCGTCGACGGCGGGCAAGACCGGTACCCGGGTGCACTTCAGCGTCTGCGCGATCTGCGGCTGCATGTTCCCAATCGATGACGCCGCCCGTCAGTATGTCGCTACGAAAGGTGGCGAGTTCTTCAACCCCGCCAAGCTCCACCAGAGTTCCTGACCGCGACGCTCATTGATAGGAGATCATGACCGGCTGCGGTGCCCGCGCCATCGTCTCGCCCGGCGTTAGCATCGGATGGTCTTTCACGAAAAAGTTCTTCCAGCCGAAATAGACCCCAGCGGGCGCGCCGCCGAGCACTGCGTCCCAGGTCTGCTGCTTCTCGCCGGGCGTGCCCTGGCCGTCCATGTGGATGACGATCGCCAGATCGTCGTGCCTGGTGTCGATGGTCGACTCGGCACCCAGCATCGACAGCCTGAACTGGTGCAGCACTAGCAGCTTCTGCGGCAGGTGATGCCGGGCCGTGAGCCCGGCCAGCCAGGCGCTGACGCTGTTGATCTCAGTCGCGCTGACGCTGCCGATCTGATGCAACGGCAACTCAGTCGGTAGTAGCTTCCATTCCGGGTCAATGGCCAGGCCGACGTTCGGCAGCTGGAGCAGTTGCTGGTACCACTTGGCCTGAGCCAGCAGACTGGCCCGGCCGGGCTGCAGGTCAAGCACTACGTAGAGGCCAGCCGCCGTGGCCGCCCGCACCCAGGCCTGAGCTGGTCCACTGGCGTCAGGTAGGAGTAGGTGCCGCCTTCTGGCTCGTCGGCACCTTGAGCGACGCTCGCGATGATCTCGAACGTCGGCACGACCGGAACCTTGCTGAGCGGCCGGTACAGGGCGGCCAGTTGCTTGGCTCGCTTGATGCTGGCAGTGAGGTCCTGCTCGCCGAGTGCCCCAAGTGCCGCTGAGTAGGGATGCCCATACAAGGCGACCAGTCGGTGAGTGGGAAACAGCACCTGGCCGCCACCGGGCAGCTGGACGCCGGTGACGGCCACCGCGATCCGCTGGGCCAGCCGCCGGGCCGGCCCGAACTTAGCGCCGAGCGCCAGCACGTGCAGCGGCTTGAGTCCCGACAGGGCGGTAATCGCGGCCGGATCGGCGCGCGGGTCGTAGCCGTGCACCACGACTACCTGCGCGCCAGCGACTTGGGCGGTCGCGGTGATGGCACTCGCCGCCGCGCTGGCGTTGCCCTGACGCATGAGCACGGCGACTCCGGTCAGCGGCACCGGCGCCTTAGTGCGCGGCAGCTTCGCCAGCGTGGTCACGGCCGGAATGTGACGAACCTGCGGGAAGCCAGCGGGCAGACCCACCTCGAGCAGGGCGCGCGGGCGCAGCGCCTTGATCTCGGCTCGCACGAACCGGCCGAGTTGGAGCGCGTCATCGCCAGTACCGTGATGGGTCGGCCGGGATGCCAGCAGCACGGGCGCGTGCACCCGCTCGGCATCGGCGACCGCGGCTGCCATCGCGGACGGCTGGTCTGGGTCGGCTACGACGACGACCGGAGCTGACACGAACAAGGCTGCTGCAGCCTTCGCCGCGACGGCGCTCTGGCCGCCCGGCCAGCACGGTGGTCTGGGTGGTCAGTCGGCGGATGCGCGCCAGGAAAGGACCAGTTGGCCCGGTTCGGTGCGCGCGAACGAGGCTGCAGCCGGTAGCGCAGAGCGCCACGGTCACGAGCACGAGCAACAGCGCGCTCGCGCGCTGACCGGGCCGGAGTTCAGGCCGGGGGAGCGGCTGGGTAAGTATGGCCAACGGAGCGTGCCTGTTCTTGACGAAGGATCCCGACGCTAGGTATGACTGTGGGCGAAGCCGGGTGGTTGCCGCGAATTTCACTGCGATGCCCCGGCCCGGCTAGGCCCGGTCAGCCTCTTAGCCGCGAGTCTGGCCTAACTGAGGTGCGCTGACCAGCGAAAAGGCTCAGCCCGCCGGACGGATGCGCAGTGGCCCGCCTAGATTCGTCGTGATAAGTGGTCCGAAGATCAGGCCGCTAGGCCATAGCCGCGGCCAGTGCGGTAGCCAGCCGCTCGTAGTCGCGCGTGGTGTTGTAAAGCTGGGCCGACAGCCGCAGCCATTGCCAGCCACCGTAGTAGGTGACCGGCACGACTATCCCGTGCTGGTCGAGCAGTCGCTGCTCAAGCCTACGGGCGGCGTCAGGTTCGAGCGGCTCAGGCAGCCGCACCAGCCGCATGGCAGCGGCCAGCCCGTCGGCGTCGGGCGCTTCAGTGCCCAGGCTCGCCGCGACGAGCCTGGCGCCAGCCAAGGCGAGGTCGTTGTTGTGCTGCCAGACGGCCGGCCAGCCGATCTCCGCGAAGAAGGCCAGCGCTGCCGGCACCGCCAGCAACGCGCTCGCGTCGCGGGTGCCAGTCCAGTCGAAGGCCGGCTGATATCCGTCGGCGAAGCCGTGCGAGGCGACCAGCGGGCGCAATGTGTCCCGCCAGCGCGCCGCCGCGTAGAGTACGGCGGACGACTTCGGGGCGCAGAGCCATTTGTGCAGGTTGCCGACCCAGAAATCGGGATCGAGCTTAGCCAGGTCGATTGGTACCTGGCCAGGCGCGTGCGCGCCGTCGATGAGCACAGGTATCCCGCGCTGACGGCACTCGGCGACGATGCGAGCGACCGGGAAGAGCAGCCCGCTGCAGGAGGCGATGTGGTCGATCACGACCAGCCGGGTCCGCTCGGAAAGCTCGGCCAGGACCGCGACCACGACAACATCCTGGCTTTGCGCGGGTAGCGGCACGACGGCCGTGCGCACTGTCGCTTTGGACGTCTCGGTGGCACGGCGCAGTTGGGCCAAGACCGCCGGATAGCAATGATCAGTGATCACCACCTCATCGCCCGGTGCCAGCCTGAATTGAGCGATCACGGTCTGCATGCCCGTGGTGGCATTGTCGGTGAAGACGAGTCCGGCCTGATCGGCGTGCAGGAACGTGGCTACTTCGACTCTGACGGCGTCGATCAGCCCGGCGACATCGCGGGCAAAGAAGCCGGCCGGGTTGCGGTCCATCGCCCGCTGCCACCGCCGTTGGGCAGCAAGCACCGGGATCGGCGCGGCGCCGAACCCGCCGTGGTTGAGGTAGGCCAGGCCAGGATCGAGCGTCCAGGCCGACGCGTCAGGAAGCCTCGGTCCGGACACGCTTAAGTGGGCGGCATTGGTCTGACTGCCGGGGTCGGTCTGGCTGCCGGACATGATCGCTCCTGACGAGGTCATGGCTCATCTGCTCACTGGAAGGTTATCCATCCGCGAGAATCCGACCCCGGTCTGGCGGCCTTGCTCCTTAGGTCTATCATTGTGATATCAGTTTAACTTAACTGCCGGGACTTCCTGACAGACCCCATCCAGGAGGCAATGCAATGGAGCAACCCGGTGGCGTCGCCGCCCCCCATCCGCTGCCACCGGCCGCGTCAGCAGCGGTGCCTGACCCTTCGTCAGCCGACCGGCTGCCTGCTTTGGTCTGGGTGATCGCCGCCGCGTTCGTCCTGCTTGAGCTAGCTATCAGCGGCCGGTATGGATTCATGCAAGACGAGCTTTACTTCATCGAAGCTGGCCGCCATCTGGCTTTCGGCTACGTTGATCAGCCGCCACTGATGCCGCTGCTTGACAAGACCACTGACTTGTTCGGGCTCAATCCGGTCGCGATCAGGGTCATACCGGCACTGGCCGGGGGTGCCCTGATCCTCACCGCGGCGAAATTCGCCGCCGTATTCGGGGCTGGCCTGGCTCGGCCGGGTGCTAACGGCGCTCGCTACCGCGTGCGCCCCGGTACTCATCGGTGCCGACCATGTCGGCAACACCACCTCGATCGAGTTGCTGGCCTGGTCGGCGACCCTGCTGTGCGTCTGCCTGGCCCTGCTGCGCGACCGGCCGCGCTGGTGGCTGGTGGCCGGCCTGACGGCGGGGGTCGGGCTACAGGACAACAACCTGATCGTGCTGCTCTTCGTCACCCTCGCCATCGGACTGCTGGCGACGCAGCACCGGCGAGTGCTGCGCACCAGGTGGCCATGGCTTGCCGTCGGCATCGCCGCGCTGATCTGGGTACCCAACTTGATCTGGCAGGCGCAGAATGGCTGGCCCCAACTAGCCATGGCATCCGCCCTGCATCAGGAGAACAGCAGCACGGCCGACTTCATTGGCGGCGTTCCCGCGCAGCTTTTGTACGTCGGGCTGCTCGCGGTGCCGATGATCGTAGCCGGGTACCTCCGCCTGTGGCGCCGACCCGAGTTGCGGTTCATCGCCATCATCGTGACGCTCGTACTCGCCTACGTGCTGCTGTGGGTCCCCGGTCGGCCTTACTACACCGACGGTCTGATGCCGGCGGCGTTCGCGGCCGGCGCGGTCGCCGTCGAAGGCTGGATCGCCCGGGCGACCAGGCCAGGGCTGCGCCGCGGGCTGGTCGTCGCCGCGCCCCTAGTCGGCTTTCTGCTGATCGCAGGCTTCGAACTGCCAATCGTCCCGGCCACTGCCGTGCACAAGTTGCCGAAGTCCAGCCAGCAGAACTCGACCGTCGGCGACACCATCGGCTTCCCGCAGCTGGCCAGCGCGATTGCCGCTCAGGACGCGGCGCTGGCCACCGCAGGAGAGCGGCCAACCTCGATCTTCACCGGCTTCTACGCCGAGGCGGCAGCGGTGCAGGTGCTCGGGCCCGGTCACCTGCCGCCGGTGCTCTCCGGGCAGAACGCCTACTGGACCTGGGGCCCTGGCCGCGCGTCCGACCGCATCGTGCTGGTTGTTGACGCGCTGCAGACGCTCAAGCCCTACTTCGCGCACTGCCGCAAGCTCAGTACCTATCACGCGCCATATCAGGTGCACAACGACTGGACTGACATCACTATCGGCGTATGCACCGGGCCGACGAGCGGCTGGCCGGGCATTTGGCCGCACCTGAAGTACTACGGCTAGAAGATCAGCATCAGTTAGTCACGATCACCCCGGCACTGGTCAGGCCCGCAGGGCCGAAGGCGCTTCGGCCCTGCGGGGCGATGGACGCGCTTACCTGGTGAACTCGATCTGGATGTGCCGGAACCCGACGAACAGGTGCGGGTAGCCATCTCCTGGCCCATTCTGACTGTCGTCGCCGGCTGCGGCTATCCTCGCCAGCACGTTCATGCCCCTGATCACCGTCGCGAACGGCGTGTAGAGGGGCGGCAGGCTTGTGTCTTTCCACACGAAGAAGAACTGGCTGCCGTTGGTGTTGGGTCCGGCGTTGGCCATGGCGACCGTGCCGGCCGGGTACGTCGCGCCGGTCAGGTTCTCGTCGTTGAAGCTGTAGCCAGGGCCGCCAGATCCAGTGCCCGTCGGGTCACCGCACTGCAGCACGAAGATGCCCTGCAGGGTGAGCCGATGGCAATGGGTCCAGTCGAAGTAATGCCGCTGCGCCAAGAATCTGAACGAGAAGGTAGTGCACGGCGCCTGAGCCGTCAGCGCCTTGATCACGATCAGGCCCTGGGTCGTATGCAGCTTGGCGATGTAGGGGTGCGCGGCCCTGGCCGGCGTGAAGTCCGGCAGTCCTTTGTACCGGTCGTACGGCACGGCATTGGTGAATCCGCAGCCAGCGCCAGCTGGCTGGCCGTGGCCACGAGGGCCGAGTAGCCGAGTCGGCCCGGCGATGTGCCTGGCCAGGGCGAAGGATGCGGTCGGCCGGGCCGATGCCTGCGGCAGCGCGCTGGCCGACGCGGCACCTGCCAGTACGAGGGCGGCTGACACGGCGGAGAGTACTAATACCTGGAGCTTGCGCATAACGTGAACCTTCCTGTCAGACCTTGACCGGACGCCTGGTGCCTAGGAGCGCACCAGCATGGCCATCATGACAGTGCGACGGGCGGGGGTGCCGACAACGGGGGACCCCCGCTGCCGTTACTCCGCTATCGGGGAGCCGAATCTGATCTGGTTGCCGTCGGGGTCGGTATGCGAGCCCTGGCGCAGGCCGTACGTAGTCTCGCGCACCGGGTTGGTGTGGCCGCCGATGCCTGGCCTGGTCCACTCCTGGTAGAGCGCGTCCGCGTCGGCGACGTAGAGGTAGGCGACGCCAGCGTGGTCGGCCGGGTCATGATCGTGATGCCCGGCCAGGTGCAGGCCGACGCCGTCGCGGTCGGCGAAGCCGTAGTCGTCGCCATCATCAAAGACGCTGGTGGTGAATCCGAGCGCGGTGTAGTGCGCCAGCGCGGCGGCGACGTCGCTGACCGGAAAAACCGGGCTGAACTTACGCAGCTGTCGTTTGGGCCTGGGCCGCCCGGCACCCGACTCGGTATCGGTGATCTTGATCCTGGCCAGGGTCAGCAGCGCGTCCCGCATCGCGACGATCTGGTCGGCCGCCAACTGCTCGTGCAACTGCGCGTCGACGGCGTCAACTCCGGCAACGATTGCTTCTAGCGCCTCTCGTCCGCGCGCGGTCAGCTGCAGCCTGACCCGGCGCCGGTCGGCTGGATCAGCATCGCGAACCACATAACCGCGCTCGACCAGGGTCTCGACGAGCTGGCTGATGGCCTGCTTGGTGATGCCAAGATCGCCGGGCAGGTCCCGCCTCGGATCGCCGGAGCTGTCGATGCCGGCCAGCATGATGGCGCCGTTCCTCGGCAGGTCGGTGACTCCGAGCGACCACAGCTGCGCCCTGATGGACCGGGCGTACACGCCCCTGGCCGCGCGCATCAGGGTGGGCGTAGCGAATTCGTTGTCCTCCAGGTCACTCATCCCGCCACGATATCTACAAGCTAATTGACGGTCAATTATCTTGACTAATTAGTGCCCTGGCCTGGTCGGCTCCGCGCTGCTCGGCGGATCGCGATGATCATGACGATGATCATCGCGAGTCCTGAGGCGACGAAACTCACTGCCAAGTCGGCTGGTCCGTGGTCAGTCTGGGCTGACGCCGGGCTGGGCAAATGGCCACCCGGCCGGAAGTAGTCAATGACCGCGCGGGCTAGGACGACCTCGACCACGATGCTGATCGCCGCCGCAGTCGTCCAGGCCGCGACCCACCGCCAGCTGGTGAGGGCCACGGTACGGAGGTAAAGCAGTCCGCTTGCCAGCGTCACCAACGGGGCGATCGCCAGCGGCACGGCCAGTGCGAAGGCCACGATGGCGAGAACGGTCCAGTCGTGCCCGTGCAAGGGGACGGCCGTAGCCGGCGTCTCGGCCGGCCGGGCTGAGCTCTCGAAGCTCGCGTGGCAAAGCGTCCCGCCTGCCAGCGCCCATAGCCCAGCCAGTGCGATCGTGGTAACTCGTAGCACGCTTTGACGTCGTGATCGCCGCTGTGGCAACGCACCTGGCGCCGACGGGTGCATGCCGCTCATCTTGGCATAGTGCCGCGATAGTAGCTGCGCCCTGAGCGCAGGCCGCGGCCAGCTCGCCGGCCTCAGCGTCCTCGCGCCACTTCCAGCGGCCGTAGGAGGCGCTCTCGGCCCGGCCCGCTGCCGCTTCTTCGGCCAGCCAGCGGTGCACGGTCTGGTGTGCGACCTCGTGACCGCCGCTGGCCAGTCGCTCGGCGATCGCACGGACGGTCAGCCCTCTGACGCCAGCGACCCGCAACATGCCTACGACCTGATGCCGGATCGGGTGGTCGTGGTCGCCGACGTTCTCGCTCAAGGCAGGATTCCCGCCAGTACTGGCGCCAGCGGTCAGCTCTCGCATCACCGGCGCCGGGATCGCCGGCGGGATCACGGCGGACGGAAGGACTGGCTGGCCGGGTTCGTCCAACCGGGTGCTGGTTCGGTATCTCGTCCACCTGGTCCGGTAGTCATCGCCAAGCGCTTGCGCGACCAGCGGGTCGGGGGCAGGCCGCAGCCAGCCGAAGCGCTCAGCGATCGAGTCGATCTGCTCGTGCTCGATCCGGTAGAACTTCACCGGCAGCACCCGGCCGTTCCTGCCTTGCTGGACGATTCCGCTGCCGGGGTGGTGCAGCCTGGACAGGTCAGCGGCGATCCTGACATTGTCGGGGATGATCAGCCGGGCATCAGCTTCGGAAGCGACGCCAAGGCCGATCCGCAGGGTGCACTGCGATTTCAGGTCGGCCGAACCGGTCATCGTGACGGTGCCGCGCTGAGTCGCCATGACCAGGTCGATTGCCTCCGACCGACCGGTCATCACCAGCCGGGTGGCGAGGCCAGCCAGCGTGGCGTTGGTCACCCCGCCTTCAGAAAGACGCGGACCGCCAGTGCCGACGCCCAGGATGACCGCCACCTCATCGCAGATCAGCAAGATCGCGGGTTCTCGCCGCGATGGGGTGATCTTCTCCCCACCGCTGCAGGACCTGGCTCTGGCATCGACCGCCCTGAGCAGCGCCCGCAGCATTCGCTCGGCTTCCTCCCGGTCGGTCGCCAGCCAGTCGATGATCGGCCACGGTGCGCGCTGGGTTAGCCAGGGCCGGAATCCAGGGTGCCGCCATCCGGCCGCCCTTGAGGTCGATCGCGAAGATCAGCACATCGGGGCAACGCGCCAGCTGGGCCAGCAGCACGTTCAGCAGATTGGACTTGCCAGAGCCGCGCAAGCCCACGATCAAGGTGGCGACCTCGCGCAAGGTAACCGCGCAGACCTGGCCATCTTGATAGCGGCCGACCGGAATCGGCTCGGTGATGCTGAGCGGATCTGCGCGGATCGGCAGTGCCACCGTCCTCGCCAGCACGTCCCGCTCGGCTACGTGCAAGATCACCTCGTGCGCCTGGCTGCCGCGCTCGAACCGCAGCGAGCCGTGCCGCAACCGGGCCGCGACCTCGAGCCGGTCGGTCGTCGCGGCCAGCGACTGATAGGTGACCTTGCCCGACCTCGGCAGTCGCAGGTGCACCAGGTACGCCGGCCATGGTCGGCTCCTGACCGGCGAAGTCGACGTCCTGGTGGCCGAGTTGACTGAGCAGGTCGGGCCAGCGGCGCTGCTGCCGGGCGGCGGTCGCGGCCAGCTCAGCTTTCCTGGCTCGTTCGGCTGCCCGCTGCTGGCTCTTCCTGATCGCCGGATAGATGGCCAGCAGCACAGCGGCCGCGACCAGCAGGACCGCGATCGCGGCCATCGACCAGGTCTTCGTCAGTGCCGTATAGGCCAGCCAGCCGGCGGCGATCAGCCCGCTCGCGCAGATGTCGCCGGCCAGCGGCAGTGCCTTTCCTGCCAGCATGGCGGCCAGGAAGGGGAGTACGCAGAGCAGCACTCCGGCCACGATCAGCGCGAGCGCGGGCATCGCCAGTCCGTGGGCCAGTGCGGCCACGCCGAGAACGGCGACCGTGATCAGCGCGCCGACGATCAGCGCCTGGCGGGCAGCCCACCCTTCGGGCAGCAGCTCAGCGGCCCCGATCAGCGGTAACCTGTCACCGATTTCCTGCGACATCCCAGAGCTCCTCGTTCGGCCGCGGATTCTCGATTCGCTCCAGCTCGGCGGCATGCGCTACCCGGTGGATCGCGTGCGCTTCGGCCGCGAATTCCCCCATTCCGGCGACAGTGGCCGCGATTTCTTCCAGGTGCTCGGGAACCGAGGGATGGACGGGGAACTCCGAGCCGAGCCGCTCGGCGACGCCGGAGACCGCCGCCGCCAGCGCTTCGAACAGCAAGGGCAGGCCAGCTAGGAAGGAGTCCAGGTCAAGGGCGCTATCAGGGGCCCACATGCCAATGTTGTCAGTGAGAGCCTCGGTGGCAGCGTCGATGTGACTACTCATGAAACGATGCTTCCGCTGAGCCGGGCGGGCGACCCGTGGGACCTGCTATTACCTCGTCTTATTCCCTTTTCTCGCCGTCCCAATGCTCAGTCCACAGTGATTTGCTGCGAGGAAGCGCGCCTCGGCTGAGCGTGACGCAGGCCGCTGAGGTGACAGACTCGGCTGGTGCCTACCGACTATGGCCAGATCCGGGCCGAGAACATCGCCAGGTACGGCTGGGATACCGCCGTACTCGAACTGCTTGGCCAGCTTTACAGCGAGCGCACCCATTTCATCTTCGAGCTGATTCAGAACGCCGAGGATGCCGGCGCGACGACGTTGACCTTCGAGCTGAGCGCGGACCGGCTAGAGCTGCGGCACGACGGGCGGCCGTTCACGACGGCCGACGTCCGTGGTATCTGCGGGGTGAGCCAGGGCACCAAAGCCGATGACCTGACTCAGATTGGCCGGTTCGGCATCGGCTTCAAGTCGGTCTATGCGTACACGAACGCGCCGCGGATCTCCAGCGGCGACGAGCACTTCACGATCGAGAGCTACGTCAGGCCGCACCCGGCCCGGCCGCTGCCTGCTGTGGCCGGACAGACGGTGTTCAGCTTTCCTTTCGACCGGCCAGAGGTGCCTGCGCCGGTCGCACAGGCGGAGATCGCGACCGCGCTGGCCGCACTCAACGCTGAAGTCCTGCTGTTCCTTCGGCACATCGACAGAATCGGCATGCTGGGCACCGGCCTTTCCGACGGCCACCTGCAGCGGACGACCACGTCCGCGGGCGGCGGCCGGCGCGAGCTCAGGCTGACCACCAGCCGGGCTCAGGTTCGGACCGATGCCAGCTGGCTGGTCTGGTCCAGGCCGCTGGCCGAGTTGGGCGAAGCTGATTTGAGCGTTGAATTGGCCGTTGAGGTCAGGTCCGAGCTTGACGTCCGACTGCTTACCTGGCGCGACCGGGCGCCGCTCGTGGTGACGTTCCCGACCGAGAAGGAGACCGAACTCGGCTTCCTGATCTCCGGCCCCTACCGCACCACTCCGGCGAGGGACAACGTGCCTGAGCACGACGCGTGGAACCAGGCGCTGGCCGCGCAAACGGCGCGCTTGCTCGTCGAGGTGCTGACCGAACTGCGTGCTGACCGGCTGCTGACGGCAGCCGTACTGCTGATGCTCCCGCTCGACGAGGCGCATTTCACCGCTGGGAGCCTGCTCCGGCCGTTGTTCGACGCGGTAAGGTACGCCTTTTTTCAAAATGAGCTGATCCCTGACAGCGCCGGTGGCTATCAGCTAGCTGACCGGGTGCGACTCGCCGGGGACGTTGGCTTGCCCGAGTTGCTGACTCCCGAGCAGCTCGGCGAGTTGCTCGGGCTGTCCTGGCCGGCCGCGTTCGCGCACGAGTCGATCACCGCGGCGGGAACGCCGTCGCTGTGGCGATATCTGCGCGACGAGCTTGGCGTCCCGGTGGTGACGCCTGAGTCGGTGGTCACGAAGCTGACGGCTGAGTTCCTAGCCGAGCAGTCTGATGCCTGGATCGGCCTGTGCTACCAGTTCATTGATCAGTACCCGTCGCTGTGGCGTGACGAGTCTGGGATCGCGAGATCGCGGCCGATCATCCGGCTGGAGGACGGCCGGCAGGTGCTGCCCTTCAGCGCGAATGGCCGGCCGGCGGCCTATCTACCTGGGCCGGGCACAGGGGAGTTGGCTACCGTCCGGCGGGCCGTGGCCGGCCTGCCCGGTGCCCGTCGGTTCCTATCCGCGCTGGGCTTCGCTGAGCCTGATGTGCTGTCGCAAGTTCTTGACCAGGTATTGCCGAGATATGCGGAGCTGGCGGCGGCGACCTTGGATCCGGTGGCGCACGAAGCCGACCTTGAGCTGGTGGCACGGGCGCTGACCGAGGCCTCGGCGGGAGATAGCGAACGCCTGCTGACGCAACTGGCGCAAACGCCGTTTCTGATCGGGGAGAACGCCGGCACTGGCGACCGCCAGCTGAGGCATCCTGGTGAGCTGTATCAGCGGACCCGCTCACTGGAGTGCTACTTCGACGGGAACCCGCAGGCCTGGTTCGCCGCTGACAGCTACGGGCCATGGCTGCCGCAACTGCGCGCCATCGGGGTGCGGGACGTGGTCAGGCTCCGGACGCGCCCGGCCGACGAACTCGGTTACGTCCTGCTGGCCGATGAGTTCGCCTGGCACGAACGTGGTCGGGCGGGCTTCGATCCTGGCGCCGAGCTTGACGGCCTCGACTACGCACTGACGCATCCGAGTGCGGAGCGAGCTGAATTCATCTGGAACGTACTGCTCGTACCGAACCGGCAACTGCTGGCGGGCGTGGTAGAGAGTTCGCCCAGGCTCGGCTTCGCCGATGCCAAGCAGGAGCGTAAGCAGTCGGTGATCGGCTCGCTGGCGACCGAGTTGGCGTGGCTGCCTGCGGGAGACGGGACGTTCAAGCGGCCTGGCGAGGTGGACCTGGCTCAACTGCCAAGCACGTTCGAGCGAGACGAACTGGTCGCTGAGGCGCTCGGGATGACCAAGCCGGTGATTGATGAGGCGAATCAGCTGCTCGGGCTGCCGTCTGGGTTCCTGCGGCGGCTGAGCGCGCACCCCGACCTGGTCGCGCAGCTTTCGGCTGAGCTGACCCGGCGGGAGTCGGCAGGCTAGTGCGGGCCCGGCCGTCTTGAGACAAGGCCCGCACCGCCGATTCTTGCCGCTAGCTCTGCGAGCCGAACCTGGACGGCACGACCAGGGTCTTGGCGACGTGGTCACCGATCCGCTGCCGGTACCGCGAGCAGATGATCGTGATAAAGCCGACCAGCCCGAAGATCAGCGTGTCGACGATCAGGAAGATGCCGCGCAGGAACAGCTGCATCATGCTGGCCTTGCCGCCATCCTTGTTAATCACGTGGATGTGGAACAGGCGCATCCCGAAAGTCTGGCCGCGGTGGCTGTACGGGATCACGACCCAGTAGATGAAGTAGGCCGCTAGCGCGATCACCGTCGCGACGAACCAGCCGACGCCATGCAGGCTGCCCGAGCCGCGATCGAACAACCAATAGGCCAGGCCTGGGATGATGCCCGCCAGAATGTAGTCGATGATGTACTGCACTACGCGGCGGCCGGTGACCTTGGTCTCAGCGACCGGGACCAGCATGTCGCGTCCGTAGCCACCGCCTTGACCGCCGTATCCGCCTTGCCCGCCTTGCTCGCCTTGCCCGCCTTGCTCGCCTTGCCCGCCTTGCCCGCCTTGCCCGTAGCCGCCCTGGCCGGGTTGCTGGTACGACTGCTGCCCGTACGACTGCTGCCCGTACGACTGCTGCCCGTACGACTGCTGCTGGGCTGCTCCCGGCTGTGAAGGTACGTCAGGTCGGGCCGTCTGCTGCGCGTTCCCCTGGTCGCCAGACGCGCCCCTCTCCGGCATACTGCTCATTCTGGATCCCCCGATCCGAGTTGCGGTCGCACGGTCTGTCGTCACCCCGCCGTGCAGCTGCGGTCGACCTGGCTTGATTACTCCTATCACTTGGTCGAATACGTTCAGTAATTTCGCGCATCTGTCGGACTGATGCCCGGATCCGCCTCAAGCAACCACGCTAGGCTCAAGCTCGGGCCGGTCATAAGGCCCGAATGTCGGATATAAGGCTACGAAGCCCTCAGGTCAGATGAAGATCCAGAGCCGCCGGGCCTTGAAGGTCCAGATCCGGTAGTCGTACCAGCTCGCGCCGACGAAAACGATGAAGCACAGCACAGCCCCGCCCACGTTGCTGATGGTCAGCTCGGCGATGCCGCCTGCCAGCATGATGGCCGCGGCTACTGCCCAGCTGATGCCGCACAGGATGCGATAGACGCTCATCCGGCGTGGTGCGGCTATAGGCTCGGGCGACTGATTGCCTGACCAGGTAAACCCTGGCTCTGGTGGGGCTGATGCCATGTGATTCTCCCTTTCGGCACCAGTAAACCCCGCCGTCCGTGTTTGCGCCACTTTGTCGACGAGATTGATCGACTCACCGCCCCATGCACGCGCACTCGCCCCGCCGCGCCCCCGGGTGCCCCCGCCGCGCCCCCCGCGCGCCCCCCGCGCGGCCCCGCGTGCCCCCGGGTGCCCCCTCGTTCCCCCCGCGCGCCCCCGCGCGCCGCCTCGTGCCCCCGCGCGCCCCCTCGCGCCCCCCGCGCGCCCCCTCGCGCCCCCTCGCGCCCCCCGGGGGGCTTCGCAGCAGCAACGGGGTCGCCCCGTTGCTCACCTGACGACAACGGGGCGACCCCGTTGCTGCCAGCTGCGGCCTGCGGATGGGTTTGGACCATGATCACGGCAGGAAAATCCCTGGGCGGCGGGTGCGGTCAGCGCGGCTCAGGCTTGGTTGCGACGCCTTCGTAGGTGTAGCCGAGCGCGCGCGGTCCTTGCAGATAGTAGGTATCGAGCCGGGTCACCGACAGGCCGGCTGCGGCAATCAGCTGATCGATCGGCCGGTCTAGGTGGCAGCCGCCGAAGATCCGGCGTTGCAGCGGGTTCAGGCGTCGCTGCAACCGGGCGACTCTCGGTTCTGGTGCCAGTCCGTGCTCGGCGAAGTGCAGTGATCCGCCGGGTTTCAGCACTCGCCAGATCTCAGCCAGCGCGACGGCCGCATCAGGCACGGTGCACAGAGTCCAGGTGCTCAGCACGTCATCGACGCTGGCGTCGCTCGCTGGCAACCGGCCGGCGTCCAGGCCAGCGAACTCGATCATCGCGGTTGACTGCGCAATGCGTTTAGCGGCTAGTTTGCGACCGGCCACCGCGGGGTCGATCGCCAGAACGTGCGCCACCGTCGGCGGGTAATGCGGGACGTTGAGACCGGAGCCGAACCCAATCTCGAGCACCTCACCACCCAGGCCGGCCACTGCCCGAGCCCTCAATTTGCTGACGTCCTCGCCGCGCAGTACCTGGTCAAGGATCCGAGGCAGCACAACGTCGCCGTACCAGCCCATGCCGTCAGTCTGGCACGGAGTGTCCGGACGTCACGTGATTGGTGCTGTGCTATAGGTGAGCGCGTGACGATCGCTAGCCTGCAGGGGCAGTTTCGCGAGTTCGTGGCTGAGCGGGACTGGGAAAAGTTTCACACGCCGAAGAATCTAGTGATGGCGCTGGCCGGTGAGGTTGGCGAGCTGACAGACATCTTCCAGTGGCTGACGCCAGCTGAGTCGGCGGCAGTCATGGCGGATGCGGTCACCGCCGGTCAGGTACGCGATGAGCTGGCTGATGTTTTCGCCTACCTGATCAGGCTCGCTGACGTGATCGGAGTCGACCTTGAGCAGGCCTTCACTGACAAAATGGTCAAGAACGCCCGCAAGTATCCGATCGAAACTGCCCGGGGCAGCTCGGCCAAATACACCGAACTGCCGCCGGGCTGAGTCGTCGTCTTCGGCGGCCAGGAGCTGAGCCGCCGGTCGGTTAGCTGCCGCCAGTGCCGTGCAACGCGTCAATGTCCGCGCGCAGTGCGGCGACATCGAGATTAGCGGCGTTCGCGTCTTCCGAGGTGATGATGACCCACGCCTCATCCATGCAGGCCGCTGTCCACGCGATGGTGGACTTCTGCTCAGCCCCCCAGGTCACCCACGTGTCGAGCTGGCTTCCGTCCGCTGCCACCTTGACGATGCAATGGCCATCGTTCGGGTCGGGCTTCTCGCCGTTGGCAACCGTCCAGGGCTGCCCTCCCTCGAAGAGATTGTCGGCGTCATCGGTCAGATTCACCCCGACATAGGCGCCATGAAATGCCGCCATGGCGGAGTCCACCGCTGCCGGGTCGGTGTGATCGACCGGCGCGAACGCCAAGATCGTGCCTGCCTTGTACCAGTAGAGCAGCAGATCAGCGATCTGAGCTCCTTCGTCTTTGCCGTGATCGTAGGCAAGGTATTCGGCTACTAGCTGGTTGGAGGATTCCCACTGCTCGGTCTCGTCGCCTGCGGCCGCCTTGGCCATCTTGTAGTGCTGCCGCCCGGCGAACGTGCAGTCGCCAACTCCATTCGGGTGCGTCGTGCAAGTCGGATCGGGGCCGTTGCCGAGCATTCCCCAATCAGTAATGCCGCCACTCACGTCCACCGGATAGGCCGGTGCGGGTAGCGGAGTGAGCAGATAACTAGACAGGTATTGGATCGGAAACCGCTCGGATGGCGGTTTGACCGGCTTGCGTCCTCGAAGTCCTGCGGTACGATTCTGCGGCATGGTGCCCCTCCCGCTGCTGGTCAGCGCCGCGCAACACTACGCGAGCAGGGTTCATCCTCGCAGAGGGACCGCCCAATGGGCCACCTATTCTGATAGGTCGCGTCCATTATCGTTTAGTACCGTCAAGAATGCTCGACAACGGGGTGCCGTTGCGGTTAATGGCCCCCCGTCTTGGTACTAGTCCCAGGACCAGCGAGCAGCCAGTGACGATCACGAGTGCGCCAAGCAGTTGCATCAAAGAGAGATGCTCATGCTGGATGGACGTGCCGACGGCGACGGCGATGGCGGTCACGAAGAATTCCACGCTGATTGCTCGGGTCGGGCCGAGGTCGGCGATCAGCCGGAAATAGAGCACGTAGGCCAGCGAACTCATGACGGCGGCCAAGAACACCAGATACCCAAAGTCACTGACGGTCGGCGCGGCCGGTACGGGCACTACCAGCAGCAGCGGCAACGTCATCGCGCCGCCGCAGAGAAACGAGCCGATCGTCACCTCCCACGAGCTGACGCCAGCCAAGTATTTGCGGGCGTAATTGCTGCCGAACGCGGCCGCGATCGAGCCGGTCAGCGAGGCGGCGCAGCCGAGCAGGAAGGTGCCGGTCACGGGCACCGCCGGGAATCCGACCAGCAGCAGGATGCCGCCAGCGCCGAGCAGCAGTCCGATCCGGCCTTGGGCGGTGACCTTCTCGATCCGCCAGAGCTGACCGATCAACATCGAGAAGAGCGGGATGGTAGCGACGAATATGGCCGCCATCGCCGAGCCAATCCGCGGCAGTGCGAACGACATCCCGATCAGTTGCGCCGCAACCGTCGTCGCGCCGACCACCGCGAACGGCCGCAGGCCGATGCTGAAGTCGAGCTTGCGCCTGCTGACCGCGGCGATGATCAGCAGGATCGTCCCGGCGATCAGCGCGCGGAACGAGACGGCGCCCGCCCAGCCGAATGCGTGCACCACTCGCTGCAGAACCGCGAAGGAGACACCCCAGACGAGTGACAACGTGATGTACGAGGTCAAATCCCTTGGGCGCACTCACGCAACTTAGCGCAGGCGCTGGCGCGGATCCCGGCGGGCGCGCAGTGCGGCGGGGCGCAGTGCGGCGGGGCGGAGTGCGGCGGGCGCGCGGTGCCGGTGGTGGGCGTAGGGTTGCGCGTCAGTGACGGGCATCGCAAGAGGTGGGGTCGGGTGAGCGCTGAGTCCTCAGAACCAGCCGGGCTTGGGCTAGTGGTCGGCACGGTGCCGGCGACGCCGCTGCAGTTTTCTGTTGGGCTGGCGCCGGGGCAGTACGCCCAGCTTGACGACGTGGTAGTGACGCGGCGGGCGATGCCTGGACCTGGGCAGGAGCCGATCCAGATCGCTGGCGTGGTGACCAACGTCGAGGCCGTGCATGAGGGTGCCAGGTTCGCCTCGGATGTCTTCCTGATCGAGCAAGGGGCGCTGCCCGCCGAGATCTGCGAGGTCGCTGAGGTAACGGTGACCAGGGTTGAACCAGAGATGTACGTACCGCCGCTACCTGGCTCGGTCGTGCACCGGGCGGTCGGAGCGCAGCGCGAGTCGGCGCTGTACTTCGATGAGATGGGCGGCGCGAAGGTGCCGGTCGGGTTTGGCCGGGACGGGCAGCCGGTGTTCGTGAACTTCGAGTTCATCGACGGGACGCGCGGGGCGCATGTCTCCATTTCCGGAGTGTCTGGCATCGCGACCAAGACCTCGTTCGCGATGTTCCTGCTGCACTCGATCACCAGTTGCGGCGTGCTGGCTGGCGAGGCGCACAACACTAAGGCCCTGGTGTTCAGCGTCAAAGGCGAGGACCTGCTGTTCCTTGATTACGCTAACAGTCGGCTGACGCCTGCCCAGGCCGCTAAGTACACCCAACTCGGGTTGCCGGCGACGCCGTTCGGCAACGTCAGGGTGTTCGCCCCGCCGCGCAAGGGAGATCAGTCAGGCACTCCAGACGTGCACGCGCGAGACAAGGCCGTCAGCCCGTTCTACTGGACGCTGGCCGAGTTTTGCGCAGGCGAGCTGCTGCCGTTCGTGTTTGCCGACGCGGAAGATGAACGCGCCCAGTACACAATGCTGATTGCCCAGGTCGCGGCCAGGCTCAGGCGGGACGCGCGACCGATCGGCGGCGAGGGCGCGATCAAGGTGGCCGACGTCGACCCGGCCAACGACAAGATCATCCGCACTTTTGACGACCTGGTGCGGTTGCTTGAGGCCGAGCTTGGCGATGACCGCACCAGGGGCTCGTGGGTGGCGGGCAGCACCGGCCTGGGCAGCGTCAACGCGCTGCTGCGACGGCTCAGGTCGGCCGTCCAGCCGCTCAGCGTCATTGTCAGGGGCGATCTCGCGCACAAGGGCGAGCGCTCTATCTCTACGTCTAAAGCCCAGCTGACGGTGATTGACCTGCACAACCTGCCAGACCGGGCGCAGCGGTTCGTGGTTGGCGTCACCTTGCGATCGGAGTTCGCTCGCAAGGAGAAGCAGGGCACGGCCAGGCCGCTGATGTTCGTCATGCTGGATGAGCTCAACAAGTACGCGCCGCGCGAGGGCGACAGCCCGATCAAGCAGATCCTGCTCGACCTCGCTGAGCGCGGCCGCTCGCTTGGCGTGATCCTGATCGGCGCGCAGCAGACCGCCAGCGAAGTCGAGCGCCGCATCCTGGCCAACTGCGCGATCCGGGTGGCCGGCGGCTGGACGCGGCCGAGGCGCAGCGACCCGAGTACGGCTATCTGCCGCCGGCCCAGCGTCAGCGGGCGACGCTGGCCAAGCCGGGCACCATGTTCATCGCGCAGCCGGACATCCCGGTGCCACTGGCGGTTGACTTCCCGTTCCCTGCCTGGGCCACCAGGCCAAGTGAGAAGGGCGTATGGGCCGGGCAGGACACCGGACCGACCAGGCCAGCCGACCCGTTCGCTACGATCCCCGGTGCCGACGACGACCCGCCGCCGTTCTAGCCAGTCCTCGTCGCCGATTGACCCATCGGCTTGGCCGGGCCCGCGAGTTGCGCGCCCAGCGGCACGGCTGGCGTGCTGGCTATTGGTTTGTACTGAAACTGTCGTAGCCACGCCGTACGCTCACCCGAGTGAAGATCCTGCACACCAGCGACTGGCACGTCGGCAAAGTGCTCAAAGGCCGCGACCGCTACGACGAGCACGAAGCCGTGCTTCGCAGCATCGTCAAGCTCGCCAGGGACCATGACGTCGACCTGGTCCTGGTCGCGGGCGACTTGTTCGAGACGTCGGCGCCGACGGCCAAGTCACAGGGCCTGGTCATGCAGGCACTGCTCGCGCTGAAGGAAGACGGCCGCCAGGTCGCTGTGATCGCGGGTAACCACGACAACGCCGGCCTGCTCCAGTCGGTGTACCGGCCGGTGCTCGGGCAGCTCGGGTTGCATGTGCTTGGTCTGCCAAGAAGCGCTGAGTCCGGCGGCACCATTACGTTTCGTACGAAAAATGGCGAACAGGCGCGGGTGGCGGCACTCCCGTTCGTGTCACACCGGTTCGCGGTGCGGGCCGCCGAGATCGTCGGACATGAGTTCGCTGAGCACTCGCTGGACTACCGGGCCTATCTCGGCCAGATCGTGCGCCGGCTGACCGCCAGCTTTACCGACGACGCGGTCAACATCGTACTGGCGCACGCCACCCTGCTTGGCGGCCGGCGCGGCGGCGGTGAGCGCGACGTGCAGACCAGTCTGGACTACGAGCTGTCGGCCAGCATCTTCCCGCCGAGCACGCACTACGTTGCGCTCGGGCATCTGCACCGGCAGCAGGAGATCGCCGGTCCTTGCCCGATTTTCTACTCGGGTGCGCCGCTGCCGATCGACTTCGGCGAGGAAGCGAATGAGCCGGTCGCCTTGCTGGTCGACGCCGGGCTCGGGATCCGGGCCGACGCGCAGCCGGTGCCGGTCGTCGGCGGGCGGCGGCTGAAGACCCTGCGCGGCACGCTCGACCAGGTGATTGAGGAGGGCGAGTCGGATCAGGAGGCGTTCTACCGGGTGGTGCTCGCGGAGGCGAGCCGGGCCGGCCTCGGCGACGCGGTGCGGGCGAAGCTGCCGAACGCACTCGAAGTGATCTTGGATGACTCGCACCGGCCGCGTCCTGGCAGCCGGTCGGGTGAGCGGCCGAGCCGGGTGGGCCGGAGCCCGGTGCAGTTGTTTGGCGAGTACCTGAGCGACGAAGGCGTGGACGACCCGAGGGTGACGGCGATGTTCGCCGAGCTGCTCGATGAGATCACGGCCGGCGCGTCCGAGGGAGGTGGGTGATGCGACCGCTGCGACTGCTGCTCGACGGGTTCGGGTCTTATCGGGAGGCCGCCGAGGCCGACTTTACCGGGGTGGACTTCTTCGCGCTGGTCGGGCCGACCGGCTCGGGTAAGAGCACGGTCATCGACGGGCTGTGCTTCGCCCTCTACGGCACCGTGCCTCGCTGGGGCAAGGAGAACGTGATCGCGCAGGCACTCGCCCCAGCTGCGAATGCGTGCCGGGTCGCGCTCGTATTCGAAGCCGGCGGCAAGCGGTACGCGGCGGTCAGGGCGCTGACGCGCACCGCCCGTGGCCAGGTGCAGACGAAGGAGGCCAGGCTCGAGCTGCTCGACCCGTCCGTCCCTGCGGACGCGTCGCTGACCGAGTTGCTTGAGGCGAGCGTCGAGCAACTGGCCGAGGGGCCCGATCAAGTCAAGGCCGCCGTGCAGCAGCTGCTCGGGTTGACCTATGAGCATTTCACCCAGTCGGTGCTGCTGCCGCAAGGCAGGTTTTCCGAGTTTCTGCACGCCAAGGCCGCCGACCGGCAAAACTTGCTGGTCGAGCTGCTGGCCTTCGGCGTGTACGACACTGTCGGCCACAAGGCGCGCGAGCGCGCGAAGGTGGCTGGAGAGCTGGCCCAGCAGGCGAAGACGGCGCGGGCCGAGCTAGCCGGTGCGACGCCAGAAGCCGAGTCGGCCGCAGCGCAGCGGGTACAGTCGCTGGCCGGAGTCGGCCAGGTCGTGCAGGAGCGGCTGGCCGCCCTGCGAGAGCTGCGGATTCAGGCTGCGGATGCGGACAAGGCCGTGCAGACGGTGCGAGCCGAGTTGGCGTTGCTGGCACCAGTGCGGACGCCCGTCGAGCTGCCGGGCCTGGCCAAGCGGATCAGCGAAGCCGATCAGCTGGTGACCGAGCGCCGAGCCCAGCGTGACCGGCTTGAGCAGGCCGAAGTCGAGGCCGGTCAGGCGCGGGACGGACTGCCCGACAAGGCGCTGCTTGAGCGGGTCAGGGACGCCTATGCTGACCAGCGCGAGCTCGGCGCTCGGCTGGCTAAGCTTGAGCAGGTCCTAGCCGAACGCCACGCCGAAGCCGAGTCGGCTGATGCCGCGCTCGCTGCCGCAGAGACGCGGCTTGAGCAGTCGCAGGCAGCGCTAGCCGCTGCTGAGCGAGCCCATGGCGCCGTCGCCCTCGCCCAGCACCTGCACGTCGGTGCGGACTGTCCGGTGTGCCTCCAGCCGGTGACAGTGCTGCCGCACCACCCGGTGCCCGCTGACCTGGCTGGCGGCCAGGCTGCGGTGGAATCGTCGACTGCGGCAGCGAAAAAGGCCAGGACGGCGCGGGACCAGGCGCAGCGCAGCGCGACTGTCGCTGCAGGCAATGTCGAGAACACCGCCGAGCAGTCGAAACGGGTTGCCGCACTGCTTGCCGACGCCTCTGGCGAACCCGAGGTGCGTGGGCTCCTCGATGCCATTGCGGTGGCCGATGAGCGCCTCGCCAGAGCGCGAGCCTCGTCTCGGGCCGGTCGCGATGCCGTCGCCGCTGCCGAGAGGCAGCGCGCGAGCCTTGATGCCGAGGAGCGCAGCGCCCAAGCCGATCTCGGCCGCGCCCGCGACTCGATCGTCCAGCTCGGTGCCCCGCCTGCCACCGGCGACCTGGCCGCCGCCTGGGACTCGCTGACCTCCTGGGCTGGCGCGGAGGCGGTCGGCCGACGGCGGCGCTTGCTGGAGCTTGAGGCTGCGGTCGGGGCCGACCGGGCTCGGGTCATGCAGGCCGAAGTCGAGCTGGCCGACCTTTTGGTCGAGCACGGGATCACTGAGGTGGCTGACGTCGAGCGGGCGGAGGCGGTGGTCGCGGCGCACCACGCGCGAGCCGTGCAGGCGCTGGACCTGATCAAGGCGAATCGAGCGAAGGCCGCCGAGCTTGATGCGCAGGTGCAGACGCACGTCGAAGCTGAGCAGGTCGCGTCCATGCTCGGTCGGCTGCTCAAGGCGACCGCTTTTGAGCGCTGGCTCTGCGGCGAGGCGCTTGACTCGCTGGTAGCCGAGGCTTCGCAGACCCTGATGGAGTTGTCCGGCGGCCAGTACCAGCTGGACCGAGACGAGCGGAATGACCTGGTGGTCATCGACTACCAGGACGCCGGGGCGCGCAGGCCGGTGCACACGTTGTCTGGTGGCGAGACGTTCCAAGCCTCGCTCGCGTTGGCTCTGGCGCTGTCACGCCAGGTGATCGGGCTGTCGGCGGGGATGCGTGACCTGAACTCAATGTTCCTCGATGAGGGCTTCGGCACGCTGGATGAGGACACGTTGTTTGTCGTCGGTGACACGCTGGAACGCCTGTCGTCTGGATCTGACCGCATGATCGGGATCATCACCCACGTGAAGGAGCTGGCCAACCGAGCGCCAGTGCAGTTCGTGGTGTCGCGCGCCGGATCGACGTCAACGTTGCGCCGGGCGGACCTGTCATGACGGCTGCCGTCGCGGCCAGGCCGCTGTTTACGGTGGACCCGTGGGACCCCGGTTACGGCCAGGCGATGACCGACGAGTCCGAGCTGGGGGAGTCCAGCGCCGAGTTGCACCTGGACCTCGAAGTGCCAGCCGCCGATTGGCACCCCATCGATCCTGATCCGGGTGTGGAGCTGCCGGAGAAGCTGCTGTTCCTCGACGGGGTGCGCCGGATCGATGCGCGCGTCTGGCTGCACGGTCAAGCCGACCAGCCAGTCGCTGGCATCGCCGCGTCGCTCGCAGCCGGAATCGTCGTCTGCCACGGGATGGCCCGCGTGGCTGATGTCGTGGTCGAGCGCGGCCTGTTTAGCCCCGCCGTCGGTGAGGTGGCTGATCTGATGACCCGCGCGGGCCGCTATGTCGCCCAGGCCGCTGAGGGACCCGGCCTCGACAAGCTGTCGCTGGCACTGCAGCAGCGGCTGGCTTATGCCGAGGTGCAGCTGGCGGTGTCCGTCCGGGCCGCGCACCCTGGCGACGATGACCTTTTGGTGGTGGACGGCCCGCTGCGGGGCCGGGCCCACCTGGATCGCACCGTCGGCTACATCAAGACGCACCACACGTCCTACCTGCCCGCTCCGCAGGCTTCCGTGGTGAGCACGCTGCGCCCCGGCCAGCGCACTCCCGCGTTCACCATGGGTACGTCCTGGCGGCGGACTTCCTGGTACCTGCAGCTGCCAGGCACTGACGGTGTGCCGTGGTCCGGAGTGGTCCGACTGGAATGCTCGGCCGAGCTCGACGTTAAGGACGTGACTCAGCTCGCCGACCAGACGGCGACCTTGCTGCCGCCTTTCGCCAGCACTCCGCATAAGGACCCGCGCGCCCCGCAGAATCTGGTCCCGATCGGTGGTTTGGAGCGTCAACTCAAGCACCGCCTCGGTGACGAGCGGCTTTTGTACCGGGCATTGCGAGCAGCCTCACTCGGCAGGCCTGCCGAGGACTCGTGACGGTCAGGGCCATCCGGCCACAGTCCGGCTTGCCCGCCCAGACGCTTGCCCGGCCCGCCATTGCGGAAAGGCCACTTCGTTGCGGAATGGAACGGTGGCTCACGACGGCGCGTCGAAGCACTGCAAGCCGCAGATAGCGGGCCAAGAGCAAGGAGGCGCGACCCAGTGAATCGAGTCATTGCCGTTGGAGCGGCGGCAGTTTTGGTAGCGCTAGGCATCGCGGTGACAGCGACGATGGCGATCGCTTCACCGACCAAAACACTCAATCGCGCGCCAGCGCTGCCCGCAGCCAAGCATCACGCGAAGATTGTTGCCAGGCCAGACAAGGCGATAGCGGGCCAGCACCTGCGGCTGGTCGGCAGTGGCTTCAAGCCGAGCACCAAGCTGGTTATCCAGGAATGCTCCCAGGCCACCTGGGTGGTACCGGCCGAGGTCTGCAACCGTCACAATGCGGTCAAGATCAAGACTGGCCCTCATGGCGGCTTCGCGACCAAGTTCCAGGTGCGGCTATGTCCAGCGACGCGGAGCCCGGCGACGCAAAGCCCAGCGACACGAAGCCCAGCGACTGCTGCCACCACAAAGCGCTGCTTTATCGGCGTGCCGACCATCGACGGCATCGACGTCGTGACGCTGCTTGGCGTGACCAAGGTCACCGTCACAAGAAAATAGCCCCGGCAGGGCGGATGCCTGGGCGGCCTATCCTCGCAAGGATTGAGGCCGCCCGGGCGGCACCCTGGGTTAGAGCGGCTGAACCTGCTCGGCCTGCGGGCCCTTGGGACCGCGCGCAGCGGTGAACTCGACGCGCTGGTTTTCCTGGAGGCTGCGGTAGCCGTTGGTCTGAATGGCCGAGTGATGGACGAAGACGTCGTCGCCACCCTCGTCCGGGGCGATGAATCCGAACCCCTTGTCGGCGTTAAACCATTTCACTGTGCCCTGAGCCATGAACTTTCCTCTACTACGACCTTCGGGTAGCACGTGCGTGCGACCCGGGTTGCTGCAATCGCCGGCCAGGAATTTGGCTTTGACATACTGGCGCCCGCGGTCAGAATTCGCAGGCGTCCGGGGGATACGTGAACGAACTTCGACTACAACCACCTTCATTAAACACTACGGTGGGCACTCCATGGCGCAGTAGCCCCTAGTTGCGGCTGAAGATCACGTGCAAGCCTCGTCGCCGCTGGTCGGCAGGCCCCCGCCCGACGCGCCGCAGCCCCAGGTCGGGCCGATACCGATGCCGATACCGATACCGATGCCGATGGCCGGGTCGGCCGGGCCAAGCCGACCTCCCCGGCCGGGCGCCCATGGAAGGGGTGCCGATTCCGGATCATGCTTTTGTCGCTTGCGCGGAAACCTAGTGACGCCCGTCAAGCCAGAGTGCCCACGGCTCCAGCGAGCCAACATGGAGCAATGCGGCGCGCGCCCAAGGATCCTTCGCCAGCCGCGCTCGGATCACCGACTCATCTTCGGCGTCGACTAGATGCAAGGTCCGCTCGCCGTCGCTTAGCGGTCCACCGACGATGATGAATCCATCAGCCACTAGCTCATCCATGAAGGCAGCGTGCTCGTCCCAGCCATCCTGTTCCCGTATTGGCCGGGACTGGTCCCAACCGGATCCATGTACCAGTGTCAATGCGAAAGTCGCCATGCCCGCACGTTAACGGTTGCCACGGACAAACTGGTCTTGGCGCACGGGCTAGCTAGCGTCGACGCCGACGGCTGCTTTGCGCTCGTCGCTGCTGAGTGCTTGAAGCAGCGGAGCTGACGCGGATTTGAGTTGGCTGACCGCTTTGTCCAGCCGCTCAGGCGAATAGTTCCCGGTCGAATTCGCGGTCACTGACAGTGCGTAGGCAAGCTCGCCGCCCAAGTACTGCGCGTGCTCAAGGAACGTGCGCGACACCTTGCCGTCGATCAGCAACGGCGCACCGACCAGCAGCATCACCATGTAGGTGCGGACCTCATCGAGCGCGGTCCCTCGATCACTTGAGCCGCCGATAGCAGCCGAGACGGCCTTAGCCGAGCGACTGGCCTGCGCCATCATGATCGCGGACTGGGCACCGACGGCGAGCGAACGGTCCTGCAGTTGCCTGATCCGCACCACCTGGTCAACCACCAGCACGGTGATCAGCAGGACAAGTAGCCCGGACACGGTATCCGTCGTGAGCGCATGGGCCTGCCACCAAAGTCGCATCTGCAGGTCAGTCAGGTCGCCAAGAACTAGAGCTACGGCGATCACGGTCACTGCACATGCGGCGAGCCAGCCTTGCCACCTGGTGAGCATCTGACGACCTTACCCGGCCGAATTTGTCGGCTGCGGGCGGTCTCGCAACCCAGGTCAGCCGATATTGTCCGGAAAACCGTGGCTATTTCCGTGGGCTCTTTGGTGGTAACTGGGCCGCTCTGAGCGTAAGGTCACGAGCAGGAGGGGTCGGACAGGCGAGCCGGGGGGACCGGAGTGCCACACCAGGCACACTCGCAGCTCGGAGTGGATGGCGGCGAAGGCCGCGTCGTACTCCGCTGACTGGCACGGATCCCACCTACCTGTTCGTGGACATCGCGGGGGCGGGCCCGGCGATGATCCCACCAGGTGTTGCGGCGGCTGTGCCGGCAGCCGCCGCAACACCAACTATCGCCTCGGCACTGGCACCGAGTGACAATCCGGCGAATAGGGCGATCAGGGTTGTCCGGCCAGTGACGGGTGAGGTCAAACCCTCCTAGGGGCGCTTGACTGGCACTTTCGCGGCGACCGTGGCTTGCTGTTCGCCAGTCTCGGTCACGCGCAGTACTCGGGATCGGCTGAGCAAGCTTACGCCGCCCGCCAAGGCGAGCGCGGGAAACACTGTGAGCCCGAGGCGGATGCCGTGGCTGACGGTCTCGCCGAAGACGACGATGCCCCAGATCGTCGAGACCAGCGGGTCCACCAGGGTGATGCCAGGCTGGGAAGCGGTCAGCGGTCCAGCCTGGTAGGCATTCTCCAACAAGAAGGCCGAAACCACGCCAGCGCCGATGCAGGCGTAGAACTGCCAGGCGGTGAACACCGCGGCTAGCCCGCCAGTGGCAAACTTGTCGGCAAAACCTTTGGTATAAGCCGCGGTCAGGCCGTAGCCGAGGCCAGTCGCGAGGCCGAGCAGACTGGCCCGGACGGCGGGCTTAGGGTGCGCCTTAGCTGTCAGGAACAACGCCACCAGGGCGCCGATGTTGACCGCTGACATGGTGATCCACAAGATCGGCGCAATGGCCTTGGCTGGGCCAGGTTGCGGATCAAGCAGCGCGAGCAGGCCGATCACGCCAGCGGTCAATGCGCCGATGGCGATCCAGTCCCTGGTGCCGATCGGCGTCCTCAGCAGCCACGCCCCGCCAATGATTGTCATCGGCAATTCGAGCACGACCACAAGCTGGACCGAAGCCAGCTGGCCGGTGCCGAGTGCGGCCGAGGCCAGCGCGAACGAGACAATCATCATGCCGACCGCGGCCAGCCACACCTTGCGGTGCATCAGGTCGGTGATGAGCTTGAGCCGAAATTCGACCTGATCCGGCTCGTCCCTGGCGGCCTTACGGTTCAGCACGTTGCCGGTCGCGTTCACCAGCCCGGCCAAAAAGGCCAGCACGTAACTAAGCACCCACCCGGCCCCCCGCCCCGCCCCCGGCACCGGGCCAAGCGTAACTGCGGCCAACAGCAATGGGGGACGCAAACGCCCGAGTAACCCGAAAGACACGCGCGTACCGGTGATCTTCTAGGTGGAGGCAGTCGAGCGTGTCAGGGTCACTATGATGACGGCGAACATGCCGATAGGCATCGTTTGTCTCATCCCTGGGGCTTAAAAGGCTAAAGAATGCGCTCTTGCGGCAAAGTGCACAATGACTCGCAGTATGTCCGTGCAATGTCACTTACCTGACAGTGACAAAGGGCATAGGACCATGCCCGCTCGCCGAAAGGTGCGGATCGCCGGACGATGCCATGAGGCGATTCATCAGGGCGCAAGCCCAAGCTGATGAACCCGCTCCTGAGCATCCCCGCCGACTGCCGGCTGAACCCCGACGAGATAGGCATGGTCGTCGGTTTAGCTCATGGATGCACGGAGGTCCGCCAGCGCGCGGGTGATGACTGTCCGGGCATCGGACTCGTAGCGGGCTGCGCTGGCGAGTTGGTCGAAGATGCGGACATAGGCGCTGATCTCGCTGGCCTGAGTGAGATTCTGGGACGCGGTGAAGTTTTCGACGACTACGACATGCTCGTCCATGAGCCAGAAGCCGTGCACGGGGGCGAGCGGCAGCTTGGATTCGAACGGGATGACTCCGAATCGGAGAGTCGGCATCGTGGACAGTGCTATGAGCCGGTCAAGCTGCCCGAACATCACCTCGGGCGGGCAGAGCCGGTAGCGCAAGACTGCTTCGGTAATGACGAAGTGGAAGTGCTTGCCGGTCCGGTACAGGACTTGCTGACGTTGCATGCGGGCTCCGACTGCCTCATCCAGGTCGTCAGGAGCGCCGTCGTACTCCACGCCTTCGGCCAGGCGGTATCGCGCGTACTCGGGTGTCTGGAGAAGTCCCGGAACGAACACGTTCTCGAAGTTCCGGACGACGGTGGTCTGGTGTTCTAGCTCGGAGAATGCGCGCTGCTGGGCGCTCATTCCCGTGTGAAACAGGCGCCGGTGATCGACGTAATGCGATTCGAGCGTGCGAAGGCTGGCCACCAGGTCAGGCGTGAGGTCAGCTTGCCCGCAGGCCACCGCCCATGCTTCCAGGTCGGCCTCGGCTGGTGTCTGCTTGCCGCCCTCGATCTTCGAGACTTTGCTCGGATGCCATTCGTTCTGTTCCGCAAGCTGCTTGCCGGTCAGGCGCGCGGCAAGGCGCATCTCACGAAGCCGGATGCCAAGAGCCTCACGCGCTCGCTGGAAGCTGGACATGGCGCAGTCTACGGGTTGACGTAGGCATCCAGGGGAACGGCGTGGTGCCAGGCTGCCTCTCGCCAGTAGCTGCGCTTGACGATCTCGGCCGGATCATTCACCAGTTCGGCTCCGAGCAGCAGGTCACCGTCAAAGTGAAGCACCATCACCCGCGAGGAGTCCAAGATCCAGAAGTCCTCCTCCGGCAGGGACAGTTCCAGCGCCCGGCTGCGCGGAAGATACCGGATGTCCTCGCCGGCGGGGACGTTCAGCCTCCGGGCCAGGTCGATTCCGAACCGGGTGTAGTCGGAGAGCGGCTCGGTGACGACGCGGACGCGGCTCATCCGCCGACCCTCCGCCGTCAGCTGCTTGACAGCGTCGTACCAGTCCATGAACCACGCGTCCTCCGGTGGCTCGCCGGCCAGGAACCGCCGTAGCGGCTCCTGTTCTTCGCCGTCAAGGTAACGGTCGCGAGTTTCCAGGCGGAACGCCGTGTATTCGAAGGTCTCGCACAGCCTGCGGAATTCGCTGCCGGTCAGGAAATCCGTCACCCATGCTCCGCAGCGAACCGCATCAGGTCTTTCGGGATCTCGACGTAGAACTCGTCCTCGCGCACGTCCACGAGGGCGGCAATGGCTTCTTCATCCGTGATCAGCTTGCCTTGCACGACGTAGGTACCGCGATCGGTTGCGTAAAGCGCCGGGCAGCTATTAGCTGGACGGATAGCCTCCTGGGTTGAGCGGTCCGGGGCTCGCCTGCCAAGATGCTCGGCTGTGCTCGACCATGATCACCCTCTGAGCGGCAGAAGCAATCTCACGCACATTGCTTCCGGTGCTGTCATCTCGGTCGTAGCGTCAGGCGTGAAGTTGCCCGCCTGAGCACTTTGATCTCGGTCCCCAAGGAGGTTCTGATGGCCACCTTCGTGCCGCTGCTAACCAAGGATGAGGTAAATGCGCTTCCGAGCAGGGCGCAGGAGAAGTGCTTGTCGATCGTCGGCTCACCGCCGGTTACCTGAAGCCAGACCACTCCCGCGTCCCGCATCATGTCCAGCAGGCGTACCTTGTCGGGCCAAGCCAGGCCTGAGAACTCTTTCAGGCCCAGGTAGCAGTGCGAGCAGGCATAGTTGCAGCCCAGGTTGATCTCCCAGCTAGCCCGCCCGTACCCGTACTCCGATTGCTCGCGGACCAGCACGCATCCCTGCATCGGGCCGACGGGCGGAAGCTCCGCCTGCCAGCACTCGCGGACCAGGCCAGGTAGCCATCGCGGGTATTCGCCGCATCCGGCCGCAGCCTGGGCGAGCTGGTCAAAGTGGCTGCGCGGTAACTGGACGCCAGTCGTACTGCCCGGTCGCAGCAACAAATACTGGCCGAGGAAAGGGCCAATTTAGTCAACCGCCGGTTGCCTGTCCGCTGCCTGCCGCATCCCGCGCGGCCGGCAGCGCATATTTCGGAATCCCCAGGGTGAGAACCCCCGGGACGGGGCCCGGGGACCGCAGCCAAGGACGAGGGCCGCGCGGGACCTAGGGGCGAGGCTTTAGGGCTGGTTGGCGGATGCGGCGAGGGTTACGGCGGTGAGGCGCTCGGACTCGGTCCACAGGCGGGCGGCGGTTTCCTTGTCGCGGGCCCGGCGCGGCGGTGTCACCTTGGTGGTCGGGCCGACCAGGCCGAACCGGCCGCTCGGGCCGTAGTAGCCGCCGTTGACCGCTTCTGGGCTCGTCGCCGCGTAGAGCAGCGGCTCGGTGCCTGGCTCGACGCTCTGCGACGGGATGATGCTCACGCTGTTGAAGATCGCTCGCTTCGGCTTATCCCGGCCCAGGCTGGCACCGGCCGTCTGGAGGTTCGTCCGAGTGAAGCCGGGGTGAGCGGCGGTGCTCATCAAGTTCCAGTGGTGCTCAACCGCCAGGTCAGCCAGTCGCAAGCTGAACAGCAGGTCGGCCAGCTTGGACTGGGCATAGCTGAACATTGGCCGGTAGCGCAAGCGCTCCCACTGCAAGTCGTCGAAATGAATCCGGCCGTAGTTAGCCATGCCGCTGCTCATGGTGACGACTCGGGGCGCGGGCGCGGTCAGCACCAGCGGCAGCAATCGCACGGTCAACGCGAACGGCCCGAGATAGTTGCTGCCGAATTGCAACTCGAAGCCATCGGCCGTGGTCATCCGCTGCGGCGGTGCCATCACCCCGGCGTTGTTGATCAGCACGTCGATCGGCGTGCCGTCAGCGATCAACCCGGTGGCGAACTCCTGCACCGACGCCAGGTCAGCCAGGTCGACCTGGCGCACCTCAAGCTGGGCCGCCGGGTCGTCAGCGACGATCTCCGCCTTAGCCTGCTCGCCTTTGGCCGGCGTGCGTACCGCCAGAATCACTCGCGCCCCGGCGCCGGCCAGGCACCGCGCCGCCTGCTTACCTATGCCACTGTTAGCGCCGGTCACGACGATCAGCTTTCCGGCCTGACTCGGGACGGAGTACATGGCGAACCTCCTGGAAGTAGATACAGACCATCGGTCTGTTATCCCCAAGTTAGCAGACCGATGGTCTATACACAAGGGACCGCTGGTCTGTAATCTGGGGACATGACGTCGTTCCAGCGTGCGCGCAGCGAGGAGCAGCGCGAAGCACGCCGGCAGTCGATCCTTGATGTGGCCGCCGAGATGCTGACCCAGATGCCGGTGGCCGACCTCACGCTCAACGAGCTGAGCCGCCGGGTCGGGCTCGCCAAGTCCAACGTGCTGCGTTACTTCGAGTCCCGCGAAGCGGTGCTGCTTGAACTGCTCGACTCGGCCTGGCAGGACTGGCTCGGCGATGTCTCGATCGAGCTAGGCGTGACCGTGCAGCCAGACGCGCCGGTAACCGATCGCGTCGATCAAGTGGCGCAGGCTTGCGCCGTCGCGCTGAGTGCCAGGCCCGTGCTGTGCGACCTGATCAGCGCGCAAGCCGCAGTGCTTGAACGCAACATCTCGCCCGAGGTGGCGGCCGAGTACAAGCGCGCCACCATGACCAGCATTGCCGCTCTCAGCCAACTCGTACTGCGGCGGCTGCCCGAACTTGGGCAGCGCGACGCTGGCCGGTTCGCTGGCGCGGTCGTGCTGGTCACGGCGGCACTGTGGCCAAATACCCAACCATCGGCCGCGATGCTGGCCGCCTACGAGGCTGACCCAGCCCTGGCGGCGCTCCGACTTGACTTCGCGGCGACCTTGCGTGAGGTGCTTGAAGTGCTGCTCTCCGGACTACTCGCCCGGCAGTCCTCGTCTCGAAACCGACCCGCTCACCCTGCTGGTCGCTAAACGCTTGGCTGCCCGGTCCGGTTTACTTCGTCGCGCACCCACAACGCGGTAAGCCCCCGCAGATGCGCGATGAACTGCTCATGCTCGTTCGCCGGATACACGGACCGCACGGTGCGCGTCAGCAAGTCATCGAAATCCGGCCCAGCCACCCAGTCAAGGACGATCTGGTCGAGCCGGTCTCCGTCCGCGGACCAGAAGTCCTGGTACCGCGCGGTGTCGAAATAGTCATCGACCAGCTTCTGGTAGCCGGCCAGCTTCTCCTCATAGCTCAGGGTGTCGTCGTCGGCGATCTCGAAATACCGGTCGGTGTCCAGATCCAGCTTCGGCCGCCGTCCGGTCGCCAGCACGAACACGCACCACTTGACCAGAGCCTTCATCGCCCAGGGGAAGTAGTAGTGCAGGCTGGTCAGCGCGACGTCGGGGCAGGCATTGGCGTAGTCGATCGGATAGACCACGCCGTCCTTGATCAGCGTCTCGCAGGAGTTGAACTCCCACCGGAAGAACGCGTTCACGAGCTTGCCAATGGTGACGACCTCGGCGCCGGCTTGCGGCGAGAGGAAGCTGTGGTCGACCGCGTAGCGCTGGTGCATCGGCTCATCCGGCTGGAACCGCATGACCATGGTCTCGGCGCCAATCGACAGCGAGCGGGCGAACACGTCGTAGTTGTCCACCGCCTTTTGCAGGTGCATCAGCATCTCGCCGCTCTGGTCGTACGCGGCGTGCAGCTCAGAGGGATTGCGGATCCTGGACACGCCGCGCCAGGCACCGCCGTCATAGGGCTTCATGAACAGCGGGTAGCCGATCCCTTCGGCTACGCGTCCAAGTCGAAGGACTGGTTGTATTTGGCCGAGGTGTAGGCGTAGCTGGAGTTGTCCAGCGGGTTCTTATACGGCACCAGGACCGTGTCAGGTACGTTCAGGCCGAGCCTGATCATCGCGCAGTAGGCCGCGTGCTTTTCCATCGACTGGAAGGTGAACGGGCTGTTCAGCAAGTACACGTCGTCCATCAGCGCGACCTTCTTGAGCCACTCGCGCGGGTGGTAGTACCAGTAGGCCAGCCGGTCTATGACCAGGTCATAGCGCGGCTTGTCGCGCAGGTCGAAAGGCTCGATGGTGATCCGCTCCACGTCGAGCTGGTGCCGAACGCCGCCGGGTCCGCTGACCGGGCCGAGCCGGCGTAGCAACTCGGTGAACGCGGCGGGCCAGTCCTCTTCGGTGCCGAGCAGCAACCCGATCAGGTGGTTCGTCGTCGTCAAGGACCGCTCCTTCCAGCTGGTGCGCTGCTTAACAGAACCTGGGCAGATGGTGGGCCAGCTGGGCCCGCCAGGATGGCCAGTCGTGCGGCACGTCGTATCCCCACAAATCGAGCTCATGCCGCAGTTGCTTGCCGGCCAGCAACTGCGCGAACTGCCTGGTGCTTGGCAGCGAGCCGGTGCTGTCCTCCCAGGCACCCTGGCCGCAGACCAGCAGCAGGCTAATTCGCTCGCGCAGCCAGGCCAGATGATCGCCGTCCAGATGGTTCACGTAGTCCATCGGGTTGTTGAAGTACGCGGTGGAGCCGCGCTCGCCCCAGCCATTCCAGGCCGCCGGGTCATAGTTACCTGAAAAGCAGAGCGCGAGCGGGAAAAGGTCAGCTCGCTTCAGCGCGAAGTTCGCCGCGTGATAGGCGCCAAGACTGCAGCCCAACGTGGCCAGCTCCACTGGCTCGCCGCCGCAATCGGCCAAGATCCACGGCACGACTTGATCGATGATCCAGGACTCGTAGTTGCCGTGGCGCCTCGCCCGTTCCTCAAGCTCAACGCTGTGATCGGACCAGGAAGCCGCGTCATAGGAATCAACGCAATAGAGTTTCACGCGGCCAGAGTCAAGCAGACCACTGACGGCACCGACCATGCCATTATTTTCAAAATCAAAAGCTTTTCCTTGTTCTGAAGGAAAGACCAGCACCGGGCGACCCCAGTGTCCGTACCTGATCACGGTGCCGGCCGCGCCGATGGCGTCGGACCAGAGTTCGGCCGCCTCGGTATTCATGGGCACACCTGCCAGAGCAATTCAGTGAGCATGGGATCGAACGCGTCCCGCCAGGCGGTGTAGTTGTGCGTATCGGCGAGTTCGTGCAGGCGGGCCGGGTAGCGCAGGCGCTGCAGCGCCGCGGTCATGGCCTGGTTGTTCGCCAGGTTCTCCTCGATGACGCCGCAGGTCAGCGTGACCGGGATGGGGCGTCCTGGCAGTCGGCCGGCTTGCACGTCGGCGACGAATCTGACGATCCGCCGGTACGAAGGGAAGCGGCGTTCGTGCCCGTCGAACTCCGGGCTGAAGAAGCTGCCTGACTCAAGCAGCAGGGCGTCGAACGCGTCCGGGTAGTGGCAGTGTGCGTGCAGCATGGCCAGGGCACCGAGGCTAGCGCCCATCCCGATCCTTGCCTTGGTGGCGTACCTGGCGGCCAGGGCCGGTAGCACTGTATGCCGCAGCGCCCTGGCGTACCCGGTGTTGGCCGAATACCAGCGATCGCGGTGGCCAGGTGCCAGCAGCGCGGCTCGAAGCCGAGGCAGCCAGCCGCCGGTCAGGCCAGCCGACAGATAGCCGGTGAGCTGGGAAAGCGCGTCGTATTCTGGCCCGTCGTGGGCGAACAGCATCGGCAGCGGCTTATCGGGCGGTGTGTCGGCTGGCGACCAGATCCGTACCGCGATGGACGCATTGAGCGCGGCGACGGGGATCTCGGTGTCCTCACTAGTGCCCGGCTCGGCCGGCGCGTTCAGCCAGGTCGGCGTGGGGTAGCCGGGAAATTCGAGCACGCTCTTAGGGCCGAACGCGCCGTCGACCTGGCAGGGATTGCCTGCATCAGTGCCAGTTGCCCGCCCGCCGTCTGGGTAGTGCCGCTCAAGCAGGTATTCCATCCGGTGTACCGGAGGCTTGCTGATGACCAGCACCCAGCGATCTTCATCGCAATGGAAGTCAAGCTGGTCACCAGGAATCCGGACGTCCTGTACCAGGCGCACCCCGGTCAAGGTCCGGTCAGGATCGGGCACAACGAACGTGACTGTGTCGTCAGTCACATATGCCCCCGCATCGGCCGTGCTCACTCGCACATAGTGCACGGCGCGCGCCCGCAAGACAATGCTCCGCGCTGCTAGCGCCAGTTCGCCCAGCATGCGAGCCTAAGGGGATCAGGCGGCCGGTACTTCGGCGTGCCTGGGCGGGGAGGAAGCTATGGGTCGTGATATTGAGCCGATGACCTTCGGCGGCGAGGACCGGCGTAAGTACCGGGAGAAGCTCAGGCAGTCGCTCGATGTCTTCGCGCTGATGCTGCGGGAACGCGCATTTGAGAGCGGGCCTTCACTGGTCGGCCAGGAAATCGAGCTCAACCTGATCGACGAGCACGGCCTGCCGTCCATGCGCAATGCGCCCGTGCTCGCCGCGATCGCCGATCCAGCCTGGTCAACTGAGGTTGGCCAGTTCAACCTGGAGATCAACGTGCCGCCGCGGGCTTTGACCGGCGATGCGCTGACCGGGCTTGAGGCCGAGATCAGGGAAAGCCTGAATACCGCCGACGCGAAAGCCGCCGCGACCGGCAGCCATCTGGTCATGATCGGCATCTTGCCTACGCTGCACAAGGAGGACGTGCACGAAGGCGTGATGTCAGCCAATGCCAGGTACCGGGTGCTGAACGAGCAGATCTTCGCCGCCCGCGGCGAGGACATGCGGATCGAGATCGACGGGCCAGAGCCGCTGCTGACCCACTCGGACAGCATTACGCCCGAGGCGGCCTGCACCAGCCTGCAGCTGCACACCCAGGTCAGTCCTGAGGCGTTCGCCAGCTACTGGAACGCGGCCCAGGCGATCTGCGGCGTGCAGGTCGCTGTCGGCGCGAACTCGCCTTTCCTGTTCGGCAGCCGCCTTTGGCAGGAGACCAGGATCACCTTGTTCGAGCAGGCGACCGACACCCGGCCCGAGGAACTGAAGCTGCAAGGCGTCCGGCCCAGGGTCTGGTTTGGCGAGCGGTGGATTACCTCGGTGTTCGACCTGTTTGAAGAGAACATCCAGTTCTTCCCTGCCTTGCTGCCGATTTGCGAGGACGAGGATCCGCAACTCGCGTTCGCGGCGGGGGAGTGCCCGGAGCTAGGTGAGATGTGCCTGCACAACGGCACTATCTACCGGTGGAATCGGCCGATTTACGCGGCCGTCGATGGCAAGCCGCACCTTCGGGTGGAGAACCGGGTACTGCCAGCCGGGCCGTCCGTTGCCGACATCATGGCCAACGCGGCGTTCTACTACGGCTTGGTGCGGTCCCTAGCCGAGGCCGAGCGGCCGATCTGGAGTCAGCTGTCGTTCGCCACCGCTGGGGAAAACCTGCACGCGGCCGCCAGGAACGGCTTGGACGCGCACCTGTACTGGCCAGGGCTTGGCGAGGCGCCGGTAGCCGAGCTTGTGCTGCGCCTGCTGCTGCCGCTGGCCTATGCCGGGCTCGCGCGCTGGGGGGTGTCCACGGCCGACGCCGACCGCCTGCTCGGCATCATCGAGCAGCGCTGCCTGACCGGCCAGACTGGCTCGGCCTGGCAGACCGCCACGGTGGCGGCCATCTCCGAGCGCACTGGTGCCGACCGGGCGGAGGCGCTGCGCCAGATGACTCAGCGCTACATCGAGCACATGCACGACAACCTGCCGGTGCACACCTGGCCGGTCGGCGCCTAGCAGGAGGCGCCGACCGGCGATCAGGTCCGCGTTGCTAGCTCAGTACCGGAACTTGCTGGCCGTGCTGGTGGAGCTGCTAGTCCCGGCCGGGTTCGTCACCGTGACGTGCACGGTGCCGGTCCCGGCGGGCGAGGTGACCGTGATCTCGGTCGCGGATACGACCTTCAGCTTCGTGCCGGCCTTCTTGCCGAAGTGAACCGATGTCGCGGTGCTGAAGTTGGTCCCGTGGATGGTGACCTTCGTGCCGCCCTTGGTTGGCCCGGAGGCCGGCTTGACCGAAGTCAGCGTCGGCTTCGAGATCACCGCGCCGGTCTTCGGGTCCAAGATCACCGGCGTGTCGTGCGGCTTGACACTGAAGTCAAGCAGGCCGGTCGTGCCTTCGAGCAGGTCGCCGGAGATCGCGTCATAGCTGTCGGCTATCCGCTTGCCCGCCAGCCAGTTGTCTTCGATGAACGCCAGCACCGCGTCGGTGCTGGTCCGGCTATGGGCGACGTAGTTCTGCTGAGTCCACGGCGAGATCACCAGCAGCGGCAGCCTGGGCCCGAAGCCGCAGCGGTCGTTCCTGGTGCCGAGCGTGGTCGGCACGCCCTCGCACAGCGCGGTGTCGAGTGACAGGTCATCCGAGCCGTTCTGGATCGACGGCGCGACATCGTCATACCAGCCGTCCGAATCGTCGTAGGTGACGACGATGGCCGTCGATGGCCAGAAGGGCGACTTCTCGATCTGGTTGATCGTGGTCACCAGCCAGCGCTGCTCGTCTAGCGGGTCGGAGTAACCGGCATGACTGTCCTCATAGGCAGGTGCCTTGAGGAAGCTCACGGACGGCAGGTTCCCGTGCGTGAGCGTCTCGAAGAAATCAGAGATGTCGTAGTTGTGGTTGGCCCGGTCGGTTTTACCGATCGCGGCCTCGGACGTCGGGGCGAGGTGTTTCGGGTTGGCCGTCGACTTGTAGTACTGGAACGGGTCGTGGTGCGGCACGTAATCTTGCACTTCGATGCCGCCGATGTTTCTCGTGCTGGCTGCCGCAGACCGGGAGGCCCGCCTTGTTGGTGCTGGTCGGCTTGAACCCGCCCTGGAACCAGCCCCAGGTGACCTTGGCGGCGTCCAGCAGGTTGCCGATGTTCTGGCCGGTCATCACGCCAACCGGGCTGGTCGAAGTATGGCTGCCATCGGAGCAGTCATCGTAGGCCGGGTCGAGGTCGTTGTAGACCGTGCCGACGCCGCTGCCGTCGACCGAGCCGATCGCGCCGGGGTCGCTGACCTTATTGCCGGTCTTCGGGCTGACCGCGTAAGCGCCGCCGGTGTTGCCTGAGATTAGATTGAGCGCGCCGATCGTGGACGGCCCGAACTGCTCGTCGAAGTTGTTGTCGCTCATCGCGTAGTGCTGCGCGTAATTCCAGAGCGCGGTGACGGTGTTGCCGTCGAAGTAGTCCATCACCAGGCCGGGCGCGCCGTGCAGGATCGGCTCGCCAGTGCAGGCGTCGTGGCCAGTGTTCTGCTCGAACGCGTCCATCGCGCCGTTGTCGTCGGCGGCCTGCTCAGCGCCGTAGTTATGGTCCTGGTCGCAGGTGAGTGCTTCGGCGTGGGTCAGCCGTTGCGGGTTGTACTCATTCGGGTTAGCGGTGAGCAGTTGCGGGGTGAGGCCATTGATGGCTGGGGTGTCCGCCTTGGCGTGGAAGGGCGTGCCGTCGGTGTTGGCCGCGTTGGGATAGGTGCCGAAGTAATGGTCGAAGGATTCGTTCTCATCGAAGATCACGACCAGGTGCTTCACCGCGGTGGCGGCCGTTGACGCGGGCCGGTACACGGTGCCGGCCACCGGCACATTGTCAGCGTGCGCGCTCGGTCGCTGGCTCGCTTGCGAGGCCGCGGCGCCGGCGATGGCGAGTCCGCCGGCGACCATCGCGATGGCGGTCAGCGCCGAGTAGCGGCGTAGCCGCCTTCGGTTCCGGTGAACGTGCGCACTTCTCATCTAGCCTCCAGGCGTAGGAAGCCCGGCGGTGCGGTCGCGACCGCCTGAGCTAGGTGACGGCAAACCAGTCGGGCCGAATATTGGCACCGCCTCGTCCCCGCTCCATCCTGAACAACGGGCCCGCAGGTGGCAAGACAATGACGGCATTTGTCGTATGCGGGCCTAGAGGTGCCAGGTAGCGACTGCGCGTACATCGTACGCGATTATGCGTACGATGTACGCTAGGTCGTGGTAACCTCGATCCTCGCGATAAGTTCGGATCCGACCATGACCTGCTAAAGCGTGTTGGCGGGCTGACTGTCAGGGGATTTGTTGTCATGACACTCGCGATCCAAGCTGTCGGCCTGGTCAAGCGATTCGGCAAGACGCTGGCCGTGGACGGGGTTGACCTGGCCGTGCAGCCGGGGACTGTGCTCGGCCTGCTCGGTCCTAACGGTGCCGGCAAGACCACCGTGGTCCGGATGCTGGCGACGTTGCTGCGGCCCGATGCCGGCCAGGCGACGGTGTGCGGCGCCGATGTGATCCGTCAGCCCGAGCGGGTGCGCGAGCTGATCGGGCTGACCGGCCAGTACGCCGCTGTCGATGAGGACCTGACTGGCTTTGAGAATCTGGTGCTGATCGGCAGGCTGCTTGAGATCCCTAAGGTCGAGGCCAAGCGCCGGGCGACCGAGTTGCTCGACCGGTTTGAGCTGTCGGAGGCGGCTGGCCGGTCGGTCAAGACCTACTCAGGCGGCATGCGGCGGCGACTTGACCTGGCGGCCAGCCTGGTACAGCGGCCTCAGGTGCTCTTTCTCGACGAGCCGACCACCGGCCTCGACCCGCGCAGTCGGGGCGAGGTCTGGACGATGATCAGGGGATTGGTCAGCGAAGGCAGCACGGTGCTGCTGACGACTCAGTACCTGGATGAGGCGGATCGGCTGGCCAACCAGATCGCGGTGATCGATCACGGCCAGGTCATCGCCACCGGCACGGCCGCTGAGCTCAAGGCCAAGGTCGGCCGGCAGACGCTGGACGTCCGACCCGCCGATCCGGCCGAGCTGGCGGAGGTCAGCGAGATCATCACGGCCGCCGTCGGGATGCCGCCGACCCGGTCTGATGAGGATCCAGGACTGCTGTCGGTCGCTGTGGACGGCGCGGAGATCCTGCCGGCCGTTGTCAGCCGGCTCCAGGTCAGCGGGATCGAGGTGACCGAGCTGGCGCTCCGGCTGGCCAGCCTGGATGAGGTCTTCATGGCGCTGACCGGGCACTCGGTGCAAGAGCAGGCAGAACTGGAGAATGCGTGATGGCGGCGATCGGCCAGACGCCAGTGGCGGTACCGGGCGGGCGCGCCCGGAGCATGACGCCTGACCGGGCGCTACGGCACTCGCTGACCCTCGCCTGGCGCACCCTGGTGCGGATCCGGCGCAATCCCGAGCAGTTGCTTGACGTGACGCTGCAGCCCATCGTGTTCGTCACGCTGTTCGTGTTCCTTTTCGGCGGCGCGATCAAAGGCGAGACCCGGCACACCTATCTGCAGTTCGTGCTGCCCGGCATCACTGTGATGACGGTGATCTTCGCCAGCATGGGCACCGGCATCGGGCTCAACACCGACGTCACCAAGGGCATCTTCGACCGGTTCAGGAGCCTGCCGATCTCCAGGTCGGCACCGCTGACCGGAACCATCATGGGAGACTTCGTCCGCTACCTGGTCTCGATCACGATGGTGTTCGCCTACGGATCGCTACTCGGCTTCCGTGTCGGCACCAACCCGGTGTTCGCGCTTGGTGCGGTCGGGCTGATGCTCATCTTCGGCTTCGCGGTCGGCTGGATCTGGGTACTGCTCGGCCTGTACGTGAAGTCGCCGCAGAGCCTGCAGGGCTTCGGCTTCATCGTGATGTTCCCGCTGACCTTCGGCAGCAACGTCTTCGTGCAGACCGCGACGCTGCCTGGCTGGCTGCAAGCGTGGGTGAAGGTCAACCCGGTCACCTCGCTCGCTCAGGTCAGCCGCAGCCTGATCAGCGGCGGCCCAGTGGCTACCCCGGCCTGGCACTCGATCTTGTGGAGCGTCGCGATCACTGCGGTGTTCGCACCGCTCGCAGTGCGCCGGTACCGCCGGATCGGCTAGCCGGCAGCCGTGATCGCGATCGAGCCCAGCCTGACCATAGTTCCGGCCTGGCATTTCCGGTGGCTGGAATATCCCCGCCTTGACAGCGTCGATCTGGCGAATGACGCTTATCGCGGGTAAAAGATCTTTCTGATCCGGTGTCGCATTATGACGATCTTGGATGGCGTGGTTTTCTGCTGCGCCGTTTATGCGCTTGGAGTTGGCCACCGGCGGAGATCGTCATGAACCGTAAGGAAGGCCAAGGAGGGCTTGCATGAGCCTGTTCCACCGTCCTATTCGCGCTGGCGCCGTCGCCATACTCGGACTGGCGATGACCGCAGCGACCGGTGCGCTCGCTACGTCGGCACTGGCGGCGCAGCCGCCGGCCGCACCGCGCTATGTCGCGCTGAGCGACAGCCTCACCACGATCCATGCCGCCAGCGTCGGCTCGTATACCAGCAGGAAGATGTCGGTGGAGGTGGCGCTCGCCCCGGCCCACGAAGCCCGGCTCACCAGTCTGCTGCAGGGCCTGTACACCAAGGGCAGCGGCAGCTACCACCACTGGCTGGCCAAGGGCCAGTTCGTGGCGAACTTCGCACCGGCCTTTGCCACCAGGGCGGCGGTGAGTCGCTACCTGACAGCTCGCGGCCTTTCCGTGGTCCGCTCAGGCTCGCCCTTCCTGGTCCGTGCGGTCGGCTCAAGCCAGCAGGTGTCGGCGGCGTTCCGCACGCACCTGACGAACTACCGGAATTCGCGCGGCCAGCGATTCTTCGCCAACTCGAGTGCGGTGCACTTGCCGGCCGCGCTCGCCGCGCGCGTCTTCGGCGTGATCGGCCTCACCAACCTGGTGCGCGAACACGACCTGGTCATGCGCCCCAAGCCGGCCGCCGGGCCGGCCGGTCGGCACGGGCATTCGTCCAGCTGTGAGACCGGCTTTCCGACCGATGCCCAGTTGGCCGGGCTGTTTATCAACGGGACTGCCTTCGCCTCTGGCTACGGTGCTGGCCCCGGCTGCAGCGGCCTGACGCCGTCGCAGACCAACTCGATCTACAACGCCCCGAATGTCGGCCAGGCTGGTCAGGGCGCCGGTCAGACGCTGGCGTTGTTCGAGCTGTCAGCCTACCTCAAGTCCGACATCGTGACCTGGGCGCACACCGTATATGGCAACGGCTTCAGCCCGTCGCTGCGTAACGTCAACGTCGATGGCGGTCCGCTCAACCCGCAGTGCCCGACCGGCGATACCTGCCCGCCAGAGTTCGAGGGCTACGCCGGCGACATCGAGGTCGACGCCGACATCGAGACGCAGCTGACGATCTCACCGGACATCAACCGGATCATCGTCTACAACGCGCCCAACGACGAGACCGGCCAGACCACGCTGGATGAGTACACCCAGATGGCTGCCGACGACAGCGCGTCTTCGATCAGCTCAAGCTGGGGTGAGTGCGAGAACGACATCGGGTCAGCGCTGGCGCAGGCGGAGAACACCGAATTTGAGCAGATGGCCGCACAGGGCCAGAGCATGTTCGCCTCGGCGGGCGACGACGGCGCGTTCGACTGCCTGGGCACCGACGGCACCAGCGTCGTCAACGTGGACGATCCAGAGGCGCAGCCTTGGGTGACGAGCGTCGGCGGCACGTCGTTCGAGAACTTCAACCCTGGCACCAACCCGCAGCCGAACTACCCGGCGAACAATGTCGAGACGGTGTGGAACGACGGCAATCTCTGCAACACCTCAGCCAGCGAGAACGGCGCGAATGGCATCTTCTGGTGCGACGCGACCGGCGCTGGCGGCGGCGGCTCAAGTGAGTTCTGGGGCCGGCCGAGCTGGCAGCGCGGACCTGGCGTCAACAACTCCAACACCACTACCGGCTGCAGCTTCGCCAGGAAGGGCACGCCCTGCCGCGAGGTGCCGGACATTTCAGCGAACGCTGACGAGTTCACCCCCTACGCCGAGTACTGCACCGGCAACGCCAACACCGTGAATAGCATCTGCGGCACGTTCAGCGGCAGCCAGCCGGTGCCTGGCTGGTTCGGCATCGGCGGCACCAGCCTGTCCTCGCCACTGTGGTCAGGCATCGCCGCTGACATCGACAGCTACCAGGCAGGCCGGGTCGGCGCGCTGAGCCCGCTGCTTTACGCCCTGTTCAACTTCAACGCTGGCCGGTACTTCCACGACATCACCGGGATCGGCCAGAACCAGGCATTCGCGACGAACAACGGCCTCTTCCCGACGACGCCGGGCTATGACGAGGCCACCGGCATCGGCACGCCGAACATGGCGGCACTGATTACCGGCTCCTGAGCTACGGCTAGCCGGTGGTGGTCGTGGTTGCTGGCTTCGACGGCCACCACCGGGCTAGGTCGAGCTTCGTCAAAGTACCCGGGCCAGCAGCAGCGTGATGTCATCCTCGCCGCGCTGGCGAAGAGCCTGAGTGATCTGGTGGCAGCTCCCGTCCAGTGAGTGACCAGGGCGAGTCAGCGCGCTCGCGAGTGCTGCGCCGAGCGCGGCCAGTCCGTCGTCGAGCGGCTTGGACCTGGTCTCCACCAGCCCGTCGGTATACAAGGCGAGCGTGGCACCGGCTGGCAGCGCGATCTTGACCGCCTCAAAAGAGCCGCTGCCCAGCCCGATCGGCAGGCCAACCGGCAGGTCCACTAGCTGGGTCTGGCCATCGGCGAAGGTGAGCATGGGCGGCAGGTGCCCGGCTTTCGCGATCACGCAGCTACTGTCGGCCGGATCGAGCACGGCGGCGATGCAGGTGGCAAACGGCGAAGCGGACATCGCGGTCGCCATCCGATCCAGCTTGCTCAGGATCTCTTCCGGTGGCAGCTCAAGGTCGGCCAACGTATGCGCCGCCGTCCGCAGTTGCACCATCACGGCGGCGGCCTCCGGCCCGTGCCCCATCGCATCACCGACGATCAGCGCCGCCCGGCCAGAGGTTAATGGAACGATGTCGTGCCAGTCGCCGCCGACGATGCTAGCGCCGACCGGGACGTAGCGACTGGCTACGGCCAGCCCGGCTGGCACACTTGGCTCGCCCGGCAGCAGCCCCTGCTGCAGCGCCGAGGCGATCCGCCGCTCTCGGTCGTAGAGCCTGGCGTTATCGATCGACACGGCGGTGCGGGAGGCCAATTGGTCAGCCAGCGAGATATCCGCTGGAGTGAATTCAATCCGGGCAGCTGACCTGCCGAAAGTCACGCTGCCTAGCACCGTGCCGCGCGCCACCAGCGGCACCGCGAGAAACGAGCTGTAGCTGGTGATGATCGTCTCGCCGCCAGGTTGCCTGGCGATCCGCTCGGCGCTTTCGTCGTCCAGCCGGTCATACAGGATCGGACTACGCGAGGTCATGGCTCGGTAGCTCGGTGAGTCCGTGCCAAAGATGAGTACCTCGCCTGGCCGCAGCAGGGAGTCGGTGACCGCGGCCGGCTGACCGGTGAGCTTGGATACCAGCCGCCTGACTACCGCTGGCCCGGTCGCGTACGGCCCGAGCTCATCGGCCACCAGCAGTCGTTCTGACACGAAGATGGCGATCGCGTCGGCAAATGCGGGCACGGCGACGTCGGCGGCCTCCCTGGCCGTCCAATTCAGGTCAAGGCTGGTGCCAATCAGCGCCAGTCCGGCCAGGGTCACTTCCTGCCAGCGCGGCCGGAGTGAACCGCCGTCCTCCGCAAGCTGCGACACGACCACCGTTTCAGCACCATTCCTGACGATTTGACTCCGGCCCTAGCATGGCACCTAACATCATCGCCAGCATCCGTGAGATATCGTGCAATCAGCGAAATATATCGCATCCCGTCCCGGGTATGGCAGCGCGGATAGGCAGTAGATCCCGGTTTCTGGTATCTATTCGCTGATAGCTGGGCAGGCCGGTGTAGTGGCCTGAGCCGGTCGGCGTCGGCGAGGCTGGACTGGCGCGGACGGGTCGGCGAACGTGAGCCGGCGAAGGCCGGCTGGCGCGGGAACGGAGAGCTGATGGCCGAGGTATCCGAGTCGGACTGGGTGCCGCCAGGGATCGACACCAAGCGCGCTAACGTCGCGCGGGTTTACGACTATTGGCTCGGCGGCAAACATAACTTCCTAGCCGATCAGGATGCCGGCCGCGCCATTGCCGCTATCGAGCCGCTGATGCGGGACATCGCCAGAACGAACCGGGCGTTTCTCGGCCGGGCCGTGCGATTCCTGACTGACCGCGGGATAGACCAGTTCCTCGATATCGGCTCAGGCATTCCCACGTCGGGTAACGTCCACGAGATTGCCCAGGCGGCGAATCGGGGTGCCAACGTCGCCTACGTTGACGTGGACCCAGTCGCCATTGCCCACAGCAAGGCAATCCTGGCGAGCAATGAGCACGCCGCCATCGTCGATGCCGACGTGCGAGAACCAGCGAAGATCCTGGCGCACGACACTGTGACCCGGCTGATCGACTTCAGCAGGCCAGCCGGACTGATCTTGATGGTCGTCCTGCACTTCATCAGCGACGCAGAAGACCCGTGGCAGATCATGGCTGAGCTGCGCGACGCCCTAGCGCCCGGCAGCTACCTGGTGCTCGGCCACGCGACCACCGAGGGCAAGAAACCGACTGTCGCCCACGCCACCGAGGTCGCCTACAACCGCAGCGTCGCGACCCAACTCCACCTGCGCTCGACAGCGGACGTGCAACGCCTATTCGAAGGCTTCGAGTTCGTCGACCCCGGCTTGGTCTACGCATCCCGCTGGCGACCCGACGCCGACAGCGACGCCCCCACCGCCCTGGCCGACTACGGCACCCTGGTCGGCGTAGCCCAAAAACTCTAACCCCGCCCCGCCCCGCCCCGCCCCGCCCGCTCGCCCGCTCGCCGCGCCGCCCGCCCGCCGCCCCGGCGCGCCGCCGCGCCGCCCGCCGCCCCGCCGCGCCGCGCGCCCCGCCCCGCCGCGCCGCCCGCCGCCCCGCCGCGCCGCCCCGCCGCGCCGCCCGCTCCGCCCCGGGCGGAGCGGGCAGCACCGTCGTCCCCGCGGTGCTGTTGGGGCAGCACCGTCGTCTCTGCGGTGCTGTTGGGGCACGGGCGGGCTAGCGGCGCGTTCGTGGCTCGGGTTGGGGGTGCCGGCCAGATTGCCCGTCGAGCGGGCAGGATCGGTTGAGGGAAATAATCTTTGACAGGCTCAAGCAATCCGGCATATGGTTGAGGTACTCAACTGTTGAGGGTCTGTAGGTTGAGGTCTGGAGGTGCCCTGACCCGCACCGACAGGCCCGGCAGGTGAAGACGGGAGGTAGTCGTGAGCTGGTGTTCGGGTGGTGCCAAGCTCGATCGGGACATCTTTGATGCCATGACCGAGTTCGTCGCCGCGCTGATGCAACGTGGCGAGCGGCTCGCCGAGCGGTTTGATGTGCCTGTCTCCTGTATGAAGGCGATCCGTCGGGTGGACGGCGCGGCTTCCATGAAGGATCTTGGGCAGCAACTGCACTGCGATCCTTCGTTTATCACGATGATTGCCGACGCGCTTGAGCGGCGTGGCCTAGCTAAGCGCGAGCCGGGCACGGTCGACCGGCGGATCAAGAATCTGGTGCTCACCCAGCGTGGCCTTGAAGTCAAGGAGATGCTTGAGCAAGAGACGGCCGGTGTCATGCCATGGGCTCAGGCCCTGAGCGTGGCGGAGCGCGAGCAACTACTCGGACTGGTTCGCAAGATGAACGACGTCTTGGTGGCATCACGTGGTGCCACCGTCGTGACCACACCTGATTCGGCTGTGACTCCTGATGCAGCTGCAACCACGCCTGAGACGGCAGCGACCGCTGAGGGGGTGACGAGCAGCACCAACACTGCCCTGCCGGCTATTCCTTGACCGGCGGATTCGCGACGCTGATAACGCTAGCCCGACGTATCAATCCGGGCTGGCCCATCTGGACGGTGCGCTAGTCCAGATGGCCCTGGCGGGGAAATTCCAGAGCTAGTCAGCGGGCCGCAGCAGCGGTCGTCCGTCGGCAGCAACCTGGGGGATCGCGCCTTATCCACTCACATCAATCACGTAGTTCATGCACGCCGTGACCGCCTGCCGGTCGCGGCGGAGGTCCCGCACGCCCAATGCGGTGCCCGCACGCCAACGATGAGGAGTATATTCGTGTCATCGACGACGCATCCGATAACCGGCCAACCGGCCGGGACCCAGTATGGAGGTGACGGGAACCCGCACCGCCACCTGGGTCTAGCCTTGGTCGTGATCGCGACCGCGCAACTGATGGTCGTGCTCGACGCGGCCATCGTGAACGTAGCGCTCCCACACATCCAACGCGCCCTGGGCTTCAGCGGCAGTGGCCTTGAGTGGGTCGTGACCGCCTATGCGGTTACCTTCGGCGGACTGCTGCTGCTCGGCGGCCGCTCAGGAGACCTGCTTGGTCGGAAGAAGATCTTTATCTGGGGCCTGCTGCTCTTCTCCGCCGCATCCCTGTTTGGTGGCTTTGCCACCTCGGAGGCATGGTTGCTGATCTCCCGCGCAGTCCAGGGGATCGGCGGCGCGATGATCGCGCCGACAGCGCTCGCGCTGATCACCACCACGTTCCCGCAGGGTCCGCAACGCAACAGAGCCTTTGGCGTCTATGCCGCGATGAGCGGCGGTGGTGCCGCTGTCGGGCTAGTTCTAGGCGGCGTGCTGACCACTTATCTGTCGTGGCGCTGGGTGCTCTTCGTCAACGTGCCGATCGGCATCGTGACGGCGCTGCTGGCTCGCTATGTGATCGCCGAGTCGAGTACTCGTCGCGGCCGGTTTGACCTGCCGGGTGCCGTCACTGCCACCGCTGGGGTGGCGCTGCTCGTCTATGGCCTGTCCAGCGCAAGTGCCGGTCAGACGGGTGTGGCTCACTGGGGCGACGCCAAGGTCGTCATCTCGTTGGCGGCATCGGCGATCCTGCTGGCCAGCTTCGCCTTCATCGAGGCCAGAAGCAGGCACGCACTGCTGCCGGTGCGCATTCTGGCCAACCTCAGCCGTACCGGCGGCTACTTGGTGATGCTATGCCTGGCCACGGCGATGTTCGGGATCTTCTTCTTCCTGACCATCTTCGTTCAGGAAGTGCTCGGGTACAGCGCATTGCGCTCGGGCCTAGCCTTCCTTCCGTTCGCCGCGATGATCGTGCTGATGTCCGGCGTCATGTCCAGGCTGGTCGCCCGCACCGGGCCGCGGCCGCTGATGATCATCGGCGCGGCCTTGACCTCGGGCGGGATGTACTGGCTGTCGCACATCAGCGTGCACACCAGCTATGCGACCGGCCTGCTCATCCCGATGCTGGTAACCGCAGCCGGTCTCGGCATGCTGTTCGTGCCGATCTCGCTGGTCGCGCTGACCAAGGTCAAGTCGGATGACGCCGGGGTCGCATCCAGCCTGCTGAACACAGGCCAGCAGGTCGGCGGCGCCATCGGGCTAGCGGCCCTTGGCACCGTCACCTGGACCGCTGTCGCCGGGAGCATCAAGCACCAAGTCACCGCCGCGGCTGCGGCTGCGGCCAAGGCGGGCCATCCGCTACCTGCCACTAAGCCTGGCGGCACCGTGCCGGCTGCGATCCTGCACGAGGCCCTCGTAACCGGGATCTCGCGCGGCTTCGTTGTGGCAGCTGGAATCGCGGCGCTCGCCCTGGTGATCACGGTCTTCACCATCAGGCTCACCCGCGAGGACATCGCCGCGACGCCGGCGATGCCGGGCGTCGACGCCGAGGACAGCGCTCCGCCGCGCGAGCTGGAGGAAGCGCTGAGCTAGGCAGGCTCGCACCTCGAAAGGCGTGGGCACTTTGCTGCGGACGGCAACGACAGCAAAGTGCCCACGTCGTCTATTGACCGGGTCAGGCCGTCGCGGCGGCTTCGGGGTGCTCCACGGCGTCGGCCGGGTCGACGGCACCGTCCCGGTAGCTGACAGTATTGGCGGCGATAGCCGGGACTCGCGGGCCGGGCAACAGCACGCCAGTTAGATTCAGTGGGTCGGCGGCGGAGATCTTGACCACCTCACCGGATCGAGGTTGCTTGCGCACCGCGCGCAGCACGTCAAGCGCGTCCGGGTGGGCAAACTGCTCGCCGCTGAATCCGGTGACGAACCGGCCACCTCTGATCGTGCCCCTGGCCTCCATCCGGCGAAACGCCCACAGCAGGTCGCGCCAGCCAACGGCAAGATTCTCACGCACGGCGAGATCACGGAACACCACGCCCCAGCGAGCTGCCAGCTGCTCAGCGACCGCCTCAGCCAGCTCATCACGATCCGTCGCCGGGAGCGATCCGGCCAGCAGCGACCAGCGCCCGGCTGAGCCAGTGGCCAGGCCGCGGGCACCTTGCCGAAGTCCACGTGGTGCCACGTACTTCGGTCGGGCACCGCGCCGCAGCAATGACCTGACGGCACGAAATCCGTCTGCCGTGATGAGTCCGCGGGCAACGCCATCCCACAGCGCGTCGTCGATCTCCTTGGCCGATCGCCCGGTCAGCCCCATCAGGTCGTGTCGGAATAGCGCGCCGTGCTGCCTCAGCGTGTCAAGCACCTCAAGGTTCGCGCCGGGGTCAGGCGGGTGCGGCGTCAACTCGCCCCGGGCGGCTCGCAGCAGCCAGGGCAGGTCACCACGCATCGCCAGCGTGATCGGCGTGGCGCGAGAGGGCACCCGGCCGCTGCGTCGGCCGACACCATCAGGGTCAGCATCTCGTACGGACAATCGGCCCCAGCAGACCTGACCGGACAAGCACAGCTCGTCCAGCCACTCGCGCCGGTAGTCGATCACTCGGGCAGCGAGCACCCCGTGCTCCCAAGCTCCGGCCGCCAGTTCGAAGCCCTGCAACTGCTCGATCACAGAAAGTACGCCGAACCGGCCCTCGCGCCTCGTACCGCCCGCAACGTGCTGCCAGCGCAGCAGGAAGCGCATGAAGTCGCGTGCGTTGACCGGCTCGACTTCGCGCCGCCGCCGCTCACGCGAATACGCATGAATTCTGGTCAGCAGCCGTCGAGCGCAGAACTCCTCGTCAGCATCAGGCCCGGTAAACCGGCCGCGAAGTGCAAAGCCTTCCGCTTCGACCGTGGCAAGACCGCGAATAAGCAACGGCTCGCGCAGGCCGGTCGCCTGGGCCAGAGCGGCGACCGTGATCGGGCCGGTGCAGTCCAAGTGCCCGCGTAGCAGACTCGCGATCGCGGCATCTTCGTCTGGAGGCGGGCCGGTGCCGAAACGATAGTCGGGCGCGAACGTGGCACCTGGCATCAGCGCCTCGATGACCGGCCTACGTTCGACGGCCGCCCAGAACTGGCAACTTTCACCTTCGACTGTGATCGCACGCTGGCTGGTGCCGAGCTGATCGAACCAGGCTTGCCAAGCCGGTGCCGGGCGAAGCAGCACCAGGCTGAGCAGCAGATCATGAAGCTCGTCGGCAGTCTGCGGATCTGGCTTAACCTGCTCGGCGACCCGCGCGATCGCGGCTGGGTCTAGCCTCGCCAGCTCGTGCGGTTCGACCGGGAGCCCGCGCCGGAGCGGCACTGCCCGGCTGCGGCGCTCTTCGAGCGGTGCATCATCGAGATAGGTGAATGGGCGGCCGTTCAGGATCTCGTGCGCCAGCACCGACGGCTCGGTGGTATCCCGCACGACGACGCTGACCTGGCCGGACTCGATCCGGCCGAGCAACTCGCGTAGACCGGTGATGTCCATGGCTTCGGTCAGGCAGTCGGTCAGTGTCTGGCGGACCAGCAGATGATCGGGGATCTCCATCGGGCCGGGCGCGACGTTCTCCTGACAGGCGGCCAGGGTCGGGAAGACAGCCGCCATCAGGTCGTCGGCCTCCATCCGCTGGATGGTCGGAGGGTTCTTCTTGCCGCCGCGCATCCGCAGCACGGTGAGCGAGGTGTTCAGATTCCACCGCCAGCGGACTGCGAACATGGGCGCGGTCAGCACTGCCTGCCGCACGACCTCGGTCACGGTCCCTGACGCCAGGAATTTGGGCACCCGGTCCAGCGGGAAGCTATGCTGCGGCCCGAGCGACAGCAAGATCGCATCGTCGCTGGCAGCCGCTTGCAACTCGAAGTCGAACGTCACGCAGAATCGCTTGCGCAGGGCGAGGCCAAAGGCCCGATTGAGCCGGGCGCCGAACGGTGCGTGGCCGACGAGCTGCATCCCGCCGGCCTCGTCGAAGAAGCGCTCAAGCACGATCGTGTCCATCGTCGGCAGCACGCCGAGCTGGGCCAGCCCAGTGCTCAGATAGGCCGCGATGGTCTCTGCGGCCGCTTCCCCGATGCCGCACTCGGCCATCAACCAGGCCGCTGCGTCAGCGGTGCGCCCGGGCGCGTCGGTGAGCAGGTCGGCCATCGTCGCGCGGATGGCGCTGATCTCTTGTGATAGCTCCACGGTGCGGCCGGGCGCTTCGCCCAGCCAGAACGGCACCGATGGGGGAGCGCCCTGGGCGTCGACCACTCGGACCACGCCAGGCTCTACCCGGCGGATCCGCCAGGAGGTAGTGCCAAGCAAGAACACGTCGCCGGCCATGCTCTCGATGGCCCAGTCCTCGTTGACCGTGCCGACCACGGCCTCGTCGGGCTCGGCGATGACGCGGTAATCGCCGAGCTCAGGAATTGCACCACCCGAGGTCAGCGCGGCCAGTCGAGCTCCCCGCCGGCCTTTGATCGTGCCGTTGATCTGGTCGCGATGCAGATAGGCGGCGCGACGGCCGCGACCGGTCCTGATGCCGTCCGACATCAGCCCGGCCACCTCGGCGAAGTCCTCAGCCGAGACTGACGCGAAGGGAGCGGCGCCGCGGACGAGGGCCAGCAGCTCCGGCTCGGTCCACTCGGCGGCCGAGCACTCGGCGACGATCTGCTGGGCCAAGATGTCGAGCGGGCACTCCGGCACGATCAGGTGGTCAAGCTGACCAGAGCGGGCACCGCGCAGCAGTGCCGCGCACTCCACCAGCTCATCCCTGGTGGTCGGATACAGCCGCCCAGATGGGACGCCGTCTTTGCTGTGGTTAGACCGCCCGACCCGCTGCAGGAACGTGGCGAAGCTGCGCGGCGAGCCGAGCTGGCACACCAACTCGACCGGGCCGACGTCGATGCCGAGCTCGAGCGAGGCAGTGGCGACCAGCGCGCGCAAGTCACCGGCCCGCAGCCGGGACTCGACGCGCTGTCTGCGCTCCTTCGACAGGCTGCCGTGGTGTGCAGCGACCTGGCCGTCGCCGAGCCGCTCGGCAAGCTCGTGCGCGACTCGCTCGGCCATCCGCCGGGTGTTCACGAACACCAGCGTGGTTCTGTGCTGTTCGACATGGCCGGCGATCAGGTCAAGTATCTCCGCCAGCTGCTCGGCACTGGCGACGGCGCCAAGTTCGTCGGCTGGCAGCTCAAGTGCCAGGTCAAGCTGCCTGCGGTGGCCAGAGTCGACGATGGAGCAGCGGGGCGAGCCGTCCGGGTTGGACCTGTCCTGGCCAGCTCCGACCAGCAGCCGGGCGACGGTCTCGATGGGTCGCTGCGTGGCTGACAGGCCGATCCGCTGTACCGGCCGCTCGGCCAGGTGCTGCAGTCGTTCGAGGGTCAGCGCCAGATGCGAGCCGCGCTTATTGCCGGCTACGGCGTGGATCTCGTCCACGATCACGGTCTCGGTGGAGCGCAGCATCGTCCGGCTGCGCTCGGCGGTGACCAGCAGGTAGAGCGACTCTGGCGTGGTGATGAGGAAGTCAGGGGGATGCTTGAGCATGGCGGTGCGCTCGGCCGCTGGCGGTATCGCCAGTGCGAACCGCCACCCTGATCGCGGGCGCGGTCAGGCCAAGCTCGGCGGCCACCGCTGCGATCTCGGCTAGCGGCTGCTCGAGATTTTGCCGGATGTCGACGGCCAGCGCCTTCAGCGGCGACACGTACACCACGTCAGGCCCGGCTGGCTCTGGTGCCTCATCGTCGGGCTCCTGGCAGCGAGCCTCGTGGGCACGGTAGAGCCGGTCGATGCAGACCAAGAACGCGGCCAGGGTCTTCCCAGAGCCGGTCGGCGCCGCGATCAGGGTGTGCTGACCAGCAGCGATCTCCCCCCAACCCGCTGCCTGCGGCTCGGTCGGCCCGGCGGGGAAACGCCGAGCGAACCAGCTGCCAACAGCCGGATGGAAGGAATCAAGCACCTGCCAAGGCTAACCGAGGGCGCTGACAATCCAATCGATCCCGCGAGCCCGCCCTGCCGCGGGGACCACTGCCACCCCTGCGAGAGCTATCAGGTAAGGATGGGTTTTCTGTGGCGAATGCGACGTTTTCCGGTCACCGTGAGCGGGGATTTAGCGCTGGGGGTTGCGGGATGAAGACCTATGTGTCAGCCACATTCGCGGATCTGAAGGACTGTCGCGCGGAAGTCAGGCTGGCGCTCTCGCGCCTGGGAGTCAGGGATGTGGCGATGGAGTACTACGTCGCCGGTCCTGACCGGCCACTCCAGCGTTGCCTGCGCGACGTCACCGAATGCGATCTTTACCTTGGGTTGTTCGCCTGGCGTTACGGCTTTATCCCGCCTGGCGAGACTCAGTCGATCACCGAACTTGAGTACCGGACCGCGGTCGCGACCGGCAAGCCGGTGTTGATCTTCATGCTCTCGGAGCAGGCGAGCTGGCCGCGGCTGATGATGGATCGGGACGCGACCAGGATCGAGGGCTTGCGTAAGGAGCTAGCGGAGACGTGGCTGTGCGGCTTCTTTTCCTCCGCGCCTGAGCTGGCGACCTTGGTGACCACGGCGGTACATGAGGTACTGATGGCCAAGTACCGGCCCCCCGCCGCCGAAGAGCGGCTTGACCCAGTCGCGGTCAGCGCCTACTTCCGTCGCATCAGCCAGCAGTACGGGCATCTAGATCTTGAGGCGCTGACCCCGGCCCAGTTCGATGATCAGCTCAGGGTTCGGCTTGATTCGGTCTTCGTCGAGCCCGATGTGCGGGCCGACCTGCCGGTACTGGAACTGCCCAAGCGCCTGCAGCAGTGGTTGGCGGCCCAGGAGAACCTGGAGCACCGCACCCCGCCGGCTGAGCTAAGCGCCGCCGAGGTTGACCAGCTCAAAGACGTCTACCGGCGTCGGCCAAGGCGTAGGGTATTCGACTTCCTTGGCTCGGCTGATGGCGGCCGGCGGGTCGTACTCTTAGGCGATCCAGGGGCAGGCAAGTCAGCGCTGGCTCGCTATCTAGCGCTAACGCTGACAGATAGCCAGGCCCGGCTGCGAAATACGGCTTTCGCGGGCTGGCTTCCGCTGCTCATCGAGCTGAAGTCGTACGAGGCGGCCAGGACCGAAGGCGACTGCACCACGCTGCTTGAGTTCTGTGACCTGCTGGCTCGCACCGAGGGACTGGCCTTGGCGAAGGCACAGCTGCAGCAGCAGCTGGCCGTGGACGGCCGGGTGGTCGTCATCTTCGACGGCCTCGACGAGATCTTCGATTCGGCGCATCGGGCTGCGGTGG
>CAWFPK010000014.1:0-20106 GCA_963817625.1 uncultured Actinomycetota bacterium
GTCACTAAGCTCGATCATCCATGCCTCCCAGGCCAGGCGCGCCGATGAAGGCGTCGGCCAGCAGCTCCGATGCCCAGGCTGTACAGCTGACCAGTCCGTCAGCGAAGCCGCTAGCCCCGGAGCAGGCCGAGCGCCAGCCGGTCGGCGACGACAAGGCTCGCGTTGGCGTCCGCCAGCATCTCGGGCTCCGGGGCGGCGGAGCCGGCCAGCAGGCTCTCGGCCTCAAGCTGACTGATCAGCACATCGGCGACGGCGCCTTGCACGAGCTGCTGCTGCAGCAAGTTGCCCTCGCCGACCTGCCGGGCGCGGGCGTGCGCCACGCATTGCCTCAGTAACCAACGAGAAGCGCCAAGGCGCACCCAGCTGACGCCAATCGCCCAGGCGCCGAGACCGTCCGCGTTCTGGCCAGCTGCGGGCTGGCCGCCCTCGGCCTGGGCGGCGGCCGACGATGAGCGCGTCGGAGCCGAGCGGGACAGTGCCGGTCTGCTCGGGCCTGCTGCCTTCCGCGCACGGTAGGTCCGCGAGCACGACCACGTGACCGCCGGGCCCGTACGGGACTCCATCCGGCGCGACCGCTGCCTGCAGGGCGCGCAGAGCGGCGGCAAGGCCGACGTCCCTGCCGATATCGTGCAATTCCTGCCAGTGGTCTTCGGTCATGCGCTCACCTCAACGGCTGGGGTGACCTGATCGGCCCGCACCGCGGGATCGAAGGCCACCAGGCCAGCCGCAGCCAACTCCGGGTCGTACTCGATGACCAGCACCCGACCGGTACCAGAAGCGCCGGCCCCGGCTAGTAGCGTCCATGGGCCGACGCACGGCGCTCCGGCCCGCGCCGCCCGTACCTGCCCGGCCGCCGCCAGCCGCGCGAGCTGCTCCGGTTCGCAGCGCGCCAGCAGCCCGGTACCAGCGATGACGCTCACCTGGTCAGGAGGCAGCTCCGGCGGCGGCAGGTCGGCTAGCAGCTCGGCCAAGGCTGCGGCTAGCTGGCCCGGCACGATCCCGGAGCGCTGGCGGATCGCGGCCAGCGGCCGGGACGCGGCCGCTGGGTCCGCGCCGAACATCAGCCCGACGGCGTGATCGGCGGGCGGGTACGCTCGCTCAGTCCGGCCTGTGTAGGGCAGCGTGGACTGGTCGAGTACCAGCACTAGCGCCCCGGTCGGCCAGCCGGCCGACATGAATCCGCGCACCACCTCAAGGGCACTGAAGGGTGCCAGGTCCCGCTGATCGGAGATCGCGAAGCAGAGCGGCTCCTCCGGCAGGAGGGTGGTCAGGTAGCCGGACAGCGACCGGCCCGGTTCGCAGTCGGCGGTGGCATGGGCGATGACCACCAGGCCGGGCCCGCAGCGCTGGGGCGACCCCGGCTCCGGCAGGCAGCCAAGCAACTGCTCGGCCAGGTAGGCATAGCAGTTCTGGTTACCTGACTCAAAGCATTCTTCCAGGTAAGCGATGCCGAAAGGCTCGAGCATATCCGCGAGGTAACGCAGCATCGCCCGCCGGAAGCCCTGGTCAGTCGCGATCTGCCTGCCCCGCGCCCCGAAGCTCAGGTGCCTGGCCCAGGTCAGGTGAGGGACACCGACGGCTCGCCCGGCGGCCTGCGGCGGACCGGTGACGAACATCGGTCACTGGCCTGCGGCGTGCACGTACTCGCTCAGCGAGCCGATGGTGGCGAAGTGCTGCATCTCCAGCGTGTCCGGGTCGAACTCGACGCCGAGCTCCTCCTCGATCGCCATCAGCAGCTCAAGCACCGAGGTCGAATCGAGCGCCAGGTCCTCGAACAGCCTGGTCTGCGTGGTCGCCCCAGAAAGCTCGCTGCCGAGCACCTTGGCCAGCGATCGGATCACCGCTTGCTGCACCTCATCGAAGCTGAGGCCGGTAGCTGTGGACTCCATCGTAATCACCTCATTTACTGGTTTGCCTGGACGAGATCCCTAGCCAAGAGATGCTGATTGCGCAGCAGGTCAGCCACGGTGTCGCGGCTGCGGATGAGCCACGGCTGGCCGTCCGCCACGAGTACTTCGGCCGGGGCACCTTGGCTGAGGAAATGCACCGGCGACGCAGTCGGGCCATAAGCGCCGGACCGAGCCACCGCGATCAGGTCTCCTGGCCGTAGTTCGGGCAGGCTGGCGCCCTTCACCAAGGTGTCGTTAGGAGTGCACAGCGGTCCGGTGACGTTCCACGACCCGCAGGCCGGCTCGTCGATACGGCTGGCCAAGCTGATCGGGAAATTGCGCTTGACGTACGAGCCGATCCCGACTGCGGCCATGTGGTGGTTGGTGCCGCCGTCAGCGATGGCGAACCGCTCGCCCAGCGAGGTCTTCACGTACCTGACCCTGACCAGGTAGGTCCCGGCCAGCGCGGTCAGGTAGCGGCCAAGCTCCATGGCAATCCGGCAGTCGGGATGGCGCTCTGCGAACCCGGCTATCAGCGGGTTGATCAGGTTGGCGACCACCGCAGGGTCAAGGTCGCGCTCGCCGTCGAAGTAGGCGATGCCGAGGCCGCCGCCGAAGTCGACCACGTCAAGCGGCAGCCCGAGCTGGTCGCACGCCTGGTCGGCCAGCGCCAGGATGCGCTCGGTGTTCGCGGCGATCAGGGACTCGTCCAAGATCCTGGTCCCGACGTAGGCGTGCAGGCCAGCCAGGCGCAGGTGAGGCCACTGGCCGGGCAGGTCGGTCATGGCGAGCAACTGCTCCTCGTCGATGCCGAACTGCCGGGGCTTGCCGCCCATGGTCAGGCCCGCGCCCTTGGCGGAGAAGGCAGGATTAACCCGGATCGCCACTGTCGGCACCGTCCCCTGCGCAGCAGCCAGCGCGTCCAGTGCGTCAAGTTCCCCGATGGACTCTGCGACGATCACGCTGACGCCGCTGGTCAAGCAGGCGGCTAGCTCCTCCGCGCTCTTGCCAGGGCCAAGGAAGATGGTCTGCTCGCCAGGCACGCCCGCCCGCTGCGCGCTGGCGAGCTCGGCCAGCGAGGAAACCTCGGCTCCCGCGCCGAGATCGTGCAGCAGCGCGCAGACCGCGATGGCCGGGTTCGCTTTCAGCGAGTAGAAAATTTCCACCCGCTCGTCGAGCAGGCGGCGAAGGCCAAGGTACTGGTCGGCGATGACATCGCCGTCGTAGATGTACAGCGGTGTGCCGTAGCTGGCAGCCAGCTCCGATACTCCGATGCCCTGGATCATTTGCTCATTGCTCATGGAGTTGCCTTTCCTAGCGGAGCGGACGCGAGCCGCGCGGTGATCGCCGCGTCCAGCCGATCGACTGCGCTGGCATCGTCGGCGATCACCAGGCCGTACAGGCGGCCGTCGGCGGTCTCGCCTGTGTCGGCCAGCGCGCTGACCGTTGCGAAGTTGTTGACCAGCAGGCCGGAGCCGCCGGGCCGGGAGATCAGCAGGTCACCTAGCCGCTCGCGCAGCCGCGCGAAAGGCACCTGGCCCGCGATCTTGACCTGGTAGTGCCGCGCCAGCAGGACCTGGCCCTGGGCGGCGATCTCGTCCTGGATCCTGACCTGGTAGGTCGACATGTTGTTACGGGCGTTGATCTCGATTACCGGGTACAGGCCGCCGTCCGGGTCGACCATGGCGTCCACCCCGACGACGCCGAAGTAGCCGTCGGCGGCCAGTGCCGCGCCGAGCCGACCCGCGGCTTGCTGGATCTCTGCTTCCTGGCCGGAATCGAGCCGAGCCGGAATGCGGTGCCCCTTGTGCACCCCGTTCTCGGTGACCGCTTCCTTGATGAAGTCGAACCGAACCGTGCTGTCTTTGCCGATGGTGAACTGGTAGTTCAGGTCGGCCGACTTGGCCACCCACTCCTCGGCGACCAAGCCGAGCCGATCATTACCTGACTTGCGCAGCCGGGCGGTAATCATGCGGTCAAGCGAGCTGAGCCGGGTCTGGTTGTCGAAGGTGACGATCCCCTTGCCCGAGACGCCGTAGGCGTCCTTAATGCAGATCACGGAGCCGGCGCGGATCCGGCCGCTCGCCCAGTCGACCGCCTTCGCCCAGGTCGCGCCGGTGTCGCAGGCCCGCCCTGCGGGCTGCCGAAGGCCGAGCGCGTCGGCCAGTCGACGACTGTAGACCTTGCTGTTAACCGCCTTGCAGATCGCTGCCGGCGGCGCGGCGAGGCCAAGCCCGGCCGCCTTAGCCAGGTGCTCCTCATCCTCGGAGACCCCGTGCGGGAAGATCTCGGCGCCAGTCGCGCGCAGGCTCGCCAGCGCGGCGATCAGGCCGCGGTCGGCCAGCGCGTCCTGGGTGACGGTGCGATCCGGCGCGGCGCCTCCAGCCACAAGGACGCTAGGCAGCTCAAATCCGAGGTCGGTCAGGCTGGCCAGGTAGTCAGCGTCGGGCGCTTCCTTGAGCAAGACATAATCAGCCGGGCCCGCCAGCAGCAGGGCGAACTCATCCATCCGGTTGACGATCCGGTTCGAAGCGGCGAAGGCCATGGCCGGCAGGCCGATCTCGCCCTGGCCCCAGCGGTTCTCGACTTCGAAATTGCCGACGAAGATCAAGGGAGCGCCGGGGTCCGTGCTCACCGCCTGCTTCAGCCCCGCAGTGAACCTGGGCTGTGATCCTGCCATCTGCGGCTCCCCTCTGCTAGTACTCGAAGACCATGGCCGAGAACGTCGAACCAAGCCCGACCGCGGTCGTCAGGTAACGATCGCCGATGGCCAGCCGTCCGCTTTCCACGGCGCTGGCCAGGTTGATGAATGGATCGGCGCAAAAGCAGTGCCCGGTGACCGGGATGTTGGCCAGGAACACCCGCTCGATCGGGAAGCCGAGTTGCTGACCTAGCCGGACCCAGGAGACCCTGTTCACGTTGTGCGGCAGCACCAGGTCCAGATCGGCCAGTTCGAGCCCGGCCCTGGCCGCCGCCGCCCGCATCACCTGCCCGAGCACCTCCGGGTACTCCTGCTGGAAGCGGGCTGCCAGCTCAGCGGACAGGAATAGTCCGCTGCTGTAGGCACCGCGAGTGCAGGTGGCGTACGACAGCATTCGGTGCGTGCCCTGGCTGAGGCCGACCAGCACGGCCGCTGTGCCCTCGCCCATGACGGTAGTCGCCGGTATGAATTGAGCCGTCGGGGTGAACGCCTTCTCGCCCGCCAGTACCAGGGCAAGCGCGCCCGGTGTGCCGTCGGCGGCCAGCAACTGACCGGCCAGCTTGATCGCCAGCAGTCCGGACGCGCACGCATGCTGGGTGACGGCGAAGGCAGTGGCGTGCCCGAGGTTCAGTGCGGCGCGCACCTCGTGCAGGACGTTGACGGTCTCCGGCACCACACATTGCAGGGTCCTGGCCGCGATGAGGTACTTGACCAGATGCTCACGGCCGGGCAACGTGGTCAGCTTGCGCGCGGCCGACAGCAGGATCTCGGCGAGCCCGGCACCAGGGTCCCAGCGGACTGTGTCTAATCCGTAGAACCGGCGGAACACCTTCGCTTGGGTCGCGGACAGCCCGTCCGGGCTGACCACGGACTCGATCGGGATAATGGCTGGCGGAAGGTAGACGCTGACCTCTTCGAGTGCCGTCATGGTCCGACCTGCCCGGCAGGTGCCGACTGTCCCTTATCTTGGCCAGCTGGGCTGACCGGAGCCAGGTCAGCTAGGTGCGAGGCTAGTGCGCTTATGGTGCCGAAATCCCACACTGCGGTCGGCTCGACGGGCAGGCCAAGCTCGTCTTCGATATCGCCGCAAAGCGCGAAAGCATAGACCGAGTCCAGGCCGTAGCTGGCCAGCAGCACGCCGGTGTCAATGTCGGTGAGCGGGCACTCGACGTAGTAGGCGACCCGCTGGATCAGCCACTCGGTCAGCAGGGCAGCGGATAGCGCGCTACTGGTGATGCTCTCGGTCACGGTGCCCTCCTTGCTAGGAAACGATCGCAAACGCGGACCCGGCTAGCCGGGCACGGGGTCCCCGGCCAGGTCGAAGCTGCGCCGGGTCTCCTCGCGCGTCAGGACCTCGCGCGCGAGCGCCTCGGTTGCCGCCGCTGCGAGGCTCTCGCTGACAGGCGGCGGCCCGGGCAGCCGGCCGATCAGCCGGTGCAGCGCCACGACCAGCCAGGCCTGGTCAGACCACACGGCACCGGGATCGGCCTGGTTATGCCACCAGACGGCGACACAGGCCGTGCCAGCGAGTAGCACCGCGTACCTGGCTGCTAGCTCATTGGCGGCCGGCGATGCGTCGATGGTGAGATCGTGCGGCCGCATTTCAGCGCACGACCGCCTGAGCTCGCCCAGTTCGTCCCGTAGCCTGGTCATCAGCTGGCCGAGCGGATCACCGAGGCCAAGCTCGGTTAAGGCGATGAGAGTGCCAGACAGGCTGTCGGCCGCTGGCGCGGCCGCGACGAGGCTGCCAAAGTCCAGCGGTGGCAGATCGGCACTGAGCCGGAAGGCGGCCACCGGGCCGGCTCGCTCGCGAACCAGGCCCGCCGCGCCAAGCGCGGCAGTGCGGGAAGCAGTGTCACCAGGCAGGCCGCTCGCGAGGCGTGCGCGAACCCGGCCGGCGCCAGGTCACGCAGGTGCTTGCCGAAAATGGCGTACCTGCCATCGCGCAGGTAGGACTGAGCACCGATGACCCCGGCGAGCGAGTCCATCGCGTCCAGCAGCAGGCGGGAGATCAGGTGCTTGACCGCCGACGCGTAGACCGGGGTCTGCTCAGGCATCAGGTGCAGGGCACGCGTCACGACGGTGCAAAAGGCGTCCGCGATCAGCAGGTCGGCGAAAGCGCGCCCGAGCACCGCCCGCACCTGGGGCAGCTGAGCTGCGGGCTGACCGTACAGCTGGCGGTGCCTGGCGAATGCGGCGGCGGTTCGCAGGCCGGTGTCGACGCTGCCAGCCATCATCGCCGGCAGGGTTGCCCTGGTCAGCTGGAAGGTGCACAGCGCGGTCTCGATGCCATGACCAGGCTGACCGAGCATGGCGCTGGCCGGCAGCAACGCGTCAGTGAAGACCGCGCCACCGAGCGGGACCCCGCGCATACCCGCGCTGCGGAACCGCGGCAGGTAGCGCAGGGCACCGGCTGGGATCTCATCCTTGGGCACTAGGAACTGCGAATGACTGCGGCTGCCAGGGGCCGGGCTGGTCCGGGCGAACAACACCAACGCGGCTGCGCGTTCCATATTGGTGACTACTTCCTTGCGCCCGCTCAGCCGCCAGCCACCGGGTGCCTGTACCGCCGCGAACCCGGCGCTGGAGAAGTCATTGCCATGCTCGAGCTCGTGATAGGCGGAAGCGACCTTGCGGCCGCAGAGCAGCAGACGGGCAACCGTTTCCCGCTGGTCCTGGCTGCCCGCAGCCCAGACATTGACTCCAGCGATAAACGAGCTGAACCCGTAACCGAGCCCCAGGCACGGGTCGTGCCGGAAGACGATCCGCATGAGCCGTGCGAATCGGTCGACCCGGCTGAGCCGACCGCCGAACCCGACGGGCACGAACTCTGCACTGAACGACATCTGGTCCAGCAGGGCCTCGCCAGCCGCCGACATCTCGGCGCGCTCGTCGGCCCGAAGTAGCGCCGCGAAGCCAACCGGATTGCCGTCTTGCCATGGGTCGCCGAAGGCTTCCTCCAGCGAGCCGATGCCGACAACGGAGGTCATGCTCAGCTCACCGCCCAAAGGGTCAGCGGCTGCCCGGCCGCGACTGAGTCAGTTAGCCAGTCGGTCAGTCCTGCGGTGAGCTCAGGGCTGGCGGCGACGCCGCGGCCCGACAGGCCCTGACCAGGCCCAGCCTGCCAGGCACTCAGCTCGGCCAGGCACGCACGGGGCCAAAGACCGTCCTGCCACAGTGGGCTGATGGCTGCCAGCCGACTGTGCTCGCTGGCCCACAGGTGCAGGCAGGCCGCAGCGGCGAAGCACAGCTCATACCGGATCGCGAGGTCGTGGCTGGCGGCCGGCGGCCGAGCTGCCGGGCGTACCAGCGCCAGCTCGCGATGAAGCTCGGCGCCGCGCGCAGCCGCATCCCGAGCCGCCTGCGCCAGCCCGGCCGAGCCGATCAGCTGCGCGGCTAGCGCCGATAGACTGGCGGTGACCGAGCAGCCGGTTCGAGCGGCGACCCGCAGGGTGCTGGGGACAAAGGCCGGCACCGGTTTGGTCACCGCAGCTAGGTCGGCCAGGATGACCGGGTCGAATCCAGCCCGGTCGTGCCCGGCGACCAGCCGAGGGAACTGGCCGACCAGGGCGGACTGGCTCACCTCGGTGCTGCCGTCGAAGATAGCCACGATCCGGTGGTCGCGTTGGAGCTTCTGGAAGGCACCGTAAGCGTAAACGTCGTCGAGGAACGAGCGGGCGCCGAGCAATTCGGCTAGCTCATCGATCAGCTGATCGATCAGCACCGGGACCAGCGCCTTGGCGACGGTCGAGGTGATAGCGAGCTCATCGGTCAGCAGGTGGACCGCCCTGGTGCAGATCACAGTGACAGCTTCGGCGGCTAGCAGCAGCGCGGCGGCCCGAGCCAATGCCGCCCGCACCCACGGCCGGGCGATCAGCGGCTTGCCCTGGATGACCCGGGTGGCGACGAACCCTGTGACCAGGGTCAGCGCGTGTTCACCGGCACCGAGCGACAGCCCAGCGCAGATCAGCCTGGTGAGCTGCAAGGAGAGCAATACGTTCGCCAGACCGAATCCTTCTTCGCCGACCAGGGCGTCGGCTGGTACTCGGGCCCGATCGAAGCTGATCCCGCTGATGTCAGCGCCTCGGATGCCGAGGGTCCTGGCCTTGGGCAGGTAGCGGTACTGCTCTGGGTGCAGCCTCGATTTATCGACCAGTAGCAGGCTGAGACCCCGGCTGCCGCCGGCCGGGCTGGTGCGGGCGAGGACGCAAGCGTGACTGCCCAAAGTGGCGTTGTTGACCGGCCACTTGGTGCCGTCGAGCAGGTAGCCGCCGCCGACCGGGTGAGCGGTTACCTCGCTGGCCAGCAAGTCGGCGCCGTGTCCAGGCTCGGACAGCGCCCAGCTCACCCGGGCCCCGGCCAGGATCTGGCTGGCCAGCGCACGCGCCTGCGCTGGCTGGCCACTGACCCACACGCTGGCAGCGCCGAGGAAGGTCTTAGCGTGCGCGACCGCGACCGTCAGGTCCCGCCGGGCCAGGCAGCGGACCACCTCGATCAGGTCTTCGTAGCTGCGGAGAGACCCGCCGAACTCGACGGGCACGTACCAGGCCGGGAGGCCGAGCTCATCGAGATAGGCGCAGATCCCGGTCGGGAAGGCTTCGGCCCGGTCCAGCTCAGCACAGGCACGGGCGGAGAAGACGATCCGCTCATCGGCCGGGTCCCCGAGCTTCGCCTCGAACGCGGCGGCGCGGGTGGCTGGTGGATAGCCTGCCCCCGGTGCGGCTTCAACCTTGGTCAGCATCGCTGATCTTCGGGCGCCGAGGCCGGTAGCAGGTCAGCGACAGCGGGCTCCAGCCGCACGTGGACGGGGGCGAGCCCACCGGCCAGGAACAACGACCGCATCGCGACCCGCTCGATCTTGCCACTGGTCGTTTTGCGTACCGCGCCCCGCCGCACCAGCACCACATTCCGCGCCGGAATGCCGAACTCGCTAGTTAGCCGCTCGCTGATCGCCATCGAGACGGTGGCCAGGTCAGGACCGGCGGCGCGGACATTGACCTCGTGCACGATCACCGGCCGTTCGCCGTCGCCGCTGACCGCGAAGGCCGCTCCGGCCAGGCCAGTCAGCGCCGAGTGCGCCGCTCTGGCCTCCTGCTCAAGATCCTGCGGGTAGAGGTTACGGCCACGGAAAATCAGCACTTCCTTGAGCCGCCCGGTCACGTACAGCTCCCCGGCCCACAATCCGCCCAGGTCGCCGGTACGCAACCAGCCTTCGGTGCCATCGGCGGCGACGGCGCCAAAGGTGGCGGCGGTTGCCTCTGGCCGCTGCCAGTAGCCAGGACTCACGCTCGGCCCGCGCAGCCAGATCTCGCCAATTTTCCCCGCAGGCTGCGTGACCGCCGTCTGCGGGTCGACGATCCGGATGTCGAAGCCAGCCGGCTGGCCGCACGAGACGATCGGCCGACCGTCATTCAGGTCGGCCGCAAGCCGTCCGGTACCTGACCGCCCGACATCGGTCCTGATCACCACCGGCAGGGTCCCAGGACCCTTAGCCGAAACGAAAACCGTCGTCTCGGCCATCCCGTAGCCAGGCACCATTGCTTCCGGTCTGAACCCGGAACGGGCGAACTTGGCAGTGAACTGCATCATCGCGCGCACGTTTATGGGCTCGGATCCGTTAATGGCGAACCGCCAGCTCGACAGGTCAAGTTCGGCTGCCTGCTGCTCGGATATCGTCCGAGCGCACAACTCGTAGGCGAAGTTCGGGCCCGCTGACATGCCGAGTCGGTAGTTCTCGATTAAGCGCAGCCATTCGACCGGGCGCCGGGCGAAGCCAGCTGGCTGCATCAGAACGGTGGTACCGCCAAGGACCAGCGGCAGGCACAGAAGCGTGACCAGGCCCATGTCGTGGAACAGCGGAATCCAGCCGCCGAATCTCGTCGCCGCGTCCAGTCCTATCCGCTCGGCGCAAAGCTCAACGTTGGCCAGCAGGCTAGCGTGGGTAATGACCACGCCCCTGGGATCGGTAGTCGAACCAGAGGTGTATTGCAGAAAGGCCGGTTGGTCGGCCGCGACATCGATCCGCCCAGCCGAGAAGTCGGTGTCGCTGAGCGTCGGCAGGCTTTCGCAGGCCAGCGAGGCTAACCCGGCGTCAGCAACCCAGCCGTGAACCGCTGCCAGATCGGCCGGCCTCGCCACGATCAGGCCGGCCTCGCTGTCCTTTGCTATTCCGGTCGCCCGGCGCAGTGCGTTCGGAAAGCCAGCCGGGGTCGGGATGTGCACGGCAACCATTCCGCCAGCCAGGCAGCCGAGAAACCCAACGACCGCGTCTTTGCCTGTGGGCAGCGCGAGTAGCACCCGCGATCCTGGCGGCAGCGCGGCACTCAGCCACTGACCGACCGCTGCCGCCTGGCCAGCCAGTCCGCCGTAGGTGAGCACCTCGTCATTGCCAGCACTGCCGGGAAAGATCACAGCGGGCCGGTCAGGATCAGCCTGCGCGTGTGCGGACACGAAGGCGGTCAGGCTGTGCGCACTGACCGCTGATGGTGACATCGAACCTGCTGCCCATCTCGTGACCGGCTCCAGTCGGAATTCCTCTATACGTGACGGTAGGAAAGCCCCGCATACGGATCGCATACAGAGCGAACAATCCCGGCATATCTAGTCGCCGGATGGCTGGACGCCGCGCCGACTACCGACTCGATCCGCTGCCGACCTTCGCACGAAAGTTCTAGCTCAAAGGTCTGTCTATCGACGAAGGCACCCGGTAGAGACGATGGCGTTCTACGGCCGTGGCCGTTGGCGACCATATTCTGAGCGAGCACCTGGGAATCGCCATTCTGAGTGAGCTGGAGCCGTTCGCGCTGATGACGCAGGAAGACCGCTGGCGCGTGTCGAGACGGCTGGCGGGCCGCTGCTCGCGCCCGGCGATCAGCACCGGCAACACCAAGGTCGTCTAGCCGTGACCGAGCCGCTGCTCAACCAGCTGATAGCGCTGACACCAGAGCAGCGCCGCGCCCTGCGGGAGCGAGTGCGACAGCGCACGACGGGCAGCACGAACACGGCCATACCCAAACTGGATCGCTCGGCCGCCAGTGACGGGTTGTGGCAGGGCTCGTTCGGGCAGGACCGGCTGTGGTTCTTGTGGCGGCTGGCGCCGACCAGCGCGACCTACCACGTGTCGTGGCGCTATGAGGTGGCTGGCGGCCTGGAAGTGGCACGGCTGGCGGCGGCTGTGGACGCGCTGGTGGCCAGGCACGAGGTGCTGCGGACTACGTTGCACGAGCAGGACGGGCAGATCGTGCAGCGGGTCGGCCCGCCCTGGCGATGCCACCTCACCGCGGCGTCGGTCACGCGGGAGCAGGCCGTCGGACTGGCCGCAGTGGCGGCAAGGGAGCTGTTCGACCTGTCGGCCGGCCCGCTGGTGCGGGCACAGGTCTGGGAGCTGGCACCGGACCAGCACCTGGTGGCGTTCACCGCGCATCACGTGGTCATGGACGAGTGGTCGCTGCACGTCTTCGGACAGGAACTGTGGGCGCTTTACGCCGCCGACGGTGACCCGGTCTCCGCCGGGCTGCCCGAGCTGGACGTTCAGTACGCCGACTACGCGGCCTGGCACCGCGGCCTGGTCGCTGGGCAAGCCGACGCTGACCTGGCCTACTGGCGGCAGGCGCTCGACGGCGCCACCCCGGTCTGTCCCGTACCTGATCGTTCCGCCCCCGAGCACACCGAGTTCTCCGGCGAGACAGCCATCGCCCAGGTACCGGCCAGCGCGCTGGACTGGCTGGCCGCAGCCCGCTCCGAGGCCGGCACCGACTTCGTTGCCCTGTTTGCCGTCTGGTGCCTGTTTCTAGCTAGGCACACCGGCCAGCGCGACCTCACCGTCGGCACCCTCGTCTCGGGCCGGTCCCACCCCGACACCGCCGCCCTGATCGGATTCTTCGTTAACACCTTGGCCCTGCGCGTCCGCATCAACTTCGCCGCCGACCTGCCCAGCTACCTCCGCCAGGTCCGCGCCGTGGTCCTGGCCGCCTTCGCCCACCAGGACATCCCATTCGAGCACGTCGTCCGCGCCGTTGCCCCCCGCCGCGCCGCCGCGCACAACCCCCTGTTTCGCACTCTGTTCTCCTACGAACCGACCGACTGGTCTAGCCGCACCACGACAGCCGAGCTCGAGCTGACCTCCCTGCCGGTAGTCGGCGGCGGCAGCCACTTCGACCTGTCGCTCACCGCCGCCCGCAGCGCCGATGGCCTGGTCCTGCGCCTGGAGTACAGCACCGACCTGTACGACCCCAGCACCATCGCTGGCTACCTGCACTCGCTCACCGACCTGCTCGCCACCGTCGCCGACCGTCCGACCGCGCCGCTGCAGGCCTTCCTTGACCCCACCCCGCGCGAAGCCGCGCGCCTCGCCGCCTGGAACCAGGCCGCCGCCGCCCCGGTGGCCGCTGCTCCCCTGCACGACCTCATCACCGCCCAGGCTCGTGCCACTCCCGACGCCCTGGCCATCGACGCCGACGACACCCGCCTCACCTACGCCCAACTCGACCACCACAGCACCGCCCTGGCCCGCCGCCTGCGCCGGGCTGGCACCCGCGAAGGCGACATCGTCGGCATCCACCTCAAGCCCGGTGCCACCGCCACCACCGCCATTCTCGCCGCCTGGAAAGCCGGCACTGCCTTCCTCCCGCTCGATCCCGACCTCCCTCCGGCCCGCATCGCCGCCATGATCGCCGATGCCTCCCCCGCCCTGCTCATTACCGACGTCCCAACCTCCCATGCCCACCTTGACCTACTCGTCACGGTCCCCGGCGGCGAGAACGACGACGCCGCGGATGAGGACGGGGACGGGGACGGGGACGGGGACCTGCCCAAGGTCGGACCCGACCACCTGGCGTACCTGATGTACACCTCGGGGTCGACCGGGCAGCCCAAGGCCGTGATGATCCAGCACGGCGGCGTGACCAACCACGCCACCGCCCAGATAATCCCGCAACTGCGCGGCGCCGTAGGCGAAGACAAGGTGCGAATGCTCACCGGGACGTCGGCGTTCATCTCCGACTTCTTCATCGTCCATCTGACCACGCTGGCCGATGGGCACACGCTGGTGGTGCTGACTCGCGAGCAGCGGCAGGACCCCCGCTACCTGGTCGCACTGGCCGCTGACCCCGCCCGGGCCATCATCGCCATGAACTGCACAACCTCGCAGCTCCAACTCCTAGTCGACGCGGGGCTGCTCGACGCGCCGCACCCGCCAAGAATGGTGGCCTTCGGCGGCGAGCCCTGCCCTCCCGACCTGTGGGCAACCCTGCGCGCCCATCCGGCCATCACCGCGATCAACGGCTATGGCCCCACGGAAGCCACCGTCGAAACCACCATCGCCTACGTCGCCGAGAGTCCGGTGCCGCTGATCGGCCGGCCATGCGGCAACGCGCGGGTGCACCTGCTCGATGAAGAGCAGCGGCCGGTCCCGCCTGGCGCTGTCGGGGAGCTATGCATCGCCGGGCCCGGCGTCGGCCCCGGGTACCTGGGTCACCCCGCCCAGACCGCCGCCGCGTTCATCCCCGACCCGATCGGCCCGCCAGGAAGCCGCCTGTACCGCACCGGTGACCTGGCCCGGTTTACCCCCGCCGGCCTGCTCGAGTACCACGGCCGCAATGACCACCAGCTCAAGATCCTTGGCCAGCGCATCGAGCCTGAGGAAGTCGAGACCGCGCTGCGCGCCCACCCCGCGATCGCCGCCGCCGCCGTCACCGCCCACCACGTCGCTGGTCCCCAGCTCACCGCCCACATCGTCGCTGCCCCCGGCGCCGACCTCGACCTCGCCGCCATCCACGCCTGGCTCGCCGAGCGGCTTCCCTCACCGGCCGTGCCCACCCGCTACGCCATCGCCACCGACCTCCCTCTCACCCCCGGCGGCAAGCTCGACCGCAAGGCACTGGCGGAGGCCGCCGCCTCCGTCAGCGTCCGCTCGGCCAGCCCGCCCCCCAGCACCCCCGCCGAACAGCAGATCGCCAAGCTCTGGACCGATCTTCTCGGTGCCGACCCGGCCAGCCTGGGCATCCACGACGACTTCTTCGTCCTTGGCGGCCACTCGCTGCTTGCCGCCCGCCTCGCCCTGCGCATCAGCACCGACCTGCACGCCGACATCCCCTTGCAGGAGATCTTCGCCCGTCCCACCATCGTCGGGCAGGCCGCCTGGATCGGCGAGCACGCCGGCTCATCCGCCGCCGCGCCGATCCCCCGGCTGGACCGGGCCGGGCCGGGGCCGGTCCAGCCGTCATTCGCCCAGGAACGGCTGTGGTTCTTGTGGCGGCTGGTCCCCGACAGCCCGACCTACCACGTGTCGTGGCGCTACCAGGCCGACGGACTTGACGTGGCCGTGCTGGCCGCCGCCATTGACGCCATGATCGCTCGGCACGAGATCTTGCGCACCACCTTGCACGATCACGAGGGCCAGGTCGGGCAGCGGGTCAACCCGCCCTGGCAATGCGCCTTGACCGCCACGGCCGCCACCCCCGCCCAGGCCGCCGCCGCCGCCCAGGCCGCCGCCGCCGAACTGTTCGACCTGTCCGCCGGGCCGCTGCTGCGGGTACGGGCCTGGCGCACCGGCCAGGCAGCCCACCTCATCCAGTTCACGGCCCACCACGTGATCATGGACGAATGGTCGCTGGAGATCTTCGAGCGCGAACTATGGGCGCTGTACCAAGCCGGTGGCGACCCGGCCGCCGCCGGGCTAGCCGCCCTGGAGATCCAGTACGCCGATTACGCCGCGTGGCACCGCGCGCTGGCCACCAGCCGGGCCGACGACGACCTGGCTTGGTGGCAGCACGCGCTCGACGGCGCCGCCCCCGCCAGTCCTCCGCCCGACCGCACCGCGCCCGATCACACCAGCTTCGCCGGAGATCACGCCCTGGCCGTCGCCGACCCGGCCACCGCTGACTGGCTCACCGCCCAGCGCACCGCCGCCGCCACCACCGACTTCGTCGTCCTGCTCGCCGCCTGGTGCCTGTTCTTGACCCGCCAGACCGGACAGCGCGACCTCACCGTCGGCACCTTCATCTCCGGCCGCAACCACCCTGACACGACCGACCTGATCGGATTCCTGGTCAACACCCTGGCCCTGCGCGTCCGCATCGACCTCGCCGCGGACTTCCCCGCCCTGGTCGCCCACGTCCGCCAGGTCGTGCTCGACGCCTTCGCCCACCAGGACACCCCTTTCGAGCACGTGGTCCGCGCCGTCGCCCCTCGCCGCGCCGGCACCCGCAACCCGCTGTTCACCACCAGCTTCGCCTACGCCCCGGCCGCCAGCCTCCCGGCCCGCGACCTGCCCGGCGGGCTGACCCTCACTCCGCTGCACGCCAACGTTGGCGGCAGCCACTTCGATCTGTCGCTCACCGCCGCCCGCACCCCAGCGGGCCTGACCCTGCGCCTGGACTACAGCACCGACCTGTACGACCCCACCACCATCACCGGCTACCTGGACTCGCTCACCGATCTGCTCGCCGCCCTCGCCGACCGCCCCGCCGCGCCCCTGCGCGTCTTCCTTGAGCCCACCCCGCGCGAAGTCGCGCTCCTGGCCGCCTGGAGCCAGGCCGACACCGCCCCGGCCTCAGCGCACACCACCTGACCTACCTGCTCATCAGGGTGCCTCGCCGGCCTGTTCGACGATCATGGAGCCGAGATCGACCTCGTCCATGAGCTCAGCGAACTTCTTCTCGACCGCCGCGCTGAACGCCTTGAGATTCGGCGTTCGCACCAGCGTCTCCAGGGTGATCTCGACGAGAAGGCGGTCCTGCAGGAGGAATAGCATGCGCACCCCGAGCACGGAATTCCCGCCAAGCCCGAAGAAATCGTCAGCGAGGTCCGCGACGTCGACAGCCAGCGTCTGCGCCCAGATGGCCGCGATCTCCCGCTGCAGCGGCGTCCGCGGCGGACTAGCGTCAACGCGGCGCGACTCCGGCATCCGTCCCATGGCGAGCAGTGAGCTGATATCGACCTTGCCGTTGGTGTTGATCGGTAGTTCGTCGAGCACCGTGATGACGCTGGGCACCATGTACCACGGGAGTACCGAATCCAGGTGGGCCCGCAAGCTGGCATTGTCTGGCTCTGGCCCGGCGGCGGCAGCATAGATGCGCAACTCGCTGTCGCCAGATGGGCCCGGCGCGACCAACGCGATGGCCTGCTTGACGCCGGGTGAGCACTTAACCGCGGCTTCGACCTCGCCCAGTTCGATGCGATAACCGCGCACCTTGACCTGGGAGTCAGCTCTGCCGAGGTACTCAAGCTCGCCTTCGGCGTTCCAGCGCCCCAGGTCTCCGCTGCGGTACAAGCGCCCGCCGGGCACGTCGCCCAGATGATCGGGCACGAAGCGCGCGGCGGTAAGGTCGGGATGCCCGGTGTAGCCGCGGCTAAGGCCCGATCCGCCGACGTAGATCTCGCCGACGACACCGACCGGGCACAGCTCGCCCCGCTCGTCAAGAACGTGCACCCGCATGCCGGGCAGCGGTGCGCCGAGCTGAGTCAGCGCCCGGCCCGTACGCTCTTCGTCAAGCTCACTGAACGTGACGTGCACAGTTGTCTCGGTGATCCCGTACATGTTGATCAGCCGCGGGCCGACGTAGCCGTGCCGGGACGCCCACCGGCGCACGCAGGCCTGATCCAGCGCCTCACCGCCGAACACCACCGCGCGCAGGCTCAGGCCGGCGCGGACCCGCGCATCCACTGCCTCGAACTGGCGGAAGGCCGACGGTGTCTGGCTGAGCACGGTCACCCCAGCGTCGCGGACGAGACGGTAGAACTCCTCGGTGTCGCGGCTCACCAGGCCAGGCACTACGACAACACGGCCGCCCGTGGTCAGCGCTCCCCAGATCTCCCACACGGAGAAGTCAAAGGCAAGGCTGTGAAACAGCGTCCACACGTCACCACTCCCGAACGCCAGGCGCTGACGGGCCGCGCTGATGAGCCGGGTGACGTTGTCGTGAGTGATCGTCGTGCCCTTGGGCTGGCCAGTGGTGCCCGACGTGAAGATGACGTAGCAGGCGTTGCCAGGCTGGGCCGTTGTCACTGGCCGCTCCGGCGCGGGTACGGTATCAGCTGGACCGCCCGTCCGCTCAAGCGCTGTCAGGTCGAGCACCCTCCAGTGCCCGGCCGGCCCGCTGTCGACGGTCGCAGCGTGGGCGAGCACCAGTTCGGCACCGACCTCGGTGAGCATGAGCTCCATCCGCTCGGCCGGGAAAGCCGCGTCAAGCGGCACGTACGCGCCGCCCGCCTTGAGCACGGCCAAGGTGGCGATGATGGTGTCAATGGACGGCTTGAGCAGCACTCCGACGCAGGACTCAGCACCGACCCCGAGCGCGCGCAGGCGGCCAGCCAAAGCGTCGGCCCGTGCGTCAAGCTCACGGTAGGTGAGGTGGTCAGCTCCGCTGACCACGGCGACCTCGTCCGGGCTAGCCGCTGCTGCCGCGGACACCAGCTCGGGCACCGTGACGCCCGGCTGCCGCGTGCCAGTGGCCGGTGACTTCGACCCCGACCACGAGACCAGCGACCGGCGCTCGGCGGCAGACTGCATGGACAGCTGACCGACCGGCACGTCCGGTCTGGCTACCACCTGGCCGAGCAGTTCTCGCCAATGGCTGACGAGAGCCCGCACGGTAGCTGACTCAAACAAGTCGGTCGCGTACTCCACCTCCAGCCGTAGCCCGGCCGGCCCCCGGTACACCGACCAGGTGAGGTCGAATTTGGCTGTGTCCGTGGTCACGAAGGTACGCCGCACTTGCACCGCACCCGGAAGCGTGACCGGACGGTCTTCCTCATGAAAGGCAAAGACCATCTGGAAGACCGGGCTATAGCCGCGCGGGCGCTCGGGACTCAGGTGAGCGACTGCGAGGTCGAAAGGGACGATGCTGCGCGTCAGCGCCTCAAGGACGGCCGCGCGCGAGCGGGAGATCAGCTGACGGAAGCTCGGGTCGCCCGCCAGGCTGACCCGGATCACGAGGAAGTCAGCGAAGAAGCCCACCAGGTCATCGAGCTCGGGTGCGCTTCGCGCGGCGTTCGGTGCTCCGAGGACGATGTCGTCACTGCCCGAATGGCGGGCTGCCAGGGCTTGGAAAGCCGCCAGCAGGACCTCCTGCAGCGTAGTGCCGGCATCGACGGCGAGTTGCTCAAGCTCGGCCAGCGGCGCATCAGCCAGGGAGAAGCTGACCGTGGCGCCCCGGTAGCTCAGCTCGGCCGGGCGCTGATGGTCAGGACGGAAGTCAAGCATGGCTGGGGCGCCGCTCAGTGCCTGCGTCCAGCTGGCCAGGCCGGACTCTAGCCTTCGGCCGTCCAGGTACGCACGCTGCCAGAGCGCGAAATCGGCGTACTGCACCAGCCTGCTCGTGACCCGGCCACCCTGCAGGTAGGCCGCAAGCAGCTGCGACTGGAATACGTCCAGGGACTGGCGATCGCAGGCGATGTGGTGGAAGGTCAGCATGAGCCAGTGCTCGTCCGCCGCGACGCGGTACATACCCGCGCGCAGCATCGGATCTTTCCGCAGGTCGAACGACCGCAGGCAGTGCGCGCTGATGAGCTCGCCAGCACGGTTGCGCCGCTGATCCCATGGCAGGTCGGTCAGGTCGACGACCGGGCAGTCAAGCTCGCGGCTGTCGAGCAGATACTGGCGGGGTTCGCCGCCGTCATCGGCGAACCCCGAGAAGAGGATGTCGTGCTGGGCGGCCACGGCCAGCACGCTGGCCCGCAGCCGGGCCGAGTCAACCGGTCCGCTGAAGGTCAGCACCACCGGCAGGTGACAGACAGGACCGCACTTGAGCGAGCGGTCAGAGAACCACAGCCGCCGCTGGCCGAAGGACAGCGGGCCACGCTCGGCAGGCCGGGCACGCAGCTCGCCACCGGCGGTGCGGCTGCGGCCTTGGTCCATAGCTGGCGATGACGTCGCGAACGCACGGTCATTCATTTCAAGAAGGTCTCTTTAGCGCATCCCAAATGCCGCGCCTTACCCGTGCCTGAATTGCGTAGGGGCATACATGATGGATGCTCCGGCACCGCGGCAGCCTTGGGAAGGTGAACTTTCGGGCGTAGAACTTTCGGGCAGGTCAGGGATAACCACCGATGACCGCCATTCGACTCGCCAGCCATCAACTCGCCCACGGCATCCGCTGCGGAACGCCTGTTGACACAAGTCAAGGTCCAGCCGTTACTTGACTTATGATGCCGGTCAGCACCAGTGAGCCATGGACTGAAATTTCAATAGATAAACCGATTTTAGTGCACGCGCCCAACGACGCGGCCTCGTTCCCGCCTCGGTGGCTGCTCGAAGCGACCAACAGGTTAGAGACGCTGACTGAACGACAGCTAGCCGTGATGGAATTGCTCAGCCGGGGCATGGGTAACTCGGAAATCGCCCGCGAACTCTCCTGCAGTGAGCGCACGGTCAAGCAGCATCTCAGCACAATCTTTACCAGGCTGCAGATATGTTCTCGGCTGCAGGCCGGGCTAATTGCTTACCACAGCAAGCTAGGAAAGCACCGTCTCGGGTCGTGCGTTTGCCTGAGCCGGGAGGACGGGTGAGCGGCCTGG
>CAWFPK010000015.1:0-495470 GCA_963817625.1 uncultured Actinomycetota bacterium
TTACCTGGATACCCCGCTGCGCCTAGGCCGGTACGTCTATGACGGCATGCAGTGCCTGGAGCGGGTCGTAGTGGTCGAGGAGCTGGCCCGATGCGACGCGGCCGCGATGCTCGCCGCGCCCGGCCCTTCGCTGTCCGGGGTGATAGTGCACGAGCTGGCTGACGAGGCACAGAAACGCTGGTACTACGACCGGCTGTTGGCCGCGCCGACCTGGACCTTCTTCGCGCTAACCGAACCTGGCCACGGCTCGGACGCCACCCGGCTGGACACCGCGCTGCACCCACCGGCGACGACGGTTGGCTGCTGTCGGGGCTCAAGCGGTACATCGGCAACGGGGTTCGGGCCGCCCTGGGCGTCGTGATCGCTCGGCGGTCGGCAGGTCCGCTCGGCATCACCGCGGTCCTGGTCGACACGGCCGAGCCCGGCTTCGTCGCTACCGCCATCCCAACCGTCGGCCTGCGCGCGGCCAGGCTCAGCGAGATCACGATGACCGGGGTGCGCGTGCCCGCCGATCGGCTGCTCGGCCGCCAGCTGCCTGCCAGCCGACGCGGAATGCAGGCCGTCGTCCGGGTGTTCAATCAGCTTCGTCCCGGGGTGGCCGCACTCGCCGTCGGGACGGCTGCGGCGGCGGCGGACTACGTTCGGGCGCACGCTGGACCGCTCGACCCGGTGCGGGCCGATCGGCTGGCCGAGTTGGAACGCCGGACAGCGGCCGTCCGCCAGCTAGTCCACTCGGCGGCGGCGGCCGTGGACGCGGACCCGGCCAGCGGCGCGGTCGGCTCGGCTGCCAAGGCCCGGGCAGTGCGGCTGGCCGAGCAGGCCACGCTTTTGGCGCCGCGGTTTTCGGCCCGGGTGCCCGGATCGACCATCCCCTGCTGGACAAGCTGGCCAGGGACGCCCGCGGCCTGGAGTTCATGGAGGGCACGTCGAACATCCAAAAGCTCATGGTCTTCCAGAGCTACGCGAAAGGAAGGCTGCCGCATGCCTGACGACGCGCTGAGGGTCAAGCACGCCGACCGCGACGAGCACCGCCGTCGCATCCGCAGGCTCGCGATCCCGATCATGCTGGCCGCGCTGACCGGCGTCGGGGTGCAGTTCGCCACGATGGCGCTGCTCGGCCGGATCAGCGATCAGGCGCTCTACGTCCGATCGCTCTACCTGCCGGTGGCGTTCCTGATCATCGCCCTGCAGGAGGCACTTGACGTCGCGACGCAGGTCAGTGTGGCCATCACCCGCGGCCGCGGCGACATCTCCGGCACCGGGCCGCTGGCGGCCAGCTTCCTACGTCTTGGCTACCTGATGATGGGTGCCGCGTGCGTGCTCATCGCCGCATTGGCACCCGCGCTGGCCAGGTTGCTCAGCGCTAGCCCGGCCGACAACGCGGTCTTCGTGTCCTTCGTACGCTGGTCGGCGCTGGCCAGCTTGGCCTCTGTCGCCCCGATCGTACTGGCCGCTGTCCTGCGCGGCTGGGGCAAGGCGAGCAGCGCTGCGGCCGTCACCATGACCAACGCGACCGTCCAAGTCGGCGGGGTCGCGCTGCTGGGGTTCGGTACCGGACTCGGTGTTTACAGCGTTCCCTGGGCGATCCTCGGCGGTGCGCTGGCCGGCCTGGCGCTCGGCCTGATCGGCTGGCGGCGGCACGGCCTGCCCAGGGTCCCGCTGTTGGCCTGGCGACGCGAGGCGGCCATCAGGCTGGGCGTGGTCGGCGGCCCGGTGGCCGTGTCCTACTTACTGCTCTTCGGCTCCAACCTGGGCCTGCTATGGATACTCGGGCCGTTCGGCCCGCTGGTTGTCTCCGGCTTCGCCGCCGCCTACACGGTGCAAACTGTCACCATTGTGCCCGCTATCGCGCTCGGATCGGCCACCGCGATCGTCATGAACCAGCTCCGCGGGCAGGGCCACGGCCAGCTTCTGCCCAGCGTATTCCGCTCCGGGCTGCGGCTCGCGTTGTGGACCTACCTGCCGGCGGCGGCAGTGGTCTGGCTGGCCCGCGGCCTGCTGGCCGACATCGCCACCCGGTCACCACTGATCGCCGCGCAGACCGAGCGGTATCTCACCGTGGTCGGGCCGACGTTAGCGCTGATGGGCCTGGTGCTCGTCGCCGTGACCGTGCTTGAGCAACTCGGTGCCGGGGTGATCTCGATCGCAGCCAACCTGTTGTACTTCGGGGTGATCATCGCGGTCGGTGGGGTCTTGGCCAGGCACGCTCGCGGCCCGGCTGACCTGTATGCGACCATCGCGATCACCAATACCCTAGGCGGGCCGCTCACCGTTATCACCGCCCTGGCGACGATTAGGCATCGAGCAGCCAACAGGCCGGCCAGAGTCGTCGCTGATCAGCTTGTCCCCGCATCGCCGCGAGGACCTGCCGGGTCGTCTTCGGCTGCCGCGATCGTACTCGACCAGGAATAGCCGATGCTCACCGTCACTTTCGTGCCAGCCGTATTCGCCAATGCCAGGTCAGGTAGGGCGGTTGCCACCTTCGGCCAGCGTGACATGTGGGACAAGCTTCGGCTACTCGGTTCGCAGAGTTACGTCACGAACGTGCTGCAAGCCGCTCAGGTGATGAGCGGACTGACCGTGGCTGACCTCGTCGAGGTCGTCACCGACCTGGTTCTGCGGCACGAGACCTTGCGGACCCGCTACGACCTGGATGATTCGGGACTCCTTTGGCAGTGGCTGACCGTCGATGGCGAGATCCCTGTCGAGCTCTGGGACGTAGCTGAATCCGACGACTCAGCGGACGCCAGCGACGCCGCCGAGGCAATGCTGGAGGCAACCGAATTCGATCTGCGCGAGATGTGGCCGATCCGGGTCCTCGTCGGCACCCTAGCTGAGCAGCCCAAGGTGATCATGCTGCTGATGTCGCACCTGGCAGCCGACATGCTGAGCGCCCGGATCATCAGACACGATCTCGTCGGCCTGCTCACCGCGAAGTCGCTCGGCCAGCCTCCGCCCGAACTGCCCGCCCGGCGGCAGCCGCTCGACCAGGCCGCGTTCGAGGCATCAGCGGCCGGTCGCCGTCTGGCAAGGCGCGGGCTGGACTCGTGGCAGCGGCGGCTGGAAGGCGCACCGCCGACAATGTTCCCCGCCACTGCCGGGCGAAGCACGCCGTCGCGGTTCGTGGATGCGACGCTGACCTCGCGTGCGGTCGCGCTGGCGGTGCAAATGCTGAGTGATCGGTACCGGGCGACGACTGCGGTGGTGCTGATGGCGGCGCAGGCTGTCATCCTGGCTCAGCAGGCCGGCCTTGACCACTGTGCGCTCTGGCTGAGCGTCGGCAACCGGGTGTCTTCTGACCTGGCCATGGCCACAGGCAGCATCAGACAGCATTCCCTCGCGGTCATTGACGTTAGCGAGGCGAGCTTCGCCGACGTGCTGCGCCGATCCTGGGCGGCCTGGTTTCAGGCGCAGCGCACCGGCATGTACGACCCGGGCGAGATCAAGGCACTGCGCCGGCGGATCGAGCTCGACCGCGGCATCGCGCTGGACCTGACCTGCCACTTCAACGACATCCGGGTCGCCGACAGCCGGCCTGTCGGCCCAGTCAGCGCCGACAAGATCACGGCCGCCGCGCCGAACAGCAGCTATCGGTGCCGACCGCATGGGCCGCACTACATCAAGTACGTCATCCAGGTCGAAGACAGTCCTCGTGAGGGCGGCGCGGACGGCGCTGCCGCGCCGATCGTGCTGCGGTGTTACGCCGATACCCTCATCGTTCCTGCGGGCCGGGTCCGCGAGCTCTTGTACGGAATAGAGCGATTGCTGATCTGGCAGGCAGTCGGCGAAGCTGCCCGGTCACTCAACCCGGCGGATATCACTACCGCGACCGGCGTCGCGCCGCCAGCGCGGCCGACCGGCTGGTTCCGATCAGAGCACGGCATCGCCGAGCTTCGGGCTGTCGCTGACTTGCTGCGGACGGCAGCAGCGGATGCTTGCCCGCAGCTGGCCGGGCACTCAGGCCTCGGCGTGGCGGTCCGTCCTGAGCCAGGACCCGATGGCCGCGCGTGGCTCACCGGCTACCTAGCAGTGCCGCCAGGCATCAGCCCGCCATCTCCAGCCGAGCTGCACCAGTGCTGCGTTAGCCGATTGACGGGCATGGCGAGCGGCCGTGACATTACCGCACGACCGGCGTCGTTCGACTGGCTAACCGCCATCGCTCCGCAGCACTACGTCGTCTGTGTGGCCGACCAGCGCTACGGTGCCGAGCTATGGCTGGCCCCGGTGATCGCCGCAGGCTCAGGTCGGCCAGCGCCGTCGGCTTGACGCGGCACTGTGCGGGTACCTGGCCGTCCGGTTCGGCGGGTGTCGCTCAGGAAGCCGCGGCACCGGCCCGTGCGGCGTGGTGTGCTTGGGTGCGTTGTCGCCGCCCTTCGCTACCTCAGGAATGCCTCCGGTGACCAAGGCGGGATCGTCAAGCAAGATAGCCTGCTGTAACCGTTGCAGGAACGGTCCTGGCTCGATTCCGAATTCAGCCACCAGCATCGCTCTGGCCCGCTGGAACACGTCAAGTGCGTCGCTGCGCCGGTGGCTTCGGTACAGCGCGACCATGAGCATGCCGCGCAATTCCTCCCTCAGCGGATGGTCAGTGATGAGCCGCTGCAGTTCGGCGGCTGCCTCGCCGTGCTCGCCTAGGATGATCCGGGCGGCCAGCAGCGACTGCGTGGCCAGCATCCGCAACTCCTGCCAGTAAGCGCGCTCGGCTTCGAGCTCGGGTCCTGGCGGGAGCCCCTCGCCGAGTTCGCCCCGCCACAAACCGACGGCATCGGCCAGATATTGACGGGCAGCAACGGCATCGCCTGAGTTGAGCGCGGTCTGGCCAAGAACCGTCAGGCGGCGGAATACGGAAAGGTCAACCTCGTCGCGCTCGACTTCCAGGCGATAGCCGGCTGGGACCGATCGTAGGCTCGCGATGCCCTCAAGCGATGACTGCCGCAACGTCTGGCGCACCTTGGCGACGTATTGCCGCAAGTTCGCCGATGCTGAAGCCGGCTGCCCGTCCGGCCAGACCACGGACATCAGCCACTTCGCGTCCGCGGTTCGGTTGGCGCGCAGCAGCAGGGCGCTGATCAGCGCGCTAGTGCGCGCGCTGCCAAGGCTCACCCAATGGTCGCTGGCCCGGAGCTGGGTAGCCCCGAGAAGGCGGAATCGCAAAACGTCACCTCCGTCCGGTCAGGACGGCTCTGTCCGCGATCGCCCGCTTGGGCTGATCGCCGCGCGCGCCCGGGCACCGTAATCGGTAATATACGTTGAAATACTCATAATATCGACCAAACTGGCCTGAACCACATACGCCATGATGATGGACGTGTTCGCTATCAACCGGCTATCGTCCGCCGATCACATCGCTATCTAGCTGGCCGCTTGCGCGGCTTCGGCTGTAAGCGAGTGCTCACTCTGCGACCGATACCATCGATAGGGCTCTGACCAGGTCGGAGTACAGCTCAGACTCGACGTCGCCCGCCAGCGTGAGCGCCTCCCGCCAGACTTCAGTCGCGCCACGATGCTCACCTTGCGCTGCCTTGAGATGCCCCAGAGCCATCAGAGCCTGCGCCTGCCAAGGTCCCGATCCGGCGGTCTGGAAGATCGCCAGGGCACTGCGGATCCGCTCATCGGCGAGAGCGGCCTGGCCCTGTGCGTGCGCTATCTCGGCTAAGGCAAGCAGCGCCCGGCCGCGGATGAGCAGGTCACCGCCATATCCAGACAGCTCCATGACGGCCTGCAGGTTAGCTACCGCCTCATCGAAGCGCCGCCGTCTAGCGCAGACCAGGCCAAGGCCGTAGCGGGCGTAGGCCTGGCCGGTCAGGTCGTTCCTTTGCTGCACGGTCTGCAGCACGGACTCGAAGGTACGCTGAGCGGCAGGCAACTCGCCATTGCGCAGGTAAAGGTCACCTAGCCGATGCTGGACTTGGGCGGACACCCGGGAAGTGCCGAGCGGCCGACAGATTCCCTCGGCCCGCAGCAGCACGTCCTTCGCCTCGCCGCGCTCCTGCCGGTCGAGGTAGATCTGGGCCAAGTTGCTGAGCACATGCGCCTCGGCTGCCGCGTCGTGCACCGTCTGCAATGCCGCCAGCGCAAGGCGGCAATAGCTGAGCGCGTCAGCGTGCCGGCCCTGGACGCGGGCGATATAGGCCAAGCCGCGGGCCGCCAGCGCCTTGCCGTGGGTGTCCGCCTCTTCGCCGAACAGGCGCATCGCCGGCTCCATGCAGGACAGGGCGACGCCAAGCCGGTTCTCGGCCAGGGCAAGGCCGCCGAGCGAGCAGAGCATCGCCGCTTCGCCTCGGCGATTGCCGGCCAGGCGGACTGCTTCGAGCCCAAGCTGACCGGCCTGGCGCCAGTCTTCATGCAGGGTACTGGCCTCAAAGTGCGTCGCCGACGTCATAGCCAAATCCCAGCAGAGCTCATCGAACCCGGCCTGCGCGGCCGTACTGATCGCGCGCATAAGTGCCACCCGCTCGCTGCGGAACCAATCCAGCGGGTCGGCTAGCAACTCAGCTACCACGTCAGGTGGGAGTCGATAGTGCTCGGCACCACCGTGCAGGACGGTGAAGTCCCCGCCGTAGACCCGGCGGTGCGCCTCGCACGCCAGGAATAGCCAACAGCGCAGATACCTGTGCAGCGCCTCCGCTCGTTCCTCGGCTGGCTCGTCGGCTAGCAGTCGCTCCACGGCGTACACCCTGATTAGCTCGTGTAATTGCAGGCGGACCGAGTTGCCCTCCAGCGACTTGGCATCGACCAGCCGCGCCTGTACAAGCTGCTCCATCAGGTCGACTACGTTATCCAGGTCCAGGTCAAGTAGCGGAGCACCGGCCCAGTAAGCGAAGTCAGAGCCCTGCAGTAAGGCCAGCCGTCGCAGTAGCCGCTTGGCTGGCTCGGTCAGGCTGTCATAGGACAGCGAGATGCTTGCTCTAATCCCGATGTCGCCCCGTCCGAAATCGTCGGGTACAAGCTCGTCGAGTCGACGTAATTGGTCTTCGAGTCGGCCGACCATCCGGGCAATCGTCCAATGCGGCCTCGCCGACAGCTTGGCCGCGACCACCCGCAGCGCCACCGGGAGCCCGCCGCACAGCCGGACCAGCGCGGCCGCCGCAGCGGCCTCACGGCGTATCCGGTCCGCACCGACCGCCTCGGCCAGCATAAGGACACCTGTGGGCTCATCAAACTCGGTCAGCTCGAAGCAACTGGCGCCTGGCAGCCCGCTCAGACGGTACTCGCTGGTGATTATCACCGCGCAGGTCGGGCTGCCCGGCAGCAGCGGCGCGACCTGGCTAGTGCTGACGGCGGCATCAAGCACAACCAGTACCCGGCGGCCTGCCAGCTGGCTGCGGTAGGCCTTGGCCAGGCTGTCCACCGACTCGGTGCCGACTCGCGGAGGCAGGCCAAGCGCTTGTAGAAAGTCAGCGAGCACCTGAGCCTGACCAACCGGGTCGGTGCCGCTGGCATCCAGATGAGCGAACAACTGACCATCGGGGAAGTGTTCGCTCAGTTCCTGGGCGGCGACCAGCGCCAGCGCAGTCTTGCCGACCCCGCTGCGGCCGCTCAGCACCACTACCTGCAGGTGTCTGGGGCTGCCAGTGGCCCCGTCCGGTGCGGCCACCAAAAGCTCGCGGATGGCGGTGAGCAGGTCTTGCCGGGCGACGAAGTCTCGGACGGCGGCTGGCAGCTGACGCGGCACCACCCGTGCGGCGTTCTGGTCGGCTCCGGTGCCGACCAGAGGGCGGGCCGCGCGGATTCCTGGATCGTCGGCCAAGATAGCGCGCTCGATGTCGCGGAGCTGCTGGCCAGGGTCGAGGCCCAGTTCGGAAGTGAGCGCTCTGCGCACCGACTGGTACACCGCCAGCGCTTCGGCCTGTCGTCCGCCTCGGTACAGTGCCAGCATTAGCTGTTCATGGAACCGCTCGCTCAACGGATACCGCGCGACCAGCTCAGTTAACTCGCCGATAAGCTCATGGTGGCGGCCAAGCTCAAGCTCAAGATCGATACAGTCCTGCAAGACGGCCAGTCTGTCTTCATCGAGCCTGGCCGCTACTGCCCGCACCAGATTGCCCTTCACGCCGGCGAGGGCCGGTCCATGCCAAAGTGCCAGTGCTGCTCGCAGTTGCAGTACCGCGTCGTGAGGCCGGGCGTGCGCGGCTCCGGATCGGCCGGCGGCGACCATCCGCTCGTACTTGGCCGAATCGAGGATGTGGCTGCCCAGAGAGATCGCGTAGCCGGCTGGCCGGGTCACGATGCCGTCGAAGCCGCCGACAGCGAGCCGACGGCGCAGCTCAGAAACACAGATGTGCACCTGGCTTCGTGCGGTGGCGGGCGGATGGTCATCCCAGAGCGCGTCAACGAGCTGATCCCAGGTCACGATGCGGTTGTTTGCTACCAGCAGAACCGACAGGATCGTCCGTTGTCGCGAGCTTCTAATGTCGACGGGCTTGTCGTCGGCAATGGCCATTAAAGGCCCGAGTATCCGGAATTCCATTCGCTCTCCCGCCGTGGGTAGCGATCATGCGTATTTGCTCCAATCATTACACTGGGGGGCGAACGCCTACCAGGCGGAAAATGCCAATAATCTGTGGATTTCTGCCGGCTGGTCGCACGAGCTTCTCGGCGACGGCTTGCCCATGATCTCGGTCCTTATCGCCCGGATCTCACTCGGGCTCCTAGGCGGGCGGTCTGGATAGCCAGTCAGCGGGTGACCAATCCCCCTCCGGGTCGGTGGTCTGCCCCACCTCGATGAGATAGCCGTCGGGGTCGCGAATATAGCAGCGCTTTTCGTATTGGTGCTGTTTCGGCGGCGTCAGGAACTGGGCGCCTCTGGCGCTCCATTCGGCGTAGACGGCTTCGATGTCTTTGACCCGGCAGTTGAGGAAGCTGCTGACCGTGTTGGGGTCGCGCGGCGTCTCCAGGGTGACGGTCGGCTTGTCGTCGGTCGGGCCGCCGCCGACATTGATGATGATCAAGGTGCCGGCCAGGTCGACGTAGGTGAGACCGCCGGGGCCTGAGTAAGTCAGCTTGCCACCGAGTACGTCGGTGTAGAAGCGCCGTGAGCGCTCGACATCGTCGGTGACGATGAAATGGGCCACCACGATCCCGTCCTGCGATAGTCCGAGCTCGGCCATCGGGTACCTCCACTGAAGCGGACTGCTGCCTGACCTAACGATCGCATGTGACGTACGCCATCGCCCCCGTGGAAACCCCGGCCTGTCCCTGGTTGCCACATTCCATGCCAGGACTTTAGTCAGGGAGCTGGCTGGGCTCAGCGCGGCTAGGGGGTCGGGAGCAGGTGGCTGACTGGGGCGCGCTGAGCGCAGCCTCCCGTGGGCGGCCGGTCATCGCGATGTCGGTCAGCGCCAGGTAGTTTCTGTCTTCATCATGTGCCTTTTCCGTGCCTTTTCCGTGTGGTTTTGCCCGGTGCCGAACGCCGATGATTGCGGTAATGGCGGTCAGGGAGGGCGACATGGACATGTCTGGGACTACTGGCAATGGCACCGGCACCGGAGTGCTCGCGGGTGGCGATGGCGAGCGGGCGAGGAGGTGGCGCACCGCGGTAGTCGCGATCGTGGCTATCGCGGTCGTGCTGGGCGTCTCGCCAGCGCAGGCCGGTGCTGCGCCGGCCGCTGCGGTGCGGGCTGGGATGAGCCTGCGGAGCGAGCTTGTGGGTGGCGCGGCAGGCGATCAGGTCCGGCCAGCGACTGACCTGGCCACGGCCGGGAAGGCACCGCCTCAGGTGAATGCCGCTGGATACCCGTATGCGCACGCGGTGAACTGCGCTAAGAAATATGGTCCGCAATCGTGGTGCATCAAGGGGAAAGACGTCTCGCCACTGGGATACAAATACCGTAGCGATACCGATTATGTTGCCTGGATATTTCGGCAAGTATTCGGCATCAGCCTGGCCGGGAAGCTCGGCAGCGCCGGTGACTGGGCCGCACGGCTGAAGGCCGACGGCTACGGCCTGTCCAGGCAGCCTCGTCCCGGCGACATCGCGATCTGGCCAGGAGGCAAGCAAGGCCCTGGCCACGTCGCTTACGTGTTCGCGGTTAGCCAGGGCTCAGGCTGGCTGGATGAGTACGACGTCAATGGGTCAGGCAAGTTCTCTGATGACCGGACCGCGAGGCAAATCGCTGGGAGCGGGCCGGTCATCTACGCGAGCGCCGGGAGCGCAAGCTGCAGCGGGACGCAACAACTCATGCTTCCCCCCGCGATCGCGACCAATCCTAAGACCGGCCTGGGTTTCGCGGCGGCTGTCGGTCCGGCGGATAGCTTGTACGTGTACTGGCAGAGCCAGAACAGCGGGTGGAACGGGCCGTACGGTCTCGACAGTGGCGCTCCCGGTATCGCGTACTCGGCACCGGCGATCATCATCGACCCGACTACCGGACGGCCGGTGGTCATGGCCGTTGGCCCGAATAACAGCATGTACGCCTACTGGCAGAACGCCAACGGGCTGTGGTCAGGCCCCTATGGCCTGGGCCAGGGCAAGCCGGGCATCGCCTGGTCGGCGCCTGCGATCGGCTTCAACTCAGCGACCGGCCTCATCACGGCGCTGGCCGAAGGCCCGTCGGCCACCTTGTACGCATACTGGCGGAATGCCGCCGGCCAGTGGTCCGGGCCAGGAGGCGTGGACAACCAACGACCAGGGATCGCTTATTCGGCGCCTGCTATCGCCGAGACTCCGGCCGACCGGCCGGTCGCGGTTGCCGATGGCCCTTCTGACAGCCTGTACTCGTACTGGCAGGACAACAGCCAGCTCTGGGTCGGGCCGCTTGGCGTGGACGCCGGCTCGCCCTCCATCGCCACCTCCGCCGGGTCCCTCGCCATCGCGCCATCGAGCGGGCAGCGGATCGCGCTCGCGGACGGCCCGGCCGATCGCCTCTACGCTTATACCCAGACGCCCGGCCAGCAGTGGTCCGCACCCATCCGCATCGACGGCGGCGCGGCCGGCATCGCGTTCTCGGCGCCCGCTGTCGGCGTGGCCGCTGCGACCGGGCGGGCTTACGCCCTCGCCGTGGGCACCTCACGCAGCCTGTTCGCCTACTGGCAGAACGGTGCCGGCCAGTGGCAAGGCCCAGGCGGCGTCGATCACCAGCAGACTGGACTCGCATACTCGGCCCCGGCGATGGCTGAAGACCCGCTCTCCGGGCTGCTCGTTGCCCTGGCCGTCGGCCCGAGCAACAGCCTCTACGTCTATTGGCAGGACCAGCAAGGCAACTGGGTCGGCCCGCTCGGCATCGACCAGGGAATCGGCTGCATCGCCTACTGAGCGGCCCGACTAGCTTGAGGTTCGGGAGGGTGCCGGAGAGCGACGGCGGCTACCCCACGGTCCCGATTGGTCGGGGGCGCTGGTGTCACGCCGCCGGGCAGCGCCGTCCAAGTGTCGGGCGTTGCTGGCTCAGGTTCTGACGAGAGTCAGTCACCATCGGGCGACTGACCGGAATTAATTCGTTTCGAAAATAATGCGGCACGGGCGCCAGGTGCGATCAGGCTGGCGTAGGAGGCAGCGACTCGGGTGGCGTTCTGGGCGCAGCTGCTTACGGTATTCTGGCCGGTCCCGCCCAAGGCGAGGGAGGGCAGCAGGCAGCTGGGAGGGACCGGTGATCACGATCGCCCAGGCCGGCGAATCAGATCTCGCTGTCATCAGCGCCATCGCCAGCGGCCAGCGAGTCGAACTGGCACCAAGCCTGCTGACGGCGGTACAGCAGCGGTGTGACCGCGCCCGTCGGCAGTTGCTCGAAGGACAGCCGGTCTACGGTGTCAACACCGGGATGGGGGCGCTGCATCACCTCAGGCTCTCTGCCGAGCAGCAGCGTGCGCACCAGCGCAACCTGCTACTCGCCCGGGCGACCGGCGGGCCACCTTGGCTGGATGCGGCGGAAGTCAGGGCGATCATGGCGGTCAGGCTGGTGACGTTCCTGACCGGCGACGCCGCCGTATCGGCCGGGCTCTGCGAGCGGCTAGCCGAGCTGCTCAACCGTGGTGTCGTCGCCGCGGTGCCACGCGGCGGGATGGGCTCGGCGGGCGAGATCATGCAGCTCGCGCACGCGTTCGGGCCGCTCGCCGGGCTCGGCCAGGTGCTCGGCGCCGGCGGAGCGCTGCGATCAGCGCCAGCGGCCCTACGCGGCGCCGGGCTGACCGAGTTCGTCCTTGGCCAAAAGGAAGGCATCGCCCTGATCCAGGGTGTGCCGGGAACGACCGGCTTGTGCGTGCTGCGGCTGGCGCAAGCGGCCAGTCTCATCGAGGTGATGGAGGCCGCCAGCGCGCTGTCGATCGTGGCGGCAGGTGCCTCGCGTGACCCCTACCTGGCCGGCGCCGCCCGCGGCGACGCCGTACTCGCGGCCGTTCACGAGCGGATTCGCACCCTGGCAGGCACCGAAGAGCCGGCGCGTTCGCTGCAGGCACCGGTATCGTTTCGGGTGGCCGGCCAGGTGCTGGCTCAGCTGCGCCGATCGGCTGGCCGGCTGGAAGCGGCCGTCAAGCGCGCGCTCACTGGCGTTACTGATTCTCCGGCCTTCATCGACGACCAGTTCGTCGGGACCGCCGGATTCTACGGGCTCGAACTCGCGGCTCAGTGTGATCAGCTCACGGCGGCTTTGTGCCATGCGGCCGAAGTCGCGGCGGCTCGGCTCCACCGGCTGATGGATCCTGCGGTCACTGGACTGCCGCCGCAGCTTGCCAGCCAGCCAGGCGTTGATGCTGGGCTGTCGCCGGTGCACAAGCGCGCCGCCGGCGAAGTGCACGCGATGCGGAAGCTCGCGACCGCCACGCCAGTCGGGCTGATCGAGACCTCGGGTGGCCAGGAAGACGTGCAGACCTTCTCCTGGGAGGCAGTCGACAAGCTCAGGAGCGCGCTGCGCCATGCTCGCGCGGTCACGGCTTGCGAGCTGCTGACCGCCTTCCAGGCCAGCGTGCTCGCCCAACGGCAGCCGCCGCCAGCGGCCGGCCGGTGCTGGACTGGCTGACCCGGATCATCGAGCCGATCCACGCCGACCGCGCTTTCGGCCTCGACATCGAGCGGCTGATCGAAGCGGACTGGCCCGCCGCCTCCCCGCCAATCGTGAGCAACGGGGTCGCCCCGTTGCTCACCTGACGACAACGGGGCGACCCCGTTGCTGATCGTGCTTCTCTGTTAGCAGCGCTGCGGCCAGTCCAGACAACAGTTCGGGCTCTAGCTTATGTGGGATTATCACACAAGAGTGGCCTTGACATCTTTGGAGGGCCATGTGATCTTTTGGGAGGTAGTTGCCGGTATGAAATTCGTCACGCGGAATGGCTGCGCTGACGGTTAGATAGTAAATTAGCCTAATATAATATATATTTTCGCGCGTAATGCCGGGCCGATGTAATTGAAGTCCATAACGGCAAGAACGCCACCGTCCGGTCGCTGGAGGATTACCTGAAAGCCAGCCCCGCCTTTGACGTCTGCGTGGTGCGCTGTCCTACGCGGACTCACTTAATGGCGGTGGTGTCACCCGCAAGCGCCCTAGCCGACACTGGCATCTGCGGGGAGGTGGTCGGCGGTGCCGCCTGACCAAGTCGCGCAGGCGACGTCGCGGCCGACCGGCGCGACTGCGGAACGTGCCACCCGCGCTTTCTCCGACCCTAACTTCGTCAAGCTCTGGGCGGGGCAGTCGATCTCGTTGATCGGCACCCAGGTCACCCAGTTCACGATGCCGCTGATCGCCATTCTTACCCTGAATGCCACGGTGGTCCAAGTCGGCGTGCTGAACGCGCTGCGCTTCGTACCGGTGCTTTTGCTGTCGCTGTTCGCCGGGGTCTGGCTGGACCGCCGCCGCCGGCGGCCGGTGCTGATCGCTTGCGCGCTGGGCAACGCGGTGCTGATAGGTACGGTGCCGCTGGCATCGGTGACCGGACTGCTGTCCATCGGCTTGTTGTACGTAGTTGTGACAATGACTGGGCTGCTGTCCATGACCTTCGACGTCGGGGCGATGTCCTACGTGCCCAACCTGGTTGGCCACGAGCACCTCACCGATGCCAACAGCAAGATCCAGGCCAGCACCGCGTTCGCCGGGGTCGCGGGGCCGGGGCTTGCCGGGGTGCTGGTGGGCTTGGTCACCGCGCCGATCACGCTTGTCGCTGACTCGGTGTCCTATCTGTTCTCGGCAGCAGGCCTGATCGCGATCCGCAAGCCCGAGCCAGCGCCGGACGTGCCCGAGGTGCAGGTCTCGGTTCGGCAGTCGATTACCGAGGGACTGCACGCCGTGTGGGGCAGCAAGCTGCTGAGCGCCCTGCTCACCCAGGGCGCCGCGCTCAACCTGTTCTTTGGCGCCTACATCACGGTCTTCGTGGTGTACGCGGTCAGGGTAGTGCACCTGCATCCGCTTGAGCTTGGCATCGTGATGGCGGGCTCGGCGGTCGGCAGCCTCGCTGGTGCCACGACCGCCAGGCGCATCAGTAGTGCGATTGGGCTCGGCCGAACCATGATCATCAACACGGTGGGGGAATCGCTGGCCCTGCTCTTGCTGCTGGTGCCCCGGCACGCCAGCGTGGCCACCATAGCGATCTTCGTCGTGGCCCACTTCGCCTACGGATGGAACGTCGGCGTGCTCAACGTCAACGTCATCACGCTGCGGCAGGTCGTCACGCCCCGACGGGTGCTCGCGCGGATGAACGCGACCTACCGCATGGTGCTCTTTGGCGTCGCGCCTATCGGAATGTCCCTCGGCGGAGTGCTCGCCGGCGCGGTGGGGCTACGCACCGGGCTGGTGATCTCCCTAACCCTGATGACGTCACCGCTGCTGTGGCTGTTCTTCTCCCCGGCGTTCCGGCTCAAGGAGATGCCTACCGTGCCGCTTGAGCCGCACAGCCCGCCCGCCACGCCAACCGCGAAGGATGGACAGAACTGATGACGCAGGCCCCAGCGACTGCGGGTCCGGCGCTGCCGCCGTTGTCGTTCACTCAGGAACAGTTGTGGTTCATCGACGAGTTCCACCACGGCCTCCCCGCGCACAACGTCCCCAGTCTGATCTGGCTGCGGGGCCAGCTTGACGTAGCCGCGCTTGAGCGCGCGTTCGGCGCTCTGGTCGCCCGGCACGAGCCGCTGCGAACCCGGTTGGTGGCGGGGACCGATGGCCATCCGGTGCAGGTGATCGATCCGGCGGCCGGGGCGGCTACGGAACTCGAGCTGACGGACTACGCGAACCTGCCCACCGAAGCAGCGGTGCGACGGGTGCGGCAGCTCGCGGACAGCGAGGCGTTACGACCGTTTCACCTCACGGACGAACACCCGCTGCGGGCCCGGCTGGCGCGGATCACCGCCGATGAGCACGTGCTGGTGCTCGTGGCGCACCAGACAGTACTCGATGACTGGTCGATGCGGGTGCTGCTGGCGGACCTGACCGCGTTGTACCGCAGCGAGGTGACCGGGCAGCCAGCTGGCCTGGCCGAGCTGCCGATGCGGTTCGCTGACTACGTGGCGTGGGAACGGCGGCATCTCGATGGCCCGGTGCTGGCGGATGAGGAGGAATACTGGCGCGCGGCGCTGGCTGGCATCGAGATCACGCGCTTCCCAGCCGACCGGCCTCGCCCACTGCTCGCCGACCATACGGGCGCGGTAGCGGAGGCCACGGTCGACCTGGTGCTGCTCGACCGCCTCGTGAAGCTGAGCCACAGCGAGGGCACTACGCTGCCGGTCACGCTGCTGGCAGCGCTACTAGTACTGCTGCACCGATACACCGGCCAGACCGACCTAGTCGCCGGAACGGTCATCCCCCACTGGGGGGAGGAGTCCCCACAGGGCCAGGTGAACTCGGTCGCTGGCACTCGGGCGAGGCCGGAGTTGGCCCCGCTCCTGGCCTTGTTGGACAGTCCGCTCCCGGTCCGCGCGCAAGCGTCTGGTGACTTGGAGTTCAGCCAGTTTCTTGCTCGCGTACACAAGGCGGTGACGGACGCGCAGGCCCACCAGGACCTGCCATTCGCCAAGATCGTGGAAGCCCTGCACATCGACCGTGAGCTAGGCCGCTTTCCTGTCTTCCAGACCGCGTTCAGTTACTCTGAGCCGCCGCAGGACATCGAGGCAGCAGGCGTCACCTTCGGCTGCGAGCGGATCCCCCTGCGCGCGTCGAAGTACGACATCAGCTTCCTGGCGGAGCCGGGCTCGGACGGACTCCGGTTGGAAGCCACCTACACGCCAGCGCTGTTCGACGCCGTCACGGTGCGCCGCCTGCTCGGGAACTTCGAAGTGCTGCTGCGCGGAGTGGCTGATGATCCGTCCGCGCGGCTAGGGCGACTGCCCATACTTACCGAAGCTGAGCTGCGAGCCGAGTTGGCGGAGTGGAACGACACCGCCATGGACCTGCCGGTGCAGTGCATTCATGAGGGATTCGCTGAGCGGGCGGCGGCAACGCCGGACGCGGTGGCGGCCGAGTTCGCCGATGAGCGGGTCTCGTATGCGGAGCTGAACCAGCAGGCCAGCCAGATCGCCTGGTGGCTGCGGGATCTCGGGGCCGGCCCGGAGGTGCTCGTAGGCGTGTGCATGCACACGGGGCTGCGACGGCTGGCGGCGCTGCTTGGCGTCTGGAAGGCTGGCGCCGGATACGTCCCACTGGACCCGGCTCTGCCCGCTGAGCGGCTGACGTTCATGGTCAACGACACCGGCATGCGAGTACTGCTCACCGACGACCTGAGCCGGGCCAGCGTGCCTGAGGTGGCCGGGGTCACCGTGGCATCCCTGGACGCCGAATGGGACCGGCTGCGCCAGCTGCCCGGCGGTAACGTGGCCGACACCGGCGTCACGCCATCGAACGTCGCTTATGTGATCTACACCTCCGGTTCGACCGGCCAGCCCAAGGGGGTGGTGGTTGAGCACCGGCAGGCGATCAACTTCCTGCATGGCATGGCCAGGCACTGGCGAATCGGAGCTGGCAGCGCCGTGCTGCAGTTCGCCGCGTTTACCTTCGATGTATCCGTCATGGACATGTTCATGCCGCTGCTCGGCGGCGCGAAGTTGGTGCTCGCCGCACCTGAGACGCTGCACTCGCCGCCTCGTCTGGCCGCGCTCATGCGCGACGCGCAGATCACCTTCGCCTGCCTACCGCCAGCGGTGCTTAACCTGCTGACGGGGGAAGAGTTCCCCGAGCTCAGGACGCTGTTGTCGGCCGGGGAAGAGCTGTCGAGCGAGCTGCTCAGGGGCTGGCTGAGAGCTGGGCTTGAGATCTACAACGGCTACGGCCCGACCGAGGCGTCCATCGGCTCGACGTTCATGAAGCTGGAGCCGAGCACGCCGCTGCCGCCGCCGATCGGCAGGCCCAAGCCGAACTACCAGGCCTACGTACTCGACAGCTACCTGAACCCGGTGCCGGTCGGCGTCATCGGGGAGCTGCACATCGGCGGCGCCGGAGTGGCCCGCGGCTACCTGAACCGGCCGGAGCTGACCAGGGAACGGTTCATCCCTGACCCCTTCATCCCCGGCCAGCGGCTCTACAAGACCGGCGACCTGGTCCGGCGCCGTCCGGACGGGACGCTGGTGTTCGCCGGGCGCATCGACAACCAAGTCAAAATCCAAGGGCTTCGGGTGGAGCTAGGGGAAATAGAAACGGCCCTGGTGACGCACCCTGACGTCGCGCAGGCGGTGGCGACCGTGGTGACCGACTCGGCCGGGGTCAAGCAGCTCGCGGGTTACCTGCGGGCCGCCGACGGCTCGGCTATCGTCGTCGCCGACATGCGCCGGCATCTGGCGCCGTCGCTGCCTGCCTATATGATCCCCACCTATCTGGTCACGCTGGACGAGTTGCCCCTCACTGCGCACGGGAAGATCGACAAAGCCGCGCTGCCACCACCGCAGTCCGCAGGGGATGCGGCCGCCGACCGGGTGCCGCCGCATACGGAGCTCGAAGCTGTCCTTGTCGAGCTGTATGCCACCGTGCTCGGTGCCGAGCAGGTGGGCGCCACCGAGAGCTTCTTCGAGGCCGGCGGAAACTCCCTGCAGGCGATGCGGCTCATCGCCGAACTTCGCACCGCGCTCGCCGTTGACCTCGATATCACCGCCGTGTTCCTCACGCCGACACCTCGGCAGCTCGCTACGGTCCTGCGGGACAGCCATGGCCTCGCCGACGGCGACCTTGGTGCCGAGGGCATCGAAGGGCTGCCGCTACGGAGCCAAGCAGAGGACATAGAAAGGATCCCACGGGGCAGCACCGGGCTCGCCGAAGTGCCGCCGTCGTACGGGCAAGAGCAGCTGTGGCTGGTCGACAGGCTCACGCCCGGACTGCCGAACTACAACATCCCGCAGGTGCTGCGGCTGTCGGGCGCGCTGGATCAGCTGGCACTTGAGCGGGCGCTCGGTGGGTTGTTCGCGCGTCATGAGGTGCTGCGGACGAGGCTGGTGGCGGACGGGCGGGGCGGGCCGGTTCAGGTGATCGGCCCGGTGGCGCCTGCTGTCTTGGAGGTGGTGGATCTCGCTGGCTCGGGGCCGGGTGACGGGCTGGCGGGGTTGCGCGAGTTCGTGCTGGCGCGGGCGATGCGGCCGTTTGATCTTGCGGTGGGGCCGTTGGCGCGGTGGTGGCTGGTGCGGCTGGGGGAGGCTGAGCATGCGCTGGTGATGGTGTTTCATCATGCGGTGTTCGATGGCTGGTCGGCTGGGGTGCTGGTGCGGGATCTGGCGGCGCTGTACGGGGGTGAGGTTTCCGGGCGGGGTTCGGGGCTGGGCGAGTTGCCGGTGCAGTTCGCTGATTTCGCTGTGTGGGAGCGGGAGCGGTTGCGGGGGGAGTTCCTTGCGGGCCTGGAGTCGTACTGGCGTGGGGTGCTTGACGGGTTCGAGACGGTTCGGTTCCCTGCTGACCGGCCGCGTCCGGTGGTCGATTGCTTTGATGGCGCGCTGGCCGAGCGGATGACCGACGCCGCGCTGCTGGCGGGGCTGCGGGAGGTGAGCAGCCAGGAGGGGGTGACGTTGTTCGTCACGCTGATGGCGGGCTTGCTGGCGCTGCTGCACCGGTACACCGGGCAGGACGACCTCGTTGTCGGCACCGTCGCTGCGAATCGCGGCCGGGCAGAACTGGTGCCGCTGATCGGGTTCCTGGTGAACACGCTGCCGATCCGCTGCGACGCGCACGGGGATCCTTCCTTCCGCGAGTTGCTGGCGCGGGTGCGGGAGGCCGTCGTCGGCGCGTTCGCGCATCAGGACCTGCCGTTCGGCCAGCTGGTGGACGCGCTGAAAGTCGAACGCGATGCCAGCCGATCGCCCATCTATCAGATCGATCTCACCTTCGCCGAGCAAGGCGACACCCAGGTTGAGGCAGCTGGCGTCGAGTTTGCGGCCAGTGAGCTAGTGCGCGGCATCAATGCGGCGAAGTTTGATCTGACGTTCGCGGTGGAGGCGCGGGCTGGGGGGTTGTGGCTGGAGTGCTGTTACAAGACGGCGTTGTTTGATGCGGGCACGATCGAGCGGCTGCTTGGGCACCTGGAGGTGCTGCTGCGCGGGGTGGTGTCGGATCCTGGCGCGCGGCTGTCTGAGCTGCCGTTGCTGACGGATGCTGAGCTGCGGGCTGAGCTGCGGGACTGGAATGACACGGCGGCGCCCATCCCGCCGGTGTGCGTTCATGAGGGTTTCGAGGCGCAGGTGGCGCGGACCCCGGGCGGGGTCGCGGCTGAGTGCGAGGGCGAGCGGGTCACGTTCGGGGAGCTGAACCGGCAGGCGAATCAGGTGGCGCGGCGGCTGCGGGAGCTTGGGGTGGGGCCGGAGGCGCTCGCCGGGGTGTGCATGCGCGCCGGGATCCGCCGGCTCGCGGCGATACTCGGCATCTTGAAGGCCGGGGGCGGATACGTTCCGCTGGATCCTGGCTTGCCGGGTGAGCGGCTCGCGTTCATGATCAACGACACCGGGATGACCGTCGTCCTCGCCGATGACCGGTGCCGGGCCGTGGTGCCTGACGTGGCCGGGGTCACCGTGATGTCCCTGGACGCCGAGCAGGACCGGCTGGGCGGGCTGCCCGGCGATGACCTGAATGAGGCCGGCGTCACCCCGGCGAACGTGGCGTACGTGATCTACACCTCAGGGTCGACCGGCCAGCCCAAGGGCGTGGTCGTCGAGCACCGCAGCGTGGTCAACCTGGTGCACGGTCGGATGATGCATTGGGGCATCGGTTCGGGCAACGCCGTGCTGCAGTTCGCGTCCTACGCCTTCGACATGTCGGTGCTTGACACGTTCCTTTCGCTGCTGTCCGGTGCCAAGATGGTGCTCCCTGGACCGGACGAACTGCACTCACCACCGCGGCTGGCCGCACTGATCCGCCAGGCCCGCGTGACGTACGCCAACCTGCCAACTGCCGTGCTAGACCTGCTGCCCGACGGCCACTATCCAGACCTGCGGATCGTATCGGTCGGTGGCGAGCAGGTGTCGACTGAGCTGGCCCGCCGCTGGATGCGCCCCGGCCTTAGGCTGGTCAACGGCTACGGCCCGACGGAGGCCACCTCCATTGCGGTCATCGCCGATCTGGACGCTGCGACGCCGATGCCGCCGCCGATCGGGTTCCCTGTGCGCCCGAACTACCGGGCTTACGTCCTTGATGGCCACCTGAACCCGGTGCCGGTCGGGGTCTTCGGCGAGCTGCACATCGGCGGCGCCGGCGTGGCCCGCGGCTACCTGAACCGGCCGGAGCTGACCAGGGAACGGTTCATCCCTGACCCCTTCACTCCCGGCGAGCGGCTGCACAAGAGCGGAGACCTGGTCCGCCGCCGCCCGGACGGCTCACTGGAGTGCGCGGGCCGGATCGACAACCAGGTCAAGATCCGGGGCATCCGGATCGAGCTCGGCGAGATCGAGGCCGCGCTCGCCACCCACCCGGCCATCGCCCAGGCCGTCGTCACCGTGGTCACCGGGCCAGCCGGGGACAAGGAACTGGCCGCCTACCTGCGCCCGGACGCAGGCCCCTGGCGCGAGGACGACGTCCGCGCCCACCTCGCCCGCACCCTGCCCGCCGCCATGATCCCGTCCCACCTCATCACCGTCGACACCTTCCCGCTCAACTCCAGCAGCAAGGTAGACCGTTCCGCCCTGCCTGCGGCGCTGCCGCAGCGGCCAGCAGCAGGACACGTGGTGCCCGCGACAATTCTCGAGATCGCCTTGGCCGATATCTACTCCTCGCTACTCGGCACCGCCGAGGTAGGCGCCACCGACAGCTTCTTCGACATCGGCGGCAACTCGCTCCAGGCGATGCGGCTGATCGCCGTGCTCGAAGAGGAACTTGATGTAGAGGTCGGCGCGGCGTCTGTGTTCTTGGCGCCCACGCCGCGTCAACTAGCCGCGTTGTTGCGGGACGAGCACGGTTACAGCGACAGAGAACTCGCGACCGGCGGCGTCGGTTAGGCCGACCGGACCAAGGAGCGGAGATGCTGTCAGAGGAGCAGCGAGCAGAACTGGCGCAGCTACGGCGCGGCCAGGGCGGTGACGCACGGGGGCGTCTTGGCCGCCGTAGCCCCGACCTAGGTCGCCCGCCGGCATCCTTCGGTCAAGAGCAGCTATGGTTCCTCGACCAGTTCGCGCCGGGGCAGGCTACCTACCACGTCCCGTGCGTACTGCGGATCAGCGGGCCGCTCGATCCTGGAGCACTTGAGCGGGCGCTCGGTGGGTTGTTCGCGCGTCATGAGGTGCTGCGGACGAGGCTGGTGGCGGACGGGCGGGGCGGGCCGGTTCAGGTGATCGGCCCGGTGGCGCCTGCTGTCTTGGAGGTGGTGGATCTCGCTGGCTCGGGGCCGGGTGACGGGCTGGCGGGGTTGCGCGAGTTCGTGCTGGCGCGGGCGATGCGGCCGTTTGATCTTGCGGTGGGGCCGTTGGCGCGGTGGTGGCTGGTGCGGCTGGGGGAGGCTGAGCATGCGCTGGTGATGGTGTTTCATCATGCGGTGTTCGATGGCTGGTCGGCTGGGGTGCTGGTGCGGGATCTGGCGGCGCTGTACGGGGGTGAGGTTTCCGGGCGGGGTTCGGGGCTGGGCGAGTTGCCGGTGCAGTTCGCTGATTTCGCTGTGTGGGAGCGGGAGCGGTTGCGGGGGGAGTTCCTTGCGGGCCTGGAGTCGTACTGGCGTGGGGTGCTTGACGGGTTCGAGACGGTTCGGTTCCCTGCTGACCGGCCGCGTCCGGTGGTCGATTGCTTTGATGGCGCGCTGGCCGAGCGGATGACCGACGCCGCGCTGCTGGCGGGGCTGCGGGAGGTGAGCAGCCAGGAGGGGGTGACGTTGTTCGTCACGCTGATGGCGGGCTTGCTGGCGCTGCTGCACCGGTACACCGGGCAGGACGACCTGGTCGTGGGCACGGTGAGCGCCAACCGTAACCGCCGCGCCCTTGCGCCGCTGATCGGGTTCCTGGTGAACACGCTGCCGATCCGCTGCGACGCGCACGGGGATCCTTCCTTCCGCGAGTTGCTGGCGCGGGTGCGGGAGGCCGTCGTCGGCGCGTTCGCGCATCAGGACCTGCCGTTCGGCCAGCTGGTGGACGCGCTGAAAGTCGAACGCGATGCCAGCCGCTCGCCCATCTTCCAGATCGCCCTGACCTACGCCGAACGTGATGACACGCCGGTGCAGGCGGCGGGCGCCGATTTCCGCACCGTCGACGTGGTCCGCAGCTTGGACACGGCGAAGTTTGATCTGACGTTCGCGGTGGAGGCGCGGGCTGGGGGGTTGTGGCTGGAGTGCTGTTACAAGACGGCGTTGTTTGATGCGGGCACGATCGAGCGGCTGCTTGGGCACCTGGAGGTGCTGCTGCGCGGGGTGGTGTCGGATCCTGGCGCGCGGCTGTCTGAGCTGCCGTTGCTGACGGATGCTGAGCTACGGGCTGAGCTGCGGGACTGGAATGACACGGCCGCGCCCATCCCGCCGGTGTGCGTTCATGAGGGTTTCGAGGCGCAGGTGGCGCGGACCCCGGGCGGGGTCGCGGCTGAGTGCGAGGGCGAGCGGGTCACGTTCGGGGAGCTGAACCGGCAGGCGAATCAGGTGGCGCGGCGGCTGCGGGAGCTTGGGGTGGGGCCGGAGGCGCTCGCCGGGGTGTGCATGCGCGCCGGGATCCGCCGGCTCGCGGCGATACTCGGCATCTTGAAGGCCGGGGGCGGATACGTTCCGCTGGATCCTGGCTTGCCGGGTGAGCGGCTCGCGTTCATGATCAACGACACCGGGATGACCGTCGTCCTCGCCGATGACCGGTGCCGGGCCGTGGTGCCTGACGTGGCCGGGGTCACCGTGATGTCCCTGGACGCCGAGCAGGACCGGCTGGGCGGGCTGCCCGGCGATGACCTGAATGAGGCCGGCGTCACCCCGGCGAACGTGGCGTACGTGATCTACACCTCAGGGTCGACCGGCCAGCCCAAGGGCGTGGTCGTCGAGCACCGCAGCGTGGTCAACCTGGCCTTCGGCCTGATCGAGCACTGGGGCATAGGCCCCGGCAGCGTCATGCTCCAGTTCGCCTCCCTAGCCTTCGACGTCTCGGTCAAGGACATGTTCCTTTCGCTGCTGTCCGGTGCCAAGATGGTGCTCGCCGCACCGGACGAACTGCACTCACCACCGCGGCTGGCCGCACTGATCCGCCAGGCCGGCATCACGTTTGCCAGCCTGCCGCCTGCGGTGCTTGGGCTACTGCCCGACGGCGAATACCCGGACCTGCGGGTCATCATGGCAGGCGGGGAGGAACTGCCGGCGGAGGTGGCCCGCCGCTGGATGCGCCCCGGCCTTCAGTTGGTCAACGGCTACGGCCCGACGGAGACCACCGTGACTGCGGCGTTCGCCGAATTGGACGCTGCGACGCCGATGCCGCCGCCGATCGGGTTCCCTGTGCGCCCGAACTACCGGGCTTACGTCCTTGATGGCCACCTGAACCCGGTGCCGGTCGGGGTCTTCGGCGAGCTGCACATCGGCGGCGCCGGCGTGGCCCGCGGCTACCTGAACCGGCCGGAGCTGACCAGGGAACGGTTCATCCCTGACCCCTTCACTCCCGGCGAGCGGCTGCACAAGAGCGGAGACCTGGTCCGCCGCCGCCCGGACGGCTCACTGGAGTGCGCGGGCCGGATCGACAACCAGGTCAAGATCCGGGGCATCCGGATCGAGCTCGGCGAGATCGAGGCCGCGCTCGCCACCCACCCGGCCATCGCCCAGGCCGTCGTCACCGTGGTCACCGGGCCAGCCGGGGACAAGGAACTGGCCGCCTACCTGCGCCCGGACGCAGGCCCCTGGCGCGAGGACGACGTCCGCGCCCACCTCGCCCGCACCCTGCCCGCCGCCATGATCCCGTCCCACCTCATCACCGTCGACACCTTCCCGCTCAACTCCAGTGGCAAGGTGGATAGGAGAGCGCTGCCGACCCCGCGCCGCCAGGTAAGGCAGGACCAAGCGAAGCCGGAAACTCCAACCGAGGCCATGCTGACTGGCTTGTTCGCCACCCTTCTCCACGACACCAGAATCGGAGTCACCGATAGCTTCTTCGACCTTGGCGGCAACTCCTTGACGGCCATGCGCCTAGTGCACATGATCAGTCGCGAGACCGATGTTGACATCGGGGTTTCCACGATCTTCCTGCATCCCACCCCGCGTCGGCTCGCCGCCGCCATCGCCGGGATTGACCCCTCAGCGCCACTGTCGGGATCCGGTCCACTCGTAGCGCTGAATAGCGGCAACGCCGAATCTCCGCTGTTCCTCGTGCACCCGGTTGGCGGCACTGTGTCGGCCTACGCGCCGCTCAGCGAGGAACTCGCGGACACCTTCAAGGTGTACGGACTGGAATCTCCCGCTCTGAGCGATGGCGGTGTCATCGCCCCGTCACTCGCCGATCTCGTCACCGATTACACACTGCGGATCAGGGCGGTCCAGCCAGCCGGGCCCTACTCGCTGGCCGGCTGGTCGATGGGTGGCGTGATCGCGTTCGAGATCGCGCAGCGCTTGGAGCAGGCCGGTGCCGAGGTCGGTCTGCTGGTGCTGCTTGACGCGCCATTCGCGATAGCTGCCGACCACCCATCAGGGGAGGCCGAGCTCGCCGCGCGTTTCGTCGCGGACGCGGCGCGCAGCTTGAGCCTGGACACTGCCGGAGCTCCCGATCCTGCGGCCGCGACGCCAGCCGGGCAGCTAGCCTGGCTGGCGGGACGGCTGGCCGACGGCAGCGACCACGCCAACGGAGACGCCGCCGAACGCGATGCCATCGAGGCGCGGCTGCGGCGAAGGTTCGGCTTGTTCGCGGCGCATAGCCGGATGCTGTCTGGGTACCGCCCGGCCGGGAATCCTGTCCGGGCAGCCACGTTGATCGTCAGCGCGGCCAGTTCGCTGAACGCCTCGGCACGCGCGCTCTGGCCGACAAAGCTGACCGGCGAGGTGTCGGTACTGACCGTCGAAGGTGACCACTACGCGTTCCTGCGTCCGCCGCTGGTCCAGGACGTGGGTGCGGCCATCAGCCGATGGCGTCGGCCGTAGCCACAGGTGGCTGGCGCGAGGTTCTGAGCCGGTACGACAACGTCAACGCGGTGTCCTGCGTCACGAGCACCGATTGCATGGTGATCGGCGCCCGCCCGACCTGGCGGCGGCGCGGTGCGCATGACGCCGGCGCGGAGGCACCTGCTGTTCATGAGAGGTAGCTAAGGGCTGCCGGCGAATTGTCTTCCCATTACGCTCCCGGTGGTTCAAAATATTGGAGAACCACGGCCAGTTCAGGGCGGTCGCCGGAGGAGGGCTCATGAAGGCAAGAGCCATTAACCGGGCCATCTTTGCGGTACGCGCGAGGTCCGAAATGATCGGCAAAGTGGCCGGGACGCTGATCGCGGCCACTGCCGTGGTCTTGTGGGCGGCGAATCCGGCCGCCGTATCCGCCGCCATATCCGCGCGGCCCGCTTTCGGCCTCCCCGATCCGACAGTCGGAAGCCTCGGGTTCTCCGTAGCCGTGGCGGGTGATACGGCAATCGTCGGAGAACCAGGAGTAAATGACGGCACTGGAGCGGTGGATCTGTACAAGCTATCCGATGGCAAATGGCGACACCAGATCACATTCGCCGACCCCCGTAACACCAGCTTGGATGAGTTCGGCTGGTCGGTGGCGATAACGAATACATCGACTGGGGTCTACGCTGCTGTCGGCGCGAGTGCAGGAAACGTGAGTTACAATATCGTATATGTCTACGCCTTCACGAAGGGTAAATGGCGTCAGCAAGCCGCGCTGCCAGATCCGGCTGCCTCGAACTCGTCAAACTTCGGAGATGCGGTAGCGATATCGTCGACCACTCTCGTCGTCGGAGCTCCGTGCATTAATAAAGAAACCGGAAAGCTCTACGTTTACGAGCGTTTTGGTCAAAGCTGGATACCCAAGACGAGTGAGACGAATCCAACTGATAGTCCACGGGAGGAGTTCGGCCAGTCGCTGTCGATCGCCGGAGACAACGTACTTGTCGGTGCTGTAGATGCGGCCTATGTATACACCGAAACGTCGCATCACCATTGGTATCGTGCCGCCACCTTCCGCAATCCAGGTTCGCCGCAAGACAATTTTGGCTGGGAAGTAACGCTGGACGGCGGCACCGCGGTGGTGGGCGCACCCGGTGGCGTGGCAAGCACGGTAATTCCCGCTCCGCTCAGGACCGGGGCCGCCTACGTATTCACGCTGCGGGGTACGAAGTGGTCCCTTGGCTCCAAGCTCCAAGCTCCGGCCGGTGCGACCGGCGACCAATTCGGTTACTCGGTCGCGCTGTCGGGCAACGCTTTGCTCATCGGGATGCCACTTTACGGCGGTGCCGGCTGTGGCCGGGCTTTCGAGTTCGACCTGACGGGCAGCCAATGGCGACGTGATGGCCAATTCTTTGATCCGGCATGCGTCTCAAACTCTCAGCTCGGCTTCGCTGTGGCCCAAGCGGGCATCTCACAGGCTATTGGTGCACCCTATTGCAACTCTCTGCTGGGCGCTGTTTACCTAAGGGAGTGAACCTCTCGGCGTACTTTGCGTGGATACTGAGGGTATGCGGGAGAAGCCAGTTCAGTTTTTCATCAGTCACGCTCGGAGTGATCTGGCCTGGGCCGAGTGGGTCGCCTGGCAGCTTCAGCACGCCGGATACACCGTCGAGGTGGACACCAGTTGGCGTCCTGGCCAGAACTTCGTCACGGCCATGAGCGACGCCTTGGATCGGTGTGAGTCGGTGCTGGCGTTGTACTCATGCGCTTATTTCGACCGGTCTCGGTATACGACCGACGAATGGGCTGCGGCAGTGCACGCTCATACCACTTCAAATCATGTCATTCCCCTTAGGGTGGAGAATGTTCCCTTCGAGGACATTCCAGCGCTATTGCGTCCCATAATCGCGGTCGACATCTTCGGAATGCCTGAAGAGCAAGCCCGGCAGGTACTGCTCAACGCCGTTGCTCCCGGGCGAGGTCAACTCGCAGTCAAGCCACCGCATCCAGCGCAGCTCGCGCTTGCTCCCCGCCTGCCCGGTCACCGGCCAAGTGTGTGGCGGATCCCGGCCGGCAATCCGGGGTTCATCGGTCGCGATGAGCTGTTGGTCGAGATGCGGGATCATTTCACCCGGAATCCATCAGTGCCCTTGACGCTGCATGGTGCTCCTGGCATGGGCAAGAGCGAATTGGCAAAGGAATACGCGCACAGGTTCGCCGGCTCCTACGATCTAGCATGGTGGCTGCGGGCCGAGCAGGGATTGCTGCTCGGGCAAGAGTTCGCCGATCTCGGCCGAGAACTCGGCATCGACGCCGTGGCCAGCACCGACATGATGCGATCCGCGGTGCGACGTCAGCTTCGATCGATACCTAATTGGCTCCTGGTTTTCGACAATGTCGCAGATCCCAGCGACCTGTCCGCCTGGCTTCCTGACCTCGACGGCCACGTACTAGTGACGACAAGAGAGTTTGGCTTCCGTGATATAGCCGCTCAGCTTGAAGTCAGCGTCTTCGAACGAGACGAGTCGATCGAAATGTTGCGTGATCGAGTCGACGGACTAGGGAAAGAGGCGGCGAGTAAGCTCGCGGCCGACTTGGGCGATCTGCCACTCGCGCTCGCCCAAGCGGCCGGCTGACATGACTGAAAGCGGGATGCCTGCGGCCGACTACCGCGACGAGTTGGATAGCCACGCTGGTCAACTCATGGCTAAGAATCCGCCGAGTAGCTATTCGAGCTCGGCTGCGGCCACCGTTCAGATTAACGCCGAGAAGCTCGCGAACGATGACGCGGCGGCAATGGAGTTGGCTAGCTTGTGTGCCTTCTTCGAGTCAGCGCCGATTCCTGACAAACTGTTGATATCTGCACCAGCAGAGTTGCCGGCGCTCCTGGCGGAACGCGCGACCAATCGTCAGGCGTGGCGTGACACGATCGTGCTCATTCGTCGGCACTCACTAGCTGACATCGACCGACTTGGTCGCGTGCGGCAACATCGAGTTACTCAGGCCATTCTTCGCGACCGGCTGGCACCGGGCAAAGCTGCGGAACTGCGGGCCTGCGCCGATGCATTGCTAGTGGCCAATAACCCGGGCGATCCTGGTGACCCTGCCACCTGGGCCGAGTGGGCGGCCTTGATGCCGCACTTGCTCGCCGCCGACCCCGCCGGATCCATAAACACGGCACTGCGTTCGATGGCCTGTGCTGCCTGCCTCTACTTTCTCGACCGAGGTAGCGCGACCAGCGGCCATGAGCTCATCAACCGCCTCTATCAGAACTGGCGGGAAAGACTAGGTGAGGACGATCCGGATACTTCCACGATCGTCAACTGCCTGATGCGGGTGCTTGGCGACTTGGGCAGCTTCGCCGCTGCCAAAGAGTTTGCTGAGAAAACCTGGGACCGGCGACGGCGGGTCCTCGGCGAAGAGCACCCACAAACTTTGACGGCGGCCAGCTGTCTGGCCATCGCGCTGAGCGCGACGGGCGAGAAGCGAGCTGCGAAGGAGCGCGACGAAGCAACCCTGGCCGTACGTCGGCGAGTGCTTGGCGAAGACCATCAAGACACCCTCGCATCGGCAAGCAATCTTGCCGCCGACCTAAGCGAATTGGAGGAATGGGAAGATGCTCGTGTCCTCGCGGCCGATACATTGGCGCGCCGACAGCGCCGCCAGGGCGATGACCATCCGGACACTCTCAAGACAGCGAGCAATCTGGCCACGACGCTGGCCCAACTTGGTCAGCTCGAAGCTGCGAAGGCACTAGCCGAGGACACCCTGGCGCGCCGCGGGCGGGTGCTCGGCAAGGATCATCCAGCGACCTTGATTACCGCTCTCAACCTGGCCGACATGCTGGCGGATCTTGGTAAAAATCATGCTGCCTGCGAGCTGGCCGCAAACACGCTGCCTCGACTACAGCGCTTTCTTGGCGCGGATCATCCATTTACGCTCGCCTGCGCCGCAGACCTGGCCAGGTTCAACGACGCAGCGGGTGAGGCTGAGACGGTCATGGAATCGGAATCTGGCCAGGCTTAGGACAGGCCAGGCCGGACCAGGCCCGTCTCGTAGGCGATCACGACCAACTGGGCCCGGTCACGAGCACCAAGCTTGGTCATCGTGTGGTTGACGTGAGTTTTGGCGGTCAGCGGGCTGATAAACAGGGCTACAGCGATCTCGTCGTTGCTCAGGCCCGCGGCGACCAGGGCGAGCACTTCCCGCTCCCGGTCGGTCAGCACCGACAGCGTCGAGCTGTCAACCGATTGGGCCGGGCCGCGCCCAGCGATGCCGGAGATCAGCGTGCGGGTGACGCTCGGTGACAGCAGGGCGTCGCCGCGGGCGACGACGCGAATGGCATTAATCAGGTCTTCAGGCTCGGTGTCCTTGACCAGGAAGCCGCTCGCCCCGGCGCGGATGCGCCTCGAAGACGTACTCATCAGCCTCGAAGGTGGTGAGGATGATGACTCGCACGCCGCTTAGGCCCTGGATCGGCAACGATCTGCCGGGTTGCCTGCAGGCCGTCGGTGCCCGGCATGCGGATGTCCATCAGCACGACCTCGGCTCGCAGGCAGCGCGCCTGCTCGACCGCGGTCGCGCCGTCCGCTGCCTCCCCGACCACCTCGATGTCCGGTGCCGACCCGACCAGGACGCGGAAGCCGGCCCTGATGAGGGCCTGGTCGTCGGCGAGCAGGACCCTGATCATGGCCGGCTCGCGATCGGGACCGCCAGCGTGGTCATCCCTGGTTGCTGCGATCCGGTGGCCGGGGCGGCCACCGGCAGCCGAGCGTGGACGGCAAACCCGCCACCGGGACGTGGCCCGGCGTCCAGGGTGCCGCCTAGGGCGGCGGCCCTTTCCCGCATTCCGGTGAGTCCCGCGCCGCTCCCCTCGCTGCTGGTCGCCCGTGCGGCCACACCCTCGTTGACGACGTCCACCTGCAAATACCCGCGCTCATGTCGCAGGCTGACCGTGGCGCCGACCTGGCCAGCGTGACGGACCACGTTGGTGAGCGACTCTTGCACGATGCGGTAGACGGCCAGCGCGACCGGGGGCGGCAGCGAGTCAGGCAACTCGGCCGGCTGAAGCGTGGTCGGTGTTCCGGCCGCGCTGGTCGCCTTGACGAGAGCGGCGATAGCACGCAGGTCAGGCTCAGGGACGGCGGGATTTCCCTCGTCGGCTTGCCTGAGCACCTGGAGTATGGCCCGCAGCTCGCGCAACCCTGACTTGCTGGTATCGCGGATGGCCTGGATCGCCTCGGCCGCGCTCGCCGGGTCGGCGGCCAGTTGCATGCTCGCCGCTGTGGCTTGAACGTTGATCACCGCCATCGAGTGCGCGACGACGTCGTGGAGTTCGCGGGCGATCCGCATCCGCTCGGCGTCGACGCGCCTTGCGGTCTCGTCCTCGCGGGCCCGCTCGGCCCGAGTCGCTCGATCAGCCTCTGCCGCCAGCCACTGGCGCCGTGCCGCTACATAAGCGCCGATCGCTCCGGCTGCGAGCAATTCCGGCCACATCGTGGCATTGGGGCCTCCGAACCAGCCGAAAGGCCCGGCCAGTCCCTCAGCGACGAAGATAGCCGCCGCCCCGGCGAGTCCGGCGCCGATGGCGGCGTGCCTGGAGCGAGTCAAGGCAACCCAGTACAGCGCGACGATGACCGGGACGAGCGCGGCCCCGTCGATCTGACCGAAGGCCGCCCAGCCGACGGCACCGGCCACCGTGAGCGCGAGCACCCACAGCGGGCGGCGATGGCGGAACCCCAGGGCGGCGGCCGGCACCGCCAGCACTAGGTAGGCGGCCAGCGGAGGGTGGCTGGTCAGGTGCAGGCCACCGTAGTGGTGCGCAGGGTTGGCCTCAACGTAGGCGCCGACCACGGCAAGTACAGTCACCAGCGCCACGCCAGCGCCGTCCAGCCAGCGCCGCAGCGGCTTGACCGTGGTCTCGATGCTCATCACCCGGAGCGTATTACCGGCAAGGGGACCGCGCCATCGTCGATACGCGGGCAGCTAGCTACTGCGCTCGGAGTAGCTGCTGCTGCGGGCGCGGTAGCGAATCGGACTCTCCTTCGACGATGCCCGATTACCTCAGTGCGGCGGACTGTTGATCGCAGCGGCCCGACCGGGTGCCGCGAGCCAGATCAAGGGAGTACGCACATGTCCACCACCACCGCCACCAGTTCACTGCCTGACCTCAAGCAAGGCCGCGCCCGAGCGCTGGCCGCCGCCGGCGGCGCGCTGGCCGCCGCCGCCGTTTGGATCGTGGAAGTGCCCGTGCTCGGCATTCACCTGGACTTCAGGTTCGGCCACAGCCCGGTAAGGGAAATCGCGGTCGGCCAGGTCATCGGCGTTACCGTCGCGGCCGCGCTCGTGGGCTGGTTGCTGCTGGCCATACTCCAGCGACGGACCGGGCGGGCGCGGCACCTGTGGACAGTCAGCGCGCTCGGGGCGTTGGCCGCGTCGCTGGCGCTGCCGCTCGTCGCCGCGACGACCGCCGCAGCCGTGGTCGGGCTGATCGTCATGCACCTGGCCGTCGGAGCCGTCGTCATCCCCGCCATGGCCCGCACCGCCGGGCGCGCCGCGTTCGTGGACTAGGCGCAAGTCCCCGTGCTCGTGCCGAGGCGCGGCGCCAAGCGATGGCGTAGCTGGCTGCGGAAAGGGCAAACATCACTCCGGTGACCGCGAGCCAACGCCACAGGTACGAGTCGGTGCCGAGCCCGCTGGCCCGTTGATAGGTGGCGGCGGACAGCCCGAGTATCAGCGGGAACCACACCAGCAAGATCAGCAGCGCGAACCCGGCCGGCACGCGAATGTAGTTGATGACCGGCACGAGCGGTCGGCCGGCGGGATTGACCGGGCTGTCCCCTGCCCTGACGGCCCAGCCCGGCAGGAGCAGGCGCATCGACAGGTCGGCCAGCGAGTAAAGCGGGAACAGGAGCAGGTCATGACCGATGATGGCGACGATAAACCAGATGGCGAACCCCCACCACTGGTGGGCAGCGACCACCGCCCGCAGTGCGTAACCGCTGAGCGCGAACGCGGCAAGCAACGCGAGCAGATGGAGCGGACTGGCGCCGTACCAAACCCGGATCGCGCGGCTCAAGGAGCGCGCCGTGCTGATTGGCCTCACTGCGGCTCGCCGGCAGTGCCACGAGCAGCCGGGCAGCTCACTGCGCCACCATGAAAGTGATTCTGTTAACCCACTTCGTATTGTGTACGCCGGGAGCGGCCGGGATGATCGTGCGGGCTGGGTAACCGTGGTCGGGCGGCAAGTCCACGCCATTGAGACACAGTGCGAGCATGGACCTGGGGTCGCTCACCTGATCGGCCGACAGCGTGACGCTGCGGAACGATCCTGCCAGCTGCATTGACTCCACCAGAGCGGAAGCCTGCCGTGTCGTTCCGACCAGCCGGGCCAACTCCGTCAGCGGCACGCCAGTCCAGCTAGCTGAGTAGGACCATCCCTCGACGCAGGCGAGCGGCAGCACGGCGGTACGCTGCGGCAGTGCCATCAGCTGTTGCCTGGTCAGCGATACGGTCTGCTGTCCCGTCACCACCAGCCGGTAAGCGGGCCCGACGTCCGCCGCAGTGATTTTGGCGGCCGCCGCGGTGTGGTTAACCGGCAATTCACCCGGTCCGACCGCGGTCAGGCCGCGCGGGGCGAACAGCGCTGTCCTGCGCGTCCACCCGCCGATCGACTGGCCGACCACGAGCGCGGTCAGGGTCAGCGACGCTCCGGCGACGGCCGCCAGCATGCCCCGGCGTGACACGGTCGCAGGTGCGGGGTTGACGGCCCGTAGTCCGGCCGGGTCTGGAGCCTCAGGTTGAGTCGCCGCCACTGGGGTGCGCAGCTCGCGCCGCAGGCTGCGGGAGCGGAGGCCGGCCATCATCGTCGGGAACTTCAGGGCCACGTGAATGACCAGACCGGCGATGAAGACCCAGGCACCGTACAGGTGAGCGGTGTAGAAGGAAAAGGGGAAGACATAGAAGTCCTGGATGTTGAGAATCCCGGTGACGAACTCGAACAGCACTCCCCCGACGATCATGGTGAGGCTAAGCCGTTCCAGTGCGTGCGACAACGATCGCACAGGCGGCCAGGAGAACAAGTTCGGCAGGACCGACCAAAGCTTGGCCAGTACCACAGGCAGCAGAGCCAGGCCGAGGGTCACGTGCACCCCCTGGTTCAGGCGGTACAGCCAGGCTGGGTGGGTAGGCCAGGAGAACAAGAAGAACTTCAGCAGCGAGGCACCAGGCGTTTCGTCGTTGCCGTGCAGCCGCGGGTTATAGGAGGCGTAGGACAGCAGACCCGTGATCGCGATGATCGGCAAGCCCACGAGCAGTACCAAGCCGAGTAGCGACGTCAGCCACTGGCCTCGCAGCGGGCTACGCCAGAACTCGGGCCTGAAGGGTCCAGCTGGCCGCCGGATTTCGGTGCTGCGCGCCGCGATCGCGAACCGTCGGACGGCGCCGCTGGCCCAGTGCGCCGCCCTGGCGGCGGCGGGCAGCGCGCCGCGAACCTTATTGGCGAGTCTTGCTGCGAGTACGTTTCTGCTCAACTTCAGATAGCCGATCGTCCGCCGCTTGTATCCGCCAGCACCTCGCCGCTGCAGGCCAGCATGGGCCGCAGGGTCGCAGCAAAACGACTGTGCGGTGCCTGGGCGGCGACTGCGCGCGCGCTCGCCAGGTCATCGACGTCAGTGTGCGGCGGGAGATGGTGCACCCGCAGCCCGGCCCCGGTGAGCCTGGTCAGCTGCACTTGTCCGGTTTCGACCGCCGACATGGGCACTCCCAGCAGCAGTGCCGGGTCCGGCCGCTGCAGGCCAAGCAGCCAGAAGCCACCGTCGGCAGCCGGACCGAAGACCGCGTCCGCGGCACCGGTGGCTAGCGGGCAGATTGCGGCATCCAGCATTTCCCCGGTCACTTGAGGCGTGTCCATGCCGATCAGGATCATGGGGACGGGCAGTCGCGCGTAGGCTTCGCCGAACGCGGCCGCCAACCGCTCATCCAGCCCGCGGCCGCGCTGAGCGATTACGTCGAAACCAGGTGGAAGCCAATCTCCAGCGATCCCCTCAAGCGCGAGCACGCGCCGGGCGGCGGGGACTCGCGCGGCGGCGGCCAGCGTGTCCGCCAGTGCAGCGGCTGCGAGCCTAGCCGCTTGCTGCGGGCTGAATGGAGGAGTCAGTCTGGTCTTGACCCGGCCGGGCACAGGTTGCTTGGCGATGACGATCACCTGGGCGCGAGTTGCGGCGATCGCAGGCGCTGTCGGCTTCGCCGCTGTCATCATGCCGCGAGCACCCGCTGCATGTCCCGCACGGTGCGAAACGTGCCCCGCACCGTACCTGTGACCTTGGACCTACCTGCTCGCGGGTAGTAGGGAACGTCCCGCTCTTCGATCCGCCAGCCAGCCTCAGCCGCCCGGATGACCATTTCCAGTGGGTAGCCGAACCTGCGATCTGCCAGAGCAAGCGCTAGTAGCCCGTCACGGCTTGCGGCCCGCATCGGCCCAAGATCACTCAACCGCAAGTCGGCGCGTCGACGGATCGTCGCCGCAATGGCGAAGTTGCCCAGACGCGCATGCACCGGCCAGGCCCCGCGCTTGACGGCCCGCCTCCGGCCGAGTACCAGATCGGCGAGTCCGCCGCTGACCGGCCCAGCCACCAGGGGCAGATCGGCCGGGTCGAGAGAAGAGTCCGCGTCCATGATGCAGACGACCTGACTGGTCGCGGCAAGCAATCCCGCGTGGCAGGCCGCTCCGAATCCGCGCTGCGGCGCGTCCACCACCAGGGCACCGTGACTCCGCGCGATCTGTGCGGAGTCATCGCTGGATCCGTTGTCGGCCACGATCGGGCGGAATCCAGGCGGCATCCGGCCGAGAACCCACGGCAGGGCTGCTGCCTCGTCAAGGCAGGGCAGCACCACGTCAATCGGCATGGCCCCGATGCTAGCGGCGGTTGGCTGTGATCAACTCTTACGATGCTCTTACGGGTGATCGCACGCCTGCCTGGGCATGCTTGGCTGCGGCCATGCGGATACTCATTACCGGCGCGGCCGGATTCATCGGCTCTCACATCGCCGAGTCAGCGCTAGCGGCTGGCCACGCAGTGCGCGGCCTTGATTCGCTTGAGCCTTCGGTGCACGCAGGGGTGCGGGGCTACTGGCCCGACGACGCTGAGCTGATCGTCGCCGACGTCAGGGATCCTTCGGCGGTCAGCCAGGCGCTCAAGGGCGTGCAGGCGGTCTATCATCAGGCCGCCCGCGTCGGCCTCGGGGTTGACCTCAGCGACCTGCCGGGGTATTGCGATATCAACATCACAGGCACGGCCGTGCTGCTTGAGCAGATGGGCCGCCAGCAGGTCCCGCGCCTGGTACTGGCCTCGTCGATGGTCGTGTACGGAGAGGGCGGGTATCGGTGCGCGGAGCACGGCCAGGTCCGCCCGCCCGCCCGCGAGCGCGCCGACCTGGATCGGGGCAGGTTCGAGCCCCGCTGCCCGCAGTGCGGCGCTGACCTGAGTACCGCGACGGTGCCAGAGTCCGCGGCTGCTGACCCGCGTAACGCTTACGCGGTGAGCAAGGTGGCACAAGAACAGCTCGCGGCGGTCTGGGCTGACCTCACCGGCGGCATCGCGCTGGCTCTGCGCTACCACAATGTCTACGGCCCGAGGATGCCGCGTGACACGCCCTACGCCGGCGTGGCGTCCATCTTCCGGTCGGCGCTCGAAGCGGGGAAGGCACCGCAGGTGTTCGAAGACGGCGCGCAGCGGCGCGACTTCGTGCACGTGACTGACGTTGCGGCGGCAAACCTGGCGGCCCTGAAAGCTGGCCAGCCGGGCAGGCTGCGCGCCTACAACATCGCCAGCGGCGAGCCACACACGATCGGGGCCATGGCCAGCGCTCTGGCCAGCGCCTTCGGCGGCCCGCAGCCCCAAGTCACCGGCCAGTACCGCCTCGGCGACGTCCGCCATGTCGTGGCCTCGCCCGAGCGGGCGCAACGCGAGCTAGGCTTCCGTGCGCAGATCCCGTTCGCTGCCGGGATAGCGCAGTTCGCCAAGGCACCGCTCAGGGAGCCGCCCCGAGCCGGCGCGTCGCCGACCCTAGCCTGACCGGCCGCGCTTCGCGTCAGGCGTCAGCGGGGAGAACGGCTGGCCCTGCTGGGACCGGCGATCAGTCGGGTCACTGAGGAGACCGGACTGGCGAGGGCTGGGGTCTGGTCGGGCGCCAGCGGAAGCCGGATCACGAACTGACAGCCGGGCCCGGTATTGCGCACGGCAATTAGCCCGCTATGTGCCTCCACGATGCCTCGGGCGATGCTGAGACCCAGACCAGCGCCTTCGCCGGGGGCGGGGGTGCGGGCGGCTTCGCCACGGAAGGCCACGTCGAAGATACGCGGCAGCTGATCGGCGGGGATCCCGCCACAGGAGTCCGACACGCTGACCATCGCCATCCCGGACTCCGAGTCGCCTACCACTTCGACCGAGTGATCAGATGGGGTGTGCCTGATCGCGTTGATCACTAGGTTGCGCAAGGCCCGGCCGACCTCCGCGATGTCCACGCAAACGGGCAGGCCATCGGCCGCTGATCCGGTTAGCAGCACACCCTTGGCCTTGGCCAGTGGCTCGGCGCTCGCCAAGGCGTCGCTGATCAGGTCATCGATGCCGATGCGGCGGCGAGACAACCGCAGCGCACCGGCGTGGATTCGCGACAGCTCGAATAGGTCATCGATCATCAGTGCGAGCCGGTCAGTTTCGCCGCGGATCTGGCTGTGGTAGCGGCGCACGGTCTCCTGGTCGGTCACTACCTGGTCCTCCAGCGCTTCGGCCATCGCCCGAAGGCCCGCCAGCGGAGTGCGCAGATCGTGGCTGACCCAGGCTACGAGTTCGCGGCGGCTGGCTTCAAGCGCCCGTTCACGGTCACGCGCCTCGGCCAGCCGGTTCTGCGCGCATTCCAGCTCCCGCGACAGTCCTTGCAGTTCGGCCGGGAGTACCTGTCCTGGTGGCTGGTACCGGCCATTGCTGCCCACCCGCTTGACTTCGGCCAGCAGTAGGCGGCTGGCCATCGACATGCGCCGCCCGACGATCGCCGAGACTCCGAAGCCTGCGATCCCGCCGATCAGGACCACCGCGAGCACCACGTCTAGATCGCTGCGAGAGATAAACATCTTCATGGCGACGACCGCCACGCCTGCCAGCGTGGCCACCACGGTGACTGTCGTGATCACCGTCATCAGCGTGGCGACCGAGCGCGCCGCGAGCACACGCACCGCGATGACCCCGGCGGCCGCCGGGCCTAGCGCGACCAGGGCGACGGTATAGCTCACCGTCCACCAGTCAGCCGCAGCCATCAGGCTTCCAACGACTCATACCGGTAGCCAACTCCCCATATTGTGACGATCCGCGTCGGCAGCGTCGGATCGTGCTCGATTTTCTCCCGGAGCCTGCGCACGTGCACCGTGACCGTCGATGTGTCGCCGAAGGACCAGTTCCACACCTGCTCAAGCAACTGCTCGCGGCTGAATGCCTGCCGCGGATGGCTGAGCAGGAAGACCAGCAGATCGTATTCGCGCGAGGTCAGCGCCAGCAATTCGGTGCCGAGACGGGCTTCGTGCGCGCCGAGATCGATCTCGAGTTCGCCGTCGCCGATTGTGCCGCAGGTCGGCTGGCCCGGCAGCCCACCGCTGCGGGTCCGCCGGAGCACCGACCGTACCCGCAGCGCCAATTCGCGCGGGCTGAACGGCTTGGTGACGTAGTCATCGGCTCCGGTCTCCAAGCCCACAACCCGATCGGTCTCCTCGCCGAGCGCCGTGAGCATTACCACCGGCATCGGCCAGTGCTCGCGCAACCGCCGGCATACCTCCAGGCCGCCGATACCCGGCAGCATCAGGTCAAGCACGACGAGGTCGGGCGGCTCCTGCTCGACCAAACGCAACGCCGCCGCCCCATCAGACACGCAGGCCACCTCATGACCATCCCGAATCAAGTAGCGCCGGACGACGTCGACAACCGTCGAGTCGTCATCGACGACCATGATCCGGCCCGGCTGGTCAGGGTTAATCAGCATTCGGCGGCTCCACCACCACATCTGCGGGCAGCGCGCCCAGGTAGCTCACGGCAGCTACGGTAGCGGCATCGCGGCGGCAATCGTGGTCACGGCGAATCCGTCACAGATTCGTAAGGGCCGCCAGCCAGGCCTGAGGCTACGCTAGCGGTCTTGCCGGCAGCCGCCCACAGCGTGCGCCACGAATCCGAAGGGATGACGATGCTCGGCGAGCTCTATGAGCAGGCATTGGTCGGTCTGGAGCACCCTGTAGTCGAGCATCAGGACGGCAACGCGACTCCACTGGCCGCGCGACGCTGGTTGCATGCTGTTCCCGGTGATGATTCACTGCTCAGGCGGTGCAGCGGGCCCACCCTGGACGTGGGCGCCGGGCCTGGGAGGCTCACCGTCGCGCTGGCTGAGCGTGGGGTACCCGCGCTGGCCATCGATGTCACGCCATATGCCGTCAGCCTGGCCCGCTCCCGTGGCGCGCTGGCATTGCAGCGCGATGTGTTCTGTTCACTTCCTGGGACAGGGCGCTGGGCCACGGTACTGCTCGCGGACGGAAATATCGGCATTGGCGGAGATCCCGCCGTCCTGCTGCGCCGCATCAGGGACCTGCTGAGGCCCGGCGGCACGATCGTAGCTGAGGTCGAACCTGCGGGCCTGCCACTGCGCCGTGAGCATGTCCGACTGCGGACACCCGATCGCTGCGGTGCCTGGTTCCCGTGGGCCTGGGTCGGCGTCGACCAGATCGCTACGCTAGCCGAATCATCTGACCTGCAGGTGGCACTGGTGTGGACCGACGCGGGCCGCCTCTTCGCTGAACTGAGCCGCGACCAGACGGGTCGGCTGTGACGGGCGCTCGCGCAGCCTGAGCGGCGCAATTGCCCGTCCGCCTACTTCCCGGCTGGTGGGCCGTCCAGGGTGCGAACCGTGAGTGCGCACGAACCACGCCCTACCGGTAGCCAGACGAAAGCTGGCCGTGCCTGGGCACCCACCACCGACTCAAACACAGCCTGCGGCGGGCCTGGCGCAAGCCGCTGCGGACAGCGGCGGTAGTAGCGAGCAAGGTCAGGCGGGAATCCGCGTGGCGCTCCGGCGTAGTCGGTGATGAACGCGCTGAAACGCCGCTCGGTCACCGCGCGGATGACACTACCTGAGTAAGTGCGCAGCCCTGCGCCCGCTGCGCGGAGAATGTCGTCAGCGGCACCCTGGTGGGCTACGAGCGGCAGTCCTGCGGCCAGATCGAGGCCAGGATCGGAGAAGTACGCGGTCGTGCCACCGAGTTCGCGCAGCCCTGTCACTAGTTGCTGGCCCGCTGCCCGGTCTGAGCTCGGCGGCACCGCCTGGCCGGAATGAAAGCCGCCAAGCAGCAGGACGGTCTGGACGATGAGCAGCACGCCCGCGACGATGGCCTGCCATCGCAAAGCTGGACGCGTCTGGTCGTCGAGGGCACCGACATGCCTGCGGCGTAGCAGCGAAGGTACCCGCCGGGCCTGCTCTCGGCCCATGGCAAGGCCAGCGAGCAGTGCTACCGCGAGGTAGGCCGGCAGCATGTCATTGCGGCTAGCACCGGTATGCACCAGCGTGGCTGCGCTCGCCACGAACAGGGCGGCGCATCCTGCCAACAGCACCCGATCGGCAAGCCAGGCGCCGAGCGCAGCCGCTCCGCAGGCTATCCCAAGCGTGGGGAGCAACCTTCCGGTCCAGAACCAGACGAGCGAGGAATAGTTGAGTTTATGCTCGCTCATCTGTACAAACACGTAATACAGATACCAGCCGTGGCTGGCGAGGCTCAGGGCCACAGTGCTGATCGCCAGCACCGCGCCGTAGGCCAGCCCGGCCTGCAGCGCCAGCCGTCGGTGGGGGCCAACGGCCAGTGCGGCAAGCACCACGACGCCTTCGGCCAGCCCGGTCTGCTTGGTGAGGAACGCCGCCCCGAGCAGAGTCCCCAGCGCGATCGCCCCGTAGGTGCCGCGCATCCGGCGGGCGGTATAGAGTGCCGCGACGCTGAGCGCCAAGAACAGCGAGTCGACCCTGCCCACGTCGAACCAGATGCCCGCGGCGAAATAAGTGGCGGCCAGCAATCCCGCCGCCGCGATCCCCGCGCAGACGCTCGCGGTCTCGCGCCTGATCAGTTCGGCGAGGAGCACGAAGCAGGTCAGTGACGAGATCAGCGACACCAGCCGCAGCGGCACGTAGGACACGCCTATCACCTTGGCCACCGCAGCTGAGACCAGGAAGTACAGCGGCGGGTAGCCATCAGGTACGTAGCCGATTGTCGGCGCCGGGTACAAGGGACGGCCAGCGAGTATTCGGTGCACCTCGATCAGCGAGTTGCTCTCCAGCCACTCGAGCGGAAAGGGATAGGTCAGACGGCTGAGGGCGATGGCAACGTAAGCAGCGATGGGGGCCACCCCGACCAGCGCGGCAGCCCACGGCACCGCGCGCGGCCCGACCCACTCAAGTACCCTGCGCGCCCGCGGCGGAGTCCGGGTCGGCCAGGCCACGCGATCCGGCCGCTGGGTGCCTCGTCCGAGGCCGACGCCGCTGACGGCGAGTGTGTTACGCACGCAGAGCATTAGACGTGCCGCCGTCGCTTCAGGCAAGAGAAGAACGGTCGGCCTGGCCTTACAGATCTGTGACGTCGGCCCTCGCGAACCCGCTCACCGGCATCGGTGATGCGCTGGTCAGCGCGTGTCAGCGCACGGAGACTGTCACGTATTTAACTCCCATCGCGGCGCCAGAGCTGGTGGCGGCGGTGGGAGTGGTGCAGTCGCAGATGGCATTGGGGTAGGCACCGCCCATGGCCACGTCCAGGATCAAGAAGAACCCGTGGTCCACGGCCGCCTTCCAAGCGGTTGCGCCGACCTGGCTCTCGGTCACCGTCAGGTAGGCGCGGTTGTCGAGGTACCAGGTGATGGACTCGTTGCCTGGGTTGGTGCGGTTCACGATGACTGTGTAGGTGTGGTAACCGGACTGGCAGCCCTTGCATGGCCGCAGACCGCTGCCCAGGCCGGTGGACTCATTGCAGGGGCCGCCGGGGGCAGTACCGCAATGCAGGGTGCCTGAGTGCTGCGAGAGAGCGTTGACGTCCTCCATGATGTCGATCTCGCCGACGGACGGCCATTTCGCGCAGTTCATCGTGCCTGATGTGCCGGCCCCCCTGGCCCGGAATCCGGCGCCGAGCATCCAGAACGCTGGCCAGTATCCACGGCCTTTGGAGGGGGCGGGTTGATCGATTGAGGTGGTAATTCTCAGTTCGCCTCCGACTGGCGCGGCGAAATTGGACGCGACCGTCTCGATCCGGCCCGAGGTCCAGCTGCCGCTGGCCTTGACCGGCCTGATCACCAGGTGGCCATGCCCGTCCAGGCGGATATTCGCGGTCGAGCGGGTACTTGACTCGACTTCATTGGTGCCCCACGAAGCCGGGCAACTGGTCCCGTGATAGCCGGTGCCAATGTCATAGGTCCATTTCGGCCCGGGTCCTGAGCCGCGACGGCCAGCGAAATGATCGCTAAAGATGGCTCGCCAGGCGGCGGGAGGCCCGGGTGCACGATAGCTGACAGCGGAGGCGAGATAGGTATAACCGGTGGAGCTGTCCGGTGTTTCATATCCGCCGGCTAGCAGGACCTGGCCATTGAGCAGCAGCACCATAGCGTTGCTTGCTCGACCCTGGCTCATCGAAGCGGTGGCGCTCCAGGTGCCAGTAGCCGGGTTGTAGAGTTCCGCGAGATTGGTGGTGGCCCGGAATGGTGAGTCGGGCAGGAAGTAGCTGTCACCGGCCACGAGGACGTCGCCGTCAGGGAGCAGCACCGAGTTGTAGCCGTTGCGGGCGGTGATCATCGAGCCGGTGTTGGCAAACCGGCCGGTGCCTGGGTTGTACAGCTCAGCTGTGGCGAGGTTGCCGTAGGAGCTGTTGTCCCCGCCGAGCACCAGCACCTTGCCGTTGCCCAGCAGGATCGAACCGAACTCCGCGCGTGCCTGGAGCATTGAGCCTGTCGTGGTCCACCGCCCGGTGGCGGGGTTGTAGAGCTCGGCCGTGGCGAGCGTTCCGCTGGCATCGTCGCCGCCAGCGACCAGTACTTGGCCGTCAGGAAGCAGGGTCGCTCTTGCCAGGTAACGCGCCGAGTGCATGGAACCGGTGGCCGACCAAGTCCCAGCTGTCGGGTTATACAGCTCAGCGGATGACAAATAGGCCGAGTTGCTGTGTCCGCCCGCTACGAGAACCTTCCCATTCGGCAGGACTGCGGATACGAAGCCCCAGCGCGGCGTGCGCATCGACCCGGTGGTGGCCCACCGGCCGGTGCGCGGATTGTAGAGTTCGGCCGACGCCATCGCACCGGAGGGGACGTCGCCGCCCTCGACCAGGACCTTCCCGTTCCCGAGCAGTTGCGCCTGACCGGTAGCACGGATCTGGCTCATCGCCCCGGTGGCCGACCAGTTGCCGGTCGCCGGGTTATACAGCTCGGCGGACGACAAATCACCGGAACCATTGCCCCCGCCGGCGACGAGTACCTTGCCCCGCAGCGGACCGCTGCGGAACAGCGCCGTCATCGCGTTGATGCGGGGCACGTTCATCGAGCCCGTGGCCGCCCAGGTACCCCCGGTGCCTGATGCGGGGATCGCCGCCGTGCGCGGTACCGCACCAACTGCCGGCAGCGCCGCTGCGGTCAGGCCCGCCACTGCCGCGCACAGGACCACCGAGATCCCCGCTCGGCGGTGTCGAGTCACCCGGTCAGGTCGGCCGCCTGCCATCTGACCGCGCCAATGGGACCGTAGCGATCCTAACCGTGCGGCCATGACATGATCCTTTCCGTCGCGAATTTGCTTTGCAAAGATAGAATCTTTTTTCCTCCGCCAGTAGAGCCAAAGGTCACTTTTCGTGGAAGCCGCGCCATTCCCGGGATTCAGAATTCTTCGCGTTCACGGCAACATAATGTCCAGTCAAACATGGCTTTCCTGCTATATACCCGGTAAAGACATTGAGGAAATTGGATAGTTCGCGATCGTGAGTCAATGCCGCCTAGTACTCCAGGTGGCGCGCAGCCCGCTGCCTTGGCTAGCCAGCTCGCAGGCTGACCCCGGTGCCGCCCCGGTCCTGGCTGGTGCGGTGCCGCTTCGGGTCGTGGCTGGTGCGGTGCCGTCCCGGTCCTGGCTGGTGCGGTGCCGTCCCGGTCCTGGCTGGTGCGGTGCCGCTTCCGGTCGTGGCTGGTGCGGTGCCGCTTCCGGCCCCGGCTGGCCCGGTCGTGGCCGGCCCGGTGTGAAGGAGAGTTCTCGGCGGCTGGCCGGAGTGTTGCCGCCTGGCGGAGGATTGTCGGCGTATAGCGCGGTCAGGCTTCCGGCAGGCGGCAACACTCCGCCAGGGCGCTGATAGCTCTCCGGCAGGGCGGCGGCAGCGCTCCGCCAGGCGCTAACACTCCGGCACGACGCGGGAGCCCTCCGCACCAGGTAGAGCGCCTGCCGAGATTCGTCGACCGCCGCGCGCGCATAGCTCACCCCCCGTCCCCCTGCCAAGCGCGCGCGACTTGACGTGGACCAGGCGGCTTGCGCCTGCCGAGTCAGCAACGGGGTCGCCCCGTTGTCGTCAGGTGAGCAACGGGGCGACCCCGTTGCTGCAGGGTGGGCGCGATAGCGCCGCCGGGGGGAGTGCGGGGCGGCTGGGGGGCCGGGGGAAGTGCGGGGCGGCCGGGGCCGGGGGAGTGCGGGGCGGCCGGGGCCGGGGGAGTGCGGGGCGGCCGGGGCGGGGGGAGTGCGGGGCGGCTGGGGGGCGGGGGGAGTGCAGGGCGGCTGGAGAGTGGAGTCGACCGACCAGACGGTTGACCGGAGTGTCCTGGTTAGCTACCGTAACCTCACATCGCCGGACACCAGATGTCGTCGCCTGGCACGGATGCGAGCGGAGCAGGGGAGCGGTCATGACAGCGCCAGCCGGTGACGCCGAGGCCGAGCTAGTCCATGAGCGGTTGGATCAGCTGATTCGCGATCACTGGCCGGCACCGGATCGAACCAGCTTCCTTGCCGCGCAATTCGAGCTTGGCCTGGCCTGGGTGCACTTTCCGGCTGGGAAGGGCGGCCTCGGGGTCCGCCGCGCGCTCCAGCATGACGTGACCGTACGGCTGGCTGAGATCGACGCACCGGACGGGCGGGGCGGCAATCCGCTCGCCTATTCGATGGGTGCGCCGACTGTGCTGGCCTGGGGGACTGAAGCGCAGATCAGCCGGTACCTCAAGCCGGCCTTCCTGGGCACGGAGCTGTGGTGCCAGCTGTTCTCCGAGCCTGGGGCCGGCTCCGACCTCGCGGCGGCGGCGTGCCGGGCGGTGCGCGACGGCGATGACTGGGTGGTAAACGGCCAGAAGGTGTGGAACTCGATGGCCCACCTCGCCGACATCGGCATGCTGGTCGCCAGGACCGACCCTGACGTGCCCAAGCACCAGGGTCTTACCTATTTTCTTGTGGACATGCACAGCGATGGGATCGAGGTGCGCCCGCTGCGGCAGTTGACCGGGGACGCTGAGTTCAACGAGGTGTACCTGACCGACGTGCGGATACCTGACGCGGGCCGGCTCGCCGACGTCGGGGCTGGCTGGAAGGTCAGCATCTCGACGCTGATGAACGAACGGGTGATGTTCGGCTCTGAGGGCCGTCAGGTCGCCTCGGTGGATGCCGCGCTTGAGCTATACCGCGAGCGCCACCGCACCGATCCGGTGCTGCGGGCCCGGCTGATCGACTTGTGGATCCGCGCCCGCGTGCTCGGGCTCAACAACGCCAGGGTGGCGGCGAAGCTCGGCCAGGGCACGGCCGGGCCCGAGGGCTCGGTCGGCAAGGTCGGCTGGGCGGAGATCCAGATGGCGGGCTATGAGCTGTGCCTTGACCTGATGGGCGACGAGAGCCTGCTGTACTCGGACTACTCGATACATCAGCCAGAAAACTGGGAGACCAGGCACGAGGGCGCTGACCTGCCCAGGCAGTTCCTCAGGTCGCGGGCCAACTCGATCGAGGGCGGCACCACCGAGATCATGCGGAACATCATCGCGGAGCGGGTGCTCGGCCTGCCGTCCGAGGCGCGGGTCGACAAGGACCGGCCGTGGTCGCAAGTGCCCCGAGGTTAAGGAGCCGCCATGACCAGTGAAAAGGAACTCGACGAACTGCGGCGGACCGTGCGGAAGTTCCTGGCCGAGCGGTCAGCCGAGCCCGCCGTCAGGCGCCTGCTTGACGACGAGCTTGGCTTCGACCCGGACGTCTGGCGGTTGCTCGCGACCCAGCTTGGGCTCCAGGGCCTGGCTATCCCCGAGGACTACGGCGGCGCCGGCTACGGCCTCACCGAACTGTCGGCCGTCTTCGAGGAGACCGGCGCCGCGCTGTTGCCCGGTCCGTTTTTCGCGACGGTCGCGCTGGCCGTGACCTGCCTGCGACTGTCCGGCGACGATGCGGCTTGCCAGGCCTACTTGCCCGGCATCGCGGCCGGCGAGTTGATCGCGACGCTCGCCTTCAGCGAGACCAACGGCGGCTGGGATGACGACGCGATCCATGCCACTGCCGAGCGGGCAGCCGAAGACTGGGTACTGACCGGCACGAAGCGCTACGTGCCCGACGTCGGGGTAGCTGGCTTGCTACTGGTCGCGGCCCGCGCCCCGGCGGGCATCTCGCTCTTCGCCGTGGAACGCGGTGCCAGCGGACTCAACCTGGTGCCAGAGCCCACCCTCGACCTCACTCGCAGGCTCGGCATCGTCGCACTGGACGCGACACCGGCCCGGCTGATCGGGCAGGCCGGCCAGGCGTCCGGCCTGCTCAAGCGCACCCTACGGATCGCGGCCGTCGCGCTCGCCGCCGAGCAGGTAGGCGGCAGCCGGCAGATCCTGCAGCAGGCGGTCGACTACGCCAAGACCAGAGTCCAGTTCGGCCGGCCGATCGGCAGCTTCCAGGTCATCAAGCACAAGCTGGCCGACATGTTCATCAAGACCGAGTTCGCCAAGGCCGCACTTGACGCCGCGGTGGCGGCGGTTGATGCCGATGACCCGCAGGCTGAGCTGGCCGCCAGCATCGCGAAGTCATTCTGCTCCGACGCCTATTACGAAGTGGCGGCCGAAGCGGTGCAGATCTTCGGCGGCATCGGCTTTACCTGGGAACATCCGGCCCACCTGTACTTCAAGCGGGCCAAGGCCAGCCAGTTCCTGCTCGGCTCGCCCGGCTTCCACCGCGATCTGGTCGGTCAGGCCCTGGGCATCTAAGGCGCCGCAGGCTAGGACTCCTGCTCATCCAGCCACGCGTTGAACCTGGCCGGCCGCTTTTCCCTGAAGGCCGCGATGCCTTCGGCCGCGTCTGGCTGATAGTCCGATACCGCGGTCCTGACGGCCATGTCGTCGAGTGACTCGTGCATGTCCTGCTGCTCCGCCGCCTGCAGCGAGCGCTTCAGCAACCGCATGGCGATCTGCGGTCCTTCGGCCAGTCGGAGCGCTAGCTCCTGCGCCCGGTCGAGTAGCCCGTCGGCCGGCACTACCTCACCGATTAGTCCGAGCGCGAGTGCCTGCGCCGCGTCCATCGTCTCGTTCAGCATCATGAACCGCACCGCCCGCGGATAGCCGAGCTGGCGTACCAGCAGGTAGTGGCTGCCGTCATCGGGGGTGAACCCGAACCGCAGCGTCCCGCTGAGCAGTCGCGCCGAGTCCGCCGCGATCCTGAAGTCGCAGGCGAGCAGCAGGCCGAGACCGCTCTGTACCGCCACTCCGTTGATGGCCGCGATGGTGGGCTTGTCGAACTCCCGCACCGCTACCGACAGCGGCTGTCCGATGACGCGGAGCGCTTCATAGGTCCTGATCGCGCCGCGCTGGCCAAGCACCAGCTCGCGGACAAGCCGAGGCGGTGCCAGCTCGCTCGGCTTCCCGCTGATGTCGTCACCGGCGCAGAATGCCTTACCAGCGCCGGTGAACACGACGACCCTGATGGCATCGGCGACTTGAGCGCCCACCAGCCATTCCCGCAGTTCGCGCTTCATGGTGAGGGTCAGGCCGTTCAGTCGGTCAGGCCGGTTCAAGGTCACCAGCGCGACTCCCCTGTGGCCAAGCGTCACCGTGAAGCCGTGGAATTCGCCTGTTAGCTCGTGCATGAGATCTCCGATCTGGATCGAGCCGGTTCCGGCGGCCGGCTTAGCGGATGGCGACCGCGTTGGCTGGCGAGCCCACGCCGCCGGGCAGGTTCAGCGGCTTGGCGATGAGCATGAAGTCATAGCGGCCGTCGGCGGCGCAGGCGCTGGCAAGCTCGTCCAGCGCCCACAGCTCGCCGAGCGCGAGACCGAACAGCGGAATCACGATTCGGTGGATCATGCCGGTCATGATCGTCCGGCCGATCCTGTTGGCTTCAGCCGCGCTCACGAATGGGGAGTCGCGGCGCGGCGGGTACCGTTCCACCATCGCGTTATCGCAGGCAACGAGCGCGAAGTGGCTGTCCCATAGCCACTCGACCAGTTCTTCGCTCTGGTCAAGGCCGAGCTGAGTGAATCGAGTATGCCAGCCCAGCCGCACCTCAAGCGGGGCGGCGAGCGCGGCGCCAAGCCAGCCGGTCCTGATCAGCAGCAGGTCAGCCGGCTCGAAGGTGACCGACTGGAACGCGGCGGCGGCCGTCAGGTCAGCCACCGTGATGCCGTACGAGCTGAATGGCTCTTCGGCCCGGCCCACCGAGGCGAAATAACGTGGCAGGTCGATCAGCACGCCCCGGCCGACCAGTCCCTGGCTCCACCGGTCGATCCCGAGCACCGGGTCGCCGCCATCGATCTTGGCCGGGTCGACCCGGTTATAAGGTCCATGCTCCCAGTGGAATACGTGCCGCAGCCCGTCAAGCTGCGTGCTCGACTGCAGGTAGAAGTTATCTAGCCGATCGTCCCTGTTGTTAGTGCCCTTGCCCTCCATGACGTGCACGGCGAGCCCGCGACGGCCGAAGAGCGAAGGATCGAAGGCGTTGACGGGGAGGTCGAGGCCGAAGATCATCCCATCGCGTACCAGCCCGGCGGCCCGGCGCGCCTGCTCGGGCCCGAGCAGGTTGACCGTACCCCGTTCATCGTCGGCGCCGAAGAGGCCCCAGGCCGAACCGGCTGGAGCATCGGTACGCCGCAGCAGGTCGCGGTAGCTAGGCAGGCTCATCGCCTGGCTACTCATCAGCTAAAAACCTTCGGTTCGAAAAGCACCATCGCGCCAGTCGAGAGCGGCCTTGAGGCCAGACTCGTTCAGCCGCCTGCCGAATTCGTCGGCGTTCGGCCGGACGGAGCCGCTCAGCAGATGCCACGCCCAGGCCTGGTCGAAGTGCGTACGCATGCCCATGATCTCGTAAGCCTGGTTGACCGACTGCTTGTTCGCGCTGAGCAGCGACACCGGGATGCTGGAGATCGCCCGCAGCTCGCGCATGACCTGCTGCTCAAGCTCAGCGGCGGGAAAGCTCTTGGCGACCCAGCCCATTCTCGCCGCTTCCTCGCCGGTCACCGAGTTGCCGGTGAGCTGCAGGTACTTGGCCTGCGCCATGGTCATCTTCCACGGGAAGTAGGGCACGTCTGGTGTCGTCATGCCGCGCATCGGCGGGTAGCCGATGATCGCGTCGTCGGCGACGAAGGCGATGTCGCACATCGACATCAGCTCGGTCCCGCCGGCCAGGCAGTGCCCGTGCACCATCGCTACCACGGGCTTGAGCAAGGTCCAGATCCGCAGCCAGTCCCGCATGCAACTCCTGGCCCACTGGTCGGTCCAGTCGGCGAACTCCGCCGAGTTGACCCAGCCCTGAGGCCGTTGGCTCTCGTCGCGGTAGTAGTGGTCGCCCGCCGCGATCGTGGCGTCGGCCGGTGCCCTGGACAGGTCGTAGCCTGCGCTGAACGCGGGCCCGTTCGCGCGGATGAGCACCAGCGTCACGTCGTCATCGTCCTCGGCACGGCTCAGCGCGGCCAGGATCTCCCTGCGCATGAGGTAGCTGAGGCGGTTGCGCTTCTCGGGCACGTTCAGCGTGATCGTCGCCACCCGGTCGGCGACGTCGTAACTGATCTCGGCGAACTCTGGCGCTGCCGCCTCGTGCTGGCTATCGGGCATGGCATCTCCTCATCTGGTCGGGGCAGGGTCGGGCGGCTGCCGGGCCGCCAGCGCGGCCGCGCGCAGCTCGCGCTTGAGTAGCTTGCCGGCGGCATTGCGCGGCAGCGGCTCGTCGCGCAGCGTCCAGCTGGTCGGCACTTTGAATCTGGCCAGCCGCTCCGCCGAGTAAGCTCGCAGGTCAGCTTCGGTCAGGGTGGACCCGGGTAGGGCCCGCACGGTAGCGGCCACCTCCTCGCCCCACAGCTCGTGCGGCAGGCCGTAGACGCTGGCCTCGGCTACGTCGGGGTGTGCGAGCAGCACTTCCTCGGCCTCGCTGCAATACACGTTCTCTCCGGCCCTGATGATGATGTCCTTCATCCGGTCCACGATGTAGACGAAGCCCAGCTCGTCCCGTTTCACCAGATCGCCAGAGCGGAACCAGCCGTCGGCGATAAAGGCGCCAGCAGGGCCTGAGGAAAGGCCCCAGTAGCCCCGACTGATGTTCGGTCCCTTGAACCAGGCCTCGCCAAGCTCGCCGGTCCCGACATCGTTGCCATGCTCGTCCACCACCCGCACCTGTGAGGTTGGCAGCGGCACGCCGACCGCGAGCGGTCGCTGGTAGAAGTCGGCCGAGCCGATCTGCACCATGGGACCGCTGGTCTCAGTGAGGCCGTAGGAGGTGCCCGTCCGCAACTGCCCGCCGAGCACAGTGCCGATATGTGCGACCAGCCGGGACGACGCCTGCGCTCCACCGGTCCTGACGAAGCGCAAGCTGGACAGCTCGCGGCCGCTCGCATCGATGGCTTCGAGAAGTTGCCTGATCACGGTAGGCACGCCGTGCGCGGCGGTGATCCGGTGTCGTTCGATCAACTCGACCGCCACCTGCGGATCCCATTTGTACATCAGCACCGTCCTGGTGCCGGTGTACGGGTTGAGCATGATCGAAGGGAGGCCGGCGATGTGGAACAGTGGCCCGGTGATCAGCTGCGCCGGATGCTCAGGGGGCACCGGTGCCTGGCCGTCCCGGCGCTCGGCGACCTGGCGCTCGATCTCGGCGGCGACGATCGAGTTCATCAGGTTCGCCACATGTGCACGGTGGGTCGCGACCGCGCCCTTGGGCCGACCGGTCGTCCCCGAGGTGTACATGATCGTGCAGTCGTCGTCTGGATCGATGGCGACCTCGAACAGGTCGATGCCGGTTGACTGGCTGGCGAGCACCTCCTGGTACTCAGCGTCAGCGGTGCCGGATTCCTCCGGCCGGGCCACGATGATCGACGCCAGCTCAGGCAGGTTCGGCCGCTCGGCTGCGATCCGGCGGGCCCGCTCGGCATCGGCCAGTACGACTCTGGTGCCGGAGTCTTGCAGCGCGACGGCCAGTTCAGCGGCGAGCAACCAGGCATTGAGCGGCACGGCGATCGCGCCGAGCGTCACGATCGCCCAGAAGGCGACCGGCCACTCGGGATAATTCCGCATCGCGATCGCGACCCGATCACCGCGCCGGACGCCGAAGTCCGCCCGCAGCGCTCGGGCCAGCCGCAGCACGTCGCCGGTGTACCGCTGCCAGTCGTACTCCTCGCGGTCGTAGCCGATCGCGACGCCGACCGCACGGCCGGCCGCCGGGGCCAAAAATGAGCGCACGTCGTTGGGTGCGCCCGCGTACACCAGGTGGCGAACGCCGCGAACCGTCGCAGCGGTCACCGGATAGGCGCCGTCGGCACCCGTCAGCTCGCTCGCGACCAACTGCCAGTCAGATGTCACGCCCCAACCTCGCACCGGGCCCTCGGGTCGCCTCTTCGATTATCTCGTCGAATCGACCGACTGATCGGACGATGACGATAGGACACTCGTCGTCAAGGCGTCAAGGTCTACCTTTAGCGCCGACCAATAACTCACCCTTGACCGCTCTTGAGTGGGTCAGCTATAACATTCACTACCGGTCGGTCGGTCGGTTGACACCTTGCTTGCGAGCAGCCCCACATCCGCTTGGCGCGTTTCTCTCCCACCGAACGTCGTCCGACTTCTCCCGAGGAGCAATATGCCAATCACGATCTCCGGAAGGGCCCTGGCGGCATCTCTCGCTGTCGCCGGGCTCGCCCTGGCCGGCTGCAGCAGCAGCGGCGGTTCAGGCGGCAGTTCCGGCTCGAACTCGAAACCGTTCATCATGCTGTACGACTCAGGGATCAGCGGCCCGCTGGCATCGACAGCCACGCTCGAAACCGACGGCATGAAGGCCGCCATCAGCTACATCAACGCCCATGGCGGCATGGACGGCCGCAAGGCGGAGTTCGCTCAGGTGGACTCGGCCGGCGACCCGACCCAGGCGGTCAGCGCCCTGGAGCAGTGGGAGTCGCAGCACGGTCAGCCGAACCTGGTGCTCGCAGGCATCACCAGCGCTGAGGCTGACGCCTTGGTCCCGCTGTTGACCAGGCAGAAGGTGCTGTCGGTCTCGGCTGCGGTTGACCCGACGATCAACAATCCGGCGAAGTACCCGTATCACTTCGGCTGCGCGGCCGACTCCGCCTCCGTGCTGGCCACCTTGCCAACCGAATTGCAGGGCATCGGGGCCAAGACGCTGTCAGTGGTCGAGCCCAACGACGCCTTCGGCATCCAGGAAGTCGCGGCCGTGAAGAGCGTGCTGGCAAGCAGCGGCATCAAGATCACTGTGCAGACCTTCGACCCGACCGCGACCAACCTGGTCGTCCCCTACACCGCCGCGCTGGCGGGCAAGCCGGACGCCATGTTCGTCGACGCCGAAGGCTCGTCGGTACCGGCGCTGTTCTCAGCTCGGCTCAAGCTCGGCGCGACCAAGATCCCGACCTTCGGCGGACCGGCACTTACCGGCCTGCCGCTGGTCACCCAGACGCCGGCCGCGACGCTGGCAAACGTGAAGATCCCGGTGCTGACCGGCCTGCTCTACCAGGCGCCTTCGGCCCGCAGCGCCTCGCTATCCAGCCTGCTTGGCTCGCTCAAGCTGCCACCTAACTCGATCGCCTTCGTACCTGAGCTTGGCTTCGACGCCATGATGATGTTCAAGTACGCGGCCGACCAGTCGAAGTCGACCGACCCGGCCACCTTGGCTAAGGCACTTGAGACGGCCAAGTTCCCGTCGAACTTCCTGGTGACGCAGCCGGACGGCACTGGCTTTAGTACGACCAACCACTTCCCCAAGGGCGCTTACTCGTGGATACCAGCGCTCACCTCTGTTAAGGACGGCCTGTGGGAAGCGTCCGGCAGCTAAGCCGGAGGGTCCGCTAACGCAGCGCCATGAACGACCTCGCGACGATCATTCTGGCCGGGCTATCAACGGGAGCCACGCTCACGTTGATAGCCGTCGGCTTCAACATCACCCTGATCGCTTCAGGCGTGCTGAACTTCGCTTACCCGAACATCATCATGGTCGGCGGCTTCATCGGTTACACGCTGCTGACCGAGCACAACGTGTCCGTGCCGGTTACCGTGCTGACCGCCGGGCTGCTCGGGCTGCTGACCGGCGCGGTCGAGGAGCGGATCGCGATCCGGGCCATCAGGGGGACCGGCGGGCACATCGAGCTGGTCACGACGGTGGGCGCGGCGACAGTGATCACCGGGATCGCGACCTTGATCTGGGGCACCAATCCCGAACTGGTGCAGTTCCCCGGCGACACCACGTCGGTGGCCATTCTTGGCGGCCACGCCGGGGCGCTTGACCTCGCGGTGATCGGCCTCGCGGTGGTGCTCGCCATCGGCATCCACCTGATCATGCGGCACACCGCGATCGGCCTGGCCTGCCTCGCGACAGCCGAGGACAGGGAAGCGGCGATGCTGCGCCGGATCAACGTACGGCGCTACTCACTGTGGTCGTTCGCCATCTCGGGTCTGGTGGCCGGCCTGATCGGCCCGCTGATCGCGGCGGACACAAGCGCTTCGGTGGACAACGCACTCGACCTGGCCGTAAAGGCATTCATCGTGCTGACGATCGGCGGCGTCGGCAGCCAGATCGGCGCGCTCTGGGGCGGCTTCGTCATCGGGCTGCTCGACGCGTTCGTCACGTTCGGGCTCGGCACGCAGTACTCCGATGCCCTGATCTACGTCGTGTTCCTGATCGTGCTGCTATTTCGCCCGCACGGTCTCTTCGGCCGTCGCCAGGCAAGGACGGTGTGAGCATGACCGAGCTGTCACCGCCAGTCGTGCGGCTCACCCGGCTTGCCCGGTCCGGCTGGTCGGTAAGCGGCACCTGGGTCATCGTCGTCCTGATCATCGCGCTGTTGCCCTGGCTCGGTACCTCGGACTTCATGATCCGGATGGTGCTGCTCACTGCCGTCACGGTCATGCTGGTCAGCGGACTGAATCTCAGCTTCGGTTACGCCGGCGAGCTCGCTCTCGGTCAGGCCGCCATGTACGGGGCCGGTGCCTACGCCGGTGCCTGGCTCGCGATCAACGTGGTCAATGACGTCATCGTGGCAATGCTGATCGGCGTTGTCGCGGCCGTGCTCATGGGCCTGCTGTCGGGCGCGCCTGGCCTGCGGCTGGGAGGCTGGGCGCTCGCGCAATCGTCATTCTTCCTGGTCATCCTGATCCCGCAAGCGGTGCAGTTCGTCCCGGTCAGCGTCCTCGGCGGTCCCAACGGCCTGGGCGGCATTCCGGCACCGCAAGTGCTGGGGATTGGCCTCAGTGATAACGCCTTCTACGCGTTCGTCATCGTCGTATCGGCGATCTGGTTCGCCATTTTCCGCAATCTTGTGAAGTCGCGGTGGGGAATCGGCCTGTTGTCGCTGCGACACAGCAAGGTGCTCTCAGCATGCCTTGGACTTTCCCCGTATCAGCAGAAGCTGACCGCCTACGTGGTGGGCGCGATCCCGGCCGGCGCGGCCGGCGCGCTATTCGCCTACGTGGACTCGTATATCTCGCCGTCGTCGTTCTCGTTCACCTTGACGATCAGCCTGCTGGCGGCGTCGATCATCGGCGGCACCACCAGCGTGTACGGCGCGCTGATCGGAGCGGCTCTGCTCCAAGTGGTCTCGACGGTCTCCACGTCGTTCAGCCAGTACGGCACGGTGGCCTACGGCGTGATGCTGCTGGTCGGCGGGGTCGCGCTCAGCACCGGCTTCGCCGGCGTGGCCCGCACGGCGGGCGCTCGGGTCGCGCGGCGGTTCGGGCTGGTCGGAGCGCTCGAAGTGGCACCGGATGCGGCGGGTGCGTTGCCGCCACTGTCCGGACGCGAGCTGCGAGTGTCGGGGGTGAGCAAGTCCTTTGGCGGGAATGCCGCGCTGGTCGACGTCAGCTTCGTCGCGCAGCCGCAGGCCATTACCGCGCTGATCGGCCCGAACGGCTCGGGAAAGACGACACTGCTTAACCTGATCTCGGGATTCCACCGCGCCGATAGCGGCAGCATCTTCCTCGGCGACCGCGAGATCACCAGACTGCCCTCCTACCGAGTGGCCAGGGAAGGCGTCGGTCGTACGTTCCAGACGCCGGCGCATCCCAGCAAATCTGACCGTGCGCGAGGTCGTGATCAGCGCGCTGCTTTCTCGTCGTCGCGTCCTGCTGCCGGAGATCGCGCTGCGCCTTCCCAGGTACCAGCAGGCGCGCAAGCTCGACGAATCCGATGCTGAGGCCATCTTGCGCGCGCTCGGTCTCGATGACCGGGCTGGTGAGCCGGCCGAGTCACTGCCGCTCGGCGGCCGTCGGCTACTTGAGTTGGCCCGCGCTATCACCCAGGGCGACGCGCTGATCCTGCTCGATGAGGTGGCGTCCGGCCTCGACATGGATGAGGTCATGGAACTGGTCTCGATGGTCAGGCAGCTGCGTGCGCTGGGGGCCACGATCGTGCTGGTCGAGCACAACTTCACGCTCGTGCGGGCGCTCGCTGACCACGTAGTCGTGCTGGCCGACGGCGAGGTGATCGCTGAGGGGGACCCCGATGCGATCGCCGCGCATGAGGAAGTGCTGCAGCACTATCTCGGTACCAAGGTCGAGGTCTCCGGCACCACCCTGAACGCCTCGGCGCTGAAGGGAGGGGCCGATGACGCCGAGTAGCGAGCTGCTAAGCCTGCGCGGGGTGCACTGTGGCTACGGCGACATCTCCATCCTGCACGGCGTCGACCTGGACGTCGCGCCCGGCACGCTGACGGCCATCGTCGGCCGCAATGGCGCGGGCAAGACGACGCTGCTGCGCGCGATCTCCGGGCTAAACAAGATCACCGCAGGGACCATCACCTTCGCCGGGGCCGACATCGCCGGCCTGCCGCCCTATGTGCGGGCCGCCAAGGGCATCGCCTTCGTGCAGGAAGGCAAGCGGATCTTTCGCGGCCTTTCGGTGGAGGACAACCTGCGGATCGGCGCGCACGGGCTGCGCCTTTCCAGGGTGGCGCTGCGGGAACGCCAGGGTGAGGCCTATGAGCGCTTTCCGATGCTCGGCCAACGGCGCCGGATTGAGGCCGCCGCGCTGAGCGGCGGCCAGCAGCAGATGCTCGCGATCGCCCAGGCCATGATGTGCCGACCAACCTTGCTGCTGCTCGATGAGCCGTCGGCCGGCCTGGCGCCGAAGCTAGTGGCCCAGGTCTTCGAGACCATCGAGAGCCTGCGCGCGGAGCACATGACGATCCTGCTGGTTGAGCAGGCGGTTGACTACGCGCTGAGCGTGGCGGACAACGCCTGCGTGCTCGACCTCGGGCTGGTGGCGATCAGAGGTTACCCAGGCGAGGCGGGATTCCGCCGCCGGGTCGAAGACATCTACTTCGCCCGCGTTCCCGGCGACGTGGCCGACCCACCGCAACAGCTCCCCGCCACTCCTGGAGATGACAAGCCGATATGAATGAGATCACGCCATCCAGCCCGGCCGCCCGCCCAACGGTCGAAGGGGAGCGGCTGGTGCCGAACTATCCTGAGCTGCTCAGGCTGGACGGACGAGCGATGATCGTCGTCGGCGCCGGACAAGGGATGGGCCGCCAGACCGCGCACGCGCTGGCTTCGGTCGGCGCTCAGGTGATCTGCGTCGACCTCAAGGACGACCTGGCCGCGCAAGTCGCCGCCGAGGTCGGCGGGATCGCCTGCGTCGCTGATGCGACCACGGCGGCCGGCGTCGATGAGATCGCTAAGGTGGCGGCGGGCGCGGGGGCGCCGCTGCACGGGCTGGTCGACATCATCGGGATGGCCCGCTGGGCCCGCATTCAGAACATCAGCGACGCCGACTTTCAGTGGGCGATCGACGTGAACTACACCCACGCGTTCCGGCTGACCAGGAAGTTCGGCCCGATCCTGGCTGAGCTCGGCGGCGGCTCGCTGGTCTTCGTTGCCTCCATCAGCGGCACGTCGAGCGCTCCCTACCACGCCGTCTACGGTTCGGCGAAAGCCGGCCTGCTTTCCCTGGTGCGCACAGCGGCGGTGGAATTCGGCCCGACCGGAGTGCGGGTCAACGCCGTATCGCCTGGCACCACCGCGACACCGCGCATGATCGCCAACCGGCGCCGCAGCGACGCGGGCGAAAGCCGGCCGGTCGAGCCGCTTGGCCGGGTCGGCCGAACCGCCGATATCGCGGCAGCGGCGCTGTTCCTTACTAGCCCGCTCGCCGCTCACATCACCGGGCAGAACCTGACCGTCGATGGCGGAGCGATGTGCCTTTACCCAGTGCCGCTGGCTGATCCCGACAACTAGGGGAGTTGACATTCCAAGCTCAGATCTTGCTCCCGAGCTCGCCGACTGGCGGCAGGAAGTAGTCGCGTTCCTCGACCAGGCCCTGCCCGCCGGCGAGATGTTCGATCACGAGTTCACGCTGTCCGACGAGCACTGGGCAACCGCACTGGCCTTCTCCCGGCTGGTCGCTGAGCGGAACTGGATCGCGCTTTCCTGGCCGGTCAAGTTCGGCGGGCAAGGCCGCAGCAGGCTGGCGCACCTGGTCATGATGGAGGAGTTCTTCTACCGCGAGGCGCCGCTGGTCAACTTCATCGGCTGGGGGCTGGCGGCGGGGACGCTACTGCTGGCCGGCACCGACGCCCAGCGCGAGCGGTTCCTGCCGCCGATCGCACGTTCTGAGCTGCTCTGGGGCGAAGGGCTGACCGAGCCGGATGCGGGGTCTGACCTAGCAGCCCTGTCCACTCGCGCCGTCCGGCGCGGCCGGGACTGGGTGCTGAACGGCACCAAGACGTACATGACCTGGGGGCACTTGTGCGATGTCGGCTACGTCGCGGCGCGGACTAGCGACGAGGACCGCAAGCACGCAGGAATCAGCGTCTTCTGCGTGGACCTGAAAGCCGAAGGGGTAACCCTCACCCCGCTGATCAATCTCGGCGGCGGCCGCCAGAATCTGGTCTACCTCGACGATGTCGTGGTCAGCGAGGACAATCTGCTCGGCCAGGAGGGGGCGGGCTGGTCCTACATCATGAATGCCTTCTATGCCTCAGGCGGCAGCCACGCGGCCCACGCCCGGTTCGAGCGGGTCTACGACGAGATCCTGGCCTACTGCACCAGCACCAGGGGGCGGGGCCGTCGGCTGCTGATCGATGACCCTGTCGTCCGCGAGCAGTTGGCTGAGCTGGCCGTGATCAGCGAGGTCCAGCGGCTGCTCGCCTACGAAGCGGTGCGCGAGCAGGACGCCGGCCGCGCGCCAGCCTGGCCCGGCCTGCTGGCCGTCAGCCATAAGGAGGCCATGCCGAAGTTCGCCCAGATCTGCACCCGGATACTCGGCCCGGCCGCGCAGCTGACGCAAGACGACCCGGCGGCACCGCTGCACGGCCTCATCGAGGCGCATTACCGGCGTTCGTTCGCCAATCACGCCGGCGGAACTCCGCAGGTCAAGCGGATGGTACTGGCCACGCGCGGGTTGGGGCTGCCGCGGTGAGGCGGCGCACGGAGCAAGGACGAGGCGGATGGAACTGACTTTCAGCGCGGACCAGCGCGCGCTGCGCACGGCCGTGCGCGAGTACCTGCGGCGAGGACTTGGCGAGGCCGGCGGTGGTGCCGCGGGCCCTGAGCCAGACCCGGCCGATGTCGCTGGCCTGCGAGCCGCCTGGGACACCCTGGTCAGGGACGGCTGGACCGGGCTCGGAGCGGCGCAGGCGGACGGATCACCCGGCGGCTCGCTCACCGACCAGCTGGCCGTGCAGCTGGAATTCGGACGGGCGCTGCTGGTTGCTCCGGTGGCCGAGGCCGAGGTCGCCGCCGCGCTGCTCGGCGAGCTTGGCGGCAGCCGGGCAGACCCAGACCGGCTCGTGCTCCCGGTGCTCAGCGACGGGGACCTGGCCGGGGCCTTTACCGCCGTGCGGACCGCCGCTGGACTAGCCGCCGACGGGGAGCAGATGCTGGTGCCGTATGCCACGCTCGCTGATCAGCTGATCGTGCCGGTCCTGATCGACGACGCATCGGCCCTCGCCGTCGTGCTTGTCGATCCGCGCGCCGAAGGAGTCACGGTCGAGCCGCATTCGACCATCGCCAACATTCCGCTCGCCGCCGTGCGGCTCACTGGCGTCTCGGTGACCAGCGGCCAGGTGCTCAGCGAAGGCGACCAAGCCGCCGCCGCGCTGCGCCGGGCCCTCGCGCGGGCGGCGCTGCTCAGGGGGGCGCAGCTCACCGGATCAGGGCAGCGGTTGCTTGAGCTCAGCGTCAGGTATGCGACCGAGCGGCATCAGTTCGGTCAGCCGGTCGGCCGCTTCCAGGCGGTGCAATACCTCTGCACCGACATCGTCATCGCGACCCACGAGGCGCTGCTGCTGTTGCTGACCGCGGCTGCGGTCTTCGATGCCGGGGATGATCCAAGCCGCCCGGTGGCGCTCGCCCGCGCCTACCTGCGGGACGCCGCGCACCGCATCGCACTGGCCGCGCATGAGGTGCACGCGGGCTTCGGCTTCATGATGGAATCCGAGATCCAGCGGCACAGCCGCCGGCTCAAGTACCTCGAAACGACCATGTGCGGGCCCGCTGTCACCTTCGCTGTGCTCGGCCTGGCCGCGGACAGCGCGTCATGACGCAGCCGACCGGACCGGCGCTGACCTATCAGGACCTGCCAGCTGAGCTGCGGGCGCGGATCGATCCGCACCTGGGCGTCGGCTACGACCTGCGGGCCTGGAATTCAACGGTCAGCAGGGACGCGGTCTGGCACTTCGCGCTCGGCGTGGGTGACGACAACCCGCTGTGGTGGACACCGGAGCGGGTGGTCAGCCGTGCCTTCGCGCCGCCGACCTTCCTCGCCTCGTGCGCGAATGGCTTCGAGATCACTGGGTCAGGTCATCCGAGCATCGATGAGATCCTGTTCGACTACAGCGGCGTCTGGACGACGGATACCTGGCACTGGGAGTACCCGGTGTGGCTCGGCACCAGCGTCAGGGCCAGGCATCAGCTGGTGTCCATCGAGCCTCGGCAGAGCCGCAGCCGTGGGCAGTCGCTGACGCATACCGAGCGGACGGACTTCTACCTGGACGACGCGGCCGCGCCGGTGGCCGCCAACACCAGGAAGTTCCTGCGGTTCCACCGTCAGGCCGACAAGGCCGGCCGCGAGCCGGCGGCCAACTGGGCGCAGGTCAGCTACGACGAGGCGGAGCTCGCGGCGATCTCGGCCCAGTACCAGCGGGAGCCTGGCCAGCGGCGTGGCCCGGTGCCGCTGCGCCCGGCCGATGCCACGGCAGGCACCCCGTTGCCCGCCCTGGTCAAGGGGCCGCTGACGCTGACATCCATCATTGGCTGGTTGCTCGGCTGGGGCTCGAACCTGTGCCCGACTAACCGGATCGCCGAGCAGTTCTATCAGCGGTCGCCGTCCTCGTTCTGGCAGGACCCGCGCAGCGGCATCAGGGACACCCTGGCCGGCGCGCACTGGAACGAGCGGCTGGCCCGCGAGACCGGCCTAAGCGGCTGCTACGACTTCGGAGCGCAGCGAACCGCCTGGTTCGCCCACGCGCTGACCGACTGGATGGGCGATGCCGCCTTCCTGAGCGATCTGACCGTCACGTTCTCGCGCCCGAACCTGGTCGGCGATACGACCTGGATCACCGGTGCGGTGACCGCGCAGCACGAAGCCGCCGACGGCGTGCGCTGCGACTGCGGACTTGAGGCAAGAAACCAGCGGGGGGAGCTGACGGCCAGTGCCTTGGCCACCGTCCGGCTCCCCGGCCAGCATGCGGAATAGGTGATTGCGGCATGGATCAGGAAACCAGGCAGCGGCTCAACCAGCGCTGGTACGACCTGGGCTGGTACTCGAACGCGACGATCGGGCAGCGGGTGCTGACCGTCGCCGCCGAGCGGCCGGCTACCACGTTCACCTACATCGGGAAGGACTCAAGCCAGCGCCAGTACACGCTCGGCGAGATCGATCGCCGGTCCACCAGCATGGCGATCAACCTGCAGCGACTGGGCTTCGCCCCGGGCGAGACGCTGGCCGTGCTGATGCCCAACTGCATCGAGTTCGCGATCGTGTACTGCGCCGCCATGAAGGCCGGGATGCTCTTCCTGCCGATTGTCCACTACTACGGCCGGGCTGAGGTGCAGTACATCCTGCGGCAGTCGAAGGCGCGGGTTTTCATCGTTCCCACCACGACCGGACGGCACGACTACGTCGGCCTGGCCCAGAGCCTCGACGTGCCCGATCTGCGGCTGCGATACGCGTTCGGGAGCGGGGACACCGGCGACCTGACGCACTGGGATGAACTTGAGCGGCCAGTGCCCGGCGCTCGCCTGGCCGATCCGGCCGTCTCGCCCGACTCGGTGTGCGCCATGGTCTACACCTCGGGCACCACGGCCGAGCCTAAGGGCGTCCGCCACACCCACAACTCGCTGCTGTCGAATGTGCGCGGCTTGCGGGAGACGTGGGCGGGCAACGGGCCAGGCTGCGTGACGATGCAGATGCTGCCGGCCGGGCACATCGCCGGGATCATGAGCATGAATACCGCCTTGTTCCACGGCGGCGACGCGGTCTTCCTTGAGACCTGGATCCCTGAGCAGGCGGCGGCGGTGATTGAGGAATTCGGCATCACGTCTACGTCCGGCTCGGCCTTCTTCGTGCGCGGCCTGTTCGATGCGGTGCAGCAACTCGGCACCGACACCTCGACCCTGCAGCAGGTGACGCTCGGCGCGGCGGGCGTGCCAGCTTCGCTGGTGATCGCCGTCGACGCGATTGGCTGGAAAGCCGTACGCTCCTACGGCTCAAGCGAGCAACTGGTAGCCACCACGACGCCCAATACGGCACCGCTGGAACTGCGCGCCCATACCGACGGGGTGCCCATCGGGGCCGACGAGATCTCGATCGTTGACGACGAAGGCAACCATCTGCCTGCCGATGCCGTCGGCGAGGTCGCCATGCGCGGGCCAACGCAATTCGCCGGGTATCTCGGCGATGATCTGAATCGGGAGGCCTTCATCGCGGATGGCTGGTTCCGCACCGGCGATGTCGGATTCCTGAACCGCGAGGGATACCTGACCATCACCGACCGGAAAAAGGACATCATCATCCGAGGCGGCGAGAACATCTCGTCGCAAGAGGTCGAGGCCCTGCTTGTCCAGCATCCGGCTATCGCGGACGTGGCCGTGGTCGCGGCACCGGACGAGCGCTACGGCGAGCGGGTTGGGGCCGTCATCGTGCCGCGACCTGGTACCAGCCCGGTCACGATCGAGGACATCAAAGAGATGTTCACCGAGGCCGGTCTCGCGCCGCAGAAGATCCCGGAAAGGATCTGGACGATGGAATCGCTGCCGCGCACGGCTGCGGGAAAGGTTAAAAAATTCGAGCTCAGGGCCGCCATCAGGGCGGGTGAACTGACCTGAGCCCGCATCCCTAGCAATTTACCCCGCGCATGAAGATGTCCCAGAACTGGAAGGCGATCTCACGGGGGCGAAGTGAGCCGCCAACACGATACCACTGATACGCCCAGTTGCACATCCCGAAAACGGCCAGCGTAGCGACCCGGGAATCGATCTCACGGAAGGAGCCGGCCGCGATATTTTTCCTGATGGAATCTTCGACCGCCTTCTCATAGCGGTCACGCTTAATCTTGATGGCAGCCCTTGATTCAGGCGGAAGCTCACGGTGGTGCTCGAAGAATACCCGGACATGACCGCGATGAGTTTCCATCAGTTCCAGTATGTCCACCATGGATTCAAGCAGCATCTGCTCAGGTGCCAGCGCTGAGGTCACCCGGCGGTCATGCTGCTCAAGCAGCAAGTCGATGAACTCTTCGTGTATGGAGGCGAGGATCTCGTCCTTGCTGCGAAAATAGTGATAGAGGGTGGGCTTGGCGATGCCGACCGTCTTGGCAATGTCATCCATCGAGGTATTGCTGTAGCCCTCGCGATCAAACATGGTCGCCGCGGCAGTGACAATTTCTCGTTTCCTGTCGTCCAGGCTGCGCTGCCGTCGTACGGCTCGGTCGGAGCGTACGACTGCCTTTTGCTCTGCCACCGGTAACATCCTCCGATCAGCGCTGCCGTGGACTCCGCTCCAGATGACCGGGACGGCTCTGCTAAAGCTTAGCTCGCTATTCTACCGACCGGGCGGGTGACCAGTGCGCGAATCGGCAGATAGTCGTTCGTAAGCACGAAGCAGGTGAGCCAGTATTCAACAATGAATGGCAGTCGGATACTCAGTCGACTGCTGCCTGGCTGGCCGTCTGACTATTTTGCGCGCGCCGGATGGATCGGCGCGCGATTGACCAGCGGTGCACCTCAGACGGGCCGTCATAGATGCGGAAAGGCCGCACTTCAGCGTAGATTCGCGCGATCGGCCCGTCGTGGCTCACGCCAAAGGCACCGCAGAGTTGCAGACTGCGGTCGACAACGCGGCCGACCGCCTCGCCGGCGAAGGTCTTGGCGATCGAGACTTCCTGGCGCGCGGCCTGGCCTTGATCAAGCATCCAGGCGGCCTGCCAGATCAGGCCGCGGGCGGCGGCCAAGTCGATCTCGTTGTCGGCGATCAGCTGCTGTGCCAGGCCAAGTTCGCCCAGGGTCGATCCGAACATCGGTCGGCCGGCGGCGTAGCCGACCGCCACCTCGTGCGCTCTCCTGGCGGCGCCGAGCCACCGCATGCAGTGCGTCAGCCTGGCTGGGCCGAGCCTGACCTGGGCATAGCGGAAGCCTTCGCCGACCCCGCCGAGTACGGCGTTCCCCGGCACCTGGCAGCCATCGAACGCAAGCTCGCAATGACCACCGGCGAAGCCGGTGTCCAGGGTCTCGATCCGGCGCACGATCGTCAGGCCCGGGTTGTCGGAGTCCACCAGGAAGAGCGTCGCGCCTTCCGCCGTGCGGGCCATCACGATCGCGAAGGCGGCACCTTCCGCGCCGGTGATGAACCACTTGCGTCCGGTGATCTGCCAGCCGTCGCCGCTTGGCACGGCACTGGTGGCCAGCAGGCTGGGATCGGACCCCGCGCCCGGCGATGGCTCCGTCATGGCGAAGCAGGATCGTACCTCGCCCCTGGCCAGCGGGCCGAGGTAGCGCCCGGCCTGATCGGCCGTCGCCACCTTATGCAGCAGCAGGATGTTTCCCTCATCTGGTGCGGCGCAGTTCATGGCGACCGGGCCGATCAGGCTGCGGCCGGATTCCTCAAGCACGAGGGCCTGGGCCACGTGGTCCAGGCCGAGACCGCCAAGTTCGACCGGAGCGGTCGGGGCGAAGACGCCGGCCGCACGCGCCTGGTCCCGAAGCCTCGCCACCAGGGCGGGCTCGACTCCGTGCGCGCCCGGTGCCAGTTCTGCCTCGGCCGGGATGACGACCTGGTCGATGAAATCGCGAGTGACCTCGCGCAGCCGCGCGAGGTCAGCGCCTGGCGCAAAATCGATGGGCATGCGGTCCTGCCGGGATGGGAGGAGGCCCGCTGAGCTTCCCCGTGCCACCTGAGAGTCACTGGGGAGTGTAGGCGCAGGGGTGAGATCGAGTCAACCGAACGGACGGTAGAAGTTCGTGTAACAACCGTATCGGCAGGTAGCAGAGCGACATGAGCTGCGGCTGCGTTACACTGCTGCGCAGTAACCAACCGACGAGACGGTCGATAATTCGACCGAATATACGAGTCGCAAGGGGATGTTATGGCTGCGCGCAGTCACCACCGGCAATGGGGCGCGGGCGGATAATTCCGTCGAGAACGCGTGAAGCAGCTAGCAGATGGTGAGTAAATGACCGACTCTCACATCGATTCCTCGCCCGGCTCAGCCGACGGTCTGCCATTCGCGGTCGCTGGCCTGCGTATCTGGGTGACCGGAGCGAGCCGAGGACTCGGCCGGGCGATAAGCCTTTCGCTGGCCAAGGGCGGCGCGAGGCTCGCGCTCACCGCCCGGTCGGCGCAGGAGTTGGGGCAGGTGGCCGGGGAAGCCCGCGACCTCGGCGGTGACCCGTTTGAGGCGCCGGCCTCGGTGTCGGACATCGAGCAGGTGCAGGCGTGCGTCGAAGTGCTCAAGTCGGAGTGGGGCGGCCTGGATGTCCTGGTGAATTGCGCTGGCGTCAGTCCATTGTTCAAGCGGGCCGAGCAGGTCACCGGGGCAGAATGGCAGCAGGTGATCGACGTCAATCTGACCGGCACCTTCCGCTGCTCGCAAGGTGCCGCCGCTCTGATGATGGCCTCTGGCGGTGGCTCCATTATCAATATCACTAGCATTCACGGCCGAGTCGGGATGGCGCGGCTGGCGGCCTACTCCGCGAGCAAGGGCGGGATAGATGCGCTCACCAGGACGCTCGCGCTCGAATGGGCTGAGCACGGCATCCGGGTCAACGCGATCGCGCCGGGCTATTTCGAAACCGACATGACCGAAGCCCTGCGCAGTCACGACCGCTGGCGTGCGCAGTTGCTCCAGCGCATTCCTGCGGGCCGCTTCGGTACGCCGGCCGAGGTCGCCTCAGCCGTGCACTACCTGGCGACCTCAGCCTCCAGATATGTCACCGGTACCACCATCACCGTTGACGGTGGCTGGACGGCCGGATAGCCGCCGCCTGCGCTTCGGGCCGCGGCCCGTCCGCCGCGTCCTGGATCAGCACCGACGGCAGGTCGCTGGCTTCGTGCATGCGCAGCAACTGGTAGGCAATGCCGCCGAGCCCAGACAGCAGTCCGGGCGAGAACGCGTCCGTCGTGAGCCCGGTGATCGGGTCATTGACTTCCAGGCTTCCGATGACTCGCGCGACGAGCGTGTCCCGGTCCGCGCCCGCTCCGCAACCAGCTGCCGACCGGGCGCTATCGAGCAGTTCCCAGCAGCCCGTATCGCCATGGCACAGCGTGTGATTCGCGCCTAGCCCGTGGCGATCGAGATCCGACAGGGCCCGGCTGACGATGTCGGCTCGCAGTTCCCAGCCGCGAGCGCGGAGGTCGAGCGCGCTGAGTCCGATGCCAACAGAACCGTGGCACCAGGCGGGATCCGCTGCCCGGCCGCTCGGATCACGCAGGTCACGCCAGCCGACGCCGTCCTGGTAGAGCGATTCTTCGAAGGCGAAGGCCGCCTGCGCCGTCGTAGCGGCAGCGTCGTCGCCGGTCACTAGGGCGAGTCGGGCAAGCGCCCAGCCGATACCGCTCGTGCCGTGGGCGAACCCGCCGAGGCCAGTGGGCGCGCGCGGTGACGTCCAGTACGCGGTTCCGCTGTCCCAGCGGGCCGCCCCGGCTAGTGACCGGCCGACGGCAACGGCCTCGGCGAGCCACCTGTGCTCACCGGTCATCGCCGCAAGCTTCAGCAGCGGGACGATCACGCCAGCCATGCCGGTCAGCAGGTCATAGCTGGCGTCGGCCGCGATGGCGGCCGGCACCAGTTCGGCCAGGGCGCGTGCGCGCGCCAGCCCGTCGGAGGCGGCACCCCACTGATGCAAGGTCAGCCAGCTCCACAGCTGCGATCCCAGCCCGATGTATCCGCCGACTGGTAGCGGACGCAGCCGCACCTCGGTTTGGTCCAGCTGGCGGTGCAGACTGTCATCGGCCGCCCGCATAGTCCGCAGGACCGAGCCGAGCAACCCGGCCATTTCGACTACCTCGTCGGCCCGCCCAGCTTGAGCTTCCCGTACGTAGGCGGCGATCACCAGCGCCAACCCGGACAGGCCGGCGTACGCATCGGGGTAGAGCGGTTCCACCGCCCAGCCGACGGGGCTGAGCACTGGCGCGATCCACGTGACCGTGCCGTCGTCGCCCCTGATGGCCGCCCGGTCGAGCCTACGTACCAGCTCGGCGGCGAGATTCCGGCGGCGGCGATCGAGACCTTCGAGATCGGGCGCGGCTGCCTTGCGCTGCCAGCCTTCGAGTGGCGGCAGCCCTTCATTGAGATAAGCGCTGACCAGCGTCGCCTTGATTACCTGACGTTCGAGGTCAAGATCGGTCTCGCGCCAGCGGTCGAGGGTAGCGGCCACTAGATCCTGCTCGGCCAGCCAGGTCGTGCCGCCGGGGCCGGACAGCATGCCGTAGCTGGCACTGGTGGCGAAATACGGTATGTCGCCCGCAAGGAGGTCGGACACCTCGGCGGCGATTACCTCAGGGCTGGTCGGTGCGCCAGGTACGGCCTCGCCATTCCTGGCGAGCAATTCGGCCGCACGGTCGGCCGCGCCTGCAGGCTCATGCAACGACACCGGATGCCACAGCATCCTGGCAATCTCCGAATAGATCTCGGTCGCGCGCAGCACCACTCGAACCCCGCAGTTGGCGAAAGGTCGGAGCAGCGGGTCAAGCCCGCCAGCGCGATCGAGTTCGATCAGCCCGGTCGTCAACTCGCTGTAACTGGCCAGTACCCGCTCCCAGTAGCGCACCAGCGCGGGGGCTGGGCTCGGATGGCTGGCGGACGGCGGCCTAGGCAGCGCCTGGTATCCGAATCGAGCCTGGTCGGTACCCGCACCGACGATGACAGGGAACTCGGTGACTGGCTGCTGCCCGGGCAGCGCCCCGGCCGAAGAGCTATCGACGCCGCGGAAGCCGAGGGCAACGCCCCGGTTGGGCAGCATCCCGATCCGCAGCACCGTCGAGCTAATCATGCGCGAGGCCTGGTCCATGGCGAGGCCAAGACCGGAGGGCCGCGTCGGCGGCAGTGGCGTAAAGAGGGTCTCACAGTCGACCACGACAGGCACAGGGCCGCACGCGATGACATTCTCCGCGTGCAGGTCGCTGCCTCCGAGCAGACTCATCACCGCGAGCCATTGGCCAATACCCTGGTAGAAGTCGCCAAGCTCGGCATCACTGGCGCAGTAGCGGTGGTCGATGAATTCGGTCCAGCCATAGTCATCGCGGCAGAGCACATCAGGCACCTTGATCCTGGCCGTCACCGGGACGATGTCGAGTACCGCTGCCAAAAACTCGCCAAGCACCTGGTCGACGCGCACGGAGCGCGGCTTATAGACGACCGTGCCGCCGCGGAAATGGCAAATCGCGACCGACTGACCGCCCCGGTGGCTGTCGCCGGCGCCAATCTGCACCCGCAGCAGCTCACCGACTCGCTCGCCGGTCAACGCGGTCAACTCGGCCCGGTCAGCGGCGACCCTGGCCGCCATCGCCGCGGCGGCCTCGCACCTCCTGGCCAGTAAGCCCCGAATGCGAGGCAGCATTGTCGGATAATGCTCGCCAAGAGACTTCCAGTATCCTGACTCGCCGGACAACGCCAGGAATTCGGTCCACCGGCTGGCGGAGTCGGCCGCCTTGAGCTTGCCAGCGACTCGTGCCGCATTAAGCTCAAGGATCAGCGTGCGGCACAATTTACGATGCACTGTCTCGTAGAGCGCTGAGCCGACACCGTCGGCGATCGCAAGCCGTTCGGCCGCGCCAAGCTGCGGCACATCGTCAAACTGGGCCGCCAGATCGGCGAGAGCCGGCTGAATCAGGCAGCCCAGCGAACTGGTGAAGGCACCAGTGTTCGACTCGGTCACTCGGCCATCAGCAGCAGTCGATGGTACCTGAGCCGGTGCAGATACTGACGTGCGAGCAGCGTTCCGACGTGAACGTGGTGATCATGTGTGGCGCGGCGATATCGGTCTCCGCATAGTCACCGGCCGCGTACAGCGGGCCCGCGGGGTTGTCGCCATCTGCGGTGGTCCGCCATCTCGCGATAAGCTCTTCTACGGTCTCCGCTAACGCGACCTTGGCTGTTACAGGTGCCACAGTTACCTCCGTTTAACCCGGTCTCGCCCTAGATCATTAAGCGAGACCTTGTTTTCATTCATTTATGCATAGGTAAGCCGGGCCTGCAAGAGTCACGCCAGACTGACTGACACGGGCCAGTATGTCGTTTTAGCCCATAGTCGGGATCACCCTTAGTTTGAGCTTGCCCGGATACCGGATGCTGGCGTGCCGATGGCGTGAACCTGCTCGTGCGCGTACAGGACGGGTGGTGCGGGTCCACCTCATGGCCGTCGACCTTGGTCGGCTCGGGACGCCGCTTGCCACCCGTCAGCGACGTGCCCGAGGTATTGTCTCGCCTCGCCTAACCGACCCAGCCGCTTGGTAGCGCGTTCGAGCGGGTGGGGATTGCCGCCGTCCAGGGATACTCCCGTAGCAAGTGGACCAGTTGTGGCAACCCGGCTGCGGTCAGCCAGGTGCCGAACTGGACTCCGGCGTTGCCGCAGCCACGGTCCCCGCATCCGCACAGCGGAACTCGGGCCAGGCTAGGGACGCCGTCACCCGCGTCGATCACGGCCACGCCATCGGATTTTTCCGGCTCACCCGCCCAGGCTGCCACTTCGACCTCGGCGTCTAGGTCGGTGCCGGATACCAGGAGCTTGAGATCGCGCCGTACGCCGATGAGCGCGCGCCAGGCACCGCCGCCGAGTACTTCCACCCGCTCGGCGCGCAGGCTCCAGCCCGCACTAGCGATCCGCCGTTCGCCGGGAAACGCGGTCACCACGCCCGGAGAATCGCCGGCTCGCCATCGTGTCACCCGATCGGGCGTCATGACAATGTCGCCTCCATCGGGAAAGCTGGTCGTGTGCCAGCCGCGATCTGATGGCATCGCGGCGCCCGGCACATGCAGCTTGGCGTCGGCCTGTGGCCGGTTCGCTGGGGTGCAGCTCCGGGGGAGCTTGGGTGTCCCTGGCCACTCATTGGCCTGGGACACCCGGGCCGGGGCGCTCGGCGGCGGCGCGGGCGAATGACTGGCGTGGCTCAAGTTCGCTCGGCTTGATGACGCCGTCCTCGATCGCGCGGGCAAGCAGCGCGTCCTTACTCGGCGCTGACCTTCCGGTGGCCGCGTACTTGGCACGCGCGCGGGTGATGTACTGCCGAACGGTGTTCTCGCTAATCGACATTCGCCGTCCGACGGACGCTTTCGACAGGCCTTGAAACCACAGCAGCAGCGCCTGCACCTCCTGCTGTGACAGCGCGGGCCGGGCCGGGCGCCGGTCGGCCAGCATCGCCTTGGCCTGCGACCTGGTCACATACGGCCGGTCGGCGGCCGCCGCCAATACCGCGTCAACTAGATGGTCGCGGCCCTCATCCTTGGACACGTAGGCGTGCGCCCCGTTGTCCAGCGTCTCCATGACGATCACTGGATCGCTGTGCCCGGAAAAAGCCACCACCCGGTATCCGACTGCCACCAGTCCGGGTATCTCCGTGGTGACCAACTCGCCAGACAAGCTCCAGGTCCAGGATGATCACATCCGCTGGTGGCACGCCGCTGAGCCCGGCCAGGTCGCTCGCCGTCTGCACTAGCCGCACCCGCTGGCCGGGATCGGATCGGATCCAAGAGGCCACGCCCTCGGTAACTACCGGGTGGTCTTCGATAATCGCCACCGTCACCGGCCGGTCCATCGCGCCTCCGCCCAGAGCATGCCGCCGTCTTGCTGCTGCTCGATGACGACCCCCGCATCGGCTGCGGGCAGCCCGACGGCCGCGCCGGTATCGGCGACGAAGCTGACTGCGATTCCGTGAGGCTACCGTCGCCAGCGTGATGCGCGCCTGGCTCCGCGCAGCGGTCAGGATCGCGATCGCGGCATCGGTGATCACCCGCCGGGTCGGGCCTGGCACCTGCGCCAGCGGCCCGGCCGCCTCAATCTCTACGGCAACCCCACGGCGCTCGGCCACGTCGGCACTCGCGTGCAGTTCGTGCACCAGCGAGCCGGGAACCTCATCTCCCTCGGCCAGTAGCCGGCGCAGCCGGGCTGCCTGGACCGCGCACCTGATCTGCACCCGTGCGTCGCCCGGATCAGCCGTCCCCGCGGCTAGCTCAGCGATCAGCGGGACGGCGCTTTCCTGTAGCGCCTGCCAGCGGGCATGCCGGGCGGCCCGGATGATCTCAGCGGTGGCCGCCCGCTCGCGGGCGGCGTGCTCACTCCGCGCTGCCGAGGCGGCCTGCCCGGCGGCGCCATCTAGCGCCCTGACCAAGACGGCGACGGCCACCTGCGCGCCGGTCGACCAGGCCAGCAGGGCGAGGAAGCCAGCCAGATCGGCACGGTTCAGCCCGTCCCATACCTGCACGCCCAAGGTGGCCAGGGCCTGGGCGGCGAGTAGCAGCGCGAGCTCGGTTGTGCGGCGGCGGAGCAGCATGAGCACGCCCGTCCAGCCGGCACTGCCCCACGCCCAGTTGACCGCCAGCATCTGACCGGCTGGGCTGGCCGCGGCCGCCGCCGTGCTGGCGGCCAGCGCGATCACGGCCACCGCCCAGGCCGGTCGCCAGCCAGGCACGCCGCGCAGCACTAGGACGGACCCGGCGGTGATCGCCAGCGCCATGACCAGCCACATGGCGACCTGAAACGCGAAGGAGCCGTAGGCCGGCCGGTCATGCAGCAACTGCCCGCCTGCTCCGGCGAGATGCCAGCCTGCGACCAGGAAGACCACGGCGATGGTGAAGGCCCGTTGATAACGCCCGGCCAGCATCGCGGCCGGCTGGACGGCGGTCATGTCGGCCACCGCACGGTGACGGTAGTGCCCACGCCCGGACTGCTGGCGATCGCGGCCCGGCCGCCGACCGCTAGCATCCGCCCGGTAATCGACTCGCGGATGCCCCGCCGCGATGGCGGGGTGGCCGCTGGGTCGAAGCCACGGCCGTGGTCAGTGATCTTGACGACCGCCCAGCCCGTACCGCCGGTGACGATCACTTCCGCCTGGTCGGTTCCGGCATGCCGCTGGACGTTCCGCAGCGCCTCGCCGACGCAGGCGGCCAACTGATCTGTGACCGGCGACGGCAGCGTGACAGGCGCAAGCTCTAGTCGTACGGCCAGGTCACTGGTGTTGGCCGCGGCCCGCTCCAACTTCGGTCGGAGGTCACACAGCGGCGCGGCCCCGGCTGGCATGGCTGGCGTGCCCGGCGAGCCCTTGCAATACGTGCAGGTCTCTGGCCGCCTGCGCGCTCAACGCCGGGGACGGTCCGGCGAAGGCGGCCGCCGCGACCATGGTCAGGGTAGAAAGGACAGTGTCATGCAACTGGCGGTGCTGCTCCCGTTCGTCAGCGCGCCGGGCATCCTCGATCCTGAGCCTGCGCTCGGTTTCCAAGCCGGCGGCGACGATCGCGTCCGCTTGCTTGGCACCGCCGCGGATCACCGCCACCAGCCCGGCGGCGACGACGGTCTCCACCACCAGCAGGAAGGCATCGACTGGGTGGCCGGCCCCGATCCCGTAGGCGATGACCACGATCGCGGCACCTGGCAGCCCGAGCCACGGCCGCAGCGCGATCTGCAGGATGTACACCGAGGTGCAGGCCAGCGGGAGCATCCAGGTCGTGTTGTCCTTGATCAGCGCGGCCGGTACTAGGTGCTGCTGTGCCAGCGCCAGCGCCGAGATGACGGCGGCGTCGGCCAGTACCAAGGTCGGTGTCAAGCCAGACCGCCGGACCTGCCAGGCAAAGAAGGCTGACCACAAGCACAGCATGGTCAGTGGCACGCCCAGCCACCAGCCGGAAATCTGCCTCGTTGCGGCCAGCACGGCCACGGCGGTGAACAGGACCCCGCCGCCGAGCCGTAGCGCGATCGCATACCAGCCAGCTAGTTGGTGCAGGGCCTGATCGGATGGCCCGGCTAGCCGCGGGCGGCGTGCCCGCCAGTATCGGCCCGCGGGGAGTTGGACCTTCCCCCGGACGAAAAGAGCTGCCGGTTCCACCGAACCAGTATGCGGCAGCACCACGGTGCCGGGAACGGCAACTTTGTCAGTGCTAGCAAAGGCGTCTGTGACCGCACGGGTGACTGTGGCCGAGGTCAGAGCGGGCGGAACTCGGGATGGTTATCGTGCCACCACACCAGGACTGCCTTGCCGACGATGCTGGTGCCTTTGATCGGGCCCCAGAACCGGCTGTCGCAGGAGTCTGCCCGGTTGTCGCCTAGGACGTAGAACTCGCCTGGCGGTACCAGGTACGGGTGCCGGCTGCTGGCGATAGGCGGCCCGAGCGGGTCGGGGTGCGGCAGATAGGGCTCGGCGAGCGGTCGCTTGTCCACGTAAATGGTGTTGCCCGATGAGTAGATGGTCTGGCCTGGCAGCGCGATGACGCGCTTAACCAGGTCGCTGTTCTGCGGTCCTGGACAGTGGTCGCGCGGCGGGTGGTCGAACACCACGATGTTGCCAGCGCGCACATCATGCCAAGTGAAGAACGCCTTTTGCACCACGATCCGGTCGTGGACGGCGAGGGTGGGCACCATCGACGCGGAGGGGATCCAGAAGGTCTGGAACACGAACGCGCGCGCCAGGACGGCAAGCAGAATCGCCACGAGGAACGTGATGGCGGTCTCCGCCAGTGCCCTGGTCGCCCGCCGGTGTCGCGGCGGGTCGGCCTTGGCAGTGCCGGGATCAACAGGATTGGCCATGCCCGACCTTCTTGATGTTGAGCTTCGAGTGGTCAGCGGCGCCGACCGAGCCAGGTACTGTCTTCGGGCGGCGAGGCCGGCAGCGCGCGCGTCCGTGGGCCTGGCTCGTGCTGGCTGCCTTGGCCGGTGCCGCGGCGTCAAGCAGGCCGGCCGGGACGCTTAGTGCGCTGGCCGCGACGAGCAGCGCGCAGACCGCCGTAACCAGGCGCCGGCCAGTGCGCGGTGCCAGCCATTCGCGAGCCGCGCCGGCCAGGTAGCTCACGGCGACCGAGCGGGCCGGAGTGCCGTCGCTAATGAGCAGCGCGGCGAGTTCGGCGGCGTCGGTGCCGTGCCGTTGTCGCCAGCGAGCCGGATAGCACCGCAGCGCGGTGCCGACCAGCCGGGCCGTCCGTGGGTTCGCCATCAGATTCCGCCGAGTTGCAGCCGCAGCCGCCCGGCCGCGCTGACTCGCTCCACCGAATCGAGGTGGGCGCGAAGAGCGGCCGCGCCTGGCACCGTAATGCGGTAGGGATGACGCCGCTCGTCGGCGGGCAATGCCTCGATCAGGCCGAGCCCTTCGAGCCGGTCAAGCGCGCCGTAAAGGGTGCCGGGCCCGAGTTGGACGCCCGCGAGCGCCTTGATGTCCTGGATCAGCGCGTAGCCGTGCTTAGGCCCGTCGGCAAGGCTGATCAAGATCAACACCGACGCCTCCCCGGCCCGGCGCAGCGCGTCTGGCCCAGTCCCGCCATCTGGTTTGGTCACGAGCACTCACCCTACTATTACGACGACCAATATATCAGTCAGTGTAATAGTAGTCGGTCAGCCTGGCGGTGGCTGGCCGTTGTCGCAGGAACGGATGCCGTGATCACGCTTTTTTTGCAGCCTGACGGCGCATCGCACCGGCCGTCAGCGGCGCAAACCTCCACGGCTGTGCCGATCACCTGATCCCGCGCTGGTTACGCGTCGGTGTGCTGTGGTCCGTACACGTCCCATAGCTGGCCAGCGAAGAAGCGGCCGAACCGCTCTAGGGCCTCAGCTCCATGCGGCCCCTTGGTGCGGAAAGTGGTGAGCTCTCGCGCGAAGCCAGTGATGCGCAGGTGCATAGTCCCTGTCGCCAGGATGCGGGCGTTGTCATCGTCGGCTTCGGCTACGTGGCCCTCGAGCAGTTGGAAGTACAGCGTCGACGTGTCCGGCCAGATCCTGGTGGGAGGGCCGTGCCAGATGTCCTTTTGGCCAATGACGGTGCGGGGCTGGCCTGAAGCGTCTTCGAATTGCAGCCGGTACCGCATGAGGCGGAGGTCAGGCGCGCCGTCGGGCGCGAACAGGTTGAACCAGCCCTGCTGGATTTGACGCCGGCCCCCGAAGCTTGCGGCGTCAATCCAGCCCTCAGCCCGGGCGCAGTGGTCGGGATCATCGAGGAACAACTCCACATCGTCGGCCGTAATCGTGAGCCGGAACGCTATCGGCACCTGGGGCGCTTGGCCGGTCGCGCCCAAGATGCCTCGGCGCACCTTGGGGGTGCACATCCCGCTCATCTCCTCGGTAAACGACAGCGACGTGCTGTCCGGGCGGTGCACCAGTCGCTGGTGCACCGCCCGGATCGCCGCCGATCCGGTACCGTCCAGATCGGTCCCCCCGGTTGTCAGTGCTGGCCGCTCTTCAAGCAACCGCGTGCACATCCGGTTCGCCAATGCGGCGATCGTCAGCGATGGGTTGGGGCCGACCGGTCCTGGCATTACCGCACCGTCCGCGATATAGAGCCCTGGATGTCCGAACACTTCGCCATAGGAGTCGCACACCCCGACGCTGCGGTCGCGCCCCATCGGAGCGCCGCCGACCGGATGGACGGTGATGATCCGCTTGCGCAGCCACATCGGGTTGTCGACGTAATGCGCGCCGAGCACGGCCGCGATGCGGCGCATGGTCGCTATTACCCGCCCGAAGTAGGCCTCGCTGGTAGCTGTCGTCCAGGCAAGGTCGAGTTGGTTGCCGCGCAGCCACAAGAGACCGTCAGGGACGTCCCGGCCCATTCCCAGTAGCGGCAACGAGCTGACCGAAAGCGCGTCGGTGCCGATGAGCTCAGAGATCTCGCCAGATATGTCGGTTGCGTGCACCCGCCCCACGATCGAATGCAGCCGCTCCAGCGCGAATCGCGCCAGGTGCCGGGTATCACCGGGTACATTCGCTGCCTCCACCAGCCAGTCGATGAAGGCTGGGTAGCCGCCGTCTTCGATGTAAGCGCCTCGGCCGGCCTCGCCAGCCCCATCATGTTCGTCACTTAGGCGGATGGCGCTCGTGATCACCGGCCCGTGGCTAGCCTCAAGCGGCCGGGCGCGGTTGTGATTCTTGGCGTTGACGAGGAAGCTCAGCACGTCGCCGTTACTGCTGAAGCGGGTGCCGAGTGCCGCGCTGAGGCCACGGAAGTGAGGACGGCTGCGCAGGAGCAGGTAAGTGGTGCCGAAGGTGCCAGCGGCCAGCACGAGTCGATCGCACGTGATGACCCGCAGCGGCTGCGCCGCGGCGTCGTGGCGATCGTCTTGGTCTTGCGGGTCGCGCCGAACGTAGTCCACTTCGTACCCGCCGGACGGCCTCGGGCGGACAGCGCGTACCTCGTGGCCGGTGCGCAGTTCGGCGCCGTGGTGCGCAGCCGCCGAGAGGTAGTTGTGATCCAGGGAGTTCTTCGCGCCGAAATTGCAGCCGATGTCGCACTCGCCGCACAAGCGGCAGGTGCTGCGCTGCTTGGCGTGCAGGTTGCCGTAGCCAAGGTCGACGATCGGCAGGCCGAGGCCCGGCGCGGTGTCTGGCCCCGGCCTGAAGCTCACCGCCAGCGGCGGTAGCTGCCAATTCAGGCCGAGTTCCGCCGCGGCGTCCCGCATCGCGTGCGTCTTGGGGGTCGCGTACCCTGGTGCTTCAAACGGGTAGGGCGTCGCGCCGAGCATGCGCTCTACTTCGTCGTAATGCGGGTCGAGGTCGGCGCGGGTCACCGGCCAGGATTCGTATCCACCGTGTGGGAGCGGATCGTCCTTGACGAACCAATGCTCGTCCTTGCGCAGCAGGACATTCGCGTAGATCAGGGAACCTCCGCCTAGGCCGCTCGACACGACGGAATCGCAGCCGCTGAAGCGCCAGACGTCGAACATCCCGTAAAGCCCGGCGGCGGGATTCCAGAACGCCTTGCTCATCTGTGCAGGCGTACGCGGGAAGCTGCCAGGAGGGTACGCGTTGCCGCGTTCGAGCACTACGACCGATAGCCCTGCCTGGGCAAGCCGATAGGCGGTCACCGAGCCGCCGAAGCCCGAGCCGACAATGACCACATCCGCGTGCTCAGCCGCCGAGGTGGTGCCTGGGCTCGTCATGTCAAGCCGCCTGTCGCTTGAGAAAATGGCTTATCAGCGGGAACACGTTCAGGTGAGCGTCTTTGCCGACGAATGGGTCCAGGTGACCGTAACCTGGCAGGATCTCAAGCTCGCACGGGCCAGGCATGACCTGGGCGAGCAGTTGGTGGCAGACGATGTTCGAGTCGGTAAACACGCGGTTGTGGTCACCGGTGAGCAGCAGGATCGGCGTCGTGACCTTGTCGGCATTGGCCAGATAGTCGTCGGGCAAGTCGTGATGGCGACGGGCATCGAATTTTACCGCGTGCCCGGCCCGCACCATCTTGGCGACATGCCGGTCGTAGTAGATGCCGCAGGCGCTGCAAAGGTCGGCCAGCCGCTCATGGGTGACTGGCAGCAGGTTGTCGTGTTCGTACATCGCCGGGTGCCCGCTGCCCCACATGAAGCTGAGCATGTGGCATTCGCTCACCTGGCACTCGCGGTGGGCCATCGATACCAGGTGCCCAAGTGCCCAGTCGCGCGTCAGCATCGGGCTGCGGGAGAAGCGCGGATCCAGAAAGGAGATCCCGAATAGGTACTCGAACAACCGGGGACCGTAGCTGAGCTTCAGTCGTGACCAGGTCGGTACTCGTGGCGTCAGCGCGACGCTGTTGCAGGTCACGCTGGCAATGTCGGGTAGCCGGCCGCCGAATAGGCTCATCATGAAGGACAGCGAGCCGAGGCAATGAGCGATCACGTGCACTCTGCGGTCCCCGATGTGCCGCCGCAGTTCGCTGATCGCAGCGGGGTAGTCCCAGTCAGCGATGTCGTCGAGGGTGTACGAGTGGGTCTCGCAGTCGTAGGGGAAGCGATTGCTCATGCGGAAGTCAAGCGCCCAAACATCAGTGAAGCCGTCGTCAAGCAGGTAGCTGACCAGGTTGCGCTGCTCAGGCATGATGAACATGTCGATGGATGAGGTCAGGCCGTGTACGAGCAGGACGACGTCGTCGCATTCGGCCCGGCGGAACCGCGTCAGGTTAAGTCCCAGGCCATCTTCGGTCGCGAACGGGTGCGTTGACACCTGCGCGTCCTTGACCCCGGCGAGCGTGTACCGCGGGATGCGGCCCTCCATCGGTCCTCCCCATGCTCGACTGCCGCTTGCCGCCACGGTTCACACTGCCCGCACACGCGGATCCAGCGCATCGTGGTAAACACTGACTTATAGCCGCTCGCTCATCGCTTTCAGTACGGCAGTGCGGGTGGTGACGCCGAGTTTGGTGAAGATGTGGGACAGGTGAGTTTCCACGGTTCTGATGCTGACGAACAATGACTCTGCGATCTGCTGGTTGGTGTAGCCCTCGCCGACCAGCTTGACTACGTCAAGTTCTCGCTGGGTGAGGCCGTGTACCCCCGCGCTTCTTCCTGGCATCGACACTCGGACGCCGAGCTTGCGCTGCTGGCGCGCGGTGGCGGCGTGCAACGAGCGCGCGCCGCACTCGGCGAACGTGCGGGCGGCTGCCGCGAGTTCGGCGCGGGCCTGGCCGCTATCCCCGGCCGCGGCGTACGCCGTGCCCGCGCAAAGCCTGGCGCGGCCGGCGTCAATGAGCAGGCCGGTGCTCTCAAACAACTGGGCGGCCTGCCCAGCCGCGACGGCGGCGGCCGAAGGATCGCTCGCGCGGAGCGCGTGCGCGCGGGCCAGCAGGGCGGTACCAGCCTGGCCGGGGTACGCGACCCGGTCGGCACGATCGGCCCAGCGGGTAGCCTCGTCGGGGTTGTCGCAGTCGGCCTCGAGGCCGGCCATCACCTCACAGGCCGCAAGCAGGCTGCGCCGGTCGAGCATGAGCCGGTTCGAGCCGCTCGATGCCTGCGTCATGGCCTCGCGGCCAGCATCCCGGTGGCCTGCGTTGACCAGCGCGATTGCTAGCGCGTAATGCGCGTGCGCGCCTGACCATTCGCCGTTGCCTTGCCCGGTCCGCACGGCCTCTTCGCCCAGCCGCACGGCGGTCTGATCCGCGCCTGACCAGCTTTCCACTAGGCACTGCTGGGCGAGCGCGAAGACCAGTTGGTGGCCAGATCGCAGCAGCCTGGCCACCTCGGCCGCTTCCTCGGCGGCGGCTGCCGCGTCGGCAAGACGGCCGAACATCGTTTGCACCTGAGCTTGGCCGGCCAGCAGATTGCTGATGATGTAACCCTGCCCGGTGGAGCGGGCGATAGCGACCGCGCGGTCGAAATGGGTGAGGGCGCTGCTATACCGGCCCATCACCGTTTCCGTCCAGCACAGCCAGGCAATGGCGTCGAGCCAGTCGGCAAGCTCGTCGTCTGATGCGGCGGAAATGAGCTGATCGGCGATCTCGATGAAACGGGCCGCGTCGGTGAGCTGGCCAAGGGCGTAGGCGGGCAGCGGGCGCAGCGCCGCGATCGCGATCGCGACGCTGGAATCCAGGGCATCCGCGCGTTCGGGCATCAGGTCAAGTACGGCTTGGGCCGCCCGGATGTCGCCGCGCATCAGGCTCTCGGCCACCAGCCGGGTTCGCAGCGGGACGGCCATCGCCGACTGCGGGTCGGGGATCCGCCGCAACTCGCCAAGCAATACCGCGCGGGCCTCGTGCGGCCGGTCAAGCTGCCGCTCCATCAGAGCGCAGAACCGGGCCGCTAGCGCCCGCCTGCCGTAATCGTCGGGTGGCAGCCGCCGCAGCGCTTCGCGGGCCGCATCGCGCCCAGCGGTGAGCTGGCCGCTCACCGCTCGCAACCTGGCCACCTCAAGGAGCACTTCGAGTTGCCGGTCGGGCCCCGCGGTGCCGACCGGCATGATCTTCAGCGCCGCCTCCAGCCAATGCGCCGCAGTGGCCGGCGCCTGCGCGGCCGCATCGCGCGCCGCCTCCACCAGTGTGCTGACGGCCGCCTGGTCACCGAAGGGCGCTGACCGCTCGACATGATGCGCCCGCAGGGCTGCGGGCGCGCCGACCTCGGCAAGATGCGCGGCGATCCGAGCGTGCGCGCCAAGGCGCCAGCCGGCCGAGGCGCAGTCGTAGGCGGCGCGGCGCACCAGCGGGTGCCTGAACCGCAGCCGCCCGGCCAACGCCGGCCTCACGATGTCACGCGCGGCCATGTCATTCAGCGCGGCGAGCGCGTCGTCCTCGTCCACCTCGGCTGCCACCGCGACCAAGGTCGGCTCGAACTCGTCCGCCGCTACCGCTGCGGCTTGAGCCACCCGGAGCGAAGTCATGGACAGGCCGGCCAGTTCAAGCCGCAGCGCGGTGCGCACCGCCGGCGGCAACTCGCCGCCATCGGAGCTATCCGTCGTGAGCTGCGCGCTTTGGCCCATGCGGGCCAGGGCCTCCAGGTAAAAGGGGTTGCCACCGCTGGCCTCGTGCAGCGCCCGGCAGCGCGGTCGGCTGGTGTCCGGGCCGAGCAATTGCTCAGCCTCGGCCAAGGTGAGCGGTCCCACCGGCACTTCGCGGCCATGGGCGGCAGCGGAGCCGAGCAACGCCGCGAGCCGTGCCGATGCCTGCGCCGGACGATAGGCGATCGCCACCAGCACCCTGCCCCTGGGTGGATGACGGACCAGGTGATCAAGCAACTCGACGGACGCATCGTCGGCCCAATGCACGTCGTCGAAGATCAGCACCAGCCCATCGGGAGCGGCCAGATCCTCAAGCAGCCGCCGCAAGGCACGGTGCAGGCGAAGCCTGGCAGTTAGGTCGCTACCAGGGTTGGAGGCTGCCAAGGCACCCTGGCCGGGCGACACCGTCCGCACTGACGGCAGCACGGTGGCAAGCAGCGCTGACGTCTCCTCGCCCAGCCGTTCGACGAGGCCGGGCAACGATGCTTCCACTTGGTCATCAAGCGCGTCGACGACCGCTCCGAAGGGGAGTTGCTGCTCAAACTCGGCGGCCCGGCCCCACCGCGTGGCCAGCTCTTGCCGGTCGGCGGCGGCGGCAAGCTCAGCGAGCAGGCGCGTCTTGCCCGCGCCAGGCTCACCGACCAAAAGGAGGAATTGAAACGAGCCCGCGCTCGATGCGTCGAGCGCATCCTTCAATGCGCGCAGCGCGTCACGCCGTCCCACCAGCGGGACAGCATCGGCTGTGACTCTCCCGGCGGCTGTACTGGCTCTTATGGCAGTTGGCCGATCCGCGCCACCATCCATGCCTGCGCTCCAAGGCGCGATGCGCTCACATCCTGTGATCGCGCGTGATGCCGAAATTTCAATGGATCGTCTGGCATTGTATCGGTTCGTCACGCGCAGCGTGAGGACGATCCGGCATGGGTTCGCACCCGTCCCGCGTGCCAGGCCTTTACCGCCCGACCCCGGCCTCCTCCGGCTCCGGCTTCCTCCGCCCATCAGGATGCACAACTGCCAGAGTGTCGGCTGCTCGGCCGAGGGGACAGTCGCACGGTCATTTGTGTCGGCAAGATGCTGACTGTCGATAAGTAATGGCTTGACCACTTACCGGCGTCACGCTGGTCGTGCGGCGCGGCATCTAGATTCAATGCTGCCGTCTAAGAGAAATCAGTTATTCGGTAGGCAATGATATTCGCCGGCCACGGCAGGTAACAGTTCTCAACGCTGAGGCGTCGCTTGTAAACCATCGTGGGTACTGAGGCGACACACTATGTGTGCGCCGGACTGCTCAGGTCGTCAGCATTCGCAGCTTTCTGCCAAGCTCGCTCACCAGCTGCGGCCAATCCGTTGCCGATCGGAACTCAGGGTCTTTCAGGGAGCAAGATTCATGACGCGCACGATTCGCGGCAAGCTGATCGCTACGCTCACTGTGCTCGCCGCAGCCGCGGCTCTGGCCCAAGGTACCGGGGCGCTTGCTTCGGGTCACGCTGCCGGCTCGGCGGTCCCGCCCCAGCCTGCGGCCTGCTGCACGGCCACGTCCGCCAACTCGCCCAAGGTAGGCGGGAACTTCGGCGACCAGGACTACTCATCGCTGGCTGAAGTCCGGGTGGCCAACGTCACGCGACTGCGCGGAGCGTGGGTGCGGCACTTTAGCGAGGCTCGCGCTGACCTGGCACAGGAGAGCACGCCGGCCGAGGTCGATGGCATCATCTACGTTCAGGACTGGCAGGGCACTGTTTACGCGCTGTCCGCGACCACCGGCAGGCTGATCTGGAAGTACACGTCGGGGCTCGCCGGCGAGGAACGGGGCGTGGCCGTTGGCGATGGGATGGTCTTCTCCGGCCTGGGCGGCGAGCACGTGGTCGCGCTGAATCAGCTGACCGGCAAGGTCAGCTGGCAGGTCCAGGTCGGCACTCCTGGCCAGGATGACTATGCGTCGAAGCACGCCTGGACGGCGTGGGTGGAGTACTACAACGGCCTGGTCTTGACCGGGACAGCGAACGGCGGCGAATCGAAGATGCGCGGCCACATCTACGCGCTGCACGCCTCGGACGGCTCGCTCGCGTGGAGTTTCGGCTCGACGGCTGGCCCTGGTGACCGCAACTCCCGGTCCTGGCCTCCTGGCACCTACCTGGGCGGTGGTGGGGACTCGTGGATCGGGCCAGCCATCGAGCCGAAGCTCGGCCTGATCTACGTCACCTTCGGGAACCCCGATCCGCTAGTGGCCGGGGGCCAGCGGGCGGGCGATAACCTCTACGACAACTCGATCGTCGCGCTGCATGCCAGCACCGGCAAGATGGCCTGGTACTTCCAGTCCGTTCACCACGACCTGTGGGACTACGACAACGAGATGTGGCCGGTCATCGCGACGGTTCGCTACTCGGGAGTGGCGCGCGAGGTCGTCATCTACGGCAGCAAGACAGCCTGGCTGTACTACCTTGACGCTAAGACCGGGAAGCCGGTCATTCCAGTGCAAGATAAGCCCGTGCCGGTGCTGCCCGCCCTGGACAGTTCACCCACCCAGCCCATTCCTGACGGCAACTCGCTGGTGCCGATCTGCCCGCAGCAGACTGGGCCGACGCGGGTTATTCCTGGTTACAAAGCAGGTTGCGAGTTCACGCCCGCCGGTGACCAGCCCGTCATGGACACCCCAGGACGTGGCGGCGGGTCGAACTGGGAGCCGTTGTCCTTCTCGCACCAGACCGGGCTGCTGTACGTGCCAGCCTCCGAGGTCGATACCGCATGGAGCAACGGGCGGCCTTACGGGCAGCCGACATCCTGGGCGCCAGCGGGCGAGTTGGAAGCAGGCGTGCTCGATGCCGTCAATCCGCGGACCAACGAGATCGTCTGGCAGGTCAAGACCAAGTACCCGTCGCAACATGGCGAGGGGGTCTTGACCACTGCGGGCGGCCTGCTCTTCCAGGGTTCCCTTGGCGGCCTGTTCGCTGCTAGATCAGCCGCCACCGGAAAGCTGCTATGGAGCTGGCAAACCGGCTCAAGCATCACCAGCACCCCCATCACCTATAGCGTCAAGGGCATCCAGTACGTGGCGGTGTTTGCCTGCGCCTCGTCGGTCACCTGCAACCTATGGGCATTCAAGCTCGGCGGCCCGGTCACGGCTCGGGCCAAAGCCCCGCCCCGGCCGGCGCGGCGAGGCCTCATTACCGGGGTGAGAACCGTGCCGGGAGCTGAGACCGCCGATACCGTCGAGCTAGGCGTGGATTGGACTGCGGGCACGCCGGGCACGACGGAGGATCTTGCTCACACTACGGCCATGGCGCCGGACATTATGACCGTGTCGACTGGGACCAAGGTGACGTTCCGCAATCCGGCTACTAATGCCCATGCGCACTGCGCGGATTCGTTCTTCGACCCGGCCAGCTTCAATATCGGACCGCTCGCGCCCGGCCAGTCGCAAACCGTCACCTTCACTAAGCCAGGCAAGTACTACTACACCGACTGTCCAGCCTTCGTGTGGAACACCGGCGAGATCATCGTCGTCCGATAGGCGTCGGCAACCCTTCTCGGGCGGCCTGGCCGTCCTGCGGGGGTGTGCGCGGATTACTGGCCTGGATGGCTGGATGGCCGGGCTGGCGCTTGCGCAGCAACAGAGACCGGCTGTCGGGTCGTGCCACCTACCGCTGCTCGTGGCAGCGGGTCGGAGCCCACACCGGCCGCCGTCCCTGATCGTTCGTTAAGAGACTGAGCGGCAGCGCCGTCGGTGGGCAGGTCTTGGCTCGGTGGCATGCCCAGCGGCCTGGTGGCTCGTCCGAGTCGGGTGGTGAGCAGTGCGAGGGCGACGAGCAGGAGGCCGGCGACGATGATGGTGACCGGAGCGCCAAGTGTCTTGCCGGCGTAGTGAGTGAGGGTGAAGGCGAGGTAGCCGAGTAGGGCTAGCGAGCCGAACGCGAGGATGACGGTGTTCTTGAGCGGCACGCTGGCGGCCATGGCGGCGGCTGCGGTGGCGATGCCTGCGACGCTGATCCAACTGAGGTCGTGGACCAAAATGGCAGGAGCCAACAACGCGGCGGCGGCGCCGAGCGGCATGCTAGTCCCCAGGGGTTCTGGATACACAGTGCCGAGGATGACCCAGGCGATGCCAATGAGCCATAGGCCGGTGGCGGCGGCGAGCCAGGGCGCGGCGTGGCTGGCCGCGATCAAGATCGTGCCGCAGGCCGTTCCGGTGAGCCCGGCCAGGGAGGTTACCAGCAGCATCTCCCTGCGGCAGAGCAGCCACAGCACGGCGGCGGTTGGGGCAATTGTGATGCTGGCGATGGCCAGAGTGCTGGCAGCGGTTTGGCGCTGGCCTGCGGTCCAGGCGATCCCAGCGGTGCCGCCTAGGCATGCGGCGCAGGCGATCCACAGCGCCTCGGTCAGCCTCCGGTCGGGCGATGCGGTTACCCAGCGGACGGCAAAGCCGCCGAGCAGCAGGCAAATCGCGGCAGCGGCCAAGATCTCGGCCCGGACCTGGCTGGTCACATGCAGCCAGTGCTCTTCGACCGCGACGCCGCTGCCGACGACGATGAAGATCGCGCCGACATAGCTAAGTGAATCGGTCAGTACTCGGGTCCGTCGGCTGGCATCCGGCCCGCCGCTGCGGCTTGGCCTGGCCCGGTCGGCCGCGAAAACGCCCTGCCGCCAGAGCCAGTACTCCACCGCGCCGGCGAGGACGGCCGCCGCAATGAGCGCGATCACGATGCGTATCATCATGGCTCTTCCTCTTTCCGCGCCGCTCGGCCGGTCGGGCGGCTTCCCTGCTGTCAGGGTGCGCCCGTCAGGGCTGACCCGGTCAGGGCACTTGGTCCCGTTCGGACGGGACCAACGCCAGATCATGGCGGCCGGCCTCGCATGCCAGTCCGCCAAGCCAGGTGAGAGGCTAATGTGATGCTGGACCGCTGATGGGCGGCAGCCGACCAGCAGGGGGCGAGGACGTGCCAGACCAGGCATCACTTGAGATTCTCGACGAGGGCGAGTGCCTGCGCCTGGTCGCGGCAGGCGGGATCGGCCGGATCGCGTACTCGGGTCGCTATGACCTGACTGTGCTACCGGTCAACTACAAGCTGCTCGATGGCGCGATCTTGTTCCGCACCGGACGGGACAGCCTGACCGTCGAGGACTTGCGGGCTGAGATTCCAGGTGGCGAGTACCGGGTCGCCTTTGAGATCGACGAGTTCGACCAGATCACTCGTGAGGGCTGGAGCGTGCTCGTGCAGGGTCCGGCCCATCACGTGCTTGACGACGCCGAGTTGGCGCAGGCGGAGGCGGCCGGAGTGGAGCCCTGGCCGGGTGGCGAACGAGATCACTTCATCAAGATCAGCCCGATGCGGGTCACCGGCCGACGCGTCCGCCGGACGTCCTGAGATCCGAACTGGACCGATCTCGGCCCCGGCCAGGTGAGCCGAAACGGCACTAGGAGTGATTGGCGAAAGTTAAAAGTCCTTGGCCGTCCGGACGGCCAACGGCCAGGGTGCCAAGGCGCTGGCGCGCGGTCCTGAGTGGCCGCTCGTCGAGGAAGCCTTCGCCCGCGTGCCGAGGGAGCGGCTTGATGTCTGGCAACGGGGGTATCCCTGACTCGTCATCGGGCTATGAAGATGTACTCCGATACGGCTCGGCGCTGAGCGGCTGAGTGCGTGCCGAAAGTGTACTTGTGGTCGACGAGCCGAACCTGAACTTCATCCTTCACCTCGTGCAGCAGGGCCTCGATGGTCGCAAGGTCCGGAACGGCATTTGACGAGTATGACAGCACAATGGCTGAATCCTGATACTGCTTGAAGGTCTTGCGTAGCGCGTCCGTGACCGAGTGCTTGTAGGAGAAGGGCGTGTACCGCTTGACCAGCTTCTTCGTCCGCGTGTTCTCCATGATCGTCTGGCCGCGCCAGTAGACGGATAGGCCCTCCAGGAAGTGGTAGCGCTTGATATAGCAGTTGTCGTCTGTGGGCGGCGCATACGGCGGGTCAAGGTAGACGAGATCGTAAGGCTCCGGGCTGAGCTCGAACACATCGCTCGACATGGCGGTGCAGCGCTGGCCGCTGTCGAACACGACGCTGTTGTACTCGCTGACCCGCTGCGCGAAGTGCTCGCGGAGAGACATGTGTAGGTCGCGGCAACCGTCGTCATACCGCAGGTCGGTGAAGGTGAACACTCCACGAGGCTGTTTACGCGCCGCCGCCAGCACCAGTGCTGAGATTGCGATGTCGCGCTTAGGGCCGGTCATGAGGTCGATGTGCGACCACGCCGAGTCCAGGAACTTCCGGTCCTCGTCCGTGAAGTACAGGCCTTCGAAGGTCCGCTGAATGAAGTCACGGTCATCGGCCGGAGGTCCGCAAATGACGGCAACGTCCTGATCGGTAAGCACCTGATCATGGTTCACCACGGTGGCGCGAGAAATGGCCGAGGGGAAGTTCAAGAAATCGTTGGCAGTGACCTGATAGCTAAGCGCCTTCAACAGGTAGGAAACGACACCGCTGCCCGAGAAGGCGTCGAGGGCGGTCCGGCCGCCGACTTCGGCGAAGGTCTCTGCAAGATCCGGAACGAGCCTGTACTTGGAACCCATGTAACGCAGGCGCGGGAAGGCACGCACCTGCCTGACCACGGTTGGCAGATCAGTTGCTTGGCTCACGGTCGCTCTGATCACACTGGACATACTGCCGCACGGTGCCGTCAGTGCCCGGCAACAACGCGCCACCAACGTTTCACCCGGGGTCCTGCCTCTGCGGCCCGCAGCCTTAGGCTCGACTGTCCCCAGATCTGCCTGGAACCACGACGTCCCCGAGACCTACGCGCAAGCAAGGGTCTCGGGGCCGGACTTGTTTGCGGGACTCGCGAGACTTCAGCGGCGTGTCCGGCATCACGTTTTCGAGTGGCTCCCGCCGGGACCGGAACGCGTCACTTTCGAGGCTCCGGCCGACTTCAGTGACGGCTTCCAGCACGACCGGGAGGAACCTTGACATCACCGATGCCCGACCTCGATCAGTGGCGCGAATGGCTCAGCGATCCGGTAAGGCCATCTTCAGCAAGAAGCGCGGTCGCTACGAGAGCAAGACCGACCAGGCGTGGCTGAGGGCAGGCGATCAGATCAAGATCGTCCGGGCTCCTGCCTTTCGTCAATCGTTTCGCCAAGCCCTCCTAGTGTGACCTTGGTCCCGCGCGCGGGACCAAGGTCACGCGGAATTGGGTCGGTTGCCTTTAGCGGCGCTAACTGTCTGCGGCAAGAGTGGATGCGTGCATCGCACTTTTTGTCAAACGGATTGGAGCATGCCATGAAGGCCGCAGTCGTCACTGATTTCCATTCTCCGCTGCAGATTCAGGATCTGCCGATACCGGAGCCAGGGCCGGGAGAAGTGCTGGTCAGAATGGAAACCTCCGGATTGTGCCACACCGACATCCACGCCGCGCACGGTGACTGGCCGGTCAAGCCGACGCCGCCGTTCATCCCAGGGCACGAAGGCATCGGCATTGTCGAGGCGGTCGGGCCTGGGGTGACCACTCGCGGCGTTGGTGATCGGGTCGCGATCGCCTGGCTAGGTTACGCGTGCGGTGAGTGCCGCTACTGCATTGCCGGCTGGGAGACGTTGTGCGAGAGCCAGCAGAATTCTGGTTACTCGGTCAACGGCACATTCGCCGAGTACGCGGTCGCTCCGGCCAACTTTGCCACACCCGTGCCGAAGTCCATCTCCAGTCGCGATGCCGCGCCCTTGACCTGCGCGGGCGTTACGACCTACAAAGCCATCAAGGTCGCACAGGTAGCGCCAGCGCAGACCGTCGCCGTATTCGGAGTCGGCGGTCTCGGACACCTGGCGGTACAGTACGCCCGCATAGCTGGCGGATTCACGATCGCGGTGGATGTCGAAGATCACAAGCTGGCCATGGCGACCGAGCTCGGTGCCGACCATGTGATTAACGCCGCGACCTGCGACCCCGTTGAGGCCATCCGCGAGCTCGGCGGTGCCGATGTGGCAGTCGCGCTGGCTGCCTCAGCCGCATCCTTCGACCAGGCATTCCGCTCGCTGCGGCGTGGCGGCCGCCTGGTCTGCGTCGCGCTACCCGCCGGAGACGCGGCGCTCAACGTGCCGATCTTCGACACGGTACTCGGCGGTAAGTCAGTGCTTGGCTCGATTGTGGGCACCCGCAACGACCTAGCGGACGTGTTCGCGCTGCACGCGGCCGGGCGCACCAAGGTCATTGCTGTCGACAGGAAGCTCGATGAGGTCAATGAGTCGATCGACGCCGTGCTTTCCGGCAGCATTCCGGCTCGCGTCGTCTTCCAGTTCTGAGCAGCCAGCCATCAAGCCTGACGCGGCTTGACGGTTACCGGATGTCTCGCCCGACGCGAGGCGGGACATCCGGTTCGAGCTGCTCCTAGATCAGCACGTCATCGACCGGTCGGCGGACGCTGACCGAAGCCTGGCTGGTGGCCCCAAACCTGAGCACCATCTGCGGGTAGTCGCCGTCGCAGAAATGCGCTCTGATGAAGTCACGGAGCTCAGGGATCTCAAGCGGCTGGCTGTGCAAGGCAGCCGCCAGGCCGCAACTGGTAGCGAAGAGCAAGACTCGCTGCAGCGCTTGGCCTGCGTTGATCCAGTCCGCTGGCCGGTCGGCGGCCGTAGTCAGCAAGGCGACCACGCCCGCCGACCTGGGCAGCTGGCCTTCGCCTGCTGGCGGGAGGCCCCAGCCGTGTCCGTGGGCGAAGTCGCGGGCAGGGAAGTCAGGCTCGGTTCTTTCCTGACGGGCAGGGTACGCGGTCGCCGGGACGCCATCGCGCCGCTTGCTGCGAGGTCCAGGCGCCCATTTGGCGCCCTCGCGAGCCCTCGCGTCATCCTGCCGCACCGCGTAGTCGCCAGCCTCGACGACAGCCGCGAGCGCGACTCGCTGAGCCTCGTCACCGAGGATCCGCAGCACCGCACTCTCTTTCGCGGCCTCACCACGCAGTGCGGCGAGCAGCCCGTCGGGCAAGGGCTCGTCGTCAAATCCACCCCGATGGGTATGCCGCAGCGGAATCTCTGCGAATAGCTCACGCTCGTATTCAGCCGGCGGAGTGGTTTCGGTCCAGTTGATCTTGGCGACCAGGGTGTCAAGCCCGACCTCTGGGAACACCCTGACCTTAGGAACGACGCCGAGGTTGCGCAAAGCCAGACGAGCGGTGAAGAGAGCGGCACCGCAGCTGATCATCATTTCCCTGCCATCGGGATCAGCGACCGGCAGTCTGCGTTCGGTGTCCGCGTGCATCCCTATCTCGTGCTCAGCGCCGTAGAACCACCACGGCTGCGTGTTATTTATCGAGGGCGCGTTGACTGCGGTTTCCACAACAAAGTGAGCGATTTCCTCCGGCGTACTGGCCGCCTTCGGCGATTCGCCAGCGGGAGTTTCCGATGTGCTCATGACCTCTCCTGTTCGGCTGTCACAGTCTTACCACGGCCCATCGCCGAGGTTGGCTGCCTGCAGCCCGGCGACATAGCCCGCGCGCTCTTGGGCGGACTCGTCCGCCCCCGCAGGCACGCAGAGCAGTCCGCGCACGTCCCCGACCGTGGCGAAGCCCTTGCGCGACATCCAGCTGGCCAATCCGTCGAGCAGCACGGCCGCGTGCTGCGCCCCGTGCCGGATCAGCGCGGAGGCTGTCATCACGACGTCGGCGCCGGCCAGCAGGTATTTGGCGACGTCAGAGTAGTCGTCGACACCGGTGGTAGCGGCGAGCGACGCCTGTACCCGTCCGGCGAGCAGCGCTATCCAGGCTCGCGGCAGGCGGGCCTCGGCGGGATCTGACAACCCGAATCCGGTCGTCACGGTCAGGGTTTCGTGGTCAATATCGGGTTGCAGGAACCGGTTGAACAGCACAAGTCCGTCAGCTCCGGCCCGGTCTAGCCGTAGCGCCATTTCGGCGATGGAGCTGAAGTAGGGATGCAGTTTGACCGCGACCGGCACGCTGACGACTGCCTTGACGGTCGTCAGGATCTCCAGGTAGCGCTGCTCTATGTCACGTCCTGGCAGCGGCGGGCTCCCGAGCGGATGGTAGATGTTCAGCTCGATGGCTGCGGCGCCGGCTTGCTCAAGCGCGGTCGCGTAGTCGGTCCACCCCCCTGGCGTGGTGCCGTTAAGACTCGCGATCACGGGGACGTCCACCGCCGCGACGGCGCGTTCGAGCAGGCTCAGGTAATGCCGAGGACCTGGATCGGCACCGGCGGCAGCCGGGAAGTAGGACAACGACTCGGCGAAGCTTTCTGTGCCAGCTTCCGCCCACTTCGCGTTCTGCTCAGCCTCACGTCGCAGTTGCTCCTCAAAGAGGGAAAAGAGCACGATCGCGCCGACACCGGCGTCGGCTAGCTGACGGATTCCGGCCAGCGTGTTGGACAGCGGTGATGCCGAGGCGACCAGTGGATTGGCCAGCTCCAAGCCCAGGTACTTGGTCGTGAGGTCCATTAGCCCCGCTCCTGTCCTGACGTGCGCCGGTCGCCTTGCGCGTCGGCCTGACCTGGCTTACGCGAGTCGGCAGGGAACCGCGCCGGTGCCCGGCTCGCCATCTCCTCGTAGGTGTCCCATCGCTGGTCGACCGCTTGCTGCGCCAAGATCCCAAGCCGCTCGGCCTCGGCCGGATCGGTGTTGGCCAGGGAACGGTAGCGCAACTCCCTGCCGGTGTACTCGGTGAGCGGGATGCGCGCACGTGGCGAGTCGAGCAGGAACGGGTTTTGGCCGGCTGTGCGCAGCACCGGGTCGTAGCGGACCAGGGGCCAATAGCCGCTCGCTACCGCGCGGTACTGCTGGCCGAGACCGTCGCGCATCTCGATGCCATGCGCGATGCAATGACTGTAGGCGATCACTAGCGAGGGGCCATCATAGGCCTCAGCCTCGCGGAACGCGCGCAGGGTCTGCTGCGGGTCGGCGCCCATCGCGACCCTGGCGACGTAGACGTAACCGTAGGCGATCGCCTGCAGTGCGAGGTCCTTCTTCGGCATGGTCTTGCCCGACGCGGCGAACTTGGCGATAGCGCCGAGTGGCGTTGCCTTGGACGACTGGCCGCCGGTATTGGAGTAGACCTCGGTGTCGAGCACCAGCACGTTCACATTGCGGCCGCTGGCCAGGACGTGATCGAGGCCGCCCGATCCGATGTCATAGGCCCAGCCGTCGCCGCCGACGATCCACACGCTACGCCGGACCAGGTGATCAGCGACGCTGAGCAAGTCAGCGACCGGCTGGCCGAGGCCGGCCAGGTTGTCGAGCCGCTGCCGAAGCTCGGCCACCCGGTCCCGTTGCGCTCGCAGTTCGGATTCCCGCAGCTGAGGGGCCGCGAGGATGTCGTCAGCGAGTTCCGCGCCGATCTGCTCTCTCAGTTGGGTGAGCCGGGTCCTGGCGACCTGAGCGTGCTGGTCAGCGGCGAGGCGGAAGCCGAGGCCGAACTCGGCGTTGTCTTCGAAGAGTGAGTTCGACCAGGCTGGGCCGCGCCCGTCGGCATCGGTCGTCCAAGGCGTGGTGGGCAGGTTGCCGCCGTAGATCGACGAGCAGCCAGTGGCGTTGGCGACCATCAGGCGATCGCCGAAAAGCTGGGATAGCAGCTTGACGTACGGTGTCTCGCCGCACCCGGCGCAGGCACCGGAGAATTCGAACAGCGGCTTCAGGAACTGGGTACCGCGCACGGTGCCGAAGTCGACCCGCGACCGATCCGCCACCGGCAGGGTCTCGAAGAAGGAGATGTTGTCCCGCTCAGCCGCCACCAACGGCGGCCTGGCCGTGAGGTTGATGGCCCGGTGAGTCTGGTCTCCTGGTGCCGTCACCGGGCAGGCCTGCACGCACAGCTCGCATCCGGTGCAGTCTTCGACGTAGATCTGGAGCGAGAAACCTGGTGTCAGGCAGGCCGCGGGCGTCAAGCGGAGCGGAGCGGAAGGTCGGCGGTGCCCCCGCTAGCAGCGACTCGTCATAGTAGGTCGATCTGATCACGCTGTGCGGGCAGACGAAGCTGCAGTTGCCGCATTGGATGCAAAGGTCAGGATCCCACTGCGCGACTAGTTCGGAGATATTGCGCTTCTCATACGCCGCGGTGCCGCTCGGATAGGTCCCATCGGCTGGCAGCGCACTGACCGGCAAGTCGTCGCCGCGCCCCGCCAACATGGCGGCGGTGACGGTGCGAACGAAGTCCGGCGCGTCGGCGGGCACCACCAGCGGCAGCTCCCTGGCCGACGTCACCGCGGCGGGCACCTCGATCTTGTGCAGCCCCGCCAGTGCCTGGTCGACCGCGGCATGGTTCTTCGCGACGACCTCGGCGCCGCGCCGCCCGTAGGTCTTGGTGATCGCCGACTTGATGCTCGCGATGGCGGCATCCCTGGGGAGCACGCCAGAGATCGCGAAGAAACAGGTCTGCAGCACGGTATTGGTCCGTCCGACCAGGCCGGCCGCCCTGGCGATCTGGTCGGCGTTGACGGCATACAGGCTGATCCGCTTGGCGATGATCTTTTCTTGCACGGGGCGCGGCAGCGCGTCCCATACCGAGCCTGGCGGTTGCGCGCAGTCAAGCAGCAGCGTCGCGCCTGGTGCCGCGCGGCCGAGCACGTCCACCCGGTCGAGCAGCCCGAAATGATGGCAGCCAACGAAACTGGCCTGCTCCACCAGGTAGGGTGCCTGGATCTGATTCGGGCCGAAGCGCAAATGGGAGACTGTCTGCGAACCCGATTTCTTCGAGTCGTATACGAAGTAACCCTGCGCGTGCATCCCTTGCTCGCCCAGGATCTTGATCGTGTTCTTGTTCGCGCCGACCGTGCCGTCTGAGCCGAGGCCGAAGAAAACGGCGCGCACCGTGCCGGGCGGTTCGATGTCCAGTGCCGGAGCGTAGGGCAGGCTCGTGCCTGACACGTCATCGGTGATGCCGATCGTGAACCGGCGCCGGGGTCGCTCCCTGGCTAGCTCGGCGAAAATGCCAGCGACCATGGCCGGGGTGAGTTCCTTGGAAGACAGTCCGTAGCGTCCTCCGGCGATCAGCGGGAAGACCTCCCTTTCCCCCGCGCTGAAGGCATCGGCCAGCGCGGCGGTCACGTCGAGAAATAGCGGCTCGCCGCCGGAGCCGGGTTCTTTCGTGCGGTCGAGCACCGCGATCTTGGCCGCGGTCGGTGGCAGCGCGTCGAGCAGTGCGTGGGAAGGAAACGGCCGGTACAGCCTGACCTGGACCACGCCGACCCGCTCGCCGGCGGCGCACAAATGAGCCACTGTCTGTGCCACCGTCTGCGCCGCTGAGCCCATCGCCACGATGACTCGGTCGGCCTGCGGGTGGCCGGAATACTCGACGATCTGGTACGCCCGGCCGGTGCGAGCAGCCAGCGTGTCCATCGCCTGCTGCACCGCCGCAGGCACGGCGGCGTAGAACGGATTCACAGTCTCTCGCGCCTGGAAGTAGACGTCCGGATTCTGAGCGGTCCCTCTGATGAACGGCTGCTCGGGCGACAGCGCCCGGCCGCGGTGGGCTCGGATCAGTTCGTCGGGCACCAGCGCGCGCAGGTCGTCGTCCTCGAGCAGATCGATCGTGTTCAGTTCGTGCGAAGTGCGGAATCCGTCGAAGAAGTGCAGGAAAGGCACTCTGCTCACCAGCGTCGCGGCCTGCGCCACCAGCGCGAGATCGTGCGCCTCCTGCACCGACGCCGAGGCGAGCAGCGCGAAGCCAGTCTGGCGTACCGCCATCACGTCGGAGTGGTCGCCGAAAATAGACAGCCCCTGCGCCGCGATGGATCTGGCGGCTACATGGATCACGGCAGCGGTGAGCTCGCCGGCGACCTTGTACATGTTCGGGATCATCAGCAGCAGGCCCTGCGACGCGGTGAACGTCGTGGCCAGCGCCCCGCCCTGGAGCGCGCCGTGCAACGCGCCGGCCGCCCCGCCTTCGCTCTGCATCTCGACCACGGTGGGCACCGCGCCCCACAGGTTCGGCCGTTTCTTGCTGGCCCACTCGTCGGCAAGCTCAGCCATGGGGGAAGAAGGCGTGATCGGATAGATGCAGCACACCTCGTTGAGCCGGTACGCGACGGAGACAGCCGCCTCGTTGCCATCGATCGTGGCACGCATTGTGAAGACTCACCTCAGCTTGGATAGGGCCTGCCGCATCGGCTAAGTATGCGCCCGCGTAGTCGGGCCGAACGTCGATGCGGCCCGCTTGCGCGAACCGCATCGCTGCGCTGACCGCCCGTAGCCGGGCATATTATGCGGCGGCCTTGGCCGCACCTGGCGTGCCGGTCTCGACGCGAGTCCGGTGCAAACTGACGTGGTGGCGGCCGGAGTGGCGGTGCTGGCGGTAGCTGGCGAGCAGCCCGTCAAAACCGATCCAGCTTGAGGTGCGCCACATGGTCAAGATCACGATTGCGAAGAGCGCATAGAACGCGCACACGCTCGCGGTCCCCGACATCACGTAGGTAAACAGCAACACGAGGCTGCCGAGTGCGGCCAGCCTGGTAAACAAGCCAGCCACCAAGGCGACGCCGATAGCGAACTCAGCGACCGCGATGAGTACGCCGATCCAGCCTGCGTTCGGAACGACAAAGCTGTGCAGGAAGGTGCCCCACCAGGTATAGGCGGGAGTACCGTGAGCGGCGAATCCAGCCACGCCCGCGCCGTTATTGTGAATGAAGCCTGCGCTCTCCGCGCCCCACAACTTGGCCGCGCCCGCCTGAATCCACATGATTCCCAGCCAGACCCGCATGGCCGTCCAGCCGATCGCCAAGATCTTTGAGTCCTTCACCCACTCCCACGCCCTCGGCGTGGTGCGCTCAGCTGGGTCGCCGATAACTGCCGCAACAGGGTTTCTCATCGCAATGCGCTTCCTTTTTTCCTTCGGGCCGCCGCTGGCAGCCATTCCTTTAGCTTCACTTCATCGTCGCCGCCGCGGCCGCTCGGTCCGCAGGGCCGAACGTCCTGGCTCACCGGTCCCAAAGGCACGAGCCCGACCGGCCTCGCCTTCGTCGGCACAGCGAGGGACGACATAAAGATCGCCCGCCGGGTACGCTCGGCGCTGAGTGCTGCCAGCTGGGGTAGTACGAGACAGAGGAGCACGATCTGATGAGTGACGCCGCCCAGCCGCGAGCTGAGCACACCGTGCCCGGTGGCGGCAAGATCAGGGTGTTCCTGCTGGACGACCATGAGATCGTCCGCCGGGGCGTCCGTGAGCTGCTGGAAACTGAGCCCGATATCGAGGTCGTCGGTGAAGCGGGCACGGCATCCTCGGCGCTAGCCCGCATCCCGGCGCTGACGCCCGACGTCGCGGTACTCGACGTGCAACTACCCGACGGCAACGGCGTGGACGTGTGCCGCGACATCCGGTCCGCGCTGCCGCAGGTCGCTTGCCTGATGCTCACCTCATTCGACGAGGACGAAGCGCTGTTCGATGCGATCATGGCGGGCGCGGCTGGCTACGTGCTCAAGCAGATCAGGGGCACCGACCTGGTCGGCGCCATTCGCGTGATCGCGAGCGGCCGGTCAATGCTTGATCCTGCCTCAGTCGGCAAGGTCATGGCCAGGATGCGGGATCAGGCCGCGCGATCCGATCCGCTGGCCGGCCTGACCGGCCAGGAGCGGCGGATTCTTGAACTGATCGGTGAAGGCCTGACCAACCGTCAGATCGGTGAGCGGATGTTCCTGGCCGAGAAGACCGTAAAGAATTACGTTTCCGCGCTCTTCGCCAAGCTAGGAATGGAACGCCGCACTCAGGCGGCCGCGTTCGCCGCCCGCGTGTTCGATGACCACGAGCATTCCGGCCGCGAATCCCCAGCCAGCTAGTGATCACCCGGTCACCGTTCGGCGAGCTCGACCTGGCCGCAGCCGCGGCCCTTCCCCCCGATGAGGTGCTGGCTCGCCTGGGCAGCGGCCCAGACGGCCTCGACGGTGACGAGGCCGAGCGGCGGCTGCGACAAGTGGGGCCCAACGTGCTTGGCACGCATCGGGTCCGCCCGGCCGCCCTCCTGCTGCGCCAGCTGCGCAATCCGATCCTGATCCTGCTGCTCGGTGCCGCGCTGGTGTCTGGGCTCACCGGTGGCGGCACGAATGCGGCGATCATCGCGGTGATCGTCGCCTTGAGCGTCGGGCTCGGCTTCTTCAACGAGTACCGCGCTGAGCAGGCGATGGCCGCGCTACGAGCTAAGATCCAGCTCGAAGCTGAGGTGCGCAGGGCCGGCCAGACGCGCCGGATCCCGGCGCTTGAGCTGGTGCCTGGCGACGTGGTAACGCTGCGCGTCGGCGGCCTCGTTCCGGCTGATCTGCGCCTGCTTGAGGTCGATGAGCTTGAGTGCGACGAGGGAGTGCTGACCGGCGAGTCGATGCCGGTGCCCAAGTGGGTCGCGCCGGCTACCGGTCAGGAGCCGCAGGACCGGCCCGGGTGCGCGTTCATGGGAACGATCGTGCACCAGGGGTCAGCTCACGGTGTCGTGGTCAGGACCGGCAGCGCTACCGCGTTCGGGCAGATCGCCGCTGGCCTGACCGAGAAGCACGGCCAGACTGCCTTCGAGGCTGGCTTGTCGCGTTTCTCGCGCTTCCTTTTCCTCGTAGCGGCAGTGCTGACAGCCTTCATTTTCATCGTGAATGTGGCCTTGTCGCGGCCGCTGGTTGATGCGCTGCTGTTCTCCTTGGCTATTGCCGTGGGGATCGCGCCGGAGATGATGCCCGCCATCGTCACCGTCAGCCTGGCGGCTGGCTCAAAGGCGCTCGCGGCGAAGAAGGTGCTGGTAAAGCGCCTGGTCGCGATCGAGGACCTGGGCAATATCGAAATCTTGTTTACCGACAAGACCGGTACCTTGACCGAGGGCCTGATCACCTTCGAGCGATCGCTTGGCTGCGACGGGCAGGCCAGCGACCTGCCGCTGCTGCTTGGCCTTGTGTGCAACGAAGCCGTACTTGCCGCCGGGGTGCCGGTCGGCGGAAACACCCTTGACCAGGCACTATGGTCGGCTGCCGACAGCGGGAACGCGGCGGCGGCCGGTGCCTATCAGCGGCTGGGCCTGCTTCCTTTCGACCATGAGCGGCAATTGGCTTCGGTCCTTGCCACCGATCCAGCGGGCGGCACGGTCGTGATCACGAAAGGGGCACCTGAGGTGGTGCTTGAGCACTGCCTAGACGTGCCCGCCGGCACCCGGGCGGTGCTGGACGCGTTGTTCGCTGAAGGGGCCCGCGTGGTGGCCGTTGCCAGCCACCCGGGCGGCGCAGTCACCCGGCTGACCGCTGGCGACGAGCAGGGGCTGACGCTCGCGGGCTTCTTGACCTTCGCGGATCGGCCCAAGGCCGACGCGGGCGCTTCCATTGCCAAGCTCCGCCGGCTTGGCGTTGACGTGAAGATCATCACCGGGGACAACGGCCTGGTAGCAGCCACGGTGTGCGCGCAGATCGGAGTTTCCTGCACCGGAGTGCTCAGCGGCGGCGAAGTCGATGCGCTTGACGATGACCAACTCGAAGCGCTGATCCCGGCCACGACCGTGTTCGCCAGGATCGGGCCCGATCAGAAATCCCGGATCATCAAGGTCGCCCGCCGCACCGGCAAGGACGTGGCTTTCCTTGGCGACGGCGTCAACGACGCGGTGGCGCTGCACCACGCCGATGTCGGCATTTCGGTGGACTCAGGAACCGACGTGGCCAAGGAGGCAGCCGATGTCGTGCTGCTCGACAAGGACCTCGGCGTACTGGCCGAAGGCGTCATGGAGGGTCGCCGAATCTTCGCCAACACGATGAAATATGTCTTGATGGCCACGTCATCTAACTTTGGGAACATGTTCAGCGCGGCGGGCGCATCGGTGTTCTTGTCGTTCTTGCCGATGCTGCCATCGCAGATTCTGCTCAATAATTTGCTTTATAACGCCGGGCAACTGGTGATCCCGACCGACCGGGTCGACCCTGAGGCGCTGGCCAGGCCCGCAGCCTGGGACATGCGGTTCATCAGGAAATTCATGGCTGTATTCGGCCCGGTCAGCTCGATCTTTGATTTTGTCACCTTCGGGGTCATGCTCTGGATTTTGCACGCTGGCCATGCCGAATTCAGGACCGGCTGGTTCGTGGAGTCCATCGCCACTCAGACGCTTGTCGTCTACCTCATCAGGACCAGGCGGGTGCCGTTCATCAAAAGCAAGCCGAGCATGCCGATGGTCTTCGTGCCGACGGGCGCGGCGCTGGTCGGTGCCGTCCTGCCCTATACCGGGCTGGCGGGCCTGCTTGGCTTCACGCCGCTGCCGACAGCCTTCTTTCTGCTCTTGTTCGGCATGGTCGTGGTCTACTTGCTGCTCGTCGAAGGCGCGAAGACGCTGTTTTACCGCAGTGTTCGAGCTAGCAGCATGCACACCACGTCAACGCACGCGCAGCGGCTGCAGCGGCGGATCCAGCGCCGAGCGTCCCGCTTCATCCGCCATCCGGTCAGGACGTAACGGCGCGCTGGCATAGTGTTCATCACATGATGAGGATCTCCCAGCACGGGGTGTGCCCATGACCGACGACACGCCAGTCTCCTATCAGGCCGCCGTTCATGGCTCGCCGGTACTGTCCGCGTCCGGTGCTACCGTCGGCAGACTCGAACACGTCTTGGAGATACCTGAGCTCGATATCTTCGAAGGAATTGTGGTCGGTACTCACCACGGGCTGAGATTCGTCGCGGCCGATCAGTTGCAGTTGATTACCAGGAGCTACATCAGGTGCAGCCTCGATGACGCCCAGGTCGCCGCACTGCCAGCACCGGACGGACCGCCGGTGTACCACGTCGACGCCCTAGCCGACACTGGCCACAGCCTGCACGACGTACTCGGCCGGATGTTCGGCAGGCCGCACTGGAAGCGCGACCATGACTAGCTAGTGCGGCTGGCTTTGGGCTACGCGATGGCAGCGGTCAGTCCCGCAGCCGACCCGATCACGACCACGGGGCAGTTGGCGTGCGCCAGGCAGGCGCGGACGACCGGCCCGGCGAACCACTCGACCGGCCATGGTCGGCTAGTCGCGCCGAGTACCAGCAGGCCGGCGTCGGCTGAACGGGCGAGAAGTATCCGCTCAGGTGCTTCTTCTGTCAGCTCGGCAGTCACGCCCTCGGGCAATTGCGGGCCGAAGACTGTTCGGATCGCTGCCGCGAACGCGTCCTTGGCAATGGTCTCCCGTTCGGCGCGGGTCACCGGGCTGCCGTCGGCATCGGCATAGGAGGCAGCATGCGTGGCCGCATCCCACGCGCTCACGATATGCAGGGGCGAGCGGCGCAGCCTGGCCTCATCAGCCGCCCACCGCAAGGCGGGAAGCGACGCCGCTGACCCGTCAACCCCGACGATTATGCGTTGCTGTCCGTCGTCCTTCGAGACTCGCATCAGGCACTCCTTTCGACACAACTACTCTGCGCCGACGTCGCGCTCGTGCGTAGGGCCTATCGTCCTTGCCTAGGTCCTGATCACGGGACTGACCACGGCCGCCGCCAGCGCGGGACCTTCGTCTCTACCGACCGCACGAGGCGGAGAATACAAGTGAGGTAACGTTCCACGGCGACGCAGGAAGGCTCAGTTGCCCCAGCTTCGTAGTTTCCTTGATCGGTTCAGGCCTGCCGGTGCTCCCGGCTCGGCCGCGACAGCGGGCGTTCCCGCTGACCGGCCGGGCGAGTTGGCCGCTGAGCTCGAGCCGGTGCTCGCCATGCTCGCTGCCGCTGATGCGCAGTGTGCGCGAATCGTCGCCGATGGCGAGCAGGAGGCCGACCGCATCGTCAGCGAGGCTCGTGAGCTGGCCGCCAGGATCGAGGCGGACGGGCGAGAGCGGGCGCTGACGGCGCGCAGCCTGGCCGCGAGCGAAGTACTCGCGCAGGCGAAGGCTGGCGCGGATCGGTACATGCGAGCAGCGGCGGAGGCCGCCAGCGGCAGAACGGGAGTGGCGCAGGCAGATGTGCGGGCTCTGATTGATCAGGCCATCAGCCTCGTGAAAGCTGGTGCTGGGGAGTGAGCGCGGGTTGGGTGGCCGGCAGCGTCCGCGCCAAGCTGCTCGCCAGCCGTCGGATAGGTGCCGAGCGGGCTCGGCTGGTGGCCGCGTGCGGCTCACTCGACGACGCCCTGGCGATGCTGGATTCGACCGCTTACCGGATCACCGAGCGCGGCCCGGCCAATGAAGCTGCGGTACTGCCCGAACTCGCCGCGGCTCAGCACGCGATTGGCGCGGCGCTGCTCTGGGACTTGCGAGTGCTAGCAGGGTGGCTGCCGCAGGGCGGCGCCGCGCTGATGCGAGTGCTGGCCGGGTGGTTTGAGATCGCTAACGTGTCCGAGTGGTTGCGCGAAGCGGATGGTGGCGAGCCTGGCCGCTATTTCGCTCTCGGCGCACTGGCTACGGCCTGGCCGGCGCAGGGCAGGCCGCGCAGCCTAGCCGAGCTGAGGACGACCTTGGCGGCGTCGGCGTGGCGGGACCCTGGCGGCGGTTCAGCCGCCGACCTAGCGGTCGGGCTGCGGGCGAGGTGGGCGCAGCGCGTTGCCGCACTTGGCGAGCCGGCCAGAACGTGGGCGGCGAGCGCACTGGCGCTGCTGCTCGCCGGTGAGCGGTTCGGCACCGGCGGCCAGGAAAACCCAGTACTCCTATCGGTCGCCACTGCTCTGCTTGGGCCCGCTGCCGCGGCCGCCCAGAGCATCGATGAGCTGGCAGCCGCGCTGCCCCGCAGGGTCGGCTGGGTGCTTGACCGCCAGACGGCGGTCAGCGAGCTTTGGCGACCTGAGGCGGCCTGGTGGACGCGCGTCGAGCAGGATGCCCAAGGGCTGCTCGCCCGGTCGGGATTTGACGACGGCTGCGCGGTCGGCGCGGCGGCTGCGCTCGCCGCTGACGCCAGACGAATCTGGTCGGCTCTTGAGATCGCCGCCCGAGGCGGCGGCAGGCTCGAGGTGTTCGATGCCGTGGCTTAATACCGTCTTCCCGGTCAGGATGACCCGCGTGGCGCTGGTCGCACCAGCCGGATCGATTCGTGCCATGCTGGTCAAGGCGGCCGAACTGGGCACGGTGGAGATCGATACCGGCGGGGCTGACTCACCTGCTGCCGCCGTCACTGCCGAGGCTGGCTCGGCACTAGTTCCGAAGCTGTCAGAGCAGCCGGCCGACCTCGCCGCGCTGGCACTGGCCGGACGGCAGGACTTGATCGCCGGTGAGGAACAACTGCGGCAGCGCGCCGTCGTCGCCGTCCAGCGTCATTCGGCCTGTGCGCTGGCTGGCTGGATTCCGGCCGGCCAGGTTGGCGCGCTGAGCGAGGAGCTGGTGCCGCTCGGATGCGCGGTGGTACCGCTACGGCGGCCGCGCGGTGTTGACGCGCCGACGCTGATGGCCGGCTCGGCCGGCCGCCGGGCGGTCAGCTCGCTGGTGTCCACCTACGGCACCGTCCCCTACGCCGACCTCGACCCCGCTTGGCCTGCCTGGGCCAGCTATGTGTTCATGTTCGGGATGATGTTCGGTGATGTGGGCGACGGGTTGCTGCTGGTCGCCGCCGCGATCGTGCTGCGCGCGGGTTGGCTGCGGTCGGCGCGGGCGTACCGGGGTGCGTGGCCATTCGTGGCGGGGGCGGGAGTGGCGGCAACCTTGTTCGGGTTGGCCTACGGTGAGTTCTTCGGACCGACCGGCGTGATTCCCGTGCTCTGGCTCAACCCGATAGCGCGGCCGATCCCCTTGCTGGTCGCCGGAATCGGCGTCGGCGCGGTGCTGCTAGCCGGCGCCTACGTGCTCGGGGTGATCAACAGATGGCGCGAGGGCGGCTGGCCGCTCGCGCTCTACGCGTCGTCAGGGGTCGGCGGGGCCGCGCTCTTCCTCGGCATCGGCGTACTCGCGGCGGGCTGGTACTACCACCTTGGCGCGCTCCTGATCGCCGGCGGGGTGCTCGCTATCGCAGCTATCCTGCTTGCCTTTACTGGCTTCCTGGTCGAAGCGGGTGGTGGCGGCTACGGCCTGACCCAGGCATCGGTCGAGGTCTTCGACCTTGTCGTCAGGCTCGGCTCGAACGTCGCATCGTTCGCGCGACTCGCGGCCTTCGGGCTCGCGCACGCGGCACTCGGACTGCTGGTCTGGGAGGGCACCGAAGCGCTGTGGCACCGAGGCGGGGTCATGACCGTGCTCGCCGTCGTGCTCTTCATCGCCGGAGGCGCACTCACCTTCGCGCTTGAGGGGTTGGTTGCCGCCGTTCAGGCGCTCCGGCTTGAGTATTACGAATTGTTCTCCCGCGTATTCGTGGGCCAAGGCCGACCGTTCCGGCCGTGGCGGCTGGAAATCGACACTGGCCACCAAGGCACCGTTCCAAATAATGATCTTGTAGGAGCGGGAGCGGTAGCTCCCGCTGGGCAAGGGGAGGCGTGATGGCCGTCTGGCTGCTCGGGTTGCCGGTGATCGTGGTGGGGGTGATACTCGCGCGGATTGCCGCCCGGCGGGGTCGCCGCGCGGGGTATCTGATGGCGGGGCTGAGCGTGGCTGTGCTGGCCGGTGCCGTGACCTTGCTGGCGGTCGCGGCCGGGCCGGCCGGGGCAGCGGTCAGCTCGGCTGCGGCGGGGACCGGAGCAGCCGGTGGCGGCTCGGCGGCTCTGATCGGGGCCGCGATCGCGGTCGCGGGCTCCACGATCGGGGCCGGCATCGCCGTCGCTTACGTCGGCGCTGCCGCCCTCGCCGTGATGAGCGAGCGGCCGGAGTTGTTCGGGCGGTCCATGGTCATCGTCGGCCTGGCCGAGGGAATCGCGATCTACGGCCTGATCGTCGGCATCATCTTGATCGGGAAGGCCTGAGCGGATGGCTCGGGCCGCCGTGATCGGTGAACCACTGCGAATCTACGGCTACGGTCTCGCGGGCGCGCTGGTATGCCCGGCTTGCGACCAGAGTGATGCGGTAAGTGCGTGGCGCGATCTGCCCGATGACGTGGCCGTGGTGATCATGACGCAGCGGGTGGCTGGCTGGCTGGGCGAGGAGTTCGCCGGGCGGGCCGAGCTGCTGCCGGTCGTGCTGCCCGAGGTTAACGACGCTACGCCCACGCCCGCACCGGAGATCGTGCCGCAATGACTCAGGCCAGCAGGCAGGATGCCGCCATCGAGCCGGTCAAGGCGGCGCTCTTGCGCCGTGCCGCTGAGCACAAGGCGTACGCTGTCGCGCAGGCCAGCGACACCGCGGCCGGGATGCTCGCCAAAGCACGGGCCGACGCCGACGCCGCCGTCGCCCAGGCGCGGGCCGATGGCGCCGCGCAGGCCAGGCCGGTCGCGGCGGCTCAGCTCAGCCAGAGCAGGCGAGCAGCCAGGTCGGTGGCGCTCGGCGCGGACCTAGCCACCAACGATGAGATAGTCGCGCGGATCAGGAGCGCGGTGACGGGATTGCGCGACGCGCCCGACTATCCCGCGCTGAGGGACAGGCTGGGTGCGCTCGCGGCAAAGGAGGCCGGGGCTGGGGCAGTGATCACCGAGCACCCAGCTGGCGGCATGATCGCGACCGCACCTGGCATCGAGGTGGATTGCTCGCTGCCCAGGCTCGCTGAGCGAGTCATCGCGGCGCTCGGTGCGCAGATCGCGGCGCTGTGCGAGCCATCGGCACCGCCAGCCACGCCGTCAGCGCACGACCGGGAAGGTGCACGGTGAGCTCAGGCGGTTCGACGCGGCATCGCGACGGCGGGCGGATCGTTCGGGTCAGCGGCCCGCTGGTCGAGGTGACCGGTCTCGGCGGCGACATCGCCATGTCGGATGTGGTGGAGATCGGCACGCACCGGCTGCCTGGCGAGGTCGTCGCGATCCGAGGTGATCGGGTGACCGTCCAGGCTTATGAGTACACCGGCGGGCTCGCGCCAGGAGAACCGGTGGCCGGGCGCGGTGAACCGCTGTCGGCCAGGCTCGGACCGCACCTGCTCGGCCAAGTCTTTGATGGCCTGCTACGGCCGCTGGCTGGGGCTGGTGCCTGGCTAGATCCGGCGACGGCGGCCTCGCCTGATGGTCGCGCCGCCGGTGATCCGGCAGTCGGCGGTGCGGCCAGTTACGAATTCACGCCGCAGGCAAGCGACGGCGATGTGGTCGCGGCCGGCAGCTGCCTCGGGACCGTTACCACACCTGGCCGGGTTAACTACCGGGTGCTCGTGCCGGTAGGCGCTAGCGGTGCGGTCGGCCAGCTCCGGCCTGCTGGACGGGTACCGGTCGACGGGACGGTCGGTACCGTCGGCGGCGTCCAGGTGCCGCTGGTCAGCTCCTGGCCGGTGCGGTTGCCCAGACCGTTCGCTGAGCGCCTTGACCTAGACGAGCCGTTGCCGACCGGGCAGCGGGTGATCGACGTTTTGTTCCCGGTGAGCCAGGGGCGGCACGAGTGCCGTACCAGGCGGGTTCGGCACGGGCAAGACGATGCTGCTGCAGCAGATCACCAAGTGGTGCGACGCGGACGTGATCGTCTACGTCGGCTGCGGCGAGCGCGGCAACGAACTCGCCGAGATGCTGACCGAGCTCAGCGCGAGCTGAGCGGATCCGCGCACCGGTGGCATGCTGGCTCAGCGACCGTGGTCATCGCCAACACCTCCAATATGCCGATGATGGCCCGGGAGGCGAGCATCTACAGCGCGTGCGCGGTGGCCGAGCACTTCAGGGACATGGGCCTGAATGTGGTCGATCGTGGCGGACTCGACCTCACGGTGGGCCGAGGCACTGCGCGAGTTCTCCTCACGGAACGGCGAGATGCCAGCCGAGGAAGGCTATCCGGCGAGCCTGGCGTCGGCGCTGGCCGCGTTCTACGAGCGGGCGGGCAGGGTCAAGACTCTCGGCGGCACGCAGGGTTCGATCACCATCATCGGGGCTGTCTCGCCGGCGGGCGGTGACATGACCGAGCCGGTGACTGCCTACACCCAGCGCTTTGTGCGCGGTCTTTGGACGTTGGACCGCGACCTGGCCTACGCCAGGCATTACCCGGCGATCTCGTGGGCAGCCTCGTTCTCGCGGGACGCCCCGCTCGCCGGCAACTGGCACGCGAGGAATGGCGACCCGGACTGGACTGCCCGCAGGGACCGACTGACTGAGGTGCTCGCCGAGGCGGACAGGATCGGCGAGCTGGCCGAGCTGATGGGGGTCACCGCGCTGCCGCCACGGCAGCGCGTAGCGATCCTAGCCGGGCGGCTGGCCAGGGAGGGCGTACTGCAGCAGAGCGCGGTAAGCGCGACGGACGCCTACTGCGATCCGCGCGGGCCGGTGCGCTCGTCGACGCTGTGCTCGCGGTGTCCGGCCGGTGCCTGGAGCTTGCCGAGCGGGGGGTGCCGCCGCTGTCATCGAGGAGCAGGACTTCTCGCCGGTGCTGCGGGCCAAGGAAGACGCTGATACGCCCGACCAGGTGCGTGCGCTAGCCGGGCAGGTGCTCGCGCGGCTCGCGCGCTCGATCGACCTGGCCGGCCTAGCCGGGCGGGCTCAGCCTGGCGACCCGCCCCGATAGGGACGAGTGCGCGGATGACGGAATTGGCGCGGCGCAGAGTATACCTCGAATAGCCGAGCTGCGCGGCCCGCTGCTGATCGTCGACGGCGTGGAGGGCGTCGGCTGGGACGAGTTCGCCGACGATCCGGATGGAGGCGGTCGAGGTCCGGCACGGGCTGGTGCTGGAGGTCGATCGCGACCTCGCCGTCATGCAGGTGCTTGAGGGAACGGCCGGGATGCGCGCGGACTGGGGCCAAGCTGGACGTTCTCCGGCAGTCCGCTGCGGATCGACGTAGGACCGCAATGGCTGGGCCGGGTTTGCAATGGCCGTGGTGAGCCGATGGATGGTGGTCCGCCGGTGACCGGCGATGTGGCCAGGCCGGTCGCGGGCCTGCCGATCAACCCAGCCATGCGGCAGCCTCCGGCTGAGCCAGTGCTGACCGGCATCTCGGTAATCGACGAGCTGATGACGCTAGTACGTGGCCAGAAGCTGCCCGATCTTCTCCGTCGCCGGACTGCCGCATCTCGAGCTGGCCGGGCAGCTGGCCGCGCAGGCCTCGGCCGGCGGTGAGCCGTTCAGCGTGGTATTCGCCGCCATGGGACTGACCCACGCGGATCGCGGCCGTCATCCGAGCCGTCCTGGATGACCGGTCCGCCGCCAGCGAGCTGGTGCTGCTGCTCAATCTGGCCGACGACCCGGTCATCGAGCGGATCTTGACGCCGAGGCTGGCACTGACCATCGCCGAGCATCTGGCGTTTGCACTGGGACGGCACGTGCTGGTCGTCATGGCCGATATGACCAGCTACTGCGAGGCGCTGCGCGAGGTCTCGATGGCGAGGGGCGAGATGCCGGCCCGCCGCGCTTACCCCGGCTATCTCTATAGCGACTTGGCGTCGCTCTACGAGCGGTGCGGCCGGATCGTGGGCATGCCGGGCTCGCTCACGCTGGTGCCCGTGCTGACCATGCCGGCCGGCGACATCACCCACCCGGTTCCCGACCTGACCGGGTACATCACCGAAGGCCAGATCGTGCTCTCGGCCGACTTGCACGCACGTGGCATCTACCCGCCCGTGGACGCGCTTTCCTCGCTGTCGCGGCTGATGCGGCATGGGGCCGGGCCTGGCCGGACCAGGTATGACCACCTGGACGTGGCGGCCCAGACGCTGGCCGCGCTGGCGAGCGCGCGCCGGGCGCGCGAACTGGCTGAGCTGATCGGTACCGAGTCGCTGAGCGAGTCCGATCGTAGGTTCTCTGATCTTGAGCACGCTTTCGATACCGAGCTGATGAGCCAAGGCCTGGCCGAGAACCGTAGCCTGGATGACACGCTGACGCTGGCGTGGCAGGTGCTCGGCAGGCTGCCGCGCCGGGAGCTGACGATGCTCCCGGCTAAGGCAATTGACGAGTACTACCCTGGTGAGCCAGAGCGCGCCGCCGGGCCGTCATGAGCGGGCCCCGGCTTGCGGTGCCCCCCGGCCGGGCCGGGCGCCTCTGGCTCGACCGCAGGCTAGCGACTGGACGGCGGGCGGCCGACCTACTCGACCGCAAGCTGCGCATTCTGCAGTCAGAACTGGGAAATCTGCGCGCCGCGGCCGCTGCGGCTGACCTTGAGTGGCGGCAGCAAAGCGCGGAAGCCGACCGCAGGCTGTTGCTGGCGGCATTGCTCGGCGGTGAACGAGCGGTCAGGCTGGCGACAGCGCCCGGCTACGCCGACGTCCAGATCGGCTATGCCGTCACGATCGGGGTGCGCCACCCGTCGGACGGCAGTTGCACCCCGCCGCCGGGACCCGACCCCTGGGCCGGGCAGCCTGTCGAGCAAGCCAGGGCGGCCCACGGGGGGCGCTCGCTGCGGCGGTGCGGTGCGCCGTGGCCGAGCAGGCCGTCAAGATCATCGAGGCTGAGACGGCCACGACTCGATACCGGCTGCGCGCGATCAGGGACAAGCTGATCCCGAGTCTTGAGCAGGCCCGTGCCGAGGTCGCCCTCGCCATCGACGAGTTGGAGCGGGCTGATGGCGCGCGGCTGCGGCGCGCAGGCAGCCGCGCTTCAGAGCAGGATGTCCGTCGTCGGTAGCCGCATGCTCGCCGCCGTCTGCGTGGTCCTGCCAAGGCGCAGCACCATCTGCGGGTAGGCGCCTGCGCTCAGCGCAGTCCTGATGAAGTCACGCAGGTCAGGTACTTCCAGCGGCTGGCTGTGCAGCGCCGCTGAGACGCCGCAGATGCTGGCGTGCAGCAGCAGTCGTTGCAGTGCCTGCCCAGTGCGGACCCAGTCGATCGGATCGTCGGCGACAGTAGTGAGCACGCCAGCGACTCCGGCCGACCGCTCCTGCTGATCCTGGTCGCTGGCGGCAAAGCCCCATCCTTGCCCGTGGGAGAAGTCGCGGCTGGAAAACGGCGGCTCGGTGGGCTCGGCCAGCGCCGGGTAGGCGGTGGCCGGGACTCCGGTTCGCCGCTGACTGCCAGGTGCCGGTGCCCACCTGGCCTGCTCCTGTGCCCGCGCGCTATCGATCCGTACGGCGCAGTCGCCCGCCGTTACTACCGCGGCCAGTGCCCGCTGCCGATCGCCGGTCACGATGGTCAGCTTCGCTCGCTCAAGCTCAGCCTGCTGAGCGAGATCGGAGATAAGCGCGGGTGCCAGCGGAGCGAAGTCGAATCCGCCCCGGTGCGTCCGGCGCAGCGGGATCTCAGCGAACAGGCGCTGCTCGTACTCGGCGGCCGGCGCCTCGTCGCACCACGTTACTCGGGCGAGGAAGTTGGGCAGATCGGGATCTGGCAGCAGCGTCACGCGCGGCACGAATCCGAGGTAGCGCAGTGCCACCCTGACGTTAAAGAGCGCGGCACCGCAACTGATCATCAGTTCGCGGCCAAGCGGATCGGCGACGTGCAGTCGTCGCTCGGTGTCGGCATGCAGGCCGATCTCCTGCTGGCCGTGACTAAACCACCACGGTTGGGTGTTATGCACTGACGGGGCGTGCGCTGCCGCGCCGACGACGAGCTTGGCGAGCTCATCTGAGTCCAGCATCGCGGCGGCCTGGCCGCCGGTTGGCGCCTGAGAAGTATCCATGATTTTCTCCCGTCGTGAGCTGGGGAAGGGCTGACCTCCCTGGTTTTGAGCCGACCACGGCGGCCGCTCGCACCACTAGATACGGAAGTCCGGCCCTAGTAGGACCTTCGGCCCGGTTCGGCATGATTCTGGTTTCGCGGGCGCTGGCAGTACGCTGAGATCTGTTGGCTCTTCAAGCTGGTGCCGACGTATGATCGCAGCGTTCTGCGGGTCAACAGGCTGGAGCCCGAGCGTGCCAGGAACCGGTAAGGAGCCGCTGCTACCCAACCTGCTTCTCGACGAGTTGATAGATGAGCTGCAGGTCAGGTTGCAGGCCGTAGTGGCCGCGCGGGACCGGGTTAACGCATTGTTCGAGGCCGTTGTCGCGGTGGGCACCAACCTGGATATCGAGGTGGTGCTGCGAGGCATCGTGGAGGCGGCCGCGACCCTGGTCGACGCCAGCTACGGCGCGATCGGGGTGATCGGCGAAGGCGGCCGGCTGGCCGAATTCATCCCGGTTGGGTTGTCCGAGGAGCAGATCGGCAAGATCCACCACTGGCCTGAAGGACGCGGACTGCTTGGCGCCCTGATCAACAATCCTGAGCCGCTGCGGATCGCGGACCTGGGCAGTCACGAACTGTCATCAGGATTTCCTGCCGGGCACCCGCCGATGAGCTCGTTCCTCGGGGTACCGATCCGGATCCGCGACGAGGTGTACGGGAATCTGTACCTGACGGAGAAGCGCGATGGCGGCGGCTTCGACGAGGCCGATGAGGCCGTTTCTCGTGGCGCTGGCCGCCGCCGCCGGCGTGGCGATCGAGAACGCCAGGCTGTATGACGAGGCTCGCAGGCAGCAGCGCTGGCTTTCGGCGAACTCAGAGGTCACGGGGACGCTGCTGTCCGGCGCTGACGTGACCGACGTGCTTGAGCTGATCACCGCAAGCGCGCTCCAGATGTCTGGCGCTGATCTGGTGGTACTCGCGCTGCCCACGCTCGAACGGAGCCATCTGCAGATCGAGCACGCGGCCGGGGATGGCGCGCCGGAGGCGCTCGGGCTGGTGGTGCCGGCCAAGGGCTCAGCATCTGGCCTGGTGCTGACCACGGGCGAGCGCCTACTGCTTGATGACTTCAGTCATGACGACCGGGTAGCTTCGGTGGCCAAGGAGCACATGAATCTGGGGCCGGCCATCATCGTGCCGCTCGGCTCGGTCGGCAAGGTCCGCGGCGTGCTGACCGCCGGCCGCCGGCAAGGCGCCATGCCGATCCCGCCACAGGCAGCGGACATGCTTATTACCTTCGCCGCGCAGGCCGGGCTGGCGCTTGAGCTGGCCGAGCATCGCCGCCAAGCCGAGCAGGTCGCTGTATTCGAAGACCGGGACCGGATCGCTCGAGATCTACATGACCTGGTGATCCAGCGCATTTACGCGACCGGTATGTCGCTACAGGGCAGCATGTCGCTTATCACCGCGCCCGAGGCCGCTGACCGAGTGAGCCGCGCGGTGGACTCACTTGATGAGACGATCAGAGAGATCCGCTCGTCCATCTTCGCCCTGCAGACCAGGCATCAGGCGAAGTCGTCTGGGCTTCGCAGCCGGATCCTGGCGGTTGCCGATGAGATGACCGGGATGCTTAAATTTCCGCCGAGCCTGCGGTTCGAGGGGCGGCTTGACGACGTGCGCGAAGACATTGCCGAGCACTTGCTCAGCGCGCTGCGCGAAGCATTGTCTAATGCCGCCAGGCATTCCGGTGCCAGCAGCGTCGCCGTGACGGTGACCGCCGGCGCTGACCTTTCGCTCACTGTGCGCGACAACGGCTCGGGGATCAAGGATGTGGGTCGGCGCAGTGGCCTGGCCAACCTTGAGCAACGGGCTGGCAAGCTCGGCGGTACCTTCAGGATCGAACCGGCCGAAGGCGGCGGTACCGAGCTGGACTGGCGGGTACCGCTGACCAAGGCGGGCGAGCCGGGGCCGCGAAGCTGAGACTGGCGCTGGCTGCCGGTCCGCAGCGCTCACGCGCCTTCTGCGGCCAGGATGCGGCTGTACTGGTTCGGGAAGACCATGGAGATGTGGCCGTCTTTGAGCCACTTGACCACGTAAGGCGGTGACCCGTCCTCGTTTGGGAGCGCGATGATGAGCGCCGTTCGCGCCAAGTCGCCTTCCACGACCAGCTTGTCGCCAACCCGAGCCTTCACTTCGACCACTCCTCTCCCCGATCCAGGGCCGACGCGCTGCGCTCGGCATAGCTGCCCCGATGTCATGTCGGGAGATCCAAGCTCAACCTTGCCCGCCATCGAGGCCAGGGTGCAGGGGCGTCTGGCCCCGCTAGCAGGGACCTTTGACCCGCCGACGGCGGCGCACCGCGACCCTTCCTGCACTCGTCGGCTAGGAGCAACCCGAGGCCAAAGCCGGTGAGCATGAGCCAGTCCCAGCTAGTGAGGCCCGCTGTGCCGAAGACGCGTTGCAGGAGGGGGATGTAGCTGATGCAGCTCACGATGACGACGCCGAACGCCCCGGCGAGCAGGAGCCTCAGGTTGGTGAACACGCCTACGCGCAGGATGCTCTGGTCCTCGCTTCTGACGGTAAGTGAGTTAAAGAACTGGCTCACGACGATGCCCGCCTGGGTCATGGTCCGTGCTTCCCGGTAGGCGGGAGTGGCTGTGGTGAATTGGCTGAAGCTGAGGTGCGCGGAGTGGATGCGCCAGAAGAAGGCGAAACACACGCCCCCGTCCTACCTGATCGAGAGGGGAACCCGCCAGGCGAACCGGCTGACATCCGGGCCAAGATCGATGTCGAAACGCATGCCAGCCTGTGCTGCCGCATCCCGCAGGGATGCGGCAGCACGATCGAGAACCTCTGTTGGGACTGTTGGGAGAGCCTTGGCCGGGTGCGCTTCGATCACGGCCAGATAGGAGTCCTGATCCGCGATGAGCCCGATCCTTGCGGGCGTGGCGTGCCCGGCGATCACGGTGAGGGCTTCGCGGAAGAGGTCAAGCAACTTGGCCCGCAGGCTGGGGTGCAGTGCGCCGTCGACCGGTCCGCTAAACGTGATCTCGACTGTGAGCGACAGTTCGCCGCACAGGTCGATGATCTCGGCGCGAAGGCTGCGGGCTGGCTCTTGACGCTCGATGCTGAAGATCGTGTCCCTGGTGATCTGGATCGCCTGGTCGAGTTCATCGATAGCTGTCTCGACTCGGCGTCGCACCTCAGGTTCGCTCGCGAGCGCCACGGCGCCCTGCAAGGTGAGCCCGGCCGCGAAGATCCGTTGGATGACCTTGTCCCTGAGGTCGGCGGCGATACGGTCGCGGTCCTTCATGACCGCGACCTCGCTTAGCTGACCTTGCAGCCGGGCAGCCTCCTGCTCGGAACGCCGGATGCGGTCGCGCAGGCCGTGCGTCGCGACGGAGATCAGCGTGCCGAGTGCCGCCCACAGCAGCACCCGGCGGGCTAGCACCGCCTCAGGGACCAGCACGGGCTGCATCGAGATGATCACCTCGACGGCCACGGCAGCAACCACCACGCAGGCGGACTCCCACGGCCGGTGGAAGAGCGCGGTCCATACCAACGGGATCAGGATCACGATGCCAACGCCAGAGGTGGGGCCAGCGGCCAGGATCAGGGCCAGCACCGCGCCGAGGTACGTGAGCGGTACGAGCACTGTCGTCCAGGCCGGAAGCCGTGACCAGGGCAGCAGGAACGCCCCTGCGACCGCGGCCAGCAGCACGACACTGGCCACGGTCGGCCACATCGATACCGGACCAGGCGGGAGGGCCAGGCTTGCCTCAGCCGCCGCCGCCACGGCGGCAAACGGCCCGACCATGACCACGAGATCAGGTCCCACAAATGGGTATCCAGCGGACTGGTCCACAGCGAAGGCGCCGTCGGTCGACAGCGAGGATCCGGGCGTGGTAGCCATCTGCGCCTTTCGCCAAAAGGGCAAGTACTGATGGTACGCCGATACCTATTGCCCCGTTAGGTGCGCCGAATCGCCGCAGCAGTGACTTTCTGTACGACGGACGCGCAGGCGAAGTGGGTGTTGTCGCCGTCGTACTGGGAGGCGAACGGCGTGCTGCCATAGACAAGGAAGCGGCCGCTGAACCGGCCGGTCAGATTCGTCACCGGCTCGGTCCGGTAGCGGTACCAGGTGCCGTGGTACCGGAAGATCACCAGAACTCGCTGGTGCCCAAATGGCCGCCACCGGCCGTGCCCGTCGTCGGTCCAGAGCCGTCCTGACACCCGCACGTGGCCGCCCCTGGCGGCGTGGCTGGGCGTCACCGCGAAGGAGGTGATCTTGGTCAGGTACTTCCACAGGTACACGCTCTGACTGGTCGCCGCCTGCCACTGCGAGGTGGCGGCGAAGGCCGCTCGATAGTAGGCCGAGGCGAGTTGAGCGGTCGCGGTGCCAGTGAAGACATAGCCGTAGTGCTTGCCTTGGGCGCACTGTTCGCCAGTGCTGACTGGCTTGAGCCGCAGCCGCCGCCATGGGCAGGCTGGCTTCGCCGCGTACTCGATTACGATGCTGCCAGGCGGACCGGTGACGCAACCTGAGTAGGCGACGGTCGCGAACCTGTTCAGACTGGCCTTAAAGGCCGTGATGGCATTTGATAGCGCGACACTCAGCGGCAGGCTCACCGTAGCTGAAGGAAAGTAAAGCGTCTGGGTCGTCTGCAGGGTCCAGACGTCTGTGCCGGTGGTCGGCACCGGCATGGTGAACTTGCCCTGAGCATTGGTGACCGCCGAGCCGGCCGCGTAGGACGCCCAGGTGCTCGCGCACGGGTAAGGGTCGCCACTGCCGCACAGCCACACGGTGTTGTCCGCCAGCGGCTTCTGCACGCCGTTATCGTCGTAGGTCGCCGTGCCGCTCACGCTGACCGGCTTACCTTCGTCCACGTGCTTAGCGGTCAGCGTTGCGCTGAGGTGCACAGCGAAGGTCGTCAAGGTGAGGTTGATGGCTGGCGAACTGCCGGTTGTCGACCCGTCGTTGGAGTAGTAGACCCAGTACGGGCCGCTAGCGGGAACCTGGAACTGCACGCTAAAGGCGCCGTCCACGCCAGTCACCGCGGTCGGATTGGTGTCGCCGGCGCCGGCCACTGTGAGCGTCTTGTTGGCGAAGGGCGTCGTCGTGCCGTCCGGGGCCAGCAGTTCCGCGCTACCTGACAACGTGACGTCCTGGTTGTCATAGCTGAATGAGGTCGCGTTCGAGTTGAAGGTCGGGAACTCGACGATGTCAAAGAAGTACAGCGGCCCTACGTAAGCGTTGACCGTGTCGTCGTCCTCAGTTGGCCGGTGGTGATCGGACTCGCCAGCGTCCAGATCCCTAGCTGGGTGTTGCCGTCGTTGGCCGGCGGAACGAAATCGCTCATCGGCAGGTCGAGCACGTCCGTGCCGCCGTAGCAGCCGCCGCCGGTGACGCCGCTGTACACCGAGACCGTCATGCTGGTCAGCATCGATGTCGAGGCGATGCCGACCGAGACCGAGCCGACGCTGGACGTCGGGCTCACGCCGTCAGGCGCGTACTGCACGTTGATATAGCCCGTCGCGTCCGCTGCGGGCATGGACAGCCCGGCCACGCTGGCCGCTACCGCCACCGTGGTCAGCAGGCGCAGGGCAATACGACGTGGTGACATGGCGCGCTCCTCAGCGACGCCCCGGGGATCGCCTCGGGGCGGACAGGAGCCTAGGGCAAAACCCGCTATTCCGCTAGATATATCTTTTGGATGATATCGGTACCGCGACCAATGCCATGCTTCGCGCTATCGGGGACATTCCGCGTTAACTAGCTAACTCTGGCCGGCCGGGCGGGGGCGGCCGGATCTGTACCGCGGTCGCCGGCCACCATGTCTTGATGGGACGTGCAGCGATCTCGCCTGGTCCGCCCCTGTCCGCTGCGGTGAGTCGCCAGCCAAGGGAGCCGCTGCCACCAGGACCGCTGGCTGGTCGTTACGCGGCCACGGCGACGATGGTCATCTTGTTCCTGGTCCCCTATCTCAGCCTGTCGGCCGCCTTGCAGCCGCTCGCGCCGACGATCTCGGCGCAGCTTCACATGCGTGCGCAGACGGTCGGCCTAGCCGTGGGCCTGGCTAACGCCGGCTACGCGGTCGGCACCGTCTTGGCGGTGCAACTGGCTCAACTCCTGCCGCAGCGGCGGCTGCTGATCGGCTACGCCGGCGGGCTGCTGATTGGCTCGGTGCTGGCGGCGGCGGCCACTGGCGCTGGCATGTTTATCGTCGGGCACGTACTGCAGGGGCTGTGCACCAGCATGCTGCTGATCGCCGCCGCGCCGCCACTATTCCTCGGCTTCCCGGCCGCGCGACTGCGCTGGACGGCGGTGATCTTCAATGTGTGCGTATTCGGCGCGGTCGCGGCCGGCCCGCTCATCGGCGGTGCCCAGGCATCTTTCCATGCCTGGCGTCCGCTCTTTTGGATCGTGGCCGGCGTAGCCGCACTCGGCCTGCTGCTTTCGCTGCTGACCTTCCAGGACGCGCCGCCCGCCGACCCGACCGCTCCCCGTGATGGCCTGGCTATCGGCCTGGCCGCCGGTGGCTCACTAGCCGCGTTCTTGGGTGCCTCTGAGTTGCTCACGCACGGATTTCTTGACCCGGTCGCTGTGGTGCCGTTGGCAACCGGACTGGCGCTGCTCACCGCCTTGTGGGTTTATCAGTACCGCGCCCGTCGTCCCCTGCTGACCGTGCGTGCTCTGGCCAGCACTATCCCGCTAACTGGCATCGTCATCGCCAGCTGCGCGGCGGCCGCCGCGACCTCGGCGATCGTGCTGACCTCGACCGTACTTGCCGCCCGCTACTCACCGCTGCACCTGGGGGAGCTGTTCGTGCCCGAGCTGGCGGCCGCGATCCTCACCGCGACCGCCTTCGGGCTGGTGTTTAACAAGCGCTTGATCCACTTCTACGCCCTGACCGGACTTGGCTTCCTTGCGGTGGGCATCGCCGTGCTGCGAATCACCATCCCCGCCACATCGACGCTCACGCTGGTCGGCTCAGGACTGGTCGGCGTGGGTATCGGTGCGTCGGTGACCCCGGCGCTGTTCCTGGCCGGCTTCTCGCTGCGGTCGGCGTCGATCCAGCGCGTCTTCGCCATCCTTGAGCTGCTCAGGGCGGTGGCCGCGTTCATGATCGCGCCGATTCTGCTGCATTTCGCAACCTCTGTCACCGGTCGGGCCGGCCCGGGGTTCGGTGTCGCGCTGTGGATCTGCTTCGGTCTGGTCGTCGGTGCGGCGATCGTCAGCGTCGGCCTGTACCTGCTCGGGCGCGTACGGCCGTCGGCACCCGCGTTGGACCGGTGGATGGCGGGCCAGCAGCCCGCCTGGGAGTCACCGCCGCTGCTCGCTGCCATCCGGCACCGTCCGGCCGTTCGCGCGGTCGCTGGCCGTGCCGATCTCGCGCTAGCTGGGAGCGACTCGCCATTGCCCCGGCACCGCTCAGTCCGGCGACCCCAGGGGGATGGCGCGCCCGTACTTATCCCCTATAACGGATCAGAACTGGCTAAAGAGTCCATCGCTGAGGCGGCCAAGCAACTCGCCACTCGACGCGACGCCATCGTCCTTACGGTCTGGCGGACGTTCACGGTCGGCTTCATCCCTGAGCCCGGCACGCACGTTGATGCCGCTTGCGCCGATGATGTGAAGCAGGCCGCCGAGCAGACCGCTGCCGTCGGTGCCGAACTGGCCAGCCAGGTCGGATTCCGCGCGAATGCCCTGGCGGTCCAGGGCACCCCCGCTTGGCAGACGGTGCTCGACACCGCTAAGGCCCACGACGCCGGCCTCATTGTGCTTGGCTCACATCGCCGGGCCGGGCTTGGCCTCGTCTCGCGAAGCGTTGCCGCCGAGGTCGCTTCCAGGTCACCTTGGCCGGTACTGATCGTGCGCGAACCAGGCGCGATCGACGGCGCCGACGGCCAGACGGAAGACTGACCTATCCGTACGCTGCATTGACCGTTATGCGACTCGTTCCTAAAGTAATGGCTAATTAGGGTTTGCTCGGAAGGGCCCGATCGTCGAAACGACTTGGGAGCATGATGGGCTTAACCGCAGACGATCTCGTCGCCGTGCTGACCGCGTGCACTGGTGAGGAGGTCAACGGGCTCGGCGAGACGGTGGCGCTGGCCCGTCAGAGCCAGCCGTCGCTCACGGCCACCCTGCTGTCGGCCTGGCAGGCGCAGGGTCGCAAGCTGAGCCCGGGGCTGCAAGGCGAGCTTGACTCCGAGCGGGCGCGAGTCGACTACTACCGCAAGGTCTGGGCCGATCTCAGGGCAAAGATACCGGGTCTGACCTCGGTCAAAGGCCTGGAGATCCTCGACCTGTATCCGGGCGGCTGGACCCGGCACCTGAACGACTTAGACCTCGTCGCCGCTTCCGAGGCTGACCTGTGGCTGACCTGCGGCCAGCTGATCGATGACGGCTGGGAACTGGACACCGCGACGTTCTCGTATTTCGCTGGTGCCGTGCAGGTGATGGCGAGCATGCGGCGGCCAAGCGATGATCCTTACGACATTCCCTATGGGGTCGAGCTGGCGACGTTCTGCGCGCTCGGCAACTTCGGCGCGATCAGCCCGCTGGCCACGATGCCGCAGGACTGGCGCACGTCGGCGATCAAGAACATCATCATGCTGCTCTATGAGCGCTATGAGCAGCCGTTCCGTGCGCGCGACCTGCTCGATGTCGCGCTGCTTCACGATGCGCTGCGCGGTGACGAACTGGCCACCTTGCATCGGGCGGTCGTCTCGCTCAGCCTCGGCGTCGAGTACAGCGAGCTGATCGAACTGGTGGACAAGGTCGGCCTCGGGCCGCTGCCAGCCTGGCCAGCCCGGCGACTGGCGGCGAAGGCGATCAGGGCTAGGCGGCTAGCACTTGGCACCAGCTACTTCCTGCGGCCGGTGGCCGGCACCGGAAGGCAGCTGCAGCGGCGGATGATCACCGGCGAGATCGGCCGCCTTGAGTCGCGCGCCTGGGACCTGGTCCAGCGCTACCTGCCGGTGCCCGCGGCGATGAGCGGTGGCCTGCTGGCCTTCGGCTTGCCGCTCGAAGGCCAGGCGCCCAGCGTATCGAAGACGGTGCTGTGCCGCCGCGGCAACCTCGCATGGGCTGATACTCCGGTCGCCAGGTTCTTGCTGACCGTCGGCGACTTCGTCACCGAGGAGCAGTTTGACGAGATTTCCCGTCGTACCTAATCACCCTCCCGGCCAACATCCGGGAGTCACGTCGGTCACGTGGAAGGAGGATCGATGAACCGCTCGCTCAGGGCCGCTCGCAGGCCGCGAATCAAGAAGAAGGACAAGAAGAGCAGCTGACCGTAGCTCCGGCCATTTACCTGGAGTCACATTAGCCACGGGGAAGGAGGTAATCATGAACCGCTCAGCTAGGTCCGCGCGCAGGCCGCGCATCAAGAAGGACAAGAAGTAGCACGGTGGAATGCAGAAGTACGGCGCATCGTCTTGCGGGCTATGCCCAGCTAAGGGCGAGGCGTTAGTGTTCTCGGCCGGGGTGCGAACCGCCAGCGGCGCGGGCATCGTGCCCCGGTCCCGGCGTCGCGACTGGCGGCGAAGATGCGGCGGACGGATGGGCTAGTAGTGGACGATCTCGACTGGGACCGCACTATCTTCGCGCTGATCAGCCCGGACGCGCTCGCGAGGCAGTTGGGGATCGCGGTGCTTGACCGGATGGAGGCGGCCGGGTTCGTGCCGGTCAGCTGGCGCGTACTCTGGCACCGTCCGGCCGAACTTGACTCCTTTCACGGGCAGAATATCTCGCACGCTTGGAAGACCTACCTGTACCGGTTGGTCGACCAATTGTTCGCCGCCGGCCCGACGATCGCGCTGTTGCTCAGCGACGAGCGACCGCAACCGGGCCAGGACAGCCACCAGCGACTACGGCAGGCCAAGGGCTCAAGCGACCCGGACCTGGCCGGTCCCGGCACGATCCGCGGCGATCTGCGGTCGATTAACGTGATGCTCGCGCTGATGCACAGCGCTGACTCGCCAGCGGACTCGATGACAGAAAGCAAAGTCTTTTTCGATTCGGAAAAATCGCCACGGGCTAATGACGCCGATGAGTTGCGCACCATGCTGGGGTTGCTCGCCGCAGCCAGGCCGGCCGAGCAACGCGGTTACCCGCAAGTCCTGGCCGGCCTGCGCGCTCGGACCCTGGCCGCCGCCTGGGACGAACTGCCCAGATCGGTGCGTAAGACGGCGGCGGTGATGCTGGAAGCAGGAGATTCATCCGAACTGGCGGCGGCGGGCGTTGGCGAGCGCCTGGTCAGCCTGCTGCCTGCGGGGCACCTGCTGACGGAGGTGCTGCAGTCGGACTTCACCCCGGCCGCGCCAGGCCCCGACCTGGCGCGGGTCCGCGCCGCCCTGCGGATCTACGGCACCGACCTCGACAGCTGGGAGAATCTGGTGCTCGCGACGTCTCGGTACTTTTGGCCGCGCGGGATCAGTCGCACCGCCTGACCAAGGCTTAGGCCGGTGCCAGCTCGGTGAGCTGCGCCGATGCGTGAATCGCGGCAGTCAGCGCCGGGTCAGCAGACCAGAGCCAGCCGGTGAGCGGCAGGCCAACGCAACCTCGGGACTGCTTCGCTCCCGCCGAGCCCTGGCCGAACGCCAGCGATCGTACCCCCGCATTCGCGGCGATGGGCACCGGGCCGTAGAACGCTGTGGCGAAGTAGCAGAACCGGCTGCGCGGGTCGGCGTAGTCGTAACCGGCCACCAGGCAATACCAGCAGTCGCCGTGCGGGCAAAATAGGGTGAAGCCCAGCAGGTCACCGTCGGCTTGCGCCCCGAACACGATGGCCTGGCCGGCACAGAGGTCAGTCAACATCGGGCGCAGCTTGGCCAGCTCCCGCTCGTCGTCGGCACGGCCCCGGTATTTGCGCTGCATCTGGGCGCGCAATGCCGCGATCTTGGCGAGGGTCGGCTCATCGGTCAGCTCACTAGGGTCGAGCTGGCGAACGGTGACGCCGGCCTCGCTTAGCCGTCGCAATTCCCGGCCGGCCTCGGCGCGGCGCTTGGGCGACAGCGTTGCCAGGTAACCGTCCATCCCATCGGCCGGCACCGGTAGCACCCAGGTGCGGGAGAGCGGCATCGCGGTAAACCCGGCATCAGCCAGGGCAATGCCAAGACCGGCCGGTTCGGCGTGGGTATAAAGGAATGCGACGGTGGCCAGCTCGTGCTCTCGCGCCCAGCCCAGTGCGCCGCCGACCAGCTCACGGAGCAAGTCGAGATCGGCGGTGCCAGGCCCGACCGGTACGCATTCGTAGCCGGGCAGCATCACGATCAGATTAGGCACCCAGCGCTCGGGTGCCGGCGCTTGGCCAGCTAGCTCGGCCCTGGCGGCGCGGGCGGCGCTGCTGAGCGGCAGCGCCGGTGCCGGGCTGACCACGACGTGATGCAGGTCGAAGAACTCACCGGGCGCTGGCGTCCGGTGCACGGTCGCCAGCGCCGCCAGCTTGGCTTCGCCGTCCTGTGACACCACGATCGTGAGCTGGCTGTCGCCGAGGCGATGGGCGAGCGCGCCCAGCCACGACGAGCTGGTCAGCAGTGGGCCGTCGGCGGCCAGGGTCGGCCATTGCGGCGCGATGCCTGGCCAGACCTCGACGCTGACGCCCATCAAGGCCGGCCGGCAGTGGTGCTCGGGCAGCTCGAACAGCACTCCACAGGCCAGACGCCAACGTTTAGCATGAGTTGATCGTAAAGCCATTTTCTGTCCTTTCAATCAGCGGAATTGCCGCCCGCTGACGGAGCCAATGCCGCTGGGCACGGAGGCCGCTGATGCGAAAGAGCGTGCTCGCTGACCGCAATATGCGAGTGCTGCTCGCCGGGCAGACGGTAAACATGCTCGGCAACAGCGCGATGACGATTGTGCTGGGCATCTGGGTCAAGAACCTGACTGGATCGAGCGGTCAGGCTGGCCTGGTCTTCCTGCTACTCACGGCGGCGTCATTCTTGGCACCGGCGACCGGGCTGCTGGTCGACCGGTTCCCGCGCCGATCCGTGCTGATCGTCAACGACTCCCTGATCGGCCTGGTGATCGCGCTCTTACTGCTGGTGCACGGCCGGTCTCAGGTCTGGCTGATCTACCTGGTCGCGGCGGCCTACGGAGTGTCTGGCCAGATCTACCGGGCGGCGCGCGGCGGACTGCTGCGCTCGATGCTGACCGATGATCAACTCGGCGATGCCAACGGCGTGCTGAGCAGCCTCACCCAAGGCACCAGGATTGTCGGCCCGCTGGTCGGGGCCGGTCTGTACGCCGCCTGGGGCAGCGAAGTCATGGTGCTTGCCGATGTCGCCACGTTCGTCATCTCGGTAGCGTCGTATTTCGCCCTGCGGAAGGTGCCTGATCTGGTGCGGGCAGCCGCAGACGGCGCGGCCAAGCGCGGATCGCGCGGCGGCTTTGGTCGCGCGCTCGTGGCTGGCGTCCGACATGTGGCGGCCGACCCGGTCATCCGCCGGATGATCCTGGCCAGCGCCGTGGCGTTCGCTGGGGCCGGCCTGATCAACGTGGCCGTGTTCTCTTTGGTCAGCCAGGGCCTGCACCGAGCTACCTCGATTCTCGGCGTGCTCACCAGCGTCGAGGAGCCGGCAGCGTGCTCGCCAGCCTCGCCGTCGCCGCGATCATGCGCCGGATCGGCGAGTACAGCACGGCCTGCATCGGCTACCTGCTCAATGGGATTGGGCTCGCGGTCTCCAGCACGGCGACGTTGACCGGCGCGATCGCAGGAATGTTCCTGCTGGGCGTCGGATTGCCGATGATCGTCGTCGCCGAGCTGACGCTGGTGCAGCGGCGCACGCCCGGCGAGCTTCAGGGCCGGGCGCTGTCTGCCGCCGACGCGATGATCACTACGCCGCTGACGATCGCGACCGCCGTGGGCGCCGTGATCATCGGCACCGTCGGGTTCCGCCCGATCTACCTGGGGGTCGCGGTCGGGTTCGTCGTCGTCGGGCTGGCCTTGCTGCCTTATCGGGGCGTGACCAAGCCGGTGCCAGAACCAGCGAGCATCCCCGGCGATGACGTGCTGCTCGCGGAAGCCGAGGCTGTTGTCCCCGTGCAGCCTGATCAGGTCTAGCCGCTCGGGCTAGCCAAGGCTGACCGGCAGCCGATCGAACCCGCGCGAGATCGCGCTGGGCAGCCGGTCAGCTTGACCGGCTGGCGCCAGCTCAGGGAACCGGCGGAGCAGCCGCGGAAAGGTCAACTCGGCTTGCAGCCGCGCCAGTGCCGCGCCCAGGCAGAAATGCGGGCCGGCCCCGAAGCTCAGCGACCCGCTGTCGGTGCGCCCAGGCCGGAACACGTCAGGGTCAGCGAACTTGCGCGGATCCCTGTTCGCCGCGCCGAGCAGCAGCACGATCTCGTCATCGCTGTCGACGGCCACCCCGTCGATCTCCCCTGATTTCGCCAGGCGTCGGCCGGTCTCCTGGGTGGGCGGCTCATACCTGAGCAGCTCTTCCACGAACGCGGCGGGCTCAAGCTGGCCAGACCGTAGCCCGGCGCCGATCCCCGGCTCGGTGAAGACGAGGTGCAGGCCGCTGCCGAGCAGATTCATCGAGCACTCAAGGCCAGCTACCAGCAGCAGGATGAGGTTCTGAATGACCTCGGCCTCGCTCACTCGCGCAGCGTCAGCTTCGGCGGCAGCGACCAGGTCACTGACCAGGTCATCGCGGGTCCGCGCGCGTCGTTCTGCGACCAGTTCGGTAAACCTGGCGGTCAGCTTGATCGCGGCCGCGTCCCCCGCGGCCAAGGTGTCATCGTCGAACTCCGGCTCAAGTACCGCCATCAGCGATCTGGGCAGCCCGCGCAGCCAATCGGGGTCCCAGTCGATTGCCCCGATCAGCTCGCAGATGACGGCGGCTGGCAGCGCGAAGGCGAAAGCGGCGATGAAGTCGACCTGGCCGCCATCGCCGCCGGCCAGCGCGAGTTCGTCCAGTAGCTGATCAATCTGAGCGGCGATCCTCGGCGCGAGTGCCGCGACCCGCTGCCGGGTCAGCCGGCGGCCCATGAGCTCCCTGAGCCTGGCGTGATCTCGGCCGTTGAGGTTGAGCAGATTCCGCATGCGCAGCGCTGGATGCTCCCGCCAGGTCTCATCGACCCGATCGAAGACCTCCGCGTCATCCACCCCGAACCTGGCGTCGCTCAGTATGGACCGCACCGCGTGATAACCGGGGACCAGTACCAGCCCGTCACCGATCGCCAGGACGGGCCCGTGCTCGTGCAATGCGGCGAACAACGGAAAGGGATCGTCCCAGTTAGCCGGGTCTAACAATGCCTCGTAGATGTCCTCAGGTGCCAATGTCGTCCTCCGAACGTGCTCTCATTCTGGCCGACCTTCGAGTGCGGTCACAGCCGCCGACTCCCGGATCGCAGCCGCTAGCTCGGTGTCGGCGGTGTACGCCCAGCAGGTCAGCGGAGTGCCGACGCAACCTCGTGACCGCTTGGCCGCCGCCGCGCCTTGGCCGTAGCTGAGCCAGCTCGCGCCAGCCGCCGCCGCGATCGGCACCGCACCGTAGAAGGCGGTGCCGAAATAGCACAGCCTGCTGCGTGGATCGGCGTAGTCGTAGCCGAGCGCGAGGCAATACCAGGTATCGCCGTACGGACAGAACAGCGCGAAGCCCACCATCAGCTCGCCCGCCTTGGCGGTAATCACCCGCGCTTGGCCGGCACCGACGTCGCTAATCAGCAGCTCAAGCCGGGCCATTTCAGCCTGCTCGGTGGTGTGCCGCCGGTACTTGGCCACGAGCTGGCAGCGAAGCGCGGCCAGTTGCCTCAGGGTTGCCAGGGACGTCAGTTCGGCTCGGTCAAGTTCACCGATGCTTACCTTCGCCCGGTCAAGCAGGGACAGCTCGCGCTTCGCCTCCCGGCGGCGTTTGGCTGGCAGCGCTTCAAGATAGTCGGTCAGTCCGCCAGCTGGCACCGGCAGGTCCCAGGTGATCGAGAGCGGAACGCCGACGAACTGCCGGTCAGCAAGCACCGTCGCCAGGCTGGCGTCCTCCGGCCTGGTGTACAAGAAGGCGACGGCCCGCAGGCCTTGCTGATCCGCCCACGCGCAGGCAGCGTCGACGAGCGCGCCAAGCATCACCGCGTCGCCGCGGCCAGGGCCGACCGGCAGGCATTCATAGCCGGGCAGCATCACGATCAGGCTCGGGACCCAGCGCTGCGGTGGTGGCGCCGAGTCGGCCAGCTCTGTCCTGGCCGCGCGCGTAGCCGCGGTTAGCGGCAGCGGCGGCGTCGGGCTGACGAAGAGGTAATGCAGGTCAAAGACTTCAAGTGGAGCGGGCGCGGCTTGGACCGACGCGAGTGCCGCCACTGCGGGCTCGCCGTCCTTACTGACCAGGATCGTGATGGTCTGGCCGCCAAGCCGTCGGCCCATAGCCCGCAACCAGCCGGCGCTGGTGTAGATCGAGCCACCGGCGGCCAAGTCCGACCACTGCGCGGCGATCCCTGGGATGACCGCACTTACCAGCGAAGGCTGGGTGCCCGGGCGTGATCGAGTTCCGGTCATCTCACGTCCGGCTGAGATAGGCGTCGAGTGGCCGGGCCGACAGGCCGTGCCTGAGCTTGAACACGTCGTTGGCGCGGCCTCCTTCGAAAACGGTGGCGCCAACCTTGATCGCTTGGGCCACCGACTGCGCGAAGAGCACCGCGTAAGGACTGGCGTTGCCAGTGACGTTGTAGTCCACGCCACACGCCCAGGTGTGGAATCGCTGCTCGTCGGTCAGGCAGACGCCGGTGGCCACCAACCGGCCAGCCTGGCGCACCGCCAGCACCTGCACGCATCCGCCGAGCGCCTCGACAAACTGGGCGAACGTAGTTGCCGGGTAAAACTGCGCGCTGCCAAGCCTGGCGGTCGTCCGTGCGCATAGCTCGGCTACCTCGTCAAGGTCGGTGTCCGTGACCGAAGTGATCGTGGTCGTCATGCCGGTCTCGGCCGCGCGCCGAGCACTCCTGGTCAGGTTGGCGCGCGGCCGGGTGCCCAGCCGGCGCAGGTAACCATCAAGCTCAGTCAGCCCGGCCAGGTCGGCGGTGTACTTGTCCATCAGGTGCCCGCCGGTCAGGCCCGCGTTCGCCAGCGCCGCCGCGGTTTGCGTGCCGCGCTCGACATTGACGAACCCGAGCCAGGGCGCATCCCAGCTACGAGCTAACGAGCCCAGCGCGGTGAGCAGGGTGGCGACCACGTCGGGTCGGTCGACCGCTCCCACGAGCTGGGTGTCATAGCAGTGCCAGACGTGGCTGAGCAGCGCGCGCTCGTGCTCGATCCCTGGCTGGCTGGTACGCAGCCAGCCGAGCGGGTCCGCCCGAGTGTGCAAGGCCACTGGCAGCACCGCGACGGGGAGCTCGGCCGGACTCTCATGGATGACCACATAGCCGAATCGTTCAATGGCGCCGAGCGGAAACCTGTGGTAGGCCGCGAGATAGGCCGACTCGTAGAAGACTGGTGCCCCCGCCGCGCCGACGACCTCGTCCCACCCAATAGCGGTCAGATCGTCAGGATTGTCGTAAACCTTGACGGTAAGGTGTCCGCGCGACCGTACCATTGAGGGTTTTACCACAGAAAAACGGTACTCCAGGAAGCGAGCATCGTTCCAGCATGAATGGATCGAATTGCTCTCAGCCCCCAGCGGTCGGCACCGCCGCGGCCAAGAGTCGCTGGGCGTCGGCAACGCTCGTCGGCACGACCAGCTTGCGACGGAAGGCCATGATCAGGGTGCCGTGCTGGTCCCGCCCTCTAGTCTCCACTTCCACTAGGCCGCGTTCTTGACGATCGGGGACCGGGGACTTGGCGATGACCTCGCTCTCGCCGTAGAGCGTGTCACCGTGCCTGACCGGGGCGAAGTGATCAATCCGCTCGAAGCCCTTGTGAGTGATCGCGAGGCCGGCCACGTCGGCTTCGGACAGGCCGAGTAGCAGCGAGAAGATATAGCTGCCGATGACCAGGGGCTCGCCGTAGCGGGTCGCGGTACGCGCGTAGTTCGCGTCCAGATGCAGCGGATGCCTGACCATGGTCAGCAGCGAGAAGAGATGATGGTCGTACTCGGTGATGGTCTTGCCTGGCCAGTGCCGGTAGACAGCGCCAACCTCGAATTCGTCGTAGCACCTACCGAAGGTCATAGCCAACTCCGTTCATTCGCACGGCTGGGGTGACGGCATTCTCGGTGGTCGCGTCCGACGGGTCGTTTTGCCATGTGCCGAGCGCGAGTTCCATAGTGATCCCCGGCCCGAATCCGGCAATGATGCCAGTAGCGTCGTCCTCCGGGCTCTTCTCAGCGACGCGCCGCAGCACATCGAACACAGCTGCGGAGGCGATGTTCCCGTAATTCGACAATGTCTCCCAGCTATCCCCGAGCGCCGGAGCGGGGACGCCTCCGTGCGAACGCAAGGCGTCAAGCACCCGCGGACCACCAGTGTGGATGACGTGGAAGTCCAGCTTCGACAGGTCCTGGCCCTGGTCCCAGACGAATTGCATGAGCTGGGGCATCACCTGCTGCATCGTGCCTGGCACGCCCTTGTTCAGTCGGAAGTGGAAGCCGGTCTCCTTGACCTCATAACAGATCCAGGTGTCGGTGCCAGGGATGACATAAGAGGTCTGGGCTTGCAGTCGCACCCCCGTGCCCCGCCCGTCGCCACGCACCACCGCAGCGGCCACGGCATCGCCGAACAAGCCATTGGACAGCAGGCTGCCCACGTCAAGATCGTCAGGCTGATAGCAAAGCGAGCAGAATTCGCAGGCGACGATGAGCGCATGCGCGCCCGGCCTGGCTGTGCAGAAGTCAGCCGCGCGATTGATGGCCGCGGTTCCCGCGGCGCAGCCCAGCTGCGCGATCGGCAGTTGCGCCGTGTCCGGCGCGAACCCAAGCTCGTTGATCATCCAAGCGGTGAGCGACGGCATCATGAAGCCGGTGCACGACACCAGGACGATGGCCCCGATCTCGCCGGCCGTCAGCTCTGCGTTGCCCAGCGCCTTGGCCACGGCGGCCGGGATTCGTTTCTTAGCCTCGGCCTCGAACACCTGATTGCGGTGGCCGAAGCCGGTGTGGCGCAGCGTCTCATCGATTGGTCGGATCAGATGGCGCTTGGCCACTCCAGTGTTCTCGATTAGCCGCAGCACCAGCTTGACCTGTGGATGGTCGGCATGCATGCGCCCGGCCAGAGCCAAGGTCTGGGCCTGGGTGATGACGTGCTCAGGAACGGCTACAGCGGGGGTGCACAAGACCGGCGCGGGAAGCTCTGGCAGGTCAAACTTGAGGCCGGCGTCCCATAGCGACCCGTATTCCGGCTCATTCGCGTCCGGCTGAGGCATGGTACTCCTTAGGTGATGTTAAAGAATTGGTTTCGAAACGACGATCGGCCTTTAGAGTTGATCGCTCAGACCGACCGTTGATAGTAGCGACTTTCGGCGTGGCCTAAGCACGCACGGTGCCTTACTCATTGGATTCTCAGCAGATTCTAAGCTCCGAAAATGTTATGACCGAGAAGTCCTGGCCCTGGTGGGCGACGCGTACGCAAGGCAGAATGTGCACCGCCACACTCTGCGCACTTGAAGGCGGGCCGCGATGAGCCAGGACAGCGACAGCCAGGGCGAGTACTGGGACCAGGTGACAGCCCGGCGCGAGCCAGCCGACCGTATCGAGAGCGTCATCCGGTGGCGCACTCCCGAGCTTGACTTGCACGGGTACTACCTGCCAGCGATCCCCGCTCAGGTGTGGACCATGACCCATCTCACCGAGCTGCACCTATACCTCAATGAGCTCACTGCCTTGCCCGAAGAGGTCGCGAACCTGGCCAACCTGACCTGGCTCAATGTCGCGGACAACAAACTACGGGCGCTACCCGACAGCATCGGCCAGCTGAGCCACCTGACCCGGCTTGACGCGCAGGAGAATCAGCTCACCGAACTGCCCGACAGCCTTCGCGACCTCACCAACCTGACCACGTTGTACCTCCACGGCAACCAGCTCAGCGAGCTGCCCGCCTGGCTGGCCGAGTTGCCCAGGCTCACCACGCTGCTCGTCAACCGCAATCCGCTCAGCAAAGTCCCGGCTGCACTGACCGAACGATTCGGGATCACCGTGCCGATCGCTAAGTCGTGATAAGTGCTCGGGCGTCCTCGTGATATCACGCATTAGCGACTAGTCGCGGGTGGCGTTGTGGCCCTATATGAGAATTGATGTCCTTTCCCCGGCCGATCCGGTCGCGGGCTATCGCCCAGGAATCGGGGATTAAACGACTGGGCTGTTGGTCCAGGTGGTGCCGTTCCAATGCAGCGCCAGCACGCTGCCTGAGCTGTCGGCGCCCACCGCCCACGCTTTGCCGCCGGCGCCCGCCACGTCCCGCAACACTCCGCCGTCAGCCAGGCTCGCACCGGCCGCCCTGATCCAGTGCTTGCCGTCCCAGCGCAGCATCAAGACGGTGCTGAGGCCGTTGCCGTAGCTACTACCTACCGCCCAGGCGCTGGTCGCTGACGCGGCGCTGACGCCGAACACGCCGGCAGTGACGCCAGGACTCGGGCTAGCCACTCTCGTCCAGTGCTTGCCGTCCCATGCCAAGATGAGCGACTTGGTGTCGTTCGAGTGCGGCAGGACGTTGTAGCCGACCGCCCAGGCGCTCCGCCGCGACGTCGCCGAGATGCCGGAAAGGAAGCTGCCGACGGCCGGGCTCGGGCACGGCACCCGAGTCCAGGTGTGTCCGTCCCAGCGCACGATCAGCGTGTGGCCAGGACCGCCAGTGCCGCTGTAGCCGACCGCCCAGGCGTTGGTCGCGGACGTCACAGCCACCGCGGTCAGTGCGTCGGCCGTTCCCGGGCTCGGGCTTGGCACCTGCTTCCAGCCGTGGCCGGTCCAGTGCTCGATCAAGGTCTTGCCACGGCTGGTGGCGCCGACCGCCCAGACGTCGCTGGCCGAGGTGGCGGCCACGCCGTCGAGCGCGCCGCCGCCGCTTGGACTCGGGCTTGGCACCCGCTGCCAGGTATGGCCGGTCCAGTGCACGGTCAACGTCTTGCCCGAACCGGTCACCCCGACGGCCCAGGCGTTGCTCGGCGAAATGGCGGTGACCGCGTCGAGCCCGTCGCCAGGCCCAGGACTCGGGCTGGCGACCTGCGTCCAGCCGACGCCGTTCCAGCGCACGATCAGCGTCTTGCCGGTGGCGCCGGTGCCGGTGTCGCCGACCGCCCAGGCGTTGTGGGCCGAGGTCACGGCTACTCCAGCCAATTGCCCACTGACAGCAGGGACGCCGCCAGCAACTGCGACGCCGCTGCCCGGCCCGACTACGCCGACCGCCGCTCCAACCGCGCTCATCACGACCAAGAACTTGCGCATTCGACTGCCTCTCAAGCGTCACCGGCGGGTCGCCCCGCTCAGAGGCAGTCTCGCTACGACCTTGCCCGCAAAGCATTACTTTCGAAAATAAATCCGACCCTGACTCCGACGGCGTCCGCCGCTCACTCCGGGCGCGGCGTTCGACCCAGGTTGTCGGGGCTCGCTGGTAGCCTCTTGCCCTCGTGAGCCAGCGTGCCTTGGAGCCAATCGCGCCGCCGATAGTGGTACCTGCCCAGGATTCGCCCACTCGGCAGCAGACCGGCCCGATTCCGGCACGGGCTGACCTGCTGCCGAGTTTGCGTGGCTGGCAGCGGGACGCTTGGTCTGAGTATTTCCGCCGTCCAAGGCGCGACTTCCTGCTCGCCGCTACGCCAGGAGCGGGCAAGACGCTCTGGGCGCTGACCGTTGCCGCCGAACTGCTCGCTAAGCGCGAGATCCAGGCGCTGTGCGTGGTGACTCCGACCGAGCACTTGAAGTACCAGTGGGCCGCCGCTGCCGCCCGGCTGGGGATCGCGCTTGATGCCGCCTACCGGAATTCGCAAGGCCGGGCCAGTGCCGACTACACCGGGGTAGTCGTGACCTACGCTCAGGTGGCGGCTCATCCGGCATTGCACAGGCAGCGCACAGAGGGTCGGCCGACGCTGGTGATCTTCGATGAGATTCACCACGCGGGCGACTCGCTGTCCTGGGGTGAGGGGGTGCGGGAGGCGTTCCAGCCAGCTAAGAAGCGGCTGGCGATGACCGGCACGCCCTTTCGCAGCGATACCAATCCGATTCCGTTCGTTAGCTATCAGGTCGAGCCTGACGGTAGTCGGCGCAGCGCGTCGGATTACTCCTACGGTTATGGCCCGGCGCTCAGCGATGGGGTCGTGCGGCCAGTCATTTTCCTCGCCTATTCCGGTCAGATGCGCTGGCAGACCCGCGCCGGAGAAGAGCTGGCCGCGACGCTCGGCGAGCCGCTCACCGCCGACCTCACGGCGCAGGCGCTGCGAACCGCACTCGATCCGCGCGGTGAGTGGGTAGCCAGGGTGATCGAGGCGGCTGACCGCCGCCTGGCGGAGATCCGCAAGGGGATGCCGGACGCGGCCGGCCTGGTCATCGCGACCGACCATGAGGACGCCCGCGCCTACGCTGGCCTGCTCAAGAAGATCACCAGGCAGCGGGCCGTGGTCGTGTTGTCCGATGACCCGGCGGCCAGCAAGAAGATCGGTGCCTTCGCCGACTCCGATGACCGATGGCTGGTCGCCGTCCGCATGGTCTCCGAGGGCGTGGACATTCCGCGGCTCGCGGTCGGCGTCTACGCCACGAGCGTGAGCACGGCGATGTTCTTCGCGCAGGCAGTCGGCCGGTTCGTCAGGGCTCGGCGGCGTGGCGAGACGGCGTCGGTGTTCCTGCCTTCTGTACCCGTGCTGCTCGGCTACGCCGCCGAGCTTGAGGCGCAACGTGATCACGTACTCAAGCTCCGTCCCGATGAGCAGGATGAGGAACTTGCGCTAGCGCGCGCCCGGCAGCAGCGTGATCACGCCGACGAGCCTGCGGTGCCGTTCCTTGCCCTGGGCGCGACGGCGCAGTTTGACCGGGTGCTCTACGACGGCGGCGAGTTCGGTGCCACTACAGAAGACGAGGATTTCATCGGCCTGCCTGGGTTGCTTGAGCCTGAGCAGGTCGCGCACTTGCTTCGCCAGCGGCACGCCGACCAGGTACGCAAGCAGCGCGCCGAGCCGGGCAGTCCTGCTGTTCAGGCCGATGCGGACCGGCCGGCCACCGCCGGGCGCACTCTCGCCGCCCGGCGCAAGGAGCTGAATGGGCTGGTCGCCGCCTGGCATCACCGCACCGGTCAGCCGCACGGCGCGATCCACGCTGAGCTACGCCGAGCCTGCGGTGGGCCAACCGTCCCGCAAGCCACCGCGACTCAGATCAGCGCCAGGATCGAGTTGCTCCGCCGCTGGAGTGCGGGCCAGGGCTGACGGCCATCACCCACTTCTCATGCGACTACATGACGTAGTAGAAAGAGTTAACTGCGTCGGCGGTCTCAAGGAGGTGGATGCCGGTGCCTAGCGATCGGCGTGCCGCAGTGGTGGTCGGTGGCGGGATCGCTGGCCTAGCTTGTGCGTTGGCACTGGCGCAGGCGGGTTGGCAAGTCAAGGTCCTGGAGCGAGCAACGGCCGTTGGCGAGGTCGGTGCCGGTCTCGGCCTGACAGCCAACGGCATGACCGCGCTGGCAGCCTTGGGAATTGACGCGCAGGTGCGCGCCGTCGGGTACGAAAGCCGGAGCGCTGGCATCCAAAATCAAGCCGGCGATTGGCTGCTGCGGATGCCTGACCGACCGCAATCACGCGCGGTCACGACCGTGTGGGGACTGCACCGGCGGCGATTGCATGCGGTGCTGCGCTCAGCGGCGCTGGCGGCCGGTACCGAGTTGCTGACGGATGCGGCAGTGACTGCGTTGCGACCGGGGGACCCGGATGGCGAACTGGCTCTGGTCTCCTGGCAGCGCACGACCGGCGAGCAGCGCACCACCAACGCCGAACTTCTCGTGGCCGCCGACGGCGTGCGCAGCACGGTGCGGTCTCAGCTCTGCCCCGAGATCCAGCCGCGCTACAGCGGCAGCACGAGCTGGCGTGCGGTCATCGCGGACGCCGACTCCGACGGCCGGCTGATCCAGGCCTGGGGACCGGGCGCCGAATTCGGCACGCTCCGGGTCAGCGACGGTGAGCTGTACTGGTACGGCTATTTCCGTCAGCCGGCCGGCACCGTCTTCGCCGATGAGCTAGGTGCCGCCAAGGACCGCTTCGCTACCTGGGCACCGTGGATACGCGAACTGATCGCGGCCACCCCCGCCGACCGGCTGATTCGCCACGACGTCTACCACCTGCCGCAAGGGCCGACCGCCTTCGTGCATGGCCGGGTGGTCCTGGTCGGTGATGCCGCGCACGCGGCGCTGCCGACGTCGGGCCAGGGCGCGGCTGGCGCGCTTGAGGATGGTGTCTGCGTGGGGCGCCTGATCGGGGTGCCGGTCCAGGCCGGGGGATCGCTCGGGGCCGCGCTGACCTCATTTGACCTCGCGCGGCGGCCCCGGTGCCAGCAGATCGTGCGCACCGGAATGCTGGTCGCCAGGTTCGGTGCCGATCTTGGTGGCGGCTGGCGGCAGCCTGCCCGCAATCTGGTACTCCGGCTCGCTCCGGCCGGCCTGCTCATCAAGGCCGGCTCAGCCGTCGTCACTTGGACGGCCCCGTAACCGGCTGTTCCGGCCAGGCCGGCCGAGCGCACGCCCGCGGCCCGCCTTGGACGGCCCGGTAACTGGCTGCTCCGGCCAGGCCGGCCGAGCGCGCGCCCGCGGCCGCCACCCCGGGCCCCGCTGTTCCGGCCAGGCCGGCCGAGCGCACGCCCGCGGTTGCCACCCCGGGCCCCGCTGTTCCGGCCAGGCCGGCCGAGCGCGCGCCCGCGGCCGCCACCCCGGGCCCCGCTGTTCCGGCCAAGCCGCTGACCACGACCCCGCCAGCCCTTGGCTACATCCCCTGGCCGACTCCAGCAGCATCGCCGCTCCGACGATGCGGTACGCCGAGCCCAGTGCAGCGACGTCGTTGGAGCGGTCCTGTCGCTCTGACCGCAGTACCGCTCCAACGATGCTGCCCGGCAGGGAATAGCAACGACATCAGGGGTTCAACGATGATGCTGGCACGCGGGCGCGGTGCTGCGGCTGGCACGCGGGCGCGGTGCTGCGGCTGGCACGCGGGTGCGGTGCTGCGGCTGGCACAGCGGCCGCCGCGGCTGGCACAGCGGCCGCCGCGGCTGAGGGTGCCGCTGAGGGTGCCGCTGAGGTGCCGCGGCCCGCGCTGGTCAGCGGATCCGCAGCGGGAGTGCTCGTGGGCCGCGGATCTGGCCGGCTGACCAGATCACCCCCGTCGGGTCGGCCAGGCTGAAGTCGGGGATGCGCTCAAGCCAGACCTCAAGTGCGACGCGGAGTTCCATCCGCGCCAGGTGCGAGCCGACGCAGCGGTGGATGCCGAGGCCGAAGGCCGCATGCCGGTTGACCTCGCGATCGATGATGACCTCGGCGGCCCGGTCGAACTGAGCCGGATCGCGATTCGCCGCCGGGAAGGACAGCAAGATCCAGTCGTCGGACTTCATGTCGACGCCATGCCAGCTCATGTCGTCTTTGACCAGCCTGGCCATGGTGACCGGAGCGTACGCGCGGAGGAACTCCTCCATCGCGGTGGGCAGCAAGCTGGGCTGGGCGACGAGTCGCTCCCGGTCGGCCGGCGTCTTCGCCAGGTGCCACAAGGACGCGCCAATCGCGCTCCAGGTCGTGTCAATGCCTGCGATGAGCAGCAAGGCCATCGAGCCGACGACGTGCGCGGCCTCCAGCTTGTGACCATAGAGCTCGGCGTTGATCAGGTAGCTGGTCAGGTCCTCACGCGGATTGTCCAGGTGATCATGTACCTGGGCGAGCAAGTAGTCGAATAGCTTCGACATCCGCGTGATCCGCTCCTCCGGCGGCAGATTGATGCCCTCAAGCGTGCTCTCCACGAACTCAGTGAACTTGGGGCCATCCTCCGGCGGGAAGCCGAGCATGTCAGCGATCACCCGGATCGGGATGTGCTGCCCGTACGCGGTGGCCGCGTCGACCACATCGTGGCCATCGAAAGTATCGATCAGCGCGTGGCAGAACGCCCTGGTGGCTGGCTCCTGCCTGGTGATGGCGGTCTTGGTGAACGCGGGCAGCAACAATTTGCGTGCGTCGTGGTGGAACGGCGGGTCCGAAGAGATGGGCGGCGAACCGCCGATCGGGGCGATGTCGTGAGGTGGCCGGAAGTTGCCCATGATGATCGACCGGGACGAGAAGCGCTCAGTGTCGTAGGCGACCGCCGCAACGTCCTCATAGCGAGTGGGCAGCCAGCCGCCCCCGAACCGGTCGGTGTGCGCGATCGGGCACCGCTGCCGCAACTCGTCCTGGATGGGGTAGGGGTCAGCGGACCACTCGGGTTCGAGATGGGAGAAGTCAGTCGCCCAGTCCGACACCGGGCCAGTGATGATGTCGCTACGGATGCCGGCCTCTTCCTCGCCGTCATCGGTGAGACCTAGCGGAAAGCGCTCGTCGTAACCCATAACTTCATTCCTCGACTAGCTCGATCGCCCGCTCTGGGCAGTTCGCTACCGCGAGGCGGGCCTCCCTGTCGTGCGCCGCGGGCACCACGCCGTCGCCGATGACCTGTCCGAAGCCCTCGTCATCGTCGCTGAACAGCTCCGGGACCAGGTCATAGCAGCGACCGTGGCCCTGGCACCGCTCGTGATCTATCCGCACCTTCACTGTGCGGCTCCCTCCTGGGTTGTCGTGGCCGTGGTCGCGGTCGCCGCTGTTGGTGACTCGAGCGCGGTGACTACGCGACTAAGCAAGTTGGCCCACTCGCCGGGCGGCACCGAGTGCAGGTCGGGCGTCACCAGCGCGCTGCCCATCGACAGCAGCAGACAGAAGTGGGCCAGGGCGCTCGGCGACACGCCCACGTCGACTTCGCCGTCGGCCTGGGCGAGTTCGATGAGGCCGGCCAGCCAGTCGGCCCGTTCCCCGATGTAATGCCGCATCGGCGCGGCCACTTCGGCGTCGCGACGGGCCGCGACGAGAGCCTCGATCACCAGGTAACCGCGGTCGTCCCTGCGGCTCAGCAGTCCCTGGCCGATCACCAGCAGCAAATCGGTGACTGACCGGTCTGGGTCGGTCGCGAACATGTCGGCGAGCATTCGGCGGCCGTGCGTGTGCAGAGCGGACACGAGCAGGTCGGCTTTCGAGCTGAAGTGCGCGTACAGCGCGCCGTTGCTGACTCCAGCCGCGGCGGCGATGTCGGCCACCCTAGTGCCGTCATAGCCTCGCTCAGCGAACACGTCAGCGGCGGCACGTAGCAGTCGCTCACGCGTTTGCGCTGCTGCGAGGCCTGCTATCCGTCCCATCCCAGAATTAAATAAACGTTTATATGTTTCGTCAAGAGCGTGCCGCCAGGCTGGACCTGGCGCTCATTCGGCGTACTCGGCGAGGCGCTCAAGCGCCGGGAGAGCGCGCACCAGCGCCGCATGCTCGGCTTGGCTGAGGCGCTTGGCGCTGCGGGAAACGGTCTCAGCGCGCTGGGCCAGGATCCGCTCGGCCGCCCGCTGACCTTGCTCAGTCGCGACCAGCGACGCGCTGCGCAGGTCACCGGGATCGGGAGTGCGGACGATCAGCCCGATCTCATCGAGATGACCGACCACGCGGGAGAGCATGGTCGGATTGATGTGCTCAAGGCGCTGCAACTCACCGATCGCGATCGGGCCGCGCCCGGCGATCAGGTTGAGTACCGAGGCCTGAGTCGGCGTGAGGCCTTCGTCGGTAGCTGAGGTATTGAAGCGACGCGCGAGCCTGTTGATGGCGCGGCGTAGCCGTACCGCCTCGTCTGCTTCCACGGTGCCCTCCCGCCCAGTTGGCCGCGAGACCGAGAGCTCTTCGCTCGGCTGGCCGCCTGGCCCAGTCATTAATTGCTTATCGGCAAGCAGTGTAATAATCAACGCCATGGCCGTCGCCCGCGTTACCGCCCAGTCAGGCGAGGCCGACGCGGCATCGGTGCCGGGCGGCGAGCCGCAGCCGCGCCGCCGCCTGGTCTTCGCGGTGGTGTCCATCGCCTTGTTCATGGCCTCGGTCGATCAGACGATTGTCGCGACGGCGCTCGGCAGTTTGCAGCACGATCTGCACGCGGCCGTCAACTGGAGCAGTTGGACCATCACGATCTACGCACTGGGCCAGATCATCGCGATGCCGACAGCGGGCACCATTAGTGACTTGTACGGCCGCAAGAAGGTGTTCATCGGCGCGGTCGTGCTCTTCACCGTCGCATCGCTGTGCTGCGGGCTGGCCAAGGACATCTACGTGCTGGTGGCGTTGCGCGCGGTGCAGGCGCTGGGCGGTGGCGCCTTCATGCCGTCGGCGACCGGCATCGTGGCCGATCAGTTCGGGCGCGACCGGGATCGGGCGGTCGGTCTGTTTAGCAGCGTGTTCCCGATCGGTGGCATCGTCGGGCCGGTGCTCGGCGGGATCTTCGTCACCTACTGGTCCTGGCGCGGCATCTTCCTGGTGAATGTGCCCGTCGGCGCGGCCCTGCTGTGCTTGGCGATCATTTTCCTGCCGAATAGCACCAAGACCAGCACTCGCCGGCTTGACCTGGTCGGCGTCGGCTTGCTCGCGGTTGGCCTGCTCGGCGCGATGCTCGCGGTCAGCTATCTGGGCAGTGCGTCGGCGTCGATGCTGAGCGCGCCGTTTATCGGTGCGCTGGCGGTCGGCGTGCTCGGACTGGTGCTGTTCGTGCGGCACTGCGCCCGCGCGGCCAACCCGTTCGTGCCGCTCAAGCTGCTGGCTGGCCGCGACTTCGCGATCATGAACGTGATCAACTTCCTGATCGGCTCGGCCATCCTGGGGTTCGGCGCACTGGTGCCTTTGTATGCGCAAGATCGCTATCACTTGCCCACGCTGGCAGCAGGCACGCTGCTGACCGCCAGGGCGATCGGCATGATCTCGATCGCCGCGCTGGCCGCGTTCGCATTGCGCCGTACCGGCTACCGGCTGCCGATGCTCGCCGGACTCAGCCTCGCGGCGATCGGCCTCAGCTTGATGGCGACCAGTCCGCCGGTGTTCAGCCCGTACGGCTGGCTCACCTTCGCGGCCGCGCTGACCGGGATCGGCATGGGCATGGCCCTGCCGGCCAGCAACAACGCGACGCTGCAGCGCGCACCGGAAAACACCGCTGCCGTAGCCGGGCTGCGCGGTATGTTTCGCCAGTCGGGCGGCATCACCGGGATCGCGCTGATTACCGCCGTCGTGGCCAGGAGCACCAACCCTGGCCTGGCCTTGGCGCACGCCTTCGTGGTGCTCGCGATCGTGCTGGTCTGCCTGCTCCCCGCAGTCTTCGGCGTTGCCGATCACCGGGGCCAATGGTGACCGGTCTTGGCCGTCGGGGTCAGCTGGTCGGCACCAGCGAAGGCGCCGGGCGGAACTCGAGGTTCTTCTCGTCGATCGGGCCTTTGAACAGCGCGGCGTCCTTGAAGTAGTGCTGGCGAAGCCGCCAGGGTGCCCGGTCGCCTTGCAGCGGCAAAGTGTCACGGGACCGCTCGAAGTAGCCCGACGTCATGTCGATGAACGGCGACGTCGTCAGGCCCTGGGCGGGCAGCCTAGGGGTGACGATCGCGTAGCCGCGCTCGCGCATTAGCAGCAGCATCCTGGTCAGGTAGGACGCGACCAGGTCCACCTTGAGCGTCCAGGAATTGTTGGTGTAGCCAATGGCGAACGCGAAGTTGGGCACGCCATCGAGCATCATCGCCTTGTAGGCGACCCGCTCGGGCACTGGTGCCTGGGCCCCGTCCACGGTCAGCTCGATCGCGCCGAGCGGTCGCAGGTTGAGCCCGGTCGCGGTGATGATCACATCGGCCGTCAGTTCGGTGCCGCCGCGCAGTCGGATGCCAGTCGGGGTGAACTCGTCAATGTGGTCGGTCACCACCTCGGCCTGGCCCGACTTGATCGCGGCGAAGAAGTCACCATCGGGCACCATGCACATCCGCTGATCCCATGGCTGGTAGGCCGGGTTGAAGTGAGTGGCGATGTCATAGCCGGCGGGCAGCTGCTTGGCTGCGCCCCGCTGGAGTACCTTCCTGGCGCGGTTGGGGAATCGGCGGCAGAAGTTGTAGATCAGCGTGGCCGTCCTGGCGTTCTTCCACCGGATCGCCGCGTACGCGCGGCGCTCTGGTAGCCACTTGCGCAGCAGGTCCGTGATCGGGTCGGCGTTCGGCAGCGACATCACATACGACGGCGACCGCTGCAGCATGGTCACCTTGGCGGCGGTGCCGGCGATGGCTGGCAAGATGGTGGCCGCTGTCGAGCCACTGCCGATCAGCACGACCCGCTTGCCGCTCAGGTCGAGGTCGGCCGGCCAGGACTGCGGGTGCACCACCGCGCCAGTGAAGCGGTCCAGGGTCGGCCAGTCCGGTGTGTAACCTTCGTCGTAGCTGTAGTAACCAGCGCAGATGTAGAGGAATCCGCAGGTGCGCTCGCTGGTCTGGCCGGTCAGGGTGTCCCGCACGGTCACGGTCCACTTGGCCGCGTCCGTTGCCCAACTGGCCCGGACGACCTTGCGGTGGTACTCGATCCGCTGGTCGACACCGTATTCGGTGGCGGTCTCGCGGAGGTAGCTGAGAATCTCCCCGCCTGTGACGATGGCCTCCGGCTTGGTCCACGGCCGGAAAGGGAAGCCGAGCGTGTACATGTCAGAGTCGGAGCGCACGCCGGGGAACCTGAAAAGATCCCAGGTACCGCCGCTAGTGCCGCGGGCCTCCACGATGGCGTACGAAATCCCAGCCGCGTCAGCCTCAAGATGGCAGGCAGCGTCGATGCCCGATAGCCCGGCACCCACGATCAGCACGTCAACGTAGTCGCCGGTGCCTGCCGCCTGGCTGGGTACTGGTGCCGAGTCCATGCTGCGCCGCTCCCTGTTCGCTGCCGTCTTGCTGAGGATTACATTGGTTGGCGTTACCGGGCAAGGTGCAAGCAGCGCCGGGGCGCTAGCCGCGGATTAGCGTTTGGCTTATAAAGCAATTCGCGCAGGCTGACAACGCGGGTAATTTCAACGGCCGCAGGGTCGGCCAGCTGCGCTCAGTTGATTACGGTCAGCGCTAATAACGAAATTCTCCTGTGACAATCCCGTTATCCAGAACCTAAAAGTCTAGTTAACCGATCGGAATAGATACGATACGTGACGCTTATCCACATGATAGGGCCTGATCGCGAAGATCATCCGACACTTCGCGAGGTTCTGAGCGGGTGTTGGTCGCGTGCGGCGGCTACAGTTTGCCGTCTGGGCTAGCGATCACGCTGGTCACGGGCTGAAGGCCGACCCGGTAACTTCACCTGACCAGTCGGACTTGATAGGTCAGCTCTCGGCAAATTCTCAGGCTTCTTGGAGATCTTTAAAGTTTTTGGCAGCAAACTCGGAGCCAAACACGGCACCAGCATCGGGTGCTATGCGTCATGCTCGGACATCTGAACCGAACGGAGGACCTCGATGAAGATTATCGGCGCAGGCTTGCCTCGCACCGGCACACTCACTCAGAAGATCGCGCTAGAGATGCTCGGCTTCGCCCCCTGCTATCACATGGTCAACGTGCTGTCCGACCTCAGCCTGGTGCCGCAGTGGCAGGAAGCCTTCGAAGGCGGCTCCGACTGGAACAAGGTCTTCGACGGATTTCAGGCCACTGTCGACTGGCCGGGCTCCTTTTTTTATCGCGAACTGATGGATGTCTACCCAGACGCCAAGGTGCTGCTCAGCGTCAGGGACTCCGACTCTTGGGCGAAGAGCATGAGCCAGACCATCTGGGATGTCGTCTACGGCGACAACCTGGTGCACGACATCTCCCAAGCTCGGACCCGGGTGGACACCGGGTGGCGCAACTACATGGACCTCATTACCGCTATGTGGGAGAAGAGCGGGCTGCTCCCCTCCAGCGCCGCCGGCCCGGACCTGACCGAGCTCGCGCAGGCGTTCGACCGGTACAACGACGAAGTGCGCGCGACAGTTCCGGCCGACCGACTCCTTGTGTGGTCATTTACCGACGGCTGGGAGCCGCTGTGCGAGTTCCTTGACGCACCGGTGCCGCAGGCGCCGTTGCCACGGGTCAACGACTCGGCCATGTTCAACGACCGGATCGTCGATGCGGGTCTGCAGGTGCTCAACGAGTGGCACGGCCAGCAGAAGGCGGCCGCATCGCAATGAGTTTCCGCGCTACGCGGGAGGCTAAGACGTCGGAGGTTAAGTCTCCGGACGCACCGTCGGCGCAAGCTGGGTCTGGCACACGGCAAGCATGGCTGCTTGCCGTGTGCTGTGTTGCGCAGTTCATGGTGATCCTCGACCTGAGTATCGTCAATGTTGCCCTTCCGTCTATTCAGAGTGATCTTGGCTTCTCGTCGGTCAACCTGCAGTGGGTCGTCGACGCCTACGCGATCGTCTTCGCCGGCTTCTTGATGCTGGCTGGTCGCTTCAGTGACCGCTTCGGCCGCCGCCGGTCACTGATGGCCGCGCTTATCTTGTTCGCGCTGGCGTCGCTCGCCGGTGGTGCCGCGATCGACCAGCAGGTGCTGATCGTCGCCCGCGGACTGCAGGGCCTCGCTGGAGCGCTGATGGCCGCTTCGTCGCTGGCCGCGATCACCTCGGCGTTCCCCCCCGGGCCGGCCCGCCACCGGGCGATTGGGCTCTGGAGCGCGATGAACGGCGCTGGCGGAGCGGCCGGCGGCCTGTTCGGCGGCATCATCACCCAGGAGCTCAGCTGGCGCTGGGTCCTGCTAATCAATCCGCCGATCGGCATCGCCGCCGCGATAGTGGCCTTCTTTGTCATCAAGGAAAGCCAGGCGCACGAGCGGGCCAAGTTCGACCTTGCTGGGGCCGTCACCTTGACTTTGGGCCAGGTCATCCTGGCGTACGGGTTCGTCAACGGCGCTAACTACGGCTGGATCTCACTGCCCACTGACGGACCGATCGTGCTTGGCTTTGCCGTGCTTGTCCTCTTCACGGTCATCGAGCTCAAGTGGGCGACGGCCCCGCTGGTGCCGCTCAAGTCGATCACCAAGTCGCTGCAGACGGCCAACCTGATCGTGTTGGCATTCAGCGCCGCGCTCTTCCCCATGTGGTACGTCAGCTCGCTCTACCTGCAGCAAGTACTTGGCCTGTCCCCGCTTGAGGCTGGCCTGTCGTTCTTCCCGATGGCTCTAGTGATCTTGCTGGTGGCTCAGCGGGCCGGCAAGCTGGTCAGCCGGTTCGGTGTTCGCACGGTACTGACTAGCGGTCTGGTGATGATGGCGAGCGGCATGCTGCTGCTGGCCAGGATCGGGCCGACTGGCAGCGCGATCGGATTCGTGGTCTTCCCCGGCCTACTCGTCGCGGCAGGCATCGCGCTTTCGATCGTGCCGTCCACCATCGCCGCTACTCAAGGGGCGACGCCCGCTCAGGCTGGCCTGGCGTCCGGCATGGTGAACACGTCGCGACAGATCGGCGGCGCGATCGGGATCGCACTGCTCATCTCGATCGCCACCACCTATACCAGCCACCTGATCGGCACCAACCACCCGGTGCCGAGTTCGCTGGCCGACGGCTTCAGAATCGCTTACCTGATCCAGGCAGGCCTGGTAGTCATCGCCGCGCTGCTCGCCTTCTTCAAGCTGCCGAGGCACGCCGTGGCGCGGGCACAGGCAGGCGCGGCGCAGACGGCGCCGGCGCAGGAGGCAGCGGCCCAGGCGGCGCAGGCAGAGCCGGCCAAGGAATCAGCTCCGGCGGCGCCGAAGGTGCCGGTTGGGATCAGGGCGAGAGTCCTGCAGCTGCCGGTCATTGTGCTCGCGATCATCGTGGTGTTCGCCGGTGTTGATCTCGCCTTCGCCGGCAAGCCTGGTGCGCCGATCGGGCAGTACAGCACCAAGGGTTCGTACAACTTTGTGTCAGCGCCGGAGCTGCACCCGCCGGTGATCGTGCCAGAGGTGCCGACGGACAGTATGGCGCTGGCGCCCGGCTACATCATGGTTGGCAACTTCTACGATGAAACGCACGGCGAGCTACAGGGCCAAAGTGGGCCGCTGATCTTGAACAATCACCTGCAGCCGGTCTGGTTCCGACCGGTGCCGGTCACCGACGTCGGATCTGATCTGGCCGAGCAGACTTACCAAGGTCAGCCGGTGTTGACTTACTGGCAGGGAGTGGTCACCAACACTGGTGCCACGAACAGCGGTGAGTACTTCGTAGTAAACAAGCACTATCAGACCGTCGCCACCCTCAAGGGCGCCGACGGCTGGATCTTGACGCTCCACACCATGATCATCACCGGTGATGACGCCTGGGTGACCGCCAACAAGGATGTCGCGGCGGACCTCGGCAAGTACGGTGGTGCGCATGATGGCGCGCTGACGGACTCCGCGGTGCAGGAGTACAACCTCAAGACCGGCAAGTTGCTCAAGAGCTGGGACGCGCTCAAGCACATTCCGCTGAGTGATTCCTATGCCGACCTGCCTGACAATAGCTTCCCCTGGGACGCCTACCACGTGAACTCGATCAACCTGGCTGGCAACGGCTCGATCATCGTGTCGATGCGAAACACCTGGGCCATCTACGATATCGACGTCGCGACTGGCAAGATCCTTTGGACGCTGGGCGGTAAGCACTCGAGCTTCAAGTTCGGCGCGAACGCCGACTTCCAGTGGCAGCACGACGCGACGCTGGAGTCGGGCAACGTGGTGACGCTCTTCGACGACCACTGCTGTCAGCTCACGGGTGGCGGCACGTACCTGGCCCCCCAGGGGCCGACCCGAGGCCTGGTGCTCAAGCTCAATCTGACCAGCCACACGGCCACGATGGTCAAGCAGTTCCAGCACGAGAGCCCGGATGCTGCCTATATGGGGAGCACAGAGCTCCTGCCGAACGGTAATGTGTTTGTCGGGTTTGGGTCGCAGCCGTACTTCGCGGAGTACAGCAAGTCGGGCCAGTTGCTGCTCGACGGTGTCCTGCCTGGTCCGGATCTGAGCTACCGGGCGGTGCAATACGCCAACTGGGTCGGCGTCCCGCTCACCCCGCCTGCTGGCGCGGTTCGCCAGCATGACGGCAAGAGCGTGGTCTACGCCAGCTGGAACGGCGACACTGAGGTGACGAGCTGGCAGGTGCTTGCTGGTTCGAGCGCTGGACAGCTCAAGGTGGTTGCGAAGAAGGCTAAATCCGGGTTTGAGACGGCCATCGCGGTGCCGTCAGGGTCCCGGGTATTTAAGGTCCAAGCACTGGACAGCATGGGCCGGGTGATCGGGACTTCCCGGCTGTTCGGTTAGAAATCGAGGAGAGCAAAGCTGATGGCTCGTGAGGTAACCCGGCGGCAGCTACTCGGACAAGCGGGCACTGCGGCGGTCGGGCTAGCCGGGCTGAGCATTGCGGGTTGCTCGTCCCAGTCGGCGCCGACAGGTTCGTCGGCGCCGACTGGGACGGTAGTTCCTGATGGCGCGGTGGTCGATGGCTACCGGCGGTTCGTGACCAGGCCTGACATCAACCCGCCAGTAATCAACCTGGCCAGGAAGGTCAGCGGGGCACAAGCCCGCTACTTCTTCCTGAACGCGCCGTACACGGACCCAGGCCGTGGCGGCGGCATGATTTTGGACCCGAGCGGAAACCTGGTCTGGATGGGCCCGGACACTCCGACCGGGCACAAGCTGGACTTCAACACCCAGTTTTACAAGGGTGAGCAGGTGCTGACCTGGTGGGAAGGCATCGAGACGCATGGCTGGGGCCAGGGCGTCGCGGTAATCGCTAGCGCCTCGTACGAGCGCAAGCACACGATCCACGCGCACAATTCAAAAGTCGACAAAGTGCCGCTCAAGGTGGATCACCACGAGTTCAACATCACGCCAGAGGGCCATGCGCTGGTCACCTGCTTCCGCACCCACTTCGACGTGGACTTGCGCTCGATCGGCGGACCCAAGGATGGCGTGATCGCCTCCGGCGTCTGCCAGGAGATCGACATCGCGACGAACAAGCTGATCTTCGAGTGGGACAGCTTGGATCACGTGCCGATCGAGGACTCCTACCAGCCCTTCGCGTACAAGGGCAGGACCTACGGCGTCGAGAGCAACCCGTACGACTACTTCCATATCAATTCGCTCGCGCCGACGGAGGACGGGCATCTGCTGATCTCGTCCCGCAACTGCTGGACGATTTTCAAGGTCGCCCGTGGCAGCGGCAACATCGTGTGGCGGATGAACGGGAAGAAGAACGACTTCACCCTCGGCTCCGGGGTGCCGTTCCACTGGCAGCATCACGTGCGGCCGCACCAGGGCGGAATCATGACCGTCTTCGACAACGGTGCGGCGCCGCAGGTCGAGAAGCAGTCCAGGGCGCTGATCTTGGATGTGGACGAGGGTGCCATGCATGTCACGCTGCGGCACCACTTCGTGCATCCGCACCTGCGGCTCATCGCCTCCGCGATGGGCAGCTGCCAACTGCTGCCTGACGGCAACGTCGTGGTCGGCTGGGGCACCAACCCGTTCTTCTCCGAGTTCGCGCCAGATGGCACTGAGATCGTGGCGGCGGAGATGACTGACAAGAATCCGTCCTACCGGGTCTTCGGCGCGGAATGGGTGGGCAAGCCGTCCGACCCGCCGGATGTCGCCGCCCGCTCCAACGGGAGCGGTGCCATCGTGTACGCGAGTTGGAACGGTTCGACCGAGCTTGCCTCGTGGAGCATTCTGGCCGGCCAGACCCGCACCTCGCTGACTCAGGTCGGCGCTGCGCACCGGCAGGGATTCGAAACCGCCATAGCGGTACGTAGCAGCGGACCGTACTTCGCTGTCCAGGCACACGACGCCAACGGCGATGTGCTTTCCAAGTCGGCCACAGTGAAGATGCGCTAGGTCGCCGACTACCAAGTAGCGCTAGCAGTAGTTGTTTGAGGAGGACCTCCCAATGACCGATGCCTGGTCGCGGCGTCAGCTGTTGAAGCAGACCGGGACGGCCGCCCTGGGCCTGGCCGGGTTGAGCGCAGCCGGGGTTAGCCTGGCCGGCTGTGGCACCAACGCGGCAGCTCGCACTGTTACTGACAGCACTGTGCTCAAGGGTGTGCGGACATTCCAGTCCAGGCCGGATCTCGCCCCGCCGATGGTGAAATTGTCCACCACGAAGTCGCCGAGCGATCCTGGCTTCATCATGCTCGCGACGGTGGCATCCGGCCCAGGCCAGGGCGGCACCATGATCATGCGCACCAACGGTGAGCTGGTCTGGTTCCAGCCGGACATCAACGCCAGCAAGATGAATTTCAACGCCCAGACCTACCAGGGCAAGCAAATGCTCACCTGGTGGGAGGGCAAGATCGTGGCGGCTGGTTTCGGCCAGGGTGTCGGTGTCATCGCTGATTCGTCCTACCAAAAGATCCACACCGTGCACGCGGCCAATGGCCTGCAGGCCGACTTGCACGAGTTCAACGTCACGCCGCAGGGCACCGCGCTGATCACCGCCTACCGCCCGTATCCAAACGTCGACCTGCGACCGGTGGGCGGTCCGGCGAGCGGCTGGCTGGTAGCCGGGGTGGCGCAAGAGATCGACATCGCTACTGGCAAGCTGCTCTTTGAGTGGGACAGCATGAAGAACGTGCCGCTTGAGGACACTTACCAGCCGTTCGTCTACGGCAAGCACACCTTCGGTACGCAAGAGCGGCCGTTTGACTATTTCCATATCAACTCACTCGCCCTGGCGCCTGACGGCGACCTGTTGATCTCATCCCGCAACTGCTGGACGGTCTTCAAGGTCGACCGCAAAACCGGCCAGACCGTCTCGCGCATTGGCGGCAAGAGGTCGGACTTCACCTTCGGTCCTGGGGCGCGCTTCTACTGGCAGCATCACGTCCGCCCGTACGGCGAGACCGTGCTGACTGTCTTTGACAATGGGGCATCGCCTGACAAGGAAAAGAGCTCACGGGCCATCGTGCTGGACGTCGACTACGGCAAGAAGCACGTCACGCTCCGCGATCAGTATGTGCACCCGGGCAAGGTGCTGTTGTCTGACGCGATGGGCAGCGCGCAGCTCATGCCCGACGGCCGGATGTTCGTCGGCTGGGGTACCAGCCCATACTTCTCCGAGTTCGCCGCCAATGGCAAGCTGCTGCTCGACGGGCAGATAACCAAAGGTGACCCGTCGTACCGCGCCTTCTTGGCCGACTGGGATGGCACTCCGGCTCAGCCGCCGGACGTGGTGGCGATCGCCGAGTCAGGTGGTGCGACGGTGTACGCCAGCTGGAATGGCGCGACCAACGTCGCGTCCTGGACAGTCCATGCAGGTAATTCCATCTCATCGATGTCTCAGGTTGGCTCGGTGCCTAGGGCTGACTTCGAGACTGCCGTACAGGTCTCGAGCACCGGGCCGTACTTCCGCGTGCAGGCGCTTGACTCGGCTGGTCACCTGCTGGGCCGGTCGCAGATTGTGCACCTCAGGCAAGGCAAGACGCATAGTCACGTCTACGGTGGTTGCGGCAACAACAACTGCGGTTACTGATCGGCGGACATTCGCGGGCTACTCGAACAGCCCGCGAATGTCCTCCGCGCTGAGGCTTGAGCCGAAGACGTTCCCTTCGTCGAGCACGCTCGTAAAGAGCTCAGCCTTACGCACCTTGAGCGCCATCACTTTGGCTTCGATGGTGTCTTTGGCGATCAGCCGGTAGACCATGACGTTGCGGGTCTGCCCGATCCGGTGGGTACGGTCGATCGCCTGTGCTTCGGTCGCTGGATTCCACCACGGGTCGAGCAAGAAGCAATAGTCGGCCTCGGTCAGATTCAGCCCGAACCCGCCCGCCTTCAAGCTGATCAGGAACACTGGGGCGGTGCCCTGCTTGAAGCTGGCGAGCACGTCGGCTCGCGCGGTGGTGCTCCCGTCGAGGTAGCAGTAGGCCAGCTGGTCGGCGTCCAGGCGCTCGCGCACCAGCCGCAGGAAGCCAGTGTACTGACTGAAGACCAGTGCCCGGTGCCCGCCCTCAGCGACGTGCCGCAGGTGCTCGACCAGCGTCTCGATCTTGGCGGACGGCAGGTCGTGGTGCTCATCGTCGACCAAGGCGGCATGCAGGCTAAGTTGCCGGAGCAAGGTCAGCGAGCGCAGCACGGTAAACCGGTGCGCGTTCAAGTCATCTAGCAAGCCGAGTACCTTCTGTCGCTCCCGTTGCAGGTGTAGTTGATAGAGCTTGCGATGCCGAGGCTGCAGTTCGATTTCGAGCACTTGCTCTTGCTTAGCCGGCAGGTCGGCAGCTACCTGCTCCTTGGTACGGCGCTTGACCAGGGGCTTGATCCGGCGCCTGAGCTGAGCGATCAGCTCAGCGTGATCCTTGCCCTGGGTCTCGATCGGCTTGGCGTAATGGTCGCGAAACCAGCCCGGCTGCGGGAAAAGCCCTGGAGCGGTGATCGACAGCAGCGACCACAGCTCCATCAGGTTGTTCTCAAGCGGGGTGCCGGTAATCGCGAGCTTGAACGGCGCCGCTAGCCGCCTGGCACACTGGTAGATCTTGGACTGATGGTTCTTGGTCTGCTGCGCCTCATCCAGGATCAGGCCAGACCACCCGGTCGCCGCATAGTCGGCGAAGTCGATCCGCAGCAGGGTGTACGAGGTCACCACCGCATCGGCCGTGGCGATGACCTCCTTGACCGGCCGCCCGCGCCGCGCCGCGGTCTCCGTCAGCGCTACGACGGTCAGGCCAGGCGCGAACCGCGCTGCCTCGGCCGCCCAGTTCGGCACCACGCTGGTGGGTGCCACGATCAAGAAAGGCGGGGCGTCAGGCTCGGCTTGTCGCGCGTGGCAGATGAGCGCCAGCGCCTGCAGGGTCTTGCCGAGACCCATGTCGTCGGCCAGGATCCCGCCCAGCCGGTACTGCCACAAGAACGTCAGCCAGCGCCAGCCGTCAAGCTGGTAGGGGCGCAATCGGGCGGTAAAGCCCGGCGGCGGTACTGCGGTCTCGGCCGAATCGAGCGCGAGCAAGCCGCGCGCTTGCCGTTGCCAGGCATCAGCTTGGTGAGTAACGACGCCAAGCTCGCTGAGCTCCTCCCACAGCGAGGCCTGGAATCGGCTGATTTTTAGCGAACTCGACGGCACGTCCTGCAGCGTCCGCGCTTCCTCGATCAGCCCGGCCAGCTGCCGCAGCTCGGGCTTCTCCAGCGAGAAGTAGGCGCCGTCCGGCAGCAGCAGGTGCTGCTGATGCCGGCTCAGCGCAAGGAAGACATCGAGTAGCGGCACGACGCGGCTTTCGACCATGATCGTGATGCCGAGATCGAACCAGTCGAGGTCGCCGGCCACCTCATCGACGGCGATGCCGATCTCCAGCGTGTCGCCGACTTCGCGGTAGTCGGCCTGATCACCGGTGACCTCGACCCTGACCGCTGGATGGTTGGCCAGGATCGGCAGCAATTCGGTGCTGAATCGCATGGTGTCGATGCCCTTGAGCCGCACCGGAGGCGTGGCCGAGTCGAGCAGTCCGAATTGATCAAGGTGCTGGTCGACCTCGGCCAGGATGGCCTGTTCGCTGGCCGTGTCGCGGAAGGGCTGGTGATCCTGCTGCGAAGGTGCGACCGAATGGCTGGTGGCACCGACCTGGTAGGCCCAGCTCCAATCGGCGCTCACGGCGTGGCCGCCATCGTAGTGTGCCCGCAGCACCAGCGTGGGTCCGCTGATCGGGGGCGGAGTGAGCGACTCATCGGATGAGATGACGGTGGCCGCCTGCCGGAGCGCCAGGTAATAGGTATCCCTGAAGTTGGCCTTCGCCGTCGCCGGGATCGGCAGGCTCTGCGCCGTCAGCGCCATTCGCTGCAGCTGAGCTGGCACGGGTTGGTCAAGCCTGGCTAGCTGGAATCGGCGGCGGCTCGGATCAACCTCGGCGCTGGTCTCGGCTGGATCGAGGTAGGCCACGCCGTGACCAGCGGAACCGATGAAGCCGAGCGGGGTGGCCAGCCGGCCGGTGCCACCGACGCGCAGTGACGGCGTGATCAGCGATGCAGGCCGGATCCGGCGCGGTGATGTCGAGGAAGAACCTGGCCTGGTCATATGGCCGCACTGGGCCAAGCTTGCCCGCGTGGATGAGTTGCAAGCCGATGGCCTGCGCTTCGTCCAGCATCGGCCAGAGCTGCCTGGACTCGAATCCGGCTAGGTCCATCGTCCGGTCGCCGCCGTAGCCGTAACGATGCAGCAGGTCGGGACTGGCCCGGTAGATTGCATAGAGCTCAGTAAGCAGCTGCACGTGATCCGCGCGATAGGTGCCGTAATACGACAGCGAATCCAACCGCGTCCAGCTCAGATTGCCGGCCACCCAGTTGCCAGTCCTGCCTGGCTGCAGCAGCCTGGCGTACAGCGCGAACCTCGGTTCGGCGTGCTCAGGCGCGCGAGCAGCGACGGGTGGTCGTGGCCGGGCGAGCTCGATCGCGAGCGGCACCGCCTTCTTGGTATCGGTCAGGTGCGAGGCTGATCCGAGCAAGGCTTGCAGCGATTGCTCCCAGGCCGGCTTGGCCGCATCGGCCGCTGTCACTGGAGATGGCAAGCCAGTCTTGGCGGCGGAGATCACCAGGGCGACGACGTGCTTGCAGTTGAAGCCGACCGGGCAGGTGCATTCGCCGGATTGGAATTCCAGCCGCCCAGCAGCGGCGGCGAAGTACGCGGTGGCCAGATAAGGCTCGTCGCTGCTGCCGCGCACGTGACCGTGCAGCGCGTCCAGCAGGTCCTCCCACCACATCTCAAGCACGGCCGCCTGCTGTGCGTAATCCGAGCCACGCCGGTAACTGCCGGCATCAAAGGCACGGGCGAACGTGGCGATATTGATGGCGGGCCGTGATGCGGGCATGCCGTGACGCTATCGGCTGCCGCCGACATCGGTAGGGCCAGTCGGGCAAGTACCCGGTCGCTCAGGCGACGGGCCTAGCAGCGGCGACCGAGCCTAGAATCAATGGCATCAGCGTGGTGATCAGGCTGCGGCAAGTGGCGGTGTCCATGTCCTTGGGCTTAGTTGGCTGGGGTGTCGTCGCGGTCATACTCGCCGTCGCGGTAGGCCAGCTGGTCGCGCTCAGGACGGCGCTTGCCCGTCGCGGCGGCGCGCACGCCAGGAATGACCTGTCCGATCCCGCCGCCAGGCGCAAGGAATGGCACCAGGTCAGGGTGTCCCTGCTGGCCGCCTGCAACCTAGCTAGCGTCTTGCTGGTCCACGGGAAGCACACCCTGGCGAGCTGGCTGGTTGGCCTAGTGGTCTTCGCCGTCGCAAGCAGCGAAGTCCGCGCCTGGCTCGGCTTGACTTCGGCAGCCGCGCGGCGGGCAGGCTGGTCCGAGCTCGGCCTCGGGGTGATCTCCGCCGTAGGCGAGCTTTACATCTTGCTTGACTGGCACAGCGACCTGGCGCTCTCGGTGTTGGCAGGTGTTTTCCTTATCATGATCGCGCCGGATCTGGATTCGTGGTTCAGGGCCTGGCTGCGCCGCAGGAACACATGGGAGACTGATGACGGATGACCGCCGATAATGGAGGAGATGTGCTGCTCGACCGTATTCCTCCGTCGACGGTCCCGCGCCGGGTGCTCGCTGCCATCGTGTGCGGTGCCGGACCAGCCGCCGATGTCGCGAAGCTGGTGCGGCTCGTGCAGCAGCGCGGTTGGACCGTACAGCTCGTGGCTACGCCGGCCGCGCTGCCGTTCCTCGATCTGGTTGAGCTCAAGACTCTCACCGGTTCGGCCGTCCGCAGCAACTATCTGTCCCCTGGTCAGGCCAGAGCCGCTAGGCCTGACGCGATTATCGTCGCTCCGGCTACTTTCAACACCATTGGCAAGTGCGCGGCCGGGATCAGCGACACCTACGCGCTCGGGTTGCTTGCCGAAGCCATCGGCTTGCCGATTCCTGTGGTGATGCTGCCCTTCGTCAACTCAGCGCTCGCGAGCCGGCGACCATTCGAGAAGGCCGTGATCCAGCTGCGCCACGAAGGCGTGCGGGTGCTATTGGGCGACGGCGCGATCGAGCCGCATCAGCCAGGTACGGGCGCTGATCATATTGACGCCTTTCCCTGGCATCTCGCCGTCGACGCGCTCGATCACAGCCAACCGCGCTAGACCTGGTCACACCTCGGCGCTCTAGGCTGTAACGGTCAGTCGCGGAGAAGGGGACGCAGTGCGGGTAGCGGTCTATACCGGTTCGTCAGCTGGTCCGGCGGCGCACGCGGAGGCGGCCGCGAACTTCGGCCGTCGGCTTGCCCAGGCCGGCGTTGGCGTCGTCTATGGCGGCGGGAAGGTCGGCTTGATGGGCATCGTCGCCGACGCCGCCCTGGCCGCCGGAGGCGAAGTCATCGGCGTGATCCCGGTACACATGGTCGATCAGGAGGTTGGCCACCAGGGCCTGACCCGGCTGGAGATCGTGCCGGGCATGCATGAGCGCAAGGCACGGATGGCCGAGCAGGCCGATGCCTTCGCGGCCCTGCCTGGTGGCGCTGGCACCATGGAAGAGCTGTTCGAGGTCTGGACCTGGGGCCAGCTTGGCCTGCATCAAAAACCGGTCGCGCTGGTCGATGTGGCCGGTTTCTATCGTCCGCTGATCGAACAATTGCAGACCATGTCGCAGTCTGGCTACATCGCCGAGTCCTACTTGCGGTCACTCGGCGTGGTCAGCGACGCGGATGAATTCCTCAGCTTCGTAGCTGACTACGCACCGCCGCCGCTACGCCGAACCCAGCGTCAGACAGCCGAAGACGTGGCCACCTGACCCTTCGTACAACAGCTCAAGCGGGACGCGCTCCCGAACCGCACAGGATCAGGCGGCGAAAGCACGAAATCGGCCCGGTCGGTCCTAGCCCGTAGATCGTAGTAATGCTTACCGCAGGGGTAGGGTGCCTGGGGGCAGGCAGGTTCGAGGAGGGATCGTCGTGACCGAAGACCGGGCGGATGCGCTGGCGCGTCTCGGTGTCTTCATCGGTGACTGGTCCGTTGAGGCGGTGTTCCCCGGCCAGCCCGTGGCACCGGCAGGTGCGGCGAGCAACGCTGGCCTGGTCCGCAGCAGGTTCAAGTGGGCCTTGGACGGACAGTTCTTGCTCCAACACACGCAGGTGCCGTTTCCCGACGCGCCCGACAGCCTGGCCATCGTCGCCACCGACCTGCGGACCGGCAACTACACCCAGCACTACTACGACTCTCGCGGGGTGCTGCGGCTCTACGCGATGAGTTTCACCGCTGGCGTCTGGACGCTCACCAGGGCAGCAGCGGACTTCTCAGCACTGGACTTCCGGCAGCGATTCATCGGCACCTTCGACGCTCAGGAGAACACCATCACCGGTGCCTGGGAGCGGGCATTCGACGTTGGCGACTGGGAGCATGACTTCGCCCTCACTTACCATCGGCTGAGCTGATCAGGCAAAGTCGACCAGGGTTCGACGCATCCTCGCCAGTTTCTTGCTGAGCGCTTGGCCGCCTGCCACCAGTTCGGCTGGGTCATCAGCGACGGGCGGTCGCCCGAGCCGCGACATTGGTGATGCCAAGTCCGAGATCGAGTAGCCGATCTTGCTAGCTGACGCCCAGACTGCCCTTCGCGCCAGCCTCGAACAGCCGGAAGGGCAGCAGTCGCTTGGCGACAAGCCCGGCGCGTTCGCCGGCCTTGCCTACCGACACTCGCCGTGGTGGCCTTCGTTCAGTCAAAATCCGCAGTACTACCTCGGCGACTGACTCTGGCGCCGCTCCGTTCGCCTCATCACGCTCCATCAGGCCGACGGCCTTGGCCTGCGCAGCGGCGTACGCCGATGCCTCGGCGCTGGCAGCGGCCAGTTTCCGGCTGGCAGTGAAGTCAGTGCGGATGTTGCCGGGCTGCACCAAGGTGACCTGGATGCCGAAAGGCGCCACCTCATAGGCGAGCGCTTCAGCGAAGCCCTCAAGGGCGAACTTGCTGGCGCTGTAGAACGCCTGGAACGGGATCCCGATGACGCCGCCGATCGAGCTGACCAGCACGATCCGGCCGCTGCCTTGTCGGCGCATCAACGGCAGGACGGCCTGAGTCATGCGGACGCAGCCCCAGAAATTGGTCTCGAACTGCGCCTTAGCCTCCTGCACCGTGGTGAGCTCAGCGGCCCCGGCAACGCCCCAGCCCGCCGCCGCGACTAGGGCGTCGATCCTGCCGTGCTGCTGCTCTAGCTGGACGACCCCAGCTCGCACCGCTTGGTCGTCGTCCACGTCCATCACCAGGCCCGACCAGCCAGTGCCACCGGTGCCGCGGCGGCTCGCCCCAGCTACCGTCCAGCCGGCGGCGCTGAGACGGTCGGCGCAGGCCAAGCCGATGCCTGCGGAGGCACCGGTGACCAAGACAATCTCCGATGTTCGCGTCATGCGACGATTGTGGCTGAGGGCGAGCTGATCAGCTAGCGGGTCGTCCGGTTTACCACTGCCGTCAGCTCCGCGCTCGATAGCCAGCCATCGTGCTTGTAGCGGATCTGCCCGCTGGATGAAGTGATCTCGATCCAGGGCAGGTCTTGAACTCCGTATCCGTCGGCGACCCGGCCACTGGTGTCAGCCACGACCGGATAGCCAAGTTTGCTGCCGCCGGCCTTGGCGAGTTCACCGGGCAAGGCGTCCAGATTGGTCTCGGTCTGCGATTCATCAATGACTACCGCCGACGGCCAGCCGTGCCTGGCGGCCGCCTGCTGATAGCTAGTGAGCAGCTTGAGTTCAGCGGGCAAGTCAGAGATCTCGCTGACCCAGCTAGCCAGGTAGACGAGCAGGTGCGGATGACCTGGACCCAGGGTGACGCTTGGTGCCCCGTTCGTGCCGCCGATCACCGGCAAGCTGACGGCCGCAGCCGGCGGGATCGACTTGGCGACCCGCAGCGGCACAATATGATGCGGCGTCGGGTGGTTGGGCAGCAGTGTCGCGATGCCGTCGGCGATCAGATCCGCTTGCTGGCCGACGCCGGCGTAAGCCATCTGGGTCAGGTAGAGCGTGCGTTCCTTACCTTGTCCGTCGATCAGGTAGATGGCTGGCTCGTGGTCGATGTTGCCGTGGGAGGCGGCGACAAAGACGTGATAGGCGCGCCAGACGGCGGCGAGCTCGTGATCGCTCCCGGTCAGGAAGTCCCAGGAGTGCATCATCAGATGTGCTTGCGAATAGGCACGGACATCGGCAACTGACGTCGCGTCCGGATTCGCGTCGATGCCAAGCAGTTGGACCTGCTTGGCGGCGGCCGGGCCGAGCATGCGTACGGCCTCGGTCATGCTCACTGTGCTGAGCGGGCAGATCGTGGTGCAGCGAGCGTCCACGAACGCCAGCACGATTACCTTGCCGCCGAATTGGCGCAAGGTGACCCGCTTGCCGAACTGGTCAGTCAGTGCGAAGGCCGGAGCGGCGGCACCAGGCAGGCTGGTGCCCGGATCCACGTCGGGATTGTTGGCCGCCTGACTGAATTGGATTCGCTCGGCTGACGTCTGCTGCGCGGATCGGTTGGTGCCCAAGATCGTGATAGCCACGGCCAGCGCCACTGCGACCACGAACGGTACGGCCAAAACAATCGCCATGCGGCCACCACCGCCGCGCTGCCACGGTGCCCCTTTGCTGGCGCTCGGCTGCTCTTGCTTGGCTGACACGAGGCCCATACTACGACGGCGTGTCGTAATCAGACGCTGGTCCGGTCAGCAATCGGCGGTCGGCCAGGCTCGGCAAGCCCGACCGACCGCCGATCTCGCTCGCGCGGCTAGTAGCCGGAGCTGCCGCCTGACTTCGACTTTGACTTCGACGGTGACGGGCTGGCAGCTGCTGCCGCGCTGCCAGCGGCCGTCACCTCATGCCAGAGCCCGCCCGAGGCATTGAGCCCGTTGCCCTTATTTTGCCCGGGCGCCGTATCGCCCTGGTAGGTGTACAACGGGTGGCCGTTATAAGTGGCCTGCGTCGCCCCGTCCGACCTGGTGATGGTGCCGAGCGTGCCGGTCACGCCTGGGCCAGCGGTTGCCGGTCCCTTCACCGGCGGCCAGAACGTAGCGCAACTACCATTGCAGTTGGACTTGGTGCTCGTGTCCGGCGCAAACCAGTACAGAGTGAAGCCCTTGGCGTTGGTGAGCACCTTCGCTCCGCCGATCGTCGCTGTCTTCAGTTCGCTACTTGATGCAGCCGTCGTCCCCGAATGCGAACTGCCAGAACCCGTCGGAGTGCTGGAACCGCCCGAACTCCCGCATCCTGTAGCTATCAGCGCCGCTGCGGCCAGTCCGACTGGCACCCGCCATCTGTTACCCATCGCAGTTCTCCGTTCCTCGGACTGGTCCCTCCAACACGTTGAATTACGTAACGTGAGGCAATTTAGTTCAGACCCCCGCTTCGACCAGCCGCGACGCGCTGAGCGGCCGCCAGGTCGCGCGTACAGACGTCCGTGATCATCAGTGCCGCCATGATCACGTGCGTACGCACAGGTGGATAGGCGGTGCGGAATTCCGCGCTGCGGTGTAGGGCGCTGCGGTGTTGGGCGCTGCGGTGTAGGGCGCTGCCGCCCGTTAGAGCTTGGCCGGGAATCCGAATACCCGGAATAGCTCGGGCATCATCACAAAACAGTGCAGCTCGGCGATCTGTCCGTCGACGGTCTCGATGAGCTGGATGGCCCAGGGAGCGTGGCCACCTGCCCCGTCCGACCGGTACTGGCCGAAAACGGTGCGGCCATTGCCGGCCGATCGCAAGAGCCGCGATCCTCGGCATTCGGCACCTGGCCCGAGCATGAACTCGCTGATGTCGGCTGGTCCGCGCAGCCACATGGCAAATGGTGGCATCGCTTGCAGGGCGTCGGCACGCAACAGCGAGGTGAGCTTGGGCAGGTCGTACGCCTCGAACGCTGCGACGTAGTCGTCGAGTAGCGCCTGATCAGCGGCCTCGTCCCGGCTGGCGACTGATCGGTCGGCGGCAACAGCCGCGTCGGCTCGACTATCGGCCTGATCGGAGTCGGCGCCCTTCGGCAGCGCGACGCGAGCCCGCTGAAGCGCGCTGTTGGCCGACGCAACCGTAGTGCCAAGCAGGTCCGCGCTCTCGGCGGCCGAGAACTGCAACACGTCGCGCAAAATGAGCACCGCTCGCTGGCGTGGAGTGAGTCGCTGCAATGCCGCGATAAAGGCTAGCCTGATGCTCTCACGTGAGATGACCTGCTCAGCGGGATCCGCGTCGCTCGCTACGGCCCAGGCGTCGGGCATGGGCAGAATCCAGCTGTCCGCCGGCAATGGGGCAGGGACGTGCAGTCCGCTGACCGATGACGGCCCTTCAAGATCCATCGGAAGCACCCGGCGCCTGCGGCTGCGGAGCATATCGATACAGACATTAGTCGCGATCCTGAACATCCAGGTCCGCAGTGATGACCGGCCTTCGAACTGCCCCTGCTGCCGCCACGCTCGCATCATCGTGTCCTGAACGGCGTCCTCGGCATCGAACGGCGATCCGAGCATGCGGTAGCAATAGCCGGTAAGTTCGCGGCTCAGCTCGGTGTATTCGAGCTCACCCAGCCAGCTCAGATCGGCTTCGAGCGTCGGGTATCCGTCAACTGCCATGCACGCAGCCTACGCAAGCTGACCGACAATGCGGTTGGATCAGTGACAGTTCGGCCAGCTAAGGCTTAATACACCTGGCCAGGCCCGCCAAAGACCCAGCCAGGTGCCGGTCAGGCTGCGCCAGGGGCTAGCGATCGGTGCGGCTGGTGGAGACGGTCACTTCGTGCCAACGGCCGCCATTGAGGTTCACGTTGTTGCCGCTGGCCTGCCCCGGCTTGCTGTCGCCGATATAGGTGTAGAGCGGATGGCCGTCGTAGGCAGCTTGCTTGGACCCGTCTGCCCTGGTGATCGTCGTGATCTTGCCGGTGACTCCTTGGCCGGCCGCCACTGGTGCCTTGACCGGCGGCCAGTACGCAGCGCAGGAGCCGTTGCAGACCGACTTAGTCGGCGAATCGGGTGTGAACCAGTAGAGCGTGAAGCCCTTCGAATTGGTCAGCACCGTCGTGCCGTTGATCGTCGTGGTCGCCAGGGCGGTGCCGCTGCCTGCTTGAGTCACGCTCGACGATCCGCCCGCTGCGGCCACTGTGGCGATCATCACGACCAGAGCGATCAGCGCCACCGCGCCGATGGCCGCGCCCGCACCGCGCTCACCGCCGGGAATCCGGTCGGCCAGCTTGAGCAGGCTGGCCGCTGGGCCGCGCAGCGCCTGCCCAGGAAGCAGGGCAAGTCCGGCAAGGACCGCGAACGCCGCGACCTCGATAACCGCGGCGACCACCCCGGCGGTGGTCCGCACTTCCTTGAAGCCAAACAGACCGATCCACATCGACAACAGATAACCGCCGAGTGTCGCGATCGCGAACCCCGCGGCTAGCGCCGCCACCAGTCGGTCGCCGGTGACCGCCACGGTCAAGGCGAGCAAGAACGCGGCGATGATTTGGAGCAGGAACAACCAGCCGATCGTCGGGATGGTGTTGTATCCGGTCAGGTACAGATCAAGGTGGATCGCGGCGGTGGCGGCGAGCAGCGCTGCCCCGGCGAACCGGAGCACAAGTCGCTCAAGCCTGGCCCGATCTGCGGAAGGTGCGGTATCCATGCCAGGGGTACGTGCGCCATCAGGTTTCCGGTTCATTCTCACTTCACCTACTCGGGATGCGCGGGCGCTGACCGGTATCAGCAGTTAATACGGCGGGCCACTACCGTCGGCAGTGATCTTGCTCTATAGTCGCCTCAGCCACCCGCAATAGCGACAATCTGCCCGATCAGAGTCGTGGCGTGGGAGCGCATTGCAGCTACGGCGGTCAAAGGAGACTGTCATGCATATCAACGCTGGCGACACCGCCTGGATGCTGACCTCGACCGCCCTGGTCTTCTTTATGATGCCAGGGCTCGCGCTCTTTTACGGCGGCTTGGTCGGTGCCAAGAACGTGGTCGCGACCATGGTCCAGTCCTTTGTCGCGATTGGCGTGGTGAGCCTGATCTGGGTGATCATCGGGTATTCACTGGCCTTTGGCCAAGACCACGGCGGCGTCATCGGCAGCCTGCAGTACGTGATGCTGCACGGCGTCACCGGAGCGCCGACGAGGTTCGCGCCGACCATACCGGCGCTGGTCTACATGGCCTTCCAGATGAAGTTCGCGGTGATTACCCCGGCATTGATCGCGGGGGCGTTCTGCGAGCGAATGCGATTCCGTGGCTATCTGGTCTTTATCGGACTTTGGTCGCTGGTGGTCTACAGCCCGTTCGCGCACGCGGTGTGGGGTGGCGGCATCCTCGGCTCTGGCGGCCTGCATGCGATCGACTTCGCGGGCGGTTCGGTGGTGCACGAGCTGGCCGGCGCGGCCGCCCTGGCCACCGCCTTTTACCTGAAGCGCAATCATGAGCTTGAGAACCCGCACAACATTCCGCTGGTCTTGCTTGGCGCGGGCATTTTGTGGTTCGGCTGGTTCGGCTTCAACGCGGGCAGCGCCACGTCGGCCGGGACGGTATCGGCTTACGCCCTGGTCAACACCCAGCTCGGAGCCGCTACCGCGATGCTCGTCTGGATGGCAGTCGAGTGGTGGCGGCGGCGCAAGCCGTCCGGCATCGGCATCGCCACTGGTGCCGTGGCCGGCCTGGCGACGATCACGCCGGCTTCCGGGTACGTGCAGCCATGGGCGGCGATCGTGATCGGCGCGGCGGCCGGACTGGTCTGCTACTTCGCCGTCAACCTAAAGAACATCTTGAATTTCGATGACTCGCTCGATGTGGTCGGCGTGCACATGGTGGGCGGTGCCCTCGGCGTCATCTTGACCGGCGTATTCGCCAGTCTCGCTGTCAACGCCGCTGGCGAGGCGGGCGGACTGACCCAGCTCGGTCGGCAGCTAGTACTCGCGGTGGCCGGCATCGTGTACCCATTCATCATGACCTGGGTCATTTTGTGGATCACGGACAAGACCGTCGGACTGCAGGTCACCTCAGAGAGTGAAGCCGCCGGTCTTGACCTCAGCGAACACGATGAGGCCGCTTACGAGCACCTAACCGCGACCGCGAGCGCGGGCATGAATGGCCAATCGGCCGCGAGCGCCACAGCAGGAGCAGGCGAAGCGACCTGACCGGCCTTGCCGCGGTCGGCCGCCGTGAGCGGTCGGCCGCTGGCATGCGGCTGACCTCATGCTGACTGCTTATATATCGAGTGCATTGGCAAATGCAGCCAAGCGCCTGCGGTCGCACCCGATTGACTGTACGGTCAATGACCTCCGTATGCAGCCGCTGGCCTGCGCAAATTCCGCCTTCGGGCCGGATCGTGCAACTACTTCATTGGCACCCGAACCGTGACACGACGGCCATCCGTGTCATAGGTTAAGCGGCGCAGCCGATTTATCTAAGCCTGAGGAGGGGCTGTATGCGTCTCACTAATCGTCCAGTACGTGCCGGTGCCATTGCCGTCATGGGACTGGCGATCACCGCCTACACCGCCGCGTTCGGCGCGTCCGGTGCGATGGCGGCGCCTTCTGTGGTCGGTCCGCACCTTGTCGCGCTCAAGGGGAGCCTCAACCCCACGACTGACAAGATCACCGGCAGTTTCCACAGTGCGAAGATGTCAGTCGAGGTTGCCCTCGCGCCGAGGGACGCCGCCGGGCTGAACCGCTCGCTCAAGGCGCAATACACCAAGCACAGCGGTGCATACCACAAGTGGCTGAGGACCGGTCAGTTCAACGCCAAGTACGCACCCACCGCCAAGACGGTCCACCAGGTGCAGGCCTACCTGAGGAGCGAGGGCCTGCGGGTCGCGAAGACGGACTCGCGGTTCCTGATCAGGGCCGTCGGGTCGAGCGCGAAGGTATCGGCCGCTTTCCACACCACGCTGAACAACTTCCGCGACCGGCATGGAGTCCATTACTTCTCCAACTCCACCGCCGTCCAGTTGCCCGCCGCGATCGCCTCGCACGTTCAAGGCGTGATCGGACTGACCAATACGGTGCGCGAGCAGTCCAACATCATCCGCGCTCCGCACTCGGTTCGCTCGGCCAAGTCTGGCGTGCACCCGGCGGCCGCTGGCAATCCGCCGGCCTGTGAGACGCCATACCCGACCGAGCAGCAGCTGGCCAATGCCATTCTCGGCATCAGCGGCTTCCCCTTTGGCTACGGTGACGGTCCAGGCTGTAACGGCCTGACCCCGGCGCAGACCAACTCCCTGTACGGCGCTCCGCACGTCGGCGCACGTGGCCAGGGCAAGGGCGTCAACATCGCGGTGTTCGAGCTGTCCGCCTACCAGCAGTCAGACATCGACACCTGGGCGCACACCTTCTACGGCAACAGCTACAACCCGCCGCTGGTCGACGAGACCGTGGACGGTGGTCCGCTGAACCCGATCTGCCCGACGGGCGATGAGTGCCCGCCATCGTTCAACGGCTACGCCGGCGACATTGAGGTCGACGCCGACATTGAGATGCAGCTCTCGATCTCGCCGGCGGTTTCGCACCTGATCGTCTACAACGCACCGAACGACTTCACCGGTCAGACCGAACTGGACGAGTACACCCAGATCGCCAATGACAACACCGCCGCCTCGATCAGTTCAAGCTGGGCGGTCTGCGAGAACGACGCCACCTCGGGCATCGTTGAGGCCGAAAACACTGTCTTTGAGCAGATGGCCATGCAGGGCCAGAGCATGTTCGGCGCTGAAGGCGACACTGGTGCCTTCTCTTGCATTCGCTCCGACGGCACCACGATCCTGAACGTTCTCGATCCGCCGAGCCAGCCCTGGGTGACCAGCGTTGGTGGCACCTCGTTCGAGAACTTCAACCCGGGCGCCAACCCGAGCCCGTCCTACCCGACGGGCCAGGAGACGGTGTGGAACTACCTCAACCTCTGCAACAGCGGCTCCGGCTCTGACGGTCTGACCGGTTTCGACTGGTGCGCGGCCAACGGCGCTGGCGGTGGCGGTAACAGCCAGTGGTGGGGCCGGCCGTTCTACCAGTTCGGCGCTGGCGTCAACAGTTCCTTTACCCAACACGGCAACGGCAGCACCGAGTGCGCCCTGGCATCGACCGGCACCGCGTGCCGCGAGGACCCGGACGTCTCCGCTGACGCTGACGAGAACACCCCATACGCCGAGTACTGCACCGGCAACGCCAACACCCCGAACAGCGTGTGCGGGACGTTCAGCCAGTTCCAGACGCCAGCCGGCTGGTTCGGCATTGGCGGCACCAGCCTGTCGTCGCCGTTGTGGTCGGGCATCGCTGCCGACCGCGACAGCTTCCAGGGCTTCCGCAGCGGCAACCTGAATCCGTTGCTCTACGTGCTGTACAACCTCGCTCCGAACGTCTACTTCCACGACATCACCGGGGCAGGCACGCCAGAGACGAACAACGGTTTCTTCCCCACCACCAAGGGTTATGACGAGGCCACCGGCATCGGTACTCCGAAGATGGCGGCGCTGATCACCCTGTCGCTTTAACTAGTTAGTCACCGTGGCGCGGGAACAGGTTGCTGTTCCCGCGCCACGGCGCTTCCCTCCAGCTTCAGATCGGGAACGATCGGCGCCAGCCAGCGTGGCAGCCACCAGGCATGCTTGCCGAGCAAGGTCAGCACCGACGGCACCAAGATCATCCGTACGATGGACGCGTCGATCAGCACGGCGAAGGCCATCCCGATCGCGAGCATCTTGATGGTCGGCTCTGCGTTCAGCACGAAGCTGGCGAACACCACCACCATGATCGCGGCTGCGGTGGTGATGACCCTGGCGGTGGCACCGATTCCGATAGCCACGCTCCGGCGCGGGTCGCCGGTCGCCATCCAGGCCTCGTGCACACGGGACAGCAGGAACACCTCGTAGTCCATGGACAGGCCGAAGACAATGCAGAAGACCACCATCGGCACATAGGCCGGAATGGGCAGCGTGGTGTGCAGGCCGATCAGGCTCTTCGCCCAGCCCCACTGGAAGATCGCGACGATGATGCCGACTGCGGCGCCGATCGAGAGCAGGTTCAAGATCGCGGCTTTGACAGCGATCACGATCGATCGGAAGGCCGTCATCAGCAGCAGGAATGAGATAGCGATCACGGCCAGGATCAGCCAGATCAGGCGGCCGGTGATCCGGTCGGTGAAATCCACGTTGCCTGCCGTGGTCCCGGTGACAAAGGTAGTCAGGTGCTCCTTGGGCAGCACCCGATCGCGCAAGTCCTTGACCAGGTTGACCGTCGCGGTCGCTTGCGGTCTGGTGGTCGGGATCACGTTGAAGATGGCGGTAGTGCCCGCCTTATTGATCAGCGCCGGAGATACCGACTTGACTCCCTGGGTCTTGCTGAGGTCCGACTGCATGGTGCTGAGCAGCGAATTGGTCGCTGAGCTTGATTGCTTAGGCAACTCCACAACCACGGTCAGCGGGCCATTGACACCGACGCCGAAGCCCTGCGAGATCAGGTCGTAGGCCCGGCGGTTGCTTTGCGAGGTCGGATTGGTGCCGTTGTCCGGCTGGCCGAGGTCGATGGAAAGCAGCGGAATGGCCAGCACCAGCAGGACGAGCACACTCAAGATCGCCCAAGGCCAGGGCTTGGCGCTGACCCTGCGGCCCCACCGGGCGAACGCGCTTTGCTCATGCTGCTCGGCGGTGGCTGTTGCGGTCTGGCTGGCTTGCTCACGGGCCGATACGCCTTGCTTGCGCGCTCGGAGGCGGTCAGGCAAGCTCCGTACGTTCTCCCTGACCGCGCCGATGAAGGCCGGCACCAAGGTCAGCGCGACCAGCATGGTGAGCGCCACCACGATCGCCGCCGCGAGACCGAGCGCCCCGACAAAGCTGACGCCGGAGATGTACAGCCCGAGTATCGAGATGACCACCGTGCTACCGGCCACCACAATGGCCGCGCCCGAGGTGCCCTCGGTGCGGCGAGCGGAGGCGGCGACGTCCATCCCAGCGTCAACTTGCTCCCGGTGCCTGGCCGTCAAGAACAGTCCGTAGTCAATGGCCACGCCGAGCCCGAGCAGGGTGGCAATGGTGGGCGCAGTCGACGGGAAGGTGACGTCGGCAGCGAGGATGCCGAGCAGCGACAATCCGGCACCGACGCTCAAGAGCGCCGATACCAGCGGGATGGCAGCGGCGATCAATGACCCGAACATAAAGAGCAGCAAGAGCAGCGCGCAACCGAGGCCGATCGCCTCTGACGTCGTGTCACTGGAGGTCTGGCCGATGTTGCCTGCTCCCGCGCCGTAATCGACCGTCAGCCCGGACTTCGTCGCCGGCGCTACTGCCTTGTCCAGCTTGTGCAGGTAGCTAGTGCCGAGTGAGTACGGGTTCACGTTCCACGACACGCTGGCGTAGGCGATGGTCTGGTCCTTAGCCACCGCGCCGGCGCTTGCTGAAGCGAACGGGCTGACCGCTTTGATGACGTGTGGCAGCTTGGCGACGTTAGCGGTGGCTTGATTGACAGCCGCTCGCTGAGCCTGGACGGTGCCATGCCGCGCGTGGAAGACAAGCTGGCCGCCGTATCCGCCCTGCTGACTGAAGGTGTTGTTGAGTCGGTCTAGGCCGTTCTGCGATTCGCTCCCTGACACTGAGTAGTTGTTGACGTAATCGCCGCCGAAGGCGTTCTTAGCGGCGACTAGCCCGCCAAGAACGATCACCCAGCCGATGATGACCACCAAATACCGCCGGGCGGCGAAGCTGCCGAGTCGCTCAAGTAGCAGATTCACGGCGCCATCGTCACGGTGCGCAGATAGACGCTGCCTCACCCACGGCGGGTGAATTTAGGTCCAGTGCGGCGCCACCCCGGTCGGTAGCGGCACGTCGAAGGCGTTGAGCAAGTAAGAGATCAAGGTGTAGTAGCCGCAGAGCGTGATCAGTTCGACCAGAGCACTCTCGCCGAGCAGCGTCAGCGCGGCCTGGTAGCTGCCTTGCTCCAGCTTGCCTGTCTGGCTGAGCTGGCTGGCCGCCGAGTAGACGATCCGCTCGTCGTCGGCCTCGAATGGCGGCTCGTTGCCAGCCCCAATGGCATCGACGACCGCGTCGGACACCCCATGATTGCGTGCCATCCGCGCGTGCGCCCACCACTCGAACTCGGCTTGCCACCTGGCACCGACGGTAATAATGGCCAGCTCAGTCAACCTTCGCTCAAGCGAGGTGCCGAACCTGAGCACGGCACCGAGGGAGCTGAGGTGACGCCCGATCGTCGGCGCGTGCACGAAGGCATTGAATGGCCCAACCAGACCGCCATGCTCGTTTATTAGCTGGTCAGGTCGGGTGCCGATGATGTCGTTCCACACGTGCTGACCATCGGGATCAAGCTCGTCATAACGCAGGTAGGAAAGTCGGCTCATACCAGGACAGTAGCCCGGCGTCGGCGGGCGATGCACGTTTTGTCCGACCTGGTCGGCTATCTTCGGTGCGGCAGGTAACGGGGGAGGGGCGCGGTGACCAGGTCGGTACTGCTCGATGGTCGGACCCTGACGGGCCGGGATATTCGTGACCTCGTCAGGGGCGAGGCGGTGGCAACCGTCGATCAGGCTGGGCGGGACCGGGTCGCGGCCGCCGCTGCTGTCGCCGCTCAGGTGGCGATGGGCCGCGAGATCTATGGTCGGAGCACTGGCGTCGGCGCTAACAGGGACCAGCAGGTAGCGCTCACCGATGCCGACGCGCACGGCTACCGGCTGCTGCACAGTCACGCGGGCGGTGGTGGTGAGCTCATCGCCGCCGAATTGTCCAGGGCGATGCTGGTTGTCAGGGTCAACCAACTGGTGGCTGGCGGCTCGGGGGTGGATCCTGGTGTGCTCGATCCGCTCGTGAGCGCCATCAACGCCGGGCTGTGGGTCGCGGTGCCGCGCTACGGTGCGATCGGGACCGGAGATCTGACCGCCCTGGCGATGCTCGCCCTGTGCCTGCTTGGCGACAGGGACTGGCGGCCGGCCGGTCGCATCCAGCCACGCTTCCTGCTGGCCTCGACCGACGCGCTCGCCTTCTTGTCCAGCAACGCGGCCACCGTTGGCGAAGCTGCCCTGGCCTGTGCCGACCTGGCCGAGTTGCTGATCGCGGCGATCGTAGTGGCGGCGCTTTCGCATCGGGCGACATCGGCCTCGACCGAGCCTTACGGGGTGCCGGTGCACGAGGCGCGACCTTACCCAGGGCAGCGGGCGGCGGCCGCGATGCTGCGATCGCTGCTCGCCGACGATGGCCGCCACTCGAGCCGGATCCAAGACCCCTACGGCTACCGGGCGCTGCCGCAGGTACACGGTCCCGCGCTTGATGCGCTGGCCTACGCGCAGGCGGCCGTGACGACCGAAGTGGCCGCAGCCGCTGAAAATCCGCTCATCGACGTGGCTGGCCGCACGGTCTGGCATAACGGCAACTTCCACACCGCCTATCTCGGCCTGGCGCTTGACGCGATGCGAGCCGCGCTCTTCCAGACCGCCGCGTTGTCGGCGGCGCGACTTGGCACGCTGGTCGAGCCATCATTTACCGGGCTGGCCCCGTTTCTAGCCGCTGATCTGGCGCCAAGTTCGGGAATCATGATTCTGGAATATGTGGCACATTCGGCTATCGCCGATATCCGCAGATTCGCGGCACCGGCCGCGCTCGGCAGTGCCGTGCTATCGCGCGGAGTCGAAGAGCACGCCGGCTTTTCCACTCAGTCAGCGCGAGCGACCACCGAAGTCGTCGAGGCGTACCGGATCGTGCTGGCCTGCGAACTGGTCGCCGCCACCAGGGCACTGCGGCTGCGCGGCCTACGTCCAAGTGCGCCGTCATTGGCGCAGGCGTTCGACCTAGCTACGTCCGTGCTGCCAGCCGACTACGCCGACCGGGCGCTGGATGGCGACCTAGCGCTGGCACGTGAGCTGCTGGCCCCGCTGGCCGCGATCGGCGAGCGGGAACGGACGTAGGCCCTTCGCTGCGGCGCGAGCGCCGATGGCCGTGAGAAGCTAGCTTGGTCGGCCCACGATAAGGACGTACGCCTTAGTGATCATCGGCGAAGAGCTAGCCGCGGCGCGGCACCGGGCGGGACTGACGGTGCGTGAGGTCAGCGAAGGCACTCGCATCAGGGAGTCCATCCTCCGTGGCATCGAGCAGGACGACTACTCAGGCTGTGGCGGCGACTTCTATGCCCGAGGTCATATCCGGGCGATCGCGCAGGCGGTCGGCACTGATCCGCGGCCGCTGATCGAGCAGTACGACGCGAGCGTGCGGGCTCAGCAGGTCGCGGCACCGACTGTGCTGACCGCTGCCGCGCCGGTGCGGATGCGAGAACGTCGTGGCATTAATTGGACCGCGGTGCTGACCGTGCTTGTGCTGATCGCGCTGGGTTTGGCCGGCTATCTGTTCGTCGCAGGCGCTGGTCATCGGGCCAGTGGCGGTGCGCCCGCAGGCACCAGCCAGCACCGGCGCAGTGGCGCGCCCGCCGGGCTCGAACCGCGAGCGGGTGAGGTGCCCTCGCTGGTCGGCTTGCCCGTGGTGGCGAGCGCCCCGAACGCTCGGGGCGTCATCACATTGCCGCTGGCTCGCTCGGTCCAGGCTAGGTACTTGCTGGTCTGGTTCACCAAGCTCGCGCCAGATCCGGCTGGTACCTTCCTCGCCAGCATCGACAACATCAAGATCACTGGCTAGCCGACTCGATCCGCCCGGACCTAGGCGGGCTAGCGTCGGTGCCGGCGTTCTGCCATTTGAGGTGACTCATCGGAATAGTTCCGTTCCGCAATCGATATCCGACAGCCGTTATAAAAACGTTATGGATCTCAGGGGGTACGAGGAACGTGACGCCTGCTAACTTCCGGTGCTGTATTGCCGATTTTTCTGCCCGAAATGAGGCGCTCCGCAGGGCGGGCGAATCGGCTCCTTACGGTGGCCGCCTGGCCACCCCTCGAGGATGAGGCGAGTATGCCAGGACACAGCAGCGGCGGCGCACGTCGTGTGCGCGTCAGATCCAGGAAAGTACCTATCGTGGCAGCGGCGGGCTCTGCGCTCGCCGTGGTGGCGGGCCTGTCCGCCACCACCGTCGCGGCTAACGCCGCGCCGGACGTCCATTCAGCTAAGTACGCACCTATGACCAGCGCGCTCGCCGCGCAACTGTCCAAGAACGTTAACCAGCATGTCATCGTGGTCTTGAAGAAGCAGTTCGTGGCCGCCCATATCGGCAGCCCGGCGGCTCGGGCGCGGGCCAACATGGTCGCCAGTGCCCAGGCACCGTTGCTGGCCGAGTTGCGGCAGGTGCATGCTACCCACGTCAAGTCCTATGGCTTGGTTGACTCTTTCGCCGCGACTGTGTCCAAGGGCGAGGTGGCCAGGCTAAAGTCGAATCCTTCGGTTCGTGAGGTCATCCCCGACGTGGTCATCCACGGCCCGAACCCGCTGAGCGCGGCGCCAAGCACCACCGCGAAGGCCATTAGGCCGACCCGGTCGCACGCCGACAGCCCGGTGCTGACGCCGACGGTGCCACCGGGCGCGTGCTCGGCCACGACGCCGCAACTCGACCCAGAGGGCTTGGCGCTGACCGGCACCGACTCCGACAACATGAGCCAGCCGACCGCCCGGTCGCTTGGCATCACCGGTGCCGGTGTCAAGGTGGCCTGGATCGCCGACGGCGTCGACCCGAACAACATCAACTTCATCCGGGCCAACAGCACCTCGGCTTTCGTCGACTACCAGGACTTCACTGGTGACGGACCCGGCCAGCCGACCAGCGGCGACGAGGCGTTCCTCGACTCGAACACCATCGGCGGCCAGGGCCTGCACACCTACAACGTGAACGGCTTCTCCGCCCAGCCTGACCCGACCGCCTGCAACATCCGCATCGAGGGTGTCGCGCCGGGCGCGAGCCTGGTCGGCCTTGACGTCTTCGGCACCTTCGAGGACACCACCGAGTCGAACTTCCTCCAGGCGATCAACTACGCGGTCGAGACCGACCACGTGAACGTGCTCAACGAGTCGTTCGGCTCCAACCCGTTCCCCGACATCACCTCACTCGACGTGACCAAGCAGTTCAACGACGCGGCCGTCGCGGCCGGCGTGGTAGTCACCGTCTCCAGCGGCGACGCCGGCTCAACCAGCACCATCGGCTCGCCGGCGACCGACCCGAACGTCATCTCGGTCGGTGGCTCGACGGACTTCCGGTTCTACGCGCAGACCGACTACGCCGACGCTGACTACTTCGCGACCGAACGGCTGGCTGAACGACAACATCAGCTCGCTGAGCTCGGGTGGCTACAACGAGACCGGCGGCACCGTTGACTTGGTCGCCCCTGGTGACCTCAGCTTCGCCTCCTGCGACGCTAGCCCGGTCTTCGCCGGCTGCGTTAACTTCAAGGGCCAGTCGTCGCCGATCGAGGAAAGCGGCGGCACCAGCGAGTCTTCTCCGTTCGTGGCCGGTGCCGCGGCCCTGGTCATCCAGGCCTACCGGCAGACCCACGGCGGTGCCAGCCCGACTCCGGCGCTGGTCAAGCAGATCCTGGTCAGCACCGCATCCGACCTCGGCGCCCCGGCGACCGAGCAGGGGCCGGCCTGCTGAACAGCTACCGCGCGGTCCAGCTGGCCGAGTCCATCCACACTGCCGATGGCTCGCCAGCGGCTACCGGCTCCACCCTGCTGAAGTCATCTGGCCAGCTCAACGCGGTCGAGAAGGCCGGCGACCGAGCCACCTTCCACATCTCGATCACCAACACTGGCTCGACCACGCAGACCGTGCATATGACCGGCCGGACCCTCGGTCCCGACCAGAACGTGCAGACCGGCAGCGTGACCCTGACTGACGGGACAAGCCCGCAGATCACGAACTTCCAGGGCCTGCCGAACAACTACCAGACCTTCACCTTCAACGTGCCAGCGGGCCAGGACCGACTGGACGCCTCGCTTGCTTACCCAGGCAACCCGGCGCTCGGCAACAACCAGCGGGTCAGGCTGATCCTGGTTACCCCCGACGGGAAGCTGGCCGCGCACACGTTGCCACAGGGCGTGGGTAACTACGGCAACGCCGATGTCGTCGACCCGGCGGCGGGCACCTGGACCGGAGTGATCTTCGGCATCACCAAGGCGCACAATGGCACCAACGGCACCATTCCTTGGCGGGTCGCGACCGAGCAGTACACCTCGTTCGGTTCGGTCTCACCGTCCACCGTGACGTTGAAGCCGGGACAGAGCAAGTCCATCCACATCCACGAGCGGGCACCGCTGACGGCTGGCGACACGTCAGGCGCGGTCGTGTTCAGCTCGTCCTCTGGCGACACCACTACGCTGCCGGTCACGCTGCGCTCCATGCTTGACCTTCGGCACGGCGGCGCCTTCAACGGCGTGCTGACGGGCGGCAACGGCCGTCCGAACGGCGAGGGTGCGGTCGACTACTACGAATTCAAGGTCACCCACGACGACAAGAACCTCACGGCCAATGTGGACCTCACCAACGACGCCGGCGACCCGGTCGGCGCTTACCTGGTGGACCCGGACGGCAACGTCGGCGGCTACGGCCAGAACTCGATCAACGGTAACCAAGGCACGGCGCTGACCGCGTACGCGGATCACCCGATCCCTGGTATCTGGACGCTGATCATCGACTTCGCTGAGCCAATCGTCGGCGATGAGGTGTCGCAGTCGTTCCACGGCGAGGTGCAGGCCAATGCCGTGCAGGTCACCGCGCACCTGCCGAATAGCGCCGGCACCAAGCTGACGGCTGGCACCCCGGTCAGCTTCCCTGTGACCATCACCAACAACGGCGACCAGGCGGAGGACTTCTTCGTCGACCCGCGCCTGAACTCCAACACCACGCTGACCCTGGCGCCGATTCAGCCAGGCCAGCGGGCTCGCGCTGCCGCTGGTGGTTGGCTCGCCGGTCTGGTTCCTGCCGACCGAGTCGACCAGCGTCACCGACTCGGCGACAGCCAGCCTGCCGATCGAGTTCGACTACGGCGCTAACCAGGGCGACCCGGACCTGGGAAGCTCCATTGGCACGAGCGCGACTGGCTCGTACACCACGCCAGCTGGTGACCTCACCAACGGCTTCTGGTTCGCGACGCCAAGCGAGGTCGGTCCGTACCCATCAGGGGCGCCTGCCGGCACGGTCAGCATGTCGATGAGCGCGACCACCGAGGCGTTCGACGCCGCGGTGGCGTCCAGCACTGGTGACCTCGAGCTAGCCTCCATTAACCCAGCGACGACCTTCTCCCCGGTCGTCATCAACCCAGGCCAGTCGGCCACCATCACCGTGACCATCACCCCGTCGGGGTCCTCGGGCACGGTGGTCAGCGGCACGTTGTTCGTGGATGACTTCCTGACCAACGTCCCGCCGTTCGGCCAGCAGGGCGCCGACGAGCTGACTGGCATCCCGTACACCTACACGATCAAGTAACCGCATTACCTCAAGGAGGGGCCAGCCGGTTCGGCTGGCCCCTCCTGCCATCTAGGCTCATGTGCGTGCTTGCCCGCATTCCGGCTGGCTCGTGGCCGGTCGTGATGGGCGCCGGCATCGTCTCGGTCGACCTGCTGCAGATCGGCCAGCTCGTGGCGTCGGCCGTGCTGGCGTGGCTGGCTGTAGCAGTCTGGATTTTGCTGATCGTCCGACTGGTCGTCGTGCCCGAGCGCATCAGGCCCGAGTCGACCTCGCCAACCGCTCTCGGCGCGGTGGCGGCCACGGCCGTGCTCGGCAGCAGGTTCGCTGCGCAGCAGGTCGGCTTGCTTGCCGTGCTGCTACTCGCGCTGGCGGCGTGCGGCCTCGTGCTACTGCCCTGGCCGGTGCTGACGCACTGGAAGCGGCCAAGCACCGGCGCCTCGTTCTTGCTGACCGTCGCGGCGGCGGGCGTGGCTGTGCTCAGCGTCGCCGTCGCCGTTCTCTACCGAGTCGCCTGGCTGGCCGGGCTGGCGCTGGTCGTAACCGTCGCCGGGCTGGTCGGTTACTGCTTCGTGGCCTGGCAGTTTGACCGCAGGGAAATCATCACCGGTGCGGGCGACCACTGGGTCGCTGGTGGCGCGGTGGCCATCAGTGCGCTGGCCGTCGGCAAGATCGCCGCCAGCGGGCTTGGCCTGGCCGGCGCTGCCGCCGGACGCCACGTGCTTGAGTGCATCACGCTGGCGCTGTGGTGTCTGGCCATGAGCTGGCTGGTAGTACTGATCGGGGCCGAGCTCGCCAGGCCACGGCTGCGTTATGACACCCGTCGCTGGGCGACTGTCTTCCCGGTCGGCATGTTCGCCGCGTGCAGTTTCGTCACCAGCCAGGTCACCGGCCTGACCTGGATCGGCACGTTCGCCTCCGCCTGGACCTGGGTCGCCACGGCGGTAACGGTAGCGGTACTCGCCTCGATGATCGCGGCCATTTCTACTAGCCTTTAGGTAACTATCCGACCGAGCCAGGAGCGCGGCAGTGTCGCAGGCAACTGATTCACTTGAGGCGGACCGGACTGACCTGCTGGCGATCTGCGCCGGCCTGTCCGACGCTGACTGGCAGGCTCCAAGCGGCTGCGCCGGTTGGAGCGTCAAAGACATCGTCGCCCATATGGGGGCGCTGTACTGGATCGTGGTCGACCGGAGCAAGCTGCCGGATGTCAGCGGGCTGCCGACCGAGCGAGCGCAAGACGTCTACGTGGAGCAGCGTCGTTCGCTGTCCCCTGCGGAGGTGCTCGCGGACTACGAGAGCGTCAGCGCGGCGGCGCTGCCGGCCCTGGCCAGCCTGGACGGCCAGACGTTCGAGTTGCCGCTCGGAGATCTAGGCACCTATCCAGCTGGCCTGGTGCCGACCGCCTACAGCTTCGACCACTACGTGCATATCAGACTCGACCTGTTCCCCCCGCGCGGCCCGCTGACCAGTACTCCGCCCGCGAGCGACGCGCTACGGGTGGCGCCAGCGCTGGCCTGGGTCGCCGCCGCCCTGCCGCAGCAGAACGCGGAAGTCCTCGCTCAAGTCACCGGTGCCATCGAGTTTGAGGTCACTGGTGCTGGCGCGACTACGTTCACGATCGGCGAAGGCGAGCCGTTGCACCGGGTCAGCTGCGCGGCGCTGCCGTTCGTCCGCGCGGTCACCCAGCGTGGGGACTGGGCGCAGGCCGAGATCCAAGACACGAGCGGTGCGCTGGCCGGATTGCTGCCGCAACTCAAGGTGTTCTGACCGCGCGCTGACGCACTGCCTCGTAGCAGGTGATGGCCGCCGAGGTGGCGACATTCAGCGAGTCGGCCTGGCCGAACATCGGGATGCGGACCTTGAGATCGGCCCGGCTGAGCCAGTCAGCCGACAGGCCGTACTTCTCCGAGCCCACCGCGATCGCGATCGGACCGGTGAAGTCGGCCTCGCCAAGCAGCAGGTCGGCGTCGGGAGTCGTAGCTACCAGTCCCAGCCGCTGCTCGGCTAGCCAGTCGAGCACCCGCGCTGAGGTGCTGGCCGCCACCGGCACGCTGAACACCGTCCCCTTGCTGGCGCGGATCACATTCGGGTTGCCCCAGTCGGTGACCGGGTCGGTCGCGATCACCGCGTCGACGCCAGCGGCGTCAGCCGTGCGCAAGATGGCACCGAGATTGCCGGGTTTCTCTACGCCCTCGCAGATCAGCACCAGCGGGATGGCGGACAGCTTGATCGCGGCCAAGCTGGCTGGCACGGCCGGGACCACGGCTAGCCACCCGTCGGGCGACTCGCGGTAGGCAGCCTTTTTGAATACCTCCTGGCTGACGCTGACGAGGTCGGCACCGGCCGCGACGGCCCTTTTCGTAATTTCCAACTGATCAGCGCGGGCGAGATCGGGGCTATAAAACAGGGCACTCGGGCGAACGCCGGCTCGCAGCGCCAGGTCAAGCTCTTCGAACCCCTCGACCAGGGTGACCGCCGCATCGTCCCTGATCCGCCGGCGGCGCAGGGTCACCAGGTGCTTGATGCGGGGATTGGCCGGGCTAGTGATATCCAGTCGGGTGCTAGCCGACGCTGCCGTGGGCATGACTCATGGTAGGTGATCTGACTGGTCAGCTCAGCAGCCCTGACCGACGCCACAACCGCAGTCCTGGGTTACCGATCAGGCCCTGGTCAGCGAAGAAGCCGACCAGCTTCTCGCCGCCGTACCTGAGCGTCTCCTGATAGTAAGGGTTAGCCAGCGCCGCCCGCCGGGCCTGCCTGGGGTCCAGGCCGACCGCCGCGTACACCTTCGGATTGATCAAGAACCTGGTCAGGATGTAGGCGATCCTGGCAATGGACAACCGGTGATAGGCAAGGACGGCCTTCGGCGTCCCGGCCACGCTCCTGGCCAGCTCTTCCCTGGCGAAGCCGACGTGCCGCGCCTCTTCGAGAATGTGGATCCGGCTGATCATGCGCACCAGCGGCTGAATGGACTCATCCGCGACGACCTCGCGCTGCAGTCGGTCGATGATTTCCTCGCCAATCAGAATGGCGCCCCAGATCGACGGGCCGCGGGCGACCTCGCAGAACAGTCCGCCGAGCCGCACGATCGGCTTGGGCGGCAGATAGCAGGGCGTTCCAAGCCGCTCGATCATCCTGGCGAACATGATCGTGTGCCTGGTCTCCTCACCAAGCTCGGCGAGTGCGTACTGGTCGCGGTGGCTCAGCGGGTCGCCGTAGAAGGTCAGCTTGGTCAGCAGCCGCATCAGCACCGACTCAAGAAAGATGCCAGTCGACGCCACGCTGACGACCTCGTGCTTGCCGAGTTCGATGCGCTGCTCAGGGCTCAGCCGCGCGTACAACTCGGTGCCGTACAGCGAGCAGCGATGCGGCAGCACGTAGTTGAGCCCATCGGCGAGTGGTGCTGACCAGTCGATGTCCACCTCGGGGTCGTAGCCACGGGCCGCAGTGGAACGGAGCAAGCGGTCAGCGGTGCGCTCCTGATCTACCGTCACGATGACCGTCCTCCGAAAATATCTATGACTTCCAGTAACAGTTACTTCTGGTAGCATCATCTTTGTGCCCGATCCTGTCAAGCCCGGCCAAGTCGGCGATGCTCGTAAGCACCGGTGGAATGACCATAGGGACCAGCGGCGACGGCTGTTCGTCGATGCCGCGCTGCGAGCGCTCGAGTCAGATGGACCGGAGTTGGCTATGGATGCGGTCGCGGTTGAGGCTGGCGTTTCCAAGCCGGTGCTTTACCGGTACTTCAGCGATAAGGCCGAACTGGTCGCGGCGCTAGCCGAGCGCGGTTCTGAGGTGCTGCAGGCCAGAATGCTGCCGGCGATTAACTCAGACGGCCCGGTATTCGACCGGATCGCTGGCGCGGTTGGCGCCTACTTCGAGGTGATTGACGAGCACCCGAAGCTGTACTGGCTGGCCGCGCGGCACGACATCGCCGAGGCCGGAGATGGTCAGGCGGCCTGGCATCCGGATAAGGAATCCATCGCGAACGCGCTGGCCGCGGTGATGGCTGACTTTCTGCGGTCCTGCGGGCTTGATCTGGCGGCTGCCGAGCCGTGGGCGCACGGAGTGACCGGCCTGGTGCAGGCCACTGGCGAATGGTGGCTGCGGTGCCGGACGATCAGCCGGGCCCGGGTCGTCAGCTACGTCACCGAGCTAATCTGGGCCGCGCTGACCGGGGTGCTCAGGCCGGCCGGAATCGAGCTCGATCCTGACCGGCCGCTCCGCGAGCGGTCGCTAGCTACCGCGGAGCAGCTGTGACTCCGCACGATGGTGACGGCTACGCCGGCGCTGCGAGGCTTACCGTCGGCGGCACGCTGTTCAACGTGCTGGTCGAGTTGCGGGGCTATTTCGAGCCCATCGACGGGCGTTACCACTGGTACGGGCGGGTCTTTAAGAATGAGTCGCTGAGCGAGCTGCTGACCGGATCACGGGCCAGCGCTGTGCTGACGACCGAGCACGGTAGTTGCCCGTGCGAATTGACCGACCCCGATCTGTGGGGGCGGTACCGGGTCACCGGCTACTCGGCCCCGCCGTTCCCGGTCGCCATTCGAGCCTGAGGCTGCGCCTGCTGGACCCAAGTGGCCCATAATTCACCACATTTAGTGCGTGTTCTTGCGGCAAGTGGCCGTGCTGAGCGACCATCGCTTTACCGACTTCCAATCCATCGAGGTGTGAACGACGCGCGCCATCGTCTGAGAGCGCGCTGATTGGCTTGATCATTGCTTAGGGACGGACACCGTAACGGGTGACCCGAGGGGAGAGCCCTTGATGAGTGACAGACCATCCGCGCGAAGGCGCGGCCGAACTGCCTTGCTGCGCCCAAGTGGCATCGCGGCGGTGATCGGCAGCCTGTCGGCTGCCGTCGCCTTCCTCGCGGTGGCCGGATCAGCGCAAGCGAAACCGACCGTCGACCTCACCGCCGGGCCGATGCTCGCCGTGGGCCAAGCGACGACTATTCCAGCCGGCGCGGTGCGGCTCGGCGCGCAGTCAAGCACTCGGTTGATGCAGCTGAACGTGGTCTTGCAGCCGCGCGATCCGGCGGCGCTCGCGAACTACGCCACCGAGGTCGCCACCCCAGGATCGCCGATCTACCACGAATACCTGCCCAAGGGTGCCTTCGCCTCGGTCTTCGGCCCAGCCAAGGCGACCATCGCCGCGGTCAGCGCGTCATTGCGCGCGCTCGGGTTGCACCCAGGCAAGGTAAGCCCGAGCCATCTCGCCATCCCGGTCACCGGGACGGCTGGCCAGGTAGAGCGGGCGCTGCACACCACGCTGGCTAACTATCGCCTGCCGGGCGGACGGATCGCGTTCGCCAACACCAGCGCGCCTCGGCTGCCCGCTGCCATCGCTCCTTACGTGCAGGCCGTGTTCGGGCTGGACGATGTGCTGCGGATGCAGCCGCTGATGACCAAGCCGACCAGCAAGACCGTCGGCCGGGTCACTGGCACCTCGCCAGGGCCGAGCGTGCAGACCGGCGGCCCGCAGCCGTGCAGGTCGGCCAAGCAGGCACAAGCCCAGATCTACAGCAAGAACGACAAAAAAGCCTGGGTGCTCACCGCCGACCAGATGGCCAATGACTACGAGTTCTCGCCGCTGTACCACTCAGGTGACTTCGGCAAAGGCCAGACCATCGGCATCATCGAGCTAGGCGAGCCGAACCTGCCATCGGACGTGGCCGCCTATCAGAAGTGCTACGGCACCCACGCCAAGGTCTCGTACCAGAACATCGACCATTTCAAGCAGACCGGTGCCGGTGAAGGCGAAGCCGCGCTCGACATCGAGACCGTGATCGCGATGGCCCCCAAGGCCAACGTGGTCGTCTACCGTGGCCCGAGTAGCAACAACGGCTGGTACGACACCTTCGCTACCGCTGCCTTTGAAGACCAGGCCAAGGTCGAGTCGGTTTCATATGGCCTGTGCGAAGCGGTCTTCCCGCATAGCCTCGCCAGCGCGCTCGCTGTCGTCTACGAACAGCAGGCAGTGCAGGGCCAGACCGTCGTCATCTCCTCTGGTGACACCGGCTCTGAGGGCTGCCTGCGCGTCGAGTCCGGCAAGCCGGGTCTGCTGAGTGCGGAGTTCCCATCCAGCGACCCGGACGTTCTTGCGGTCGGCGGCACGTCGATCATCAGCCCGAATCCTACGAAGCGGGAAGAGGAGCTGGTCTGGAACGACGGCTTTGACCAAGATGGTGCTGGCGGCGGCGGCGAGTCCACGTTCTTCCCTGAGCCGCAGTACCAGACCAGCTATCCGGGCGTGAATTCGGGCGGTAGCCGGGCAGTGCCTGACGTGTCGGCCGACGCCGACCCGGAGACCGGCTACCTGATCGCCTGGAAGGGCGGCTGGCTGCAGGTCGGCGGGACCAGCGCGGCGGCGCCGCTCTGGGCCGCGCTGCTCACCTTGACCAACGACAAGTGCACGAGCTCAACTTTGGGCTTCGTCAACCCGACGATGTATTACGTCGCCTCATCCCACGTCAAGGCCGTGGTGCTGAACGACATCGTGCAGGACTCCAGGTACACCGGCAATGACAGCAACGACTACACCGGCGACGGTGGCGGCAACTACCAGGTCACCGATGGCTACGACATGGCCACTGGCCTTGGCACCCCGATCGGCGGTGCGCTTGCTACCCAGCTGTGCAAGTACAGCTATGACCCCAAGGGCTACTGGCTGGCCTCGGCGGACGGCCACGTGTACGCCTTCCACGCGCCGTACGACGGCTCACTGGCCGGCAAGCACCTAGCATCCAAGGTGGTCGCGATCGCTGGCGACCCGCACACTAATGGCTACTACCTGGTCACGGCCAAGGGTGCGGTGACGGGCTTCCACGCGCCGTCCCACGGCTCCGCCCACAACCCGGCCGCACCCATTCTGGGTATCGCCGTGGACACGGCGGGTACCGGCTACTGGCTAGTGACCGCCAAGGGTCACGTGTACGCCTTCGGCACGCCGAGCCTTGGCTCGGTGAGCGGCTCACTGGCCTCGCCAGTAGTCGGCATCGCTACTGACCCATTCACCGACGGCTACTGGGTGGTCACCAAGAACGGCAAGGTCTATCCATTCAACGCCGCCACCATCGCAGGTGCGAGCCTGTCCAAGGTCACCGCCATCGCGGCCGACCCGGCGAACGAGGGCTACTGGCTGACGACCGCGACTGGCAAGGTCTACGCCTTCAACGTGGGCTGGACGCCGGGCAACATGCCGATCGGCAACGACTTCGGCAGCGTGATCGGCATCGCCGCCGACCGGGCAACCGGCGGCTACTGGATGGCCACGACGACCGGCATCGTCGGCGCTGTCGGCGCGGCCTTCCACGGCTCGCACGCTCTGCAGAGCAGCAAGGATCCGATCGTCGGCATCGCCAGTACCCACTAGCGGCTGACCCGACCAAGGCGTGGGCCCGCCTGGCACCCGTTCACCACGATGCCAGGCGGCCCCCGCCGCCCGCCCCGCCCCTCCCCGCCGCCCGGCCAGGCCGGCCGCCCCGCCGCCCGCCCTGCCCTGCCCCGCCGCCCGCCCCGCCCCGCCCCGCCCCGCCGCCCGCCCGCCCCGCCCCGCCGGCGCTCGCCAGCGGAGCGGGCAGCACCGTCGTCCCTGCGGTGCTGTTGGGGCAGCACCGTCGCCGCTCCGGTGCTGTTGGGCACAGCTGGGAACCGGCGAGCGGTGCCTGCCCTCGCGGCTGGCCCTTCCTCGGGCAGTTGGTGCCCACGCAAGGTAGCGGGCAGCACCGTCGTCGCTGCGGTGCTGTTGGGGCAGCACCGTCGTCGCTGCGGTGCTGTTGATGTGCGGGTGGGTCAGTTGCTGGTGGTGAAGGTGTCGATCGTGGCGATCAGCCAGTGGCCGTGCTTGAGCACGGTGGTGACAGCGAACATCGCGCCGGAGTAGACGGCCTGACCTGAGCCTGCCTGGTCTTGCTGATTAACGAATACCAGCACTCTGGCCCGCTGCGGGGTAAGCAACTCGACGCCGAGCTGGGTCACCTTCGTGTGCAGCACAAGCCGCTCGGCCGGGGCTTTCTCTTCCACCAGCTTGAATAGCTGGTCGTACTGCTTGATCGCGGTGCCGGTCAGTACCCGCTGCGCGGCCTGCCTGGTCACGGCGGGGTCGGTGTAGTCGTAGGAGAAGATGGTGCTGACGGCAGCGCCTATCTGACCGGAGACCTGGCTGGTCAGCGCGCGGTTGGTGAACGCCAGATTTGGCTGGACTCGGTTGTCGTTGAGCGTGGCGGCATGGAGCCCAGCGACGGCAGCGAACACTCCGAGAATCACCGCCGCGACCAGCAACGTGATGGCCTGCCGGCCACTGCGCGTGGCTGGCGCCGCATCCTGGGCGGCGATCTGGGCGGCGGTCTGGGCGGCGGCGGTCGGCTCGGCACGGACGTCGGGCTCGGCACGGACGTCGGGCTCGGCACGGACGTCGGGCTCGGCACCGATGTCGGGCTCGGCACCGATGTCGGGCTCGGCACCGATGTCGGGCTCGGCACCGACTTCGGGCTCGGCACGGACGTCGGGCTCGGCTGCGTCGGGGGTGGTCATCCGGCTGGACTCGTTCCCGGCGCTGGGGTCGACGAAGTGGCCGCTCCCGTTGGCACTACCGTCAGTTCGCTCAGCTTCCAGCCCGATGCCGTCTTGGTGAGCTGGCCAAGCAGGCGGTACTGGGTCACGCTCGGCGCGCCGCCATTGCTGCTCACTGTGGTCTGCTCGGCCACGATGAAGCTGGCTTGGCTCACTCCCAACGAGGTCAGTGCACCATCAAGCACCCGCGCCGTGGTGATGGTCTTCGCCTGGGTTACCGAACGCTCTAGCTGCTTGCGACCTGCCTCGATGCCGGCCAGGAAGGTGCCAGTCGAGCTGTCCTGCCACAGCCTGATGCCGCTGGCGACGTGGTGGTAGTTCAAGCTGCTGACATTGATCACCGCCTGCTCGGCGGTTTGCAGTACCTGATCGCGAAGCTGGCTTCGCGGTGGCGACCCCGCCCTGGCGGCCGAGTACCACGTCCAGCCGTACCAGCCGGCCGCCACCAGCGCGATCACGAACACCGCCCGGGCGGCGAGCAGCAGCGGCCTAGCCATCGAGGCCAAGCAATCTCACCAAGCCGGGCTGGGCCGCGTTCGGGGCACTGGCACCGGCAGGCGAATGCGCCGCGCCGCGTACGTCGATACCTGAGCTAGCCGGCGCAAGGCAGCGGGCATTGGTATTCAGCGTGGGCGACGGCGAGGTGTCCAGGCCATTGCGGTGTACCGTGCCGCCGTAGCCGAGCACGCACGGCAGCGGGTTAAAGAAGGTCAGCGACAAGCCCACATTCAGGCCCTGCGGCGTGATCGCCGAGGAGAAATCGGCGAGCGCCGGAGGGATGCCCGAGAGCAGCTCATCGATGGCGCTGATCCGGCTGCCGCCGATCTGCGAAGCGGTGAGCAGATTAGCGATCAGCTCGGCCAGCGCCGGGTTGGTGTCCATCAGCACGCCGTTGACCTGGGTGGCGGCTTCCGGTGCAGTGGTGATGAGCCGACGCAGGTCGCCGTCGGTGGCGGCGAGTTGGTGGGCGAGCACATCGGCGCTCCGCGCGAAATCGTCGAGGGCGGCGGCCTCGTCGGCTTGAGTGGCCAGCACCGTCTTGCTGGCGTTGATCAAGCTGGTGCTCTGCGCCACATGCTGGGAGGCCGCGAGCAGGAATTTGTGACTGCCGTCAAGCAGCGAGTGCAGGTTCGTCACCTGGCCGTTGAAGCCGATCGCCAGTTGGGTATCGACCGTGCGCAAGGCAGCCAGCGGCAGCGTCCTTGCGGTCGTGTTCAAGCTGTTGAGCAAGTTGGTCACCGGCGGTGGCAGCCGGGTGGCTGGCTGGCCGATCACGCTCCCGCTGGTCAGGAACGGCGCGTGGTCGGTGTGCGGCAGCAGGTCGACGTACTGCTCGCCGACCGGCGACAGGTCGGCGACGACGGCGGTGACGTTGGCGGGGATCGGTGGTGCTGAGTCATTGATGCGGAGGTCGGCCAGTACGCCTGAGCCGGCTGTGGTGAGCCGCACGTCGGCGACCCGGCCGACGGACACGCCCCGATAGGTCACGTCAGCGTCAGGGAAGATGCCACCGGCGTTCGCCAGGTCGACTTGGATCACGTAGTACCGGCGCAGGCCGACCAACTGGCCAAGGTCGGCGTACCTGACCGCGCTGTAGCTTAGTACGCAGACCGCGATCAGGGCGAAGGCGACCAGCTTGAGCCGTACCGATCCGGACAACATCTACGGCGTCCCTTCCGGTGGCTTAATGGGCGGGATGATCGTGCTGCCTGGTGCCGCCTTCAGCTTGAGGTAGGTGTTCAGGTAGTCGCCCTTGATGTCGCTCAGCACCTGATTGGTGAAGGGGAAGGTGAGCAGCACCTGCAAGGCGAGGGGCAGGCTCTGGCCGGCGTCGGCCAGCTGGGCCAAGATGGGCCGAAGCTCACGCAAGTCAGCGACCATGCTGGCCTTGCTGGCCGCGATCGTCTTGACGGCCACGTTGGATAGGTTGTCGAGCGCGTCCAGCATGGCGACGAGCTGCGAGTGCTGCTTTGCTAGCACCTTGATGCCGGGGCTGAGGTTGGTGAGCACAGAGCTGATCTGCCCGTCCCGTGCGCGCAACGTGATCGCTAGCCGGTTGATGCCGGTGAGCGCGGTGACGATATCGCCGCGATGTGCGCTGAGGTTGGCCAGCAAGCCGCTAAGCCGGTGCAGCAACTGGCGCACCTGGGCCACGTGGCCGTCGAGCGCTGCGTTCAGCTCGGTCGTGATGGCATGGATCTGGCTGATGCCGCCGCCGTTCAGCAACAGCGACAGCGCACCGAGTACCTCTTCGACTGTGACGTCGGTGGTCGTGCGGTACACCGGGATAACCGCGCCATTGGTCAGCTTGCCCGGCCCGGCGTTGCCCGGTGGCGGCGCTAGCGCCACGTACTCCTCGCCGAGCAGGCTGGACTGAGTTAGCTCGGCGATCGCATTGGCCGGCAGCCGAATGCTGCCGTTGATCTCCATCGTCACGTCGGCGAACCAGCCATGAGGCGGCAACGAGATCCCCACCACCCGGCCGATCGACACGTCGTTGACCTTGACGGCTGACTGCGGCACCAGATTGAGCGCGTTGGTGAACTGAGCCGTCACTCGATAGGGATGGCTGCCTAGGTTCGCGCCGCCAGGAAGCGTGATGCTGTAGATCCCGTTGAAGCCCGACGAACTGCAGCCGGCGACAGCGCTGGCAAGCAGACAGGTCGCTATGCCTGCTGTCAATGCCCGACCTGCGGGTCGCCTCATCGGTGCGCTCCCGATCCGGCCCGGTGGCTTGAAGCCTGATAAACGGTGCCAACCGAGGGGAGTGGCAGGGGCGGCAGCGCGGCCTCCGTGCTGGACACCGGCAACGCGCCAACCGGCAGTGCGTCGGTACCGCCCAGCAGTTTCGCGGCTGGTCCGAAGGAGAGCTCGTTCAAGTCCCCCCGGCCGATCAAAGTATGGTCGGTGGCGTCGTAGGCGTTCAGCAGGTTGTCCACCGCAAGCGGTGCGCTGGACAGCGCTTCGGCCAGTGACGCCCGCTCATCAGCCAGCAGCTGGGTGATCGACGCCAGCTTGACCACGTTCGCCTTGATCAGCCCTCGGTTGTCGGCGATGAAGGCGCGGACCTGCCCGAGCGCGGTCGCCAATTCGCCAAGCGCAGCGGTGAGATTCCGCCCGTCGGCCGCGAAATAGCCGGTCACGCTCGCCAGTTGCTGCTCGGCCAGCCGCACTTGGCTGTCATTCTTCGCCAGCATGGAGCTGAACACGTTCAGGTGGGCTACGGTCGCGAAGAAGTTGGCCGAGGTCCCGCCCAGCGTCCGGTTCAGCTGGCTGAACTCGGTGAGCATGTCGCTGAAGTTCTGGCCGTTGCGGCCCAGCGTGGCCGCGCCGGTCTTGATCAGGTTGGACAGCGCGCCATTCTTGTTAACTCCATTCGGGCCGAGCGCGGTGAAGAACTTGGTCAGGCTCGCGTACACCTGGTCGACTTCAAGCGGCACCGCGGTCCTGCTGACCGGAATCACCGCTCCGCTGGCGAGTTGCGGGCCGCCCGTGTAGGCGGGAGTGAACTGGATGTAACGGTCGGCCACGACACCGCTGGTCACCACGATCGCGTGGGCGTCGGCCGGCACTGGCACCTTGGCGTCAACCGACATCGTGACGCGCACCCGCCGACCAGCTGGCTCGGTCGAATCGACCCGGCCGATGGTGACCCCGAGCACCCGTACGTTGGAGCCTGGGTAGACGCCGATGGCCTGGCTGAAGTAGGCGGTGACCTGGATCGTCCGGTGACTGGCCTGGTACCAGACCGCTCCGGCGGCGATGACGACCAGTGCCAGCACCGCCGCGCCCACCATGGCCACCCGCCGCTGGCTGCCTGACAGCTCGGGCCGAGCCGGCAGCCGGGAACGCCACTTGGACCAGCGCGACGGCTCGTACTCGACCTCGGCTGGCTCCGCCGCCGTGTCGGCTGGCCCGTCGGTGGGATCACCGGAGCCGAACCAGCGGCGCAAGGCCGACGGCTGGTCAGGCTCGTTTCTCTCGGTACTCATTTGCCTCCGGCACCTGTCGTGATCGGCGACATGCAGCCGCGCTTAGGGGCGGTCCCCGGCGGGAGGTAGTTAGTAGGGATCAGGCCGCAGACGTAGGTGTCGAACCAGCGTCCGTTGCCTAGGGCGTTGGTGAGCAGCCGGTAGTACGGTCCGACCAGGCTCAGTGCCTGCCGCAGGTCAGCTTGATTGCGCTCAAGCAAGCTGGTCACTTGAGCCAGAGCGGTCAGGGTTGGCCCAAGGCTGTGCTGGTCATCGGCGACCAACCCGGAGAGTTCGGTAGCGAGCGACTGGGTGCCGATGAGCAGCGAGTGCACCGCCTGCTCGCGCGCCTGCAATTCGGCCAGCAGCAGGTTGCCATCCTTGATCAGCGAGCTGAACGTGCCGCTCTGGGTGGCCAGCGTCTTGCTCACCACCGAGGCGCTGTGCAGCAAGCTGGCCAGCTCGGTGTCCTTGGCGCCGATCGACGCGGACAGGTCGGCTAGCCCGGTGAGCGCCTGCCGTACCGAGGGCGCGGTGCCGCGGAAGGCCGTCGACAGCGTCTGGATGCTGCGTTCAAGCTGCGCGGTGTTGATCTGACTGAGCTGCTGACCGACGCTGGTCAGCGCCTGAGTGACGTCGAATGGTGAGGTGGTACGGCGCAACGGGATCGGGCGGCTAGGATCTTGGGCCGCTGATCCGCTCGGGTCAACCGCCAGGTACTTGCCGCCGAGCAGGGACCAGAGCTTGATCGCGACCGTGCTGGTGTCGCCAACCCAGGCGCCCTTCAGGCGGAAGGTGACCGCTACTTTGGCGCCGTCCAGGCTCACGCCGGTGACCTGGCCGACCCCGACGCCCGCGACGCGCACCTCGTTACCTGGCTGGAGCCCGACGGCTTCAGCGAAGTAGGCCGTGTACGTGGTACCGCCGCCGATGAAGGGCAGGTCGTCGGAGAAGTAGGTGAGCAGCGCGATGACGACCAAGATGGCGAGCCCGACCACGCCGACCGCGACCGGGTCGCGCTCCCTGATCGGCTTCATGAGCACCTCGCGGCGTTGCTGTGCACGCCCGTAGGCGCGGGTCCGCCTAGCGAGCTGTGCACGCCGGTAACGGTGGCTGAGCAGAGGTAGAAATTCACCCAGGAGCCGTAGGATGCGAGCCTGGCGATGGACCGCAGCTTCACCGGCAGGGTCTGCAGGAAGGCCGCTACCGTGCCGGAGTTGGCGTTAAGGTTCGATGCCAGCTTGCCTAGCTGGCCGATGTCGGCCTTGAGCGGTGCCCGGCCCACCTTGAGCAGACCGGCCGTCGCACTGGTCAGCCCGGCCAGAGCCGAGATCGCGTTGCCGATCGGTGCCCGGTCGGCGGCCAGCCCGGACACCAGCTCGGCCAGCGTCTTGACCAGCCCGGCTAGCTCGCCGTTGTGCGCACCGATCGTGGCGAGCACCGCGTTGAGATTCGTGATCACCTCGTCAATCACCTGGCTCCGGTTGGCCAACGTGGTGGTCAGCGTGCCGACCGAGGCGACCAGAGTGTCGATGTCCGGGCTCTCGCCCTGGAAGACCTCGATGATCGCGCTAGTCAGCTTGTTGACATCGCCCGGCGACAGCGCCTGGTACAGCGGCTGGAAGCCGTTGAACAACTCGGTCAGGTCAAGCGCCGGACGAGTTCGGCGCAGCGGGATCGTGCCGCCAGGTGGCAGTACCCCGTCGACCGGCCCGGTGCCCTGGGCAAGCTCGATGTAGCGCTGGCCGACCAGGTTCTGGTAATTGATCGTCGCGGTGGCCGAGGCGGGCAATGGTCGGCTGGCGAGCACGGTGAACCCGACCTCCGCCAGGTTCTCTTGGTAGATGCCGATCGAGGTCACCTGGCCGACGCGGACGCCGGCGATATCGACGCTCGAGCCCACGGTCAGTCCGGTGATATCGCTGAAAATTGCCTTGTAGCTGGACTGGGCAGCGACGCTGACGTTGGCGATGCTGATCGCCAAGATGGCCGTCGCCAAGCTGGTCACGACGATGAAAATGATCGACTTGATCAGCGGGCCGGCGATGCTCGATCGGTTCATATCAGCCCGCCCCGCTTGGGCTGGAGGTGCCTGGGCTGGAGGTGCCTGGGCTGGAGGTGCCTGGGCTGGAGGTGCCTGGGCTGGAGGTGCCTGGGCCGGAGGTGCCTGGGCCGGAGGTGCCTGGGCCGGAGGTGCCTGGGCCGGAGGTGCCTGGGCCGGAGGTGCCTGGGCCGGGGGTGCCTGGGCCGGGGGTGCCTGGGCTGAGAGTGACCCGGCGGCCGGTGAACACCGGTCCGGTCAGGAGGCTCGACCAGGCTGGCAGCCGTCGCGGTGAGCGACCAAGGGCCAGGCCGGACAGCTCTCTGGTCAGCTCGCCGTCGGAGATGCAGCGCGGGCCTGTATCGCGCGTGAAGACCGGCGCGTCCACCACCGGCAGGTACCGGCCGCGGGCAGGCACGACGTGCGCGATGACGTGCACGCCGGGTTGGTTGGTGCCCTTGCCGAGCACCTTGTCGATCTCAGGCTCGAACTTGACCAGCTCGGCTAGCGTGCAGGGAAACTCTGGCGCGTATCTGGCTAGCGCCTTGAGCACGCCGGTGCTGCCGACCGAGAGCTTGATGATGTTGGCGTTGTTGGCGCGCAGGAACGCGGCCAGGTTGTTCGTCGCGGTCGCCACGGTCGGGTAGAGCGAGGCCAGTTGCTGCCGCTCGGCCACGATGGTCTGGCTGGTGGCGGTCAGCGAATTCAGCGCCGATAGTAGGTCGGGTGCGGCCTGCCGGTAGGTGTCGGCGAAGCCGGCCAGTTCTTTGATGTCAGCGTCGAGCGCAGGCAATTGCGGATCGAGTTTGCCGAGCACCTGGTTCAGCTCGACTAGGGTCTGCCCGAACTCCTGGCCCCGGCCCTGCAGGCCCTGCGCGATCGCGGTCAGCGCCACCGAGAGCTGGTCGGGCTCGACGGCGCGCAGCATCGGGAGCAGGCCGTCGAGCACCCGCTGCAACTCGATCGCGTCCTTGGAATGAGCCTGACTGATCACCTGGACATCGGACAGCCTGGCCTGGACCGGGCTGGCAGGCAAGACCAGGTCGACGTAGCGCTCGCCGAACAGCGTAGTCGGCAGCATCTCGGCGGAGACATTGGCCGGCAGCTGACTGGCGATCCCCGGCTGGATCGCCAGCAGCAGGCTCGCGCCGTCGCCACTGCTGGTGATCTGCCTGACCTCGCCGATCTGCACGCCTTTGACCATGACCTCGGCACCGAGATTCATCTCGTTGCCGACGCTGTCGGTGCGCACGATGATCAGGTGGACCGGGGTGAAATTCTTGTCATAGATGGCCAGGCAGAGCCAGGCGAACAAGACGAGCACGACAAGGAAGGCGACGCCGGCGAGCCGGCGTCCGATCTTGGCCGATGCGCTCATCCGGCCACCCGGACGGTAGTGGTGGCACCCCAGATGGCCAGGCTCATCAGGAAGTCGATGATGGTGATCATCACGATCGAGGTGCGGACGGCGCGGCCGACGGCCACCCCGACGGCCGGCCCGCCGCTGGCTCGGTAGCCGTAATAGCAATGGGTCATGATCACGACCAGGCTGAAGATCAGCGCCTTGCCGAAGGACCAGATCACGTCGCCAGGCACCAGGAACAAGCCGAAGTAGTGGTCATAGGTGCCGGCCGACTGCCCGGCGAACACCACGGTGACCTCACGAGAGGCCAGGTAGGAGCTGATCAGCCCGATCCCGTAGAGCGGCACGACGGCGATCAGGCCGGCCACCATCCTGGTGGTGACGAGGTAGGGCAGCGATGGGATTCCCATCGCCTCAAGCGCGTCGACTTCCTCGTGAATGCGCATCGAGCCAAGCTGGGCGGTGAAACCGGCCCCGACTGTGGCGGAGAGCGCGAGACCGGCCACTAGCGGCGCGATCTCCCTGGTATTGAAGTACGCCGACACGAAGCCGGTGAGCGACGCGGCGCCGATCTGATTCAGCGCCGTATAACCCTGCAAGCCGACCACGGTGCCGGTGAACAGCGTCATGCCGACCATGACGCCGACGGTGCCGCCGATCAGGATCAACGCGCCGCTGCCGAAGCTGACCTCGGACAGCACCCGCAGGATCTCCTTTGGGTAGCGCTTGATCGCGGCTGGCACCCAGAGCAGCGCCCGCAGGTAGAAAAACAGTTGGTCACCGAGCAGGTCAAGCCAGCTCAGCGACCGGTCAGCTCTCGTGGCGATGCTCATCGCTGCTCACGCCCCTTTCGGCGGGACGATCCGCAAGTAGATGGCTGTCAAGACGAGATTGACAAAGAACAGCAGCAGGAAGGAAATCACCACCGCCTGGTTGACCGCGTCACCGACGCCCTTGGGGCCAGGGCGTGGATTAAGGCCGCGATACGCGGCGATCACGCCAGCGATGTAGCCGAAGATCAGCGCTTTGACCGCACCGATGATCAGGTCGGGCACCTGAGCCAAGGTGGAGAAGCTGGCCAGGTAGGCGCCGGGCGTGCCGTGCTGCACGATCACGTTGAAGAAGTAGCCGCCGAGCACGCCGACCACCGACACCAGCCCGTTCAGCAGTACGGCGACGAACATGGCGGCGAGCACTCTGGGCACGATCAGTCGCTGCACTGGCGAGACGCTCATGGTCTCCATCGCCTGGAGTTCCTCGCGCATCGTGCGAGCGCCAAGGTCGGCGCAGATCGCCGTGCCGCCCGCGCCCGCGATCAGCAGTGCGACGATCAGCGGGCTTGCTTGTTGCACGACGGCGAGCACGCTGGCGCCGCCGGTGAAGGACTCGGCGCCAAGCTGCCTGGTCAGCGAGCCGACCTGGAGCGAGATCACGGCCCCGAACGGGATCGCGACCAGCGCGGACGGCAGGATCGTGACGCTGGCGATGAACCAGAACTGCTCGATCAGCTCGCGGAGCTGAAAGGGGCGGCGGAAGGTCAAGCTGATGACGCTCGCGCCGAGCGCGAACAACCGGCCGGTTTGCCGCATCGCGCCGGCGGCCGAGCTCATGCCGGTCCCCTAGCGCGATCCGCGCTGTCGTGTCCGTTGATGCTGGCCAGGATCTGCTCCTGTGCCTGGCGCGGCAGGGTCGGCAGCAACTCGAGCACCCGTTCGGTGCGCCGGTGCACGGCGTCCCTGGCTGGCAGGCCAGGGCTGGGCTGAAGCTGCGGCACGATGCCGATCGGCTTGTTGTGAGCCCACGCCTTACGCTGGTCGGCCGTTCCTGATCGGTCTCCGCCGGCCCGGCCGGCGTCCTTTTCCTCGTGCATTCCGATCGGGCCGACGATGCGACCGTTCACGAACTGGGTAATCACCGGATCGTCGCTGGTGAGCAGGATTTCCCTGGGACCGAACAGGACTAGATTGGTGTTGAAGAGCATGCCGAGGTTGTCGGGCACCGTGCGCGCGATCTGAATGTCGTGCGTGACGATCAAGATGGTGGCATCGAGTTCGGCGTTCAGATCAATCAGCAATTGCGACAGATAGGCAGTTCGCACCGGATCAAGCCCGGAATCGGGCTCATCGCACAGGATGATCTCCGGGTCGAGCACAAGCGCCCGGGCCAGACCAGCTCGCTTCCGCATGCCGCCGGAGATCTCGCCGGGGAATTTGCGCTCATCGCCGGACAGCCCGACCATGTCCATCTTGCTCAACACCTTGCCCCTGATCTGCGCTTCGGTCAGTTTGGTGTGCTCGCGCAGCGGGAAGGCGATGTTGTCGAACAAGTTGAGTGAGCCGAACAACGCGCCATCTTGAAACATCACGCCGAACAAACGCCGGGCGGCATAAAGATCGCGCTCGGAGCAGGACGCCATGTCGGTGCCTGCCACCAGCACCCGGCCGCGCTCCGGCCGGATCAAACCGATGAGGGATTTCAGGAACACGGTTTTGCCGGTGCCTGAGGGCCCGAGCAGGACGCTCACTTCGCCTGCGGGCAGAGTCAGTGAGATGTCGCGCCAGACCACCGTTCGGCCGAAGGATTTAGTGAGTCCTTCGACGGTTACCTCGATGCCCAATCATGCTCCAGGAAAATCGGACCCCTGTGCGCGGTACGTTACTAGAGATCTGCGATAACTAGGTCATTGGTGGGCATTTTCTGCGATAGCCGACAACGCTCCGCGCCATTTTTATCAAAAGATGAGTAATTTTGCGCGCGGTCATGGGCGGATTACCCCTGACCTGATAATGAAGCTTCGGCGTCGAGCACCTGAGCGCGGCGGGTCGGCTCATCGCGCAGCCGCCGCGCCCGCAGCACAACCTCCATGGCGAAGCGCGCGTCCGGGTCGTGCAACTGCCCGCCGAGCACCCGTTCAAGAATGCGCATCCGGTACCTGACTGTCTGCGGATGCACCTTAAGCCGCTCGGCGACCTCGGCGGCCTTGCCGCCGGTCTCCAGCCAGACCCCGAGGGTGTCAGTCAGCCGTCGTTGCTGCCGTTCTGACAGGTTGGCCAGTGCCGCGAACTGCTGCTTGGCTAGTTGCCGCAGCAGTCGGTTCTCGGACAGCCACAAGGTGAGCAAGTGATCGTCGCAGCAGATCAGCGCGTCCTTGGCGATCACGCCGGCGCGGCTAAGCGCGAGCGCGCTACGCGCCCACTGCAGCGAGTCAGCGGCTTCAGCCAGCGGCACCATGATGCCTACGGCGGCAGGCAGGCGGGCCAGTGCCGCCTCAAGTGACTTGCGCTTGGCATCATCGACGCCGCCGGGCAGCAGCATGTGCGGTTCAGCGGCAGTCAGGTCGGCGAGCGCGTCGGCAGGCAGGCCGGCGCTCAGGGCGGGACTCACTGGCGGCTGGATCGCCACCATCGTGACCTGGTCAGGTAAGGTCCAGCCGACGAGTTCAGCCAGGTCCCTGATGGCGCGTCGGGGCACTGCGGGCTGCTCGAGTATCAGCCGCAGCATCCGCTGCCGCCACTCGTCCTTGGAGGTGTTCGACCTGGCCTTCGCGCGCAGGTAGCCATCGGTGGACAGGGAAGCCAGGTCGTCGATGTAGCCGAAGACGGCGTCGGCAAGCTGCGACATGACCTTGGATGAGATGCTGTGTCTCGCGCCAAGCTCGACTGCCCGGCGCCAGGAGACGTGCGCCCCGATCCGGTACGCCGCCTGCAAGCTGTCCAGGCTGCGTCCCTCGGCCGCTTCGTACTCACCGAGCTTGCGGCAAACCTCGTCGCGGTAATCGTGCGAGGCAGCGGGATCGGTGATCAGCTCGACGAAGGTGCTAAGCGCTTGCGCGACTCCCATCCGCAGTACCCGGCCGTAGGGGCCGTCCATCGGTCGGGCATACTCCGGGATCGAGCGCCTGACCTCGGCGATGATCTCTTCGGTCAGGCTTGGCAGCTCCGGTCTGATCAGGCTGGCCAACTCCGGCGGAAACCGCGCGTCACCACGACCGCCCACCCCTACTCCTCGGGTCACGAGGTGAAGCCTCGGGTTGCAGGCCGTGGTTCTGGCATCGACAATCCTCCGTCCGGGCACTCCACATTAATACGCATGAAGGCTCTGATAAAGGGCTAGCTGCCGAAGTGGCCTGATCAGGCCGACTCGCCGAGAATCCGCAGCCGGAGCAGCCCTGGCATCGCCTCAAGCTGGCTGACGACGGCGGCCGGCAGCGATTGCGCGTCGAGCTCCATGATGCTATACGCGTACTCGCCAAGGCAGTCGTTGATCAGTTCGACGATGTTGATGCCCGCGCTGCCCACCACTTTGGAGAACTGGGCGATGAAACCTGGCTCGTTCTTGTGCGCCATGGTCAGCCTGGCAAAGCCTCGGCGGGGCAGTGACACGGCCGGGAAATTTACCGCGTACCTGACGTTGCCGTTCTCAAGGAAGTCCTGCAACTCGTCAGCGACCATGATGGCGCAGTTGTCTTCGGCGCTGCTGGTGCTGGCGCCAAGGTGCGGTAGCACGATCACCTTGTCATGCCGGTAGGTGACCGGATTAGGGAAGTCAGTCACGTAGCCGCGAAGCTCGCCCGCGTCGAGCGCCGTGATCAGCGCCCGCTCGTCAACGAGCTCATCGCGGGCGAAATTGAGCAGTACCGCGGTTGGCTTAAGCAGCGCTAGCCGGGCCGCGCTGACCAACTCCTTGGTGTCAGGTAGCAGCGGGACGTGCAAGGTGACGTAGTCGCTCTCGGCGAGTAGTCGGTCCACGCTGTTGACCCGATGTACCTGGGCCGACAGCCGCTCCTCGGTGAGCGGCAGCGCGGCCGGGTCGTAGCCGAGCACTCGCATGCCTAGGTCCACTGCGGTATTGGCGACCAGGTGCCCGATGGCCCCGAGTCCGATCACGCCGAGCGTGCTGCCTGCTAGTTCGAGACCGGCGAACTGCTTCTTTCCGCGTTCTGTTGCCTTCTTGAGATCGTCAGGCGGCAGTTCTCTGGCGTAGGCGAGTGCAGCAGGCAGATTTCTCGCGGCGAGCAGCAGGCCGGCGATGACGAGTTCCTTGACGGAGTTCGCATTGGCACCGGGTGCGTTGAAGACCAGGACGCCGCGGTCGGTCAGCGCCTGCACCGGGATGTTATTGACCCCGGCCGGCTCGCCCGATCGCTGCCACAGTTTCTTCGATGGTCTCGTTATGCAAATTATGTGATCGGAGCATGATCGCATCGGGTCGGTCCACCGCCGGACCCACCTGGTAGTCGGGACCGAATCGGTCCAGCCCGACGGGTGAGATCGCGTCGTAGGTACGGACGTTGAACTTACCCATGGGCGTTCTCAAACTCCTTCATGAAAGAAACGAGCGCGTCGACCCCAGCCTCTGGCATCGCGTTGTAGATACTGGCCCTGATGCCGCCGACGCTGCGATGGCCTTTGAGTTCCACCAGCCCGGCTGCCTTGGCCTCCGCCAGGAACGCCTTTTCCAGGTCAGGGTTCGTGGCGGTGAATGGCACGTTCATCTTGGACCGGTTCGGCACCGCGACCGGGTTCGCGTACAGCGCCGAGGCGTCGATGGCGGCGTAGAGCTTCTCGGCCTTGCGCTGGTTGATCTTGGTGATGGCCGGCACCCCGCCCTGGTCGGCCAGCCAACTGAAGACGAGACCGGCGATGTACCAGGCGAACGTCGGTGGCGTATTGAGCATCGAACCCGACTTGGCCATCTCGTACCAGTCCCAGACGGCCGGGGTGCGCGGCCTGGTCCTGGCGAGCAGGTCTTCGCGCACGATAACTACGGTCAGGCCAGCTGGGCCGATGTTTTTTCGGCGCGGCGTAGAGCGCGCCGAACTTGGTCACGTCGATCGGCTCGCTCAAGATCATCGAGCTCACGTCAGCGACCAGCGGCACGTCACCGGTGTCTGGTATCTCGTCGAAGGCGACGCCGTGCACCGTCTCATTGAGCGTGATGTGCACATAGCCGGCGTTGCGCGACAGGTGCCACTCCGACTGCGGCGGTACGTAGGTGTGCGGGTCGGTCCTGGCCGCGACATTAATACGGTCCAGGTACTTACTCGCCTCGGCGTACGCCTTCTGGCCCCATTGGCCGGTGATCACATAGTCGGCCACGCCGCTCACGGTCGACAGATTCGCGGCCACCGCGACGAACTGGCCAGTCGCGCCGCCCTGCAAGAAGAGCACCCGGTAGTTGTCAGGGATCGCCATGAGTTCCCGCAGGGTGGCCTCGGCCTGCTCGGCAATGCTGATGAAGTCCTTGCCCCGATGGCTCATCTCCATCACGCTCATGCCAGTGCCGTGCCAGTCAATGAGTTCGGCCTGGGCTTGGCGCAGGACGGACGCGGGCAGCATGCCAGGCCCGGCGCTGAAGTTGTAGACAGTCTTAGCTTGCTCGGATTGGCTCATATCTCTTAGGCGGTCCTGGTAGGCAGTCAAGCTTCGGACGAATGTCAGATCAGGCCCTGATGAGCACGCCAGCAGGCGTCATTGCGGGCTGGCCTGCCCAGGATACCGGGCGGGCTGACTAGCCCGCTGTCCTTGGACGATCGCGAGCAAGTCAGCTAGTCGCTGGCGGGTGCCAGCGTCGGTCGGCGAGTAGACGTGCACGCTCCTGCTGCGGTAGCGCGTCGAGGTCGTGCGGCAAGCCGCGCTCGCAGTCGGCGTCGCCAGCATCGGCTCGTCCTACCTGAGCGTGGCTGGCGGCCATCGAGCTATAGCGGCGTACGCTGTCGCGGTCAATTGGCCCGCAAGGACCGGCTGACCGCGGTGGAGATGGTGATCACCGTGGTCAGTACGGGGACCAGCACCAGCGCGAGCCGGAGCGACGTCACGTCGGCCAATTGCCCGATCACCACCGGGCCACAGACAAATCCGGCCCAGCCGCAGGCTGACACCAAGGTGACGGCGGTGCCGGCGTTGATTTCTGGCACCCGCCCGGCCGCACTGAACACCACCGGGATCACCGTAGCCAGCCCGGCACCGAGTCCGGCGAACCCGATCAGCACCAGCGGGACCACGTTCACCGCTAGGCCGACTGCGAACAAGACGGTGGCCAGGGCGGCGAGAGCGGGCAGCAGCTTGCGTTCGGCGAACCTGGACACCAGCTTGTTGCCGGCCAGCCTGACTATCACCATGGCGAGGAGATAAGCCGTGAAGCCGAGCGCCGCGATCGCGGGGGCGGCGCCGAGCGAGGTGTGCAGGTACACAGCGGCCCAGTCGGCGGCGGCACCCTCGCACAGCATGTCGGCGACCGCGATCGCGCCGAGAATGATGATCGGTGCCCAGGCCGCCCTGGGGATGGCCGGGCGGTTATGGCGCGCGGCTGCATCCTTGGGGTGCGCATCTGGGAGCAGCCCGGTCGTCAGCCAGCCGCAGATCAACACGCACGGCACGGCCATGATCAGCAGTTGATCGCTGAGCGACACGCCGATCGCCACTCCGCCAGCCCCGATCGCCGCCCCGGCGAACGAGCCGACGCTCCACATCCCGTGGAACCCGGGCATCAAGGTGCGCCTGGCTTCGCGCTCCACCGTGATGGCCTGGGTATTCATGGACACATCCATGGTCCCTTGGAACGCGCCCCAGGCCATCAGCGCGAGAAAGAGCAAGGTTGCCGAGTTCGCCAGCCCCACCAGCGGGCCGACCACGCAGTATCCGACCAGCGTGATCCTGATGATCAGTCGGCTGCCGAACCTGGGCAGCAGCCTGGCCACCATGAGCATGGCTAGCACCGAGCCGGCGGCGCGCCAAGCAACGCCAGTCCGAGTGACCCGTCGCTCAGCCCCAGGTACTCCTTGACGTGCGGGATGTGGGCCGTCCAGGACGCGAACAACACCCCGTTAACAAAGAAGACCGCCGTGACCCCGAGCCCAGCCGACACCCTGACTCGTGGTCGCCGGCCTGACTCAGCAACCTGCGCGGCCTGGGCGGTCTTGGCGGTCTGCGCGGCCTGGGCGGCCTGGGCGGCCTGGGCGGTCTGGGCCGCCTGCGCGGCCTGGGCGGCCTGGGCGGTCTGGGCGGTATGCGCGGCCTGGGCGGTCTGGGTGGTCTGGGTGGCCTGGGTGGTCTGGGCCGCCTGCGCGGCCTGGGCGGCCTGGGCGGTCTGCCTCGTCTGGGCCGCTGCAGTCGCCTTGACCGCCCCAGCGGCGTCGGCGGCCCCCGCAGCTAGCTCAGCCAAACCTCAACCTCAACCTCAACCTCAACCCCGGCGCGGCCGCTAGACGCCCCGACCGGCCGCCAGCCACCGCGTCCAGTATCCCCCGCCCCACCCCCACCCCCACCCCACCCCGCTCCACCGGCACCCCGACCTCCACCGGCGCCCCCGCTCCCGCCCCCCGCTCCCGCCCCCCGCTCCCGCCCCCCGCTCCCGCCCCCCGCTCCCGCCCCCCGCTCCCGCCCCAACCCCCAGCGACCGTCAGCAACGGGGTCGCCCCGTTGTCGTCAGGTGAGCAACGGGGCGACCCCGTTGCTCACCTGGGCCCGGGACAGCGCGGGGTTAGTGGGTGCCGCCTGCTAGTTCGCGACGTCGTTCCTATACGTTGTACATTGGGGAGCGTGGACTGTACGACGTATAGTTGCCAAGTGATGATGCCGATCAAAACGACTGAGGCCGAGCGGGCCAAGCTGAGCCGGGCAGCGGTGGTGGATCGAGCGCTGCTGATCGCCGACGCTGATGGGCTCGATGCGCTGACGATCCGGCGGCTCGCCCAGGAGCTTGGCGTCACCCCGATGGCGCTGTACTGGCACTTCCGCAATAAGGAAGAGCTGATCGCTGGCCTTGCCGACCGGATCTGGGGCGAGATCAAGAGTGACGTCGACCCGGCTGCCCCCTGGCCGGAGCAGTTGCGCAGCCTCTTCGAGTCGCTGATCGCCGTGCTTCGGACGCATTCGTCCGCGTCAGCGCTGCTGCTCGGCAGCGACAAACTCGGCGAATCCTGCTGGCAAGTGACAGAAGTGACGCTTGAGGTATTGCGTCAAGCTGGATTCAACCCCGCCCAAGCGGCCGAAATAGCCAGGTCAGCGCTGTGGACCGGACTCGCGCTGGTGATGGGCGATGGTGGGTATGACTCGTGCATGACCGAGTCAGAACGGAATGAGCAATCACGCCGCAAGCAAGTCGAACTCGCGTCATTGCCGCCAGCTCAGTATCCGAGACTGGTGGAGGCGGCCGCGCCGCTGTCCGGCCACGGCGTCGATCCCGAATACCACTACCAGTTCGGTGCTGGCCTTTTCATCGCCGGAGTCCAGGCGATCGCCCCAGCGCCGCCAGGCGGATCATGACCACTGCCGAGCGGCTAGCAGGCGAACCCGTACCCGGGCTCGGCGGTCGTTCGCGGTGGATCGACCTCGATGGTCCGGTGCACTACCTGGATTTCGGCGGCCCAGCGCGTGGCCCGGTCATTGTCGCCGCCCACGGGCTTGGCGGCGCGGCGGTGAACTGGTCAGCCATCGCGCCGCTGCTGACCCGCAGGTACCGGCTGCTCGCTCCGGACCTGGCTGGTCACGGTCTGACTCCATCGGCCGGTCGGGGCACCGATGTGACGTCCAATAGCTCGCTGCTACGCCGCTTCATCAAGACGACCTGCCCTGGCCCGGTCATCGTCATGGGCAACTCGATGGGCGGCATGATCGCATTGCTGACCGCGAGTTCGGATGCCGACCTGGTGGCAGGCCTGATCCTGGTAGATCCAGCACTTCCGCTCCAGCCCTCCAGGCCTGATCCGCTGGTCACCGCGGTCTTCGCGCTGTCGGCTACCCCCGTGATCGGACCATTGCTTGCCCGGCACCGCCACCTGATGTCGGTGGAGTCCATGGTCGCCTCGACCTTGGCGCTCTGCTGCGTCGATCCGGCCAGGGTGCCACCGGAGGTCGTCGCCAGGCACGTCGAAGTCGCCCGGCGCCGAGCAGCTATGGCCGGTCAGGGGAAGGACTTCGCGCACGCTGCCCGCTCCGTCGTCGAGACGGCAGGATTCCTGCGCGGCCAGGCGTACCGCCGCGGCATCCGCGAACTCACCTGCCCGGTGCTGCTAATCCACGGCCAGCGTGACCGCCTGGTGCCAGTAACGGCGGCCAGGTCGATGGCCAAAGCGCATCCCGCCTGGACGCTGGTGGAGCTACCCGACATCGGTCACGTCCCGCAGCTTGAGGCCCCAGCCGAGACCGCCCGGACGATCAAGACCTGGCTAGCCGGCACCGGCATGCCAGCCGCCCATGCCGCCGGCCCGTCCTCGGGCCGCCTCGCGCCCCGCTCCCGTCGCACCCTCAAGGTGCCAACTCAGCGCAAGGCCTCCTAGCACAGCCGCCCGAGCAACGTCACCGCTCCAACGATGCGGCCGCACCGGCTCACTGCTACGACATCGCCGCTCCAACCATGTCGTGATAGCAGCAGCAGGGCTCCAACGATGTCGCCGGAACTGGGAGGGGAACAGCAATATCGGAGCGGCGATGCGCCCCGAGCTGGGTGCGGGGGTGGCTGGGAGTGGGACGAACCGGTCGCGCTAGAGGTGGCTCGGGCGCGTCCGGGTCCGGGTCCGCGTCCGGGTGAGCGCTACCAGAGCCAGGGTTGCAGCAGTTCCTGGGCGGTGAAGAACGCGTCCAAGCAATCGGTGCGGGGTGCCGGAGCGGACGGCGGCTATTGTCCGACGAAGTCAGCCATCGTCCTTTGCCATCCCCGCAATGCTACCGCTGGCGATACTTTCATCAGAGATACCATCGCGGGTGGAAGTATTGCTGCTCTGGTGCGGGCGGCGGTCCAGGCGGCGCTCAGGTGCGGGCGGCGGTCCAGGCGGCGCTCTGGTGCGGGCGGCGGTCCAGGCGGCGCTCTGGTGCGGGCGGCGGTCCAGGCGGCGCTCAGGTGGGGGCGGCGGTCCAGGCGGCGCTCAGGTGCGGGCGGCGGCCCAGGCGGCGATCAGGTCGGCGGCCTGGGTGCGGGCACCAGACGGCTCGAGCAAGTAGTGGTCGGCCTTGATCGACGCGAATTGCTTGTCTTGCGTGGCCAGCGCGTCGTACAGCCCGCGCGCGTCGCTCTCGTAGACGCAGGCGTCGGCGCTGGCGTAGATGACCAGCGCGGGCACGGTGATCCTGGCCAGGTGCGGGGCGGCGATGCACTGGGACGTGCGCAGGCTCCACATGGACAGCCAGGTGCGCAGCGTATTCAGTGTGCCAATGCCGAAGACGCCGTAGTTGGCCTTCACGGGTTCGCCGAGATAGCACCAGTTCGGGCGGCGGTCAGACGGCTCGATCGTAGGGTCGATCATGCGCAGGTCGGCCCAGGTCCGATGCAGGGTAAACAACCGGTCCCTGGCCCTGGTCCCGGTCAGGGCGGCCAGCTCAGCGAGTACCCAGTCGGTAATGCGCTCGTTGCGCGACCGCTGGGCGGCACGATAACGCTGCGCAAACGCAGAGTCGTACGGCGGGCCATTTTCAGAATTAAATGGGTCAAGCGATGGGTCGGCGGACAGCGGGTCGGTCTCGTCGATGACCGATGGGTCGAGCCAGGCGGTCAGCACGTCAGGACGGCCGGTGTGGGCGGCGAGTGCGACGAAGAGGTCGCCAGGCGGGAGCGACTCGATGGCGGCCAGCGGGCGCATCCCAGCCACCGGCGTGACGTTCGGCTCGACCGCCTGGGATTGGTAGGCCGCCATCAGCGAGCCGCCGCCTGAGTTGCCGAGCAGCACGACTCGCTCTACCCCCGCCTGTTCGCGCAGCCAGCGGACGCCGACACCGATCTCGGCCAGTGCGTGGTCGAGCAGGAAGTGCTGTTCGTTGCCGCGAAAGCGGGTGTTCCAGCCAAGAAATCCGTAGCCGCGTTCGGCCAGGTAGGACGCCAAGTAGTGCTCGGAGAAGTCCACGTTGTAGTGCGTCGCGATAAACGCGGTGGTCGGCCGGCGGCCCGCTGGGTGGTGGTAGATGCCCTGGCAGGGATGGCCGCCGGCACCGGCTCGGCCGATCACTGGCGACGGCAGGCCGACGAATTCCCTGTTGACCTCGCCCATACGGCCTCCCGGTGAGCCTGGCCCTTGACTGACGCCGAGCATAGATTAGTTACCAGTTCGCGCCAGCTCACCGGGAGGTCAGCCATGGAGTGGCGAAATGAGGAGTTTGACCTCGGTGGCGTGAACCACCTGGCGCTGGTCTGCTCGGACATGAAGCGCACGGTCGAGTTCTACACCGGCGTGCTCGGCCTGCGGCTGATCAAGACACTCGACCTGCCGGCCGGCTCGGGCCAGCACTTCTTCTTTGATCTGGGCGGCGGCAACGCGCTGGCGTTCTTCTGGTTCCCTGACGCGCCTCCGCCGGTCCCTGGCGTCTCGGCCCCCGTCGCCGTGCCCGGCTTCGGTGAGTGGACCAGCGCCGTCGGCTCGATGAACCATGTCGCCTTCAACGTGCCCGAGGAGAAGTTCCTCGAGTACCGGGCGAAGCTGAAGGCCAAAGGGGTGAAGGTCAGCCCGGTCATCGATCACGATGACAGCGAGTTCGGGGTTGCCGCGCAGCTGCATCCTGGCGTCTTCGTCCGGTCCTTCTACTTCCAGGACCCTGACGGCATCCTGCTGGAGTTCGCCTGCTGGCGGCGGGTGCTTGGTCAGCCTGGTGACGTGCGGCACGAGCCCAAGACGGCCGCTGACCGCGGCGTGCGAGCCTAGCTGGCTAGCGATAAGCGGCCAGTACCTCGTCGGCGGCCCGCAGGCCAGAGCGCAAAGCTCCCTCCATCAGGCCGGCCCACTGCCCAGCGGTGTGCTCGCCAGCGAAGTGCACTCGCCCAGCCGGGGAAGCGATGAGCTCGTCGTCGCCGGGCGCCACTGACGTCGTGGCAGCGGAATACGACTCGCCCGCCCAAGGATCGTCGTTCCAGGTGGTGAGCAACGCCCCGGCCAGGTCGAGGTCGAGGTCTGGCCGCAGCTTCGCCGCCTGCTGAGCCCAGCTAGCCGGCCCGTTCGCCACGTCCAGGCTGGCCAGCCCGGCGGGCGTGCCGCCGAACGCGTGCAGCACCGGCTGGACGTGCCCGGAGGCGTCGGTCGCCGTCCAGCACCAGAACGCGCCAGGTACGCTCTGCACGGCCGACGGTTTGGCCGGCCACCGGAGCGGCACGTGCAGCTTAGCGTTATGCCCGATCCCGGCCCGATGCCAGGCCGCCCGCCGGTTCGCAGGCAGCTCCGGGCTGAACGTCAGCTCCCGCAACACCGCCAGCGGAACCGCGACGATCACCGCATCACCTGATACTTCGCCAGCGCTGGTCAGCACCCTCACGCCGGTCTCGTTATGCTCGATCCGCCGCACTGGGCTGGCCAGCCACAGCGCCGAGCCGAGCCGATTGGCCAGGCCGGTCGCCACTAGCTGGTTCCCGCCCGCCACCCGCCAAGTTGGCCGGGCGTCGAAGCTGGTGGTGACGTCCTCAAGCGCGGTCGCCGTGAGCACGTCAGCCGATACCCCATTGGTCACCGCTAGTCGCGACGTCACTGCGGCGCGAGCGGCGGCTGGTACTGCGGCCAGCGCTGGACTCGCCATGATTTCGGAAAGAATCGCGCCCGGCCCGGCGGCTGACACAGCCGCCTTGACCAAGCGGGCACAGTCGGCCACGTCGGCACGAGTCGTCGGTGCCCCGCCGCCGAACTCCCGGTCGTAGTACGACATCGCCGTGTCGGCGAGCGTGCGGCCCAAGTCGGCCAGCACGGAGCGCATCAGCTCGTAGCCGTCAAGCACGAACTCACCGCCGCGCTCCACGACGGTTCGGTCATCATCAGGCACCAGCCGCTGGGACCAGACCCGGCCACCGACCCGGTCCCTCGCCTCAAGCACAACGACTTGCTGACCGGATCTGACGACCCGGTCAGCAGCCATCAATCCAGCGAATCCGGCCCCAATGATCACGACGCGCATGGCGCCACGCTACCGGCGGTGCCTGCGGTCTTCGTTGCGCAGCCAGATGACCGCGAAGAATGCGAGTACCAGCCACAACAGCCAAGAATGCAGGACCGAGTGCGCTAGCACTACAGCCAGTATCACCACTATCGCGATCGTGCCGAACTGGATCAGGACGTTCGGCGCCTGGCGGCGTGGGCGCACGGCCGTGCTCAGCGGCGGGTTGGTCTTACCCTGCTGGTCGGGTGAGTCAGGCAGGTCGGGCAAATCGGCGAACAAGCCGTTGAAGTCGGCCCGGGTCTTGGCGTTCATGGCCCGGTCCAGCCGTTCGTTGAATTCGACCTGATCGAGCCGGCCATCTTGGTAGTGCCTGGACAACCGGTCGGCGACTTCGGCTCGCTCGGCGTCGGAGGCGCGCAGATCAGAGCCGCCGTAGCGGACGTGTCGGCGGTTTCCCGACGTCCACGACGGACTGCTAGGTGCTGGCATCGCGCATCTCCTCATTACCTGGACGCGAGCGAGCTGATCAGCTCACTGGCGATCGACTGGTCGGAATACTCATCGGGCATCAGCAGCCAGCCGGCTACGTACAGCGGGATGCCTGCGCCGCCCATGACGGTCAGCACGGCCAGCACGATGCGGACAATGTTGGCGTCGATGCCGAGGTACTGACCGATGCCGGCGGCGACGCCGGCCACCATCCGGCCAGACGCCGGCCGGCACAACGGAGCGGCGCTTGACTGCTGCTGACCTGACCAGGGCTGATAGCCGGGCTGGGGCGGCTGGTCGCCCACCGGCCCGTCGCCTGCTGGCCTGTCGCCTGCCGGCTGGTCGCCTGCTGGCTGGTCGCCTGCCGGCGGCTGTTGCCCGGCTGGCGGCTGATCGGCCGCCGGTTCTTGATCGGTGGATTGCGGCGGCACCTGGTCCGCCGGCGGTGGAGTGAAATCGTTCATGACGTAAGACTGCGTTCTCGCCGCCGCGCGGGGTATTGGGATCAACCCCCATTGCACCCTGAGCCGCCCCGACACAGATCAGGGGTTGTCCCGATGCCAGCACGCCCAGTTCGGAGCGATGATAGATAGGTGGACGAACGCAGCTCACCTATGCCAGGTGCCCCGCCACCGCCGCCACGACCTCAGGTCGACTGGCCAGGGCGGTACGCCTCGCTGCGGCGAGTCAAGGACGGCCGGGTAGCCGGCGGTGTGGCGGCCGGGGTGACGGCCAGGACTGGCATGAACGTCACCTTGATCCGCATCATCTTCGTGGTCAGTGCGCTGTTCAGCGGCTTTGGGTTCGCTGTCTATGTGCTCGCCTGGCTGTTTCTCCCGGCTGAGGGCGACGAGGGCACGATCGCCAGCCGGGCTAAATCCGACTTGCGCGGTATCACTTTCGCCGCAGTGACCGCGTCCATAGTGATCGTGCTGCTGATCTTTGTCTCGATTCTGGGCGTTGGCGTGATCAGCTCCTTCGGCTGGCCGGTGGTGATCGGGGCGGCCGGGCTCGTGTTGATCTGGCGCAACGCCAGCAGTGCCGAGCAAGCCTCGATGCAGGGATTCGCCCAGCCGCTGATCGGCGCTGCGCAGGGCAGCGAACGGCCAAGGATCGGGCTGCGGCTGCTCATCGCCGGGCTTTTGCTGATCGTGGGTCTGGCCGTGCTGGCCTCGGTGCACCATCCGGTCGAGTTGCTGGTGCCGCTGCTCGGCTTCATCATCGTGGTCGGCGCGGTCGCGGTGCTGCTTGGACCCTGGTGGCGGCGGGTGGTCACCGACCTGATGGTGGAGCGTCAGAGCCGGATCAGGGCCGAGGAGCGGGCCGACATCGCTGCCCGAGTGCATGATTCAGTGCTGCAGACGCTCGCTCTGATCCAGCGCCGGGCCGACAGTCCGCAGCACGTCATCCAGCTCGCTCGGGCCCAGGAGCGGGAATTGCGCTCCTGGCTGTTCGACGGCCGGCCACCTGGGTCGATGGACGGCCTGGTCACCACGGTGGCCAGCGCGGTGCGCCGGATTCAGCAGGACACCGAAGCACAGCACGGCATCGCGATCGAGGCGGTGACTGTCGGCGACTGCGCGCTTGATGAGGATCTGGACGCGCTGCTGGCGGCGGCCAGGGAGGCGACCGTCAATGCGGCCAAGTGGTCAGGCGCCCAGGTGATCTCGCTGTTCGCGGAGGTGGAGCCGACCGAAGTGTCGGTGTTCGTGCGCGATCGCGGTTGCGGCTTCGACCCGGCGGCGGTGCCCGCCGACCGTAAAGGCCTGGCCGAGTCGGTCAAGTCGCGGATCGAGCGCCGGGGCGGCCTGGTCACCATCCGTAGCACCCTAGGCGAGGGCACCGAGGTGAGCCTTACTATGCCGCGGGCGGCGGTTAAGCTAGCTGATCAGACCAAGCCCGGCACCGGGGTTGCCGGCACCGGGGTCGCCGGCACCGGGGTCGCCGGCACCGGGGTCGCCGGCACCGGGGTTGCCGATCGCGCGCAGCCGGATCCCGGCCAGCCAGAGCCGAGCCGGACGCCGTGAGCGGCGCAGCGGCCGCGGCGGCCCCGGGTGTTCATCGTGGACGATCACGGACTGTTCCGCTCCGGCGTCAGGTCCGAACTGGGCGATCAGGTCGAGGTGATCGGCGAGGCCGACGATGTGCTGCCCGCGATCGATGGCATCGCTCGGGCGCTGCCTGACGTGGTGCTGCTCGACGTGCATCTGCCGGGCGGCGGCGGCCAGCTGGTCGTCTCCGAATTGGTCCCTGCCTTGCCTGAGGTGCGGTTCCTCGCACTGTCGGCCTCCGACGCGCCTGAGGACGTGATCGCCGTCATCAGGGCCGGTGCGAGGGGATATGTCACGAAGACCATCTCCGGCGCTGAACTCGTTGACGCGATCAAGCGGGTCGCCGCCGGTGATGCGGTGTTCTCGCCGCGACTAGCCGGGTTCGTGCTTGACGCGTTCGCGACCCAACCGGGCGGCCAACAGCAACCGACGCCCAGCTTCGATCCCGAGCTTGACCAGCTCACGCCGCGCGAGCGCGAGGTACTCAGGCTGATCGCCCGTGGCTACACCTACAAGGAGATCGCTCGCGAGCTCTACATCTCGGCCAAGACGGTGGAGAGCCACGTCTCCTCGGTACTGCGCAAGCTGCAGCTTTCGACCAGGCATCAGCTGACCAGGTGGGCGGCCGAGCGGCGGCTCGCCTAGTGATCTGACACCATGCCCGGATGAGCAACCTTTGCGAATATGACGCCGTCACGCTGGCCGGTCTGCTGCGCCGCCGCGAGGTCTGCGCCCGTGAGGTGGTCGCAGCGCACATCGAGCAAATCGAGGCCGTCGACGGGCTGGTCAACGCCGTCGTGACGCGCACCTTTGACAGCGCGCTCGCCAAGGCGGCCGCCGCCGATGACGCGCTGGCAGCTGGCGCCGAGCCCGGGCTGCTGCACGGTCTGCCGGTCGCGCACAAGGATCTGGCCGACACGGCCGGAGTGCGCACCACCTACGGCTCGCCGATCTTCGCCGATCATGTGCCTGAGGCGGACGCACTGATCGTCTCCCGGATGTCGGATGCGGGCGCGATCAGCCTCGGCAAGACCAACACCCCGGAGTTCGGGGCTGGTTCGCACACCGTCAACAAGGTCTTCGGCGCGACTAGGAATCCTTTCGACCTAGGGCGCAGCGCTGGCGGCAGCAGCGGCGGCGCGGCCGCAGCACTGGCGGCCCGGATGATCTGCCTGGCTGACGGCAGCGACCTCGGCGGGTCCTTGCGCAATCCGGCTAGCTTCTGCAATGTGGTCGGGCTGCGGCCGTCGCCGGGCCGGGTGCCGGCCTGGCCACTATCGGATTCCAACGACATCATGAGCGTGGTCGGACCACTGGGCCGCACCGTGGCCGACGTGGCGCTGCTGCTCGCGGCCATCTCAGGCCCCGATCCTCGGGTACCGCTGGCGCTGGACGCGCCGCCGCCGGCGCTGACCGATCCAGCGCAGCTACATCGCCTGCTTGAGCGGGATCTCAATGGTGTGCGCGTTGGCTGGAGCGCCGACCTCGGCTTGCCGGTCGAGCCACAGGTGCGCGCGGTCATCGAGTCGGCCAGGCAAGTGCTGGTCGACCTCGGCTGCCAGGTCATCGACACGTTGCCGGATTTGACCGGGGCCGACGAGGTCTTCCGTACCTGGCGCGCGTTCCGGTTCGCGACCAAATACGGCTCGCTGCTTGACACCCACCCAGCTCAGCTCGGTGACAACGTCAGCTGGAACGTCAGACGCGGGCTCGAACTGACCCTCGCTGACCTGAGCAGGGCCACCGTGTTGCGGGACCAGTTGGCCGGTCAGGTCAGCCAGTTCTTCGCCGAAGTTGATGTGCTGGCCTGCCCGGCGACGCAAGTGGCACCTTTCGACGTCGACCTGGATTGGGTGCACGAGATCGATGGCGTACCCCAGCCGACCTATCTGGATTGGATGGCCTCCGCCTACCTGATCTCGGCGACCGGTCTGCCAGCCATGTCAGTGCCAGCTGGCTTTACTGCCGCTGGCCTGCCGGTCGGCCTCCAACTCGTCGGGCGGCGGCGATCAGAATGGGAGTTGCTCAGCGTGGGGCACGCGTTCGAAGCCGCAACCGGCTACAGCGCGATCAGCCCAGGCATCGTCGAGCCGAGCTGAGAAGAACCGTCCACCGAGACTTGTCGTCAAGCCTTTCGCCGGAGTGGTTGGCGGCGACCGAATCGATCCCTGGCGAATTGGGACATCGCGGCGGCACCGGTCACCGGGTGAAACCGCTCGGCTGCGGTGCGCAAGGTCAGGTACTCCTCGTCCGTGAGGTCGATCTCGGCCGCCGCGACGTTCCGCTCAAGTTGCTCGACACTGGAGGCACCGGGGATGGCGACCACCGCAGGGCTGTGGATGCACCAGGCCAGTGCGATCTGGGCCGGGGTAGCGCCGTGGGCATCGGCGATGGCCTGCAGAGTAGCGATCAGGCCGACCGCGCGCTCGAGATTCACCGGAAGGAAGAGCGGGTTCGCCGCCCTGATCCTGTTGGCCGGGCGGTTGCCGTCGTGATAGTGACCGGAAAGGAAACCTTGGGCGAGCGGGCTGTAGGCGATCACGATCCGGTCGTGCGCCTCCGCGTAAGGAATCAGCTCACGTTCGGCTTCCCGGTCCACCAGGTTGTACCTGACCTGGTTCGACAGCACCTTGCTGCCCAACGCGTCCTGTGCCGCTAGCCAGCGCTTCAATGAGTAGTTGCTGACCCCAACCTCGTCCACCAAGCCGACTCGCTGGAGCGCGCGCATGCCGCGCATGATGGTGCCGTCCCTTACCGCCGGGTTGGGCTGGTGCACCTGATACAGGTCGAGTTTGCGGGCGCCAAGCCGTTCGGCGCTGGCTACCGCGCGCTGCTCCACGACGGGGGCGACTGGCATCACTGGCAAGATCTTGGACGCCAGGAAGATCGAGCTCAAGTCCTCGCCGAGTGCCCTACCCAGGATCCGCTCACTCCGCCCGAAACCGTAAATCTCGGCCGTATCGAAGAGCGTGACCCCCAACTCAAGCGCCCGGCGGACAATTGCGGCCGCCTCCGCGTCCGCATAGGCCGACCCATATCCCCATTCTTTGGACCCGAACTGCCAGGTGCCCAGGCCGATCTTGGAGATCTTCTTGGCAGTATCGCCGCTGAGGTAACGCATGAGTCTAGTCTCCCCCGCCAGAGCGAGGCGATTCCCGATATCCGCGCTTTCTGCGCACCTGATGCCCGGCTAACTCACCTCGCTTGAGCCCGCCCACAAGTTAATACCCGCCTCGACGGCGTGCGCATCGATGGCGGCGAGCTCAGTTTCGGCGAATGGCGGCGCTCCGACGGCGGCAAGGTTTTCCTCAAGCTGGGCTACGCTGCTGGCGCCAATCAACGCGGAAGTCATGCGCTGGTCACGCAATACCCAGGAAATGGCGAGTTGGGCCAGCGTCTGACCACGCGCGCCGGCGAGTTCGTTGAGCTTGCGCACGTGCGCAAGGTTGGCATCAGTCAGCAGGTCAGGCGATAGCGATCCGGGTCGACTGCCCGCGACCCAGCCGGGATGCCAGCCAAGTACCGGCTGGTGAGCATGCCCTGCGCGAGCGGGGAGAAGGAAATGCAGCCGACCCCTTCGGATTCCAGTACGTCAAGCAGGCCGCCTTCCATCCACCGGTTAAGCAGCGAGTAGGAGGGCTGGTGGATCAGCAACCGCACGCCCAGTTGGCGTAGCAAGGCGGCGGCCTGGGCAGTGCGCTCGGGCGAGTAGGACGAGATGCCCACGTACAGCGCCTTGCCTTGCTGCACCGCGCTCGCCAGCGCACCCATCGTCTCTTCGAGCGGCGTCTCCGGGTCGGACCGGTGGCTGTAGAAGATGTCGACGTAGTCCAGGCCCATCCGCGCCAGTGACTGATCCAGGCTGGCCAGCAGGTACTTGCGCGATCCGAAGTCGCCGTAGGGCCCTGGCCACATATCCCAGCCGGCCTTGGTAGAGATGATCAGCTCGTCCCGGTACGGGCGGAAGTCCTCGCGCAAGATCCGGCCGAAGTTCAACTCGGCGGCACCGTACGGCGGGCCGTAGTTATTGGCCAGGTCGAAGTGCGTGACGCCGAGGTCGAAAGCGCGCCGCAGGATCGCCCGCTGAGTGTCGATCGGAGTTTGATCGCCGAAGTTCTGCCAGAGGCCAAGCGACACCTCGGGAAGCTTGATCCCGCTCCGACCGCAGCGGCGGTAGCTGGTCTGGTCATACCGGTCGACATCCGCGAGATAGGTCATAACGCAAAGTCTTTCAGGCCACCGCGCCGTGCCGTGCGTAGGCTTCGCCTATGGGCGATTACGAACTGGTCAGTAACTACGAGACGATCAACATCTATCGTGCCGGTGCCGCCGCGAAGCTTGAGCTCAACCGTCCGGACCGGATGAACGCGTGGAATAACGTGCTTGGCGCCGAACTGCTTGACGCGATCCAGGCGCTAGCGACTGATCCCGACGTGCGGGCGGTGGCGATCACTGGGACCGGGCGGGCCTTCTCCAGCGGAGCTGACCTGAAGGACGCCACCAGCGATCGGACGGACGCGGGACACCCCGACGTCTACACCAGACTGACCACCGTCTACCACCCGATCATCACCGGGATCAGGTCTATGCCCAAGCCGGTTGTTGCCGTGGTCCAGGGTGCTGCCGCGGGGATCGGGCTTTCTTTGGCACTGGCCTGCGACCTGGTCGTCGCGGCTGAGTCCGCCTACTTCCTGCTCGCCTTCGTCAATATCGGGCTGGTGCCCGATGGCGGGTCGTCGCTGCTGGTGCCGAGCCGGATTGGCTTCGCCCGCGCGGCCGAGCTGGCCATGCTTGGCGAGCGACTGGCCGCGGCCAAGGCGCTGGACTGGGGCCTGATCAACCAGGTCTGGCCGGACGACCAGTTGGCCGACCAGGCGCAGGCACTGCTCAGCAAGCTGGCAGCTGGCCCCACCCGGTCCTATGCGGGCACCAAGCGCCAGCTCAACCGGTGGCTCTATGAGCGAATCGACGCGCAGCTTGAGTTCGAAGCCAACGTCCAGCAGGAAATGGCTGAGTCAGGCGACTTCGCTGAAGGCGTCGCCGCCTTCGCTGAGAAGCGCCAGCCCAAGTTCACCGGCAGCTAGCGGTCGCCGCGCTACCCGCCCAGGCTCAGATCCTGGCCGGGTAGCGCGGACTGTCGAATAGCGCCGCCTCGCCGCCAGCCGCCAGCTCAAGCCAGCCGGAGGCCAGCAGCCGGCCGGTGGCCGCGCCAATCAGGCCTGGATTGGCCTGGGCCAGCAACTCCCCGGCGAACGAGCGGACTAGCGGGTGCATCCGGTAGGACGCGCCGCGGCCACCGGTGCCTTGGCCAGGAACCCGATGCAACAGCCGGCGTTCGCGATGGCTGGCGCGATGTGATTGGCCAGCGGGTCTTCGAAGAGCAGCGAGGCGATGAGCCAGCCGGGGGCGTCGTACGGGCCGGCCGCGCCAAGCAGCGCGAGCACAGTCCTCGCGGTGCTGCTCAGGCCTTGGGCGGCGGCGGCCAGCCGGGCCCGTACCGACTGGTCGCCGACGGTCAGCTCGTCGAGCCGCTGCGCCTCATTGGCCACCAGTTCGGCCAGTTCTGGCATGGACAGATCAGGATCATCGGACAACCTGGCGCCCGCGATCCTGATCGCGAGCGGCAGCTGACCGCAGGCCGCTGCGATGCTCATCGCGGCCTGCGCGTTCCTGCCTACCAGCTCCCGCCCGCAGATCTTGGCCAGCAAGCCAAGCGAATCGGCTGGCGCTAGGCCGCCGAGCTCCACGTTCTTGGCGCCATCCAGGTCGGCCAGCCGGGACCGGCTGGTCACCAGCACTGCCGAGCCAGCCGTGCTCGGCAGCAGCGGCCGCACCTGCGCTGCGCTGGTCGCTCCGTCGATGAGCACTAGTACCCGCCGGTCGGCGAGCGCCGACCGGTACATCGCCTCGCGCTCGAACCGGCTGATTGGGATGTCGCCGGCCGGCACGCCAAGACCGCGCAGCAACTCACCGAGCACGATCTGCGGGTCCCTGGCCTGCCCGGCGTCATCTAGCCAGGCACAAAGCTGGCCGTCAGGAAATCCCGGCTTGGCCAGATGGGCCCCGTGGATGGCGAGTTCGGTCTTGCCAGCGCCCGGCATGCCGCTGATGACCGTAATCGCCATGCCGTCGCCTGGGAGCCGGTTAAGCAACTCAGTCAACTCAGAGGCGCGGCCGGTGAAGTCAGCGACCGACGCGGGCAGTTGGCTCGCGGGGCGGCCAAAGAGCTGGCTTGGCCCGCCCAGCCAGTCGGAGCTGTAGCCAAGTTGGGGCGGCGGGTACCGCGTGATCGCGCTTGGGCTCACGAGGTCAACGACCCCGTCGGCGGCACTGGCGGTGATCTTGGCTGGTGGCGGCTGCTGATGCTGCGTCAGCGCCGGATCGTCGGCGAGCACCTGGCGGTGCAGGTCTTGCAGTTCGGGGCCTGGCTCGATGCCGTAGGTGGTGACCAGCGTCATGCGGAGCCTGCCGAAGGCCGCGAGCGCTTCGGCGCGGGCGCCGCAGCGGTACAACGCGGTCATCAGCTGCGCCCAGGCGTGCTCTCTGAGCGGATCGGCCGTCACCACGCTGCGCAACTCGGCCAGCACTTGCCGGTGCCTGCCAAGTGCCAGCCTGGCGTCCATCAGCGCGTCCTGGGCTTCCCTGCGCTGGTCGAGCAGCTTGTCCTTGTCATGCAGGTCGGGCAAATCCGCCAGCGGCGGGTCCCGCCACAGGTCAAGTGCCTGGGCCAGCAGGGTGGCAGCGTCCAGCGGATTGCCGCCGTCCAGCGCGTCCCGGCCCCTGCTGACCAGATCGCGGAAAGCGTGCAAGTCCAACTCGCCAGGATTGACCTGGATCAGGTATCCGGACGGATGAGTAACCAGCCGCTGGCCGTCGGGCAGCAGCTTGCGGATGCCGTACACGCAGCTACGTAACGAGACCTCGGGGCTGAGCGGCGGTCCGTCGCCCCACAGCGCGGTGATCAACCCAGCGACCGAGTAGGGCTGGCCGGCGTTGAGCAGCAGCAAAGACAGCGTGGAGCGATGCAGTCGCCGGCTGACTGGCACCGGCAGGTCGTTGTCGTCAGCTATCTCTAACGGACCAAGGATCTTGAATCGCATCGGCTCTCCCGCACAATCACAGACGCTGAACTAGGGAAGAGAGCCAATCGTAATCACATCATCGCGATATGCCACCGGAAAATGACGTTAATTACGAGCTATTTTCCAGCGAATGCCGGCGGCCGGTTCGGCCTGGTGCTGAGGCCTGAGCCCGTAAAGGCCTGTCTAGCTGCACGTTCATGTGTTGATCACAGGTCGTTCACGGTGACCGCCCTATAGTCACCCGTCGCGGGCCTTGACCTACCAAACTGCCCATCGAGGCGGTGATCAGGCCGGCTATAGCACTCACTCCCGTGGAGCAGGTATGCGCGAGCACAGGAAGTCGGTCAGCCGTGGGCTAGCCGCGGCGATCTTAGGCGTCGGGGTAGCCGTAGCGGCAGCCGGTTGCGGCACCGGCCAGGCTCAGGTCGCCTTGCCGAAGAAACCCGCGCATGCTGCTCTGGTGCGGGCAGCGCCGGCGCCGCCGTCCACCCGCCAGCTGGTAGTGACCGCGTACGAGGGCTACTGGCAAGCCACGAACCAGGCGCTCAATTCGGGCAGTCAGGCTACGGCTAAGGCGGTGCTCGCCAACTACGTTCCAAGCAATGCCGTGCCGACCCTGCTGCGGGGGATGGAGCAGCTGTGGCAGCGGGACGAGATGGCGTTCGGCGCCCCGGCCTTCCACATCTTGGGCGTCAAGCTCACCGGTAAGCGCACCGCCGCGGTGCATGACTGCATCGACTTGTCGCACACCGGCTTCCAGAACCGCAAGACCGGCCAGATCATCGGCGGACTCGGCCAGTCGCACGACTACTTGATCACCACGCTGGCGCTTGAGCACGGTCGCTGGCTGGTCACAGGAGCTATCCCGGTGGTGCAGTCATGCGCGTACTAGCCAGTCGGCTCGGACCGGTACTCGCGGTCGCTGTCCTCGCCCTCGGCTTGGCGACGATCGGCCCGGCCAGTCAAGCCCAGGCCGTCACCGGCGCGCCTAGTGCCGCGGCCGCGCCAGCCGATGGCGGCTGCTACCCGATCGACTTCACCTGGGTCTGCGTTGACTCCGGCGGCGCGCCAGGCAGCCCGGGCTCCGGTGGCTCGGCCAAGTACACCTGTACCTACACCAAGGCTAGCCAGGCCGTGCTGCAGCGCACTGGCACCGGGCCGCCAGCTCCTGGCTACCAGTGGGACATCATGACCTGCCCAGGCTCAGGCAACGCGCTCGGGGGTCAGCTCGTCCAGGTGAACATCAAGACTGGCGCGCCGGCGATCAGCCCGATCGAGCTGCTCAAGATTGCCATCGGCGAGCTGTCAGTACCCACCTTGACCGCCCAGACGGCACCGCCGATGGGCAAGAACGGGCTCGTCGGCCTGCCTGAGTGGTTCTGGGTGCCTAAGTCGCAATGGCGCGATGTCAGCATCACGGTCACAGCCGGACCGGTCTGGGCCGACGCGACCGCCACTCCGACCGCGATCACGTTCGCTCCCGGTGGCGGGCTGGCCGACACATCCTGCACCGGGCCAGGCACCGAGTTCAACAAGCGGGAGTCAGCCAGCTCCCAGCAGACCGCGTGCTCGTACACCTACCAGCAGCCATCGGCTAGTCAACCGGACAGCGCTTATCAAGCAGCGCTGGTGGTCACTTGGACGATCAGCTGGACCGGATCGGGTGGCGCAGGTGGCACGATCACCACCGGATACACCACAGGGACGGCCTTCCCGCTCCGGGTGGCCCAGGCCGAAGCGCTGGTGACAACACCATGAGAAGCAACGGGCCGGTCACCGGCACCGCGTTCCATCCCGAAGTAGAGCCCGAGCTCAATGGCGCTGGCCGAAGCTGGTCGGCTGGCCAGCTGGCCCGGCTGCCTAGGCGGCGGCGGCCAGGCATGATCGCCTTGGCGGTCGCGCTGATCGGGGTCGGCATCCTAGCGAGCGCAGCCGTCTACGCGGCGACCAACTTCCGGGTGCCAGTCCTGGTGGCCACGACTAACGTGGCGGCCGGATCAGTCATCTCGGCCGGCGACGTCGGCACTGCGAGCGTCTCGGTCGGTCCGGGCGTCGCGACCATCCCGGCCGCCCAGCTCAGCCAAGTCGTTGGTCAGATCGCTGGCACCTCGCTGCGTCCTGGCATGCTGCTGAGCGCGGCCGAGCTGACCACCCAGCGGCCGCCTGCGGCCGGCCAGTCGCTCATCGCCCTTCCGATCAAGCCGTCGATGCTGCCGGCCAGCGGTCTCGGGGCCGGCGACCGGGTAGTCATCGAAGCCACGCCAGGTGAGCAGGGGCAGCCGGGTACCTCATCCGCCGCTCCGGTACTGGCTTCGCCGGTGGCCGGTGTGGTGGAGGCGGTCAACCTGGTGCCGGACGCCGACGGCTATGACGTCGTCGACGTACTGGTCGCTAAGGCCAGCGGCGACGAGGTGGCAGCTCAGGCGTCGACCGGCCAGATCGCCCTCATTGTGACTAAGCGGGCACCCTGATGGCCATCTACGCGCTGATCTCGCCCGGTGGCTCGCCTGGTGTCACCACCACTGCGCTCGCCCTGGCTTTGACCTGGCCGCAGCCGGTCATCCTGGCCGAGTGCGACCCAGGTGGCGGTGATGTGGTGGCCGGGCTATTCGCCGGCCATCTGGCCGCGCCACGCGGTCTGCTCGGGGCCGCGTTCGAGGCCGGCCGGGGCGCTGGCGCGGTCGCGGCCGAGCTGCGCACGAAGCTGGTGCCGCTGGATGACAGCGGCACCAGGCGACTGCTGGCCGGTATTACCGATCCGCGCCAGGCACCTGGTCTCTCGCCAGTCTGGCCGGCCATTGCCGCTGGCCTGGCGAGCCAGGAGGCCGATGTGATCGCGGACTGCGGTCGGCTGGATGTCGGCGCCAGCCAGCCGCTGAGCGTACTGGCTGAGGCCAGCGCGGTGATCATGGTGCTGCGGCCGAGCTTGCGTCAGGTCGCCGCTGCCAGGCCCCGGCTTGAGCTGGCCGCGCAACTGCTCAGCGGTCCTGAGCGGCTCGGCTTGCTGCTCGTCGGAGAAGGCCCGCTGCGCTCGGCGGATATCGCCAAGACCCTCCAGACTCGCGTCGTCGGGACACTTCCCGATGACCGGAGCACGGCTGCCGTGCTCTCAGACGGTGCCGGCAAGCGGAATCGGCTTGACCGGCGCCCGTGAATGCGCGCCGCCCGGCAGGTCGGCCAGGCTACGTGCCAGGCCGGTCGCCGGGCGGTGGCGCCGGAGTTGGCTGCGAGCAGGGGAACTGCCCAATGAGCCGCTTGCCCTGGCCGCCAGCCCCGAATCCCGGGACCGAGCCGAATGGCAACGGCCATCGACCTCGCACCGGGCTGGCCGTGGTAGCAGAGTCCAGCCAGCCAGAACAGCCCGCGCCACCGCCACGGGCTGAGCCCGTCGGCTGGCAGCCGGAGGCCAGACCTGATCCGGTGGGCTGGCAGCCAGATGCCCGGCCCGACGTGGTCCGTTGGCAGCCGGAGGCGCAGGACGAGTACGACCGGCCTGGCCACCGGCTCGAGCCGGTGCTGTCAAACCCGCGCCTGCTGGCCGGGGTGCCTGAGATCCTGGCGATGATCGCCGATCTGCTGCCCGACCGGGCACCACAGACCGACGTGATGCCGCTGATCAGGGACGCGTCCCGGCGTTGGATCCAGCATCAGGTGCGACTCGGCATGCCGGTACCACCCCCCGACGACACCGAGGCGCTGGCCGCCGCCGTTTACGATCACCGCTACGGTCTTGGACCGCTGGCGAGCTATCTGCGTGACCCGGAAGTCGAGAACATCGACATCAACGGTCATGACCGGGTCTGGGTGACGTACTCAACCGGTGAGCGAGTGGCGGCACCGCCAGTTGCAGCCAGCGACGATGCGCTCGCCACGATGATCCGCAACTGGGCCACCAGGGGCGGTCAGACCGCTCGTGACTTCTCGGCGGCTTCCCCGCTGGTCAACGTCGCGCTCGATGGCGGGGCCCGGATGACGGCGACGATGTCGGTGACGCCTCGACCGTGCGTGTCATTGCGCCGGCACGGCCAGCTTGAGGTCACTCTCGGCGGCTTGATCAAGCTCGGCACGCTGGATCAGGTGACCGCAGGATTTTTGGCGGCGGCGGTCAGAAGCCGTTGCAACATCATCGTCACCGGCGGGGTGAACGCGGGTAAGACCACGCTGCTCCGCGCTCTGGCGAGCGAGATTCCGCCAAGTGAGCGGATCGCCACCCTGGAGTCTGAGTACGAGCTCTACCTGCACGAGCGGGAGCAGCATCCGGATGTGATCGCGTTCGAGGCACGGGAGGCGAACTCCGAAGGCGCTGGCTCGATCTCCTTGCACGACCTGATCGCGCACGCGCTGCGGCACAACCCCCAGCGGATCATCGTCGGTGAGGTGCGACGCAGCGAGATCATGCCGATGCTTGAGGCGATGAACTCGGGCCAGGAAGGCTCGATGTGCACTATGCACGCCAACTCGCCCGCTGAGGCCTTCGACCGGATCTTGATCCTTGGCTTGCGCGGTGGCCTGGCGTTGGCCGAACGGGCGATTCACATCCTGGTCGGCATGGCCGTCGACCTGATCGTGCAGGTACGCAAGCGGTACGACGGGCAACGAACCGTGCGTTACGTGGCGGAGATCCTTGAGGTCATGCCACCCGGTGACACCGATCGTCCGGCGGTCAACCGGCTGTTCTTGCCCACCGGACCGGGCGGGCGGGCGGTGGCCGCGCATACCCCATCGCCCGCCATGCTCGCCCGACTGGAGGCAGCCGGGTTCAACTCGCGGCTGCTTGACCTGCACCGACCGCCCGCTCAGCCAGGAAACTGGCGGTGATCCGATGATTCTGCTTGCTGCGATCGCCGGCGGCCTCTTCGTCGGTGGCCTGGTGCTGTTCGTTGCCGAATTGACCCGGCGAGCACCTGCCCCCGGCACGCCGCCGAGGTCAGGCTTAGCTGGACTGCAGGCCGGCTACCCCAATATGCCTAAGGTGGCACTCGCCGTACTGGTCGGCCTGGCGATGCTCGCATTTACCCGCTGGCCGGTCGCCGCCATTGCGGCCACGCTCGGGGTGCTCTTCGTGCCCAAGCTAATGTCGGCCAAGGCCACCAAGCAGCGCACCGCCATGCTTGAAGGGCTTGAGCAATGGATCCGCAGGCTCGCCGACATGCTCACGGCCAGCCGGGGCCTGGAAGACGCGCTCGCGGTCAGCGCGAGGACGGCCCCCGCTTCGGTGGCACCTCAGGTGTCAGCGCTGGCCCGGCGGCTATCTGCTCGACTCGATACCCAGGACGCGTTGCGCGCCTTCGCCGACGAGATCAATGACCCGGCCGGCGACCGGATCGTGGCCGCGCTGCTGATCGCCACCGGGCAGCGCGGTGGCGGGGTGCAAGGCGTGCTGAGCGCACTGGCCGAGTTGCTGGCCAAGGACGTCGCGGCCAGGCGCGAGATCGAGGCGAGCCGCGCCGAGCACCGGACCACCTTGCGCTGGATCATCGGATTCGTCGTTGGATTCACCCTGTTCGCGATCTTCAACAGGTCCTATTCGGCGCCGTACGGAACCTTCGTCGGTGAGGTCGTGCTCGGGGTGGTCGCCTGCCTCTATACGGCCGGGCTCCTTTGGCTGTACAAACTCGGTCAGATTCCGGTGCCTGGCCGGTTCTTGGCTCAGCGCCCCGCCGAACAGGGCGAGCCGGCCCGACCGGTCTCGGCCGCCGCCAAAGACAGCGGGGGTGGCTGGTGAATCTCATCGTGGTGTTCTCAGGGACGATGGTCGGCCTTGGCATCTTCCTCGTTATCAGTCAGCTCATCCCGGCTCGGCCCCGGCTTGATGCCGCGCTGGCGAGAATTCACGGCATCGCCGCCGAGGAGGACAACCAGCTTTCGCTGCGAACCGCTAGCCGTCGCCTCGGCGCACTGCCCTGGCTGCCGATACCCGAGGTCGATCTCGCGCTGCTCGGCCAGGACCGTGAGCAGTGGCTGACCAGCAAGGTCAGCTACGGGCTGGTCGGCCTTGGCATCATTCCGGTGCTTGAGGTGCTGCTGGCGCTGACTGGCCAGCATGAGTCATTGCTGCTGCCCGCCATCATCTCGATCGCGCTCGGGGTTGGCCTGTTCTTCGCACCTGACCTGGTGGTGAAGGTCAACGCGGCCGAGAAGCGCACTGACTTCAGGCACGCCTTGGCCAGCTACCTGGACCTGGTGTCGCTGGAGCGCGGCGCGGGCGCGGCCCCGACCGAGGCGCTCGAAGCCGCCGCTCAAATCGGCGGTGGCTGGGCGTTCGAACGGATCGCCGCTGCCCTTACGGCCGCAAGGAAGGCCGGCCGACCGCCCTGGGAAGGATTAGCTGACCTGGCTGAGCAGACCGGCGTAGTCGAGCTGTCCGACCTGGCCGAGATCGCCCAGGTGGCCGGCCATGAAGGGGCCAGGATCTTGGCGACCATCTCGGCCAGGGCCGAGTCGATGCGGGCCGAGGCGCTGGCCGCTACCAAAGCCAAGGCCGGTTCGCGCAGCACCACCATGGTCGTCCCGATCGCCATGTTGGGCGCGGGCTTCCTGCTGCTACTTGTCTTCCCCGTCGTTTACCGCACGTTCGGATAACCCATCACATCAACACAGGAGGAACGGAACATGTTTCAGCTAACCGCTAATTACCTGACGGCACGGGCACGCAAGCTCGGGCGCGTGCTGTTCCGCAGCGACGCTGGTGCGCTGACCTTGGAATGGATCGTCATCGCAGCGCTGCTGGTCGCCGCCGTGGCGATCGCCAAGCCGCTGTTCGAGGCAGCCATCCGCGCGGCAGCCACCAATCTGTAGTGATCGCGGCGATGAAGCGGATCCGGTGGGCTCGGCGATCGGATCCGCGCCGCGATGCCGGGGCGCTCACGCTCAGCTACATCCTGATCGTCCCGGTCTTCCTCACCGGAATCTTGGCAATCGTGCAGGCCTCGGTGTGGTACCTGGCTAACGAGACGGTACTGGCCGCCGCCCGGCATGGCGCTGATGTGGCCCGCACTTCCCAGCCACCGCCAGGGTCAGGTACCCAAGCGGCCGTCCAGTTCGCTGACTCGGCCATACCTGGCTTTATCAAGGACGTGTCAGCCACCACCAGAGGAAGCTCGGCCACGATGATCAAGATGACGGTGAGCGGGCAGATCTCGTCGTTCGTGCCTGGCTGGAAGATTCACGTCACTGAGGTCGTCACCGCGCCGGTCGAGAAGTTCGTCGCGCTCGGCCCAGCATCGCTTCCGCCGCAGGTGCGCTCCGGGTGGCGGCCATGATCGGGCGGTTGCGCGGGCGCTTGGCCTGGCCGCTGCGCGATAGCAACGGAAACGCTCCGCTTGAGCTCGTGCTGGTCGCACCGATCATCTTGATGCTCATCGGGCTGGCGATCGCGGCCGGACGAGTGCAGACCGCCCAAGGTGCCGTCGATGCCGCCGCCCACGAAGCCGCCAGGCAGGCGTCGGTCTCACCAACCCTCGGCACCGCGCAAGCGGCGGCACGATCCGGTGCGGTCAGCGCGCTGAGCGCTGACGGACTGCAATGCCAGCCGGTCGTCACGCTGCCCAACGTGGCAAGCGCGTTCGACTCAGCGGTCGGCCAGCCAGCTCAAGTTGAGGCGCACGTGGTGTGCGTGGTGCGGCTGGCCGACTTGCTGGTGCCTGGCGTACCAGGTTCGCTGCGGCTCACGGCAACCTTCTGGTCGCCGCTCGACCCCTACAGGTCGCGCAATTTGGCTGGCGCTGACCTGCGAAGACACACTGTCACGGCGTTGTCACACCAGGACAAGCACGCTGCATGAGAAGGCTCTGCCGCACTAGGGTCCGCCGGCCAAGGCGGTGCCTAGTGCGGCGCGAACGTGAAGAGAGGGGCCGGATGAGACGACATCGCCGCACCGAGGCGGCCGATTCGGGCTCGCTCACCTTAATGCTGGCCGTGATGATGGTCGTGTTGCTGTGCTTCGCCGGGCTGGCCATTGATGGCGGGCGCAAGCTGGACGAGGCACAGAACGCCTATGCCGTCGCCCAAGAGGCCGCTCGGGCGGGTGCCGGAATGGTGAACACCTCGAAGGCGTACGGCTCGGGCAGCTACCAGGTCGATGTGCCGCAGGCCCTGGCCGCCGCCCGCGCTTACCTGGCCAAGACCGGGTACTCAGGAACGGTTAGCTCGTCAGGCAACCGGATCAGTGTCACCGTCGAAGTGACTGAGCACACCACGGTGCTGTCGCTGATCGGCATCGACACACTCAAGTCAACAGGGACCGCGGTCGCCTCACTGGAGACCGGCGTGACAGGACCAGGGTCATGAGCCGGTTTAAGAGCGTCTGCCGTGGGTTGATTGGCTTGATCACGCTGACTGCTACCACTGTCGGGTTGCCGATCGCGCTGTATGAGCTTGGTGGGTCGCCTATCCCGGCGCGCCTGCCATCGGTACATCAAGTCACGTTCACGTTGCTGCACCAGGACAATGGCAGCCTCTTCTTCGGTGCCGTCAGGGATGTGTCCTGGCTCGCCTGGCTCGCGTTCGCGATCGCCGTCGTAGCCGAGATCCAGGCGGCCGTGCGCGGGCGCCGCGCACCCCGCCTGCGCCTGGCTGGCCTGCAGGGTGTGGCCGGGCGGCTGGTGGCGCTGGCCGCGCTCACCTTTACCACGCCGGCCGCCGTCACTCTCGCCAGTTCGGCCGCGATGGCTGCCACGGTGCAGCCAATCTCCCCAGCTATCCATCACAATCCAGCTCACGTCGCTCCGGCCAGGGTCGTGGTCGTCCAGCGAGGTGACTGCTTGTGGACCATCGCCGAGCACTACCTCGGTGCCGGTGATCGATACACCGAGATCGTCCAGCTCAACCTCGGGCACCAGATGGGCGGCGGCGAGGTCTTCAGCGACCCGGCGCTGATCATGGCAGGCTGGCACCTCCAGCTCCCTGCGGTCGGCGGCGGCACCGGATTCCGCGCATCACGCGCCCGGCTCGGCCGGGCATGGCGGCTCTGGCTCGGCCGGACATGGCGGCTCTGGCTCGGCCGAGCACGGCGGCAGCGGCTCGGCCGGGCATGGCGCGGCCGGTGGCCAGCACCACGCCGGCCATCCCTCTGGTCACAGCAGATTCAGCCATCCCCATCAAGGTGCCGGGCCGTCAGGGCACCAGGGTGACGCGGGGCACACCGGGCGCGGTGCGGTCGGTACCGGTGGTTCTTCGGGCACGCAGGGCTCGACCGGATCGGGATCAGCAGGCCAAGGCGCAGGCAGCGGGACGCAGGCTTCCGGCGCTCGCCCCAGTGCCTCGACGTCCGACCAGCGTGATCAGGTCGCCGAAGTGGCGTTGTTTACCCTGGGCATGCTGGCGGGCGCAGCGCTGGCCAGCATTGACCGGTTCCGGCACCGGCAGCGGCAGTTCCGGCGGCCGGGGCGGCGGATCGCCCTGCCTGCCGATCCTGCGGGCCGCCAGGTCGAGCAGAAGCTGCGCTCGGCCGCCGCTCGCTGGCCGATCGACCGGCACCAAAATGACTTCGCTGACGACACCGACTACAAGGACGCCGACTACAGCGACGGCGACGGCGACTACGGCGACGCCGACTACGGCGACGGCGACTACGGCGACTACGGCGACGCCGGCCACCACGGCGCGGACTTCACTAACGCCGATGAGCCTAAGCGCAGGGCACAGTGGCCCGAGCTGGATGAGCGGGTGGATCTGCGCGGGCCAGCCGGCAACCGGATCCCGCCCGGCGGACTTGAGCCCTTCGACACCTCAGGGCCATTTGCCGACGACGGATCCGGCCACCCTGAGCAGGACAACTGGCTCGGCTCGGCGGAGCAGGACGGCGACTACGATGCCAGCGAATCCGGACTAGCCGATCGGGCCAAGGAACGATTCGCAGGCCAGCCCGCCTCGCTGCGTGAGGCACTGCGCGACCTCAGCGAGGGGATTGCCGTCGCGGGCGAGCCGCTGCCGCCGATCGTCGGCATTCACCTCACCGCGAGCACGCTCGACGTGCTGCTGTCCGCGCCAGCGACCACACCGCCGCCGGCACCATTCACCATCGCGCCGGCCAGGCAAGCCATGTGCTGGACGGTTAACCTAGACACCTCCAAGGGCGAGCTGGCGCCGCCGGTGCCCGGCGAAGTCGGCGACTTGCTGCCTGGCCTGTTTACCGCCGGGGCCACTGAAGCAGGCGGCTATCTACTGCTTGACCTTGAGGCCATGCGGGTGACCTGCTGCGATGGTCCCGACGAGCTGACCGACCGGCTGATGGTGACTGCGGCGACCGAACTGGCGGCGAGCCACTGGAGCGGCTGGTATGAGCTGGTGCTGGTCGGCTGCGATGAGCTAGACGTGCTCGGCCGGGCCGAGTTGTGCGTCGGTCTGGACGACGCACTCGACTTGCTTGAGTCGCGGGCCGATGTGGTTGCCAGGAGAATGGCCGACAACGGCCCGCCGGATGTCAGGACCCGACGGCTGGCTGACCCCGATGATGAGGACTGGGGCCTCACCTTGCTGGTCAGCCGCACCAGGCCGACACCGGTCCAGATGACGCGGCTGCTCGACCTCGCCGACGGTCCTGGCGGGATCGCGGCGTTGGTCGCGGGTGACACTCAGACCGAGGACGGCAAGCTGGCACCGGCGGTATTCGCCCTGGACCGCGATCCCGACCACGGCGACGAGATCGTGGCCACCATCACGCTGGCCTACCTAGGCCCGCAACATCAGATTACGGTGTGGCCGCAGACCCTCACCGTAGCCGAATACAAGGCGCTGGCCGGCGTGCTCGCTACCGCCGCCGATACCGCTGATGTCGCTCCTGATGACGCGCCCTACCAGGACTTCGGCGCGGCACCTTGGATCAGGCTGGCGGCAGCTCCAGTGTCTCCGGCCGATGCCCCCAGCGCCGATGAGTTCATCCGACCGGTTGCCGAGCCAGGCGCGGCCGATGCGGACGCTGACCAGCCGGGCTATCACCGGTTCGAGGACTGGGCGAGCGCCCAGCCCACCAGCTTGGCCAGGCCGCCAGGGACCGGGCCGCGACACGCGGCACCGAGCCTGCAGGTCAAGGTGCTAGGCCCAGTGCAGATCAACGGCGCTGCTGAGCCGCTGCTGCCCAAACAGGCCGAGCTGATACTCGCCTTGGCGCTGCACGCGCCAGTGGGGGTATCCAACTCCGGTTTGTGCTCCTTGCTCGGCGCGGACGCCGATCACCCTCGGCCAGCCGACTCGGTCAGGCAGCTGATCACCAGGACCCGCAAGCGGCTCGGGCAAGCACCAGATGGTCAGGAGTACATCATCCATCTCGGCAGTGGCATCTACGTTCCCCATGGGGATCTGACCTTGGACTGGGCCAACTTCAACGCGCTAGCCAGGCGTGGCCGGGCCGATCGCAACCGCGCCGATTTGCGGGCCGCGATGGCGCTGGTACGCGGTGAGCCGTTCGCGGACTGCTACCACTGGTGGATCGATGTCGGGCTGATCGAAACGATCAGAGCGGAGATCGTCGATACGGCCGAACTACTGGCCCAGTTCGAGCTGGCCGCTGGCGACCCGCGCGCCGCCGCTGCGGCGGTCAGGGCCGGCCTTTCCGCCGAGACCGCGGCTGAGCAACTCTGGCGAGCCTTGATGCGAGCCGAACATGAGGCGGGCAATCCTGATGGCGTTGCGGCTGCTTGGACTGGCTGCCTGGATGCGATCACCGAGATCGCTCCGGGCGGCGAGCCACATCCAGCGACCGAGCAGCTGTTCCGGCAGCTCAGTCGGGGGGTACCCATCGGCACGCACCGCTAAGCGCGGTTACTTGGCGTCGGCGTAGCAGTCCACCACGGCGATGGTCAGCGGGAACGCGACCCTGGTCGGCCCGAACACCTGCCTGGCCGCATCGTTGGCCGCGGTCGTGGCCGCCGCTACCACCGCATCCGCCAGTTCGACCGGGCAATGCACGATCACTTCGTCATGCTGAAAGAACACCAGCTGCGGGTCGCCCGGTCTGGTGGCGCGCCGGGCGTCGCCTGGTCTGGTGGCGGGCCGGGCGTCGCCTGGTCTGGTGGCGGGCTCGGGCTCGCCCGGTCTGGTGGCGGTCTCGGGCTCGCCGGGGCTGGCTGCTCGGTCGAGTGCGGTCGGGACCGGCGGGCTGATGGGCGGGTCGTCCGGCGAGCCATTTTGGCTGGAGATCTTGCTGAGCCCGGCCCGCAGGTTGGCCAGCATCACCACAGCCCAGTCGGCCGCGCTGGCCTGGACGACGAAGTTCCTGGTGAATCTGCCTCTGGCTCGGGACGCTGACCCCGCGCTTGGATCTCGCTGTCCGTCCGGGTCGCTGGCTTCCTCGGTGAGCTCACGCCAGCGGGCGGACGGCGGCGGGCAGGTGCGGCCGAGCACCGATCTGACCACCCGGCCCTCTTCGCCGGCCCGGGCGGCCGCCTCGACATAACCGGCCGCCGCCGGGAACCGCTGCCTTAGCACAGCGAGTAGTTGACCGGCTTCGCCTCCGGCCCCGCCGTACATGGCCGAGAGCATCGCTATCTTGGCCTTGGCCCGGTCACCGCCGAAGGCTACGGCTAGCTCCGCGTACAGGTCGCCGGCTGCGGCGGCCGCCGCGAAGGCACGATCGCCCGCCAGTGCCGCCAGGACCCGTGGCTCAAGTTGGGCCGCGTCAGCGACAACCAGGGTCCAGCCAGGGTCGGCGATCACTGCCTTGCGCAGCATCTTCGGGATCTGCAGCGCTCCGCCACCACGCGAGGCCCAGCGCCCGGACACTACCCCGGCGACGATGTACTCGGGCCGGAACCGGCCATTAGCCACCCAGGTGTCCAGCCAGGACCAGCCGAAGGCCGAATGCAGTCTGGACAACTCCTTGTATTCGAGCAACGCCGGGATCGCCGGGTGATCGGCGGTGCGCAGCACGGCGAGCCTGGTCGACTCCAGCCTGACGCCGTCGGCGGCAAGCGCCTTGAGCAGCTGTGCTGGCGAGTCAGGATTGACCGGTCGGCGGCCGCCGAAGGCTGCGGTGATCTCGGCGGCTAGCTCCGCCAGCCGAGCTGGCAGCGTCGGCTGTACTAGGCCGGATCGGCTGCCATGACCGCCGGCCGGGCGCCGCCCGAGCAGCTCAGTCAGCAGCGCGTCATGCACATCAGGTCGCCAGGGCAGGCCCGCCACCGTCATCTCGGCAGCGGCGAGCGCTCCGGCCGAATCGGCTGCCATGAGTAGGCCAAACTTAGCTGGATGCTCGTCGGCCGCAGCGCGGGCCAGCTGGTCGGCGTGCACGTCGACCAGTGCATCGAGCGCCGCCGTCAGCTCAACCGGATCGCTGGCCTGCTCGGCGGCCAGCGGCTCAAACAACGTCTGCTGGGCCAGCTCATCGTCGGTCGAACGCAGCTCTTGCCATCGGCGCAGTCGCTGCCTGGCCAGGTCAAGCCGGTCGGACGCACTGCCGGGACCAGCGCTGGTGCCGTCCCTAGCGGCCAGCAGCGCGTCGACGAGCGCCACGTCGTGGCAGCGCGCCACCCGGAGCTGCGCGCGCAGCAACTCCGGGTACAGGCTGGCCGTCGCTGGCCAGACCCAGCGAGGTTGGCTAGCCGCCTCTATCTCGGCGATAGCCGCAGCCAGATCGCTGACCGGTTCGACCTGGCCGCGTCGGCTGCCCTCGTCGCTCAGCTCACACAGCAATCCGGATCGGCCGGGCCCCGGCACGACAGCAACCCGCACAACCTTATTGTCCATCCCGGTACTGACAGTACGGCCGCCATTGATTCCGCACGACCCGGCTGTGCGATGATCACGACTGTGGCGCACCAGAGCACTGGCATTCCGAGCCTGCTCGCCGTCAGCGATCTGCATGTCGGCTTCGAGCAAAACCGGCCGGTTGTCGAAGAACTGGCACCGCGATCTGACTCGGACTGGCTGATCGTCGCTGGCGATGTTGGTGAGTTCATCGCAGACATCGAGTGGGCGCTTGGCCTGCTCAGCCAGCGGTTCGCCAAAGTTATCCTGGGTGCCTGGGAACCACGAACTTTGGTCCCATCGGCGCGACACCATTTCGCTACGCGGCACCGAGCGGTACCAGTACCTGGTGGATCTGTGCCGTCGGCTCGGCGTGGTCACCCCAGAGGACCCGTACCCGGTCTGGCAGGGTGACGGTGGACCGGTGACCATCGCGCCGCTCTTCGTGCTGTACGACTACACGTTCCGGCCGCCAGGCGCGACGACGAAAGCCGAAGGGCTAGCCAAGGCCTACGCCTCAGGGGTGGTCGCCACCGATGAGGCGCTCCTGCACCCTGATCCGTTCCCCACCATCGACGCCTGGTGCGCGGCCAGGCTTGAGCAGACCAGGCGACGGCTTGATGATCTGCCGGCCGGCACTTCAACCGTGCTGGTCAACCACTTCCCGCTGATCAGAGAGCCGACCAGGGTGCTGCGCTACCCAGAGTTCGCGCAGTGGTGCGGCACGGAGCACACCGCCGACTGGCCGCGGCGCTTCCGCGCGGTCACCGTCGTCTACGGTCACCTGCACATCCCGAGGACAATCTGGCACGACGGCATCCGCCACGAGGAAGTCTCGCTCGGCTACCCGCGCGAGTGGCAGCGCCGCGACCGGCCGCCGCGAATCCCGCGCCAGATCCTCCCGGCGCCTGCCGAATAATCCAGGTCAGGCCGCCCTCATGGCCCTGGTCCACGAGCAGTTTCTGACCGAATCCGCTAACCGATCCCGGTCAGTTGACCGCGCGCCAGCGGTGGAGCAACTCGGCTTCGCGTTCGGCGCTGATGCCAGTGCCCGGCCGGATCGTGGTCGGCGCTACCAGCTCGGCTTGATGCACCTCAAGCGCGCTCTGGCCGACCGGGCGTGGTCGCAGGCCAGCGGCGTTGGCGGCGGCCGGATCGGCGGCGTTGATGTCACTTTCGCTATCGCCACCTGGCCACAGCGGCAGGCTCTCCGCAGTCTCGCCCTCGGCCAGCAGGAAGTCCTTGCCCACCCAGACCAGTTCGGTTCCGGCTGGTGCTACGGCGGACTTGATCTCCGCAAGCATGTCGCCGAAGCCGAAAGGCGGTGCCGGGCTGACCGCGTGGAAGATGCCAGTCACCTGCTCGGTGACGAGCGAGACAATCCAAATGGCCAGGTCACGAGCATCGATCACCTGGATCGGGCCGCTCTGGTCGCCGGGCGCGAGCACCTCGCCGCCACGAGCGAGCCGCTCGACCCACCAGGTGAACCGGTAGCTGCGGTCATGCGGGCCAATGACGTAGGTCGGCCGGACGATTGTGGCGCTCGGGCCGAAGAGTTCAACGGCGAGGCGCTCGCAGGCCACCTTGAGCCCGCCGTAGGTCTCTTCGGTGATCTCCTCGGTATCAGGGTCAGTCAATTGCGCCAGCGGTGCGTTCTCACTAAATCCTGGCGTCGCCGGAGTGCGGTAGGCCGAGGTGGACGAGATGAATACGTACTGCCCGGCGCGCTCGCCGAGCGCCGCGTGCAGGCTGCGGACCTGGCGAGGAAAGTAACCGCACACATCGACAGTGGCGTCCCATTGCCCGGTAGCGAGCGCCGACAGGTCACTATTGCGATCGCCGGTCAGCTGAGTGGCCGCCGGAAACAAGTCCGGTCCGGTGCGGCCCCGGTTAAAGAGCGTGACGTCGTGCCCAGCCGCGAGCGCGGCGTCGGTGAGGTGCCTGCCGACGAACGCGGTCCCGCCGATGATCAGTATGCGCATGCAGGCATGATGCCAGCCGGCTGACACCCATGCCGGCTCGCCCTGGCTAGGTGACGAGCAGTTGCCTGCATCGGCGATGATAGATAAGGCACACATGGAAGGGGATCTAGGTGAGTTCTTCGGCGCTTTACGGCGGTTACGGCGGGGTAGCTGCCCAGTATCAAACCCGGACATTGTTTAGCCAGACGATGGCCTTTGTGGCCTTGACCGGCGCGCTTTTCACCGCTGGTGCCTACCTGGGCCGTGACCTTTCCTACGGCCTCGGTATCGTGTGGTTCATCGCGGCTTTCGTCTGTCTTATCGCGATGCGCTTTACCGTGCGCCGCAGCCAGCCGGTCACGATCGGCCTGCTCGCCGCGTTCGGCGTGCTCATCGGATTGGCGCTGGCGCCCGTGCTGGCCTACTACGCGCACACCGACCCAACTGCACTGACCGAGTCCGGCGGCGCGACGGCACTGTTTATCGCTGGGTTCGGCGCGGCCGGGTACGCGACCAGGCGTGACCTTTCCGCGCTGGCGAGAGTCTGCTTCTTCGCCCTGCTCGGACTGATTGTCTTCGGCATTGTCATGGTCTTCGTGCACATTCCGAACGGTGACCTTATCTACTCCATCCTCGGCTTGGTGATCTTCGCCGGATTCACGATGTTCGACTTCCAGCGGCTGCGCGGCCGGAACCTGGCGTCCGCTCCGCTGCTGGCCGCGTCCATCTTCCTGGACATCCTGAACGTGTTCCTATTCTTCCTGCGCATCTTCACCAGGAGCAGCAGGTAGCCAGTCGGCCGGGTGCTTGACTGGCCGAGATGGTCCAGCGCCCGGCTATAAGGCGATCCCAGGTGCTCAAGGGCTCGCCGACTGACCTAGTCGTTCTGTGGGGCGGATTCGGTAACCCGGTGCGTGACTAATCCGGCGACGCTGGTGGCGGTCGCTCCCAGACCACGAGCCGAGGCCTGCCGCAGCACGATCCCAGCGAACGATATGGCCTCGTCGGCCATCCGGCGCACCTCGGGCGACTTGGCGATGGCCTGCGCTGAGGTCTTGAGTCGGTCCAGACCCGCCTTGCCTTCCTTGGTGCCCACGAGATAGCCGGCCGCGAACCCGATGATGGTTTCCATGGTCCCGCCTTACATCTCGCGCAGTTCTAGATACCGCTTGATATCGGGCAGCGACTGCACCACCACGGCGAGTACGACTGCGATGAGGGCTGCCTTAATCAGTTTCGTGATCATGCCGAATCCTCCTGTTGACTGGTTGACTGCGGATTCGTAGCACTAGCTGCGACGTCGACTGGCTCGAGCTCGTCGGTCGCGAAGTACAGGAACCGGCCGTGGCTCTTATGCAAGTCAGCGGCTGGATCGTCGTCCGTGCTGACCGCGACGTGCACCTTGTCGTCCACGTCGAAGAGCACCGCCTGGACCGTGGCGAGCCGCCCGACCAGGAACAGGTCTTGCGCGTCGGCCCGCCTGCTACCTGGCCGCATGATCACCTTGCTACCGCGAGCGACCGGCACTCCCTTGATGATCACGAAGTCGGTGTCTGGCGATACGCTGGTGTCGGCACCGGGGTCCCACCACGGCACCCGGCCGCCCCCGGCCAAGCCAGCTTCGGCCCGGCCAGCCTCCAGCGGGCTGTCTGACTGGACCACCCCGGCGGGCGAGTCCGGTCCGGCCGCGCGCTGCGCGGGTACCGAGTTTAGGTATCTGATGGCCCCGTGCAGCCGCTCGAACATTTCCGGCGGCATGCCTTCGAGTCGGTCAATCAACTCGGCCGCGTGCGGATCGGTGGCTCGGGCGGCCTGCTTCTCCGCGTCGGTCAGAGCGAGAGTGCGGAGCGTCAAGATCTCATCGATCTCGGTCGCGTCGAACAGGTCCCCTGGGCTTTCCGGTGCCACCTCGGCGTGGTCGTACAAGATCACCGGGGCGGAAAGCATGAGGTCGCGGCACTGCGGCGGGCCTGCCAGCACCGGCCAGGTGCCGACGTTCTCGCAGGCCGCGACCGAGGGAGCGGCCCACTGCGGTGGGTCGGTCATGGAGATAAAGGTGCCACCAGGCACGGCGATTAGAGCATGCGCGGCGATGAGCGCGTGCGCCAGCCCGTCGGCACGGTTGCGCAATGGCACGACTGGCACGGTCACGTTTTCGATCCTGACCGTGAGCTGCAGCGCACCGTAAGGTCCAGCCACCCGCCTGGCGGCCAGCCGCACAATGCCGTAGATCGCGGTGAGTTCTCTCGCCACCTGACCGACCAGCACGCCATTCTCATCGACCAGGTCGGTGCTGGTCGTGTCAGGACCGAAACTGAACGGCATTCTGAGTTCGCCCGCTGCCAGCTCAGCCACGCCGACGCTGACCTGCTCCTCGCGCTCAACCGCCTCGTCCCAGCTGGTGTACTCCGTACCGCCGACGCGAAGCTCAGGCACCGGCTGGCCGGTGCCAGCCAGCACAGTGCGCTGCTGCAACTGCAAGAACCTGACGCTGACCTGCACCCTGGCGTCGTCAGCACACTCAACTAGGCACTGGGTCTGGCTGGCGGCTGGCTCGGACGGATCAACCTGCGCATAGGCGGTCGGCATCAGCACGCCGAACTGGAACCTGGAACGATTCTTTTGCGACGCCTGATGGTAGGGATACAATAGGTAGCCCTCGTACAGGATCGCGTCGGCGACCTTGCGCGCGTGATCGAGGTACGTCGGCGTCATAATCTGGCCTCATCGCTGTCGGCCGCACGTGCGAGCAGCGCCGCGATCGTGGCGTCCCAGGTCGGCAGCGCATTCATCGACTTGAAGGCGAGCAGCTCAGCCAGCGTCGAGTTGCTCAGCTTGATCCACCCGCTGTCAGGGAAGTGCACCTCGATGGCCTCACGCCAAACGCTGAGCGGAAGGCGGAAATGTGCCTCTTTACTCCACGGCACCTGCTCGATCTGCCGCTTGCCGTCGACGGTCGAGAAAACGGTCCCGCTGAAGAGCAGCACTAGCGGGATCTCGCCACCTTCAAGGCCGGTGAAGTACCTAGTGGTCCCGATCTCAAGATCGTAGGAGAAATAAACCGGCAGGTCAGTCTCGATGCTGCCAGTGAATCCCGGCACCATGGTGGAAACAGTCGCTAGCTGCATCGGCTTCAACGTCTCGGCCCAGCGGGCAGTGTCGCCAAACAGATCGTTGAGCTGCTCGGCTTCGAGAGCGGTATATCGTCGCTTGGCCGGCTCGATCCTGAACTGGCACCGCAGCGCGATCGCGTCTACCCGTAGCCCGGTGGTCTCGGCGACGCGGAGCACGAAGGACACCGTCGGTACCACGGCGTATTTGTCGGCCCGTACGCCGATGCAGTCAAAGACCAGCTCAGCCACGCGCGACCACCGGATCGAACACCCGGGCCCGGGTGCGTACCTGATCGAGGAAGGCGGTGATGCTGGCCTGAGCCTCAGCACCGCCATCGAAGCCGCGCCAGTGCAGCCGCATCCGGCCGGCTAGCTCGTAGCAGGCGTCGATCGGCACTAGATAGGTCTCCACCTCAGTAGCCGAACGCGCGATCAGCACTGCCTCGACCTCAGGGGCCAGCGCGTCGAGCAGCGGATGGTCGGCGCTGAGCTGCCGCCAGGCCGCCAGGTCGAGCTGGCATTCGGTGGCGCCGGCTGGACTCGGGTAAAAAGCCGTCACGCTGCCTTGGGCCGCCAGAAAGAAGGCCAGGCCTACCGGCACGTCCAGGGTGTCCCATTCACTGACTGAGATCGGGTGGGCGGGATCATGCAGGTAGCGATCGGGAATCGCGCGGTACTTGCCGCGACCGGCGTGCTCGTGGGTAAACAGCAGGTAGCAAGCCCTACAGGCACACATCAGCCGGGAGTGCTCAAGGTCAGCGACATGGCTGTGCTCGGCCGGGATCTGATTGGCGCACAGCTCGCACTTCTCCACCTGCGCCGAAGCTGAGCCGGGCGGCCCGAAGTCGGGTACATCGGGTACAGCGGCACTGCTTGGCGCTTGGCTGGCTGGCTTGGCCGGCCTAGGCGCCTGGTCGGCGGCTGAAGTGACGAACCGGCGCAGGCCGGAACTTGCGCTCATCGCAGGGCTGCCTCGCTACCGTGCGCGAGCGGAGCAGCCGGGCTGGTCGGCAAGGCCACTCGGACGCCCGCGCTGTCGGCAAGCAGCGGCAGCGGGTCGAGCCGCAGGGCGGCGTCGTCGATACCCTGGCCGGCTAGCCGCACGTTGTAGCGCGCACCGCAGCTTGGGCAAGTGAGCTGTTCGCGTTCGAGCAAGCCGTCAGCCAGGCCTGAGCCACAGCCAGCGCACCGGTCACGGTAGGCGTACAAGGTGCCGCGCACCGCGCAGATCACTACCGAGCTGCCGGCCGCTTGGACGGCCACCGGGCGCGAGCTCGGTGGCCCGATGTTAGGCAACGTCACCCAGTTGTCCCCGTCGGGGCCGGGCTCCTCTTGCCGCTTGCCGATCTGCACCAAGGTTGGGCCTGGTGCTGTGGTCATCCCTGCCACCACCACCTCGGTGACCTCGGGAGCGGCGGCCAGCACAGCGCCTTCGATCGCGAGCCGCACCGTGACGGTGGACGACGGGCAGCCGTGGCAGCTGCCCTCAAGCTGCAACTGGGCGACGCCGCCAGCAAAGACGCCGAGGTACTTGACGCCGCCGGCGTGCGAGCCGAGGTAGGGCCGTACTTCGTCGAGCGCTCGCTGGATGCGCGCATCGACGTCAAGCGGATGCAGGTCATGCAACAGCAGCAAGCTCTCCACTAGCGGGTCTTCGGTCAGCTCAGTCATGATCGCCTGGCCGACCTGGCCGTGCCCGGCGATCGCCGCCGTGATCTTGGCCAGGCCGTCGCCGTATAGCCCTACCAGCAGCCGCACCAGCTCATCGGCGATGGCGGCCGGCTCGCCTTGGCCCGATCGGAGTGCACCGAGCAGTTCGTCAACCTGCTCTCCTACTCCTCGCACCCCGGTCATGGGCCTCGCCTCCGCTAGCTCGCTGTGCCCGGCTGGCACCTGCTGCTCGTCCGTCCTGTGGCGCCCCGGGCCGGGCCGCTCCGCCTGGCCCGGCCCGGGGCGGCTAACTCCCTGTCACGTCGACAGGATGACTGACATCGGCGAGTGCACCTTGTCGAGCACTTTGCCATTGCCGAGGTACATATGCACACCGCAAGGCAGGCAGGGGTCGAAGCTGCGCACGGCGCGCATGATGTCGATGCCCTTGAACCGGTCGGGCGGGTTCTCTTCGAAGATCGGCGTGTTCTGCACCGCGTCCTCGTACGGACCAGGCGTGCCGTAACTGTCGCGGACGCTGGCGTTCCACGGCGTCGGCGGGTAAGGGTGGTAGTTGGCGATCTTGCCGCCCCGCACCACCATGTGGTGGCTGAGCACGCCGCGAACGGCCTCGGTGAAACCGCAGCTATTCGCCTCCTCAGGCACAGAGAACGGCTCCCAGGTCTTAGTTCGCCCAGCCCGGATCTCGGCGAGCGCCTTCTCGGTGAAGTACAGCGCGCAGGCGGCCGCATAGGCCTGGAAGTAAGTCCTGGCCCGGTCCCGCTCGATCGCGTTCGACAGCGGCCTGCCCTGGGCGTCGACCGGGATCGTCCACTCGAAGGTGACCTCCGGTTTGCTGACCGTCTTAGGCAGGTTGATCAGCACGCTGTGGCCGGTGGACTTGACGTAGCCGAAGTCCACCAGGTTGCCGAGCGCGGTCGCCCACAGCCGGGCGATCGGACCGCCGCCGGTGTCGCAGGCGAGGTGGTCCTTGCCGTCGAACCAACGAGGCGACATGACCCAGCTGTACTTGCTGTCAAAGTCACGCCTGGCCGGCCGGGGAATGGTGTGCTGGTTCCACGGATGCCTGCGGTCCACCGGGTTGCCAAGCGGGTCGCGGGTGACGAACATCTCCTGGTCTTCCCAGTCCTCGTAGTACGAGGAGCCGAGCAGGATCCTGATGCCCAGGTTGATCTCGACCAGGTCATTGGTCAGCAGCTGTCCGTCCCTGATCACGCCAGGGGTGACGAACATCTTCCGGCCCCAGTTGGTCATGTTCTCGTACTTGAAGTCACAGTGGTCGGGGTCATTGAGGCTGCCCCAGCAGACCATGTCGGCCCGGCGCCGGCCGACCTCTTCGTAACCGGGCAGTGCCTCGTAGAAGAAGTTGAACAGGTCATCGTGCATCGGCACGACGCGCTTCATGAACTCGACGTAGCGCATCAGCCTGGTCAGGTAGTCGGTAAAGAGTTGCACGGTAGCCGTCGTGCCCACGCCGCCCGGGTAGAGCGTGCTCGGGTGCACGTGTCGGCCTTCCATCAGGCAGAACATCTCCCTGGTCGACCGGCTGACCTGGAGTGCCTCGCGGTAGAACTCGCCCTCAAGCGGGTTGAGCGAAGCCATGATGTCGCCGATGTACTTGTAGCCGTGATCGGCCGCGTGCGGTGCCTGCGTGCGGTTCGCCAACTCAAGCACGCCAGGGTTGGTCTCGCCGACCATCCGGGCGCAGAAGTCCACCCCGACCAGGTTCTCCTGGAAGATGTTGTGGTCGAACATGTATTCAGCGGACTCGCCCAGATTGATGATCCATTCACCGAGATGCGGCGGGCGGACGCCGTAAGCCATGTTCTGATTGTAGACAGAGCAGGTCGCGTGATTATCTCCGCAGATGCCGCAAATGCGGCTGGTGATAAAGTGCGCGTCGCGCGGGTCCTTGCCCTTCATGAAGATGCTGTAGCCGCGGAAGATTGACGAAGTGCTGTGGCACTCAACGACTTGCTTCTGCTTAAAGTCAATCTTCGTGTAGATCCCTAGGCTGCCCACGATCCTGGTAATCGGATCCCAGGCCATCTCGACAATGCCGGTATCTTCGGCCGTCGTCATGGCTGTCCCTTCTCTCTACGAAATAAGTGCGCGACTTACCAGCTCTTCTGATATCCGGTCAGGAGCTCGTCACCTTTTTTGCGCCACTTCGGCTCTTCGTCGGCAGTCTTTGCGGTGAATCCGCGAAGGGTGCGGATGACCGTTCCGTACAAGGTGCTTGCGGCAGTGGATACTCGAGATCCCGGCGGCTCGTCCATGAACGGCATGAACTTGTCGGGGAAGCCAGGCATGGTGCAGGCGATGCAGATGCCGCCCACGTTGGGGCAGCCGCCGACACCGTTGATCCAGCCGCGCTTGGGCACGTTGCACTTCACTACCGGCCCCCAGCAACCTAGCTTGACCAGGCACTTCGATGAGCCGTATTCGGTGGCGAAGTCGCCCTGCTCGTAGTAGCCGGCTCGGTCGCAGCCTTCGTGCACGGTGGAGCCGAACAGCCAGGTGGGCCGCAGTGCCTCGTCCAGCGGGATCATCGGGGCCTGGCCAGCGACCTGGTAGAGCAGGTAAAGGATGGTCTCGGAGAGGTTGTCGGGATGGATCGGGCAGCCAGGCACGCAGACGATCGGCAGTCCTGCCTTGGACCGCCAGTCCCAGCCGAGGTAGTCAGGCACGCCCATGGCGCCGGTCGGGTTGCCGGCCATGGCGTGGATGCCGCCGTAGGTCGCGCAAGTGCCAACCGCCAGGATCGCGGTGGCCTTGGGCGCGAGCCGATCTAGCCATTCGTTGGTGGTCATCGGCTGGCCGGTGGCCGGGTTGTTGCCGAACCCGCACCAGTAGCCCTCGTCCTTGATCGCTTCGTTCGGGATCGAACCCTCGACGACGAGCACGAACGGCTCAAGCTCGCCACGGTCGGCCTTGATGCCACCACTCGATGAAGTTGTCCGCCCCTGTCTCAGGACCGCACTCGAAATCGATCAGCGGCCAGTGCACCGCGATCTTCGGCAGACCGGGCAATGCGCCGAGGACGATCTCCTCGATGCTTGGCTGCGTCGCGGCGGTGAGCGCGACCGAGTCGCCGTCGCAGCCAAGTCCGCCGTTCATCCAGAGAATGTGAACCAAAGGTCCTTCGCTTGCCTCTGGTGCCTGGCCAGTGCCTTGGTTGTCGTTGGCCATCGCGGTCAACCTCCTCGCTGCAGGGTCGGCTAAATGTTATGACGCGATCGGGTTGAACGTATGCACCATTCGCTGCGGAGGTGAGGAAACTCAGCGTGGCCAAAGCGAACTATGCCGTCGCCGTGTCCGAACCTAGCTAACTTCTGGGCTGTATTAACCCGGTGTACCGCCTGTGTAGCGTTTTTCGGGTTTGTGTTCATAACGGAGATCAAGAAGCACCTTGCCTTTTGTGTTGCGCAGGTGCGGCCTATCGTAAACCCGTTCGCACTGGTCGACAAGACGGAACCGTCAACTGACCGGACAGAACTGTCCCGGCGTCTAGCTCGACCATTCACTAGGCGCGCATTATCATGACAGAACGGGAATTCAGTCCTGCACCGGTGCTAGCTCCACGCTCGCTCTTCCAGTTTGGCGACTGTGCACGTACCCTTGCACAGACCTGGTCCTGGCCTGGATGGTGAGGGAGTGATCGTGGCTGAGCCCAGTGACGGGCCCCGGGTCGAGCCAATTGAGGTATCACCGGTTGTCGTGCTTTCGCAGGTCTTCCCTGCCCGTCCATCGTCTATTCCGGACATCAGGAATTTCGTCCGACACTGCCTGGCTGAGTCGCCTTTGACCGAGGAAGGCACCAGAGAGGTCGGCGAGACCGTCTTTCGGGCGCTTCTTGATGCCGCCGGCCCGACCGGTTCGATCAACGTGGCCTTCCGCATCTTTCCTGAGCACGTGGAAGTCGACGTCTTGCACTCAGACTCGCCGCTAGCCGCAGCGGGTGGACTGGTCCCGATGAGCCAGGCGGCTGCCGCCGCCAAGCACCCCATCGACAGCGACGCCGGCCGGCTTGCGGCGCTTAGCCCGCCTGGGCCGGTGCAACTGGGCGGTCCCGGTCAGCCGGCGACCTTCGCCGAGTGGATGCAGCACGCGCTGCGCAGCCAGAATCTGACCCAGGAGGCGGCCGCCAGGCAACTCGGAGTGTCGGTCAAGACGATCAGTCGCTGGGTTGGCGGTACGACCGAGCCGCGGATGCGTGACTTGCGCCGCATCCAGGAAGTCTTCGGCTCGCTGCCGCTCGACGTCGGTGGTTGATACCGGACGTCACGTAAATGTCCCCGCAATCCGCCGCTTATCTGGTCGATGCCGCACTGATAAGTGGTATTCCGGCGCGTACCTAATCCAATCTTGGTTCGTTCTTGTTGTTGTTTGTCCGGACGGCTGTTGGCAATTAATCGAGGTCGCCGGGTGAGTTCTCTAGACGACCAACCACAAGTGTCTTACGGTGCTCACATGGCGCTGCAACCCGACTTGGCTCATTTAGTGCGCACCGGGGTGCGGTGGATTTGGTCGAGGGCATGGCGCAGGTCGTGGGGCAGGGGTTCGGCGGCGGTGATGGTGCGGGTTCCGGCCTGGATTTCGATGGTGCGGTAGCGGCGGGTGGTCCTGACGAATTTGCGGATTGACCAGCCGGTCCGGGTTTCGATCCAGTGGCTGACTGCGAGGGCGGCGAAGACGATGGTCAGGTGGGCTTCGATGGAGTCGCGCTTGCGGTGGTAGATGGGCCGGGCTTGCAGGTCGTGCTTGGACATGCGGAAGGCTTTCTCGATCTGCCAGAGCTGGTGGTAGGCGCTGATGACGAACTCGGCGGTGACCGGGGGTGCCGTCGGGGCATGCCTGCAGGTTGGTGTGGTAGCCCTTGATCCCGGCTATCTCGCGGGCTTTGGCCTCAAGCTCGCGGTTGACGCTCTTGGCGGCGCCGTCGAGGCGGATGAACCGGTTCCGCTTGACCGGGACCTTTCCCTGGACTGCATTCTCGGCCTTGGCGACCTGCTCGTCGATCCCGCGCAGGGTCCGCCGTGCCCGGTCGGCCCGGTACTGGTAGTAGATGGCCTGGTCACGGCGGTCCTTGTTCGATGCGGGCCTGGGCTGGGTGAAGATCAGCCCGTCCGGGATGTCCTGGCCCGGGTGCTCGCGGCGCCACTGCGCGACGACGTAGGGAACGAACGGGATCTTCGCGCCGAGGATGTAGGACAGCCCGGCCGCCTCGATGTCCTTGCGGTTGGCGTCGGAGATCATGCCCGCGTCGGCCACGATCGTCACGTCAGGCAGCTGGTGCGCGGTCATGAACGCCTCGATGGCCGGCAGCAGCGTCTTCGTTTCCGCCTCGTTGCCCTCGAACGCGTGCACCATCAGCGGGAACCCGGAAGCGTCGGTGAGCAGCCCGATGGTGATCTGAGGCTCCAGGCGCCGCTCCTTCGAAAAGCCCGGCTCGCGGAACCCGTCCCCGGCATCAGTCTCGAAATACAGGGTGCTGACGTCGTAGAGCACCAGGCTGGCCGGGCCGAGGCGGGCATGCGTCGCGCACGCCCGCGACAGCCCGTCCCGCCAGGCGTTCTTCGCGTAGGCCGGCAGGCGCCGCTTGAGCGTGGCATACGACGGCGGCGCGATCCCGGCCTCGTCCAGCACCCGCAGGCTGTCCAGCTTGCTGGACGGCTCGATGATCCGGGCCAGTACCAGCTGACGGAACACCTCGTCCCCGCCCGCCGCCTTGCCCAGGCCCAGCACGTCATAGCCCCTGCCCAGCGCCTCCAGCAGGTGCCCTGCCCGCGAGGACGTGATCGGCAGCGGCCCGCCCGATCCGCCGGTCCCGAAACCCGGCCCTAGCGGAAGCTCGCCCTGCCCGGCAGCCAGCCGCTGACCGGCCGCCGCTTTCAGGACCGCCAGCTCGGCATCGTCATGAGCTGACCCGATGTGCTCGATCTTCCGCGACCCGCGATGGTAGGACCACACGATCTGCACGGCCGTGGCACCCGACGCCGTCCTGACTGTCCGCACATACGGCACCGGGCCACTCTACGACCCCCGGATTAGTGCGCAAATTTGCTCACCACAAGCCAGGAACCCGCACGTCAGAGCCGCGAGCTGCCCGAAATCCCGGGATCGTGAGCCAAGTCAGGACTTGCGCCGCATCCAGGAAGTCTTCGGCTCGCTGCCGCTCGACGTCGGTGGCTGATACCGGACGTCACGTAAATGTCCCCGCAATCCGCCGCTTATCTGGTCGATGCCGCACTGATAAGTGGTATTCCGGCGCGTACCTAATCCAATCTTGGTTCGTTCTTGTTGTTGTTTGTCCGGACGGCTGTTGGCAATTAATCGAGGTCGCCGGGTGAGTTCTCTAGACGACCAACCACAAGTGTCTTACGGTGCTCACATGGCGCTGCAAGTGGGACGCCACGCGTTCAGCTCCGATCGTGGCCGGGTCGTTTTACTGACCGCACGCGACGGGCTGGCGGCTCAAGCAGGCCACGATCTCACCATTGCTGTCGAGAACTGGTCAGGCGAGCTGACCGTGGCCGATGATGGCAAGCCGACCGAGCTGACGGTCCGGCTTGATTTGACTTCGCTCGTGGTCATCGAAGGCACGGGCGGCCTCAAGCCGCTGACCGACCGCGAGCGACGCGAGATCGCGGTGACCGCGCGCAAGGTGCTCGGCGTTGACCGGCATCCCGATGGGACGTTCATCGCATCGACGTTCGAATCAGGATCCAACGGCGGCGGATTCATCTCGGGCAGCCTGACCTTGGGCGGTGCCTCCCGCCCGCTTCGGCTCCATGTATCCACGGCCGACCAGGAGAAGTATCACGCGACGGCCTCGCTCAGGCAGTCTGAGTTCGGCATCAGGCCATTTACTGCCTTCCTCGGCACGCTGAAGGTGGCCGACGTGGTCGGCATCGAGGTAGACGTCGACCTCAGCGCTCCGCAGGAGCCGATGTGAGATCGCCAATCTTGACGAACCGGATCGCGGATCGGCGGTTACCTTGCTCGACTCTGCTGAGCGTCGCTCGCGGCGGCCAACGGTCGGCCAGGATGAGGCTATGACCAAGACGGCGAGCGAGCGCATCAGCAGGTGCGATGCCCTTTTTGAACGGCGGGTAGCGGCCGCGCATGACCTAGTCGATCGCGCTGCCGACCTCACTGCCGCCGCGTTCGCTATGGCAGCGCGTTTCCACCGGGGCGGCAAGCTGGTCACGTTCGGGGTCGGTACGGCCAGCACCGATGCTCAGCACGTAGCGGTCGAGTTCGTGCATCCAGTCATTGTCGGCAAGCGCGCGCTGCCTGCCATCGCGCTGAGTTGCGACGTCGCTACCGCCACCGGCCTATCGGCCAGGGACGGCTTGGCGGCGATGTTCGCGCACCCGATCGCGCTGCTGACCGAGCCAGCCGACATCGCGCTTGGCGTCTGCGTCGACGCCGACCCGAGCGTGCTCGCCGGACTGCGCACCGCGAGCGAAGCTGGCCTGCTCACCGTCGCGCTGACTGGCCGCGATGCCCGGCTCACGGCCGATCATGTACTGAGCGCGCGATCCGCCGATCCTTGCGTGGTCAAGGAGATTCACGTCACCATGTATCACCTGCTCTGGGAACTCGTGCATGTGTTCCTTGAGCAGCCTGCGGTACTCGGGGGGATGGAATGAAACCGACCGTCGCCCACTGCGCCGGTGATGTCTGCATCACTTGCTCGGACACTGCCGTCGAGGTCACCGTCGTTGCCTTGCTCGATGATGAGCTCGCCGCGGTGGCTACCGGTGCTGGCCAGGAAGTCGTAAGCGTCGCGCTGGTGGCGGCCCAAGTGGGCGACACCATCCTCGTGCACGCCGGAGAGGCGATTGCGGTGATGCGGAAATGACCAGGGTGCCCAAGCCCGCCGACCACGTGAAGCGCGAGCACGAGTCGCTCTATCCGTTCCTTTACGAGCACGCCACCAATCCTGACCAGGTACTGGCCGAGGCGCTCCAGTCCACGATGGCCAAGACCCGCGAGATCATTGACCTGCGGGCCGAAGTCTGCACCAGAAGCAGCGGCTTGCTGGCCGCCTGCGCCCATGACATGGCGGCGCGGTTCGCGGCCCGTGGCCGGCTGCTGACGTTCGGCAATGGCGGTAGTGCAACCGACGCGGCCGACCTCGCCTCGTTGTTCTTGTCTCCGCAGGAGCCGGCCGCGGCCCTGCCAGCGATTAGCTTGGCCACCGACGTCAGCGTGGTCACCTCACTAGCCAACGACATTGGCATCGAGGTCATCTTCGCCCGCCAGATCGCCGCATTCGGCAAGCCTGGTGACATCGTGATCGGGCTGTCGACCAGCGGGAACTCGGAAAATCTGCTGAGAGCATTCGACACGGCCGTCGCCCGGGGGCTGATGACCATAGGCATCTCCGGCTACGACGGCGGCAAGATGGCCGAACTCACCGGCCTTGACTACCTTTTCGTGATGCCATCGTCGTCCATCCACAGGATTCAGGAAGCGCAGACCACCGTGTACCACATCTTGTGGGAGCTAGTCGTGGCGGAAATGGCCGGTACGTCAGCGTGATGCCATGAAGCGGGTGCTCATCGCCGGTGTCGGGAACATCTTTCTCGGCGACGATGGCTTCGGGGTGGAAGTCGCGAATCGCCTGGCCAAGGTGGATCTGCCGGACTGGGTGGCGGTAGGTGACTACGGCATCAGCGGCATGCACCTGGCCTATGACCTGGCCGATGGCGTGCAGACCGCGATCTTGATCGATGCGGTGCCACGGGGCGAAGAGCCAGGTACCGTCTATGTCATTGAGCCAGAATGGCGCACTGCGGCATCGAGCTTTTTCGACGGGCACGGCATGCAGCCTGAGGTCGTGCTCGGCCTGCTCGATTCGCTCGGCGGACAGGTCAGCAAGGTGCTGCTGGTCGGCTGCGAGCCAGCCACCACCGATGAGCTGATCGGGCTGAGTGCCCCGGTCGCAGCCGCGGTCGACAATGCGGTCAACGTAGTGCTCGAGCTGATCGGCCAGCTGGATGCAGGCGGGAGGAAGCATGTGCCTCGGGATTCCAGGTGAACTGATCGAGTTCCTGCCTGACCAGCCTGACCTGGCCAGAGTTAACGTGAGCGGGGTCCGCCGGGTGATCAACGTGGGCTTGCTCGCCGATGACCCGCCGGTGCCTGGCGAATGGGTACTGATCCATGTCGGCTTCGCGCTGTCGAAGATCGACGAGGCGGAAGCCGCCGCCGCGCTGGAATTTCTTGAGAGCATCGGCCAGGCCTATGACGAGGAACTCGCCGCACTGGCCGAGTCACGGATCGAATAGGAGCCGGTCATGCGATTCGTCGACGAATTCAGGGACGGCGACAAGGCGCGCGCGCTCGCCGCCAAGATCACCTCGCTGTGCCAGCCTGGCCGGCAGTACAAGCTGATGGAGGTGTGCGGCGGCCACACCCACACGATCTACAAGCACGGACTTGAGGACTACCTGCCCGAGCAGATCACCTTGGTGCACGGGCCGGGCTGCCCGGTCTGCGTGATCCCGATGGGCCGGGTGGACGACGCGATCGCGCTGGCGAGCGAGCCGGACGTGATCATGACTTCGTTCGGCGACATGATGCGAGTGCCAGGCAGTAATGGCTCATTTTTCGATGCCAAGGCCCGCGGCACCGACATCAGGATGGTGTACTCACCGCTTGACGCACTGAAGATCGCTCGGCAGCATCCGGATCGCCGGGTCGTCTTCATGGCCATCGGATTCGAGACCACCGCGCCTTCGACGGCGATGACGCTGCTTCGGGCGCAGGCCGCTGGCCTTGATAACTTCTCGGTCTTCTGCAACCACGTGACGATCCTGCCGGCCATTAAGGCCATCTTGGACTCGCCTGACCTGCGGCTTGATGGCTTCATTGGGCCCGGCCACGTCTCGACCGTGATTGGCTGCCGGCCATATGAATGGATCGCGCGTGACTACGGCAAGCCCGTGGTAGTGGCGGGCTTCGAGCCGCTCGACATCCTGCAGTCGATCTACATGCTGATGCTGCAGCTATCCAAGAGCGAGGCCGTGGTGGAAAACCAATACGCGCGGGTGGTGCCCTGGGATGGCAATCTCACCGCGCTGCGGGCGATCAGCCAGACGATGGAGCTGCGGCCGTACTTCGAGTGGCGTGGCCTCGGTTTCATTTCCCAGTCGGCGCTGAAGGTTAAGGCTGACTATGCCAGTTACGACGCCGAACTGCTCTTCAAGGTGCCCGGGGTGCGGGTCGCTGACCCGAAGGCTTGCCAGTGCGGCGAAGTGCTGAAGGGCGTGCTCAAGCCCTGGGAGTGCAAGGTGTTCGGCACCTCCTGTACCCCAGAGACGCCGATCGGCACCTGCATGGTGTCGCCAGAGGGTGCCTGTGCCGCCTACTACAACTACGGCCGGTTTACCAGGACCAGGGTCAAGGAGGCGACCAGGTCATGACCGGCTCGCCGCAGCCAGCGCCCGGCACCGTGCGCGAAGAGTTGGTGCTTGAGCGCATCGACCGGACCAGGCGAGCTCGGCCGAGGGTCAGGGAAGACCGGATCACCATGTCGCATGGGGCCGGCGGCAAGGCGACCCAATCGCTGATCGAGGCGATCTTCCTCGACGCGTTCAAGAATCCGTTGCTTGAGCCGCTTGAAGACGGCGCGAGCCTGCGCATCGACCAGACCAGGCTCGCCTTTAGCACTGACTCCTATGTGGTCTCGCCGCTGTTCTTTCCTGGCGGCGACATCGGTGATCTAGCGGTCAACGGCACGGTCAATGACCTGGCGATGACCGGCGCGCAGCCGCTGTATCTGTCGGCCGGGTTTATTCTCGAAGAGGGATTCAAGGTCGATGACCTGACCAGGATCACAGCGTCGATGGCAGCCGCCGCAGCTAAGGCCGGCGTCCAGATCGTCACCGGCGACACTAAGGTGGTCGAGCGCGGCAAGGCCGACGGCTGCTATCTCAACACCGCTGGAATCGGGCTGATCCCGGCTGACGTCAATCTCGGCGTGGCGCAGGCCCGGCCAGGGGACAAGATCATCGTCAGCGGCCCGATCGGCGACCACGGCGTGACCATCATGCTGGCCAGAGGCGAGCTTGACCTCGAAGCCGACCTCACCTCGGATACCGCGCCGCTCAACGGACTGGTCGCGACCCTGCTCGCGGCGACGACCGGCGTTCGGGCATTGCGGGACGCGACTAGAGGCGGCGTCGCCACCATACTCAACGAGATCGCCACGGCTGCCAACGTCGGAGTGCTGGTCAGCGAGGCCGCCATTCCCGTACGCGAACAGGTACGCGGCGCGGCCGAACTGCTCGGCATCGATCCGATGTACGTGGCCTGCGAGGGTCGGATGGTCGTGGTCGTCGACGACGCTGTCGCCGACGTGGCGCTTGCCGCCCTGCGGGCCGCACCCGGCGGTGAGCAGGCCGCGCTCATCGGCGAGATCGTCGCTGGCCCGGCCGGAATTGTCGCGCTCAAAACTATTTTTGGCGGCACCAGAATCGTCGACCTGCTGGTGGGCGATCCGCTGCCGCGAATTTGTTAAGCAAGGTGCGACATGCACGAACTGGCGATTACTGAAGGGGTGGTGACCGCGGTCACCGAGAAGCTGCCGGACGCCAAGATCACCTGTGTCCGCCTGGAGATCGGGGCGCTCACCGGAGTGGTGGCCGACTCAGTCAGGTTCTGCTTTGAGCTAGTCACCGAAGGCACGAACCTTGAGGGTGCCAGCCTGGAGATCGAGCAGCCAGCCGCGAGCGGCCAGTGCCGGGACTGCGGGTCAGTGTTCGAGCCGGCCTGGCCGATCGCGCTGTGCCAGTGCGGCAGCGCTGACGTAGCCGTGCTCTCCGGTGCTGACCTGCGGATTATCTCGGTCCAGGTGGCCTGAGATGTGTGCCACCTGCGGCTGCCACGGCGACGGCGCTGTCGTGCACGGCGTGCACGGCGACCGTGACCATCAGCACGGGTCAGACCACGATCATCACCTGCCAGCCGGCGACTCGCGGACGATCGTGCTGCAGCACAAGATCTTGGCGAAGAACGACCGCATCGCCGAGCGCAACCGGTCCTGGCTGGCCGAACGCCGAGTGCGAATGGTCAACCTGATGAGCTCGCCGGGTGCGGGCAAGACCACCCTGCTTGAGCGCACCGCTGGCACCGTGCCGGTGCAGGTGATCGAAGGCGACCAGGAAACCATGCTGGACGCCCGCAGGATCGAGGCGGTCGGCGGCACCGTGGTGCAGATCAACACCGGGGCCGGCTGTCATCTCGACGCCGAGATGGTAGCGACCGGCCTGGCCGAGCTTGACCCAGCACCTGATGCGCTCGTAGTGATCGAGAACGTCGGCAACCTGGTCTGCCCGGCCCTATTCGATCTGGGTGAGGCCAAGCGCATCGTGCTCGCTTCGGTGACCGAGGGCGGCGACAAGCCGCTGAAGTACCCACACATGTTCCGCCAGGCCGATCTGGTGCTGGTGAGCAAGATCGACTTGCTGCCCTACGTAGATTTCGATCTCGCTAAGTACACCGCTGACGTGGCGCTGATCGCCCCGCGCGCCGCCCTGATGACGGTGTCAGCGAAAACCGGCGAAGGCTTGCTCGCCTGGTGCGACTGGCTCGCACGCCTGGGCGACCATAGCTTGGCCTAGGCTGATGCCGCCGTCGTTGCACGGCACCCGCGAGTGCGTCAGCACGGTGAATCCCGCTAGGCCAGCGACCACCAGGTCGGTCAGCCGCAGGTTCTGAAATACCCCACCGGATAGCGCCACCGTGCGCAGCCCGCTCCGTTCGCTCAGCAGGGTGCAGGTCGTGACGATCAAGTCGGCCACCGCCTGATGGAACCTGGCAGCGATCACCTCTTCGCTGACGCCGGCGGCGAGGTCAGCCACGACAGCGGTGACCAAGTCGCCGGCTTGGACCTTCAGCACCTGGCCTTGGCTCACCGGCACCGGATAGCTCCCGTGATCTCCGGGCGCGGCCAGTTGCTCAAGCTCGATCGCCGCCTGGCCCTCGTAGTTCACCGTGTCCCTGACGCCCAAAATAGCGGCCACCGCATCAAACAACCGGCAGGCGCTTGAGGTGAGCGGCGCGTTGATGCCGCGCCGCGCCATCGCGCTCACCGCGTCCCACTGGGCCGCGTTCCGTGCGGCGACCGCTAGCCCGCTGGCCGGCCAGACCTGGTCGGCCAGGTAGGCAGCGGCCATCCGCCACGGCTGCTTGATCGCGGCCGCTCCGCCGGGCATCGGCACCGGTGCCAGGTGCCCGGCTCGCTCGATCCGCGCGAACCCGCCGAGCAGGAATTCACCGCCCCAGATCGTGCCGTCAGTGCCGAAGCCAGTGCCGTCGAACGCGACCCCGATGACCGGCCCGGCCACGCCGTTGTCGGCCAGGCAGGAGGCGATGTGCGCATGATGATGCTGGACCGCGACCAGCGGCAGGTCCTGTTCAACCGCGTACTTCGTGGACAGGTACTCAGGGTGCAGGTCGTGCGCGATCAACTCAGGCGTGACGTCGAATAGGCGGCGCAAATGCTCGATGCCCTCGGTAAACGCACGCAGCGTAGCCAGATTCGCCAGGTCCCCCAGGTGCTGGGACAAGATGGCGTGCTCGCCGCTGGCCAGGCAGAACGTGCTCTTGAGCTCAGCGCCGCAGGCCAGCACCGGCCGGTCGAAGCTGACGGCGACAGGCAGCGGCTCAGGTGCGTAGCCGCGCGCCCGCCTGAGCACTACCTCCCTGCCCCGGTGCGGCCGCACTACCGAGTCGTCGGTCCGCAGGTGGATGGCTCGGTCGTGGCCAAGGAACGCGTCAGCGATCCCCGCCAGCCGCTCCAGCGCGTCGGCGTCCGTATAGGCGATCGGCTCGTCCGAGACGTTCCCGCTGGTCAGCACGATCGGCCTGGCGACCTGACCGGCCAGCAGGTGGTGCAGAGGCGTGTACGGCAGCATGATCCCCAACTGCCGGTTGCCAGGTGCCACCGCCGGTGCCAGCCGCGCGCCCAGTGCTTTGGGTAGCAGCACGATCGGCCGCCGCCGACTGGTCAGCGCCTGCTCGGCAACGACGTCGATCTCGCACAGTTGCCTGGCCTGAGCTAGATCAGCCACCAGGACAGCGAACGGCTTGTCCGCACGGTGCTTGCGCGACCGCAGTGCGGCGGTGGCCGCCTCGTTGGTCGCGTCCACGGCCAAGTGAAAACCGCCAAGCCCCTTGATCGCGACGACAAGCCCAGCACTGAGCAATGCTGCTGTCTTTTTTATTAGTGAAAGTGGCCGTCCCTGGTCGGTGTCGTCAGGTGCGATGGCGCTGCCGGTGAGCCAGAGTCGCGGGCCGCAGACTGGGCAGCAGGTCGGCTGAGCGTGAAAGCGCCGGTTGGCGGGATCGTGGTACTCGGCCGCGCACAACTCGCAAAGCTCGAAGGCGGCCATCGTGGTGAGCGGCCGGTCATAAGGTACGTCCTTGACGATGGTAAAGCGCGGCCCGCAATTGGTGCAGTTGATAAAGGGGTAACCGAACCGCCGGTCGGCTGGATCGACCAGCTCGGCCAGGCAGTCAGCGCAGGTCGCGGCGTCAGCGGACACTAGCGTGCGGCGCGGGCCAGCGGATTGGCTCGGCACGATCGCAAAGCCGTCAGTTGGCCCGAGCGTCATCGGACTGGACTCGACTCGCTCGATGCGGGCTAGCGGCGGCGCGTCCCGGCTAAGCGCGAGCAGGAATTCGGCGATGGCCTCGGGCGGGCCCTGGATTTCGGCGAACACGCCGTCAGCGGCATTGCCGACCAGCCCACCAGGCCGAGCCTGGTGGCCAGCGAATAAACGAATGGGCGGAATCCAACGCCCTGCACCATTCCTTGCACCCGGAGCTTGATGCGCTGGTCCACAACGTCAAGTCTGGCCCTGCGCGGCCGATCCGGGCACCGGGATTGGCCCAGTACCCGGATCGGGGTCAGGAATTAGTTACTGAAGCCCTGAAGCAGGACGTTGCCGTCGGCACCTGGAGTGGTGGTCGATAGCCGGTTGACGGACAGTGACGGTGCGTCCGTCGTGTGGGTGGCGATGAGCTGAGCGGGAGCGGACCAGGTCGTACCGGTCAGCGTCTGGTAGTTGACGTCGGTCGAGCCAGCGACCTTGTAGACCAGCAGCAGCGGCCCGAAGCCGGACAGGGTGCTGTCAGAGGCAGCCGGAGCTACGTCGGTGGCAACGCCGGTGTCCGTGGTCGGGCCGGTGAAGGACAGGCTGGTCAGCAGCGACGGGTCAGCGACCGTGCTGTAAAGGACGGCGTCGCTGCCGAGCTGACGCCAGAAGAAGTACACGGTGCCAGTGGTCGCTGAGTCCTGCACCTCGGCCAGGGCCGGGGTGTCGGCGGTGCAGGGTGCGCCGACGCAGTTCGAGGTCACCGGCGCGCCGGGGACGATCGCCGACTTCGACCAGACGAAGCCTCGGCTGTTCGGGCGGCCGATGACGAACCGCACGTGGTTGGCCGGACCCCGCCAGGAGAAGATGACGCGGTAGGCGTGGTTGGTGAACAGCACGGCCGGAGCGTTGGTGGTGTCGGTGTAGAGCACCTTCTGCGGCAGCACGGTTGCGTTGTTCCAGTTGATGGTGCCGTCGGCCTTGGTCTCGCCCTGCTCGTACCAGATGTGGTGGTCAAGGCGTCCGGTCCAGACCGCGAGGACGGCGTTGCGGCCGTGCGGGTCCACGTAGGAGCGGATGACCGGGGCGGTGTTGGTGAGGGCGGTGGCGCCGGGCACTTCGAGCTTGGCTGACCACCTTCGGCCCGGAATCTTGATCTTGTAGAAGATGTGGCCGGGGGTGAGCTTCTGCTTCCAGGCCACGATCGTGCCGCCGCCGAGCGCGCCGGGGAAGGTGATTGAGCTGGTGGTGGCGGTGTTGTTGGTGATGGCACCTGGCACCAAGACGTGCCCTGACCAGCCCGTCGTCGGGGCTGCGCTGGCTGCGCTAGCGCCAAACGCGCAGATCGTGCCCGCCGCGGCTGCCGCGATGGCAAGCCTCGTCATCGGACGACTGAACATTCCGTGAACCTCACGATCTCTAGGTAGGAGGTTTCCTTCGCCGCTTGGCGAAGCACCGTAAGGTTACGTATGGGGCACTGAGGTGAAAGCCAGGATTTGCACTGACTTAGCTGAGATTCCGACGTGCTTTGCTGTGTTGTCGCTGAGTTTTCTGAGCGAGCGTGCTATTAGCCCAGAAACTAGGTCAAAGTTTCCTGATTAGCTTGACTGGTGTTAGCGAGGAGGTCAACCAGAGTGTCGCCGGATCGGCCGATCAGCGTGATCGCGCCGGGCAACTCGACTCGGAGCAGGTGGGCCGCCCGGGTGGCTGACGCGGCGCCGCTGGTTGAGGCGGTGGAGAGCACGACCAGGTCAGCGCCGACCGCGGCGGCCAGCGTGCTGATCTCTTCGGCCGGCAGGTCGGCGGCCAGATGGTGCACCTGCCAGTGGTGCTCGCGCAGGCATCCGGCCGCCATCAGTGCGGGCATGCCGTGCCGTTCGCCCGGCGGCGTGGTGACGACGGCGACGCCACGAGGTCGGCCGGCGGGCTGCGCGACCGAGATCAGGCGTTCGCAGATAGCGGTGGCCCGGTGCTCCTGCGCGATGGAGATCCGTCCGGCGAGCCATTCATCGCCAACCCGGCCCAGCGCCGGACCGATGACCCGGTCGCACAGCACGGTCATCGGCACGTGCCCGATCAGCCGGTCAAGCAGCCGCTTGGCCTGCGTCTCTTGCCCGGCCCTGATCGCCTCGTACAGCTTGCTTGCCTGGGCCGGCCAGTCTCGCACCTGAATCTCGCTGGCCGGCTTACGGCCGAGCCGTCGCTGCACCAGGAACGCTTGTACGTCAGGTTCGGCGACGTCATAGCCACCAGCGACCAGGCGCGCTGGCAGTTTCCCGCCGCGTACCCAGCCGTAAGCGGTTTGATAGTGCACGCCAAGAATGTCGGCGGCTTCCTGAAGTCGCATCAGCTAGTGCCGCTCCCTAGGTCAGCTCCGCTCCCCGTGTCCGCTCCCCGTGTCCGCTCCCCGTGTCCGCTCCCCGTGTCCGCTCCCCGTGTCCGCTCCCCGTGTCCGCTCCCCGTGTCCGCTCCCCGTGTCCGCTCCCCGTGTCAGCTCACGGTAACTTAGTGTAACTTAGTCCGTGTTCTGCTGCGGTCACCGGGAGGTTCAGTGGATCCGAGCTCGCCCGAAGACGTCGCCCGCTTTGTCACAGAAGCGGCCGGGCAGGCTCCGTCGATCTACGACACGGCACCCTGGTGGTTCGGAACTGGCGATCATGAGATCTCGATCAGGGCCGACTTGGAGCGTCGGCTCGCGGTCAGGGACCCGGCCGGCCGGGAGTTGATGCTCAGTTGCGGCGCGGCCGTCTTTACCGCCCGGCTCGCGCTGCGCTACCTGGGACGGCAGCCACAAGTGCACGTGCTGCCCGACGGGTCCAGCCTAGTTGCCAGAATCGGCTGGACTGACGACGTCAACCCGCCGAGTGACTTCGAGCGCGCGTTGTTTGACCAAATAGCACTGCGCAAATCGCCGCTCGGCGACTTCGGCCGCCGCCCGCTGCCGCCCGAGGTCATGTCTGGCCTGATCGCTGATGCGAGCCACGAACAGTGCGGGCTGCGGCCGATGACCGACGATGATCACCGAGCCGCGCTGATCGCCGCGTTGGCCGCCGCCACGTACGCGGTGCGGCTTGATAGCGGCAGGACAGCGGAATCCGGTAACGCCAGTCAGGTCGACCCGGCCTCGGCGCGGATACTCGCGGTCCTCACCACGTCGGCCGATCAGAGCGCCAACTGGATTGCTGCCGGACAGGCAATGCAGCGCGTGCTGCTGGTAGCCGCCAAGCACAACGTGCAGGTGGCAGTGCACAGCACGGCGGTGGAGTTCGCCAGCTTGCGTGGCTTCATCAGGGCCGAACTGACCGATGGCGACTATCCCCAGGTCGTGCTCAGCTTCGGAGTAGTGAGCTAGCTCGACCCGCCAGCTGCCCCAGATCGCGGTGTGCGGGTGCTTGATGCGACGCAACCGAACGAGGCCTCGTACAGTCCTAGAGTGCGTCAGTTCCACTTGATGCGACCAAAGCTCAGGGAAAGGCTTCAACCTATGTCTCATCGCTCCGTACTGAAACACCTCGGTGGCGTGGCACTGGTGGCGACGTTGGTCGCGGCCGGTGGCACTGCTTTCGCGGCGTCCACGGCGCACCCGGCCAAGCCCGCGTCGTTGGTGCCGCTCAGTAAGGTCGGCCTCGGCTGGTCGATCGCCGAGTACTCCACGGCACCAGTTCCGCCGAAGAAGGGTAAGGGCATCACGACGCTCTACGCGGTGAGCCCGCAGGGCAAGAAGTACAAGTTCTACCAGTGGCCGTTGGCTGCCTCAGGGTCGCAGAGCTATTACGTAGTGGACTGGTCGGGTGACGGCCAGCGGGTGCTGGTGGCGAACTTCTACAACAAGTTCGAGCAGATCAGTCTCGCTACCGGCAAGGTCATTGACAGCTTCAGGCTGCCAGCCACGGTCAGCGCGATTGGTTATACCAGGCCGCATGGCGAGAACGTCCTCACGACGGGCCTCGGCGGTGTCGGCTTCCGCCGCTATGACTTCACCGGCACGCTGCAGCAGGTGCTGACGACTAAGGGCTTCAGCGCGATCGAGTCCCCTGACGGCACTACGGTGATCGTCGAGACCAAGTCAGGTCTGGAGCAAGTCAGCAACTCCGGCACGGTGATCAAGCAGCTGCACGCCCCGGTCGCTGTGTCCGAATGCAACCCGGAGCGCTGGTGGAATGCCACCACCGTGCTGGCAAACTGCAATGGTAAGAACGGTAATTTCGAGTCCAGGCTCTGGCTATTCCCGATCAACGGCGGCAAGGTCACCGCGCTGACCGCTCAGCGCAATGGCCACGGCGAAGACCAGGGCGACATTGACGCCTGGAAGCTGACCAGTGGGGTCTACCTGCAATCGCTCGGCCCGTGTGGCGTCGAGTACGTCGGGAACCTGGCCGGCCAGCAGGTCAAACTCCCCGGCGTGAGCTACCCCAGCTACCACATCGTCACCGGCCAGGGCTCCAGCCTGCTGGTCCAGGCGGATAACGGCTGCTCGGCTGGCGCTTCCCTGGTCTGGTTCAACCCAGGCAGCAAGAAGGTCAGCTGGGTGTTCGACAGTCCCAAGAACATCGTGGGCGTAGAGGTCGCCGTCCCGTTCGGCCGCCCGCTGAGCTAGCGCCGCACTCGGCCATGATCGTGGCGTATTACCCTGCCTAAATCGATAGGTAATACGCCACGATCAAGCCTGGCTACGTCGCCGAATGCACGACCACGACTGGGCAGTGGGCGTGCCGGACGCAACGCTCGCTGACCGAGCCGAGCAGCGCGCCGGCAAAGGCACCATGACCACGGTTGCCAACCACCAGCAACTCAGCGTCAGCGGCCGCGTCGAGCAGCACCTGGGCTGAATCGCCCTCAAGCACTACCTGCCTGACGGTGACCGTCGGGCTCACCTCATCGACCACGGCGCTGAGTGCTTTGGCCGCCAGGTCGGCATAGTTAAGGTCATCGAAGGACGATGCGCTCACCCAGCTAAATCCGCTCGACGTGAGCGGGAACTGCCAGGCGATGACGGCGTCCACTGTGCCGCCGGTGAGTTCGGCCTGCCGCACCGCCCAACGCAGCGCTGCGACTGACGACGGTGATCCATCTACTCCGGCAACAATCTTGGCTGCTGCTGGTGACATTAAGCTCTCCTTGCGATCAGTCGGTTGGCATTGCGTTATGCCGATGTTTTGTTAGGGGCACTGGCCGTTAGGTCGATTATCTGCCGTCTACCGTAGGCGACGCAGGAATGGGTCTTGCGGCTCGGCCGGCACCAGCCTGATGCGGGCACCGAGCAGGCGTGCGCCGCTGGCACTCGCGAGCAGCGGGCTCAGTTCGATCTCCGCGATTTCGGCCAGATCATCGGCGAGCCTGGAGACCCGAAGCAGGATCTCACCGAGTGCCGGCAGATTGACCGATGGCGGGCCGAGCAGCAGTGGCGCCGCCTTAATGCCCCGGATCATGTCGGCAACGTCAGCTTGAGTGAGCGGCGCCAGCCGGGCAACCCGGTCGCCGAGTACGTCGCTGACCGCGCCGCCGACGCCGAATGCCACGACCGGGCCGAAGATCGGCTCCTGAGAGACCGCGACAAGCACTTCGACGGCTGTTTCCGCGCCAGCCGCTGGTGGCGGCTGGCTCAGGTGCAATCCATAGCAGCCGAGCAGCACTGCCGTCTGCTCAAAAGGCAGCATGCCGCCTAGTCGCCGCCCGGTCAGGAAGCTGGTCACGAGTTGCCTGGCCTGGTCGGCGTTGATGCCATCGAGTTCGGGGATCACCTGGCTGCTGTCCCGCCAGTAGCGGTACCTGACCGCGTGGCCGAGCGCGCGCGCCGCGCTCTCCGGATACAGGTAACTGGGCACACCGTGCCTGAGCAGCCTGATCGATTCCTGCTGATCGAGCATCACCGCGACTACCGGCTTGGCCAGGGTGGCAATGGCCGGCGCCAGGTCGCCGAGCGCGGTCCGCACCGTCATCGCCATGACGACATCCACATTGTCATCGTCGGCCACCAGTTCAAGGCAGGACTGAAAGGCCGCCCTCGGCACCGCCGCGGTGGTGTCCACCGGCCCGGTGACGACCGCTCCTGCTGGCAGCAACTGCCGCAGCCGCTCGCTGGTCAAGTCGGTCAGCGTCGCGACCTTGAGGTTGTTGTCGCCGCAGGCGTCGGCGGCGAGTACGGCGGCGCCGCCAGCGTTGGATACGATGCCGATCCGGTCCCCGCGTGGCAACGGCTGCGCGGCAAGCAAGACCGCCGTGTCGATGAGCTCGCCTAGGCCGGTGGTGGCGATGACGCCCGCCTGGCCGAACAGCGCTTCCTGTGCGATCAGCGGCGTGGCTGCGAAGGCTGTGTGCGCGACAGCGGCGCGCTGACCGGCGGCCGACCGTCCGCCGAGCACGGTCAGCACCGGGAACTTGCGGCCCACCCGGCGGGCGGTCTTGGCGAACCGGCGCGGGCTGCCAAACGACTCGACGTAGAGCACGGCCAGCTTGGTGACCTGGTCCTGCTCCCACCACATCAGCAGGTCGTTGCTCGATACGTCGTACTTGTCGCCGACCGAGGCGAATGATGAGACGCCGATCCCGAGCCTGGACAGATGCTCAAGCACCGCGATGCCGATACCGCCTGACTGCATAACTAGGCCGGCTGTCCCTGGTGGCGGAGCGGCACCGGCAAAGGTGGCGTTCAGCCCAAGGGCAGGCACGGCGATGCCGAAGCAGTTCGGGCCGACGAGTCGCATGCCGTGACGGCGGCAGGTAGCTAGGAGCTCAGCCCCGGCGGCCGGGTCGATGCCAGCCGTCACGATCACCAGCGCCTTAGTGCCGACCTTGCCGCACTCGTCAGCGACGTTGACCACGGTCGGCGCTGGTACCGCGATGACCGCCAGATCGGGGGGCTCCGGCAGGTCCGCGATGGCAGCCAGCGCGGGCAGGCCGGCCACCGATGACGCGCCCGGGTTGATCACGAAGATCCGGCCAGCGAAACCGGCCGCCACGATATTGCGGAGGATGGCGTGCCCGACTCCGCCAGGATTGCGGCTGGCCCCGATCACCGCGATCGAGGCTGGGGCCAGCAGATGGCGCAAGCTGGCGGCGTCGGCCAGTTGCTCGCGGCGGGCGACCGAGTCCTGATACGCCTGCAGTTGCGCGCTGGCTTCATCGATCGGCAGCGGGAAAGTGGTCGTGATCACGCCCTGCGATAGCTGGCGGCTGGCCGCAAGTCCGGCGCTGGCGAACACCCCGAGCATCGCTGAATTCGTGGCCAGCGTTTGCGCGGTAAACGCCCGCACCCCGCGCAGCCGGGCATCGGACACCAGATGATCAAGTAGCAAGGTGGCGATGCCGCGCCCGTGCAGGTCGTCGCTGACGGCAAAGGCGATCTCGGCTACGCCGGGCTCCTCGGCTGGCTCGTAGCTGCCCAGCCCGACCAGCCGGTCACCGATCCAGGCCAGCAGGGCACAGTGATCGGGCCCGGGTGGCCTAGTGACCCGGCGCCCTTCCCGGCCCGCCGATTGCTTGCTGACGTTGAAGAAGCGCAAGTAGATATTGTCCGGCGACATCTGCTCGTGCATCCGCCGTACGGCGCCCTCATCGGCTGGTCGAGCTGGCCTGATCAAGACCGTCGTGCCATCAATCAGCAGCGCGTACACGCCTGCCGCGGCGGCGCGATCGTCGGCGGGGTCCGGGTCAGGCTCGGCCGGCGGGTCTGGTTCGGCCGGCGGGTCTGGCTCGGCCGGCGGGTCCGGTTCGGCCGGCGGCTGGCAAGATGGGCTCATGCCGACCCATGTTGCTCTCCTTCGCGGCATCAATGTAGGTGGCAATGCCAAGATCGCCATGGCCGACTTGCGCAAGTTGATCACCTCGCTCGGCCATGGTGATGTCGCGACCTACATTCAGTCAGGCAACGTGGTCTTCACGCCCTCGCACACCGACGCCGCCGCGCTCGCCGCCGAGCTGCGGTCGGCCATCGCGGCCTCGCTTGGCGTGGACCCAGCCGTCATAGTGCTGTCCAGGGAAGAACTGGCCGAGGCCGCCAGCGTCAACCCGTACCCAGATGAGCCGGTGCCGCAGTACGTCCATGCCGTGTTCTTGCCGGCGGCACCTGGCGCGGCGGGGGAGCAGCGGGTCGCTGAGCTAGCCGCGGCTGCCGCCGAGAACAGCCGCGATGAACTCACCCTCATCGGCCGGACGCTCTACCTGCACACTCCCGACGGCTTCGGTAACAGCGAACTGGCCAAGAACCTGATGGCCAAGCGCGCCAGCCCCATCGCGGGCGGCACCGCCCGCAACTGGGCCACTGTCACCAAACTGCTAGCCATGTGCGATGTCTCCTAGAGCGGCCGGGACGAGCGGCCGGGACGAGCGGCGGGCGCGGCGGCGCCGCTACCCGTCCCGGCCGGCTCGGGCTAGCCGGTCACGACTTGTTTCGTCGACGGCAGGCAAAGCGTGTTCGTCTGGCTTATGGTCACCGTCGCCGTACCGAACTGGTTCTGATCCCAGACCTGTGGTTTGAAGGGAGTCTGGCTCACTGGGAAGCACAGCAGATGCGTGGTCGCGTTGATGATCGGGTAGTCCACGCCGCCGACGATCTTCTCCGTGGGCAAGCACAGCTCAGTCGGGACAGGATTCACCTTGGCCGACACCGGCGAACTTGCGAACTCGTCTTGCAGCAGCACCGGTGGCGGGTTGTACGACCCAGACGCCACCTTCACCGGATAGCAGGTGAAGTGGTTGAGACCTGGTGGCTGATTCGGCGTCATATTTGGCGGCCCGGTTAGGCTCTTCCACGAAGGCAGGCACAGTAGATTCGGCTGGCTCGGAATGAGCGTCGCCGAACCGAACTGGTTGGTGACTACCACCGTAGGCGTGGGCTGCGTGGACGCGGTAATGGTGAAGCACGCCAGATGCGCGTTCGGGTTCGTGATCGGATAGACTGTGCCATTCGCAGTCTTTTGCACCGGGTTGCAGTGAATCACCATGCTGCCAATCACGGGCGTGAAGCCGTTGGGGCTGAATTGGTTCTTCAGCACCACGCCGGACGGGATCTTGAAGCCTGAGCCGCTGGCGTTATAGCAGAGCTGGTGGTCTACTGGTGGTGGCGCAGCGGCGGGAGCAGCGGTAGCAGCGGCCACCGCACCCGAGGCGATCACAGCCGCGACGCCGATGGTGAGGACCGCCTTCGTGGCGGTCGGTCGTAACGCTGAGGATAACCATAACGAGACGGACATGGGCATTCCCCTTCTTTGGCGGTCCACTTAAGCGACACCGCCTATCTGGATAACCGGCCGAGTTTCTTCCCGTCGGCGCAACCTAAGCATTAGCTAATAGCCGGAGCATGTCTAGCGGTGCAGCGGCCATTTTTTCCGTCCAATCGGCGTCTTCGATAAGTTAGCTCAGGATAATTGCGCACGGATCTATAAGTTTCCACCGTTAACTTATGCGTTGGGCAAACTTGCTCAGCTCATCGAACTGACTGGTCCGGTGCCACCATGATCCGATTACGTAAGCCGCAAATGGCGCGAAGCTCCGGCCAGATCACGCAAATCGTGATCGCGGCAGGCGGCACTGGCGACCGGCCGCGACGCGGTCGGCAGACCGTGATCACGGCCTAGATGATGATCACGGAAGCTGAGGTTGGTGCCAGGATCGGGCAAGTCCGGCTCGCGCTCGGGGTGCAGCGGGGCAGCGGCGGCGCGGTTTAGGGGGTGGTGCGGTTTAGGCGGTGGTGCGGAGCAATGGCGGGTGCAGTAGTTCGGCGTCGCCTTTACGGTAGAGCTGGGCGGGGCGGCCGCGCTCGCCTACGGTGGTGCCGCCGACTGGGATGAGGAAGTCCGCAGTGCCAGTGACCTTGCGATGGAAGTTGCGCGGGTCGAGTTTCGTGCCCCAGACGATCTCATAGACCCGGCGCAGTTGGCCCACGGTGAAGGTCGGCGGGCAGAACGCGGTCGCGAGCGGTGAGTACTCAAGTTTCGATCTGGCCCGCTCGACTCCGTCGCTGAGGATCAGGTGATGGTCGAACGCCAGCTCATAGGCCGGGCCGGCGAGCAGTTCAGCGGCTGGCATCCACGCGGCGTCGGCGGCGTCGCTGCCCGCCGTCGGCGTCGGCAGGCTGGGTGCCAGCGCCAGGTAGGCGATGGTGACCACGCGGAGTCGAGGATCGCGGCCGGGGTCGCCATAGCTTGCCAGTTGCTCAAGGTGCACCGGGTCGGTGACCAGGCCGGTTTCCTCGGCTAGTTCGCGCGCGGCGGCCAGGCCGAGCGTTTCGTCCGGACGCACGAAACCGCCGGGCAGCGCGAGCTTGCCGGCCTGCGGTTCGATGGCGCGCCGCACGCAGAGCACCACAAGTTCGTCGTCCCTGATGGTCAGCACCACGAGATCGACGGTCACGGCGGCCAGCGGGACGGTCAGCTCAGGCGAGCGCGGCATGAGCTTAGTCTAGCACCAATAATCGTCAAGTTGACGAGTAACCACCCCGACTGTTATCGTCAAAACGACGATTAAAAGGAAGGTGGACTCACATGGCTGACATCACGACCTACCCCCTGGCCAGGCACCTGCGCGCGACCCCGACGGCGCATATCCGGCACTTGCGCAACGGCAAGCTGGTACACGACGGCATCGGCTTGGCGTTTTTCTTCCGGCCGCTATCGGCCGCACTGTCCGAGATCCCAGTGGACGACAGGGAACTGCCGATGCTGTTCCACGCTCGGACGGCGGACTTCCACGACATGACCGTGCAGGCCAGCGTGACCTTCCGGGTGACCGACCCGGCCGTTGCTTCGGCCCGGCTTGACTTCTCCATCGACCCTAAGACCGGCGCCTGGCGGGGTACGCCGCTTGAGCAACTAGCCGGGCTGCTCGCCGAGACCGCACAGCAGCAAGTCCTTGGCCTGATCGCGGCAAGTCCGATGCAGTCACTGCTCAGCGACGGCATCGGGCAGATCAGGGACCGGATACTCGGCGGGCTGGTCGCCGACACCAGGCTGGCCGAGACCGGAATCAGGGTGATCGGTGCCCGGGTCGTCGCGCTGAAGCCAGAGCCTGACGTGGAGAAGGCGCTGCAGACGCCGGCGCGCGAGGCCCTGCAGCAAGAGGCCGACCGAGCCACTTACGAGCGCCGCGCGATGGCGGTCGAGCGCGAGCGGGCCATCGCTGAGAACGAGCTGGCGACCCAGATCGAGCTGGCCCGCCGGGAGGAGCAGCTCATCGCCCAGCGCGGCGCGAACGCGAAGCGGCAGGCCGAAGAAGCAGCCACCGCCAGCCGGATTGAGGTGCAGTCGCAAGCGGAGCGAGACGAGCGGCTCACTCAGGCGCGAGCGCAGGGCACCAGGCTCATCGGCGAGGCGACGGCGGCGGCCGAGACCGCGCTGGTCAACGCCTACCGAGATCTGCCCGATGGTCAGTTGCTCGGCCTGGCGCTCAAGGATCTGGCTGGGCAGCTGCCGGCGATCGGCAGCTTGACGATCACCCCCGACCTGCTCTCCGGCCTGGCTTCGGTGCTGACCAGCCAGCGCACAGGCACGGCCAAGGACGATGGTGGCGACCGGCGATGAGCCTGCCGCCTCGGGTGGTGCTTGTGCACCGCAGGACCGAACTTGACGAACTGATCGAACGGCATGCGACGCGTGGACAGGCGGCGTTCTTCCTGTCCACCAGGGGCCGGCCGATGCAGGACGTGGAGCGGCGGGATCGGGCCATCAAGTCCGCGATCAGCCAGGTTTCTTCGGCCGTGCCAGCCGACTGGCGGCGGGGCGCGGTCGAGCGCGCTGACTTGCCTCGGTGGAGCTTCGATGCCGGCGACATCGTAGTGGTGGTCGGCCAGGACGGGCTGGTCGCCAACGTCGCGAGGTATCTGTCTGGCCAGCCGGTCATCGGGATAAATCCAGAGCCTGAACGCAACCCAGGCGTGCTGGTGCCGCACCCGCCGGCGGCGGCCCGCCAGTTGCTGGTCGAGACGGCCGCCGGCCGGGGGCGCTCGGGTGTCGAAGAGCGGGTCATGGTGCAGGCGGACATCGATGACGGCCAGAGCCTGATCGCGTTGAATGAGGTCTATATCGGACAGTCGACCCATCAGACCGCCCGATACACCCTGACCGCAGCCGATGGCCAGGTCGAACGGCAGGCCTCGTCCGGGCTGATTGTCTGCACTGGAACTGGCGCGACCGGCTGGGGCCGGTCGGTCTGGCTGGAGCGGCACAGTGTCGCCACCCTGCCCGGCCCGGCCGACCGGCAGTTGGCCTGGTTCGTCAGGGAAGCCTGGCCGTCACCGGTGACCGGGGTGGCCTGTACCGAGGGTGCGTTGAGCTACGGCGAGTCGATCCGGCTGAGCGTCGAATCTGATCAGCTGGTCGCTTTCGGCGACGGCATTGAGTCAGATTCCGTCGCGCTTTCGTGGGGCCAGCAAGTCAGCGTCGGACTGTCAAGTAAGACGCTACTGCTGGTCCGATGACTCGGGACGGGGTGAGCCGACTCACGTTCGGATCCGGATGGCGGTCACCGGTCGGCTTGTTAGTGCCAGTGACCCCAATCAAGGATTTTCTGATGTCCCCGCATACCTTCCGTACTCAGATTCTCGTGCCCGTGTGCGCCTGCCTGGCGCTGGCGGGCGCGATTGCCGCCGCGGCAGCGGCGGCCTGCTCGATCTTTCCGGCTACCGCCGTTCGGGTGGACCGGCCAACGGCTGGCCGGATTGTCCACGGCCAGACGTCGGCTCGCCCGGTCGGGCTCGACCACGGCGGTGGCGATATCAAGCGCGCGCCGAGGCTGACCCGCAGGTCCAAGCGGCGCCATCACGGTCAGTTGCAGGCTTGGACCGATGTCGGAATGATCGTATTGCCGCCACTTCCAGCGGTGAGTTACCGTCCGGTGTAACTAACGGCCAGCTTCTCGATAGGCGGTCCCATGGCGGAGTTCGCGGGCCGGGTGGCGATCATCACCGGCGGTGGTTCTGGAATCGGCGCGGCTCTGGTGCGGGCGCTGGCCGCGCACGGCGCCAAGGTTGTGATCGCCGACATCGACGAGGCAGCAGCCAAGTCGGTCGCGGCCGAGCTCACCGGCGTCAGCAGCGTCACCCTGGACGTCAGGGACGCACCGGCCGTCGCCGACTTGGTCTTTGCTGTCGCGGCCGAGCACGGCAAGCTCGACTACATGTTCAATAACGCCGGCATCGCGGTTGGCGGACTGGTCGAAGAGTTCACTCTTGACCACTGGAATCGCGTCATCGACGTCAACCTGCGCGGCGTGGTGCACGGCGTGCACGCGGCCTACCCGTTGATGCTGCGTCAAGGCCACGGGCACATCGTCAACACCGCCTCGCTCGCTGGCCTGATCCCAGGACCTGGGCTGACCCCGTACGACACGGTCAAGCACGCGGTCGTCGGGCTCAGCCTGTCGTTGCGGGCTGAGGCGGCCGCGCGCGGCGTCAAGGTCACCGCGATCTGCCCGGGCTTCGTCGACACGCCATTGCTCGGCCGGGTCAACCCTGACTTGCCGCCGACCAGCGCCGGTGCGGAAGTGTCCGGCCGGGTCGGCAGGCTGTATCAGGCGGACAAGCTGGCCAAGGACGTGCTGCGCGGCCTGGCGCGGAATCAGCCGCTGATCGTCGCACCAGGCTCGGCCCGGGTGTTGTGGCGGATGACCAGGTACGCGCCCGGACTGAGCCTGCGCACGATCGCCAAGGCGGTCAGCCGGGTCAGCGCTGACGGTTGACCTAGTCAGCCGCGTCGGCAGCGGCCGAGGTCGAGGTACCGGTCGGAACCCAGATCTGATCAGCGGCGGCAACAGCCAACACGACGATGGCGGCGGCACCGGAGAGCAGCACGGCGCGGACGTGCGGAGCGGCGAATGCGAGCAAGCCGAGTATCACGATGGCACCGATCCGCTGCCAGGAGACGCGCTGCCAGATCGATAGCTTGAAGGCCGCGTGCCCGGCCAAGAACAGCGCCGGGCCGAAGAGGATCAGCGGGGCCACCCAGGCCGTAGCCGGCTCGGCGTGCCCGCTGCGCGCGGCGGTGGCAGCGGCTTCGGCGGTCGCGCCGTCGGCGGCGGCGGTCACGATGATGCCAGCGACCATGACCGGGTGGATGAAGTGATAGGCCGACCGGCCAAGTCGGCCAGGATCTTCCGACTTGGCGATCACCTCGGTCGCGTCGCGCGCGCTCCGATCGAAGTAGATCCACCAGAAGGCGATGCTGCTGACCGCTGCGATCACGAAGGCGGCGATCTGGTCGCCAGCCAGCGCGCCTTGGGTGTCGAGGCCGGCCGCTAGCGTCGCACCGATAACGACGATGGACTCGCCGATCGCGATCAAGATGAAGCCCTGGCAGCGCTCAGCGAAATGACCGCCTTCAATGGTCCAGTCGGCCGTAAGGGATCGGCCGTACCACGGCGTGTAGAAGCCGACGGCACCGCCGAGCAGGTCGATCGCGACGGCAGCGGCCCAGAGCAGCTCGCGGATAAGTCCGTGCGCCAGTCCGCCACCGAGCGCCAGGGTGCCGCTGACTACGCACCAGGCCAAGATCCGCTGGAAGTTACGGCGTACCTGCGGATCGCCAGCGCCAGCCACAGTAAAGGCGCTCCGCCCGACCTGCATGACCAGATACATCGAGCCGACAATCAGGCCAGATGAGGTAAAAGCGGTCGGGATTGCGGCGGACATCACCAGGCTGAGTACGGCCAGGACGAGCAGCAGCAGGCGCACCGCGATCCGCTCGGGATCCAGCCAGTTAGTCACCCAGGTGGTGTAGGCCCACAGCTGCCAGACAATGATGAGCAGCAGGGCGGCTTGCAACGCGGTGCGCACCGTGCCCTCGCCAGTCAGCAGAAAATGCGACAACTGCGTGACCGCGAAGACGTACACCAGATCGAAGAACAGCTCGACGTTGGTGACCCGCTGCGGGCCAGCTCGCTCCCGCATCAGGTCCACGTGCTTCACGCCAAGTAAGGATGCCAGGTGATCAAGCCGATGCTCGCCACAGCGGGCCAACTACCCGCTGATGACTCTCAGTGGGGCTACGAGATGAAGTGGGATGGCATCCGGGCGATAGCGGAGGTGACGCCACGCGTCGTCACCCTGACCAGCAGGACCGGCCGGGATACCTCGGGCAGCTATCCCGAGCTGCAAGGGCTGGCAGGCGCGGTGGGCGAGCACCGGATGGTGCTCGACGGCGAGATCGTGGCCTTCGGCGGCGGCAGCTGGCCGAGCTTTGAGGCGCTGCAGCAGCGGATGAACGTGACAGCACCGCCGCGACAGCTCGCGGCTCAGATCCCGGTCAGCTACCTGGCTTTTGACCTGTTGCAGTTGGACGGCGAATCGCTGCTGGGCGAGCCCTATCAGCGCCGCCGAGAGCGCCTGGATCAGCTCGGCCTTGATGGCCCGCACTGGCAGACCCCGCCGGCCTTCATCGGGGTTAGCGGCGTCGACGCCCAGGCTGTGTCCCTGGCGAACAGCCTGGAAGGCATCATGGCGAAAAGGCTCGCCTCACGTTATGAGCCAGGCAAGCGCACCTCAAGCTGGCTGAAGATCAAGAACGTGCGGCGGCAGGAGTTCGTAGTCGGCGGCTGGAAGCCCGGCGAGGGCAACAGGCTCGACCTGATCGGATCGCTGCTCGTCAGCGTCTACGACGCCGGTCAACTTGCCTACGCCGGTCATGTCGGCACCGGCTTTACCCTGGCCACGCTCCGACTGCTGACCGCTCAGCTGACGCCACTGCGGCAGGACTCATCGCCATTCGGCGAGACGGTGCCGCCCGAGCACGCCAGGGGCGTGATCTGGGTACGGCCCGAGCTGGTCATCGAGGCCGCGTTCGCGTTGTGGACCGGGGCCGGCCGCCTGCGGGCGGCCTCCTACCTGGGGTTGCGCACCGACAAGCCCCCCACCGACGTAGTACGCGAACCAACCAGCTGACCGCAACCTCGGGCGGCATGACGACAACGGGGTCGCCCCGTTGCTGTTGTGGTGGCAACGGGGCGACCCCGTTGCTGTTCGCGTCGGGGTCGGAGCGGCAGTACCGCTCCGATGATGCTGTGCTGCGGGCCGGGTTAGCCGATCTGGCAGCCGGGCTTGGCGGTGGCTTCGGCGGAGTTCGGGTGGACCATCAGGCACTGCTCGTTGACGGCCTCGAAGGCGCTGGCGGGGATTTCCTTCAGCAGGCTCACTAGCGCGTTGGGCCACTGCGGGAAGGCAGCCCCCTGGAAGTACCAGTTGCTGCCGTTGTCCGCCAGGATCAGGCCGTAGTTCTTCATCTCGGTCAGTACTGCCTTGGCGTCCCGGCAGTAGGGCGTGGCGTCCCGGCAGAAGCGGCTGGTACTAAAGCTGGCCTTCAGCCGGAATCGGGCGCCCATCGGGGGGAGGCTGAGGCTGCGGCCTGCGCCCGCCTGGTGCCTGGCCGGCCAGATGTAGGCGCTGCGGGTGGCGTCGGCGGTAAATCTGATCGCGTGCGTGATCGGCTTACCAGTCCTGGCTGCGTAGGCCACCTGCTGGTAGCTCAGCAAGCCGGGCAGTATGGCCAGGCCAGCCGCGTCGGCTGAGGTCCACGGCCGGCCGCAGCTTGTTGGAGCGCAGGCTCCAGATCGCGCCCGAGCCGGCCATCGGGTGACTTGAGTACCTGGCTTCCCACAGTTCGTACAGGGTGCAGGTGGTGCGGTTCACCATGATCGCGTGCCGGTCACCGCCAGCGTTCTGGCCGCCTTCGATCGGAGTGCTAGCACCGAACGGATAGGGACCCTTGTCGCTTTGGCTGGCGTACTTGAAGGAGATCCGCACCAGCGGGTGCTTGTTGGTGACGATGGTGAAGGGGATGCCGTAGGGGTAGCCGCCTTCGTTCGGCCCGAAGTCTGGGTGCAGGTAGGTGCTGCCCGAGTCCATGCTGCGCAACCAGGCGGCGCTGTGCGGATCGACGGGTAGCTTGGAGATGTTGGTGTTCCAGACGTTGTTCGCGGGGAACAGCGGGCAGCCGGGGTCGCCAGGGACGGTCGTACCGCCGGTCAGCTTGCGCGCCCGGCCGGCTGGCGCCAACCGCAGCGCGGACCTCGGCTTGCTGATCGACCCCTCGGCGATCGCCCCGCTGCCAAGCACCAAAGCGCCTGTAGCGGTTATTGCCGTGACTATCTGCACATAGCGTCTGCGATGAAATCGGCTAAGTCGGGTCATATGGCTATGCTGGCACAGCGCCTAGTTGCCGAGGGCGTATCTGGTGCAGCAGTATCGGGAAGTCGTCACACCGATGGGAGCTGTCCATGAGAGTGCCGCTGACAGTCGCCGACTTCCTCCGACGCGGAGCATTGGTGTATGGCGACCGGCCCGCGTTCATTGATGAGCCAGGCACGGCGGGGTCGCTCGGCACGATCACGTACCGCTCGGTCGAACGCCGCGCCAAGAATGTGGCGCTTGCGCTGGACCGGATGGGTGTCGGCCGCGGCGAGCGGGTCGCTATCGTCAGCCCCAACGCGGCTCGGTTCGGCATCTTGTTTTACGGCGTCAGCGGCTACGGCCGGGTGCTCGTGCCGATCAACTATCGGCTCAACGCTGACGAGGTCAGCTACATCGTCGAGCACTCGGGTGCTTCGGTATTGCTGGTTGATCCTGAGTCCGATGAGGTGCTGCGCGAGGTCAAGGCCAGGCACCGGATCGTGCTTGACGGAGTGGCTGACGAAGAGCTGTTCGCCGAGGCGCCAGACGACGCCGAGCCGGTCGGCTGGACCGCTGACGAGGACGCTACCGCGAGCATCAACTACACCAGCGGCACCACCGCGCGACCCAAAGGAGTACAGCTCACCCACCGCAATTGCTGGCTTAACGCCACCACTTTCGGCTGGCACACGACGGTCACCGACCGCGATGTCTACCTGCACACGCTGCCGATGTTCCACTGCAACGGCTGGGGGATGCCCTACGCGGTGACCGCGATGGGCGTGCCGCAGGTGGTCGTGCGCAAGATCGACGGCGAGGAGTTGCTGCGCCGGATTGAGGCTCACGGCGTCACGCTGATGTGCGGTGCGCCAGCGGTCGTCGCGGCCATATTGGACGCCGCCACCGCGCGGCGCGCGGCGGACGAGCCGGTGCCCGGTCGCGATCAGGTGCGGATCGTGGTCGCTGGCGCTCCGCCGCCGTCCAAGACCATCGAGCGGGTCGAGACCGAGCTTGGCTGGGAGTTCATCCAGATCTACGGCCTTACCGAAACCGCGCCACTGCTCACCGTGAACCGGCGGCCCGCTGAGTGGGACGACCTGCCGCCCATCGAGCGAGCCAAACGGCAATCCCGTGCGGGCGTCCCTGCCGTCGGCGTGCAGGTCAAGACTGATCCAGCCGGCGAAGTGCTGGCCAGGTCAAACAACGTCTTCGCCGGATACTGGGAGCAGCCCGCTGACTCGGCGAAGGTGCTGGTCGACGGCTGGTTCCATACCGGCGACGAAGGCCACATCGACGCTGATGAGTACCTGGTGATCTCGGATCGCAAGAAGGACGTGATCATCTCAGGCGGCGAGAACGTCAGCTCAGTCGAGGTCGAGGACTGCCTGTTCCAGCACCCGGCAGTGGCCGAGGCGGCCGTCATCGGCGTGCCGGACGCCAAGTGGGGCGAGACGGTCAAGGCGCTCGTGGTCACCCGGCCAGGGCAGGAGGTCACCGAGGCCGAGCTGATCGAGCACTGCCGGAGTCGGCTAGCGCACTACAAGTGCCCGACCAGCATCGAGCTGCGGGACTCGCTGGCCCGTACCGCGACCGGCAAGCTGCAAAAGTTCAAGCTTCGCGGACCTTATTGGGAGGGGTACGAGCGCCGGATCAACTAGCGCTCGCACCCCCGTTTGACTACGCGGCCAGCGCCACAGTCGCTGGCTCAAGTGCCAGGTCAAGCACCTCACGGACGTCGGTCATGAGGTGAATGTCCAGCGCCTCGCGTACCTTCTCAGGCACGTCGTCAAGGTCTGGCGCGTTCCTGGCCGGGATCAGCACCATGGTGATACCGGCCCGGTGGGCCGCAAGCAGCTTCTGCTTGAGCCCGCCGATCGGCAGCACCCGGCCGGTCAGCGACACTTCGCCGGTCATGGCCACGTCCGACCTGACCAGGCGGCCAGAGAGCAGCGAAGCCAGCGCCGTGGTCATCGTCACGCCCGCACTCGGGCCGTCCTTCGGCACCGCGCCCGCTGGCACGTGCAGATGGACGCCGCGCTCGGCGAGCTCGGCCACGGGGAGCCCCAGCTTGGGGCCGTTCGACCGCAGATAGGACAGCGCGATCTGGGCCGACTCCTTCATCACGTCACCGAGCTGGCCGGTCAGCGTGACGCCAGTGCTGCCGCTTGCCTTGTCGGCCAGTGACGCCTCGATGAAGAGCAGGTCGCCGCCGGTGCCAGTCACCGCGAGTCCGGCGGCGACTCCTGGCACCGCCGTGCGCTCGGCCGACTCAGGAGTGTGCCGGGGGTGGCCGAGGTATTCCTGCAGCTCGGTGGTGTCGATGGTGATCGGCAGACCGGCCGCGTCGGCCGTGGTCGCCAGCTTCGCTGCGATCTTGCGCAGGACTCTGGCGATCGAGCGCTCCAATGAGCGGACGCCCGCTTCCCTCGTGTACTCGGTGGCCAGGGCGCGGAGGGCGTCGTCGGTGAAGCTGACGTCGCCTGGTTCCAGGCCGGTCCTGGCTAGTTGTCGGGCCAGCAGGTGGTCTTTGGCGATGGTCAGTTTTTCGTCTTCGGTGTAGCCATCTAGGCGGATGAGGTCCATCCGGTCGAGCAGTGGCTCGGGGATGGCTTCGGCGACGTTTGCTGTCGCGATGAACAGGACGTCGGAGAGGTCGAGCTCGACTTCGAGGTAATGGTCGCGGAAGGTGTGATTCTGCGCCGGATCGAGCACTTCGAGCAGGGCCGCGGTGGGGTCGCCGCGGTAATCGGCGCCAACCTTGTCCACCTCGTCAAGGAGGATGACCGGGTTCATGCTGCCGGCTTCGCGGATGGCACGGACGATCCGGCCGGGCAGTGCGCCCACGTAGGTGCGGCGGTGGCCGCGGATCTCAGCCTCGTCCCTGACGCCGCCCAAGGCGACCCTGGCGAATTCGCGGCCCATCGACCTGGCTACTGACTCGCCGAGCGAGGTCTTGCCAACTCCTGGTGGGCCAGCCAGCGCGAGCACGGCGCCGCTGCGGCGGCCGCCTTCGATGGCCAGGCCCTTGTCCGCCAGTCGCTTGCGGACGGCCAGGTATTCGACGATGCGCTCTTTGACCTCATCCAGGCCGGCGTGGTCGGCATCAAGCACGGCTCGCGCCTCGGTGATGTCGTAGGCGTCGTCGGTGCGGGTGTTCCACGGCACGTCAAGTACGGTGTCCAGCCAGGTTCTTAGCCAGCCAGCCTCAGGGGAAGCGTCTGAACCGCGCTCCAGCTTGGCAGCCTCGCGTAGCGCGGCTTCGCGCACGTGGTCAGGCAGGTCGGCGGCTTCGATCCTGGCCCGGTAGTCGTCTTGCTCGGTGGCCGGGGTGCCGTCAAGCGCGGCCAGCTCCTTGCGGATCGCGGCGAGTTGCTGGCGCAGCAGGAACTCACGCTGCTGCTTCTCCATGCCCTCGCGCACGTCGTTGCCGATGGTCTCGGCGACATCAAGCTCGGCCAAGTGCTCGCGCGCCCAGCCGGCCAGCAGCTCAAGCCGCTGCTCGACGTCGAGCGTGGCTAGCAACTCGCTGCGCTGCTCGACCGACAGGTAGCTCGCGTACCCGGCGCTGTCGGCTAGCGCGGACGGGTCGGTTATGCGAGAAAGAACATCAACCACTTGCCAAGCGCCGCGCTTTTGCAAAATCGCTGCCGCCAGGCCGCGGTATTCTTTGGCCAGCTCAGCGGCGTGCGGGCTCGCTGGCACCTCGGGCTCGACCGTGCCATGTACCCACAACGCGGCACCGGGACCAACGGTGCCTGCGCCGATCTTGACCCTGGCCATTCCCCGGATGACTGCGCCAGGCGTGCCGTTCGGCAGCCGGCCTTCCTGCTCAACCACGCCAAGGGTGCCAACCGCCGCATACCGGCCGCCGATCCTTGGCACCAGCAGCAGCGCTGGCCGCGCGTCGCTATCGGCGGCAGCGCGGGCTGCCTCAATGCACGCGCGTACCTCGGAGTCCGAGGTCTCAATCGGCACCACCATGGTGGGCAGCACAACGTCGTCATCGAGCGGCAGCACTGGCAGGGTGAGAGTTTCGCTCATCTGTAGTCTCCAGCGTGGGATTACTTGATTACAGATGTGGAAACCGTGAGCGAGCCAGGGTTTGTTCCTGACCGGATTTCGCGGTCAGCTAACTATTGACTCTGCCCAGGCTGCTGCTCCTGATCGCGCTGAGGTTGCTGGCCGGGTGCCAAGAAGCCGGAGGTCGTCAGGGTGCGCGCGTAGTTGACTCGGGCGTTGAGGTCGGCCACCTGCTCCATGCTCGACACCGGGATCGTGGAGGTGTGCACGAATCCGGGGCCGTGCACGGTCACCTGCACCGTGCCAGCGGTCTTGTTTTCCTTTGCCAGCAAGAAAAGCAAGCCGAGGAAGCAGAACACGAAGAACACCACAGCGCAGATAATCGCCCAGGTCGGAATGGCTTGACTGGTCATCGACAGGTCGGCGAATGTCCATTGGAGTTCGCCGAGCGGGCGCGAGCCACTGGGCGTATACACCGTCGTCGCCGTCACCGAGATATCGCCGATGGTGACTAGCACCGGCTCGCCGCCCAGCATCGGATCGGGTGCGACTGGCATCGGCTGGAACGGCTGTGCTGGTTCGAGCGGACCTGGCTGCTGATAGGCACCAGGCCAAGCGGGTTGCTGGCCGGGGTCTTGAAACTGAAATGGCTCCTGCCCCTGGCCACCTGCTCCTGGCCATTCGTTCATGCGACCTAGCGTATCGGCTTGGTCGCCCGGAGTCAGTCGCCTTGACCGGGGCTGTCTGGGATAGCTGACCTGGCCGCTCGATAGGCTGCTGACCGAGTTTGCGGCCGGTACTGGGGGAACTATGAGTAGCACAGCGCAGCCAGGCGAACCGCTGCGGATCGCTCTGCTCGGCTGCGGCGTGGTCGGCTCCCAGGTAGCTAGGCTGCTGACCGAGCAGGCCGTCGACCTAGCGGCCAGGGCGGGCGGGCCGCTAGAGATCGCCGGGATCGCGGTGCGCCGTCCTGAGCTTGCCCGCGCCGCCGGGGTCGATGACCGGCTGCTGACCGGCGACGCGGTCGCGCTCATCACTCGCCACGACGTGGACATCGTGGTCGAGCTCATCGGTGGCCTTGAGCCGGCTCGGTCGTTGCTACTGGCAGCGCTCGATGCTGGCCGCTCGGTCGTCACAGCGAACAAGGCGCTGCTGGCCAGCGACGGGGCCGCCCTGCACAGGGCTGCCAGCGCCAACGGTGCTGACTTGTATTACGAGGCAGCGGTTGCCGGTGCCATCCCGTTGCTGCGGGCGCTGCGCGAGTCGCTGGCCGGTGACACCGTACGGCGGGTACTCGGCATCGTGAATGGCACCACGAACTTCATTCTTGACCGGATGGATTCGCTGGGCGCCGACTTCGGCTCGGCGCTTAAGCAGGCACAACGGCTCGGCTACGCCGAAGCTGATCCGACCGCCGACGTGCAGGGCCACGACGCCGCCGCGAAAGCAGCGATCCTCGCGAGCCTGGCCTTCCACACCACCATCACCTCGGCGGACGTCTATACCAGCGGCATCACCGAGATCACCGCGGCCGACATCGCCAGCGCCAAAGCCCTCGGCTTCGTGATCAAGCTGCTGGCCATCTGCGAGCGTTGCGACAACGGGGTCTCGGTTCGGGTGCATCCGGCCATGTTGCCGAGGGTGCATCCGCTGGCGGCTGTGCATGAGGCCTACAACGCGGTGTTCGTGGAAGCGGAAGCGGCTGGCCGGCTGATGTTCTACGGTGCCGGGCGGGCGGCCAGCCCACGGCCAGCGCCGTGCTTGGCGACATCGTCGCCGTCGCAAGGAACCAGCGGGCAGGCTTGCGTGGCTCCGACCCACTGACCTATGCCGAACTCACGGTAGTACCCATGGCCGAGGCGATCACCAGCTACTACGTCGCACTTGACGTGGCCGATCGGCCTGGGGTGCTCGCGCCAGTCGCGGAGAGCTTCGCCCGCAGGGGAGTGTCTATCAAGGCAGTGCATCAGGAAGGCCGGGGCGAGGACGCCAGCTTGATCATTGTGACCCACACCGCTCGCGAGGCCGACCTAGCTCAGACGATCGCCGACCTGTCCGCGATGGCAGCCGTCCGAGCGGTGGACAGCGTGATGCGGGTCGAAGGGCAGGAGGGCGAGTGACCTTGTGGCGTGGACTGATCACCGAGTATTCTGATCGACTGCCTGACGTACCGGCCGAGTCGGTCATCACCCTCGGCGAAGGCGGTACTCCCTTGCTGCCCGCGCCGGCCCTGTCCGAGTTGACCGGCTGTCGGGTGTACCTCAAGGTCGAGGGCATGAATCCGACCGGGTCCTTCAAGGATCGGGGCATGACGGTCGCGGTCTCGCTGGCCGCCGCGCGGGGTGCCCGCACCGTGATCTGTGCGTCCACCGGCAACACCAGCGCGAGCGCCGCCGCCTACGCGGCGCGGGCCGGGCTCGACTGCGTGGTGCTGGTACCGCGCGGCAAGATCGCGTATGGCAAGCTCGCTCAGGCGCTCGTCTACGGCGCGCGGCTGCTCCAGATCGACGGCAACTTTGATGACTGTCTTGAGCTGGTGTGCAAGCTCGCGGTCAGCCATCCGGTGGAAGTTGTCAACTCGGTCAACCCGGATCGACTTGAAGGTCAAAAGACGGCGGCCTTCGAAGTGGTCGAGGTGCTCGGGGATGCACCGGATGTGCACTGCCTGCCCGTTGGCAATGCCGGCAACATCACCGCCTACTGGCTGGGCTATCGCGAGTACCTGGCGGCTGGCCGGGCGACCAAGGCACCGCGCATGTTCGGCTTCCAGGCGGCCGGCGCGGCGCCACTGGTGTCCGGAGAGCCGGTAGCTGATCCGATCACCATCGCCTCGGCGATCCGCATCGGCAACCCGGCTTCCTGGCAGCTGGCCGTGACCGCGAAGGAGCAATCAGGCGGGTTGTTCGCCTCGGTTACCGATGAGCAGATCCTGGCGGCGTACCGGCTGCTCGCCTCGCGCGAAGCGGTTTTTGGCGAGCCCGCTTCCGCCGCCAGCGTGGCCGGGCTGCTGCAGTCCGCGAAGAACGGGCTGATCGAGCCCGGCGCGGTCGTGGTGTGCACGATCACCGGTAATGGGCTGAAGGACACCGATGTGGCGGTCGCCGGGTTGCCTGACCCAGTCACCGTGCCAGCCGAATTGGCTGCCGCCGTCGCCGCGCTCGGACTGGAGTAGCAGCCGTGGCTGCCTGGCTCGGCGAAACGGTCACGGTGCGAGTACCGGCGACCAGCGCCAACCTCGGTCCCGGCTTCGACTCGCTCGGTCTCGCGCTCGGTCTGCATGACTTGGTTCGCGCCAGGGTCATCGACGAGGGCCTGCGGATCGCAGTCAGCGGCGTCGGTGCCGTGACGGCAAGTTATGGCGAACGGCATTTGGTGGTGCGGGCCATGCGCGCCGGGTTTGACCTGATCGGCGAGCAGCCGCCCGGGATCGAGCTGCGCTTTACGAACTCCATACCGCACGGTTTCGGTCTCGGTTCATCAGCCGCTGCGATCCTGGCCGGCCTGCTCGCAGCGCGGTCGCTGGCCGACGCTACCGAGCGGCTGCCCGATGCCGCGCTGCTACGGCTGGCGGCCGAGCTCGAAGGGCACGCCGACAACGTCGCCGCCTGCCAGTCTGGTGGCTTGACGATCGCCTGGGTGGCCAGCGGGTCGGTGCGCAGCTTCCGCCTTGACCCGATCGCCGCGCTGACTCCTGTGTTGTGCCTGCCAACGGTGCCGGTGTCCACGCACACCGCGAGGCAGTTGCTCCCGGCCACCGTGCCGCACGCGGATGCCGCCAAGAACGCCGCCCGCGCGGCGCTCCTAATCGTCGCGCTGACCAGCGCACCCGGACTGCTGCTTGACGCGACTGAAGACTTCTTGCACCAGCCGTACCGCGCGAGCGCGATGCCGGCTACAGCTGAGCTGCTGGCCGCGCTGCGTGCAGCCGGTGTCCCCGCAGTGGTGTCCGGGCCGGCCCGGCGGTGCTCGCGCTCGTGGTGCCGACGGTCACCGCTGGCTGCGACATCGTGTCAGCCGTTGCCGCAGCGACGGGGAAAGAGTGGAAAGTCACGCCGCTCAAGGTGGATCGCGGCGGCGCAACAGTTGTCGCTGATCGCGGCTTACCGTACGCTCCCACAGCCACCGCCACCGCGACTTCCGGGATAATGAGTTGCTTCGATGCTGCTGACGATTGCTCGCGAATGGACCAGGATCGGCTGTCTTGGCTTCGGCGGGCCGCCCGCGCACATCGCGCTGCTTCGCAAGCTCTGCGTCCATGAGCGCGGCTGGCTTTCAGCCGAGGAATTCGAAGACGGCGTCGCGACCACGAACCTGCTGCCGGGACCGGCATCGACCCAGCTGGCGATCTACTGCGCCTGGCGGCTGGCCGGCCCACCGGTGCCATCGTCGGCGGATTCTGCTTCATCGTGCCCGGCCTGATCGTGATCCTGGCGCTGGCTGCACTCTTTCTTGAGTCCCACCCGCCGACCTGGGTGGAAGGCGCGGCCGCTGGCGCTGGTGCCGCCGTCCCCGCCGTCGCGCTACAGGCCGCGCTCAGCCTGGCCCCCGCTAGCTGGCGCCGCGCCGCTAAGCCAACCGCGACCCGTCCCGAGCCCGCCCAGTCCGAGCCCGCCCAGTCCGAGCCCGACCAGCTCAAGCGGGCACCTAGTCGTTCCCGCCTGAGCTGGTCGGGCGCTCGCTGGCTCGGCTACCTGGTCGTCGGTGGCGTGGCCGGAGCATTGGCCGGCGAGTTCCTAGTGCTCGCGCTGGCCGCCTGCGGCATGATCGAGTTGCTTGTCCGCGACCAGGCTAGGCCAGCCCGGCCAGGCGCAAGCGGCCTGTTCGCGCTGGCGCTGCCGACCGCGGCGACCGGAGGACTGCTGGCGGTCGCCTGGGTCGCTTTCAAGGTTGGCGCGCTGTCCTATGGCGGCGGATTCGTGATCATCCCGCTGATGCAGCATGACGCCGTGCACACTTACCACTGGATGACCGGCACTCAGTTTCTCAGTGCTGTGGCGCTTGGCCAGATCACGCCAGGACCAGTAGTGCAGACCGTCGCCGTTGTCGGCTACGCGGCAGCCGGCGTGCCTGGCGGCCTGCTGGCGTCTTTGGTGGCGTTCGCGCCATCGTTCGCGTTCGTGCTGATCGGCGCGACCCATTTCGCGGCGTTGCGGCGCAACGCCGCGGTCCAGGCGTTCCTGACCGGAGCTGGGCCTGCGGCCATCGGAGCGATCGCTGGGTCGACCATCCCGCTCGCGCTCGACCTGACCCACCTGTGGCAGGCGGTCGTACTGGTCATCGCGGCGGTCTGGCTGGTCGTGCTGCGCAAGAACATCGTCGCGGCGATCGCCGGAGCCGCGTTGCTCGGCGTCGTCGCGGCCGTGGCCGGTTTCCCGGTCGGCCAGGGATAGCTGGCTTCTTCGAGAAGAGGGACTTATACCCCATTTGGGCGATCAGCCTGAACGAACTGTCCAAGGGCGGAACTTCGGCACTTGGACGCGGTGGTCAGGAGCCGCAGGTAAACCTGTGCTCCATGCGCTCCGCGACGTCAAGCCAGACCCTTGAGCACTCACGCGCCAGATACGCCGTTTTCTCGCAACAATGAGCCGGTACGTTTTGTATGATCTTATCCCATTCTTCATCTCCCATTATGTGCAGGTAAAGTAGTCTGAGTAAGGTTCTGCCGGTATCGGTGAGGCGGAGCGCCGGGTCAGCTCGTAACCGGTCAAGCACCTCACTGCGGCTTGGCTGGCCGACGGCAGCGGAGCTGGATCGCCCTTCGACCGCTTTCGCCCGCCGTGCTAGACGGCTGTCGCCGCATAAGCGGGTCTTCGCCGCTGTAGACACGATTACGCACATCGCGCACAGTCTCCGGGGAAATACCGGCGATGCGGGCTATCTCGCGGAGAGACAGGCTGGGATCTTGCTCCATAAGTCGAAGTGCTACCTTGCGGCCTTCGATTGCATCTATTGGCCGGACGCGACCATCTCGTCCTATTCTGGTATTGCCGGGTTTTGACCTGTTCGTCGGCAGTGATCGTATCTCGGCGATGGTCTTGGCGGATAGCCCGGTCGCGGCCGCTATCATCCGATCCGACCATTGCGGATGCGATGCCGTAATGCGCTCCGCGGCACTTCTCTTATCGGTCAGCGATAACGGCAAGCCGTGCGTGATATTAGCTCGGACCGCCAACACGAAGGCGTCGGCTTCGCTGCCGTCGAAGAACCGGACCCGGATAGTATCCTGTCCGCGCAGTTTTGCGACCTCTAGTCGGTGCATTCCATCTATCACCCGCATTGTCGGCCTGTGCACTATTATCGGCGGCAGTGCGCTTTGCGATGCGGCGAGCGAGATAATGTGCTCTGCGCTCTCTCCGCCGACTCTTGGGGAGTCAGAGATTGCCAGCGAGCTGATCGCGACTGCTACGATGTCCTGCTCATCGCGAGAGCTATGTTCGATTTCCATTGCCAGATAAGCATGCTGATCTGCCCCGACAGCCAAGTCATTCACCTCCATGCAGGCAGCTAGTGGTACTGCGGTGAGCCCATACCACCGCTGAGGTCGCCCTGGTTGGCGACACCTGCGATCACGGCGGACGCATCGGCGCTACGCCTGTGGATTCCATGTGCAATTAATCCTTGCAGCCTTAGCTAAAGCTGTCTACCTCGCGCACGGTCGCTGAAGTAATAGACCAGATAGTTGGCTAGCGGCAAACTTACCTGACAAATGAATGAAACCGATATGGTGAAGATGAGACGAATGCAAGGTTGACTAAATCGTGGCAGCTTGCGCCCGGGCATTGTAAATTGCCTGAACAAGCTGAGTCGTATGCCGGGCCGTCGAGCTGAGTGGCCCTACTGTCTCAGCTACATTGCCGCCCTCCTGCTGTCCCTGCTGATAGTAAGGCGGCCCTGCTTCATGACACCGACCCGCTGGGCCCGCTTGGCGACCGCGCTGTCGTGCGTGACCAGGACGAAGGTCAGCTTGTGCTCAAGCCAGAGCTTCTCGAGCAGTGGAGATGATCTCGTCCCTGGTGTCCTCGTCCAGGTTGCCGGTTGGTTCGTCAGCCAGCAGCACCTTCGGCTCCTTCACGATGGCGCGGGCGATGGCCACCCGCTGTTGCTGGCCGCCGGACAACTCAGAAGGCAAGTGCCTGGCCCGGTCAGCGAGACCCACGCTCGTCAATGCGGCCATGACCCGGTGCCGTCGCTCGGCTGGTCCGATCCGCAACGGGATGAGCGCAGCCTCGACATTCTCGGCTGCCGACAGGGTCGGCACCAGGTTGAAGGTCTGGAATATGAAACCGAATGAGGTCGATCGCACCTTGACGAGCTGGTTCTCCCTGCTCGTCGACAAGTCTTGACCGTTGAATTGGATGCTGCCAGAGGTCGGCCGGTCCAGGCCGCCGAGCAACTGCAGCAATGTCGTCTTGCCGTGACCAGTACGGCCCTGTACGGCCAGCCATTCGCCGTCCGCGATCGTGAGCTGCAGGTCGCGCACGGCCGGGACTAGCCTTCGGCCCTTCTGATAGTTCTTACTCACGTGCGTGAGCTGATACATGGCCTCTCCAATCAAGCGACTCGTGACAGCGCATCGGCCGGACGTAGCTGAGCGATCCGCCAGCTCCCGAAGGTGCCGGCCAGCAGGCCGCCGGCGATGGCGAGCACGACGGCCAGCACGATCGCGCCGACGGTGACCGAGGCCGACATGGCCACGGGCACAGTGTGGGCGACAGTCGGGTTCGTGGTCGTCGTGCCGCCGGGAGTGGCCTGAACGAGGTGCTGTCCTGTGGGCGTCAGGACGGTGGCGTAGAGCGTGGGCGCGATCTTGTTGATGATGGCCGCGCCGGCGAAGCCGAGGCCCACCCCGACCACTCCGCCGACGATGCCCAGGGTCGCGGACTCACCCATCACCTGAGCGATGATCCGCCTGCTTCGCCAGCCCAGCGCCTTAAGCGTGCCGAACTCACGCACCCGCCGCGATACGGCGGCCACGGTGAGCAGGCTGGCGACCGCGAAAGCGGTGATCAGCACTAGTACCGACAGCCATCGACCGAGGTCGTTAGCCAGCCGCGCGGTGCTGGCCACCGATCCAGTGACCTCGCTGGCCAGGCTGGCCGGGCTGGTCACCGTCGCCGCAGGCAGCAGGTGGTTGATCTCGCGTTGCACCGCGCCGATGTCGGCGGCACTGGCAGCCGTCACGTAGATCGTGTTCACGTCGCCGGTCAGCGGCTTGCCCTGGCTGGTGCCGAGCGCCTGCGCCCGAGCCAGCGGAATGTACAGGTCCGGTGGCTTGCTGCCTTGCGGCTGACTGACGATGCCGATGACTTTGAAGCTGGTCTTGGCGATCGTGACGGTCGAGCCGACTCGTAGCCGGTTGGCCGCCGCGTAATCGGAGTCGGCGATGGTGACATCGGCATCCGCGGCCGTGGCGGTGAAGCCCCGACCTGAGCTGATCTTGCCGTTGCTGAGCGGGCCGAGCCCGGAGTGCTCGAAGTCCACCCCGTCCACATCGGCCGTGACGAACTGCGGCAGCGGGCTGCCCGGAGCAACGCTGGCGGGGATGGTCATCTTTTGGTCGGTCAGCACTAGGCCGCCGCCTGCCGCGCTGACATTGTGCAGCGCGCCGACCGAGGCGACCTTGGAGTAGGGCAGCGGCGCATAGATCGTCCCGGTGAGATTGTCAATACGCTGAGCGCCGGTCGAGCAGTGCCCGTTCTGGCAGACCTCGGCGCCGCCAGGAGTCATCGTGATCCTGAAACCGCCATTGGAATTCGGGTTGAAAGGCGGTGGCTTCTTGGTGATCGTGATATCGGTGCCGATGCCGTAGAGCCCTTGCAGCACGCCACTTTGCGCCCGTTGCACGCCCGATGACGCCGCCATCACCGTGACTACCAAGCCGATACCCAAGGCGAGCCCGAGCACGATAAAGGCGGCCTGGCGCATTCGCCGCCGTAGCTCGCGCCTTAGGTAGGTGATGAAGAACATGGCGCTCCTTCGCTGCCGTGGGTACGCGTGCATTGCTGCTCGCGGTCATGTCTACGTGGTCGCTGGTTGCACGGCGGTTACGTGAGTGGCGGCGCGGGCGTAACCGCCGTGCAACCAGCCGCGCGGCAACCTGTCCGCATGACGCACGACAATGAGCACCAGAACGGCCTGCCCGATCCCGCCAGGACCGGGGTGGCTGCTCAAGTGCAAACCAAGCAGCGTATGCACCCAGCGACGCTGATAGCGGTCGCTGTGGTGGCACTGGCCGTCGGAGTCGCAGCTGTTCTGATCATCGTGAATGGCTTCTTCGGCGGCTCATCTGGTCAGGTGGCCCCCTATTACCCCGCCTCCACCGCCAAGCCAACCACGGGCACTAGTCAAGGCCCGTCCGGCGGACTTGGCGCCCTGCCGCCGCTGCCGGGCGGGGCCGGCGGCGGCGGCCAACTCCAGCTCATGCTCAATGGCCGGGTTATCGCGATCAGCGGCACCTCGATCACCATTGGCGGCAACGGCCCGAGCGTGCACGCGGCGATCAATAGCTCGAACCAAAGTCACAGGAAATGTGACTAGCGTTGCTGGTATCAAGGTGGGCGATCAGATCACCGCCCAGGTCACCGGCAGCAGTTCGGCGCATTTCGTCGCGACCGCTATCCAAGACCCCGGCCAGGTACCATGACGGTGACCGATTTCCGGCTGGCGGCCAGGTCGTGCAGAGGAGTACGCGGCGATGCGAGTGCTCGTAATAGAGGACGACGCTGAGCTCGCCGACGCCGTCGCCGCGGGCTTGCGCAGGGAAAAGATGGCCGTCGACATCGCGCTCGACGGGTTGTCTGGCCTTGAGCGGGCGCAGGTTGCTGTCACCGGCTATGACGTGATCGTGCTTGACCGTGATCTACCTGGCCTGCACGGTGACGACGTCTGCGCCAGGCTGGTCGCCGATGGGTGTCGTAGTCGGGTGCTCATGCTGACTGCGGCCGGCACCATGAAGGACCGGGTGGACGGGCTCGATCTCGGCGCGGACGACTACCTACCGAAGCCTTTCGCGTTCGCTGAGCTCGTCGCCAGGCTACGGGCACTGCTGCGGCGGGCCCACGGCCCTTCCGCCGGTGCTGGTACACGGCGACCTACGGCTCGACCTGGCCCGGCGCAACGCGAGTCGTGGTGACCGACCGCTCGAACTTGGGCCGAAGGAGTTCGGGGTGCTCGAACTGCTGCTCGCCGCCCAGGGCAGGGTCGTCTCAGCCGAAGAGTTGCTCGACCGGGTGTGGGACGAGATGGCTGACCCGTTTTCCTCAGCGGTGAAAGTCACCATTAGCCGGCTGCGCCGCAAGCTCGGCGACCCGCCGGTTGTCGAGACAGTTGCCCAGGCTGGGTACCGCATTTAGCGGCGGCCGAAGCTATGCCCAACAGCCACCGGCTTCCTCGCAACACAGTCAGACTGCGGCTCTCCTTTCTGTATGGAGGGTTGTTTCTTGCCTGCGGTGCTGGCCTGCTCGCGATCACCTATGCCCTTGTCCGTAGCGCGCACGGACCTCTGCTCTTCAGTAGCTACCTGCATGTGGCCGGGTCACATCGGGTGGCAGGCATCCGGCCGCCACCGCCGCTCTCCCGTCAGGCGCGTGCCTATGCCGACGCCTTGCACGCGGCCGAGCTACGCCAGCTCGCCGTGTACTCCGCTGTCGCGCTCGGCATCATGGGCATCGCGTCGATCGTTCTTGGCTGGTTCGTCGCCGGTCGGGTGCTGCGCCCGCTCCGCACGATTACCACCTCGGTGCGTGACATTTCGGCCAGCAACTTGCAGGACCGGCTTGCCACCGACGGTCCTGACGATGAGCTCAAGGAACTGGCCGAGACCTTTAACGGGCTGCTGGCCAGGCTGGAGTCTGCGTTTGACGCGGAACGGCAGTTCGTCGCCAACGCGTCGCACGAACTGCGCACCCCGCTCGCGCGGGAACGCACGGTCATGGAGGTCGCGCTCGGTGATCCCGACGCCACGGTGGAATCCTTGCGGGCGGCCGGCGAGCGGGTGCTGGCATCGGGTGAGCAGCAGGAGCGGCTCATTGAAGCGCTGTTGATGCTGGCAAGGAGCCAGCGCGGTCTCGATCACCGCGAACCTTGTGACCTGCGGGCGATCGCTAGCGAGGTGCTCGCGGCCCGTGAACCCGAGTTGGCTCGCGCCAGCCTGCGGCTCCGCTGCGACCTGCGTGGCGCCGCCACTGCGGGCGACCCCTGGCTGGCCGAGCGCCTGGTGGCCAACCTGATCGACAACGCCATCAAGCACAACCTGCCCGGTGGCGAGCTCGAGGTGCAGACCACGCTGGCTGGTCGGCATGCGATCATCCAGGTCGCAAACACCGGCCCGGCGATACCAGCAGCCGAGATCGATCGGCTCGTACAGCCGTTTCAGCGGCTCAGCCACGGCCGGGCCGGCCCGCACGGCACCGGACTGCGCCGCGGCTTCGGTCTTGGCCTGTCCATCGTGGCTGCGATCGCGGCGGCCCACGACGCTCAGCTTGCGCTGCGGCCAAGGCCCGGCGGCGGACTGATCGCAGCGGTCAGCTTCCCGGCCACTGACGTCCAGGCCCGGCGGCGCGGTGGCGGGCGAGTGCCGCCCGCCACCGAAGCCCCGTCAGCTGACGGCACCGCCGTCGAAGGCGGACTCGAACTCCTCGATGTCGTCCTGACCAAGGCTGATCAGCGAGAAGTCGGAGGGCGTATAACCGCCTCCGCTGCCGGTGATGGTGTGGGTCACCAGCCCGCTGAGCATGGCGAGCCAGCCGGCGGCTAGGTCAGCGAGCGCTTGTTGTCCGATCAATTCGATCGGTGCCTCAAGCAGCAACCGCATCTCGAGCCCGCCGGGCAGATCACGAACCGAGCCGCTCGCCTCAAGCGCGTGCCTGACCGGCATCTCGGCGTCCACGCCGCCGCGCAGTGCGGTGTCGCCGGCCGGGTGCCAGTTGGCCTCGGCGGCCTGAGCGTCAGCCGGCTCGCCGCCGCCGGCGAACCTGCCGAGGTAGTTAAAGCCGAGCTGTGGAGCTGGCCGCGCCGCGAGCACCGGACCCGTGGCCGGATTGAGATAGCGCAGCATCCCGTATCCCAGTCCGTCACCTGGGATCAGGCGCAGCTTCTCCTTGACCCGCTTGATGAGTCGGCCAGCGTCAGGACCGCCAGCCCGTACCTGGCCGAAGTCGATCGGGCCAGGGTCGAGCCGCACCGGGTAGACCGTAGTGAACCAGCCAACGGTGCGGGTCAGGTCCATCTCATCGGTCAGTGGTACCCGGCCGTGGCCTTCCATCTCGACCAGCACTCCTTCTGGCAGACGCCGGCCGCGTGCGCGCAGCCACTCGTCCAGAGCGGCGGCGAGCCCGGCGAGCAGCACATCATCGGCGCCGGCATGGAAGGCCGCTGGAACGGCCGTCAGTAGGGCTGCGGCAACATCGGTGGGCACCATGACCGGTGCCCTGGCTAGGCCTTTTGCCATGGTGTCGAGCTGCGGATCAAGCGCACGGTCACCAAGCAGCGGCTCGGACCCGGTCAGTATCGACATCCAGACGGGCAGCTCCCCGACCACGGCTTGGCTGCTGGCCTGAGCGGTCAGCTCACTGGCCCACCGGCGGAACGACGTTCCTTCTGGCTCAAGCACCGACTCGTCGAGCCCGGAAGCGAGCGCCGCATAGGCGGCGGCCAGATCGGGGACGAGGATCCGCCAGGAGACGCCGTCGATGACGAGGTGATGGGCCACGATCAGCAGCAGCCCGGCTTTAGCCTGGCCAGCGTCCAGCCAGACCAGCTGCACCATGACGCCCGCAGCGGGGTCGAGCCGGTCCTGCGCTGCTGCCGCTTGCTCGTCGAGCAGTTCCCTTCGCGCCTCGTCGGTCAGCCCGGCCGCGGCGACCCGTCGCACCAGTTGCTGTGCCGTGATCGCACCGGCCGCCGCCACGTCAGGCACCTCGAGCTGGCCAGCTTCGGTGTCCAGCCGGGCTCTGAGCAGGTCGTGCTGATTGACAATGGCCTGGACGGCCGCCTCAAGCCGATCGAGCGTGAGGTCAGCGGGCACGTTGAGCAGCATCGACTGACTGCCGGCCCGCTCGGCTGAGCCGGTGAGCTCCGCTAGCTCCCGCATTACCGGCGTGAGCGGCACGGTCCCGGTGGCGACGTCGGGCTCGCTGTCAGTGACCGCGGCTCTGGTCACCTCCCCGGCCACGCGGGCGAGTGCGGCCGGCGTTCTCAGCTCGAACACCTGGCGCGGTGTGAGCAGCACCCCGGCGCGCCGGGCTCGCGACACCACCAGCATCGACATGATGGAGTCGCCGCCAAGCTCGAAGAACGAATCTTCAGCGCCGACCCGGTCCAGGCTCAGAACCTCGGCGAAGAGGCCGCACAGCAACTCCTCCATCGGGGTCGCCGGATCGCGGCTAGTGACCCGACCTGACAAGGCGGGCGCGGGCAACTGCGCTCGGTCCAGCTTGCCGTTCGCCGTCACCGGCAAGGCGTCGAGAACTGTCACCACGACGGGGACCATGTACTCGGGCAGCCTAGTGGCCAGGAAGTCCCGCAGCACCTGGCCATCGGCCGGGTGAGCGTTGGCCGGGACGACGTAGGCGGCCAGCCGTTTGATCCCAGGCTGGTCTTCCCGCGCCACGACGGCCGCTTGGCCGACAGCCTCATGGCTGGTCAGGACGTTCTCGATTTCAGCGGGCTCGATCCTGAAGCCGCGGATTTTGAGCTGCTCGTCGGCTCGGCCGTCGAACACGAGCTCGCCGCTCTTGGTCCACCTGGCCAGGTCGCCGGTGCGGTACATCCGGTCACCAGGGCCGGCGTCGTCGCCGCTGACGGGGAACGGGCAGGCCACGAAGCGTTCTGCGGTCAAGGCCGCGCAGCCGGCGTACCCGCGCGCCAGCCCCGCGCTTGCCACATACAACTCGCCGGTCATTCCGGCAGGCACCGGTCGCAGGAAGTCATCGAGCACGAAGACCCTGGTGTTGTCCATGGGAACGCCGATGGGAACCGAGTCGGGCACCAGGTCGGCAGTCGTGAAGGGGATCTGAGTGGTGAACGCCGTCGTCTCTGTCGGCCCGTAGGTGGAGCGCACGACCAGGCCGGGATGCGTCGCCAGGAGCGTACGAACCGCGTTCGCCGAGACGACGTCGCCGCCGGTGGACACCTCCCGCACGCCAGCGAAAATGTGCGGCGTCTGCTCGGCAAGCACGCGGAACAAGCCCGAGGTCGCGTGCACGTTGGTGACCTGCTGGTCAGCGATGAGCGCGCCGCGCTGGATCGCGTCGACCTCGCCGGGCGGCACGATCACCAGCCGGCCGCCTTTCACCAGCGGCACCCAGATCTCATAGGTGGACGCGTCGAACGCGTGGTTCGCCTGGACCAGTACCCGTTCGACGATGTCATCGCGCCAGCAGGCATCCAGGCAGAAGGCAAGCACCCCGCCGTAGGTGGCAGCCACGCCCTTCGGCGTCCCGGTCGAACCCGACGTGTACATCACGTACATGAGGTTGGCCGGCAGCACAGGTACCTGAGGATTGGTCGGGCTCGGGCCCGCCGTCAGGATGTTGTCGGTGACCAGCAGGATGTCCGCCGACCCGAACAGGCCGTCGGCTGCCAGCCCGCGGTCGGCCATCGCCTGGTCAACGAGTACTGTGCTGACGCCGGCCTCAGCCGCGATAGCTTGCAGCCGGGTCACCGGATGACGACCGTCAAGCGGCACATAGGCGCCGCCAGCCTTGATCACCGCGAAGAGCGCGACCACCAGGTCGGCTGACCGCTCGAATACCAGGCCGACGAGCGTTTCCTGACCAACGCCCTGCTCGATCAAGCGGTAGGCCAGCCGGTTGGCGCGTTCGTTCAGCTCGGCATAGCTCAGCTCGGTCCCGTCGCTCACCAGCGCGATCGCATCGGGCGTCAGCGCGACCTGACGCTCGATCAGGGCCGGGATCGATGCCGCGGGCAGCGGCCGGGAGGTGTCGTTCCAATCTGCCACGAGCCGCTGGCGCTCGGCCTCGTCGAGCACCTCGATCTTGGCGACGGGCAAGTCGGGCTCGGCCGCCACCTGACTGAGCACCCGGACCAGTCGTTCAACCAGGGTGTGGGCCGTCTGCTCGTCGAAGACGTCAGGCCGGTAGTCGAGTCGCAGTTCCATGTCATCGATCGGGGTCACCACCAAGGTCAGCGGGTAATGCGCAGCCTCTTCCCCGCCGGCTCCGGTCACGCGAATGCCGCCGAACTTCGGGGCGTCCCCGGCAGCGGCGTCGGGTGGTGGCAACGGCGCCTGACCATCGCCGTCAGCCGACGGGGGACCAGGATGGATCGGCCCGCCGCGCAGCGGTCCACCTTGGAGTGGTCCGCCTTGGAGTGGTCCGCCTTGGAGTGGTCCGCCTTGGAGTGGTCCGCCGGTCTCGGACGGTGGGGGTCCACCGCGCAGCGGCCCGCCGTGCAGTGCACCGCCCGGCGGCGGCCCCATGATGATCGGCGCCTCGGCTTCTGAGCCGCGCGCGGTGGGGCCGATCGATGGCATCGTGGCTGGTCCGCGCGGATAGTTCTGGAAGACCAGCAGGGTGTCGAAGGTGGCACCTGGGCCGCCCTGCCGCTGGATCTCAGCCAGGCCGAGATGCTGATGATCAAGCAGCCCGGATTGCTGGCTCTGCAGTTCGACCAGCAGGGTGCGGAACGCCACGTCCGGTCGCAGCCGCACCCGGACAGGTACCGTGTTGATGAACAGGCCCACCATCTTGTCCACGCCGGTCACCTCGGCCGGCCGACCGGACACCGTGGCACCGAACACCACATCGCTTCGGCTGGCCAGCTTGCTGACGATGATTCCCCAGGCGCATTGGAATACCCGATTCAGCGTCACTCCCGCCCCTCGGGCCAGCTCCCTGAGCTGTTCGGCCAGCTCGTCACCGGCGTAGGTGATCACATGTTGGAGCATGACCGGCGGGCCGCCCCGGTCTTGCGGACCGACCAGCGTCGGTTCGTCCGCCCCGGTCAGCATCTCCCGCCAGGCGGCCTTAGCCGCCTCCTTGTCCTGGCGGATCAGCCACGCCAGGTAATCACGGTAAGGCGTCACCGCAGGGAGTACGGATACATCCCCGCCATTGCCATACACCGCCCAGAGTTCGTTGAACAAGATGGGTAGTGACCAGCCATCCATCAAGATGTGGTGCATGGTCACCACCATCCGGTGCCTGCCAGGGCCTAGCCTGATCAGCGCGACCCGCAACAACGGCGGTACCGCCAGGTCGAACCGCCGGCCGTCGGCTTCGGTCAGCCGGTCGGCTTCAGCTTCGGCCTGCTCCTCAGTTAGTTCTGACAGGTCGCTGTGCGTCCACGGCAGCTCAGCGCGCCTGGCGATGACCTGGACGGCGGCACCTGATACCCGGTTCTGGAAGCCCGCGCGCAGGCTGGCGTGCCGGTCAAGCAGTGCCTGCCAGGAATCCCGCAGGATGTCGGGGTGCAGGACTCCGTCCAGGTTCAGTACGCGCTGACCGACGTACACGTCCCTGGGCGCGTCCTGGTCGTAGTTGGCGTGAAATAACAGGCCTTCCTGCAACGGTGACAGTGGCCAGATGTCCTCGACCTGAAGCTGCGACATTTACCTCTCCACTTTCATCTAACGGACTTGTTCGACGGGCTGGCTGTGTGCAAGACCGGCGGGGCGCCAGCCGAGACCGGCGGAGCGCCAGCCGAGCCCGGTGGCGGCAGCAGGTGAAGCGGGCCACCGCCAGCCGGCAGCGGAGGCAGTTCGCCTTGCCAGTCGGCTTGCTCTTGGTGATCAGGGCTCGGCGTCGGCGGCCGGGAGAACTGGGTGCGATACAGCTCGGCATACAGCCCGTCTGCCTGCATCAGCTCGTCGTGACGGCCTTGCTCGCAGATCCGGCCGCCATCGACGACCAAGATCTGGTCGGCCTCCCTGATGGTGGACAGCCGGTGAGCGATCACCAGCGAAGTCCGGCCAGCGAGGGCGGTGCGGAAGGCGCGCTGCACTGCCGCCTCGGACTCGGAGTCCAGATGCGCGGTTGCCTCATCAAGGACCACGACGGACGGTGCCTTGAGCAACAGCCTGGCGATCGCGAGGCGCTGCTTCTCACCGCCAGAAAAGCGGTAGCCCCGGTCGCCGACCACGGTGTCAAGGCCATCGGGCAAGGCGGTGATGAGATCCCAGATCTGAGCGGCCCCGCAGGCGTCGATGAGTTCCTGCTCGCTGGCATCTGGTCGGGCGTACAGCAGGTTGGCCCGTACGGTGTCGTGGAACAGGTGCGCGTCCTGAGTCACCATGCCGATCGTCGCGGTCAGCGAGGCCAGGGTCAGGTCGCGGACGTCATGCCCGCCGATCCGCACTGTCCCTTCGCCCGGGTCGTAGAGTCTCGGCACCAGGTGGGTGATTGTCGTCTTCCCGGCACCGGATGGGCCTACCAGCGCGGTGAGCTTGCCGGCCGGAGCGCGGAAGCTCACGCCCTGCAAGGTCCAGCTGGTGCCATCGCGCTCGGGAGCGGGGAGCACGAGGGATTCCAGTGAGGCCAGCGAGACCTTTGATGCCGCCGGGTAGCGGAACGAGACGTTGTCGAACTCGATGTCAGGCGCGGCCTTACGGTCGGCTGCGGGCAGTGCGATCGCTCCTGGCTTCTCCTGGATCAGCGGTTCGAGATCGAGTACCTCGAACAGCCGGTCGAAAGACACCAGTGCGGTCATCACATTGGATTGCACGTTGGAGAGCTGGTTGATCGGCCCGAACAGCCTGGCCAGTAGCGTCGCCAGGGCCACCAGAGTGCCAATCTGGAACGCGCCATTGATGACTAGGGTGCCGCCTAGCCCGTACACCAGCGCCGTGGCCAGCGAGGCGAGCAAGGTCACCGCGATCAGCAGCATCCGTGAGTACACCGCGGTCACGACGCCGACGTCACGGACCCGGCCGGCCCGGCTTGAGAACATGCCGGCCTCGGACTCGGGGCGGCCGTAGAGCTTTACCAGGAGTGCGCCGACGACGTTGAATCGCTCGTTCATCAGGGAGCCGAGTTCGGCGTCGAGTTGCATGGACTCGCGCAGCAGCCGCTGCAGCCTGCGCCCGACAATGCGACCTGGCAGTACGAAGAACGGGACTACGACCAGCGCTATCACGCCGACGATCCAGGACAGGTAGAAGATCGTGCCGAGCACCAAGATCAGGATCAACCCGCTCGACACCACCGTGGACAACAACGAGGTCACCGCCTGCTGCGCCGCGACGACGTCAGTGTTGAGCCTGCTCACCAGCGACCCGGTCTGGGCGCGGGTAAAGAAGGCCAGCGGCTGGCGCTGCACGTGCTTGAACACCTGGGTGCGCAGATCGTAGATGAGGCCTTCGCTGATGCGAGCTGACGCCCAGCTTTCGATGAAGCCAACGAGTGCCTGGAGCAGCGCCAGGCCGGCGACAGCGACCGCCACTCCCACGACGATGCCGGTGTCCCTCGGCAGGATGCCACGGTCGATCAGGATCTCGAACAGCAGTGGGGTCGTCACCGTGATGGCGGCATCGACGACGGTAAAGCACAGCAAGGTAAAGATTCGCCAGCGATAGGGCCTGGCGTAGGGCAGGATGCGGCGGGCCGTGCCCGGCGTGATCCGCTGTCGGCTTAGCTCAGATTCTGGGCCGAAGCCGCCGCGCATCGTGATGAGTGGTCCTGGGCCTGGGATCATGACGAGACCTCTCCCTGCGGCACCGCGGCCGCGCTCATCGCCGCGATCAAGCTCTTCGGGCGCAGGTCCGTCCAGGTCTGCTCGATGTAGTCCAGGCAGGCCGCTCGCGGTGCCGGACCGCAGCCGACCCGCCAGCCCGCCGGGATGTCAGCGAACGCAGGCCAGAGCGAATGCTGTCCCTCGTCATTGACCAGAGCAAAAAAGGTTCCCTGCTCGTCATCGAAGGGATTAGCCATGATGATTCCTTCCGTTGACGCCCGGCTAGTATCCGAGCCATTGCGGTTCCCGTTTCGCGACGAACGCCAGGACTCCTTCGATGGCGTCCTCGCTGTGCCTGCGGCGTTCCTCCCACTCGTAATCAGTCAGGAAGGCCTGCTCAAGCGGCATGTCGACGGAGCGGAGCATGCACTCCTTGATCGCCCGGACCGACAGCGGCGCGCAGCGGATGATGTCCGACGTCCACGAGGCGACGCACTCGTCCAGCCCGTCATCGCCGACTACCTCGTTGACCAGACCGAATCGCTTGGCCTGGGCCGCCGTCAGGCTGCGGCCGGTCATCAGGTAGCCGGCCGCCAACTTGAGCGGTAACTGCCTGGCGAGCCTGAACACCCCGCCCGCACCTGGGATGAGGCCGAGTCTTGCCTCGGGCAGGCCGAACGAAGCACGATCGGAGGCGATGATGAGGTCGCAGGCCAGGGCGAGTTCGAAACCACCGCCGAGCGCATAGCCGTTAACCCGTGCGATCACGGGCTTGGACATGGAGAAGCGCTCGGTGAGCCGCGGATAGCCTGACTGCCCGCGGCTGCCTAAGGAAGTCGGCGGTGCTCCCGCGCGATCAAGCCGCTCTCGTTCTTTGAGGTCCTGGCCCACGCAAAACGAACGGTCACCGCTGCCGGTGAGGACGGCGACCCGAATACCGTCATCCATTTCGACGTCGTCCCAGATGGCCGCGAGTTCCTCGTGCATCTGCGCGTTCATCGCGTTCAGCACAGCCGGCCGGTCCAGGGTGACGTACCCGACCTGGTCCTTCTTTTCGTACCTGACGGTGCGTTCTTGCGCCATCATGAGCCGCCAGAGAACTTGCTGACCTTGCTGATGACGTCCTGCCCGTAGACCCGCAGCGCCTGCTGCACCGCGAACTCGGCCAGGTAGCGGCGGAAGTCGTCCTCGCTCTGGTCAGCGAGATTGAGCATGCGCCGGTTGGCGAGCACGGCGGGCTCGCCGAAGCGGGTGACGATCTTCGCGATGGCGGCGTCGAGTTCGGCTGGGTCAACCACATCATCGACGAGCAGTCGGGCGGCTGGCTCACTGGCCATGATCCGTCGGCCGTCAAGTATGATCTGCCTGGCTATCCGGGGTCCGGTGAAGCCGCTGAGGCGCAGGCCAGCCGCACCTGGGATGATGCCTTCCTGCGCGGCGGGGAGGCTGAACCAGGCGTCAGACGCCGCCAGCACGTAGTCGAATACCAGCAGCAACTGGAAGCCGCCGCCGATCGCGAACGTGTCGACGGCGGCCACCCACGGTTTGCCGGTCGCGGCTTGCCAGGACTCGTCGTCGGTATGTAATCCGCGCAGTAGCTTGTGCAGGTAGCCGAGCTCACGCCGGAGCAGGAATCCGATCAGCGAGATCTCGCCTGCGTGCAGGCGCTTGAGGTTGATGCCAGCGCTGAATACCCGCTTGCCGCGGTACCGCGGATGGCTCATCGGCCCGCCCCTGACCAGCCCGACCCGAACGGCCGGATCGAGCAGGGCTAGATCGACCGCAGTCTCCATGTCATCGACCTGGAGCTCGTCCTCGGCGTTCAGGCAGTCGTCCCGGCACATGGTCAGCTCGGCGACGCCGTCGCGCCGCCGCATCACGACCGATTCGGTCTCAAGCAGGCCGGTGCGGCGGAAGTCGGCGAGCAGACCAAGCGCTCGATCGGTTGGCCGCCGCATGGCAGCGAGCAAATGCGGGCCAGCCACTGGCGATCGCAGCACCCCGCGCAGGAAGATGCCTTGGTCGATCTCGTAGCCGTCTCGCTCGGCGAGCGGCTTGGCCAGGTCGGCTTCGAGCGCGGCGGCCGACGGCAGCAGCCCTGGGAATGCGGCGCTGGCGGCACTGACCAACTCATCCAGCCGCAGGTACCTGGCGCGCCCGTCGGTGAGCTCGTCGTAGACGACCTCCGCGTGCGTCTCCATAAAGCGCGCCCGCTCGGTCCTAACCGCGTCCAGCGCGGCCGCCGCTGGTGCCTGCTTGAGCGAGGCGGCGAGCGCGGTCATGACGCCACCAGCCCGACCGACCTGCGCAGCGCCCGGTCGCAAGCCGCCAGGTGTGGCCCGAGTGCGTCTTCGAAGCTCAGGTGCTTAGCGTCGAACATGAGCTGACGTCTGATCGCGAGCTCAGAACCAGCCAAGTGCGCGATCGCGGCCGCGGTAGCGGCCACGGCGGCCCCCGTATCCGGCGTCACCACGTCGACCAGGCCAAGCGCCAGCGCCGCGGTGGCGTTGATCGGCTCTCCGAATAGCACCGCGCGCCGGACGCCGGCGATGCCGCCTTGATCGACCAGCCGGAAGGCGGCCATCCCCGGCCAGGTCGCATCGCCATACGCGGAGACGATCAGCTTGGTATCAGGCGTCGCGATGCGGACATCGGTGGCCAGCAAGACGTCGAGCGCAAGGCCGCCGCAGTCGCCTGAGGCCGTGCAGACGGTGGGGCTGGTGCAGCGTTCAAGGCGCCGCACCACCCGCTCCCACCGGGATACGAGGCTGACGTCCAGGTCCGCGTTCCTGGTCAGGTCATCGGGGACGCCGGAAACCGCGACCAGACTGAGGCCGGACTGGCCTTCGGCATCGTCGCAGGCGGTCTGCACCGCTTCGATTAGGGCGGCTGACAATGACGAGGCACCGTTAATGCGGAGTACGCGGCCGCCGGTAGCGGTTATAGCTGACATCTAGACCTCTCCTCACCACTGAATGAGCGCGGTCTCGATTGTCGAGCCGGGACCCATGGTCATGAGGACGCCGTAGTCTCCGTTCGCGGCGACGCCCTCCTCAATCAATCGCTCGTAGGAAAACAAGAACGAGCCGCTCGACACGTTCCCGTAATCGCGCAGCACGCTGATCGTGTGCCTCAGGTCATAGCGGGTAAGTCCCAGATTTACGCCGACGGCGTCGATTACCTTTTTGCCGCCCGAATGCACCAGCCAATGGCGGATGTCGGATCGCCGAAGGCCAGTGCCGCCGAGCAGGCGGTCCACGACTAGCTCGGCGTGCGCGCCAACTACATAGGGGATCTGCGGGTCGAGGAAAAAGCTGAACCGGCCGAGATCACGGTCCCAGTCATAGCGCATGGCATCGATGGCGTCAGTGATGAGGCAGCTGGCCGACTTGAGCATGCGCGGTCCTGGCGGTCGTTGGTACTCGCCGTCCTTGGCCTCCGGCGCGCCGAGCACGATAGCTGCGGCGCCGTCACCGAAGAGGCTGTTGACGACCGCGGTGCGCATCGTCGAGTCGATCGCGTACGCGGCCGAGCAGGCCTCGGTACACACGACGGCGGCGAGCCGGCCAGGATTGGCGGTGGCCCAGCCGGAGACGACGCCGAGCGCGTTCAGGCCGGCGTTGCAGCCCATGCCGACGACGTCGCAGCGACTGGTGTGCCTGTCCATGCCAAGTTCGCGGATGATCAGTGCGCTCAGTCCTGGCGTCAGGAACCCGGTCGAGGTCACGCAGCACAGGTGGGAGATGTCGCTGACAGCGGCGTTCATGCGCTTCAAACAGGCAGCCAGCGCTGCCGCACCCATCTCGACGGCTATCGCCTTGTGCTTGTCGAGCAGGTCACCTTGCGGCTCGGCGATGCGGCTGCCGTTCGCGTCGGCCGGCGGCAGCACAAGATAACGGCGGTTGATCGCACTGCTGACAAAGACTGACCGTACTTTGGGATCGGTGATCTGAAGCGCGGCGATTAATTCGTCTTGGGTATAGGAAGCAGCCGGAACAGCTGTGCCCACTCCCAGTATTGTCGGTGACTGGAGTGTTTTGATCATCTCTCGGTTCCTCAATAGTTGACCATGGTGTCCGTCGTCATAGCGAGCCGGTCGCCGACTCGATAAAGCGGGCCAGTCTGGCTATTCCGGTATCGATCTCCTCGGCGGTGAGGTAGCTGACTGACAGCCGGATTCCCCGCTCGCCGCCGCCATCGGGATAGAAATACGACATCGGTGTCCACAGGACACCGAAATCCCGCGCCGACCGGTCAAGCGCATCATTATCAGCGAGAAATGAGACCTCAAGTGACAGGAAGAAGCCGCCGTCAGGATGGTTCCAGCTCACCCCGAGCGCGCGACGCCGTTCAGCCGGTAACTGACGGTCGAGATTCGCCAGTGTCGCGGTCAGGTTCTGCTGGTAATACGAGGCCGTCCGAGCGTTAAGCGCAGACACCAAGCCATCGCAGGCCAGCAGTGCACCGCCGACGACGGCCTGGCTAAGCGATGAGGTATTGACGGTTACCATGCTCTTAATTTTCGCTAGCTCATCGGCCAACGATCCGGACTTGCCTGGCGCGCTTACGACCTGCTGATCGGCAATGACGAACCCAACTCGCGCGCCGGGAAAGACCGTTTTAGAATAGGAACCCAGATAGATGACTGTTTGGTTGCGATCAAGCGATTTCAAGGTCGGGATCCTGGTGCCAGGCGAGACCAGTCGGTAAGGGTTGTCCTCAAGTACCAGGATTTCGTGGCGGGCGGCAAGCTCAAGCAACGCGACCCGTTCTGGCTCCCGCATCGTGCCGCCGGTCGGGTTGGCGTGGTCAGGCACCAGGTAGAAGGCCTTGGGCCGACGGCCCTTGGCGCGCTCGGCCTCGATTGTCCGCTCCAGGTCAGCCAGGCAGATGTGCCCGTCGCCCTCAGGTACGGTCGTGACGCTGACGTCGAGAAGCCTGGCGGCGCCGAGGATTCCGACGTAGCAAGGACTCGAGATCAGCAAGACATCCTGCGGACCGGCGATCAGTGCGCGCAATGTGAGCAGCATCGCCTCCTGAGCGCCGACCGTTACCACTATGGCCTCTGGTGCTACGTCGATATTTTCTTCCTTGCGCAGCGAGTGCGCGATTAGCTCCCTGATCTGCCCGGCCGTCGGTCCATATTGATAAAGGTGACTGCGTACGCCAGCTGATGACCTTCCGATGCGCGCCAGATGATCAAGATAGTCGCGCAGATAAGTAATGATGTCGGCGTTGTCAAAGAACCCATCGTACGGCCTGCCCGGTGCGAACGAGATCGCCCGTGGATAGCGGAATGTGACCTCGTTGAGAAAATTCATGCTATCGAGAACTGGATCGGCTAGGCTCGCATGCAGGTCGTCGCTAAATAGCTTCATTTAAGTCCTCCGGTGCCGGGTCAAGGCTCACACGCCTATGCGCGCTTAGGCAAGGGAATAGGCATTACGTCCAAGTGCGATTACTCGGCAGTTGGACGGCAGGCGACCGGTCCTGATTACGAGTTAGCCGGGTGCAACGGCTGGATCGAGGTTGGCCGAATGTGCGCGAGATCGGCGGGGATGAGGCTGTAGACGCTCAGATCCTGCCGGCCGGCCTGAGTCAGCGCGGCGTTGCGTAGCACGCCTTCGAGGCGGAATCCCGCCGCTTCAGCGACCTTGCGCGAGGCGAGATTGCTGGTGACTGCGGCGAGTGCCACTCGGGTGAAATGATGCTCGGTCAGTGCCCACCGAGCTATCGCGGCGGCCGCTTCGGTCGCGTAGCCGCGACCGCGCGCCCACGGCGCGGTCCAGTAGTGGATCTCCGTGGTCATCGCGGTCCAGTCGGTGCCAAACAGCGCCACGTGCCCCACTCGCCGGCCGCCGGCCCTCGGCTCGGCCGCGAAGCCCACTCCCTCGCCGAGGGCGCGCCATTGTTCGACGCCGACGCCACACCACTTGATCGCATGATCTAGTTCGGCCCCCGCCGCCGCGAACCCAGCCGGCACGAACCTCAGGTACGCCTCATCGTTCCAGGCCGCGTGAACATCGAGGGCGTCGCTACTTTCGAATGGACGTAACAGCAGCCGATCGGTGAGCAGGGAAACCCGAGGAAATATCTGGTCGACCGGGTCACGAGGCCCGGCCCTGCCCAGTGCCATGGCGGCACCATATTCGGCCGGATCGCCGATCTCAAGCGCTGCGGGGTACTGCCTGCTGGACACTTCCCGCGCACGGTGCGGTGGCATCGATCCTTCGTGACGGCGTAGCGTTGACACCGAACTAGCTGACACCTAGATTTTCAGTGTTCGATTACGGAACTGTTGTTCGTTAAGCGTACAAATACCGATGTGTGCCAAGCTGGAGTGCATATGACTCTGCTCGATACATCCATCTGGCACGGCAAGGCGTTCTCCTCAGGCTGGCGTGAGATGGTTGGCGGGACCGCACCCGTCATCGAGCCAGCTACCGGCAATCAACTCGGCGTGGTCGGCGTCGCGGCACCTGCCGACGTGTCAGCCGCCACGGCGGCAGCGGCCGCCGCCCAGCACGCTTGGGCCGCGACCCCCTACCCCCAGCGGGCCGCGATCTTGCGCAAAGCTGGTGACCTCTGGCTCGCGCACGGAGCCGAGATCGAGGACTGGAACATCAGGGAAAGCGGCAAGATCCCGCCAGCCGCGCAGTTCGAGACCCATGTGGCGACCGAGGAAGTATTCGAAGCCTCGACCCTGCCCGGCCGCCCGTACGGCGAGCTGCTGCCGAGCGAGCAACCTCATCTGAGCTTCGCCGAACGGGTACCGGTCGGCGTGGTGGGAGTTATTTCCCCATTTAATTTCCCGCAGATCCTCGCGATCCGCTCCGTCGCGCCGGCCCTGGCACTCGGCAATGCGGTCGTGCTCAAGCCGGACCCGCGCACCGCGGTCTGCGGCGGCATCGCGATCGCACGGGTCTTCGATGAGGCCGGCCTGCCGCCAGGCCTGCTGCACGTGCTGCCCGGCGGCGCCGACGTCGGCGAGGCGCTGGTGACCGACCCGCTGATCTCGGTGATCAGCTTCACTGGGTCAACGGCGGCTGGCCGCAAGGTCGGCGCGCTGGCCGGTGCGCACCTCAAGCGGGTGCACCTCGAGCTTGGCGGCAACTCGGCGCTGATCGTGCTCGACGACGCCGACTTGGACAAGGCAGCGTCGGCCGGCGCCTGGGGATCGTTCTTGCACCAGGGCCAGATCTGCATGACCACCGGCCGGCACATCGTGGCTGACGCGATCTACGACGATTACGTGCAGCGCCTCGCCGAGAAGGCAGGTCACCTGCCGGTCGGCGACCCGGCGTCCGGTCAGGTCGCGCTAGGCCCGATCATCGACGAACGGCAGCGCGACAAAGTGCACGCACTGGTCACCGGCAGCGTCGACGCAGGCGCCAAGCTCGTGGCTGGCGGCAGCTACGAAGGCCTCTTCTATAAGCCAACCGTGCTTGCGGAAGTCGCCCCGTCGATGCCCGCTTACGCGGACGAGGTCTTCGGCCCGGTCGCGCCGGTGATCCGCTTCTCCGACTCCGATGAAGTGGCCAAACTGGCGGCCGACTCCGAGTACGGGCTCTCGCTCGGCATTTTGACCAAAGACGTGATGCGCGGGCTCGAACTGGCGCGGAAGATCCCGACTGGCATCGTGCACATCAACGACCAGACGGTCGATGACTCGCCCAATACGCCGTTTGGTGGCATCCGGGCGTCGGGCACCGGGGCGCGGTTCGGTGGATCGGCCAATATCGACGCGTTCACCGACACGCGCTGGGTCACCATCAGGGGCGACATCGCACCGTATCCGTTCTAGCCCGCTGCGGCACTTAGGGAAGATGCGCACCCAGGTAGGAATCATCGGGGCCGGCCCCGCTGGCTTGCTGCTCTCGCATCTGCTCGCGCTGCGCGGCATCGACTCCGTGGTCGTCGAATCCCGCAGCCGCGCGTATTGCGAGGCGCGTCAGCGGGCCGGCGTGCTTGAGTACGGTAGCGTACGGCTGCTGCGCGAAGCCGGCCTCGCCAGCCGACTTGACCAGCAAGGACTCGAGCACGGCGGCATTTACCTGCAGTTCGACGGGGAGCGGCATCATCTGGACTTTCGCGAGCTGACCGGTGGCCGGACGGTGACGGTCTATGCGCAGACTGAGGTAGTGAAAGACCTTATTTCGCAACGGCTCGCGGCAGGCGGTCTGATCGACTTCGGGGTCATCGGTACCTGGGTTGATCAAGTGGATCGCGACCAGCCGGTCGTGCGCTACACGAAGGCCGACGGCACCAAGGTCGAGTTGGTCTGCGACGCGATCGCCGGCTGCGACGGCTTCCACGGCGTCAGCCGACCAGCGATTCCCGCCGCACTGATGACCGTGCTCGAACGCGAGTACCCGTACGCCTGGCTCGGCATCCTCGCCGACGTGCCGCCGTCCACCGATGAGCTGATCTACGCCCACCACCGCAACGGCTTCGCCTTGCATAGCCTGCGCAGCCTGTCGGTCAGTCGCCTGTACCTGCAGGTCGACCCCGACGACTCGGTCGATAACTGGCCCGATGATCGGATCTGGGACGAGTTGCAGCTTCGCCTCGCCCTGCCGGGCTGGGGACTTAACCAAGGGCCAGTACTTGACAAGAGCATCACCTCGATGCGCAGCTTCGTGGCGACCCCGATGCGCTACGGCCGGCTGTTCCTGGCCGGGGACGCCGCGCACATTGTCCCGCCGACCGGTGCCAAGGGGCTGAACCTCGCCATCGCTGATGTGGCCGTGCTGGCACCGGCGCTGGCTGATCTGCTGGCAGGCAAGCCGGAGTTGGCTGATGCTTATACGCAGACCTGTCTGCACCGGATCTGGCGGTCAACCCATTTTTCCTGGTGGATGACTACCATGCTGCACCGCACTCCAGGGGCGGACGCGATGGAAGCCGCGCTCCAGTTGTCGCAGCTTCGCTACCTGGTGTCATCCCGCGCGGCTGCCATCTCGCTGGCGGAGAACTACACCGGCTACCCAAGTAAGGACTGACATGCGCATCACACCGCCGTTCCGCGCCGATCACGTGGGCAGCCTGCTCAGGCCGCCGGTACTGCTGGATGCGCGGGCGAAGTTCGCGGCCGGCGCGATGGAAGCCGCCGCGTTGCGCGCTGTGGAGGACGCCGCGATCGCCGACGCCGTGGCGATGCAGGCGTCGGTCGGCTTGCGGTCGGCGACCGACGGCGAGTTCCGCCGGGCGTCCTGGCACATGGACTTCATCTACTCGCTCGGCGGGATCAGCAAAGCGGCTGGCAACCTGGCAGTGAAGTTCAAGAACGCGAATGGCACCATCGAGTTCACCCCGGCGGCGATGCGGGTGGACAGCGAAATCAAGGTCAACGACACGATCTTCGGCGCGGATTTTTCCTATCTGAAATCAGTCGTCACTGGCTCGGTGACGCCCAAGCTCACCATCCCCTCGCCGAACATGGTGCATTACCGCGGCGGTCCTGCCGCTATTGACCACGACGTCTACCCGGACATGGAACGGTTCTGGGCGGACCTGTCGGCTGCCTACGCTGACGAGGTCAAGCGGCTCGCCGACCTCGGTTGCCGCTACCTGCAACTCGACGACACCAGCCTGGCCTACCTGAACGATCCGGCCCAGCGCGCCGAGATCGCCGAGCGTGGCGAAGACGCCGAGCACCTGCACCTGCGTTACATCAGCCAGGTCAACAACGCGATCGCTGGCCGACCCGAGGGGATGGCGGTCACCACGCACATGTGCCGCGGCAACTTCCGCTCCTCCTGGGCGGCCGCAGGCGGCTACGATTTCGTGGCCGAGGCGCTGTTCAGCGAATTGGACGTGGACGGCTTCTTCCTCGAGTACGACGACGAGCGCTCGGGCAGCTTCGCTCCGCTCCGCTTCGTGCCCAAGGGCAAACTGGTGGTGCTCGGCCTGGTCACCACCAAGCGGGGCGAGCTAGAGAATCCCGATGACCTGAAGCGCCGAATCGACGAAGCAGCCAAGTACGTACCGCTCGACCAGCTCTGCCTCTCCCCCCAGTGCGGCTTCTCCTCCACCGTCGAAGGCAACGTCCTCACCATCGACCAGCAAAAATCCAAGCTAGCGCTGATCGTCAAGGTGGCCGCCGAGGTCTGGACCTAGCCCGCCGGGGGCGCTCACCTTGGCGTCACTTCGCGCTCTATCCTTGGGTGCTAGGTGCCAGCGGTAAATCCCGGTCAGCCAAAGGGGAGACGTTCATGGAAATCCAGGCCAGGCAGCCAACGGGGAAGGGCCCGGCCGAGATGTTCACCGGCGAGGTCTTCATTGACGCCATCGCCAGCGGCAAGGAGCCATCGCGCGTCCGGGTCAATGCGGTGCACTTCACGCCGTCGGCTCGCACCGCCTGGCACAGTCACGCGGTCGGGCAAACACTGTATGTCACTGAAGGCCGCGGGCTGGTGCAATCCCGTGGCCACGAACTCGCCGAGATCAGTGCCGGCGATATCGTCCTGACCCCGGCTGACGAATGGCACTGGCACGGCGCGGCACCTGACCATTTCATGACGCACTTGTCGATCACTGAGGCCGTGCCGCCGGGCGATGAGCGGCCAGAGTCTGCCTGGGGTGCGCACGTCACCGACGACGAGTACCACGGCCGCTGAAACAGCCGGGCTGGTGCGGGTCCACTGGGCGGCGTGCGATCCTTTGTTCGCGCCTAGGCCGCTTGGCCCGTTCCTGGATCAGCCAGCGTCGTCCCGCCGATGCTGCCTGATCCCAGGCTTCAGTCAGCACCGTCGTCCCTGCGGTGTCGTTGGAACAGCACCGCAGAGACGACGGTGCTGACCGCTACCCTGCGGGGGAGCGGGGGGAGGGGGGAGCGCGGGGCTAGTTGGTGCCTTGGGATCTTAGGTCGGTCTCGATCTGGCGTGCGGTCTGCAGTAGCGCGGGGAGGATGTCGGTGTGCATTGCCGCCAGGCTGACCCGGCTGGCGTGCGCGGAGACGTTGATAGCCGCTGTGACGCGGCCTGCGGTGCTACGGATCGGGGCGGCGATCGCCCGCAGTCCTTCCTCAAGTTCCTGGTCGACAATCGCGTAGCCCTGCTTGCCGACTTCGGCCACGATCTCCCTGAGCTGGTCAGGATCGGTCACGGTGCGGGCGGTCAGCGGCTCGAGCGTCGCCTCGCTGAGATATCGCTCCAGCTCTTCCTCGCTGAGGCCAGCGAGTAGTACCCGCCCCATCGAGGTGGCGAACGCCGGGAACCTGGTGCCGACCGAGATGGCGACCGTCATGATCCGCTTGGTCGGAACCCTGGCCACGTAGACGATGTGGTGCCCGTCAAGCACCGAGATCGACGAGGACTCGCGCAGCTTGGCGACCAGCTCCTCCAAATGCGGCGCGGCGATCTCGGGCATTGCCAGGCCGGACAGGTAGGCGTAGCCAAGCTCAAGCACCCGTGGCCGCAGTGAGAACTCCCTGCCGTCATTGCGCACATAGCCAAGCTTGACCAAGGTCAGCAGGAACCGGCGAGCCGCGGCCCTGGTCAGGCCCGTGGCCCGGGCCACTTCGCTCAGGCTGAGCCGCTCCCGATCCGGGCCAAATGCCCGGATGACCGCGAGCCCGCGATCAAGCGACTGGACGAAATCGCTGTCCCTGGCCGGACTAGCCGCCGACCTCGGGACAGCCTCCACCGCCGCGTTGACGGCCGGCTCGCTATCGAGCGGCTGCGCGGCATCGTGGATATCGTTCGCAATGCGCCCGGAGCTTGTCATCTCTCCAGCATCGTAACGCCCGAGTGCGCCATGCGAACTATTGCCGGTGGTCGGATCGCCCAGCCAGGTGGTTGAGCAGCGTCTGGGTAACTTCGGATGCCGCGTCCAGATTCGCCAGGTGTGCCCCATTGACGGTGACGTGCCGGGCAGCGGGAATCGCGGCGGCGATCGCCGCGCCGTGCTCCGGCGGGATCGCCGGGTCGTTTCGGCCAGAGATGACCAGCGTCGGCGCACTGATCGACGCCAACTCCGGCCGCAGGTCCATGGTGGCGATGGCCAGGCAGCAGCCCGCGTAGCCGATCGGATCGGCGCTGGCCAGGTCGGCGGCGAACAACGTGACCAGGTCGGGCTCGCTGGCGATGAACGCCGGCGTGAACCACCGACCGATCGATTGCTCCACCACGCTGGCCATGCCGCCTGCCCGCACCTGGGCCGCCCGCGCCTGCCAGCCTTCGGCCGGCGGCAGGTAAGCCGAGGTGCAGACCAGCCCGAGCGTGCTGATCCGGTTGGGCGCGTTCGCCGCCAGCCACATCCCGATCATGCCGCCAATCGAGACTCCGGCGTAGCGCACCTGCCTGATGCCGTGCGCGTCGAGCAGCGCAAGCACCTGGCGGCCAAGCCCGCCGATTGAGTACGGCCCGGGGGGCGAGTGGGCGCCGCCATGGCCGGGCAGTTCGTAGCGCAGCAGGCGGTACCGCTCGCCCAATGCCGCCGCCTGCCGGTCCCAGACCCGGCTGCTGGTGCCGAGTGAATTGCCGAGCACGAGTACTGGCGCGTCGGCCGTGCCATCGAACCTCGCGCTCAGCTCGTCAGACATCGAAGAACACGGTCTCCGCGGCACCTTGCAGCCGGATGTCGAATCGGTAGTCGTGGTCGCCGCCCTGGGCGATGAGCGTGCCTCGCCGATCAGCAGGAACGCTGCCGAGCACCGGGTCAGCGGCGTTCGCCGCGGCCTCGTCAGCGAAGTAGATCCTGGTCACTACCCGGTCAAGCAGCCCGCGCGAGAACACCGACACGTCCAGGTGCGGTGCCTGCTGGCCGCCAGCGGGGGCGGGCACCGGCCCTGGCTTGACCGTGACGATCCGGTACTGGCCGTCGGCATCGGTGGCGCTTCGCCCGAAACCACGAAATCCCTGCGTCCTTGGCGGTGCCGCGCCACGTGGGTCGCCACTTGGGTCGCCCTGGTGGTCAAACCGGCCGTCCGCGTCGGCCTGCCAGGTCTCCACCATCGCGTCGGGCAGCGGCTGACCGGCCCCGTCGAACACCAGGCCGGTAATAGTGATCGCGCCGGGCGTGCCGACCGGTACTACGTAGGGGCCATCCGGCCAGGGCAGCCCGATCGCCAGGTACGGCCCGACGGTCTGCGATGGCGTGATCGGCAGTGACACTAGTCGGCGCCTTCCTCGAAGACGGTAGCCTCGCGGCCGCGCAGCACGATGTCCCACCGGTAGCCAAGCGCCCAATCCGGCACGGTCAGGTCCAGTTCGAGGCTGGCGATCATCCGCTGCCTGGCTTTAGCGTCTGGTACCGAGTTGAAGATGGGGTCCTGCGCGAACAGCGGGTCGCCAGGAAAGTACATCTGCGTGATCAAGCGCTGCGCGAACGCGTGCCCGAACAGTGAGAAATGGATGTGCGCCGGCCGCCAGGCGTTCAGCTGGTTGCCCCACGGATAGGCACCGGGCTTGATGGTGATGAACCGGTAGTAACCGTCGGCATCGGTCATGCAACGGCCGGCCCCGTCGAAGTTAGGGTCGAGCGGCGCGGGGTGCTCATCGACTCGGTGCGCGTACCGGCCCGCCGAGTTGGCCTGCCAGATCTCGATCAGGGTGTCGGGCACCGGGCGGCCACCCGAATCGAGCACCCGGCCGGTCACGATGATCCGCTCGCCGAGTGGCTCGCCTTGATGCCTGGTGGTCAGGTCGGCATCGCCGGCCGTGACCGGCGTGGACGCGTACCTAGGCCCGGTGACCTCGGTCAGCCCGTGCGGCAGTAGCACCAAGGGCTGCTTCGGCGCCCGCAACTGGGTCGAGCGGTACGGCGGGTAGTCGAGCGGCGGATGCACGCCGACCGGTCGAATGTAGGGCTGCACGGTCATCCGGCGGCTCCTTGACTAGCAGGCGCTTTCCTGGCCGGCCGGGTCGCGACCAGGCTGCGCAGCACGGTCAGCTCAGGCTCGGTCGGCGGCGGGATTTCGGTGAGGTCCGCTGCGATGTGCAGGTCCCAGCCAGTTCGCGCCTTTACTTCTGAAGTAGATACTCCAGGGTAAATGCCGGTCAGCACCAGTTCACAGGTCATCGGGTCGGGCTTGAGTACGCCCAGGTCGGTAATCACCCGTTGCGGTCCACCCCCGGTCAGTCCCAGTCGCTGCCTGGTGCCTTGGCCGTCACCGAATCCGACCGAGGTGATGAAATCGACCTGGTCGACGAACGTGCGCTTCGACTGCCGCAGCACCACGATGACTTCCTTGCAAGCGGCGGCGATCTCCGGAGCGCCGCCTGCGCCCGGCAGCCTGACCTTCGGGTGGGCGTAGTCGCCGCCGATCACGGTGGTGTTGATATTGCCGAAACGGTCGAGTTGGCCTGCCCCGAGGAAGCCCACGTCGATCCGGCCTGGCTGGAGCCAGTAATTGAAGATCTCTGGCACGCTCACCACTGAGTCAGCCGTCTGGGCCAAGATGCCGTCGCCGATGGACAGCGGCAGTACCTCGGGCTTGGTGCCGATAGTGCCCGACTCATAGATCAGTACTAGCTTCGGCGCGTGCGTGGCGCGAGCCAGGTTGGCCGCCTCACTCGGCAGGCCGATCCCGACGAAGCAGGTCATTCGGTCGGTCAGCACGCGGGCGGCGGTCACCGTCATCATTTCATCGGCGGTGTAGCTCATGGGTTGACTCCGGTCGCGACAGCCGGCCTCACCCGGTGCACATGCTCATCCAGCCAGGACTGGAAGGTCACGCGGTCCCGGCTGATCGCGTCCCAGGCCACATAGAAGTCGTTGTCCCTGGTTGAGTAATCCTGCGCGTAGGACGGATGAGCGCCGCCTGGCACCAGCGCCACATAGCTCAGCAACCAGGAAGGAAGCACGACCGCGCCAGCGTGTGGTTCGAGCTCATCGACGACCTCCTCGACGGTAACCACCGATCGTGCCGCCGCAAGCACGGCCTCTTTCTGCACCCCGGTGATACCCCAAAGTTGGACGTTGCCCAGCCGGTCAGCCTGCTGCGCGTGGATGACGGTCACGTCGGGGCGCAGCGCTGAGACGGCGGTCAGCGTCTCGCCGGTGAACGGGCAGGTGATGTCGGCGACGCCGGCCGTGTGGGCGGGCAGGTCGGTACCACGGTACCCGCGCAAGATGGCGAACGGCAGGCCGGAGGCACCGGCCAGATAGCGGTTCGCCATGCCAGCGTGACTGTGCTCTTCGATCTCCAGCGGTACCGGCCAGGACCGCTCGACCGCGTCCCTGAACCTGTGCAACGAGCCGACGCCCGGATTGCCCGCCCAAGAGAAGATCAGCTTGCGGGCGCAGCCGGCCCCGATCAGCTGGTCATAGATGATGTCAGGAGTCATCCGGATCAAGGTGAGGTCGCGGCGCCGCTGCCTGATCACCTCATGCCCGGCGGCATGCGGGATCAGGTGAGTGAAGCCCTCCATCGCGACTGTGTCGCCGTCACTGATGGTCGCGGCGATCGCCTCGGCCAGCGACCCGAGCTCCGCCATCACGCCTCCGTTTACGACAGCGACAGTGTGCACTGAATCAGGGGTACCGAAACGATATCGACTGACCGCTAAGTGAACAACTGTGCGGTCTACGGAACTTCGTCAAGCACCATCGAGGCGATGGCGAAGGCACGATTAGCGGCCGGGACGCCCGCGTAGACCGCGACCTGCATCAGCACCTCGCGGATCTGGTCCTGACTGAGGCCGTTGCGGAGTGCGGCCTTGAGGTGCAGGGCTAGTTCCTCGTCCTGGCGAAGTGTTGCCAAGATGGCGAGAGTGATCATGCTGCGTTCTGGTCTCGTCAGACCTGGGCGGGTCCAGATGTCGCCCCAGGCATAGGCGGTAATGAACTCCTGGAACGGCCTGGTGAAGTCTGTTGTGTTGGCGATGGCACGGTCTACGTAGTCGTCGCCTAGGACTTCGCGACGGGTGTTTTGGCCGGTGTTCATGAAAATCAGGCTACGGGGGTCACCCGGCCCTAGCTCAGTGCATCATCGACTCGCGAGTGCGCTGCGAGGGCTTGGTCGATGAAGTGGTGGGTGGCGCCTAGGTAGCTGGTGGGGGTCAGCGAAGTTACTAGCTGGTCTCGGCTTAGCGGGGTCTTGGCTAGCTTCGCCGCCGAGTCGGTGTCTTCGTACAGAGCAGTGATGAGGTCGGTGTTGGTGGTCGACGCGGTTTGGCTGGCCTTCTCCACTTGGGCGTGGGCTGCTAGGCGGCCTAGGTAGGGGGCTAGTTGGGTGGTGAGCTGCTCGGCTAGGAGTAGGCCGTGAGTTTGGTCTAGGTTGTGGCGCATTCTCGCGCTGTCCACCTGGAGGCCGTGGAGCAGGTCGGTCGCCCAGATGGTGGCTGTGGTGGTGGCGTTGAGCAGGGCGGTGAGGGGGAGCCATTCGGCGTGCCAATTGCCAGCTGCGCGTTGAAGTTGCTGCTCGGCGGCGGCGGCGAGGGTGGCGTAGAGGTTGGGTGCTTGCTGGGTGTTGGCCAGGACCAGGACGCTGGCGACCGGGTTTTGCTTGTGCGGCATGGTGGATGAGCCGCCGCCGGTCTGCTCGCTGACCTCGTGCACCTCGGTCTGAGCTAGCAAGGTGACGTCGCGGGCTAGTTTGCCGAGGGCGGCACAGGTCGCGGTGAGAGCGGCGGCCAGGTCCAGGATGCGGGAGCGGTTCGTGTGCCAGGGGAGCACCGGCAGCGCTAGACCTAGCTCCTGCGCCAGGTACCCGGCGACTCGGGGGCCTTGGTCGCCGAGTGCGGCCAAAGTGCCGGCCGCGCCGCCGTACTGGATGGCAAGGCGATGGGCGCGGACGTCGTGCAGTTGCTGACGGGCCTCATCGATGGCAGTCAGCCAGCCCGCCGTGACCAGGCCGAAGGTGATGGGGACCGCCTGCTGGAGCAGGGTGCGGCGGGCCATCACTGTGTTCGCGTGGGCTTGGGTGAGATCGGCGCAGGCGTTGGCCGCGGTGGCTAGGTCGGTGCCGATCTCGGCGAGTACCCGGTGGGCGATCAGCATGGCGGCGGTGTCGATGATGTCCTGGCTGGTCGCGCCCAGGTGCACGGCTTGCGCGGCACCGGCGGGCTCGGCAGGCAGCAGCTCAGTCAGGGCTTTGACTAGCGCCGGGACGGGATTTCCCGTCGCTGCGGCAGTCGCGCCGATGGTCGCGTTATGAAAAAAACTGACACTGGCTACTGACGTGACCGCGGCACCCGAGCCTGGCGGGGCGAGGCTGGCGCGTTCGGCCGCGCGGGCGAGTCCGGCTTCGGTGTCGAGCATCGCCTGCAGCCAGGCGTCGTCATCGACGCTGAGCCGGCCACGGTAAAAGAGCGCACCGAACAATTCTGAACGCACGCTACGGCACGACCTTGAAAGCTAGCTTGCGGTCACCGCCTTGCTGGGCGACCAGGGCGAACCAGAGCGGTGCCAGCGAGTCCACGAGTTGGCGGGCGTCAGCCGCGCCGACGTAGACCGGGCCAAGCCCGATGTCTTCGATCAATTGCTCAGCCGTCTGCCGCGCGTCGGCATCGGCAGCGAAGAACAGGTCGGCGCCGGCCGGCGGGTCAGCGAAGTTCTCCCAGCCGAGCGTGTTGAAGGCGCGCACGTACCTGGCGTGCGGTGCGGCCTGTTTGATAGCGGCGTAGCCGTTGTGCTCAGCCGCCCCGATGTTGTTGGTCGCGTCGATGACGACCTTCCCGGCGAGTCTTGGGCCTTGCGCGTCGACGGTGGCGGCGACCGCCGAGCCAGGCACCGCCAGCACGACCACGTCGCCTTCGAGTATCGCGTCATCAACGATCATTACCGGCGCGCCGTTCGGGCCGTCGTCCCTGGCCATGCGGGCGCCATAGGTCACCTCGTGCCCGGCCGCGGCCCACTTGCCGCCCAGCGTGCTGCCAATGTTCCCCGTTCCGATGACCGCGATCCGCATCTGTCTCCTCCGGTGTCGGTGCCTGAAGCTAGGTTAGGTCCCGTGCCGGTTGGAGGTCCGATGCTCGCCGAGATGCTTTCGCAGCTTCTGATCGCGTACACGATCGAGTTTGACAATGAGTTTGAGCACCACCTGGCGCACCGCACATCGGACTTCGGGTCGGCTGGACCTGCATCAGCTGGACCTGTGGCGGACAGCGACGATGCGGCCGTCCCGAGCCGCGGTGCCTGGCTCACCTCGATGGCGATGTGGTCCAACCTGATGCGCTACCTGCCGCCGGACGGGATCGCGCTCGATCAGGCCAAAGGACTGCCGGCCAATCTAACTGGGCTGCAGCGCTGGGGCTACCTCAAGATCACGCCCGACAGCCTGGTCAAGCCAACTCGGGCTGGTCGGTACGCGCAGGCGGGCTGGCGTCGGCTCGATGGCGTGATCGACCGGCGCTGGGAGCGGCGGTTCGACGCGGCATCGGTCGCCGAGTTGCGATCCGCGCTCCAGGTCATCGCGCGGGAGCGATGTGCCGGCATGCCGCGCTACCTGCCGATGGTGTCTTTCGCTGACGGGATGCGGTCTCGCTATCGCGATCTGCGTGACCTCGGCCTGCCGGCACCTGAGGTGGCCGAGCTTGATCTGTCGGCGCTGCTGTCGTCGGTGCTGCTGGCGTTCACCCTGGACTATGAGAGCGAAGCGAAGCTGCCACTGCCGATCTGCGCCAACGTGCTCAGGGTGATTGAGGATGCCGGTGCTCGGGTGGCCGACATTCCGCCGGCGGCAGGCGTCTCCAAGGAGGGCGTCGCGTCGGCGGTTGGCTTCCTTGAGCGGCATGGCTACGCGCGGATCGGTGCTGATCCAGCCGGTCGGCGCGGCAAGTTCATCCAGCTCAGCTCGCGCGGGGTCGCCACCAGAGACCGGCGGCCCAGGCTGGCGGCCAAGATCGAGTATCGATGGCAGGAGTCGTTTGGCCCGGGCGTCGTCGGCGGGCTACGCGACTCGCTCGTGGCGCTGCTCGCCGACCGGACCGATGGTGAGCCGACACTGGCGCTCGGGCTGGCCGGCTACCCGGACGGCTGGCGTTCCCGTCGGCCGTACCTCACCCAAACCCAGGCCAGGTTGCGCGACCCGGCCGGCACCTTGCCCCGCCATCCGATGGTGCTGCACCGCGGCGGCTACCCCGACGGCAGCTGACTCCAGCGCGGCCGCGGGCTGTGGCCGGCGAGAGTGAGTTGGCCTGGCGGCCTGGCGGCCTGCTGGCCTGGCGGCCTGGTTCGCCCGCGGTGACTGGTGCGGGTGCTGGCCGCTTTCGCCGCGGTGACCGCTGGGGGTGCTGGCCGCTTTCGCCGCGGTGACCGCTGCGGGGCTGGCGTGCTTCGTCGCGGTGACCGCTGCGGGTACTGGCCTGCGACTTTGACCGGGCGTGCTCGTCGAGTGACCGGTTTAGACCTTTTACCCGTTTTGTGCGGACTGGTTGGGTGGTTGGGGGAGTCGGATAGTCGCTAAGTCGTGAAAGGTCGCCGATGTTGCCGTCGTATCACGCGTTAGCGACTGACCTCGGTGACGTTTTAGGCGTGTATCTGCCTTAATGACCGTTTAAAAAAGTCGCTTCCTCGTGATATGAGCAGCATCGAGCCTGACTTGTCACGAGGAAGCGACTGTCTCGCCGGCCGATGCTGTGGTCCAAGGGGCTGGTGGTGCCGGTTGGGCGTCAGGTTGGTGGCGTCGGTCGGGGTTCTGAGGGTCGATTTCCCCGTGTCGGCCTGCGTCGTCGGCACCAGGACGGACTATAACCGGCATTTCCGGCCTAGTCAGGTATCCGTGATCTTGGCCAGCGCTGCGGAGCGGAAATCCGCGGCACCTTCTGGGGAGCGCCGCTGATCGCGCACGAGTTGGAGACTGGCGCCTATCGGCTGGCCTGGAACCAAAGCGTCACGCTGCACCGCAGGGTGCTCATCAAGGTTGGCTTGATCGGCCTCGCGGCGATGGTGGTGGCCGGGCTGCTCACCGCGATGGTCAGTTGTGGGCTGAGCCCGTCTAGCCCCTGTCGGCTATGCGGCATTCTTCTTCGCCGTCGCCGTCGCCGTCGCCGTCGGCGTCACGGCTGGCGTCCTGCTCAAACGCACGATATCCGCCATGGCTGCCGCCTTGGCTAGCTTCGCCTCCGTGCAGTTCGCGTGGCCGAGGTGGATCACCTGGCCTCCGCCGCACGCGTGCCGCACCGGCAGTTTCCATACTTGCAACGCCTCGATCGGCGCACTGCATTTGAGCCAGCTACTCACCTATGAGCCGACCAGCCGGTTCTGGGATTTCCAGTGGTACGAAACCGGCATCTTCGTGGTTCTAGCGGCCGCTCTGGCGTGGTTCTGCACCTGATGGGTCAGCCGCCGCTGTTTCGCCTGATCGCCCACGAGCGGGCGTGGTCGCCCGATCAAGTGCCACCACGCCCGTATCGTTGCCAGTGTGCAAGACGATGGCGCACTCCAGCTTCAGGCGAGCCTTAGGGCGGCGCTGCGCGAAGCGCTGCTCGCCCGAGATGCGGTGGCGACCTCGGCTTTGCGCAGCGCGCTGAGCGCGATCGCCAACGCCGAGGCGGTGCCAGGCCAGGCGGTGCCAGGCCAGGCGGTGCCAGGCCAGGCTGTGCAAGGTGACGCGGTGCGTGGCCGCGTGGTGCCTGTCGACGCGGTGCCGCTCGACGCTCGCGTGGGCAACGCGCACGTCGCCGGGTCAGCGGTCGGGGTTGGCGTGACCGAGGTCCTTCGCAAACAGCTCAGTGCCGCGCAAGTAGCGCGAATCGTCGAAGCCGAGATCTCCGAGCGGGAGCAGGCGGCGGTCGACTACGCGGCCAGGGGCTTGACGGAGCAGGCTGGTCGGCTCCACCGTGAAGCGAACATTCTGCGATCGGTAATCATCGGGCGGGTTACGTGACTGAAACGACTTCGAATGGGACCGTCCGGCCGGACGATAGCGCAGCGGCAGCATCCATCTGCGCGTCGAGCCCCACGAAGTGCCAGGCTCGCACCAGGGTCTACCAGGAGGGGAAACTGGTCGCCGAAGGGTTCCCGGTCGAGGACATCAGCGACTACCTGGACGACGACTCCGCCATCGTCTGGCTAGACCTACTCGCGCCGGATCGGAGCGATCTCGCCGTCCTGAGCGACGAGTTCGGGCTCCATCCGCTGGCTGTCGAGGACGCCATCCACGCACACGAGCGGACTAAGATCGACAGGTACCGCAGCCACCTCTTCCTCACCGCGTATGCCGTCCACCTGGACGCCAGCTCAGGTGAGCTGAGCATGGCCGAAGTCTCGGCCTTCATCACCAGCCGCGCCTTGATCACGGTGCGCAAAGACGAAGGGCTAAACATCGCTTCGGTGCTCAACTATTGGGATGGCAGTCCCGACCTGGCCACCGAAGGCGTCGGGTTTTTGCTGCACGGCTTGCTCGACAATGTCGTGGACGGCTACTTCACCGCCGTGCAGTCCCTGGACGACGAGATCGAAAAACTCGAGGACCTGTTGTTCGCCGACACGGCGAGGGATCAGGGTGCGGTGCAACGGCGCAGTTTCGAATTGCGCAAGAGCCTGGTGCTCTTCCGGCGGGTAGTACTGCCGATGCGCGAAGTCGTCAATACCGTGTTGCGGCGCGACCTGCACATCGTGACCGAGCGCTTGCAGCCGTACTACCAGGATGTGTATGACCACTCGCTGCGGGCCGCCGAATGGACGGAAAGCCTACGCGACCTGGTGACCTCGATCCTGGAGACCAACCTCACGATCCAGAGCAATCGGATGAACGTGATCACCAAGAAGGTCACAAGCTGGGCCGCGATCATCGCGGTGCCGACTTTGGTGACCGGCGTCTACGGCATGAACGTGCCCTATCCCTACTTCGGCCGGGCGATCGGGTTCGACATTTCCGCCGCCATCATGGTCGTGGCCGGCGTGACGCTCTACTTCGTATTCAAGCGCCGCGACTGGCTGTAGCTCAGCAAATGCCGCCAATTGCGGTGTAAGAGGGCGGGGCAATGGCGCTCGCGTTGGTCTGGGATGCGGTAGCTTCCGTGACCACTGCGGCTGGCCTCGATCGTGGCGTATGGCGTCGGCCTTTCCGCCAGCAAGATTCGTACTGCTCGCACCACGGCCTGAGGCTCGACAGTCGTTGCTACATGCTCTCGTCGCCTCCAACCGCATCACAGCTCCGACGATGCGGTACCTCGTGCGCGGTCCAGCGTCATCGTTGGAGCGGTGCTGTCGTTGAAGCAGCAGTACGGCTCCAACGATGCTGCCCCTCGGGGGGAAGCAACAACATCAGGGGTTCAACGATGTCGGTGCGCTCGGGGGCCGCGGGCGTTCGGGGGCGCGGGAGGGCGGGTACGGGGCCGCGGGCGCTCGGGGCGCGGGCGCGCGGGCGTTCGGGGGCGCGGGAGGGCGGGTACGGGGCCGCGGGCGCTCGGGGCGCGGGCGCGCGGGCGTTCGGGGGCGCGGGCGCGCGGGTACAGGGCCGCGGGCGTTCGGGGCGCGGGCGCGCGGGCGTTCGGGGGCGCGGGCGCGCGGGTACAGGGCCGCGGGGGTGCGGGCGTTCGGGGGCGCGGGCGTTCGGGGCGCGGGCGCGCGGGCGTTCGGGGGCGCGGGCGCTCGGCCAGGATGCCGCGCGCTGACCCCCATGACGTCGAGGCAGCGAGGGCGAGCAGTGCGGTCAATCAAGCGACCCGGCGCGCAGCCCAGTCAGCGCGGCCACCACCAGCCCACCGAGCGAGGGCAGGTCATAGCCGCCTTCCTGGACCGCGACCACTGGCCCAAGCGCCCCGATGAGTGCACCGGCCTGCAGGTAACCTGAAGCGCTCACCTGCAGCGGGCTTTCAGGATCGGCGGCCGCCGCATCAACCCCGAGCGAGACCACGATCGCGTCGGCGCCGAAGGAGCGGACGTCGGCGCAGAGCGACGCCACCGCTGCCAGCCAGCCATCGTCGCCAGTCAACGGCGCCAGCGGTACGTTGCGATTGAAGCCGGCCCAGCGCCCGAGCCAAGCTCGTCAACGAACCCGACATAGTGCGGGAACCAGCCAGCCCCAGGATCCACGTGCACGCTGCCGTAAAACACGTCGGCTCGGGAGTAGAAGATCGCCTGGGTGCCATTGCCGTGATGGGCGTCAATGTCGATGATGGCGACTCGCTCGAACCCCGACCGGCGCAGTTCGGCTGCCGCGATCGCCGCGTTATTGAGGTAACACGAGCCGCCGTAGCTGCCTGGCCCAGCGTGATGCCCAGGCGGCCGGCAGACGGCGTAGGCCAGCGGCGCACCGCCAGCTACTAGGTCAGCGGCGGTCAGCGCGGCATCCGCCGCAGCCTTGATCGCCTCCCAACTACCCGGCCCGACCAGGGTCATCGTGTCGTAGCAAAACCGGCCCACCTCCGCATGCACAGCGACCGGCGGTCGGAGCGGCAGCCCGGCCAGCAGTCCGGCCGTGGGGAACACGTACGGCACCACCCTGGTCCGGCCGAAGTCGGTCAGGTAGCCGCCGTCGGTCCAGCGTCGCCAGATCGTGGCCAAATGCTCGACCAGTTCGGCGTCGTGCACCGCGAGCAAGGCTTCGACTGGGTGCGGGCGAGCCGGAGTGACGGTGGCACTGGTTGCTGCGATGGCGTCGAGTATGGCCGACGCCCGGTCGGGTACCTCGGTGCCCGTTTCCCAGACGCCGAGCCAGACCTCGCCGTCCGGCTCGTGCCGCAGGCAGTCGACAGCCCAGACGACGGGCAGTCCAGCCAGGTCCGGTGTCATCAGCGCACCGGCCGATAGGTCATGATGCTGGCGTGACTCGGGTAGCTGATCTTGGGATCTCCATCGGGGTACTGCCAGCGGGGCCGACTGCCTCGATCGTCGACGTGCCCGGTGTCGGGGTCGGCCACGCCACGGTCTGGCGGGACGAGCCGCCGCCACCGAGTGGGCGAGGCATTGCCCGCACCGGGGTAACGGTCATTGACCCAGGCGGAAATCTCTTCCGCAGCCCGGTGCCCGCTGGCGGCGCGGTGCTGAACGGCGCGGGCGAGTGCACCGGCTTCCTGGCCGCCCAGGAGTGGGGCCTGGCCGAGACGCCGGTCTTCCTGACCTCGACCATGCAAGTCGGCCGGGTCTACGACGCGGCCTGCGAACTGCTGATGACGCAAGACGACGGCATCGGCGCCGACGACGTGCTCATCCCGATTGTGGCCGAGTGCGATGACAGCTACCTGAACGACGCCCGCCGGATGCAGGTCTCCGCCGCGGACGTCAAGACGGCACTGGACGCGGCGCGAGCAGTCGCCGGAGCTGGGGTGGCTGCAGGAGCCCCAGCAGAAGGCGCCGTCGGGGCTGGTACCGGGATGAGCTGTCTGGGCTTCAAGGGCGGTATCGGCACGTCCTCCCGGCTGACCCCGTCCGGCCACACGGTCGGCGTGCTTGTGCTGTCTAACTTCGGCAGCCAGGACCGGCTCACTATCGACGGCGTTCCTGTCGGCCGGCTGCTGCCAGCCGCGGACGAGTATCCGCCGCCCGCAGGCTCTTGCATCGTCGCGATCATCACCGACGGCCCGCTGGACGCAGCCGCCTGCACCAGGCTCGCCCGCCGGGCTGGTCTCGGTCTCGCCAGGACCGGCTCCACTGGCCATCACGCCAGTGGCGAGATCTTCCTCGCGCTGGCAACTGGATTGCGCGGCACCAGGACCGAGTTTAGCCAGGCCGCCCGGATCACCGGCCGGGATCTCGACGCGTTCTTCGCCGCCGCCGTGGAGGCCACCGAGGAGGCGGTGCTGAACAGCCTGCTGGCCGCCCCGACGGTGACCGGCAGGGACGGCAATACTTCCAGGGGCCTGCCGGCCGACCATGTCAGGTCGCTGCTGCATGCGGCGTACCGGGCGCGCTGACCTCGGCCAAATAGCAGGAGACCAGGTCGGTGCCGGTGGCGGGCAGCACTGGCAGTGGTTCGCGCCGGCAGCGATCAGCTACGCCAGCGTCGGCCGCCGCGCCTGAGGCGACCTCAGGGCAACGCGGGTGGAACCGGCAGCCAACCGGGATCCTGGTCGCGTCCGGCGGCTCGCCAGTCAGCACGATCGGCTCGATCGGCGACTCAGGCAGCACCGACATCAGCGCCTTGGTATACGGGTGCCTGGGCGCGGCGAACACCTGTTCAGGCGTGCCCACTTCGACGATCCGGCCCAGATACATCACGGCCAGCCGGTCAGCGATGTTCCAGGCCAGACCAAGATCATGGGTGACGACCAGCGCGGCCAACCCAAGCTCGTCGCGCAGCTTGAGCAGCAGCGACAAGATCTCGCCCCGCACTGACGCGTCAAGCGAGGCCACTGGCTCGTCCGCGACTAGTACCTTCGGCTCGAGCACCAGCGCCCCGGCGATCACCACTCGCTGTCGCTGCCCGCCGGACAGTTCGTGCGGATAGCGTTCAAAGAATCGCTCGGGCGGCCGCAGTCCGCACCGTGCCAGCGCGTCAGCGACCCGGTGCCGCTCGTCGCCGAGCCGGTGAATCCGCACTCCCTCAGCGACTGCCTCATAGACGGTATGCCGCGGATTCAGCGACCCGGTCGGGTCCTGCAGCACCAGCTGCACCTGCCGCCGGTAGGTTTTCAGGCCGCCAATCCGGTACGACAGTGCCGTCCCGCCGAATCTGACCGCACCGCCGGTCGGCCGCTCAAGCCCGAGCATGGTCCTGGCCAGCGTCGTCTTTCCGCAGCCCGACTCACCGACTAGCGCGACGATCTCGCCTGCCGCGATCTCCAGGTTGACCCCGTCCACGGCGGTCGCGTCGGCCCGCCGGCCTCGCCCGGCGAACTCCACCCGGACGTCGGCAGCGGCCAGGATGGGTTCAGTCATCGATTGTCGCCTCATCAACCGCCGCATTATTTTCATCAGAAACGAATGAAGTCCCCGACTCGCCCTCGGCAGCCTCGAGTACCAGGACGCAAGCGGCCTCGCGGCCGGTGCAGGCCGGCCACAGCGAGACGTCGCGGGTCACGCACTGCTCCTGCGCCACCGCGCACCTGGGGTGGAAACTGCAGCCAGAGGGCAACTGCGCCGGATCGGGCGGATCGCCGGGCAGCCCACGCGGTTTAAGCCGGGTACGTGGGTCGCCAATGACAGGAAATGCCCACGCCAGCGCCTCAGCGTACGGATGCTTCGCGGCCGTGAACACTTGCTGCGCCGGCCCTTCCTCGACGACCTTCCCCGCGTACATGACGGCGAGCCGCTCGCAGGTGTCCGCCAGCACCGACAGGTCGTGGCTGATCATGATCAGCCCGATGCCCTGGTCGCGCACCAGGTCGCCGATCAGGTTGAGCACTTGGGCTTGGATCATCACGTCCAGCGCGGTGGTTGGCTCGTCGGCGATGATCAACTGCGGCGCGCAGGCGAGCGCCATCGCGATCATCACCCGCTGCTTCTGGCCGCCGGACAGCTCATGCGGATAGGAGTCGGCCCGGGCGGCGGGCAGGCCGACCTGGCTGAGCAGGTCCCGCACCCGCCGGTGAGCTTGAGTGGCTGAGGTGCCCGGCGCGTGCAGCAGGATCGGCTCGGCGATCTGCCTGCCGATCCGCTGCACGGGATTGAGCGAGTGCATCGCGCCCTGGAAGATGATCGAGGCGCCGGCCCAGCGGACCGCCCGCAGCCGGCCCCAGCTCATCGTGAGCACGTCTTCGCCATTGATCAGGATCTCGCCGGTCACCTTGGCCGAGGCGGGCAGCAGCCGCAGCACCGAGGCGGCGATGGTGGACTTGCCGCAGCCAGACTCACCGGCGAGGCCAAGCGTCTGGCCAGCCGCGACGCTGAGGCTGACGCCGCGCACGGCCGGCACAAGGCCGCCTTGGGTCCGGTAGGTGATGTGCAGGTCACGTAGCTCAAGCAGGCTCATTGCCGCTCCCGCAGCTTCGGGTTGAGCACGGCCTCAAGGGTGTGACCCACCAGCGTGAACGCCATGACCACCAAGATGATCGCGATTCCTGGCGCGAGCAGCCAAAGCGCGTTGCCGGTGCCGACGCCGCTGTTGAAGGCGGCGTTGAGCATCTCGCCCCAGGACGCCCTGGTCGGGTCGCCGAGACCGAGGAACGACAGCGTTGTCTCTGACAAGATCGTGCCTGCCACAGTCAGGATCGTGTTAGCGAGCAGCAGCGGCATCACGTTCGGCAGCACGTGCTTGGTCATCTGATGCCAGTGGCCGGCCCAGTGCGCGCGCCCGCTCCAGATAAGGGCGGCCTTCGACGGCCAGCGCCTGAGCCCGGATGATCCTGGCGGTGCCCGGCCAGGAGGTAATCCCGATCACGAAGATGATCACGTGCAGTGACGGCCCTAGGGTCCGCGCGAGCACGATCGCCAGCGGCAAGAACGGTACGACCAGGAACCAGTCGGTGATCCGCATCAGTACGTTGTCGGTCTGCTTGCCTAGCCAGCCGGTCAGCGCGCCGAAGTGACCGGCCACGATGCCGATCAGCGCGCCGATCACCATGGAGAGCAAAGTGGCGGCGAACCCGATCAGCAGCGAGATCCGCGAGCCCCAGATCAGCTCGGTGAGCACGGAGCGGCCATCGGCGTCGGTGCCGAGCGGGTAGTGCAAGCCGGGCCCGGCGTTCGCTGGATAGCTGGCCAGGGTGGGGTTGAGCCCGCGTGAGCTGGCCAGCACCGGCGCGGCCAACGCCACGACGATCATGAAGACGAGTACGCCAAGGCCGACCATGCCGCTGCGGTCCTTGCGGTACTGCGCCCAGAACCGGACGAACGACTGCCGGCGTCGCTGCCGGGCGATGTGCCTGCCGGATCCGACCGGTGCGGTGGTGGTGGTCATGCCTGCCGCACTCTCGGGTCGAGCACGGTCAGCAGCAGGTCGGCCACCAGGTTGGCGGCGATGACTGCCGCTGAGAACAGCAGGAACGCGCCTTCGAGCACCGGGTAGTCGGGATAGTTCAGCGCGTTGTATGAGGCGAGGCCGAGCCCTGGCCAGCTGAACACGGTCTCGGTGGTGATCGCTCCTGAGATCACGAAGCCCAGATTGAGCATGATCAGCGTGATCGACGGCAGCAAGGCGTTGGGTACCGCGTGCCGGCGGCGCACCATGGCATCGCGCAACCCCTTGGCCCGAGCGGTGAGCAGGTAGTCAGAGCCGATCTCATCGATCAGCGACGATCGCATCACCAGCGAATACTCGGCCAGGTAGACCAGGGTGAGCACGATGGCTGGCAGCGTCAAGTGCCAAAGCAGATCGCCCACGCTGGCCAGTCCGGTGCCGCCGCCGCCGTAGCTGTGCATGCCGCCAGCAGGAAACAGCGCCCACTTGGAGGCGAACACGATCAGCAGCACCATGCCCAGCCAGAAGTCCGGCATCGCGTACAAGGTGTTGTTAATCGCGGTCGACGTCCGGTCGAAGGCGCTGCCTCGGTTCCAGCCGGCCCTGATGCCCATCCAGACGCCGATGACGGTCGAGAGCACCGTGGACGAGCCGACCAACAAGATGGTGGGCCACAGTGCCGCGCCGATCACCTGGGAGACGGGGATGTGGTACTGGAACGAGATCCCGAGGTTGCCCTGGAAGGTCTGCACCAGGTAGTTCCAGAACTGCTGCGGTAGCGGCAGTCCGACGCCGAACGTCCGGTTGATCACCGCCATCTGGCTCGCGGTCAGGGTGGAGCCCCTGACCAGGTTGCGGGCCGGGTCTGCGGGCAGCACGCGGAACAGGAAGAAGTTAAACACCAGGACGAAGAACAAGGTGACGACGGCGCTGACGAGCTTGACCGCCAGCGTGCGGGCCAGGCAGGCGCTTCGCCTGGCGGCACCAGCCTGCTCGCCCCGAAGCTCCGCCGCCGCCGCGAGGGCGCCGTCGAGCATGGCGCTGGACATGGCTACTCCCGCTCGTCAGCGGTCGCGGCTGACCGGCGCCGCGCCAGGAAGAGACCGCCGGCTCCGAGCACCACGAGCACCGCGACGATGCCGCCGATCAGGCCGCCGCTGATACCTGAGCTGGCCGCCGCGGCGGCGGAATGGGCGGGTGCGCCGATCTCGTGATCGCAGCCGATGTTGTGGTCGGTCAGTGCCGGGCTGCTGCCTGCTGGCCGCAGGCAGCGGTAGCTCCACCAGGAGACTTCCTGGAACAGCATCAGCCCGTTGGCCTGGTCCGGCTGCGGCGCGTAGCCGGTGAACAAGTCGCTGCGGAAGGCCTGCGGGTCGCTGTCGTAGGTGAGCAGCGCGTACGGCTCTTGGGAGTACAAGATCGCTTGCATCTGCTTGACGACCTTTTGCCTCGCGGTGCCGTCCAGCGTCTTCTGCTCGGCGTAAAGCTGGTCGTAGTGCGTGTCGCAGAAGAAACTGTCCGACCAACCCGGCGTGTAGTTCGGCGGCGAGCCGGCCGAGCGCTGCGCGCAGGTAAAGACCGAGAGCTGGAAGTCTGGATTCGGCTCGACCCCCCAGCCCCAGATGAAGGTGTCGTAGTCGCCGTTGCCGATGTCCTGGGTCAGCGTGCTCTCGGACATGGCGGTCACGGTGACGCCGATGCCGATGGCGTTGAGCCAGCTCTTGATGTACGGGGCGTCGGCGGTATAGGTCGGTGAACTAGAACCATAAAAGAGCCGCAAAGTCAGCTTCTTACCGTCCTTGACCCTGATCCCGCCCGGCCCGGGCTTCCAGCCATCGGCGGTCAGGATCTGGTCGGCCTTCTTCGGGTCGTAGGTATAGAGCTGGCTGGCTGGCGGCTGATAGTGATACTGCGGGTAGATCGGCGGGATGATGGTGCTCCCAGGTACGGCGTAGCCAAGGAACACCCGCCGCACGAGTTGCGGGCGGTTGAGCGCGTAACTGATCGCCCGCCTGACGTTGACGTCCCGCAGCGCCGGGTTGCCGTTGCCGATCGGCTTGCCTGACACTGTGGCAGCGCCATTGTTGAACGCCAGCTCATCCCAGTTCCCCGACGGCGCGTTGTCCAACGTGATTCCTGGTACGCCCCGCAGCGAGTTGAATAGGGACGCGGTCAGGCCTTCGGCGAAGTCGATACTGCCGTTCTTGAGCGCGATCGCCTCGGCGCTCGGGTTGGTGAAGTTCTCGAAGATCAGCTTGGAGATGCCTGGCTTGCCGCCCCAGTAGCTTGGGTTGGCTTTCAGCGTCACTGATTGGTTGATCTTGAAGTTGGTCATGATGAACGGGCCGGAGCCGACCGGATGGTCGTTGGGGAAGCTATTGAGCTGCTTCTCGGTGATGTGCTCCCAGATGTGCTTGGGGATGATCGGCACGATCAGCAAGTCCATGCCTGGGGTTGGCTTGGTGACCCGCATCTGCACCGTGTACTTACCGATGGCCTTGATGCTGCTGTGCACGATGTTGGCCACGTAGGAGGAGTTGTCGGCGAATTCCTCTGAGTTCGGGATCGTGTCTCGGGAGAAGGTATAGGCCACGTCGGCTGCGGTCAGCGGCACGCCGTCGGACCACTTCACGCCGTGCCTGATGTGATAGGTCCAGACCAGCTTGTTCTTCGACACTGACCACGAAGTTGCCAGCCGGGGCGCGGGCGCGTAGTTGGTCTGGCCGTAGTCCATCAGGTCGTCGTAGATCAGCCCGTAGACCTCGAAGTCAACGGACGTCAGCCCGACATAGGGATTCATGCCGTCCACGGCGGTGGTATCGCCGACCACGAAGGTCGACGGCGCGGGTGGGGTAGCGCCGACCTGGCTCGCCTGCGCCACCGGGCCGGCCACCGCCGCTATGCCGCTGAGAATGACGGCTGCGACCAGCAGCGACCCAGGCTTGGCGATCCATCGGAGCATGGGGGTTCTCCTCAGTCAGGCATAGTTATAAGAAGTATGCGGCTAATTCGCCCTGTAGTGTCCCTATCATGCTCGAACCGCCAGTAGCCCCTCGTGAACCGTCCGTCAGGAGTCTGCACGGTCAGACCGAGACCGACGACTACGCCTGGATGCGCGACCCTGAGCATCCGGCGCTGCTTGGCTACCTCACCGCCGAGCGTGCCTATTACGACAGCTATGCGGCGCGACTCAGCGAGCTGACCGATCGGCTCGCCGCTGAGTCGACCGGTCGGATCCCGGCGGGGGCAGATGACGGAGTTGGCTGGCCCCTTGGGGGATTTGTCTACCGCACCAGGACGCCAGAGGGAAGAGAACATCTTCAGTTTCTTCGGTCAAAGCCCGGAGAATCTGCCGAACGGGTGCTGCTAGACGACAACATCGTCGGCGCGGACAGCGAGTATGTCGAAGTCGGCGAGCGGTTGCCGAGCCCGGACGGGGCGCTGCTCGCCTGGTCCTGCGACCTGACTGGCGCGGAGGTCTACCAGTTGCGGATCAGGGAGCTGGTCACCGGCAATGACCTGCCCGACCTGATCGAGGCAAGCGCTCCCGGGCTGGCCTGGTCGACTGACGCGAGTTACCTCTTTTATCTGGTGCCCGATGAGCTGAACCGGCCATGCCAGCTCTGGCGGCATGAGCTGGGTACGCCAGCGCAAGCTGACGAGCTGATCTACACCGAGACTGACGCCAAGTTCGAACTCGTGCTCTACGGCTCGCGCAGCGGGCAGTTCGCGATCGTCGAGTCAGCCTCGCGGGACACGACCGAAGTGCGCCTGATCCCGCTCGATGACCCGCTGGCCGAGCCAATCCTGGTGCGACCACGACGCAGCGGCGTGGAATACCGAGTCGACCATGCCAGAGCAGCGGCGCCGAGCGCGGGCTGGCTCTTCATCGTGACCGACGAGGACGATCCTGAGTTCACGCTGAAACGAGCTGCCGTTGGTGCCGGCGAGTGGACGACGGTCGACTGCCAGGCCGTGACCGGTGCCCGGCTGCTGAGCTGCGACGTGGTGGGCGAGCACCTGGTGCTTACGCTGCGCCGCGGCGGGGAGCCGCTGCTGGCCATCACTGACTATGACGGCGGTCACCTTACTGAGGTCCGGCCAAGCCTGGTGGCTGGCACGATCAGGATCGAGCATGCGGAAGACTACGCTGCCGGGTCCGTCATCGTAGTCGAGGAGTCGCTGGTCGACCCGCCCCGCTGGTCCAGGCTTGACCTGGCTAGTGGCGCGCGGGAGTTGCTCAAGCGCCGCGAAGTGCCAGGGTACGACCCGGCCAGGTACCGGACCGAGCAGTTGAACGCGGTCGCCAGGGACGGCACCTCGATTCCGGTGACACTGGCCTACCGGATCGAGGTGCCGCTCGACGGCACCGCGCCCTGCCTGCTGTACGGCTATGGCGCCTATGAGGCGTGTTCGGATCCCGAGTTCACGCTCGGCTTGGCCGCGCTGCTCGACCGGGGTGTGGTCTACGCGATCGGGCACGTGCGCGGCGGGGGCGAGCTTGGCCGGACCTGGTGGCAGCAAGGCCGGCTGACCTCCAAGCCCAATACGTTTACCGACTTCATCGACGTGGCGGACTGGCTCGGTGGGGCGGGCGGCCTGGTCGATGGTAGCCGGATCGTCTCCCGCGGGCTGTCGGCTGGCGGCCTGCTCCAAGGCGCGGTCTATTCGATGCGCCCTGACCGGTGGGCCGCGGTGGTGGCCGAGGTGCCGTTCGTTGACTGCGTCACGACCATGCTTGATCCGTCCATCCCGCTCACCATCAATGAGTGGGACGAGTGGGGTGACCCGCGCGAGCTGGCCGATTACACGGCCATCAGGTCGTACTCGCCGTACGACAATCCGCCGGTCGGCGACCGGCCACCGCTGCTGGTGACCGGTGCGGTGCACGACGCCAGGGTCGCCGTGCACGAGCCCGCCAAGTGGGTGGCCAGGCTCAGGGCTACTGGCGCGGGTCAGCCTAACCTGCGCTTCCGGGTCGAGCTTGGGGCCGGTGCGCATACCGGCCCATCGGGCCGGTATGCGCAAGCCAGCTACGAAGCCGAGGTCTACGCCTTCGTGCTCGACGCGATGGGCATCAGCCGCTAGTGACCTCGGACTCACCGTGCAGCTTCGGGCCGACGGCGACGAACACGTTGTGCTTCCTGGCGATATCGGAGAAGCCGCCGCTGGTCGCGTCGGTCTGGGTGCTGCCCGGCGTGCCACCAGAAACGGTGGTAATGGTCCCGTTGAGCCCATTAGTGCCTGCTGCCGTGCACAGCGGGCCGGCGCAGGCGATGGTCAGCAGGTCAGGCGGCGCGGTCTTGGGCGCGCTTAGCTTGCCGCCGGCCAGCGTCCAGATTAGCCCGCTGGTCCGGTTGTAGCCGCCTACATAGCAGCGGGTCTTGCTGATGCACGCGATCGCGGCCAGTGCCTCGCCGGTCACTGATGTGAGCTTGCCCGCCTTGCCCTTGCTGATGGGCAGTAGCAAGCCGACCCCGTCGGTACCTTTGTCGGCGAAGCCGACGGCGTAGCAGGAGGTGCTGGCGCAGGACAGGCCGGAAATGATCGGGTCGCTGGCGCCGTGCGGCGGGCTGACCTTATGCAAAGTCACCTTGCTGCCATTCCAGGTGCCGACCTCCATCGTGATCGGGCTGGTGAAGACGTCGTTTCCGGTCACCACGCAGCTCGTCAGCGTGGTGCAAGCGATGCGGCTGAGCGAGGCACCGGCCGGGACGCTGTAATTCTTCGCTGAGAGCACCTTGCCTGAGCTGCCGATCTTGACGATCAGCGCACCGATGTCGTTGCTCGGGCGGGCGAGTGCGATGCAGCCGCTCGGATTGGGACAGCTGATCGAGTACATGTCGGAGGTGTGCCGAACCGTCTGGGCCTTGCCAGGGACGCCGCTGTGCACCGGCACGATGTCGCCGACGCTCTTCTCGGTGTAGCCGCCGACGATGCACAGTTTGGTGCTGAGACAGCCGATGACGGACTGGACACCGCTCATTGGCTTGTCGCTCAGGGAGTGGGTGGCCGTCGCTGAGGCTTGCGCGGTGCCGGGCGCGAGCGCCGCCGAACTGGCTAGCACGGCGCTGGCCAGGACAACGGTGGTCACGGTCGCTTTTGCCGCCAGTGCGGCCACTATTCGAGGTGACATACGCCAGATGGTAATGCCGGGAGTTGTCAGCGCCTAGCTAGCTATATCTGGCCTGTCACTCGTGGCTTGCCGCATGGCGAGTTAATCTAATACCTGGGTATATAGGTAATATGCGGTAAATCGATGGCTGACTGAGAAGGAAACACGCGATGGCAGGCAATGCTGACGCCGCTGATGAGCTGGCCGCGCTCCGGATGGCCTGTACCAGGTCGCTGACCTTCCACGGCCAGGCCAGCGCTGCCGACCTGCTGGCCACAATTCCTGCTGATACCGAAATGGATCGGTACGGCGAGGGCGGTGCGGTGACCGAGCTCGAGGCCAAAGTCGCCGCGTTGCTTGGCAAGCCCGCTGCGATCTTTCTGCCTAGTGGCACTATGGCCCAGCAGGCCGTGCTCCGGGTGCACGCGGATGAGCGGCACCGAGCCACGGTGCTCTACCACCCGATGTGTCACTTGCAGCAGCACGAGGGGCAAGCTCATCAGCGACTGCACGGGCTCGTCGGCCGCCCGGTTGGCGATGCTGACCGGCTGCTCACGCTGGCCGACCTGACTGTGATCACCGAGCCGGCGGCCGCACTGCTGATCGAGTTGCCTCAGCGCGACATCGGCGGACAGCAGCCGGCCTGGGACGATCTGGTCGCGCAGTGCGACTGGGCGCGTACCACCGGGGCAGCCGTGCACCTGGACGGGGCCAGGTTGTGGGAGTCAGCGGCCGGCTACGGGCGGTCGCTCGCCGCTATCGCCGATCTGTTCGACAGCGTCTACGTGTCGTTCTACAAGGGCATCGGGGCGCTGCCTGGCTGCTGCGTGGCCGGGACAGAAAGCCTGGTCGGCCAGGTCAGGGAGTGGCGCAGGCGAATGGGCGGCACTTTGTTCGCGCTATGGCCGAACGCCGCGTCAGCGTTGTCTTGCCTGCAGGCCCGGCTGCCGAAGATGGGGGACTACTTGGACCATGCCACGGCAATCGCGGTCGCGCTACGGGCCGTGCCAGGCGTGCGGGTGATTCCTGATCCGCCGCAGACCTCGATCATGCACTTGCTGCTGACGACCACGCAGCAGCGCTTCGCCGAGGCGGCGCGCCTGATCGCGGCGGAGCAGCGAGTATGGACGTGGGAGGCGGCTATGCCGACCTTCGATCCCGCGGTGCAACGACTTGAGTTTTCTATCGGTGACGGCGCGTGCGCATTCAGTGCTGATGAGATTGCTGCCATTGTCGCGGCCTTCGTAAGCCGTTAACGCAAACGACCGCATCGGCTACAGAATGAAATGTCCGTGCTCTGTCAAGAGCCATTTTCGCCATCAGGATCGCCGAACCTGATCTCCAAACGCCCGAGTGGTGTGGTTTGGCGGACGAAGCGTCAGAATCGCATCGGTATGCGGTACAGACCTCAGAAATGGTCGCTAAGCTCTCGGGAATGGCAATCTTAGCGACATTGGTCTCCGATAGCGCCGGCGGTTCCCGGTCGGCGGAAGCGGTGTCTGCTATGGACCGACGGCGTGCACATGGCCGCTGACAGCCCGCGCGGCTCAGGAAGCGCCCATGCGAGGCCCAGACACCGACGCACGAGAGGAAGGCGAATGACAGAACGTACTGCGACAGCGGCTGCAGTCGCACCAGTACCCGCGACCCGGCTTGAGCCGGACGCGATCGGCGTTGCTCAGGACACCGTCATCGGCATGGCTTCGTCGGCGCCAGCCGCTTCGGTCGGGTTGACGCTGGCCGCTCTGGCCGCCGCGACAGCTTATGGCAGCGGGCCGATTATTATTCTTACCGCGATTCCTATGCTGGTCATCGCTAACGCGTACCGCAGGTTGAATATGTGGAACGCCAACTGCGGTGCCTCATTTGAATGGGTCGGCCGGGCGATCAATCCTTATCTCGGATTCTTGACCGGCTGGCTGATGGTGGCCGCATATATCATCGCCACGGTGAGTGGTGTTGAGGTGCTCGGGCCAACCGTCCTGGCGGTATTCGGAGCTAATGCCACGAGTACTTGGTCGAATATCTTGATTGGTACTGCCGTCGGCTTGATCATGCTCGTGATCGCGATCGTCGGCATTCGCATCACGGCCAGGACCCAGGTGGGCATGGCTCTGGTCGAATACCTGATTCTGATCGGGCTGGCGATCGTTGGCCTGGTCTTCGTGTTCACGCACCACGCGGGCACACTGCACTTCTCCAGCGGCTGGCTGAGCCCGACCGGTATCGGCGGCCGCGGCAGTGCGGTCGCCGGCTTCCTCACCGCGGTGTTCATCTTCACTGGCTGGGACGGCACGGTCTACGTCAACGAGGAAGTCAAGCACCGCCGGGTCAACCCAGGCCGGGCGGCGATGATCGCGGTGGCGCTGCTGACCATTATCTACACGCTGTCGATCGTGGGCTTGCAGGGCGTAGTGTCGCCAGCCAAACTTCAGCACGCGGCTGCCTCAGGCACTGCACTGCTCGTGGTGGCTCAGGCGATCGGCGGCGGCTTCTGGGCGAAGGCGATGGCGCTCAGCCTGGCGCTGTCAGTGGTGGCCACCACCGGCACCGGCATCGTGCTAAGCGCGCGCATCGTGTACGGCATGGCCAGCTACCGGGTGCTGCCTGAGTTCCTCAGCAACGTGTCTCGCCGGTTCTCCACCCCAGTCGCGGCCAGCGTCATCGTTGGTCTGCTTATCGTGGTGCTCAGCGCGGTGTACCTGCTGGTGACCTCGGTAGAAGGCGCGTTCAATAACGTGGTCGACGTGACCGGACTGCTGTTCGCGATCTTCTATATCCTCACCGCACTGGCGACCGTTTTGTACTACCGGCGGCGGTTGAGCCGCGCACGGGACCTGTTGACCCTAGGGATTCTGCCGATCCTCGCGGCCGCGTTCCTCGGCTGGATCGTGGTGAAGTCGCTGATCGGCGGCACCGGCCCGGAGATCTGGTCGCTGGTCGGCGTCGTGCTCGTCGGCATTGTGCTGATGCTGATCGCGCGGATCGTCTTGCGCTCGCCGTTCTTCAAGACGCAGCGGGAAAGCGAGCCTCGCCAGGCCTAGTCCCTGAGGCTTGCTCCGCTTCGAGGCCGGGTTGGCGCTTCGTTGTCAGCCCGGCCTCATTCGCAGTACTGATAGTCGCCGACGGTCCAGCTCCGGCGACCGGTCCATCCGAGCAGGGGCCGGGGGTTGGTTTGGGATGACCCCTCTGGTCAGTCTCGAGTGCCCGGCCCGGCATATCAGGCGCTCCAAGCCGCGCGACTCGGCCCAACGTGAAACCTTTCCCCCTGGCCCGGCCCGACCTTCCGGTTGGGTGGGCCGGGCGTTCGGTTTGGGCTGCGGCCGGGCGTTCCGGTCGGCCCGGGTCGGCATTGCGGTCGGGCCGACGTTCGGTTTGGGCTGCGGCCGGGCGTTCCGGTTGGGTGGGGTCGGCATTGCGGTCGGGCCGACGTCCCGTTTGGGCTGCGGCCGGGCGTTCCGTTTGGGTGGGGTCGGCATTGCGGTCGGGGCCGTCGTTCGGTTTGGGCTGCGGCCGGGTGTTCCGTTTGGGTTCCGGCCGGGTGTTCCGGTTGGGTGGGCCCTGGCGTGATGGAGAGATTTCGGTGGCTGGGCGGAGTGCTGCCGCCTGGCGGAGTGTATTCGGCGTATAGCGCGGTTAATGCTCCGTCAGGCGGCAATCCTCCGCCTGGGCAGCGGAATCTCTCCGCTGTGAGGGCGGCAGCGCTCCGTCAGGCGGCAACTCTCCGGCAGGAGCCCGAAACTCTCCGGCAGGAGCCCCAAGCTCTCCGGCAGGAGACCGAAACTCTCCGGCACGAGCCCCAAGCTCTCCGGCAGGAGCCCGAAACTCTCCGGCAGGAGCCCGAAACTCTCCGGCACGAGCCCCAAGAGCGCCATGACGAGGCGGAAACTCTCCGGACAGGCCCAAAGCGCTCCGGTCGGGTCGCGGTTGTCCGAGATCCTCAGGGACGGGCTAACCGCCAGCAGCTGTCGTCGGCGGTGGAAAAGTACTCGTGCGTCGTTGCCAGCAGAGTCGCGAGTGTGCTATTTGCCGGGCGTAAGGTCCTGGCTTGGTGCGATTAGTTGGCGATTAGGTCGGCTGCGCGCTCGGCGACTGCCAGGATGGTGGCGTTCGGCGGGCCGTTCGGGATGGTGGGGAGTACCGAGGCGTCGACTACTCGTAGTCCGGCGACGCCGCGGACGCGGAGGTCAGCGTCTACCGCCGCGGTCGGATCGGCGCCAAGCGCGCAACTCCCGACCGGGTGCCAGTAGCTGATCACCGCGCGGCGGATGAAAGCCCGCAGTCCTGCGCTCGTGGTGACCTCTGGTCCCGGCCAGACTTCGCGGTCCCTTAGCCCGTCGAAGGTGCTGCCGCTGGCCGTTCGCCTGACTATCCGCAGGCACTCATCTAGCCTGACCAGGTCGCGCTCATCGGTCAGAAAGCCTGGGTCGATTAGCGGCGCGGCCTGCGGGTCAGCGCTGGCGAGCTTGATGCTGCCACGGCTATCCGGCGCGACGACCGACGCCACCAGGACGAATCCGGTCGCCGGCGGATCGAATCCGGCCGGGGCCAACGGCAGCAGGATCGGATACAAGTGCAAGTCGGGATGCTCGCCGGCGAGGCTGCTGCGGAGCGCAGCGTAGGCTTCGCCGTTGTTGTACCTGCTCCTTGGCAGCTCCGCCCGGCTGGCGAAGGACGCCTCCACCATCGGATGATCCTGCAGACCGGCACCGACCGCTGGCAGGTCAGCGACCACCGGGATGCCGAGGTCGCGCAAGTGGTCCGCTGGCCCGATGCCGGACAGCATCAGCAACTGCGGTGAGCCAACCGCCCCCGCGCACAGGATCACCTCGCGGCTGGCGGACGCCGCCACCTCGGTACCTGCCTGCAGGTAGCGCACTCCGGTGCACCGGTCGCCAGTGGTCCGCAGGCCGGTCGCCAGGCAGTCAGCCGCGACCACCAGGTTTGGCCGGTGCAGCACCGGGCGCAAGTAGCCGTCCGCGGCGCTGACCCGCTCGCCGTCGGCGATGGCCAGGTCGATGAACGCCGCGCCTTCCTGGTTCGCTCCGCTCAGGTCGTCAGTAACTGGGTAACCATCAGCCTGCAGGCCGGCGACGAAGGCCTCAGCTACCGGATGCCGGTCGGTGACCGGGCCTACCCGGATCGGGCCATCGGTGCCACGCAGTGCAGGATCACGCCCTTCGGCCTGCTCTGTCCGTTTGAAGTACGGCAGCAGCTCGGTGAAGCTCCAGCCGGTAGCGCCACGCGCGGCCCAGCCGTCATAGATCGCCCGGTGCCCGCGCACGTGGGCCATCGCGTTGATGGAGCTTGAGCCGCCGAGTGTCTTGCCACGCGGATAAGCGGTAGCCCCGGCATCGGCTTGGTCGGTTGTCTCGTAGGCCCAGTCCGCTGCCGAGCCGAGCAGATCGGGCCACTCATTCGGCACGATCATGGCCCGGCTGCGCTCCCCGCTGCCAGCCTCGATCAGCAGGACCCGTACATCCGGCCGCTCGCTCAGCCTGCTCGCGATGACGCAGCCGGCCGATCCTGCGCCTACCACGATGTAGTCGAACTCGGCCACGATCATCCCTTCCGCCTGCCCATACCGGCTCGCTCGTGACTACTCGAGCGAGCCTGCGCACCGACACATTCTGCACCAATCAGCAGGAGTCGGTTCAATGGTGATGGATGGCGGCCGACGGGTTACTCGTGGCCTGGGGCCCAGCTCTCTCGCCGGATCGAGAAGAACGAAGAACGAAGTACGAACTTGGCGATCAGCAGCAAGACCAGGCCGACGACCACGAAGCCGGCCAGCGAGTAATTCTGAGCCGCCGGCGCGGCAACGATCGACTTGATCGCGATCCAGGCCAGGAAGATGATCGCGGCGATCGGCAGCAAGCCAAGAGTCAGCGCGTCCCGCCAGTTGCTCAGCACCCGGCGCCGATAGTAGATGATCGCCGACAGCGCCGTGATGCAGTAGAAAGTCGCGTACAAGATGCCGGTGTTGTCGAGCACGTAGCCGAATGCGTTCTGCACCGAGGTGGTGAGCAGGTAGACCCAGGCGAGCACGAGCAGCAGGCCACCGGCCACGATGGTGGCGGTCACCGGAGTGGAGAAGCGGGGCGAGACGTTGCCGAGGGCGCTTGGCAACGCCCGGTGGCTGGCGATTCCGTAGGCGATCCGCGCGCTGAGTACGATGCCGGCGCCGATCGCGGCGATCACTGAGAGCGCGAGCGCGAAGGCCATCAGCTGACCGCCGATCCCGCTGCCGGAAAGCAGGTTGCCCAGGTACACAAGCACTGAGGTGCTATTGGCGTTGAGCTTGTGGTAGGAGACCACGCCCTGCAGTCCGAGCTGGGCCAGGATGAACAGCACGGCGGCGATGCCAACAGCGAGCATCGCGGCCCGGCCAGGGTTCGCCCGCCGGTGCTTGACCTCTTCGTTGACATAGATGGTGCCGTCCCAGCCGGTGAACATGAACACGGCGATCAGGAATCCGGCAACCAGGCTGCCCTTGCCGCCGACGCCGTGCAGGCTGAACCAGGAGGCGGAGATGTGCACGGTGCCGGCGTGGTGGCTAAGCACCCAGGCCAGCCCCCAGACGGCGAAGACGAGCAGGATCGCGTACTCGATGACTCCGATTCCGACCTGGGTGCGCGCCGAGATCTTAATCCCGATGATCGAGATCCCGACCATGACGAGCACGATCGCGGTCGCGATGCCAATGTTTGGCCAGGTGCCATTGGTGTTCTGATTAAAGACGGCGAGGATCGAAGGTCCGATCGCGGTGACGGGAGTGAGCGTGCCGAAGAGCGTCCCTGCCAGCATCAGCCACCCGGTCATGAATCCCAGATAGGGATTGATCGCCCGGCCCACCCACTCGAACGATGCGCCGCAGTTCGCGTTCCACAAATTCAGCCGCCGGTAGGCATTCGCGATAATCAGCATCGGAATGGCGGTGATGAGGAGAATGAGTGGTCCCGCGTAAGCGGACGCTGCGACAAGCAGCACGAGCGCGAACGACATCGATACGGTCGGCCCGGTATCGGCGAGCCCGATCAGCGTGTCCTGGGCGACGCTGATGGCGTCAGGTTCCAGTCGCGGCGCAGGAGCGGTGGCTGTACTGGTGATAGAGGCCGCGGCCTGATCTGTCATCTTTCCTCCAGGACGCTTATGCATTTGTCCTGGGCAATCCTAAAGGGGAGCTACGTCCCTCGGGATGCGGTTATAGCAAATTATAATCTTATTGATTTATCGAGTTGATCTGCCTGCTATGGGCAATTTTTCGCTTGTACTAGCGAATGGCTGTCCGATGCAGTGAACGGGCCGGCCAGGCTCCAAATACGGTCCAAAGTGGACGGTAACCCTGTTGGCTCCAGAACGGGACAGATAGCGGATTAAAAGTAGCGTAATGCAACAGGGTCCCGTAAATCTCCGGCGTTGCTGTGATCTGGTGAAACTGCTGAGTCAGCAGTTTTCCGATGCCGTTGCTCCGTTCGGTCGACAACACGAATGCCAGCGATAGGTAGGCGACCGGCGACAGTTGCGTGTGCGACGCCAGCCAGGTTGCCCTCGATGGACGCTCGGCGGTCAGCATGCCAACCGTGCTGCCGTCGCGCTCAGCGAGCCAGGTCCACGGCTCCGGCTCGGCCAACTCGACGGCGAGATAGTCGCGCAGGCCAGCCATTGCCTCAGGTCTGGCTATGACACCGCCGAAATGCGCGTCGAACTTTATTTCTTCCCAGCCGAATTCGGTGACCACGTCGATGTCTTGCGGCTCAGCCCGCCGGATGCGCACGCCAGCGTCCAGCCCGGCCTGGCGCAACTGACTCTCGCCGGTCCTGCGGTGGCTGGCCGGGCGGATCGCGAGTACTTCCTGAGGGGTCAGGCCGTGGGCTAGCAGCGTGGCGACGCCGTCGATGTCGCGGCTTGGCCAGTTGACGAGCGCAGCGGTGTCGTCGCCAGCCGCCTCAGGAACGTCGGCAAGGTGATCATGCCACTGCGTCATCAGCTGGCCCAGTGCGCCAGGAACATCTGGGCCAGCCAGTTGCGGCACCAAGGTAAATCGGTGGAGCGCACCCCAGACCAGGTCATACGCGCCTGGCTTGCCGGCCCAGTGCTGGCAGCGGGCGGTCGCGCTGAGCCAGCCGGCCTGATCTGTCGCGGTAAACAAGGCGCCGCAGCCTGAATCCCGCTCGACGGCAGTCGGTAGCAGCGGATCGATGGCCGTCAGTCGCGCCGCCGCCTGCGCGGCCAGGCTAGCTTCAGCTATTGGCATGCGTACCTCGCGGTGTCTACAGGGTTGACCGAGTACTCAATCATCTCGCGGTGCCAATCATGCACACCGGCAGGCTTCTTGAAAACGGATAAATGTGTTATTTTAATTATGACATTCATGTCTATTACATATGTAGTACGTGCAGAGTCGGGTATTGCCCGCTAGTCTGCTCTCGGTACAAGATGATCGCTTGAGTGCATGTATGGGCGAGTTGAGGGGTGAGCTCATGACGGACCAGACAGCGGTGGCGGGGGTAGGAGCTCCAGCCGCCAGGCTTGAGCCGGACGCGATTGGGGTTGCTCAGGACACTGTCATCGGCATGGCCACCGCGGCGCCGGGCGTCTCGGTCGGACTGACGCTAGCTGGCCTGGCGGCGGTGACCGCTTATGGCAGCGGGCCAGTCATCCTCGCAACGGCGATTCCGATGCTGATCATCGCGAACGCCTACCGGCGGCTGAATTTGTGGAACGCGAACTGCGGCGCATCGTTCGAGTGGGTGGGCCGGGCCATCAATCCCTATCTGGGATTCATGACCGGCTGGCTCATGGTGACCGGCACGTTGATCGGCACGGTCAGCGGTGTCATCGTGCTGGCGCCGTCGGTGCTGGCGATCTTCGGCTCTAATTCGACGAGCACGCTCGCCAACGTGCTGATCGCGACCGTGCTTGTGCTGGTCATGGCGACGATCGCGATCGTCGGCATCAAGCTCACCGCGCGAACGCAGGTAGCGATCGCGGCCGTCGAGTACGTGATCTTGATCGGGTTCGCCATCTGGGGTCTCAGCGCCGTGCTCGGCCATCACCCTGGCACGTTCCCGGTCAGCAAGGGCTGGTTTAGCCTCAGCGGCATTGGCGGCAAGGGCAGCGCGGCCGGCGGCTTCCTCGCGGCCGTGTTCATGTACACCGGTTGGGACGGCACTGTTTACGTCAACGAGGAAACCAAGCACAGGCGGGTCAACCCGGGCCGGGCGGCCATTTACGCCGTCATCTTCCTGGCGATCATCTTCACCTTGGTCACGGTCGGCCTGCAGGGCGTACTGTCACCTGGCAAGCTGCAGCGGGCCGGTAACAACGGGACCGCGCTGATCGCCGTCGCCCAGGCCTTGGGTGGTTCAGGCTGGGAGAAGGTCATGGCGCTCGCGCTCGCGCTTTCGGTGATCGCCTCCACCGGAACTGGCATCGTGCTGATCGCCCGGCTGGTCTACGGCATGGCCAGTCACCGTACCTTGCCTGAGGTCTTCAGCATCGTGTCCCGCCGGTTCGCCACCCCGGTATACGCGACCATCATCATTGGCGTGTTCCTGATCGCCGCGACCTGGTTGTTCTTGCTGACTACCTCGGTGCAGAACGCGTTCTTTGACGTGATCGACGTCACTGGCTTGCTCTACGCCGCGTTCTACGTGCTCACCGCCTTCGCCACGATCGTCTACTTCCGGCGTCGAGTGATCACCAATCTGTGGAGCGCCATCGTGCTCGGCGTGTTGCCGCTCGGCGCGTCCGCTTTCCTGGTCTGGCTGCTGGTCAAGTCGCTGCAGACGGCGGCCACGGCCGAGATCTGGTCGATCGTGTTCGTGCTGGTGCTCGGGCTGATCTTGATGGTGGTCGCGCGCACCGTGCTGAAGTCCTCGTTCTTCAAGATCAGGCGGGAGAGCGATCCTGGGGTTGAGCGGGCCTAGCGGCTGGCCTGGCCCCAAGTCACGCAGACCTGGGCAGCGAGTGCGCTGCCCAGGTCTGTTGGCGTACCGGCACCGATAAGTTGCCTGCGATGTTCGCCAGGCTCTCGCTTGCCGCCTTGGTAAGCGGGTCGGCGGGCGGCAGGATCCGCTCGCACCGCTCGACCGTGTCCCGCAGCATGGTGGTCGCATCCCCGAGCCTGCCAACGGCGTAGAGCGCGTGCGCCAAGTGCACCCGGCGGGCCAGCGTGTCTGGATGGTCGACGCCGAGTATCCGCTCCGAGTCTTCGCAGGACTCCTCGTACAGCCGCAGTGCGGTCGCCATCCGGCCGGCCGAGTGGTAGGCCGACGCCAGCCGGTCGCGCGCTTCGATGGTGGCGGGATTTACCGGGCCGAGTGCCTGCTCGCGGCCGCTGACCACGCGCTTGTACTGCGCCAGCGCCTCCTTGTACTTGCGCGAGGCGAGGTAAACGTCGCCGAGCTTCTGACAGCTCTCCAGCGTTCGCAGGTGCGACTGGCCCTGCACCCGCTCACGCTCGGACAGCACCCGCCGGTACAGCCTGATGCTGTCGGTGGTCTCGCCGGCCGCCTGGCAGGCGTCGGCCAGTGCGTCAAGTGCGTCCAGTGTGTCCAGATCGTCAGTGCCGTGTACTTGCTCGCTGATCCGAAAGGCCCGGTCGAGCACGGTCGCCGCTTCCCGCGCCCGGCCCGCGGCGATCAGCGCGCGGCCAAGTCGCACTTCGAAGGCGACCGTCGCCGGGTGCTCAGGACCAAGCTGACTGGCGCGGTCGGCGAGCACTCGCTGGAACCACGGCAGTGCCTCGGCAGCGCGGCCAGCCGAAAGGAACGCGGTGGCCAGATGGTCGCTAGCAGCCAGTGACTCGGGGTGCCCTGGGCCGAGGAACCGGTCACTCGCCGCCGCTACCTGACTCCAGTGCGGGGCGGCGAGTGCCGACAGCTGGGCGCTTTCCAGGCTCTGACCGAGCCGGAACGCGAGCCGGTAGGCGCCGCCAGCCCAAAGCCGGTCGCCAGCGAGTTGGCTGAGCACGGTCGCGCAGGACCTGAAGCTGTCGGCGAGCCAGGTATTCGGGGTATCTTCCGGCCAGGCCTCGATCAGTGCCGTGGCAGCGACGGCGACCGCATGGTCAACCAGGTCGTGCGGGGTCGCCGAGCGGACCGCGACGGCGATGGCCGAGTTCATCATGACCGTGGGCGGCGTCGGAGCCGGGTCGATGGTGAGCAGGCCGGCCCGCTCCAAGGTGACCACAGCTGCCCAGGCCTGCTCACCGCTGGCCTGCCCGCCGGTGAGGTACGTGCGCGCGGCCGGGGCGGTGAAGACGGTGCCGGGTATTCGGTGCCCGTCCAGCCAGGACGCCAAGATGAGCATCGGCTGCACCGGACCGATCGATGACAGCCGATCGGCGTGCTCGACCGACAGGATCCAGCTAATCGCGGCGGTGGACGGCTGAGCTGATCTGGACATCTGATCTAGCTTGCGCAAGAAGACGTCCTGGTAGTCCCGGCAGGACAGGGCCGATGTGCCGATCACCGAACTGGCCTGTACCAACGCGAGCGGCTCGCCACCTAGGTGGTCGACCAGGTCGATGGCGCCGCTGCGCTGGCCGCGGTCCTCGGTGAGCCGGTCCATCAGGTAGCTGAGCGCCTCGCGGCGGCTGAAGCCAGGAATTCCGAGCACCCGGATCTTGTCCTGATCCAGGCCCTTGGCGTCGGCGACAGTGAGCAGCGTCCGGCCGGTAGTACCGGCAGGCCACAAGCCGTCCAGGTCCCAGGCGTTGTCGAGGCCATCGAATACCACCAGCCAGGACCGGTCGGTCTCGGCTAGCCAGCCAAGGAAGCGGGTGGCCACCGATTCGGCGTCACCGGCCGAGTCGATCCCCATCGCCGCTTCGGCGGCCGCGACATAGCTGGTCAGGATCGTGGCCCGGCTGGACGCCGTGATCCACAGCAGCAGGTCTACCTCGCCGGCCTTCCACAGCGACTCGGCGACGAAGACGGCGAGTTGGGTCTTACCGCAAGAACCAAACCAGTCCGGAGTACCTGGACTGACGTTCCTGGCCGGAGCAAGCGCCACGGTGGCACCAGTAGCCAACGCTTGACCAAGACCTGGGGCAGACTCTGGCCGGCTGACGAATCCCTCGGCCAGCGGCGGCACCAAACCACACCTGACCGGCCAGACCACCTCACCACTACGCGGCCCGGTCGGTTCCGGTGCCAAGACCTGGTTGTTCACTTGTGCCAGCTACCTTTGGCCGGGATGAATACGAACGCGACCTTGCAGGCGAACTCACGAGCCGCAAACCATAACGATACGGCGATGTATGTGATTGCACGGCTCTTCGGGATAATGTCCTGCAGATCGCGGGAAAGCTTATCCGACGCGGTTGCCTGTCGGCTACGTGGACCGCGTCCTATACCTTGGCCGGCAATCGTTTACTTTGCGGTAGGTGCCTCGCCGGTGCTTGTTACCTGGCCCGAGTTAGCCCGGGCCCGGTTGGCGATATCGGCGACGACATCGCCGATGCCGCGGACCTGACCGTGCCGCCGCCTGATCAGATCGGCCACCAGGCCGGTCCAACCAGTTTGATGGCTGGCGCCGAGGCCAGCGCCGTCGTCGCCCTGGAAGTACTCGTTGAATAGCAAGTTGTCGCGCCAGGCTGGGTCCGAGCGCAGCGGCTCTGTTCCGCCGAAACATGGCCGGTGCCCGGCCGCATTCTTGCCGAAGATCGCGATGAGCCGATCCGACAAATCATCCGCGATGAGGTCGAGTGTCAGCTTTGCGCCGGAGCCAGTCGGGTACTCAACGGTCAGCTCATCGCCGAAGAACCTGTGGTACCGATCCAGTGCACTGATGATCAAGTAGTTCACCGGAAACCAGATCGGGCCGCGCCAATTCGAGTTACCGCCGAAAAGCGGCGTGGTCGATTCGGCTGGCTCGTAGTCGATCGATGCCTGATACCCCTCGACGTCGATCGTGTACGGGTGCTCGCGATGCCACGCTGACAGTGCCCTGATGCCGTGCGGCGACAGGAACTCGGACTCGTCGAGCAGCCTGGTCAGCATCCGGGCGAGCTTGTCAGGACCGGTCAGGCTGAGCAGCATCCGCTGATGCCCGGGTTCGCCGCGGAACATGCCAGGCGCGTCGGGGCCGTAGGGCTGGCCCTGGCTGTCGGTCACGTCCCGGCCGGCCAGGAAGCTGGCGAACCGCTTGCCCACTGCCATCGAGCTTTCGATCGAGCCCTGGTCGATAACGCCAAGTGCCAGCGCCGGGATCAGGCCGGCGATCGAGCGAACCCGCAGCGGTACCGTCTGGCCGGTCGGAGTGATCAGCCGGTCGTAGAACATCCCGTCGGTCTCATCCCACAGGCCGAGTTGATCGAGCGCGTCCCTGATGGCGGCGAAATGCTCAAGGAACTTCATCACGAGGTCGGTGCCAGGTCGCTGGCCTGACCAGTGCAAGACCAGCGCGATCGTGGCCATCGCCATCGCGTAGAAGCCCATCCAGCCAGTGGCGTCGGACTGCTCAAGAATGCCGCCGACCGGCAGGTGCGACCGGTCGATCGGGCCGATGTTGTCCAATCCGAGGAAGCCGCCTTCGAACAGGTTGTTGCCCTCGGCGTCCTCGCGGTTGATCCACCAGGTGAAGTTGACTAGCAGCTTGTCGAACACCCTGGACAGGAAGTCGATGTCGGTGCCGCCGTCCACGACGAACACTTCAAGCGCGGCCCAGGCTTGCACCGGCGGGTTCACGTCGCCGAAGTCCCATTCGTAGGCCGGCAGCGCGCCGTTGGGATGCTGGAACCATTCCCGGCACAACAAGATCAGCTGGTACTTGGCGAACGCCGGATCCACGTGCGCCAGCGCCACGCAGTGGAAGGCCAGATCCCAGGCGGCGAACCAGGGGTACTCCCACTTGTCGGGCATCGACATGATGTCGAAGGCATCGAAGCTGCGCCACTTGCTGTTCCGGCCGGTCAGCCGCTGCGCCGGTGGCGGCGGCTGGGCTGGATCGCCGTCCAGCCAGCGGGCGACGTCGTAGTAAAAGAGCTGCTTGCTCCACAGCATTCCGGCGAAGGCCTGGCGCATGATCATGGCCTCGTCCGCGCTGGCCGCCGGCGGGGTTAGCTCAGCGTAGAACTCATCAGCCTCAGCCGTGCGCCTGGCGACGACCCGGTCGAAGTCGGCGCCGAGCAGGTCGGGCAGCTGACGTGCGCCCGCCGGGCGCAGCCTGAGCCTGAGCTCTTCTGTCTGGCCAGGGGCGACAGTGAGCCGGTACCAGGGCGAGCACTTAGTACCAGTCTTGTCGGGGTTCACCGTGGCCGCGTCGGAGATGACGTGCGCGCCGATCCCGTCCTTCGGGTACGCCGTGATCGGTTCGCTACCGTACAGCAGGGCCGTGTTGGTTTCATTTTCGCAAAAAAGAATTTCCGGTGACCGGCCGTCGGGCCCTGAGCCCGCGACCAATTCAAGATCGCCGATGAAAGGGTGTTCCAGGCTGACTGTGGCGGGGCCGGTGGCTTTGAGCGTGGGCTTGGTCGCGCCGCGGTCCCACGACCAGGTGTTGCGGTACCAGGCGGTCGGCAGCACATCCAACGTGGCCTGGTCGGGGCCGGCGTTGGTGACCTGGATCTGGATCAGCACATCGTCAGGATCAGCTTTGACGTAGTGCACCTCGACGATCCAGAACCGGTTGTCGTCGAAGACTCCAGTGTCGAGCAGTTCGTACTCGGGCTCGGTTCGGTCCCTGGCGGCGTTCTCACTGAGCAGGTCGGCGTAAGGAAACTCGGCTTGCGGGTAGTGGTAGCGCCAGCGATTCCAGGTATGGCTGGGCGTCGCGTCCAGATACCACCAGTACTCTTTGACGTCCTCGCCGTGATTGCCCTGCCGGCTGGTGAGGCCGAAGAGCCGCTCCTTCAAAGCCGGGTCCTTGCCATTCCACAATCCGAGGCCGAGGCACAGCCGCTGCTCAATATCGCAGAATCCGGCCAGCCCGTCCTCACCCCACCGATACGCATACGATCGGGCGTGATCGTGTGAGATGAAGTTCCAGGCGTCCCCGTCGGCGCTGTAGTCCTCGCGCACCGTGCCCCACTGGCGCTCGCTGACGTAAGGCCCCCAGCGATACCAAGGACCGGCCTTCGTCAAGCCGTACTCAAGCCGGCCAAAGCTGGCCACTCGATCGCGTTCCGCGCTCACCTGAACCCCCTCGCCGGTAGCCCTGTGGCCACTGGTGGTCGTGCCGCATGCTATATGAGGCATGGCGGGGAATTCTGGTAGGAAGGCGGACTTTGATGGGCGGGCTAAGTCCTGAAGTAGATCCGGCTGAGGTCGGTCTTGACCCAGTACGGCTGCGCCGGCTCGACCGGCATTTCAGCGCCTACGTCGAGGATGGGCGACTGCCAGGCTGCCTGATCACGGTAGGCCGGGGCGGCAAGCTCGCGTACGTGTCGAGCTACGGCACCAGGGACCGGGAGGCCGGTCAGCCGGTGACGACCGACACGATCTGGCGGATCTATTCGATGAGCAAGCCGATCACCTCAGTCGCCGCGATGTCCTTGTACGAACAGGGCGCGTTCGAGCTGACCGACCCGGTGAGCAAATTTATCCCGTCGTTCGCTGACTTGCGGGTATTCACTGGCGGGACCGACGTCCGCCCGGTTACCTGGCCGGCCGTGGAGCCAGTGCGGATCTGGCACCTGATGACGCACACCGCTGGCTTGACCTACGGATTTCACCGATCGCATCCAGTGGATGCGATCTACCGGGCGCAAGGCTTTGAGTACGGCACCCCGCGCGGCGCTGACCTGGCCGCGTGCTGTGACCAGTGGGCGCAGCTGCCGTTGCTGTTCCAGCCGGGTGCGGAGTGGAACTATTCAGTCGCCACCGACGTGCTCGGCCGGGTAATCGAGGTCGCCTCTGGTGCGCGGCTCGATGACTTCCTGCGGCAGCGGATCTTCGACCCCCTCGGGATGACCGAGACCGGCTTTTTCGTGCCCGGCCCCGAGCAGGACCGGCTGGCAGCGCTGTACACGCCGGGTCCGGACGGCAAGGCCGCGCGGCTGGATGCACTTGGCTACGTGGCCGACCACGCGCCGACGTTCCTCGGCGGAGGCAGCGGGCTGGTCTCGACGGCAGCCGACTACCATCGGTTCACCGCCATGCTGCTCGGTACCCCGGGCAGCCCGGCCGGCCAGCTTGACGGCGTGAGCATCCTCAGCCCACGCACCGTGGCCTATATGACCAGCAACCACCTGCCCGGTGGCGCGGACTTGGAGGCGTTCGGCCGACCGCTGTTCGCCGAGACGCCGTTCCGTGGGGTCGGATTCGGCCTCGGCTTCGCCGTAGTAATCGACCCGGTGCCTGGCAAGACCGTCGGTAGCGCGGGCGAATTCTCCTGGGGTGGCGCCGCGAGCACAGCGTTCTTCGTGGATCCGATGACTGGCTTGACGGTGTCGTTCTTCACCCAGCTACTGCCGTCTAACGCGCATCCGATTAGGTCCCAGCTACGCCAACTCGTCTACCAGGCCCTAGTCGACTAGCCCGCGCGGCAGTGCCTGCCCCGGGCCGGTGCCTGCCGCGGGCCGGTGCCGCCCCAGGCCGGTGCCGCCCCGGGGCCCTAGGCTCCCGGGGCTCCGGGGCCGTTTGCTCAGTCGGATGGGGTGCGGTTTGAGCGGTGGGCACCGGGGGTGCGGCCTGAGGTGACCTTCGGCTCGGATGAAGTGCCCTGATCCGTTGAACTGCTGGCGCTGGCGCTGGCGCTGGTGCCGGTGCCTGCCGGGTCGGCGTGCTGGCGGTGCGCGTCCTTGCGGATCGCGTGCACCCGATGCGCGACCAGGCCGACAATGAGCACCACCACAAGCACGACGCCGATGATTGAGAACGAATGGAAGAACTTGGTCACGGTGCCGCCGAGGTTATAACCAAGCAGGCTGAGCGCCGTGGCCCAGATCGCGGTGCCGATCAGGCTGAAGATCGTGAACGGCAGCACCGGAATCTCGACGACGCCGGCCCCGAAGGAGGCAAAGCAGCGGACCAGTGGCAGCACCCGCGCGACCGCCACCGCCCAGGAACCGCGGCCGGCGAAGAATCGCTCCGCCCGGTCCAGATCAGAATGGCTGACCAGGACCCACTTGCCGTACCGGTCGAGCAACGTTCGGCCACCCCTACGGCCGATGGCATACGAGGTCAGCGATCCGCCCATTTCGGCCAGCGTGCCGATGCCAATGACCAATGCCAGGCTGAACTTACCCTGCGAGGCCAGCCATCCCGCCAGCGCGAACGTGATCTCAGACGAGATCGGAATGCAGCACGCCTCGATGAAGGCCAAAATGATCAAGGCCAGGTAGCCGTGGCTGGTCATCACGCTGGTCAGAAAGTGGTCCATGCGGAAAGTTCTACCGCATCACCATCACCAGGTCGGCCACAGTGGGCCGAAAATTAGCAACCACTTAAGCTTCTGCCGATCTCAGCCCGTTCAAGATGCACGAGCTAGATGCCGGCCACCAGCACCGACACAGGCTGCGGCGCACGAGATCTTGCGCGTGCCTGGCCGTCGCCACCAGGTCAGCGTCCGGCCCGGCCGAGGTCGAAGCTTCCCGCCATCGCCCAAATATCGCAAATAGGTGCCAAGCTCATAGTCCGTGATTACGCAAAACCGGTCTCGGCGGATATTCGCCCAGGTCATGGCCGGTGCGAACTACCGTGATCACGGCGGCACCCATGATCACGGCAACAAAGCCCGTCTGCGAGGCTGCATGGCTGGCGCCGGCCCGAGCTTGTCACCGACAAAGCGCGCCTTTCCGCTTGTGATGCCCGTGCGCCCCGCCCCGCACGGGGGCACGAGGCGGGGCACACGGTGTGCGGCTGCTTCGCCCGGGGGGTGGGGCGGAGCCGCGGTCCGCGTCGGCCTTGGGGGGTGGCCGAGTGCGGGAGCAAGGTTGATCAGTACATCTGGCGGGTGACCTGGCTGACCAAGTGGGCGGCCTGGGCTTCCCACTTCGCGTAGGCGGTCGGGAAGCCGGATGCCTGCACGCCCTGTGCCGACTGCCACAGTGGCTGGTCCGCCCAGCCCGGGTCCTTGTCCTGGTAGGTGTGCAAGGCGGTCAGGAAGGCATCGGCCGCATAGGCCGGGTGCAGGATCTGATCGCTGCTGCCCCAGCCGCAGGATGGCCGCTGCTGGAACAAGCCGAGCGAATCACGGTCGCCGTAGTTGATGTTCAGCAGGGTGGACTCCTGCATCGCGGTCGCGACGGCGATGACGGCTGAGCGCAGGCCCATCTTCTTGGCGAGCGCCTGCTTTACGATGGTTTCTGCGTTCGCATAGCGCTCGGCTGTCATCGGCATCCAGGTCTGTGGACCGGAGGTGCCAACTGGGGTCAGCCGGTCTGCTGCAGGCAACTGCTCATAGCCGGCCACCGGCTTCTTGTCGCCGGCCACTGTGCGCTCGATGGCCAGCCAGGCCTTCAAGTGCTCGGTCGGGCGCCGCAGCTCGTACTTGGCATGTCCACGCCGGTGGCTGGCTGGTGCGTGCGCGACCTTGTTGTGCTTAGTCTTGGCTCTGCCGGTCTTGGCGCTGCCGGTCTTGACCTGGTGACTCGATGTTAGCCGCTCGCGGGCGCCGGCCTGAGCGGCTGTGCGGCTGATAGCAGGCTGAGACGCGGCAGCCGTGCCTGAGGTCGCTTCGACGAAGCCGGCCGTCGCACCGGCGCCGACGCCCGCCAGGGCGAGTCCGGTACCGAGGTAGGCCAACTTCTTGCCACTGACCTGGCCGCTCACTCGACTACGGAGGCTATCGGCGTGGTCGTGCAGGGAATTGATCACTCGGGGGGTGCGGGTCAAGATTGATTCCTTCCAAGCTGACCCGCCGCCGCCCGGCCTGTGGGGGTATGGGTAGTGCAGGACCGGTGCTCTAGCCGTCGGACATTTTCCGGCTGGCGGTTCGGTGCATGCGTGACCGCAGGCACCTCGCTGGTACAGCGCGGCGGCTGCGACAGGTACGCGGGGGGTGCGCCAGTAGCAGCCGACCTAAGCAAGCGGGAAGAGGTCGATCTCGGAGGGTGAGATCAGCTCCCCGGCGGGGGTCACAGTGTGTAACGCACCCATCACACGATTGCATTCCGATTAGTACGTGATGCGCGTCACCGTTGAGAGTGCGCCAACAAATCGTCCCGGCGTCACCATGGCCACGACATCGTTGGCGTTTCATTGTTGTAGCACCGTCTGGAGTAACAGCATCGCCGCTCCGACGCTGTCGTCAGGGCCGCATGGTTGGCGCGGCGATGTCGTAGCTCCGGCGCTGAGCTACGACTACGCCGGTACAACGATGCTGACGGCCACCGGCCCGTCCGGCGATCCGGGCAGCGGCACCTGCCCGGTCGACTCTGCGTGGTTGGCTGCTGGGCGGCGCTGGGCTGGGCGGCGCCGGGCTGGGCTGGGCTGGGCTGGGCTGGGCGGCGCCGGGCTGGGCTGGGCTGGGCTGGGCTGGGCGGCGCCTGGGCTGGGCTGGGCTGGGCTGGGCCGGGCGGCGCTGGGCCGGGCGGCGCTGCGCCGGGCCGGGCGGCCGAATCCGAGCGAAGGAAGTGCACCGCCAGACGGCAACCGGCCACGCGCGAGAGTATGTACCTATTTGCGTTGATCATCATGAGATAGTCGGTGGCCGGAGTGACGGCGGTGCCTTTCTGGAAGCTTGGGGAGTCGCTTCGCCGTGATACGAGCGGGTGCCCAGTCGACGTATCACGCGTTAGCGACGCTCTTGAGCGACGAATCGCCCGTTCTGCGAGCTTTAGGTGTCGCTAGCTCGTGATATGTGGTGACAGCGGCCGGACGTATCACGCCGAAGCGACTGCGCGCCCGCGTCGAACCATCAAGACGAGCGCCTCGCTGGCCAGAATATTGCGATTTACCCTATTCATGTTAACCCGACCACGGGCGGTCACCGGATCAGTGCGGCCCCGGGTCGGTGCGGCCCCGGGTTAGTGTGGCTCCGGGTTAGTGCGGCCCCGGGTTAGTGCGGCCACCGGATCGGAGCGGCCTTGGGCTTGCGGGTGGCCGCTAGTTTGCAGGCTATGGCGGCGCGCCGGGAGTCCTGCGAGCGGCCGTTAGCGGAGTCCTGTAGTGGCCGCGGTCGGGAATCTGGTGGTCGGGCCGGTGGCGGGGGTCTTGAGGTCAGCCGGACTGGGAGTTGTTGGGCCAGGGCAGACTGATCGGGGCGGCGCCGGTCGCGGCGGTCAGCGTTGCCGGGCTTACGAAGCTGCTGCCGTGCGGGCCCGCCTCGACTGCTTGGTGCAGTGCGCTGCCCTGGAGGAACTGCCGCCAGTTGAGGAACCAGTAAGTCCAGCCGTTGTCCCAGACCCCGTGCCGTGGGCTGCCGACAATGGTGACTGGGTCGCCGGCCACCTCCATCTTGTAATACGCCTCGGCGTCGGCTGGTGCCATGTTGACGCAGCCGTGGCTCACGTTGGTGAAGCCCTGCTCGCCGACGGACCAGTAGGCATCGTGCAGGTAGTCGCCCGACCAGGTGAACCGCACCGACCACGGCACCTCGAGTTGGTAGCCCGGTCCCTTCATCAGGACCGGGTTGCCCTTGTCGATGGTGACGTAAGTCCCGTTCGGAGTGTCGTCACCGGGACGGCCTGAGCTGATCGGCCAGGTCCGGTACAGCTTGCCGTCCTTGTACAGCTTCATGTGGTGCGTCCTGGTACTGGCGACCACGATCAGCGACGGGCCGATATGGAACTGTTGGGTCAGGGTGTGGAAGCCGTAGACACCGGGTGCGCCTTCGATGCCATCGAGGTGCCCGGTGAAGCTCACCCTGGTGTTGGCTGGCCAGTATTCGCGCGGTCGAAAGATCAGCGTCTGGCTGTTGTCCCAGTACCAAGCGCCGACCACGGGCTTGGAAGTGGATAGCACCAGCGACCGCTCGACGGCGGCCTTGTTGGTGATCGGGTGATTGAAGGTCAAGATGATCGGCATGCCCACGCCGTACTGGCGCTGGTAGCCCTCGAAGATCTGGGTCGTGAAAGTCTGCGACGGGTTAAGCGTCTTGAACGTGCTGGTGCGCTGCACGCTATGGCCCGCGGAGTCGATCGCCGTCGCGGTCACTGTCAAGGTCGCGTCCACCGGCAGCGTCCACTGGCTATGCCAGCTCGTACCGGCCGAGTCGAGGGTGCCGGTGACCGGATCGCCGGTGACGGTCACCTTTTGCAGCTTGCCGGAGTTGGTTGTCACCGTGATGCCAGCCGCCGGGTTGACATCCTTGCTTCCAGTAGTCGGGCTGATCGTGATCGGCGACGGAGGCGGGACGGGCTTGCCGGACTTCGTCGGGCTGGCCGAGCTACCGGCTGACCCAGTACCACCGGCTGCGGTGCCGCCGCTCTGGCAGGCGGCGGCGAGCAAGCCAACGGCACACACCGCCACGGTCAGTAGCAACCTAGCCCGCTTCGAGGCGATGTCGATCCCTAGCACGTTGTCCTCCAGCCAGTGTCGATTGACGCGGCGGCTACCCCGGCCGTTCCCCAGTATGCCTGCGCAGCGGGCATGCTTAATCCGGCTTTGGCCTAGCTCACGTGCGGCCAGCGGCCCTGGATCGGGCTAACCACGGCGGAACCGGCGCAGTCTGGCCGACGCGGCGATCGCCCAGAGAATGGCGACCAGCACCGCTGCGATCGAAAGCCACGGTACGTAATCGCCAAACCGGACGAATGGCGTCCGCAGCGACGTTGGCGGCAGCGCCAACTTGACCTTCAGTACTCCGCGCTGAGTCGAGCCAAGCCAGCCCAGCTGTCGGCCACGGCTGTCGAACGCTGCGGAATCGCCGGTCAGAGCAGCCTGTACAGCCGGCCGTCCATCCTCGGCTGCCCGGATCGCGGCTAGCGATGCGTGCTGCTCTAGCGCCCAGCTGTCCTGGAAGGTGGAGTCCGAGGTTTGGTAGATGATCACTTGGGCGGCGCGACTGGTATCGACTGCTGACATATCCGGAAAAGAGGACTCGAAGCAGATCAGCACTCCGAAGGTGAGGTGCCGTCCGCCAGGCAGCACGGCGTGCAGCACGTGCGCGCCGTTGCCTGCGATCATGTTCTCCGGTGCGGCGCGGCTGACGCTAGTCAGCCAGCCAAGCGCTGACCGGAACGGGATGTACTCGCCGAATGGCACCAGCCTGGTCTTGATGTAGGTGCCTTCGATGCCGGTGCGCCCGATCAGTACCGCTACCTTGGACTTCGCGCCGGTCGGGCTGAGCGCGTCCTGGTTTACCAGCAACTGCCTGCCGACCTGACCGGACAGGCCGATCAGTCGGTGCAAGATCGCTTGATCGGCGTACAGGTCATAGCCGACGCTGCTTTCGGCCCAGACGATCAGGTCAGCGCCCCTGATCCGTCTGGTCAGGCTGGTCTCGGCGGCCAGTCGCCGCCCAGGCCCGTTCTCCAGGCCGGGCTGCACCAGCGCCAGGGTCAGGTGCCCAGTCGGCGGGGCCGAGTAATCGGTCGCAGTGAGCGCGAACGTAGCCGGTCCGGCCGCGATCGCGAGTAGTGCCCCGGCCACGCCGATCACCCGGCCGAGCCAACTCGCGGCGGTCAGCCCAAGCACGATGCCGGTGTTGGCCAGCACCAGCGTGAAGCTGATCAGCCAGATCCCGCCGACGGCGGCGAGTGCGAGCACCACCGGGTGCTGCCACTGGCTGGCGCCGAAGACGGCCCAAGGTCCGCCAATGCCTTGCCAGGACCTGATCCAATCGATCACGACCCAGCTAGCGGGCAGCACGACCAGCGCGGCGGCAGCCTGGCGAACGCTCGCCCCAGGCACGGCGAGCACGCCGGGCAATTCGCCGAGGCGGCCGCTGCGGATAGGAGTCGGCGGCACTCCGGCGGGCGTAGTGGGCGGCGCTTCGGCGGGGGTGGGCGGCGGCACTCCGGCGGGGGTGGGTGGTGGCGCTTCGGCGGGGGTGGGTGGTGGCGCTTCGGCGGGGGTGGGTGGTGGCGCTTCGGCGGGGGTGGGTGGTGGCGCTTCGGCGGGGGTGGGTGGCGGCGCTTCGGCGGGGGTGGGTGGCGGCGCTTCGGCGGGCGTAGTGGGTGGCGCTTCGGCGGGGGTGGGTGGTGGCTCAGGTCCGCGCAGCAGTCGCCAGGCGGCGAACCCGACTCCGGCCCAAGGTAGGCCTAGCACGATGACCACGAGCAGTAGCCCAGGACCGAGGTTGGGTACCAGCCAGTACAGTGCGGCCAGTAGGTAACCGGTGCCTAGCCACCAGCCGCGTACGGCGGCCTCTCGTCCGGTTGGCGCGGCCCGGAGCAACAGCAGTCCAGGCACTAGGCCAAACCACGCCAGCCACTCCAGGTCGAGCGCCGGGAACGCCAGTACCGGCACCGCGCCGCACAACAGCGCGACATACCGAATGGGCTGCGCGAAACCGCGCCAGAAGGCCACGGACCTATTGTGGCGTGATCTCGGCCCGGCTTGGGCCGCCGCAGTGCCCAGAGTCGCCTTGGCTCGACCCGGTGCCAGCTCTCAGCGCGGGCTCAGTACGCAGAACTCCTGCCCGTCCGGGTCTGTCAGCACGATCCAGGATTCCTCACCCTGGCCGACGTCGGCAGTACTCGCGCCCGCCTGGATCAGGCGCTGCGCATCGGCGGTCTGATCATCGTCGGTGAAGGGGGCCACATCCAGGTGCATCCGGTTTTTTACCAGCTTCGGATCGGTGCTGGTGAGGAATTCGACGAACGGGCCCTCGCCGGTGGCTGAGCGTACGGACACCAGTTCGTCGTCTGAGCCGGTGATCGGCCAGCCGGCCGCCGCTGACCAGAACTGGCCCATTACCTGGCGGTCGGCTGAGTCGACCACCACGGCGGCAATCGGCCCGGTGTCGGAATACTCAGGTCGCGGCTCAAGCACGCAGAACTCGTTGCCATCCGGGTCGGCCATGACCTCCCACAACACGTCGCCCTGGCCGATGTCGATCCTGACCGCACCGAGCTCAAGCAACCGGCGCACCTGGTCGGCCTGCTGCTCGCGCGAGGTAGTAGCGAGGTCGAGGTGCACTCTATTTTTCGTCGTCTTCGGTTCGGGCACACGGACGAAGACCAGCGGCAGCGCGCTCGTGCCCGGGTAGGTGAAGCCGGGCGGGGACACCTCGACCTCGTCCTCATCGATGACGGCGATCTCCCAGCCCAGCGCATCCGCCCAGAACTGAGCCGGCCGAAGCGGGTTAGCAGAATCGATCACCAGGTGCACAAGCCGGGTAGCCATGCGAGCCAACTTGGCACGTGGCCCGCCCGCAGGCAAGCGTGGCGCGCTCAGCCGCTAGCGGTCGAACTCCGGCCCGCTCGGCGGCGAAGCCGCTGACCGGCCACTGCCCACAGCGCCGAGAGTCCGGTGAGCACCACGATCGCCAATTCCGGCCAGCTGCCGACCTGGTCAGCCGGGGTCAGCGCGGACACGAGCGGCACCCGCGCCTCAAGTTCAGCCCGTTGCCAGGTGCCGCTCTGGGTGATGATGGCACCGTCTGGCGCGATGATCGCGCTGATCCCGATGGTGGATGCGACCGCGACAGCGCGGCCGGTAGTGATCGCATCCATCCTGGCCATCTGCAGTTGCTGCAACGTCTCGCCGAGTTGGCCATCCAGTTCGAAGTCGGCGTCGTTGGTCTGCACCGTGAGCAGATTGGCGCCAGCCGTCACTTCCGATCGGACCAGGTTGTCGAATCCGACCTCATAGCAGATCACGTCGCCAAGCTTGATCTTGCCGACGTGGAACACCACCGCTCGGTGCCCAGGGTGGAAGTTGCGCGGCTGCAGCGATGGCAGTGAAGTGAAGTGCTCAAGGAACTTCCGGTAAGGGATTACCTCGCCGAACGGCACCAGTTTGCGCTTGAGGTAGACCTTGACCGGTCCGCGCCCTGGCAGCCAGAGTTGACCGGCGTTGCGCAGCGGATCGTCGAGCACCGCGCCTACCAGCACCGGCCGGTTGATCGCCGCCACCGCCAGCGAGATGGTCTGGTAGGTCTGCGGCGAGATGCTCGGGTCGATGTCGGTGGAGTTTTCCGGCCAGATGACCAGCTCAGGCGCGGGCCGCCGGCCAGCCTTGACCGCCCTGGCCAGTGCGAAGGTGGCCGCCGCGTGGTTGGCCGTGACCGTGGTGGCGCGCAACTGGTCAGGCAGGTCGCGCTGATGCGGCACGTTCCCTTGAATGGTCGCCACCACCGCACTTGGGCCTGGGGCTGGTGACCAGCGCCAGGCAACGTTCCCGCCTAGCACGGCGGCCACCGCAAGCACAGCCAGCCCGGCGGCGAGCCTGGTACGGCGAATCACCAGGTAGGCCAGGCAACCTCCGGCGAGCGCCAGCAAGAAGGTCAGTACCGGCGGGCCGCCAATCGCCGACCAGCCTGCGGTCGGCGCCGCCGCCTGACTCATCGCGAGTCGGCCCCAAGGAAACCCGCCCCACGGGAACCGGTCCCGCAGCGCCTCCTGCGTCACCCACCAGCCAGCCACCGCCAGCGGCCAGCACCGCAACCGCAGCAGCGGCGGCAACGCCAACGCCAGCAGCGCGAAGATGAGCGTCTCCACTGCGGCCAGCGTGACCCAGGCGTACCAGGCGACATTGACAAGCCAAGAAAGCAGCGAAACGAAAAACAGCCCGCCGGCTGTCGTGCCAAGCGCCAGCGCCGCCAGTGGTCGTTTCCCGGCCAGGGCCAAGGTGAGCAACGCCGGGCCGATCACCGCCAACGGCCACACTCCGACGGGCGGGAACGCGCCGCCGAGGCACAGCCCAGCCAAGGCGGCAGCGCCGAACGACCACGGCAGCGACATACGCCAACTCGGCATGGCAGCCGGCGCTGCGACTGGCGCGGCCGATTCGGGCGGCCGGTAAGCCGCGACCGGCTGTCCTGGCTCAGCCTGATGATTGCGCCGAGCGTCAGTCCGGCTGCTGCGCACGAGTACTCCGGAGCTTTAGTTACGAATCTTGGTTGGTTCTTGTGAGGGTATCCGGCGGTTGCCCTGGCACCGGAATAACCGTTGGGCGCAGGCAGTATGAACTGGTAGACAGTGGTTATTCTGGGAGGGAGCGGGCTTGAGCCGGCGCGGGTGGATCTTGTTCGCGGCGATGAGCGTCATCTGGGGGATGCCGTATCTGCTCATCAAGATCGCTGTAGGCGGCGTCCCTGTGCCGGTACTCGTGCTCGCCCGGGTGGCCATCGGAGCCGCGCTGCTGCTGCCGATCGCGATCAGGCGCGGGCAATTCGCGGCGCTAGCGCCGGTCTGGCACTGGGTGGCGGCGTTCGCCTTCGTCGAGATCATCATTCCGTGGTTCGTGCTGTCCGAGGCCGAACGCCACATCGCCAGCTCCCTGACTGGCCTGCTGATCGCGTCAACCCCGATCATGGTGGCGTTGCTGAGCTTGCTCATCGGCGCGGGCGAGCGGCTCAGCTGGGTCCGCTGGGCTGGACTGCTGGTCGGCTTGATCGGGGTGGCGCTGTTGGCCGGGCCTGACCTGATCGGTTCGTCAGCCACGGGCACAGTGGCGCGATCGGTGGGCGAGGTGCTGTTTGTGGCGTTCTGCTACGCGAGCGGGCCGCTGATCGCGAATCGTAAGCTCGCTGAGCTTCCTTCGGTTGCCATGACCGCAGCCAGCCTGTCGCTGGCGGCCGTGGTGTACGCGCCGCTGGCCGCGCTCGATTGGCCGTCGACGGTGCCGTCAGCTAAGGTGCTGCTCTCCCTTGCCGGGCTCGCGCTCATCTGCACGGCACTAGCGTTCCTGGTGTTCTTCGCGCTGATCGGCGAAGTTGGTCCGGCTCGGGCGAGCGTGATCACCTACATCAACCCAGCGATCGCGGTCACCCTCGGCGTCGCGGTGCTCGGCGAGCAGGTAACTCCGCTCATGCTGGCCGCGTTCGCCACGATCCTGGCTGGCTCTGTGCTGGCGACCAGGAAGTCCGGCCGTTCTGCCGCCGCCGTGCCCGTTGCCTCCCCAGCCCCCGCCCCCGCCTCCGTGCCTGCGCCCGCCCCCGCCCCCGTGCCTGCGCCCGCCCCCGCCTCCGTGCCTGCGCCCGCCCCCGCCTCCGTGCCTGCGCCCCGGCCGGTTCGGGATTCCGTGATTCCGTGATCTAGCCGGGGCTGGTGTCACGGATGCCGGAGTAGGTGATCAGCGGAGCGGCAGTTGCCTGTCCTTGGCTGTGGTTCGCTCAGGGTGGCCGCAGACACCGCCGATGGGCCGTCGTCGCGGGGCTGGGGTTGCTCGTGTTGTCTGTGCCGGATTTGCCGGCGTAGTCCTTGGCCGGGATCTTCCGTGAATGGCCGCCAGGGTTCCCAGATCGCAAGTACTCAGATCGGGCCGGCTTGGAGATTATCAAGGTGCCGCATCAGTGCTGCCCCACTAGAATCGCGAAATGATCGATCTCAAGGCGGCGCGGCAAGACCCTGACCGCTACCGGGCTGCGTTGGCGCGGCGGGGTGCCGCCGCTGACTTCGACCGGCTACTCGCGGCGGACGCGAGCTGGCGCCAGCACACCGAGCGGGCGGAGAGTCTGCGCGCCGAGCAGAAGCGGGCTTCGAAAGGTAAGCCAAGTTCCGACGAGCTCGCCCAGCTCAAAGAGTTGTCCGCCCGGATCGAGATCGCTTTGGCCGACCAAGCGCAGGCAGCGCTCTTTCGGGACGAGATCCTCGCGGTCATCCCGAACCTGCCTGACCCGACGGCGGCTGACGGGATGGACGAAGAGGATGCGCAGCTCGTGCGTACCTGGGGTGAGCCGCCGATCTTCGGCTTCACCCCTAAGGATCATCTCGAGCTTGGCTCATCGCGGGGCTGGATCGACATGGCCCGAGGTGCGAGGCTGTCTGGCTCACGGTTCGCCTACCGGTTCGGGGACGTCGCGGTCACCGAGTTCGCGCTGTATCAGTTCGTCATCAATAAGTTGCGCAGCAAGGGCTTCATGCTGGTGCTGCCGCCGATCCTGGTGGGCGAAGGGCCAATGTATGGCACCGGATTCCTGCCAACGGAAGAGTCGAACCTGTACCGGCTGGAAAAGGACGATCTTTACCTGACTGGCACCTCGGAGGTGGCGCTCGCCGGCATCCACGCGGAGGAGCGGCTCGACGAAGCTGAGCTGCCGGCCAAGTACGCGGGCTTCACGACCAACTTTCGTCGCGAAGCCGGCGCGGCTGGCAAGGACACCAGGGGCATGTTCCGGGTGCACCAGTTCGACAAGGTCGAGATGTACGTCTACTGCGTGCCCGAGCAGTCGCAGGAGATCCACGAGCAACTGCTCTCCTATGAGGAGGAGATCGCCCAGGAGCTTGGCCTGCCCTACCGGGTGATGAATATCGCGGTTGGCGATCTTGGCGCGCCCGCGGCTAAGAAATACGACATCGAGGCGTGGTTTCCAACTCAGCAGCGGTATCGCGAGATCACTTCATGCTCGAATACCACGGATTATCAGGCTCGCCGACTCAATATCAAATTCCGCCGGGACAAGAATCTGGAATTCGTGCACACGCTGAACGGCACCGGCGCGACCGCGAGGGCGCTGCTGTCCATTATGGAGAACTTCCAGGACGAGGGCGGCAAGATCGCGGTGCCTGAGGTGCTGCGTCCGTTCGGTGCCCCAGTCTCCATCGGCAAGCTCTAGCCGCGCCCACCTGACAGCAACGGGGTCGCCCCGTTGCTGCCAGGTGAGCAATGGGGCGACCCCGTTGCTGTTCGGGTTTGGGTTTGGGCGGGTGCTTGGGCTCGGGGCGGGGCCGCTCGGCGGCAGGGGGCGCTCGGCGGGCAGGGGGCGCTCGGCGGCGGGGGGCGCTCGGCGGCGGGGGGCGCTCGGGGGCGGGGGCTAGTCGGTTGCTGGAGCCTGGCGGGGGACTTGGTGCGGGTTGCTGGCGGCCGGGCGGCGGCCGGTGACTAGGCCGGCCTCGTTGATGATCGATGAGGCGGTGATGTTCTTGAAGCCGGCTCGGGCGAACATGGTGGCCCAGGTGCTGATCGAGATCGGTCGTTCCTGCGCTCTGATCAGGTAACGGTAGGCATTCTTGGCGATGCGCCACCAGCCGCCGATGCCCTTCTTCGCTAGCGCGCCGACCTTGGACTTGATGATCGCGCGGTCATGGCTGGTGCCGCCGCGGCCAAACATCATGTCGGCGACGATCAGGGTGCCGCCGGGCTTGAGCCAGTGATAGGCGGCGGCCACGAGCCGGCCTTTGTCGACGTCGCGCAGGTAATGCAGGGCATAACTGCTGACGATGACATTGACGCTCTCGGCCGGCAGGGAAAGCCGCTCGATCGGAGTCGCCAGGCATTCGAAGCCGATCAGTGCGCGCTTTTCCGCGCTGCTTTCGAGCCGGGCGATCATCAGTTCGCTCGCGTCGATCGCGAGCACCTGGGCGCCACGCTCGGCCAGGGCAAGGCTGAGCTGACCTGAGCCGGCGCCGATATCGAGCACTTGGTCACCGGGCTCAAGGCTGACGGCGGCGAGCACGGCTGCCGTGACTTTTTCCAGGCCGGCCTGGGAACGACGGTCCCAGGCGCTGCGGCGGCGTGTCGACAGCAAGCGGCGGGACACCGCCCCGGCGACTCGGGCACCAGGGCCGCCGGCGTCGACCGAGGATACCTGCGCCCGCAATGACACCTGGTAATTCGCCATCTTTGCATCACTCAATTTGCTATCGACTGATTTATGGCCCCTCACCTGTGAATCCGTCACGCGCTCAGGCTAGCAATTTCCTGGCTGCTCAAGGCCGGATCGAAATAGCCGACCTGACTTTTCCGCGTGTCGCGGTGACAATGACCATGGAGTCCGTAATTTCGGCACGGTGCCGGTTCGGCCCGCTGGCTGATTTGATCATGGTTTCGGGGTGGAGTCCGGCTAGCTCCACGCAACTGACTATTGACACGTATCGGCGCATCGTCTGAGTATCGGCAGGAAAGCGGACGCAGGGAGCCGACCTTGACCAGACAGCCAGAGTTAGCTGCCGGGACCAGCTGGGCTGGCGACGGCCGGCTGGCCATCGATGGCGGAACGCCGGTACGCAACCAGCCGTGGCCGACCTACGACAAGGGCGCCGTCTTTGTCGCTGAGCAGGACGAGGAGGCCGCGCTCCGGGCGATCCGCAGTCACCTGTACTTTCGCTATGACTGTCGGCCGCACTACCAGACCGAGTGCGGCCAGCTTGAGTCCGAGCTGTGCGCGTTCTTCGGCAGTAGCTACGCACTGGCCACCTCAAGCGGCACTACCGCGCTCGCGCTCGCGATCCTGGCGGCCAGGATCCCGGCTGGCTCGCTGATCGCCTGCCCTGGCTTCACGTTCGCGGCCACACCGAGCTCGATCATCCTGGCTGGCTGCCGGCCGTTCCTGGTGGACGTAGACGAGAAACCTGCAACTGGATGTAGCTCACTTGCGGCGGTGCTGGACGCCCGAGATCAAGGCGATCGTCGTGGTGCACATGCGCGGGTTCGCCGCCGATCTGCCCGCGCTCACGAGGTTCGCCGCCGAGATGGGGGTGCCGCTGCTTGAGGACGCGGTGCCCGCGCTTGGCGCCGAGCTTGACGGCAGAAAGCTCGGCACCTTCGGACTGGCCGGCGCCTTCTCCACCCAGTCGGACAAGTCGCTGAATTGCGGCGAGGGCGGCTTCCTCGTCACCGATGACGCGACCGTCTTCGCCAGGGCCGTGGTGCTGTCCGGTGCCTATGAAGGTCGCTACCAGCGGCACTTCCCTGACGGCGAGTTGCCGATCAGCAGCGATCTTGACCTGCCGCTGCTGAGCTTTCGCATGGATGAGATCCGGGCCGCACTGCTGCGCAGCGAGCTGACCAGGCTGCCGATCCGGCTCGACCGCTTCCGGCGCAACTACGACTATGTCGCCGCGGCACTGGCTGAGCTGCCGCAGATCGCGATCAGGCAGCCCGTAGCCGATGGCGCCTATTTAGGGGAGGCCTTCATCTTCCGCGTGCCCGGCGGCGATGCGAACTGGTTCGCTCGGGCGTTGTGCGTCGAAGGCATCGACGCCCGCAACCTCGGCGCCGACGACGACACGAACATCAGGGTCTACTGGAACTGGCGGTTCATGTTCCCCGGGCTGGACGGGCCGGCCATCAAGGCGCTGCTGCCAGCGGCCAGCCGCTACCTGGAGCAAGCCGTGGACATTCCGTTGTCGTCCACCTTGACCAAGGCCGACTGCGATGAGTTGATCGCGGCCGTGCGCAAGGTCGCGGCCGCGCTAACCGTCCGGTCGGTGCCAGCCGGGCAGCACTGAATGCAGATCGTCGAAGAGCCGCGCACCGTCCCCAGGCTGTCGCTGATCGGCATCTTCGGTGGCCTGTTCACCGGCTACCTGGGACTCACCGCGGTCATCCCGGTGCTGCCGAGCTTTGTCCGTGATCAACTCGGCGGCAACGATCTGCTGGTTGGACTTGCGATCACTGGCACCGCCCTCACTGCCTTGCTGACTAGGCCGTTCGCTGGGCGACTGGCCGATCGGCACGGCCACAGGCTCGTAATGCGGGCTGGCTCGCTGATCCTCGGTGGCGGTGGCTTGCTGTATTTCGCGCCATTGCCGATCGCCGGGCTGATCTGCGTCCGGCTGCTGCTTGGCATCGGTGAGGCGTCCCTGTTTACGGCCGGCGCGGCCTGGACCGTCTCGCTGGCGCCATACCACCGGCGCGGTCAGCTGATCGGCCTGTACGGAGTCAGCATGTGGGGCGGCATCTCGCTTGGCACCCTGGCCGGCGCCAGCTTGCAGCATTTCGGCTATACCGCCGTCTGGGCGTTCGCGGCCGCGGTGCCGCTGGTTGGCGTGCTGCTGGTCAGCCTGGTGCCCGATCCCGGCCGCCCGGCGGCCAGCCAGGAGCCCGCCGCGGGCAAGCGCCGTTTCGACCTGGCTGGCCTGCTGCCGCGGCCGGTGATTCTGCCGGGCACAGGACTGGCTCTGGCGGCAGCGGGCTACGCCGGGCTGGCGGCCTTTATCGTGCTGTTCCTTAAGACGCGCGGGATCGCTGACGGGGTGCTTGTGCTCAGCGAATTCAGCGCGGTGTACGCGGGCACCCGGCTGTTCATCGGCCACTTCCCTGATAAATACGGTCCCCGCCTGGTGGCTGCCGCCTCCGGCGCCGGCGAGGCCATCGGGTTGCTGATCATTGCCTGGTCGCCGAGCTTGCCGGTGGCGCTGATCGGCGGCTTCATCATGGGCGTCGGCTTCTCGCTGCTGCATCCGTCGTTCGCGCTGATGGTGATGAACCGCACCGACAAGACGAAGCAGGGGGTCGCGCTCGGCGCCTATACGTCGTTCTGGGATCTCGGCACCGGCGTGTGGGGACCGCTCACTGGCGTGATCGCCGCTGGCTTCGGCTACCCGGCGGTGTTCTTGACCGGCGCGGCCTGCGCGGCAGTGGCCTCGGCGATGGCGCTGTGGATCGACCGGCCAGCCGCCCGCCCGGCGGTCCAGCCATGACCGCGCCAGTGACGGTCATCTGCGTGACCGGCTGGTGCCGCAACGGCAGCACGATTATGGGCAATATTTTGAATGAAATCGCCGGGCTTACTCACGTCGGCGAACTGCATTTCCTCTGGCAGAACTCCGCGGGCCGGGGTGCCAATAGCCGCTGCGGCTGCGGTGCGCCACTCACCGGCTGCCCGCTCTGGTCCGCGGTGCTCGCCGACCTCAAGCCGGCCCAGGCGTCCCTGGATCAGTTCGCCGCCCAAGTCGTCGCTCGGCAGCGGCGATGCGTGCGCACCAGGCACACCTGGCGGGTGCTCAGGGCCGGGCTGGCCGACCAGGACCTGCGCGACCACGCCGAGCTGATGAGCCGGGCCTATCGGGTCATCGCCGCCAGGACCGGCGCGCGGGTGATCGTAGATACCTCCAAGATGCCGGGCGAGGCCGCGCTGCTGCCGCACCTGACCGGCGTGCGGCCGGTCTTCGTGCACCTGGTGCGGGATCCAAGGGCGGTAGCTGAGTCATGGCGGCAGCCCAAGGACTACGTCTACGCGCTTTCGGCCGCGAAAAGCACGGGCTACTGGGTTGGCTTCAATCTCGCCTCAGAGGCGATCAGCCGTCGCTACCCGCAGTGCTCGGTGCGAGTGCGTTACGAAGAATTCTTAACCGACCCCGGCCGGGTGATTGACCAGCTGCTCCGGCTCTGCGGTGCCGATGCGGGCGCCAACCCCGTCACCGGCAGGCTGGTCGAGCTTGGCGTCAACCACACCGTCACCGGCAACCCAGACCGCTTCCGCACCGGCCGTACTGAACTGCGGGCGACCGATGACCGCTGGGTCACCGCACTGCCGGCCAGGTCGAAGCTCGCGGTGGCCGCGATCGCCTGGCCGCTGCTGCGCCGCTACGACTACCGGCGCCAGAACCTGCGGAGTCGAAAGGAGTCGATGGTTGGATACCGGGCTTGACGGCAAGTGCGCGCTGATCGCCGGCGGAATCCAGCGGCATAGGCCTGGCCTGCGCGATCGACCTGGCCCGCGAGGGCGCGCACGTGGTCATCGGTTGCCGGGATGCGCAGCGGCTGGCTGCCGCCGAGTCGACCATCAAGGAAGTCGCCAGGGGCGAGGTCTATGCGAGCAAGATCGACATTACCGATAGCCAGGCGGCAGCGCGTTGGGTCGACGATGCCGCGGCTGAACTCGGCGCGCTGCATATTGTGCTGGTCAGCGGCGGCAGCCCGCCGTTTGGCGCGGCCACCGGATTTGACCTCGATGCCTACCGGGGTGCGGTTGACCAGGTACTGATGTCGGCCGTCGGGCTGACGCTGGCGGCCTTGCCCAGGCTGCGGGCGGCGAAGTGGGGTCGGCTGCTGTACATCGCATCGGAAACCGCTTGCGTGCCGGTGCCCGCGCTGGCGCTGTCGGGAGTGACCAGGGCGGCTCTGGTCAGGTTCGCCCAGGGAGTCGCCGCCGACGTCGGTCGAGATGGCATCACGGTGAACGTGCTCGCGCCGGGCGGCACCAGGACGCCGCCGATGGAGCGCAAGGCCGCGTCGATGGCTGCGGCCGGCGGCGACGTCGGCGCGCAGTTGCACGCGATGGGTCAGCACAGCGCGCTCGGTCGGCTGGCGCACCCAGCCGAGATCGCGGCGATGGCGACGTTCCTGGCCAGTGAGCGAGCCTCGTTCATCACCGGAGGCGTGCACCTGATCGACGGCGGCGCCAGCGTGATGGGCGCTGACCTGCCCTACCTAACCTGGAAAGGAGCGAGCTGACTATGCCGCAGACCGATGGGGTGCAGACCACGCTGGCGCAGGTGGTCGCCGGCCGCAAGGCCGAGAAGCTGCCTGGCCGGATGTTCGTCGACGCCGTGCTCGCCGACGGGCTCGACGCCTGCGTCAATTACGACGTCACCATCACCGACTCGCTCACCAGCTCACGTCGCAAGCCCAGGCATCCGGCTCGGAACATGCTCAAGGTGGTCGACCTATCCAAGGATCCGCGCAAGTACTACTGGCACGAGAGTCCCGCCATCGCGACCGGGACCTCGGTTGATGGTGCTGACGTCAGGCCGGAGGCGGCGAACAAGTTCGCCAAGTTTCCTGTGCCCAAGCTGCTGCCCACCACCGCCTGGGTGCAGGTGCCGCCCGAGCTGTGGGAGGACAAGGAGACCTTCGAGTCGTTCATCAACTACCGGCTGATCGTGCGGCTGTGCACGGCCGAGAACGTCACGATCATCAGAGGCCGGGGCGGCCTGCTTGAGATCCCAGGGATCGCCAGGCTGTCGTCCCGTGGTCAGTTCGCCTCCACGATCCTGACCGCCTGTAACGAGATCGAGCAGGCGGGCTGTACCGCTGACGGGATGATCATCAACCCGGCCGACTATTACCGGCTGCTCGGCAGCGGCAACCTGATGGAGACGGTTGAGCAAAACGGCGTCTTCATCGTGCGAACCAGGCTCGTCGATCCCGGCACCGCGATCGTCGGAGACTTCGGGCACGGCGCTCAGCTCTTCGACTCGGGCCGGTCGGTGATCAAGTTCGCTGAACCGCCGCCAGGTACGTTCGCCGAGCCAGGCATCGCGCTGATGGCGCAGCTACACGAGCGGGTCGTGGTGAATCTTCCCGCCACGTTCTTCGTGGTCTCGCTCTAGCGGCGAGCCGGTCATGAAGCCTGACGTGGTCGTCGTGGGCGGTGGGGTGGCTGGCCTGTTTTGCGCCTACTACCTGCGGCTAGCCGGGGCTGGCGTGACCGTGATCGAGGCGGGTGAGATCGGCGGTTCGCAGTCGTGCTCGTCAGGCAACACTGGCTTCGTCGGCACCCAAGGGGCCAACCCGCTGGCTGAGCCTGGCGTAGTGCGGCAGAGCGTTCGCTGGCTTACCAGCGCGCAGAGCCCGTTCGCGATCCGGCCGCGGCCTTCGGCTGACCTGGCCCAGTGGCTGTGGCGCTTCAGTCGGCTGTGCAACGAGGACGACGCCAGGCGATGCTTTGGCGTGCTGGTCGAGTTGAAGCGGCGCAGCCTCGCCATCCTGCGGGAGCTGTGCGCGTCCGGCGAGCTGGCGGCGGTGTTCACCGAGCCCGGCATGATCGTTGCTTACCGGACGCCGGACGGCTTCGCCAAGGCGAGAGCCAGCGTTAGCGCGGCGGTGGCGCGCGGGGTGCCGTTGCGGGTGCTTGAGCCGGACGAGCTGCGGGACGCGGTCCCTGGCGTCACGTTCGACGTAGCCGGGGCACTGCTGAACGCCGAGGGCGCGGCGGTACAGGTGCCCGCGTTCATTGCCGCGATCGGGCGGCTGCTGGCCGAGCTGGGCGTGCGGTTCGTGGCCGGTGCCCAGGTGACCGGGTTCGAGCTGCGGGCCGGCGATCGCGTGATCCGGCGAGTGCACACGACCGGCGGTGATTTCAGCCCCGATGAGGTCGTCATCGCGGCCGGTGCCTGGTCCGCCCGGTGCGCCCGGATGCTGGGCCTTCGGTTGCTGCTGCAGCCAGCGAAGGGATACACGATCACCGTCGCCACGCCGGCGGCCGGTGCGCCGCGACTTCCGGTGCTGCTGAGTGAGGGCAAGGTCGCGCTAGCGCCGCTCGGAGACCAGCTCAGGTTCGGCGGCACGCTAGAGCTGGCCGGACTGGACCCGTCCGCATCGAGCCGCCGGGTTGCCGGCATCGTCGCTACCGTCAAGTCCTACTTGCCCGACCTGGCGATCAGCGCCGACCGACAGGTGTGGACCGGGCTGCGGCCGTGCACTCCGGACAGCCTGCCCTACCTCGGCCGGGCCGAAAGCTACCAGAATCTGTCGATCGCCTGCGGCCACGGCAACATCGGCATGGGCCTCGCGCCCGCCTGCGGGCAACTGCTCGCCCAGGCGGTCGCTGGCGAGCCGCCAGAGGTCGACCTGGCTCCGTTCCGCGTCGGCCGGTTCGGCGGCGGCTGATGTTCATCGGGGTGCTCTGCCTGGAGACCAGCTTTCCGAAGATCCCCGGCCACATCCGCAATCCGGCCACGTTCGACTTCCCAGTGCGGTACCGGGTGGTGACCGGAGCGACCCCTGATCGGGTGGTCAACCGAGCCGATCCGACCCTGCTCGACCCGTTCATCGAGGCAGCGGTGGAACTCGCGGCGCAGGGCGCCGCCGCGATCACCACCGGCTGCGGCTTCCTTGTGCTCTTCCAGCGCGAGCTCGCCGCCGCCGTGGACGTGCCGGTCTTCGCCTCCAGCTTGATCCAGCTTCCGATGGTGGCCGCGATGCTACGCCCGGATCAGAAAGTCGGCCTGCTCGTCGCCAGCGCGGAGGCGCTGACCAGCACGCATCTGGCTGCCGTCGGTGCGGCGCAGCTGCCGGTCTGTGTCGCCGGGCTGGCCGGGCGACCCGAGTTCACCGAAGTCATCCTGCGCGGACTTCGCGATGAACTGGATGTTGACCGGTTGCGGGGCGAGGTGCTGGCCGAGGTCGACCGGCTCGCCGCTGAGCATCGCGAGCTAGGCGCGCTGATCATCGAATGCACAGACTTGGTGCCGTTCGCTGCCGACATCCAGCGCCGGATCGGCGTGCCAGTCTTCGACATCGTCACCCTGACGCGGGCCGTCTATGCGGCCACCAGGCGGCTAGACTTCGCGGCCGCGAAGCCGCACGACCGCGCTGGTCAGTAGCAGCGCGCTGGCGACCAAGGACACGATGAGGGCGGGCACGAAGTGCGTGAGCCTGGTGCCTGTCAGCAACACGACCGGGGCGTTTACCAGCGTGCTCGGCAGCCAGTTTTTGAGGTGAGGATCCGACGCCGCGATCGGTAGCGTGAGCAACAGCACCACAGTCAGGCCGACGGCGCCGAGCGTGTTCTTGACCAACGACGCGGCCAGTGCGCTCAGCGCGACCGCGAAGATCAGGTAGACCGCGCCGCACGCCATGCCTTCGAACATCGGGCCCGCTGGCAGCGAGCCGATCAGCAGGTTGGTCTCATACCAGGCGGCGAAGGTGCCAAGCATGTAGGCAACGGCCGCCGCGGCCGCGTTGGTGACGAAACGCGGCGTGATGAGCTGCCACATGCTTGGCACCCTGGTGCGCAAGAAGGTAGCCAGGCCGTGCCGGGAGTCGAAGTTGAACGCACCGACCGCGATCGCGATCACCACGATCAGGCCGATCTCGGTCGCGCCGCCAAGGTAGGCGTTGATCCCCTCGGACGGTGTCGGCGGCGCCACGATCACCTTCACCCGCTGGGCGTTGTCCGCGCCTCCGATGATCTTGTTGATGTACTTGGTGAGCACCGGTTCGCCCAGGCCGAACACGACGAAGACCGCAGCCAGTGCCACCGCCCGAGGCGTCCTGGTCAGCCGCAGCCATTCGAGCCGCCAGGTACTCATCGGGCCTCCGCCAGCGGTTCGCCAGCCGGGCCGTCTGACTCGGCTGGTACGGACGGCTCGGCTGGTACGGACGGCTCGGCTGGTTCGGACGTCCCGGCTGGTACGGACGGCTCGGTCAGCGCGAGGAAGGCCGACTCCAAGTCAGCCGCCAGCGGCTCGCAGGACACCTGCCTGGCAGCGCAGCCGGCGATCACAGCTGGGATGCCGCGCTCACCAGCTTCGACGCTGTCGGCGTCGACCTGGATCAGGTCGGCCCCGGTTGCCTCGACTCTGGTCGCCCATGGCTGCTCGCGCAGTGCCGCCAGCACTGCTGTCGCGTCATCAGCGACCCTGACCAGCCAGCTTGGCCGCAGGTAGCGCTCGATCAGCTCATCGGTCCCGCCCTGATATAGCAGTCGGCCGGCCCGCAAGATGCCGATGTGGTCGGCGATGCGCTGCACGTCGGCCAGGATGTGACTGGAGAAGATGACCGTGGTCCGGCCGCGCATGGCGGCGACCAAGTTGAGCACCTCGGCCCGGCCCGCCGGGTCAAGTGCGGACATTGGCTCATCGAGTATGAGTAGCTCAGGCTTCGTCACCAGGGCGCAAGCCAGCCCGAGTCGCTGCATCATGCCACGAGAGAATCCGCCGACCCGCCGATCAGCCGAGTCGAGCAGGCCCACCGTCTGGAGCGCGGCCAGCGCCGCGCCGTCCTCAGCCTCGTCTCCGCTCAGCACCAGCGCTTTGGACAGGTCAACTACCTCGAACGCGGTCAGCCAAGGATCGAACTCCGGCACGTCCGGGCAGACGGCGAGCCGCCGTCGGCTAATCGCCAAGTCCACCGTGCCACGGCCGGCCCGGCGCGTGCCGGCCAGGATCGACAGCAGGGTGGTCTTGCCCGCGCCGTTCGGGCCGACCAGCCCGTAGACGCAGCCGCTCGGCACTACCAGGTCGACGTCGAACAGGCCGGTGCCGCCGTAGTCGCGGGTAAGCCCGGTCGTCGTGACCACTGGCGGCCCGAAGACGACCGGCGGCGACGGGTCGGTCACCGCGATTGGCTGGCTTAGCTTGGCGCTTTGACCGGCGCTTTGACCGGCTTGCCGAGATCCGGTCCGGTCCCGGCCGAAGAACAAGTAGAGCAGGGCGCCGACCGACCCGTTCGCGACCAGGATGACCAGCACCCAGGCGAGCTTGGGCGCGGAGCGCACCGACTTCGCCCTAGCGATGTCGATCAAGCAGTACACGTCAAGCGTCAGCACCACGACCAGCAGCGGCACCAGCGCGGCTAGCAGGTGCGGGGGCAGGTGAGCGGTGCCGAGGTGGAGGATCCCAGCCTGAGACATCGGTCTATAGCGTAGTCATTCGGGTCGGCGATATTAACTGTCGCCGCCCGTCGGGTGTATTACCTGATCGGCGTCGCCAGATATCCCGGCGACAAAAACGCCGGGCGGCACCTAAAGTGAACGGGACTCGGGTCGATCAGGAGGCAGGCGCATGCTGCTCAACGTTCTCATTGGCCTGGCGGTTCTGGCTCTGTTGATGGCCCGGCAGCTCCGCACCAGGAAGGTCAATGGTTCCTGGCGCATCCTGGTTGTCCTCGCTGTTATCGGCGTGATCGAGGCCGAGCAATTCCTGCGGGTGAGCCACGCGGGTACGGCCACCTACGCGGCACTCGGCGGCAGCCTGGTACTTGCCGCCGTGTTCGGTGCCCTCCGGGCCAGCACGATCAAGATCTGGATTGACAACGGCGAGGCTTGGGCGAAGGGCAATTGGCTGACCGCAGGGCTCTGGGTCATCGCCGTTCTCGCCCACCTCGGCTATGACTACCTGGTCGCGCCCGGCCATGGTCAGCAGGACATCGGCGCCGCCACCGTGGTGCTCTACCTAACCGTCAGCCTGGGCATCCAGCGACTCATCACGATGCAGCGGGCACGCCGCCTGGCACCGGCCAGTCCGTCGACCGGATTCGGCCCCTACGTTGGCCCGGTGAGCTAGCCAAAGCGCCAGCACCGTCGTCGCTGAGGTGCTGTTGGGGCAGCACCGTCGTCGCTGCGGTGCTGTTGGGGCGATGTTGGGGCTGCGGCTTTTCCGCCGGTTGAGCTAATCCATGATCGCGGCGGCAGTTGTCGGTGCGCCCCTTTCAAGGATCGAAAGCCTTTCAATGATTTACTCCGGACATGGCGCGGCCGCGAGTAATCGATGACGAGCGGCTGTTGGCCGCGGCGCAACAGGTGCTGTTCGAGGTAGGACCGACCGTATTCACGCTGCAGCGGGCGGCCGAGCGGGCGCAGGTGTCGGCGGCGACGCTGATCAAGCGGTTCGGCTCCAAGCAGGAGTTGTTCCGCGCGCTCGACCGGCGCTGGGTCGCCTCGATCGAGCCAGGGCTCGCGGCAGCGGCGGCCGGCGGTGACACGCCGCTGGCCCGGCTGCGCGCGGCTGTGCTGTGGGGCTTCGATGACCTGGACTCGCCTGGCAACACCGCCAACGAGCTGGCCACCTTGGCACTTGACCTGCAGGACGACGTGATGCGCGAGCTGTTGGCGCAGGGCTGGCAGCTCATGGCCGAGCGCCTTACGGCGCTGGCTGCCGACGCCATCGCAGCCGGTGAGCTCGACCGGCGTTACTCGGCTGAGCAGGTGGCTCGAATCTTGCTCGCCGCAGCTGAAGGGACCAGGATCACCTGGTGCGTCCGGCCGGTCGGCTCGCTGGTGGCGCGGGCGCAGGCCGACCTCAACACGCTGCTGACCGCGCTGGCCGCAGGCTAGCGGTAGCCGATCTCCGTGGCCGGCAAGTTGGCGTCCTGTACCTCGACCACGTAGCGCCAGCAATCTGGCTGCGAGCCGTCGACGTCGGTGACGCCGTAGCTGGTCGCCAGTTGGTGGCTGGTCAGCACCCGACCGGCGAATCGCTCGTAGTTGGCGTCGGCAGCCAGCGCCGCGATCCCTCTGGCCACGAACGTCGGTGATTCTGAGATGCAAAAATGCGGCTCGCGCTCGGTCGCGTCCCGCCAGTTCGCCTCGGCAACCCCGAAGCCTTCAAGCATTTTCTCGGAACGAAGCCAGCCGGGGGTGACCGCCACCGCCGTGCCGGCGGTCCCGGTCAGCTCGGCGGTCAGGCCCAGCGTGATCCGCTCGACCGTGGCCTTGACCAGGTCGTAGTAGAAGCCGACGCGCTGGCGGAAGTTCCGGTTGTACTCGGCGGTGCCATCGGTCATCTCAATGACGACAAAGCGCTCTGCAGGCCCGGACAGCATCAGCGGGATCGCCTTGGTGCAAGTGATCAGGTGGGTGTCGATGCCCATCCGAAGCATCCGCAGGCCGCCAGCTAGGTCGTGCTCCCATAGCTTCTTGTCCCACTCCATGTACCGGTCGCCGCCGAAGATGTCGTTCACCAGCAGGTCGAGCCGGCCGTGTTCGTTCCTGATCCGGTCGACGAGGCCAGCCACCTGGTCGGGATCAAGGTGATCGACCCGCAGTGCCGCGCCGTCGCCCCCGGCCGCTCTGATGAGCTCGCCGGTGTCCTCGATGGTCTCAGGCCGGCCGATCTCGGACCGGCCAGCTTCCCGGCTGCTCCGGCCGGTCGCGTAGACATAGCGCCGGCCCGGCTCAACTCGACCGCGATGGCGCGTCCGGCCCCTCTGGTCGCGCCAGCGACAAGTGCTACCCGGCCAGCCAACGGGGCGGTGGCGGGTGGGCTGAGGCCGGTTCCGGCATGATGTCTCCTTAGACGAAGCGGGCTCCGGTAGTTAGTAAATCACTATTCACTAACTACCGGGAGTCGCGTCAGGAGGAATCGCGATGACGAGCGACCTGATTGGTCACGCCGACAAGGTGCTGTTCCCTGAGTCGGGCGAGACCAAAGGTGACCTGGCTGAGCACTACCTGCGGGTAGCTGAGCCGCTGATGCGGACGATGGGTGGCCGGCCCGTGCTGCTGCAGCGCTTTCCCGATGGTGCGGGCGGCCCTTCGTTCTTCCAGAAGCGCGTGCCGAAGAACGCGCCAAGCTGGCTGCAGACGACGACGGTGGAGACGCCGAACGGCACTACCTCCCAGGCGCTGGTCGTGGCTGATCTTGATCATGTGCTGTGGGCGGTCAACCTGGGCTGCCTCGGTTTCCACGTCTGGCCGTACCTGGCTGCTGCGCCCGAGCACACCGTCGAACTGCGGATCGACCTGGATCCCACTCCTGGGATCGAGTTCGCGCAAATCCAGGCGGCGGCGCGGGAGTTGCAGACGCTGCTCGGTGAGGTCGGGATCACCGGATACCCGAAGACGACTGGCAACCGCGGCCTGCACGTGTATGTGCGACTGCTGCCCAAATGGGACTCCTACCAGGTCAGGCTCGGTGCGGTAGCGATCGCCCGTGAGCTAGAACGCAGGCGACCCGACCTGATCACCGCCGCCTGGTGGAAGGAGGAGCGAGGTACCCGCGTGTTCGTCGACTACAACCAGAACGCGCCGCACAAGACTGTGTTCGGTGCCTGGTCGGTTCGAGCCAGGCCAGGGGCGCAGGTCTCCACGCCGATCTCCTGGGACGAACTCGATGACATCCATCCAGACCAGTTCACGATCTCGTCTTTGCCCGCCAGGCTCGAGTCGGTGGGCGATCCTTGGCTGGCGATGAATGACGTCCCGCAGACGCTTGAGCCGTTGCTGGAGATGAACGCGAAGGACCGGGCCAGCGGCCTGCTCGACGCGCCGTGGCCGCCGGTCTACCCGAAGCAGCCGGACGAGCCGCCCAGGGTAGCGCCGAGTCGGGCCAAGAAGACCTGATCGGCCCAGGGGCTCGGGTCAGTGCTGCCGGTCGAGTGCTGTCGGTCGGTGCAGCAGGGAAGGGACTGACCGTCGTTGGCGTTGGTGCTGCACATGCAAGTAGAGATTTGGTCTGACGTGGTGTGCCCGTGGTGCTATCTCGGCAAGCGGCGGTTCGAGCAGGCGCTTGCGTCCTTTCCGCACCGCGACCAGGTGTCAGTCACCTACCGGTCCTTTGAACTCGATCCGGCCGCGCCGATCGGCCAGACGACTCCCACGGTGGCGCTGCTGGCCAGCAAATACGGGATGAGCGCCAGCCAGGCGCAGGCGGCGCAGCGGCAGATGGAAGAGCGAGCCGCAGCGGCTGGCCTGACCTTCCGGATGGGCGAGTTGCGCAGCGGCAACACCAAGGACGCGCACCGGCTGCTCCAGTTCGCCAAGGACCGCGACCTGCAGCCAGAGTTGATGGAGCGGCTGCATCAGGCTTACTTCACTGACCAGGAGTCCATCTTCGACCAGGACGCGCTGGCCGGCTACGCGGCGCAGGTCGGCCTGGATCGAGCCGAGGCCGAGAAGGTGCTAGCTGGTGACGACTACGCCGCCGCTGTCGACGAGGACGAAGCGACGGCCCACGCACTTGGCGCGACCGGCGTTCCGTTCTTCGTGATCGACCGCAAGTACGGGATCTCCGGCGCCCAGCCAGCCGCCGCCATCAGCCAGGTACTCGACCAGGTCTGGGCGGACGAGCAACCCGCCTAAGTCGGGCGCGGTCGGGCCCGGAGGCCGGGCCCGAGCTGCCGGCCGGCGGCCGGGCGTGCGCTGTCGGGCCGGCGGCCGGGCCTGAGCTGCCGCGTCGCCGCGGCCAAGTCGCGTCGGCCGCGTCGCCGCGGCCAAAGTCGCTCCATCGTGATAGGTGCTGGAGCGATGACAACATGTCACGACTTAGCGACTCGGCAAACGGCTATAGAACAATAAATCGGGCGCGAAAATGGCCGTTGCGCGTGACATGTGGTCTGGCGCGCGCGACATGTCACGCGGAAGCGACGTCGGTCAGCTTGGAATCTGGGTAGTGGCCGGGCGGAGGCCTGCCGGGTGGATACTGAACGCAACGTAGGAGGCACTGTGAGTGACCGGCCAACCGCGCTGGCGGCCATCGTTGAGGAGCCGGCTCGCGCTGGACTGATCCTGGACTTCGACGGAGTGCTGGCGCCGATTGTCGCCGATCCGCAGACGAGCGTGCTGCCTGATCAGGTTGGTTCGACCCTGGCCAGGCTGGTCAGCTTGCTGAAGTTGGTCGCCATCATCTCCGGTCGTCCGGTCGAGTTCCTGGCTAGCCACGTTCAGGTACCGGGAGTCAGGCTGCTTGGGTCTTATGGCATGGAGCAGATCCAGCCCGACGGCACTCGCTCAGTCGATGAACGAGCCGCGCCCTGGGTGGACAAGGTCGCGGTGGCCACTCAGACGTTGCTGGCGGCGGTCGGCGGCTCGCCTGGCGTCAGGGTCGAGCAGAAGTCGGTGTCGGTTGCCGTGCATTGGCGACAGGCGCCCGATCGCGAAGTGGCGGCCGAAGCGGTACGCCGCATCATCGGCGAGGTAGCTGCCGCGACCGGATTGCGAGTCGAGCCCGGCAAGCTGGTCGAGGAATTGCGGCCGCCGATAGCTGTGGACAAGGGATCGGCGGTCGCCGCGCTGCTCGCGAGCCTGGGTACGGGCGCGATCGCCTATGCCGGCGATGATGTCGGCGATCTGCCTGCGCTGCGAGCGGTCAAAGCCGCAGGCGGCTATGCGCTCGTGGTCGATCACGGCGCGGAGACCGACCCGCGATTGCTGGCGCTGGCCGATCAGAGCTACCCAGGGACCGAAGCCTTCGCTGCCTGGCTGGCCGGGCTCGCTGCCGCGATCGACAAAGGCACCTGAGCGTATTCTTTCGGCGGTGAGAGTGCCGCATGGATGGATGACCAGGTAAATGAGTGCTCCGGCTAGCCCTGCGCCAGTCGCCGGGTGGGCAGCAGGGTTTATCGCGGACCTCCGAGCCATGGTGCTGCCCGACCGCACTGGCAACCAGGGCCCGCTACCGCCGCTGCTGATCAGCATGACCCTGGTCACCGGTCTGGTGGACGCCTTCAGCTATTTGGTGCTCGGGCATGTCTTCGTCGCCAATATGACCGGGAACGTGGTGTTCCTGGGCTTTGCCCTGGCCGGTGCCCCGGGTTTCTCGATCATGGCGTCCCTCGTAGCTATGGCGGGGTTCGCGCTCGGGGCCGGACTCGGCGGCAAACTGGGATCGCGGTACCGCGATCACCGAGCGCGCTTGCATAGCTCGGCCGGCACCGTGCAGGCTGGCTTCCTGGTGGTCTCCCTGGTGCTCGCGGTTGCCGGTGGCGATGTGCCGGCGGGTGGCCTGCGCTACACGGTCATCGCCGCGCTCGGGATCGCGATGGGCATCCAGAACGCCGCGGCTCGCGCAATCGCCGTCCCTGACCTCACGACGACCGTGCTGACGTTGACCATCACCGGGATCGCGGCTGATAGCGGGCTGGCAGGCGGCCGGGGCTCGCGGGCTGGCCGTCGGCTGGTGCCGGTCGCAACCATGCTGGCCGGAGGGCTGATTGGCGCGCTGCTGGTCAGGCACGCCCAGGTCTTTGACCCGATCATCGTCGCACTGGCCACGATCGTGTTGGGCGTGGTTGTCAGTTGGCGACTCGGCCGATCGGATCCGGACTGGGTGCGCCAGCCGGCGTCGTGAGCCGCCGCATCGCAAGCGCCCCGCTGCCGCGCTGGGATCAGCGATCAGCGAGCAGTTCGATCACGGGGGCTAGCTGCTCGATAAAGGCGGCGTTCACGCTGAAGTAGGAGATGCCGAGCGTGTCCCGGCGACGCCTGAGTTCGTCGGCCATCTCGGCGGGGCCGCCGCGCAGGATTTGCAGCGAGTCATTCGCGATCAGCGTGGCCACGTCGAGTTGAAGGAACCGGGCCATGCCCGGTGGCACCTGGTCGCCAACAACGAAGATTGGCGTGGCGAATTCGAGCTGACTGGCCCGTGCCCCAGCCGCCGTCCGTACCTCAGTGGCGAGGCGAGCTATTTCCTCCCGGCTTGTCAGGGGACCAGTCGCGAAGGTGATGATGTCGGCCTTGGCGGCCGCGAGCGCCCGGGCCTTCGGTCCAGACGCCGCCATCAGAACCGGGGTATGACGATCACCATCGAGCCGGCGCAGTTCGTCGATGGCCTGCTCAGCCATCGCCAGGCGCTCGGCCAGGCTGGCTGGGGCTCGGCCAAGTAGCTTCGCTGCCTGCTCGTTGACCTCGGGACGACCAGTGCCGATGCCGAATTCGAATCGCCCGTCGGTCAGCTCGGACAGGGTGTGCCCGTCCCAAGCGGCAAGGCCAGCCGGACGCAAAGGGCTAGCCAGCACGAAGGTGCCGACCTTGAGCGTGGAGGTCGCGCCGGCCGCGAGCGCCAGCGCGGGTAGCGGCGAAAGCAACTGCAGTCCGTCGGGCATGAGCAGGGTCGAAAATCCGAGTTGCTCTGCTCGCCTCGCGGTGGCGAGCCACCAGTTGCCGTTCTGCGATGCCGCCTGAGCGGCGAATCGGAAGGGCTTATCGGTCATACCGGAAGGCTAGCCGCTATCCGCCCGCGGTTGACTCAGCGGCGCCACCGCTTCTTTTGCGGGCTCACGTCGAGCTGCGGACCAGATGCTCCCTTGGCCTGGAACTGGACGGTATTGCCCCGCAGCAGCTCACGATCGATCCCGTCGGCCAACAAGAGGCCGACGTTCGCCCCTGGAGAAGCTGATCGCAACGTGCTCCTGAACTGCTCGATGCCCTTGACCTGGCACCGAACTCCAGCGCAGAGCAGGGTATCGCCGACGGTCAGTTCGCCGTCGCCCTGGAGCACACCGGTCACCACGGTGCCCCGGCCACGAATGTGGAAAATGTCCTCCACGAACATCCACAACTGCGGTGACCACGACTGACCTTGTCCCTGATCGTCTGGTACCTGATCCATTGGCTGCATTTAACCGAGTCTAGAGCCGCCGGAATCGCGAGTCGACAAATGTCTGCGCTGGTATCTAACGAGTGGTGCTGTTGACGTTCTTCTTGAGCGCTCGGCGCAGTTGGATGACCCGCGCCGTGCCGGGAATCGCCACCAACAACACACCAGCGATCGCGGCCAGCACTAGTGCGATCGCCAGCGACACCTGACCCTGCATGCCGAGGTAGTGCAAGGTGACCTTGGCCGAGTTCTGGGCGATGAAGATGAGCAAGGCGACCAGGATCACCGCCGCGATGATCACGCCAATCCACCAAGCAGACGCCCGGGTGCGGCGGACCTTGCCCTTCTGGTTCATGCCAGGTGCGGGCTGGGCTGGCGCGGGCTGGACTGGTGCGGGTTGGCTGGCGGACTGCGCTGGCACCGGCGTGGTGGTCTGGTCGCGTGACGACAACGGACTTCTCATGGTCGGATTCCTGTCCTGCGATGAGGTGATCGCGCGCCAGGGCGATCCTGGTAGGTCGGCTGAGGACTCGGGTCAGTGAAGGCGCGTCCAGTCGGGGCCTGCTCCTGCCGTCGGCTGCATTGGGCTGGCCGACTCCTCCGGCTAACTATTGGTTTAGTCCGGTTTATTAGCCTTTGCGCCCCGCAGTCTTGCTGACCGCGGTTCGACTACTTAAATAATGCTACTCCATTACTCATTGTAATCAAAATGCGTGCGAGAGTCGGCGGGGCGGTGCTTCCTGGCATGGTCAGGCGGCGCTCGGGTGTCATCGTGCACGTGTCATCACTGCAGTGGAAGCGCCCGCACGAGTCGTCGCCCGCCTACGGCCCGGCCAAGGCGGCCCTGCGGAGCTACAGCAAGGCCCTTGCCGCCGAGGTCGGTCGCCATGGTAACCGCTCGGAAGGCCAGCCACCGCCGGTGAGGTGGCCGAACTGGTCGCCTTACTCGGGTCTGACGCCGCGTCCTGCCTCACCGGGGTTAAGCCGCGTCCTACCTCACCGGGGGTGAATACGCCATCGACGGCGGTAACAACTGGGTGATCTGATTGCTAACCGATCAGCCTGCTGGTCCTTCGCCACGGGAGGGCGGCGTCGGCAGCTTGGCCTTGCCGTTTTCCTCCTGAAGCCGGGCTGGCCGGCCTTGCAACGCCTCTTGCGGGGTCTTGCCTGCATCGGCTAGGTACTGAACGGACTCTGACAGCTCGTAGTGCGGACGCATTCGCCGGTGGGCGAGCCAGACAGGTATGCCCACCGCGGCTGCCACGATCAGCAGCCCGAGTGGGATCGACAGCCAAAGGGCAGTCATTGGGCACCCCTTTCGGGTGGTCGGGATCGTTGACCTCAAGGTCCGCTGCCCCCAAAGCGCGCGTCCTAACATGACGCGATTCGCTTGCCGCCGCAAACCACGCGAACAGGTAGGGCGAGGTGGGAGTCGGACGGCCGCAACGGTGACCAAGGCTGGCCCGTACTTCGTCAACGTGCACGCGTACGCGAACCTCGCCCGCAAGCAACCGGGCACACCCCGTGGTGGGGTGCGCCCGGTGCGGACGTAGCGGCTGCGGTCAGGTGGCCAGAGGCTCGACGCGGGCGGCGATTTTGGGAAGCACCTCAGCTTCTGGTGCGGTGCGACGCAAGTGTGCGTAGCCCAGGACAGACAAGGCGAGCATGATGGCGGCTGCCGCGAAGGCGGCGAGGGCGGCCCACAACATGATCTGCCCGATTTCCCAGTAGCCGTAGGCGTTGAGCAGCAGGCCGCGGAGGGTTTCGCCGCGGAAGACGGTCTCGACCTGGGCGGCAAGGGCCGTGTTAGTGGGGTCGGCGAGTGCCTTGCCGGAAAGCTGGCTGTAGGTCTGGCCGCCGCCGATCTTGATGAGGTGGACGGCAATGAAATGGTCGGCCCAGGTCTCGGCCTGAGCGCCGGTAGTCATCTGCAGTCCGGCGTACTTGCTCATGGCGGCGGCGTCGGCCTTGGGCAGTGAGGTGATCTCAGGGCTGTTCTTGGCCGGGAAATAGATCTTCTGTGCGGCTAGCTGGTTGTGAACTTCGCTATTCACGAATGAGTGGCCCCAAGTAAGCAGCCCGCCGGCGACCAGCAGTGCGGCCGTGATCACGAGTCCGGCGGCGGCGATGATCGCGTCGAAAGTCCTTCTGCGCATTTCCTGTCTCCTTTAGCGGGGGCGCGCTTGCCGCGCTCATGTGACCACCATTGCCTTTCAGCAGGCCGGCCGGGCAGGGCACAGCGGCCCCACCTCCAAGGGCCAAAGTCCTTTGCCGGCCACCGGGTGGATCGCCCGATAACGGGGCGGTTAGCGTCACCTGATCGCGTCATGGCGGAACGCCGAAGTGGTCGGCTGCGTCATTGAATTCGGAATGATGCGGTCGCCTGACCGCCGTCACGATGGGAGTGTTCGCATGCTCGGTATGACTAGGAGGTCGGGCTGGTTGGCAGCTACCGGACTGGCCCTGGTAGCGAGTTCGCTGCTCGCCAGCTACGGTGCGATGACCGCGGCCGCTAGCACTGAGCGGCCGGCCGGGCCGGTGACGCTTTACGTCGCTGATGCCCGCGGCGTGACACCGGTCAATACTGCGACTGGCGACGCCAGTTCGCCGATCAAGCTGGGTCGCGGGCCTGATCAGCTGGTGCTGACCCGCAACGGCAAGACCTTGTACGTCACTGACACGGGCGGCACGGCAGTTAGCCCGGTCAGCACCCGCACCCGGCAAGCAGGCAGTCCAATCAAGATCGGTGCCCGTCCCTTCGCGATCGTGGCGGCCCCCGATGGCAAGGCGGTCTACGTGCTGGCGGATGGCGAGATGAGGCCGATTAGCACGGCGACCAATAAGCCGGGCGGCCCAGTGCTACTCCGCGGCTATCCGCAGCGCCTGGCGATCACGCCGAATGGCAAGACTGTGTACGTCACGACCGACCGGTACAACTTGGTTTACCCCATCAGCACTGCCACCGATAAAGCAGGCACGCCGATCAAGGTCGGGCCGTCCCCTTTCAGTATTGCTGTTAGCCCGAGCGGTAAGACCGTCTACGTGCTCAACGAGGCCGGCGACACGGTGACGCCGATCAGCACAGCCAACAATAAAGCGGGTCAGCCGATCAAGGTCGGAGCTGAGCCGTTCGCGATCGCGTTCAGCCCGAACGGCAAGACCGCCTACATACTGTGCATTGGCCGCTACGACTCGGTGACCCCGATTAACGTGGCAACGAACCAGCCAGGCCAGACCATTAAGCTGACCGGCGGCGCAGGGCCTGGCACGATCGTGGTCACGCCGGACGGGAAGACGATCTACGTGCTCAATTCGCTCTTCGACACCGTCACCCCCATCCAGTTGCCTGCCGGCACCGTACTCACGCCCGTCCCGGTCCCGCCCGCCTCCGCCTCGATGGTGGTCAGTCCTGACGGAAAGACGCTGTATGTCGCCAGCCAGGCGACCGGCACCGTGACACCGATCGTGACTGCCATGAACACCAAACTCACGCCGATCAAGGTCGGCCCAAGCCCCATCGGGATGGTCTTTGGACCGTGACCGGCCGCTGCGGCGGTCCGCGGCGACACTGTCGGGAGCGCACGGAGCGATGCGAGTTTGTTAACGAGGCTGAAATACGGGTTGGATAGCTTGGCGGGGTGATCGCGGACAGCTGGATTACCGCGGACGACCCGCGTCGGCCCGACGTCCGAGCGCTGGTAGCGCGGCATCTGGAATTCGCGCGGGAGCAGACCCCGCCTGAGCACAGTTTCGCGCTTGGTCCTGAGGGACTGCTTAATCAAGCGATTACGTTCTATAGCGTTCGCACCAGCGCCGGGCTGCTCGGTATCGGGGCACTCAAGCGCCTCGGCCCGCACCATGCGGAGATAAAGTCGATGCATACCGCCGAAGCAGCGCGGGGCCAGGGGATCGGACGGGCAATGCTGACCCACCTGATCGCCGTGGCCCGTGCCGACGGTTATCTGCGGGTGAGCTTGGAGACTGGGACCACTGTCGCGTTCGGACCGGCCCGCGCGCTGTATCAAAGTGCCGGCTTCGTCCCTTGCCCGCCTTTCGCTGACTACCAGCCGACTGAGCACAACTTCTTTATGACGCTCGACCTCGGTGCTGAGTAAACTTGCCGCGCGCGTCGGTCTATCTTGCTGTCATTGTCATTGACTCATAGTCAAGGCATTGACTGTAAGCTACGAGTGTGGCGGTAAGCGCAACCATTCCTGGCCACTAAGGATTCGATTCAACCTGTCATCGCAGCCGTGCCGAGACTGGCGCAACTCGGTGTCATCCTCCGCCTGTGCAGCATCCGAGCCCACCGACGGTGAGCACGTGATGGGGAGCCGTATGAACTGCATATTTCTGAAAAGCGGCGGGAGCAATCACGGCCCCGAGCACGACTAGGGCCACGATGATCACGATGCGGGGCAGTGTCGCCATAGCTGACCTCCTCAGATCAGCGACCGAATTGTCGCTTTCAATCGTCCTGCTGAAGCCATGATCCTGCGTAGGATACTTTGACAATAACTTCATAATTTGAAGGAAGTCAATTGAGTCAAACCGAGTTTGCTGACCGGTTGCGTCGGTTGCGCCGGGCTAGAGGCCTCACCCAACGGCAGCTCGCTGGCAGCAGCCTGTCGATCAGCTATGTGTCGCTGCTGGAGGCCGGCAAGCGCAGCCCAACCGCGGAGACCATCGGGATTTTGGCGAAGGCGCTTTCCTGCGAGGTACGCGATCTGATGGAGCCCGGCGACACCGGCCAGCCGCTCGCGCTAGTTCTCGCGCAAGCCGACCTGGCGCTGGTTGCTGGACAGGTGAGTGCGGCGCTTGAGGGATACGAGCAAGTGCTCGCCGCCGAGCCCGCCGACGCCGCGTTGCTCCGTCGCGCCCGACTTGGTCAGGCGCATGCCCTGCAGCGAACCGGACGGCTGACCGAAGCAGCCAGGGTCTTCGAGCGGTGCGTGCGCCTAGGCGAGACCGATCCAGGAAACGAGTCATCGCTGCGGGCCTACATCGGCTGGTGCCGATGTCTGTATGAGCTTGGTGAGCTGGTCCGAGCCGCCGACGTGGGCCGGTTCGCGCTCGCCGAGTTCGACGCTGCCCAGGCACGAGAATCTGAGCTCTCGATCCGCCTGATCGCGACCGTCGGCTTGGTCTGGTATGAACTCGGCGATCTGCGAGCGGCCGAGCAGTTGCTCGACGAAGGACTTGAGCGCGCGGTTCGGGTGCGCTCGCCGTCGGCGCGGGGCGCGATCTTGTGGAACGCCAGCTTGGTGGCTTACGAACGGGGCCGCTTCCAGCAGGCGCTCGAGCTTTCCGAGGAAGCGCTCGGCACCTTCCGCAGCGGCACTAATCGGCGCGATGTCGCCCGGCTGCTTGGGGCCCGCGGCTTCCTGTTGCTCCGCGCTGACCCGCCACGGCCAGAAGAAGCGTACGAGAGCTTCCAGCAGGCACTCGCGGAACTGTCCGAAACCGGTGATCCGGTGGAGAAGGCGTATATCTTTACCGAGCTGTGTTACGTGTATTTGGCCCGCGGCGATACCGATGAGGCCATCGAGGCCGCCGAACGGGCCCGCGAGCTGCTTGGCTCGACCGCTCAGCTGGAACTGGCCCGTGCTACTACCGCTCTCGCCGTGGCCCGCCACGCCGCAGGTGACGCCCGCCAAGCTCGGACGTTGTTTGTTGAAGCTGCGACGGTGCTCGATCATCTCGGCGCGACCAGGCATGCAGCCAGGTCCTGGGTCGAGCTAGCGCACGCACTTACTGATGCTGGCCAGCTCAATGACGCGATTGACGCCTACGAAAACGCGGCTAGGGCAGTGAATATCAATGACTCACGCTGGCGCCAGCACGGTACCGCGAGCCGGGCGTGACCCACCGCACTAGGCCATCGGGCCGCTTGAGCTGGCAGGCCATTAGGCTGGTGTGAGTTTTGCGAGAAAGGCGGCCCAATGCGGATTTCGGTCGGCGGACTTGGCGTTCTTGTCGGTGTGCTCGCTCTGGGCGCCGCCGGGCTGGCGGCGGTGACCGCGCCGTCGGCGGTCGCGGCTCAGGAGCTAGCCGGGTCGCCAGCCATCCACTTCGAATGGACCGCGGGCACTGGCGACACGAGCGGCGACGCCGCCTTTCTCAACACCAGCGCCACCAACAACGATCCTGGTGACGTGCTGTTCGTCACGCCGAACCCATATCGCGGCGCCACCTGCCCGTGCCTGGCGGTCGCACCGCTGCCGGCGATCGGAGTCAGGTATGACCGTGGCAACGGCCAGTGGTCGGTAGTGATCGAGAGCAAGACGGCAATGCCGAGCGGCGAGTCGTTCAACATCCTCGCTGAGCCCAGGGCGGGCACTGCCATGTTCGTCCAGCAGGCGAGCAAGAAGAACTCGGTAGGCAATCACACCTTCATCGACGCACCAGCCACCAACGCCAACCCGCACGCGATGATTGAGGTCACCCAGGTCGTCAACCCAGGCGGAAGCAAGGGCGGGCAGTACAACCCGCACGCGGTCGGAGTGCGGTACTACCCGGCTAGACACCAGTGGGCTGTCATCAACGAGGACGGCGCCAAGATGCCGGTCGGCGCGGCTTTCAACATCCTCGTCGGCAAGCCGGCCAGCCCAGGCGATGTGACCAGGACGCTGACCGCCAGGACGGCCAACAAGGTCGGCGATGCTGTGCTGTTCAGCAATTCAGCGTCCAACAGCCGACCAAGCAGCATGACGTTCGTGACGCCGGTCTGGAATCCGGGCGGTAAGGGCGGGATCAAGAGCACCGCGCAGACCGCCGTAGGCTATGACGCGAAGCTAGCGCGCTGGGCTGTTGTCGATGATCTCGCCACATCGGCCCCGCTCGGCTCGGCTTACAACCTGCTGATCTTCCCGCAGGAGCAATTCCCGGTTGCACATTTTGAGTGGACAGCGCTCGCCGGTAACACCACTGGCGACGCGGCGCACATCGACTCAGCTATCACCAACGACCTGCCAGGTGACGTGCTGTTCGTGACACCCAACCCGTACCGCGGCGCCACTTGCCCGTGTCTCGCGGTGCCTCCGCTGCCGGCCATCGGCGTCTGGTACGACCGGCTGAACGGCCAGTGGGCAGTGGTGAAGGAAAACCAGTCGTCGATGCCGAGCGGCGAGTCGTTCAACGTCCTCGCCGAGCCTGCCAGCAGTAGTGCGGTGCTGGTGCACACCGCTGCGAAGTCGAACACGAGCGGCGACCACACTTTCCTGAACGCGTCATTGACCAATGATCGGCCGCATGCGGTGCTCGAAGTCACGCAGGCAGTCAACCCGGATGGCGCAGCGAAAGCGGTATTTAACCCCCATCCGATCGGAGTGCGGTACTACCCCGCGCGGGGCCAGTGGGCAGTGATCAACGAGAACGGTGCCAAGATGCCGCTTGGTGCGTCATTCAACATCTTGGTCGGCGGCTCAGCTAGCGGCGGCGGCGGCACCAAGGTGGTGACGGTCACGAAGGCGAACCAGGTGGGTGACGGAGTCTTCGTCAGCAGCAGCAAGTCCAATGGCCTGGCTGGCAGCGTCATTTTCGTGACACCGGTATGGAATCCTGGCGGCAAGGGCGGCGTGCGGAGCGTCACTTCGACCAGCGTGAGTTACATCACCTCAGTCCAAAGATGGGCCGTAGTCAGTGCCCGACCGGCCAGCCTGCCGCTTGGCTCCGCCTACGACTTGCTTATCTACCCGAGCTAGCTGGCGACAAGACGAGCGGCAGTGACGCCGCCGTCCATGAGGAGATCGCTGCCGGTGATGAAACCTGCCTCCGGCCCGAGCAGGAACACTGCGGCCGAGGCGACCTCGTCACTGGTGCCTACCCGGTGGGCTGGGCATGACTCGATCGTCGCGCGGAAGGCCGGGCCTCTGGCTGAGTCCAGTTCCGTCTGGGCCAGCGGCGTCAAGATGACGCCGGGACTGAGAGAATTTACCCGGGCACCACGCTCACCCCACTGGACCGCTGCTGCCTGCACGCGAATTTGATTGGCCCGCTTGGAGAACTCATAGGCCCGCACTGAGTTGGGGATGGTTTCTTCATTCAGAAAAGGCAACTGCAGCAGTTCGTCGGTCGGCGTATTAGCGAGCGCGCGCTCGTGCGCAGGTTCTAGTGCCGGCTGGCGGTAGCCCGCCATGCTTGAGATAACGACGGCTGCCCCGCCTGGGGCGATGACGTGGCCGAACTCTTCCAGAACCAGCGCCGTGCCGAAGAGGTCGACCTTGAGAATGGCGGCCGGGGGCGCCATCGCTGGCGACAAGCCAGCTGACATCACAACCTGGACGACGCCGCCGAGCGAGGTTGCCAGCTTGGCCAGCGATGCCACTGACTCCCGCGATGACACGTCCACCGGCTGAGTCGCCACGGTGTGACCGACCGCCTGCAAGGCGGCCGCGGCGGCCCGCAGAGCCTCGTCGTTGAAGTCCGCGAGTAGCAGGACCTTCCCCGGTCCCTGGCGGCGGGCGATTGCCTGCCCGATGCCGCCGACACCGATTACTACTATTACCTCTTGGTTTTGCACCGAAGCTCCCGTTGCTGACCCTGACTGACCGTGATCCACTCGAAAGGAGATCACAGTCAGCGGTGTCGGGGGAGACCTCGCCAAGACGGGTACTAGCAGGGCCTGCCAGCCCGGAGCCGCCCGCTACCAGCCAGCAGGCGCAGCGGTAGGCGATCAGAAGGCGTAGAAGTAGGCGATCGTGGACTGCATTAGCTCCTGGATCGGGAAGTGCAGGTTGACCAGGTGCATCCGGTTGCCGTCGAGTTGCAGGCCGCGGCCGGGTGAGCCGCAAACTGCCAGGGCATGCACGCCAGCGCCATCAGTCCACAACGGATCGCACCAGGTGTAGTCGTGCCCCATCAACAGCCAGGGCCTGAAGGCTAGCTCGAGCTGGCCGGTGCGCGCGGAGAAGCGAGCGATCTCGCTCCAGACGTGGTCACCGACGATGCGGCTATGGCTAGCGTAGATCACGTTCTTGGCTGCGGGCAGGGCGTCGCCGGTGGCAAGTGCGGTGAGCGCTCGCGAAGCGAGATAGCTACTGCTCGCCCTGGCGGTGTTGAGCAGCCGCCAGCCCAGCGCCACCCTGGGCGCGGTGCGGCCGTTCCAGCCCAGGCTGATGGCCAGGGTGCGATTCCCGGCCCAGGCTAGCGCCCCCACCAGGCCCGGGCCGAACCAGGTGCGCCTCGCTCCGGTGCTGAGGTCATACACCGTGATGATCGACTTGTTCGGCTGGTGCGCGGATTGGTAGGTGAAATAGGCCAGGTGCGTCCCGTCCGGGCTCAACGCAAAGGCTCCGTCGTAGCTGAGGGTTCTGGGCAGGCTGATCGGGATGAGCGGTTCTGGGTGCCCGGCCGGCGTCAGCCGCAGCTGGTAGAACCAGGTGCCGTTGTACCCATCGCAGTCGTGCGCTGTGAGCAGGAAGGTCCGGTCGTCGGAGGCGCCGACGACCTGCTGGAAGCACCGGCCGTCCGGCGGGCGAACCTGACCAAGCAACGTGCCGGTCCGCCAGTCCCGCACGACCGCGCGCTGGCCGCGATGCTGGGCGATCCCCAGGGTTGTCAGGTAAGGTGCCGCTTCCGGGCGAGCGTCAGCGGGTAGCTCTGGTCCGGCTGGCAGCCAGCCGAGCGGTGACGCCGAGGTATGGTGCCCCACGTTGGACGGGTTAGCCTGCCGCCAGGCTGGCAGCACCGCCGCGGCCGCCGCGACCGCGGTGACTGCCAGCATTCCGCCCGCTGACGTAGCCACTGCAGCCAGCCGAATCCGCCGACGGCGCAGTCGCCGCCTGATCAACTCGGCGGACGGCACAGCGACGGGATCGAACTGGCCTGAATAGCCCATGAGCTGCCTCCTGATCTCATCGTCATGCATTCTTAGTCACCTCAACTGGGTCCTGCAGCGCGACCTCGAGCCGACGTCGGCCCGCGACTAGCCTTGACTTGACCGTGCCTAACGGCACGCCGCAGTCCCTAGCGATCTGCTCCACCGGCAGGTCGGCCAGGTAGTGCAGCACGATCACCTCGCGCTGTGCCAGCGGGAGTCCAGCCAGTGCTGTCGCCACGTCGGAGAACTCAAACCGCTCGTCCATCGCGGATTCAGGCACCTCGCCAGCGGCAGAGCCAGCGACCGCGCCCGCTCCGGTGCCCGCGCCCGCGAGCCTGGCCGACAGTAGGCGCTGCCGTCGGCGCCGGCGGCTGGCGTCCACTGCCAGCCTGAGAGCTACCTTGCGGACCCAGGCCTCAGGCACGTCGTATTTCCGCAATCGTTGCCAGCGGCCGAGCGCACGGGCGAATGCCTCCTGCGCTATGTCCTGCGCTTCGTGCTTGTCGCCGGTCAGCACGGCGACCAGCGTGACGATCCGGGCGTAGCTCCCCTGATAGAACTCGGCGAACCCGGCAGCTCCGGCGGCGAAACCGTCCGCCTCCATCACACCTCCGGCGTCGGCGGTCACAGCGGCCTGCGACCTGATGGCATATACACGCCGGAGCCGAGGGCGCGGGTTGGCAAATCAGGTAACGATAAGATCACGGCCGCTCTGGGCGGCGAATCGCGTCCATCAGCAGGTCGAGCATGCGGTGAAGTTGCTCAGGTCCGTCAGCCGCCGAGCTGACCGAGAAGATGCCGACGATCATGACGACGACGTCGTCGGCACGGATGTCGCCGCGTAGCGTTCCTGCGGCAATTCCAGTGTCGAGGATCGTTTGCATTGCGGCGGTGAGTTGTCGCCTTGCGTCTGACGTGCTCACGCTGCGCGTGGCGAACGCGGCCCGCAGGACTTCGGCTAGCTCCTGCTTGGCTCGGACGTAGTCGGCAAACCGATCCATCCAAGCCCTCAGGGCTCGCTCGGGCGGTTGCGTCGCTAGTAGTTCGCTGGCGCCAGCGCAGAGGTCGGCCAGCTCCTTGCGGTAGAGCGCTTCGACCAGCGCCTCGCGGGTCGGGAAGTGGCGGTAGAGCGTCCCGATCCCGACGCCCGCGTCTCGTGCGACCCGCTCCAAGGTGACCGGCGCGTCCGCGGACGCGAACGCGGCCCGCGCGGTATCAAGCAACCGGGCCCGGTTGCGCTCGGCGTCGGCGCGCGGACGTCTGGACTCACTTTGCCCGGGCATGTCCGGAGAATCCTCCGTTTACCTGGCGGACCGATCCAGCCGGAGGCTCCTCCGGTTTCTCCTGACTATGCCACAACCGCAGGATGCGACGCGGACTGACAGTCTTTGTTGGTACTCGATATCCGGTCTGTCACACTCAGGGCGTGAGTGATACTTCGCGCCCAGGCGCTGGAGCACGTACGCCTAAGGTCGGCGCAGTGCCGGTGCGGACCCTCGCCGTCCCGTTGCTGCTCGCGGGGCTGGTGGCCGGCACCGGGCTGACGGTGCCGGCCACGGCCGTCGGCCCGCCGCCCGTGGCTGGCGCGAGCACCGTCAGCATCAGCGGTCAGCTTTACGGCGTGGCGGCTACCTCCGCTCGCAGCGCCTGGGCGGTCGGCGACACTGGCGTCGGCCCGGACAGTAGGGCGTTCATACTGCGATGGAACGGCACCGCCTGGAAGCAAATGCCAAGTCCGGCCCGCACCGGCGGCTTCCTCTACAGCGTCGCCGCCAGTTCGGCTGGGAACGCCTGGGCGGTTGGCCCTACCACCAGCGGCAAGCCCTTGATCTTGCATTGGAACGGCGCCACCTGGACGCGTGCGCATGGCCCTGCGCTCAACGTCAGCGCTGGCCTTTACGGCGTGGCCGTTACCTCCGCTGACAATGCCTGGGCAGTTGGCAGGACCAGTAGGGCGAAGCCTCTTATCCTGCACTGGAATGGCACCGCCTGGCACCGCGTGCCCAGTCAGAATCCAGGTGCTGACGCCAACCTGGTCGCCGTTTCCGCCACCTCCGACGGCAGCGCCTGGGCGGTCGGGTCATACGGCAAGCTCGGCAATAAGACCCTGATCTTGCGATGGAACGGCAAGGTGTGGAAGCAGTCGCCCAGCCCGAATCTAGGACTCGGCGCCGCCCTTTCGGGTGTGACGAGCGCGTCGGCGAACGCGGCCTGGGTCGTAGGCTTCAGCGGTGCCAGCGACAGTGCCATGATCCTGCGGTGGCACGGCACCAACTGGAAGCGGGTGCCTAGCCCGAGCCCGGCGGGTTCGGACCTGGTCGGCGTCGCTGTCGCTGCTGGCGGCAATGCCTGGGCGGTCGGCGGCATCGGCGGTGGCAAGACACTGATCGAACGGTGGACAGGCACAGCATGGAAGCGGACGCTCAGCCCGAGCACGGGCACGGACGCCACGCTTTCTGCGGTGGCCGCGACCTCGGCGAGCAACGCCTGGGCGGTTGGCTATGCCGATGGCAAGACTTTGATCCTGCGGTGGAATGGCACTTCCTGGCAGGTCGCCTAGCCGAAGGGTAGGCCAAGCGGGTCGATCGCTACTGTGGCCTCATGACTAAATTCGGGGTGCAGCTGCCATACTTCTCGGGTTTTGCGCCTGCTGACTTGTTCGAGCACGTCGCCGGCCTGGCAGTGGCGGCCGAGGACGCCGGGTTCGACTCGGTGTGGGTGATGGATCACTTCTTTCAGCTGCCCTCCATGGGCGGGCCTGACCAGCCGATGCTTGAGGCGTACACGCTGTTGGGAGCGCTGGCCGCCCGCACCAGGCGGGTGCAGCTTGGCACCCTGGTCACCGGAGTGACGTATCGCAACCCAGCCATTCTTGCCAAGATCGTCACGACCTTGGACGTCATCTCCCGTGGCCGGGCCATTCTCGGGCTTGGCGGTGCCTGGTATGACGTCGAGCACAAAGGGCTTGGCGTCGATTACCCAAGCGACCGGGTGCGTCTGGACATGCTTGAGGAGGCGGTCCAGATTTGCCGAGCCATGTTGACCGGTGACGATGTGAGCTTCAGTGGTACTCATTACCGGATCGACCACGCCCGCAATCTGCCAAGGCCAGTGCAATCCGGCGGCCCGAAGATCATGATTGGCGGCGGCGGGGAGAAGCGGACCCTGCGCCTGGTCGCCCGCTACGCCGATCAGTGCAACGTGACTGGAGACGCCGCCACCTTGGCGCGCAAAGTCAGCGTGCTACGCAGCCACTGCGAGGACGTTGGCCGCGACCCGGCCGAAGTCGCGGTGACCTGGATGTCCCCGCTGATCTTGACGACGTCGGAGCAGAACACTGCCGAAATGCGGCAGATGCTGGCCGGTGCGGACTCGCAAGGGGAGACGGCCGGCTTCACCGTCGGCCAGGTCCATGAAGTACCTGACCTGGTGGCCGGCCACATCGAGGCAGGCGCGGACGAGGTCATCTTCAGCGTGCCCTTCGCCAGTGCCGCGGACATCGGCGCTGTGGCCGAAGCGCTCGGGCTAGGCCGATAGGCTAAGCCGGCCGCGACGGGGTGCATCCCATCGACCAGTGCCCGCTTATTTTGCCCTGCGTCCGAAGAAAAAATAGGCCAACGGTGCGGCACCAGCGGAGTTGATGAGCAATACCGCCAAGGCCCAGATCCACTTGGGACCCCTGACCTGGTCTTTCTGGCGGCGTTTCAGGTCGATCAGTGCGGCGGTCTTGAGCACGCCGTCGACGGCTGCGGCTGCCACGATCAGCTGACGGTTGCGCGCGGGCAGATCACTCCAGTTTCCGGCAGCCATGACACCCTCAAGTCATCCGACGGCACCCTGGTGATGCCGGACGCACCCAACATACTGCGCTCTGGCTGCGGTCATTCGCGTTCAGTGACGCGAAGGCCTCGTTGCGGTGTCCATGACTCGATGACCAGCAGCGTCGCCTTCGGGTTCAACCTGGTGATGACGACCTCGGCAATATCGGCGCGGAATAGGTCGCCGCCAGCGCTATCGCCGAGTGGGTCGGCCACTACCGACCGCCCGGCGATCTTCGCCTCGCCCGGCCACTCGCCTTCCTTGCCTTCCTGCGGGTGAACTACCGGGCCATGCAAGGCGAACCTTGGATCCCGCTTGAGGTCCGCTCCTTTGCGCGCCCCTGGCATCGAGCCGAACTGGAGCTCACCGTCAGTGAACTCGCACTCGATGCCCGAGATCCGCGGCGAGCCGTCGGCCCGCACCGTCGCGATCGTCTTGTGTCGGCCCGCGTCGAACAGCCGCTTGACCCGCGCCGCGAACTCCGGCTCCGCCTGCTCTACGTCCTTCCAGGCAATCATGGCCTCAGTATGGCGGCGCCCCGCGTCTGCTAGCCAGTTCGCAGCCCGGCGATGAGGAGGTCGACCAGGTGGCGTGCGTTGTAGCGGGAGTTATCGTCCGCGCCGATACAGAGATTGCCGACGCCGAGCATCAGTTCGTAGGCGTCGGTCCCTGGGCGGATCTCGCCCGCTGCGGCGGCGGCATCGAGAAGCTGAGCGCACACCGGGACCAGGAGGTCAAGGAAATACGCGTGCAGCGTCTCAAAGGCGGCCTGGTCGGATCGCAGGGCTTGCGCGAGGCCGTGCTTGGTGACCAGGAAGTCGACGAAGAGGTTGATCCAGCTGGCCAGCGCCGCGTGCGGGGTGTCGCTGCTGGCCAGCAGTGCCGGCCCGGCCTGCGCGCACGCCTGCACCTGGTGCCGGTAGACGGCGACGATCAGATCGGCTCGCGTCGGGAAGTGGCGGTAGATCGTGCCGATGCCAACGCCGGCTCTCACGGCGATGTCGCGCACCGGCACCGCTACGCCGGCAGCCACGAAGGCAGCAGCGGCCGCATCGAGCAGGGCCTGCCGATTACGCCGGGCGTCGGCCCGCTGCTGCGGGCCTGATGACTCCGATCCGCCATCGGCCACCGCACCGTTACCTCCGAAATCCCAGTTGGCAAACGGAACATCGTTCCGTATGTTGGTTTTCTGAACGGGGCTCCCTTTGGTCACGATGCCAGAACCTGTGGGCTGAAGCCAAGCCGCGCAGCCCCCGCACCCTTTACACCCGAGGAGGAACTTCATGCAAGCAGACCTTGACGTGGGTACCGACGCGCGGCCGCAATCGGCACGGCCTCGGTTCGGGATCGCGACCGCCCAGCAGCAGGTCGACTACCGTGATGTCCTGCGAGTTTGGCGCGAGGCTGACTCGATACCTGAGATCGAGCACGCGTGGGTATTCGATCATCTCTTGCCGATCGCCGGTGACCCGAGCGGGCCGATCCTCGAAGGGTGGACGCTGCTCTCCGCCCTCGCCGCCCAGACCGAGCGGCTGCGCTTGGGCTTGCTTGTCACCAGCAATCGCTTCCGACCGCCGGCGATGCTGGCCAAGATCGCCGCGACCGTCGATGTCGTCTCAGGTGGGCGCCTCGACTTCGGGATCGGCGCTGGTTCCCGTCCCAGCCTCCCGATGGCCAGGCGCGAATATGAAGCGCACGGCCTGCCCTTCCACGACGCCGGCTACGCCGCTGGGAGCCTCGCCGAAGCCTGCATCGTCATCCGCCGGCTATGGACGCAGGACGAGCCATTCGACTTCGCCGGCCGTTACGTCAAGCTCAGCGGAGCATTCTGCAATCCCAAGCCTGTCCAGCGCCCTCACCCGCCGATCCTGATCGGCGGCCGGTCGGCGGCCGTGCTGCGCGTGACCGCCGAGCACGCCGACCTGTGGAACATTCCCGGCGGCGATCTCGACGATGTCGTCCAACGCAGCGCATTGCTCGACCGCTATTGCGCCGAGATCGGCCGCGACCCCGCCCGCATCACCCGCTCGATCCATCTGTCGGTTTCCTATGATCAGCCCGGCAGCACCAGGGACGCGATCGGCCAGGCGATCGAGGTCGGCTTCCAGCACATCGTCCTCGGCCTGCCAGCGCCCTTTCCCGCCGATGTGGCGCACTGGGTCGCCGATGAGCTCATCGGCACCTGACCACTCAGAAAATCCCCTGCCGGTTACAGGTCAAGTACGAGGTCCCTGCCTACCCGGCTCAGAGGTCTGCGAGGCCGGATCAAGGGAAAGCTGACCAGCGAGCGCCCGAGGCGCTCGCTGGCAAACTGCCACCGCTCGGACGCGTGGGCCAGGTCAGTGACATCGTGGACGGGATCTTGTACTTGGCGTCGGCGAGCTATGTCACGGGAGAGGTCCTGCATATTGACGCCGGCCGAACCGCTGGTCATTGAGTAGAAGTCCGGCTGTGGAGATCGGCGAAACGACCCTGATCACCCGACTCGCGGATAGGGCCGCTGAGCACGGCAGAAAGCGCGGTGAGCGCTGCTGGCACGATGGCGTAGTAGGCCCACTTGCCGCGCTTGTCGCGGGTAAAGATCCCGGCGTCGACGAGGATCTTGAGGTGGTGCGAGATGGTGGGCTGGGACAGGCCGAGTGGTTCGGTGAGTTCGCAGACGCAGGCTTCGCCGCGGTCGTAGGCCGCGACCATCGAGACGAGTTGCAGCCGGACCGGGTCGGCGAGTGCCTTCAGGATGAGCGCGAGGTCGGCGGCTTGACTAGCCGAGATCGGCTCGCGGAGCAGCGGCGCGCAGCAGTCGTCCGCCAGCAGTGGCAGGTCGGCCCGGGCGGAAGCGGCAAGGGTCACTGGTTCAGTATGCGTCACGCATTGACAGTCGTCTATCTGTAGGTGATCCTGAACGCATCGACGTTGATCTATGCGAAGGGGTCGTAATGACCGATCAGACTAACTCTGACCTGCGCGAGAAGGTCCGGTCCCGGTACGCGGAAGCCGCTCGCGCGGTCCTTGACCCCAAGCCGGAGCAGGCTGCGGGCTGCTGCGGAAGCTCAGTTGCCGAGTCGTGTTGCCGCACCGGGTCGGCCGCGCTCGACGCTGCGGACTGCTTCGGCGGGTCGCTGTATGGCGATGGCGAGACTGACGGGCTGCCTGCGGACGCGATCCTGGCGAGCCTGGGCTGCGGCAATCCGCTGGCTGTCGCTGAGTTGCGCGAGGGCGAGCGAGTGCTTGATCTCGGTTCTGGCGGCGGCATAGACGTGCTGCTGTCCGCCCGTCGCGTCGGCCAGGACGGGTTCGCCTTCGGCGTGGACATGACCGACGACATGCTGGCGCTGGCCCGCGCCAACGCCGCAGCGGCCGGTGCCGGGAACGTGGAGTTCCGCAAGGGCGAGATCGAGGCGCTGCCGTTTCCTGACGCCGCCGTGGACGTGGTGATCTCGAACTGCGTGATCAACCTGTCCACCGACAAGCCTGCCGCGCTCGCTGAGATGTTCCGCGTCTTGGTGCCGGGCGGGCGGATCGGCATCTCCGACGTGGTCGCCGACGATCATCTCACCCCAGCTGACCGGGCTGCGGCCGGGTCTTACGTGGGCTGCATCGCGGGCGCGCTATCCCGGGGTGAGTACCTCGAAGGGCTCGCCTCGGCCGGATTTACCTGTGCCTCAGTGACGTTCACCCAGGAGGCGGCACCAGGTCTGCACGCGGCGACTATCCGCGCCGTCAAGCCAGAATGACTCCCCAGATCGGCAGGCGACTGCTGGCCGAGTTCACCGGAACTGGCATCCTGGTCGCCATCGTCGTCGGCTCAGGGATCGCGGCAACGCACCTGACGACTGACAGTGCGCTGCGGCTGCTGATCAACTCGATAGCGACCGCGCTGGGCCTGGCCGTGCTGATCTTGGTGTTCAGCCCGGCCGGTGGCGCGCACTTCAACCCAGTGGTCACCGGAGCCGACTGGATACTCGGCCGCCGGTATGGCGTCGGCCAGGCCGCCGCTGTCATCGCCTGCCAGACCGGCGGCGCGATCGCGGGCGCTGCCTTGGCCGATGCCATGTTCGGGCAGGCAGTGCTCAGGCCGTCGAGCACCTACCGGAGCGGCGCACCGCTCCTGCTCAGCGAAGTCGTCGCAACGGCCGGCCTGCTCCTGGTCATCGTGACCCTGGCCAGGACCGGGCGGACCCAGCACGCCTGCTGGGCGGTTGGCGCCTGGATCGGTGCCGCCTATTGGTTCACCGCATCCACGTCCTTCGCCAACCCAGCCGTCACGATCGGTCGCACCCTCACCAGCACCTACGCGGGCATCGCCCCGGCATCAGCACCCGCGTTCATCCTCGCCCAGATCATCGGCGGCGCACTCGGCACCCTGCTGGCCGTCACCGTCTTTCCGGCCGGGACCAGCCAAGCCACCAGCCAGCGACAGCAGCAACTCGCCGGATAGCCACGCAGGAGGCACCGATATGAGCGACCAGCCGGAAGTGCTGTTCGTCTGCACCCACAACGCCGGTCGATCCCAAATGGCCGCAGCGCTCCTGCACCACGAAGCGGCGGGCCACGTACGCGTCACCTCAGCCGGATCCCAGCCAGCGGACCAACTCAACCCCGCCGTCGTCCAGGCCATGGCAGAGATCGGCCTCGACATCACCAGCGAATTCCCCAAGCCGCTGACCTCCGATCGCCTGCAAGCCGCCGACATCGTCATCACCATGGGCTGCGGCGACACCTGCCCGGTCTACCCAGGAAAGCGCTATCTCACCTGGGACCTGCCCGACCCCGCCGGGCTCGATGTGGCCGCCGTCCGGCCGATCCGCGACGAAATCCGCAACCTCGTCGCATCGCTGCTGCGAGAACTGAGCCAGACCCGTCGGCCTCAGAGCAGGCTCGACCATAGGTAGCGCGCACCGATAGCCACGACCAGAACGCCGATCAGCCGCCGGATCAGCGTGTCAGGCAGTCGGCGCTGGATCCGGGCGCCAGTGTAGGCGCCGGCGAGGCCGCCGACACCCAATGCCACTCCGGTCGGCCAGTCGGGGGCGACCGATCCATGATGACCTACCGACAGGATAAGGAAGGTGACCACTCCCGCTACCGAGGTCACGAAGGTGGCGGCCAGTGCGGCCGGGGCGACTTCCCTTGGCGGTCGCCCGGTACCGATGAGGATCGGCGCGAGTATCGAGCCGCCGCCGATCCCGTAGATCCCGCCGACGCAACCGACCACCGCTGCGAGCAGGACCAGGACGAGTTGTGGCATGGCGCGTACTGGCCTGGCATCGACATCCTTCCTGGCTGGCCTGGTGAGGGCCAGCCAGCTGCCAAGCGGGAGCAGCACGGCCGCGACGACGAAACCGAAGAGCCGGGCGCTAGGAAGCAGTTCCACCCGGATGACCGATCCGGTGATCACGCCGGGAAGGGTCCCGGCGATCAGCGCCAAGGCGAGCGCACCGCCAGTCTGGCCCTGCCGCCAGTACCGGTACAGCGCGCCGGGGGTCGCCACCACGTTGTACAGCAGGTTGGTCGGAGTGACCGCCGGGCTCGGCGTGCCAAGCACGCTGACCTGGAACGGCAGCAGCAGCACCGCCCCCGAGACCCCCGCCGGGGTCGCGAGCACAGCGATACCGAAAGCCGCCACGAGGGCCACGGCGTCTGTCCAGCCCGCTCCTAGCACCAGCGAACCGTAGCGACCTGCCCGACCAGTTATGTGCCGATGACTGGCTAATTGCGGCAGGCAACTCGCACGGGCTGACCCGTTACTGACACCGGCCTAGCCCCCTGCCATGGCACCGACAATGAGGTAGGGCTCGGCGCCGTCGGCTACCTGCGCGGGCAACGGAACGTCGGGCTGGTCGTGGGAGAGATCAGTCTCGCAGGCGAAGAACCTGATGAACGGCCGCCGCGGCCCGCCGTTATGATCCCTGATGGTCCCGGCCAGCACCGGATAGCTGGCCTCAAGCGCGTCCAGCACCGTCCGTTGCGTCACCGGCCCGGCCACCTCCAAGTGCACCTCGCCGTCGACGCGGGCCAGCGTCCGCAGGTGAGCAGGCAGCACGACCCGGATCATGGCAGCGTCTGCACCTCGACGGACAGGACCGCCGGGAGGTCACGCACGATCGGTGCCCAAGTGTCACCGGAGTCCGCCGACGCATACACCTGGCCGCCGGTCGTACCGAAATACACCCCGCAGGACTCCAGCGAGTCGACTGCCATCGCGTCGCGCAGCACGTTGACATAGCAGTGCTCCTGCGGCAGTCCGTTCGTCAGCGCTTCCCAGTCATCGCCGCCCGTCCGGCTCCGGTAGACCCGCAGCTTGCCGTCCGGCGGGAAGTGCTCGGCGTCGCTGGTGATCGGCACCACGTAGACGGTGTCCGGCTCGTGGGCGTGCACGTCGATCGGGAACCCGAAATCGGTCGGCAGATTGCCGCTGATCTCCCGCCACGACTCGCCGCCGTCATCGCTACGCATCACGTCCCAGTGCTTTTGCATGAACAGCACCTCAGGCCGCGACGGGTGCATCGCGATCCGGTGCACGCAATGCCCTACCTCGGCGTCGGGATCAGGGATCCCCTCGGACTGCAGGCCCCGGTTGATCGGGCGCCACGTTCCGCCACCGTCGTCGGAGCGAAAAGCGCCCGCCGCCGAGATCGCCGCGAACATCCGCCCTGGTGCCGACGCGTCAAGCAGGATCGTATGCAGGCACATCCCGCCCGCGCCCGGCTGCCACGACGGCCCAGACTTATGACTACGCAGCGCCGGAAGCTCAGCCCAGCTCTGCCCGCCGTCGCCAGAGCGGAACAACCCAGCATCCTCGACCCCGGCATACACGACATCTGGATCATCCAGACCAGGCTCCAGATGCCACACCCGCTCGAACTCCCACGGATGCGGCGTCCCGTCGTACCACTGGTGCGTCCCAGTCTCCCCGTCGTAGGCGAACCGATTCCCGACTGGCTCCCAGCTCGCGCCGCCGTCATCGGATCGCTGAATCACCTGCCCCGACCAGCCGCTCGACTGCGACGCATACAGCCGGTCCTGGTCGGCGGGCGACCCCTTGACGTGATAAATCTCCCAGCCTGCGAAGAACGGTCCGCTGACCTCCCAGTTCGCCCGCCGGGCGTCGGAGGTCAACACGAATGCGCCCTTGCGCGTGCCGACCAGCACCCTCACACCAGACAACGTCAAGCTCCCCTCACCTAGCGATTGTTACTAGCAGGGCTTACCACAGCCTGCCGACAATAAGACGACCAGCTGATCAGAAATTCATCGTGCGGACGAGGCCGAGCACTAGCTGACGGTCCACTTCGTCCCGTTCCAGTGCGGCCAGGAGTTTTCGCTGCCGGCGATGCCAGGTACCGCTCTATCGAACGGGTAGTGTCAGCCGTTGGCGACGGCGCGACAGCCGTACGACTGGCCCACGAGTACCTCGCGGCCTACGAAGCAGGAGACGCCGGTGCATATCGTCACCGAGACCGGGCTGAGGTCAGTGCTCGGGGGCCTGGCTGGACGACCACGAATCGTGGCGGGAGGTAACTTCGCGACTCCCTGGCGGACGCTTGCGGCGGCCGATGAGGCCCTCGGCGAGTACAGCGTGTTCGCGCTGAACGCTCAAGCCGGATTCCCTGATCGCGACGGCGTCGTGCTTGAGTCGTCTTTTGTCGGGCCTGGCATGCGGACCAGCCAGCGGCTGCGCTATCTGCCTTGTCGGCTGTCCTTGGTGCCAATCTTGCTCAAGACGACACTGCAACCCGATGTCGTCCTAGTCCATACCAGCCACCCGAGCAACGGGACTGTGTCGTTGGGCACGGAGGTCAACATCTTGCCGGCCGCCATTGAGGCGGTGCGGGCTAGAGGCGGCCTAGTGGTGGCCCAGCTTAACGAGCACATGCCAGTTACCTTCGGCGACGCTGTGCTGCCGGTCGATGAGATCGACCTGGCGCTTGAGGCAGCCGACGAACTGCCGGTGCCGCCACCTAGGAAGTTGGGTGAACTGCATCAGGACATCGGCGAGCGGGTTGCCTCGCTCGTCCCTGATGGTGCGACGCTCCAGCTTGGCATCGGGGGCGTCCCCGACGCGGTGCTCGCCGCCCTGGCCGACCGGCGCGGCCTGACCGTGTGGTCGGAGATGTTCAGCGACGGCATACTTGACCTGCACAAAACGGGGGCGCTCGCCCCGGATGTCCCGGTGACCGCCTCATTCGCGTTCGGCAGCCTGGAACTCTACCAATGGATGAACCGCAACCAGCAGGTTCGCATGCTGCGCACAGAAAAGACCAACGATCCCGCTCTGATCGCCAGGCAGCCACAAATGACGTCGGTCAACGGCGCGCTCCAGGTTGACCTCTTCGCCCAGGCGAACGCTGCCCGCGTACGAGGCATGATCTACTCAGGCTTCGGCGGTCAGACCGACTTCGTCGTGGGCGCGTTGCACTCGCCCGGCGGCCAGGCGATCATCGCGTTGCCCTCCTGGCATCCGAAAGCCAACGTATCGACAGTCGTCCCTCGGCTGGACGGCCCAGTGACCTCCTTCCAGCACAGCTTCTTCGTCAGCGAGCAGGGCATCGCACCGATCTGGGGCCAAGACGCGGCCGAGCAAGCCGGGCACATCATCGACCAGGTCGCGCACCCCTCAGCCAGGGACGAACTCCGCGCGGCGGGCCATCAGCTTGGCTTTCGGCTCGGCTAACTCATCCGCCGTCGCGATTACCTGTCTTTAGTCCTCCGTGCGGGTGACATTCGCTCCTGTATGCGGCGGTCCGAACAGCGCAGGGTTAAGTCAGAACCCGCGGTAATCGGGCTCACGAGCGAAAGAAAGAAGGAGGATTTCAATGGCAACACCAACCGGAATTCTCGGAGACCCGGCCGCGCGCCGTAACCTTAACCTGTGGGAGCAAGCCAAGCAGTCCAAAGTCTTGGCGATCGGCTGGACGGCGATGCGCGTCTGGCTCGGCATCATGTGGATCCAGGCCGGCGTCGCCAAGCTGTGGGGCGCGGAAAACCCAGGCTTCCTGCACAATCACGGTGTGGCAGTAGCAGGCTTCGCCGCCCACGGGGTGCCCGCCTACACCTGGTGGGGCAGCTTCCTGCACCATGTCGTGGTCCCTAACGCTGGCTTGATCGGCATCTTGGTCGCCGTCGGCGAGTTCGCGATTGGCATCGCACTTTGCCTCGGCCTGTTCACCAGAATCGCCGCGCTCGGCAGCTTGCTCCTGCTCTTCACCTACGTCATGTCGGGAACGGCTAGCGTCTGCGCCTTCTACGCGCTGTTCGCCATCGTCATCTTGACCATGTGGCGGACCTCAAGCTGGATCGGTGTCGATGGCCTGATCGCCCGCTACCGTCAGCAGCACCACCACGAGCAGGAATTGCACACTCCAATCCGCCAGTTCCTCAGCCACGTCGCTGCCGGAACCTCCACCATCAACGACAAGAGGGCGTAACCGCCCGGCTTGCCCAGGTGTCCGACCAATGCGGCCTGCCACGCAGGCCGCATTGTCAGGTCCATACCCGTCGTGCCGCACCTCTCGGTGCTCGGCCGACGGGTAAAGCGGATCACGGGGCGCCGAGCGCGCAAAAACGGTCATAGCGCTGATCGCAAGCTCGCACCCAGCAGTCGTCGGGAAAGACCGGCTGTTTCGCGCGGAACCAGCGTTGGGCGTCGGTGAGTGAGGATTCCAGGCCGGCTGCCATCCTGGCGAGCCAGGCCATGCCGAGCGCCGCGCCTTCCGGGGTCACCGAGCGGATCACTGTCGCTCCTGTGCAGTCGGCTATCGCCTGCATCCACGCGTGATCGCGGACCCCGCCGCCGGTGACGACGATCCGCGTGGGAGTGCATCCGGCGAGTTCGAGCTTTCGCCGGATCACGAAACCAGTGGCTTCATAGGCGGCCCGGCGCAAGGTGGCTGCGTCGTGCGTGAGATCGAGCTCGTGCAATGAGGCGCGTAGCGACTTATCGTGTAACGGTGCCCGTTCGCCGCGCACGTAAGGAATCCACAGCGGTACGCGGTCGGGATGCACTTGTTGCGCGCTGCCCTTACTTCCGACCAGCTGGCGGACCCAGGCAATGAACAGTCCGCCCGCGTTGCTCGGGCCGCCGATCAGGCAGAGCCCTTGGCTCGGGTGCGGCAGCCGCCATAGGCCAGGAACGTCCCCGATATCTGGTACTACCGCCCAGGTCACCAGCGTGGTTCCGCACATCACATGAACCTCGCCCGGCACCCTCAAATTGACCGTGAACTGCTCGGCCACGACATCGACGCCACCGGCGGGCAGCGCGATGGGCGCTTTGTTCCCGGCGGGGCTGCCTGCGGCGAGCCAGCCAGCCGCGGCGCCCACCTTGGCCACCACGAGTGGAAGCTGCTCCTCGGAGATTCCGATACTGGCCAGCCGGGCCGGATCCCAGCGCACGCCGTCGAAGACCGGGAAGAACGACATCGCCGTGAATACATCGATCAACGGCTTCCCGGTCAGCGCGGCCGTGGCCATCGCCTGGGCGGGCCAATAGGCCCGCGCCTGCGGCCACTGCCTGGCGACCCAGCGCAGGAACGCTTCTCCTTCTCGGACGTCGAGCGGGGTCCTTGGCGGTTGCTCGAATTCGGGCTGGGCCGTAGGCCGGCCACGTCTGTCCCCGTAGAGCAAGCCGCGGGAGATGGGGAGAAGATCATCGTCGAGGGCCACGAGGGAGGGTACGCAGGCAGCCAGGCCAAGCCCGGCCGCGCCGCCCGCGACCTCGCCGAGAGCCGCCAAGGCCCTTAACGGCCCATCTCGCCAGGCGAACCGCGCGTCGTGCTCAAACGTGTCCGGGTCGACAGTATGCACAGTGTGCGGCACTCGCGCGCGAGCCACGACCCGGCCTTGCGCGTCAACCGCGATGGCCTTCGCTGCCGAGGTGCCGATATCCATTCCGATAGTGACGGTGGTGTGAGCGCCGCCACCACTTCGCCGACGACCTGGCGTCGGCGAAGGCCGGTAACTCTCCTGTGCCATAGCCGCACAGCTGACGGGGCTCAGCTAACATCCCCAAGCTCCTTCGCCGCTCGCCCAGGCGGTCAGCAACACCACGTCGCCATTCGTAGCACCGGGGCACTGTAGGATGACGAAGAGTGACCCAAAGCTAAGAAATATGCCAAATTACCTAAGAGCAATTTCGCATTGACCGGTCATGTCATGCTCCGGACAAGAACGCGGACGCTCCCGCCGATATTGGCTGTCCGGCCCGCCGTGCGCATGGCTAGCCCTAATCTCCGTATATATAACACGATGACAGACGCCATTCTGCGCTGGCCATGGCATCCCTATAACCGCCTATATGTGCGACAGTATGAAGGAATGGATCGGACGTGTCAATCTCTTGACTGGCCCATCGGGCATCCTGTAGAATACAGCCAATATCAGGAGGTTTTGGATTTTCTAGGTAAAATGGGACTTAGGGCATTGTATCCCAAGATATCGAACTAGGATAACCGGGGATCGCGTCCCGCCAGGGTTGCCTTTTCCCATTGCATATGTAGTCCACCCCGGACCTTGGTAGAGGCTATCGTTGCGACCGAAACGAGCGTGATGCGCATGCAAGACACCGCTCAGGCCAATGGTCGCCAAACGACGGACTGGTTCCGTTTCGATTTACTCGGAACGCAGGAATTCTACTACGACGAGCTGGCGAGGAAACGTCGCGAGACGCCGGTCGAGATCGCCTCCCCGCTCCCTGGTGATACTGAGCCGATCTTCATCGCCTATCGTTACGCCGACGTTGCCAGGGTAGCGAGTGATGAGGACACCTTTTCCGCCGAAGTCGTCGGCGCGCAATTCCGGGCGGTGCTCGGGCGGCGATCCATGCTCGCGCTTGGCCCGCGTGAGCGCCGCGGTCTTCGCTCAGTTCTCGCATCCGCGCTCAGCCTGCGCAATACCGCCGCCCTGACCGAGGAGATCCTGGTTCCGGTTATCCGGCCCGTGGTTGATGGCCTGCGGCCTGGTGCCGTCGAACTCGTCGCTGAGCTGACGTCCGTCGTGCCTTCGCTGGTGATCGCGCGGTTGCTGGGAATGGAGCAGGACGCGGCGCCGCTGCTGCTGCGGCACTCGCTCGCCATGGCCGGTTACCTCGACGCTCCGAAGGAGGCAATAAAGGGATCGCGCGCACTGCGCAGGATCTTCGCTGAGTTGGTCGCTGAGCGTCGCGCCCGGCCGGGGAACGACCTGGTGTCCAAGCTGATCGCCACGGATAGCACGGCCGAGCCGTTAGCCGACCAGGACGTGATCGCCTTGCTCTTGCTGCTGGCCTGGGCGGGCACCGAGACCGCTTACCCAGGCCTTGGCTCACTGCTTTTCGCCCTGCTTATGCATCCCGACCAGTTGGCCGCGGCCCGAACCTCGGTACCGCTCGTACGCCAGGCGGTGGACGAGGCGCTGCGCTGGGAGGCGCCGGTCCAAGGCACCTGCCGGCAAGCACGCCACCAGGTGCGGCTCGGTGACGTGCTTATCCCAGCGGGGGCGATGGTCTTCGCCCATCTTGGCTCGGCCAACCGCGACCTACCTGGCCTGACTGACCCTGACCGGTTCGACATCTGGCGCACAGGATCGAATGCCCACCTTGCCTTCGGCCTTGGCGGCCATCGCTGCGTCGGAATCCACCTGGCCAGGATGGAAATGGCGGTCACGCTCGAACTGCTGCTCGCGGCCTTCCCTACGCTGCGCCTGACCGACGCGAAGGCGGCGAAGATCAGCGGGCACCTGGTCCGCGGTCCGCTTCGCCTGCCCGTGGAGATCGCGTGACCACGCCGCGACGGCGGGGCCGGCCCCCGGTCACCACCAAGATGACGATCTGGGATGCGTTCGCCGCGGCGATGGCGCCATCGCCGGATCGTGAGGTGATGGTCGCCGCCGACGGCAGGCTCACCGCCGCTGAGCTCGTGGCCGAGGCGGCGGCCTTCTCCCGGCGGCTCAGCGTGGCCGCCGCCGGACCCGGGCAGCGCGTCCTGCTGCTACTGCCCAATTCAGCTCGATACGTCACCGCGCTGTTCGCGGTCGCAAGGACCGGCGCGGCCGCGATCCCTGTCGATCCGAGTCTGACCAGGCGTGAGCTCGCGCACGTAGTCGCCGTGAGCCAAGCCGGCCTGGCGGTTGCGGGTACGGCCGAGCTGGCCGAGGTCATCAGGGAGGCGTTCGCCGACCTCGGCGGTGAGCACGCGACGGTACTGTACGAGACGATCGGTGCTGCGACGGGCTTCGAGGCTGACCGGCAGGAGCCGGGCGAACAAGACCAGCCAGGCCAGGTGGCTGCGACTGAGCCTGCCGTCGTGTTCTTGACGTCGGGCACTACAGGATCGCCAAAATACGTAGCGCATACGCACCGGAGCCTGCTCGCCTCTTTCATCGCCCTGGAGCGAATGCACAGCGAGTTCTTCGAGGGGACGCCAGCTCAGCGCATCAAGCGGATCGCTACGGTGACTCGGCGCTACGGCCGGCGGGTCATCAGGGCAGCCGGCCAGCAAGGGTGGCTGACGGCGATACCGTTCTCGGCGATAGGCGGCCATGAGGTGCTGACCGGTGCCCTGCTCGGCGGGCACACCCTGATCACCACCCCGGACTTTCATCCCCGTCGCACGATGGAGTTGCTCGACCGGGAAAGCGTCAACGTCTTCCCGGCCACGCCCGGCATGGTGGAGACCATGCTCAAGCTGCGCGACTTCGACGCGTTCGACCTCTCATCGCTGCTGGTCGTCGGTTTGGGCGGGGCACCGGCCAGCCCGGATCTGGTCCGCCGGGCGCAGTCCAGGTTCGGCTGCAGCGTCACGGTCGGATACGGCGCCACCGAGCTAGGCGGCGGCGTGCTCGTGACCCGGATTGACGACGCTGACCAGGTAAAGAGCGAGACCGTTGGGCGGCCGTTTCCTGGTACTGACATCCGGATCGTCGACGAAGAGGGCCGCGAGGTGCCCGATGGCCGCAGCGGCGAGCTGCTGTGCCGGGCGGCCAGCTTGATGGATGGGTACGCCTCGGTGCCCGGTGCGGCGGCGCTCGACGATGACGGCTGGTACCACACCAATGACCTCGCGATCCGTGACGAGGCAGGTAACGTCCGCATCCTCGGGCGGATAGATGACTTGATCATTCGCGGCGGCAGCAAGGTCAGGCCAGCCGAAGTTGAGCAAGTACTTGACAGCGTCATCGGGGTGGCCCGCTCAGCCGTGGTCGGAGTGGCGACTGGCCGGGTCGGCCAGCAGGTGTGGGCGTTCGTGCTGCCTGAGCCCGCCGGGCCGCAGGTCGACAAGGGTGCGCTGATGGCACACTGCCGGGCCAATCTCGCCCCCTATAAGGTGCCCGACCACATCAGGATTTGCGACTCACTGCCGATGACCTCGCTCGGCAAGGTCCAGCGGTACCTACTGGCGCAGCTGGCGCAGCAGGAGTCGGTCGCGGCCGTCAGCGGTGACCAGCGGAGGTGAGCAACATGGAGCGGAACCATCCGGCGGACCAGCCGTTGTCCTATCAGGCATTCGTCTCCTACCTCGCGGCTGAGCTGAACATCGAGCTACCCGACTCGCCAGGGGAGTTGCTCATCGGAGTAGATCTCGAACTCGACTCCATCAGCATGCTCGAGCTAGTGGTCGCGATCGAGGAACTCGGGGCCGAGTTGCCTGCTGATCTCTTCTTGACGGCGAAGTCCGTGGCCGAGGTCTACGACAAGTATCTCGGCGCTGCGGCCTCGGGCGGTGCCGGCACCGGGCCGCATCGGCTGGAGGGCACGTAGTGGCCCGGCCGGACGCCGACGCGGGCGTCGCTGTGATCGGCATGGGCTGCCGGCTTCCGGGCGGTGCCGATGGACCCGAGCGCTACTGGGACCTGCTGATCGCTGGTGGCGACGCGATCACCGCCGTGCCCGGTGATCGCTGGGCGCCTGGCCTGCAGTACTACGACGGCACGTCGCTGGTGCCCGGCAAGACGCGAGCCATGCGTGGCGGATTCCTTGACGACATCGCCGGCTGGGACGCCGAATTCTTCGGCGTGCCCGCACAGGAAGCACGGCGGATCGACCCGCAGCACCGCTTGGTCATGGAGGTCGCCTGGCGCTGCCTTGAGGACGCAGGCATCGGCCGGGCGGAGATCTCTTCGGCCAGGGTAGGCGTCTTCGCCGGCGTGACGGACCCGCAGCAGTTCACCCGGCTTGAGCATCAGTACGACCCGCCGTGCGTTGATGATCCGTACATGGCGCTCGGGTCGTCCGCCAGCATGGCGGCGGGACGGCTCGCTTTCTTCCTTGATGCGAGCGGCCCGGCGATGACCATCGACACCGCCTGCTCCACCTCGCTAGTAGCCTTCCATCTCGCCCGGCAGAGCCTGCTGCGCCAGGAGTGCGACTTGGCCGTGGTCGCCGCCGCCTCGGCGGTCATCCACCCGGAGTCGTTCGTGGCGGCCTACCAGATCGGGATGCTCGCTCGGGATGGGCACTGCAAGGCATTCGACCGCCGCGCCGATGGGTTCACCATCGGCGAGGGCGCTGGCGCCGTCCTGCTGGAGCGGACGCAGGATGCCATCGACAACCGACGCCGCATCCGCGCGATCGCCAAGGGCTCGGCGGTCAACCAGAACGGCCGCAACGACGGCATCACCGCCCCGCGCCGTCAGGCTCAAGCCGACGTCATCCGTCAGGCACTTGCCGAAGGCGGGGTGGCGGCTGAGGAGGTCTGCTTTGTCGAGGCCCACGGCGCGGGCACCGCCCTGGGCGACGCGATCGAGCTTGAGGCGCTGGCCGAAGTGTTCGGTCCGCGCGGCCAAGAGCGACCGCTGCACGTCGGGACCGTGAAGACGAACATCGGGCACCTCTACGTCGCGGCGGGGATGGCCGGCCTGATTAAGACGGTGCTCGCGCTCGAACACCGGCGAATCCCGCCCAACATTAACTTCGAGACACCGAACCCGATCCTGCGCCGTACTCCCTGGCTGCGGCCGTGCGCCGACATCGTGGACCTGGACCAGGCCGAGCTGCCACTGGCCGGGGTCAGCTCGTTCGGCTGGTCGGGCACCAATGCCCACGTGGTGCTTGCGGCAGTGGCCGGCACCACCGGCCAGGTCATCAGCGTGCCGCCGCATCCGTTCAAGCGCAGGAAGTTCTGGCCGGCCTGGTCGGGCATCGCAACCGTCGGCCCGGACGTACGGACGCTCTACTGCTACACCAGGACCTGGCGCCAGTCCCGCACCAGGGAAGCCGGCCGCACCAGCCAACCGCCGTGGACGATCGTGCTGATCGGCGGCGAGGATGAGCTGGGGACGGCGCTGGCGAAGCGGCTCAGCGCGGCGGGCACCGAAGTGATCACCGCGCCAGTTGGCCTGCCCGCCGCCGATCGCGCCGCCTTGCTCGCACAAGCGGCCGCGACCCTGCCGGACGGAGCTGGTGTCGCGGTGGTTGACTGCTCCGCGCTAGCTGGCAAAGACACCGACACCGACACCGACACCGACGCCGCTGTCGCGGCTTTCGCTGGGCTGATGGCCACCTGCCAGGCCAGCTCGCGAGCGCAGACTGGCCACCCGACCGCCCTGCTCGCGGTCACGTCGGGCGTTGCTGAGGTCGTCGGCGGTGACGCGGTCAGCGTCCCTGCCGGTGCCTGCGCTGGGCTGATGAGCACGCTCGCCGCCGAATACCCGTCGCTGCGCGGCCGGCTCGTCGACTTCGATCCCGCCGCTGGCCCCGGCCGCCTTGACGCGCTCGCCAGCCAGATCCTGATCGAGGTCGAGTCGCTGGCCAGCGGAGATTCATCCGCCGAGTGGCCAGCGGATGGGGCTACTGTCGCCTGGCGCAATGGCCGCCGCTGGATACCGCAGTGGACGCAGGCCGATGTCCCTACCGGGCGCTCACCCTGGCGCCCGGACGGCGTGTATGTCATCACCGGCGGCACCAGGGGTCTCGGCATGATGCTCGCCAAGCACATCGCGGCGGCTGGCACGCCCAAGCTGGTGCTGGCCGGGCGCACCGAGGTACCGCCGCGATCGCAATGGGATGCGGTCATCAACGGCACCGTACCGGCGTCGGCCAAGGTCGCAGGCACGATCACGGACGTGCGCCAGCTTGAGCGAAATGGCTCGCAGGTGCTGGTGCTTTCCGCCGACGTCAGTGACCCGGCGCAGATGCGCGGCGTGTTGCGGCAAGCCGCGGAGCGATTCGGCCCGGTGCACGGCATCGTGCATTGCGCCGGGGTCCCAGGCGGTGGGCTGCTCGACCGCAAAACGGCAGCGGAGGCGACGCCAGTGATCGCCGCGAAGACCGGAGCGCTGCCGGCCATAGCCGAGGCAATCACGGCCGGCGGCCTCGATCTTGTGGTGCTCTATTCGTCGGCGGTCACTGCGCTCGGTGGTCTCGGTGAGAGCGACTACGCGGCAGCTAACGCATGCCTGGAGGCTTTCGCTGACGTCAACTCGGGCTCAGCTACCAAAGTGCTGGCTGTCTCCTGGGGGCCGTGGCGGCATGACGACTGGCAGTCGGCCACGCTTGGGGCCGCACCCGGCCTAGTCAATGCGGCCCGCGAGTACCGGGCTGCGTTCGGCATCGCTGATGAGCCAGGGAACGCTTTGCTTGCTAGCCTGCTCGGCCTGACGTCGCCGAACGTACTCGTCCTCACTGAGCCAATCGAGCTCGCCCGGCAGCGCTGGGCTGGCCTGCGTGATCTTGACCTCCTGACGCCAGCGGTGGCGGACGCAGGCCAGCGGCGGCCCGACTTGCTGGCTGCGTACGTGCCGCCGGCCACGCCCGTCCAGGTACAAATCGCCGGGATCTGGCGGCGCTACCTCGGCCTCGACCAGGTGGGCATCGATGACCCATTCTTCGAGCTCGGCGGCAATTCGCTGGTCGGGATCTCCATCATCCGCCGGCTTGAAAAGGACTTCGGGCTCACCTTGTCGCCGAGCCTGCTGTTCGAGCGGCCCACCGTGCGCGAGCTAGCCACCGTGCTTGACACCGAACCTCAGTTCGACGCGGGCCTGCCAGTGCCTGCGGACTCCGGCGGCGGGCGCCGCCAGCTTCGGGCAACAGCCGTGCAGGCGCGTCGCCGTGAGCTGCAGACCCAGAAGGAGGCGAAGACATGACGCAGCCCGAGCAGGCCGACAGCAGGCCTTTGGATGTCGCGGTCATCGGCATGGCCGGACGATTCCCAGGCGCGAGCGATATTGACGAATTCTGGGCGATGCTAGCGGACGGGCGCGACGCGATGGAGCGGCTGAGCGACGCCGAATTGATCGCCAACGGGGCTCAGCCCGCCCTGGTAGCCAATCCCGGCTATGTCCGCACTGGGCCGATACTGAAAGACATCGAGCTTTTCGATGCGGGATTCTTTGGATTCGCGCCGGACTACGCTCGCATCCTTGACCCGCAGCAGCGGCTGTTCCTTGAGAGCTCCTGGCACGCGCTCGAAGACGCCGGCCATGACCCGCGCCAGTTTGACGGCCTGATCGGGGTGTTCGCCGGCTCGGATGTCAGCACCTACTTGTTCAACAACCTGGTCGGTCGGCTCGACGTGATCGCGTCGGTCGACCAGCTGCAACTCGGCCTGGCTAACGATAAGGACGCCATCGCCACCCGCGTCGGCTATTTGCTTGACCTGCGTGGCCCCTGCTACGGAATCCAGAGCTACTGCTCGACCTCGCTCGTGGCCGTGTGCGCCGCCGCAACCAGCCTGGTCCACGGCGAGTGCGACATCGCGCTGGCTGGCGGTGTCTCGGTCAGCGTCCCGCAGGGCACCGGGTACCTGTACCAGGACAACGGCATGATCTCGGCGGACGGTCGGTGCCGTGCCTTTGACGCCGACGCCGACGGCACCCCGATGGGGAGCGGGGTCGGCGTCGTGGTGCTGCGTCGGCTGGCCGACGCGATCGCCGATGGTGACCACATTCGCGCGACGCTTCGCGGCTGGGCCGTCAACAACGATGGTGGCCTGAAGGTCGGCTTCACCGCACCAGGGGTGCGCGGCCAGTCAGCCGTGGTCGCCGACGCGATCGCCGCAGCGGCGGTGCCGCCATCGACGATCGACTACATCGAAGCCCACGGCACCGGTACGCCGCTCGGCGACTCGGTAGAGATCGCGGCGCTGCAGCGGGTATTCCGAGCGGGCACTAAGCGCGCGATCGGATCGGTCAAGACGAATGTCGGCCACCTCAACCACGCGGCCGGGGTGACCGGGCTGATCAAGACGGTGCTCTCACTTGAGCACGGCACCATCCCGGCGACGGTCAACTATTCTTCACCGAACCCTCAGCTACTCGACCCCGAGGTGCTGACGGTCGTGACCGAGGCAACGCCGTGGCCGGCCTTCGATGATCACCCGCCGCGCGCGGGCGTTAGTGCCTTCGGCATTGGCGGTACCAATGCCCATGTCGTGCTTGAGCAGGCACCTGCCGCCGTCGCCCGGCCTGAGCCCGTGCGCGAGTATCACGCGCTGACCTGGTCGGCCCGGAGCGATGCGGCCGCCGCGCAGCTCACCGAGTCGCTGCGAGCGCAGCTTGCGGACGGGCGATCCGACCGGCTCGGTGACGTGGCCTTTACCCTGCAGACCGGCCGGGCCGCCTTCGAGCACCGCCGCTGCCTGGTCGCGCGCTCCGCCGAGGAAGCAGCGCACGCGCTGGCCGATCCGGCCCGTCGCGGCGTGCTAGCCCGAGTTGAGCCGTCCGTTGACCGTCCGGTCGGGCTGCTGATCGCAGGCGTCGGCGAGCAGTACCCAGGAATGGCCGGCCGGATCTATGCCACCCGCCGGCCTTTCGCGAGCGGCTCGACGCTTGCCGCGCGGTGCTGAAGGACCTAACTGGCCAGGATCCGGTGGCGGCGTTCGTCGGGAACCGAGCCGCTCGGGCGGGCAGCCAGGGTGCCGAAGTTGATCTTGCCGCTCTGATCGGCCGGGGAAACGGAGCCGCCGCGCCCGACGCCAGCCTCGCCCAGACCCAGATCGTGCAGCCTGCCTTGTTCGCCTTGTGGTACTCGCTGGCCGACACGATGCGGGAGTGGGGCATCCGCCCGGCCACGATGCTCGGCTACAGCCTCGGCGAGTACGTGGCTGCCTGCCTTTCCGGCGTCCTTTCCTTTACCGATGCGCTTGCCCTGGTCACGTACCGCGCCCACTGATCGCCCAGATGCCGACTGGGCAGATGGCGGCGGTGGGCCTGTGCGAGGACGACGCCCGCGCCGCGATAGCTGACGCTGGCGCCGCGGTGGACATCGCCGGGGTGAACGCACCGCAGATCACCGTGATCGCCGGTGCGGCCGACGAGATGGACAAGCTGATCGCGAGATTGTCAGCCAGGAACGTCGCCAGTCGCAGGCTTGAGACGTCGCACGCGTTTCACTCCAGGCTGCTGGCTGGCGCGGCCGATGACCTGACCGCGTGGGTCAGCGCGCACGTGTCGCTGAGCAAGCCGACCATCCCGTACCTATCGAACGTCACCGGGCGGGCGATTACCGCCGCTGAAGCTACCGATCCTGGCTACTGGGCCAGGCACATGTGCTCGACCGTTCGGTTCGCCGACGGCGTCGCGACCATGCTCGGCCAGCGTGACTTGGCCTTCCTTGAGATCGGCGCGGGCGCGTCGCTCGGCAGCATGGTGCGCGGCCATCCCGCGTGCGACAGCAGCCGGTGGTCGATGATCGTCGCGAGCCTCCCGGCCGCCGCCGACCCTCGGCCGGCCGACGCCGCACTGACCGATGCGGTCGCCAGGCTGTGGCTGGCGGGCGCGGCCGCCGACTGGGACGCCTATCACCGCGGCCAGCATGCCCGCCGCGTCCCTGTGCCGAAGTATCCGTTCAGCCGGGAACGGCACTGGGTCGATGTCCACGTCGCTGGTCAGGAGCAGAGCGCGCTCGCCGAAGCGGGCCAGGCCGTGCCGACAGCGGTCACGGTGCCATCGCTCCCGACCCCTGCCGTCCCGCTGGCACCGGCTAGCGAGGCGACGTCAGCGAGCCAGGCCATGCCAGCGAGCCAGGCGACGTCAGCCAGCCAGGCGACGTCAGCCAGCGAGAGCGCGGCTTTGACCCAAACCACTCCTGGGGAGCGCCAGACGTGGCTGCGGGCACCGGTCTGGCGGCCCAAGCCGCTCGACATCATGCCGTCCGCCGGTCACGTGCTGGTCTTCGCCGACGATCTTGGTATCGCGCAGGCACTAGAGCGAGCGCTCCGCGCCGACGGGACCGCGCTGACGATTGTCCACCGCGGCGAAGCGCTCAGCGGCGGTGGCGACCAATGGACCGCACGCCCGGCCGCTGCGGAGGATCACGCCGCCGTGATCCGCGGCCTGACGAGCCCGGTCAATGCCATCGTGCACCTGTGGGCAGTGCAGACATCTGACCAAAGCGCCAGCCGGGCGCTTGGCCTGGAGAGCATCGCCGCCATCGCGCACGCGGCCGGCAGCTCGCAGCTCGATGCCGCGCGACTGATGGTGGTCAGCTCCAACGCCGAGGCCGTCTTCGATGACGATGAGCCGACGCCGGAGGCCGCGCTGGTCATCGGCCCGGCGCTGTCGGCCGGCCAGGAGTATCCCAGCCTGGCGGTGCAGCGGGTCGATCTGCCCAGGCGGGGCGGGGCTGAGTGGGCGCAGAGGTGCGCGCAAGCTATTCGCGCCGAGATCTACGCCCGGCCAGCCGATCCTCTCGTCGCCTATCGCGGATCGCAGCGCTTTACCCGCTCGTTCGAGCAGCGGGAGGGCAAGCCGGGCACCCGTGCTGCGCGGGCCGGCGGCACGTACCTCATCACCGGCGGCCGCGGCAAGATCGGGCTGCTGCTCGCCAGGCATCTGGCCAGCCAGGGAGCGGGTGCCGTGGTGCTCACCAGCCGCTCAGCGTTCCCAGCTGAGGCTGACTGGGCCGACATCATCGCCGACGCGCCGACCAGCGCGGACGCCGATGCGATCGCGACCATCAGGGCGGCCGCTGACCTCGGGACGACGGTACTGATCGAGCGCGTCGATGCGTCTGACGCCGAGGCGATGCGGGCATTGATAGCGTCGGCAAAGGAGCGGTTTGGCCAGCTCGACGGCGTGATCCACGCCGCTGCCGCGACCGCGGCCGAAGGCTTTGCCTCGCTCGCCGCGATGGAGCGGATGACCACGGACGTGCAGTTCGCGCCCAAGGTCGATGGGGCACTTGTGCTTGAGCAGGTACTCGCGGACGAGCCGATCGACTTCTGCCTGATGTTCTCGTCGATCTCGGCCATACTCGGTGGCATCGGGTTCGCCGCTTACGCATCGGCCAACGCGTTCCTTGACTCGATCGTCTACCGCAACCGGGCCGCCGGACGACCCTGGCTCGCGGTGGACTGGGACACCTGGGAGCACACCGCGCTGGCCCTGCCCACCAGCGGCCTCGGTGCGTCACAGGCGGAGAACTCCTTCTCGGCCGCCCAGGGCCTCGCGTTGCTCGACGCCGCGATTGGCCTGCGGGCAGCCAGGCTGATCGCGGGCACCGGCGACCTGGACGCGCGGCTGGCGATGTGGAGCGCGGCCGCTGACACCAGCGCGGCGCCAGCGGTCGAGCTCAGGCCACGGCCCGAGTTGGCTACTGAGTTCGTCCCGCCGACGTCGCGGCTCGAACGCGAGCTAGTCAGGCTGTGGAGCGAGACGATCGGCGTGGACGGCGCGGGCACGCACGATAACTTCTTCGATCTTGGCGGCACTTCGCTGGCCGGCTTGCAATTGCTGCGGCGGGTCAGGCGAGAGATCGGCGTCCCGATCCCGGCGGTGGCCCTGTTCGAGGCACCCACGATCGCGGCGCTCGCGGAGTATCTCGGACCCCGGCTCAAGGAGAAGGCCAGCGCCGAGGCAACCGCGCCGACCGCGGTGGTGGCTCAGGCGGCCACCACTGGCCAGGCCAACGGCAACGGTCAGGGCGCCGACGCCAACGCCGTTCCCGCACTCGCTGCGGCGGGCACGAGCCTGGTGACCCGGCCGGCCAAGCGGGGCGGCCCGCCGCCAGGCGAGGGGACCGACCAGATCGCGATCATCGGCATGGCTGGCCGATTCCCAGGCGCGGGCTCGCCAGCGGAGCTGTGGCGCAAGCTGGTCGCCGGGGAAGAGCTGATTAGCTTCTTCACCGATGAGGAGATGCTGGCGGCCGGCGTCCATCCGCCGCACCTCAAGGACGATAACTATGTGAAAGCACGGCCGGTACTGGCCGACATCCGCGGCTTCGACGCCGCCTTCTTCGGCTACAGTCCGCGCGACGCCGCGATCACCGACCCGCAGCAGCGGATCTTCCTTGAGTGCAGCTGGGAGGCTCTAGAGCACGCGGGCTACGGCGTCCCAGGCACCCGTGGCCGGGTCGGGGTGTTCGGCGGGACCAACCTGAGCACCTATATGCTCTGGGGCCGCAGCCTGCTGATCACTGACCGCGATGTGAACGCCTTCAAGATCGTGATCGGAAATGACAAGGACGCACTGGCCACCGTCGCCTCGTACCGGCTGGACCTGACCGGGCCGAGCATGTCGGTGCAGACCTTCTGTTCGACGTCGCTGGTGGCCACCCACCTGGCCTGTCACAGCCTGCGGGCGGGTGAATGCGAGCTCGCCCTCGCGGGTGGCGTGTCGATCCAGGTGCCAGACAAGATCGGCTACCACTGGGAACCGGGCCGGATGGAGTCTCCTGACGGCCACGTGCGTAGCTTCGACGCGGCGGCGTCAGGCACGTTGTTCGGCGACGGCTGCGCCATCGTGGTGCTCAAGCGCCTGGCCGATGCCCAGCGTGATGGCGACAGCATCTACGGCGTCATCCTCGGCTCGGCGGTCAACAACGACGGCGCTCGCCGGGTCGGCTACACCGCGCCTGGCGTCGTGGGTCAGGCGCAAGTGGTCAGCGACGCACTGGCCAACGCCGGGGTAAGCGCGGAGGACGTCGCGTTCGTCGAGGCCCATGCCACCGCGACCGAGCTCGGCGACCCGATCGAGGTAGCGGGGTTGATCAGGGCCTTCGACACAGCGAAACGCCAGTACTGCGCGCTCGGCTCGATCAAGCCGAACGTCGGCCACCTGGACCGGGCCGCCGGAGTCACCGGCCTGATCAAGACGGCGCTGGCCCTGCATCATCGCCAGCTGCCGCCGAATATCTACTTCAACGAGCCCAACCCGGAGATCGACTTCGAGAACAGCCCGTTCTTCGTCAGCACGCAGTTGCTCCCGCTTGAGCCCGCGCCAGGTGGCAAGCTCATCGCCGGCGTGAGCTCGCTCGGCATGGGCGGCACTAACGCTCATGTCGTCGTCCAGGAGGCGCCACCGCTGCCGGTCAGGCCGGCGATCCCAGATCGGGCGAGGCGGACGGTCGATCATCCCGGTGTCGGCCAGGTCGGCACCGGCGGCTGACGCGGCCTGCCAGCGGCTCGCGCAGTGGCTGGGATCAAGCCAGGAGCTCGAAGTTCGCGATGTGGCGTGGACGCAGCAAGTCGCGCTGGCAGCGGTTCAAGCACCGCCGTGCCGCTGTTGTCACCTCCCTTGGTGAAGCGGCTGTCATGCTCGGCACCGCCGGCACCGAGGCGACCGCGCTGCGCACCGGATCAGACACCATGCAAGATCGTGGGGTTGCCTTCGTCTGCTGCGACGGCGGGGCACCAGTGCCCGGCATGCTCGCTGAGCTGGCGAGCCGGGAGCCATTCATGGCGAAGGCGCTCGGCTCGATCAGGGACGCGGCCAGCGAACTGGCCGACGCCGACGTAGTCGGCCTGCTCACCCAGCGCGCTCCGGCGGACGACGCGTCGGTCCTGGCGCAGCCGGTGGCTCGCGACGTCGCCGCTTTCCTGGCCCAATGGGCGACGGCGGCGCTGCTGCGATCCTGGGCGATCCAGCCGGTCGCTGTACTCGGCACCGGGCTCGGTGAGATTGTCGCCGCGTGCATCGCTGGGGTGCTCACGCCCGAGCACGGGCTAGCCGCCGTCGCGACCAGGGCCGAATTGCTCGCCTCGTGCGAACCTGGCGATCAGGCGGCACTGTCGCTGGCCGGTGCCGCCCTGGCCGAATGGCTGATGACTAACGTGACGCTGGCACCGGCCGAGCTTACGCTACTGGCTGCTGGCACCACGATCGCCTCTGGTCAGGAGCTCGCTGAGCCGTCCTATTGGCGGGCCAGCCTGACCGGCGGCCACCAGCTAGCTGACCCGATGAAGGCGGCCTGCGCCGAGACCGACGTCGCCTTCCTCGCGTTCGGACCCGGCGAAGTCAATGACGTGCGGACGGCAGCGGCGCAGCACTGCCAGGGCAGCACCGTCGTGTCCGCTGTCCTGCCGCCCGGCGATGATCCGTCAGGCGAGCACCTGGCCGACGACATCGTCATCGCCAACGCCATCGCCGACCTGTGGGTAGCCGGCGCGGCCATTGACTGGACGAGCATCGCGCGCGACATCGCCAGGGGCAAGCCCTGGCAGCCCCGCCGGGTGGCGCTGCCCACCTACCCGTTCGAGCGCGCTGACCACTGGCTGGCGTCGGCGGCACCGCCGCCGGAAGCACCGCAGGCGGACGGCGGTCAGGCCGCTGAGGTGGCGCCTGCCGCTGACGGCGAGTTGCCAAGGCTGCCGGTGTCCGAGTGGATCCACCTGCCGCTCTGGCAGCAGAATGCGCTGCCGAAGCGGGTGCCCGCTGCTGCCGACTGGCTGGTATTTACCGACGACAGCGTCGACGCCGAGTTCTCCGCCGAGCTGCTCAGCTGCTTGAGCGCGGGCACGGTCACGCTGGTCAGGCCGGGCCCGGCCGTCACCGCCGGTCCTGACGGGTACACCATCAGGCCAGGCGAGCAGGCCGACCTGGCCGAGCTGATTGAGGCCAGCGGAGCCTGGCCAGGCGGGCACTCGGGTGCTGCACCTGTGGAACTGCGGCGGCCAGGTGGACGATCTTGAGGCGGAGGCGGAGCGCGGCTTCTACACGCTCATCGGGCTGGCGCGGGCGATGGCGGACGCCGGTCGGGATGCCTGGCAGCTTGACGTCGTTGTCAGTAGCGCGTACCAGGTGCTGCCCGCCGACCAGGTGGCGCCCGCCCGGGCGCTGACGGTGGGACCAGTTCGGGTCATTCCGCTTGAGTATCCGAAGGTACGGGCGCGCCTGGTGGACCTGGACCGGCTAGATGCCGGGTCTGGCGCGGCGGCCAGGCTGGCCAGCGAACTCGCTGCGACGGCCGACGATCGGGCAGTGACCGTGACCGCGCTACGCGGCGGCACCCGCTGGACGCTCGGTTACGACCGCGTTCCGCCGCTTGAGCAGCCAGCTGGCCAGTCCGCTCGCGGGTTCGCCGACGAAGGCGTGTACCTGGTGACCGGCGGCCTCGGCGGCATCGGCCTGGCGATGGCGCAGCGCTTGGCCCGCGACTACCGGGCCAAGCTGGTGCTGTTCGGGCGGACCGGCCTGCCACCGCGCGAGCAGTGGCCTGACCTGCTCGCCGGGGACGGCCTCGACGCTGACCTGCGGCCGCGGATCGAAGGCGTGGCGGCGATAGCTGACCATGGCGGCGAGGTGGAGATCGTCGCTGGCGACCTGAATTCCAGTGCCGACGTCCAGGCCGCGGTTGACCTGGCCATCACCCGATATGGCCGGCTGGATGGCATACTGCACGTCGCGGGCTTGCCTGGCGTCGGGCTGATGCAGTTCAAGGAGCGGGAGGACGCCGAGCAGGTGCTCGCTCCGAAGGTGGCTGGCACGCTGGCGCTTGAGCGTGCCATCGCGGGTCGGGGCGTCGGCCTGATCGTGCTGTTCTCCTCCATCACCTCGGTAACCGGTGGCGGCCCAGGCCAGGTGGACTACTGCGCCGCCAACGCGTTCCTCGACGCCTACGCCAGGGACGCGGTGGCGCGCGGGGTGGCCGACAGGATAGTGGCCATCGACTGGGGCGAGTGGACCTGGAATGCCTGGAGCGCCGGGCTGGAGGGCTACGGCCAGCCGCAGCAGGAGTTCTTCAACGCCAACCGGGCTAAGTTCGGCATCGAATTCGATGAGGGCTGGCAGGCCATGTTGGCTGTGCTCGCTTCCGGTGAATCGCATGTCGTTGTCTCGACCCAGGACTTCGCCGCCTTCGCCAGGTACAGCGACCTGTTCAACGTCGATGTCGTCCGCGGGCTGTCCGGGGTCAGTCCCGATACCCGCTTCCCGAGGCCAGAGCTCTCCACTCCGTACGTCGAGGCGAGAACGGAGGCAGAGGCCACCATCGCCGCACTGTGGGCAGAAGCGCTCGGCCTTGATCGCATCGGCGTGCTCGACCGATTCTTCGAGCTCGGCGGGAACTCGCTCGTGGGGGTGGACATCGTCAATCGCATCAGGCACGAGTTCCGGCTCGCCCAACTGCCGCCGCACGTCCTTTACGAGGCACCCACCGTGGAGGCGTTCGCCGCCTATGTGAGCGGCGGCGGTGGCGCGGAGGATGACAGCGAGGATGCGCGCCGCCGGTCAAGGGCAGCACGCAGGCGGGAGATCTTCGACCGGGCAAGGGGAGCGTGAGCGGTGACCGCTGTCGGAGTGGTAGGCGCTGGCGTCATGGGCACAGGAGTCGCCGACAACGCCGCGCGCAGCGGCCATGACGTGGTGCTGGTCGACGTGAGCGCGGCGGCACTTGGCCAGGCGCTGCACCAGATCGAGCGCGATTGCCGGATGAGTCGGCTGATAACCGGACGATCGGTTGATGCGGCCGCGGTGCTCGGCCGCATCGCGACCGCTGAGCACATCAGCGCGCTGGCCGACTGCGAGATCGTGATCGAGAACGTGACGGAGAAGTGGGAGGTCAAGCGTCCGGTCTACGCCGAGCTCGAGGTGGTGTGCGCCGCTGACACCATCTTCATCGCCAATACCTCGGCGATCCCGATCACGCGACTCGGCTCATTGTCTGCCCACCCTGACCGCGTCGTTGGCGTCCATTTCATGAATCCAGTGCCAATGAAGGCGGCCGTCGAGCTGATTCCCGGCCGCCGCACCTCAGCGCCGACGCTCAAGCGCACCAGGGAATTCCTCGATTCGCTGGGAAAGACTCCAATCGGGGTACGGGATTCCTGCGGTTTCGTGTCGAACAGGATCCTCATGCTCACTGTCAACGAGGCAGCCTTCCTCGTCTACGAAGGAGTCGCGACCGCGGAGACGGTAGATGAGGTATTTCGCAACTGCTTCGGTCATCCGATGGGGCCGCTTGAGAGCGCCGACCTGATCGGGATCGATACCATTCTGTACAGCGTGGAGGTGCTCTATGAGCACTTCGCCGATTCCAAATACCGGCCTTGCCCGCTGCTCCGCGAGCTGACCGCAGCCGGGCTGCACGGCCGCAAATCTGGTCAAGGGTTCTACGTGTACGACTCCGGAGGCGGCCAAGGCAGGCCGGCTGTCGGTCAGAAGAACTCGAAGGAGAAGGCGTGACCGCGGATGTCAGGGCCGAGATCCGGTCCTTCATTACCGGGAGATTCCCGCAGGCAGAACTCGCTGACGAGACCGATATCTTCGAGCTCGGCTTCGTGAATTCGCTGTTCGCTACGGAACTCGTGATGTTCATTGAAAATAACGTCGGGATCACCATTCCGAACGAGGATCTGACGTTGGACAACTTCAGGACCGTAGCCCGCATGGCGGACTTGGTAAACCGGCAGAGCGCGACCGTGCGACCGGCGGGCCAGTGACCACCGATCAGGGCACCCGCCCGGCCACGCTCGATCGGAAGGCGGCGCGGCGGTTCGTCGATGCGCAGGTGATGCCCGCCGCCGAGGCCTTCGACTCGGCCCAGGCGATCCCCAGGCAGTTCCTTACGACGGTGGCCGAGTTCGGCGCCTTCGGCGCGCTGATCCCGACCGACTACGGCGGCAGCGGCCTTGACATGGTCACCGTCGGTGCCCTGCATGAAGAGTTCGGCCGCGGCTGCTCGTCCCTGCGCAGCTTGCTGACCGTGCACTCGATGGTCGCCTGGGCGATCAGCTCGCGTGGTACTGACGAGCAGCGCGCCACTTGGCTGGCGCCGATGGCAGCTGGCCAGGTGCTGGCGGCATTCTGCTTGTCGGAGGCCGCGGCGGGCAGCGACACTCAGGGCATCGCAGCGACGGCCCGTCAAGATGGCACGGACTGGATCATCAACGGCAGAAAGAAGTGGATAACGGCAGGCATGATCGCCGAGCTCTACCTGATCTTCGCGCGCACCGAAGCTGGCCTGGCTGGCTTCCTCGTCCCGCGTGCCGCCGGCGTTGAGGCTATCGCTATCACTGACGTTCTGGCACCCGTGCCAGCATGCTAGCTGAGCTGGTGCTTAACGACGTCAGGGTGCCTGCGAGCGCCCACCTGGGCCCGCGCGGGTTCGCGCCGGGATTCGTGATGACGGCCGCACTCGATATCGGCAGGTACAGCGTGGCCTGCGGCTGCGTCGGGATCATTCAGGCTTGCCTTGAGGCCTCGGCGGCCTACGCGCGCCAGCGCCGCGTCGGCGGCACGCCGCTGGCCGATTTGCAGCTCATCCAGCGCAAGATCGCCGACATGGTGACGGCGGCCGCAGCGGGCCGGGCGCTGTGCGAGCGGGCCGGACAGCTGAAGGACGAGGGCGATCACGCGACCGTGATGGCGACTTGGATAGCCAAGTACTTCGCGTCCCGCGCCGCTGCCCGGGCGGCGTCGGACGCCGTGCAGATACATGGGGCCAACGGGTGTACCAGCGATTATCCGGTCGCGCGGTACTACCGCGACGCGAAGATCATGGAGATCATCGAGGGCAGCTCCGAGCTGCAGCAGGTCACCATCGCCACCCAGGCGTACCCGGAGCATGTCCGATGACCGGGGAGCAGACGGCGCTGGCGCTCGGCGGCGAGCGGAGCGGTGCAGGCCTGCCAGGCCAGGTGAAATGCGTGGTCTGGGACCTCGACGGCACCATCTGGGATGGCGTGCTGCTTGAAGATGCGCAGGTCGTCGTCCGCGACGAGGTCGTCGAGGTCATCCGCGCCCTCGATCAGCTCGGCGTACTGCACTCGATCAGCAGCAAGAATGACCATGATCTCGCGATGGCTCGGCTGCGCGCGGCGGGCATCGCCGACTATTTCCTTTATCCGCAAATCAACTGGCAGCCGAAATCGGAATCGGTACGGCAGATCGCCACCGCGCTCAATATCGGCATCGACGCACTGGCCTTCGTGGACGACCAGCCGTTCGAGCTGGCTGAGGTCGCCCACGCCCATCCCAGCGTGCTGTGCGTGCCGGCCGATGACATCGTGGCGGCGGCACAGTGGCCGCAGTTCCGGCCGCGGTTCGTCACCAGTGAGTCAGCGCAGCGGCGGCTCATGTACGTCACCGCTGAGCAGCGGGACAACGCCGAACGGGACTTCACCGGTGCGCCAGCGGATTTCCTCGCGACGCTGCAGATGCGGCTGCGGATCCACGAGCCTGGGCCTGAGGATCTGCAGCGGGCCGAAGAGCTGACCGTGCGGACCAATCAGCTGAACTCCACCGGCCGCACGTTCAGCTACTCAGAACTTGAGGCTTTGCGCCGGTCACCGGACCATCTGCTGCTCGTCGCGGCCCTCGATGACCGGTTCGGCTCCTACGGCAAGATCGGCCTCGCCGTGATCGAGAAGGCGAAGCCGGCCTGGAAGCTCAGCCTGCTGCTGGTCTCTTGCCGGGTCGTGTCACGCGGGGTGGGGACCGTGCTGCTCCACCACATCATGCGGCTAGCCAGCGAGAACGGCGAGCCGCTCGTAGCCGAGTTTGTGCCGACTGGGCGCAACCGGATGATGTTCGTTACCTACATGTTCGCCGGCTTCCGCGATGTCGGCCGTTCGGGCGACGCGACCCTGTTGCGCGCACCGGACGTCCCGGTTCAGGCCGTGCCGGCCTATCTCACCCTGGAGGTCGGTTGACAACCAGGAACGACGCCTGCCTGCGGGCCGATAGATCCGCCTGGCTCACCGGAGCGCGGCGCGATGATGCTCAGTGCTGGCTGGTGTGCTTCCCGCACGCGGGCGCGGGCGCGGCCCCGTACGTGTCCTGGGCCAAGCTGCTCCCGCCTGAGATCGGCTTGCGGGTCGTCCAGCCGCCAGGTCGCGAGGCGCGGCTGCGCGAACCGGCCCTGCGGGACGCCCGCTCCTTCGCGGCCGCGCTCGCGCCGGCGATCGCCGCGCTCACCGATCGGCCGGTCGTGCTCTTCGGGCACAGCGTCGGGGCGATCACCGCCTTCGAACTCGCCAGAGAGCTGCGGCGCGCTGGACTGTCCCCGCCCGAGCACGTCTACGTCTCTGGTCGGCAGGCACCGCACGTCGGGCTGGCCGGGCGCGAGACTTGGAGCCTTCCCGATGACGAGCTAGTGGCCGTCCTGCGTGAGCTGGGCGGAACGCCGACCAGCGTGCTCGACGACCCCGAGCTGGTCGCGATGTTTCTCCCGGCGCTGCGAGCTGACCTGGAACTGAACGAGTGCTACCAGTACGTGCGCGATGATCCGCTCGATTCCCCCATCACCGCCTTCGCCGCCGCCAGGGACCAGCGAGCCGCGCCTGCCGACGTGGCCGGTGGGCGCTGCACACGGCCCGCGGCTTCACTTTCGCTCCCGTCGACGGCGGGCACTTCGCGGTCACAGCGCAGCCGCAGCTGGTCATCGACCGCGTGCTGGCCGATCGGGCCGGTGCCGCATGAAAGCGAAGCCAGCAGCCCGGACGCTGACGTCGGATGACCGCCAAGCCGATGCCGGAGCGACCAGGCAGCGCGTCATCGAGGTCCGTGACCTGCAGATGAGCTATGGCAGCAAGCACGTGCTCAAGGGCGTTAACTTCGAGGTGTTCCACGGTGAGGTGTTCTGCCTGCTCGGCCCGAACGGTGCGGGCAAGACGACGACCATCGAGATACTTGAAGGCTTCCGCACCCCGACCAGCGGCACGGCACTTGTGCTTGGGTTCGACGCCGTGGCGCACTCGCAGGCGATGCGCGAGCGGATCGGCGTCGTGCTGCAAGAGTGCGGCTTTCCTAGGTTCATCCGAGTGCGCGAGCTGCTGCAGGCGTGGCGCAAGTACTACGCCAACCCCCGCCCGCTTGACGAACTGCTTGAGATCGTCGACCTGAAGGATGAGGAGCGGACCATGGTGCGCCGCTTGTCCGGCGGGCAGCGCCGCCGCCTGGACTTCGCCCTCGCGCTGACCGGCGACCCGGACATGATCTTCCTCGACGAGCCGACGACTGGATTCGACCCCGAGGCCAGGCTGCGGACCTGGTCGGTCATCGAGAACCTGCGATCGCTGGGGAAGACCATCATGCTGACGACCCACTACCTGGACGAGGCCGAGCGTCTCGCCGATCGGGTAGCCGTACTTCTCGGCGGCGTCATCGACAAGGTGGGGACGCCGCAGGAGCTGGCCAGGGAGTCTGGTGCCCCGACCAAAATCTCGTTCACACTGCCAGTGCCGGTCCGCAGCGGCGAGATCGAGCTACCGGCGGACCTCGGGCTTACCGTCGAAGGGACGCGGGCCGATGCTCAGGCCGCTGACCCGTCTGAGCTGCTGAGTGCCCTGCTCGCCTGGGCGACGGGGCACGGCTTTGGCCCGCTGCCCGATCTGGCGGTTATCCCGCCGAGCCTGGAAGACGCGTACCTGAGCTTGGTGCACGAAGACGAGTCAGGACGGACGGTGACCAGATGATCAGATCGTTGAATCTGGTCGCTTATCAGGCCTGGACCGACCAGCGTTCGTTCTGGCGGAATCCTGAGTATGCCTTCTTTACCTTCTCGTTGCCGCTGGCGATATTGCTCGTGATCGGCACCACTAAGACCTGGCAGCCTATCGCCGGCACGCACGTCAGCTCGGTGGCGCTGTTCGTGGCTGGCATCCTGGCCTTCGGCGTCGTTGTCGCCGCCTACGGCAACCTGGCCGCCAAGATCGCGATCCTGCGCGGCGACGGCGTGCTCAAGCGCATCCGCACGACCCCGCTCCAGCCGCTTGTCTACCTCTTCGGCCAGCTCGCTAGCACGCTGATCACGACCTTCCTCGTCGCGGTGGCCACGATCGTGCTCGGGCAGCTGGTCTTCGGCGCCGAGCCGATCGCAGGTCGAACGCCCGTGCTGATACTCGGGATCTGCCTTGGCATTGTCTGCTTCGCCGCGCTGGCTCTGGCGATCAGCACTGCGATCAGGAGCCCTGACTCGGCCGGGCCGATTACCAACGCGACCTACCTGCCGATCGCGATCGTCTCTGGCCTGTTCGATCCGGCGCTCGCGCTGCCGCACTGGCTGTCCCGCATCGTCGACCTCTTCCCCATCCAACCGCTCGCGGCCATTCTCGACGCCGCTTACGACCCGGCGACCCACCACTTCCCGGTATCCGACCTCGGCATCCTGGCCGCGTGGACCGCCATCGGCGTGATCATCGCCCTCCGCTTTTTCCGCTGGCAACCGTGATGGAAGGGAACTATCAAGCGGCTAGCGGCCGGGACGTATTCGCGGTCGACGACGGGCAGGCCCGCTACTATGCCGCGCCGTCGGTGACCTCCGACCTGTCGCGTTATGCCGCCGCGCTGCGCTTGCTGCCAGGGACCCCGGTGCAAGCCGGCCGGTGGGCTCGCAACGCGGCGCTGCACGTCCAGGACGTCGCCAGGGCCGGACTGCCGCTGGACGCCGACCGGATCGAAGACTTCAGGGCCAGGTCAGCGGCCGGGATCATGGAGCGGGTCATGCGGCGCGATGGCGCGCCGCTATCTGTGCCGCGCGAGCCGGGCGCACGGATGGTGGCCGGCTGTTATCACTTCTCGCTACTGGCGTGCGCGTTCCTGCGTCATACCGGCGTACCGGCCAGGCTCCGCTACGGCTTCGCGCCTTACCTGAAGCCGGGCATGTACGAGGATCACTGCATCTGCGAGGTGCTGCTCGGCGGCCGCTGGCGGCGGTTCGATCCGCGCTACGCGCTTGAGGTCGATGACGACGATCCCAAGACTTTCATCGGCGGCGCGGACGCCTGGCGGATGTGCCGGTCAGGCGAGGTCGATCCCGACCTCTTCGGCACCGACGACATGCTGAGCGACGCCCAGACGCGAGGCCTGTGGTACGTCAGGAACAACGTGGTACGCGACTTCGCCGCGCTGTGCAAGGTCGAGATGCACCCATGGGACTGGTGGGGCCTGATGACCGCTCAGGAAGAAGAACGCCCTGAGGGCCTAATCGATGAAATGGCAGCGCTCATGCTCGATGGCGGTGCCTGGGCAGAAAGGGCGGCACGCTTCGAGAACGACCCGCTGCTCAAACCGGGCCAGCGGGTCGCGGTATTCGGCGAACTCGGCGACGTACTTAAAGAGGCGGGCGAGATCGTCCTGCCTTGGCAGTGGTAACCCACGCGACCAGGAATCGGAGGTGCACGCAGGCGGGCTGATGGTAGCCCGCATCCACAAGTCCTGACCTACGCAGCCGTCTGTCATTCACGAGGAAGCTGATCGCAGAGATGACCCAGACTGACAGTGCACCATCAAAGCTAGATGACTATAGCACCGCCGACGGTGTCAAATGGTACGAATCACCGTTCAATTCCCAATTCGGCCGTTTCACGGCGATTGGCTTCGAGTTCCCTGACGGCCGCGAGCACCTGGCGATCACGAAGGGACCTATCGACACCGCCGAGCTGCCGTTGGTCCGGGTGCAGTCGGCCTGCCTGACCGGCACCGCCTTCCTCGCTCACCTGTGCGACTGCCGCCAGCAGTTGCATCTCGCGCTTGAGCGGATCCAGGCCGAAGACGCTGGCCTCGTGCTCTACCTTGACCAGGAGGGCCGAGGCCACGGCCTGGTCGAGAAACTGGCCCAGATCAACCTGATCGCTCAGGGCATGGACACCTATGAGGCCGCCGTCGCTCGCGGCTACGGCCCTGACCCGCGCCACTACGAGCAGGCCGCATGGATCCTGCGGACGCTCATCGGCGACCGCCCCATCCGCCTGCTGTCGAACAATCCCAAGAAGATGTCAGGGTTGACGGATGCGGGCGTCAAGGTAGCCGAGGACATCAGGCTGGAGACCGAGCCGACCGTCACCAATTACGCCTATCTTATTTCGAAGCGAGATAAAATGGGTCATATGCTGCCGCATCTTCAGGCACCGTGATCGCTGGCAGCCGATGCGGTCTATCTCAGGCCGCTAGCCGCCGTCGCGCCTGCGAGGGCCTCTCAGGTTCCCGCAGGCGCGACCTCGCCGTGGACTTCGGATGAGGGCGCTGGCCCTGGCCCCGCTTCGGGGGCCGGGCATCGCGCGGTTGAATGAGCTTGCCGACGTGGTGCAGGACTCGTGGCTTGATCATCACCCGGTGCGGCTGTATCAGCCTGCCGAACTGGCCGCGCGCCTCGCGGACGAACGGGCTGAGATCCTCATCACTGAAGCCGACTCGGTGACCGGGCCGGTGCTTGAGCAGCCGCTGAAGGTCGTCGCCGTGACCAGGGGCGAGCCGTCCAACGTCGACCTGCAGGCGGCGACCCGACGCGGCATCCCGGTGCTCAACACCCCCGGTCGCAACGCGGATGCCGTTGCCGAGCTCACCGTGGCCATGCTCTTCGCGGTCGCCAGGCACGTCTTGGTCGCCGACCGCGAAGTCCGGGCCGGCACCGTCTACGAGGGTGGCGAACTCCCGCAGGTCAGGCACAGGGGGCGCGAGCTGGCAGGCCAGACATTCGGGCTGATCGGGCTTGGCGCCGTCGGCCGGGCTGTCCGCTGGCGAATGGAGGGCCTAGGCCTGAACGTGATTACCTGCGATCCGTATGTGCCCGCGGCCACCCACGCACTGCCTGACCTGCTGGCCGAGTCCGATGTAGTGTCCTTGCACGTGCCGGCCACTGTGCGGACGGCGGGAATGATCGGTCAGGAGCAATTCGCGGCGATGCGTCCAGGTGCCATCTTCCTGAACACGGCCCGCGCCGCGCTGCATGACGAGGACGCGCTGGTCGACGCGATCAAGTCGGGCCGGCTGGCCGGCGCGGGCCTTGATCACTTCAACGGGGAATGGCTTGACCCAGGACATCCGCTGGCCGCACTGCCTGACGTGGTGCTGACCCCGCACATCGGCGGAGCGACTTATGACACTGAAACAAACCACACGACGATGATCGCGGCGGACATCGAGCGGTTGCTGCGCGGTGAACGCCCGGTCCATTGCGCCAATCCGGAGGTGTTCGACTCGTGCTGACCTCATCGGCGACCCACGCTGCCGTGCTTGCCGCGGCCAAGCGCATGTTCGAGATCGGGCTCACCGTCGGGACCAGCGGCAACATCTCGGCCAGGCTCGATAACGGCAACATTGTCATCACGCCATCGTCGGTGCCATACGACGAGATGGTCATCGATGATCTGGTGCTGCTGAGCCCGGACGGCGAGCAGCTCGCCGGGACGCGGTCGCCGTCGTCGGAAAAGCTGCTGCACCTTGCCTGCTACCAGGAGTTCAGCGAGGTCGGCGCCGTCCTGCACAGCCATCCCAGCTACGCCACCATGTTCGCCTGCGCGCGCCAGCCGGTGCCGGCCGTGATCGATGAAGCGCTGCTGTTCGTCGGCGGTGACGTGCGGGTAGCCGACTATGCCATGAGCGGCTCGGCCGAGGTCGGCTCGAACGCGGTTCGCGTGCTTGGCGACGTCGGCAGCGCGCTGCTGGCCAGCCACGGCCTGGTCACCGTGGCGGCCAGCCCGGCCAAGGCGCTGCACCAGGCCGGAGTGGTCGAGCACTGCGCGCACATAGCCTGGGGTGCCCGTGCGCTCGGCGGGCACGTCCCGCTGCCCGACCGCACGACCAGCGACTTCGCCGCGGTGTACCGGTTTACCAGGGAGAACCCGTCGCCCTGACCGGCTCCTTGGTCCGAACTTCAGGTGCGAAGGCGTGCGATGGACTTGTATTCCAGGTACTCCATGAGGCCCTCAGGGCCCAGCTCGCGGCCGATGCCGCTGGCTTTGTAGCCGCCGAAGGGTGCGCAGGTCTCGATCATGTACAGGTTGACGCCGTAGGTGCCAGCGCGTACCTGCCTGGCCACGGCTAGGCCACGATCCGGGTCGGCCGTCCATACGGTCCCGGCAAGACCGTAGTCGCTGTCGTTGGCGATGCGGATGGCGTGCGCTTCGTCCTCGTAAGGGATGACGGTGAGGACGGGGCCGAAGATTTCCTCTCGGGCGACGCGCATGCCGGGGTCCACGTCGGCGAAGATGGTCGGCGCGACGTACCAGCCCCGCTGCTGACCGGAGGCACGGGAACCGCCGGTCACGACCATCGCGCCTTCGTCCTGCCCGATCGTGATGTACCCCTCGACCCGGTCCTGCTGTCGTTTGGCCACCAGTGGGCCAATCTGAGTGGCCGGGTCAGCGGGATCACCGACCTTCAGCCCGCTCACCATCGCGACTAGCGCGTCGACGGTCTCGTCATATCGAGCGCGCGGGGCGAGAATGCGGGTCTGGGCAACGCACGCCTGGCCGTTGTTGGCCAGTGCGGCAATCTCGAGCCAGCCGATCGTTGCTCCCAGGTCGGCGTCGTCGAGCACGATCGCTGCGGACTTGCCGCCAAGTTCGAGGCTGCAGCGTTTGAGTTGCTGCCCGCAGATGGACCCGATGCGCCGGCCAGCAGCGGTAGAGCCAGTGAACGCCACCTTGTCGACGCCAGGATGGGAGACCAAGTGCTCGCCGACCTCCCGCCCGGCTGGCACGATGTTGACGACTCCGGGCGGCAGTTCGGCTTGCTCGATCAGCTCAGCGAGCAGGTAGGCGTCAAGCGGCGTCTCTGGAGCTGGCTTGATGACGACGGTGCAGCCAGCGACGAGAGCGGCCGGGAGCTTGGTCATGATGGTGAACTGCGGCACGTTCCACGGCACGATCGCCGCCACGACGCCGACCGGTTCGCGGCGCACGGTCACCGGCCCGAGCAGTCCTTGGCGCTCGTCTTCCCAAGTGAAGGTCTTGCCGAGGGCCGCGAAGTAACTGAGCATCAGCTGCGGCTGCGGTGCCTGCGCGAGTTGGGAGAAGGTGATGGGCGAGCCCATCTCGGCCGTGATCAGCTCAGCGATCTCACCGAGGCGCCCGGCGTACAGATCGGCCAGCCTGCCCACCGCTGCGGCCCGCTCCGCCGGGGCCAGCCGCGGCCACGGTCCGTGGTCGAACGCCTCCCGAGCGGCGGCGACGGCGCGGTCCATGTCGGCTTCGGTGCCGTCAGGTACGCGGCCGATGACTTCCTCTGTGTGCGGCGAGATGACATCGATAGTCGCTAAACCGGCTGGCGAGACCCACTGGCCGCCGATATAGAACCGGTCATGAACGCGCATCGTGATCTCCTTCTGAATGGAATGGCCTGCACTATCTTGCCTGACTCGCTTGGCTCACGTTAGGTGTTCTTGTCGTTTAGACGTTAAGCTAGATCGCGTGAATGAGATCTCGTCGAGGGACGTCGCTTACGTCACCGTTGACCTCGTGATCCTGACCATCCGCGAGGCCACGCTGCAGGTGCTCGTTGTGGAGCGAGATAATGAGCCGTTCCGTGGCCGATGGGCGCTTCCGGGCGGATTCATGCGCACCTACGAAGATGCGTACACTGCCGCGAAACGGGAACTCGCTGAGGAAACCGGAATATCGGGCGACGGGCTATATCTAGCGCAGTTCAATGCGTATAGCTCGCCCGATCGTGATCCGCGCGGCCGAGCCGTGAGCATCGCTCACCTCGCCATCACGCCTGATCTGCCGGTACCAGTAAGTGGATCGGATGCGCGCAGCGCGAGCTGGACGCCGCTCGACGAGATTCGCGGCACCCTCGCATTTGACCATGACGTGATCCTTGATGACGCCGTTGAGCGGGCGCGTACCCAGCTCGAATACACCACGATCGCCGCGACCTTCTGCGCCGAGGAATTCACGGTCGGCGACCTGCGCAATGTATACGAGATCATTTGGGGCATGCCGGTCGATCCGCGTAACTTCAGCAGGAAGGTCGCGCAGACGGAGGACTTCATCAGGACTACTAACCGGAAGCGAGCGCCCAAGACAGGGCGCCCGGCCGCGTTGTACACCAAAGGCTCCGCTCAACTGCTCAACCCACCTCTTCTGCGCAAAGGCGCTTGAGCTGTCGCATGCTCTGGTAGAGCCCATTGGCTTCGTGCAGCTCAGCCGGGGTGCCGCGTTCGGCCACCCGGCCAGCGTCAAGTACGACTATTTCGTGGAACTGATCCAGGTTGTCCAGGTCGTGGGTGATCAGGACGATCGTTTTTCCTACTGATGCCGTGAGCAGGTCGGCGACCAGCGCTCGCCTGGTCGCCGGGTCAAGGTGCGCGGTGGGCTCGTCCAGCACCAGCACGCTCGGGCCGGCCAGCAGCGCACGGGCGAACGCCAGCCGCTGCCGCTGGCCGCCAGACAAGCGGGCGCCGTGGGTACCGACCTGCGTGTCCCAGCCGTGCGGCAACGATTCGATCCAGTCGAGCAGCCTGACCTGAGCGGCCGCCGCGGCCAGTTCGGCGTCGGCGGCATCCGGCCGGGCCAACAGCAAGTTGGCGCGGATCGTCGTGTCGAAGATGTGCGGGTCTTGGGGGCAGCCGCCGATGCGCCGCCGCACCTGGTCGGCGTCGCAGGCGGTGAGGTCCTGGCCGTTCGCGGTGATCGTTCCTTGGGCCAGGCCACAGAACCGCAGCAGCACGGCCGCCAGGGTCGACTTGCCCGCACCGGAAGGACCAACGACCGCGACCCGCTTTCCTGGTGGCAAGTCAAGGTCGATGCCGGACAAGGCGAGCGGCCCGCCGGGCTGATACCGGACGCTGACGTCACGTAGCTGGACGGTCAGCGGCCCGGTAGGCACGGGCACTGGCGCCGCGGGCCTGGTGACGGGATCTGGGGTGTCGAGCACCTTAGTCAGCCGAGCGGCGGCGCCTCGGGCCTGGCTGACCTGGATCGCCGCTGTCGGCAGCGAGGTGACCGCCTCGAACGCGGCGAGCGCGGTCATGGCGATAACGGCCAGCGGGACCCTAGTGAGCTCGCCGCCGCTGGTAGCGAGGACGCCCAAGAAGAGCACGCCCCACAAAGTCACGCCTGCCGCTGCGGCACCGAGTCCGGCCCCGAGGCCAGAAGCGGTGGCCGACGACTGCGCCAGCCTGGTCAGCTCGGCATCAGTCGCGTCGATCCTGGCCAGCATGCCAGCGGTGGCGCCGAACGCATGCAAATCGGCGGCGCCCGCTGCCATGTCGGTGAGCAGCGCGCCGAGTTCGCCTCTGGCCGGTGCCGTCCGGGCGGCGGCTCGCCTGGCCACGATGGCCGCGATGAGTGGCACGGCCAGACCGGCCAGGAGCAGGCCAGCACAGAGGATCAGGCCAGCCGGCAGCAGCAGCGACGTGACGGCAACCGTCACCGCACTCCCGACCAGGGCCGCGGTCATCGGCGGGGCCAAGCCGCGGATGAATAGATCTTGGGTCGAGTCCACGTCACTTATCAGCCGAGCGAGCAGATCACCAGATCGGAAGGCCAATAGTCCGGTCGGAGCCAGCCGCTCCAGCCGACGGTAGATCGCGACTCGGACGTCGGCCAGCACCCGGAAGGCGACGTCATGCGAGCCGAGTCGTTCGGCGTACCGCAGGACGCCCTTACCGATGCCGAGGGCGCGGACGGCAACGACCGCGATGGAAATGGCGACGATGTTGGGGTGCTCTGAGGCCCTGGCGATGAGGTAACCGGAGACGGCGAGCAAGGCGACGCCGCTGCCAGTGGCGCCCGCGCCGGCCAGGACGGCGGCCAGCAGCCGCAGTCGCATCGGGCGCGCCAGGCGCAGCATGCGCAGCAGCGGGGAGTTCGCCGGGTGCCGAGTTGGCCGGGCAAGCACGGTCATTGGGTCACCGCCAGTTCTGGTGCCGTGGCCAAGCTGGCCAACGGCGTGAGCGTGGCCGGCGGCTGGCTGACGTGCTGGACCAGCCGTCCGTCTTCGAAGCTGAATACCTGATCCGCAGCGACGGCGAGCGGATCATGAGTGACCTGGACCACCGTGCGGCCCGCCATCAAAGCGGCCAGCACGCCCTGCAGCGCGTGCGCGCTGAACGGGTCAAGGTGGGCGGTCGGCTCGTCAAGCAGCAGCAATGGCGCGTCCGCGAGGAAGGCCCTGGCCAGCGCCAGCCGTTGCCGCTGACCGGCCGACAAGCTCAGGCCGCGCTCGCCTAGCTGGGTGTCATAGCCGTCTGGCAGGGCGGTGATGAAATCGTCCGCACCGGCCAGCGACGCGGCTCGCTCGATGGCTGAGCGGCGCGCGTCCGGTCGCCCGAGCGCGATGTTGTCCGCGACGGTAGCTGCGAATAGATGCGGATGCTGAGGGACCCAGGCCACCTGAGCCCGCCACTGCGGCAGCGGAATCTGGTCAAGTGCGAGACCGCCGACCTCAATCGTCCCAGCCGTAGGTCCAGCGAACCGCAGCAGCAGCGCGAGCAGGGATGTCTTGCCGGCCCCGCTTGGACCGGTGATCGTGATCTTGTCCCCTGGGCGAATGGTCAGGCTGATCTCGGTCAGTGCGGGCTGCTCCCGGCCTGGATAGGCAAGTGCGACCCCGTGCAGGCAGATCTCCTGGTAACGAAGGTCAGCCAGGCCCTGCTGATGACCCGGTGCCTGCCGCCCGGTCACTGGCAACTCAAGGATCTCGAACGCGCGGGTAGCCGCCGCCGCGCCTTCGACGCTGGCGTGGAACTGGGCACCAGCGTTGCGCAACGGCAGGTACGCCTCCGGAGTGAGGATCAGTACCAACAGCGCAGTGCGGTAGTCGAGGTGACCGCCGAGCAGCCGCAACCCGACCTCCACCGCGACGAGTGCGGTAGCGATAGTCGCCGCGAGCTCAAGCACCAGCGCCGACAGGAAGGCGACCCGCAGGGTCGCCATTGTCGCTCGCCGATGCTGATCGGTGACCCGGCCGATCACCTCAGCCTGAGCCTCACCGCGACCGAAGACCTTGAGCGTGGTCAATCCTTCGACGACGTCGAGGAAATGACCACCGAGCCGGGCCAGCAACTGCCACTGCCGTTGGGTGGCTGTCTTGGTGTGCCAGCCAACTAGCGCGGCGAACACCGGGATCATCGGCAGCGTCAGCGCGATGACCAAGGCCGACAGCCAATCGGCCAGGCCTATCCTGATCAGTACCGCGATCGGCACCAGGCAGGCGAGCACCAGTTGTGGCAGGTAGCGGGCGAAGTACGGGTCCAGGGCGTCCAGACCTTTGGTCGACAGAGTGGTGATCTCACCCGACCGCTGACCGGTAAGCCAGGTTGGCCCGAGTGCCAGCACCTTCGCGGCCAGCTGGCGCCGAAGCTGTGACTTGACCTTGGCCGCGGCGCGTAGCGCGGTTACCTCGCCGAGGTAACTGACCGCTGCGCGAAGCGCCAGTATGACGGCCAGCCCGACCAGCAAGCCGGCCAGCGCGGTGACCGCGGTGCCCAGGATCGCTCCGGCAAGCAAGTCAGCGAGCATGCTCGCCTGGGTCACGATGAGGCCGGTGGCGACCAGCCCGGCCAGTACGGTCACGATGAGATAGGCACGGGCTCCGTTGGCATATTTCAGCAAACGCGGATCTAGCGGTCGCATGGATATTCCGCCTCAGCGGGCTGAGGTGGCGGTCGCGTCGCCCGCCTCGGGAAGGCCGAGGCTGCGACGAGTCAGGCGCTGCCTGAAGACCCAGTAGGTCCAGCCCTGGTAGCCAAGGACAACCGGCGTGAAGAGCGCGGCGACCCAGGTCATGACCGTCAGCGTGTAGTGCGACGAGGAAGCGTTGGCGATCGTCAGGCCGTTGGCGACGGCCGTGCTCGACGGCAGCACATTCGGGTACAGGTCGCCGAACAGTACGACCACGGCCAGCAGCAACGTCATCGCGGTACCGAGGAAGGCCCAGCCTTCGCGGCCACGGTAGACGGCACCGACGGCCCCGATCAGCGCGACCGCGGCCAGTGCCGCCGCGACGTCGGTCCACCCCTTGCCGTGGCCAAGCTGACTGGCGAGTAGGAAAGCGGCGGCGAGCGGCACGGCGCCAGCCGCGATCAGCAGCGCCGCCCGCCGAGCGCGTACGCGCAGCTCGCCGTCGGTCTTCAGCGCCAAGAAGATCGCGCCGTGCAGCGCGAACAACGTGACCGTGGTCAGGCCGCCCAGCAGTCCGTACCAGTTCAGCAAGGTGAGCAGATTGCCGGTATAGACATGCCCGGCCGACAGCGGCACGCCACGGACGATGTTGGCGAAGGCGACACCCCACAGCAAGGCTGGAATGATCGAACCCCAGAAGATGGCCTGATCCCAGCGGGCTCGCCAGCGCGGGTTGTCGACCTTGCCGCGGAACTCGAAGCACACGCCGCGGACGATCAAGGCGACCAAGATGGCCAGCAGCGCCAGATAAAAGCCACTGAACATAGACGCGTACCACAACGGGAACGCGGCGAACGTCGCACCGCCAGCGGTCAGCAGCCACACCTCGTTGCCGTCCCACAGCGGTCCGATCGTGTTGATCATCAGCCGCCGGTCGGCGTTGTCGCGCCCGAGAAACGGCAGCAGGATGCCGACGCCGAAGTCGAAACCCTCAAGGACGAAGTAGCCGGTCCACAAGACGCCGATCAAGATAAACCAGAAGGTCGCCAGGCTCATGACAGTTCTCCGGTAGGTCAGTACTGGATCAGTACGTGAAGACGGGCAGGGATTGGTCGGACGGCTCGTCCAGCTCTTCTGGCTGGCCGGCCTTGATGTGCGCGAAGGCGACCTTGGTGGCGATGACCGCCAGCACCCCGTACAGCAGGGTGAAGACCGTCATGGAGATGAGCACCGAGGACGGAGTGACACCGGCTGACACGCTGTTCTGAGTGGTGAGCACCCCGAAGACAGTCCACGGCTGGCGGCCCATCTCGGTGAAGAGCCAGCCGAAGCAGATGCCCAGGTAAGGCAGCACCACTCCGACCAGAGCGGCTCGGTAGAACCAGCGACTGCGGGGATCCGGCGGCGCCTGGTCAGCCACAGTCCGACCGCCGCGAGCAGTCCGGCCAGCAAGCCGAATCCGATCATCAGGCGGAACGACCAGTAGGTCACCGGGATGACCGGCTTGTAGCTGCCTGGGCCGTACTTCTTTTGGTACGCGTGCTCGATGTTGTTGATGCCCTGCACCGTGCCGTGCGGGTTGAGCGTCGCGATCAGTGACAGCAGGTACGGTACCCGGACGCTCCACAGTTCCTTACCGCCGTTGAGCGACCCGATAGTGAACAGCGAAAACGAGGCGGGCGATTCGGTGTTGTAGAGCGCTTCGGCGGCGGCCATCTTCATCGGCTGCTGCGAGTCCATCAGCCGGGCTTGGATATCACCGGTAACGGCGGTGCCGATGGCGGCGATCAGGCTGACCGCGAGGCCCAGCTTCATCGCCCGCCGGAACAACTCGGTGTCGCTGCCGCGGGCCAGGTGCCAGGCGCTCGCGGCGATGACGACGCCGCCAGCGCACAGGAAGCTGGCCAAAATCACGTGCGGCCAGGCGGCAAGCACCGTTGAATTGGTGAGCAGCGCAACGATGCTGGTGAGCTGGGCCCGGTGGGTGACCGGGTTGATGACGTAGCCGACTGGATGCTGCATCCACGAGTTGGCCGCCAAAATGAAGAACGCGGACAGGTTCGTGCCGATGGCCGCGATCCAGATCGTCGCCAGGTGCAGCCGCGGCGACAGCTTGTGCCAGCCAAAGATCCACAGGCCGAGGAACGTCGACTCCATGAAAAACGCCAGCAGCGCTTCCATCGCCAGCGGTGCGCCGAAGACGTCCCCGACGAACTTGGAATAGGCCGACCAGTTCATGCCGAACTGGAACTCCTGCACGATGCCGGTCACCACGCCGACCGCGAAATTGATCAGGAACAGTTTGCCGAAGAACTTCGTCAGCCGCAGGTAGGCCGGGTCCTTCTTGATCACCCAGGCCGTCTGCAACCCAGCTACCAGCACGGAGAGCCCGAGCGTCAGCGGTACGAAGATGAAGTGGTAAACGGTGGTGATCCCGAATTGCCACCTGGACAAGTCAAGCGTGTTCATCGGCGACCTTTCTGCGCTACAGCCGGTAATCCGGGGGCGGCGTACTGACGCAGCGCAAGTTGATCACCAGCGGAGAAGGCGGCAGAAGTGTCCTGCGGCCCTGACCGCAGGGACCTTCGTCACCGATCTAGACCAAGCGCCCAGCTTTATCTGCTTCCGTAACCGAGACGGTACTGTCGGGAACATGGCCCACGAACATATGGCTGACCTACTCGACCTCGACGCGGAGGTGCTCAGCGACTACCACAGCGAGGTAGCCGAATGGGTCGGCGCGAACCTGACGGCGCGAGCCCGCATCATCGACGTGGGTGCAGGCACGGGCACCGGTACCCTGGCGCTGGCAACGCAACTGCCGGACGCCGAGGTGATCGCGCTCGACGTCGACGAGGAGCTGCTGAAGCACATCAGGGACAAGGCCAGCGCGGCCGGGCTCGCCGACCGGATCCGCACCGTGCAAGCCGACCTCGATCAGGCCTGGCCTGATCGCCTGAAGACCGCTGACCTGGTGTGGGCCGCCAACTCGCTGCACCACCTGGCGGATCCAGCACGGGCGATCGCTCAGATCGACCGGGCGCTGCGGCCAGGGGGACTGCTAGCGGTCACGGAGCTGGAGTCGTTCCCGCGCTTTCTCGCTGACCCGGCCGGGGCGGCGCTTGAGGAGCGGATCCACGCCGCCCTAGCGCGCGGTCGTGACGAAGCCGGCCTGCACATGCACGAGGACTGGCCGGCCCGTTTCGCCGAAGCCGGCCTTGAGGTCGAATCTGAGCGCCGCTTCGTGATCGCGCTCCAACCACCGCAGGACTCGCCGCTCGCCGCCGCAGTCACCCGGTACGCCCTGGTCAGTCTCGCTCGCGCCCGGCACGGCGTGGCCGACAAGCTCAGCGCCGGTGACCTCGCCGAGCTCGATGCCCTCACCGCGGCACTGCCCGCCCGCCGCGACCTGACAGTCCGCGCCAGCCGCACGGTCTGGCTCGCCCGCAAGCCGGTCGGCTAACGGCGACGCGGGCCGGAGGGGCTGCCCACTTCACGGTCGGATCGGACGTCACGGCACCGGTAGAGATTCGGTAGACCGCCGCGCGACGCTGATAACTGGCAGGCATCAGCATCGGCAGTTAAGCGGAGATCGACCGGAGACTTAAATGACAGCCGCTGAATCCAGGGACAGCCGCTCCGTGCCGTCCGAGAACGCAGCAGGTATTCATCGGTCTTTCGACGTGTGCCTGATCATGCCGACGCGCGAGGAGTTCGACTACGCCCGCGACCTCCTGCAGTTCGGCAGTCCTATCAGCGACGATAGCTATTTCTTATATCCATTCACCGTTCCCGGCAGCGCGATCACCGGTGCCGCTGTCGTGTTGTTCGAGATGGGACTTGCCGCGGCCGCGGTGGCGGCGACCCGCTTGCTCGCGGTCTACGACATCGGGGTGCTGGCACTCGTCGGCATTGCCGGGGCACTCGACCCCGCGCTCCAGCTTGGCGACGTTGTCATCGCCTCATCGGTAGATGAGTACCTTTATCGCGCCAAAGCTCGGCCAGCTCCAGCTGGATCGGGCGTCGAGTTCGAACTCGGCGGCGTCTCGTGGCAAGCGACGCGCGAGATAGTTAATTTCACCAATAATTTCCGTTACCTGCAGGAGACCGTGCCTGGATTCGCGTCCTGGCGTGAGCGGGCCAGAAAGCGTCGCGATCCCGGATTGGCCGCTGCCATCCCAAGTCATGCCCGCGACTACCCCGATTACTTTGTGGGCGCGATCGCGACTGGTGAAATCGTCAGCGCGAGTGAGGCCTTTGCCCGCTGGCTGCGCCAGACCAATCGCAGCCGAATTGCGATCGAGATGGAGGCTGGCGGTGCCGCACGTGCGATCTATCGGCACGGCGCTCAGCTCATTGTCGTTCGCGGCATTTCTGACCGGTCCGACGAGCGGAAGCATGAGATCGACAACACCGTGGGGCAGGACCTCGACTCGGGTGCCTGGCGCAGGTACGCGATGCACAACGCGATCGACCTGCTTGCCGTGCTCCTCGCCAACCCCCACTTTCCTTGGCCCAATGCCGCGTACTCGCCGGATTCTGATAGCCGCGACCGGCGGAGTGAGCCACGCGACCGCGGTGAATCCGGTACCAATGCTCGACCGTCAGTCGCGCAGGAGTTCGGGACTGTCATCGCGCCTGGATCGGTATTTGGCATTGCCTACGGTACTCGCGGTGGTGAGTTATGCCAGAAAATAAAGAATCGCAGTCGCCGACTGCCGATGGTCCCGCCCAGGACGAACGTGAAGCTGCTGCGAATGCCAGCCAGGTGGATGACGGCAAGCACGATGGTAGGCGGGCCGATGCCGGTGACCTAGGCGCTCGGCCCGGGGCACGAGGCTCTGACGATGGCCGCGAGCAGCCTAATTACGTCTTTCAGCACTTTCACGGAGATGTATACGCCGATCAGGGGGTTTTCGGGGCAAGTTCCACCGCCGGTTCTGAGCGGGCGTCCGCACGACGAATCACAGGTCGCCTAGACGAGGCCGAGATCGTCAGGATACGGCGAAATTACGTCAACCCGCCCTGTTACGACGAGGCCTTCGCGGCGCTCAAGGAGGACAGGGTCATCATTCTCGCGGGCCCGGGCGGCAGCGGACGCCGGGCTGGCGCGATCACCATGCTCGACCACCTCCGCTCGGCTGGCAAACCAGTGGTGAGCCTCTCGCCGGCGGTCACTGTGGAGCAACTGGCTGAGCGTCCATTCGACAGCGGCGTTGGCTATCTGATTACCGCCATCTTCGACCAGAATCAGGGTGGCGATCTCGCCGATTATCACTGGCGCAGCATCTGCAGCGCGATCCGCAGGGCGAGAGCGTACCTGGTCATCACGACTGGCACCGGCTCGCGGATAGCGAGATCTGCGGTCATCCGGCACATTTCCTGGCAACGGCCACCGGTTGCGGCAGTATTGCGAAGCTATCTCGACGGCACACCGGTCGCCGACGATTTTCTCGACCTGGTCGCCGAGGCACTCGGGCCGAACTACTCGATGTCCAGCATCGAGACGGTTGCCCGCCGGATCGCCACGACGACCGAGTTGAGCGAGGCCCTGATCGACCTTGACGACGTCGGCCACCAAGCCGTTGTCAACTGGCTGGACGATGTAGACGGGGAAATCCCGGCCGTCCTGGAGATCGCGGCGCTCGCGTTCATAGTGGGCCTGCCCGAGCGCGTATTCGAGACTGAGTTGCGGCAGTTCAAAGCACTTCTACCGGAACTCGCACCGCAGGTTGACACCGAGAATGAGAAGGTCAAGGCGGAGATCGACCTGAAGTTCCGCCAGCTAAGGAAGGTCAGGAACGAGCATCCGCTGCTCACCGTGAGCCGGGCAGCGTTGCTCGGGGGAGTCAGCGGCCCTGGCATACGCCAGGTGGAATTTTCGGCACCCACGTACCGCCAGCACGTGCTGACCGAGTTGTGGAGCCGGGCTCGACACTGAGTTCTGGGACACGACCAGGAGCTGGATCCATCGCATCGCGGCTGAGGCCGATCCTGAGCTCATCAATGCCATCGCGGTGGGCCTGGCCATGCTCAGTCTCGTCGCGCCCGACGAAGTCATCGACTCCTATCTCAACCCGTGGACCGACGATGACGCGAGCTGGGACGAGTTGACGGCCGCCGTCTACGTGGTGTGGCAGATGAGCTTGCACGACGACCTAGCGACGCTAGCGCTCCAGATCGCCATCACGTGGGCCGGCCAGGGATCGCCCCGGCAGCGTACGGCGGCGGCCCTGTGCTTCTGCGGAATTCTCGGTGCCCGCTTCCCGACCGAGGCGGTGAACCGGCTGACTCAGCTGGCTCATCAAGGTGAGCCGCTGGCCCAAGAGGAGGGTTATGCCCTGCTGTTTGCCACGCTGGCCGAGCAGGGGTCAGAAGCTGCCGTCGTGCTGACCGAGCTGCGCAAACGCCTCAGGACCGAAACCGGCCGGCCGGCCGCGGATCGCATCTGCACTGCGGTCGTGGATCTGCTGTCGATTCCCGACCCGTACAGCGGGCGACCGTCAGTGGCCCTCTTCCTTATTGCCAATTCGCTTCGCACGGCCGAGGTAGGCGCGCTGTGGGCGCGGGTCCTTTGCCTTAGGCCGTGGCGCGCGGATGCCATCAAGGCATTGCGCGACGTACTCGGAGCGATCGAACGCGGTGCGGCCAACCCGGAAGATCTGGTCCGTTCGCTGGGTTCGGCGATCGGCCGGGACCTCCCGCCGGACGAGCGGATCGCGCTGGGCACCGAGTTGCGCGCCGCGACCGTGCGCGACGAGGCAGGGGACGCGAGTGCGCGAACGGCTGCGGGTCCTGGCAAGTCGGGGAAGCGATGGATGTCGGAGTCCTTGGTCGACACGTTCGTCATCGCCTGCGCGAGCCCGCCACCGAGAGAAATGGTAACTAGCGTATGAGCAGCTATCCAATCATCAGCCAGACTCCGCTGACGAAGGCGAACCGGGTCGGCAAGTGGCACCTCGGTCCTCGGCGGCGGCCAGTCGACGAGATCCCCACGGCAGACGCCCACGAGGTGGTGGTCTACAAGTCCGGCGGGTCCTATTTCCTGGACGACGGGCGGAGCCGACCTTCCGATGATCACGTCGTCAACGCGACGAGCGTCAGTGTGGTCAACATGCGGGAGAACGCTCCGGTGACGGTGAGCGTGCCGATCCCGTCGGCAGGCGCGGCCGAGTTCACCGTCCACGTGACTTTCTTGTGCACGGTTCGCAGAGCCGAGGACGTGGTCGATGCGGGACTCAAGGACATGGCCGATCCGCTGCGGCAGTACCTGGTGCGGCACCAGCCGTTGTTCCACGTCGGCGAGGAATTTGAGCTCGATGAGATCAGCGCTGTTCGCCGCAATGTCACTTCCGAGGTCAAGGCCTATGTCAGTGTGCGGCCACCGTGGTTTCGCGGGATCGAGGTGGCGCTGGGCAGCGTGCAGGTACTGACGCCCGAGGAGGTGATCGCGTTCGAGAGCGAGCGGCGCGGGCGCCGCCGCTCGCACATCCTGGCCTCGGAAGGTGAGTTCCAGGATCATGCGCTGGACCAAGAGCGCCGCCAGCACCGGCAGATATCGGACCTGACCAAGCAGCGTGACACCCACGATCTGGCCAGGCAGGCCGAAATCAACGCTCGTGAGCTCGCTGGACTACAGCAACAGCTGTTCGAGCAGCAGGATCAGCTGCGGCGTCGGCACGAGGAGTTCATGGCCGAACTGCGCCAGGAATCCGACCACCGCCGAGAAGCGCGTCAGCTCGACCACAGCCGACGGCTCCGCGCGGAAAGGTTCGCTGGCGCGATCGAAGAGGCCGACAAGCTGAAGATCGCGATCGGGGCTGGCGAATCGGACCTGCCGACGGTCGTGGCCACTGCGGCTGGTGAGCACACTCTCGCCGAGACGGCGGAGCTGCTGAACGCCGAACGCAGGCAAGCCCGCGAGGCCCAGGCGAGCGACGCGCTGCGGCGCGAATCCTGGGCCCGCGAAGACCGGCGGGCCAACTGGGGGGCCGAGCGCGAGGACGTCAATCTCGCCCACAAGCTCAAGGTCGCGCAGCTACGAGCCCAGGTGGACATCATCAATGCCGGGATCGCCCGTGGCCTGGCTGATCCGATGACCATAGAGAAGGTGCTGCGTACCCTGGACGGCGCGGCTAAGGAACTTGAAGGTGATGCGGACGCGGTACCACCCTTCCGCGGCCCCGATGACGAGGACCTGCCCCCTGACGTCCACGAGGCAGTCGTCGTCGTCAACGATGCCGATTCGCAGTATGTGAGCGGAGTGCCGGACTCTACGCCGGGTGCGACTGTCGCAGCCGATGGCACTGCCGCCCCCGAGCGCGCCTTCGACCCTGACGACTCTGGGGCGCGGGAGGAGGATTCCGGACCTTGATGAATCTGAACGCCAGCGCTCCGTACTCGCCAGCGACCCCGGCTGGTAACGGCGATGCCGAATCCGCGGCTGAGCGCCAGTCGGGTCCGCGATCGACAGACTTTGACTACTCCGAGGCCTCGGACCCGGCGGCCAGTTGGCTTGCCGGTGACGATACCGATCAAGCGGCCGATCCTGACTCCGTGATCGCCAGTCAACTGGCCGCGCTCAGCTTGGCCTTTCCGCATAAGGCCAGCCCGGCGCGGGGGCCAGGACGGTGGTTGCGGTTGCTGACCGGAGTTGACGAGGACCTGCTCGACCGAGTGTGGGAGGAACGGGCCCGCTATAGCGGGCTCGGTGCCATCGTGCTCGGTACCGCCATCATGGCCGTATTGTCCATGCTGGACGCGCTTGACCAGGTCTTCGGTCCGGTATGGCCGGTGCTCGCGGTTGTCGGGTTGTTCTGGGGGGCCTTTGTCTGCGGCATTGACCGGTGGCTTATCTCCAGCACCCACGGCATCCGTGCCTCTCGATTGGGCATCTTCCTGCCGCGAATCGCGCTCGCGCTGTTGTTCGGTGTCATCATCGCCACCCCGCTTGTCCTGACGGTCTTCGGATCAGAGGTAGTCGCACAGGCCAGAAAGACACAAAGTGTCGACGTGCAGAATTACGAGAGCGAGCTGAAAGCATGTAACAAGCTCCCTGGCCAGGTCGGGACGGCCAAGGCCGGGTCGGCGGGCTGCGCTGGCTTCCGCTTGTCGGTCGCAGATCCCGCGATAGGAACGCTCAGTACGATCGCCCAAGAGCTGGCGCAGCGTAGGCAGCTCGCGGCCACGATCGCGGCGGACGACAAGACGATCGCCAGGCTCAACCTGGTTGCCAGAAAGGAATGCAACGGGACCAAGGGACTCGGCCTCTCCGGGATTGTCGGGCAAGGGCCGAATTGTCACCGCGATCGGAGCCGAGCCGACAATTTCGCCCGCACTAGCCAGGTCTCCCAGTTGCAAACCCAGTTCACCAAACTCGATCAGGCCATAAGTTCACAGCAGGTCACGGCCGGGAAGCAAACGCAGGCGTACGCGACCGCCATCACATCAGCGATCGGCCGCCTGGTCAGGTCGAGAACCGACGACCAGGGCCGGATTGGGCTGCTTAATCGGATTGACGCGCTTGGCGCGCTCGCCTCCACGAGCCTGGTCATCCGTACTGCGGCGATCCTGCTCGGCCTGTTCATCGTCGCCGTGGATTGCCTGCCGGTACTGTCGAAAATGATGAGCGGGAAGACCAGGTACGACGAGCTAGTCGACGGTCGGCTGAGGACCGCCGAGGTCATCGCGACGGCCGGACTCAAGGTAAGCGAACGGCGAGCGACCGGACATGACGAGGTGACGTTGCAGACCATCGAGACCAATGTGCGCGCTCAGCTTGAGCAGATTGACGAGGCATCCCGCGTCAGCAAAGCCAAGCGCGATGCCGATCTCGACCGGCGAATCGCTGAGCTAGCGGCAGAATTCCGAAGGCAAGCCGACGACGAGTCTGCCCAAGGCAGCGCCGGCTAGTTGTCTTGCCAAATTAAGAAAGGTCAGGAAATACCTCCGGTAACTGGCGGAGCTAATGGACGACGCGTCTCGCCGATGGATGATGGTGCGAAATTTATTGCAATTTTCTGGTTGCGGCCGTGAATTTCGGTGCAACTATCGGGCACCCTGCGCTCGTGACGACGCGGACCTGAGCCCGGTTTGCTGGTCGGCCGCGCCTGACCGGCGCCAGCAGGGACATGCATTTGTCCCTGCCCGAGAAGGAAGGAACTCTCGATGCGTCACCATCTCACGCGAGAAATCTGCGCGGCGGTGTCGGTGCTGGCCCTAGGTGCCCTGGCGTTATCAGCCGGGCCGGCCCAGGCCGGCATCCGTCCGGTGCACCGCAACCCGCTCAACAAGCGGCCTGGCCTTGCCCCCGGCCCAATGCGCTGGTCGGCGGCTCGGCAGCCGGAGTCGTGGTGCCATTCAACGCAACCACCAGGCATCGCAGCAGCCAACCGATCTCGGCTTCGGTTCGGGCCGGCTCCGATACGGTCGCGATCACCCCGGACGGGTGGACGGCGTACGTGGTGGGCACTGGCAAGGTCACCCCGATTAGCCTGGGTACCTGCTCGGCGCTCCCGCCGATCACCATCACGAGCCCGTACAACATCGCGATCACTCCCGACGGGACGACCGCCTACGTCACCAACTACACGGCGGGCACGGTGATCCCGATCCGCACGAGTACCAATACAGCGCTCAAGGCGATCCAGGTTGGGAGTAATCCCCAGGCCATCGCGATCACGCCGGACGGCTCGACCGCCTACATCCTTAACCGCAGTTCGGGCACCGTCACCCCGATCCACACGGCCACCAACACGGCAGCGCCGCCGATCCCCGTCGGGGCCAGCCCGAGCGCGATCGCGATCACGCCGGACGGCTCGACCGCCTACGTGGTGGACTCGGGCTCGAACTCGGTGACCCCGATCGACATTGCCACCGACACGGCGGGACCGCCGATCCCCGTCGGGGCCAGCCCGAGCGCGATCGCGATCACGCCGGACGGCTCGACCGCCTACGTGGTGAGCTCAAGCTCGAACTCGGTGACCCCGATCGACCTCGCCTCGAATCACGCCGGCGCGCCGATCCCCGTCGGGTCACTCCCGGTCGCGATCGCGATCACCCCGGACGCGACGACCGCCTACGTGGTCAACTCAATCTCGGGTTCGGTGACCCCGATCGACACGGCTACGAACCACGCGGGCCCGGCTATCGGGGTGGGAAGCCTTCCTGTGGCCATCGGGATCTCGCGCGACGGTGCGACCGCTTATATCGCCAATAGCCGCTCGGGGACGATGACGCCGATTGCCACGGCCACCAACACCGTCCTCCCGCCGGTCACGACCGGCTTCGCCGATCCCACCTTCATCGCGATCGGGCCGGCCACGCCGTACAAGTCAGCGATCATCACCACCACCCACGCCGCCGTGGGCGTGACCCAGTGGGGCGACCTCAACATCCCTGGACAGGCCCCAAGCGCCCAGGGCACCAGGACCTACGGCCTGCGGTACCTGCCCACGAACAACGAGTTCACCGGGGCCGGCTGCCCGTGCGAGGGCTGGGGCGTCGCCGACCCAGACAGCGGAGTCACCGGCTACGCGGACCAAGCAACCGGACAGGCAGGCGGAACGGCGGGCCTGAAGGTACTCGGCTTCAACCGCCTCGTCGACAAGGCCACCCACCAGGTGTACGGTGCCAAGTCCGTGGTCTCCGTCGGGACGACGTTCCGGGTCACCAACATGTATATCGCAACTACCGCTGACCTGATCCGGGACCAGGTCACCATCACGAACATCAGCGGCTCCGCGGTGGGGACGGTACTGTACCGCCGGTTGGTGGACTGGGACATGGAACCCACCGCCTTCAACGAGTACGTGACAATCGAGGGGAATGGCAACTCCCCGGCTCTGACCAGGACCACCAATGACGGCTTCGACAGCGCCGACCCGCTCTCGGACTCTGATGCCATCGGAGTCATCGGCAACGCCGTCAGGTACGGGCCGAAGGATCAAGGAGCCCAGTTCAACTTCAACTTCGGCGCACTCGCCGCCGGCGCATCGAAGAACTTCATCGTGTACTACGGCGCCGCAGCGAGCCAGGCCCAGGCCTACACCGACCTCGGCATCGTCCACGTCCAGGCCTACTCTCTCGGCGAGCCGTCAGCAAGCACGGACGGCACCCCGAACACCGCGATGCTCGGGTTCTCCGGCATCGGCGGGACGCCGCTGTCCTTCCCGCCGCCACCGCCTCCGCCGGCACTGACCGTCGACGGCACAACGCTGCCGGACGGGCAGGTGCAACTGCCTTACGACGACACTCTCTCCGCCACCGGCGGCACCCCGCCCTACAACTGGTCGGTGGTCGGCGGCTCGCTGCCACCCGGCCTCGGCCTCAGCTCCGACGGCGACCTGTCCGGCACGCCGACCTCCTCAGGGACCTGGCAATTCACCGCGGGTGTGGGCGACGCAGCCAATGGCTTCGCAACCGGGACCTTCGTGGTGTCCATCGACCAGAGCTTCGCGACGCCGGGCGGTGTTGTCATCAAGTCAGGAAACATCGGCATGGGCATCGTGCAATGGGGGAATCTGAACGTCCCTGACCAGGCACCGAGTGCGCAGGGCACCACTACCTACGGACTGCGGTACCTCCCGACCGGCAACGAGTTCACCGGCCCAGGATGCCCATGTGAGGGCTGGGGTGTCGCGGACCAGTCGTCGCTCGTCACCGGTTACGCGGATCAGGACACCGGCACCGACGGGCTTAGCCTGATCTCCTTCACCTCGACCCCGACCACGGCCATCTCGAAGGTCGCGGTCGGCTCTATGTTCGACGTGACGAACTTCTACGCACCGGCGAAGGGGCACCCTGACCTGTACCGAGACAAGATCACCATCAAGAACGTCAGCGGTGCCAGCAGCGGTGACGTCCTGTACCGGCTGGTGGTCGACTGGGACATGGAGCCGACAGCCTTCAACGAGCTGGTGACAATCCAGGGCGCGGGGAACTCACCCGCCCTGGTGCGGACGACCAACGACGGCTTCGACGACGCGAATCCGCTATCGCCATCAGACGACATCGGGGCGACAGGGAACTTCATCCGATTCGGCCCTGAGGACCAGGGTGCGCAGTTCGACTTCGATTTCGGGTCAATGGCCCCCGGCGCGTCGATCACCTTCACCGAGTACTGGGGCGCCGCGCCGACCGAGGCAGCGGCGTATGCCGATCTCGCCGCGGTTGGCGTCCAGGCCTACTCGCTCGGCGAACCGTCCTCAAGCAGCGATGGCTCGCCAAATACCGCGATCCTTGGGTTCTCAGGAATAGGGGGATCGAACCTCTCCTTCCCGCCCGCATAAGGCACTGCTAACCAATTGCGTCAGCGTCCGGTACCTGGCGGCACTCGCTCTTCGGGGACCGCCAGGGAAAGACGGTGAGGACCACGGTGAAGGCCAGGAGCTTGGAGACGATGTTCAGCGCGATGGGGACCGGCGAGGAAGGGTAGCCGAATCCGGACAGGGCCCAGGCAGCGAACACGCCAAGCATCAGGGCGAAGGTGAGGAACGTGGCCCTGGTCAGCCGGGTCAGGGACGACATGCTCAGTAGCAGCAGTGTGGTGACTTCGATCAGGAACAGCGGCACGAAGAACACCGCCCGGTACAGGGCCGGGTCGGGCGGGATCGGAGGGTAGGTCCTCGCCATCACGATGAGGTCGAACGGGAGTTCGAAGACCATAGGTGCGGCGAGCGCGCCGATCGTGGCGCCGGCCAGTCTCGCCGCACCGCTGCTGGCTGGGCTGCGGGTGACGATGATGATGAAGGTCACGATGACCGCCACGAACGTGACGGGTGCAATGTGATCAGGGGGCGCGGCCTTGGTCGCGACGAGGTGAAACGCGTGCAGATATTGCCGGATGTAGATGATGACGCAGGCGATCCAGGCTGCTATCGAAGCGACCCAGGCCGCGAGCACGGTGATCACGGCCTTCCGGCGGGGCGCGGCGGCCCAGGCGGGCAGCGGCAGGCAGATTCCTGCGCAGACGAGGCCTCCCGCCGCGATCAGCAAGATGACCGCGAGCCAGATCCTAGCGTTGCCGCCGTAACTGACCCAGGTGCCGTACTCAGGCATAACGGGTACCCGCTTCCACAAGCCGCGCGCCCGAGCATAGCGCCACTGCCAAGTCAGCTAATCGAGCGACGGAGAGCTGGCTGGTCAGATCGTGCAGCTCGGTCACGAAGCGCTGCCTGACTGCCAGCCTAGGGATGAGCCTGGCCAGCTCGTCCTCGTCCCACCATTGCGGCCAAGCCATCACCTTGGCCGCGGCCAGCAGCGGCCCGGCGCGGCTGTGGCCGATCAGGATCGCTGACCGGCCTGACGCGCTCCGCGCGATCGCCTGAGTCAGGGCATCGGCACTGGGTGAGCCCGCCTCGATGATCCCGGTCAGGTCCAGGACCGCTGTCTCATAGCCAGTCCGGTCAAGCTCGGATGCGACCGGACCCCACATCGTCGGCGAGAACCGGCGCGAGCTGGTATGCCTGGAAGGCGATAGAGTGCGAGCATTATCGCGACGGAGATCACCATGGTAGATCGCGCCCGGCCAGGTTTGACACGAGCCACGGCCGTTGTTCTCGCCATAGTGGCAGGAGCCGCGTGCATGGCAATGTCGGTGCCCCCTGGCGGGCACCACGCCCAGGCACCAAGAGTTCTCACCCCGCGAGCGCTTGCCGACAAAACCAGCCGTGGTGATCAGCTGGGTTGGTCTGTCGCGCTTTCTGGGGCACTCGGGATCGCTGGCGCGCCTCGAATGGCCAGGAAGCATGAATGTGGATACGCCGATGAGTTCCGGCGAGTCGGCAAGTCATGGCGGCTAGCTAAGCTGTCCGGCATTAACGTAAATAAAGAACTTCAGCTGAAATGTAAGCCGAGCTCCGACTTCGGCTACTCAGTAGCGGTGACCTCGGTCCCCGGCGGGGATGCCGGATTTGTCGGCGCGCCGAATTGGGGTGGCGGCCTTGGCCTGCTCTATACAGTCATACTGACGTCTAAAGGCTCAACTTACGTAGCTCAAGGCGGAGCTGACCCCTACCACTATCTCGGTGACGCGGTGGCGTTCTCCGGGAAGACCACAATCCTGGGCGAGGACGGCTCGTTCGGCCGGTCAGGCGCGGTCGACATTCTGCTCGGTACGCCTCCTGCAGAAGATGAGCTCGCGCCGCTGAAGGACCCCGACAGAACTCCTGGTGACCAGTTCGGGGAGTCGGTGGCGGTATCTGGAGCAAGCTTCGTGGTCGGCGCGCCAGGTACGCGGCTCCGGGCCGGCGCCGCGTACGTATTTACTGGGTCAGGATCACACTGGCGGATGGTGCGGCTGAAGCGCCCAGGCAACGGCACTGGGGGCTTGTTCGGTACGGCAGTGGCTATCTCCGGCGGAACGATTGCGGTAGGCGCTGCTGGGGCGCGGCATGACAACGGGCTTGTATACATTTACCAGCGGGCAGGCACGCGCTGGAAGTTGAGCGCCGTGTTGTCCGATCCGGCCGGCGACCTCACCGGAGCCGAGTTCGGTGCGGCGGTCGCTGCTTCTGCGACTAGTTCGGGACCTGAGGTACTGGTCGGAGCCCCCCGCTGGCGTGGATACGGCGCGGCCTTCTTGTTTACCCGCGCCGCTACTGGGTGGCGGGCGAAGGTGCAGTTCGCCGACCCCGCTCACCTGCGCGCCGACCGTTTCGGCTATTCGGTAGCGTTGCGGGGAAAATCCTTCCTTATCGGGGCACCAGGCACTGACGGCAGTTCAGGCCAGGTCTACGGCTAGATCGGGTGTGGCGTTATGGTCGGGGGCGAACTCGGGGGCGGGCTTGTCGCCTTGGTGCTGGTCCCTGTGCCCGTGCCTGTGTCGCCGGATGGTGGGGTATAGCCAGGCGAGTATGGTGCCGTACCGGTGCTCGAGTTACTGGCCAGGTTGACGACATTGACGTAGATGAAGGTGCTCACCTTGCCAACCGTGGCGATGATCTTGATGTCGCCCTTGGCCACGGCGGTCACCTTGCCGAAGCGATTGACCGTGGCGACGTGGCGGTTGGCGGTCGTCCACCGCACGTTGGCGAGGTAGCTCGCCGGTGCTGCCTTGCCGTTCGACAGGCGGCCGGACAGGGATAGGCGCTCGGAGTGCCGGACGCGCAGGCGAAGGCTCTTGGGCACGATGGTCAAGGACTGCAAGGTGACCGGCGGCGGGCTGATCGTCACTGGTCCCCGCGAGATAGCGGTGAACGTGCGCAGCAGCCGGCTGAGCCGGGCCAGCGAAACTCCACGGCCAGCGATGCGAACCTGGTAGCTCACCACCGTCGGGTGGCCGGCTGGCCCCAGGTCAAGTGGCCACACGAGCCCTTGGCCATGATCGATGATCATCGGCCCGGACGGGGTGAATCGGGCCGCTCCGACCTGGCTGAGTATCGAGGTTGGCACTGGCTCGCGATACTGCACGGACAAGGTGCCGGGCTTGGTGTTGCTGGCGCTGATCTTCTCGGTCAGCGACGTCCCGTCGTGGCCGCCCAGCATCCAGACTTCCCTGATCTTCAAGCCGTCGCTGTATGTCACAGGCTTGGCGTCCTGGGACACGGCCGTCGGCTGGTTCGTGGCCAGCGATCCAGGCCAGACCGCATAGGCCAGGACGGCTAGAACTGCGGCGATCACGACACCGGAACCAGTGGCCATCAGCCTTCGCCGCTTGTGGTCGGAGCCGCCGCCGTGCTCGTCAGTGACGGGACTGCCTGTTTCGACGGGACTGCCTGTTTCGACGGGACCGCCTGTTTCGACGGGATCTCCGGCCTGAGCAAGGTCACCCGGCTGGCCCGGGGTGGCTGAATCGTCCTGGTCCCCTGCGCCAGTCGGTTTACCGTTGCCAGTGATGACCGTCGGCTGAGCTAGGTCCTGACTGCTCGTCGGCAGATCGTCCGTCGCTATCGCACCAGAGTCGAGTCCTTTGATAACTGTCGCGGCGGCCGGAGCGTTGGGTGTCTCGGTGGGCGCGGCCGGCAGAGCCAGCGCCAACGGGCTTCTTGGCTCGGTATCGGCGAAGGCGAGCGCATCGAGTGCGGCTTCGTTAGTCGGTGCCAAGCTGGCCGGCGGCACGCCGTTGGCTGGGACGGGCGTGGCCACGATGGCGGTGGCGACGGGCTCAAGGTCACCGGGTTCGTGGGCTTGCCGGTGAGCATCGTCGCCCGACGGGTTCTCAGCCGAGTCATCTCCGGGGTGCGGCCCGTCGGTGACCGCATCGGGGGACCGGGTGACTGAGTCGCTGAGGTTGTAATGCGAACGTACGAAGTCTGCTAGTGGCTGCGGCCAGAATGACTCCGAGCCACTTGGGTTACGTGGCGACGCCTTGTTTACTGCGGTAAGTAGCTCGTCAAGTGTTGGTCGATCCGATGGATTCTTGCGAAGGCAGGCCTTGATAACGTCACGCAGAGTCTTGGGAAGCGCGCTCAGATCCGGATCGTCATTAATCACTTTCCATATTTGAGTATAAATACGCTCATGTCCAAATAGTGCATCACCGGTCGCGGCAAACGCGAGCACGCTGCCAAGTGAAAAGACATCGCTCGCCGATCCCATGGCATCGCCACGAGCCTGCTCAGGTGACATGTATGCCGGGGTGCCTGAGAAGAGTCCAGTGCTTGGCGCCGTCTCCTCAAGCGCGCGGCTAATCCCAAAATCGATGACCTGCGGCCCGTCTAGGGCCAGCAAGACGTTCGCTGGCTTCAGATCGCGATGGATCAGGTGTTTGTGCACTTGCTGAAGTGCCTCGATCAAGCCAGCTGCCAGCCGCCACACAGCCGGCTCTGACAGCGGGCCGATCGCCTTCACTGTGTCGGCCAGTGACGGGCCCTGCACATAGGCGGTCGCTAGCCAGGGGGGCATGACCTCGGTATCTGCCTCGACAAGCGCCGCAGTGTATACACCGCCGACTTTCCTAGCAGCCGCTACCTCCTTGCGGAATTTCTCCAGGAAGGACGGCTGCCTGGCCAAGTCCTTATGCACAAGCTTGACCGCGAAGCGCCTGCCGCCTGGAGACTCGCCGAGGTACACGACTCCCATGCCGCCCTCGCCGAGCCGGCCCACCAGATCGTAACGGCCGACCTTGATCGGATCGTCATGATCCAATGGCTTCATGCGATCTCGCAACTCATAGCAGGGAATGCTCGGGGACGCTGCTCATGGTCGGCTTTCTCCGATCTGCCGTCACGGATTGGCGGTCTCCGCCCCCAGCGGCACGTGTACAGGCTATGGCGAAAGCCAGCCACGACCATAGAATACAGTATTGGGGCGGCTGAAATCATACCGAACGGGGTGGCCATTCTCTGGAAGGTCCTGGGCGGCGGATGGCCACGGATCGCGACGTCGGCTGCGTACGGTGGCACCGCGCCGTTCTGCAGCTGGCCGCCACCGTCGCGGAGAATACGGCCTGCTCTAGGTCGAGCGAATGTGGAGCTAGATGAGCGACTATAGCTACGACGTCTTCATTAGCTATCGGAGGAATGGCAATGTCGCAGATTGGGTACAGCGTCATCTTGTTAAGGTGCTGTCAAATTGTCTGACAGATGAGCTTGAGCGCGAGCCGACGATATTCCTGGATGTGCGAATGGACACGGGCACGCTCTGGCCCACCGAGTTGATGAACGGCCTCCAGCGATCTCGGGTGATGGTCGCGGTATTGTCGCCGCAGTATTTCAGGTCATCGTGGTGCCTCGCTGAATGGGAAACACTCGCGCGGCGAGAGGCCGCTACTGGCCACATCGGGCGGCTAATCTTCCCGCTGACATTCTCCGACGGTGACAGATTCCCTCCCTCCGCGCTTGATCGCCAATGTCGATCGATGAAGCCGTGGGCGTATCCTTACCCTCAATTCTCTGAGTCCTTGGATTTTCTTCCGTTTCATGATGAGGTACGATCGATTGCGGTCGAGATTGCCCGAAGACTCGACTCCGTACCGAACTGGAGCGGCGATTGGCCGGTAGAGCAGCCAGCGGTGCCCGATCCGTTTGTTGCGGCGCTACCGAGGCTCTGAGATGTCTGGACAGATAGTAACATTCTACTCATACAAGGGCGGTGTGGGTCGTACCTCCGCCCTCGCCAATGTTGCTGCCGTGCTCAGCAGTTGGGGGTATCGTATTCTGTGCATTGACTGGGATCTCGATGCGCCAGGGCTTCATTACTATCTCCAGCGCCCTGGTGACGGTCCGATTCGCGGCGGCTTGGTGGACGCAATCCACGAATTCTCTACTACTGGCCATCTGGACTTTGACAAGCACGTCGTAAAGGCGGCACCGCACGGGCACGCGCCTACCTTCGATTTCCTGCCTGCAGGCAGCACTGAGCGCGATTACTTTGACGTGACGCAGGCGATCGACTGGTCAGATCTATATTCGACCAAGGATCTCGGTTCGCATTTGGAGTCCTATCGTGATATCTGGATGCGCCGTTATGACCTGGTATTGATAGACAGCCGTACTGGCATCACCGATATCGGTGGCATTTGCACGGCACAGTTGCCTGACATCTTGGTGATGCTGTTCACGGCTAGTAACCAAAGTCTGCGCGGGACGCTTGATGTCGCGCAGCGGGCGCTGCGGGCGCGCGACTCCCTGCCTTATGATCGGTCTCGCTTGTTGATCGTGCCCGTCCCCTCACGATTCGACGCGAAGGAAGAGTACCGGCGAGCTGAGGAATGGCGAGAGCGGTTCGCGGACAGCCTCGTAGACCTAGTCTCGCCTTGGCTGCATCGTGAGGTGTCAGTCAAAGATTTTCTCGACCAGATCACTATACCGTATGTACCATTTTGGAGTTTCGGCGAGGAAGTCGCCACTGCCAACGACAAGAAAGGGCAGCCAGGCGATCTTGCCTATACGCTCGTTACGCTTAGCGCGACTCTCGCGCACGGCCTTGATCGCACTGAACTGCTAGGGGAGAGCCGTGAGCTTTACGTCGCGGCGGCTGCGCGAGGGGTCGGGACCAGCTCATCTGACCGGTACCGATACGACGTGTTGCTCAGCTATGACGTCCAGGACCGGGGTGTGGGCGTCCGCTGCGCTGACCTGCTCAGAAGTTCTCGCCTGGAAGTACTCGATTGGCTGCACGATGGCGATGAGAGATCACCGCGATCTGCGGTAGCACGTTGTCGCCATTGCGTCGTGATATTGCCGCGGGCAGGGTCGTCGCGCAGATTGCAGCGCGAGGTTGAGGTATTTATTCGGCAGAGCCTTGACGACGACAGCGATAGGCAGATCTTTCCTATCGCGCTGGATGAGGACTCTGGTGGCGTGACTTTGGGCCCGCTGCGACATTACGAGAGAGTGCCAGCCTGGCCGCCATATTCGGTGAGTTACGCAGTGAATTTTGTCGCTGGGCAGATTGAGTACTCAGAGGCGAACGGCCTGTTTCAGTTGTTTCAGCGGGAGTTGGGTCGATCGCATATCTCGTCGATACATGCGGAGTCACGGCTGGCGGATAGCATGGCGCGGCTGGCGAAGCTCAAGTGGTCAGTCGGTGAGTACGGCGACGCGGTGCGGTACTTGGATGGTTCTCTTGAGCATTATCGTGGCGCAAAGGATCGCGTCGCAGAAACGTCTACGCTCGTCCAGTTTGGCGATCTACTTGTGGACATTGGCCAGATAAGCCAGGCCACGGGATATTATTTTCGCGCGCTTGAGAGCGGTATTGATAGCGCGGATCGGGCCGGTGAGGCTCGTACCCGAGGCAAGATAGCGAGGTCAGCTATGTTGCTTGAGGACATTGAGTCCGCGACGGCGATGCAGCGCGAAGCACAGCGGATCTGGCTGGATCTGCTGTCGGCAGAGCCAGCTAACTACGAGTGGCAGCACGGGCTAGAGACCAGTCTGACGGACGCCGGGGAGATAGCCAGGACCCAGGGTGATGGCGCGGCGGCCAGGACGGCGTTCGAGGCGGCGCTTGAGATTGCGGCACGATTGGCTGCGGCGGACCCGCAGGACGTCGGGCGGCAAGGTGACCTAGCGTTCAGCCACGACAGACTAGGTGATGTTGCTGTCGCAGCTGGTGACCTAGCAGTCGCCGAGACGGCGTTCCAGGCCGCGCTCGAGATCCGATCCCAATTGGCGGCCGAGGACCCGCAGGATTCCGGGTGGCAGCGTGACTTGGCGGTCAGCCACGACAAGCTGGGCGACGTAGCCGTAGCGGCCGGCCACCTAGCGGTGGCGAGAAGCGCGTTCCAGGCCGCGCTCGAGATCCGGGTCCGGCTGACTGACGCAGACCCGCGCAATACTGGGTGGCAGCGTGACCTGGCGGTCAGCTACGACAAGCTGGGTGACGTGGCGGTAGCGGCCGACGACCTGGCGGTGGCCGCCACCGCGTACAGGCGGGCATTCGAGATCCGGGCTCGGCTGGCCGCCGCTGACCCGGTGAACGCGCAATGGCAGCGTGATCTATCAAGGTGTTACGACAAGCTGGGTGACGTGGCGGTAGCGGCCGGTGACCTAGCGGCGGCTAGGACGGCGTTCCAGGCGGCACTCGACATTCGGGTCAGGCGAGCGGCCGTGGACCCGCAGAATCCGGGGTGGCAGCGCGACCTGGCGGTCAGCTACGACAAGCTGGGAGACGTGGCGATAGCGGCCGACGATCTGGCGGCGGCCAGGACGGCGTTCCAGGCTGCGCTCGAGATCCGGACCCGGCTGGCAGCCGCTCATCCTGGCAACACCTCGCTCGCCCAGCTGGTGCAGTCCAGTCGGGACAAGCTCGATAGGACGTCGTCAAGCAACTGAGCCGCGGACGAGCGAAGACGAAGTCATTGTTAAGACGCTGGCAGCACATGGACGAAGGCATTGCCGGCATTGTCATGAGCACCGGGCGCGCCGATGAGTGCGGTGTGGCCAGAGACAGCGACCGCGTAGCCATACTCGTCGTAGGAGCTGCACTTGGGGTCCGCGATCGTGGCGAGCTTGTCCCAGCTTCCGGCTGACCGACCGAACTCGAAGGCGCTGCCGCATTGACTCTCGGTCAGCGCGAGCCCGCTCACCGACGCCCCGCCGATCACCACGACCGGGGTCCGACCTATCTTTGTGGTCGCGAGCGCACCGCCAAATCCGCCCGCAAGGTCATCCTTCCTGGCAATATGTCCCGCTGACTGAAGCCGCCACCGCGACTGTGACTTTTGATAAAAGTAAACGGCACCGGCATAGTCATCCACGCCAGGAGCGCCAACGACCAAATGGATGCCAGAAATGGCCACTGCCGTACCGAAACCGTCGTTTGGTCGGTTGGCTAGATCAGTTAGCGAAGCTCGCAGAGTCCAGTGCTGACCAGCTCGCGCATATACATAAGCCGCCCCAGTGTAGTAGTTCGCGCCCGACGCGCCGATCGCGATGGTGTCGCCGGACAGGGCTACTGCCTCACCGAAACCCTGGAAGGCAGCATGCGGACCGGGCAAGACAGCTTGCTGATGCCAGTGCGTTCCCGAGCGGACGTAGACGTAGACTGCTCCGTCTGAGTCTGATTCACCGGGGGCGCCGATTACGAGGGTCGTACCGGACAGGGCCAACGAGGCACCGAGGTCGTCGTAGTGACTAAGACCGGTGATGGTCGCCTGGAGTCGCCAGCGTCCGCGCGATCGCACATAGACATATGCTCGCCCGGCCACCAATTTAGCGCCGCCCCAGGCGCCGATTACCACCGTCGATCCTGACACCGCGACAGCCGCGCCGAACCAGTCAAAGGAATGTCTGCCCGGATCGTACAGCGTAGCTTGGTGATGCCATCGGCTTCCTGACTTGACGTAGATGTAGGCCGCTCCTGAGGTGTGCTGCACGCCCCAGGCCCCGATGACGGCAGTCGTGCCTGAGATGGCTACGGCCGCGCCTTTCTCATTTCCAAAAACGCCGCGCGGGTCGATGAGCTGGCCCTGGCCGCGCCACGTTGCCCCCGAACGCGCGTAGACGAAGGCTGCCCCCGCCGCCAGGTTCACACCCGGCGCACCGATCACTGCGGTAGTCCCGGCGACGGCGACAGCCGTGCCGAACCCGCCGCCGGGACTCGCGGGCGACGCTTGCCGGCGCCAGCGGTGGTCGGCCAGGACGTAGACGAACGCCGCTCCGCTACCACTCTTGCTCGCGTCAGCGCCAACCGCTGCCGTGACGCCCAAGAGCGCTACTGCGTTGCCGAACTCACCGTGCTCGCCAGCAGGCCCGGTGAGCGTCGCCCGCAGCGCCCAGCCCGTCCCCGACGACGCATAAACGTATGCGGCCCCGGTCCCGGCTTTCTTGCCCGCCGCAGTTCCTGGCGCGCCGATCAGGATGATTGGCCCAGAAATAGCGACCGAGCCGAAGGCGTCGGAGCTGGTGCCGGCCGGGTCAGCTAGGGAGGTTTGCAACTGCCAGTGTGTCCCCGAGCGCCGATACACGTAAGCTGCCCCAGCCTGGTCGTGAGCGCCGGGCGCGCCGATCACGGCGGTCGAGCCGGACATCGCGACCGAAAGGCCGAAGTCGTCGCCCATGACGTCGCCAGGATCGGTCAGCGAGGCTTGCAACTCCCAGCGCCCGGCCGCGCGCACGTACACGTAGGCTGCCCCGGGGAAGCCGCTGCCGCCATTAGTGCCGAGCACGGCCGTAGCGCCGTCCAGAGCCACCGAGTAGCCGAAGGAGTCGTAGCTGACCCCGAGCGGATCGGTGAGCGTGGCGACAAGCCGCCAGTGCGTCCCAATTCGGTCATACACGTAGGCGATCCCGCTGAAATGGTGTGGTCCGGTCGAGCCAATCAGCGCGGTGTTGCCGGCCAGTGCTGTAGACCAGCCGAAGAAATCGTAAGGCGTATTGCGCGGATCCGTCAGGATCGCCTGCAGCCCCCAGCGCTTCCCCGCTCGCACGTAGACATAGACCGCGCCAGCGACGTTGTTAACACCGATCGCGCCCACCAGCGCGGTCCGGCCTGATAGAGCTATAGATTGGCCGACGCCCTCATAGGCCGGTCCTGCCTGCAGGCCCGGCGCGTCGACGCCCGCCGGGCGCGGGTGCATCGTGTGGAGCACTGCCGTCCTGAGGGCTCGCGGTGCCCGAGCCAGCGTCAGCTTCGAATGCTCAGCCCGTGCCGCAGCTGCGACCGGGGCGGTGGTGGACCAGGCGAGTGCCGCTGGAATTGGCGCGGCAGTCAAGGCGACCAGTAATCCGCCAGCCGCACCGGCCTGCAGTACGCGCCGCGCTCGCCGTCGCCCCTTGCCGTCCCAGCCGCCAGCATGAGTTTCATTCATGGAGCGAGACCGCCTCAATAGCCTTTCAAAATTATTTTCTATAACGCATTGTTCCGAACGCGGTCGCCCGTTTCAAGGCCGCAGCAGGCTGAAGCACAAGATCAGCACGAGGTGCAGTGACGTAGTTGAGCGGCTGAGGCCTGCTCGATTCTTGAACAGGCCAGGCTGGTGTCGGCGCGCTGCAGTGCCCGATGGGCTCTCTTCTTGACCAAGCCTGCAGGTGACCTCTCGGCCGACGCCGCTTGGTCTCTTGACAACATTCCGAGCCCATGCGAGTAATGACACCATGAATCCTGTCACGGATAAGATGCGGTCGAATCTAAAAATTGCCGCATCACTGGCCTGCCTGTGTGCCTGTCTGCTGGCGGTAATGGTCATGACGCCATTCCCAGTCACGCAAGCGCAGACCAGACGAGCCGTGACCGCAGATACCGAGTCGCTGGTCGGCGAGATGCGTCCGCAATTCGAGGCCGGCCCAGTCAGCGACGATCTCGGCATGAGCGTGGCTGTCTCCGGTGACGTGGCGATGGTCGGGGCGACTGGGGTTAACAATGACGCCGGTGCGGTGTACATCTACCTGCGCCGGACCGGCTCGTGGCGTCTCCAGGCCATCCTGACCGCGCCGAAGAGCGTGCCGTCGAATAAATTTGGCTACGACATCGCCATGTCAGGTAATACCGCGCTGATTGGTGCCAGCGGTGACGCCTATGTGTACGCGGGCTCTGGATCGAACTGGACCTTGCAGGCGACCTTGACGAGTCCGGGTGCCCGCGACCAGTACTTCGGGGTCGCGGTCGCCTTGTTCGGATCGACGGCGCTGGTCGGCGCACCGGTCCGGTCGGCTCAGGGCCGGGCATATTTCTATCATCGCACCGGCAAGAAATGGCATCTGCAGGCAACGGTGTCTAATCCGCTGAACGAGTTTACTAACTTCGGTGACGACGTGGCGGTGTCCGGGTCCACCGCCGTGATCGGCGCGCTCGGCCCGAGCGGGTTTGCCGACGAGAAGGCTTACATTTACCGGCGCACGGGCGCGAGTTGGCAGCTTAGGACCAAACTCTCATATTATCCACCTGATCTCGGCGGGCCGCAGGTTGCCGTCTTCGGAACGACCGTAACTCGTCGGCGGCCTTGGCGATGTCGTGTCCGTCTACGTACCGTCGGGATCGGGCTGGAAGCTTCAGCGCACGATCACCGATCCTGGCAAGAATCCTGACGACTATTTTGGCGAATCAGTTGGCTTTGATGGCGCGTTCGCAGTGATTATTAACGGATCAGCCACGCCGTCGATGCATAAGGTGTATTTCTATCGGCGTACGGGTGAGTCCTGGCGGCTCCAGTCGGCTATAACGGCACCGGAGTCGCTTTTCTTCGGCTCTTCTGTCGCCCTCGCTGGCTCCACCTTGATCGTGGGCGCGCCAGGGGCGGACGAAGCTTACCTGTACCAGCAGCATGGAAAGACCTGGTACAGGCAGGCAAACTTGACCGACCCCCGCTATCGTTTCGGGGCTTCCGTTGGCGCGTCTGTCGCGATCGACGGGACAACAGCCGTTGTCGGTGCCGACGGGGCGGGCGAATTCGGCGAGGTGTATGTCTACGGCAAATCAGGAGGTAAGTGGCGCAAGGAGGCTACGATCGCTGCCCCTCGGAGTTACGCGCCCTTCCTGTTCGGTGCGGCCGTGGCGATCTCGGGCTCCACGCTCGTGGTTGGTGCCGTGCCATCGGAATTCCAGAAAGACACGGCTTTCATCTACGTCAGATCCGGAAAGACCTGGCGTTTGCAAGCGGCGCTGAACCTCTATGCGAACGGTAATTCTCCCGGCGGTATCTCGGTAGCTGCGTCAGGATCGACTGTCATCTTCGGATTCCGCCGGAAAGTCTTTATCTACAATCGTTCTGGAACGCACTGGCGCAAACAGGCCGAGCTGTCAGATCCCGCATCACGCAGTCGTGATGGTTTCAGCTATTCGGTAGCCCTTTCAGGCGGGACTGCGGTGGTCGGGGCTCCCCAGCAGTACAGTAACGACGCCGGTGCGATCTACGTCTACTCCCGATCGGGCGATCACTGGTATCTGCATGGATCGCTGAGCGATCCGTCGCGTCAGCCCAACGACGGCTTCGGCACCTCCGTCGCGCTGACCGGCGATAGCCTGATTGCCGGCGCGCCCGGTGTCGAGGACTATGCCGGCGCGGCCTACTTCTACGGCCGGTCAGGATCGCACTGGCGACTGCAGGCCAAGGAGACAGTGCGCAGGAAGGCCGACGTAGCTGGCGGCTTCGGCGGAGCCATCGCCGCGACTGGCACCGGCCCTTCGGTCGTGGCGATCATCGGCGGCTCCTCGGTAAGCGGACTCGCACTGACCGCCAAACGGTGCGGCAGTGCGTTCGAGTTCGGCCGCTCGCAAGGGCGCTGGCGTGAGTTGGTGCGGATCCTGGACCCCAAGTGCAGTTCGTACGACGAATACGGCTATGCCGTTGCGGTGTCAGGAGTCACAGCCCTGATCGGCGCCCTGGCGCGCACGGTGACGCTGGCGCTGCCTTCGTCCAGACGGTGCTGCGGCCGTAGCCAATAGGCGGATCGCGCGTAGACGTCTGATCTGGGGGTTTGGGTCAGGTCTGGACACTGTGAAGAAGCGCTCAGCTGAACAGGTTGCTGGTCGATACTGGCAAGCCGGTGCCGGCAGACGTCGGCTTTGCCTCGCCGGAATTCGTTTGATGGACGAGGGGAATCATCGCTGCGATCGTGAGCGAAGCGGGTCAGGAACTCGGAAAATGTCACCAGACAAACTGACAGAAAACGCGGCATCAATACTTCCTAAAGCCAAGTAACATTCCCATATCGGACACTTGGTGCCAGAATTGGGTTATGGAGTCAGTTCAAATCCGGGTTAGCCGCTTCGTGACCACGGTCGCCGCCTTTGCCCTCGTTGCTGCCGTGCCGGTCGCTCACGCCACTCCGGCTTCGCCGAGCGGTGGTGTCCCCCAGGCGTATGACGACGTGGGAGACGCGGTCGCGATTTCCGGTAAGACAGCCGTGATCGGGGCGGACGGCGTGAACAACGGCGCCGGCGCGGCTTATGTGTACGTCAGGTCACAGAACGGCTGGCAACTTCAGGCAGCGCTCGCCGATCCCGGTGACGCTCCCAATGATCAGTTCGGGTCCGCCGTCGCCCTCGACGGTTCCACCTTGCTCATCGGCGCGGTCGGGACGAACGACTTCTTCGGCGCGATCTACGCCTACACGCGATCGGGAACTCGCTGGGTCAGGCAGCAGACGCTGACCGCGCCGGGCGCGAGCTTCTTCGACGACTTCGGATACTCGATCGCGCTATCGGGTTCGACGGCGGTCCTTGGCGCTTACGGCATGAACAAGAACGCGGGAACGGCCTATGTTTACTTTCGTTCCGTATCACGCTGGCACCTGGGATCGACCCTGCCTGATCCGGCTGGCAAGGCCAACGACTACTTTGGCGGGACTGTGGCGATCTCCGGATCGACGGCCATGATCGCCGGGGCGGCCGACATTTACGTTTACGTCCGCTCCGGTTCCGCCTGGCACCAGCAGGAGACGTTAAGCATCCCAGGCGGGAAAGGCGCCTATGGCTCAAGCATTGCGCTCTCCGGCGCGACGGCCATTGTTGGCGCGGCCGGCGAAAAGAACCAGAATGGCGCCGCCTACGAATACCTCAAGTCGGGCTCGAACTGGCGGCTGGGTTCCACGTTCCATGACCCATACCACAGTTTCCAGGATTTCTTCGGCGGAAGCGACTCGCTGTCGGGGAACTCACTGCTGATCGGCGCCGGCGACGCGGGGCACTATGAAAACGGCGTCGCCTTCTTCTACACCAGGTCGGCACCGGGCTCAGCCTGGCGCCGGCGGGAAACAATAGCTGACCCGAACGGCGGAGCCATCGGTAACGGGTTCGCCGATGCCGTGGGCCTGTCTGGTTCGATCGCGATCGTCGGCGCGATGAACGTCAACAATGGCGCGGGGGCAGCGTATCTGTACGCGCGGTCGAAGTCGGGCTGGAAGCTCGCCTTCGCCGCCACCGATGCCTTTGGCGCCTCTGGCGGGCTGACCGGCTGGTCAGAAGCCATCGACGGACGGCTTGCGGTCGTCGGCGCACCGGGGAAGACCGGCGGTGCCGGAGTGGCCTACGTCTACGGGCGGTCAGGCTCGAACTGGCGGCGGCAGACGGTCCTCACCGACCCGGGAAAGGTGGAGGGCAATCCTTACGGCGACGCCTTCGGTGACGCGGTGGCCGTGTTCGGTCGCACTGTCCTGGTCGGAGCGCCCGGATCTGGCAACAACGGCGCCGCCTACATCTACGCCAGGCCGGGCCGGCGCTGGCGCAAACAGGCCACGCTCGAGGTGCACGCCCGTTACAACGCCGACCTGTTCGGATCGGCCGTTGCCTTGTCCGGATCGACTGCGGTGATCGGTGCGTATCTGACCGGTGGCGGCGTGGGTGCTGTCACTATCTATCAGCGGTCAGGCTCGCGCTGGCGGCGCCAGGCGTCCCTGTCAGTTCCCGCCAACTATGGCGACGTACCACAGCAGGAATTCGGTGAATCGGTCGCGATATCGGGCGGGACCATGATCGTCGGCGCGCCCGGCACCGGAGATGCCTACATCTACACCCGCACCGGAACGCAGTGGCATCGCCAAGCGTCCTTGACGCCGCCGCCCGGCTACGTCTATGCCGATAATTATGGTATTTCGGTAGCGATTTCCGGCTCGACCGCGATCGTCGGTGCCGATGGGGCTAACGACAACGCCGGGCTCGCCTACGTCTACACAAGGCTGGGCGGCAAGTGGGTTCTCGATGCGACCCTGAAGAACCAGAAAGGGGTACCCGGCAGCGGATACGGGTACTCGGTCGCGGCTTCAGGCACAGGCAACGCTGCCCGGCTGCTGGTCGGCGGCCTGTCGGTCAGCGGGCTGCCGACCGGGACCACGCAGTGCGGTCATGTATTCGAGTACATACGGTCAGGCCGGGGCTGGCGAGAAGGGGCCCGCCTGGCCGATCCGCAATGCCATTCCTACGACGAGTACGGATTCGCCGTCGCGATCTCCGACGGCAACGCCGTAATCGGCGCGCCCGGTGCCAACCGCAATTCTGGCGCCAGTTACGTAGCAGCTGTGCCGTGACCTTCGCGCTAAGCCATCGCCTAGCACCAGAAAGGCGACTGATAAGGACGAATATTCTGTAAGGCTGAAGCAGTGGCCCTAGGCTGGGCGGGTGGTGCAGCGCGACTGGGCGGAATGGCACCGGGACTACGATGATCCGGGTTCGGTGCTGTCGCTGCGGCTGGAGGTCGTGCAGGGGCACCTGCGCGCTGAGCTTGATCGTGCCCCGGCCGGGGACATGCGGCTGATCAGCTTGTGCGCGGGGCAGGGCCGGGACGTGATCGGTGTCCTGGCCGGGCATCCGCGCCGGCACGGGGTGCGCGCCCGGCTGGTCGAGCTGGACGAGCGCAACGCCGCAGCCGCGCGGCTGGCGGCACAGGCGGCCGGGCTGGACGGCGTCGAGGTGCTGCAGGCCGACGCCGGGGTCACCGATGCCTGCGCGGGCGCGGTACCCGCCGAGATCGTCGTGGCGTGCGGTATCTTCGGCAACATCACCGACGGCGACATCCAGGTCACGGTGGCGGCCCTGCCAGGCCTGTGCGCGCCGGGTGCGCTGGTCCTGTGGACCCGGCACCGCAGGCCACCTGACCTGACCACCGCGATCCGGTCCTGGTTCGCCGAGGCAGGCTTCCGCGAGGAGGCATTCGATACCAGCCACGACACCTGGATGTCGGTAGGCGCGCACCGGCTCACTGGCCCGCCCGCCACGCTGGTGCCCGGCCAGCGGCTGTTCACCTTCGTGACCAGCACCTGAGCCGGGCACCATCCCACCATCAACACATCAGCAAGACGCACGCGCGAGACCTCGCTCGCCGCGCCGAAAGTCGGCAGCGATCACGCCGCTGCGTTACTCAGCGATCAGCGCGTCGGTCAGGGCATTGACTCCGGTCAGCTTCGCCGCGAGGCAGGGGCTCAGCCCATAGCGCTCGGCCATTGCGACCGGGGAGAAGTAGGTGACGTTGGTCCGGCTGCCATCGGCCCAGATCAGTACTCTGAGCGGCAGATCTAGAGCCGCCAGCGGCACCGCATCCATCACCGGCGTGCCCGCGGCCGGGTTGCCGAAAATCACCACTGTGGTCTCGCGCAGCTTCAGGCCGATCTCTCGAGCCTGTTCACTCTGGTCGATCACGGCAAAGATCTTCATCCCGTTCGCTGACAGGATTCCGGTCAGCCGCGAGACTGTCGCCGACACTGATCGCGGGCTTATCTTGGTCGTGACCTGAGCATCCGTCCAGTCGGTCATGACCGGCTCCTCTCTGGTATCGGCATGCAGCTTCATGCGCTTCGGCCAACGTATCCGTCGATCGCACCGAGATGCATCAGTCATCTAACCGTTGCTCAGGTGCCTGCTATACGCCGTCAGCCAGGTCGATTTCCACGGCTCGCACCGGCGACGGGTAGTACGTCCCTGACGGTTCTTGGCCCGGCCCAGGTCCTGGTGCCGCTGCGAGAGGACGCGCAGCACAGCGCCGTGGTCATCAGCGGTTACCAGGCGGCGTAGCGGGAGTAGCACTACGGCATGTTCATCGGCGAGGGCGGCCATGCTCGGCATGCCCGCGAAGGAGTCACGAACTACCTTCGCGCTGGCCCGGGTTGGTCTAGATGGGCTGCCCGGGTATTTCGCTGCCCTGCCGCGACTCCTGAGTTGTTTCGGGGTGGGCCCGAAACAAGTCAGGCCCACCCCGGTCAATTTACAGCTTGGTTCAGGTGCACGCCCTCGCGATCGCATTCGCAGCGTTGAGTTGGAGGCCGAACCAGACTCGCAGCGCCCAAGCGACCCATGCGGCTGTGCCGTCAGTGAAGACCCAGGCAGCGACCGCCACTATCCACGCGGCTCCGTAGAGCGTGGCAGTCGCCCAGCAGTGCCAGGAGGGATCGATGAAGACCGCGCCCTTGGCATGAGTGGTGTTCGCCTTAACGATCAAGACGTGATCGCGAGAGTCGAACGTGTAAGAGGCAGGCAGATGTGCTCCGACGCTGTCCACGGCGTAGGCCGGGCTGATATAACCAATAACTCGTCCGTTACTGGCGACCTGGAAAAGTCCTCCATCAGGGCCGGTCTTGATCGTCGTGCCCGGAGCGAGGATGGCATGGTAACGGTATTCGACGTGGGCGTGCCGTTCGGTGACGATGCCGAATCCGGAATCAGACTCGGTCTCCTTGAAAATGGTGACCGTGTCCGGGGGGCCGGAGTTTGTGATAGCGATTCCGGCGGCCCGGACGACGAGCGAGTCACTGCGGGGAGCTCCGAGATTGATGGCCATCTCCGGGGTCAGCGCAAAGGTCTCGATCGGAGCGTGCGTCGCGAGCTGGTCCCGGCTGATGTGAGCGAAGCCGGCCAGGTTGGCGAGCTTGATCGTCGCCGAGACCATTCCCGAGAGCCTGGGTGTAGATGGCGTGGCGGCACTGGCGACGCCGCTCGCGCCTGCGGCGACCATGCAGGCGGCGATCATGACCCCGGCCGCACGAGCGGCCAGAGGCGGAAGGCACCAGTCCGTGGCTTTCCGTGATTTCATTTCCGTTCCTTTCGCCAGTCGGCTCGATGAGCCGCGAACTACCATTCAGTAGCCTGGCATTGCCGACCTTGAGAAGTCGACGGCAAAAGAAATACTTACACTTACATGCACACTAACGAAGAGATAGTTGGACAGCCTTGCACAGCTTCAGCCAAGGTCAACTTTTGCTAGCGGCACGGCGGGGAGTATGGCGCCGTCGGGACGAATTGTCTCCATTGCCGTCTGCTGATGGGTCGGTCGACGGTCGAGCAGATCCAGCTGGCGGCGGATCGCGGGCTGGTGTCCCATAGATGGACGGTCTGGTCTTGGCCGCCTGCGACGAGGGTCCGTCCGTTGGGGCTGAAGGTGACGGACAAGACGCCCCGGGCCGGGCCGATCAGTGTCGCGAGATAGTACGGGTTGCGGGGGTTGTTCAGGTTCCAAAGCCAGATGGTGCCGTCGGTGCTGCCCGCGGCGAGGACGCTGTTGTGGGGGTCGTAGGCGATTGAGTAGACGTTCGAGACGGGACCGGTGAGGGTGGCCAGGTGCACTGGGTGAGCGGGCCGGGCGATTCCCCATAGGCGAACGGTGGCGTCGTCGCTGCTAGCGGCGAGGATACGGCCGTTGTTGGTGAATACGACGGAGTAGGCCGCTCCGGTAAAGCCTGTCAGGGTGGACTCGAGGCGGGGTCGACGGGGATCGCTGACGTTCCACAGGTAGACGTCGTTGTCGGTGCTGGCGGCCGCGACTAGGTGCGAGTCGGGGCTGAAGACCGCGTCGAGGATCGCGCCGTCGCCGCGCGGACGTAGTTGCGCGAGCCGGACCGGGTGGCTGGGGTTTCTGATGTCCCAGAGGTGGACGACGCTGTCGTTGGCGCCGACCGCCATCATGCGGCCGTCTCCGCTGATGGCGACGGACTCGACGAGTTGAGTGGCGGCGGGGATGGGAGCGCCGTAAAGACGCGGGTGGGCGGGGTTGGCGATGTTCCATAGCTGCACGCGACCGTCAACGCAGCCGACGGCGAATGTGTCGCCGTCGGGGCTTATCGCCCCCGATCCGGAGAATGCGGCGTCGCTGGCGATGTCAGCGAGCCGTCGGCCGAGCAGCATCGGATGCTGGATGTTGGTGGCATTCCAAACACTGGCCGTATTGTCCTGGGCTCCTGGAGCGATGCCGAGCCGGTTGCCGGCCGCGTCGAAGCTGACCGAGAAAACTGAGTCACGGAAGTCAGTGAGAACCGGGCCGGGCAGCTGCCAGATGCGGATGATCCCATTCGTTCCGTTGGTGGCCACAGTCGCGAGGGATTGGTTGCTGCGGAAGACGACATCGGTTACCGGACTGGGATGAGGGAACTGGCCGATGAGAGTACGGGTGGCGAAGTTGTAGAGCCACAGCTGGCTGTCGGAGCTGGCTGCAGCCAAGGTGGTGCCATCCGGGCTGAAGGCGACGGAGTTGACATAACTGTCTGGGCCAGTAAGCGGTGGCCCATCAGGGACCGCATGTGCCGGATTCGAGATGTTCCAGAGGTAGACGTCGTGTTGCGCGCCGGTGCCGGCCGCGAGATAGCGGCCGTTCGGGCTGATCGCGATGGTGAAGATGACGCTGCTAGGCCCGGACAGCCGACTAAGCAGAAATGTGTGCCGGATGCGGGCGATATTCCACAGGTAGACGTGGAAGTCGGGGCTGCCGGCCGCGACCACGTGGCCGTTCGGGCTGAAGGTCACTGAGTTCACTTGCTGGGTCGAACCCCTCAGGACCGCGACCAGGGTCGGACGTGTTGGATTGGCCAGGCTCCAGACGGCGACGTTATTGTCGCTCAGGCCAGCGGCCAAAAGTCGGCCGTTGGGGCTGATGGCAACGGAACTGACCGCACTGCCAGCGCCCGGTAGCGCGCCTAGTCCTACCGGATGCGCGGCGACCGAGGTGTTCCACAGGTAGAGGCCATGCGATCCGTCACCGGCAGTGGCGAGAAGCTTCCCGCCAGGCCCGAACGCCATAGAGTCCACCGAACCCGATGGGTTCCTGAGATCCGGGCCGATCCGGCTTATGCGGCCGTTTCTAGCGATATCCCATAGCTGCACAGTTCCCGGGTCAGTGCCCTGGGCTAGCAGGCGGCCGCCGCGGCTGACCGCGATCTCGTTGACCGGTCCGCCGACGCCGGGCACTTGGCTTGCTCCGGCCACGTCGGTGGCATCCAGCAGGCTGGAACGTGCCTGCGGGGTCGGGGAAATGCGGTAGGCAATGAGCGCTAGCTGCATGCCTTCCGGCACGTCCTGGTCGAGAACCCGATCCGCTTCACTGGCGACCAGGCGGGACAACAGCACTTGCGCCGACAGGCGTTCAGTATTCAGGGCCGACTCACGGACGTAAGTCACAAAGCTGGCAGCGGCCACGATTACCGCCGCGACGATAGCGGTGAGTTGATAGCGCCGCCTGACCCGCCGACGGGCCGCGCGAAGCTCGGCTGTTTCCCGAGCTTGGCTAGCTTCGAGGAACTCGCGTTCCAGGACATTGAGCTCGCGAGATCGATCAGCCTGGCTGATCTGATCCTGGGCGATCTGGAGGTTGCCACCACGATACAGCCGGTCTGGATCACGGTCGCTGCTCGCCCATTCGGCGGCGGCGATGGCGAGGCGGTGGTGCATGTCTAGCCAGCTGCGGTCAGTGTTGAGCCAGGTCGCGAGCCGTGGCCAGGCGGTCAGCAGTGACTCATGCGTGATCTCGACCGTCTCATCGCTTACGGTGATCAGGCGCGCCGAGATGAATTGGTTAAGCACCTGCTCGACGTTGTCAGACCCCGGATCACTGCGTCGATCGATGAGGCCGTACCGCTCCACTTTGCGCCGAGTGTCGGCAACGTCGTCGCCGACACGGATCAGGCGGAGGAATAGTTGGCGGGCGGTCTCCCGCTGAGGGGCGGACAGGGCCGCAAAGGCCTGTTCGGCGGTCTGGGCGATCGCGCCCTGGATGCCGCCGGTAGCTAGATAACGGTCAACCGTCAGGACGTTGGCCTTCTCATACTCCCAGGTGGCGAGCAAGGCGTGTGACAAGAAAGGCAAAACGCCGACTTCATGAGCTGACCCCGCCCCTATCCTCGCGGCCGGGGCCAGTTCCCGCACGATTAGCTCGACAAGACCATCCTCTACCTCGACGCTCTCTTGATGAGCAGGCTCGATGATCGCCTGGCGCAGTTCGGTACTTGTCATCGAACCGACGACGAGTTGAGCATCCTGGAGCGCTGGGACAAGTTCGGGAACGCCCAGCGCCTGAGCGTAGAAGTCCGCCCGCAGACCCAGGACCACCAGGGCGGGCGGCGACTCTACCGTGCCGGGTTCGCGTCTAGCGGCCGAACACAGAGCCTGGACGAACGCAGCCTTCTCCGACTCAGGCGCACCCGAAGTGAAAAGTTCCTCGAACTGATCTACAACAATGAGCATCTGAGTGTCGGTAACCGCGGTTTCCGTTGACGACGATGCAGTACGCCTGATTAGATCGCCGGCTGAGCTTGGATCGGCCGCGAGTTTGGCTTCCACAGTCTCGGCCGATGAGCCCGCCAGGTCCGCTATATTCCGGGCCAGTTCATGAAGCGGATCAGCACGCGGAGTAAATAGCAGATAGCACCATCGGCCAGGAAGTAACGGCATGTCTTCGCGGTCAAGAGCTGCGATAAGCCCAGCTCCGAGCAGCGATGACTTGCCGGATCCGGATGCACCGACGACAACCATCAGGCCGCCGTCGACATGACGCCCTCTGGCCAATGCGAGTAGCTCATTGGTCAGAGTGTTGCGTCCGTAGAAGTATCTGGCATGCTCAGGCTCGTAGGCAGCCAGCCCGCGGTAGGGGACCGGCGCGCCCGCTGGACGCGGGCCTGGCCGCGAGCGCACTCGCTGAAAGGCGGCCTGCCATTCCGTGATCTCATCGCTATCAACTACGCCAAGCAATCCCAGCAATTCGGGCAGGATTGCAGCGAGTCTCGGCGTCGGAAGATGGCTCCCGCTGAACCAGCCGCCGAGAGTCGTATACGTCGGTGCCTCAGCTCGATTTTTTTTAAGCAGTTGCAGCGCAATCGCCCGAAGCGAAAGACCCGTTCGCTCCCGCAGAACCCGCAGCGACTCGGCAAAGCCGTCGGCAGTCTGGATCAGCCGCGGATCAGGATTGCTTCCCATAATGCCCCGTTCTCTGGTCACTCACCCTTACCCAGACCTTAGCGATCAAAGGTTACGGCCGGGCGAGTTTATTCACCGAAAGAAGAGCGCAGCACCTATATAATTCTTGGAAATCGACACTCATTAACGGGCTAACCTAGACAATCTTCGCGTTAGATTCGCCTCGCTCGGCGGAGTGCTGGAGTCTCTTCCCTTTCATCAACAGCCGTAGCTGTACTGCGATGCCGATCAGTTCGTTCTTCCGCCATCGCTGGGCGCAGGCTGGTCGTGATCCACAACCGCTGCTTATGAGGACCGAACTCGGAACTGGCGACCCGGGCTTCGTGACGGTACCAGCGTTGCGGCGGCGTGCTCGATTTCCCGTCGATGGCTCACTTACTGGAGGCTGGAGCGTTGCGGATTCGCCAAATCTAACGTCGAGTTGCCTGAGGTGCCCAGGACGGCATCTGGCAGCTGGACCGATCCGGTGACATGGTGACGTCGATGAAGGTCCGGGCCCACATCCGCCCGGCCGGGCAGGTGGTGTCGGCGAAGGTGATGGTGCCGTCGCCGTCAGTCAGGCGGGTCACGGTCAGGCCGGCAGTGGCATTGCAGGTCTTGCGGGCTTAATGCCGTTGACCGTGCAGATCTGGTCGAACATCACCGGTCCCGAGCCCGGAGCCCGAATCCCTCGGGGAAAACCTTGCCGCTGCCAGTCAGGACCTGGGCGGGATGCCGTGCCGGGACAGCGCCTCGGACATGGCCCGGCACACCGGCCGGGCCGTCGCCCGCGCCACCAGCTTCGCGGACACGATGAACCGGGAATGATCATCGATCCCGGTCACCACCTTCAGCTCAGTCCCGTCCGGTGGCCAGGAATACCTGGCCTACCATGTCGGCCCTCATCGCGATCACCTTGACCGCAGCGAACTGGACAGAACGCTCAAAGCCGGCAACCAGCGCGGAGTGTCGCCCACCTGCCGGAACTACTGTGAGACAGCTACCGGAACCGCGTCCGCAAACTGTCGCCCGGGAACCGGAACCAAGGTGTCAATCATCAGGCGGAATCGCACAAATGGCACTTGCCCGATCCCGGTGACATCTGAGTGACAAATGATCTTGAATGCGCTCGGACGGGGTTCGTGACATGGCTCTGACCTGCGGGTTTGGGTGGGCCTAACGTCCCGCCATGCGAACCGGACAATCTTCGCCGAAGGTGACCCGCTCCCGGTACGTTTCGCCCGGTCACGCGAAGTTAAGGCCGCGAAATGATGTGGCCAGGCAGCGCTACCTTGAATCAATCGATGCTTCAGGCCGAACTGGGCAGCCCGCGCTGCTCAAGCGGCGACTGTCACCGCGAGCAACTGCGCTTCGCCGACCTCTTCCGGCACCAGTTCACCGTCGGAACGCAGTCCGGCGATGTGCGTCTCGATGGCCTCGACCGCTCGGTCCCGGCACTCCTCGATGGTGCCGCCACGCGTGAAGCAGCCGGGCAGAGCCGGAACGGTGACAAAGAAGCCACCGTCAGGCTCAGGTTCAACCACGATCGTGTAGGTACGCATCAGCTTCCATCCTGTCACAGCGCACCCCGCAGGTCATCAACGCTAATGCCAGCCTGGTTAAGGATCGACCGGAGCAAGCCCGGGCCGATCGTCTCCCCGGCGTGCAACGGTATCGTCACCCTGCCGCCGCGAAGCGGATGCCTGAGCTGGGCGTGCGATCCCCTCTGGGCTACCACTACCCAGCCCAGAGAAGACAGAGCCCTGACTAATTCACGTCCCGTGACGCGAGGCGCTGGCGGCATGGCGACAACCCTAAGCAGCGCCTCCGACAGTTGGGACCGCTCGACTCGGCCAGCCAGTCCCGCAACCGGGTACCTAAGCTGGCGGCGCTCAAGAGCGGTTCGCATAACACCCACAACGCCAACAAATCCACGCAGGTCATCGCAACAGTGGACATACTCATGTCCTACTCGAAACGAGTAGATCTTGCGGTTGACCTGGGCAAAGCCGGTGATCAACTGGCTCGTGTCCGCCAAGCTGGGCAGTCTGAGGAGAGTCAAAGCGTTCGGACGGTCGGTGGCAGCAGCAGGACTGACCGACTTGAAGACCGGCTGAGCCCGGATGACGTGCACCAGTTGATCAGCCTTCATGAGCGGCGCACATTAAGCGGAAGCTGGCCGAGCGGTACGGGATTAGCTTGAGCAGCGGATGTGATCAATAAACCAATTGATGGCAGCGATTCGCGCTACTTGCAGGGCATCTTCAAGCGTCTGGTCGTCAAAGGCGTGAGCCGGATTCGTCCAGGTTGCGAAGACATCGCCGTCCGCTACGAGCAGTTCATGGCCATGCGTCAGCTTAGAGCGTTGCCTATAGAGTAGATCTCGGGCCTTGCTCTCTTCTTCTGAAGTCGCGGGTGCATATTCCTGGAGAAAATCTCTGAACTTCCGCGTTGGACCTGGACTAGTGTCACGCTGACAAGCTGGACATGCTTCCCCTTTGATTGTCGGAAGCAATACCTCGACTGTTTGTACGGCAGCAACAAGCGACGCGGATTGCGAGAGCCGCCAAACCTCATGAGCGTGACGGTACCAATAGGCTGCACGGAGTAGTCGATTGCGCACCGCTTCTTCGCAGCGCAGAGCTGTGTCAATCCATAGCCTCAAGGACTGAGGTAGATCAAGATCATTATCCGGCATACGCCTGCGGCGGTTAAAGTACTCGGCGTCAGAAACCAGTGCAATAAGCGGATCAGCAAGGGGTGTCCGTTGCTCGGCTATAAGCTGGTGGCCGGGAATGCTATAGAATTCCTGAACCAGATGCGGAACGGGCGGGCCGTAATCGGGGACGTCCGTATATCGTCCCCAAATTGCATGCAACGTCTTCTGGCGAGATGCCTGGAATCCAGCAGCAAAGAGAGAGATCAGCAGCTCATAGCGTGCTCGAAGTCTATCTGCTCGTAGTATATCGATCACACCATCGCCCGTAATTTCCATAGGAACTTCGAGAATATAGGGGTGATCGGTCGAGAACTGGGTCGGACGCGGTGCCTCTGGAGGCGCGGCCGTTATGGTGAAGGCTTCACATTCCCATGTACCCGTGACTGGAGCATCGGCGAAGGCAATGATCCGGCGAACCTGGGACTGACCCGGACTAAGAAACAGCTCCTCAAGCTTGGTGACGACCGGCTGTAGCTCTTTATCGGCTAGGCTGCTTTCAACCTTCCGGACGCGTCCTTTAGCGGTAAAGTAGATCTTTACAGTAGGTGTTTTGGCATCCGGGATATCGATCCGATCAAGTGCTGAGTAAGTCCCACTGTAGAACTCGGACATCAGGAAGTGCGTCAGCTCATGCGGATCAATCTCCGTAACGTGAAACTGTTCAGTCACATCTCGCATATTGGTATTGTCCCATCGGTTGCCGCGACCGTCGACTCTATTCTGACTGGACGGTGTTAGCCTAGGACTTCTTGCGTCTCCACCCGGACAACCGCAGCGCAAGGAAAACCATGTAGCCGAGCAAGGCAATAAGACCGGAGAAAAATAGAAGGAACGTGACAAGCCCAAGAGTAGGTGTCAGTCGCTGCGGAGCACGGCTCATGAGCCATATAGGGACGACGACGCCGGTAAGCGTGAAGTAACCAAGGATTACCAGCCCTAGACCGAGCCCCTTTGGCCGGACAATTGCTTCACGCGCTCGACGGAGCCGCTGCACTTCGCTCTCAAGATCTTCAGCCTGCTGTACGGCCCGACCAAGATCTGTCTGCAAAGCATCTCGGTGCTGCATATCGACCGCCCGGTATTCGACCGGACGGCTTAGCGCGAGGGCGCGCATGGATTCAACGTCGGCTGGGGTCATACCGTGTAGTTGGTACGGATTCCAGGGAGGCTGCGGTGGGGTGATCAGGTCGGTGTAGACCATTCCCCAGATTTCTTCCCAACTGGTCTCAGGCAACTTGGCCTGCGATCGCCTAAACTCCTCCCAGCCGGGGTAACTCGCCGCTTCGGCTTGTGGCAGCAATTCCTTGAGTGCGCGCCTTGCTGTCTCGAATTCCGAAACGATGATCTGTGTTACGTCGGCTAGCTGCTCGTTAGTTAGCGGCGTGTAACCGCCAACGTCTCGAAGATCTGCAGTCTCCTGCTTACCATTGTTAATAGCACGGATGACATCTCGATCAAAGAAATCATTGACGTCCCAGTTGTAAAGCCTGGATTCGGCTTCTTGCTGGCGTCGCTGTGCGGTGGCGAGTCGCTCCTTAGCATCATCAAGGAGCTGCTGAGCGCCATCTTGCTCACTTTGAATCGTAACGAACCGAGCAACGAGCAGACCACCGACGATCGCCACCAGGGCAGAGCTGACGGCGGCGATAGTAGAGAGGAACGGTGCGGGATCGACGATGCTAGTGATTACTACCCCTCGAACTCCCCCGTCGGCACCCCGCCGACGAACGCTTGCCACTCGGCCATCGTGAAGATCAAGGCCGGCCCGCATGGGTCTTTGGAGTCTCGGACTGCCACGATGCCGGGCAGATTTCGGGCTACTTCGACGCAGTTGCCACCGTTGCCGTTGCTATAGGTGCTCTTCCGCCAGTTGGCATGCGACCGGTCCACGTCCCTCTTCATGGTCGCCGCCTCCTTGGGTTGCTGCTTCACGCCAGTTCATCGGCTTGGCGAGCGATGAGTGCGTGTGAGGCGTCTACGGCCAGGACTGCTGCCCGCAAGTGGTCGAAGATCAGCCTATAGCGTCTGACCTCCTCTGGCTTCTCCAAATACAGTGCGCCGGTCTAGTACTCGACGTAGACGATGTGCGGGTCAGTCTCCTCGGGGAAGCCCAAGATGGTGAACACGCTGTCCATCGACGGATGTGCGCCAACGTCGAACCGTCAAGCATGAGCTGCGGGAGCCGCTCGACCTGCTCACCGGGGTGTACAAGCTGTATCAGGATCACCAGGCAGACCGTAGCTACCACCGTCGAACCAGTCTCCAGACGAACGACAGCGCCGCTCACGATGACGAGAGCAGCGCTGTGGACGAACAGGAGGAGCTGATCTCCTCCTTGACCCAGCTTCTTACGGGTCAGGTTTCGAGCAACGATGTGATGGTGGAGCTGAGGGGATTTGAACCCCTGACCCCCTCGATGCGAACGAGGTGCGCTACCGGACTGCGCTACAGCCCCAAGACCGGGAGCCAGCGTACCAAACCCCAGCCCTATCTCGCGCGTCAGAACTTTAAGACCATGATCATGGCACCCTGCACCGGTCAGAGCAGGCCTGCACCGCGGCGAGGCGGGCTGACGACAACGGGGGTCCCCTGTTGCTATTGGGGTAGCAACGGGGGGACCCCGTTGCTGCTCGCGCAGCCTGCCGAGCCGGTGATGCCGCTCTGCGAGGCCGCCGAGGCCGCCGGGGCAAGCGGGGCAAGCGGGGGCTAGCGGGAGCAAGCTGGACCGCGAGACCAGTGACCCCGGCCGGGCTTACGCCCCGTCCGGGCCAGCCACCCGCCCGCGCCGCCCAACCCGCCCGGGGCCAGCCACCCGCCCGCGCCACCCGCCCGCGCCACCCGCCCGCCAGCCTGCGCGGCCGGCTAGTCGCCTACGGCTCTTACGGCGGCGTCGGCGTACTGGTCGTAGAGCTGGTCCTGGTCGGCGACGCGGCTGGAGATGTCGATGATCTCGGCGGTCGGCTCGGCGACTTCGGCGACCCAGGCCTGGTGCGAGCGCTGCCAGGTGGTGTCGGGGTGGACCGGCGCGGTCTCAGCGTGCGCCTGGCGGGCTTCCCAGGCGCGCCGCTTGGCGGCTAGCTCGGCGTCCGCCATGGCGATCTCTCGCAGCAGCAGAACGTAGAGCACCAGCATCCCGACTGGCGGCACGCAGATCCACCATTGGACCAGTCCAGAGACCACGAAAAGGCCGGTGATCAGCGTGAGGCCAGTCAAGATGGTGAGCATCCGGCGGCGCGCACGCATCATCTGCTGGCGGCTCTGCGACGACCGGGGTGGGCGCGGCCCAGCTACCGGCCGAGCCAACGGCTCATCGGCTTCGTAGTCGGTCGAATCGTAGCTGTGCAGGTGCACGTCGTCACGGTACTCCGAATTTCCCGCATTTACCGCTACGTGCACCTCGGTGTCGACCTCGACGGTAACATCAGGCCGGGTATCGCCAAGGTGTTCAGCCGCGACCTCGACGTCAACTTCGGCAAGGTCGGAGTCTGATTCGTACTCCGACTTGGACTGATGCGGACGGCGGACCCAGGCCGGGATCAAGAATCCGGCCCAGATCGCCACGATGGCGAGATACAGAATCGAGTCGCTCACACGAGACCCCCGTGCTCATGCGCGAACCTGGCTGGCGGGTGTTCCGGGTGCCAGCAGGAAGCGGAACTGCACCTGGTCACGTCACGCACCGTAAACGCACGGATGGTCTTTCACGAGTAGGCCGGTCGGTGTGTCGCGAGAATCGGGGGAGTAGTTTGACAATTTCCGATGCTACCGTGGCCGATTCGTGGCCGAAACTGGCAAATCGGATACCCGCCGGCAACCGTCGGCAACGGCTAGCTGATGCGCTGTCTGGACGCTCGGACCGAGCTGCGCCAGCGGGGCATGAGACCCGCGGTCACGTCTTCGATGGTGATCGCGTAGCAGATGTGGTCCCGCCAAGCCCCGTCGACATGCAGGCAGCGGCGCCGGATGCCTTCTTCGTGGAAGCCGAGCTTTTCGACCACCCGGCGGCTGGCCCGGTTCTCCGGCCGGATCGTGGCCTCGATCCTGTGCAGTCCGACGACGCTGAAGCAGTGATCAAGCGCCATGGCGAGGGCAGTAGGGGTGACGCCAAGGCCGGCGTACTCCTGGTCGATCCAGTAGCCGACAGACGCCGTCCTGGCTGAGCCCCAGATGATGTTGCCGACCGTGAGTTGTCCGGCGAACTTCCCATTGACCGTCATCACCCACGGCAGTGTGGCGCCGTGCCTGGCTTCCTTGCGCATCGTGCGCACCATGTTGATATATGGACCCAGGCTGGACTGGTAGAGCGGCGTCTCCGGATTGGTCGGCTCCCACGGCCGCAGCCAGTCCGCATTGCGCACCCTGGTCTCCCGCCACGCTGAAGCGTCCCTGGTCAGCAGCGGGCGCAAGACCACAGGGACGCTCAACAGGCTGGCCTCCGTCAAGGTAGCCGGCCAGCCACGCGCATATGCCATTCCACTATCATCGCGCGTTCTTGCGCAACTGCGCTATCTGGAGGGCTCTTAACTGCCCAAGTCGCTGCCGGTCAGGCTTCCTGACGCGGGTGATCTCCCCCTCGGGCTTGGTCAAGAGCATGATTCATAATGGCTCGTAGGACCGACATCCCGTCGCGAACACCGCCGGTCGAACCGGGGAGATTCACGATCAGCGTGGTCCCGGCCAGGCCGGCCACGCCACGGGACAGCATCGCGGCCGGGACGCCAGCGGCGACGCCGGCTGCCCTGATCGCCTCGGCGATGCCGGGGATCTCGCGGTCGATGATCAGGCGGGTCATCTCGGGCGTGAGATCGCCAGGTGTCAGGCCAGTGCCACCCGTCGTCACGACCACGTCGTAGCCGGCCGCGACCGCGTCTTGCAGCGCGGCCTGCACCGGCGCCCCGTCGGGGACCACCAACGGCCCGTCGGTCTCGAATCCGGCCGAACGCAGCAGCTCGGCCAGCACCGGCCCGGATTTGTCGGGGTAGATCCCGGCGGAAGCCCGGTTGGATGCCGTGATCGCGAGCGCGCGGGTCATGGCCGCCGCCAAAGTCCGGTCTTGCCGCCAGTCTTCTCAGTCACCATGATATCGCTGATCACTGCCGCTGGGTCGACCGACTTGATCATGTCGATCAGGGCCAGCGCCCCGACCGCGACGGCGGTGAGCGCCTCCATCTCGACGCCGGTTCGGTCGGCGGTCTTGGTCGTGACGGTGAGCTGGACGCCGTGGTCGTCGACCGTGAGGTCGACGACCACGCCATGCAGCCCGATTGGGTGGCAGAGCGGGATGAGGTCGGGGACGCGTTTCGCGCCCTGGATAGCCGCGATTCTCGCGACGGCGAGTGCGTCCCCCTTGGGTACCGCACCATCGCGCAGGGCGGCGACAGCCTGGGCGCAGAGATTGACCCGGCCGGTCGCGGTGGCGGTGCGCGCCGACACCTCTTTGCCGCTGACGTCGACCATCCGGGCCTGGCCAGCGGCGTCCAGGTGCGTCAGGTCGCCGGTCACGGCAGGTCCAGTAGGGCGACTTCGGTGCCAGCGGCCAGGGAAGTCGCCTGTTCAGGCACGATGATCAGCACGTTGGCTCGCGCCAATGAGGCGATCTGGTGCGAGTTCTGGCCGGTGAGCGGCTGCACCACGTTAGCTTGCTGATCAAGCACCCCGCGCAGGAACGAACGGCGGCCAGCGGGCGAGCTGACCGGCGCGGCCAGCTTGGAGTGGGCGGCGCGAGTTTGTTTCGCTGGAAGGTTTTGCAGTGCGTGGATCGCCGGCTCGACAAACACTTGGAACGACACCAGCGCCGAGACCGGGTTTCCCGGCAGGGTGAAGATCGGGGTCTGTGGTGGCGAGCCGAGCAGGCCGAAGCCTTGCGGCATGCCCGGTTGCATGGCCACCTTGCGGAAATGGACCGTGCCGAGGATGGTCAGTGCGGCCTTGACTACGTCGTGCTCGCCGCCCATGCTGACGCCGCCGCTCGTGATCAGCAAGTCGGCGGTCGCGGCGGCCAGCTCGATCGCGGCCAGGACGGCCGCTGGGTCGTCGCGAACGACCGACTGCCTGATCACGTCGCAGCCGGCCTGACGAGCGGCGGCGGCCAGCATGTAGCTGTTGGAGTCCCAGATCAAGCCAGGTACGAGCGGAGTGCCTGGGTCGGATAGTTCGTTGCCGGTCGAGATGACCGCGACCCTAGGTCGGCGGCGAGCCACGATCGCGCCGTGACCGGCGGCGGCGAGTACGCCGATCTGCGCCGGGCCAAGCTTCGTGCCGGCCGGCAACAGCAGGTCACCGGGCTGGGCGTCGTCACCGGCCCGGCGCACCGCGTGGCCTTTGTCGGCAGGCTGGCTGATGCTGACGCGGTCAGCGCCGTCGTTGGTCCACTCCACTGGCACGATCGCGTCGGTGCCCGCTGGCAGCAGCGCGCCGGTCATGATCTTGATGGCGTGGCCTGGGGTCAGCGTCCGGCTGGTCGTGTCACCAGCGGCGACCTCGGCGTCAACCGGCAGGGTCACTGGGTGCTCGGTGCTCGCCGCCGCGACATCGGCGGCGAGCACCGCGTAGCCGTCCATCGCTGAGTTGTCGAAGCCGGGCAGCGGCCAGGCTGCCGTGACGTCAGCTCCGAGCACCGTGCCGTCGGCTTCGGCGACCGGGATCTCTTCGGCCGGTAGCGGCACGAGCGCTGCGAGGATGTCGTCGAGGTAGCTGTCGACTGATTGCATCGAAGTCCTATCGGCCGCCTGCTTGGGTGGCGCGCGCCGACGACGCTTACTGCGGCAGCGTCTCCAGGTAGTCGCGGAGCCACGGGATGAAGTCTGGGGCCAGGTCGGGTCGTGCGCAGGCGAACTCGACCGTAGTCCGCAGGAAGTCTTGCTTGTTCCCGGTATCGTACCGGCGACCGCGGAAGAGCAGTCCGTGCACGCCGCCGCCGTCACGGCGGCTATCCCTGTCGGCCAGCGCCAGCGTGCGCAGCGCATCGGTCAACTGGATCTCGCCGCCCCGGCCTGGTGGCGTGTCGCGGAGCACAGCAAAGACGCTGGGGTCGCACACGTACCGGCCGATCACGATCCAGTTCGACGGCGCCTCGCCGACGCTCGGCTTCTCGATCAGGTCGGTGATCGCCACGATGTCGGGTTCGTCGGTTGGCTTGAATGCCGCGCAGCCGTAGGAGGAGATCTGGTCGGACGGCACCTCCATCAGGGCCACGATGCTGCCGCCGTGCCGTTGCCGAGCGGCGATCATCTTGGCCAGCAACTCATCCTGGCGGTCGATCAGGTCGTCGCCGAGCATGACGGCGAACGGCTCGTCGGCGACGTGCTCAGCCGCGCACAACACGGCGTGGCCAAGCCCGCGCGGCTTGTCTTGGCGTACGTAGCTCATGTGCGCGAGTTCGCTTGGTGCGCGGACCTCAGCTAGTGCTTTCTGATTGCCGCGCGCCACGAGCCTGGCTTCCAGGCCAGGTGAGCGCTCAAAGTGCTCGCAGATGGACTCCTGGCCCTCGCCAGTGACGAGCAGGACGTCGCTGAGCCCCGCGCTGACGGCCTCTTCGACCACATATTGGATAGCCGGCTTGTCCACCACCGGCATCATCACTTTGGGGGTTACCTTGGTGGCTGGCAAGAATCTTGTGCCAAGACCGGCGACCGGAATTACCGCTTTGGTGACCTCGCCTGAGTGAGCCATGCTAAGAACCCTAACTAGCGCGCCGGAGGACCTTGTGCACGGCATGGCAGATAGCGAGCCCACCGCGTCGCTGATCAGGGCTACCCAACCTGGTGGCGATAATCCTGATCATAGTCTGAGCGAGCGGAAAACACTGCTGCGCAAGGACCTGCGGGCGGCGCGCGCGAGGCTGAGCGAGACGGGGCGAAAGTCAGCCGGAGCGGCCTTGCGGGACGCGCTTCTCCAAATGCCCGAAGTATCGATGGCCGGGACGATCGCCGCATATCTGTCAGCGGGAACCGAGCCGGAGACCGCCGGGCTTATCTTCGCGCTCTGGAAGCGCGGCAGCTACGTATTGCTTCCGGTCGTCCGCGAGGACTTTGACCTGGATTGGGCGTCTTATGAGGGACCCGAGTCGCTAGCGCCGGCTTCGTATGGATTGCTCGAGCCGACCGAGCCCAGGCGCGGGGTTGGCGCGATCGCGAGCGCTGATTTTGTGATCGTTCCGGCCCTGGCGGTCGGCCGGGACGGTCATCGGCTCGGCCGGGGCAAGGGCTGCTATGACCGGGCGTTGCGCCGGGTGGGCGAGGCGGTGCCGACCGTGGCGCTCATCTACGACCACGAACTGCTCGACTCGGTCCCCGCCGGGCCAGGCTGACGTTGCCGTGAAAGCGGCACTGCAACCAGGCCAAGGAATCACCAGGCTTGGTTAGCCGTTGCTACCATTTAGCAGTTGATGGCGCTGAGTGCTAACGCTTTGATTGGGAGGACACGTGCCGACGTACCAGTACGCCTGCACCGAGTGCGGTGAGCGGCTTGAGGTTGTGCAGCGATTTAGCGATGACCCGCTGACCGTGTGCTCGGAGTGCGGTGGCCGGCTGCGCAAGGTGTTCTCCCCGGTAGGCATCGTGTTCAAGGGCTCAGGCTTCTACCGCACCGACTCAAGGAACGGCAACGTCAGCGCTGGGTCTAGCAAGAACGGGGCGGATGGCGCCGCCAGCTCGGCTGGCTCCGACACCGGCAAGTCGGACTCTGGCGGCAAGTCCGAGTCTGGCGGCAAGTCGGACTCTGGCGGCAAGTCCGAGTCGGCGGCGGCCAGTGCGTCGTCGGGTTCGGATGGAGCTAGCTCCTCGGGGTCCGCTGGCACCGGCAAGTCGAATTCGGTCGGCGCCGGGTCATCGGGATCCGGCTCGAAAGTAGCCTGAGCCGGTGCCCGACCAGGCTCCACTTGCCAGCATCGGCGTCATCGGCGGCTCGGGTTTCTACGAATTCCTCGACGATGCCAAGCAGGTCGAGGTGCAGACACCCTTCGGGTTGCCGAGCGACCCGCTCACGATCGGCACAGTCGCCGGGCGCTCAGTCGCCTTCGTGCCCAGGCACGGCCGTGATCATAGGTTCCCGCCCCACCGCATCCCCTACCTGGCGAATCTGTGGGCGCTACGCTCGGTCGGCGTCCGGCAGGTGCTCGCGCCAAGCGCGGTCGGCTCGCTGACGCCGCAGTACGGCCCTGGCACCCTGGTCATCCCTGACCAGGTGGTGGACCGCACCAGCGGCCGGGCCCAGACCTACTACGCAGACGGCGCCGCAGTGCACGTCCAGTTCGCCGACCCCTATTGCCCGGCCGGCCGCTCAGTAGCGATCGCCGTGGCGCAGGCCGCCGACTGGCCGCCGGTATCTGCCGCGACGCTGGTCGTGATCGAGGGGCCGAGGTTCTCGACGAGAGCCGAGTCGCAGTGGTACGCGGCGCAAGGCTGGACCATCGTCGGCATGACCGGCCACCCCGAGGCCGTGCTGGCTCGCGAACTGGCGTTGTGCTACACGCCGTTGTGCCTGGTCACCGATACCGACGCGGGCGTAGCCGAGGGCGAAGGCGTCACCCACGATGAGGTGATGCGAGTCTTCGCGGCCAACCTAAGCCGACTGCGCCAACTGCTGCTCTCGGTGATCGAAAAGCTCCCAGCCGACCAGACCTGCGCCTGCCCAACCTCGCTCGACGGACTCAAACTCCCCATCAACCTGCCCTGACCGGCACCAGCCCAGGCTGTGCGGCTGTGTCCGGCTGTGGCCGGCCGTGGTCGGCTGTGGTCGGCTGTGGTCGGCTGTGGTCGGCTGTGCCTGGCTGTGGTCGGCCCGGGCTGGTCCGGGCTGGGCCGGTCCGGGCTGGGCCGGGCCGACCGGGCTGCCCGCCTGCCCGGTCCTGCAGGCCCGGTGCGGCTCGGTCCTGGCTGTCCTGGCTTGCCTGGCCTGAGTCCGGCCGACCGACAAGACCGGGCCGGCCCGAACGGACCGGACCAGCCGACCGACAAGACCGGGCCTAGTCGGGAGGGCCGGACCAGCCGACAAACAATGCGGGCCTAGCCTGGAGGGCCGGGTGTTCCGGTCGGCCCGGGTCGGCATTGCGGTCGGCCCGACGTTCGGTTTGGGCTGCGGCCGGGTGTTCCGGTTGGGTGGGCCGGGCGTTCCGTTTGGGCTTCGGCCGGGCGTTCCGTTTGGGTAGGCCGGGCGTTCCGTTTGGGTGGGCCCTGGCGTGATGGAGAGATTTCGGTGGCTGGGCGGAGTGCTGCCGCCTGGCGGAGTGTATTCGGCGTATAGAGCGGTTAATGCTCCGTCAGGCGGCAATCCTCCGCCTGGGCAGCGGAATCTCTCCGCCGTGAGGGCGACAGCGCTCCGTCAGGCGGCAACTCTCCGGCAGGAGCCCGAAACTCTCCGGCAGGAGCCCGAAACTCTCCGGCAGGAGCCCGAAACTCTCCGGCACGAGCCCCAAGAGCGCCATGACGGGCCGAAGATCTCCTGCCGAGGCCGCAATCACCCGACATCCTCGCCTGGAACAGGTCAACTGCACTCCGTCAGATCGCTCAGCTTGGACCCGCCTGCCTCTCCGCCCCCGCTGCTGACGCCCGACGCGCTTGCGATTATGAGCTACGGCGGCAGGGCTTCGAACCGGTAAGCTTGGCCAAGCCCTCGGGTATTCGTGGGCACGCCCCGATAGCTCAGTGGATAGAGCGACTGCCTCCTAAGCAGTAGGTCCCGCGTTCGAGTCGCGGTCGGGGCGCTCTGTCTTTCTGCAGCTAGACGGCTTGCTCGTCGCTTTGATCATCGGCCTTAAGCAGCCTTCGGGCGCCTCCGTGCCCGTTGCGCGCGACTTCTGTGCCAGACCGGTCAGGGCGAAAATCCCACACTCGATCTTGGTTTCGTCGAACCAGGGCTGGGGCGATCGACGTGCGCTCGCGTGCGGCGGTCTGGTGCGTCGAGCCGCAGCTTGCACGCAAAGCCGCAGGGCCGGATCGCCACGCTCATCGAGCACTGGAGCGGCGGCACCTGGACCGAGACTTCAGCTCCCAGCCCGGGTGGCGGCGATGAGGGCTGTTCGGGGATCGCCGCCGCGTCAGGACGGCTCGGTCAGCACGGCTCAACGGCCGTTGCCCAGGCGATCAACCTCGTCCGATCGCCGAGGCAACGACCCGGCCGCTCTTGATCAGCTCGGATATCTCTTGCGTCGTGTACCCCAGCTCTGTGAGTACCTGCTCGGTATCTTGACCAAGGACCGGCGCGGCATGCTTCGGCGACAGCGGCGTATCACCCCACCTGATTCCTGTTCTGGGCTGGACGATCCGGCCTAGGGTCGGATGCTCGTAGGTGCAGAAGGCTTCGTCGCTCCAAACGGCGTTCGCGTGAAGGATCTCTTTCGGCAGCTCGAATACGAACTCGCACGGTACGTCTGCAACTCGAAGCAGGGTGATCCAGTCCGCTGCCGCCCGTTGAGCGATTGCCTCCCCGAGAGCCGACCGGACTTCCGCAGACCTGGCCAGACGCTGCATGGTTGTCGCCAGATCCGGGTCATCTCGCAAGTCCGCACGACCAAGCACCTCGCACAACGCGCGGAACTGCCGGTCCGTCGAGGCGACAATCGCAATCCACTTCTGGTCGCTAGCCAAAAACGCGCCAGTTGATGGATCCTCCGCCCCGATAGGCACTTCCGCCGTAGTCGAGAGGTACGGATCATCGTCTACTTGCAGCAACCGCGGACCTATCATATGGAGGACGCCATGCAGTAGCGAGCTTTGCACGTGGCGACCAGCCGAAGTGCCCACTCGTTCGAGAAGTGCGGCGAGAATGCCAATAGTCAGAAGCATCGGCGAGGAGGTGTCGCCAATCGGGCCACGTACTACGAACTCCCTTTGTCCATCACCTTTCGGAGCGGTCAGACCCGCCAGGCCTTGCAGCAGGAAGTCGTATCCCTTAAGGCCCGCTTTAACCCCCGCTTCGCCATAAGCGCTGATAGAGCCATAGATCAGTCGGGGATAGCGAGCGCTGACAGCCTGATACCCCAAACCCAGGCGGTCCATTACACCAGGGCCCAAGTTCTCTACCAGCACGTCACATTGGCCTAGCAGGCGATCGATGATCTCTTTGCCTGGTGCCGATTTTAGGTCGAGAGCAATGCCTCGCTTACTGCGGTTGACGTTCTGAAAGATCACTCCTTCACCGCCAGTAAACTCCGTGGTGATCCTGCGCGAACCCTCACCGCCGATTGGCTCTACATGAATAACGTCAGCGCCGAGCTCGGCCAGCAAACGGGTCGAAATTGGACCAGCCATGTTCTGAGTAATGTCGCACACTCGGACATCAGACAGCGGCAGGTCAGTCATCGCTTGCCCAGCTTTCTAATCTTCGGCGGCCTATTGGCTGACAGCGTTACTAAAATCGCGTGCCGCTTGCGCGCGCAGCTTTTTGACTGAGATCTTGCCGAGTCCGTCCATAGGCATGCTGCTGACCCGAGCTATGAACTGCGGAACCTTATAACTTGCCAACTGGGCCGCACAGGCCGAGGCTATTTCTTCGACGGAAATCTCAGCATCGTGCTCACATTCGTAATAAAGAACAAGAGCCATCTCACGCACGGGATCGGGTATGGCAACCAGGCACGACTCACTGACACCCGGCAGTCCGTTGACCACTGACTCGACCTCGGATGGGGAAACATTGTACCCTGATCGCTTAATCTGAAAGTCCTTTCGACCAACGACTTGAAGGTGGCCATTAGGGCCGATAATTCCCAAGTCGCCGCTGTGCAACCAGCCGTCGGCCAGCTTGAGCGCCGTAGCGTCCGGATCCCTGTAGTACCCCAGGAATGTTCCGTGGCGACCATGTCTGCGGATAAGAACTTCGCCTGTCCCGCCGGACGGCACGTCGTGGCCCGCTTCGTCAACAAGCCGTATCTCCACTCCTGGGAAAGGCAGGCCGGAGCTGTTGGGCGGTGCCCACAGCCCGTTCTGTGGCACGAAAGTCACCGGGCCAAGCGATTCGGTCGAACCATATCGGCCGATCAGAGGGATGCCGAAGCGCCGATCGAACTCTGCGACATCATCTGAGCCTATTGGCAGACCGAAGAAGCAGGACCGGACACTATTGCGGCCGTCGAACTCCGACTCGGGTGATCGCACGATCATCTTCACGTGGCTGGCATTAAGAGCGGTCACTGTGGCCCTGTGCCGATGCAACTGCTCACCAAAGCGTGACGCAGAAAACCGCTCAAGTATCACCGTGCCGCCGACCAGAAGCATCGGCGCCTGCAGGCATACGAACCCGTTCGCGTGGTGCAAAGGGAAGATGTTGAGCAGCCGATCCTCTGGGCGCAAGCCGCAGCCGAGACCCTGCTCGACTGCGGCAACGTAGAGGTTGCCATGTGAGTAGACGACGCCCTTTGGCTGTGAGGTCGTGCCGGACGTATACATGATCATGGCGAGATCGGAGCTTGTGGGCCATGGGATGTCGATCTCCTCGACTGGTTCACACAGCGCTCGTTCGAGATCGCCGATAACCCCGTCGTCCTGAGCGCACGCAGTTATCACCACTCGCAGGGCGGACTCGGTGTTCGCCAGAATGTCCCTGAGGCCGTACTCGGCTACTTTGCCAATATCGGTAATTATTGCCGTCGCACCTGAATGCCTCAGCTGATACTCCACTTCGCGGGAGGTGTAGTCCCACCCGCTCGTGACGTAAACCGCTCCGACGCGAAGAATGGCATAGGCGGCGATCAGATACTTATCGGTACTCGGCAAGTTGATGAGGACCCGGTCGCCCCTGGCCACCCCACGGTGCCGGAGCATTGCCGCGACATTGTCAACAGCATCCGCGAAAGCTCCGTAAGTGTAAGTCCGGTTACTCCACTCGACGAAGAGATTATCTTTCAGCTGACTATCCGCGTTCGCGCGAAGCGTTGCTGGCAGCGAACGGCCAGTGGCGAAGTCCCAAGCTAGCTCGACGTCAGGCACCGTCGCGCTGGACTTGCTCAATCCGAAATAGGACTCTCGGCCCGCTGTAAATTCGGTCATGGGACGTCGGCGGGCTCGAACTGGGGCAAGACGATGCCCTCAACGAGATCTTCGAACGTTACTGACACTCGCATTCCGATTGCCACCGAATCCGCCGAGCAGTTGCGGATATTTGCGATGTACCGTGGACCTTCATCGAGGTCGATAAGTCCAATTATGTACGGAAGCTTGTCCCGCACCGCGGGGTGGAATGCGTGGTGGGCGACGGTATAGCTGTATACCGTACCCCGGCCGCTTGCTCTTTCCCATACGGCTCGGCTCGACTGGCATCGCGGGCAAATCGGGGCCGGGGGATGCCACCAGTGCCCGCAGTCAGAGCAGCACTGAATCCGGAATTCATGCTGGGCGGCGGCATCCCAATGCGGCTTTGTCAGCCAGTTCGCCGCCGGCAGTATGATCATCCGTGGTTCTCCTTCCGTAGCAGGCAGCGGCAGCACATGCGACTTACTGTCCGTCATCTGTGTGTGACACCGATAGATAGGTGTCGAGCACGCTGGTGTGGAATTTCGGATCCTGAGGCGCGCCAGAGTAGACGATGACGCCGTGCCGCAGTATGTGGACCTCGACCGCGACGGCGGTGACGAAGGGAAGGAACTGCTCGGCCAGCACGACGGTCAGGTTCCACTCGCGCATAATCTGAGGCAGCATCTGCGCCAGCTGCTCGACAATGATGGGGGCAAGACCAAGTGATGGCTCATCCAGGAGAAGCACCTGTGGTCCGGTCAGCAAGGCCCGCGCAATTGCCAGAATCTGCTGCTGCCCGCCCGACAGTTCGGCGCCAGACTGGTTGAGTTTGTCTCGCAGGACGGGGAAGAACGCCAGGACCCAGTCCATGCGCTCGTCGAACCGGTTGTCACTGCAACCGAATCGCGCAAGCTGGAGGTTCTCGCGAACTGACAGGCGACCGAAGACATGCCGCCCTTCAAGGACATGTCCGATGCCGAGCCGAACGAGCTGGTCAGGGCGGCCGCGGATGTCCTTGCCGTTTAGCCGCACGGTTCCCGAGTGCGGAGTGCTCCCCGATATCGCGCGGAGCACCGAACTCTTTCCCGCGCCGTTCGGCCCGAGCAGCCCGACGCAGGTACCCGCGGCAACGCGGAAACTTATGTTATCGACGGCCCGCATATTTCCGTAACTCACGCCCAGCATCTCGATCGTCAGGGCTTCCATCAGGCTTCTCCATTTGGATCGCTGTCGTGCTCAGGGGGCGCGATGAGTTCGGAGCCGAGATAGACCTCGATAACTCGCTTGTCACGGATTACCTCGGCTGGAGGGCCTTCGATGAGCTTCTCCCCGCTCGCCATTACGATGAGCCGCTCAGCGATGCTCATCATGAACGACATGTCATGATCCACGACAACTGTCGTCACTCCCTCGCGGCGCAGCCCGATGATGATTTCAGCCAGTTGGCTAGCTTCCGCGTCGTTGAGACCGGCAGCTGGCTCGTCTAGCAGGAGCATCTCCGGCGAAAGCGCCAGAGCCATGGCGATGCCAACCAGGCGCAGCCCGCCATGAGACAAGCTGCTGCTAGGTTTGTCGGCTAGGTCCGCCATTCCAGTGCGCATGAGCAGCCGGTCGACACTGATATCTGGTCCGCGTCGCGTCCGGCGGCCGGTTCTGGCAATCTGGCACGCGATTTCCAGGTTCTCGGCCACCGAACGCGACGGGAAATACATAGATTGCTGAAACGTGCGGACTAGCCCGTTTCTTGCCAGCCGGTCCATCGACCAGCTCGTGACGTCTTGGCCGCGCCAATCGACGTGGCCGGCCGAGAACCGCAGGAAACCTGAGATGCAATTCAGCAGTGTCGTCTTTCCGGAGCCGTTCGGTCCGATGATCCCGACGATCTCCCCGGACTGGAACTCACTGTCGAAGTCGACGACCGCGTTGACCGCGCCAAACGATCGGCAAGCCCCGCGTATCTGACAGATCGTTCCCATTCCAATTCCCCTCAGAAATTTCCCAGCGACTCCTGGATGCGCTATCCCTGGATCAGGGCTGTCTGGCGCTTCGTCGGTTTCGTTTCGTCCAGTATCGACAGGATCGGATACTGGAAGGTGTGGTCGCTCGTCCACTGGACAGTTCCGCCAAGAGCGGAGACAGGCGCAAGCGTCGCCATCGCCTTGGCAATCGCCGCCGTATTTGTGACCGTTCCGGCTGAGACCATAGCCTTCCCGAGTGCCAATATGGCCGGGTAATACAGGTCGGAGTAGTCGAGTCCTTCGTCCACCGTCTTCGCATTGCCATGGATCTGCGCTTTGACCGCTGCGACGAACTGGGTGATTGCCGCTGAGTCGTCTGCTCCCGACAGGTCGGCCTCAGAGATGTTCTGCGTGATCACAGGATGACCTTGTGCCGACGGCACGATCGTCTCATCGCCGCCGAGATTGAAAATGGGGACCGAGTGTGCCAGGCCGGCGGAGTCCAGTTGCTGAATGATGGTGACGACAGTCTGGTCATCAGGAGCGGCAAAGACGGCATCGGGCTTGAAGGCGACGACCTTCGCTGCGATGGCGGAGATATCGGTAGTCCCCTCGGGGAAGATGGTCGTATAGACAGTCATCCCCGCGGCTTTCGCATATTTCTGAATGAGCGGGTACAAACTTTGCGTCGCTGCATTGTTATCCGACACGATGGCCAGCCGCTTAACTGACGGATACCAATGCTGTATGCCCTTGACAACGGCAGAGGACTGGTAGTCCAGGCTCGGCGCCGTGGAGAAAAGCAATGGGTAGTTCGGCTTCCCGACCAAGAGTGCCTTGACGCCTGTTGAAGCGGTGATGTTGATGATCTTCTGTTGCGCCGTGACTGGTGCGACTGTCAGTGATGCGTCGGCGAGAGGACCGACGACAGCGATGACGTTGTCTTGCCGGACGAGTGCCTCTTCGTCGGAAAGCGCGACCTGCGAGTTTGACTGATCATTCTTAACGTCGAGTTTGACCTTGTAGTGCCGCCCTTTTATCACCAGACCGCCTCCGGCGTTTAGCTGGGCGACGGCGGCATCCGCGCCAGCCACGGTGGCTGGACCCAGTATTGCGTAGGCGCCGGACAGCGACGCGAGTAGCCCTATGTTGACCTCAGAGTCACCTCCTGATGACGACGACGTCGTTGCGGGACTGCATGCCGCCAGCATGCTGGCGAGCAGGCCAATGGCGGCGATGCCCGGCATAGCCCATCTGGTCCTCGCCCTTGGCGATGGTCGCAATTCGTTCCGGCTCACATTCCTTCTCCTGTCGTGTGAATTAACTTGAATTAGCGTTCGGTTGCCAAGCCGGCCTCTTCCGAAGACCGCCTCTGAGGTGGATCACTGATTACGTCGGTCAGGCCGCCGTTTCGGACGAGGCCCGACCGGTTAGCGACTTTGAAGAACAGGTCGCGCGCGAGCCCGGAGATACCGCCGGGGGCCGCCAAGATGATCACGACCAGCAGGAGCCCATAGGCGATCTGGCTCTCGTAAGGACTGAGCGGCAGGACGATCGGCAGGAAGGTGATGACCATCGCGCCGACGAGCGGGCCTGCCAGCGAGGCTGCCCCACCCACGATGACCATCAGCACAAGCTGGATCGCCACCGTGTTCTCGAAGTAGGACGGGTCTATCCCGAGGGTTACGTACGCTGTGAGCGCGCCGGCCAGGCCAGCGATCATCCCTGCCAGGCAGAGCGCACCTAGCTTGTAACGCCAGGCACGAAGCCCGAGCGAGGATGCGAGCGAACTGTTGTCTCGCAAGCTGGTCAGCAGCAATCCGAACCGGCGCGTCTTGATCCAGGCGAGGACCCCGATGACGAGCAGCAGGCAGCAGAAGACGAGCACATACATTTCGTTGATGTTCGACTCGTTCAGCGGGCCGCCAAAGAGAACCGGCGGCTTGGCCAGCACCGTTCCGATCAGTCCTCCGGTGAGGCTTGTCAAGTTCTGCATCAGGACAACCAGAATCTCCGAGAGCGCCAGGACGAGGACTACGAAGTAAGAGCCCGACGTCCGCAGCGCGATCGCTCCGAGCACTCCAGCGGTGAGGCCGGCCACCACGACTGCCGCGGCGACCTGGAGCCAGAAACTGGTAAAGGTATGGGCCGCCAGGTATGCGGTGGTATACGCGCCGACCCCAATCAAAGATGCCTGCGCGAGCGACAGCATCCCGCCGAGCCGGAACGGCAGCCACACGCTGTAGGCCGCGATTGCGTTCACGACACCAGCCGTGGCAAGACTCAGAGTGCCGGCGCTGGTGATGTAGACAGGTAGCAGCGCGGTGTTGAGAAGGATAAGCAGGAAGCAGATGTGCGGGACCCTCTGCAGCCATCGGCCCGCCGGTGTGAGCAGCGCTTCTGGCCTGAGCCGCCTGCTGTCCGAGAGGTTCTGGTGGCTGTCCATAGGGTCGTCAGATGCCGGCACGCTCGCGCCGACGAGTCCGCGCGGCCGGAGAACGATCATGACCACCATGGCGACTAGCAGGATGCCGTAGGACCAGCTCGTCGATATATAGGCAGCACCGAAGGTAAATGCGGCGCCGAGTAGCAGGGACGCCACCGCCGTTCCCGCTACGCTGCCGAATCCACCTACGACTGCCACAGCGAAACCGATAATCAGGTACTCGGATCCCGACACAGCATTGAACGGAGTCACAGTGCCAAGAAGCGCACCCGCGCCGCCTGCCATCGCGCTGCCGACGATGAAGACCACAGACGTAAGCGGCCGGACGTTGACACCAAGCGCTTGGGCTCCGGCACGATCTTCCGCGATGGCCCGGATACCGCGGCCATAGTGCGTTCGCCCGAGGAATACGACAGCGCCAAGGAAGCAGACCAGCGATATCACTATGAAAAGTAGCCGCTCATTACTCAGCAGGATCGCGCCTTTGTGCTGATCACCATTCAGAATGAGCGGAACCGTGTAATATGTCCCCGGCCAGATGAGCGCGAACACCGCTTGCAATGCCGTGATGAGGCCAAGTGATGCCACGAAGCCATTCAGCGGGACGTTCAGCGTGCGCCGGAACACGCCAAGGTCAAGGGCTTCACCGGCGATTCCGACGGCCACCATGGCTATCACGACGCAGGCGACAATGGGGATGCCAGTCGCAGCGCAGGCGTAAGCGACGAAGGCGCCGAGGAGAACCAGCTGGCCCTGGGCGAAGTTAACAATGCGAGTGAGGCCAAACACCAACGTGATGCCGAGCGAGATCAGGAAGTAGATGGCGGCCAGCGAGATGGCATCAAGAAGTTCGCTGAAGAAGAGTCCCATATGCATCCACCACTTCGTTGGGCGGTCGAGTACGTGCGGCTGCTAGCGACCTAGGAGAGCGAAGCTTGATGACGCCGCCACCAGGGCTGCCGATGCGCCGGGAACCTGGTTAGCAGCCGTGCCGCGTAGCTGGCGCACAGCCTCGCTTATGTGATTGACGCCATGTATGTAAGCCTCGGAAAGCAGGCCCCCGTGGGTGTTGACCGGGAGCGGGCTGCCCAGTCCTAGTCCGTTGTCGGTGACGTACCGCCAAGCCTTGCCTCGTTCGGCGAACCCGAATACTTCCAGGCCGATCAGCACCATGACGGACGCTGCATCGTAGATTTCGGCGACGGACACGTCGGCACGCGAAATTCCGGCATCAGCAAAGAGCTTGTCAACATTGCCTGGCGCCGCATAATCCAATAGATCGGCGCTATAGGCATTCACCGGCTGTGAGTATTGGAAGAGGGTCTGGTGTGCGGCGAGCACATACACCGGGTCGTCTCTGAGGGCCTCAGCTCGCTCGGCTCGGGTCAGCACGATCGCCACGGCACCTGCAGTCTCAAGGCAAAGATCGTAGCGGCGGAGCGGCGTCGCGATAATCCTGGCAGCGGAATAGGCAGCGAAGTCGAGCTTCTTATCGAACATCAATGCGGCCGGATTGTTGTTGGCGTACCTGCGCTGATCTATAGCCACTCGAGCCAGTGAACTTGTCAGTTCATCCTCGGTAATCCCGGCTTCGTACATGTATCTGCGGGCATACATCGCGAACGCCTGTCCAGGGGCCAGAAAACCATAGGGCCGCGAGAACTGCCCGTAGGGGATACTCTCACCGGTAGCCCACACGATCTCATCTGCCGCTGCACCTTGGCCGTCTCGAGTGAACCTCTGGCCGGGGCGTTCACTCAGCGCGCGATAGATGACGACCGTTGACGCTATGCCGCTCGCTATGGCCGCCGCCGCCTGCGCAACGACAGCCCCGGCCGCTGCCCCGCCATATGGTGCGTCGCAGTACCAGCGAAGGTCGCGGATCCCAAGTGCGCTCACCAGCATGTCTTGGGTGGTCTCGTCGTAGGTGTAGCGAACGAGCCCGTCCACTTCACGCGCATCGATGCTCGCATCGGCCAGGGCTGCCTGGACCGCTTCGAGTGCGAGATCCCACTCGGAGCGGACGGACAGCTTGGACAACTCGAACTTCGTCTGGCCGATGCCGACGATGGCAGCCTTGCGGCACAAAGACATATCGACCTCCTAGCAGCGGCGTCAATGTTGGCCGATGCCGACATTCGGGGGGTGTGGCTCTTCGTCCGTGATCGCGCACCGAGGCAAGTGGGCGGCCCTGCCCAAGTGCCGGCCCGCGAGTCGTCAATGCCTGTAGCGAGCGCTCCAACGACCGACCATAGCGTGCGCGAGCACGGCAAATCAATACCTTGACGCCTAGTGATCACATGGCTATATTGGAGCGATCGCTCCACTGGGTCGAAGACATCTGAGGGACGCATCGAACCGCAAACTGAGCACGATTCTCGTTACTTCGCACGCTTATACGTTCGATGATCCAACTGTCGGCAGACGCTGATCCCTACGGCGCCTGCCCTAATGTCGGCGAAGATGCGACATTCTGCATTGTTTCATGGGCGACTCTGACCTAATCGAAGTCATCGCCTTTACGAAACGAGAGCCAGATTCGGCACGGCCCGCTGCCGCGGCTTCGCGCTGGCGCTCATGGACAGATCGCGCCATTGGCGGTGCCTACCCTTCACTGCGCCCTGCAGCGATGCCATTGAGGGCAATGCCGCTGAACGCCGCCGCGATGTCCAAAGCACTCAACCTATCACCCGCGCGATACCACTGATAAGCCCAGTTGCACATCCCGAGAATGCCCAGTCTGGTAAGACGGACATCCAGATCCGAGCGCAGTTCTCCACTCGCAATACCAGCTTCGATAACGCCATCAACAAGCTGGTCGACCCGGTCACGCTGCATGACCACAGATTGCCGCATCGAGGCCGGGAGCGAGTGCTGCTCGCGGAGAAAAACCGTAACCTCCGGCTGATGGCTCTCGATAATCGTCATCACGACAGTAATCATTCCGCGCAGCTTTTGCAACGCATCACCGTCCGTTATCGCAACGGCCTCAAGCTGCTCTAGCATTTCCGAGATGAAGCGCTCGTGCAGTGCCTTAAGCAGATGTGATTTCGATTGAATATGATGGTATAGCGCACTCTGGCTGATACCTGCGTGCTGCCCGATCTCCCGTACGCTCGTACTGCCGTAGCCTTGCCGCATGAACAAGTCCGCAGCAACTCTGAGAATTCTATCCTTGGTATCCTCTGACTGTTCGTAAATCACCGGGTAGTCAATTGGCACGAGCTTCTCCTCTTGAAAAAAATAATAGCTTACATTGCGCGTGCCTAAGGCCCGCTCGTCGTCAAAATTCATCGGAATCGCCACAGCGGATCCGATGAGTCTCTGGAGCCCGCGGCAAAGGATGCTCCGAGCGTACGAACCTGAAGCAACCTAAAGTCCATGGCATCAAAGACCACCGTGCGCTTCAGAATCGCCCATCGATCAGAACGGCGGATCAGGCAATCGAGAAACCGGCACCAGACCTGAGTTTCGACGAGCGCATCGGCATCCGCCCCGGAGAGGTCGGCGATCTCGTACATTGCCAATGACTCCCGAGCTCGTCCCGCGGGCACGCGTTGAACTGTATACGCGTAAGTTTCGGCAAAGGCACTATCGGAGTCATTAAACTCAACCAGACTGTTTCCAAGGAAATGAATCGAGAAACGTGATGTGGGCATGCCGGTCTATCATCCATTCGACGAGACCATCAGGCCCCCCCGAATATCCGCCGTGGTCATCAAAGGCGTCATCGTCATAGCATGACCTGACAGTAAGCCAATCACGGCGGTCGACACCCCTCGCATAGCGACACAGAAGATCATTAATAGCCCATCTGTCCGATGACCGACATGTCGCCGGTGCCGCCGTCCCGTCATCAACTTCGTTGCACATCGAGCTTCCTTCGGGCCATACGCTAATCGTCAGAGCTAGTGGCGACGAGGGCGATCTCGCTCGCGGCGAGCATGTCCTTCAGTCGGTCTTTGACCACCTTGGACGTGGCGTTTCGCGGAAGTTCGTCGATGAAGGCAACGTAGCGCGGCTTCTTATAGCCTGCCATCCGAAACCGACAATGGCTGGCCACGTCAGCTGGCGACATGGAACTGCCCTTGCGTAGCACCACGACCGCACATACAGCTTCGCCGTAGATGGCGTCAGGCACGCCGATCACCGCGGAATCGAGGATTGCCGGGTGCTCTCCGAGCACACGCTCGACCTCAGATGCGTACACATTCTCGTCGCCGGTTCTGATCATGTCTTTAGCCCGCCCGGTAACAAACAGCAGCCCTGAGGCATCGATACGCCCCAGGTCGCCCGTGCGGACCCAGCCTTCGGCGAATGTGGCGGCAGTGGCCTCTGGCCGATTCCAATACCCCTGGGCGGCGTTCGGACCGCGCAAGCAGATCTCACCGACCTCGCCGGTCTTGGCATCGCACCCATGCTCGTCGGAGATCCGAACACCGGCGAGTGGCAGCGGACGGCCAGCGGCCGACGGGTGCACCAGGCTCTCCTCGGGATCAAGGGCGATCGAGATGCCACCGCCCTCGGTTAGCCCATACACCGACCAGAGTGCCACACCGGGAAACGTATCAGCGAACTTTGCAACGGCCGGGCCGACGAGAGGTGAGCCGCCGGTCAGGATCGTTCGCAAGGATCCGGGGACCATTCCATTTACGCCGTGAATTTCAAGCAGCTCATAGACCATAGCCGGGAACAAGAGCATGTCAGTGACAGCCAGGCGGCGAGCTACTTCCAGCGCGCGCCGGAGGCTGAAGTTGCGGCTACGCATCATTACCGCGTGGCCGCCTGACATCAAAGTCGGAAGCAGCAGGTCCTCCATCGAGCCCACGTGATAGAGAGGACCTACCGTAAGGGCGACCCGATCGGAGGAACCACCCCATTGCATGAGCTGCATCGCTCCAAAAAGAACAGTGCTCTTGTGAGTCCAGACTGCGCCTTTTGGGCGACCGGTAGTTCCCGACGTATACATGATCATGTGCGGCTGGCATGTGCGGTCATCGGTCATTGAGAGGGCCACAGGGTCAGCCGTCGGAGGCAGCCACGAAGCAAGCGGCTCGGCCCATTCAGGCAAGATTTCGCCCTCTTCAGGGATGGCGACTACCAGGCGAATCTCTTGTAGTGCGGAACATTCGCCCAGGGTCTGCAGCAGGGTGTCGTGCACGACAAGGGTGGCGCACCCAGAGTCCTTCAGCACATAGTCGAGTTCATCTGCACTTAGCCTGAAGTTAATACGAACAGCTATCGCGCCGATCGCCGCTACCGCCAGGTAAAGCGCCCAGTAATCGACGCAATTATGGAGAAAAATACCGACCCTGTCGCCCTGTCGAACAGCAGATCGGCGCAGGGCGGAAGCATAACGGTCCTTCAGGTCGTGAAGTTGCCGATAAGTAATGGCATCGTCATCTTCAATTGACAACGCGGGCCTGGCCATCAGATCCAGTCGTCGAGGCAATATCTCGCCGAGATTCATTGGTCGCCTCTTCCGTCACCAGTTCGCTGTTTAACAGCTACAACACCGCGATCGGATTAACGGGTGAGCCGGTGGCATTCTTGAGTCTCAGCGGCGCAACGTTGAAGAGGAACGTCCACTGCTTCTCTCGAGCGCAGGCCACTGCAAGTGGCTCAAGCAGGGCGTTGTCGATAAGCCACAATCCCATAGCCGCCATGCCGATCGCGTGGATTGGCACGCCAATGCTGTCAATACCCGAGGGCATGACGTCATTGGCCGAATCCGATCCGATCAGAGCGACGTCCAACTCATGCAGCAGCGGAAGGGTGCTCGCATGTAGCCCAGGCGCGCCATGCTGGTCCGGATAGGTCACGCCTCGCTCACGCGCGCGCGCGTCCCTGCCAGTATAAATCAAGAGGATATCGCCGGCATGTATTTCGACTTCAGATTTCTTGATGCACTGCTCTAGCTCGTCGCGATGAATGGCGTCACCAGGATCCAGGTAATCAACTCCGCGCATTCGGGGAAAGTCCAATAGCACGCCGCGCGATATAATTCCGTCGCTCGCAAGCTCGACGCTTCCGACGCGAGCGCCAGAGGCTGTTTTAATCAGATTCGCTGAGTGCCCGTTATATATCTTCCCGTTCCAAAAGACGTGCGAAGGAGCATCGAGATGCGTAATTGCATAACCGTGGAAACTGAGACCGAACCAGTCGGCGGCGGCGCCGAACCCCTCCTGTGGAGAGCCCTCCCCGCTCGTCGTCATATGGTGGAGTATTGGCTGCGGGTTAGCCTCACTGCGTACCGGCGAGAGCGTTCGAGCGCAACTGATCGCTATTCCGTGCCGGACTGCCGCAGCTGCTTCACGGCGCTTAATGTCGTCGATCAGATTGAGTGCTCCCAGCTGATCTTCGCTGCCCCATCGCCCCCAGTTGCTCAGGCTGTCAAAGTAACTGTGGACTTCGGCATCAGTGACGGGCATCAGGCATCCCTTTACGAAGTTCAAAGACAAAATGCAATTTTGGAGCGATCGCTCCAAATGTAGCCAGCCCGACGCGTCGCTGTCAACGCGCATGCATGGTTGGCACGTCGAGTTAGGGCGTGGGCGGGCTACCTTGCCGGCCTCAGGAGTCTGATGCTACCTTCCGGATAGAGCGCTCGCTACAGTGCGGATCGTACTGAATGTCCAGCCTGAGCCGCGCTCGCCGGGCAGCGACTGACGTAGACCACTGCGGCGTCTAGGAGACCCCCATGATCGATATCTCGCGCTTCATCCATGTCAACGTCGTGTGTAGCGACCTGGCAGCGTCGCTGGAGTTCTACGTTGACGTCCTCGGGGCGCAGATCCATGAGATCTTCGAGTCCGGTGACAGCGACCTGCGTGAGGTTATGGGTGTCGATTCAGGCGGAGCGCCGTCCTATCGGGCAGCACTCGTCTACTGGGGCGATTCGCGGCGAGGCCCGTATATCGATCTAGTCCAGTGGATTGGCGGCGATGATCGAGGGCGGCGACCACCCTTGACCGCGCAGGACCGCGGCCTCGTGCGCGTCGCACTTCAGGTCGATGACGTGGACGCTGCGGCGCGCGAGCTTGAGTCCCGCAATGTACCTGTGCTTGGACCCGTGCACGAGGCACCTGTCGGGCCCTGGATTCTGCGCCTCCTGCTCTGCACGGACCCGGATGGCACGCTCATTGAGCTCGTCACATTCGCCGAAGGAGAGGTCCGCGCAGACCGTGGTACAGCTCTGACGCGAGAGCAGTTGCACGAAATAGCCGGACTCACGGAGCGCCGGACCTAGCCGCACGCGCCGCAAGGCTCTCGCATCAAGCGTAGTCTTCCGATTCCTGGCGCTTATCCGCGACGAAATCGAGCAGATCCATCCCGCGGCTTCCGCACGCGGATCTGGGGCGAGTATTGCGTCAGCGAGAGGGAAACCGCAGCGTCTAGAAAGAATGGGGCGGTCTGCCATTCTTTGACCGTCCTGCGATGCCTGGATTTCTTGCTGTCATGTCGTACGCGCACGGTATACTAGTGATGCTATTTTGCCTCCTATGGAGACCAGGGTGACGGAGAACCGCGGCACGGGCCGGGTGCGTACGTGACCGGTGCATACGAGACGCTGCGCGAGCGCATCCTGACAGGTGGCCTCGCCCCAGGGGAGCCTCTCGTCGAGACGACGCTCGCGACGATGCTCGGAGTGAGTCGGACACCTGTCCGTGAAGCTCTTCGGCGCTTGGAGCAAGACACCCTTGTCGAGCGCGTCCATCGTGGCCTGCAGGTGCGGACGCAGAGCATCGGCGAGATCCTCGAGATCTATGAGGTTCGCATCGCTTTGGAAGGCACTGCCGCCCGCGCGGCGGCGGAGCGTCGAACCGAGATTGACCAGATCCAACTTGAGCAGATGCTCCAGGCACTCGAAAGTCGCCAAGATGCCCCGCCGTCCGAAGTCGCGGAGCTCAATGCGCGCTTGCACCGGTTAATCTGGAAGGCTGGTCACAATCAGACGCTCGTTGACGTGCTCGAGCGGCTCAACATGCATCTCGTCCGCTACCCGACGACGACGTACGCAAGCCCAGGTCGGCCGGAGGCAGCTCACCGCGAGCACACCCAGGTCGTCGAGGCGATCATCGCGCGTGACGCCGAGCGCGCCGAGCAGGTCGCCATATCCCACCTGACTAACGCCCGAAATACCCGCCTTGAGATGTGGAAACTCGAGAACGTACCCGCCGTCTGAGACCGCGGCCTGGCAAGATTGCTCTCAGCCGGCGGCACCGGCGGCACCGGCGGCGCCAGACAGCTGATCGATTGTCAGCAATAGCGCTGAATGATCCAAGTTGCCATGCCCGGCAGCACGCGCGGCGGCGAGCAACTGGGCGGTGAGCGCCCCGAGGGGGACTACGACACCGGCCTCACGGGCAGCTGACAGCGCTATGCCCAAGTCATTGTGGTGCAGGTCGATCCGGAAGCCCGGCACGAACTCTCTCCTGATCATCTGCGCGGACTTCAGGTCGAGGATCCGATTGCCGGCGAGGCCACTGGCCAGCACCTTCAAGCCGGCTTCCAGGTTGACACAGTGTGCTTCGAGAAAGACGATCGCCTCTGCTACTAGGCCAATCGTGCCCGCGACGATGAGTTGATTCGCCGCCTTCACCGTCTGGCCGGCACCTGCCGCGCCGACGTGAACGATGGTCTTCCCGAACGTCTCCAGAATTGACATCGAGGCGGCCACGTCATCCACCTCGCCGCCCACCATAATGGAAAGGGTCGCGTCCACCGCACCGACCTCGCCGCCGCTCACCGGGGCATCGATGACCCTGACTCCGTTGGCCGCGCCCTTTGAGGCCAGCTGAGCGGAGACATCAGGCCTGATGGTCGAGCAGTCGATGTGCAAGGCACCCGGTCGAGCGTTGGCGTAGATTCCGTCGGCTCCCAGCGCGAGCGCCTCGACGTCCGCGCTGTCAGGAACCATCGTCACGATGACGTCGGCCTGGCTCACGGCCTCAGCCAAGGTGCTCGTGGTCCGCCCTCCGGACGCAAGGAACCGGCTCACGGCTGGCTGGCTGCGATTGATGCCGATGACATCATGACCGGCCCGGAGTAGGTGTCCAGCCATGGGCGCGCCCATGGTGCCGAGTCCGACGAAAGCAACGGTACTCATGCCGACCGCCTCCTTTCTCGCGGAAGCCAGCCCAGGCTTCGTTCGACCTCCTGAGTAGGGTTGAATTCCAGCCCAACGTATCCGCTGTAGCCCGCGCCCTCCAGTGCGCTGACCTGTGAGGCAAGGTCCAACGAGCCGGAACCGGGTTCCCCGCGGCCCGGGACGTCCGCGATCTGCACGTGCGCGATCGCGCCGACGTGGTCGGCGAGCCGGTCAAGGTCATCGCCATTGACTGCCAGGTGATAAATATCCGCCAGGAGACCGAGGTTGGACTCGCCCCTGGCTGCCTCAAGGCGGTCGATGACCGCCACGGCGTCCGCGGCAGTGCGGATCGGATAAGCCGACACGCCACTGACTGGTTCGATCATGACCGTGCCTCCTAGCGGGGCGACGGCGTCACCTGCGAGCGCAAGCCCTTCCAGGGCCAGCTCGTCTTGGAGCTGTGCATCCACGGTCTCGATCCGGTTGCCGTACAAAGCGTTGAACCGCTTCGTGCCGAGCCGTTTCGCGATGTGCACTGCGACGTCGATGCTGTCCTGCCACTCGGACTGGCGACCAGGCCAGGACATCACACCGCGGTCACCCGCCGCCATGTCGCCGGCGAAGAAGTTCATGGCGACGAGTTGAACACCGCTGTCCTGGATGGCGTTGACCAGTGCCGCCACTTCGGCATCCGAGGGACTGGCCGTGGCAAATGGCCACCACATCTCGATGGCGTCAAACCCGTGTGCGGCGGCCAGGCGAGGTCGTTCGATCATCGGTCGCTCGGCAAATAGCAACGAGCAGCTGACGCTATAGGGAAGTGTGTGATCCCACACCGCAACGTCCTCCTTCGGGTCGGGGAGTGTTTTGGAGCCCGACTGGGTTACTTGGCGCGCTCGATCGGTACGGCCAACCGGGCGGAGGCCGCCGATGGGAAGTCGCTCACCTGAGCATCTTCGTGACCACGCGCTTGGCTATCAGGTCACCGAGTGCTAGAGACGACGTGGCCGCGGGAGATGGGGCATTGAGCACGTGAACCAACCGGTCGGTTTGCTCGACCATAAAGTCCTCCACCAGAGAACCGTCACGTGCGACCGCCTGGGCCCTGATGCCCGCAGGATAGGGAAGCAGGTCCGCAACGGTGAGGGACGGGCAATACTTGCGGCACGCATGGAGGTAGCCTCGCTTCCATAGCGAGTTCCGCAACTCGTGCACCCCGACGCCCTTGTGCTGCCAGCCCATCCGCCACATGCCGGGAAACGTCGCGTAATCGGCGACGTCACGCCACACCATCTTCCGGCGATACTCCTCGCGCGCCAGCCCGAGGACCGCGTTCGGCCCGACCGTGAGAGCTCCGCCGATAGTCGGCGTGATGTGGATCCCAAGGAAGGGCAAATTCGGGTCGGGGACCGGATAAATGAGCTTAGTGACGAGCGCGGCCTTCTCCGGCACCACTTGGAAGTACTCGCCGCGGAACGGAACGATGTGTATGCCTACATTCAGCCCGGCCATCCGCGCCAACCGATCGGACTGCAGACCAGCGCAGGCGACCACGTACCGGGCCCGAAGCGTCTCGCGTGTCGTGGTCACGGCAACCGAACCCGGCGATTCGGATATGGACGTCACCTCATGACCGGTTTCGATTGGGCAGCCAGCGTTCCTCAACAGATCGGCCAGCACTCGGGCGACGTGGACATAATCGATGATCGATGTCTCACCGACGTGCAGTGCTCCCAGGCCCGTGACGTTCGGTTCCCAGCGCCGAAGCTCGTGCTGGTCGAGATAGTCGACCTTGATCCCGTTGACTGCGGCGCGTTCCCTGAGGGCCTGAAGCCGAGCCAGTTCCTCTGGATCGGCTGCGACGAGCAGCTTCCCGCGGCGGTCGACCGGTATTCCGTTATCAGAGGCGAACTCACGCATCAATGCGCCGCCGCGGCGGCTCAGGTCGGCTTTGAGGCTGCCGGGCCGGTAGTAGATACCGGAATGAATCACTCCGCTGTTATGCGCCGTCTGGTGTTGGCCGACAGACCCCTCCTTCTCGAGTACCGCGACCGAGACTCCTGGTGACGCGGCCAGGATGCTCCGCGCGGTCGCCAGTCCGATGATCCCTCCGCCGATGACGAGGACGTCGACGGCGGGTTGCGAGGTGGACTGCATTTGGAGGTCGCCTAAGGCGCGAGGAGGACGGGGACCTGGACGCGATCCACGACGGCACGCAGGTGGACCATGAGGTCGTCTGGGATCGGGGTGCCCTCCGACAGCCGGTGAGCCCGCGTTGCCTGTTCGGGATGGCCCGCAACTAGGACCGGTTGCTCAGGCTTCGCTCGGCGTGAATCATGAAGGGTATCGATGACCTTGTCCAGATCGTGGCGGAAGGCGTCGCCGCTACGGAAATGCTGCGGCGGCCCGATAATGCCGTGGCCCCAGACGCCAGTGAGGTACGGCACTCGCTGCGCGATCAGGTAATCGACAAATAGCCTCGGCACCGTTCGTTCCCATCGGTGAGTGCTCCTCGTGTGACAGCATCTCGCGCACCGAGCCCCCTTAGGGTACTGTCCGCGGTGCATTGCAGGCAACGGTGTCCTGCGGTCCGAGAGGTCGTTGACCTGCGCCGAAAGGCGAGCTGATTCGAGGTCAGGATGCCGCGCCGAATACTGGATGCGCAGGCAAGGAGGCCAAAGTGGATTTGGCCGCGAAGGTCCCCGCTATGCCATGCGAGAAATGTCGGAGGAACGGCTCATCACAATCACTCCTCCGTAGTCAGCGCAGCCCGGCCTGCCCGAAGGCGGCCCGGGCTGCGCTGAGGTTGGTCGTCAGCGGGCACCGCTCACTTGCCGCTGCCGCGAACGTCGATGGCCAAACTCAGCGAGAACAACGCGACGATCAGCGCCGCCCCCACGATGGCCAGGCCAGTGTCGCCCAGCAGTTTCGCCTTCAGTGCGCCGACGACGAGGGCCAGCGCGACCACGACGGCGACCGCGATCTTCGGGTCGTCGCCGATGATGAACTCATACCAGAAGTAGCCGAAGGCCTTGATGGCTTTCACGCAGCTGTCCTTTCTACAGTGCTGGTCTCTGGGGCACCCGCGGGTGCCGCGCTCGGCAAGCGCAGAGCCGCGATAAAGACCCGAGTGAGAAGGAACCACACGACGATCAGCCCTAGAATCGCCAGGTCATTTCCCGGCCAGACCACGCTGTGCCGGCCCGCACGGAAGATCCCAGTGCCTTCGATGGCCCAGAAGGTGCCGAACGAGGCGAGCAGCAGGCCCACGCCGTACTTGAGCAGGTTCTCGGGAATCATCGCCAGCGGCCGTCGCACGATCACCGCGACGCACAGCACGACGACCACGCCGGCCGCGGCGCCTACCACGGCAACCGGGATGTCCTTCGCGTTGAGGCCGAAAGTGATCACGATGAAGACGACTTCCATGCCTTCAAGGAAGACTCCCTTGAACGACACCATGAACGAGAACATGTCCAGGCCCGGCTTGGCTGATCCGGCTGACTCTGCCTCCTGGACTCCGGTTGCGTAGATCTTCTCCTCATCGTGAATGGACTTGCGCCCCGACGAGCGGAGGATGGCCTTCCGCAGCCACTGCAGTCCGAAGATCAGCAGCAGCCCTCCGATCACGAGCTGCAGGGCGGACTCGGGGAGCCATTTAGTCAGCGCGAAGCCGAATGCGGCGGTGACTACCGCTAGGACGACAAGAGCGGCTGCGGTCCCGATCATCGCCGAGCGCCAGCTCCGCGTGAAACCGACGGCCATCACGATGGTCGTGGCCTCGACGGTCTCGACCACGCAGGCGAAGAACGTCGCTACCAGCAGTGCCCAGGTTGCTGCACTCACGCAGCCTCCCTTCCTGTATTGAAGCCCTTAGTCCACTGTAGCATGTGTTGAAATGTAGCATCTGTTACGTTTACGGCTACGACCGGTGGCGGATAGCTGCTCAGGAGCCCGTAGGAGGGCGTAGCGCGAATGTGTGCAGCAGGTGGCCGGCCCCGGCTCGGCACTCATCTACTCTCTTGATATGCCGCCTCGTCGTTCAGGTCCCGTGCGGGACTCGCCTGACCGCCCCGAGCAATGGCTGCTCCTGATCTACCGCGTCCCGAATGAGTCATCCCGAGCCAGGGTCGCGGTGTGGCGTGATCTCAAGCGGCTCGGCGGTCTCTACCTGCAGCAGGCGGTATGCGTTCTGCCAGACCGCGAAGAACTGCGCCGAAGTGTGGCGCGCATCCGCACCAGGATCGACGAGTTGGGCGGGTCGACAGTATTCATCACACTGCGCGATCTCGAAACCGAGGTGCGCGATCAGTTTGTCGAGGGCTTCAGGATCAACTCGGCAAAGGAGTACGCCGAGATCATCGAGGAATGCGAAACCAAGTTCGTCAAGGAGATCGAGTTCGAGAGGTTCCGCGAGAACTACTCCTTTGAGGAGGCCGAGGAGATCCGGCAGGACCTTGAGAAACTTCGCCGCTGGCTCGGGAAGGTTGAGGGCCGGGACTGGATGCACGCCGATGGCAGGGCCGAGGCTCGCGAGCAGGTGGCAAGCTGCGCGGTGTTGCTGGAACAGTTTGAGGCCGATGTCTACGAGCGGTTGGCCGAACACGAGAGCGAGTAACTCGGCCGCCTGGCATATCGCGCTGGCCCGTCTGGGCTACTCCTGATGTAGCTACCGGGGCAGCACGGGTAGCGAGCGGACGGTCTCGCGATTGCTTACCTCAATGTCGACCGGCACGAGGCTGGTGGCCGTCGCGACCTGCTCGGCGATGCCAGTATTGCGGGCCCAGCGCGGATGGGCGCCGCTGGACACCTGCACCCGGAGGCGGTGGCCAGGCGCGAAGCGATGGGCGGTCGCGCTCATCGGAACCGCGACTTCGATCCAACCGTCGACGTCGGCCGGCCGGGTGGCGTCCAGCCGTAGCAGCCCGTCGCAGATGTTCCACGACTTGCCTTTGGCGTCTACGTCGCACAACCGCGCGAAGACATCGAAGTTCGGACTACTGTCGCGAACCCGCAGCCGGAGGCTGACCGGGCCGATGACTTCTTGCGGTTCGTTGATGACCGGGCCGGTGAAGACGAGTACGTCGTCGCGTTTTTCCAGCTTGCCGTTGTCCTTCGGGCCGAAGCCGTTGCTGTCCATGCGCGGCCCGCCGATCTGATCGCCATGGGGGAGCAGGCCAGCCGCGTCTTCGGCCGCCACCGCTGGCTGGCTGGGCTCACCATGACGCGCCCGGTCATCGGCCCAAACGGAATCGCGCTGATCGAGCATTTTCTCGCCGTGCCGCAAGACCCACCCGGCGGCTATCGAGGCGAAGATGGAGGCGTTCGGGAGGTGACAGGAAGGTCGGCCTGCAGGACGAAGAACAGGAAGCAAAGGAAGCGCGGCTTGGCCTCGATCTCGTCAGGGAACAGCTCGCGGGCAGCCGGCGCGGGCGCTGGTTCGCTAATGACCGCGATGCGGAAGCCGGCCTCAGTAAAGGCGTCGGTCATCGCGTGCAGTGGCCGGCTCCAGAAACTCATTTGGGCGGTCTGGCCGCCCAAGGTCCACTCGTCGGTCCAGTTGGAGATCCCGAAATAGTTGGCCTTGCGGCCGGCGTCGCGGTGCATGAGGGCAATGGCAAAGGGATGGTCGACAGAGACCATTAGCCGACCGCCGGGCTTGAGTACGCGCCGCAGCTCGGCCAGCGCGGGTCCCCAGTCTTCCAGGTAGTGCAGCACAAGGGACGCGATGGCGTCGTCGAACGTGCCGTCGGGGAAGGGCAGCGGACTACCAAGGTCGGCCACCTGCAGGTCCGCGCCAGCACCGAGGCGCCGCCTGGCCAGCTCCAACATCGCAGCGCTTTTGTCGAAGCCGGTCACGATGGCGCCCCGGTCGCGCAGCGCCGCGAGCAGCGGCCCGGTGCCGCAGCCAGCGTCGAGGATCCGGCGGCCAGCCACGTCCCCGGCCAGCGCTAGCATCGCCGGCCGCTCGTAATAAGCATTGATGAGGCTGACCTCATTTTCGTCGGAGTACGCCTGGGCGAAGCTGTCGTAGTCGTTGGCTACAGCCTGATCCGGGTGCGGAGCAGAATTCTCGGGAATGGGAGGCATGCGATTCATCCTGACATGCCGGCCGGGTCCCGCATCGGTGCTTAGATGCAGCCGTCAGGGGCGCCCGTAGGACGATATCGGCTGCCAGCAGTTGTCTGGCTCACTCGGGCGCCCTGGCACGACATCGCGTGCCAGGGCCGTGCCCGCTAGTTGCTGTTGTGGTTCTTCTCGTCAGGGTCCTGAGTCCTCGGCGACAATCACGTCGCCGCCCGCGCTTCCGTAGGTCGTGTTAAAGACGAGGTTCGGCGTGGTCTGTTCGACGCAAAGTCCGACAGTGTAGTTGCCAGCGGGATACCCGTTAGGCCCAGGCAGGATGGTGCCTGAGAAGGTTTCTGAGACCCACTGGCCAGCCGGTGCGGTGAAGTCGAGCAGCATCCAGTTGCCGAACAGGATCGGCCGGCGCCTTGCTGGTAGCACACTCCCAGCTTGCCGCCGACCGCGAGCCCGTTGTTGCTGCCGAGCGTGATGTTGCCTGTCACGACGGCGCGAGAGGTGGCGTTCGCGAAGTTCTCGGTGGCGGTGGTGCTGGCCCATTCCCAGTTTGCCGAGCCATTGGGGGGATTGAGCTCCCCGAAGAAGTAGTTCACCAGCGTGGGGGGGAACACCGGAGTGGTGGCGACGATCTTGCTCGATGCTGGTGCGGCACTGGCGGACGCGGGGATCGCGACCGCCGCAACGGAGGCAGCCGCCGCAGCCGCGAGCATGGCTGCGGTAGCTAAGGCGGCGCGTGCTGGGTGTTTCATGCGGGGCTCCTTCTGTAGCCGATGATTGCGTTCCGCTTGGCCTTTATCTGGCTACCACGGGATATCTCGACTTTGGCAAGAAGGGCGTCTTGGTCACCATACGCGGTAGCCACATAACGTCCACATAATGCACACGCAATTCGTGTGCACAAGGCACATATGGTGGAGCGTCGCAGGTCCGCGTACGCTGGGCTGAGTTCGGTACTGCGAATAGTGGCGGGTGGGCGAGGAGGCGGTAAGGCTGTGGCCAGTCAGCCTGTGCCGGATTTCGCGGGGTTGCTGCAACAGTTAAGGGCGCAGGCAGGACTGACCCAGGAAGAGTTAGCCAAGGCGGCAAGGCTAAGTCCAAGAACTGTCAGCGACCTGGAGCGGGGGGTCCACCGCTCAGCTCGACAAAATACCGTGCGGCTGCTCGCCGATGCGCTGGAGCTGACCGAGCCGTCGCGCGGGTTGTTCGTGGCAGCGGCTCGTGGTCAGGTCTCGACTGCGCAGCCGCTGTCCGGTCAGCTGTCGCCCCCGGTGGCCCTCGCGGCAAGGACCATTGAGACGCCGTTGGAGGTTGCTGCGTGGGTGCCGCGTGAACTGCCCGCAGATGTGGGCGAATTCACCGGCCGGTCGGCCGAGCTCGCCTGGCTGAATGCCCTGATGCCGGTCGAGACCAAAGGCGCGATCTACGGCCCGGTCGTGATTTCGGCGGTGTCGGGTTCGGCTGGCGTCGGCAAGACCGCACTCGCGATGCGGTGGGCTCATCAGGTGGCGGACCGCTTTCCCGATGGGCAGCTGTATGTCAACCTGCGCGGTTACGATCCGGAGCAGCAGATATCGGCTCACGAGGTGCTGGCCGGGTTCTTGCGTGCGCTGGGGGTGGCCAGTCGGGACGTCCCAGTGGAGGAAGCCGAACGGGCCGCCCGCTACCGGTCGTTATTGGCCGGACGGCGGATGCTGGTGGTGCTAGACAATGCCGCCACCGAAGAGCAAGTGCGACCGTTGCTGCCCGGCCAGGCTGGGGTAATGGTGCTGGTCACCAGCCGGGACTCGCTACCTGGCCTGGTCGCCCGCGAAGGTGCCAGGCGCCTGGAACTTGACGTGCTGCCGGTCGCCGATGCGATAGCGCTGCTGCGCGCGCTGATCGGCGAGCGGGTAGATGCGGATCTCGTCGCCGCTCGGACTCTGGCGGCGCAGTGCGCCTGGTTGCCGCTGGCGCTGCGAGTGGCGGCTGAGTTGGCCGCCGCGCGCCCCGCCGTATCGCTGGCGGCGCTGACCGCTGAGCTGGCCTGCGAGGAAAGGCGACTGGATCTGCTTGATGCGGGCGGCGACCAACGGGCCGCAGTGACAAGCGTCTTCTCCTGGTCTTACTACCAGCTGCCCGTAGCGGCGGCCCGGATGTTCCGGGTGCTTGGCCTGCACCCCGGCCCGGACTTCGACCGCTTCGCGGCCGCCGCACTCGGCGGAACTAGCACCGACGAGGCGGGCCGGCTGCTGGTCGTGCTCGCCCGGGCGCACCTTATCCAGCCCGTCGGGTCAGAACGCTTTGGCATGCACGACCTGCTGTGCGCCTATGCGGCTCGCCTCGCTCACGCCCACGACGGGGACGAGGCACTGCGGCTAGCGCGGACCGGCCTTTTTGATTACTACCTCGCCGGCGCCGTCGTCGCCATGAACGTTCTGGTTCCGGTGGAACGGCGCCACTTTGATCTGCCAGCAGAAACGATCGTCCCCGAACTGACCGGTTCGCTTGCGCGCGCCTGGCTGGATGCCGAACGGGCCGCGCTTGTCGCGGTTGTCAGCTATGCCGCCAGGCACGGCTGGCCTGCTCATGCCATCCGGCTAGCGGAAACGCTGTTTCGATATCTTGACGGCGGATATCACGCTGAGGCCCTAGCCATTTACACCCATGCCGAGCAGGCTGCGCGCGGTCGCGGCGATCATGCGGCACAGATCAGGAATCTGGCCCGCATCGCCAACTTCTACAGTTGGCAAGCCCGCTACCCGCAGGCGATCGGCCTTTATAGCCGGGCGCTAGCCGCAGCCCAACAGGTCGATGATGGCCCGAGCAAGCTGCTGATCCTGGGTGAGATCGGCAGTATGCGCCTGCACCAGGGCCGTTATCGCCAGGCGGCACAATGCCAGGAGCAGGCCCTGGCCCTGGCCCGTGAACTGGGCCGTACCTTGTCAGAAGTCATAGCGCTCGACAATCTAGGTACCATCTACCTGCTGCAGGGTCGCTACCAGCTAGGCCTGGAATACCAGCAGCACGCCTTCGCGCTCTACCGGCAGGTCGCTCCGGCCGCGGATGCCGCCGTCTTGTCAGCAGCTGACCCAGCTGGCGATCATGACCTACAGAGCCGCTACCAGCAGATAGTCGTGCACTATCAGCGGCATATCGCTCTCTCGCGTCAGCTCGGCGACCGGTATGGCGAGGCTGACACCCTGATTAGGCTTGGTCAGATAAGCCACCGCCTTGGCCGGCATGGCCAGGCTCTCACCTACCACCAGCATGCCTTGGCGCTGTTCCAGGAACTCGGCGACCGAGGAAGGGAGGCCGACGCGCTCAACAGCATTGGCGAGTGCTTGCTCGCCAGCAACCAGCATCCGGAGGCCCGCTCCTGTAGTGCGTCAGCGCTTTCCTTCGCGCGGGAGACGGGCGATCGGCAACAGCAGGGCCGTGCCCTGGCCGGTCTGGCGGCGGCCGATCTGCTGCGGGGAAGCTATGAGAAAGCCCTTGGCTATTACCGGCAAGCGCTACCGATCTTCAGCGGTATTGGCGATAGAGGCGGCGAGGCCAGCGCTCTGAACGGCATCGGGGAATGCCTGCTCGCCGCTGGGGACCCGGCTCCTGCCCGCGGCTACCTCCGCGCCGCGCTGGCACTCGCCCGCGATACCGGCGACCGCTACCAGCAGGCTCGCACCCATGAATCC
>CAWFPK010000016.1:0-660372 GCA_963817625.1 uncultured Actinomycetota bacterium
TACCGGCAGGTCCGGCTCGGCTGTTTGCCTATTCGCCATGCTTGGACAGTACCTTCTTCGCAGTTCGTTCAGCTGTCGGTGGGCTATTTCACAAACGGTACAGATCTCTACCGGTTCACGAGACATAGCGCTGGCGGGCCGCGTTGCCGACCGGGCAGCCACCGGGTGCCCCCCGGCAGACACCGATGTCGCAAAGCCGACAGATCCACCTGGTCGCGCCCGGGCCACGCATCATTCCGACGAGCAGTTTGCTGATCAGCTCTTCGAACACGGTGCGCTCGGCACCAGACAGTCCAGCTAGAGCCCGCTGCAGCACCGCCGCCCTGGCGGCTGACACCCGACGGGCGGCTACGGTGCCTGCACTGGTGAGCACGATCGAGGTGCTACGTCCGTCGGCACCAGGGCACCGGCTTACGTAACCGGACTCCGCCAGCCGGTCGACTAGCCGTACCGTGCCTGACGAGGTCAGTCCGAGCACCTGCCGCAACTGGTCAATGGTCGGCCGGTCGAGAAAATGCAGTAGCGCGGATAGCGCTGCCGCCGCCGACTCAGATCGGCCAGCCGCGTCGGCGATGGCGTCGCTGGCCTGGTCGGTCACCACCAGAGCAAGCGCACCGAGCACGTTCGCGGCCCGGTCAATCGCCCCGACCGCCCCGACGGCTCCGGGTCCGACCGCCCTTACCGCCAGGTCCAGTTCGGTCCCGTCAGGCGGTCCTTCGTCAGGCAAGCTCGTACTCGAAGGTGAACGTCCCGCCGGGGCCGCTCGTCGCAACCGAACTGCCTGATCCGCGCAGCCCACGCAGATCGCCGCCACCGGAGCCCTCGACAACCTGCCAGCTCGAAGTGGCCTCGCCGCTGGAGTAGCCGCCGTCGGCCCGTAGCACAAAGCTGCCGACGCGCCCATCCAGCTGACCGGCCATCTGCTGGAACCCGGTGAACGTCGCGCTGCCATCGGCCCGGTAGCACATCAGCGCATCCCAGGCACCCTGCGCCTCAAGATCCCCTGAATAGGCGAACGTCACCCGTGCCTTGGTGAGCTTGCCGCCACTATCGAGCTCTTCGTAGGTGTCCTCATCCCAGGACGAGACCGTGAACGAACCGGTAGCCGTAGCCATACCGCCGCCTCTCCGCTTCTTAATTAATGTGTGACTCACACACTAATTGATCGCCGCACGGACACGGCACCGACCCCCATTCTGGAGGTGGCGTAACCCAGCACCCCTAGATGGCCGCGGGGGCTCGATCCCCGCCGAGCGCGACCCGCAGGGCATTCTCAGCGGCGTCCACCGCCGCCCGTGCTGTCAGCGCGTGAGTGTGGGCGCGGTCAAGTTCCTCAAGGCCGATGCAGTCGAAGGCGACTCGCGCATCGTGAGCGGCCTGCTGGAGCTCCGAGCCGCCTCGGTGAGGTCGACGCCATTGCCGCCAGCTTCGAAGACGCTGTCCATCCGCTCACTCCCTCGTCGTGCCGCACCAGCCTTTACTGCCTGCCACCTACCCAGCGGAAGTGACCGTAAGCATGCCGTCTGCCGACCGCCCCATTACCGCCTCACTTTAATCAAATTGGCTGGTCACCCAGCCAGGGTGCCTCGCCGTCTACATCGAAGGTGAGCGCCACCGCGACGTCGGTGCCATCAGGCCAGTCGGGGATCCCGCTACTACGCTTGTCACGGCTCAATTTTCCCCAGATCGCCCAGGGGCTGCCGTTCACCGGCCTGCTCAATGCGATCACGTTGCCTGGTCAATCCCGCCCAGGTCTTACCATGGCGATTGAGCAAGGGACCAATCCGAGGACGCGCCGACCATGCCCGATTTCAGCTATACCGACCTGCTGCCGCTCGGCCCTGACACCACCAATACCGGCTGGTGAGCGATGCCGGAGTCAGGCCCGCAGCACGCCTTCGGCCGCGAGTTTCCTGCAGGTCGAGCCGCAGCGCTGACGTTGCTGACGTCCGCGGCGATGCACGACATCGCCCACCTGCTGCGGCCCGCGCACCTGCGCCAGCTGCGGTCGATCCTCGACGACCCGGAGGCGTCGCCCGAACGACCGGTTCGTCGCCCGCGACCTGCTGAAGAACGCGTGCATCGCGGCGGGCGGCGTGCTGCCCATGTGCCAGGACACCGGCACCGCCATCGTGATGGGCAAGCGAGGCCAGCAGGTGCTCACCGACGGGCGACGACGAGGAGCACATCGCGCGCGGCGTCTACGACGCCTACACCAAGCTGAACCTGCGGTACTCGCAGCTCGCGCCGCTGACGATGTGGGAGGAGCGGAACACCGGGCAGCAACCTGCCGGCGCAGATCGAGTTCTACGCCACCGGCGGGGATGCCTACAAGTTCCTGTTCATGGCCAAGGGCGGCGGCTCGGCGAACAAGTCCTACCTGTACCAGGAGACCAAGGCGGTGCTGAACCCCGCGCGGATGCTCGCGTTCCTCGAGGAGAAGCTCCGGTCGCTCGGCACCGCCGCGTGCCCGCCGTACCACCTGGCCATCGTCGTCGGCGGCACGTCAGCGCCGAGTTCGCGCTGAAGACCGCGAAGTACGCGTCGGCCAAGTACCTGGACTCGCTGCCGACCGCCGGGTCGCCTGGCCGGGCACGGGTTCCGCGACCTCGAGCTGGAGGCCGAGGTGCTCGAGCATCACCCGGCGGATCGGCATCGGCGCGCAGTTCGGCGGCAAGTACTTCTGCCATGACGTGCGGGTGATCCGGCTGCCCCGGCACGGGGCCTCCTGCCCGGTGGCGATCGCGGTGTCGTGCTCGGCGGACCGCCAGGCGCTCGGCAAGATCACCGCGGACGGCGTCTTCCTCGAGCAGCTCGAGACCGACCCGGCGCAGTACCTGCCGGACCGCGAGCACGGACGAACTCGACGGCGACGTCGTGCGGATCGACCTGAACCGGCCGATGTCGGAGATCAGGGCCGAGCTGTCCAGGTACCCGGTGAAGACCCGGCTGTCGCTGACCGGCCCGCTGGTCGTCGCGCGGGACATCGCGCACGCCAAGATCGCTGAGCGACTGGCGGCAGGCGAGCCGATGCCCAGCTATCTGCGCGACCACGCGGTGTATTACGCAGGCCCGGCGAAGACACCCGAGGGCTACGCGTCCGGGTCGTTCGGACCGACCACGGCGGGGCGGATGGACTGCTACGTCGAGCAGTTCCAGGCCGCTGGCGGCTCGCTGGTGATGCTCGCCAAGGGCAACCGGTCGGGCGCCGTGACCGCCGCGTGTCAGCAATACGGCGGCTTCTACCTCGGCTCGATCGGCGGAGCGGCGGCAAAGCTCGCGCAGGAGTGCATCACGAAGGTCGAGGTGATCGAATACCCAGAGCTAGGAATGGAGGCCGTGTGGAAGATCGAGGTTCGAGACTTCCCTGCTTTCATCGTCGTCGACGACAAGGGCAACGACTTCTTCGCCGATGTGACGTCGCCCAAGCAGCCAGTGTTGTCGATCGGGCCGAACCCTGGCGGCTGACCAATCAAGCTGCGCGTTCGGCTGTACGCAATGCGAGCCTGTGAATAACTGTCCGATTCGGCAGTTAAATTCACACCAAGCTCACAGAAATCTATAAGCGCTTGCGCGTAGATTGCACTCCATGCACTCCGCCCCTGGTACTGGTCGCCTTGTCGCGGGCCGGTACCGACTACTCGATCAGCTCGGCCGTGGCGCGATGGGAATCGTCTGGCGAGGCCGCGATGAGCTGCTCGACCGAGACATCGCCATCAAGCAAATCGTGCTGGCGCCGATGGCCTCGGCCACCGAGGCTCATGCCAGTTACCAGCGCACGCTGCGGGAAGCCAGGACCGCGGCCAGGCTCAGCCACCCAGGTGTCGTCACCGTTTTCGACGTGGTCGAAGAGGAAGGCTCACCCTGGATCGTGATGGAGCTGGTTCGGGCCCGGCCGCTTGACCAGGTGATCGCTGAAGATGGCCCGCTGCCGCCCGCTCGCGCCGCCCAACTTGGCCTCGGCCTGCTCGACGCGCTGAGCTCAGCGCACCAGGCCGGCGTGCTGCACCGCGATGTCAAACCGAGCAACGTGCTGATCAGCCCGGATGGCAAAGCTGTGCTGACCGACTTCGGCATTGCCACAATCCAGGGTGACCCTGGCCTGACCCAGGCTGGCATGGTCGTCGGCACGCCCGGATTTTCGCCACCTGAGCGCGTTCGCGGCGCGGCCGCGACCCCGGCCTCCGACCTGTGGTCGCTCGGTGCCACCTTGTACGCGGCGGTCGAAGGCCGCGGCCCTTTCGACCGGGCTGGCGGCTCAGCCGCCATCGTGGCCAGCATCGCCACCGAGCCCGCGCCGCGCGCGCCATCGGCTGGGCCGCTGGCACCAGTCATCGACGCACTGCTCAGCGCGAAGCCAGCCGATCGGCCAGACGCCGCGACGACCGGGCGGATGTTGCGGCAAGCCTGGCGGGAGGCCAGGACGCCAGACCGGACCGGCTTTGCCATGGGCTCGCTGGCCGGCCAACCCGTGCCGCCCGCACCGGCCGAAGCGACCACAGCCACCCAGGTGGTCGCGGTGCCGCCGGATCGGGGCTCAATCGGCAGCGCCGTACCAGGCGCTCCGGCAGCCGGAACTGACTCAAGCAACAGCGCCGGCCAGTTCGAAGACCAGGCTGGGCTGATGCCGGATCGGGCCGCCGCCAGCGCCACTGGCGTGGTACCCGACCTGATGGCTACGCCCAACTTCGCTGACCTGCGCATGCCGACTCCGACTGGGCCAGGGGCAGGTTTGGCTGCAGCTGATCAGATCGATCTGGCCGGGCCACTCAACGCCCCCGGCGCGCTTGCTGGCACCAGTCAACTCGATTTCGATCCCGGCGCCGAGCCAACCGGCGCGGTCGCGCTGCACGCTGCCGCGCCGACGACCGTCGGCCAACCTTCGGCGGCCGGATCCGGCGAGCCTGCTGGTCCGGTGACGAGCGGCGGACCTAAGGCCGCTCCAGGCACCGGCAGAAACGGCCAATCCAAGGCGCGCGGCGGCGGTACCGGCGAATTCCTCAGATCCCGGCGCGGCCTTGGCATCACCGCTCCGATCGCCGCGCTGCTCATCGCTGCAGTGGTCGTGCTAGTCATCTTGCCGAACGTCGGTCATCCGATCATCGGTCTGGGCGGCGGAGCGGGCACGGGTCAGGACACTGTAGCCGCGGACCACATCAAGTCAAGCGGCGCGAAGCACGGCAGTCCTGGCAGCGGTTCCGGTCACCAGCGCCCGACGCCAGGCCGGTCGCACTCATCAACTTCGCCGACGCCAGGTAAGTCGTCCCCTGGCCAGCACAAGCGAAGCCAGCCTTCGCCATCGGGCAAGCCGAGTCCGTCAGGTAAGCCGACGTCCAGCAAGCCGTCCGGCTCGCCATCGCCGTCGACTAGCCCGAGCAAGTCGCCAACCGCGAGTCCAACCCCCACCACAACACCGAAGACGCTGCCACCGCCGCCCGCCGGATATCAGTGGTTCAAGGTAACGGCCGCGAGCGTCGGTACGATCGCCGGCTTCCGTCTCGCCGGGCCAGACGGCTGGCTGATGAACGTCGGCCTCAATACGACCATCAAGGCGAGTTCAGGGCCTGGCAGGCTCGATGTGAACCTGAGTCAATGGTCAGTTCCTGGGCCGCTCAGGGAGGCCAGGAAGCTGCAATCGGCGGCGATCACCAGTGGCAACTATCCGCACTACAAGCTGATCTCAATCAACGGCACCCAGTTCCACGGCTCGCCGGCCGCCCGCTGGATCTTCCGCTGGCGTCCGCCCGCCGCACTGCATCCACAGCAGGTAACCGAATTGCTCTTCACCGCGCAGACCTGGGAAGGGCCACAGCAGTACATGCTGGGAGTCGCCTCCTCGCTGCCCAAGGCAGGCTGGGTGGCTGGTATTTTCCAGGTCGCCAAGCAGACGTTCAGGGCGCTGCCGTAGTTGCACCTGACCGGCGGGGCCGAGCTGAGCTTGCCACCTCGGCCCCCGCTCGGTCAGCTAGCGACCAACAGTTTCGACAAACCCTCCTAGTACCAGCCGTACCCCTCTTCGTGGTCCCAGGCACCGCACGGCGACCCGTAAGTGGCCTTGATGTAGCCCAGGCCCCAGCGAATCTGCGTGGTCGCGTCCGACGCCCAATCGGCACCCGCCGTTGCCATCTTTGCTCCGGGCAGCGCCTGCGGGATGCCATAAGCACCGGAGATCGGGTTGTCCGCGTAGGGATTCCAGTTGCTCTCGCGCTCCCAGAGCGGATCCAGGCAGGAGAACTGACTGGCCGGCCAGCCGAAGTCGGCGAGCATGGCCATCGCGATCTGCTGCGGCGAACCCGATGGCGCGGACGGCGATGCGCTCGCCTGCGGCTCGGTCTCGGCGGGCTGGGTTTCGGCCGGTTGGCTGGCGGTCGCCCGCTCGTGCTCGGCCAGCACCATCGCCCGGTGGGCCGCCGCCCGCGCCCGGCGCACCACCGCCGCATTGACGCCAGCTTGCGCCCTGGCCTGGTCAGCGTGCTGTTCCCTGGCCATCAGGTCGACGTCACTTGCGTAGCCAGGCAGCGACGGGATGGCACTCGGGCTGGCGAAATTCGAGCCAGCGATGCCTGGGTCGGCGGCACCGGCGCGGCCGTCAGCCAGGCCGTCAGCCAGGCCGAATCGGCCGGCCGGGATCTTACTAGTTGGCCTGGCGGCTGCACCTGGCCCGATGACGAGCGCGGTCGCGGCTACCGAGGCGGCGAGCACGGTGCCTGCGGCGGCCGACATCGTGACTCGCGATGGTCTGGAAGTGCTGGATTTCAGTCGGTCCGGACGGGAGGTGGCATGGCGATGCCTAGACACATGATGCCTTTGTTCGTGCACCAACTCTGGTGCGACCACCACCCATTTGCGCTGCCGTCCGCAGGTCGCGAGCAAGGCAGGGGCGTGCTGACGCGTCGCAGGTTCAGGGCGACCGAGTTGCGGGGGCAAATCGTCAGGCCCGCCTGGGTGCTGTCAGCTATCCACCCTGCCCGATAGCCCCATGAGCATTGACCAGATTCAGCCCTGGACCCCTATGACAAAAGTCACAAATATAACCCAAAGCAACAAATATCCCACGCACGGTAACCAATACGGCGCCGAACCCCCGCCATCACACTGCCCCGCGCCGCCTGCGCGCCTCTCCGAACAGCAACGGGGTCGCCCCGATGCTATTGGGTGAGCAACGGGGCGACCCCGTTGCTCACCGCGCGCAGCGCGCAGGGCGGGCAGGGCGCGCGGGCGGGGCAGGGCGCTCAGGGCGGGGCAGGGCGCGCGGGGCGCGCGGGCGGGACAGAGCGCGCGGGCGGGGCAGGGCGCGCGGGCGGGGCAGGGCGCGCGGGCGGGGCAGGGCGCGCGGGCGGAGCGGGCGGAGCGGGTGGGGCGGGCTTGGGTCAGGTAGATCCGGCCCACTTGACCTCACCGCGCCGGGCTCGCCGAGGTGGGCGAACTGCCTCCGGTGGGGATTGGGGGTGACCGCTAATACCACTCGTGGGCTTGCCAGAAGGACCAGGCATCGCAGGGGGTGCCGTAGACCGCCTTGATGTAGCCGAGGCCCCATTTGATCTGAGTGGCGGGATTGGTCATCCAGTCAGATCCGGCGCTGGCCATCTTCGAGCCGGGCAGCGCCTGCGGGATGCCGTAGGCACCGCTGGCGTTCTCGGCGTTGTAACGCCAGCCGCTCTCTCTGGTCCAGATGTCGTTCAGGCAGCCGAACTGACTAGTGCTGAAGCCGAATGACGCGAGCATCTTGTAGGCGATGGCCTGCGCGGTGCCCGGGTCAGGCGGCGCTGACGGCACGATCGGCGAGGTTCCGGTCGTGCCGGTGTCGGAGGCCGTGCTGACCGGCGGCGGAACCTTCGCCACCTTGGGGCCGCCGATGACCTTAAAGCTCTTAGTGGCCGCCGTCATCAAGATGATGTGCTGGCGCTGCTGCACCAGTTCGGCCGCCGGGTGACTGGACGGGATACCGCTGACTGAGAGCGCGAGCGGGTCAGCCTGAACTGAGAACTGGCTGATCATGACCTTCGCGCCAACAGCGATTACGACAGCGGCGACAACAGTTGTGATCAGGAAAGCGCGGACGTTTCTGCGCGTCCTGCGCCCACTGGCCAACCGCCTTCGATGCTGTGACAATGCCGTCCTTCCGTCGGCCAAGCTCGCCACGCAGGTCGCGGGGCAAGCCAAGACCGCTGCGGCCAAGGCAGCGACTCAGGTAAAGGAGCTGGCTACGGTCAGTAGTCGAGTCGGTGCTTAACGGGCACAACTACTGAAACAAGGAGCCAACTCCGTTGCCGCATTACGTTGCCAGAAGTGATGGGGCCGACCAAGCGTTTCCGCTGAAAAAGTTGTGCCGCGTCGTACGGAATTTGTGTCACGCGGGTCACGGATTTGCAATCAGTATCGTAACGATTACGTGCCGTGACGACCTGATAGCTGTGATCACCGGTTGCCGCTTGAGCAGCGTGCGACACGCCGGCACTACCCTGGGTTAAGCCCGCGGGCTAGCGTGTGCAACAGGAGCGAGTCAGGGCGAACAGGTAAGGCCGGCAAGCAAGGAGGCAACCGGTGGCAAGTGGCGGGACCCAGCCGGGCCAGTCACCGCGTCGGGCGCGGGGCCGGACGCCGCGCCGGGCACCGGGTTGGACGCTGAGCGACGACGAGGCTCAGACGTTGCTGACCAACGCACGCCGCGCGTTCTTCGTGATGGTCGGCGTACTCGCGGTGCTCTGGATCGTCCAAGTGTTCAACTTCGCCGACCATTACGGCCTTGACCAGAGCTACGGGATCAAGCCGCGCGATCTGAGCGCACTGCCCTACCTACTGACCGCTCCGTTCCTGCACGTGAGCTGGACGCACATCGAGGGCAACTCAGGCCCGCTATTCATCTTCGGGTTCCTCGCCGCCTACCGCGGCATCGGCAAGTTCGCTGCGGTCACCCTGGTCGTCGTCATCACCAGCGGGCTGGCCGCCTGGTTCTTCGAAGCACAGAACACCGTCGGCGTCGGCGCCAGCGGCGTCGTGTTTGGCTACTTCGGCTACATCATGGTGCGCGGCATCTTCGACCGGCGCGGCATCGATGTGCTGGTCGGCGCCGTGATGGCGTTGTGCTTCGCGTACCAGTTCAGCGTGCTGATACCGCAGCAAGGCATCGGCTGGCAGGCCCACATCGGCGGGCTGGTCGGCGGCATCGCGTCCGGCTGGCTATTCCGCGATGGCCGCGCGGCCAGGGCCGCCAGGTCCGTCCGGCAGCGCCAGTCAAGTCCCACGCCTGCAGCAAGCTCGGGAACTGTCGCACTGCCCACCCAGGCACCATCGGCCAAACCAGGCAAAGGGTTCGCCGTCGACCCGGCGAACCCGCGCGCCGACCTGTACAAGGAGCTGGACGACCTAGGCCTGTAGGGCCCGAGTACCCGGGCGCCCTTTTTCGCCTGGGTTTGTCGACTTGACCCGCCCCTGAGGGGAGTTCTTCACGTGTCCGAGTTGCCCCAGCCGACGTTGCCAAGGCAAACCGAGCGGTTGCTGCTGCGGCCGTTTAGGTACGGAGACGAGGCGGACTTGCTTGCCTACCGGCACAGCGCCGAGGTGTGCCGGTACATCCCGACCGATCCGCTCACGCCGGAGACCATCACCGAGTTCATCGCCGAGCGGAAGAACTGGACGAAGGTCGTGGCCGACGGGGACAAGATCGTCCTGGCGATCGAGCTGGCTGGGCGGGTGATCGGCGATGTGCTGGTGCGCACCGGCCGCCTGCTCGACCGGCAGGCCGAGATCGGCTGGGTGCTCAGCCCGGAGTTTCAGCACCACGGCTACGCGACGGAGGCCGCTCGGGAGCTGGCCGTGATGTCGTTCAGCGAGCTGGGCATGCATCGGGTGTGGGCTCAGCTTGACCCTCGCAATCTGCCATCGGCGCGGGTCTGCGAGCGGCTGGGCATGCGCCGAGAGGGGCACCTGCGCGAGGAGATGTGGCTCAAGGGCCAGTGGTGTGACGCCTGGATCTACGCCGTTCTCGAATCGGAGTGGCCGACCAGCTAGCCAGGCGGATCAGGGCTAGTCACGCGGATCAGGACGGGTCAGGCGGGTCGGGTCGGGTCAGCGCGAGCGGGTCGACTACCCGATCGAAGGTTTCCGCACTGACGCCGTTGGCGAGGGCGGCCTGCCGGAGCGTCAAGTCGCGGTCGATCGCGTCGTGCGCGATCACGGCGGCCCGCTCGTAGCCGATCACGGGCGACAACGCGGTCACCATCATCACCGAGCGCTCGATGTTCTCGGTCAGCCTGGTCTCATTGAGCTGGGTGCCCACGATCAGGTGCTGGCGGAACTGGTCGCACATGTCAGCCAGGATCAGCGCCGAATGCAGATAGTTGTCGATCATGATCGGCCGGAAGGCGTTCAGCTCGAAGTTGCCTTCGGCCCCGGCCATGGACACCGCAACATCGGACGCGATCACCTGGATCGCGACCATGAGCATGGCCTCGGCCTGAGTCGGATTGACCTTCCCAGGCATGATCGATGAGCCGGGCTCATTGGACGGTAGCAAGAGCTCGTGCAGGCCGGTGCGCGGCCCCGAGCCATACCAGCGCAGGTCGTTAGCGATCTTGAAGAGAGTGACCGCAGCGGACTTGAGTCCGCCGTGCGCCCGCACCATCGGATCAAGCGTTGCCTGGGCGGTGAACTTGTTCGGCGCGGTCTCGAACGGCGCCCCTGTCATCGCCGCGATCTCGGCCGCCGCCTCGGTGCCGAAGTTGGCCGGTGCATTCACCCCGGTGCCGACTGCCGTGCCGCCCATGGCGAGCTTGAGCAGGCCGTCCGTGACCCTGATGACGTCGTCGATGGCATCGTCAAGCGCGCCGACGAACGCGGACCACTCCTGGCCAACGGTCAGCGGAGTGGCATCCTGCAGGTGCGTGCGGCCGATCTTCACGATGTCGGCCCACACCCGCGACTTGGCCTGGCAGGCGTCCCTGAGCTGGCGCAGAGCCGGGATGGTCCGACTGGTGGCCAACAGGTAGGCGGCGATGTGCATGGCCGTCGGGAAGGTGTCATTGCTCGACTGGGCCATGTTCACATCGTCGTTGGGGTGGATCGGGCGCTGGGTGCCGAGCGTCCCGCCTACGAGCTGGATGCACCGATTGGAGATGACCTCGTTGACGTTCATGTTCGACTGGGTGCCCGAGCCGGTCTGCCACACGTACAGCGGGAACTCAGCATCGAGCGCGCCGCTGATCACCTCATCGCAGACTTGCTGAATCAGCTCGCCTTTCCACTTGGGCAGGCGACCGGCTCTGGTGTTGATGATCGCTGCGGCCTTCTTGACGTAGCCGTAGGCGTGATACAGCTCGGGCGGCATGTGGTCGCGGCCGACGCTGAAGTGCTGCAAGCTGCGCTGCGTCTGGGCACCCCAGTACCGATTGGCAGGCACGTCGACCTCGCCCAGGCTGTCGTACTCCCGCCTAGTTCCGGTCGCTGCCAGTCCGATCGGCAGATCGGCAATCGCGTACGCCTCGCTGGAGTCTGTCATGGCAGGCCGTCTCCTTTGCAGATCCACTGGGACTAGCGGCAGACTAGCTCGGTCCTGGCACCCGGTCGTTCAGGCCGGTCGGTCGTCAAGCTCGGCCAGAAAGCTGACGATTTTCGCTGCCGTCTGCGCTGCCGCCCGGCGCGGCAGGTGATGGCCGACTGCGGTCAGCAGTTCCACTCGGGAGTCGGGCAGGCTGGCGGCGAGCGCGTAGGTCGTATTGATCGGAACGAGCGTGTCCTGCGGATCAGCGATGAGCAGCGTGGGCTGACCGATGCCGGGCAGCGAAGCCGTCAGACCGGGGAGCTCGCTCACCAAGGCGCGTTGCTCGATCAGGAACGTGCGCCAAAGCGATCCGTGGTCACGGCGACCGCCAGCCCAGACTTCCCAGTTGACGTACTCGGCCGGGGCGACCGGCCGCCCACGCCGCCAGGCGAGGACCGCGAGTCCAGCTCTGGCCAGCCATGGCGTCAGCCACCAGGCCGTCACCGCGCACACTTCCCCGGCTACTGGCGCCGCCAGCAGCCGGTCCCACCCATTGACGCAGCCTGGGCCAACGCTCGCCAGCAGCACCAGCGCATCGACCCGCTCTGGTGCTAGCCGCGCCGTGGTCAGCGCGACGCCGCCGCCGTGCGAATGACCGACCAGCACGGCTCGCTCGATCCCGCGCGCATCGAGCTCAGCGACAACCGCGCGGGCGTTGGCCTCAAACCCGCCGGCCGGACGCGAGCTGGCACCGTACCCCGGCCGATCAAACGCCGTCACGCGCAGGTCAGGTGGCAGTAGCTCAGCGAGCTGCCGCCAGTCCGAGTGCAGGCCAGGCTGGCCGTGCAACAACACGATCTCGCGACAACCCACGTCAGCAAGTTTGCCCTGCTCGTCCGGGGGCAGCGAGGTGGGTTGCTACCGAGAACGAGATTGTGGGAGGCCAGCATGCGAATTGGTGCCGCGCTTGTGTTGATCGCCGTTGGGGCGATCCTGAGATTCGCGCTCGCTACGGTGTTCAGTCATGGCGTGTACTTGCATACCGTCGGCGACATCTTGATGGCCGTCGGAGTGCTCGGCCTCATCTTGTGGGCCGTCATGTGGGGGCCGTGGTCAAGGAACCGCAGCACCACCTACCGGCAGACCCGGCAGACCGCGGGCACGCCGTATCAAGGTCAGCCAGGCAGCCTCCCGACCGAAGAGCGCACCTACGAAGAACGCCGTTACGAAGACCAGTACCCGAGCTGATCTCGCCAGCTACTTGAGCAGCTGCCGGGCCATGACGACGCGCTGGATCTGGTTGGTGCCCTCGTAGATCTGGGTGATCGTGGACAGCGCGGCAGCTTCCGCAGGTAGATCATGTGTCGAACGCGGCTTGTCAGCACGGATTCAGCACGCCGACCGGTTAAGCGGGTCCGGGGAACTGGACGAGGTAGTGGAAGTTCCCGTCGCCGACCGTCCGCCGCAGTTTCGCCAGGATGCCGTAGGTGTCGTCGCGCGGGCCGTTGATGTAGAAGGGCTTGCCGTCGCGGCCGAACTCACGTCGCTGCTGCCCGCTTCCCAGTCACCCAGCAGCGCGGCGCCCTGTCATCGGGTTGACGGACCAGGTGTGCGCTGACCTGCTTGACGAGGAGTATGCCGCCCTTGCCCGGCACGTGGTGGCCAAATTGGCCCGCAAGCGGCCGTCGCCGCTGCTGGCAGTGCTCGCAGTCGTTTTTCTGAACCATCGACTGGCTGATCGCCTACGGTGCGCGTCTCAGCGGGCGTTTCCGCCGTCAGCGCCGTGGGAGAGGAAAGGTCATGCCAAGGCCGGCAAGAAAAGGTAATCAGCGTCCCTTACCGCCGTGAGACGGCGGTTTGGCGGTGACGAGGATGACGGCGGGGATGGCGGTGACGAGGAGGATTCCGGCACCCCAAGCCATTGCGACGGCATAACCATGGGCCGTGGCCGTCGGGGCGGTCGCCCCAGCGTGGGCGGCGAGGTAGGCGGTGGTTGCGGTGGCGGCGATCGTGCTGAGGAGGGCCGCGCCGATTGATGAGCCGAGCTGGTTTGCGGTGCTGCTGGCCGCGGCCGCGGCCCCGGTGTCGCCGGGAAGCACGGCCCGCAGGCTCGTCTGCAGCATCGGCGGGCCGCCAATGCCGGTCCCGATGCCCTCAATGACCGTGGCGGCGAAGATGAGCGGGAAGTAACCGCTGGCTGGTGTAAGGGCGATCAGCGGCGCCAGCCCGGCGGCACTGAGGACAATGCCCGCCGCGATCAGCCACCGTGGCGCGATCCGCTTGCCCAGGCGAGGCGCGATCACCGCAGCGCCGAGTGCGCCCCCGATCGCGAAGGGGAGCAAGGCAAGGCCGGTGCGCAAGGCTGAATAGCGTGTGACCGTCTGAAGCTGGTAGGTGAGGATGAGCAGCATCCCGAAGGTGCTCAAGTTGTTGACGATCAGGGCCAGCAGTGCCCCGCCCCGGTTGCGGTCACGGAGCACCCGCAGCGGCAGGAGCCGATCGGGCTTGCCGACCTGACGCGTCACGAAGGCGACCAGGGCCACGGCGGCGCCAGCAAGCGAGCCGGCCACCGGGCCTGACCCCCAGCCGTCCGACGCTGCCGCTCCCAGCCCGTAGACGAGAGCGGCCATCCCGGCCGATGCGAGCACGGCGCTGGGCAGGTCGATGTGGATCTCGCGGCGGCTCGGAGTCGCGGGCAGGACCCTCGGGCCGCCGATGATGGCGGCGAGGGAAAGGGCAACGTTGAGGTACATGCACCAGCGCCAGCCGAGCTCGCTGGTGAGAACACCGCTCAGGACGAGCCCGGTGGCGCCGGCCGCGGCATTGGCAGCGGTGAAGATGCCGACGGCCCGGAAGCGTTCCTCGTCGCCGGTATAGACAGTAACCAGGAGCGACTTAGTCGATGACACCAGGAACGCGGCCGATGCGCCTTGCACGACGCGGGCGGTCAGGAGCATCGGTCCGGTGACCGAGGCCCCGCCGACGGCAGAGGCCAGCGCAAAGCCGATCACACCGGCCAGGAGCGTACGGCGGGCGCCGAGCCGGTCGGCCAGACGGCCTCCGACCAACAGGAGCCCGGCGAACGCCAGCGTGTAGGCACTGATGATCCACTGCCCAGCGGCCGTCGACAGCCCGACAGCGTGCTGGGCCGACGGCAGCGCGACGAACATGATCGTGGTGTCAAGGACTGCCATCAACTGGGCGGAGGAGATAACCAGCAGCGGCCACCAGCCGTGCCCCGGCGCCTGCCGCTCCGCATCCGCCGCCTGGGTCGCGCTCGTCATCACCGCACCTCCCTCCATAAGATGCAGATCGCATCCTAATTAGAGGCTAGTCGCTCTCGCGTTTAAGATGCAAGCTGAGTCTTAAACGTGGAGGGTGGTGACCCGAGATACCGCAAGCATCTGACCGAGGCGAGGATGCCTCGCGCACGCTGCCGGGCACGCGCAGGCGCGGTTCAGCGCTGGAAGACGCGCTCCTCGACGCCGCGTGGGACGAACTCCGGGAGGCCGGCTACGCCAGGCTGACCATGGAAGGGGTCGCCCAGCGGGCCGGAACTAGCCGACCGGTACTCGCCCGCCGGTGGCCGACCAGGCATCAGCTCGTCGTCGCTGCCCTGCGCCGCCACCGTCCCATGCTCTCGGGAGAGGTCCCCGACACTGGGAGCATTCGCGGGGATGTGCTTGAGGTGCTGTACCGGGTCTCCGCCAGGTTCGCCGACCTCGGCCCTGAGACCTTCTATGGCCTGGCCGCTGACTATTTCGCCAATCCCGCCCTCGTCCCCGACTTCCAGGCACAGCTGGTGCAGACCGGAAACCAGATCATGGCAGCCATCCTCAAGCGAGCCGCCGAACGCGGCGAAACACGCGACGACATCCCCCCGCGAGTTGCTGCTCTCCCCTTCGACCTCCTTCGCAGCACGCTCTTGCTCAGCCCCGGCGACTCCCGCGCCATCACCGAGATCGTCGACCAGGTTTTCCTTCCCCTCGTCAGCCGGTGAACCCGTGTCGAAGTTCGTGATCCCTGAACAGCCCGCTGGTTCACGGAAAGCGCTCGTCCGCTGGGCTACGCTAGTGCCATGGCTGGTCGAACCTACGCCGAGAACCGCCCCTACCTGCTGCCCGATACGCTGGGCGAGCTGGCCGGGCCGGTCAGCGGTGCCGTCCAGCTGCCCCTGCGGCTCGACTGGTCGGAGCGGGCAGTGTTCCACCTGGATGATCCCGCCGAGCGGAACGTGATGTACGAGCGGGTCATCAGGGAGGCTACTGCGGCTGATGACCTGCGCTCGTACCTGAACGAAGCGGTCCTGCGCCGGGTATGGCCGCGGCTCTTCCTGCCGCGAGATGTCCGGCGCAGCTGGGAACAACGCTTCCCCGACCTGCGGCTCGCCGCATAACGGCGGAATCAGGGATCAAGATGGACTCGTTCCACGAGCGGCTCGCCCGGGTAGCGCTGGACGTGGCCGCCTCATACGGGTTCGCACTGGCCGGCGGGTATGCCGTTCAGGCGCACGGCTTCCTCAACCGGCCATCGGCCGACGTGGACCTCTTCGCGGAAGCCAGCGCCCAGTTCGACTTCTCCGAGGCCGTCGATGCCGTCATCGCCGCCTACCGGCGAGACGGCCTTGAGGCGGACGCCGAGGTAAGAAGCTCGACCTTCGCGCGGCTCAGTGTAAGCGGCGGCGAGGAACGCGCGAAGGTGGAACTGGGAGTGGACTGGCGCAAGAACAAGCCGGTCCTGGTCGCAGTCGGCCCCGTGCTCCACGCCGACGACGCCGTCGCGAACAAGGTCTGCGCCCTGTTCGGCCGGGCGGAAGTCCGCGATTACGTCGACGTGGCCGCCATCTTGGCAAGCGGTCGCTACTCCGAACAGGATCTAATCCGCCTCGCGGAAGAACACGATCCTGGGTTCGACCCGTCATGGTTCACCGAAGCTCTCAACGCGGTGGACCGTCTGCCGGACACGCTTTTCGAGCCCTACGGCCTCGACCCGCAGGACGTGTCCGCTCTCAAGACCCAGATGCAAGCATGGGCAAGGAAGATCAGCCGCGACTAACAGCCGAGGCAATCGGCACAGGAGCACAGCCCGTCGTGGGGCCCGGCAGGCCTGCGATGTTCTTCGATATATCGGTCTAGACCTATAACGCACAGGTATCAGCACCGATTCAGCTCGGGGTCCGGAAACGGCCGGAAACAACCGGTACGAACCGGGTAATCCGGGCATGAGAACGGGCCGCCCGGCTCGGGAATATGACGGCCTGCCCATTACAAGCCACGCCCGAGAATCCGCAGGTCAGCGCCCCGCTGTCACCCCTTGAGCAGCTGCCGGGCCATGACGACGCGCTGGATCTGGTTGGTGCCCTCGTAGATCTGGGTGATCTTGGCGTCGCGCATCATCCGCTCGACCGGATAGTCGTTGACGTAGCCGTAGCCGCCGAGCAGTTGGACGGCATCGGTGGTGACCTCCATCGCGACGTCCGAGGCGAAGCACTTGCACGCCGAGGAGATGAAGGTCAGGTCAGGCACGGTGGCTCCGGCCATCGCTTGCTCTGACTTGGCGGCGGCCACGTAGGTGAGCTGCCGCGCGGCTTCCAGCTTCATGGCCATGTCGGCGAGCATGAACTGTAGTCCCTGGAACTCGGCGATGGCCTTGCCAAACTGCTTGCGTTCCTTCACGTAGCCGACCGCGTAGTCGAGCGCGCCCTGGGCGATGCCGAGGGCCTGCGCCGCGATCGTGATCCTGGTGTGGTCCAAGGTGGCCAGCGCGGTGCGGAATCCGGTACCCTCCGCGCCGATGATCCGGTCGGCCGGGATCACGCAGTTATCGAAATAAAGCTCCCGGGTCGGTGAGCCCTTGATGCCGAGCTTGTGCTCGGGGGCACCAACCGAGAAGCCCTCATCGTCTTGCTCCACGACGAAGGCTGAGATGCCGCGAGCGCCAACCCCAGCCTCGGTCACTGCCATCACCGTGTAGAACCGGGAAATTCCGGCATTGGTGATCCACCGCTTGGTCCCATTCAAAATGTAATTATCACCGTCGCGGATCGCCCGGGTCCGCATCGCGGCCGCGTCGGAGCCAGCCTCGGGCTCGGAGAGCGCGTAGGAAAACATGGCCTCGCCGCTGGCGACCTTGGACAGGTAGCGCTTGTTTAGCTCGGGCGAGCCAGACAGCAGCAACGGGACCGTGCCCAGCTTGTTGACCGCCGGGATGAGCGAGCTTGACGCGCAGACCCGCGCGACCTCTTCGATGACGATCGCTGTCGCTAGCGCGTCTGCGCCCGCGCCGCCATACGCCTCGGGAATGTGAATGGCCTGCAGATCGGCCTTCACCAGCGCGTCGAGCGCCTCCTGCGGAAACCGCGGCTCCCGGTCGACCTCGGCCGCATAAGGGGCGATCTTGTCCTCGGCCAACTGCCGAACCGACTCTCTGAGCGCCTCGTGCTCCTCAGACAATGCGTACGCGGTGACGTCGTTGCTCATGACATCGATGTTACTTGCGGCCACTTCCGGTCTCCCGATCGCGGAGACTGGTAGCTGGAGCCGGTCTATTTGCGCCGGTCGTGCGGACGGAGGTAGCCAGTGCCAGGGCCTGAGCTGCTGTCGGCGGAAGGGCTGAGCCTGCTTGGACGGCTGGCCAGCATGGACGTCGATCCCGACCGGGCGCTGGCGCTGTCGGCCGGATTGCGGCGGGAGTTTCCCGCGGAGCTAGTCGCGGCTGGGCTGACCGAGCAGGCGCTGAGGGTTGCTGGGCGGGGTAAATTCAGCCGAGCCGATGAGCTGTTCTTCACCCGGGCCGGCCTGGAGCAGGCGTCATCCGAGCTGACGGCACGGCATGCGGCCGAGCGGTTCGCGGCGGCGGCGCTGGTGGCCGACTTGTGCTGCGGGATCGGCGGCAACCTCGTCGCGCTGGCTGAGCTTGGCGGACCTGCGGTGCTCGGAGTGGACCGCGATCTGACCAGCCTGCAGTTCGCCCGGCACAACGTGTCCGTCTACGCGCCGTCCGCTCGGGTTGGCTACCTGTGCGCGGACGTTCGGGAAGTCGGGCTGGCTGGGGTCGATGGCGTGTTCATCGATCCGGCCAGGCGTGATTCAACTGGCCGACTTCCGGCTGGGCGGTATCAGCCATCGCTGGACTGGTGCCTGGCGCTGACCCAGGCAGTGCCGTCGGTCGGCATCAAGGCGGCACCCGGGCTGGCGCATGAGCTGGTGCCGCCGGCCTGGGAGCTCGAGTTCGTCGCGGTGGGCCGGGAGCTCAAGGAGGCGCTGTTGTGGTCGCCGGCACTGCGGACGACGGCACGGCGGGCAACCGTGCTGCCAGCGGGCGACACGCTGATCTCGGCGGCGGTCGAGCCAGCCATCGCGGTAGCCGCGCCTGGCGAGTACTTGTTCGATCCGAGCCCGGCCGTTACTCGGGCCGGGCTGGTGGCTGACCTGGCAGTGCTGCTCGGCGCGTGGCAGATCGATCAGAAAATCGCGTTCCTGTCGACCGACGAACCGGCCTGGACCCCGTTCGCCAGGACACTGCGGGTGCTGGAATCCGCACCGTGGCATGAGAAGCGGTTCGCGGCGAAGCTGCGTGAGCTCGAGATCGGCTCGGTGGACATCCGCCGGCGCGGACTGGCCGGGGATGTGGCGCAGATTCATCGCCGACTCGGGCTGCGCGGGCCGGGGGCCGCCATCATCGTGCTGACCCGGGTCGCCGACCGACCCTGGGGCCTGATCTGCGTCCCAGTGCCAGAATCCGGCCTCCCCAGGTAACTGCCGCTCCTGCGCCGACCCGGCCAGCCGAGCAACGGCAAAACAGCGGCCGGCCCGGCTGGCGGGGTGCCAGCCGGGCCGGCCTTGGTGGTGCTAGCTACCTATCGGGGCAACCAAACTCCAGGATCACGGGTAGTTGATCGGGCTGCCGAGGCCGGTGACCAGGTCGTAGCCGGTGCCGGCGGTGCAGTCGGTACCGCAACTGCCGTTCGTGCCGCTGGTGATGTCACGCAGGTTGGTCGAGTAACCACCTGAGTAGATCGCCGTGTTGCCCTCAAGCGCGGTGCTGCCTGCGGCCTTGCCTGCGGCCAGGATGCCCGGCCCAGTTAGGAGCGCCGACGCTGGTGCCGCCGATGGTCCACCAGCCGGACTGACCGTCGTAGGCGGTGCTGTCGTAGACGGAAACGCCGGTGTTCGGGTTGCCGACGAACGAAACGTCGGGGACGCCGCGCTTGCCGCCGGTCAGGGCATTGATGGTGGCGGCACCGTAGACTGAGCCGGTGTATCCGCTCTGGTAGCTCGGGATCGTCTCGTAGGCCGAGATTCCGCCGCCACCGTCTGACCACGAGGTCTCGCTGGTGAAGCCGGAGCAGGAGGTGCCGCTGCAGCCGTTCAGCGTGGTGCCGCCGACGGCGATGACGTCAGGCGAGGACGACGGGTAGATCACGCCGTGCCCGCTGTCGCCAGAGGATGCGGTGTAAAGCGTGCCCGCATGGGCGAAGTTGCTGTCGCTGCCGGTCTCTGAACTGGTCTCGCTGCCGCCCCAGCTCATCGACACTTCAGTCGCGTTCAAGGTGGTGTTGGCGTAGTCGACCGCGGCGTACAGGTTCGCGTTGCTCGAAGTCTTGGCCTCGACCAGGACGATCTTGGCGACCAGGTGCCTCAGCGTGCGCCCACTCGATGTCGAGCGACTCTTCAATGTTCCAGTCGGCGTTCTTGGCCGGCGCGCCTGAAGGCTCCGCCACTTCAAAGCAGGAACCAGCCTGAGTGAGCGAGGTGCAGGTCGATAGCGCCGGGTAGCCGTACTCCGCGTTGAATACGTTGAGGTCGGACAGCGCGTTCACGTCGTTGTAAGCGTCCACGATGGCGATGATCTGGCCCGCGCCCGCGTTGGAGGTCGGCGACAGGCCGGACAAGTTGTAGACCGACTGGATCGCGCTCGGCGGCAGTCCGGTGGGGCTAGTGACCTTCGCCAGTGGCAGGCCATTTCGCATGCTACGGGCGTGATCAATGACGAACGTCGGGTGATTCTGCGCGGCGGCGCGGCTGGCGTGGGCCGTCGGTGCCGCGAAAGCGGCGGCGCTGCCTGCGGAGACACCCATCGCGACGGCGAAGGTGACCCCGATCCCTAATACTCCTAGTCGCTTCCAGCTCATGCGTTCTCAGCTCTTTCTGGTGGGGCCCGTCTATTGCGGGCTTCCAGCGCATGCTGATCGCATAGCCATTGGCCGTCAAGATAACCAAGAAGCCAGATCTGCCTTGCTTCAGGGTTACGATGATATCCGGCTTATTTTCCTAGTTTGGAGCGCAATGCAGCACCCTTGGCGTGAGCGGTAGCTTGCAACTGCGCCTGGAAGTCCAGCATTCGCTCGCGTAGCTGCGGATCAGCCGCAGCGAGGATCCTTACCGCCAGCAAGCCGGCGTTGCGAGCGCCGCCGACCGCCACGGTGGCCACCGGAATCCCGGCCGGCATCTGGACAATCGACAGCAGCGAGTCCATCCCATCCAGGTAAGCCAGCGGCACCGGCACACCGATCACCGGCAGCGGAGTGACTGACGCCAGCATGCCCGGCAGGTGCGCCGCGCCGCCCGCACCGGCGATGATCACGCGCAGCCCCCGGCCGACGGCCGATTCGCCGTAGCTGATCATGTCGTGCGGCATCCGGTGCGCGGACACCACGTCGGCCTCGTAGCTCACCTCGAACTCGGCCAGCACGTCGGCCGCCGCCTGCATGACCGGCCAGTCCGAGTCGCTCCCCATCACGACGCCCACTAGGGCCGCACCGGTCATCACTGCGCCTCCGCCGGGCCAGGTGCCGCCGCACCAGGCTCCTCGGTGCCGAGGCTCAGGAAGTTCGCCGCCCGCCAGGCGCGGTCGCGTAGCCGCTCGATGTCCTGGCCGACCACGGTGACGTGACCAACCTTGCGCCCTCGCTTGACTTCCTTGCCGTACAGATGCACTTTCACCCCTGGGTCGGCCGCCATGACGTGGATGAACCGCGAGTACAGATCGGGATCGTCGGCGCCGAGTACATTCACCATCACGGTCGCATCGGCGGTGCCCGTGGTGGCACCGAGCGGCAGGTCGAGTACGGCCCGTAGGTGCTGCTCAAATTGCGAGGTCACCGAGCCGTCAATGGTCCAGTGACCGCAGTTGTGCGGCCGCATGGCGAGTTCGTTGATGATCAGCTCGTCACCGACCTGGAACAGTTCGACCGCGAGCAGGCCAGTCACCCCGAGTTGGGCGGCCAGGTGCAGGCCGAGCCATTCAGCCCGGACGGCCAGGTCGGGATCGAGGTTAGGGGCTGGGGCGATCACTTCACGGCAGATGCCGTCCTGCTGCACGGTCTGCACCACTGGATAAGCCGCGCCCTGGCCCTTGGGTGAACGCGCGACCAGGATAGCCAGCTCCCGGTCGAAGGCGATGTGCTCCTCAGCAAGCAAGCCGATGCGATGGGAAAGCACGTCGCGCACTGATTCCTTGCTTGAGCAGATCCAAACGCCCCTGCCGTCGTAGCCGCCTGATACGGCCTTCAGCACGACCGGCCATTGCCTGCCGCCAGCCGCGGCCTGCTCGTCGGCAGCGAACGCCAGCACTTCGGCCAGATTCTCGACGGGCCGGAAGCGCGGGCACCTGATGCCGAGATCAGCGAGCGCGGGCAGTGCGCTGAGCCGGTTCCGCATCGCCAGTTTGTCCTGCGCGTACACCAGCGCCTCCCGGCCGGGGCGCACCGCAGTGACCCCAGCGAGCACCGCGAGCTGCGCGCCAGGGACGTGCTCGTGGTCGAAGGTGACCACGTCGCAACCCAGCCCGAAGCCCAGCAGGTCACCCGCCGAGGTGTAGTCGCCAATGACAGTATTCGCGCAGACTTGCGCGGCGCTGTCCGATCGCGTGCCTGCCAGCACGCGGAATTCAGCCCCGAGGCCGATCGCGGCAGGAACGGTCATCCTGGCCAGTTGGCCGGCTCCCACCATTCCGACCACCGGCCACCCGCCCTGACCGGGGTCACGGGGCCTGATCTCATCGCTCACCGTCGTAGCCTATGAGGTCGCCTCGCCAGCTGTCGCCGGGGTCGCAGCGCGGCCGGGGTCGCAGCGCGACCGGGGTCGCAGCGCGGCCGACCGAAGCCCGTCCCCTGGCTAGACCCGCCAGAGCTGGCCCCGCCCCCGGCTACGCCGGCCCGGCGACGGCCGGTTCGTCTGTACGGTCAGCGGCGGGCTGAGGGAAGATCACCGCGAACGTTGCTGGCCGAGGCCTGACCAGCACGAGTTGCCCGCCATCCGACGCCGCGACCGACTTGGCGACAGCAAGCCCAAGCCCGGTACCGCCAGCCCCGCTCACGCTCCGTTCGAAGATCCGGTGCACCAGGTCGGCGGGCACGCCCTTGCCCTCATCCTTGATCTCAATAACGACCGACCTTGGGGTCTGCGAGGTCCTGATGCTCACCGTGCCCGCGCCGTGCATCAGCGCATTGTCCAGCAACGTCGCCACCACCTGGGAGACCCCGCCTACGCTCACGTAAGCCCGCAGGCCGGCGTCACCGGCCACCTCAAGCTTCCTGCCCTCCTTGCGGAACGCCGGCTCCCACTCCACCACCTGCTGGGCGATGATGTCGTTGATGCTAGCCAAGGTCGGTGCGCCAGACGACGAGCGGCGAGCACGGCCAAGCAGTTGGCTCACCACCTGGGCCAGCCGGTCGGTCTGCGCCAGCGCAGCCGCGCCTTCCTCCTTGACTACCAGCGGATCATCGGCCGCCGCCACCATTTCCTCCAGCCGCATCGAGAGCGCGGTCAGCGGAGTGCGCAATTGATGCGATGCGTCGACGGCGAAGTCTTGCTCAGCTGAGATGAAATCGGCGACCCGCTGCACGGCCGTATCCAGACCCTCGGCGATCCGGTCGAACTCGATGATGCCGTAACGGCGGCCGACCGGCCTGGCATCGCCAGAACCGATCCGGTCAGCAGCCCTGGCCAGATCCTGGGCAGGGCGGGCCAGCCGTCGCGCCTGGGCCAAGGCCAGGCCGGCCCCGATCGCCAGCGCACCGAGCGCGACCACGGCGATGCGGGCCGCTGACAGCCGTCCGTGGTGTGCCCCGGCCCACAGCGCCGCGCCCGCCGCGAACACCAGCACTGTCGCGACCGCAACGCCGAACGTCGACGTCAGCAGACGGCGCCGCATAAATTCTCAATCTCCTCGTTCGAACCTGAATCCGACCCCGCGCACCGTGGTGATGAAGTGCGGGTTGTGGGCGTCATCGCCGAGTTTGCGACGCAGCCACGAGACATGCATGTCGAGGGTCTTGGTCGAGCCCCACCATTTGCTGTCCCAGACCTGACGCATGATCTGGTCCCTGGTGACAACCTTGCCCGCCTCGGTGACCAGCAAGTTGAGCAGGTCGAATTCCTTCGACGTCAGGTCAAGCTCGGTGGTGCGCAGCCACGCTCGCCTGGCGTCGGTGTCAATCCGCACGCCCTGCACGATCTGGGCCGGCGACGCCCCGCGCCGGAGCAGCGCGCGGACCCTGGCGAGCAACTCAGCCAGCCGGAACGGCTTGCTGACGTAGTCATCGGCGCCCGCGTCAAGCCCGATCACCGTGTCCACCTCTTCCACCCGCGCGGTCAAGATGAGCACCGGAGTCGACTGCCCGGCGAGCCTGAGCCGCCGGCAAACCTCAAGGCCGTCCATGCGCGGCAGGCCGATATCGAGCACGATGAGGTCAATCCCGCCGGCCCTGGCCACCTCGAAGGTGCCTGGCCCATCAGCGGAAACTCCCACCTCATATCCCTCTCGCCGCAAAGCACGGGCCAGCGGCTCGGAAATAGATGGGTCGTCTTCAGCAAGCAATACGCTAGTCATGCCGAGATGATAGGCCGATCAGTCGCAATTAACCTGGCGCGACGCACCGGAATGCAGGCAAGCATTTGGTCAAGTTGGCAGTCGGTACAAGTAAACACGAGGCCCAGCAAAGCTGATCTGCCCGGAAATTCTAAAATCAATTAAGATTCGTAACAAATTCGCGGGACCGCTCAGTGCGTTTTTGCCCGCTCTTGCCCCCACCAGCCACCCACAACCAGCTCGGCACAACAACGGGGTCGCCCCGTTGCCGCCAGGTGAGCAACGGGGCGACCCCGTTGCTATGAGGGGAACGCCCCGGCTACACCGGAGTGACGCCGTGGCGGCGGCGGGAGAAACTGCGGTCCTTCCCTTTAGCTGCCGCGAAGCGGCGGATTAGCTCAGGGCGGAGCACCTCGGGTTCGACGATGTCGTCAATGACTAGTTCGCCCGCTAGCCGGAGTATGTCTATATCCGCTTCATAAGCGTCGCGAAGTTGTTTCGTCTGAAATTCTTTTTCTTGTGGATCAGCGATTGCGGCGAGCTTGTTGTAGTAAACGGCATTGACGGCGGCCTCGGCGCCCATGACCGCGATCTTCGCGGTCGGTAGCGCGAGGGTGGCGTCCGGCTCGAAGCCGGGCCGGCCATGGCGTACAGGCCGGCCCCGTACGCCTTGCGGACGACAACGCAGATCTTGGGCACGGTAGCCTCGGAGACAGCGCTGATCATCTTCGCGCCGTGCCTGATGATGCCCTGCTTCTCGACCGAAGTGCCGACCATGAAGCCGGGAACATCGGCCAGGAACAGCAGTGGAACGTTGAACGCGTCACAGTTCTGGATGAAGCGGGTCGCCTTGTCGGCCGAGTCGACGAAGAGCACGCCGCCCTTAAACATCGGGTTGTTCGCGACCACGCCGATCGGCTGCCCGTCCAACCGGGCGAAGCCGACAACCAACTCCTTCGCCCACAGTTCGTGGATCTCGAACAGCGAGCCTGCGTCGACGATGCCACGGACGTAGCGACGCATGTCGAAGGCCTGCCGTTCGCTCACCGGGACGAGCTTGCGCAGGTCGATCGGCTCAGATTCGGCTGGCTCGGCGGTGGCCGGTGCGGCTTGCCAGTTGCTCGGCAGATAGGACAGGTAGCGGCGAACCGCCGCGATCGCGTCGGCCTCGGTCTTGGCCAGGTGGTGGCCGCAGCCAGAGACCGTGCAGTGCATCCGGGCACCGCCCATCTCCTCCAGCGTGGTCTGCTCCTTCACCACCATCTCGACCATGCGCGGACTGCCCAGGTACATCGAGGCGTTGCCGTCCACCATCGCGACGTAGTCGCAGAACGCGGGGATGTAAGCACCGCCGGCAGCAGATGGCCCGAACAACGCGCAGACCTGTGGGATGGCACCAGACGCCCGGACCTGAGTGTGGAAAATCTTGCCGGCACCGCGCCGCCCAGGAAACATGTCCACCTGGTCGGTGATCCGCGCCCCAGCCGAATCGACCAGGTAAATCATCGGCAGGCCGCTGCCGTACGCCTTCTCGATGATCCTGATGATCTTCTCCACCGTCCTGGCGCCCCAGGAACCTGCCTTGACGGTGGAATCGTTCGCCATCAGCGCGACCGGCCGACCGTCGATCGTAGCCGTGCCAGTGATGACGCCGTCGGCTGGCAGTCCGTCGGCGGCGGCGTTCGCGAAGATGCCGTCTTCGGTGAAGCTGCCGGGGTCGACCAACAGCGCGATCCGCTCGCGGGCGAATAGCTTCCCACTCGCGGTCGCGGCCTGGTGATACTTAGCCGCGCCACCGACGCTGATCTTGGCCCGGACGCCAGGCAAGTCTTCGTGCGCTTGACCTGCCTGCGACTGGCCGGGCGCGGGCTGGCCCGACTGGCTGGGTCCTGGCTGGCCCGACTGACCGGGCTCGGCAACGTTGGCGGCCTGCGGTCGGGCATTCGTCTCTTCTTGCGCTGCACTCACGATCGAGAGCGTACCTAGTGCGGCCCAAACGGGGGGCAAGTAGCTAGTCAGGCTCGGATAGTCCGGGTCCGCGGGCCGGCTCGCAGCACTTGGGATGGCAGCTCACGGCCGACGATGCGCTCGGCGTCGGCGGCGGCATCGATCAGGGCAGCGAGGTTGATGCCGGTGTCGATGCCCATGTCGGCGACCATGTGTACGAGCTCTTCTGTGGCGATATTGCCGGTCGCTCCGGGTGCGTAGGGGCAACCGCCTAGCCCGCCGACGGAGGCGTCGAAGTCGGTTACGCCTAGTTCGAGCGCGGCCAGCACGTTTGCCAGGCCGGTACCTCTGGTGTTGTGGAAGTGCAGGTTCAGGCCAGTATCTGGATGCGCCGAGCGAAATTCCCCCACCAGCGACCACACTCGGCTTGGCGTCGCCATTCCGGTGGTGTCACCGAACGAGACCGAATCGGCCCCGTTCGCCACCGCCCGGCTAGCGACTCCTACCACCCGGTCGACCGGCACGTCGCCCTCGTACGGGCAGCCCCAGGCGGTAGAGACGATCACCTGGCAGGTCACGCCCCGCTGGTGCGCCGCATCGATGACGGCGGCGATGTCGTCGAGTGATTCCTCGGTCGATCGATTTACGTTCTTGCGGTTGTGGGTGTCCGAGGCTGATACCACCACTTCGATCTCGGCCAGCCCGGCGTCCAATGCCCGGCGCGCGCCGCGCAGGTTAGGCACCAGTGCCGAGTAACGGACGGAGTCCGCTCGGTCGATCCCGCGCCAGACCTCATCGGCGTCGGCCATCTGCGGAATCGCCTCGGGCCTGACGAAAGACACGGCCTCGATCCGGCGCACGCCGGTCTCCGACAACCGGTCAATCAGCTCGATCTTGGCCTGGGTCGGTACGGGATCCTCATTCTGCAGGCCGTCTCTCGGGCCGACCTCCCGGACGGAGATCTGCCTGGGCATATCAGACAATGCCGGATTCCTCGCTCATCTCCCGCTAGCCTCGCGCCGAACGGCGCCAGACACTCAACAGGTGCCGCCATCCGAAGCTAGCCGCTGTGGTCCGGTGCGTCCACCAACCGCCGCAGCCGCTCGCTAACGGGCGGCGGACGGCCAGGCCGGTGAGCGCTTTTCTGCGAAGGCGGCGATGCCCTCGCGGCGGTCGGGGCTGGCCGCCGCGGTTCGCCAGGCGGCGTCCTCGACGTCGAGGGCGGCGGCGAGGCTGAGCCCGGCCCCGTTGCGGATCGCTTGCTTGGCCGCGCGCACCGCGACCGGCGAGTTAGCCGCGATCTGGGCGGCCAGCGCCAGTGCCAGCGTGCGCGCGCTGGTGCCGCTTGGGCCGAGCACGTCGACCAGACCGATCGCCTCGGCGCGGGCCGCGTCTAGCTTCCGGCCGGTGAAGATCAGCTCGGCCGCTCGCCCGGCACCGACTCGGCGGGTCAGCAACTGGGTCCCGCCGCAGCCTGGCACCAGCCCGACCGATGCCTCTGGCAGCCCGAAGACGGCGCTGTCATCGGCGACGATGACATCGGAATTCAGCGCGAGCTCGCAGCCGCCGCCCAGCGCGTACCCGTGCACGGCAGCGATCACTGGCTGCGGCACCGCCAGCAGGGCACCGAAGGCGGCACGGAACACCGGCCGCTGCGCCATGAGCTGAGCGTCAGTCATCGCCGCCCGCTCCTTCAGATCGGCACCCGCGCAGAACGCTCGCTCCCCCGCCCCCGCCAGCACCACGACCAGCACCGCCGGATCTGCGTGCACGACCGTCAACTGCTCGGTCAGTGCCGCAAGCAACTCAGTGCTGAGCGCGTTCATCACCTCGGGCCGGTCAAGCGTGACCTCGGCGATCACCCCGGTCGCTGCTTGGTGCCGTCGCACCACGACGCCATTGCTCGCCCCGTTCATGTCGGCACAGTACCGCGCCCCTGGCCGACCGTTTCATAGCCGCCTCAGAGGCTTTCCATTGGCAGCGAAGAACTAAGGCAGCCATCCTTGCTGATATGAGTCAGAGCAATCCCGACGTTCGAGTCGGCATCGAGGCGCGAGCCCGTGGCCGCTCCCGGGTCAGGGCGGTCGCGATCTCGGCCACGGCGGCAAGCATCATCGCAGCCACCGGCCTGGCCTACGCACTGCCGGGCGGCGCGACGTCGGAGGCAAGTTCGGCATCGCCCGCGCCCACCCCGTCCGCACCGGCCAGTGGCGGGCGTAGCACGGCAGCCGGCTCGGGCACCTCCGGGTCCAGGTCACACACCCATAGTTCGAAAAACTCTGGTCTCCAATCGCCCTCGTCAGCGCCGACGTCGAGTTCCGGCTCGCCTCAGGTCTCGTCAGGGGGCTCGTGATGCACAGCTCAAGCATCGCCCTGTGGTACGCCAGCCGCGCGACCGGCGTGGTCTGCCTCGTGCTGTTCACCGCCGTTGTCGTGCTCGGCATTGTGATCAGCAAGCAACGCCGGCTGCCCTGGCTGCCCAGATTCGCCGGCGTCAGCCTGCATCGCTATCTGTCGCTGCTCGCGGTCGGCTTCCTGGCGGTGCACATCCTGACCGCGGTCGTCGATTCGTTCGTCAATATCTCGCTTGCGGCCGCGATCGTGCCGTTTGTCTCGGCATACCGACCGCTTTGGCTGGGCCTTGGCGCGATCGGCGTCGACCTGATGCTCGCGGTCATCATCACCAGCCTGCTGCGGGCCAGGATTGCCCGCCGGACCTGGCGGCTCGTGCACTGGCTGGCCTATGCGGCCTGGCCAGTCGCCATCGCGCACAGTTTCGGCACCGGCCCTGATGTGACCGGTGGTCCGCTGCTCTGGCTGACCATCGCCAGCGTCGCCGCGGTAGCCGCGGCGATCACCTGGCGGGTGGCCGGCGCGCTGCGGGCCACCCCGCAGGCACGACTCGTCCCCGAACTGCTCGCTTCTTCGCACCGACAAACTAAGGCGGTACGGCCATGACCTCGGATGTCAACGACCGGCTCACTGTGCCGGCTGGGGTACCAGGGCACCCGACCAGGGCCAACCGGCTGCTGCCGCCGCCCAACCAGCCGCTTATCGACCTGCACGTTCATCTGACCAGGTACGGAGCGCTGCCCTACCGGGGCGGACCGGGGCTGCTGATAGACGACGTCCGGCTCGCCGGGCTGACCGGGCGTGGCGGTGCCGCCTTCCCCGTGCACCGCAAAATGTCCGCGGTACTGGCCGGCGGGGGATCGGCCGTCGTGGTGGCCAACGGAGCCGAAGGCGAACCAGCCAGCGCGAAGGACAAGTCGCTGCTTTTGCTCGCACCGCACTTGGTGCTTGACGGCCTGCAGCTGGCAGCCGAAGCGGTGAACGCGACCGACGCCGTGCTCTACGCCGCCCTGGACCAGCCAGCCATGGACTGGCTCGCGGGCCTGGTGGCACAGCGCGCAGCCGTTGGTATCGACCGGACGCCGGTGCGGGTGGCGCTGGCACCGCGACGCTTCATCGCCGGACAAGAGTCGGCGCTGGTAAGCCAGCTAAGCGGTGGGCAGCCTGGCCGACTTTCACCCCGCCAAGAGTCTTCGAACGGGGCGTGGCTGGCCGTCCGACCCTCGTTCACAATGTTGAGACGCTCGCCCACCTGAGCCTGCTAGCCCGCTACGGGCCGGTGTGGTTTGCCAGCGTGGGCACACCGGACGAGCCAGGGACGATGATCTGCACTATCCGCCAGACCGACGGTCGGGTGGATCTCACTGAGCTGGCCATCGGCACCCCGCTGTCCCGGGTGCTTGACCTGACCCGCACCAGCGCGGTGCTGGTGGGCGGGTATCACGGCACCTGGCTCCCCGGCCAGGTCGCGGCGCAGGTCACGCTCGCCAACGCGGCATTGCGGCCGCATGGTGCCGCACTCGGTGCCGGGGTGCTCGCCGCGCTGCCGGCCAAGGCGTGCGGCCTGGTCGAGACCGCCAGGGTGGTCAGGTACCTAGCGCTGGAGTCGGCCGGGCAGTGCGGTCCGTGCCGTAACGGCCTGCCAAGGATCGCGGCCAGCCTGGCCGAGCTTGCCAACCCGGCGGGCCGCCGCCCGAATCCGGTGATCGTCGCCGACGTGCGGCGATGGTCAGGCCTGGTGGAACGGCGCGGTGCCTGCGCCCATCCCGACGGCACGGTGCGGTTCGTGGCCAGCGCGCTGCGAACGTTCGGCCAGGAACTGGCGGTGCATCTGGGTGGACGCTGCACGGCTACTGATCATCAGCCGTTCCTGCCGGTCAGCAGCGAACCGGTGACCGCAGCGGACTGGAGGTAAGCATGTCAGCGAAACCGACGACGAAGCTGCGGGTGAATCCGATCGCCTGCTCGGGCCACGGCGTCTGCGCCGAGTTGCTGCCCGAACTGATCACCTTGGATGAGTGGGGCTATCCGGTGGTTTCCGACCGGCCGGTGCCGGTGCGGCTCGCCCGGCAGGCCAGGCGCACCGTGACCGACTGCCCAGCGCTCGCCCTGCTGCTGACCAGCGAGCCGGCGCGCTGAGCTGATCTGGTCAGAAAACTCAGAACATTTTCAGAGGCGGCGCATACCTTCGCCAGATAACGCCACGGCAAGGTAGGAGGCATGATGAGCGTGCTTGACGACGCGAGCGCCGCGGCGACGCAGCTGCAGAGCCCGCCAAGCGAGCCAGGCCGACGACCAGACGGCACGCCGATCCGGGTGCTCGTGGTCGACGACGAGCCAAGCCTGGCCGAGTTGCTAGCTAGCGTGCTGCGCTATGAAGGCTGGGACATAAAGACGGCTGGCGACGGCGCGTCAGCGGTGCGAACCGCGAGGGAGTTCCGGCCCGACGCCGTCGTGCTCGACGTGATGCTGCCGGACTTCTCTGGGCTCGAAGTGCTCCGCCGGCTACGGGCTGACCTGCCGCACGTCTGCGTGCTCTTCCTTACCGCCCGCGACGCGGTTGAGGACAGGATCGCCGGGATCACGGCGGGCGGCGATGACTACGTGACCAAGCCGTTTAGCTTGGAGGAAGTGCTGGCCAGACTGCGCGGGCTGCTCCGGCGGGCGGGCGTCACCCGGGCCAGGACCGGCACCGAGCTGACCATCGGCGACCTGGTGATGGACGAGGATGCCAGGGAGGTGCACCGCGACGGTGAGCTGATCGAGCTGACCGCGACTGAATTCGAGTTGCTCAGGTTCCTGATGCGCAATCCGCGGCGGGTGCTATCCAAGGCTCAGATCCTCGACCGAGTATGGAACTACGACTTCGGCGGTCAGGCGCACATCGTCGAGCTGTACATCAGCTATTTGCGCAAGAAGATCGACATCGGCCGGGAGCCGCTGATCCACACTGTCCGCGGCGTCGGCTACGTACTCAAGCCGGCCGGCTGAGCATGCGGCACCTAAGCCGATGGCTGGCCGGCCGGACGCTGCGGACCAGGCTGATCGCCGGTCTGGTAGCGCTGCTCGCCCTCTCGTGCGCTCTCATCGGGGTCACGAGCTACCTTGCGCTGCGCGGCTTCCTTTATGACCAACTTGGCGCTGAGCTGACGCAAGCCAGCGGCAGATACGTCAATTGCGTGGAGCGGCACGGACCGCCACCGCCACAGCACCAGACACCGGCGGGCGGCGGCTACCCAGGTCCGGTGCCCGACTGCGGCAACCAGATCAGCGGTCAGGCCGCTGGCACCTTCACCGCTCGCCTGGTGAGCTACGCCGAGACCAGCTACACCGTGCGGAACGTCAACCTCACGGCCGAGCGCTGCCACCTGTCAGAGGCCGATCAGGCAGTGGTCGCCGCCCTGCCAGCAAACGGACAGCCGGTCAGCAGGGAACTGCCTTCAGCGCAGGGCGAGTACCTGCTCAGCGCCACCAAGCAGGCCGACGGCGATGTGCTGGTCACCGGCCTGCCGCTGGCCAGCCTGCAAAGCACGCTCAGCCGAGTTGAGATTACCGAGCTGATCGTCTTTGGCCTCGCACTGGTGCTTACCGGCCTCGCCGGCACCGCTTGGGTCCAGCTATCGTTGCGGCCACTGCGGCGGATCACGGCGACCGCCACCGAGGTGACAGGGCTGCCGCTGGCGAGCGGCGAGGTAGAGCTCCCGCACCGGGTCGAGCTGGCTGACCCGCGTACCGAAGTCGGCATGCTGGGGGCCGCGTTCAACCGGATGCTCGGGCACGTCGAATCGGCGCTGGCCAGACGGCACGCCAGCGAGGCCAGGCTGCGCACCTTCGCCGCTGACGCAAGCCACGAGCTGCGCACGCCGCTGGCCGCGATCAGAGGTTACTCCCAGCTGGCCAGGATGCATGCGGACAACTTGCCGGAAGAGTTGCGCCAGGCGCTCGACCGGGTTGACGCTGAGTCGGCCAGGATGAGCGGGCTGGTCGATGATCTGCTCTTGCTGGCCAGGCTGGATGCTGGCCGACCACTTGAACGTCGGCCAGTCGACCTGACCAGGCTCGCGATCGACGCCACCAGCGACGCGCGAGTCGCCGCCCCCGACCATCGCTGGCAGCTCGAGCTACCAGCCGAGCCGGTGATCGTGCCAGGCGATGAGCCACGACTCCGCCAGGTGCTGGCGAACCTGCTCAGCAACGCCGCCAAGCACACCCCGGCCGGGACCACCGTGACGGTCGCCCTAGCCGATGGGAACGGCAACGAGCTCAACGAAGGCACCCCGCAAGTAACCGCGCCGCGCCAAACCGGCCCGCACGGCACCGGGCTCAACAACGGCAGCCTCAGCGGCGGACTCAGCAGCGGCGGACTCAGCAGCGGCGGGCTCAGCAGCGGCGGACTCAGCAGCGGCGGACTCAGCAGCGGCGGACTCAGCGGCGGCGGGCTCAGCAGCGGCGGACTCAGCGGCGGCGGACTCAGCGGCGGCGTCCCTGGCGCCCGGCCGACCAGCCAGGCGGCGCTAACGGTCACCGACGACGGCCCCGGCGTGCCGCCTGGCTTGCAGTCGCGATTGTTCGAGCGGTTCGTGCGCGGCAATTCGACCCGATCGCCCAGCGGCAGTTCCGGCCTCGGCCTTGCCATCGTGGACGCAGTCACCGCCGCCCACGGCGGCCAAGTCACCATGACCAGCCACCCAGGCTGGACCAGATTCACCGTGACCCTGCCCACCTGACCCTCCCCGACCGCGCGCGGGCCACCTGACCGTCCCCGCCTGGCCCCGCCCGGCCTGGCCCGGCCCGGCCCGACGTACGATCCCGCCCTAAATCTCGCGACTCAACAGCAACAGGGTCGCCCCGTTGCTGCTAGGTGAGCAACGGGGCGACCCCGTTGCTGTTGAATTGTCGGCATGGGGCGCGGCGGAGACGGAGCGACGGGTCAGTATTGGGGCGGGGGCGGCGGCGGGCCGATTCTGGCCATTTCCTCGCCCACGAGTTGGAACAGGACGCCCTGCACTTGTCGCACGTCAGGAATCTCGTGCAGTTCGAGTTGGCCCTGCTCGCCGGGAGACTCGACTAGCAGGGTGCCACAGCCGAAGATCCTATCGATCAAGCCTTGCTTGAAGGAGACGTCGCTGATCCGATTCAGCGGGAAGTCGCGTCCTGACCTGGTGATGATCCCCACCCGCATGCGCAGTCGACGGCTCGTGAGCTCATAGATCGTGGTGCGCCAGCGCAGGAACGGCACTCCGAACGCCGCGATCGCGGCGAGTAGCGCGGCGGCGCCGACGGCGTACCTGATCGGCGCTAGCTGTGCGCCATTGCCCGGCAGGACCAAGATTACCGCGATGGCCGCCGCGACGATCAGTAGCAACAGCAGCGCTGGTCGTACCAGCGTCTTACCGTGTGGGTGCAGCCGAAGCACCAGTTCTTCCCCGGGGACCAGCCCCTGCATACCGGCCACACCAGTAATGATGACAGCTAGCCGGGCAAACTAGCGGCAAACGCGCCCGCCCGGCGCACTCGGTGGCGAGCGCACGTCACCGGACGTGGATGACGTCGCCGGCGCTGACCACGGCGACCTTGCCGGCGGGGCCGGGCTGTACTTGCAGGCAGCCGGTCCCATCTACGCCTACGGCAGTCCCGGTCAGCAACTTACCGCCCGGTAGCATCACCTTGACCTCGCGGCCGATCGTGGCGCAGCGCTCCAGGTAAGCCGACCGCAGGCCGCTGACCTCCGGATCGCCGGCCGCCTCGCACCAGTCCTGGTAAGCGATGGCAAGCTGGCGCAAGATTTCGGCCAGCAAGCCGGTCCGGTCAAAGCCAGAAGGGTCAGGGCCGGCGCGATCAGGGCCAGCGCGATCAGGGCCAGCGCGATCAGGGCCAGCGCGATCAGGGCCGGCGCGATCAGGGCCGGCCCGGTCAACGCGTCCCGCTGCGGCCGCCAGCACGCCGTACTGCTCAAGGGAGGTCGCGGTCGGCACCGGCAGTTCGTCCGGCCAGCCACGCACGTTGAGGCCGATGCCGACCACGACGGCTGAGTCGGCCTGCTCAGCGAGGATGCCCGCCAGCTTGGCGTCGTCGATGAGCACGTCATTCGGCCATTTAAGGCTCACTTCGATACCAGTGACCAAATTGACCGCAGTCGCGGTCGCGACACCGGCCAGCAGCGGCAGCCAGCCTCGGACGGCCGATGGCACCGTGTCAGGTCGAAGCAGGACTGAGAAGGTCAGCGCAGCGCCTGACAGGCTCAGCCAGCTTCGGCCCTGCCTACCCCGACCGGCCAGTTGCGCCTCGGCCGCGAGTACCAGGCCTTCCGGCGCGCCGTCGCGGGCGCGTGCCAGCAAGTCCTGGTTGGTCGACGCGGTTCGTTCGACCACCTGAATATCGCGCCAAAATCCGCTGGGACGGGCAATCAGACCACCTGGACCGGCCAGCAGGCTGCGGAGGCGCACCACATCGAGCGGTGGCAGCGCGGTCGCGCTGGGTGGTCCGGCAGGCACGCCGACCATTGTCCAGCACCGGGCCAGGTGGTTACACCGGCCCGCCCCTAGCCCGGCGCGCAGGCCGGCGCGAAGCACGCACGCGCGAGGCAGGCCGGCGCGAGGCAGATCCGCGCGAGGCTGGGCACACGCGAGGCACAAACGCGCGAGGCCGGCCGGCGCGAGGCAGATCCGCGCGAGGCTGGGCACACGCGAGGCACAAACGCGCGACGGCCGGCGCGAGGCACAAACGCGCGAGGGCGGCCGGCGCGAGGCAGATCCGCGCGAGGCTGGGCACACGCGAGGCACGGACGCGCGAGGCAGGCCCGCGCGAGGTGGTGCGGCGAGGGTGCGGGTTAGGTTGGCCTGCTTAGCTGGGCGAGCACCTCAGGCAATCGCCCGTACCCGATGAACGCGGCGACCACCCGGCCCGCCAGCGCCAGCACCGCCCCGTAGCAGGGACCGAGCAAGAGCAGCCAGCCGCCGAGGTGCGCCAGGCCGGCCCAGACGAACAGCGGGATCATCAAGACTCCGGTCACGATCAAGCTGCCCAGCACGGCCAGGCCAAGCAGGCAGCCCTGGCCTTGGCCACCGCCGCTGAACGCGTTCGAGCGGCGCTCAGGCACCGGTACCGGCAGCAAGATGCTCACTACGGCACCGACGCCGCTGGCCGTGCCGTAGCCGCAGAACGCCAAGCCGGCTGCCGTCGCCACGACGCCGACCTGCGGAGTGGTCAGCGCCAGCACGCCGTAGAGCAGCGCGAGAACCGGCAAGGACACGGCCGCGTTGGCGAGCGCCTTGCCTGCCAGGTCAGCACGCAATTGCTGCCAGCGCGACGTCGCCACGAGGGTGAGCCAGAGCGCGGCACCATCAACGCCGAGCAGATTCATCCCGGTGTAGGCGGCGGCGAGCGCGCCGGCGAAGGGTGCCTGGCCAATGAGCAGCGCGCCTGCGCCAGGCCGATCGGGCACGATCCGCGCGTACATGATGAGGAAGGCCGGCACCGCCAGGCTGACCAGCCGTTGTCGGCGCCGAGGATCCCTGGCGTAGTAGCGCAGTTCGCGGCCAGCCACCACCACGGCCCGACGCTGGCTGACCCGGCGCAGCCCACCCCGCAGCCCACCCCGCAGCCCACCCCGCAGCCGGCCCCGCAGGCCGCTGGCCAGCGCCAGCGGAGCAGCCCCGGTCTGGTGGGCCTGGCCGCCCGCGCGCCTGGTCACGGTGCCGCTTTCGACGTGCTCAAGGCTGTGCCGCAAGGCGGCGATCCAAGCCCAGGTCAGCAGTCCGACAGTCAGCAGTCCGACGGCTAGCTCGCCCGCGCAGGCGAGGTAGCGGCCGGTGGCCGCGTCAGCGATCGCGCGCGCCGTCATTCCCGGCGGCGCCCACGGGCGAACGCCGCCACCGAGCGCAGGCCCTTGAGAACATTCGGGTAGCCCCGGCTCGTCAGCATGGAGCGCTGGACGGCCAAATTTACCGCGAACAACGCGACGCTAAGCAATCCGGCGATCAGCACGCCCAGGTCACGGCCGCGCCGCGACCGCAGCAGCCCGGACAGCGCGGTGAGCAGTGCCCGCGAGCCGATCACGCACAAGCACAGCTCGATCCCGAGCGCGACCAGTCCAACCAGCCAGCTCAGCGGATTGGTCGCGACAGCCGTGACCGCGCCGAGTAAGACAATGCCGGTCACCACTGGGCCGATGCCGGTGCAGGCGGCCGCGAGTAAGCCGCGTGCCAGCACCGCGGGCCGCAGCGGCAGCAACGCCAGCCGGGCCGGGTCAAGCGTCTCATCCACGCCGAAGGTGGTCACCGGGAGCACCAGCCAGCCGAGCAGGAAGCCGGTAAAGGCGCTGATCGCGATAGCGGCGGCCGACCTGCCGTGCTGGGCGGCTAGAAAACTGAAGGCAAGCGACGTGACCGGCAGCGCGATTAGCAAAGCGAGCAGCAACCCGACCAGGCGGGTCGGGCCGCCCGCACCGCGCAGGCCACCGAGAATGAGGCTCAGCTTCAGCCGGATAAAGAGCCGAGCCATGACAACCTTTGACTATCCCCGTCGTCTGGATGAGCACCGATGATCTGCAAGAAGGCGTCCGGCAATGACCGGCCTGCCCGGATCACGCCGATCGGGCCGCAGGCCAGGATCTGACCAGCGCTGAGCACTGCGATGTGGTCGCACAAACTGTCCACTAGCTCAAGTACGTGGCTGGAGAAGAGCACCGTGCAACCAGACCTGGTATAGGCCTCAAGCACACTCCTGATCGCGGCCGAGGAGACCGGATCGACCCCCTCGAACGGCTCATCGAGAAAGAGCACTCTAGGGTTGTGCAGCAACGCCGCCGCGAGCGCGATCTTCTTTCGCATACCGGTCGAGTAATCGACGATCAAGGTGCGTCCGGCGCAGGCGAGATCGAGCACGTCAAGCAACTCGGCCGAACGCGCCGCGATAACGTCGTGACGCAGACCGCGCAACCGGCCGAGGTAGCTGAGTAATTCCGGCCCCGACAGCCGCTCGAACAGCCGCAATCCCTCAGGCAGCACGCCGATCTTCGCCTTCACCGCGACCGGATCACGCCACACGTCCGCGCCGTTCACCCACACCGCCCCGGCGTCCGGGCGCAGCAGGCCGGTCATCATCGACAGCGCCGTGGTCTTGCCGGCGCCGTTCGGGCCGACCAGGCCGAAAAAGCTGCCGGCCTGCACGTTCAGGTGGATGCCTGCGACCGCCACCGTGGCGCCGAATCGCTTCCACAAATTGACCACGGCAACGGCCGGCCCGGTGGGCGCGCCGGCACCTGGCAACCGGCAATCATTAAGCAGCGGCATGCAGCCAGTCTGCCAGCCTGAACTGCGCTGGTCTTGGCACTAAATCGGCACGCATAGGCGGTACGCTTGCTAACGCCCAGTCGGCACGGGTGAAAGCCCTGTCTAAGGAGAATCCGCGGGTGGCGTTCCGTTACCGCACGCTGCTGGCTGTCGCCGGGACTTCAGCTCTGTTGATCATCGCTGGCTGCGCTGGATCAGCCGGCCCTCAGGACAGCGGAGTCGTCACGGCAGCCGGATCAAGCGGCACAGCGAATCCGAGCCGTATTCCGTCCCGGCCAGCCAGCGCCCAGGTCAAACTTGTGGAGACCGGCAGCACGCTGCTCTTTCCGCTCTTCGGCGCGTGGGCGTCGGCTTATCACCGTCAGTTCACCATGGTGACGATCGCGACGGCCGCCACCGGCTCAGGCGTTGGCATCGAAGAAGCCTCCACCGGGATGGCCGATCTCGGCGCTTCCGACGCCTTCTTGTCAAGCGGCAACTTGGTGCTGAAGCCGGACTTGCTCAACATCCCGCTGGCCATCTCAGCTCAGCAGATCAACTACAACCTGCCGAGCCTGCCCGCGGGCACGCACCTCAAGCTGAGCGGCGCGGTGCTCGCCCAGATGTACCAGGGCACGATCACGAGCTGGCGGGATCCGGCGATCGCCAAGCTCAATCCGGGCGTCGCGCTGCCCAATCTCAAGGTGATCCCGTTGCATCGGGAGGAGAGCTCGGGCGACACCTTCTTGTTCTCCAGCTACCTGTCGACCAACGACCCGAGCTGGAACAGCCAGATTGGCTACGGCACGACCATCGCCTGGCCAAGTGTCCCTGCCAGCAAGTCAGCAGAGGGCAACAGCGGCATGGTCACCGGGTGCCAGGCCACCCCTGGCTGCGTCGCCTACGTCGGGATCAGCTATCTCGGTCAGGCCCTCTCAGCTGGACTAGGCGAAGCCGAGCTTGAGAACGCGTCAGGTCAGTTCCTGCTGCCGGACGGGCCGAGCATGCGGGCGGCGGTGGCGAGCTTCGTCCCGGCCACGCCGTCGAACGAGACCATCTCGATGATCAACGGCCCGGCCAAGAACGGCTACCCGGTGGTCAACTTCGAGTACGCGATCGTGGCCGCCAATCAGCGTGATGCCACCAAGGCCCGCGACCTTAAGGCGTTCCTGCACTGGGCGATCACCACCGGGAACGCGGCCAAGTTCCTCAGCCAGGTCGGCTTCCAGCCGCTGCCAGCGCCGATCGTCACGCTGGCCGACGATCAGATCGCGAGGATCAGATGACCGGGCAAGCACCGGTAGCGACCTACGGCACCCGGCCGCAGCCTGTCCAGGCACCGCCAGCGCCACCGTCCGCGCGGCCCAGGTACGCCGGCCCCGTCAGGCCACGACGCCGCACCGCCAGGTCGCTGCTTGGTGGCGACACGCCAGGCATGCTCAGGTCGCTGATGGTCACCTTGATACTCGGCGCCATTATCTGGGGAGTCGTCGCGGCCTGGACCGTCGACCAGCACGCCTCGGGTGCGAGCGAGGTCGTCACCACCAGCGAGCCACTCAGCCTGACCGCCCAGCAGATGTACCAGTCGCTGTCCGACGCCGACGTCACCGCGACCACGGCGTTCCTTGCTGGTCCACCAGAACCGCTTTCTGTGCGCCAGCACTACGAGGCCGACATCGCCAGCGCCGCCGCCGACCTGGCCGAATTGCGCAGCGCCGGGGCCGGGGCCAGTGGCAGCGAGCTGGCCAGCGATCTCGGTGCCATCTCGGCTGGGCTGCCGGTTTACACCGGCTACGTGCAGCAAGCGCAGACCTACAGCTCGCTCGGCTATCCGCTGACCGGCGGCTCGTTCATGCAAGTGGCGTCGGAGGAAATGCACTTGACGCTGCTGCCTGCCGCACACTCGGTCTACGCCAGCGAAAACGCCGGCCTGACCACCGCCAGTTCCCAGGCCACCGGCCTGCCGCTGATCGTGGTCGCGGTGCTGCTGGCAATCGGGATCGGCTTGGTACTGGTGCGCGCACAGCGCTGGCTGACTCGCCGTACCCACCGCACAGTCAATTACGGCTTGATCCTGGCGACTGCCGCGCTGGTGATCGCCACCGGGTGGCTGGCTGTCGCCTTCGTATCCGCACGATCAGACTTCGGAAAGGGCCTTGGCCACGGCTCGACTCCGGCAGAGGCAGTCGCCCAGGCGAGCATCGCCGCGCAGCAAGCGCGCAGCGATGAGGTGCTGAACCTGATCTCGCGCAGCGGCAGCGCCTCATTCCAGGACAACTTCGCGGTTGAGCAACTTAGGATCGGCCCCGGCGTCGGCACCTTCCTCAACGCCGCTGCCACCGCCTCGCCAGGCGGGACCAGCTCGGCGGCGATCGCCGCCGCCGGCACCGACGCCAAAGCCTGGTACGCCGCCTCGAAGAAGATCTTCGAGCTAGACACGGCGGCGAACTACGCGGCTGAGACCAAGCTGGTGATCGGCACCGGCGCCGGCGGCTCGGCGGCCGCCTTCGCCAAGCTGGAGTCCGACCTCAGTCGGGCCATCAGCGCCGACCAAGTGGTCTTCACCTCGAACGCGGCCAACGGCAGCGGCGCCTTCGGCGGGCTTGAGGCCGGGGTGATCATCGCCGCCGTCCTGATGGCGGCTGGCAGCGCCTGGGGCCTGTCGCGACGCCTGGCCGAGTACCGTTGAGCCGGTCATGCTGACCCGCGACCAGGCTCAGGCCACGGCTGCCGCCGCAGCGGCTGAGCGCGACACCATCCAGGCGAACCTGCTCGAACTCGATGGCAGCTTCGGCAAGCGGCTGCTCGCTGGCGCGACCTTGACCGGCCAGAGCCGCGATCAGTGGGACGCCGCCTCAAGCGGGCTGGCTTCGCTGTGGGACACCTTCACCGCGTACTCGGCAGTCATCGATCGGGCCAGCGAGATCCTGGCTACGCCAGGACGGCTCCCGGTCGCTCGGCTTGAGGAAGTCACCACCTTGCTCACCGGTCCTGCTGTGGTGCTCACCAGGGCCGTCGCGCCGCTTGGTCAGCGTGAGCTCACGGCCGGCGGTCAGGTGCGGCAGAGCTTGCAGACGACGGTGCGGGAGATGCGAGGCTCGTTCAGCTCGGTGGCGGCGGTGCTGACCGCAGCCGAGACCGTGTGGAACCAGATCTCCGACGGGCTGAGGCTGGCCAGCACGCAGCTTGAGGCAGCCAGGCAGGAGCTGCCTGGACTCGGTGAAGCCGGGACCAGCGAGGCCTTGGCGCAAGCGCAGACCAGCCTGCGCGAGCTCCGCGATCAGCTCAACAGCGACCCGCTGGCGCTGTGGACCGGCGGCCGGGTCGATACCTCGGCGCTCGACCGGCTGACCCGGCTGACAGCTGCCGCCACCGCTCAGCTCGCCGAGCTTGGGCGAGTACGGCGCGAGGCCGACCAGCGGCTAGCCGAGGTCACGGCGGCGGTTGGTGCGGCCCAGCAGGCCAGGCAGGACGCCACCGTAGCGCGCGAGCGCGCGGCCACCCGCATTCTTATTTCAGAAGCTGAAGCATTGCCTGAGGTCACAGTTCTGGCCGGACGGCTCGATGAGCTGGCGGCAATCAAAGCGGCTGGCCGGTGGACCAGGCTGGCTTCCGAGCTCGACCTAGTCGGCAAGCAGGCGGCTGCGGTGGCCGAGCAGTGCCGGGCGGCTGAGCGGGCCGCATCGGGGCTGATCGAGCAGCGCAATGAACTGCGCGGCCTGCTCGATGCCTACCGGGCGAAGGCGGGCGGCACTGGCGGCGCCGAAAACGCCGACCTTGACCAGCGCTACCTGAGCGCCAAAGAGCTGCTGTGGACCGCGCCCTGTGACCTTGCGGCGGCCGCCGCGGCAGTGAGCGGATACCAGCACGCGGTACTTCAGCTGCGTCGGAGCGGAGATCGAACATGACGTCACCAGGAGTCAGGTGCACCCAGCCGGCCTGCTCTGGCACCATCGAGGACGGCTACTGCAACGTCTGCGGCGTAGCGGCGGCGTCGGCACTGGCGGCCACGTCGTCAGCCTCCTCGGTTCAGTCGGGCAGCACCGGCAGTACCTCGGGCACCGGCCGGACGCGATCGGGCAGCACGAGGTCCTCGCGGGCATCTCGGTCCTCACGCGGCAGCCTCGGTGCCGGGCTGATCGAAGTCCCGCCAGTACCGGCACGTGACCCAGCGACGGCGGTGCTGGCCAACCCGCAGGTACCGGAGAACAAGCGGTTCTGCGGGGTGCTGCGAGCGGCCAGTCGGACGCAGCCGGGAAGGCCGCCCAGGGCTGGCCGAGGGCTACTGCGCGAACTGCGGTAACAAGTTCTCGTTCTCGCCCGAAGCTGGTCAAGGGCGAGCTGGTGGCCGGGCAGTACGAGGTGCCGGCTGCCTGGCCCACGGCGGCCTCGGCTGGGTCTACCTGGCGCAGGACCAGAACTGTCCGACCGCTGGGTCGTGCTCAAGGGCCTGCTCAACACCGACGGACCCGGCGGCGGTCGAGGCGGCGGTTGCCGAGCGGCGGTTCCTCGCCGAGGTCGAGCACCCCAACATCGTGCGGCATCTACAACTTCGTGCAGCACGCCGACAGGCCCCGGCGAGCAGCCGGCTACATCGTGATGGAGTACGTCGGTGGCCAGTCGCTGCGAGCAGATCCTGCCGGCGAGCGCGCGGCGGTCGAGCGGGTCAATGCCGCTGCCGATCGCGCTCGCCTACGTGCTCGAGGTGCTGCCCGCTCTCGGCTACCTGCACCGCCGGGGCCTGGTCTACTGCGACTTCAAGCCGGACAACGTGATCCAGACCGAGGAGCAGCTCAAGCTCATCGACATGGGCGGCGTCCGGCGGATCGACGACGAGGACAGCGAGATCTACGGCACGGTCGGCTACCAGGCGCCCGAGGTCGCCGACCACGGCCCGTCGCCGTCGTCGGACCTGTACACCGTCGGCCGGACGCTGGCCGTGCTGACCTTCGAGTTCTCCGGCTATCAGAGCACCTATCAAAATAGCCTGCCCGATCCGACCACGGTGCCGCTGCTCGCGGTGCAAGAGTCCTTCTTGCGCGCGCTGCGCCGAGCCACGAACCCCGACCCTGACCAGCGGTTCGACTCGGCTGAGGAGATGGCAGGTCAGCTGCTTGGGGTGCTGCGCGAGGTGCTGTCGGTGGCCGATCACCGGCCGAGGCCATCGTTTTCCAAGTTGTTCAGTCCGCCGCTGCGGACGATCGGCGCGCCGACACCGATCAGCCTGGACCGGCCGACTGGCTCGGGGACGGCGGATGCCCGGATGCCGCTCCAGCCGCCAGGCATCATGGAGATCTTGGCCGGGCTGCCGGTGCCGATCGTCGACCGGGATGACCCGGCGGCGAGCTACTTGGCCACGTTGGGCACGCTCGAGCCAGGCCAGCTCGCCGTGGTGCTTGCCGGGGCGGTCGCTGGGGCCCAGGGCACCCCGCCTGGCGTTGCTGAATCCGTCGAGACGGCGCTGGCCTTGGTCAGAGCCAAGATCGCGGTGGGCGACCTGCCCGGTGCCGACGGTGTGCTGGCCGGGTTGGCGGCCAACGATCCTGGCGACTGGCGTATCTCCTGGCATCAGGGCCTGGCCGCACTGGCGACCCGCAGGGCGAGCGAGGCCTACGAAGCGTTCGACCGAGTGTATGACGCGCTTCCCGGCGAGCTGGCGCCTAAGCTGGCACTGGCCTTCGCCGCTGAGGCGGGCGGCGACCAATTGCGGGCGACCAGGTTCTTCCGGCTGGTCTGGACCATCGACCAGGCGTTCGTCAGCGCGGCCTTCGGATTGGCAAGGACGCTGCTTGATGCCGGTGATCGGGCTGGCGCTATCGCGGCGCTTTCCGCCATTCCCGACTCGTCGAGCCAGTACATCGCCGCCCAACTCGCAGCCGTCAGGATCCGCGTGCTCGCACCGCCCGGCCAGCATTGCGTCTCGGCTCACGATCTGGACGAGGCCGGGGTCGGGGTCAGCAGGCTCAGGCTCGACCCGGCCGCGCTGCAGCAGGTCACCGCCGAGGTATTGCAAGCAGCACTGGACCGGCTCGCGGCTAGCGAGCCACTGAGCGGCGGGCAGTTGCTCGGCTGCGACGGCACCGAGCGGTCCATCCGCTTTGGCCTTGAGCGCAGCTACCGTGCCCAGGCCCAGCTGGCGATGGACCGGCATCGTCGTACTGAGCTCATTGACCTGGCCAACACCGTCCGTCCGAGTACCTGGTCATGAGCGCGCCTGAGCCGCCCACGACGGAGCTGCGCTGCCCGAATTGCGGCGAGCCGATCTGGCCCGATGACAATTTTTGCGAGTCCTGCCGCGCCGAGCTGTCGCCAGCGCTGCTCAGCGGCGACCGAGCCAAGCCGGTCACCGAGTGCCCGAACTGTCCGGAAGCGACCATCAGCCCCGAAGGCTACTGCGAGAACTGCGGGTACAAAGTGCCATCTGGAAACGACCATGTGGAGCTGGAGCTTGACCTGGTAGCTGGGGTCACCGACAAGGGGTTGCGGCACAACCGCAACGAGGACGCGATGGCGCTGGCCACCGCTCAGTCCAAGGGCGGCCCGGTAGCGCTCGCCGTCGTCTGTGACGGGGTCTCCACTTCGACCAATCCCGACGAGGCATCCCAGACCGCCTCGCATTCGGCGGTGCAGGTGCTGCTAGCGGCGGTACGCAGCGACGCCGACCTGGCCGAGGCATCAGCCCGCGCCGTCAGAGCCGCCCAGAAGGCGCTGAACGAGCTGGCCAACGAAGCGCACCTGCAATTCAACGCCCCGTCGGCGACCTTCGTCTCGGCCGTGGTGACCGCGGCTCAAGTCACCGTGTGCTGGCTCGGCGACAGTCGCGCCTACTGGATCGACGCCTCAGGACCTGACGCTTCCCAGCGGCTCACCCTCGATGACTCGATCGCGCAGGAGCTCATCGCCCGCGGCGTGCTGTCCGAGGCCGAAGCGCTCGCCTCGCCGCAAGGTCACGTGGTGACCGGCTGGATCGGCGCCGACTCTGACAAGGCTGAGGCGCACGTATGCACCTTCGACCCGCCCGGGCCCGGCGCCGTGCTGCTCTGCTCGGACGGCCTTTGGAACTATCAGCCGGACGTGGCCGGGCTGGCCGCGATGGCGTTGCCCGGCGCGCTGACCGATCCGCTGCAGACTGCCGGCGAGCTAGTGAAGTTCGCACTGGACTCAGGCGGCGGCGACAACGTGACCGTCGTGTTCATCCCGTTCCCGCCGAGTGCCAGGACCAGAGACGGCGACACGTCGGTGCTTGCCGCGACTGAGATAGGAGACAAGCGCTCATGAGCCAAACCGACTTCACCGTCGATGTGTTCCAGAACGAGTACCTGCCTGAGGGTGCCAGGGAGGTCAACGCCATCGTGACGGTGACCGCACCGGATTCCGTGCCCGCCGGGACTGGCGGCGGCCCGGCTGGTGGGGCCGGCGGCGTCGCCGGGCGTGCTGAGATCATCATCGTTGACTGCTCAGGCTCGATGGAGTACCCGCACGCGAAGATCGTGCAGGCCAGGGCGGCGACAGCCGCCGCGATCGACGTCATTCGCGACGGCGTGGCCTTCGCCGTGATCGCCGGGACCGAGAAGGCGCGCGCGGTCTACCCCAATGACGGCACGCTGGCGATTGCCAGCCCGCAGACCAGGGACATGGCCAAGCGGCTGGCATCGGGGCTGCAAGCCGGCGGCGGCACCGCGATGGGTACTTGGCTGCGGCTGGCCAGCCAGATGTTCAGCTCGAGCACGGCCACGCTGAAGCACGCGATCCTGCTCACCGACGGCAAGAATGAGCACGAGGCACCCGAGCAGCTCACTGCGGCAATCAGTTTGTGCGAGGGCGCGTTCAGCTGCGACTGTCGTGGCGTTGGCACGGACTGGCAAGTCGCTGAGCTGCGCCGGATCTCGACTGCGCTGCTCGGCACGGTAGACATCGTGCCCGACCCGGCCGGCCTGACCGCCGACTTCGAGGCCATGATCACCGCCGCCATGGGCAAAGCGGTTGCCGACGTGGTGCTCAGGCTATGGACACCGCAGGCAGCGGAGATCAAGTTCGTCAAACAGGTGGCACCGATGGTCGACGATCTGACCAGCCGCCGGATCACCTCAGGTCCGCAGGCCGGCGACTACCCGACCGGTGCCTGGGCCGGCGGCGAAAGCCGCGACTATCACGTGTGTGTCGTAGTCAAGTCCGCCGCGGTCGGCCAGGAGATGCTGGCCGGGCGAGTCAGCCTGGTGGTCGGCGGCCAGGTGCAAGGTCAGGGCCTGGTGCGGGCCGTCTGGACCGACGACGAGGCCTTGTCCACCAGGATCAACTCCAACGTCGCCCACTACACCGGCCAGGCCGAACTCGCCCAGGCCATCCAGGACGGCCTTGAGGCGCGCAAGCAGGGCGATGAGGAACTCGCCACCGCCAAGCTCGGTCGCGCCGTAAAGCTCGCGCAAGAGTCAGGCAACGACGACACCGCCAAGCTCCTGGCCAAGGTGGTCGACGTCGTAGACCTCGCTACCGGCACCGTCCGGCTGAAGAAGAAGGTGGACGACGCCGACGAGATGGCGCTCGACACTCGCTCTACTAAGACGGTCAGAACCAAGCGCTAGGTTGTGAACTGATGGCAACATGCCCTGATGGTCACGAGTCGGCCGCCACCGACTTTTGTGACACCTGCGGGATGCGTATTGGCGGCGGGCCGGCCGTTGCGAGTAGCGGCTCGACCAGCCCTGGGGGCGAAGTGTGCCCGCAATGCGGCACTGACCGAGGCGGCCAGTTTTGCGAGGTGTGCGGGTTCGACTACACGACCGGTACCCCGTCCCTAAGCCCGCCAGCGCCACTGAGCCCGCTCACCGGCCAGCCCGACCCTGGCGCGGCCCCCGCCCCGCTCACCGGCCAGCCCGACCCCGGCGCGGCGACCATGGGCACCTCAGGTCCACCCGACCCGCCCTTGGCGGCAACAGGCGCACCCGACCCATTCGCCGGTCAACCTGACCTCCTTGCTTCAGCTCCTGGCATCCCCGACCCGCTCATCCCCGACCCGCTCATCCCCGACCCGCTCATCCCCGACCCGCTCATCCCCGACCCGCTCGCCGGCCAATCTGGCCCCATCACGTCTGCCGCCGGGCAGGACCCCTACGCAACGACGGCCGGCCAGCATTTCCCTGGAGTGGCCGCTGGCCAGGATCCGGCGGTCGGCGCGACTCCCTACGGTTCACCGGCCGGTCAGGATCCCTACGGTTCGTCCGGTCTTGGCCCGATCGCGTCCGGGGCCGTCCGGGCCGGTGTCGGTACCGCCGCCCCTAGCCAACTGCCTGCCGGTGACCTCGGCCTATCGGGCGGGTCAGCCTGGACAGCGACGGTGACGGCCGATCGAGATTACTTCGATGCCGTGATCGCGGCCGGTGGCCCCGATGCTGCATCAATCGAGTTCCCCAGCTACTGCCCAGAGCGGAAGTTCACGCTGACCGGCAACGAGATGCGCATCGGCAGGCGCAGCGCGTCCCGTGGCCTTGAGCCAGAGATTGACCTGACCGGCCCGCCCACCGACCCAGGCATCTCGCACCTGCACGCCGTGCTGATCGCCCAGCCCGACGGTTGGGCCGTACTAGATCCTGGCTCATCGAATGGCACCCAGGTCAACGGCGACGACGTCGCCACCGGAGTACCGCACCCCCTGCAGTCGGGCGACCGAGTCTGCCTTGGTGCCTGGACCGTCCTGACAATCCAAGCGCCATAACATCCCGCCACGGCCCTGCACCCCGCTCACCTGCACCCCGCTCACCTGCACCCCGCTCCACGCTTCGGCTGTCCACTCGCCGCTTCCGGCTCGCCACCCGCCCCGCTTCCCGTCCCGCTCCCCGGTCCCGCTCCCCGGTCCCGCTTCCCTGCTCGCTTCCCCGGTCCGCTTCCCCGCTCGCTTTGGATCTGCCGCATGTGCCGGGCTGATGATCAATCGAGTCACAAATACCACTTTTGCCTCGGTTGCCTCAAAGGTGAGCCTGTCACGCCATGCCGGCCAGCGATGCGAACCTCCGCGATCGAACCAAGACGGGCGCTGGGCGGATGACGAGCCGCCCAGACCCGACGTGGCGGCGGATGGCGAGCCGTCCGGGTCGGCGTTGAGCTGCCAGGGGCCGACGCTGAGCCGCCAGGCCGTGGACGAGTCGCTTCCCCGTGAAATGTGCCGCTGGGCCGACGACATTTCACGGGGAAGCGACTTTCCCTCAGCCAGAAATAGACCTCATTAAGTGTTTTGATCGATTTGTTCGGTCGCTTGCGCGTGAAAGGAGGGTGTCGAGCAGCGACATATCACGCCGAAGCGACTGCGGGGGGCACCGTGCGGGGCATCGTGCCCCGGCACCGAGCGGGCACCGAGCGGTGGACTAACCGCGCGGGCAGGTGGCCGGGACGGCAGGACGCGAGACCGATCACGCAAGCGGATGACCGGGCACGGAACCAGCGGCGCGGGCCTCGGGAGCGCGGGCATCGGGAGCGCGGGCTCGGGAGCGCGGGCTCGGGAGCGCGGGCTCGGGAGCGCGGGCCTCGGGAGCGCGGGCCTCGGGAGCGCGGGCTCGGGAGCGCGGGCTCGGGAGCGCGGGCCTCGGAAGCGCGGGGTCAGCGGCGTGGGTTGGTGGGGCTGTCTTATCTTTGGCGGCATGGCTACCGAAACCGCTCAGGCTGACGACGACCCTATCGACATTCACACCACCGCAGGCAAGATCGCCGACCTGGCAAAACGTCGGTATGAAGCCGTGCATGCTGGCTCGGACCAGGCGGTCCAACGACAGCATGCGAAGGGCAAGATGACGGCGCGAGAGCGGATCGAGTATCTGCTCGACCCTGGCTCTTTTGTCGAATTCGACGAACTGGCTCGACATCGCGCTCGCGATTTCGGGCTGGCCAAGACCAGGCCGTACGGCGACGGCGTGGTGACTGGCTACGGGACTATCGACGGGCGGCCGGTCTGTTTGTTCAGCCAGGATTTCACCATTTTCGGCGGGTCGCTCGGCGAGGTCTTCGGCACCAAGATCGTCAAGGTGATGGATCATGCGCTGAAAACTGGCTGCCCGGTGATTGGCATCAACGACAGTGGCGGCGCCCGCATACAGGAGGGCGTAGTCGCGCTTGGGCTCTACGCGGAGATCTTCTTCCGTAACGTCATGTCGTCAGGCGTCGTGCCGCAGATCTCGCTGATCATGGGTCCATGTGCGGGTGGCGCGGTGTACTCGCCGGCGATGACGGACTTTACGCTGATGGTCGATCAGACGTCGCACATGTTCATCACCGGACCCGATGTGATCAAGACAGTGACCGGCGAGGAGGTCAGCTTCGAAGACCTCGGCGGCGCGCATGCGCACAACAGCAAGTCCGGCGTAGCGCATTATCAGGCGACTGACGAGAAAGACTGCCTGGACTTCGCCCGAGAGCTACTGTCCTATCTGCCGTCGAACAACCTGGAGGATCCGCCGGCCCAGCCGGCACTGACGGATCCTGAGACGATCTGCGAACTGACGGAAGCTGACGCCGAACTCGATGCGGTAATCCCGGATTCGGCTAACCAGCCCTACGACATGCACTCGGTGATCGAACACATCCTGGACGACGGCGAATTCTGCGAGATCCACGCCGAGTTCGCGAAAAACATCATTGTCGGCTTCGGCCGGGTGGAAGGCGCGCCGGTCGGAGTGGTCGCTAATCAACCTATGCACTTCGCCGGCTGCCTGGACATCGACGCCTCGGAAAAAGCGGCCAGATTTGTCCGTACTTGCGATGCCTTCAATGTGCCCGTGCTGACGTTCGTTGATGTGCCTGGGTTCCTTCCCGGCACCGACCAGGAGTGGGGCGGCATTATCAGGCGCGGCGCGAAGCTGATCTACGCCTACGCCGAAGCGACGGTGCCGAAGGTCACTGTGATCACGAGGAAAGCGTACGGCGGCGCCTATGACGTGATGGGCTCCAAGCACCTAGGCGGCGATGTCAATCTGGCCTGGCCAACCGCACAGATAGCCGTCATGGGCGCGCAAGGTGCCGTCAACATCTTGTACCGGCGTGAGCTTGCCGAGGCGGCCACCGATGACGAACTAGCCCAGATTCGTGCCGTCAGAGCCACCGAGTACGAAGACACGCTGGCCAACCCGTATGTCGCCGCCGAGCGCGGGTACGTGGACGCGGTCATCAGGCAGGCCGAGACCCGACCAGCCGTGATCAAAGCATTGCGCTCGCTGCGCACCAAGCGTCAGACCTTGCCGCCAAAGAAGCACGGCAACATCCCACTCTGATCCGCGCGCCGGGCGGGGCAGGAGGCAGCCAGCCGGGCGGAGTAGGAGGCAGCCGGCCCGGGCAGGGTAAGAGGCAGCCGGGCCCGGGCAGGGTAAGAGGCAGCCAGCCCGGGCACGGTAACAGGCAGCACGCCCGGGCGGGGTAGGAGACAGCCAGCCCGGGCGGGGTAGGAGGCTGCCAGCAAGGGAAAGGCTGGGCGGGCCGGGCGGGCGGCTGGTTTGGGCGCGGGCTGACGCGGGAGCTAGGGGCGTGCGGCTGGGCCGGAGGCTGGGCGGGCCGGGCGGGCGGCTGGTTTGGGCGCGGGCTGACGCGGGAGCTAGGGGCGTGCGGCTGGGCCGGAGGCTGGGCGGGCCGGGCGGGCGGCTGGTTTGGGCGCGGGCTGACGCGGGAGCTAGGGGCGTGCGGCTGGGCCGGAGGCTGGCCGGGCCGGGCGGGCGGCTGGCTGGGCGGACTTGCCGAACGTCGGCAAATTGGGCCAGAGCTCCGGCGATTGCTCCGGCTGCGCGACACCCCGTCCGGCGCCGACTAGAGTCGAAGGTATATGACCGAGTCAGAAGTTTCGCTGCCGCTGCTTTCCCGCTACGCCATCATGGTCGACGTCGGGTACATCTACGCATCCGCTGGTGAGTTGCTGTTCAGCGCGTCCTCGCGGCGAGAGTACCGAGTCGATGCCGACAAGCTTATCCAGGCGTTGATCAAGCAGGCAGACGATCAGGTGCGCGGGCAGTTGCTCAGGGTTTACTGGTACGACGCCGCCCGTGACCGGGTGCCCACCTTCGACCAGCGGGTGATCGCGCAGATGCCGCTGGTGAAGCTCCGGCTCGGCAACCTCAACGCGCGCGGCCAGCAGAAGGGCGTGGACGCGCAGATCCGCGCCGACATGGAGGCGCTGGCCAGGCACCGGGCGATCACTGACGCCATCTTGGTGGCCGGCGACGAGGACATGGTGCCTGCCGTGGAGGCGGCGCAGGCTTTCGGTGTACGGGTGCACTTGTGGGGCGTTGAGCCGCCCTACGGCACTAACCAGGCTGAGCGCCTCGTCTGGGAATCCGACACCGTCGAGGTGCTTGAACGGTCCTTCATCGAGCCCTACTTCGCGCCGCAGCCAACCGCTGATGCGGCTCAGGGCGTCGCGCACGGGGCGTTGCCGGTAAGGCCCGACCAGGTCAGCGTGGTGCCAGGGATTCAGACCGGCCCAGCGGCGCCGTCACCAGCGCAGCTCTTTGGCGATCGTAACCCCTTCCGGTCGCACGCCAAGACCTCGATCCATATCAGCGCCACCCACATCGCGGCAGCCAGGCTTGGTCCTTCGCGGGAGCGAGTCGAGGAGGCCGGCGAGCACGTCGCGCAGAAGTGGATTCTCACCCGAGGCGAGGACAACATCCGCGACCTGCTGCCAGGACCGATCCTGCCGCCGGTGATCGACAAGGAATTGCTGGTGGACGCCGAGAAAGAGCTCGGCCTGTCGCTGCGCTCCTATCAGGAAGCCAGGGAGTGGCTGCGGGACGCGTTCTGGGCCAGGGTGCATCGCCAGTTCGGCGTCGGCGTTGGCAAGTCCAGATGACGATGCCTGACACGACTCCGTCCATCGCGTTCGTGCACGGCCAGCCTACCGATGCCGAGATCGCTGCGGTGATAGCCGTCATGGCTACTCGGGGGGCCACCGCCCAGAGTTCGGTCGGCCAACGCAGAGTCGCGCGGTGCGATCGTTCTGAATGGAATAGCAGGTCACGGTTGGTCCGCCAGCCAATCGCTGGCGGAGCTGGCGGATGGCGGCGGAGCGGCTTCCCTAGCTAGCCGAGCGGTACCCAGCCGGGCTGTCGTCCACATCGAACGACGCGATCATTAGACTCCTGCCAGTCGAGAAGGAGCCGTTTCGTGCGCAAGGTCCTCATCGCCAATAGAGGCGAAATCGCGGTCAGAGTCGCCCGCGCCTGTCGGGACGCCGGACTGGTCAGCGTCGCCGTCTACTCCGAGCCTGATCTAGATTCGCTGCACGTCCGGACGGCTGACGAAGCCTACGCGCTGGGCGGCAAGAACGCGGCCGATAGCTATCTGGACATCGCGAAGATCCTGAAGGCGGCAGCCGAATCTGGTGCCGACGCCGTCCATCCCGGATACGGATTCCTGGCCGAGAACGCGCAGTTCGCGGCCGAGGTGATCGCAGCTGGGCTGACCTGGATTCGGACCGCCGCCGGCTGCGATCGAGGCGCTTGGCGATAAGACGGCGGCCAGGGCCATCGCTCGCCGGGTTGGCGCGCCGCTGGCCCCTGGCACTGACGGGCCGATCGCCGGGCCGGCGGAGGCGGTGGCGTTCGCGGAGGAATACGGACTGCCGATCGCGATCAAGGCCGCCTACGGTGGCGGCGGGCGCGGTCTTAAGGTGGCCCGCACCATGGCGGAGATCACCGAGCAGTTCGAGTCAGCGGTGCGTGAGGCAGTCGCCGCGTTCGGCCGGGGCGAGTGCTTTGTCGAGCGCTACCTGGACAAGCCCAGGCATGTGGAGACCCAGTGCCTGGCCGACGCGCACGGGCATGTGGTCGTCGTCTCGACCAGGGATTGCACGCTGCAGCGCAGGCATCAAAAGCTGGTGGAGGAGGCACCGGCCCCGTTCGTCACCGCTCCGCAGGAGGCACTTCTCCGCGAGTCGTCCAAGGCCATCTTGCGGGAAGCCGGCTATGTCGGCGCGGGCACCTGCGAGTTCCTCATCGGCCAGGACGGTACCGTCTCGTTCCTTGAGGTCAACACCAGATTGCAGGTCGAGCATCCGGTGACTGAGGAGGTGAGCGGGATCGACTTGGTGCTGGAGATGTTCAAGATCGCTGACGGCCAGCCGCTTGGCTTCGATGACCCGCCACTGCGCGGGCATTCGATCGAGTTCCGGATCAATGCCGAGGACCCCGGTCGTAGTTTCCTGCCTGCGCCGGGCACGCTAACCGTATGGAAGCCGCCGTCGGGACCTGGCGTGCGACTCGATTCAGGCTATGCCGCCGGAATGACGGTGCCGCAGCTATACGACTCGCTGATCGCCAAGCTGATCGTGACCGGAGCTGACCGGGCGCAAGCGCTGGCCAGGGCCCGGCGCGCGCTGGCCGAGTTCGAAATCGGCGGGATGCCGACCGTACTGCCCTTCCATCAGGCGATCGTGGTCGATCCCGCGTTCACTAACGAGCCGTTCTCGGTGTTCACCCGGTGGATCGAGACCGAGTTCGCCGCGCAACTGCCGCCCTACAGTGGCGATGGCGCGATCAGCGATGCTGGCCACTTCGACGCCGACCCCGGTGCGCGTGAGCGGGTTCTCGTCGAGGTCAACGGCAAGCGCCTGGAAGTCGTGCTGCCAGCCGGGTTCGGCGGCGCTCGCCCAGATCAGCCAGGCTCGTCAGCAACCGGACGAGCGAGCCGGGCCAAGTCAGGCCGGGGCGACGCGCGCCGCCACATCGCCGCAGCGAGCGATGACCACCTGATCAGCCCGATGCAAGGCACCATAGTCAAGCTCGTCGCGGCTGACGGCCAGCGGGTACAGGCGGGCGAGACGATCGTGGTGCTCGAAGCGATGAAGATGGAGCAGCCGCTGACCGCGCACAAAGACGGTACCGTCGCCGAGCTGACCGTCCAGGTCGGCCAGACTGTCCCGGCTGGCCAGGTTATCTGCCGACTGGCGGACTGAGCTATGACCCGGCTGACCGGTGATCCTGGACCGCGCCGCTGGCTGCTGTTCGCGCTCGGATTCCGCCTGCCCGAGGAAAACACCGACTGGGTCAAGCACGAGCTCACCGACGCTGGCTGGCGCACCCGAACGGTGCTCAGGCACCTGGCAGTGATCGTGCCAGTATGCGTGATCGTCGCGGTGGTGCTGCTCGTGCTGCTGCCCGCGCCAGGCTGGCTCGCCGCGATGATGATCGTGCTGATCCTGGCTGGCAGCGTGTTCACGGTCACGGCCTATGCGGACGACATCAGGGCGACCCGGCTGCGCCAGCACGGTCTTGAGGCACCGGACGACCCTGATCTCGGCCGGCCAGCGCACTAGCGAACGCCGGATCTATTCCTGCGGCTGCATCAGCCGCCGGGCGGCCTCGGTGATACTGCCGGTCAGCGACGGGTAGACGGCGAAGGTGTGCGCGACCTGATCGACTGTGAGCTGCTGTTCGACCGCTAGCGACAGACCGAGGATCAGTTCGCTGGCGTGCGGCGCGACGATGACGCCGCCGAGCACGATCCCGGTGTTGACCCTGGCGAACAGTTTGACGAAGCCATCGCCAAAGCCGTCCATCTTGGCCCGTGCGTTCGTCGCCAGCGGCAGCTTGACGACCCTGGCGGTGACCGCGCCCCGGTCCACGTCGGCCTGGCTGACGCCGACGTTGGCGATCTCAGGATCGGTGAAGATAGTCGCGGCGACGTGCCCGAGCCGCAGCGGCTGCACCGCCTCACCGAGGGTATGCCACATCGCGATCCGGCCCTGCATAGCCGCGACTGAAGCAAGCATCCACACCCCGGTGCAGTCGCCGGCCGCATAGATCCCTGGCACCGACGTCCTTGACACCCGGTCGACCTTGATGAAGCCACGCTGGTCGACCTCGACTCCGGCCTGCTCAAGTCCGATACCGTCGGTGAGCGGCACCATCCCGACGGTGAGCAAGCAGTGCGAGCCGGAAACGGTTCGTCCGTCGGCTAGCGTGACGACCACCCCGTCGCCGGTGCGCTCGGCGGACCTGGCTCGGGATTGGCCAAGCACGGTCATGCCACGCCGCCGCGAGACCTCCTCCACCACCATGGCCGCGTCGGTGTCCTCGTTGGGCAGCACGTGATCCCGCGAGGAGACCAGCGTCACCTGCGAGCCGAGTGCCTGGTACGCGCTGGCGAACTCCGCGCCGGTCACGCCGGAGCCGACCACGATGAGGTCGCTGGGGAGCTCAGCCAGGTCGTACAGCTGCCTGCTGGTGAGCAACCGCTCGCCGTCAGGTATCGCGTCGGGCAACTCTCGCGGTCGGGCACCGGTGGCCAGCAAGATCGTGTCAGCCTCGATCTCACGGTCGCCGACGCCGACCACGCCGGGCCGGATCAACCGTGCCGTCCCCGCCACGACGCTCACGCCTTCGGCCGCTAGCCTGGTCGCGACGTCAGCTGACTGGGCTCGGGCTAGCTCTTGGATCCTGGCGTAGAGCCTCGGCGCGTCCGCTCGTCCATGGGCGGGACGGAAAGCTACCGCAGGCGCTCGCCCTGGTCGCGCCGGCGTTGGCTGGCTGTCTGCTCGCGGCGCGGCGGGGCCTGCGGCGGCCGCCGCTCGCGACTCGGTGCGGCCCGGTGCGGCCGCGGCTGGCACCTGCAGGGAAGAACCGCCGTCGAACCTGATGCCCAGGTCCTGCGTGCCTTCGAGTGCGGCCATCATGCTCGAGGTGGCGATCAGCGTCTTGGATGGCACACAGTCGGTCAGCACGCAGGCACCGCCGAGACCGCTCGCCTCGACGACGGTGACGTCCGCACCTAGCTGAGCGGCAACCAGGGCGGCCTCGTAGCCTCCAGGGCCACCGCCAACGATGACAATGCGTGCTCTCGGCTGGCTCACGATGGCCCATTCTGTCGCATCGTGGCGAACCCGGTGACCCGCGCCCCCGCAGCCTCGTACGCTAAGCAATCGTGGCGTTGTACGCAGCGTATGGCAGCAACATGGACCCGGGTCAGATGCGTTCGCGCTGCCCGCATTCACCGCAGGCCGGAGTTGGCTGGCTAGAAGGCTGGCGGCTTACCTTCGGCGGCGAGGATCTGGGCTGGGAGGGCTCGCTCGCGACTGTGGTCGAAGAGCGCGACTCCCGGGTGTTCGTCGTGCTCTATGAGGTATCAGAGAGCGATGAGCGGGCACTCGACCGCTGGGACGGTGCCACCCTCGGCTATTACAGCAAGCTCAAGGTGCGGGTCGACACGCTCGACGGCGACGTGCTGGCCTGGCTTTACGTACTCAACGACTACGAGGGCGGCCTGCCTTCGGCGCGCTACCTGGGCATCATGGCTGACGCGGCCGAGGCGGCCGGCGCCCCGGCTGACTATGTGACGCAGGTCCGCACCCGCCCATGCCGCTCTGTCGGCCCTTGAGGTTCCGGCCGGCCGGTGCCGGGCGGGGGCTACTTCACCAGGACGGTGATCACGTATCCGACCACGGGCAGCACGATCGCGAGCAGTGGCGGCCAGGCCCATTTCGCGACGAGCACGTCGCCGCCCGAGTCGCTGCTGGTCGCCGAACTCACCGAACTCACCGCGCTCGACCGCACCTCGACGCTAGCCGAGGTGGTCTCATCGCCGGCGGTCAAGTCCAGTTCTACGTCGACCATCACGGACCTGAACCGAGCGTCGTCCGACATGGCGGCGAGCTCTCTGGCCATGATCTCGGCGGTAGTCATCTTGACCAGCGACTGAGCGGCTTGCGGCATCCGGCTGTAGCTGGAGGGGCGGCTGCGCTTGCCCTGATCCCATTGCCAGGCGCGCAGCTGTGACCTGGCCCTGGCCCGGCGCGGTGAGGACAGCGCCCAACTGTAGACGGTCTTGTCCTTCTTGCCACCCGCTCGGGCGCACTGGACTTCGACCGAATCGGCAAGGTAGATGCCGCGCACCGCAGTCCACGGAATAACAAACCGGCGGAAAGGGTTGCGCACCTCAATGCCGGCCTGGTCGGCGATCACCCGGCACCACACGGTGCAGGCGTAGACCACGCCAGTGATCGCCAAGGTGACGAACGCGAACTTGAGCGAGATGAAATGGTGCCCCTGGATCACCAGATCACCGAGGCTCAAGATGACAGCGGCCACCCAGCCCCACCAGATGATCTGCGGCGGGGTCATCTGGTACACCCGGGTACCGTCGGCCTTCACCCGACCGGATGAGGTGCCAGGGACTCCGGTCGCCCTAGCCCGCTCGTCGGGCGCGTCGTTCGGCAAGGACACGGTCGCACGCACTCCAGCTAGCTGTCGATAACTGCCTGATCATCAGCGATGACGGCTTGCACCAGAATATGCGCACGCTGGCGCTAAGGCAGCGGTCGCGTCAAGCCGCAACCGTTACGTTGCCCAGCCGCAATCAGCGCGGCATCGCGGCGATCAGACCGGCCGAGACCGAGCCCGAACTAGCGGGAGTCAGCTCCCAGGAGTCAGCTCCTAAGCGTCAGCTCAGCCGCCTGCGTGGCGAACCTGCTAATAACGGCCCCGCGAGGGTGACATCCTCAACCGAGGCCCGCACCGGGCTGGTGGCGTGATCCATCGGGGCGATCACCGGCTCGGTTCCGCAGCCATCGCCGATCGCGGTCATCGCGGTGGCTGCCATGACCTTGACGCCGACGCCGATGCAGCTCTCGTCTACGTCAAACATCGGCTGGTGAATATCGAACTCATCGCCTGAGCCCGGCCGCCTGGTACCGAGCCTGACCAAGCTGCCCGGCACTGACTCCAGGTACCAGGCGAAGTCCTCGCCGCCCAGGCTCTGCGGCGCGGCGGCGATCGAGTCCGGGCCGAGCACCCGGTCAGCCGCCGCGGCGATCATCGAGGTGCTGACGCCGTCATTGACGGTCGGCGGCACGCTTCGCTCGTAGCTGAGCTCGTAGCCGACTCCGTAGCCGCTCGTGACTGCCTCAAGCAGGGACTTGAGCAACTCAGGAGCGGCATGCCAGGCGGTGTCGTCCAGACAGCGCACGGTGCCCTCGACCACGCCAAGGTCGGGGATGGCGTTGGCGGCCGAGCCCGCGTTGACCTTGCCCCAGACCAGGCTGAGGCCAGATCGCGCGTCGATGCGGCGAGACAGCGCGGCAGGCAACTCGGTGATGACCTTGCCGAGCGCGAACACCAGGTCCGCGGTCAGGTGCGGTCGCGCGGTGTGGCCGCCCGGCCCGGTGAGCCTGACCTTGATCTTGTCGCAGGCGGCCGTGATCGCACCGATCCTGGTGCCGATCTTGCCGACGTCCAGCTTGGGATCGCAGTGCAACGCGAACGCACGGTCCACTGACGAGAGCCCGCCGGCCGCCAGCACATCGAGCGCACCGCCTGGGATCTCCTCGGCCGGCTGGAAGATAAGCCTGACCTTGCCAGGCAGCGCGCCAGCAGCGGCTGCCTTGGCCAGGAACAGGCCGGTGCCAAGCAGCACGGTGGTGTGCACATCGTGGCCGCAGGCATGACAGACGCCGTGATTGAGCGATCGGTAGCTCACGTTCTTCTCGTCCACGATCGGCAGCGCGTCGATGTCCGCGCGCAACGCCACGACCGGGGACTCGTCGGGACCACCGCCGACGTCGGCGATGATTCCTGTGCCCTTGGGCAGGATGGATGGCCGCAAGCCGGCACCTTCGAGGCGTAGCGCGATCCTGCTGGTCGTCCGATGCTCGGAGTAGCCAACCTCAGGATGAGCATGCAGATCCCGCCGGAACTCGATGAGCTCATGCTGATGTTCAGCAAGAAACGCGTCGAGCTCACCTGCTAGGTCGTGCTCAACCATTAGTCGCCTCCCCCATGCAGCTCTGGCGGCCTATGGCGGCCTAGAAGCCTGTCCATTCGATCCTTCAACCGTGTTCTTGCGGCCATCGAGCTGCGATGCCTAGTACTGATGACAGTAATTATGACGAATCACCGCTAAACGCTCTAACGGCGCGAATCGCCAACTTCCCGCTGGAACAACGAGCGTCACCAGCGGGCACCTGCCCAGAGGTCTTACTTTCATGCAGCCGTAACCGCGGCTATTGACAATACTTGCGGTTCTTGCTCACATCTGCGCGCTTTATCACATAAAAGCGCTGATAAGAGGCACCCTCGTCGCATCTCTTCGGCCCGGCGGATGTGCTCGTTGATGCTAAGCATGGTAGCGCCGGGAACCGCCCATCGCTGACGTTGCCCGATTGTGACCGGCCCGCAACCAACCGGCCATGTCGCCGGAAGTCGGCCAATTCGGCCACTTAGTAGACGTCAGCAGGCTGGTACACCCCCCACTCGCTGCGCAGCGCGTCGCACACTTCACCGACCGTTGCCCGAGCTAGCAGGGCCGTCCTGAGCGGATACAGCATGTTATCGTGCCCGGCCGCCGCCCGCCGGACGGCGTCGAGACTGCTGGTGACCTCCGCGCGATCTCTGCCCGCGCGCAGGGCGGCCAGCCGCTCGGCCTGATCCCGTTCGATGGCCGGATCGACCCGCAGCGGCGTGTAGCTGCGCTCTTCATCGACGGTGTACTTGTTGACCCCGACGATCACCCGCTCGCCTCGGTCGATCTGCTGCGCCACCTGATAGGCCGAACGCTCGATCTCAGCCTTCTGGAAGCCACGCTCAATAGCTGCCACCGCGCCACCGAACTCGTCGACCCGCTCGATCAGCTCCGCTGCTCGATCTCTGACCTCGACGGTCATGGCTTCGATCGCATACGAGCCGGCCAGCGGATCGACGGTCGAAGTCAGGTCAGTCTCGTGAGCGATGACCTGCTGCGTCCGCAGCGCAAGCCGGGCCGCGTGCTCGGTCGGCAGTGCGATCGCCTCGTCGTAGGCGTTGGTGTGCAACGACTGCGTGCCACCGAGTACCGCCGCCAGAGCCTGGATGGTGACCCGCGCGAGATTCACCTCCGGCTGCTGCGCGGTCAACTGCACGCCAGCGGTCTGGGTGTGGAATCGCAGCATCTGCGATCGCGGATCGACAGCACCGAACTCGTCCCGCATGATGTGCGCCCACAGCCAGCGGGCGGCGCGGAACTTGGCGACCTCCTCGAGCAGCGAGCTTCTGGCCACGAAGAAGAACGACAACCGCGGGGCGAACTCGTCGACGGACAGGCCAGCGGCGATCGCGGTTCGCACGTACTCTTTCGCGTTGGCCAGCGTGAAGGCAATCTCCTGCACTGGCGTGGCGCCGGCTTCAGCCATGTGATAGCCGGAGATGGAGATCGTGTTCCAGCGCGGCAGATGCGAGCCGCAGTAAGCGAAGGTGTCAGCGACCAGGCGCAAGGAGGGTGCTGGCGGGAAGATGTACGTCCCCCTGGCGATGTACTCCTTGAGAATGTCGTTTTGGATGGTGCCGGTTAGTTTTTCCTGGCTAACACCACGCTCGCTGGCGACCAGCTCGTAAAGAAGCAGCAGGATCGCCGCTGGCGCGTTAATCGTCATCGATGTCGAGACCTCGTCAAGCGGGATGCCGTCGAACAGCGCCCGCATGTCGTCGATTGAGTCGATGGCCACGCCGACTTTGCCGACCTCACCCTCGGCCTGGAGCGCGTCGGAGTCGTACCCCATCTGCGTCGGCAGGTCGAAGGCGACCGACAGGCCGGTCGTTCCGGCCGCGATCAGCTGCTTGTACCTGCGGTTGGAGTCAGCGGCGGTGGAAAAGCCGGCGTACTGCCGCATCGTCCAGGGCTTGGTGACGTACATGGTGGGATACACGCCCCTGGTGAACGGGTACTGCCCCGGCTCGCCAAGATCGCGATCCTGATCGAAATCCGCGATCGCCTTAGGTCCGTAGACCGGCTCGATGGGCTCACCAGATTCCGAGATAGCCGTCATGCCTCAAGGTTACGGCCGACCGGCGGCGGGCAGCAGAGCAGCCTGGACCCGCACTGCGTGCTCTGTCAGACTCAAGGCGGGAAAGGAGCCGTAGATGCTGGTATCGCCGCTGGCACGACTCTGGTGCCGGATGCGGAGCGCGACCGCCGCCACCGTGACTCTAGCTGTCGTCGGTGCCTGCGCGCTTGCCGCGGCGCCAGCCGCGCGAGCAGGCACGCAGTTGCCATCAGCTGGCCTCGCCATCCCTGGATTTCTTACTGGCGTCGCAGCCGCGCCTGGTAATGCGTGGGCGGTGGGCTACACGTTCACCAGCCCGAAGGAGCCGATCCTGGCCCACTGGAGTGGTTCGAAGTGGCAGCAGGTGACCGCGCCTACGCTACCCAACGGTGGTGCGCTGCGGGCGATCACGACTTATCCGGGCGGATCCTGGGCGGTGGGTGCCACCGACGCCAGCGCCGGGCCCCGCAACCTGATCTTGCGCAGGACCGGCTCAACGTGGCAGACCGTCCCCAGCCCAAGCCCCGCCGGCGGCGGCGAGTTGCACGGTGTGGCTGCCGTGTCGGCCACCAATGCCTGGGCGGTTGGGCTGACCTGGGCCGGCTCGAACATCATCTTGCACTGGAACGGCACGAAGTGGCGCCGGGTACCTTCACCGAGTCCAGGCAACAACGACATCCTGGAATCGGTGAGTGCCACCTCGGCGACTAATGCCTGGGCGGTGGGCCAGACCGGCGACGGCAGCCGGGTCATCCTGCACTGGAACGGCAGCACCTGGCAGCGAAGTACCTCGGCAATCGCCGTCGCCGGTGACTCTGCCCTGTTCGGCGTGACCAGCACGGGGGCGAAGAACGCCTGGGCGGTCGGCACCCACGACCGCAAGACCCTGATCTTGCATTGGAACGGCAGCGACTGGAAGCAACAGGCTAGCCCGAGCGCAGGACTCGGCAGCCTGTTGCAGGGCGTGACCGCTACGGGTGCGGGCAACGCCTGGGCCGTGGGCTATACCGGTGCCGCCGACACGCTGATCGCGCACTGGAACGGCACGGCGTGGAAGCAAGCAGCAAGCCCGACTCCAGCTGGCGGCGCGACCTTGGCCGCCGTGTCGATGGCCGCCAGCGGCGCTGGCTGGACGGTCGGCTCCACGCTCGCGGTGACGACGTTGGTCTTCCGCTGGAACGGCACCGGCTGGCACTGACCTGAGCTGTCGCCATACGCACCATTGGCGGCCCTGAGGTAACGCGTAAGGCGTCGGCGCAGCGTGGCCAATCCTTTACCGACCTTTACCTGATCACCGTTGGATCTGGCGTTTGCCGGCCGTGTCGACCCGGGCAGAACCGATCAGGCAAGACCTGACCCAAGCTTGGCGATGGCCAACTACGGCCGATTTAGGGCAGCGGGGCGCGTAGGCTGCATTTCCGCGGTCGGTTCGGGGCAGAAGATCGCGGTAGCCGGGCTGCTCCCCCGTCCGGCGGACACGAAGGAACACCCGATGAAGTCAGACGTTCGGCGGGCTTTGGCAGCCATCGGCGTTGTGATGGTGACCTCAACCCTGGCCACCATCGCCGTGCCGGTGACTGACGCTGCCGCTCGACCGATCAGGCCTGCTTCGGCCCGAACGAAAATCGCTAAGCCCGTGCCTAAGGACCAGGTCGGCGGCCCGCTGATGGCCAGCACCGGCATCGTCGTGCACTACCGGGCGAAGGACGGCTGGAAGCTGCCCAAGATCCCGGCGTCGGCCTACGTGATCGCTAACGCCAAGACCGGCGCCGTGCTGGCAGCCAAGGATCCGCATGGGCTCTACCCGCCGGCCAGCACGCTCAAGGTCCTCACCGCGATCACCTTGCTGCCCAGGCTCAACCCGAACGCCATGGTCAAGGCAAGCAGGATGGCCACCTCGGTGCAGCCGAACATCGTCGGGCTGGTACGCGGCCGCGAGTACAAAGTCTCTGACCTATTCCGTGCATTGCTGCTGATCTCGGCGAACGACGCCGCCGTCGCGCTGACTCAGGCCAGTGGCTCGTTCGCCAAGGGCATGGCGCTAATCAACGCTGAGGCACATCAATTGCAGGCCTATGACGTGGTCGCCAAGGTGCCGAACGGGCTGCCGGCATCCGGTCAGGTGGTGTCCGCCTACGATCTCGCGCTGATCGCTCGGCAGGCGCTCGCGATGCCTGCCTTCATGAAGTACGACGAGACGCTGTCCGCTCGGTTCCCGCTGAGCAAGAAGAAAAAGATCACCCTGGTCAATCAGAACTACCTGCTGACTCAGTACAAGGGCGGCATTGGCGGCAAGATCGGCTGGACGATCAAGGCCGAGGCGACCTATATCGGCCTGGCCAGGCGGCACGGCGTCACGCTCATCGCCACGATCATGCATTGCACTCCGCTGCAGGAGATCTACTCCGCCGAGAAGCTGCTGAGCTGGGGTTTCGCGATGAACGACCGGGTAAAGCCGGTCGGCACGCTGGTCCCGCCGCTGCCATTGACGCCAGCCAAGCCGGCACCGACAGCGAGTACTGGGCCGACCGCGGCCGTTGGCGCCCCAGGCAACTCGCTAGCGGGCGCTTCGGCCAACTCAGGCAACAGCCAACTCGCGATCACAGCCGGCGTCGCCGGCGCGCTCTGTGTGGCTCTGGTGGCTTTCGTCCTGTTCCGCCGCCGCAGCTCGGGCCGTCAAAAACCGGCCAGCTGACCCGCCCGGCCCGCCCGGCCCGCCCGGCACCGCTGGCACCGCTGGCACCGCTGGCACGCCGCTGCCACGGTTGGCACGTCTGACCGGCGGGCACCGCGCGCGTTCGAAGAGGGCACGGAGGCTACGGGTACGGCGCCTAACGATGGACGGGCCTGGCTAGCGGGCAGGCAGGAAGCCGATGCGGTCGCGGACCTGGAGCATTGTCTGGGCGGCTACTTCGGTGGCTCGGGTGGCACCGTCGGCGAGCAGGCGGTCCAGCTCGGCTTCGTCGGCGAGGAACTTCTCGGTGCGCTCCCTGATCGGGCTGAGCGCGTCGACGACGACCTCTGCGAGCTCCTTCTTGAACGTGCCGTAGCCGGCACCGGCATAGCGCTGCTCAAGCTCGGGCACAGTCAGGCCGCCAAGCGCCGCGTAGATCCGCAGCAGGTTGCTCACGCCCGGCTTCTCGGCTTCATCGAACCTGATCTCCGAGCCTAGGTCGGTGACTGCGCGACCGATCTTCTTGCGGATCGAGGCCGGGTACTCAAGCACGTCGATGATGCCTTGCGGGGCTGATGAGGACTTGCTCATCTTGATCGAAGGGTCTTGCAAGTCGTTGATCTTGGCGACGTCCTTGACGATGTACGGGCCGGGCACCACGAAGGTCTGCCCGTACCTGTGGTTGAACCGTTGCGCCAGGTCCCTGGTCAGCTCAAGGTGCTGCCGCTGGTCCTCACCGACCGGTACCTGGTCGGTCTGGTAGAGCAAGATGTCGGCGGCCTGCAAGATCGGGTAGGTGAACAGGCCGACGCTGGCCTGCTCGGCACCACCCTTGACGGACTTGTCCTTGAACTGGGTCATCCGGCTGGCCTCGCCAAATCCGGTCAGGCAGCCGAGCACCCAGCAGAGTTCGGCGTGCTCAGGTATGTGGCTCTGGACAAAGACCGTGCAGCGCTGCGGATCCAGGCCAGCACCGAACAACTGCGCCGCCGCCAACCTGGTCCGGCGGCGCAGCACAGCCGGATCTTGCGGCACGGTGATCGCGTGCAGGTCCACGACGCAGTAGAAGGCGTCATTGGTCTCCTGCAGCGTCACCCACTGGCGGATCGCGCCAAGGTAGTTGCCGAGGTGGAAGGAGTCAGCCGTCGGCTGGATACCGGACAGCACACGGGGCCTGGACATGCCGGGAAGTCTAGCCGCCCGCTCGCCCAAGCCGACGCCGCCACCGACGCCGTTGCGACCACCAAGCCCGACCACGATCGCCTCGCTCGCCGTCAGCCTGCGGCGCCGCCGTTGGCCAGCACCGGCACGATCTCGGGCGCTCCCAGCCTGATCGCATCGGCGTCGGTGTCGGTGTCGGCCTCCTGGGACTTGCGTTCAGCGGCCACCTCAGCCCGGTAGTTTTCCAACTCCCTGGCCACCTGCCTGGATCGCCACTTCATCGGGCCTGCCATCAACTCGGCGACCTCGTCAGCGGCCGACAGGCCGCGGTCCCAGGTCTCGATCGAGACGTGGGTGCGCCTCGCCAGCACGTCGTTCAGGTGCCTGGCACCTTCGTGGGTAACCGCATAAACGACCTCGACCCGCAGGTAGTCGTCAGCTCCGGCCAGTGGCTTGGCCAGCGACGGGTCAGTGGCGATCAGCTCAAGCAGTTCGCCGATCAACATGCCGTAGCGGCGCAGCAAGTGCTCGATCCTGGCGACATGCAGGCCGGAGGACTTCGCCAGCGCGGCTCTTGAGTTCCACATCGCCTGGAAGCCGTCGGCGCCGGCCAGCGCGATCTGATCGGTGCAGGACGGTGCCACCTTGCCGTCAAGGCCATGCGCCACCGCGTCCACCGCGTCCCTGGCCATCAGCCGGTAAGTGGTGTACTTGCCGCCGGCGATCATCACCAGGCCGGGCACCGGATGCGCGACCGTGTGCTCCCTTGACAGCTTCGAGGTCGAGTCAGACTCACCGGCGAGCAACGGTCGCAGTCCGGCGTAGACGCCTTCGACGTCGTCGTGCGTGAGCGGTACCGCCAGCACCTTGTTGACCTGGCCGAGCACGTAGTCAATGTCGGTTTTGCTGGCGGCTGGGTGTGCCTTGGACAAGGCCCAATCGGTATCGGTGGTGCCGATGATCCAGTGCCGCCCCCACGGGATCACGAACAGAACGCTGGATGGCGTGCGCAAGATAATCCCGGTGTGGCTCTGGATTCTGTCCCTGGGCACCACCAGATGCACGCCTTTGGACGCCCGCACATTGATCGTGCCGCGGCCGCCGACCATCGCCTGGATCTCATCAGTCCAGACGCCGGTGGCATTCACCACCTGCTGCGCCCTGATTGCCAGCTCAGTGCCCGTCTCCAGATCGACGGCATGGACCCCGGTCACCCTTTCCCCTTCTCGCAGGAAGCCGGTGACCTGGGTGCGGGACGCGACCGCGGCACCGTAGCTGGCGGCCGTCCTAATCAGATCGACCACGTACCGAGCGTCGTCGACCTGGGCGTCCCAGTAAAGCAACCCTCCGGTCAGCGCGGACTTGCGCAGCGCGGGGGCGAGCCGCAGGGCGCGGCTCCTGGTGAGCTGCTTGTGCACAGGCAGACCCCTGACCTGCCCACGGGCGACGCCGAGCAGGTCATACATGCTGACTCCGGCACCGACATAAGCGCGTTCCCAGCCCACATGAGTGAAAGGGAACAAAAAGGACACGGGTCTGACCAAGTGCGGCGCGATTCGCTGCAGCAGCAAGGCGCGCTCGGTGAGCGCCTCCCTTACCAAGCCAAAATCGAGTTGCTCGAGGTAACGCAGGCCGCCGTGGATGAGCTTGCTTGATCTCGACGATGTGCCTGAGCCGAAGTCCCTGGCCTCCACCAGGCCGGTGCTCAGCCCTCTGGTCGCGGCATCGAGTGCGACTCCGGCACCGACGACTCCGCCCCCGACGACCAGTACCTGCAGTTCGGTCCGCGCCAGCGTCTGCAGCGCCGTTGCCCGTTCGTCAGGGCCGAGCCTGCCAGTTCCGCCCGCTGTCACAATCAAAAGCTACCTGGCTGGCCGCGCGCTGCCCACGCGCCGCCCCGGTTAACTTCGCTGGTCGACCTGCAGGTTCAGCGAATGGCCGACGACCAGGCAGGCGCAGAGGCCGGCGTGACGGTCACCTCGACTCGCTGGAACTCCTTGAGATCGGAGTATCCCGAGGTCGCCATGGTCCGGCGTAGCGCTCCCATCAGGTTCATTGAGCCATCAGCGACGGTCGACGGGCCGAGCAGGATCTGCTCAAGCGTGCCAATGGTGCCGACGCTGAGCCGGTCGCCGCGCGGCAAGTCCGCGTGGTGCGCCTCGGCACCCCAGTGGTAGCCGTGGCCTGGCGCCTCGGCGGCCTTGGCGATCGGCGAGCCGATCATGACCGCGTCCGCGCCCAGCGCCAGCGCCTTGGCGACGTCGCCGCTCCTGGTCATCCCGCCGTCGGCGATCACGTGCACGTAACGGCCACCGGATTCGTCCAGGTAGTCACGCCGGGCGGCGGCCACGTCGGCGATCGCGGTGGCCATCGGCACCTTGACGCCGAGCACTGCCGCGCGTGGTGTGGCCGGAGCCGCCGCCAAAGCCAACCAGCACCCCGGCCGCACCGGTCCGCATCAGGTGCAGCGCCGCCGTGTAGGTGGCGCAGCCGCCCACGATCACCGGCACGTCGAGCTCGTAGATCAACTGCTTCAGGTTCAACGGCTCGGCCTGGCTGGAGACATGCTCGGCCGAGACGGTGGTGCCGCGGACGACCACGAAGTCGACGCCGGCGTCGATGACGGCCTTGTGGTAGCGCAACGTGCGTCTGCGGCGACAACCGTGCCCCTACCGTCACCCCGGCCGCCCTGATCTCCGCGATCCGCTGCCCGACTAGCTCCTCTTTGATCGGCTCTGCGTAGATTTGCTGCAACCGAGTGGTCGCAGCGCCATCGTCTAGGCTGGCGATCTCGGCGAGCAGCGGCTCAGGATCTGAGTACCTGGTCCACACGCCCTCGATGTCGAGTACCCCGAGCCCGCCGAGTTGGCCGATCAAGATCGCGGTCGCTGGCGACACCACGCTGTCCATTGGCGCGGTCACCAGCGGCAACTCGAATCGGTACGCATCGATCTGCCAGGCGATGGAGACATCCTCAGGCCGCCTGGTCCGGCGGGAGGGCACGATGCCGATCTCGTCAAGCGCGTACGCGCGGCGGCCGCTCTTGCCACGGCCGATCTCTACTACAGTCACCCCGACAGTTTGCCAGCCCGCCCTGGGCGTCAGTCTCGCGGCTGGGAGTAGTTCGGCGCCTCGGTCACCATGTGGATGTGGTGCGGATGGCTCTCAGTCAGCCCGGCCGTGGTGATTTGGGTGAATCTGGCGTCCTGCAACTCGGCGATGGTACGCGCGCCGCAGTAACCCATCGCTGCGCGCAGTCCGCCGAGCAACTGGCTCGCGACAGCGGTAAGCGAGCCTCGGTAGGGCACCCGGCCTTCGATGCCTTCTGGCACCAGTTTGTCCTCGCGCAGCACGTCGTCCTGGAAGTAGCGGTCGCGCGAGTAGGACCGGCCGCGCTCCTTGTTGCGCATCGCGCCGACCGAGCCCATGCCGCGATACAGCTTGTACTGCTCGCCGCCAATCATCACCATCTCGCCAGGCGCCTCCTCGCAGCCGGCCAGCAGGCTGCCGAGCATGACCGCGTCGGCCCCGGCCGCGATCGCCTTGGCGATGTCGCCCGAGTACTGGATGCCGCCGTCACCGATCACCGGCAGGCCGGCTGCCCTGGCTGCGAGCGCGGCCTCATAGATGGCGGTGATCTGCGGTACGCCAACCCCGGCCACGACCCGGGTGGTGCAGATCGATCCAGGCCCGACGCCGACCTTGATCGCGTCAGCGCCAGCGTCGATGAGCGCCTGGGCACCGGCTCTGGTGGCGATGTTGCCGCCCATGATCTCGGCCTTGGTATTGGCCTTGAGCTGCGCGACCATATCGAGCACTGACTGCGAGTGGCCGTGCGCGGTATCCACGACGAGGAAGTCGACCCCGGCATCGATCAGCGCCTGGGCCCGCCGCTTGGCGTCGTCGCCGACGCCGACTGCCGCGCCGACCATCAGCCGGCCGTGGTCGTCCTTAGTCGCGTGCGGGAACTTCTCGCTCTTGGTGAAGTCCTTGACCGTGATGAGGCCACGAAGCAGGCCGGTCGCATCGACGAGCGGGAGCTTTTCTATTTTGTTTTCTGACAGCAGCCGCAGTGCCTGCTCTCGCGACACCCCCACCGGCGCGGTGACGAGCGGCATCGGCGTCATGACCTCGCTCGCCCGGCGGCTGTGATCGTGCTCGAACCTGATGTCACGGTTCGTGATGATCCCGAGCAGCACGCCTTCGCCGGAGACGACCGGCACACCGGAGATCCGGTATCGGCCGCACAGCTGCTCCACCTCGGCGATCGTGGTGTCAGGGCCGCAGGTCACCGGATTGGTGATCATGCCGGCCTCTGACCGCTTGACGACGTCGACCTGCCTGGCCTGATCTTCGACCGACATGTTCCTGTGCAGTACGCCGATGCCGCCTTGCCTGGCCATCGCCACAGCCATGCTGGCTTCGGTGACGGTGTCCATGGCGGAGGACAGTAGCGGTGCGCGCAAGGTGATACCGCCCCTAGTGAGCCTTGTCGTGGTGTCGGCCTCACTGGGTAGCAGCTGGCTGTGCGCGGGCAGCAGCAGCACGTCGTCGAAGGTCAGCGCGGGCGATCCGAACTTGGCGTCGTCAGTCATATCACTCCGTACCTGCAGGGCTGCTGCTCAGCGCCATTACTGTGTTACATCCTAATGAGGGGTCCGCGATGCGCCCGGCCTTGCCCCGGCGCGTTCCCCCGCCCGGCGATGCGGAGGTGACCATGCCGATCGATGCAGCGCTGAGCTTCCTTCGCTGTCCGCAGTGCGCCGATGACCGCGGCCTGACCAGGCTCGATGGATCGCTGCGCTGTCCCGCCGGGCACAGCTTCGACCTGGCTCGATCGGGCTATGTCAGCCTGTTCCCGCCGGGTGCGACTAAACACGCAGGCGACAGCGTCGCGATGGTACAGGCCAGGGCCCAGTTCTTGGCGGCTGGGCACTTCACCAGCCTGGCTCGGGCGATCACCGCAGCCGCCGCCGACGCGATCGCAGCGACCACGGCCGAGCGGAGCGACCACGGCTGCGTCATCGATGTCGGCGCTGGTACCGGCTACTACCTAGCGGCCGTGCTTGACCGCAGGCCGGCCTACATCGGCCTGGCGCTTGACGCGTCGAAGAGCGCGTTGCGGCTCGCGGCCAGGGCGCACCCGCGTATCGCCGCCGTCGGCTGTGACGCCTGGCACCCGCTGCCGCTGAAGCCTGGCGTGGCCAAGGTGGTGCTTAATGTGTTCGCGCCCAGAGACGGCGCCGAGCTCCGCCGGATTGTCGCGCCGACCGGGACGATGATCGTCTGCACGCCGACCAGGGATCATCTGTCCGAACTGGTCGGCCCGCTTGACCTGCTTGTCGTCGATGAGCGCAAGCAGGCCAGGCTCGACACTAAGCTCAGCCCCTACTTCGAACTCGCCCACGCGACCGGACATACCGCCGCGCTCACCCTCAATCATGACGAGGTCGGTCAGCTGGTCGCGATGGGGCCGAGTTCTTGGCACACGGACGCGACCACGCTGGCTGACCGAATCAGTCGGCTGCCTGAGCCAGTTTCGGTTACGTTGTCAGCCAGGATCGCCAGCTACCGGCCGACCGCGGCCACCAGCCTGGCCTGAACCGCCCGTACGAACCGCACCGCAGCTTGACCTGGCGGCCGCTCAGGCAGCTGCCCCCGCTGCTGCGCCAAGGCGGACTTGATCAGGTCTGGCGGCCCAAGACCGGTGGCCAGCGCCGCTTCGCCGCCCGCTATCTTGGCCACGATCCGGCCGCCGGTCAGGTATTCGGCGGCCCGGCAGGCGTTGAGCACCGCGTAACACTCCGGCGCGTGGCCGAGGCCCCAGTCGAGCTCGGTGGCCAGGTAGGCGAGGATTTCCGGTCGGGGTACCTGGCCGAGACAGTCGGCCGCCGCTGGCCCGAATACGGCGATCCCGGCGGCCAGGCAGACGGCGTAATGCATGAGCAGATCGGCATCCCCGCGCGCTTCGGTGCCGTCGTAGCGCCGCTGACCGTCCGCGCCAGCTCCGATGTGAAGCTTGAATGGGTAAGGCGGCGCCGGTCGCCCGGCCTGACTGACTGTCACCAGGCTGGCCTCAAGGCCACGACCTGGGCAGCTAGCAGCCTGTGCAAGCAGCACGTCGCCAATGGCGTGAACGGCCGCAGCCCCGATCTCATCGACCGCGACAAACAAAATGTCGACATCGCTGCGCTCCGCCGTCCAGCCGCCAAGCGCTGCCGAGCCATGCAGGTAGCTCGCCCGCAACTGACCGGCCGCACTGCGCGCCACGGCGGCGCTGAGCCGGATGGCGAACTGGAGCGGTACCGGCGCGGGCACCGCGACGGAAGAGTTGATCATCACGATGATCACGTCCGAATCAAGTCGACCCCGACTGTCAGACTAGCCGGGTAAGTTGGCGCGGCATGGAGCAGCGAGTGAGCTTGGTGACGCTAGGCGTCAGCGATCTGGGCCGGGCCAAGCAGTTCTACGCGGCGCTTGGCTGGCGCCCGTCCGACGATTCTCCCGATGATGTCGCCTTCTTCCAGGCTGGCGGCATGGTGTTCGCGCTCTGGGATCGGGGCCTTCTCGCGGCGGACAGCGCGGTCAGTGACCCAGGCGGCTGGGGCGGCGTCACGCTGGCGCACAATGTCAGGTCGCCGGCCGAGGTGGACGCGGTGATCGAAGAGGCCAGGGCAGCCGGTGCCACCATTGGCCGCGCCGGCCGGGACGTTCTGGGGCGGCTACTCCGGGCTCTTCATCGACCCTGACGGCCATCCCTGGGAGGTAGCGCACAACCCCGGCTGGTCCGTCCTGGCCGATGGGAGCGTCAGCCTGATGCGGTGACTGGCTCAATCCCAGTCGACGTCACCTTGGCGTGCTCACCAGGCCCTCGACCACCGACCTCGAGGCTGGGATACCGTCATGCTCGGCCGTCGCGATGAGGCGAAGCTTGGCGAGCGCTCGATGCTGGGCCACCCGGACCGCCCCGGCCGTCATGCCGAGCACCTGGCCAGTCTCCCGCGCCGAAAGCCCGGCCACCACTCGCGCCAGCAACAGCACCCGCTGCTGGGCAGGCAACCTGGCCAGCAGCGCCCTGGCGCACTGCGCGTCGACCGCGGCCACGGCGGACTCCTCGGGTCCTGGCCGGTCATCGGCCACATCGGGCAGGTCACGCATCGGAATCGCCAGCCTGGCGGCGTCGCGTCTGGCGTCGGCTACTTTATGCGCGGCAATGCCGAACACGAACGAGCTGAATGGCCGACCGCGATCACGGTAACGCGGCAGCGCGGCGACGACCGCGATACATACTTCCTGCGCGACATCATCGGCGATCTGGCGATTGCCGCCAAGCGACCCAAGCCGGGCGTCACAATAACGCAGCACCATCGGCCTTACCTGCGTTAGCAGGGATTCGATAGCTGCTGGTTCGCCACGGCGAGCCAGGTCAGTGATGTCGCCATCAGCCCGGCCGGGCGGGCCTGCCCGCGACGGAATGAGATAAGTCATGCGCTCCCCCGGTAACCGTCATCCTTCGCGCAAGGCGCGGTCATGGCTGGATAATGCCCAGCCGAAGGGGTGACCTAATCCTGAAAAAGAAATCAAAGATTAGGTCGCGAATTTGTCACGATCAATCACCGCACAAGACGTCAGCACGCCCCGTGTGTTGGTGACCGGGGAACGCGTCAGGCCGGGACCCAATGGATCCCGGCCTGACGTTGCGTTCGTTGGATCTAGTGAGTGTGGCCGTGGCCGCCGTGACTGTGACCGTGACCGGCCTCGGCTGCTTCCTGCTCCGGCTTGTCGGTCACCAGCGCCTCGGTGGTGAGCAGCATGCCCGCGATCGATGCCGCATTCTGCACGGCCGACCTGGTCACCTTGACCGGATCGATCACGCCCTGCGCCATCAGGTCGCCGTACTCGCCGCTCTCGGCGTTGTAACCGTGACCGGCCGGCATCTCGGCCACCGCAGCGATGACGACGCCGCCTTCCGCGCCAGCATTAAGCGCGATCCAGCGGGCCGTCGAAGCAGTGCCTTCCTGACCACGCTGACGCCGGTGGCCTCGTCACCGGACAAGCCGAGGTCGCCGAGCGCCGCGGACGCGTGGATCAGAGCGCTGCCACCGCCTGCGATGATGCCTTCCTCGATCGCCGCCCTGGTCGCCGAGATAGCGTCCTCAAGGCGATGCTTCTTCTCCTTGAGTTCGACCTCGGTCGCGGCACCGGCCCGCAGCACGGCGACGCCACCGGACAACTTGGCGACCCGCTCCTGCAGCTTCTCCTTGTCCCAGTCCGAGCTGGAGTTCTCGATCTCGGCCTTGAGCTGGCGAATCCGATCGTTGATCGCCTCCTGCTCACCGGCACCATCGATGATCGTGGTGGTGTCCTTGGTGACAGTGATCCGGCGCGCATTGCCAAGTACATCGAGCCCGGCCAGCTCAAGCTTCAGACCGATCTCTTCGGCAACGACCTGGCCACCGGTCAGGATGGCCATGTCCTCAAGCATCGCCTTGCGGCGGTCACCGAAGCCGGGCGCCTTTACCGCGGCGACGTTGAGCAGGCCGCGAATCCGGTTGACGACCAGCGTCGACAGCGCCTCGCCGTCCACGTCCTCGGCAATGATCAGCAGCGGCTTGCGGGTCTGGGCGACCTTCTCAAGCAGCGGGAGCAGATCGACCAGCGAGGAGATCTTGCCGTTGTGCAGCAGGATGTAGACGTCGTCGAGTACCGCCTCCATCCGCTCCTGGTCAGTGATGAAGTACTGGGAGATGTAGCCCTTGTCGAACTGCAACCCCTCGGTGAACTCCAACTCCAGGCCCATGGTCGGTGACTCTTCGACGGTGATCACGCCGTCCTTGCCGACCTTGTCGAAAGCGTCGGCGATGATCGCGCCGACCTTCGCGTCCTGAGCTGAGATCGTCGCGACATTGGCGATCTCGCTTCGCTCTTCGACCTCGCGAGCGCTCTTGAGCAGGTTCTCTGACACGGCGGCGGCGGCCGCGTCGATCCCGCGCTTCAACGACATCGGGTTGGCGCCGGCCGCGACCGAACGCAGCCCCTCATGCACCATCGCCTGCGCCAGCACGGTCGCCGTGGTGGTGCCGTCACCAGCCACGTCGTTGGTCTTGGTAGCAACTTCCTTGGCGAGCTGCGCGCCCAGGTTCTCCTGGGCGTTCTCAAGCTCGATCTCACGCGCGACGGTGACACCGTCGTTGGTGATCGTGGGAGCGCCCCACTTCTTGTCGATGACGACGTTACGGCCCCTAGGGCCGAGGGTCACCTTGACGGCGTCGGCGAGCTTGTCCACACCACGCTCAAGCGCCCGTCGCGCTTCCTCATCGAAATCCAGGCTCTTGGCCATGCAGCACCTCGGCTACTTGTTCTGGATGTACTTGGTCATGCCGCCGCCCCGGGCTAGCCAGCGTCCCCAGGCAGGTAAACCCGAGGCCACCAGCCGGTCCGGGGCGGTCGGCAACGTGCTTTACGCGACCGACGCAAGTCGGCCAGCGCGCTGCTGTACTCGCTTACTTCTCGATGACTGCGAGCACATCACGAGCTGAGAGCACCAGGTACTCCTCGCCCGCGTACTTCACTTCGGTGCCGCCGTACTTGCTGTACAGCACGACATCGCCAACCTTGACGTCCATCGGAACGCGCTTAGCGCCAGCGTCGTCGAACCGGCCTGGTCCAACGGCGATGACCTCGCCCTCCTGTGGCTTCTCCTTGGCGGTGTCCGGGATCACGAGCCCGGACGCGGTGGTCTGCTCTGCATCGAGCGGACGCACAACGATCCGGTCTTCAAGCGGCTTAATAACAACCTTGGTGGCGGTCGTCACGATCTGACCTCCCCCTCACGGAAAGGGCTAGCTTGGTTACTAGAGAGGCGACCATGGGGCCTGCCGTCGCGGGTGCCAGACCATCCTCGTCGCGTTAGCACTCTACAACATCGAGTGCCAATCCCGCACACTAGCGGTGCCGCTAGGCGACGTCAAATCCGCGACCGGCCCGCCGGGGCCGATCTGGCCGGCCCGAACTATAGCAAGGCTCCCGAATGCCACTACTGTGCAAAGCATGGAGGAGACACAGCAGACAAGCGCGAACGCCGACGCGCAGGCCGCCATAGCCGACGAGATCGCCCGGCGGGCCGCATCATTCGGCGCCGCCGCTGCCGAGTACGCCATGCACCGCCCCGACTATTCCATCGAGGCCGTCCGGTGGGCGATCGCCCCGATCAGTGCACCGACCGGGCGCTCGGTCCAAGCCCTGGACATCGGCGCTGGCACTGGCAAGCTGACTGCGCAGCTAGCCAGCCTGTCCGTCGGCAGCGGCGAGGTCAGCGTGATCGCGGTTGAGCCCGATCAGGCAATGCTGGCCGAACTACGGCGGCAACTGCCCGGCGTGACCGCTGTCGAAGGCCGCGCCGAGTCAATTCCGCTGCCCAATGAGTCCGTCGACGCTGTGCTGGCTGGCCAGGCCGCACACTGGTTCGACCTGGACCGCGCGCTCCCCGAGATTGCCCGAGTGCTCAGGCCTGGCGGCGTCATGGCTGGCCTGTGGAACGCCGACGACGGCGAAATCGACTGGGTAGCTGGCCTGCACGAGGCGAGCGGACGCCGCACCGTCGTCCCGATCGGCGGGCCAAGCCGGGACGACGAAGGCATGTCCGGCTGGATCAAAGTCATCGGCAGTCGTTACTTCTGGCCGGCCGAAGAAGCAGAATTCAAGCACAGCCAACTGAGGACCGCGGACTCGCTCGTCGCCACGTTGCGAACCCACTCCGCCTTCCTGATCATGGAACCAACCGAGAGAGAAGCCGCCCTAGCCAAGGTGCGCGACTACCTCGCGGCCACCACACAAACCGCCGCAGGCGAGTTCACTTTGCCCATGCGCACCCTTGCCATCCGCACCATCCGCCGCTAGCACCGCATCCGCCCACCCCGCGCCAGCGGGACGACCAAGGTCACGATCTAGGTGATTAGCCCGGGCGGCGGCAGGTCAGAACAGATCTCCGGCACACCTGGAGTGGGCGTGGTTAAGCCGCCAGGACGTTGGTAACTGGCAGGCCCGAGTCGGCGGCGAAGTCCAGGGTGGAAGGTGCGATGCCGGCGGCGTGCAGGTCGGAGCCTAGGGCGGCGACCATCGCGCCGTTGTCGGTGCATAGGCCAGGGCGCGGCACGCGCAAGTGGATACCGGCCCGCTGGCAGCGTTCGGCGGCCAGTGCGCGTAGGCGCGAGTTCGCGGCTACGCCGCCGCTGATGACGAGGTGGTCGATGCCATGGGCCTGGCAGGCGTCTATCGCCTTCCTGGTGAGGACGTCCGCCACCGCTTCCTGGAAGGAGGCCGCGACGTCGGCGACCGGCACGGCCAGGCCTGCTGCCTCGCGGGCCTCGACCCAACGGGCGACAGCGGTTTTCAGGCCGGAAAAGGAGAAGTCTGACGTACCGTCCCGGTACTTCGCGCGCGGGAAGGAAACGGATCGCGGGTCGCCGGTCTTGGCGGCGGCGTCAATCGGCGGCCCGCCGGGGAAGGGCAGCCCGAGCACTCTGGCGACCTTGTCGTAGGCCTCCCCCGCCGCGTCGTCGATGGTGGCGCCGAGCGAGGTCAGGTCACCAGTAAGGTCGCGGACCAGCAGCAGCGATGAATGCCCGCCGGAGACCAGCAAGGCGATGGCCGGAGTGGGCAGCGGTCCATGCTCAAGCTGATCAACGGCAATGTGAGCGGCAAGGTGGTTGACGCCGTACAACGGCTTGCCGAGGGCGAGCGCGTAGGCCTTGGCGGCGCAGACGCCGACCAGCAGTGCTCCGGCGAGACCAGGTCCCGCCGTCACCGCGATCGCGTCGACCTGAGCCAGGCTCACGTCGGCGGTGGCCAGCGCCCGCTGCACGGCCGGGACCATGGCCTCCAGATGGGCGCGACTCGCGACTTCGGGCACGACTCCGCCGAATCTGGCATGCTCGGCCACGCTTGAGGCCACCGCATCGGCCAGCAACTGATGCCCGCGGACCAGGCCGACGCCGGTCTCATCGCAGGACGACTCGATGCCGAGTACCAAAGGTGCGATCACAACTGCTCCTGACTTGCCCGCCGGCCAGCACCGGCAGCGGTGAGATCGCGGCGCATGACCAGCGCGTCGGCACCCGAAGGCTGGTAGTAGCCGCGCCGGATGCCAATATCGGCGAAACCGTGTCTGCGGTACAACTGCTGCGCCCTCGCATTGTCCGTCCTGACCTCGAGGAAGATCTCGGCGCAGCCGCGCCTGGCCGCCTCGGCCAGCAAGGCTGTCAGCAACGCTGAGCCCACGCCGTGGCCCCAATGATCGACCGCGACGGCCAAGGTCACCACGTCGGCCTGATCGCCAGCGCCGAGCAAGCCTGCGTAGCCGACGAGCTGCCCGCCATCCTCGGCTACCAGGTAGTGCCTGGAGCTGGGCTGCTGCGCAAGCTCGCCGAGCAGCATCTGCTCGGTCCACGCCTCGTCGCCAAATACCGACTGCTCAAGCCTGACAACCTCGTCCAGGTCAGCCGTCGTCATCGGGCGAAGCACAGCCGTCACTTGACCACCTCGGCGACGGGGGTAACCCGCTTCGGGCGGCCTGGCTCCCTGGCATCAGGACGTCGGAGGTAAAGCGGCTCAGGCGCGGCTGGCACGACGCCGCGCGTCACTCGATCGGCAGCGATCCTGGCGAGCACGGCAGCGTCAGGGGTCCGTGGCTCGATGAGCTCGGCACCCGGAACTGACTCGCTGATCTGGCTGAAATAAAGCCACGCTCCGGCTCCAGCGAGCGGGTAACCAGCCGGCAACTCGGCCGGTCGGCTGACCTGCGGCCGCACGATGCGATCGCCGGCCGGGGAGTACTTCGCCCAGTAGACCTCACGGCGTCGGGCATCAGTCGCCACGATGAACTCGCGCTCGCCGGCCACCAGCTTCGCCTGCGCGGCGATGATGTCGAGCGAGCAGATGCCGTCGCAGTCAATGCCAAGGGTGCTGGCAAGTACCCGAGCCGTCACCAAGCCGGCCCGCAAGCCGGTATACGGTCCCGGGCCGACGCCGACAGCGATGCTGGTCAAGTCGGTCATCGTAGCGCCTGCCGTGGCGAGCACTCGGGTGATCGCCGGCGCCAGCAACTCGCCGTGATGCCTGGCATCGGCGGTGGACTCGTGCGCTAGCGAGCGGTCGCCATCATGCAGCGCGACCGTGACGGCCGGGGTGGCAGTGTCAAAAGCGAGGATCAGCACGGTGTATCAGCGTAGTCACCAGCAGCGAGTCGTCGGGACGCGTTGGCAGTGAGCCGGCCTGGCTGGCCGACCGCGAACTGATCGCCCAGCTAGCTCCCGGCTGCTGGCGCCGCCTCGACGGCCGCCAGCAGCGACTTCGCTGCCTGCAGCGCGTCAGTTTGCAAGGTGTCAATCGAGACCGGGCCGAATCCTTTGCTCGCGGTCGCCCACAGGCTCGCGGTGATCAGCACATTGCGGTACCTGGCGAGGACGGTCACCTTGTCTAGCGCCGTACCCGAGCGATAGATCTGCAGCGCGCTGAGTCCCTGACTGCCGAGCCCAGGAATCGACTTGATCGTGGCCGGCGGCTGCGGCGTGTGCTTGGGCGGCTTAGCCAGCACCTGCTTGGTCTGGGCAAACGTGAACTTCGCGTAGCTGGTGGCGCTGCCGTTGCCTGGTGCGAGCAAGCTCGGCGGATAGGCCTCGATCGTGACGTCAAGCACACGGAAGATCGGCTTCGCGTCGAACTGATAGGTGCACTCGCTCTTGGCCGCCCCGCTCGCTGACTGCACCCCCTTCGTCGGGGTGCCGCCGAGATCGCTGGTGAGCGCAGCGGTAGAGATCACCTTGCACGTATTGGGCACCGTCGCGTATTCGCCCTTAAGCAAATGATTGACATAGCGGCTTGGCGGCGGGCTCTGCTGGTTGACGAAATAACCTACGCCAGCCAGGATCACTGCCGCTATGGCCACCGATCCCCAGGTCACTAGCCTGCGCCTGGACCGCCGCCGGCGAGTGGCCGCCGCCCGGCTGCGACCTGGTCGCCGCACGCTGCGGACGGGCTGATCAGCCTCGGGCTCATCGGCCACCGGCTCAGGGTCGATGACCGGCGGCGCCTCGGTCTTGGCTCGACGGGTCGGCCTGATGGGCTCGATGCCGCCAGGAATAGCCCACGGCGGCAGGTCAGCCTCCGCTCCCTCATTCGGCTCAAAAGCGTCAAGCACCTGCCAGCCGCTATCACGTGGCTCGTGCGGGGACCTTGGCCGACCAGCCCGACTGGGGTAATCGGGCTGGCGTGGCGGGTAGCCCTGCTCAGTCACGTAATGCCTCCTGCCGGCATTCCAGCCGTGCGCTGACGGCGGCAAGCTTGCGGATACCGCAGTTTAGTCGCGGCAACCGGGCCCATGGGCGACAGATGAGAACAATAACTGCCGATTCAGATTCGTAATCGGGTAACGCGCCCTGGTTAACTAACGCCAGATGTGACGGCCGCCAGGAGTTCCGCGCCGGCGACCGGCCAGCGGCCACCGTGACCTGTCATGGTGACCAGCCTTGGCTCATCTTGCAGATCCTGCTGCTGCGTCGCATCGCCCTGCTCGGCCGCCCAGCCGATCGTGATCCGCAGGTGCCCGGCAGTGAGCTCCTCGACCAGTCCTTCGCCCCACTCCACCACGGTGACGGCGTGATCCACATCCGCGTCCAGGTCAAGATCGTCGACCTCGATCCTGCTGCCGAGCCGGTACGCGTCCGCATGCACCAGATCAGGTCCGCCACGCAAGGACGGATGCACCCGGGCGATGACAAAGGTCGGCGAGGTAATCGGACCGCGCACCTCAAGGCCGGCCCCGATGCCTTGTACCAACGTCGTCTTCCCGGCACCGAGCGGCCCAGCCAGCACGACGAGATCGCCGGGCGCAAGCACGCCAGCCAGGCGTGCGCCCAGCGCCCGCATCTGGTCAGAGCCCGGCACCGAGATCGCTACCACCGGAACTGACTCAGTCACGGCGGCCGCTCCGCTGCTCGGCCAGCGCTCGCGTGACCAGTCCGGCGATGGCGGCATTGACTTCCTCAGGGCGCTCAAGTATCAGCACGTGGCCAGCACCGCGAATAGTCACGAGCTCGGCATCCTTCACCGACTCCGCCAGCTCATCGGACAGGCTCGGGTCGACCAGCCGGTCTTTATCACCGGTCAGCACGAGCACCGGAATGTTGCTCAGTACCTTGAGCGCGTGCCGCTTCTCGTGTGCGACGAGTGCCACGTAGAAGTCGGCGATAACGTCGATCGGAGTGGCCCTGACAATCCGCTCAAGGAAGTCAACGACGGTGGGGCTGATCCGCGAGTCGCCGAAGGCCAGATACCTGGTGCCGAGGAAAGCGATATCGCCGGCTGACTGCCTGCCGCGCTCAACGACGCCAGCGAGCCTGCCTTTGGACGCGCCAGTCATCATCGATGGCATGGCGGCCCTGACGGCGGGTCTGATCATGGCCGGCAGCCAGGTGACCGGGTCGATCGTGCCCGCGGCCGTGGCGATCAGCGCCGCGCCGATGACTTTGCCGCCGAATAGCTCGGGATGCTGGTCGGCGAGTGCCATCACCGTCATGCCGCCCATCGAATGACCGACCAGCACCACCGGCTGATCACCAGGCGCGCTCGCCGCCAGCACCGCGTGCAGATCAGCGCCAAGCTGATCGATGCTGACCAGCTCAGGATCGGAGCGGGCGGACTCGCCATGGCTGCGCTGATCCCAGAAGACGCACCGGTAAGCGGCCGTGAAGCCAGCCTGCTGGTAGTACCAGACGTCAGTACGCAAGGCGTAACCATGACTGAAGATAATCGTGACCGGTGCATCAGGCGGCCCCATCACCTCGACATGCAAGGGCAGCCCATCGTCAGCAAGCACCTCAAGTTCTTGTCCGCGCGAGTCACCGAACGACTCTCCGGCCGCCAGATCAGGGCCGAGCCTGATCCGGCCAACGGCGATCTTCTCAGCTATGACGACCGCGCCGGCCCCGGCCGCCACCGCACCGGCCACGAGTCCAGCCACGCCGGTCAGGCGCCGCCAGTTGACCATCAGACCTCCAGCCCGTCGGCCAACGCCGCACCCGCCATATCGCCTGTCGCCACGCCACTCGGCCGTATCGGGTCTAGGGCTACTACCTGCACCGTCGGCCGCTCCGCGTCGGTTACTCCACAGTAGCTTCTGGGGATCTTCCCCGTAAACCTCGTGACGATGTCGTAAGAGAGCGTATCGAGCAGGTCAGCCCATTCCTGTGCGGTCGGCTCGCCGTGATCGCCCGGGCCGAACAAGATGACCTCATCGCCAGCCTGGGCCGGCAGGTCATGCAGATCGACCACGCACTGGTTCATGCAGACTGTGCCGCTGATCGTCTTGCGATGGCCGCCGATCAGGATCTGGGCGGTGTTTCGCGCCGAGCGTGGGATGCCCTCGTTATAGCCGAGCGGGATCAGCCCGAGCGTCGTTTCCGCAGTTGTCACATAACGATGGCCGTAAGAAACCCCAGTACCCGGCGCGACCCGTTTCGTCTGAACCAGATGAGTACGCAAGGTCATGGCTGGCCTCAGCCAACCGGGAGGTCCCCCTGGCAACGTGCAAAGCCCCGTGACGCCGCCGCCAGGGCGGACCAGATCAAACCAGGTATCAGGTCGGGTGAGCAGCGCCGGGGTGTTGGCCAGATGGCGCACCAGCGGTTTGGCGCCGAGCCGGTCGGCCACCGCGAGCGCGTCAGTGAAAGCGGCGAGTTGGTGGTCGATCGATGGGTGCCCGGGAATATCGGCGCAGGCTAGATGCGACCATAGGCCGACGATCTCGCACCGGCCAGCCGCCTGCTCAGCCAGTGCGGCCCGGATTAGCTCTGGCCATTGCCGCAGTGGGGCGCCGCCCCGGCTCATCCCGGTGTCGGCCTTCAGGTGCAGCCGAGCGGGTCGCCCGGCTCGCTCGGCTGCGGCCGCGATTAGCCCGACCAACTGCGGCGTGCCCGCACTCAGGTCCACCTCCAGCGCGATGGCCTCGTCGTGCGCCGCGTCCGGCGCAGCAAGCAGGCAAAGCACAGGAACCGTGAGTCCGGCCCGCCGCAACTCAAGCGCTTCGCTGATCTGGCCTACGGCCAGCCACGTCGCGCCGCCCGCCAGCGCCGCCTTCGCGGTCGGGACCAAGCCGTGGCCGTATCCGTCCGACTTGACGACCGCCATGAGGCCCGCGGTCGTGACGCGCCGAGCCAGGGCGGCCACATTGGACTTGATCGCCGTCAGGTCGATGATCGCCTCAGAATGACCGTCCATGGCCCTCAAGTCTGCCAGCAGCAGAATGCAGCTTTCGCCAGTCAGTTGAGTTGGGCAAGAGGCAGGTCGTCGTGGTTAGGTACACCCATGGTTGATCTCATCCCGCGCAAGGTACTGTTCGGCAATCCCGAGCGAGTCTCGCCCAGGCTCTCCCCTGATGGCACCAGGCTGGCGTGGATCGCACCGAATGATGGCGTGCTGAACGTCTGGCTGGCACCGGTCAGCAAGGAAACCGGAGTCGACCTCGCCGCCGCGCAGGTAGTGACGGCCGACGCCGACCGCGGCATCCGAGTGTTCGTCTGGGCGCACGACAACCGGCACCTGTTGTACCTCCAAGACACCGGCGGCGATGAGAACTGGCGTCTTTACGACGTCGACCTGCAGACCATGGCACGCCGCGACCTGACTCCATTCGACGGAGTGCAGACCCAGTTCGTGGCGGCGGACAAGGACTTCCCTAACGAACTGCTGATCGGGCTCAACAAGGACGACCCTCAGCTTCATGACGTCTACCGGCTCGATCTGACCAGCGGTGCGCTGACCAAGGAAGTCGAGAACACCGGCTTTATCGGCTGGCTAGCTGACGACAAGCTGGTGGTGCGAGCCACCTTCGACCCGCAGCCGGACGGCGGGCTGCACGTGCTAGTACGCGACAGCGCCGACGACGACTGGCGGCTGCTACTTGACGTGCCAGCCGATGACGCGCTGAGCACGGACGTGGTGTCCTTCAGCAAGGACGGCAAGGCGCTCATGCTGGTCACGTCCATGGGCGCGGAAACCGCCAGGCTGATCAGCATCGACCTGGCCACTGGCAAGGAGACCGTGCTCGCCGAGGACGCCGAGGCGGACATCAGCGACGTGCGGCTTGACCCGGACACAAATCAACCGCAGATCGTGACCGTGCTGAAAGACCGGTCAGAGTATCGGGTGCTCGATCCAGCGGTAGCCGATGACCTGATCGCCATTCGGGCGCTCCACCCGGGCGACCCGGTCTTCTCCAGCGCTGATGACGCCGACCAGAACTGGCTGGTGTCCTTCACCAACGACGCCGGGCCGGTCCATTACTTCGCCTACAACCGGGCTAGCAAGACCGGACGCTTCCTGTTCGAGCATCAGCCTGAGCTGTCGAAGTACGAACTGGCAGCGATGGAGCCGTTTAGCTTCACCGCCCGCGATGGCCTCACCATTCATGGCTACGCCACGTTCCCAGTCGGAGTGCCGCGCAGCGGCCTGCCTGTGGTACTCGACGTGCACGGCGGTCCCTGGGTCAGGGACACTTGGGGCTACAACCCAGGTCCGCAGTGGCTGGCCAACCGTGGCTACGTGTGCATGCAGGTCAACTACCGTGGATCGACCGGCTACGGCAAGGCCTTCGTGAACGCTGGCGACCGGGAGTGGGGCGCCAAGATGCAGGACGACCTGACCGACGCGGTCGGGTACGCGGTGGCGCAAGGCTGGGCCGACCCCACGCGGGTGGGCATCTTCGGCGGCTCGTACGGCGGCTACGCGGCGTTGGCAGGAGCGACCTTCACCCCTGACCTTTACCGGTGCGCGGTCGACATCGTCGGGCCATCCAACCTCAAGACGTTGATCGAGACGATCCCGCCGTACTGGGCACCGCTCATCGCGCAGTTCCACCGGCGGGTCGGCGATCCAGTTAAGGATGTCGAGTTCCTCTGGTCACGCTCGCCGCTGTCCAAGGCCGATCAGATCAAGATCCCGATGCTGATCGCGCAGGGCGCCAATGACCCCAGAGTCAAGCAGGACGAATCCGAGCAGATCGTGGCGGCAATCGAAGCGGCCGGCATCGAGTATGAGTACATGCTGTTTCCCGATGAGGGGCACGGCTTCGCCAAGCCGGAAAACCGGATGAAGTTCTACGCCGCCGCCGAGCGGTTCCTAGCCAGGTACCTGGGCGGGCGGGCCGAGGACTAGCTCACTGCGCGGGCCGGCCAGTTCGCTTGCTGCCTGACCGGCCCGCGCGGGGCGGTTAGCTGGATACCACGCAGCCTGGACTGTGCCCGGCTTGCGGGAAGGCGTGAGCCAAGGCATCGGCGATGTCCCTGGACCGGTGCTCGTAGCCGAGCGAGGTGTAGTGGATGCCGTCGCTGATGAACCACTTCGGCTTGGCCAGCGCGGCCCAGTTGAACACCCGCATGTTCGGGTACCGCTTGCAGGCCGTCAGCAACGTCTGATCCCACTTGGCCATGTTGACCTCGGCGTAGGGGCCACTGTCCAGCAAGGACTTGACGTTCACCCACATCACGGGCATGCCCCTGGTGGCTGCCATCATCCGCTTGATCCGGTACATCAGGCTGTAGGTCGAGCCCGGCCGCCACATCGGCGGTGTCGTTCGTGCCGAGCGCGATCACCCAGCAGCCACGAAAGCCAGCGCGGACAATGTTCCGAGCCGCGTTGTAGCCGTTAACCTGACCGGGCAGCACCTCGACGACTGAGCGAGCACCGGAGACGTCGGTCACCACGGTCTGCACGCCGACGGCTTCGTACCTGGCCACGATCCGTTGCTTCGGATTTGGCAGGTAGTCGGCTGACACCAGGCCATCCGAGGTGGAGTCGCCGATATGCGCGACGGCGCGGCACGAGGTGCGCAACGGGCCGTTCGCCGAGCTGGTCGGCCACGGGTTTGGCTTGCTGAGCTTGCCCGGCTGGCTGGCCACCTTCTTAGCCACCGACCTGGTCACCGGCAGTTGCAGCGAGAGCGGCCGCCAAGGCGTCGCCAGCGCTTGATGGGCCGGCCGGGACCCGGACCACGCCCGACAAGCCAACCCCGGCCACGATCAGCACGGCAGCGGCACCGGCAGTCGCGGCCAGGCCGCCGAAGGTGGTGAGCTGACCGAGGCTGGCCGCCCGGTCCAGGGCGGATCGTGAGCTTGCTGCGCGCAGCCTGGCCAAGTACGTTCCGATGGCACCGTGCCTGATCGGCTCCTCGATGAGCCGCCAGGACAGTGCGGCCAGTGCGATGGCCGCGCCGATCTGAAGCAGGCCCTGGCCAGATCGGGTTTGGTGTTGACCGGAGTGGTCAGCACAATGACCGGATAGTGCCACAGGTAGATGCCATAGGACCGGGCACCGATCCAGCGCAGCGGCGACCAGCCAAGCACCAGACCGATCAAGGTGCCAGGAACGGCCGTGCCCGCGAGGACGGCGACAGTTGCCACTGACAGCAGCACCAGTCCGCCCCGGTAGGCGAACGGCGAGTATTCACCGACTCGCCAGATCATCACGCCGATCCCGATCAGCCCGGCGAAGCCCGCGATGTCGAGTCCTATCCTGCTAAGGCGGCTAGGGTTCACCGGCCGGTTAAGTGCTGTCCGACCGGGAGCAGCCGATGCGGCGGCAGCTGGTGCGGCGGCAGCTGGTGCGGCGGCAGCTGGTGCGGCGGCAGCTGGTGCGGTGGCGGCTGGTGCGGTGGCGGCTGGTGCGGTACGAGCAGATCGCGCTGGCCAGGCGAGAGCGAGGATAGCGCCGATCAGCAGGCCGAAGGCGCGAGTGTCAGTGCCCTCGTAGACCCGCGTCGGGTCGAGCCCGGGCTGATACAAGTGGACCATCAAAAAGATGGAGATCCCGGTAGCCAGCAGCGTCGGCGCGATCAGCCAGCGCGGCGCGGCCTTGCCGCGACGACGCAACATGAGCAGTCCGCCCATCAGCAATAGCGGCCAGATCAGGTAGAACTGCTCCTCAACCGCCAGCGACCAAAGATGATCGAGCGGCGCGGGTGGCGCGAATCTGGAGAAGTAGGACTGGTTCTTGGCGATCAGATACCAGTTGCTGAAGTACCCGGCGGCGGCTCCTACCGCCCCCCGCAGATTGGCTAGCCTCGCCCGGTCGGCGATAGTGACCCAGGTCGTCACCACCGCCAGCATGACGAACAATGCGGGCAGCAACCGACGCGCTCGCCTGAGCCAGAAGTCGCCAAGCTTGATCGTGCCCAGGCCAGACCACTGCTCGATCAGCAGGCTGGTGATCAGGAACCCGCTCAGCGTGAAAAACACGCCGACGCCCAGCAGACCACCTTGGGCCCAGCTGAACTGCTCGTGATAGGCGATGACGGCGAGCACGGCGATCGCACGCAATCCATCAAGACCAGGCATATATCGCTGGCCGGTATCGACGGGCTTCGGCATTTCCCCCCCTTGTCGCGGCCGCCTCGCTCAGTCACGCGAGACCGTTCGTTCCGCAGGCAGGGATGAACTACCCGGAGTGGTTTAATGGCTACGTATCGTTGTTGGCAAAGTTTGGGAAGCTAGGCGTGGCGTACCTCTCGGTTATTTCGGCTCGCGCCATTACCGGCCGCCTCAGTTCATAGCCAGGTGCCTTGCCATGGCCGTTCAGCGGAAACGCCATCACGGCATTTGCCCGTCGGCGAGCAACATCGACGGGAGCATCGGCCCTGACCAGCCACAGTGTTGCTCGTCCTTGCGTTTCCCCTGGTTAGCGGCCTGGAGGATTGGTCAGGCGGAATCCGACGGCGGCCCCGGTGTGGGTGGCCAGGTGCCACGCGTGCTGGGTAGGTGCGGACGGGGGTGCGGGGTGCCGGGCCGCGCGGGCCGGGTGGGTGCGGCCGGGGGTGCAGGTGGCCGGGGATGCGGGTCGGAGTGCGGGCTCGTGCCGGAGCGTTCCGGGCTCGTGGCGGAGGGTTTCGGGCTCGTGGCGGAGGGTTTCGGGCTCGTGGCGGAGGGTTTCGGGCTCGTGCCGGAGGGTTTCGGGCTCGTGGCGGAGGGTTTCGGGCTCGTGGCGGAGGGTTTCGGGCTCGTGCTGGAGTGTTGTCGCCTGATGGAGTGTTGTCGCTCTCACGGCGGAGAGATTCCGCTGTCCAGGCGGAGCATTGCCGCCTGACGGAGCCTTGACCGCGCTATATGCCGAATAATCTCCGCGAGGCGGCAACACTCCGGCCAGCCGCCGAAATCTCTCCATCACGCCGGGCCGGGCCGACCGGAATGCCGGGCCGACCGGAATGCGGGCCAGCCCAATCGGAATGCCGGGCCGGCCTTGTCGGTCGGCTGGGTTCAGGCCGGGCACGCCAGGACCCGGCCGCGCCGGGGCAGGCCGAAGCAAGGACCGTACGCGCAAAACGGCCGAACAAGCCCAAAAAACAGGCGGGACAAGCCCATGCAGGCAGGACAAGCCCCAAGAGCGCCGGGCAGGCCAGAGGCGGGGCGGGGCAGGCCAAGAAAGGGGGTCGGGCAGGGCGGAGGCGCGGCCGGGCAGGGCGGAGGCGCGGCCGGGCAGGGCGGAGGCGCGGCCGGGCAGGGCGGAGGCGCGGCCGGGCAGGGCGGAGGCGCGGGCGGGCAGGGCGGAGGCGCGGCCGGGCAGGGCGGAGGCGCGGCCGGGCAGGGCGGAGGCGCGGGCGGGCAGGGCGGAGGCCCGAAGTGGGGCCGACCCGCAGGCTCAAGGCTGGACGGGGGCTGGGTCGGCAACAGGCCGGCAGGCCGACCTAGGCCTAGGCAAGCCCGAGGAAGCAATTGGGACAACGCTGCTGGTCGGCGCCTCGGGGTTGGAGTGCGTGGGCAACGGGTTCTCCTGGCCGTAGGCTGCGGGGGTGGATCGGCCTTACGTGTTGTTGAGCTGCGCGATGTCGCTGGACGGTTACCTCGACGACGCGACTGCTGACCGGCTGATCCTGTCCGGATCTGCCGATCTTGACCAGGTCGATGAGCTGCGGGCCGGGTCGGACGCGATCTTGGTGGGGGCCGGGACCATTCGCGCCGACAATCCAAGGCTGCTGGTCCGCTCACAGGTCAGGCAGCAGGCCAGGATTGCCCGAGGTGCCACGCCGCATCCGCTCAAGATCACCATGACTGCCACCGGCGCCCTTGACGCCAGTGCTCGGTTTTTTACCGCAACGGACTCGGGGCGGCTCGTCTACGCCGCTTCGACCGTGCTGGCGGCGACAAGCGAGCGCCTTGGCGCTGTCGCCGAAGTAGTCGATGGCGGCGATCCAATCGATCTCGGCACCGTGCTTGTCGATCTCGGCAGCCGGGGCATCGGCCGACTGATGGTGGAAGGCGGCACCTCGGTATTGACCCGCTTCTTGGTCGAGGGCCTCGCCGACGAACTGCGACTGGCAATCGCGCCATTTTTCGTGGGCGATTCGCGAGCGCCTCGCTTTGTCAGTAGCGGGGTGTTTACTCATAACCCTGGCAACCCGGCCAGACTAGCCCGAGTCTCACGAGCAGGCGACGTCGCGGTGCTCACCTACGCCCTGTCCGGGCGATTCGGGTGACGGACCATTTCCGTCTGTAGGCTTTTAGGGGGTGTGCACCAGCCGGATGGCTTCCGGCAGGGCCGCGATAATGTCAGCGGCACCGATCGGCGCGCCGCGAGCGGCCTTGCGCCCGGCTAGGCCATGCAGGTAGGCAGCGGCAGCCGCTGCGAGTCGTACTGGCGCGACGCCCTGCGCCAGTAGCGCGCCGGTTAGGCCGGATAGCACGTCGCCTGAGCCAGCGGTAGCGAGCCAGGGCGTGCCGGTCGGATTTACCAGCACCGGGTCAGCGGCATCGGGCGAGGCGACCACGGTGGTAGATCCCTTGAGCAAGACGGTGACGCCGAGTTCGGCGGCAGCTCGTCGCGCCGAGTCCAGCCGGTGCGCCTCGATCTCAGCGCTATCGCCGTCGAGCAACCTGGCTAGCTCGCCCGCATGCGGGGTAATCAGCGTCGGTGCGCCGGCTGGACGGGACAGTAGGTCGCGGTGCTTGGCGAGGATGGTCAGTCCGTCGGCGTCGACTAGCACTGGCAGCGGAGCGGCCAGGACCCCAGCGAGCAGCGCGATCGCTTTCTCGTCCGTTCCGATGCCTGGACCGATAACCCAGGCCTGGACCCGGCCAACCGATTCGATCGCCGCCGCACCAGCCGCGCCGGTGGCACCGGCCGGATCGGCCGGATCGAGTTGGCTGAGCACGGCTTCCGGCCAGTGCTGGCGCACTAGTTCGACCGCGTGTCTGGCGGATGCGAAGCGAACCATGCCGGCGCCGCCTCGGATCGCGCCGCCGACGCACAGGACCGCTGCGCCGGTGTATTTCTCGCTGCCAGCCACAACACCGAGCACGCCGCGACGATATTTGTCCGATTCGGCGCCCGGCTGCGGCAGCAGTTCGGCGATGTCGGACGATTGCAGCGCGATCGCGGCCGGCCTGGCCAGGTGCGGATCGAGACCGATGTCTACCAACTCGACCGTGCCCGCGTAGCTTGCGCCAGGGTCTATCAGCAAACCAGGTTTGATGGTGCCGAAAGTCACCGTCACATCGGCTCGGATCGCGGTCCCGGCACTGACGCCGGTATCGGCGTCGATGCCGCTCGGCAGGTCCGTCGCGACCACGATCGCCCCGGCTGCGGCAGCCGCCGCCACCGGCCCGGCCAGGTTGGCTGCGGGTGCCCGCAACCCGCCCCGGCCGCCGATACCCAAAATGCCGTCGATGATCAGGTCGGCGTCGGCGATGGCCGCCAAGGTGGCCGCATCCGGTCGCCCGGCACCGTCCGCCTCACCACCGCCCAGCGCAGCTGCGAACCGGCCGCCAGCCTGCCGCAGCGCGGCCGCGCCGCCTTCGTGCAGCCGAGATCCAGCCTGGACCACGTGGACCTGGGCACCGCGAGCAGCAAGCCTGGCGCCGGCGTAGAGCGCGTCACCGCCATTGTCGCCAGGCCCGGCGAGCACCACGATCCGGGCACCGTAGCCGCCGCCCAGCATCCGAACGCAGACCGTGGCCAGTCCGGCAGCGGCACGCTGCATCAGGGCACCGTCAGGAACGGTGGCCATCAGCGCCTGCTCGGCCGCCCTGACGTCAGCTACCGCGTGCGCCGCGCGCATTACTCGACGGTCACTGACTTGGCGAGGTTGCGCGGCTGATCCACATCATGTCCTTGGGCATCGGCCACTTCACAGGCCAGTACTTGGAGCGGCACGGTCGCCACCAGCGGCTGCAGCAACGGCGGCACCGCAGGCAACTCGATCAGCGTGTCAGCGTACGGTGCGACTTTGGTGTCGCCGCGCTCGGCGACCACGATGGTGCGCGCACCGCGCGCCCTGATCTCCTGGATGTTGGACACGATCTTGTCGTGCAGTACCGGCATCTCGGCCGGGGGCGGCACCACGATCACCACCGGCAGGCCGGGCTCGATCAGCGCGATCGGGCCGTGCTTGAGCTCTCCGGCCGCGAACCCCTCCGCATGCATGTAGGCAAGTTCCTTGAGCTTGAGCGCACCCTCAAGCGCGACCGGGTAACCAACATGCCGGCCGAGGAAGAGCAGCCGCCGTTCACCGGCCAACTCTCTGGCAACGGCCCTGACCGGTCCCATCCGCTCCAGCGTCTCCTCTACCGCCTCGGGCATTGACCGGAGCTGGTCGAGCACGGTCGCGATTTCGCCGGGGAACATGCTGCCCTTGAGCTGCGCCAGGTAGAGCGCGACCACGTAGCAGGAGACCAATTGGGTCAAGAATGCCTTGGTCGAGGCCACGGCGATCTCCGGTCCAGCGTGGGTGTAGACCACCGCGTCGCTTTCCCGAGGGATCGATGAACCCTTGACATTGCAGATCGCGAGCACTCGCGAATGCTGCTCGCTGGCGTGCCTGACTGCCATCAAGGTGTCGAGTGTCTCACCGGACTGAGAGATCGCGATCACCAGCGTGGACTTGGTCAAAATCGGATCGGAGTACCGGAACTCGCTGGCGAGTTGCACTTCGCAGGGAATCTTGGCCCAGTGCTCGATGGCGTACTTGGCGATCAGCCCGGCGTGGAAGGCGGTGCCACAGGCCAGCACTACGATCTTGTCGACAGCCCGCAGCTCGTCATCGGACAGCCGCAGTTCGTCCAGCACTAGCCGGCCATCCCGGTCCACCCGGCCGAGCAGGGCGTCAGCTACGGCGCGCGGCTGCTCGGCGATCTCCTTGGCCATGAACCATTTGAAGCCGGCCTTCTCAGCCGCTTCGGCATCCCAATCCACGACAAAGTCCCTGACCTGGCCAGGCGACCCGTCGAAATTGGTGACGCTCACCTCGCCTGCCCTGATCTCAGCGACCTGATTTTGCCCGATCTCGGTCGCGTCCTTAGTGAAGGAAATGAACGCGGCCACGTCGCTGGCCAGGAAATTCTCCCCGTCGCCACGACCGACTACAAGCGGTGAGTTGCGTCGGGCACCCACCACGACGTCGGGATCCCTGACGTCGACCGCCACCAGCGTGAAGGTACCTGCAAGCCGCTGGCAAACGGCGCGCATTGCGGTCGCCAGCGAGCCTGGCTCGGCGACGAGTTGGTCTTCGAGCAAATGCGCGACGAGTTCGGTGTCCGTCTCCGAGGTCATGCTGTGGCCTCGCCCTTTGAGCTCGTCGCGCAGCTCGGCGAAGTTCTCGATGATCCCGTTGTGTACGACCGCGAGGTGCCCGTCGCAGTCCGTATGCGGATGCGCATTGGGGTCAGTTGGCGCGCCGTGCGTGGCCCATCTGGTGTGCCCGAGACCCACCGTGCCCGCCAAAGGCGGGCTCTGCGCGAGCGCCGAGGTCAGATTGCCTAGCTTGCCTGCGCGCTTGGCCCAGGAGATCTTGCCATCGGTGAGCACGGCTACGCCCGCGGAGTCGTAACCGCGGTACTCGAGCCTGCTCAATCCTTCAAGCACTACGCCGAGTGCCTGCCGTTCGCCCGCGTAACCCACGATTCCGCACATGGCTGCCAGGCTAATACCTGCCGGCGGCCGATAGTTCAGTGCTACCAGTACTCATCGGTCTTGATGGCCGGTCCTTTGCCAAGTTCGGGACGGCAGGCGACGTTGGCCTCTGTGGGTCAGACAGCTTTGGCTCGGCCGTCAGCCGACCTTGCGCACGACGTCGGCGAGCCGGTCGGCGAGCTCATGCGCCTGGCCGGAATCGACCGCTTCGACCATGACGCGCACGGCGGGCTCAGTGCCGCTCGGCCGCACCAGGATCCGGCCTGAGCTGCCAAGCTCGGCGTGCGCCGCAGCGACCGCGCTGGTGAGCTCGGCTGAGCTCGCGGCCTTGGCCTTATCCACGCCATGAACGTTGATCAGCACTTGCGGATACCTGGTCATGACCTTGGCCAACTCGGTCAGCGACCGCCCGCTGGCCGCGGCGACGGTCAGGAGCTGAAGGCTGGTCAGCATGCCGTCGCCAGTGCTGGCATGATCAGCCATGATGATGTGGCCCGACTGCTCGCCGCCAAGCAGGAAGTCGCCGTCCAGCATCGCCGCGATGAGGTATCGGTCACCGACCGGAGTTTCCACTACCGCGATGTCGGCCTGCTCCATGGCGATACGGAAACCGAGATTGGCCATGACAGTGGCGACCACCGTGCCGCCCGCAAGTCGCCCAGCCTCATGCAGCGCCAGCGCCAGAATGGCGAGGATCTGGTCACCATCGACTACCTCCCCGTTCGTGTCGACGGCCAGGCAGCGATCAGCATCACCGTCATAGGCGATCCCAGCTTGAGCCCGATGCTCGACGACGGCGGCACGAAGGGCACCCAGGCTGGTCGATCCACAGCCCTCGTTGATGTTGATGCCATCGGGCTCGACCCCGATCGCGATGACGTCGGCACCCGCTAGCCGCAGCAACCGCGGGGCCAGGTCGAAGGCCGCGCCGTGAGCACAGTCCACCACGATCCGCCACCCACTCAGCGGCCCGGCGGCTCCCGGCTGGCCGGCGGTGATGCCAACGGTGCTAAGCAAATGTGCTAGGTAACGCTCTGACTCGTCGTAGGCATCGCGTATCCGACCAAAGCCGCGCTGTGGTACCCCCCAGGTGTCGCCAGCCGCCGCGAGTTCGGCCAGCTTGGCCTCGATCTCGTCCTCGATCTCGTCGGGAAGCTTGCGACCGCCGCGAGCGAAGAACTTGATGCCGTTATCGGGTGCCGGATTGTGGCTGGCAGACAGCATTACGCCGAAGTCGGCATCGAGCACGTCGGTGAGATATGCCACCCCAGGCGTCGGAATGATGCCGAGGCGACGGACATCAACGCCGCAGCCAGCCAACCCGGCGATGACTGCGGACTCAAGGAACTCGCCCGAGGCTCTGGGATCACGACCGACCACTGCCATCGGTCGACCTGCACCTTCGTCAGGCCGACCAAGCACGAACGCGGCCGCCGCTGCGACCCGCATCGCAAGCCACGCGTCTAGATCACGCCCGGCGACCCCGCGCACTCCATCGGTTCCAAACAGCTGACCCATGTCTGCTACCCCCGCAGTGAACGCCAGGACGCTTGCCCGAGGCTACACACGCGTTCCCCGGCCCGAGAGCCGGGGAACATGGTGATCCAGCGAAGTCAGCGCTTGGAGTACTGCGGTGCCTTGCGCGCCTTCTTCAAGCCGGCCTTCTTCCGCTCCTTGATCCGGGCGTCCCTGGTCAAGAAGCCGAGCCGCTTAAGGGCCGGCCGACTTGACGGGTCCACGAGTATCAGCGCTCTGGCGATGCCGAGGCGCAGCGCGCCAGCCTGCCCGGTCACGCCGCCACCGGTAATCCTGGCGACCACATCGAACTGACCGTCCGCGCCGAGCGTCACCAGCGGCTCACTGATGAGCTGCTGATGCACCTTATTCGGGAAGTAGACATCCATGGTGCGGCCGTTGATAAGCCACTGTCCGGTACCGGGCATCACCCGCACCCGGGCGACCGCTTCCTTGCGGCGGCCGGTGCCTAGCGCGTGCCCGGTGACGACCGGCTTACGAGCGGCTGGCTTCGCCGCTGACGTTGCCTCGGCGGTCTCTGTCGTGTACTGCGACAGGTACTCGCCCTCTGTCTCGATCTCGTCGCCCGCGCCTGACTGGACAGCGGTAGTGGGCTCGGCCACAGTGTCTTCCTCGTGCTTCCTGGTTAGCTAGCCTGCTGTGAGATCTGCGTGATCTCGAACGGAACCGGCTTTTGGGCCTGGTGCGGGTGCTCTGGGCCTGGGTAGACCTTGAGCTTGCGCAGCATCTGACGACCCAGCGTGTTCTTCGGGAGCATGCCACGCACCGCCTTGGTGACGGCCTTACTCGGGTTAGTCGCCATTAGCTCGCCGTAGGCGACGGATCGCAGGCCGCCCGGGTAGCCCGAGTGCCGGTAGGCACGCTTGTCGACAAGTTTGTTCCCGCTCAGTGAGACCTTGGCGGCATTGACGATGATGACGAAGTCGCCAGTATCCACGTGCGGCGCGAAGATCGGCTTGTGCTTACCTCGCAGCAGCGTCGCGGCCTGACTGGCCAGTCGGCCGAGTACTACGTCAGACGCATCGATGACATGCCACTGCCGCTGAACGTCGGCGGCCTTCGGGCTGAAAGTGCGCACAGTCATGAGCCTTCGCGTGAGTCCTGATGGTTGAGCCCGCGCCGCGTCAACCGACTCCAGGCCAGCCAACTTACCGTGGGATATCCGTGGCATCGGCGGCAGCTAAACCACTCGCCCGTGACAACACGGACCTGCCGACGCACATGGACGTCAGGCAAGGATACCGGCTGTTGGCATCGGCGGTCAAAAAGACCGTGGTATAACGCGGCCCGTAGCCGGAACTGCCGTTGGTCTAGCCGGTCACAACCGGGCGCAATCATCCCTACCGGACTCGCTGGCAGCGCCAGGACGGTACGCTCACCGCATGCGTAATGCGGGTGAAGAAACGCCTGGCGGGTCAACGGGTCGGCGCCAACGGACGGCACCGACGACTGTTCGGCCTGCCGGTAACGGAGGTGCTTCGCTTTTTACACCGGCCTACCGGGTTCGCCATGCGGCAGTTCCGAGTCAGGCTAATGTTTCCTCCGCCCGCAGCGGTTCCACGGATTACGACGTCAGCGTCGGTGACCAGTCTGGCACTGGCTATTCCTGGTCCGGTGTCGATCAACCTGGCCTGGACTATCAGAGCGCGGACTACTCCGACTCAGGCAACTCCGGGTGGGATAGCGATGCGCCGGAGGGCGGCTATAGCTGGCTCACCACGGAGGACTCAGATAGCCGCTGGCCACTGGCAGGCTTCGCGGCAGCGGCCCCGGCCCGTAATGCCATCAGGGGCTTTCCTCCCGCTCCTGACGAGCCACTGCCGGTGTATCCCCCCGGGCCCTTCGCAGCGTGGAATCGCAGTACTTCCGATCGAGGCGATCGTGGCGCTCGGCCGGATCGGGCCAAAGAGCCTGCCGCGGGCGGACGGATTCTGACCGCAGCCACGATCACGCCCGATGAGTTCGACACTGACTATTCGCTGCCCGCGATCAAGGATCCGCTGCCCGGCACGTCCGCTGACAGCAGTCGCTCGGCCAATCGAGCTGCGGCCAGTGCGGCTAGGCAGGAATCGGCTACATCCGCAACGCGTATTGCTGCCCCGCCGGCTCGGGACAACGCAGGCCGGACGGCAGGCCGCAGCCACGGTAAATCGGCCCGAGCAGGCCGCGCAACGGCCGGCGCTGGCCGTGATCCGAAGTCCAAGCATCAGCCAGTACGGCTCGCGATCGGAGCGGCCGCGGTCATCGTGGTGGCGGTGGTCGCGGTTCTGGTGGTGACGTCGATGGGCGGCACGAGCACGACGCCGCCGGCGGCGAAGCCGTCCACGACGCCCAAGGCGGTGCATCCAACTCCTACTCCACCGCCTGGCAAGTGGGAGTACATCGGCACCCGTGCGACCGACTCGGCTCCGCTCACACTGCACGAGCTCTTTCCTGGCAGCTTCGTCGCCGACGGCGTCTACTGGCACGTCACCATCAAGCACGGCACGCCGAACTGTCACATCGCCCTTATCGGAGCCGCCCTGCAGGCAGCCGTCAGGAAGGCAGACTGCACCCAGGCCCTCCGGGCCAGCTACACCTCGCGGCTGGAAAAGGCGATGGCCACGATCGGCGTGTTCAACCTGACCAGCGCGGCGGCCGCCAGTTCGGCGGCGACGCACACCGGGCCGTCTCAGTTTGTCGCGGCGCTCGCCGCCAAGAATGGCGTGACTAGCAAGATCGGCCAAGGCACCGGAGTGGAAGAGGCCATCGTCAAAGGCCACTACCTGGTGCTCGTCTGGGCCGAGAACGTCGACTTGCAGGCACCGAAGACTAACTGGCAGCGACACCATCTGACGAACTTCATGAACCTGTTGCTCGAAGAGACGATCAACGGCGGCCTCAGCTACCGGATGGTGGAGGGCAAGCCGGAATCTGGGAAGCCGTCGCCGCCGCCGAGCAACTAGGTCGGCTGGCCGGTGCGGCCTCAGGCGACGCCGCGCACTCTCCTGGTGCGCAGCGCACGGTCGGCTAGCTCGGCGTCGGCCGGATAGTTGACCTGCTCAAGGCACAGCGGATGCGGAGGCGCGACTGTCACCGCCGGGTCACGCACCCCGGCCGCTAGCACGGCCGCGATCCATCCGGTCGGCTTGCGGCCGTCGCCGATGGCCAGCAGCGCACCAGTAAGCGATCTCACCATGTTGTGGCAGAACGCATCAGCCACGAAGGTGCCGACTACCAGGCCAGGCTCGGTTCGTTGCCAGTCGACCCTGAGCAGCGCCCGCACCGTGCTGGCGCCGAGCCTGCGACGGCAGAAGGCGGCGAAGTCATGCTCGCCAAGGCAGTGGGCGGCCGCGTCGTTCATGGCGGCGACATCAAGGCTGACCCTGTGCCACAGGGTGTCGTGCCGCCGCAGCGGATCAGCCAGCGTCTGGTCATCACAGACCCGGTAGGAATAGCGCCGTTCGAGCGCAGAGAACCTGGCGTCGAAGCCAGCCGGTGCCGGGCCGATGGCGCGGATGCGGACATCGGCTGGCAAGACCCGGTTGAGCCGACGCTGCGCGTCCGCCGCCGCCGCCGTCCAGACGTGCTCAGCGACATCAAGGTGGGCGACCTGACCCCGCGCGTGCACACCAGCGTCGGTTCGTCCGGCAACGGTGAGCTGAGCTGGCATCTCGGACCTGAGTACGAAGTCCAGCGCGGTCTCGACCGTGCCCTGGACGGTTCGCGTGCCCGGCTGCAGAGCCCAACCGTGAAAGTCCGAACCGTCGTAGGCCAGGTCAAGCCGCAGCCTGACCTGGCCTACGCTCTCGTTCGTCGTTATTCCTCGTCAGCCTGATCAGCCGAAGCGTCAGCCGCGGCCTCATCGGACTCGGCCTCATCAGACTCGGCGTCGGCTGCTGTGGCCTGGACGTCGGTGACGTCCTCGCCGTTCGCCTCCGCCGACGGCTCGTCCGTACTGGCGTCGGCCCCGGCTTCATCAGCCTGGACTGTGGCAGCGTCTGCCGTAGCCGCCGCAGCCTCGCGGCTGGACACGCCTGCGGCGGGCTGAGTGCGGCGCGCGCGGCGCCGCTGCGGCTTGGCCTCGGCTGCCTCGGTGACCAGCTCGATCACCGCCATGGCGGCATTGTCGCCCTTGCGCGGACCGATCTTCGTGATCCGGGTGTAGCCGCCTTGCCGGGTCGCGTAGCTTGGGCCGATCTCAGTCGAAGAGCGTCTTGACGACAGTCTTGTCGGTCACCACGGTCAGCACCTGCCGCCTGGCGTGAAGGTCACCGCGCTTCGCGAAGGTGATCAGCCGCTCGGCGACTGGCCGCAACCGGCGGGCCGTGCCTCGGTGGTGGTGATCTTGCCGTGCTCGAACAGCGCGGTGGCCAGGTTCGCCAGCATGTGCTGCTGGTGCGCCGGGCTGCCGCCCAGGCGGGGACCCTTAGTGGGCGTGGGCATCGAAAGACTCTCCTCGGTGTGCTACCTGGCCGGCCGATGACTCGGCCGGTCAGTACTGCTCGGTTTCGACGTAACTGTCGTCGTCGTCGGCCCCGTAACTGTCTGCCGCAGTTGCCCGGGTCAAAGCCAGGCGGGGAGTCCTTGAGCGCCAGGCCCATGTCGATGAGCTTTTGCTTGACTTCCTCGATCGACTTCGCGCCGAAGTTGCGGATGTCGAGCAGGTCTTGCTCGCTGCGGGCGACCAGTTCGCCGACAGTGTGGATGCCCTCGCGCTTCAGGCAGTTGTAGGAGCGAACGGTAAGGTTCAGCTCTTCGATCGGCAGCGCGAGGTCGGCGGCGAGAGCGGCGTCCGTCGGCGACGGGCCGATGTCGATACCCTCAGCCTCCAGGTTCAGCTCCCTGGCAAGGCCGAAGAGCTCGACCAGCGTCTTGCCCGGCGCTGGCGACCGCGTCCCTCGGGCGCATGCACGGCTTGGTCTCGACGTCAAGGATCAGCCGGTCGAAGTCGGTGCGCTGCTCGACTCGGGTGGCCTCCACCTTGTAGGTGACGCGCAGCACCGGGGAGTAGATCGAGTCGATCGGAATTCGGCCGATCTCCTGACCAGGCTGCTTGTTCTGGGCGGCCGAGACGTAGCCGCGACCGCGCTCGACGGTCAGCTCCATCTCCAGCTTGCCCTTGGCGTTGAGCGTCGCGATGTGCAGCTCAGGGTTGTGCACCTCCACGCCCGCCGGCGGCGCGATGTCGGCAGCGGTGACCACGCCAGGGCCCTGCTTGCGCAGGTACATGATGCACTGGCTCGTCGTGCTCGGAGGAGACGACGAGCTCCTTGAGGTTCAGGATGATGTCGGTGACGTCCTCCTTAACGCCAGGCACGGTCGAGAATTCATGCAGTACGCCCTCGATCCGAATACTGGTGACAGCGGCGCCAGGGATCGACGAAAGCAGCGTACGGCGAATCGAGTTGCCGATGGTGTAGCCGAAGCCGGGCTCGAGCGGCTCGATGGTGAACCTCGAGCGGAACTCGCCGACCTGCTCTTCGGCGAGGGTAGGACGTTGTGCGATGAGCATGTGCTGATCCTTTCCGCGCTGACCGCTATTTGACAGGCGACTAGGTCTGATGGCACCTCGCCACCAGGTGACCCTGGCCAGCACCCCAACAGCTGGCCAGGGGGTAATGACTTACTTCGAGTAGTACTCGACGATGAGTTGCTCTTGGACCTGGGTGTCGATCTGGGCCGGGACGGCAAGGTGTGCACCAGAATCCGCATCTTGGCCGGAATAACCTCAAGCCAGGACGGCACCTGACGCTCGCCAGCTTCGGCCTGGGCCACGATGAACGGCGTGAGCTCGACGCGACTTCTCGACAATCTCGACGATGTCGCTCTCGCCGACCCGATAAGAAGGGATGTCTACCTTCTTGCCGTTGACCATGACGTGGCCATGCCGGACGACCTGGCGGGCCATGTCGCGGCTCTTGGCGAAGCCAGCACGGTAGACCACGTTGTCCAGGCGGCTCTCCAGGATCTGGAGCAGGGTCTCGCCGGTCTTGCCCGGGGCTTGCGTGGCTTCCTCGTAGTAGTCGCCGAACTGCTTCTCCAGGATGCCGTAGATGCGCTTGGCCTTCTGCTTCTCTCGCATCTGGAGCAGGTACTCGCTCTCCTTGGGCCGGTTCCGGCCGTGCTCACCCGGCGGGTAAGGCCGGATTTCGATCGGGCACTTAGGCGAGTCGCACTTGGCACCCTTCAGGAACAACTTGGTCTTCTCGCGGCGGCAACGCTTGCAGTCCGCACCGGTGTATCGAGCCATGCTTGTCGTTAACCCCTCAGACCCTGCGCCGCTTAGGCGGACGGCAGCCATTATGCGGAACCGGGGTGACATCCTGAATCGAACCGACCTCAAGGCCGGTCGCCTGCAGCGACCGGATCGCGGTCTCCCGGCCTGAGCCAGGGCCCTTGACGAAAACATCCACCTTGCGCATGCCGTGCTCCATCGCGCGGCGAGCGGCGGACTCGGCGGCCATCTGCGCGGCGTACGGGGTCGACTTCCGCGAGCCCTTGAACCCGACCTGGCCCGATGAAGCCCAGGAGATCACGCTTCCCGACGGGTCGGTGATGGACACGATCGTGTTGTTGAAAGTGCTCTTGATGTGAGCGTGCCCGTGGGCGACGTTCTTCCGCTCCTTGCGGCGCACTTTCTTGGCGCCGGTACGGCTTTTTGGGGGCATCCTAGGCTTCTCACTCCGGAGGTAATCGGTCCGCTGTACGGACTACTACTTCTTGCCGACCTTCTTCTTGCCGGCGACAGTCTTCGGCTTGCCCTTGCGGGTACGGGCGTTGGTCTGGGTGCGCTGACCGTGCACCGGCAGTCCGCGGCGGTGGCGGATTCCCTGGTAGCAGCCGATCTCGATCTTGCGCCGGATGTCGGACTGCACCTCGCGGCGCAGGTCACCTTCGACCTTGTAGTTGGCTTCGATCCAGTCTCGCAACTGAACCAGCTCGTCGTCCGTGATTTGGTGCACGCGGGTGTCACCACTGATGCCGGTCGCGCTCAGCGTCTCGATCGCGCGGGTACGGCCGATGCCGTAGATGTAGGTCAGTGCGACTTCTAGCCGCTTCTCACGCGGCAAGTCAACGCCGACAAGACGTGCCATCCGGGCAACTCCTTCTCAAGTGGAGGTCCTGCGCACCGCTCCGGATCTTTGCCCTGGATCCGGCCCCGGCCTCCTCCGGGGGTCCTCCGCGCGCCTGCTCGACGCGCGGAGTGCGGTACGTGTCTTGCTGCTTGTACTAGGTCGTTATTAGCCCTGCCGCTGCTTGTGCCGCGGGTCGGAGCAGATGACCATCACTCGACCATGCCGACGAATGATCCGGCATTTACTGCAGATCTTCTTGACACTCGGCTTGACCTTCATAGGTAAATCTCCTTAGGTACGCAGGCCGCACATGTCAACCGCCAGCAGGGTGTTCACATTCCCGGGCGCCGGTCGAGCGTTACCGGTGAAGAGACGCACTGCTCGGGTCTAGACCCGCGTACCTATGTGGTCGTTATTTGTATCGGTAGACAATCCGGCCGCGACTCAAGTCATAGGGGCTCAGCTCAACCACAACGCGGTCGTCGGGCAAGATCCGGATGTAGTGCATCCGCATCTTGCCGCTAATGTGAGCAAGAACCTTATGCCCATTGTCGAGCTCGACCCTGAAGAAGGCATTAGGGAGCGATTCGACAACCGTACCCTCGATCTCGATGGCACCGTCTTTCTTGGGCATATCCTCCGCGCTTCACTGGCTCGGCTGGCTCGCCAGGTCGGTGAGCCAGCTATTGCCTGTCCGGTCTGTCTAACTAGTCGGTTGTAGTACTGCTCACGCCTTGGCAGGCCTGAGCTGGCCGTCATCCGACGTGCTCGCGTCCGCCGCCAGCCGCAGCAGCGACCCGAACGTCGTGGATGGCTTCCCGGTTGCCGACAGCACTTGCGCACTCAAGCCGGACCCGGGCCGACCTACCGAAAACCGAAACTCACCGAGCCTACAACTACGGCGGAAGACGGCTTTCTAGGCCGGAGCAAGTCTACTCCACCGAGTCGCCCAACGCGAACCGACCCGAACCCGCCTCGGCGCGCTGCGGCCCGAACCCCGAATCCCGGCCGATTCCCTGCCCGAGCTCTGCCCGGACCACGGACCACGAACCACCGACCACGGACCACGGACCACGGACAGGTCAAGGTTGCGGCCTGGTCGAAGGCGAGCGCCAGGGCGGTCAGCGCTCGTCTGAGTCGGTGAGTTCGTCTGGGCGGTCGGTCTCGATCTGACCAGGCACGGGGCCGCCGCCGAGCGCGCGGTGGCTGATGATCCGGCCGCCGATCACTAGTACACCGGCGGCACCTGCCCACAGCAATGGCCAGGCGTTCGAGTTGACCGTCCAGAGCACAAAGCAGACGAGCATGACCGCGGTCCAGGTACTCCAGCCGGCAATCCAGCCGGAATTCCCGCGCCAGGCTCTGATCGGCTGGCCGTCCCGTCGGCGAACCGAGGCGGCCGGCAACCCGGATCGGATGACCCGGCTCTTAGGCAACGATGCGGTGGGCAGTGGATACAGATCGATGGCGGGCAAGTCGTCGGTCAGCTGATCTAGGTCATCGATTGTCTTCGCGGCGAAGGCACGGTCCAGCCGCTCATTGAATTCCTCAGGGTCCAGCCGGCCGGCCGCATGATGCTCGCGCAGCAACTGAGCCGTCCGGTCCCGATCCTGGTCCGATGCCCTGACACTCGGGTTCGACGCCATCACATGCTCCCTGAGCCGCTGCTTTCGTCCCCCGCTGCTCCGACCGAGATCGACCCGGCACCGGCACTGACCGAGATCGCGCCGGTCGCTCGGGCGATCCCTGCCTTGCCGCCGTCCTGAGCGGTCAGTACCCAGGGACCGTCGGCGGTCACCGCTACGGTGTGCTCGAAATGCGCGGCCAGGCTGCCGTCGGCGGTGACCACTGTCCAGCCGTCGTTGAGCAGCCTGGTATGCCGGTCGCCGAGGGTAAGCATTGGCTCGATAGCGAGCGCCATCCCGATGTTCAACTCCGGCCCGGCACCGGGTCGGCCGTAGTTCGGTACGGGCGGATCCATGTGCATGGCTGAGCCGATGAAGTGCCCGGTGTACTCGCGCACTATGCCGTAGTCACCGCTGGCGTGCACGCTGGTCTCAATGACGTGGGAGACATCCGTGAGCCTGACGCCCGTCCGCACTGTCGCGATGCCCTGCCAGAGTGCCTGCTCGCAGGCGGCGATCAGGGCAGCGGCCTGATCAGATACCGTGCCGATCGGGATCGTCAGCGCGGCGTCACCGTGCCAGCCGCCAACGATCGCCCCGGCGTCAATCGAGAGCACGTCACCGGCCTTGAGCTTGGTGTCGGCAGCCGGAATGCCATGCACGATCTGGTCATTCACCGAGGTGCAGATCGACGCTGGATATCCGTGGTAGCCGAGGAAGTTCGGCTTAGCGCCAGCCGCGCGCAGTTCGCGCATTGCGATGGCATCCAAGTCAGCGGTACTGACCCCTGGCTCGGCTGCCGCCGCGCACGCGCTCAGCATCCGCGCGACTACCAAGCCCGCCTCGCGCATCAGAGCAAGCTGAGCTGGCGTCTTGATCTCGATCGACGATCCCCGGCTAAGCCGCATGCCTACCTGCCTCCCGTTACACGGTACCCCCACGCGACCGCAGGCACTATCGGCAGCGAGGCGCCAGCAGGCCCGAGGCCGCCCCGAGCTACCCGAGGCTGCCCAAGCCAGCACCGGCAGCTATTAGTAGACGAACCGCCGCAAGGCGAGCAGCGCCCGGTCGGTAACATCATCGACCGGGCCGGTGGCGTCAATGCCAAGCAGGATGCCTTCGTCCGCGTAGAACGAAATCAGCGGCTGTGTCTGCTGCTGGTAGACCTCAAGCCGGTGCCTGATGGTTTCCTCGCGATCGTCGTCGCGCTGGAACAGTTCGCCACCGCACTCGTCGCACTTGTCGGCCACCGACGGCGGGTCGAAGGCGACATGCCAGACCCGGCCGCACTTGCGGCAGGTGCGACGGCCGGACAGCCGTCTGCATCACCTCGTCGTCGTCGACGACCAGCTCGAGGACGAGATCCAGGCGCAGCCCCCAGTCGGCCAGCATCTTCTTCAGCGTCTCCGCCTGCGGCACGTTACGCGGGAAGCCGTCGAGCAGAAATCCCGACTGAGCATCGTCCTCGGCTAGCCGGTCTGCACCATGGCGATGGTGACCTCGTCAGGCACGAGGTCACCACGATCCATGTAGTCCCTCGCTTGACGGCCCAGCTCAGTACCGGCGCTGACGTTGTACCGGAAGATGTCACCTGTCGAGACTTTCGGTATCGCCAGGTGGGAGGCTATGAACTGGGCCTGTGTCCCCTTGCCCGCGCCGGGTGGCCCTACGAGGACGACTCGCACTACCTGAGGAAACCCTCGTAGTTACGCTGTTGCAACTGGCTCTCGATCTGCTTCACGGTATCGAGTCCGACTCCCACCGCGATCATGAGACTCGTGCCACCGAGCGGGAACTGATTACCCGCATGCACCAGCGCGATGGCGAGCATCGGGACCAGGGCGACGACACCTAGATAGATCGAGCCAGGAGCGGTCAGCCTGTTGAGCACGTAACGCAGGTAGCCTGCCGTCGGCCCGCCCGGTCTGATGCCAGGAATGAAGCCGCCGGATTTCTTCATATTGTCCGCGACTTCATCTGGGTTGAAGGTGATGGAAACGTAGAAATAGGTAAACAAGATGATCAGGACGAAGAAGCTGATCATGTAGTACGGGTCGTCGCCACGTACCAGCCGCTGCTCGATCCACCCGGACCAGCCGGTCGCCGAATTCGGGTTGCCGAACAGGTTCGCCGCCAGTACCGGGATAGTAAGCAGAGACGAGGCGAAGATGACTGGGATGACACCAGCCTGGTTGACCTTCAGCGGAATGTAGGTCGAAGTACCGCCGTACATCTTTCTGCCGACCATTCGCTTGGCGTACTGCACCGGAATCCGGCGCTGCGCCTGCTCCATGAAAGCGACGAGCGGCCACGATGAGTACTCCGACCGCGAGCACCAGGGCGAAGATGAAGGTGCCCTCGTTCTGCAGGATCGTGTAAAGCTCGCCGGGGATCACCGCGATGACCTGAGTGAAGATCATCAATGACATGCCGTTGCCAACGCCGCGGTCGGTGATCAGCTCGCCTAGCCACATGATGACCGCGGTGCCGGCCGTCATGGCAGATCACCATCGTGGCGATCGTGAAGACCCTCTCGTTCACCAGCAGCGAGCTTGAGCAGGAGGTGCCGAACAGCTGCGTGGGGTTCTCAGCCAGCTCGATGTAGCCGGTGGACTGCAGGATCGCCAGGCCGATGGTCAGGTACCTGGTGTACTGGGTGATCTTGGCCGTGCCCGGATGGGCCTTCCTGCTTCAGCGCTTCAAGCCGCGGAATCACGACGGTCGAGCAGCTGCAGGATAATGCTGGCGGTGATGTACGGCATGATGCCGAGCGCGAAGACCGACAGCTTCAGTAGCGCGCCGCCGCTGAGCAGGTTGACGATGCGCCAGTATGCCTGTCTGGCCGGCTCTTGAGCCGCGCAGGATTGAACCGCACGTTCTTCTCGACGATGCCAGGCGTCGGCAGCGAAGCGCCAAGCCGGAAGAGCGCGATGATGACCAGCGTGAACAGCAGCTTCTTGCGCAGGTCAGGCGTTCGGAACGCCCGGCAGAACGCGGTCAGCATGCGCGGTCCTGGAGTCGTAGGGTCAACGTCATCTGCCGCTCCTCGTTAGCAACCTGGTTAGGGAACCGGGTGGCCTGGCCAAGCGCGACAGGCACGCCGAAGTCTAACGTGCTCACAGGACTCCGGCGGCCTGCCTGAATGGTACCTGTGCTGCGACCGATGCAGTGCATGGCGAAGCTGGCTTGTCGAAATTAAAGCTGAGTCGCGGTGCCGCCCGCCGCGGTCGATCTTCTCTATTGCCGCAGCCGAGAAGGCGTGCGCGGTCACCCGCAGCGCGACTGACAGCCTCGCCAGTTCCGAGTATCTTGACCAGCTCGCCCCGCCGCACCGCGCCGCTAGCGGCCAGGTCCTCGGGCGTGACGTCGCCGCCACCTGGATACAGCGCCGCCAGCCGGTGCAGGTTGACCACCTGGTAGGAGATCTTGAACCGCGCGTTCGAAAAGCCCTTGAGCTTCGGCAGCCGACGGTGCAGTGGCATCTGCCCGCCTTCGAAGGCCGGCGAGACTGTCGTCCTTGCCTTGCTGCCCTTGGTGCCGCGGCCAGCCGTCTTGCCCTTGGAGCCCTCACCGCGGCCGACCCTGGTGCGCTTAATGTGCGAACCAGGGGCGGGACGCAGGTGGTGGATCTTCAGGCCAGCTTGGCCGCCAGGGGCGCTGGCTGCTGCTTCCTTGTTATCCGCACCGGTGCTAGCCACGTGCGGGCACCTCCTCCACGACCACCAGATGACGCACGGCCTGAATCATGCCGCGAATCTCCGGCCGGTCGGCTTGAACGACGGTCTCACCGATCCGGTGCAAGCCGAGCGAGCGCAACGAGGCGCGCTGCGCGCTGGTTGCCGCCGATCTTCGACTTGACCTGGGTAATTTTCAGCTCTGCTGACTGTGCCATCTCTTGCTCCCGCTCAGCTTGTCGGCTCGGCGGCGCTAGCCGCCGCAGCCCGGGCGCGGAGCATCGCGGCCGGAGCCACGTGCTCGATCGGCAGGCCGCGCTCGCGCCGCGATCTCCTCAGGCCTGGATAGGCCCTTGAGCGCGGCCACGGTCGCGTGCACCACATTGATCGGGTTCGACGAGCCAAGCGAGCGCGACAGCACGTCGTGCATGCCTGCGCACTCAAGCACGGCGCGCACCGGACCGCCGGCGATGACGCCGGTACCGGGACTAGCCGGCTTGAGCAGGACCACACCTGCGGCGTCCTCGCCGGTCACGGTGTGCGGGATCGTCCCGCCGATCCGCGGCACCTTGAAGAAGTGACTTCTTCGCCGCTTCGACGCCCTTGGCGATCGCCGCAGGCACTTCCTTGGCCTTGCCGTATCCGACACCGACCATGCCGTTGCCGTCGCCCACCACGACCAGCGCGGTGAAGCTGAACCGCCGACCACCCTTGACGACCTTGGCGACGCGGTTGATCGTGACCACGCGCTCTAGGTAGGCGGTGCTGCTTGTCAGCCGCGCTGCCGCGCCGGTCGTCGCGACGGTCACGCCGCTCGCCGCCGCCGCTCCCGCTGCCTTGCCCGGTGCCGCGCCGCGGAGCTGCTGCCATCAGAATGTCCTTCTCTCGTTGCTCACAGCGGCCAGCCCGCCCTCGCGCGCGCCGTCGGCGACGGCCGCGATCCTGCCGTGATATGCGTTGCCAGCGCGGTCGAAGCACCGCAGCACTCGACGCCTGCCTTGATCGCCCGCTCGGCCAGCAGTTTGCCCACCTGACGGGCCTTGGCCGTCTTGTCGCCCTCGGCCTGCCGCACGGCAGCCTCCAGGCTAGATGCTGATGCCAGCGTGTGACCGGCTACGTCATCGACAGCTGGACGAACACGTGCTTCGCCGACCGGTTGACGACGAGCCGCGGCCTGACTGGCGCTGCCGGGACCTTCTTGCGCACCCGTAGGTGGCGGCGCTAGTGCGCAGGGCGATCCGCGCCGAGGTCCGGCTCCTGCTGCGCACATGCGCGCGTGGTCCTGGTGCCAGCCATGACTTACTTACCAGCCTTCCCGACCTTGCGGCGGATCTGCTCACCCGAGTAGCGCACGCCCTTGCCCTTGTACGGGTCTGGCTTGCGCAGCTTGCGAATGTTGGCGGCGACCTCGCCGACCTGCTGCTTGTCGATACCCTCAACGACGAACCTGGTGGGCGTCTCGACCCGGAAGCTGATCCCTCCGGCGGGCTGACCAGCACCGGGTGGCTGAAGCCGAGCGCGAACTCAAGATCAGGCCCCTTGGCCTGGACTCGGTAGCCGACTCCGACGATCTCCAGCGTCTTCGCGTAGCCCGTGGTGACGCCGGTGACCATGTTGGCGATCAGCGTCCTGGACAGGCCGTGCAGCGCCCGGATCTCACCCTCGTCCTGGGCCTGGTCACCGTGATGACGCCGTCGTTCTGCGCTCACTTCGATCGGCGCGGCGACTGTGTAGGCGCAGGGTCCCCTTCGGGCCCTTCACGGTGACGTCGCGACCGTCGATGGTGACGTCGACACCGGAAGGCACGACAACGGGCAGGCGTCCGATTCGTGACATCGAGCTGTCTCCCTTACCAGACGTAGGCGAGGACTTCCCCGCCTACGCCCTGCTTATTGGCCTGCCGGTCGGTCATCAGGCCGGCCGACGTGGAAATGATCGCGACGCCGAGACCGCCAAGCACGCGCGGCAGGTTGTCCTTGCGTGCGTACACGCGCAGCCCCGGCTTGGAGACGCGCTTGATCCCAGCGATCGAGCGCTCCCTCGCGGGCCGTACTTCAGCGCGACCACCAGGCTCTTGCCTACCTCGGCGTCTTCAACGCGCCAGCCGGCGATGTAGCCCTCCTGCTGGAGGATCTCGGCGATGTGCACTTTGATCTTGGAATGCGGCATCGTGACCGCGTCGTGGTACGCCGAGTTCGCGTTGCGCAGACGGGTCAGCATGTCCGCGATCGGGTCGGTCATTGTCATGGCCTGATGGCCTTCCTCGCCGTGGTTTCCGCGAACGGACCTACGACGTGGTCAGTGGGCGCTGATGCGCCCAGGTCGGTCTTCGTCGGGGTGCTTAGGACACCGGGTACAGCACTGGCTTGACCCGCCACTGGCGCGGTCTTACCAGCTTGACTTGGTGATGCCAGGCAGCTCACCGCGGTGCGCCATGGTGCGGAAGCAAATCCGGCACAAGCCGAACTTGCGGTACACGGCCCGCGGCCGTCCGCACCGTGTGCACCTGGTGTACGCGCGCACCTCGAACTTGGGCTTGCGCTTCGCCTTGGCGATCATGCTCTTCTTCGCCACTGTCAGTTCTCCTTGAACGGGAAGCCGAGCTGCCGCAGCAGCGAGCGACCCTGCTCGTCGGTGGTCGCCGTGGTGACCAGGGTGACATCCATGCCGCGCTGCCGGTCCACCTGATCCGGGATTGATCTCGTGGAACATCAGCTGCTCGGTCAGGCCGAAGGTGTAGTTGCCCCGGCCGTCGAACTGCCGGTCAGACAGCCCGCGGAAGTCACGGATGCGTGGCAGCGCGATCGACAGCAACCGGTCGCAGGAACTCCCACATTCGAGTACCGCGCAGCGTGACGTGGACTCCGATCGGCATGCCCTCGCGCAGCTTGAACTGCGCGATCGACTTGCGCGCCCTGGCCACTGCTGGCTTCTGCCCAGTGATCAAGGTCAGGTCCCTGACCGCGCCCTCGATCAACTTCGCGTCCCGCGCCGCCTCGCCGACGCCCATGTTCACCACGATCTTGGTGAGCGTCGGGATCTGCATCACGTTGGCGAGGCCGAACTCCTCGCGCAGCGCGGGCGCGATCTCGGCGACGGTAGCGCTCCTTGAGCCTGGCCGGAGGCGCGGCGGTCGCAAGCGCGGTCCCGCCACCATCGGTCGGCAGGTCGATGTTGACATCGACCCGGCCCTTACCGATTGTCGCCTGCGGATTCCGCGCGCCACCGGCCTTGCTGCCACCCTTGCTCGCGGCGCTGCCGGCTTTGCTCGACTTGCTCGCAGCCATCAGACGTCCTTACCACTTGGCCGGGCAACCCGGACCTTCTTCTCGCCGTCGAGCCGGTATCCGGCCCGAGCTGGCTTCTTCGTCTCTGGGTCAACCAGCGCCACGTTGCTCACGTGAATGAGCGCCTCCTGGTGCACGATGCCGCCTTCCTTGGCACCGCGCCGACCCTGGTAATTAACCTTGGTGTTCTTCTTGATCATGCTGACGCCCTGAACGAGCACGCGCTGCTTGTTGGGGTCAACCAGGATCACGGTGCCCTCGCGGCCCTTGTCCTTGCCAGCGATCACAATGACGTGATCGCCCTTCTTGATCTTCAGTCCCTTGGCCATCACAGCACCTCCGGTGCAAGCGAGATGATCCGCATGAACCGCTTCTCCCGCAGCTCCCGGCCGACCGGGCCGAAGATGCGGGTACCGCGCGGGTCACCGCCGTCCCTGATCAGCACGGCGGCGTTCTCGTCGAATTTGATGTAGGAACCGTCGCCGCGGCGGCGCTCCTTGCGTGTGCGCACCACCACCGCCTTGACGACATCGCCCTTTTTGACGCCCGCACCAGGCAGGGCGTCTTTGACGGTGGCCACGATGACGTCGCCGATGCCCGCGTACCGCCGGCTCGAGCCGCCGAGCACCCGGATGCACAAGAGCTCCTTGGCACCGGTGTTGTCGGCGACTTTAAGCCGCGACTCCTGCTGGATCACGTCAACTCCTGCTTGCTATGTCTGTGCCGCTAATGTCTGGCCAGCCCGTGTTACCGGCTTACTTGGCCTTCTCGAGGATCTGCGCCACTCGCCACCGCTTGGTAGCCGACAGCGGCCTGGTCTCCATGAGCAGTACGCGATCGCCGATGCCACAGGCGTTCTCTTCGTCGTGCGCTACGTACTTCCTGGTGCGGCGGATGACCTTGCCGTACTTCGGGTGCTTGACCCGGTCTTCGACCATCACGATGACGGTCTTGTCCATCTTGTCGCTGACAACCAGGCCTTCTCGGACCTTGCGGTAGCCACGCGATCGGCGCCGCCGTGCTCGCTAACCGTCACTCATCGACTTCGTCCTCCTGCTCCAGCGTCACGATGCCAAGCTCGCGTTCGCGCATCACGGTGTAGATGCGGGCGATCTCCTTACGCACCGCGCGCAGCCGCCCGTGGCTCTCCAGCTGCCCGGTCGCTGCCTGGAAGCGCAGGTTGAACAGCTCGACCTTGGCCTCGGCCAGCTTGCTGTCGAGCTCTTCCTCGCTCGACATCCGCAGATCGGTGGCCATAACTCCCTTGGCCATTACGCCTCACCAACTTCACGCTTCACGAATTTGCACTTCATGGGGAGCTTGTGCATCGCCCGGCGAAGCGCCTCCCGGGCCACCGGCTCGGGTACGCCCGACAGCTCGAACATCACCCGGCCTGGCTTCACGTTCGCGATCCACCATTCCGGCGAACCCTTGCCGGAGCCCATCCGAGTTTCTGCGGGCTTCTTGGTCAGCGGCCGGTCCGGGTAGATCGTGATCCACACCTTTCCGCCACGGCGGATGTGCCTGGTCATCGCGATACGAGCGGCCTCGATCTGCCGGTTGGTCACGTACGAGTGCTCAACCGCCTGGATGCCGTACTCGCCGAAGTTGACCTTGGTACCGCCCTTGGCCGCGCCGCTACGGTCGGGCCGGTGCTGCTTGCGGTGCTTGGTCCTGCGGGGGATCAGCATGGCTCAGCCCTCCTTGTCCGTAGTGACCGCCGCGCTGGCCGGCTCGGCCGCTTTGGCGCGTTCTTGCTGAGCTGGCGCTGACTCGGCCGATCGAGGCGCCCGGTCGGTGCCATCAGATCCGCCCGGCCGACGGTTGCCTCGGCGCCCGGCCGACGACGGCGGACGGCCGGTGCCGCCTGGCCGCTGGCCAGCCCGCAGCCCGGCAGCGGCCTGCTCGCGCTCGGCCCTGGTGGGCAACGCGTCGCCGCGGTAGATCCACACCTTGACGCCGATCCGGCCGAAGGTCGTACGCGCCTCGTAGAAGCCGTAGTCGATGTCGGCTCGCAGCGTGTGCAGCGGCACCCGGCCCTCGCGGTAGAACTCCGAGCGCGACATCTCAGCGCCGCCAAGGCGTCCGGCGCACTGCACCCGGATGCCCTTGGCGCCGCCCTTCATCGCCGTCTGCATCGCCTTGCGCATCGCCCGCCGGAAGGAGACTCGACTGGACAACTGCTCGGCCACGCCCTGGGCGACGAGCTGGGCGTCGATCTCGGGGTTCTTCACCTCGAGGATGTTCAGCTGGATCTGCTTGGCCGGTGAGCTTCTCCAGGTCGCCGCGGATCCGGTCGGCCTCAGCACCGCGGCGGCCGATGACGATGCCAGGCCGAGCGGTGTGGATGTCCACCCGGACCCGGTCCTTGTCGTCGCGCTCGATCTCCACCTTGGAGATGCCAGCCCGCTCCATGCCGCGCTGCAGCATCCGGCGGATGGCGACATCCTCGGCGACGTAGTCCTTATACAGCTTGTCGGCGAACCACCGGCTCTTGAAGTCGGTGGTGATGCCTAGCCGGAACCCATGCGGGTTCACTTTCTGGCCCACTAGCCGGTCCTCTCACTGCGACTGGCAGCACTGCGAGATGAAGCACTGCGCGTTGTACTCGTGCGGTTTGAAGCACCGCGGGTCGAGCCACCGCGAGCTGGGCGGCCAGCGCCGGAGCGGGCCGCTGCGTTGCGATCTGGCACCACCCGGCGGGCTGGCGCGGCGGTGTCGCTGACCACCACGGTGATGTGGCTGGTCCGCTTGTTGATCCGATAGCCGCGGCCCTGGGCCCGCGGCCGGAACCGTTGATCGTCGGACCCTCGTCGACCCAGGCACTGCTCACCACGAGTGATGATGCCGTGGTCTGACCGGTGTACTCGGCGTTCGCGATGGCGCTCGCGAGCACCTTGCCGACTGGGTCACTTGCCGACTGGGGCGCGAAGGCGAGCACTGCCTGCGCCTGCTCAGCGGGCAGCCCGCGGATCAGGTCCACCACCCGGCGGGCCTTCCGCGGCGTGACACGCACGTAGCGCGCCTTTGCCCTCGCTTCCATCGGTACTGCCTCGCTCTCTCGTGCTTATTTTCTGAAATAAAGCGCATCCGTGCCGTTAGCGACGACTGCGCCGGTCGTCCTTGACGTGACTGCGGAACGTCCGGGTCGGCGCGAACTCGCCGAGCTTGTGCCCGACCATGGACTCGGTGACGAAGACCGGGACGTGCTTGCGGCCGTCGTGCACCGCGATCGTGTGGCCGAGCATGGCCGGGACGATCATGGAACGACGCGACCAGGTCTTGATCACGTTCTTGGTGCCCTTGTCGTTCTGCACGTCCACCTTCTTGATCAGGTGGTCGTCTACGAACGGGCCCTTCTTCAGGCTACGAGGCATCGCCGGTTACTCCTACCGCTTCTTCTTCGACGCGCCGGCGGATGATGAGCTTGTCGCTTGGCCTTGTGCGCCCGCCGGGTACGGCCTTCCGGCTTGCCCCACGGGCTGACCGGGTGCCGACCACCGGAGGTCTTGCCCTCGCCACCGCCCATGCGGGTGGTCGATCGGGTTCATGGCCACGCCGCGGACGGTCGGACGGCTGCCCTTCCAGCGACTGCGACCGGCCTTGCCGAGCTTGATGTTGCCTTGCTCGGCGTTGCCCACCTCGCCGACAGTGGCGCGGCAGTTCGCGTCCACCCGCCGGATCTCGCCTGATGGCATGCGCAGCTGAGCGTAGCTTGCCTTCCTTGGCGAGCAGCTGCACGCCGGAGCCAGCCGAGCGCGCGATCTTGGCGCCGCCACCCGGCCGAAGCTCAATCGCGTGCACGATGGTGCCGGTCGGGATAGCGCGCAGCGGGAGGCAGTTGCCCGGCTTGATGTCGGCACCGACCCCGTTCTCGACCCGGTCGCCTTGGCGCAGTCCGTGCGGGCGCCAGGATGTAGCGCTTCTCGCCGTCGGCGTAGTGCAGCAGCGCGATGCGAGCGGTGCGGTTCGGGTCGTACTCGATGTGCGCGACCTTGGCCGGCACGCCGTCCTTGTCGGCGCGCCGGAAGTCGATCACCCGGTAGGCGCGCTTGTGACCGCCACCCTGGTGCCGGGCGGTGACTCGGCCGTGCACGTTCCGGCCGCCCTTGCCGTGCAGCGGCCGACGAGCGACTTCTCCGGCTCACTCCGGGTGACCTCGGCGAAGTCCGAACCGCTCGCGCCCCGCCGCCCGGGGTCGTCGGCTTGTACTTGCGGATACCCATGTCTGGTTAAGCTCCCTTGTCTTCGCAGCAAAGCCTGCGCAGGCCTAGCTGCCCGGGCCGCCGATGTCGATCCGGTCGCCAGCGGCGAGGCTGACGATCGCGCGCTTGGTGTCCGGCCGCTTACCGAAGCCATACCGGGTGCGCCGCCGCTTGCCTGGCCGGTTCAGCGTGTTGACGCCGGTCACCTTCACGCTGAAGACTGGCCTCAACGGCCTGGCTGATCTGCGTCTTGTTGGCGTGCGGTGCCACGATGAACGTGTACTTGTTGCACTCGTCCAGCAGCCCGTAGCTCTTCTCCGAGACCACCGGCCGGAGCAGGATGTCCCTGTGGTTGTAGACCTTGCTCACGGTGCGACCTCCAGGTCCGCTCGGTCAGCGCTGGCACCCGCGCGAGCCACGAACGCGGCGAGCGCGGTCGAGGTGAACACGACCCGTCGCTGACCAGCACGTCGTAGGTATTGAGCTGGTCCTGGGTCGAGAGGTGCACGCCCGGCGCGTTCCGCAGGCTCTTCCAGGTGACCTGGTCCGTGCTCTCGGCAACGACGAGGACGTTGTGACCGATGTGACCGCCGGTCGCCAGGTTCAGCACCGCCAGCGCGTCCCTGGTCTTTGGCGCGGCACCGTCGACGAAACCGTCGACGACCTGGATCCGGCCGTGCCTGGCCCGGTCGGACAGCGCGCCTCGCAGCGCGGCGGCCTTCATCTTCTTGGGCGTCTTCTGCGCGTAGGAACGCGGCACCGGTCCGTGCACCACGCCACCGCCAGCGAACTGCGGTGCCCGGGTCGAGCCCTGCCTGGCCCGGCCGGTGCCCTTCTGCCGGTACGGCTTCCTGCCACCACCGCGAACCTCGCCGCGAGTCTTAACCGAATGAGTGCCCTGGCGAGCTGCCGCCTGCTGCGCCACCACGACCTGGTGGATCAGCGGCACATTGACCTTGGCATCGAAGATCGCGGCCGGCAGGTCGGCGTCCACCAAGCTAAAAGCGGCCTCGGCTGGCTTGCGCTTCGCCTTGACTGGCGCGGCCTTGGCCCGGCTGCGGGCCGGAGTCTTCGCCGGGGTGTCGTCGTCGGCGTCAGCCTTGCCCGCGTCAGCCTTACCCGCTTCAGCCTTGCCCGCAGCGGCTCGGCGCCTGGCGGGCTTGGCCGGTGCGGCCTCGTCGCCGCTGGCCCCCTGGGCCTTGTCGGCACCAGTCTTGTCGGCGCTGGCCTTGTCGGTACTGGCTTCGTCAGTACTGGCCTCAGCGGCCGGCTCGGCCTCGTCAGTTGCCAGGTCTTCCGGCTCTTCCGGCGAGTTGTCCTTGGCCGGGCTCATCGCGTTGCCGCCTCTCGTGTCCTGCCGCCCGCGCCGACCGGGGTCTTCACCGCGCTGCGAACCAGGACGAGTCCGCCAGCCGGGCCAGGAACGGCGCCCTTGATCAGCAGCAGGCCCTTATCGTCGTCCACAGCGTGCACGGTGAGGTTCAGCACCGTGGTGCGTTCGCCGCCCATCCGGCCAGCCATCCGCAGGCCCTTGAACACCGGCCCGGGAGTCGCGCACCCGCCGATCGACCCTGGCGAGCGGTGCTTGCGCTGCGTGCCGTGCGAGGAGCGAAAGGCCAGAGAAGCCGTGCCGCTTCACGACGCCGGCGAAGCCCTTGCCCTTGCTCGTGGCGGTCACGTCGATCGATCTCGCCGGCCTCGAACATCTCGGCGGTGACTTCCTGCGCCGAGCGTGTACTCACCAGCGTCGTCGGTACGCAACTCGACCAGGTACCGGCGCGGCGTCACGCCAGCCTTAGCGAACACTGCCGGCCTTCGGCTTGTTGACCCGCCGCGGGTCGATCTCGCCGTAGCCGAGCTGGACCGCGGAGTACCCGTCAGTATCGGCGGTGCGGACCGCCGTGACGACGCACGGACCCGCGGCCACGACGGTGACCGGAACGATCTTCCCGTCGTCGCCGAAGACCTGGGTCATGCCGAGCTTCGTGCCCAGCACCCCTTTGACTTGCTTGGTCATGTCCGTGCAGTCCCTTAGAGCTTGATCTCGATGTCGACGCCGGCCGGCAGGTCGAGCCGCATCAGCGAGTCAACGGTCTTCGGCGTCGGGTCGATGATGTCGATCAGCCGCTTGTGCGTCCGCATCTCGAAGTGCTCGCGCGAGTCCTTGTACTTGTGCGGCGAGCGGATGACGCAGTACACGTTCTTCTCCGTAGGCAGCGGCACCGGCCCGGCGACTTTGCGCGCCCGTCCGCGTCACCGTGTCGACGATCTTCCGCGCCGAGCTGTCGATGACCTCATGGTCATAGCCTTCAGCCGGATGCGGATCTTCTCTCCCGCCATCGCGCCGTCGCGCCCCTCACACCTAGAGTTCCCGCTGCTGTCCGCTTCTGCTTTTCTTTGCTCGTGCTGTCCGTAGAACAGTCAGCGAGGTGCCGAGGCGGATCTGATACCAGCCGTCGGGCAGGCACCAGAGTCCCCTCAGTACCGAGCGAGCTACTTCATGAATCTTGGTGACCCGACCAGCCCCAACCGTGCGGCCACCCTCACGGATGGCGAACCGCAGGCCCTCTTCCATGGCGATCGGCTGGATCAGCTCCACCTTCATCTCGGTGTTGTCGCCCGGCATGCACCATCTCGGTGCCTTCCGGCAGGTGCACCACACCGGTGACGTCCGTGGTACGGAAGTAGAACTGCGGACGGTAGTTGTTGAAGAACGGAGTGTGCCGCCCGCCCTCGTCCTTGGACAGGATGTAGACCTGTGCCTCGAACTCGGTGTGCGGGGTGTTGGTGCCCGGCTTGATGATGACCTGGCCGCGCTCGACTTCCTCGCGCTTGATGCCACGAAGCAGCAGACCCACGTTGTCACCGGCCTGGCCCTCGTCCAGGATCTTGCGGAACATCTCGACACCGGTGACAGTGGACTTTTGCGCCTTGTCCTTGATGCCGATGATCTCGACCTCGTCGCCGGTGTGGATGACACCGCGCTCGATCCGGCCGGTCACCACCGTGCCGCGGCCGGTGATCGAGAACACGTCCTCGACCGGCATCAGGAACGGCTTGTCATCTCGCGAACGGGCTCGGGGATCGAGTCGTCGCACGGCGTCCATGAGCTCCAGCACGGCCTTGCCCCACTCAGCGTCGCCCTCAAGCGCCTTGAGCGCGGACACCCGGACGACCGGCACGTCGTCGCCGGGGAACTCGTACGCAGACAGGAGCTCGCGTACCTCAAGCTCGACCAGCTCGAGGATCTCCTCGTCATCCACCATGTCGGCCTTGTTCAGCGCGACCACGATGTACGGCACGCCGACCTGGCGGGCGAGCAGCACGTGCTCGCGGGTCTGCGGCATGGGGCCGTCGGTCGCTGCGACCACCAGGATCGCGCCGTCCATCTGCGCCGCGCCGGTGATCATGTTCTTGATGTAGTCAGCGTGACCTGGGCAGTCAACATGCGCGTAGTGGCGCTTCTCGGTCTGGTACTCGACGTGCGAGATCGAGATCGTGATACCACGCTCCCGCTCTTCCTTCGCGTTGTCGATCTGATCGAACGCGCTGGACTCGTTGACGTCCGGGTACTTGTCGTGCAGCACCTTCGTGATCGCCGCGGTCAGCGTGGTCTTGCCGTGGTCGATGTGTCCGATGGTGCCGATGTTGACGTGCGGCTTAGTCCGCTGGAACTTGGCCTTCGCCACTGGTCTCTCCTCGTTGCGATGTTGCCCTCCACTGTTGTGGAGGTTCGGCGCTCGCGCGGTGCTCAGCTAGGGGGGCGACCCCCTCGACACCCCCGCAGGCGCCGGATGGAATTGCTGTCTTTGCTTTCGTCCTCAGGTTCGGCTACTCGCCCCGTGCCTTGGCGATGATCTCCTTCGCGATGCTTGGCGGAACTTCGGCGTACGAGTCGAACTGCATGCTGTAGTCCGCCCGGCCCTGCGTCCGGCTGCGCAGGTCGCCCACGTAGCCGAACATCTCGGACAGCGGCACATGCGCGGTGACCACACGGGTGCCCGCGCGCTCCTCCATAGCCTGGATCTGGCCACGGCGGCTGTTCAGGTCGCCGATGACGTCGCCCATGTAGTCCTCTGGGGTCCTGACCTCGACCGCCATCATCGGCTCAAGCAGTACCGGGTCAGCCGTGGGCAGCCGCCTTCTTGAACGCCATCGATCCGGCGATCTTGAAGGCGAGCTCGGAGGAGTCAACCTCGTGGTAGGCGCCGTCGGTCAGGGTCACCTTGACGTCCACCATCGGGTAGCCAGCGAGCACGCCGAACTCGGCGGCCTCCTGGCAGCCCGCGTCAACCGAAGGGATGTACTCGCGCGGGATGCGGCCGCCGGTGACCTTGTTCTCGAACTCGTAGCCACCGCCGTCGCCGCCGGTCGGCTCAAGGTTGATGATCACGCGGCCGAACTGGCCGGAGCCGCCGGTCTGCTTCTTGTGGGTGTACTCGACCTTCTCGACCTTCTTGCGGATGGTCTCCCGGTAGGCGACCTGCGGCCGGCCGATGTTGGCCTCGACCTTGAACTCCCGGCGCATCCGGTCGACCAGCACCTCAAGGTGCAGCTCGCCCATTCCGGCGATGATCGTCTGGCCGGTCTCCTCGTCGGTCCTGACCTGGAAGGTCGGGTCCTCCTCGGCGAGCCGCTGGATGGCGGTGCCCAGCTTCTCCTGGTCGCCCTTGGTCTTCGGCTCGATCGCCACGTTGATCACCGGAGCCGGGAACGTCATGGACTCGAGGATCACCGGCTTGGCCGTGTCGCACTGAGCGTGTCACCGGTCGTGGTGTCCTTCAGCCCCATCACGGCCACGATCTGACCAGCGACCGCCGTCGGGCGCTCCTCGCGCTTGTTCGCGTGCATCTGGTAGATCTTGCCGATCCGCTCCTTGCGGTCCTTGGTGGAGTTGAGCACCTGGGTGCCCGACTGCAGCGTGCCGGAGTAGATCCGGAGGTAGGTCAGCTTGCCTAGGTGCTGGTCGGACATGATCTTGAAGGCGAGCGCAGCGAACGGCTCGGCCGGATCGGCGTGCCGCTCGACGACAATGTCCTCGTCGGCACCGATCGAGTGGCCCTTGACTGCCGGAATGTCCACCGGGCTCGGCAGGTAGTCCACGATCGCGTCGAGCATCGGCTGTACGCCCTTGTTCTTAAAGGCGGTGCCGCACAGCACCGGGGTGATGGCGCTCGGCTATGGTGGCCCGCCGGATCGCGGCGACCAGCTGCTCCTCGGTCGGGCTCAGAGCCCTCGAGGTACAGCTCCATCATCTCGTCGTCGTTCTCGGCGATGGTCTCGAGCAGCTTGTCCCGCCACTCGCGAGCGGCCTCGGCGTGGTCGGCCGGGATCTCGACGACCTCGTACTTCTCGCCCTTGCCCTCGCTCTTCCATAGCAGCGCGCGCATCTTGACCAGGTCGATGACGCCGCGGAAGTCGGACTCCACGCCCCACGGCAGCTGGATCACCAGCGGGGTGGCGCCGAGCCGGTCAGAGATCATCTCCACGCAGCGGTGGAACTCCGCGCCGACCCGGTCCATCTTGTTCACGAAGCAGATCCGCGGCACGCCGTATTTGTTGGCCTGCCGCCAGACGGTCTCTGACTGCGGCTCAACTCCGGCCACGCCGTCGAATACCGCTACCGCACCGTCCAGCACCCGCAGCGAGCGCTCAACCTCGACGGTGAAGTCCACGTGTCCAGGCGTGTCGATGATGTTGATGGTGTGGTCACGCCAGCTCGTGGTGGTCGCGGCTGAGGTGATCGTGATGCCGCGCTCCTGCTCCTGCTCCATCCAGTCCATGGTGGCGGCGCCCTCATGGACTTCCCCGATCTTGTAGTTGATGCCGGTGTAGAACAGGATCCGCTCGGTCGTCGTCGTCTTGCCCGCGTCGATATGCGCCATGATCCCGATGTTGCGGACCTTGGCCAGGTCCGTGGCGGTACTTGTGGTGGCCACTGTAATGAATCCTCGTTCCCTGCTCGATTTAGCTGAAAGCTTTTCTTTCGCTAAATGGTTTTCGTCTGCCCGCTACCAGCGGTAGTGAGCGAATGCCTTGTTGGACTCGGCCATCTTGTGGGTGTCCTCACGTCGCTTGACGCTGGCGCCGAGGCCGTTGCTCGCGTCGAGCAGCTCGTTCATCAGCCGCTCGGTCATCGTCTTCTCGCGGCGGGCCCGGCTGTAGGACACCAGCCAGCGCAGCGCGAGCGTGGTGCTGCGCGACGCCCGCACCTCGACCGGAACCTGGTAGGTCGCGCCACCAACGCGGCGGCTGCGGACCTCAAGGGTCGGCTTGACGTTGTCGAGTGCCCGCTTGAGCGTGACGACCGGGTCGTTGCCGGTCTTGTCCCGGCAGCCCTCGAGTGCGCCGTAGACGATGCGCTCAGCGAGCGAGCGCTTGCCACTACGCAGCACCTTGTTTACCAGTGCGGTGACGAGCGGTGAGCCGTACACCGGGTCGGTGACAAGCGGCCGCTTAGTGGCTGGACCCTTGCGCGGCATGTCAGCTCTTCTCCTTCTTCGCGCCGTAGCGGCTGCGCGCCTGCTTGCGGTTGCGGACGCCCTGGGTGTCGAGCGAGCCGCGGATGATCTTGTAGCGGACGCCGGGGAGGTCACGCACCCGACCGCCCCGGACCAGCACGATCGAGTGCTCCTGGAGGTTGTGGCCGACGCCAGGGATGTAGGCGGTGACCTCGATGTGGCTGGTCAGCCGGACGCGGGCGACCTTGCGGAGCGCCGAGTTCGGCTTCTTCGGCGTAGTCGTGTAGACGCGCGTGCACACGCCGCGGCGCTGCGGGCTGCCCTTGAGCGCCGGCGTTTTGTTCTTGCCTACCTTGTCCTGGCGGCCCTTTCGGACCAGCTGCTGGATCGTGGGCACCGCGTCTCCGTCTTCTACAGCTCGGCTGTGCTGCTTGCTGGTGGTACTACTTGCCTGGTCGTACTGCTCGTCACTGGTCCGGCTGGCTAGTCGTGCTGGCTAGCCAGACCAGCTGTGCGCCTGGGCGAGCTCAGCGGCCACCGCCCTGATTTCAGGGCGCGACCAGCTTCACTCACACAGACTGGTGGTCTGCTGGGCTCCGACCCCCGCGTTCGGGCGTGTCGTCGTTCTCACGACGCACCGAAGCTGCTGCAACTCCAGGGAGCACGGCGCAGCCCGGTCGACACGGCACAACCCGGTCAACGGGGAGGGAAGTCGCCCACGTCCGGCCCACGCGACCGGCTGCCATAACGGCTACCCAAACCGCGGTTCACGGACATGCGTATCCGCAAACGCGGACACGAACAGCCAGGATACCTACGCGGACCATGAACGTCAAAGCAACGCTATGTCGCGGCTCAGTGCCCTGCCCGGGCGAACACAGGCAAGGATAGCCGGCGTTCACGCCCCGCGGGCCGCCTTCACTAGCTCGTAACCTAGCCGGGCCAGTCCCGTCTCACCCGGCGCGGCCGGCCAGACCCGGGTCCCGCCCCGCCACCACTAGGCCCGAGCCCGACGCCCAGGCCGACCCCGTGGGTACGTCGATAAAGCCTGCAGACGCGCGTGAGGGGTACGGCCCGGAAAGCGGCCGTACCCCTCAGCGCCCGAACTTGACTGCGGATTACCTGTGGTAGGCCCCGAAGTCGTACTCCTCAAGCGGGACGGACTCGCCCGGCGACGTGCCGAACGGGTAGCTCACGTCCGGAGTGGTGTAGGTGGCTGCCGGATAGGCGGCCGCCCTCGCATCTTCCTTGGGCTCCACTCGCAGGGCGCGGTACCGCTGCATGCCAGTGCCTGCCGGGATCAGCTTGCCGATGATCACGTTCTCCTTGAGGCCGACTAGCGAGTCCGACCTGGCGTGGATCGCCGCGTCGGTGAGCACTCGGGTCGTCTCCTGGAACGATGCCGCCGATAGCCACGACTCGGTGGCCAGCGACGCCTTCGTGATACCCATGAGCTGCGGACGACCTGCCGCCGAGGTACCGCCCGACTCGACGACAGCCCGATTGACCTCCTCGAACTTCGGTCGCTCGACTAGCTCGCCTGGCAGCAACTCGGTATCGCCGGACTCGATCACGTTCACGCGCTTGAGCATCTGCCTGATGATGATCTCGATGTGCTTGTCGTGGATCGACACGCCCTGTGACCGGTAGACCTCCTGGACCTCGTGCACGAGGTGCAGCTGCACCTCACGAGAGCCGAGGATTCGCAGCACCTCGTGCGGGTTAACCGCACCAGCGATGAGCTGCTCGGCCAACCTTCACGTGGTCACCGTCAGCCACGAGCAGACGCGACCTGATCGAGACCTGGTAAGGCACCTCTTCAGATCCGTCGTCTGGAATGACGATGATCTTGCGGGCCTTATCCGCCTCGTCGATCCTGACCCGGCCGTCGACCTCGCTAATCGGTGCCATGCCCTTCGGAATCCTGGCCTCGAACAGCTCCTGGATTCGCGGCAGACCGTGGGTGATGTCCAGACCGGCCACACCACCGGTATGGAAGGTCCGCATGGTCAGCTGGGTACCCGGCTCACCGATGGACTGGGCGGCGATGATGCCGACCGCCTCGCCGACGTCGACCCGCTTGCCGGTCGCTAGCGAACGGCCATAGCACTTGGCGCAGACCCCGACCTTGGCCTGGCAGACCAGGACGCTGTAGGTCCTGACCGACTCAATGCCAGCGGCGACCAGTGTGTCGATCAGCGACTCGGTGATGTCGTCATCGACCTGCGCCAGCACCGTGCCATCTGAGCTGGTCACTTCCTCGGACAAGGTCCGGCCAGTACCGGTGTTCTCAATGTTGGGCAGCTTGCGCACGTTGCCGTCGGCGTCCTTGTCGCCGATCCGCATCGCCAGCGAGCGCTCGGTGCCGCAGTCTTCCTCGCGCACGATCACGTCCTGCGCGACGTCGACTAGCCGCCGGGTGAGGTACCCGGAGTCAGCGGTACGCAGCGCCGTGTCGGCCAGTCCCTTGCGAGCACCGTGCGTGGAGATGAAGTACTCGAGCACGGACAGGCCCTCGCGGAAGCTGGACTTGATCGGGCGCGGGATGGTCTCGCCCTTCGGGTTGGAGACCAGTCCACGCATGCCGGCGATCTGCCGCACCTGCATCAGGTTGCCTCGGGCACCGGAGTTGACCATCATCCAGACCGGGTTGGTCTCGGGGAAGGCCTGCTCCATGTCCTGAGCCACATCGGCAGTGGCGTGGGTCCAGATCTCGATGAGCTCCTGACGGCGCTCGTCGTCGGTGATCAGACCACGCTCGTACTCGCGCTGCACCTTGTCGGCCCGGCGCTCGTAGGTGTCGAGGATGGTTGCCTTGTTCGGCGGTGCCACGACGTCTTCGATGGCGATGGTGACTCCGGCCCTGGTCGCCCAGTGGAACCCAGCGTCCTTCAGGTTGTCGAGCGCCGCGGCGACCTCAACCTTCGGGTACTTCTCCGCCAGTTCGTTGACGATCGCGGAGAGCTGCTTCTTGCTGATCTCGTAGTTCACGAACGGGAAATCAGCAGGCAGCGTCTCGTTGAACAAGCAGCGACCAAGAGTGGTGGTCAGCCTGAACTGCTGGCCTGGCTCCCAGCCCTCGAACGGAATCAGCACCGACCGGCGGCACCGTATCGCGCAGCCGCACGGTGACCTCGGCCTGTAGGTCGACCTCACCCTTGTCGTAGGCCATCAGTGCCTCAGACAAGGTACCGAACACCCGGCCCGCGCCGGGCGCGTCGGGAGTCAGCCTGGTCAGGCAGTAGATCCCGATGATCATGTCCTGGGTCGGCATCGTCACCGGCTTGCCGTCGGCGGGCTTCAGGATGTTGTTGGTCGACAGCATCAAGATCCGGGCCTCGGCCTGGGCCTCGGCGGACAGCGGCACGTGCACCGCCATCTGGTCGCCGTCAAAGTCCGCGTTGAACGCGGTGCAGACCAGCGGGTGGATCTGGATTGCCTTGCCCTCGACCAGTTGCGGCTCGAAAGCCTGGATGCCGAGCCGGTGCAGCGTCGGCGCGCGGTTAAGCAGCACCGGGTGCTCGCGGATGACCTCTTCGAGCACGTCCCAGACCACTGGCCTGGCGCGCTCGACCATCCGCTTGGCCGACTTGATGTTCTGCGCGTGGTTCAGGTCCACCAGGCGCTTCATCACGAACGGCTTGAACAGCTCGAGGGCCATTTCCTTGGGCAGTCCGCACTGATGCAGCTTGAGCTGCGGACCGACCACGATGACGCTACGGCCTGAGTAGTCGACCCGCTTGCCGAGCAGGTTCTGGCGGAACCGGCCCTGCTTGCCCTTGAGCATGTCGGACAGCGACTTCAGCGGCCGGTTGCCAGGTCCGGTGACCGGGCGGCCACGACGGCCGTTGTCGAACAGCGCAGTCGACTGCCTCCTGGAGCATCCGCTTCTCGTTGTTCACGATGATCTCGGGCGCGCCAAGGTCAAGCAGTCGCTTGAGCCGGTTGTTCCGGTTGATGACGCGCCGGTATAGGTCGTTCAGGTCGGAGGTGGCGAACCGGCCACCATCGAGCTGCACCATCGGCCGCAGGTCCGGCGGGATCACCGGGATGCAGTCGAGAACCATGCCGAGCGGGCTGTTGCGTGGTGTTGAGGAATGCGGACACGACCTTGAGCCGCTTGAGCGCGCGCGCCTTGCGCTGGCCCTTGCCGCTCCTGATCGTCTCGCGCAGGCTAGCCGCCTCGGCGTCGAGGTCGAAGCTGCCGAGCCGCTCCTGGATCGCCTGCGCGCCCATGCCGCCACGGAAGTAGCGACCGAAGCGGTCCCGCATCTCGCGGTAGAGCAACTCGTCGCCCTCAAGGTCCTGGACCTTCAGGCCCTTGAACCGGCTCCAGACCTCCTCGATCCGGTCGATCTCCGCTGCGCGCGGTCGCGGATCTGCTTGCACTCACGATCTGAGCTCTCCCGCACCTTGCGGCGCGCGTCGCCCTTAGCGCCAGCCGCCTCAAGCTCGGCCAGGTCCTTCTCCAGCTTGGCCTGCCGGGCCTCGACGTCGACGTCACGACGCTGCTCGATCTGGTTTTTCTCGATCGTGATCTTCGCCTCAAGCGAGGGCAGGTCACGATCACGCGACTCGATCGTCGACGTGCGTGATCATGTAAGCGGCGAAATAGATGACCTTCTCCAGGTCCTTCGGCGCTAGGTCGAGCAGGTAGCCAAGCCGGCTCGGCACGCCCTTGAAGTACCAGATGTGGGTCACCGGAGCGGCCAGCTCGATGTGGCCCATCCGCTCGCGCCGCACCTTGGCCCGAGTGACCTCGACGCCACAGCGCTCGCAGATGATGCCCTTGAACCTGACCCGCTTGTACTTGCCGCAGTAGCACTCCCAGTCCCGGGTCGGACCGAAGATCTTCTCGCAGAAGAGCCCGTCCTTCTCTGGCTTGAGCGTGCGGTAGTTGATCGTCTCTGGCTTCTTGACCTCGCCGTGCGACCAGTGCCTGATGTCGTCGGCGGTGGCCAGTCCGATACGCAGATCGTCGAAGAAGTTGACGTCTAGCACGGTTCTTGTCCCCAATTCCCTGTGGCCCGTAGTTAGCCAGCACGGTCTGTGGATCAGACCTCTTCGACGCTGCTCGGCTCGCGCCGGGACAGGTCGATGCCGAGTTCCTCCGCCGCGCGGAAGACGTCCTCGTCGGTGTCGCGCATCTCGATCGCAGCACCGTCGCTGGACAGCACCTCGACGTTCAGGCAGAGCGACTGCATCTCCTTGATCAGCACCTTGAACGACTCAGGGATGCCCGGCTCGGGGATGTTCTCGCCCTTGACGATGGCCTCGTAGACCTTCACCCGGCCGAGCACGTCGTCGGACTTGATGGTGAGCAGCTCCTGCAGCGCGTACGCGGCGCCGTAGGCCTCGAGCGCCCATACCTCCATCTCACCGAAACGCTGGCCGCCGAACTGCGCCTTACCGCCCAGCGGCTGCTGGGTGATCATCGAGTACGGGCCGGTCGACCTGGCGTGGATCTTGTCATCCACCAGGTGCAGCAGCTTCAGGATGTAGATGTAGCCGACCGAGATCGGGTCCTTGAACGGCTCACCGGTGCGGCCGTCGAACAGCCTGGCCTTGCCGCTCGCGCCGACCAACTGCTGACCGTCGCGGTTCGGCAGCGCTGAGCCGAGCAGGCCAGTGATCTCCTCTTCCCGGGCGCCGTCGAACACCGGCGTGGCCACCTTGGTGCCTGGCTTGGAGGCGTCCGCGCCGATAGCACGCAGCCGTCCCTTCCAGTCCTCGTCGTCGCCGTCGACTTGCCAGCCGGTGGCGGCGACCCAGCCAAGGTGCGTCTCAAGTACCTGGCCGACGTTCATCCGGCCGGGCACGCCGAGCGGGTTGAGCACGATGTCGACCGGGGTGCCATCCTCAAGGAACGGCATGTCCTCGACCGGCAGGATCTTGGCGATAACGCCCTTGTTGCCGTGCCGTCCGGCCAGCTTGTCACCGTCGGTGATCTTGCGCTTGGCCGCGACGTAGACCCGGACCAGCTCGTTGACGCCCGGTGGCAGCTCGTCGCCGTCTTCGCGGGAGAACACGCGGACGCCGATGACGCTGCCCGGACTCGCCATGCGGCACCTTCAGGCTGGTGTCGCGCACCTCGCGAGCCTTCTCGCCGAAGATCGCGCGCAGCAGCCGCTCCTCCGGCGTCAGCTCGGTCTCGCCCTTGGGCGTGACCTTGCCGACCAGGATGTCACCGGTGACGACCTCGGCGCCGATCCGGATGATGCCGCGCTCGTCGAGGTCGGCGAGCACCTCTTCGGAGACGTTCGGGATGTCCCGGGTGATCTCCTCCGGACCCAGCTTGGTGTCCCGGGCGTCGACCTCGTGCTCCTCGATGTGGATCGAGGAGAGCACGTCGTCCTGCACGAGGCGCTGGGACAGGATGATCGCGTCCTCGTAGTTGTGGCCCTCCCACGGCATGAACGCGACGAGCAGGTTCTTGCCCGAGGGCCATCTCGCCCCTGTCGGTGCACGGGCCGTCGGCCACGACCTGGCCGACCTCGACCCGCTGGCCCTCCGGTCGACGATCGGCTTCTGGTTGAAGCAGGTGCCCTGGTTGGACCGCTGGAACTTGGCGACCCGGTAGGTGGTGCGGGTGCCGTCGTCGTTCATGACGGTGACTACGTCGGCGCTGGACCTCCTCGACCACGCCGGCCTTGTCGGCCACGATGACGTCGCCAGCGTCGGTCGCGGCGCGATACTCCATGCCGGTGCCGACTAGCGGCGAGTCGCTGCGCAGCAGCGGCACGCGACTGGCGCTGCATGTTGGAGCCCATCAGCGCGCGGTTGGCGTCGTCGTGCTCAAGGAACGGGATCATCGCGGTTGCGACTGACACCATCTGGCGCGCGGACACGTCGATGTAGTCGACCTCGTCCGGCGTGATGTAGTCGACCTCGCCGCCCTTGCGGCGGACCAGCACGCGGCTCGCCGACGAAGCTGCCGTCGGCTTCGATCGGCGTCGTTGGCCTGGGCGATGACGTGCCGGTCCTCCTCGTCAGCGGTCAGGTAGTCGACCTGGTCGGTGACGTTGCCCGCCTTGACCTTGCGGTACGGGGTCTCGACGAACCCGAATGCGTTGACCCGCCCGTAGGACGACAGGGAGCCGATCAGGCCGATGTTCGGGCCTTCAGGAGTCTCGATCGGGCACATCCGGCCGTAGTGGCTCGGGTGCACGTCGCGGACTTCGAACCCGGCCCGCTCACGGGACAGACCACCCGGGCCAAGCGCCGAAAGGCGTCGCTTGTGGGTCAGCCCGGCCAGCGGGTTGGTCTGGTCCATGAACTGCGACAGCTGGCTGGTGCCGAAGAACTCCTTGATCGAGGCAACCACTGGTCGGATGTTGATCAGCGTCTGCGGCGTAATCGCCTCGACGTCCTGAGTCGTCATCCGCTCCCTGACGACGCGCTCCATCCGGGCCAGGCCCAGCCGTACCTGGTTCTGGATTAGCTCGCCGACAGTGCGCAGCCGCCTGTTGCCGAAGTGGTCAATGTCGTCGACCTCGATCGGGATGATCTGGTCGCCGGCCTTCATCTCGTCCTCGCCAACGTGCAGCCGGACGAAGTACTCGATGGTGGCGACAATGTCCTCTTCGGTCAGCGTGCCCTGGGTGATCGGCTGCGCCAGGCCAAGCTTCTTGTTGACCTTGTAGCGACCGACCTTGGCCAGGTCGTAGCGCTTCGCGTTGAAGTACAGGTTCTCAAGCAGTGCCTGCGCGGACTCCCTGGTCGGGGGCTCGCCTGGGCGGAGCTTGCGATAGATGTCGAGCAGTGCGTCGTCCTGGCCTGTGGTGTGGTCCTTCTCCAGGGTGGCCCGCATCGACTCATAGGCGCCGAACCGCTCGAGGATCTTGGCCTCGTCCCAGCCCAGTGCCTTAAGCAGCACAGTCACCGACTGCTTGCGCTTGCGGTCAATCCGGACGCCGACGCTGTCTCGCTTGTCGATCTCGAACTCAAGCCAGGCACCACGAGACGGGATCACCTTGCAGCTGTAGATGTCCTTGTCAGAGGCCTTGTCGACCTGACGGTCGAAATAGACCCCTGGGGACCTGACCAGCTGCGACACCACAACCCGCTCGGTGCCGTTAATGATGAAGGTGCCCTTGGGCGACATCAGCGGGAAGTCGCCCATGAACACGGTCTGACTCTTGATCTCACCGGTCGAGTTGTTGATGAACTCGGCCGTGACGAACATCGGCGCGGAGTAGGTCATGTCCTTCTCTTTGCACTCGTCCGCCGAATACTTCGCCGGCTCAAAGCGGTGGTCACGGAACGAAAGAGACATGGTCCCGGTAAAGTCCTCGATCGGGACTGATCTCCTCGAAGATCTCTTCGAGGCCGGACTGCTCTGACAGGTCCTTGTATTCCGAGCTGACGCTCGGCTTCGATCCTCGCCTGCCACCTCTCGTTGCCAAGCAGCCAGTCGAACGAGTCGGTCTGCAGGGCAAGCAGGCTAGGAACCTCAAGTGGTTCCCTGATGCGGGCGAACGAAATGCGATGTGGACCAGGAGCGATAGCTGAGGCGCTGCGCGAGGCTGCCAACAGGGGTCCTTCCGAGCTCGTGGCGAAACGGTCACCGCGCGCACGCCAGACGACCTGCGACCTCGCCCCGTAGCGAGAGTGAGACAGTGGGTTACGATGTTGCCGAGGACATGTGAGTGCAGCGCAAATTGGCAGTGTAGTCGATGCACACACCGCCGGTCAACTCTATTGCACCCTGATACTCACGGTTGAAGGCAGCATCGCTCTTGTAGGCCCAAACGTCAAGAGCACTCGGCCCTGTGTTGCCATCTGAATCAACGTGACGAAGCTCACAGTTGGCGCGGTGTTTAGTGGCTACAACAGTTGGGCATCACAGTGTGTTCCCGCCGGTCAGAACATCGTGACCAAATCAGGCTGTAACCGATCCTGTGGATTAAGAGCGCTCGTGGCCACCCGCTGTGAGCGTCGCGGCCAGCTTCGCGAACCCAATTCCGCCGACCCCATCCGGCTATCGTGGCGGCCAAACCTCAGGCGAAGACGTTCCTGGCGTCAGCCGGGCTGGCCGGCTGACGCCAGGAACGCGTGTGCGGTGCGCCCGGACGGGCGCGAGAACCTGCGTCGAGTTACTTAACCGTGACGGTCGCGCCAACGGCCTCAAGTACAGCCTTGGCCTTCTCCGCGGCTTCCTTGTTGACCTTCTCAAGGATCTTCGACGGCGCCGCGTCGACAATGTCCTTGGCTTCCTTGAGGCCAAGGCCGGTCAGCGGCCGAACCTCCTTGATGACCTGGATCTTCTTGTCGCCAGCGGCCTCAAGGATGACGTCGAACTCGTCCTGCTCCTCGACCTCCTCGGCAGCGGCGCCACCGCCACCGGCGCCAATCGGGCCGGCCACCGCGACCGGTGCGGCGGCCTTGACGTCGAAGGTGTCCTCGAACTGCTTCACGAACTCCGAGAGCTCGATCAGCGTCATCTCCTTGAACGCGTCGAGCAGGTCAGCTGAGCTGAGCTTCGCCATGGTGGTGCTTCCTCCGTCTGCATTCTTAGCGGCTGCCACTGGCGGGCCAACCGCATATCTCATTGATCTTTGCTACGTGCTGCTTCGGCTCAGCCCGCGTCCTGCGGCGGCGCGTCTTGCACCGCGTCGGCTGGTGCCGCGTCGGCTGGTGCCGCGTCGGTCACGGCCGGCGCGGCATCGGCCGTCGGTGCCTGCGCCGACTTCTTTTCTTCGAGTGCCGCCAACAGGCGAGCCATCTGGACCGGCAGCGCAGCGAAAGTTGCGGCTGCGCCGGACATGGTCGCCTTCATAGCGCCGGCCAGCTTGGCCAGCAGCACTTCACGAGACTCAAGACCAGCCAGCTTGCTGATCTCAGCTGGCGTCAGCATCTTGCCGTCGAGCACGCCGCCCTTGATGACTAGCAGCGGGTTGGCCTTCGAGAAGTCTCGCAGGCCCTTAGCTGCCTGGACGACGTCGCCGCCGACGAATGCGATCGCCGACGGGCCTACGAGCAATTGCGTGAAGTCCTGGGTAACCCCAGCGTCTTTAGCCGCGATCTTGGTCAAGCGTGTTCTTGACCACTGAGAACGACGCGTCCTGACCGAGCGCCTGACGCAGCTCTTTGACCTGGGCGACAGTCAGCCCGCGGTACTCGGTAAGTACTGCTCCCGAGGAATTCTGGAACCGCTCGGTCAGCTCGGCGACCGTCGCCTCCTTTACCGCCCTCGCCATGGGCCTCCCTCCTGCGTCGCGGAGTCAGCCCGCAGGCTGCTCCGACCTGAAAAGTCAGCTTCGACCACGGCAGGATCTAGCCCAGAAATGACGAACGCCCCGAGCGCAGGGACGCCGGGGCGAGCCGCACGACGGCAGACCCGTCACTTGCGGCACTAGCTCAACGATCACCTGCGCGGGCCGCCCGGCAATCCGGGCCTTCGGCTACCCCGCTCACGCAGGGCAGCAGCCGACGGTCTTTGGCACTGGCCAGTGTATGCGTCAAGTTAGCTGACACCAAATCGAATCCCGCGGCGAGCCTGGCCGTGAAACTGAAGCAGTCGGCCTGAGCACCGGCGGATCATGGTGCTCAGGCCGACTGCTGAAACGAGAGACCGACTAGTGAGCGGCTGCGCCTTCAAGGTCGCCGGTCAGGCCGCGGGTGAGGGCCGGGTCAACCGGGACGCCAGGACCCATCGTCGTCGAAAAGGTGATCTTCTTGAGGTAGCGGCCCTTGGCTGCGGCCGGCTTGAGCCTGACCACCTCGTCGATCGCGGCCGCGTAGTTCTCCACCAGCGCCCGGTCTTCGAACGAGGCCTTGCCGATGATGAAGTGCAGGCTGCCGTGCCGATCAACGCGGAACTCGATCTTGCCGCCCTTGATGTCGGTGACAGCCTTCGCGACGTCCGCCGTGACGGTGCCGGTCTTGGGGTTCGGCATCAGGCCACGCGGGCCAAGCACCCGGCCGAGCCTGCCGACCTTGCCCATCAGGTCCGGCGTCGCCACTACGGCGTCGAAGTCAAGGAAGCCGCCCTGCACTCGCTCGATCAGTTCGTCGGAGCCAACGATGTCAGCACCAGCGGCGCGGGCCTCTTCGGCGCGCTCACCGGTGGCGAAGACGAGCACCCGGGCGGTCTTGCCGGTGCCGTGCGGCAGGTTGACCGTGCCGCGGACCATCTGGTCCGCCTTGCGCGGGTCAACTCCGAGCCGGATGGCCACTTCGACGGTTGAGTCGAACTTGGTGACGGTGGTCTTTTTGGCCAGTTCAACAGCCTGGGCCGGGGTATACAACTTGGCCGCGTCGACCAGCTCATCTACCTTGCGGTAGGCCTTGCTGCGCTTCATTTCACGCTCCGTTGGTTTCCATGGTGGAGTTCGTGGTCATCGGACCAGCGCGTGGTCCTGCCACCTCAGGCACGGTAGTGCCCGCGTTCGGTTAAGGCTGAGGTCAGCCGTCGACCGTGATACCCATCGACCGGGCGGTACCGGCGATGATCTTCTCGGCCGCCTCGATGCTGGTCGCGTTCAGGTCCGGCATCTTGGTCTGGGCGATGTCCCGCACCTGAGCCATGGTCATCCGGCCGACCTTGCTCTTGTGCGGCTCGGCGCTGCCCTTCTGGACCCCGGCTGCCTTCTTGATCAGCTCGGCGGCGGGCGGGGTCTTCGTGACGAAGGTGAACGTCCGGTCTTCGTAGATCGTGATCTCGACCGGGATGATGTTTCCCCGCTGACCTTCGGTGGCCGCGTTGTATTGCTTAACAAAATCCATGATGTTGACGCCGTGCGGGCCTAGCGCCGTACCGACCGGCGGGGCCGGCGTCGCGGCACCAGCATTCAGCTGGACCTTGACGATCGCGGCGACCTTCTTCTTCCTGGGTGCCATCTGACTGGTGTCCCTTTTCCTGTTCCTTGTTCCTGCTACCTGCGTGCGCGAGTCGTCAGATCTTGCTTACCTGATCAAAGGAGAGCTCGACTGGCGTCTCCCGGCCGAAGATCGACACCAGCACCTTGAGCTTCTGGGTGTCCGGGTTGATCTCGCTGACCGTGGCCGGGAGGGTGGCGAACGGCCCGTCCATTACCGTAACCGACTGGTTGATCTCGAAGTCCACCGCAGCGGCGCGCATGGTCTCGGCCTTCTTCGCGGCCTTTTCCTCTGGCACTGGCGCGAGCAACGACGTGACCTCGTCCAGGCTGAGCGGCGACGGCCGACTCGACAGCCCGACGAATCCGGTCACCCCAGGGGTATTGCGTACCGCGGCCCACGACTCATCGGTCAGGTCCATCCGCACCAGGATGTAGCCGGGCAGTACCTTCTCCTGCACTTGCTGGCGCTTGCCGCCCTTGACCTCGATCACTTCGTGCGTCGGCACCTCAATCTGGAAGATGTACTCCTCCATATTCAGCGACTGGGTGCGGCTCTCCAGGTTCGCCTTGACCCGGTTCTCGTAGCCGGCATAAGAGTGCACGACGTACCAATCGCCTGGCATCCGCCGCAATTCGGCCTTGAACGCCGCCACCGGGTCATCCTCGGCGTCCGTGTCATCTGCTGAGTCGGCAGCAAGGTCAGCTACCGCTGCCTCGTCCGGCACTGCCTCGTCCGGCACTGACTCATCCGGCACTGCCTCATCCGGCACTGCCTCATCCGGCACTGCCTCGTCCGACGCTGACTCGTCCGACGCCAGTTCGGGATCATCGAACGAACCCGCCCGGTCATCGTCGACCGTCTGGTCGCTGTCGGAAAATTCGGACTCGGACACGATTGCTCTTTCTCTCTCACTCATCCTCGCGGGCGATCCGCACAGGTTGGCTGCGACTGCGCAAGCGCAAAGCCACGCCGACCACCTCAGCGGCCCGAACGCGGACCACCCTCGGTGATCAAGCTGCCACGCTTAGCCGACTAGCGTTAAGTCCGCCGTTCGCGGTCAGCCAAAGACCTTGAACACCAGGTCAGTGAGGCCAGTGTCGATGCCGGTCACGATGCCCACCAAGACCAAGATGAAGACGACAGCAACCGTGGTGTAGGTGATCAACTCCTTGCGGGTCGGCCAGATCACCTTCCGCAGCTCAGACCTTACTTCGCGAACGAAAGCGACAGGAGTCGTCCGCTCTGGCTTGGCCGGACTGCCACCAGACTTCGCCGGCTTCTTGGATGCCGACTTCCTCGTCTCGGGGCCCTGTACCTGAGTCGCCATGTCCTCACCTGTAGCGCTATCGACCGGCTCGCGCCGGTGCAGCCCGCGGGTCACGGGCCGACTCGCAGGGCAGGAGGGACTCGAACCCCCAACCGCCGGTTTTGGAGACCGGAACTCTAGCCAATTGAGCTACTGCCCTGTGTTTGCTTACTAGTACTGGTGTGCCTGCTTGTACTGGTGCTCGTACTGCTGTTACCGCCTCTGGCGGTCACTGTAGGCATGCTCGCGCAACCTGAGGGATGACCACCAGAACTGCAAGTGTACGTTGCGAACCACCCTCACGTCGAACCACAACGTAGATTGCCCCGGTAATGATCCACAGTGCGGAGCGTCAGCTGCGATGATCAACGCCAGATGCCAAAATGATCAGTATGAGATCGCACAGCCACCGGCTCTCCACGCGGATATCCGCTATACCAGAATCGCCCACGCTCGCTGTCGATGCCAAGGCGAAGGCGCTGAAGGCGGCGGGCCACCCGGTGATCGTCTTCGGTGCTGGCGAACCAGATTTCCCGACCCCGGACTACATCGTCGAGGCCGCTCAGCGAGCCGCGGCCCAGCCAAGGTTGCACAAGTACACGCCGACGGCCGGACTGCCTGAGCTGCGCGAGGCCATAGCGGTCAAGACCGCACGCGACTCCGGCTTCGAGATCTCGCCCAACCAGGTGCTGGTGACTAACGGAGGCAAGCAAGCCGTCTTTCAAGCCTTCGCCACCTTGCTCAATCCGGGTGATGAGGTGCTGCTCCCAACGCCGCACTGGACGACGTATCCGCAGGCCATCACGCTAGCGGGCGGCGTTCCTGTCCCCGTGCTTACCGAACTCGCCGACGGCTACCTGACCTCAGTCGATCAGCTCGAAGAACACTGCACTGAGCGGACCAAGGTGCTGCTGTTCGTGTCGCCGTCCAACCCGACCGGCGCGGTCTACCCGCCTGAACTGGTTGCCGAGATCGCCAAGTGGGCACTCGGCCGCGGCATCTGGGTCATCACGGACGAGATCTACGAGCACCTGGTGTACGGGACCGCGAAGTTCAGCTCGATACCGGTGGCTGTGCCCGAACTCGCCGAGCGCTGCGTCGTGCTCAACGGGACCGCCAAGACTTACGCCATGACCGGCTGGCGGGTGGGCTGGATGATCGGGCCGCTCGACGTCATCAAGGCCGCGACCAACTTCCAGTCTCATGTCACCTCCAACGTCTGCAACGTGGCCCAGGCCGCCGCGCTCGCTGCGGTCGCTGGCGACTTGTCGGCGGCCGCGGCGATGCGCATCGCTTTCGACCGCCGCCGCCAGCGGATGACCACCATGCTGAATGAGATCCCAGGGGTGATCTGTCCGCTTCCGCAGGGTGCCTTTTACTGCTATCCGAGCGTGCAGGGCCTGCTCGGCAAGGAGATAGCCGGCCGGTTCGTGGCGACCTCAGCGCAGCTAGCTGAGCTGCTGCTCGATGCGGCTGAGGTGGCCGTCGTCCCTGGTGAAGCCTTCGGTACGCCAGGTTTCTTCCGGCTGTCGTCAGCGCTGGCTGACGATGAGCTCGAAGAGGGCCTGACCAGGATGAGCAAACTGCTGGCGACGGCCAGGTAGCCGCAGACGCGCTGACCCTGGCCGGCCTTGGGCTGACCGCTCGGGCACACTGGGCGGATGGCACGGCGGCTCGATCTGCTCCCCAAAGCGCACCTGCATCTGCACTTCACCGGCTCGATGCGACGCAGCACCTTGATCGACTTCGCCCAAGCGCACCAACTCAGGCTGCCAGAGGCGTTTGGCGCCGAGTGGCCGCCACGGCTGCGAGGCACCGACGAGCGCGGCTGGTTCCGGTTCCAGCGGCTGTATGACAGTGCCCGAGCAGTGCTGCGCACCGAAGCGGACGTCCGCCGGCTGATCTTGGAGATGGCGCAGGACGAGCGGGCCGAAGGCTCAGGTTGGCTCGAATTCCAGGTTGACCCGTCTGGCTATGCCACTCGCTTCGGCGGCATCACGTCCTTCACCGACTTGGTGCTGGACGCCACCTCGGCGGCGGCGGAAGAAACCGGGGTCGGGATGGGCGTCATCATCGCGGCGAACCGGACCAGGCATCCACTCGACGCGCGGACGGCAGCCCGGCTGGCAGTCGGGTACGCCGGACGTGGCGTAATCGGATTCGGGCTGTCCAACGATGAGCGGCGCGGGCTTACCTCAGATTTCGCCGCCGCCTTCAAGATCGCCTCCAGTGCCGGACTGATCTCCGTTCCGCACGGCGGTGAGCTAGAAGGACCGGCCAGCGTACGCGCCTGCCTGGAGGAATTGCACGCGATCAGGATCGGCCACGGGGTGGCCGCCGCCCGTGATCCGGCGCTGCTGCAAGTGCTCGCCGAGCGGCAGATCACGCTTGAGGTCTGCCCGGCGTCCAACGTAGCGCTCGGGGTAGCCGCCGACCCGGCTGCCGTCCCGCTGATCACGCTGCTCGACGCGGGCATTCCAGTAGCGCTGGGCGCGGACGATCCGCTGCTCTTCGGTGCCCGGCTAACCGCTCAATACGAGATCGCCAGGTCCTCCCACGGCCTGTCCGACGACCGGCTCGCTGAACTGGCACGCATGTCGGTGCGCGGGTCCATGGCACCGCTCGAGCTGAAAGCGAAGCTGCTGGCCGACGTGGACGCCTGGCTCGCCACCCCCGACCCCGCCCGCTAACCCGGCAGCAACTGGCGAAAATCGTTGGGCAAGCTCCTGTGCCTGCGTCAGACTGACCCCGTGGCCGAGGCCGATGAGAAGCAAACCCTGCATCGAAATCTGCATGACCTGCGCGAGGTCATGCAGTGGAAGCTAGCTGGACTTTCCGACTACGACATCCGGCGGCCGATGACGCCGACTGGCACGAATCTGCTCGGCCTGGTCAAGCACTGCGCGGCGGTGGAAAGCGAATACTTCGGTGAGGTGATCGGCCGACCGTTTCCAGGCATGAACGACCTGGACTGGCATGACGGTGACGACGATGAGCTGAGCGGTAGCATGTACGCGACCTCGGGCGAGTCACCCGAGCAGGTCACCGAATTTACCGGCGGGTACAGGCGCACGCCGATGCGTCAATCATGGAGCTATCGCTGGACGCCTGCGGCACCGTGCCCTGGTGGCCGCAGGAGAGCAGGCATGCGACGCTGCGCACGCTGCTCGTGCACACGATTCAGGAGACCGCACGGCACGCCGGGCACGCGGACATCATCAGGGAATTGATTGACGGCACCGCCGGCCTGGGCGAAGGCATCAGCAACATGCCCGCCGACGCCAGCTCCGCCGCCTGGAAACGGCACTACGACAAACTGGCCCAGATCGCTCGATCCGTGCACTAGCAGACTGGCACGACCACCGATCCCGCCCCTAATCCCGCGACCCGTTGCTGCTGAGTTGCCGGCCGGGGTCAGAGGTGGACGCCTACCAAGGTGGGCTCGTTGGTCAAGGTGATGCCGAAGGTGGCGCGGACGCCGGCGACTACTTCTCTAGCCAGGGCGATGAGGTCGGCGGTGGTGGCACCGCCGGGGTTGGTGAGTGCCAGGGTGTGCTTGGTCGAGATCCGGGTGCCGCCCGGGCCTTGGTGGCCCTTGGTGAAGCCTGCTTGCTCGATCAGCCAGGCAGCCGGCACTTTCACTTGACCGCCGTCGGCTGCGAACCTTGGCACCGAAGTTCCTGGTGACCTGACCGACATGATCCGCTCAAGCTCGGCTAGCGCAGGCCGGTCGAGCACCGGGTTGGTGAAGAACGAGCCGGCGCTGACCGAGTCAGGATCGGCCGGGTCGAGCACCATGCCCTTGCTCCGGCGCAGGGCGAGCACCGCATCGCGCACCGCCGCTAGCGGTGCCCGGTCGCCTACCTTGACACCCAGTCTGGACGCCAGTTCGGCGTACTTCACCGGCACCGACAACGGATCGCGGCGCAGCGCGAAGGTGACGGCGAGCACGACGTACCGGCCGGTGGCGCTGCCAGCGGCTGGCCAGCCGGTGGTCTTGAAGACGCTGGTGCGGTAGCCGAAGCCGCAGTCCGCGCCGGTCAGGGTCAGCGGCGCCTGGCTGGCTCGGTCGTAGGCATGGACCGCGCTGATCGTGGCGGCCACTTCCTGGCCGTAGGCGCCGACGTTCTGGATAGGCGTGGCACCGGCCAGGCCTGGGATGCCAGCGAGGCACTCGATCCCGGCCAGGCGCTGCGCCACGGCCCAATCCACCAGCCCGGCCCAGGTCTCCCCCGCCGCGACGGTCACCAGCAGCTGGTCATCGACGGTCGCCACGCTGACGCCAGTGGTGCCGACCTTGATCACGACACCAGCGAAGCCGGCGTCCGCGATGACCAGGTTGCTGCCGCCGCCGAGCACCAGCGCCGGCTCGCCACGGCGGTCGGCCGTCCGGACGGTGGCGATCAGCGCGTCGTCGGAATCCGCCTCGACCAGGCGATCCGCCGGACCGCCGAGCCGCAGCGTGGTGTAGCGCGCGAGCTGATCTTGCTGAGTGGGGACTAGCACCAGGTGAGCCTAAGCGATGCAACGTTCAGCGCAGCGACCGGACGAGCGCGGTTTAACTAAGTTTGACGACAGCCCGGGCGCGGGTGAGCACCTTCGTGTCGGCTGACCTGGCGGTCAGCGCGAGTGCGACCCGATTGTCGTCGAGCTTCTCATCGACCTTGCCGGTGACGGTGATCGTGGCGCCAGTGTCGTCGTCGGGGACGACGACCGGCGCAGAGAACCGGACGCCGTACTCCACAATGGTCGCCTGCGGGCCGGCCCAGTCGGTGACGTAACGCCCGGCTTGCGCCATCGTGAACATGCCGTGCGCGATGACGTCAGGCAGCCCGACGGCCTTGGCGATCCGCTCGTTCCAGTGGATCACGTTGAAGTCGCCAGAGGCGCCGCAGTACATCACCAGATTCAGCCGGCTGACCGGGTAAGCGACTTCGGCAAGCTCGGTGCCTACTGCCACGTCGTCATAGCTGACTTGGTCGCTCATCAGGCACCGCCTCGCTCGACAATGGTGGAGTAGGCGGTGCAGACGTGTTCGCCATCGACGGTGCGGATCTCCGTCGTGGTCGTCATCATCGCGTTCCGCCCGATGCTCTTGATGTCAGAGATCGTCACCTGAGCCGTCACCACGTCGCCCGCACGCAGCGGGCGGGAGTAGACGAACCGCTGCTCGCCGTGCACCACCATCGCGTAATTGAGATTGAGGCCGGGATCTGCCAGCGCCTGGGCGCTGCCGGCCATGCTGATCACGATGGGGAATGTCGGCGGCGCGATGACGTCGGGAAAGCCCGCCTGCTCGGCCGCGGAGCGGTTGCGATAAACCGGGTTCGCATCGCCGATAGCGTCAGCGAACTCCCTCAGCTTCACCCTGCTTACCTCGTAAGGCTCGGTCGGGGGGAAGGTCTTGCCGAGGTAGTCAGGGTTGATCGCCATGGAGGCTAGCGAGTCTCGCGGTGCGGCTGGTGCTTGCGGCAGTTGGGGCAGTACTTGCTCAGCTCGACCCGGTCTGGGTCGTTCCTGCGGTTTTTCCTGGTGATGTAGTTGCGGTGCTTGCACTCCTGGCAGGCCAGGGTGATCTTGGGCCTAACATCGGTCGCGGCCACGTGGAGTGCCTTTCTTCGAATACGGACATTGCTGACGACAGGCCTTGCGGCTTATCTGCTGAACAGTTCGGGCGCCGAACGTGTTCCCGCACTCACCTGAGCTTGGCGAGTTCGTAGCGGAGGCCGGACTTGAACCGGCGACACAGCGATTATGAGCCGCTTGCTCTGCCTGACTGAGCTACTCCGCCGCTGGACCATGAGGTCCGCTGAGCCCGGCAGCCATGCCCGGGCCTGCATAGCTTACAGGTATTTCCGCGAGATGGCGCATGGCCGGTCCCGGTGCGGTTCGATAGTCCTGCGCGGCCCGGCCCCCCGCTGCCGCGCGCGAGCCTAGCCGCGGGCCTAAAGCCCGCAAAATTTCCGCCAATCCGATCTGGCCAGCTGACCGAATAGGTGTCATGGACGCACCCGAGTTGCGGCCGGCCGGTACGGGTCCTGGTCTTCCGGAGGGGAAAGACCGGGACCTGGACGGCCTGCTCGCCTTGGTCGCCCGAGGCGACGAAGGCGCATTCGCGCGCGTATACGACCAACTCGCCGGTCCGGTCTACGGACTGATCAGGCGCGTCCTGCGTAATCCGGCGCAGTCGGAAGAAGTCACTCAAGAAGTGCTGCTCGAAGTCTGGCGGGCGGCCTCCAGGTTCGACCCGGCCAAGGGAAGCGCCGCTACCTGGGTGCTGACCATCGCCCACCGCCGCGCCGTTGACCGAGTCAGGTCAGCCACCGCCGCCGCCGAGCGTGAGCAACGCTCCGCTCCGCTGCCCGAGCCTGCGGACGTCGCGGCAACCGTCGAGACCAGCCTGGAGCACGAGCGCGTCCGCCGCTGCCTGGACGGTCTCACCGAACTGCAGCGCGAGTCGATCACACTCGCCTATTACGGCGGCTACTCCTACCGCGAGGTCGCCGGGCTGCTCGGCAGCACGCTCGGCACGATCAAGACCAGGATCAGGGACGGCTTGATCAGGCTGCGCGACTGCATGGGGGTGAGCTGGTGATGGCACTGCGCTACGACCTGCACGCGCTCAGCGGTGCCTACGCGGTCGACGCGATCGACGATGAGCTCGAGCGGGACAGGTTCGTCCGGCATATGCGCCGCTGCCAGCAGTGCTCAGGCGAGGTGCGCGGACTGACAGAGACCGCCACCAGGCTGGCCTTCGCCGCGTCCCGGCCACCGCCAGTTGGCCTGCGGGAGCGGGTGCTGACCCTCGTCTCGCAAACCAGGCAACTGCCGCCCGTTGTGGAGGCTCGCCCGCGAGCCCGCCGAGCCCGGCTGAGCTGGCTGCCCGGCCGATTGCCGCTACTGTCCTACGGCTTCGCCGCCGCCTGCGTCGGGGTGGCAGTGGTGCTGCTCATCGTGTTGGTCGGCACCAGGAACCAACTCGACCAAGCGCAGGCGAGGAACGCCGCGCTAGCTGCCGTCCTGTCCGCGCCTGACAGCCACTCGGTCACGCAGACCACCTCGGACGGCGGCCATGCCACGCTCGTCTACTCGCTGCGCCGGCACGCCTTGATCTTTAGCTCGCACGGGCTGCCGCCGCTGCCGTCAGGCAAGGTCTATCAGCTCTGGCTGATCGGCCCGCGACAAGCGACGTCCGCTGGGCTGCTCCCGGCGGGCCAGGCCGGTCAGGCGGGGCCGCTGCTGGCGACCGGGGTGGCGCGCGGCGACTCATTCGGCATGACCGTCGAGCCGCCGGCGGCACCAAGAAGCCGACCACGACCCCCATCCTGGTCGTTCCGTTGCACGCCTGACCAGGCTGGCTTGACTGGCGGCAATCGGGCAGGGAGTTATTTCAAAAGATCTCTCGACCGACCAATCCGTACTGGTCATGGTGCCGAACGCTAGGCAATTACAAGCTCCGCATTGCCGTCGGCGTGCGGGCAATGGCTGCAGGAAAGGATTGTCATGCCTGATCTTGACGACTCGGCCGCGTCCGCAGCCGGTCGCGCTCCATCCCGTCGTTCGGTGCTGAAGGGCGTCGCTGGCGCCGGTGCGGCCGGTGTCGCCGCTACGGCCATGGCCGGGATAGCCGTGCCAGCGTCAGCCGCTACCAAGGCGTCGGCCGCGGCCAAGGCACCAGCCGCCCACGAGACTCCGCTGTCCGCCGACGAAGCGGCCGGCGATGACGTGGTCGTGCATGTGCGCGACGCCGGCTCCGGCGAGATCGACGTCTACCGCGGCACTTCGCACACCAAGCTCCGCGACCGCGATCTGGCTGCGCGGCTAGTCCGCGCCAGCAAGTGACGCTCGCGCCCCCGACTACGCTCCACGACCCGAGAGGCAACTAGATGTCTTCGCATCGCGAGGCGCCGGAAATCTCCAAGGACCCGGTTGCCGACAGTACTGACCTGTATGCGTTCGTCAGCCCTGACAAGCCAGACACGGTGACCCTGATCGCCAACTACATCCCGCTCCAGAACCCGGCGGGCGGACCGAACTTCTACGAGTTCGGCGACGATGTGAAGTACAACATCCACATCGACACCCAGGGCAAGGGCGAAGCCGACATCACCTATCAGTTCCAGTTCACCACCACGCTCGATGACGAGGACACCTTCCTCTACAACACCGGGCCGATCACCTCGCTGGCGAGCAAGAACTGGAACCGCAAGCAGCACTACAAGGTCATCAGGTGGGAGAACGGCGACCACAAGGTGCTCGGCGAGAGCCTGCGCTGCCCGCCCTGCAACATCGGCCCGCTGTCCACCCCTGACTACGGCAAGCTCGCCAACGAGGCGATCCACACCCTCGGCGGCGGCATCAAGGTCTTCGCTGGCCAGCGCGCTGAAGGCTTCTACGTCGACCTCGGATCGATCTTCGACCTCGGCAACCTGCGGCCGTTCCAGAACCTGAACGTGTTCGGCATGGCCCACCACTTCAGTTCGGCGCCCGGCGTCAACGCCACCAAGTTGCTGAACGTCCACTCCATCGCGCTGCAGATCCCGATCTCGCAGCTCACGGCCAAGCACCGCCCGGTCATCGGAGTCTGGACGTCGGCGAGCCGCCAGAAGGTCAGGATCGCCGACTGGTCGTCAAGGAAGCCGATCTTCAGCGGGCCGTTCCAGCAGGTCTCTCGCCTGGGCAACCCGCTGGTCAACGAGGTGCTCATCCCGATGAGCCAAAAGGACCACTGGAACGTCGTCAAGCCGGTGAACGACAAGCAGTTCACCAAGTACGTGGCGAATCCTGAGCTGGCCAACTTGCTGCCCGTGCTGTACCCGGGCGTGTTCCCGAACCTGGCCGCGCTCAATGCGAGCAAGAAGCCGCGGGCCGACCTCGAAGCCATCCTGCTGACCGGCATCCCGGCCGGCATCGTGCCTGGCTTCACGAACTTCACCGGTTCGGTGCCAGCCGACATGCTGCGGCTGAACACGTCCATACCACCATCGAACTCGCCGAACATCTTGGGCTTGGTCGGCGGCGACGCCGCTGGCTTCCCGAACGGCCGTCGGGTCTTTGATGACGTGGTGACCATCGAGGTACGGGCCATCGCTGGGCTGACGTACGCGCTCGTCGACTCCAGCTACACGGTGGATGGTGCCGCCAGGGAGGTCAGCGACGGCCTGACGCCGTCCAGTCTGGGAATGCCGTTCCTTGACGTATTCCCCTACCTAGGCGTGCCGTTCGACGGCTACGACGACCCGTCGAGCTAGTCCGATGTCAGAACACAACCTCGGCCCGTCGAGTCCCGGTAGCGTCGTGCTTGAGCTTGGTCCCGGCGTCGGCGCGTTGCTGCTGCACACGCCGCCGGAACTCGACGGGGCGGAGATCGAGATCAGCCTGGTGACCAAGCCGGGCGAGCCCGCGGCCAAGCGCACCCACTCCCAGGTCAGGCCTAGGCATACGGCCGGCGGCACTAAGTACGCCGCCATCTATCCTGGGCTGGCAGCGGGGACTTACACGCTGTGGCAGGACGCGCACCGCAAAGCACTCGATTTCGTCATCGAAGGTGGCCAGGTCACCATCGCCCGCTGGCCAGACTCAGCGGCCTAAAGCAGGACCGGCAGGGCGGTCGCCAGCTTCGTCGGCGCTCCTCCGGCCGCCCCGCCGGTCCCCCTATCAGCGATCAGCACTCGACCACGTTCAGCGCCAGGCCGCCACGGGCGGTTTCCTTGTACTTGTCCTTCATGTCCGCACCGGTCTCGCGCATGGTCTTGATCGCCTTGTCCAGCGAGACATGGTGCGTGCCATCACCCCGTACCGCCATCCGGGCCGCCGTGATGGCTTTGACCGACGCGATTGCGTTTCGCTCAATGCACGGGATCTGGACTAGGCCGCCCACCGGGTCGCAAGTCAGTCCGAGGTTGTGCTCGACTCCGATCTCCGCGGCGTTTTCCACCTGCTCAGGAGTGCCGCCAAGGACCTCAGCCAGCCCAGCGGCGGCCATCGAGCAGGCCGAGCCCACTTCGCCTTGGCAGCCGACCTCAGCCCCTGAGATGCTGGCGTTCTCCTTGAACAGCACGCCGATCGCGGCGGCGGTCAGCAGGAATCGCACCACTGCGTCCTCGCTCGCTCCTGGCACGAACCTGACGTAGTAGTGCAACACGGCCGGGATGATCCCGGCGGCACCGTTCGTTGGCGCGGTCACGACCCGGCCGCCAGCCGCATTTTCCTCGTTGACGGCCAGCGCGTACAGGGTGACCCATTCCATCGCGAACAGCGGATCGCTGGCATCAGCGGACTGGGCGAGGGTGTCGGCCAGCTTCCGGGCGCGGCGGCGGACCTTGAGTCCCCCTGGCAAAACTCCTTCAGCGGCACAGCCAGCCTTGACGCAGTCCTGCATGACCGACCAGATGTACGCCAGCCCTGACCTGATCTCGTCCTCGCTGCGGCGTACCTGCTCGTTCGCCAGCATGATGCCGCTGATCGGCAGCCCGGCCGCGCGCGCTTGCGCGACCAATTCGGCGGCACTGCTGAACGGGTACGGCACCCGCACCGAGTCGGGCACTAGGGACGAGCCACCGGTCTGGTCATCTCTGAGCACGAAGCCGCCACCCACCGAGTAGTAGGTGCGCCGGGCAAGCTCGCTACCATCGGCCGCGCTCGCGCTGAAGACCATCGCATTGGAGTGAAATGGCAAGCGCTTGCGGCGGTGTAGCACGATATCGGAATCGACGTCGAAGTCGATCTCCTTAACCCCGCCGAGCTGCAGGCGGCCAGCCGCACGGGCGCGCTCCACGCTCGGCCCGGCCTGCGCCGGGTCGACCGACTCCGGGTGCTCGCCGAGCAGCCCGAGCACGATCGCCTGCACACTGCCGTGGCCGTGGCCGGTGGCGCCGAGCGAGCCGTAAAGCTCGGCGCGGACCCGGGCGACTCCATTCACGAGCTGATCGGCTATCAGCGAGTCGACGAACATCCCGGCGGCCCGCATTGGCCCGACGGTGTGCGAACTTGACGGCCCGATCCCTACCTTGAACAGATCGAACACGCTTATGGCTAGCGTTCCTTGCGGCTTAGCCTGGCCATCGACTCGCAGTTCAGCCGGGGTGTTGCTCACCTGCGCACCTTCTCCCCGTCGGGGTCGAACGGCGGGCGCAACGTCACTGTTGCTTCGCATACCTGGCCGCCGACGTTGACCTGGTACCTACCCGCCTTCAGGAAGTCAGGCGTCACCACGCCGCCGTCGGCCCGGCGTACGTACGCCATCCCGACCGACGCGCCGATGGTAGCCCCCCACGCGGCCGACGTCACCAGGCCGGCCGCGGCCCCGTCCCTGAGCAGCAACTCACCGCCCCACATCATCACGTCGGGGTCAGTCAGCACCACCGAGACTAGCCGTTGCGCCGGGCCGGCCGCCCTGACCTGCTCGACCGCTTCCCGGCCGAGGAACCCGACCGACGTCTTGAGCTTGCACGCGAACAGCAAGCCGGCCTCGACCGGGTTGTAGTCCGGCGTGAGCTCGCGGCCGAACGCCCGGTACGCCTTCTCCAGCCGCATCGACTCAATGGTGTAGTACCCGGCATTGACGATGCCGAGATCGGCACCAGCGGACAGCAGGTCTTGGTAAACCCCAACCGCAAATTCCGTCGGAACGCAAAGCTCCCAGCCGAGCTCGCCCACATAGGTCAGCCGGGTCGCCCTGACTGTGGCGTAGCCGAGGTCGATCATCGCGCTCGCGCCGAAGCTGAACGCTTCGCCGCTCAGGTCGGTCTTGGTGAGCCTGGACAACAACTCGCGCGACCTCGGCCCCATCACGCCGTACACGGCGTAAGCCGAGGTCACATCGGCCAGGCTCACTCCGGACCCCGGCAGCCGGCGGCCGATGTGATCAAGGTCGCGCTCGGTCGACGCCGCGCTGCTGAACAGCAAGAACGCCTCGGCGCTCAGCCGAGTCACGGTGATGTCGGCCTCGTACCGGCCGCCCGAGTTGAGCATGCCGGTATAGACAGTGCGGCCCGGCGCGACGTCTACGTCGGCGGTGCACAGCCACTGCAGCGCGGTCAGTGCTTCCTGGCCGCTGACCAGGTACTTGGAAAACGAGGTCTGGTCGAACACCGCCACCGCGCCGCGAGTCGCCTGCTGCTCGGCGATCGACCACGGCAGCCAGCCCGGCTTCCCCCAAGAGTACTCAAGCACCGGCGGCTGCCCAGCGGGCGCGAACACGTTGGCCCGCTCCCAGCCCATCTTCGAGCCGAAGCAGGCGCCAGCCTCGGCGAGCAGGTGATAAGCCGGCGACCGGCGGAATGGCCGGGCGGTGACCAGCTCCCTGTTTGGCCACGGCGGCGCGTAGTGCAGGCCGAGCACTTCGCCGACCCGGTCCCGCAGCCAGCTGTTATTGCCATTGAACGCGGCGAATCGCCGGATGTCGACGACCGACAGATCAATCCCTGGGTCACCGTCAATGACCCAGTCAGCGAGCGCCTTGCCCGCGCCGCCTGCCGAGGCGATGCCAACTGAGTTGAATCCAGCCGCCACGTAGAAGTTCGCCAGGCCCGGCGCGGCCCCGAGGATGAACTGGTTGTCAGGGGTGAAGCTCTCCGGTCCGTTGTAGAGCTTCTTCATCCCGGTCTTCGACAGCGCCGGAATTCTGTCGATCGCGCTTTCCATCAGCACAGCGAAGTGCTCCCAGTCCTCGTCGAGCAACTGGAACTCGAACGGGTAAGGCAGTTGATCAGGTGCGACCCAGGGCTTGGCGGCCGGCTCGAAACCGCCGACCAGCAGCCCGCCGACCTCTTCTTTGATGTAGGTGTAGCCGTCCGGGTCGCGCAGTACGGGCAAGTTCGGCCGCACGCCGTCGACCTGCTCAGTGACCACGTAGAAGTGCTCGGCCGAGTGCAGCGGGACGGTGACGCCGGCCATCGCGCCGATGTGCTTGGCCCACTGCCCGGCGCAGTTGATCACGATCTCGGCCTCGACGTCGCCCTGATCGGTCTGGATCGCGGTGACGGCTGGCTGGCGCTGGTGCTGGCCGGAGTCGGCCACCACCAGCCCGGTGACCCGAGTCCGCTCTCTGATCGCCGCGCCGCCCATCCTGGCCCCGCGGGCCAGCGCCATGGTCAGGTCGGTCGGATTGGCCCGGCCGTCGCCAGGCAGCCACAGGGCGCCGACCAGGTCGGCGGTCGCCATGATCGGGTAGAGCTCGGCCGCCCGCGCCGGACTGATCAGCTCGCAGTCCAAGCCGAATGCCTCGGCCGTCGCAGCCGTCCGGCGCAGCGCCATCAGCCGGTCCTTGGTCCTGGCGACAGTCACCCCGCCGCACCGGCGGAACCCGGTGGCCAGGCCAGTCTCGGCCTCAAGCCGGTCATAGAGCTGGGTCGAGTACTGCACCAGCCGAGTGCCGCTCTCCGAAGCCCGCAGCTGCCCGACCAAGCCGGCCGCGTGCCAGGTCGTGCCGCATGACAGCTGGCCTTGCTCAAGCAGCAGCACGTCGGTCAGGCCACGTTTGGTCAGGTGGTAGGCCACGCTGGTGCCGATCACCCCGCCCCCGATGATCACGACCTGGGCCCGGCGGGGCAGCTCGGGTCGCTCCCGAACTACCCCGCCAGGCACCCCGTCCCCCGGAGAAACCTCACTCATCAGCTGCGTCCCGTCGGTCAGTCATCCCGCTGCACCTCGTCGAGCAGTCGGTCAAAGGCCGGGTCGCGGAAGCCGGCGACGGCACCGTCGAAGCGTTCCATCCCCCAGGACCAAAAGTCGAAGTCAATCGGGCTGATGGCGGCCTGGATCGCCGCCCACAGGGTCCAGCCGTACTTGCCAGCAAGGCCGAGCAGCATGGCCCGAGCCACCTTGCTGCGCCGCGGGCGGCCGTAGTAGCAGGTGACCAGCTCGGTCAGCGCCGCATCGGACAGGTGGCACTCGGCCCAGATATTGCCAAGCTCGAAGCAGGGGTCGTTGTTGCCCGAGTACTCGTAGTCGATCAGCCAGAGCTTGGTGCCGTCGTCAATGAAGTTCGCCGCCAGCAGGTCGTTGTTGCAAGGAACGGTGCCTTCGGCCCGCTGGCGCAGGGCGAGTTCGGCGGCGCCGAAGGTGCCGCCGAACTCGTCGTACCCGGCCGGGATCTTGATGCCGCGCTCCGCCGCGACGGCTCGGTACCTACGCTGGATCTCGAACATGTCGAAGTCACCGGCGAACCGCTGGCCACCATGCAATTGCTTGCAGGCGGCGGCGACCCGCTTCAGGTTGGCTGGCTGCGCCACGTCGGCGTTGGTGTAGGTACGCCCCTCCAGCCAGCCGATCACCAGCACGCCTGCCTGCGGCGCGTACTCGATCACTGGCGCGCCGACGCCGACCTGCGCCGCCCGCAGCGAGTTCGCGTACTCATGGTCCCTGTTGATGGCCAGGAGCTCGCTACCCCCAGATGCGACCCTGGCCACGAAACACCCTTTTCGCGTGGTGATCTTGAAGTTCCTGTTGGTCAGCCCGCCGGGCAGTTCGCTCACCGCCAGCCGACCGGTCGCGATGCTCGGCACTTGGTCGAAGATCTCGTCCAAGGTGCCCTCCGGATTCGCGGGTGCGCTGGGCCAAAGAGTAGGCAGCTCGCGGCTAAAGGTCTAGATCTATAGCCGAATTTCCACCCATGAGGTTATTAGGTCTGGACAGTTGGGCTTTCCGCCCCTACGCTAACGCCTCAACCTGCGCCCTGCTCCGTGGAGGATCCTGATGAGCGCAATCACAGATCAGACGGGCGGCGACGCCGATAGCGCCGACCTCGCACAATTTGGGTATCGGCAAGAGCTCAAGCGCTCGCTCGGTGTCTTCAGTTCCTTCGCGGTTGCCTTCAGCTACATCTCGCCATCGACCGGCATCTTCACGCTGTTCGCGCTCGGCCTGGTCACCATCGGCGGCGTCTTCATCTGGACCTGGCCGATCGTCGCGCTCGGCCAGTTCATCATCGCCCTGAACTTCGCCGAGGTAAGCAGCCACTATCCGATCGCTGGCTCGGTGTTCCAATGGACCAAGTACCTGGCCGGGCGCCGGTACGCCTGGTTCTCCGGCTGGATCTACCTGTTCGCCGGCATCTTGACCGTCACTGCCGTGGTGGCGACGATCCCGCTGGCGCTGATCCCGGCGATCAATGGCCTCGGCTGGCACAGCCTGGGCACCGGGAGCACCTCGGACTCGCTGCACGCTCAGCTCTTCGTCGCGCTGATAGTGCTCGTGGTGATCACCGTGCTGAACATCTACGGCGTCCGCCTTGTGGCCATCATCAATAACACCGGCGTGCTGTTCGAAATACTCGGCATGGTGGTGTTCGCGCTGGTCATGATCGCGTTCCATAACCACCAGGGCTTCAAGGTGGTGACGAACAGCGGCGGCCTGCACGTCACCGGCAGCACCTTCCTGGTCGCCATGTTCATGTCGCTGTTCGTGATCTACGGGTTTGACACCGCATCGACCCTGGCCGAGGAGACCAAGGACCCGCGCAGGAACGCACCGAAGGCGGTGCTCTACTCGATCATCGGCGCGTTCATCATCGGCGGCATCTTCCTGCTCGGCACGTTGATGGCGATCCCGAACTTGCACGGGGCCATCACCGGCAACGGCGGCTTCGGGTTCGGCCCGGCGCAGATCATCGAAGCGAACTTCTCCCCCGCGTTCGCGACGATCTACCTGCTCGTGGTATCGGCCGCGATCTTCGTCTGCTGCCTGTCGATCATGGCAGCCACGATCAGGCTCGCGTTCGGCATGTCGCGTGACAACCAGCTGCCGTTCTCCGGAGTGCTCTCCAGGGTCGCACCGAGCCTGCACACTCCGGTCTGGGCCTGCGTGGCGGTCGCGATCATCGCCGCTATCCCGCTGATCGACGGCCAGTACTCAGGGGCCGGCATCATCGCCATCGCGGCGACGGCGCTGATCTACCTCAGCTACTTCCTTGGCAACATCGCGGTCCTGCGGGCCAGGCTCAAGGGCTGGCCGAAGACCGACGCCCCGTTCAAGCTCGGCAAGTGGGGACTGGTGGTCAACATCGTCGGCTTGATCTACGGCGGCGCCATGCTGATCAACTTCTTCTGGCCATGGGCAGCGAGCAACCCGACTCCCACCCAGAGCGGCGTGCTGCACCTAGGCTTCCTGAACGGCGTGCCGATCCTGTGGACTGTGTTCGTAGTGATCTTGGTGATCGGCTTCGCTTATTACCTTTTCGCCGGCCGCCGCAAGCAGTTCGGGCCGGTGCAGGTGCCGGCTGGGGACGACGCGCCGCTGGTCGCGTCCTGAGCCGGTGTTATCGGCGGACGAGCAACCAATGACCTCGGAGCCTGGGCTGGCGGCGACTTCGGCCGAGCGACCAGCCCAGGCCTTTGGCACTCGATCAGGTCCCGGCTGGCATCCCCGGCTGCCGTTGCGGCGGCCGCCCAAGATCATCCGTGGACCTGGTGTCACCGCGCACGGCCAGATCGAGGACTGGCTGGCCGACGCGATCGCGTCCGGGCAGCTCAAGCCGGGCGACCGGCTGCCGACCGAGCAGTCGCTCGCGGCCTGGCTCGGGGTCAGCCGAATGACCTTGCGGCACGCACTGGCCGAGCTGGCTCAGCGCGGGCTGGTCACCAGGACCGTCGGGCGCACTGGAGGGACCTTCGTAGCTGAGCCCAAGCTGGTACAGGACCTGACCGTGCTGGCCGGGTTCTCCGAGCAACTGCGCCTGGCACGGGCTGGTCGCCGGGGCCAGGGTGCTCGCGGCGAACGAGATCCCGGCCAGCCCGGCCGCGTCAGCGGCGCTGGAGATCGAGGTCGGCGAAGCCGTCTACGAGGTGCGGCGGCTGCGGCTGGCCGACGGAAGACCCATCTTGATCGAGCACTCGCTGTTCCCGGCGCGGCACTGCCCTGGGCTCGTCGAGTCCCGGCTGGACGGCTCGCTGTATGAGCTGCTTGAGCAGAGGTACGGGCAGCGACCACACCGAGCCAAGGAGAGCCTTGAGCCGGTCACCGCCGGGGTGCGCGAGGCAGAGGCACTCGGTGTCGCCGAAGGCGCGCCACTGATGCTGGTCGAACGGACCGCGTACGCCCAGGACGGCACACCGCTTGAGTTCGCTCACGACCTGTTCCGCGGCGACCGCACCAGGCTCGTCGTCTGGACCTCCGTCCTAGCCGGCGACCTGTAGCCCTCGCCCGCCGAGCCATCACTAACAGCACCAACGGGCCGACCATGCTCACCCAGCAGCACCAACGGGACAACGATGCTCACCGGATGCCGCCAGCGATGCCCACCAGGTCGCGCTCGAGCGCTGGCTGACTGCCTCCTGGCCCGCACCTCCTAACGGAACGAGCCGGCTGTCAGGCCGGTAACGATGCGTCGCTGAGCGACCAGCACCAGCGCCGCGATCGGGATGGACACGATCACCACTGCCGCGTCGATCAGGTTGTAGTACACCTGGAACTGGCTTTGGCCGAAAGTCACGATCGCCAGCGGCGCGGTGAAGTGCGGGAACGTGTACAAGAAGGACACCGCGAAGGTGAAGTCATTCCAGGCCAAGATGAAGCACAAGATCCCGGCGGTGAACACACCAGGAATGGCCACCGGCACGACCACCTTGCGCAGGGCGGTGAGCCTGGTCGCGCCGTCCACCTGGGCGGCCTCCTCAAGTTCGATCGGCACTTGATCGAAGAAGTTCTTGAGCAGCCAGGTGGCGATCGGCAGCGTGTACACCAGGTACACAATGATCAGCGGGTAAATGTTGTCCAGGATTCCGAGGTCCTTGAACAGCAGGAAGAGCGGGCCGATCATGGCCAGCACCGGGAAGAAGCCCGCCAGCAAGATGAAGCCGAGAATCGCCCCCGTCCCCCTGATCTTCAGCCGGGCTAGCGCATAGCCGGCCATCGTCGCCACGACGACCGTCAGCGATCGTCGCACCGAACGCGACGATGACGCTGTTGATCAACGGCCGCAGGAAGTCCTGCTGGGTGAATACGTTCACGAACGCGCTGCCGGACAGGTGCGTCGGCAGCACGCCATTCTTGCCGCCGACGCCAGCCGCGACCTGGGCATTGGACTCAAGCGAGGTGCGCAGCACCCAGTAGAAGGGGAACAGCGCGATCAAGATCACGATGATCACGGCGAGATAGAAGAAGACTTCCTTGATGATCTTGCGGCCACTGGGCCGCCGACCGCCCCGCTTGACGGCAGTCGGGCCGGCACGCCATCGCGGCCGCGGTCGGTGCGGTCATCGCCCGCTCCTTCCCGACTCATGTCGCCGGCCTGAAGACGCGCACGTACGCCCACGGCACCGCCAGCGCGAGCACGACGAGCATCACCGAGATCGCGCCGCCGCAGCCGAAATCGGTGTTGACGAGGAACGTCTGCCAGTTGAGGAAGGACAGCGTCTCGGTCGAGACCCGGCCCGCCGCCGGTCATGATGTAGATGACGTCGAAGACCAGCAGGGCCGGACAAGCAGGCGGAAGATCATCGCCACCGTCAAGCGCCGGCTTCAGCAGCGGCAAGCGTCAGCCGCCGGAACGGCTGCCAGGCACGTGGCGCCGTCGATGCGCGCCGCCTCGTAGATCTCGGTCGGGATGACTTGCAGTCCGGCGAGCAGGATGATCGCGATGAAGGGGATGTTCTTCCACGCGTCGGCAACGAAGATCGCCGCCCAGGATGGTCCAGACGCCGGCAGAGCCAGGTCGGTGTGCAGGCCGGGTGGAACACGCGAGGAAGTAGTCGACGAAGCCGGCGCGCGGATCGAACATCGTCTTCCACAGCGTCGCCGAGACGACCGTCGGCACCGCCCAGGGATCAGGATCGCGACCCGCAGCAGCCCCCGGCCGCGGAATTTGCGGTGCAGCATCAGCGCGAGCCCGAGCGCGAGCGACGGTCTCGAACGCGACCGAGACCCCGGCGAACGCGAGCGTCCGCTCGAGCGCGGCCAGCCACTCGACGAGGACTGAACATCTTCGAGTAGTTGTGCACGCCGACGAACTTGCCGCCCGCCCGGCCGGCGCTCAGGTTGTCGGCGTGCAGCGAGTTCCAGACGTTGTACGCGAGCGGTAGCGCCGTGACCGCGAGCAGCAGGATGATGACCGGCGCGACCAGCAGGTAGCCGAGCCGGCGATCGCGCGCGGTTGCCCGGTCGGCCGACGGCCGCGGACCGTCCCGTGGCCGAAGCCGGTGCGCGCCCGCGAACTCGGCGACCATCGAGCTACCTCACTTCTCAGCCGGTGAGGCATTGACGTCGTTCTTGACGCGGCGCCTCTGACTAGCGCCGAGCCGCCGGCGATGAGTTGTTGGCGAACACCGCCGAGAGCACGACCTGCAGGTCACTGAGATCTGCAGGTACGTTCGGGCTCACCGGCCGAGGTGCGGCGTAGCCGTTCAGCGTCTTGACATCCTTGAAGTACGGCGCCTTGGCGTACAGCGCCGAGGTGTACGCGCACGGCAGCGACGGCGGGTCACCGGTGACCTCGGCCGCGGCGGTCTCCACTGCCGGGCTGGTCAGGTACTGGATCAGCTTCCAGGCGGCGGCCGACGTTCGCGGATTGCGCGTTGATCGCCAGCATCTCGCCACCGAGTGCCGAGCCCGGGGCGCCGCCCGGGCCAGCCGGGAACGGGATGTAGCCGGTGTGACCCTTGACCGGGCTGCGGTTGTCGTCGCGTCGACCGAGGCGACGAACGGGTAGTTGATCGCGAAGGCGGCGTGACCGGAAATGAACTCCTGACTGCGACATTGCCCTCCTGCCAGCCGGTGACGGCCTGGTCGGCGCGATCTGTTCACTGTAGATCGCGTCGTATAGCCACTGTCAGCGCCGCCGCGTTGCCGGCGGTGTTGACGTTCTGCGGGTCAAGCTGCCGCCGAACGCGCCGTCGACGGTCAAGAACGCGGTGATCGCGCCCTCGTACTTCGACGCCCTCGAATGCCAGGCCCTCCTTGAGCGACTTGTCTTCCTTCATCGCTGTCTGCGCGTCCGCAACAACCTGCGCCGGGCTCGTCGGCGGCGTCTTGATCAGGTCGGTGCGGTAGAACAGGCCCTCAGGGTTGTCGAACCACGGGAATCGCATAGGTCTTGCCAAGGTACGTGCCAGCCGCGACCTCGTGCGGAAAGAACTGCCCCATGTCCGGATTGAACTTCGACAGGTCAAGCACCCAGCCTGCCTGCGCGAACTTGGCCGGGTAAGTCACATCAGACTCGAACACATCGGGCGTAGTAGCCCCGGCGATGAAGGAGTGCTCGAGCTGCGACAGGTAGGTGGTCGAGTCCGGCGATAGCACGTCGACCTTGACCGTGATATTGGGGTTTGCCTTTTCGAACCCGTCGATCGCCTTCTGGGTCTGCTGACCCTCGGTACCAAGACCAGACTCAGCGAAGACGATGGTCTGCTTGGCGTTGGCCGAGACCGGCTTAGCCGAACCCGAGCTAGAGCAGGCCGCGAGCGCGAGCGAGAGCGCCGCGAGCGGCACAATGACGACTAACGCCTTGCGGTATCCCTTCCTTGGCCTTTCCCGTACCATCCGCACAGTAGCCACCTCCCGACAATCTCGACTGATCCGCCTCTGCTACCTCAGCAAAAGCGCCTGAAACACCCGACACGTCAGCTATCCGGCAATCGCCAACCCGCTCTCCAGGTCAAAGAACTGCAGCCTGGATGTATCCACCGAAAGCTCAAGCTGGGCACCTGGCCGGACGCTGCTCCGAGCGGACACCCGAGCGGTCCACAAGGTCTTGCCGCCTTCGAGCGATAGGCCGGCCTGATCTTCGTCATCGGCTACGGCCTTGGCCAGGCTGGCGTGCTCGACCGGCGGGGCGTCGATACTGAACAGGACATGGATCTCGCTGCCAAGCTCCTCGGTCACGTTCACCCGCACCGGCATCCTGGCCCAGCCGCCGTCAGCGAGGCTGGCGTCCTCGAAGTCGGACGGGCGGATGCCAAGGATCAATTCCCTGCCGAAGTAGCTGGCCAGCCCTGGCCGGGCTTCGAACAGCTGCTTGGCTACGCCGATCCGGTAGCCAGCGAAGGTCACGGCAGGCCCATCGTCGCGTACCAACTCGGCCATCACGAAGTTCATCGCCGGCGAGCCGATGAACCCGGCGACGAACAGATTCACTGGCGAGTTGAACAGCACCTGCGGGCTGTCCACCTGCTGTAGCTTGCCGTCCCGTAGCACGCAGACCCGCTGGCCGAGAGTCATGGCCTCAACCTGATCGTGGGTGACGTAGACCGTCGTCGACGCCGAGCCGGTGATGCAACTGCGATCAGCGAAGCCCGCATCGACACCCGCAGCTTGGCGTCCAGGTTGGACAGCGGTTCGTCCATCAAGAACACCTGCGGCTCGCGCACGATCGCTCGGCCCATGGCGACCCGCTGCCGCTGACCGCCGGACAGCTGCGGCCGGCTTGCGCTTCAGGTAGTCGTCAAGCCCGAGCAGCTCGGCGGCCTCGGTCACCCGTTGCTTGATCTCGTCCTTCGGCGTCTTGCGCTAGCTGCAGGCCGAAGGCCATGTTCTCGCGACGGTCATGTGCGGGTAAAGCGCGTAGTTCTGGAACACCATGGCGATATCGCGGTCTTTGGGCGGCAGATCATTGACCACTCGGCCACCGATAGCGATCGTCCCGCCGGTGATCTCCTCTAATCCGGCGATCGTCCGCAGCGCCGTCGACTTGCCGCAGCCGGACGGCCCGACCAGCACCATGAACTCGCCATCGGAAATGTCAAGGTTAAGGCCATCAATCCCCTTAACCCCACCCGGATAGACCTTGTCGACCTGATCAAGAACGATCTGCGCCATTGTCCGCTCCGAACTACGCCTGTCCGTTATCGCACCCGACTCAGTTGTGACTGAATGCACTAGGCTCGCTCGCCTTAAGTTTGCTTCCGCCACATCTGTTTGTCACCAGCCGATTCGACTAGCTCAACTCAGGCACTACCCCGCGAGATGGCAGATATCCGGGCGAGGCGGTCAGATCTCGTCATCGAGCTTCGCCGCGGTACCGGCCGTCCAGCCGCTGCCGTCCAGCGCCAGCCGTCTGGCCGGGCCAGCCTCGCTCCGCCGCAACTTTGCCGCAGGGCACTGACAACTCGGCGCGAGATCATGACAATGATCCAGGATGGCTTACTAACGCAGGGAGAGCGGCAGCCGATGCAATCAGATTCGCAGCCAGCATCACCGCCAGGGCTGTGGCGAAACGGCAACTGGCGATTGCTCTGGACTGGCCAGTCCGTCTCCATGCTCGGCGACATGGTCTTCTACATCACCGTATTACTGTGGATCGCCACTATCATCGCCAAAGGTCAGCCTTGGGCACCGGCAGCGGCCAGCGGGGCGTTGATCGCCACGGCCGGACCAGTTTTAATAGTTGGTCCGCTGGCCGGCGTGTTCGTCGACCGATGGGATCGCCGCCGGACGATGCTGATCGCTGATGCGGCCAGATTCCTGCTCATCACTAGCCTGCTGATCCTGCCCATACTGAAGCAACAACTCCCGGTCGCGGCGCAGCTCGCGATCTTGTACGCCGTCTTGGCGAGCTGCAGCTGTTTCGCTGAGTTCTTCAACCCATCCCGGCTCGCCGTCATTGGCGCGATCGTGCCGTCTGAGCAGCAGGCTCAGGCCAGCTCCCAGCTCTCGGCCGCCTTCAGCCTGGCCCAGATACTCGGGCCGCCGATAGCCGCGCCACTGCTGATCACCCTTGGCGTGCAATGGGCTCTGATCTTGAACGCGGCCAGCTTCGGCATTTCCTTTATTTGCGTCCGCGCGATCACTGTTCCGCTCAGACCGGCCGATGACCAGCCGGCCAGAGAGAGCTTCGCGGCCGAGTTCCGCACCGGGCTCAGATTCTTCGCTGGCAGCCGGGTTCTCATGACTTTGGGCGTCGGCATTGTCATCGCCATGCTCGGCAACGGAGCGGTGAATTCGCTAGCCGTATTCTTCGTCCCGCATAATCTCCACGTCGGTGCCGGCTGGCTCGGTTCGCTGATCGGCAGCGTGGGAGGCGGCGCCATTGTCGGCGCATTGGTGGCCGGCGCCATTGCCCGGCGGGTACGGCCGCCGCAATTGTTCTGGTTGTCGCTGATTATGTGCGGCGTCGCCTTGATCGGGCTGTCGCGCACTACGGCCCTCGTGCCGGCGATCGCGGCCGCCGCCGTACTCGGCATCGGCGCAGGCATCCTGAATTCGGCGATCTCGCCGATCATCTTGGCCACCACGCCGCCGCAACTGATCGGCCGGGTGAGCGCCGTGCTGAGCCCGCTGCAGCAACTCGCCTCGATCGTGTCGATGGTGCTGGCCGGTGTGCTGGCCAGCACGTTGCTGCGCGGCTTTCACGCGGTAGTCGCCGGGGTGCACCTCGGCCCCTACGACACCGTGTTCGCGGCCGGCGGCCTGCTGTTCGTGATCGCCGGCGTAGCGGCCATCGGCCCCATGCGCGACCGCGAATCGGTCGCAACCGATCCAGACCCGGCATCCGTCGCCACCTCCAGCTAGCCAACTCCGCCCCAACTAGAAGCAACGGGGTCGCCCCGTTGCTCACCAGACAGCATCGGGGCGACCCCGTTGCTGTCAGCCGGAGGCCGGCACGGCCGGAGGCGGAGGGGCGGAGGGGCGGCGGAACGGCGGAGGGCGGGGGCGGACGGAGCGGCGGCGGGCGGCGGCGGAACGGCGGAGGGCGGGGGCGGACGGAGGGCGGACGGAGGGCGGGGGCGGACGGAGCGGCGGCGGAACGGCGGAGGGCGGGGGGCGGACGGAGCGGCGGCGGGCGGCGGCGGGACGGCGGAGGGGCGGGACGGAAGCGGGCGGGTTAGGAATCGCCGAGGTCGACTATGGCCGCTACTGGGCCGCCGCCGTCTGGGCCTTGGTGGGCGGCGGATACCGAGACGAACACGGCCGGATCTCCGGTTACCGAGGCGGCGACGCCGCCGACGCACGCCTTGATCTGACGGTGCCAGTGCACGTCGGAGTCGTTCAGCATGGCGTTGCGCCGCCCTCGCACCTGGCCGACGCGCGAAGCCTCGCACTTGAGGAACACGTTCACCAGTCGCCCATCCAAGTCAGCTGGATGCGGTCGCTCAGGCAACTCAAGACCAGCGTCACGAATCGCCGCCCAGATCCCGTCGAAGTCCAGCGGGTCAGACATCACCGAGTGCCCGATCCGGTACCGGCCGCCGATGCCGCGTGCGTTCCCTGCGACGACGACCTGCGCCTGGTCAAGCTCGACTCCCGATGAGCAAGACGCCACCGCCGAATACAACGACCGGTCGTGCAGCACGTCAGCATCGGAGGGCATCTCGATCTCACCGAGCGCGACCGCGATACCGAGCGCGGTGCAGCCGTTGGACAGGTCCATCGATTCGTGCGTGATCTCGGTCCAGACCGTTTTGCCTCGGCTCTTCGCATCGGCGATCGTTTCGATCGTGAGCAGCGGCGTCTTGGTCTGCACATAGTGCACATCGGCCGGGTCGGTGATGCCGGCTCGCTCCATCGCGACCCTGACCGCGTCCGCCACCTTGGTGATCATCGGTGCCCGGCCGATGTCCTCAGGCAGCAGCTTCTCGCTCATCGCGAAGCCAACCGTGAGTCGGGGTTCGTCGGTGACCGGCAGCTGACCGGCTGGCACGGTGGCGAAGATCGTAGCGTGCGGACTGAGCACGCCGTCGGTACCGCCTGACCAGACGATCGGAATCTGACTAACGTCCTGCGCGCTGCGGCTGCCCTTGGCCACGAGCACTTCACGGAAGGCCCGGTCGGCGATGATCCTGGTGTAGTCGTTGACCCCGCCATTGCCCTCAGTTTTGCCAATGACGGCCACCACCCGGTCGGCTTCGATCACCCCATCGTCGATCAGCTTGGCCAACTCGCTGGCGTCGGACACGCTGTGCAGGGGTACCTTGCGCACTTCGATGGGCTCTGGCACGGCATTACTCCTTCTCGTGCGCGGGACTGGCGAGCCAGTCCCTGATCGCGGCTCCGTGCTGGTCGAGCGTGGGCGGCGGCAGGTGCTCGGCCCGCCCGCCGCCATCGAGCCGCAGCGGCGGCCCAGGCAAAGTCACCGATCCGAGCACGGCATGATCCACTTCTACCAGCAACCCCTGCGACCTGGTCTGTTCCCAGGAGTAGACCTCGGCCAGGTCACGTACTTTGCCGGCCGGCACGCCGAGCTCAGCCAAGGTGGCGAGTACCTGCTCGGTCGAGAGCAGGCCGAAAGCGGCATTAACGGCGGCGTTGACGGCATCGTGGTCGGTGACCCGCTCCCGGTTAGTGCTCCACCCCGGCCGCACAAGCCCGAACCTCGGTGCGAACCGCTGCCACAAGGCGTCGTTCGCTACTCCGATCTGCACGAACCCGTCCGAGCAGCGATAGAGGCCGTACGGGCAGATCGACGGATGGTGGTTGCCGGTCTGCGTCGGCACCTCGCCAGCGACGGTATACCTGGTGCCGTAATACGCGTGCGCGCCGACCACGGCAGCGAGCAGGCTAGTCCGCACCACCCGTCCCCGCCCGGTCGTGACCCGCTCAAGCAGCGCGGCAACGGCACCGTAGGCGCCATACATCCCGGCCATCACGTCAGCGACCGGCAGCCCGCTCCTGGTCGGCTCGGCGGGCGACGGGCCAGTGACGGACATCAGCCCGCCTTCGCCTTGGGCGATCTGGTCGTAGCCAGGCCGGTCGCCCTCGGGCCCGTCGTGCCCGAAGCCGGTAATCGACACGATCACCAGGCCGGGATTGAGCTCATGCAGCCGCTCCACGCTGAAGCCAAGCCGATCGAGCACCCCCGGCCGGAAGTTCTCGACTAGCACGTCCGCGCGGGTCACCAGGCTGGACAGGACAGCCCGGCCATCGTCAGTCTTGAGGTCGAGCGCGATGGACTCCTTGTTTCGATTGCAGGACAGGAAGTAGGTCGAATGCTCGCGTCCGTCGCTGCCGACGACAAAAGGCGGACCCCAACCGCGACTCTCATCGCCGTCAGGCGACTCCACCTTGATCACCCTGGCACCCAGGTCGCCGAGCATCATTGCGGCATGCGGCCCGGCAAGTGCCCTGGATAGGTCGACCACCAGCACGCCAGCGAGCGGGCCTAGCTCACTCATACCCAGTCCACCGCCGCCGCACCGACTCCGGCGAGCCGCTGATACCCAGGACCCCGGTCGAAGAAGGGCTCGCCCGGCGGCCGCTCAGCTTTTATTTTCATTCGCAACGCACTCGTCCCCTCCAGGTCGGCAGCAGGCGCATCGGGCGTACCGGTAATCACGACGCCGTAGTCGGCGGCCGCTCCCGCCAGCGAGACTTTGCCCCAGCCGACATCGCGGACCACAAGCTCCACGTCACGGTCGAGCGGGTCGCCCCAACCACCGCCGCCGGTGGTGCGAATCCTGATCAAGGTCCCAGCCGGGACGAACTCGGCGTCGGCGAGTGCGTCGGCGAATTTTTCCGAATCCTGGGTTTTAATCATGACCTCGAACGGACGGCCAGCCTTGCCGCCATTGACCCCCCAGCAGGCCAGGATCGAGCGATCAGCGATCGACATGAAGTAGCCGTCGGTCAGCATCCTGATCACCTTCTCGTAGCCAAGTCCGCCACGAAACCGACCGGGGCCGCCGGAGTCGACAGCGAGGCCAAGCCGTTCAACCAGGAACGGAAAGCGGGCTTCGGAGAACTCGGCCGGCAAATTACGCGAATCGGGCACCACGTGGATGGTGTCCTCGCCGTCGGCGTAGTAACGACCGCCTGAGCCGCCGCCGAGCACCTCGCGCATCAGGTAGGGCTCGCCCGCGGCGTCGGTGCCGTAGACGCCGGTATAGCGGATTGTCTCCTGGTCAGCCGGCATCCGCCCGCCGACCGCCTTGGCCAGCACACCAGCGAAGACGCCAAGCAGCCGCAAGATCACGAACGTGCGCGCGTTGGTCGGCGCCGGGAAGATCGGGGTCAGCAGTGTGCCGGGCGGCGGGAACCTGAGTTCGAGCAACTCGACGACGCCTTCGTTGACGTCGAGTTCGGCCATGCGTTCTGGTGTGTCGGCGAGATTGCGCAGGATTGGGGCTAGCCACTTGGCCAGGAAGTTCCCTTCCGCGTAATTGCCGCAGTGGTTGATCGGGCCTTTGGCCTGCGGGCCGGTGCCGGTGAAGTCCAAGATCAGCTTGGCCCCGGCCGGGTCATCGTCACTCGTCCTGGTCATGGTGATCGCCTGAGTGTGCAACTTGGGCGGGTCGACGCCGTCGTGTTCGGCGTAGTCTTCCCAGGTCCAGGTGCCTTCGGGGATCTTGGCCAAGATCTCGCGGCGGAACGTGGCTGCGGTGTTCGCGATGATGGCATCGAAGCAAGATTCGACGCTGGCCTGACCGTAACGGTCAAACAGTTCATTCAGGCGTCGTGCGCCCATCAGGCAGGCCGCGCACTCGGAGTCCAGATCAGCGGCCAACGATTCTGGCATCCGCGAGTTGCGGGTCATGATGGTCAGCACGGCCTCGTTCGGCCCGTTAGCGTCGCGTAGCTTGATCGGCGGAACCATCAGGCCCTCTTCGTACACGCTAGTGGCCCGGCTCGGCATCGAGCCAGGCACCGCGCCACCGATGTCGTCGTGATGGCCGAAAGCCTGCACGAACGCGACGACCTGGCCCTGGTGGAACACCGGCACAGTGACGCACAGATCGGGCAAGTGCCCGATGCCGCCTTCTGATGAGTAGACGTCGTTATGGAAGTAGACGTCGCCTGGGCGCATCGTCCGCATCGGGAAGTCCCGCACGATCGGGTGCACGAGCGAGCTGTAAGACCGGCCAGTGAGCTTGCGCAGCAGCCGGTCATGAATCCCGACCCGAAAGTCGTGCGCGTCCCGCACCATCGGCGACCTTGCCGTCCGGCCGATCGCGGTCTCCACTTCGCGCTCAATCGAGGCCAGGCTGCCGGCCACGATCTCCAGCAGCACGGGATCGGCACTGGCGACCGCCCCCGCGCTGCCTTCGCTGGTCAGCGTCTGCCTGCGCACCGTTCCCCCTTTCGCAACCTCGCCCTGGCCGTTCGCCCGGCGCCGTTCGCCCGGCACCGTTCGCCCGTGGCCCCAACGTAACAGTCCCGATGACAAGCGGCATTACGGGCATCAGGTCCGCTTCATCGCTGGTTGCGCGAATGGACTGACGCCGTAGTTGGCGCCTGTTAGATCCCGGTTCGCGCTGCACCTGACCCCAGAAACGATCATGGTCACCGGACGGTCGCTGACCGTGGACCTCGACACCACAGCGGCGGCGGAATGTGGACCCACAAGGGCAATTCTCGGCTCGCGGCGGTCGTGCGCTACGGTGCGATTGAGACCAGAGTGCCGGTTGAGGCAAGTGCGCCCGGCGCTCAGGGCTGCCGACCGCGTGGGTGCCACGAAATCAGGAACCGCGCCAGACCAGCCGGGTGACTACGCCAGTAATGCCCGAATTGAGATCCCGGTCGGACGCCCACCGTCGGACTTGGTCAGCCAGGTGACCGACCGGGCGGGATCGGCCGATCCGGTCGGAGCACCTGACTGATCTTTGGGGAGAACGTCTCTGCCTGAAATTGCCCAATCAACGCGACTTAAACCATTGCCAGCTAAGCGCCACTAGTTCGAACAAATCCTCGGTCAGAGCCGTTTTTCGAAAATGTTACTGAGAGTTTGCTTACGGTTACTCACAACGCGTGACTCGCAGGTTGCCATGCCGGTCGACCTTGGCGATAAAGCCTGGATGCACTGGCACCGTCGCGCCGAATTCCTCGATAACAGCCGGGCCGGTGATCGTATCGCCACTCGCCAGCTTGGGCCGCCAGTAAATGTCGGCTGGCGCGGGCCCGGTGTCCCGCCCGAAGCACACCGGCCGAGTACCGGTGCAAGCGCGTCGCGGATCGCCGTCGCCTACAGCTAGCGCCGGTAGAACCGGACGGCGAATCGGGCCTATACCGGTCACGCGCAGGTTCACCCACTCGACCTGCTGGCGCGCATCGCCGCGAAAATCGTAGCCATATCGGGCGCGGTGCGCGTCATGAAAGGCACTCGCGACATTGCTAGCCGCCTGGCCATCGAACTCGCCTCCCGGCACCGGTACCGGCACCTCGAACGCTTGTCCGAAGTAACGTAGGTCGGCGGTCCTGATCAGGCGCGAGGCGGCAGCGTCGAATCCCTGGCTAGCCAGGCCGGCGGCCGCCTCGGCGGCGAGTTCATGGTAGATCGCCTGCACGGCCCGCGCATCGAGCAAGTCGTGCCGTACCACTGCCGTCCGCACATAGTCGAGCTTGACATCAACGGTGAGCAGGCCGAACGCGGAAACGTTGCCCGGGTTGACCGGCACCAGGACCTCGCGGACGCCGAGGATGTCAAGCAACGGGCAGAGCAGCAGCGATCCCGACCCGCCGAAAGTGACCAACGTGAAGTCCCGCACGTCTAGGCCGCGCTTGACGGTGATCTGGCGAACGGCGTTGGCCTGATTCCAGGCCGAGATCTCCAAGATGCCGGTCGCGCAATCCAACTCGCTCAATCCAAGCTGGCGTGCAAGCGAAGCAAGTCCGGCCTGCGCGGCTGTGAGGTCAAGTGGCACCTCGCCGCCAAGCAAGTGCGGCGGGATCCGGCCGAGTGCCAACTGCGCATCGGTCACCGTCACTTCGGTACCGCCGTGGCCATAGCACAGCGGACCCGGATCAGCCCCGGCCGAACGCGGGCCGACCTTGAGCGCGCCTTCGGGCGAGACCCAGGCAACCGAGCCGCCGCCGGCACCGACGGTGGCCACGTCCACCATCGGGATCATGGCCGGATAACCGCCGACGCTGCCCTCGGTCGTGAGGGCGGGTTCGCCATCGGTCACCACCGCCACATCGGTGGAGGTGCCGCCGCCGTCACAGGTCAGCACTTTGGCGATGCCCGCCTCGCTGGCGATGAGCGCCGCGCCGAGCGCGCCGGCAGCTGGTCCACTGAGCACCGTGGTGATCGGCTGGTGCGCAACCTCGGCGGCGGAGAACACCCCGCCGTTGGACTTCATCACGTAAAAAGGCCGCGCGCCGACCGAAGCAGTCAGCCGGTCGCTGATCGCTCCCAAGTAGCTGGCGACCCTCGGCTTGACCGCCGCGTCCAGCAGCGTAGTCATGGACCGCTCGTACTCGCGGTACTCGCGCAGCACGTCACTGGACAGCGACAGCACCGCCGCCGGGTGCTCGGCGGCCAGCACCTGCGCCATCTGGCGTTCATGGTCAGGATTGGCGTACGAATGCAGGAAGCAGACCCCCAAGGTGTCCACACCCTGATCGCGAAACCAGCGGGCCACCGCGACGGCCCCGGCACGATCAAACGGCCGCAGTTCTGTGCCGGTATGGTCAAGTCGCCCGCCGACAGTTTTGACCAGGTCAGCGGGGACAACTCGGGGCGGCTTCACCCAGAAGTAGGAGTTACCGTAACCGTCAGGCACCGATTGCCTGGCGATCTCCAGCATGAACTCAAACCCCTCAGTGGTGATGAAGCCGAGCCTGCCGAGCTTGCCTTCGAGTAGCTGATTCGTGGCAATCGTGGTGCCGTGGCTGACCGCCGTCACTGCGTCTGGCCCGGTGCCGGATTGGTCAAGCACCTTGGTCAGCCCGGCCAAGAACCCAATCGATGGGTCAGCGGGCGTGGTCGGCGTCTTGGTCACCGTGAGCTGACCGGTCTGCTCGTCGTAGGCCACGACGTCGGTAAAAGTGCCGCCAGTGTCGATCCCGATCCGCAATCGCCCGCCCATTCCCGCTCCCGCCGAGATAGCCGCCCAGCCCTGGAACAGCCAGGACCAGTCCCGGCCAGGCACGACTCAGCCCTGACGCGTCCGAACCGCCCAAATCGACCCTAAAACCCGATCGGACTAGCCCGAACCGGTCCTGGCCCGGCCGCCCGCGCTGTTTCAGAGTCGCTTCGCCGTGATACGTCGTGCCGGGTTGACGACATATCACGGCGAACTGTCGCTACTGAGCTGACATTAGACACGGTCTGCGCGCTCTGCGAAGTTTTGGGTAACGCTAATTCGTAATATGACGACCACTTGCGTTGTCGTATCACGAGTTAGCGACTCCTACCCCGGCCTTGGTCCGCCCGCAACCCGAGCCCGACCGAGTAGAATCCCGACAATTACTCCCAAAAGCCCCAGTGCCAGCCCCGCCAGAACCGCCACCCGCACGTCCGAGCGGGCATTTCCGCGCGTCCAGGTTAGGGTTCCGGCTAGCCCACGCACGGCGGGCTCCGGCACTGCCGGAGCCCGGCCGACGGTTACCGGGCCAGCGAAGGAGGCGACCGGGACCGCTGAGGCCAACGTGACCCCCGGGGCCGAAGCCGGGACCGAAGCCGGGGCCGGGGCGGCGGCTGGGGCAGGCGACTCCGGGGCAGGCGACTCCGGGGCAGGCGGCTCCGGGGCAGGCGGCTCCGGGGCGGGCGGGGCTGGGGTGCGGGCGGCCAGCTGGGCGGCCGCGTAGGCGGACGATTCTATGGAGGCGAAGAAGTCGGCGGCCAGGCGCCGGGCGGCACTGGCCAGTAGCCGGGTACCGATCGCGCCGATGGGGCCGCCGACCACGCCGTTGAGGTCGTAGCTGATCAGGCTGCCGTCGTCGGCTGGCGTGATCCTAATGGTCACTTCCGCCGAGAAGGTGCCCTGCTCACCGGAGCCTGACGTGCTCAGGGTCAGCAAGTTTGGCGGATCCTGAGCCGCGACCGAGACCTGCCCAGCGAAGGTGCCGCTCAAAGCCGGCAGCGTCATCGTCACCATGAACTCGGCCACACCTGACCCGCGCACCGCCAGCCGCTCACAGCCAGGTATAGCCCGCGTCAGGATCTGCGGGTCGGTCAGGGCCGCCCAGATTGCCTCAGCCGGGGTACGCACGGCCGCCTCACCCACGACCTTCATCGCGCTACCCCCTCCCGCCCGTCCCGCTGGTGAACCCAAGCATGGCATGGTCCCGGCCAGCGTCCCCGCTGGTCGGGAAGATCAAAGCGCTGGCCGGCGATAAACGACCCGGCAGATTTGCGTACCGACTCGGCGATCTTGGCGGTAGCCGCAAGCAGCACCGGGTTAACTCTTCTTGACTGGCAAACTGAAGGGAAGCACGGTGGCAAACGAAAACGGACTCTCCTCGGTCCAGCACGTGGTCGTTCTTATGCTGGAGAATCGCTCTTTCGACCATATGCTCGGCTTTCTTTACACCGACACCGGGAATGTGTCACCGAGTGGTCAGCCTTACGCTGGCCTGACCGGCACCGAGTCCAACCCCGACAGCAATGGCCAGCCAGTCACCGTATTCCGGATCGAGCCTGGCACGCCGAACGCCTATTACCTGCCCGGTGCCGACCCCGGCGAGGGTTACCTGGCGACCAACGATCAGCTGTTCGGCAGCAATACCGCACCAGCCGACGGCACGGTGCCGACCATGCAGGGCTTTATCAAGGACTTCAGCTACACGCTCGGCTGGCAATCAACGTCGCCTGGCTGGACGATTGTTCCTGGCACCACCGCCAATGACATCATGGGCTGTTTCACGCCGGAGGCGCTGCCGGTGCTCGCCACGCTCGCCAAGCAGTATGCGGTGTGCGACCAATGGTTCAGCTCGGTCCCGACCGAGACCATGCCGAACCGCGCGTTCGCGCTGGCAGCGACCAGCCAGGGCCATCTGGACGACAAGACCAGGACTTTTACTTCGCCGAGCATCTTTGGCCTGCTCGGCCAGCACAATGTGACCTGGGGCATCTACGGCTACGGCGCTGAGCCGCTGACGAAGTCCACCTTCACCGACATCGCCGGGGCCAGTGGCGGGACGATCGGCGAATTCACCGACTTCACAGCGGCCGCTGCCGCGGGCTCGTTGCCGGCCTTCAGCTTTCTTGAGCCATCCTGGTCAGCCACCGGCAATAGCCAGCATCCTGCCTATGACGTGGCGCTCGGCGAGCAACTCATCCACGACCTGTACGAAGCGGTTCGCAGCGGCCCGGGCTGGCCGCAGACGTTGCTGGTGATCACCTACGACGAGCATGGCGGCTGCTTCGATCACGTGCCGCCACCGTCTGGCGCGGTGCCGCCGGACGGCTCGATCGGCGAGTTCGGCTTCGACTTCACCAGGTTCGGCGTCCGGGTGCCCACGGTGCTGGTGTCTCCGCTGATCGCGGCCGGGACGGTGTACCGGGCACCGGCTGGCGGCCCGCCACTTGACCACACCTCGACATTGAAGACGGTGCAGCAGCGGTGGGGGCTGCCGGCCCTGACGGCGAGGGATGCGGCTGCGCCCGGGTTCGGAGCTGTGCTGACGCTGACTACGCCCCGTACGGACGATGTGCTCGCCGGAGTAACGGTCCCGGTAGCGCAGACGCCGAATCCGGCGGCCACCACGCCATCGCACTTGCAGGAGGTCCAGGCTGACCTGATCTCCCGCCGGTTCCCGGCCGGCCAGCACAAGGACGCCGACGCGCTGCCGCGCGAGGACACCAATGCCGCCTATGCGAACTACATCAGGCAGCACTCGGTCCTGCGCTGACCAACGGCACCGGGAGCACCGCCAGATGAACACCGGGGAGCGTTGCGAGGTTGCGGTGCGGCAGGCAACCGGGTCCAATAACAAGTGGCGGCTGCCGGATCGCGTGAGGCGAGGAGGTACCCGGTGCGCGTGATCGAGCTCTCCCGGCACCCTGGCGATGAACTCAGGCGCACCACCGAGCGCCGTGAGCTGGAACGGCGGCGCGCACCGGAACGGCCTGACCGCTACCGACAGCCCAGCCTGACGGCGACGATGGCCAGCCGAGCCAGCCCCGATGGACCCGCTCTAATGGCCTGGTTCCGCGACACTCTGGCCACCCGGCGGGCCACCGCGCTCGGCAAGATCGATGATCTGCGCGCCGTCGCACCGCCCGATATCGTCGCGTTGCGCGAGGCGAAGGCGCAGGGCGAGCGGCACACGGCGGCCGAACTCGCCCGCTCCATCGGCAGCGAGTGGGTCATGCTGCGCGGCTACCACAACGAGGCTGGCCAGATCGACCAGCTACTACTCGGCTCGCGTGGCCTGGTCGCGATCGGAAGCATGTGGCTGAACGCGACCGTGCACTGTGACGGCGATAGCTGGCGGGCCGACAGGTTCGATAACTATGAGCAGTTCCTTGGCCGAATGTCGATCGACGACAACCTCGGCCGGTCACCAAGCGAGCAGCTCAATGAGCCGGCCGACACGCTAACCGACGTCCTGCGGATGCACGGCCACGACATCGGCGTCGCCCGGGTCATCTTGCTCACCTACCCGCTATCGCGGCTTGGCAAGTGCCGCAAGCCAGAGGTCACCATCTTTACCTCGGTCAGCGATCTGACCAGTTGGCTGCACCGGTTGCCGCGCGCGCTCGACGCCGCCACGTGCACCGCGATCGAGAAGCTGATCGTGACCGATCAGCGATCTCGCTCCGCCAACGAGCTGGGCTGACCTGTCCATGCGGGTAGTCATGCTTTCCGATCACGTCGGCGACCTGCTAAAGCGGACCAAGCAGCGGTCCACTCGGGACGACCACCGGGCCACGGCCGCCTACCAGGCGGCGACCCGGCGGCACCAGGCCAAGGTCAGCCAAGCCGAGAAGGTGCGCGATCAGGCTCGGGCGCAGCGACGCTTGGTCGCCTGGTTCCGTGCAGCCGCGGCCTTGCGCGGGCTCCGCCGGCAGGCCCCGGCTGCGCCGCGCCTGGTGCAGGTGCCATCCGATGAGGAGGGCAAGCTCAAGGCTGGTCTGGAAGGCGAGCAGCTAGTCGCGACCGAGCTTGGCCGGGAGCTCAATGACGACTGGGTGCTGCTGCGTGGCTACCACAATCGGCGGGGCGAGATCGACCAGTTGCTGCTTGGCCCGCGCGGAGTGGTCGCCATCGAGGTAAAGAACATCAACGGCACCGTCCACTGCGCCGGTGATCGCTGGCGGATCGACAGGTACGACCGGTACGGCAATCTGGTCGAGCAGTCCGTGGTGGCCGACCACGGCCAGCGCCGCCGGTCACCAAGTGAGCAGCTCGACGAGCAGGCCGACCTGCTACAGGAATTCTTGCACGCACGCGGCCTGCCGATCGAAATCTTGCGGGTGGTGCTGCTCGCCCATCCGCGAGCCAGGATCGGCACCAGCGCCGGCGCCACGGTCAGCGTCTTCACCAGCACCAAGGATGTCATCGCCCTGATGCGCAAGGTACCGCAGCCGCTGGACGCGACGACCAGGAGCCGGCTTGAGCAAGCGATCGTGACGGACCACCAGCACAACGCGGCGCGCCGACCGCGCTGACCGCGCTGACACCGACCGCGCCGACCCCGACCGCACCGACGACGGTCGCGCCGACGACGGTCGCGCCGATTAGCCTGCCTGGTGCCTCGCCCTGAGCTCGAACAAGTCGGACGGCGAGATCGGCATCGCGGTAATCGGGATCCGTTCGGCGTCCTCGATGGCGGAGGCGAAAACGGCCGCACTCGGGATCACCCCGGCCTCGCCCGCGCCCTTGATGCCCAGCGGGTTCAGCGGTGACGGGGTCACCAGGTGATCGATCTCGATCCCGTCTGGCACCTCGCTGACATAGGGCATCAGGAAGTCCATGAAGGACGCGTTCTGCAACTGACCGATCTCGTCGTACGCCATCCGCTCGTACAGCGCGCCACCGACGCCTTGCGCCACCCCGCCGTGAATCTGCCCTTCGACAATGCGCGGGTTGATCAGCGTGCCGCAGTCGTGCACCACGCAGTAGCGCAGGATCTTAATCTCGGCGGTGCGCGGGTCGGTCTCGACGATCACGGCGTGCATGCCGCTCGCGAAGGTCGACCGCAAGGGCGAGAAGAACTCTCGTCCCTCAAGGCCTGGTGCGTCGCCGTCAGCGACCGGCGGGGTGTTGATGTCGCCACCAGCGAACTGGGTGGCCGCCTTGGCGGCCTCGTCGAACGCGTAGCGTAGCGGGTTCGACAGCACGGCGACAGTGCCAAGCGCGATGGCGCTAGCGGGATCGCCCTTAACCCTCACCATCCCGTCGGTAATCTCCAGGTCGTCCGGCGCAGCCTCAAGCGCGGCCGCAGCGATCTTGATCGCCTTGGCCCTGGCCGCGCGGGCAGCTAGGGCCACCGCCGATCCGCTCATCACGGCCGCACGGGACGCGAACGTGCCGACCGCGTAGCCAAAGGCCCTGGTGTCGCCGGTGGTCACCTCGACATCGCCGATCGGCACGCCCAACTCATCAGCCACGATCTGGGCGAACACCGTCTGGTGCCCTTGGCCCTGGCTCGTCAGGCCGGTCGCTACCTTGACCTTGCCCGAGGTTTCGACCACAACGTGAGCGCCCTCGTAGGGCCCGACCCCAGTGCCTTCGACGTAGCAGGCGAGCCCAATGCCCAGGTTGCGGCCCTGCTCGCGGGCTTGTGCCTGCACCGCGGCGAAGCTGTCCCAGCCGACCAGCGCCTTGATCTTGGCGAGCGACGCCGGATAGTCGCCAGAGTCGTAGATCAGCGGCCTGCCATCTTGGAAGATCAGTCCCTGGTCATAGGGCATCTCGTCCGGCTGGATGAAGTTGCGCTCGCGGACGAGCGCCCGGTCGAGCCGCAGGAAGGCCGCGATCGCATCCATCGTGCGTTCCATCACGAACGCGCCCTGCGGCCGACCCGCGCCCCGGTAAGGCGTCACGATCACCGTGTTGGTGTAAAGCGAGGTGAACTCCACCCGGTAGGCACCCGGCTTGTAGGGACCGAGCAACTGGGTCGACGTGATGATCGGCACGATCAGGCCGTACGGAATGTAGGCACCGTTGTCGTGCCAGAACCGCACGTCAAGCCCGAGCACCCGGCCGCTGGCATCGAACCCGACCCGGACGTGATGCCGCTGGCCGCGCTCGTGCGCGCTAGCGACAAAATGCTCAGCCCGGTCCTCGGTGAACTTGATCGGCTGGCCGAGCAGCCGGGCCGCCCACGGCACCAGCACTTCCTCGGGCCACGGATGCACGATCTTGACGCCGAAGCCGCCGCCTACGTCCGGCGTGATCACGTCGACGTCGGCGAGCGCGAGGTCAAGTTTGGCGGCTACCGCCGCCCGCACCCCGGTCGAGGTCTGGGTCGACGTCCAGATCCGCAGCCGCTTGGATTCGGTATCCCATCTCGCCAGCACGCCCCGGCCTTCGAGCGGGGTCGAGGCTGAGCGCTCGATGGTGAGATCGAATTCGAGTTGATGCGGGGACGAGGCGATCGCGGCAGGCGCGTCCCCGTTCGACTGCACCAATTCGGCGGCGATGTTGCCAGGCACGTCGGGATGCACCAGGTACTCGGCGGCTCTGGCCGCGTCGACGCCAACGACTGGCGGCAGCGGCTCGTAGTCGACGATGATCGCCTCGACGGCGTCCTCGGCTAGGTAGCGGTCTTGAGCGACCACCATGACGACCGGCTCGCCGACGTGATTTACCTCGTCGGCGGCCAGCGCGAAGCCAGTGCGGCCGTGGGTCAGCGCCGGGTGCGGGATCAGCAGCGGCAACCGCTCAGCCACCCGGTCAGGCAGGTCCTCATAGGTGTAAACGGCGACAACGCCAGGTACGTCGAGCGCGCCGGACACGTCGATCTCGACGATCCTGGCGTGCGCGTGCGGGCTGCGCACGAACGCGGCGGCCAGCGCGTCGTGACCAAGATCATCCAGGTAAGCGCCGTGACCACGAAGCAGCCGGTCGTCTTCGACCCGGGCGATGGGCTCGCCGAACATGGCGGTCATTGCGTCCTCACCCGCCGCTCGTCGGCTGGGTGCCGCTCCCGTGCGCAGCACCTGCGGTGCCGTCACGCCGCAACTCAGCGGCTCGCAGCACAGCCTTGACGATGTTCTGATAGCCGGTGCACCGGCACAGGTTGCCGCCGATGATCTCCCTGGCCTGGTCATGAGTCGGGTCAGGGTTGGCCGCTAGCGCGGCGGTGATCGTGGTGAGGAAGCCGGGCGTGCAGAAACCGCATTGCAGCCCGTGACAGTCGGCGAACGCCTGCTGCACCGGCGACAACGCCCCATCGGCGCCAGCTAGCCCTTCGACAGTCGTCACCGCAAGGCCGGCCGCGCTGACCGCGAGCGTGAGGCAGGACCGCACCGCTATCCCGTCGAGCAGGACCGTGCACGCGCCGCAGACACCATGCTCGCAGCCCACATGCGTCCCAGTCAGCCGCAGGTCGTGCCGCAGGCAATCGGAAAGCAGCCGCCTAGCGGGCACCCGCACTTCGCGCCTGACGCCGTTCACGACCAACTCAACATCGAACTGCTCGGTTGGCTCAGTCATCGATCCGCCCCCTGGCGTGGGCGAGCGCCTCCTGCAAGGCCCGCTCGGTCAGCACCCCGGCCAGGTGCCGACGGTAACTCGCGGTCGCGTGGATGTCGCCCGTTGGGCTAAGTTGATCCATCGCGAACCGGCCGGCCGCGGCGAAGTCGCCGCCGTCGCAAGCCGGCCCAAGATCCAGCACCACTGGCGTGCCCGCGACGGACAGGTAGGCCGCGCTGGCCCGGCATACTCGTCCGTCGTCGGCTAGCTCGATCAGCGCGCCGACTCCGCAGACGGCGTAGTCGCCGTGCCGCCGACTCACCTCGGTGAAGGCGCAGCCCGCCATGGTCGGCAGCACGGGGAACGTCACTTCGGTGGCCAGTTCGTCCGGCCGTACATCGGATTCCAACGGGCCGAGGAAAAAATCTTTAGCAGAAACAAAGCGCACACCGCTGGTGCTGGCCAGCCGGACGGACCCGCCAAGCAGCGCGAGTACGGCCGTCAACTCACCGGCCGGGTCGGCATGCACGATGCTGCCAACGGTAGTGCCACGATTCCTGATCACCGGATGGGCGACCAGCGACAGCGCCATCCGTAGCAGCGGCTGGGCGGCAGCCGCTCGCGGGTCGCCAAGCACCTCGGCGTGCCTGGCCAGGGCACCGACCGCGACGCGGTCGCCAGTCACGCTGACATACGCCAACTCGGTCAGCCGGTTGATGTCCACCAAGTGGCTAGGCGTGGCTAGGCGCAGGTTGAGCAGCGGCACCAGCGATTGGCCGCCCGCGAGCACTTTGCCGTCAGGCCCGATCGAGGCGAGGGTTGCGATCGCCTCGGCCACGGACTCGGGCCGCGAGTAGCCGAATGAGGACGGCTTCACCTCGGCTACGTTAGATGAGGATGGCCGGCGTGATCAACGTGCCGGGGTGCTGGCATGGCGATATCGACTGTGCTCTTCGACATCGGCGGGGTGCTTGAGCAGGTTGGCGATGCGGACCTGGTGCTCGCGCGCACTAGGCCTCTCGGCCGCTCAGACCGACGAATTCATGGCCGATATGTGGGACTGGTACCGCGGCGAACTAGATGGCGAGTTGCTCGATTTTGCCAGGGATCTTAGGCCGCGCTGCGGTACCGCTATCTTGTCTAATTCTGGCGCTGGTGCCAGGCGCGAAGAAGAACGCCGATATGGCTTCGCAGCTGACTTTGATCCCATCTTGTATTCCCATGAGATCGGCCTGGCGAAGCCTGACCCGCCTGGCTCGGTGCGGGCGCTGCTAGCCCAGGTCGAGTGCGCCAGCTAGCTCGGTGTAGCCAGGCAGCGGGTCATCGTCAGCCGAAGCCGTCACTAGCTGTACGCACACGTGGTCGGCGCCAGCCTCGCCGAACTCAGCCAACTGCCTGGCCACCTGGTCAGCGCTGCCATGTGCCACCAAAGCGTCGATCAGCGCGTCGCTGCCTTCGCCGGCCAGATCGGCATCGCTCCAGCCAAGCCGGCGCAGGTTCGAGGTGTAGTTGACCAGGCCGAGATACGGCCGCTGCACTCGGGGCCGACCGACGGCGCGAGCGGCGACCGGATCGGGGTCGATGACTACTTTGTGCTCGGTCGCGAGCAGCGGGCCGGCCCCCATGGTTTGCCTGGCCGCCGCGATGTAGGCGGGCGTGACCAGGTACGGATGCGCGCCAGCGGTCCGGTCGGCGGCCAGTCGCAACATCTTCGGACCGAGCGCGGCGAGCACCACGCTGTCGGCAGGAACGCCGGCCTCATCGAGCGCGTCAAGATAGGCCACGCTCGTCTGGTACGGGTTGGCGTACTCTCCCGTAGCCTCGCGATGGCCGATGCCGACGCCGAGCAGGAACCGGCCCGGATGGCTGGCCTCGATCCGGTGGAACGAGGCGGCGACTTGCCTGGCATCGCTCTGCCACATGTTGACGATCCCGGTCGCCACCACCAACTCATTGGTGGCCGCTAGCAACTGGTCGACAATCCGCAAGTCAGCGCGAGGAGATCCGCCCAGCCAGAGCGCGCCGTAGCCGAGCCGCTCAGCATCGGCCGCGAGCTGCGGGGTAGCCAGGCTGACCGACGTCCAGATGCCATAAGGCCCGAGTAGCCCGCGCCAATTCTGCGTCATGGTCCCTCCGCCGCTAGATAGCCGTCCCACCATACCAACCAGCTCGGCGGCCAACAGATTGGCTGAAATCAGCACTACCGATGCAAAAAGCTGGGATCTTTGATATCTCATTGATCGAAACCATCGGCAATAGCTAGGTATTGAGGGGAGGCGCGCCATGCGGGCTTACTCAGGCAGGCCGGGAAATGGTCAGATCCCGAGGCAGTTAGCGCTGGCCTCGTTAGTCAGCCTTGCCATTCTCCGATATCGAAGGAGGAGCTCATGGCGCACCATACGCTGGCCATCTGCGCGGCTGGCCTTACCACCGGGCTCGCGATCGGTGCCTTGACCGCGGGTTATCACCTCAGTTGGCGTAAGCGACTGGCGAACTGGGGGGCGACTCCGCAGGAGGTAGCCAGGCCACTGGCCGGCGATGACGTCCACGCCGGCGCCGATCTGGTCACCACGAGAGCGATCGCGATCGCGGCCCCGCCGAGTTGCGTCTGGCCCTGGCTTGTGCAGATGGGCAGCGGCCGGGGCGGCACCTACTCCTACGACTGGGTCGAGAACCTGCTCGGCCTGGACATGCACAGCGCCGACGTGATCTTGCCGCAGTTCCAGAACGTGGCACTAGGCGATGAGTTTCCGCTAGCTGGCCGGGGCGCGGTGATGCGGATCGCCGCGCTCGAGCCTCAGCGCGAACTGGCCTTCTGCTGCGGTGAGGGCAGCTGGGTATCGAGTTACGCACTCTTCCCGCAGCAGGACGCGACCAGGCTAGTGAGCAGGAACCGGATCATGCTGCCGACTGGCACCACGAGAGCGAAGCTAATCCGGGCCCTGGTGGAGCCCTGCTGGCTGGTGTTCGAGCGGAAGATGCTGCTCGGCATCAAGTACCGGGCCGAGCAACTAGCCAGCCAGGACGACTTCGGCCCGGCCTGGGCTGATGGAATGAGCCGTTTCGTGTGGCGCGGCGAGCAACTCTAACAGCCACCGGCCCCCTCACCGCCCCTCCTCAGCAGCAACGGGGTCGCCCCGTTGCTGCCCTGACGACAACGGGGCGACCCCGTTGTCGCCCGGGGGAAGGGGGAGCCGACGCGGGCTTTGCCAGACTTGCCCCAGCGACACTGACCAGCAAGCGGGGGCGACCGTGACCGTAGCGCATGTGCAAGCAAGGCCTGGCGTCTACGCCGACTCGGTCACCCTCCTGGGTGTGAGCGCGCAAGCCCAGGCCATCGATGGCGTCCGAGCCGCCATGGTCGCGATGGCGACCGAGCTGAATCTTGGCTTGCTCAGCGGGCTCGGCCTGGCCGCGCCGACCGAGGTCGGCCCGCACGATTTGCTCATCGCCATCAAGGCAGACGACAACGACGCGCTGACTGCCGCGCTCGCCGCGGTCGATGCCGCGCTGCGCACTGGCGCCGCCAAGCGCGGCGACGTCGCTGCCGCCAGTGCGCAACGCCCGCTGACGACAGCCAGTGCGCTCGCTCAGGCCGGGCCCGGCATCGCCTTGGTGTCAGTGCCAGGGCGGTACGCGCTCGCTGAAGCCATCGACGCGCTGAACGCAGGCTGCGACGTGATGATCTTCTCCGACAACGTGCCGATCGAGCACGAGATCGCCATCAAGGACCTGGCCGCCGAGCGCGGGCTACTGGTGCTGGGGCCCGACTGCGGCACCGCCATCATCGGCGGCGTCGGTCTCGGCTTCGCGAACGCGATCAGGCCTGGTCAAGTCGGCCTCGTCGCCGCCTCTGGCACCGGGGCTCAGCAGCTCTCGTGCCTGCTTGACCGGGGCGGAGCAGGCTGCAGCGCGATCCTCGGCGTCGGCGGTCGCGACCTGAGCGCAGCGGTGGCTGGCCGGTCAGCCCGGGCCGCACTCACCAGGCTCGACCGGGATCCCGGCATCGAACTGATCGTGCTGGCGTCCAAGCCACCGGCCGCGCAGGTCGCCACCGACCTGCGCGCCTTCGCCGCGACGCTGGCGACCCCGGTGCGGTTCGCGCTGATCGGCCCCGGCCAGCCCGATCTGACCGCGACGGCGGAAGCCGTGCTCGCTGCCATCGGCCTGCCAGTGCCGCAGTGGCCATCCTGGCCGCCGGTAGCCGCTGGCGCAGGCCGCCTGACCGGTGCGCTGCGCGGCCTGTTCACTGGTGGCACCCTGTGTGATGAGGCGATGGTGATCGCGGCCGAACGCCTGGGCGACCTGTACTCCAATGTGCCGCTACGCTCCGAGCTACGCGTCGACGCGCTCGATCCGCTGCCGCCAGGCGATCAACGGTCACCAGGTGCCAGGCACGTCATGATCGACTTCGGGGCTGACGAGCTGACCGCTGGCCGACCGCACCCGATGATCGATCAGCGGCTACGGCTGGCCCGGCTGACCGCCGAAGCGGCCGATCCGGCGACGGCCGTGATCATGCTCGATGTGGTGCTCGGCTACGGTGCCAACGCCGACCCGGCCGCCGAGCTAGCCCCGGTGATCCGCTCCGGCCTCGCTGGCCGGGCAGACCTGGCCGTGATCGCGTCGGTCATCGGGACCGAAGCTGATCCGCAAGGACTGACCGGCCAGGTGACCGCGCTCACCGAGGCCGGCGCGCAGGTGTTCGTCTCGAACGCGCAAGCCGCCAGGTTCGCCTGCGATCTGATCGGCGGCGGGCACCATGGCTGAGCTTCCGCGCGGCGACCGGACGGCCGATGGCCGACCGCACATCATCTCGGCGGGCCTGAGCCTGCTCGCCGACTCGGCGGCGCAGCAGGGCGCGCAGGTCACCAGGGTCGATTGGGCACCGCCGATGCCGGGTACCGAGGCCGACCTCGCCGTGGTGCTCACCGATCCGCGTCGCGCGGGCGCGAACGCGCTCGCGGTGCGGCGGATGCTCGGGTCACGGGCCCAGTTGGTCGACGTGCTGACCGCCAGTGCCGCGCTCGGCCTTGGACCTGGCGAGTTCCTGCACGCCGGGCCGCCGATCAGCTGGGATCGGGCAGCAGGCCCGCTACGCGGCGCGCTCATTGGCGCGGCGTTGTTCGAGGGCCATGAAGTCGACCAGGACCACCTGGAAGGCGAGCCAGACCTGGGCATTTTTTCGATATCACCTTGTCATCAACTCGGTGCCGTCGGTCCGATGGCTGGCGTGGTCTCGCCGTCAATGTGGATGTTCGTGCTTGAGGATCCAGCTGACGGCCGCCGCGCCTACTGTTCGTTGAACGAAGGTCTCGGCAAGGTGCTGCGCTACGGCGCGTTCTCGGCCGAGGTGATCGACCGGCTGCGATGGATGACAGCGGTGCTCGGACCACTGTTGCAGGCCGCCGTCCGCCAGCACGGACCGGTCGACGTCACCGGCATCTTGACCCAGATGGTGCAGATGGGCGACGAGGCGCACAACCGGAATCGGGCCGGCACCCTCATGTTGCTGCGCGACCTACTGCCCGCCATGGTGGAGTCGGGTTTCGCTGGTTCTGATGTCGCCGCCGCGGCCAAGTTCATCGGCGGGAATGACCATTTCTTCCTGAATCTGGCCATGCCTGCCTGCAAGCTCGCCCTGGACGCGGCCCGCGACCTACCTGGCAGCACGATGGTGGTGGCCATGGCGCGCAACGGCACCGACTTCGGCATCCAGACGGCGGGCACCGGCGATCAGTGGTTCACCGCGCCTGCCCTCGTGCCGCACGGGCTGTTCCTGGCCGGCTACGGACCAGCGGACGCCAATCCCGACATCGGCGACTCGGCCATCACCGAGACCGCCGGGCTCGGCGGCTTCGCGATGGCGGCGGCCCCGGCCATCGTCGCGCTGGTGGGCGGCACCGTCGCCAGCGCGCTGGCCGCCACCCAGCGAATGTATGAGATCACCCTGGCCGAGCACCCGCTGCTCAAGATCCCGGCGCTGGACTTCCGCGGCACGCCGGCCGGGATCGACGTGACGTTGGTAGCGAGGACGGGCATCCTGCCGCAGATCAACACTGGCATGGCCGGCCGAGTAGCGGGCACCGGCCAGGTCGGCGCGGCCTGGTCACCCCACCCGCAGAAGTCTTCCCAGCCGCGCTCCGCGCCCTAGCCGCTCGCGCCGACTTCGAGCACGGCGGCGCCGGTAATGCGGTCGGCGGCTAGGTCGGCCAGGGCCTGGTCGGCGGCGGCAAGCGGATAGGGAGTGACGCTGACCTTGAGCTTCAGTCGCGAGGCGAGCCGAAGGAACTCCTCGGCGTCGCCCCTGGTGTTCGAGGTCACGCTGCGCAGATTTCGCTCCTGGAAAAGCTCGTCCTCGTAGTGGAGCGCCGGGATGTCGGTCAGGTAGATGCCGGCGATCGCGAGCGTGCCGCCGCGGTCCAGATTGCGCAGAGCGGCTGGGACGATCGTGCCGACCGGGGCGAAGATGATGGCCGAGTCGAGCGGCGCGGGCGTCGGGTCGAAGGAATCCTGGGCGGAGGCGGCGCCGAGTTCGAGCGCCAGGTCTCTGGCCGCCTGCGCCCTGGTAAAGACATGCACGGCTGCGCCCTGGGCGATGGCGATCTGCGCGGCCAAGTGCGCGGAACCGCCGAAGCCGTAGATGCCGAGCGTGCCGCCGGGCGGCAACTCAGCCCGCAGCAGCGCCCGATAGCCGATGATGCCGGCGCAGAGCAGTGGCGCCAGCTCGGCGTCGCTGAACCCGGTCGGCAGCGGGTGCACGAAGCTGTCGGCCGCCACCAGGTACTCCGCGTAGCCGCCGTCCAGGTCCCAGCCGGTGTAGACGGAGTGGGGGCACAGGTTCTCGTTGCCGCGACGGCAAAAGCGGCAAGCGCCATCGGTGCCCGCCAGCCAGGCCACGCCGACCCGGTCGCCGACCGTGAACCTGGTCGTGCCTCCGCCGGTGGCCACGACCTCGCCGACCACCTCATGCCCAGGCGTGACGTCGGCGCGCTTCGGCGGCAGGTCGCCTTCGGCCAAATGCAGATCGGTACGGCAGACGCCGCACCGCAGCACCCGGATCAGCAGCTCGCCGACAGCCGGCTCTGGTCGGTCTTTGTCGACCAGAGCCAGCGGTATCTGAGCGCCGCTCATCGGACCTGGCTGGTGCACTATCCATGCCCGCATGGACTCAGCCTAGGCGTCCGGTCGGCCTGCGCTGTCGCATCGACACTCGCAGACTGCCGTACTGCTTGAGCGCCCGGTCGGCAACACTGAAGAGGCCCTGATGCGATCGGATCTGCCTGACCGCCCAGCGGGGCGGTGCCAACCTGGCCCGGTGCAGCGCGCCGAGTGCCGACTGGCCGGTGACGGTGCCTTCGCCGACCGTCAGGTCGTAGCTCTTGAGCGTGTCCTTGTACTGCTTGGCGCCCTTGCCAAGATCGATCGAGCGGGCACCGAGGCGATACACCTGTTCGGTCATCTTGACCAACTGGATCAGCCCAGGTGAGTACTTGGCGAAGGCAGGGTCATAGGCAGGGAACCATTCGCTGAACACCTCATCGTGCAACAGACCAAAATGCCCGGCTACCGGCCGGTCACCGGCGTACAGCATGGAAAGCAGACCGCGAAAACCACCGCCGTCGCAGTCGAACAACCGGTCGACCAGCGCTACGATGTCGCGCTGATCGAACCGGTCGCTCCGGCCGGTGCGCCGGTACTGATCGGACTTCCAGCGCATCAACGTCCGCAGCTCACTGAGATCAGTGACAGCGAGCTCAAACCGCAGGTCGCCAACCTCACGGCCGAGCTTGCGGGTCTTGCGGCCCAGATCGCTGCCAAATCGCGGCGATCTGGCCCGCAACTGAGCTGTGTAGGCGGGGAACCCGTCGCGCAGGTCGATGACTGGCGAGGCTGCCGTCGCCACCTGGTACCGGTCGAAAGGCTGCTGCCCGCTGACCAGGTGATCGAAATGCCAGGCCGAGATCCCGCAGCCGTCAAGCAGGTCAGCCGCATTCCACTGCGCCCCCGGCGCGTGCACCACGCCCTGGCAGTCGGACAGTCCCGCCCCGATCGGCCGACCGACCCCGAGCCGACCGCGTTCGAAGGGAAAGAAGCCGACCGGCCCGGTGCCGTCAGCCAGCACCGCGACCCTGGCATCGGGGCGCGACTCGCCGACCGCGACAGCAAACTCAGGACTCAGGAACGGATTGCCAAGCTCCGGGCTCTGCGCCTGCATCCGGTGCCAGGCCTGCAGCTCAGCGCCGCCGAGCTCGACCGGTCGCAGCACGGATATCCGCATCAGGTCTCCTCCCCCGCTGGTCGAACTGGTCGGCGGTGCGTCAGCCCAGGCACCCGACGCCTGTGCGGCTTGGACGGCCGACTCGACCGCACCGCTGGTCCGCGCCACCTCGTCAGCCTGGCCCTGGCCTCGTCACGCAGCTTGCGTACGGCCGTACCACCGACATGTACGAGCATCACCACGAAGGGGAAAGGATCGTCTTTGGCTAGCCAGCCGTATTCGGTGTGAGTGTGCTCAGGGTCGATCCAAGACGGGTGCCTGACTTGGTCGGCCAGCCACCAGTACGCGAACTGGGCGGGCAGGTCAGCATGTTCAACGATGATCCGCCTGCCCGCTAGCTGCGGGCTTTCCTTGAGCTTGCGCCCGGTCAGATCCAGATGCTGCGCGCGCACCACATCGACGCCAGCCTGCGACTCGAACAACCTGAACTGGTTGCCGGTGCGCGGATTGAAGTCGACCAGCTTGTACTTGCCGTCCCGCAGGTCAAGCCGCAGGTCAAGGTCGGCGATGCCAGCGAAGCCGAGCTCAGCGCAGAATCGCTGGGCGAGCCGCGCGAGCGCCGGATTGACGATGGAGTTCGCGCACGCGGTGACCCCAGCCGTGGCCGGCCATGACCTGACCTTCCTGCCGGTGAAGAGCACCCGGCAGGTCGATTCGGCGTCGCAGTACAGGTGCACGATCCAGTCTTCCGACTCATTCGACGGGATGTACTCCTGCAAGATCACGCCGGGCGGCCGGTAGGCCGCCGGGCTCATCGACGTGTTCGTTCAGCAAGCTGACGTGCCGCCGGTGCGGCGGATCGAGCAGGTCAAGCAGCTCTTCCCGGCGGCGGACGATGGTGGTGCCAGGCACGACCGGGCGCCGATGGCGCTCGAAGGCCTCGGCATTCTTGACCACGACGGGGAAGGTCGCCGTGGCCGCGAATGCCGTGACATCGGCCAGATTCTGCGGGGTCAGGGTGGCCGGCGCTGGCACGTCATGCTCGACGCACAGCTCGTACATACCGCTCTTGCTGGCCAGCCTTCTCGGCAGCGCCGGCGGCACTTTCGGGAACAGGAAGTGCTCGGCTAGGGCGGACTGGTGCTCGGCCACCAGCACGGCGGCCTCGTCATCGACCGGGACCAGCACGGCGGTCCGGCCGATCTGGTCGCCGACCGACCGCAGCTCGGCGATCAGCTCATGAGTGTCCTCCTGGCCAGTCGCGTGCCAGACGAAGGCGCCGGTGCAGTACCTGGACGCGCGAGCCGGCGTGAGCCCTGGCTCGGTAATCGCGTAGACATCGACGCCGGCTCGGCCCAGCGTCCTGATGACGCCAAGCCCGCCGGAGTGCACCGGGTACTGGCCCACCTTGAGCAGCAGCGCAGGAACTGCGCGGTCCAGGTTGGTCATGAGATCACCACGAACCTCTCAGCCACCGCGACCAGCAGCAGCGTTAGCACGGGCAATGAGGCGATCGCGAGCGGCGTGAGCAGCCAGCGCCTGGCTGGCACGCACTCCCTGATGAATTCCCGCGCGGTGAGCAGCAGCAGTGCCGCTACCAGGGCGGCAACTCCGATCGGGCTCCAGCCAGTTGAGCCCGCTGGCGCGCTGCTTGTGACCCCCGCGCCGGCCTTCGGCGCGCCCGCAGGCAGCTTGGCCTGATAGACGACGGCGTCCTTGCCCGCATACAGCTGGCGCAGGTCTGGGCTGGCGGCGAGAGCGGCTCGGAATCTGGTCTCCCAGTCCACAGGGAAGCCGGCCGTCTGGCTGATGAACGTCGATTCTGTGGTCGTGCTGATCAGGAACGCGCCTTTGCCGAGGGCACGCAGCTGGCGGACGATCCGGTCGATATTGGCCGGATGGACGGGCGCGACCCTGGAGACGAACTGGACCTGCTTCAAGTCCCTGAACTGCCAAGGCATCTGCGGCGTGGCGTTGGCACCGGCAGGCCGGGACAGCCAGAGCACCTCGGCGCCGCCGTGATCGTGGTCGTAGATGTAGTTCATGGCCTGGTACTCAGTGACCGGGATCCGCTCGAATGCTTCGTTGCCGTACCTGGCGACCAAGAACAAGCGGCCAGCCCGACCGCCACGACGCCGGCCATCAGCACGGCGACGCCAGCCCGCAGCCGCCCGCCGAACCGGTCGCTCCCACCGGGAACCTGCATCATGGTGGCGCCGTGCGCCGGCTGGCACCGCCCCGAGGTCAGCTGGCCAAGGCCAAGCCCGGCTGGGCTGGCGGCGGCCAGCGCCGGCTGGCTGGCCGCACCGGGGCCGGCGGCGATGATGCCGGTCACGCCCAGCCCTGGGCGGCCCTGCCTGCTGGCGGCCAGGCGACGCGTGGCCGGTTCAGTACCGGGGAAAAACAGGCAAGCAGCCAGCACCGCGATCGCGGGCAGCGCGAACAAGTACACCCGGAGCGCGATCTCGCCGCCGTAGTTTTGCACGGCCACGACCGTGACCGGGGCGATGAAGAGCACGATGAGCGCCCGGTCGGTGATTCCGCCGCGCCAGCGCCTGACCAGCCCGCCCGCGGCCAGCAGGCACATCACCGCGGCCAGCCCGATTCGGCTCTTGTCGGCGAACTGGTGAATCGAGCTGCCGCGGACCCGGCCGCTGACGCTAGCCGACAGGGTGCCGCTGAGCTGGCCGATGTTGCCGAAGATCGTGGCCAGGTGACCGGACCAGTAGGCGACCGCTCCGTAGCTGACCCAGCCGATCACGATCACCGCCAGCAACACCGGCAAGGCGCGCGGGGTGCACCGGCGTACCAGCACTAGACCAAGGCAGGCGGCGATCATCAGGAATGGCGTGAGCTGGTGGCTCAGCGTTGACACCACGAAGATCAAGATGACCAGCGCGAGCAGGATGGCGCGCTGCGTGGTGGCCAGCTGACGGGCTGGCCGCTCCCCTGCGGTGCGCAGGCCCGACGCTGACCGCTGAACCAGGTCAGCAAGATCGTCACGAATACTAGGTAGAGCAGGTAGTTAAAAGACTGCGGCGAGAAGTAGTCCTGGCCGACCCAGTTACCCAGGCAGAGCAGGAGCGCGGCCAGCCAGCGCGCCTGCCAGCTCATTCGCAGGGCGTTGGTGAGCAGCAGGAACGGCACCAGGATCAGCAGATCGACCACGACCGGCCACCAGGTCAGCAGCGGCAGCAGGCTGTGCACCCCGGCCGCCTGGGTCACGAGCGCGATCAGCGCGAAGAAGCCAGGCCAGCTGAAGTAGGCGGTCAGGCCCGGATCGACCCCACCATGCAGGCGGACATAGTCAACAAAGCCGGCGACCTGGTAGGCGGTGGCGAACCTGGGCAACGGCTCGAGCAGTGCCGTCACGCCGTCCAGGCAGAAGACGACCGCGATCAGCATCAGCACGAGAACGAGCACAGCCGGGCGGCGCCTGGTCAGCATCGCCACGAAGGCACCGACCATCAGCAGCAGCCCGGCGATGGATGCCACCGGCAGGATGGAGATCAGGCCGAGCCCGTTCATCGCCGCTAGCTTGACCGACCGCAGTGGCAGCAGGAAGGCGACCAGGCCAGCCACGAAGGCCACGCCGATCACGACCAGCGGCAGCCCGCGAGGTGCGCTTGACTCGGTTGTGCCACTCGCCGCCGGGAGGCGGCGCGCCTGGCCGGCCTGCGGCGGCCGGGCGGTCGTCGTCATGCGGCATCGCGGTGGACGTCGGGCCCGGTGCTTTCTGCTAGCAGGCCAGGCCCGATTCGCTGATTGGCTTGCACCGGCGGCTCCGCTGGCTGGTGCCGGTCCGCCCGCAGGATCCGCAGCAGCGCTGGTGCCACCGCGATGGCCAGGACGAGTTGGCTGATCAGCACAGCGACGCCAGCCCCGACAATGCCCATGGACTTGGTCAATGCGATCGTGAGACCAAGGATCAGCGCCGCTCTGGCCCCTTGCACCAATGCCACGAATGAGGTGCGGTTCTGAGCGCGGAGCGCGCCGAGGTAGATCTCGGTCAGTGTGCGAGGCAGCGTGGCCGCGGCCAACAGGATCAGGATCGGCGCACCATACTTGGCGTAACCGGGGCCAAATAGGCCAAGTATCCACGGCGCGAGCAGGGCGGCACCCAGTGCGACCGGCACCAGGATGAGTGAGATTCGCCGCAGCGCCGCCCGGGCGTGCACTGCCAGCTTGACCGGGTCGAAGGCACCTTCCACCGTCAGCGACAGCGCCATGTTGGCTGCGAGCAGGTCAATAGTGACGCCGATGGTCCAGGCCACGTAGAAGTAGGCGTTGGTACCTGGTGCCACGAACATCGCGACCAGCACTGGCACCAGGCTGATCGAGGCCAGCAACATGAGCGCGCCTGAGACATCACCGGCTAGGAACCTACCCACTTGGGCCCGGCTCGGCGGCGGCTGGGTGACCTGCTTGTTCGCGTGCCTTGGCAGCAGCTTGCGGAAGATCAGCCAGTTGACCAACGGCACCGCGAGCGCGGCCGGGACCATCCAGGACACGTAGAGCCCGATATGCGGGATCACGGCCGCCAGCGGCAGCAGCAGTGCGATCTTGGCAATCCCGAAGGCCGCGTTCTCGCCGGTCACCCAGTTCGCGTTACGCAGCCCGATCAGTACGCCGTCCTGCAAGGTAAACAGTGACCAGATGATCACGCACACGGTGAAGATCAAGCCGTTGCGCAGTCCGCCGAGATCGGAATAGGACGAACCGCCCCGCCCGGCGATCGTCAGAAAGATGACCGAACCCACCACCGCCGATACGGCACTCAGTCCATAGCCGAGCCGGACCAGCCGACCAGTCCGGCTGCCGGATTGCGGGATGAATCTGGCCATTGCCCCGATCAGGCTGAGCGCGGTGATCCCGGCGATCAGGTTAAGTGCCGAGTAAGCGGCCGACGCCCGGCCCACGTTGGCCGGGTCATAGTGGCGGGCGGCGAGCAGCCAGTACGCGAGCCCGAGTGCGCCGGTGACGACGGCGTTGGCCATCAGCGCTGAGCCGTTGCGCAGCAACGGTGTCGAGCCGGCCAGCGACGTGAGTTTGCTCAGCGCGGCGGAGGTCGGCCGAGGCCGGCCATCGCTCACCTGGCGACCCGATTCATCGTCGATCGGGCGTGCCGGAACAGCGCCCAGCCCCTGGTCAGCACTCGGTATCTGGTGAACTCAGCTGGCAGCCTGGCGGCCGCCAGCGTCCTGGCGAAGGTTGGCAGCTTGGTTGACCGGCAGATCGTCAGCCTTGGCAGGGCGAGCACGTCGTCCTGACTGCCAGCTAGCCGGTTCTCAACCGAGCAGGCGTACTGATAGCCAGCCGAGCCAGCGGTCGCCCGCACCAGCCGACTTGAGTAGCCGAACGGATAGGCCATCCCTGTCACTTGGATGCCGAGCAATTCTTCGAGCGTGTCCTTGCTGCCCATCAACTCCTGCCTGACCGCTTCGCCCGGTAGCTGATCAAGCTGCGGGTGGGTGACGCTGTGTGCCGCCACCTCGACCCCGGCGGCGACGATCTCCTTGAGCTGCGCCCAGTTCAAGGTGCCTGGCGGACCGGTACGGACGGCTTGCGGGCAGCAGCCGACCACCCAGCCGCTGGTCACGAACAAGGTGGCGGTGAACTCGTATCGGTTGAGCAGGGGCAGCGCGGCCTGGTGAAAGTCAGCGAACCCGTCATCGAAGGTAAGCACCACCGGCTTGGCAGGCAACTCAGCGCCCGGATCGTCAAGCGCACGCGCGGCCTGCCCGGCGGTCAGCGTGCGGTACCCCTCAGATTTCAGTAGCGACAATTGCTCGGCGAAGCTACTTGGCGGCACTGCGAGCCGTCCGGACAGCACCGGATGGCCGGTGATCTCGTGATACATCAAGATCGGCACCCGTAGAGCCGGGCCGTCACCTGGCCCTGGGTGCGTTGATCCTGACTCCGCCTCGCCTGGCCGCCGGCCGGTGTGACTGGCGGCTGCGTGGACGACGCTCCTCATGTCACCTCCTGGCGAGGCGGCCGACCACGTAGCCACCGGCCGCTGCGGATAGGCCCGCGCTGATAGCTGCCGCGCGCCCGAGTCCGGCTAGGTCACCTCGGCAGGCGCTGGCCAGGTTGCGAATCACGCCCCTAGGCAAGGCAGCGAAAGCCTGCCGTCGCTCGGCTGATAGTCCGTCGGTCGCACCGACTCGCTCGCTGACCAGGGATTTCGACACCCCCTCCGCATAACACCTGGTCAGGAAGTAGGAGACGGTGGCCCGCTGGCGCGGGACGCGATGCCAGATCACGGCCCGGTCATCAATCAGCAGCTGCGCACCTGGCAGTTGCTGGCCGATCCTGATGCAGAATTCAGTTTCCTCACAGCCGAGCGGCAGCTTGGCGGCCGACCGGCCGACGGCGCTGGCGAACCCGCCAACCTGTCCGAAGACCGCACGACGGAAGGACGCGTTGCCGCCAAGCAGGTTCCTGACCGGCTGCCGGGGCGGCGGCATGCCGAGGTAGTTGCAGCCGAGCACCCAGTCGAACTCGCGCGGGAACCAGGCTGGCCGCTGATGATCCCAATTCGGCAAGGTGAGCCCGCCGACCCCGGCCACCTGCGGAGCGCAGTAGCAGTCAGCGAGGTATTTGAGCCACTCGTCCTGCGCTACCGCGTCGTCGTCGAGAAAGGCCACCACATCGCCAGTCGCGACCAAGACTCCGGTGTTCTTGCCACCGGACAGACCGCGCTGCTGACGATTGGGCACGATCGTGATGGCCGGGTGCCCCTGGTCGGCGGCGAACTCAGTCGCGAGCCGGTCATGCAGCGCCTGGTTGTGATCGACCACCACGATCAACTCGTGTGCGGGCAGGCTCTGGTGCCGCACCGAGTCGATGGCGGCCAGCATGTCGAGCCACCGCCGCTCGGTGTAGACGCAGATCACCACTGACACCCTGGTCGCCTGGCCATCGGACAGCACGGGCCCGGTCATGAGCGCTCTCGCCCGGCTGAGCCGTTCGCACGGCCGTCAAGCAGGACCTGGTCAGCTCGGCCAACTGGCAGGCTGTGGTCCTCAACCAGGCGCGCAGGCGCCATGAAGGGCTTCGGCTTGCGGGCCTTGCGGCGGCCAGCCTCGCGCTTCTCCTGCACGATCAGCCGAAGGATCCGCCAGCCATCCTTGATCGCCGACAGGTTGCTCGCGCCATGCTCGCGGAGTCGCTCGTGGCTGGGCACCTCGTAGATCGTCAGCCCGGCCTGGGCGGCCCTGATGCTCATCAGGGTCTCTATTTCGAATCCCGGCGCGTCAATATCCAGCGCGTCCAGATGCCGCGACCAGAACGCATTGTAGCCGTAGCAAAGATCGCTGAAACTGGTGCCGAATAGCCGATTCACGGTCAGATTCAGCATCCTGTTGCCATACCGGCGGATGACCGTGATGTCGTCGCTGCCGCCCGCGCTATTGAACCGCGAACCTTTCGCGAAATCAGCTCCCGCCAGCAGCGCGCTGACGAACCTGACGATCTCCTCGCCGTCGGTCGAGCCGTCACCATCGATGGCGACGATGATGTCACCGCTAGCCGCGGCGAATCCGGCCGCGAGCGCGTCGCCCTTGCCCACGCCGCCCTGGAGCACGACCTTGAGGTCAGGGCGCAACCGCCTGGCCACCGCGATGGTGTCATCGGTTGACCGGCCGTCCACTAGGACGACCTCGTTCACCCAGCTAGGCAGGGTGGCGAAAACACCAGGCAAGTTAGCCGCCTCGTTCATGACCGGCAGCACCACGCTGATCCTTGGCGCGATGGCCAGCCCGTCGGCGATCGTCCGGTAGTCAGGCTGCCCGACCGACGCGTTGCCGTCGTGACCAAACCCCTGATGGCCATTGGTCACCTGGTGGCCGTTCGTCAGCGCCTCAAGCTCGCCATCAAGCGGAGACCTCGTGGCCGGCATCCGCCATGGCTGCAGCGAAGGCAGCGAGGCGTTAGCTCCAGCGGGCGCTTCGTGCTCCGGCCCACCCTGCAGCCCGCCCTGCAGCCCGCCCTGCAGCCCGCCCTGCAGCAGCCCTGGAAGGTCTCGTGAGCCTGCCTTCTGCCAGCTTGGCCGAGGCTGCGCCCGGCCCAGCGGCTGAGCGAGTTCGTGGCTGGTCAGCCGCGCGGAGGCGGAGCGGCTGGCGGGCCGTGCGTGCGGTATCGGCTTGCTCGGCGGCACGGGCTTGCGCTGACGCGTCTGCCTGGTCGCGGCGTCATCGGCCGCGCTCAGTTTGGCCCGGCCGTGATGCAGTGCCGGATGGGTTGGTCGCATTTGCGAACCATTATCGAAATCATGCATCTTTTCCCCCTGTAATACCACCAGTCCCACGACTGGCTACTCGCGCTACTAGCGCAGTGAACATATTTAGTTCCGGTTAAATCCAGGCAATTCCTCCTGCACCTATTCGACATTCGGTTCGGCGTAGCTCACGCACGCGCAATCGCACCTTTATCGATGGTCAGCACCGGCCGATGTGAGTGCATCGCCAGGGGCAGGGCGGCTAGGTGAGTTACCAGTGCGGGAGCGCGGGTACCCGCTGCTGCCCAGGCGCTGACTCCGGCGACCGACTGCTGTGCCTGCGGCGAACCGTCAGCCCGGTCAGACCGATCAGCAGGCTGATGCCAGCGATCGCGGCAACTCCGCCCCCCGGCGACCAGGCACCAGCGATCAGCATGGCCGAAGCGACCAGCAGGTCGATCACGATCGCCGCCGTGCCCGCGATCACGATCCGCGCGAGCCGGTCCAGCCCTGGCAGCAAACTGGCGACCGCGCAAGCAGGAACCGCGGCAAAGAAGATGATCACCAACGGCAGCCTGCCCGGCGTGCTAACTCCCGCTATGGCGAGGGCAGCCCCCACTGCCCCCGCCGCGAGCACCGCTCCGATCAGCCAGCGCCGAACGCCAGGGCCCGATCTCATGTACCCCCCCGAGTACACCGGTGATGTGCCGGTCTCACCCGCCGCGACGACCCCCGTTACTTGACGCCGCGACTAGCGACCAGCCGACAGGCGATCAACCAGTTGATGGCAGGCTTGACCCTCAAATCCAGCCGCCATCCATGTGTATGAGATAACCAGCGGGATTTGCAGCGGCAGTGCGTTCGATGTGGATGCGGGATGAAGACGCGTGATCTCATAGCGAGATGATTCGTCCACCGCTCAATCGCAGGCTAGTCGGCCTCGGAACGACAATATTTGCCGAAATGTCGGAGCTAGCAGTAGCAACCGCATCGGTCAACCTGGGCCAGGGCTTCCCCGATACCGACGGGCCCGCCGAAATCGCTGCGGCTGCCGCCGACGCGATCAGGCAAGGCCGCGGCAATCAGTACCCGCCCGGCGCCGGAATCCCTGAGTTGCGCCGCGCCGTCGCCGACCATCAACGTCGGTTCTATGACATTCACCTCGACGCGGACAGCGAAGTACTGGTCACCGCCGGAGCCACCGAGGCCGTCGCAGCCGCGCTGCTCGCGCTCGTCGAACCCGGCGATGAGGTGATCGCCTTCGAGCCCTACTACGACTCCTACGCCGCCTGCATCGCGATGGCCGGCGGGATCCGGGTGCCGATCACCTTGCGCGCACCCGACTTCCGGCCCGACCTGGACGCGCTGACCGCCGCCATCACCGATCGCACCAGGCTGATCCTGCTCAACACGCCGCACAACCCCACTGGCGCAGTATTCACGCCGCAGGAGCTTGCCGCGATCGCCGCGATCGCGGTCGACAGGGACCTCCTGGTCATCTCCGACGAGGTTTACGAACACATGGTCTTCGCCGACGCGCACCTACCGATCTGCACCCTGCCCGGCATGCGCGAGCGCACGGTGACGATCAGTTCAGCGGCCAAGACGTTCTCCTTCACCGGCTGGAAGATTGGCTGGGCCACCGGGACGCCCGAACTAGTCAGCGCGGTCCGCACCGTCAAGCAGTTCCTGACCTTCGTCAATGGCGGCCCATTCCAGTACGCCATTGCGCAAGGCCTGATGCTGCCCGACGCCTACTACGCCTCCATCGCAGCTGATCTGCTGGTCAAGCGGGATCTGATGTGCGACGGGCTGGCCAGCGTCGGCTTCGAGGTGTACCAGCCGGCCGGCACCTACTTCATCACCACCGATATCAGGCCCTTTGGCGATGTCACCGGCCTGGAGTTCTGCCGGGCGCTGGCGCGTAACGCCGGCGTGGTGGCTATCCCGATGCAGGTGTTCTATGACCACCCCGACGCCGGGCGATTCCAGGTGCGCTTTGCGTTCTGCAAAAGAAAAGAAGTTCTGACCGAAGCTGTCAGTAGGCTGAGCGCGCTGCAGGGCGGCTAGCTGGACTTTTGTTATCGCTGCGTGACCGTTCGACTTCGGGACTAGGTGACATGGCCTAGCTCGTCCGGTTAGCATGCCGTCACCACCGAATGCGACATGTGGCATTTCGGTGTGGCGGGCGTCACCGGCGGCGGCCGTTTACATGTGGCGTCTTACTGGTCAGCGTTCTGGCCACGCGGGAGGGGGATCGATGTCTGACATGTCCTGGGAGCATGCGTCCGAGGCACGAGCTGCTCTGAATGCCATCGTCACCGATCCTGAGCACGGGGTAGCTGCCCTTTCCAATGCTCAGACGATGTCGAACCTGCTCAAGGACTACCTGCCCGACGCGCCGAGGGAAAAGAGCATCCTCGTCGCAGCGGCCGAGGCTGGGCTCGCGGACACGCTGCGCGAGCATGTGGCCCAGGGCATGGATCCGAATACTGCGATCAGGCTGACCGCCTCGTCGTTTTCGTCCAGCACCCCATTTACGCCAGAGGCGTGCAACTGGGTGACGGACGAGATCGCGGTCGCGCTTGGCATCAGCCAGCCGCGCAGCGGCGGTGACCTAGGCGGCAATCCGCCGGGGTTCGCTCCGCTGCCAGGTGAGGGCATGCCGACTCAGATGGCACCGATTCCGACCGGCTTCGGCGGGCAGCCGCCCCAGGCTCAGCCACCTGGCTTCGGGCAAACGCCGACGCCGGCACAGGGCTTCGGTGCTGGCGAACAGCCGACCGCTCAGGGCTTTATCCCGCCGCCTGGCCAGGGCTACCAAGGAGGGCAGGGCGGCGCTACTCAGGCCGCGCCTGGCTACGGAGCCCCAGCGCAAGGCTTCGGCGGACCAGGCGGGCAGCCGACCGCCTATCCTGGCCAGTCAGCGCAGGGCTTTGGCGGCCCGGCCTTCCCTGCGGGCAGCGCTCAGCCGCCGGGCCAGGGCTATCCAGGTCAGGGCGGTTTCGGTCAGCCAGGCCAGCCTGGAGCACCAGGCGGCTGGTCGCCGAGTGGCGGCTTCGCCGGCGGCGGGGGCGGATTCGGCCCGCAGCCCACGTCGAGTGGACCGAGGCGCGGCCTGCTCATCGGCGGCGGCATCGTGGCGGTCATCATCATCGTGATCATCGCCTTCGTGGCGCTCTCGCCTGGACCGAAGCCGAAGCCCAACGCCGGTCATTCGTCCACGCCCGCGACCCACGTGACCACCCCGGTCACCACGCCGACGAACACGCCTGTGCCAACCGGTGGCATCGAGCCGCTCACCACGATCATGAACCCGACCGGCCAAACGCCAGTCGGCACCGACTGCTCGAAGGCACTGCTGTTCAAGCTGAACGCGGCCACTATCAAGACCAGGATCTTCTGCGCCAAGACGACGGTCAAGAACGTCGACGTCTGGGGCTATCAGTTCTTCACCGCCAGCGGCTATCAAGCCGGGCTCGCCCACATCAACAGCTTCACCGGCTTCAAGTCCACTTCTCGTAGCTGCCCGCCTGCGGCTGGCAGCGATGCCGGTACGGCCACCTGGCACGCCAACAGCAACCCGAAGTACGTCAATCACCCTGGCCAGGTCCTTGAGTGCTTCGTGGACAACAGTCATCCACTGCTGATCTGGACGATGCCGACGATGAACGTGTTCTTCATCGGCCAGGACCGAGGCAAGGGCACGACGATCAACTCGGTGCTCGCTTGGTGGAAGACTCTGAACTATGGATGACGGAGCTTCGCCGATAGGTCCGTGCTGATGATGGGTCCGTGCTGATGACCGAGACGCTCATGCCGGGGGGCGGCGTCGCACGACGACCCCTGCATTTCATCGTGATGGCTGACTGTTCAGGGTCGATGAAGGGCGAGAAGATGCAGGCCCTGAACTACGCCCTGCGGTCGATGCTGCCGCACCTGGTGGACTGGGAACGTGACCAGCTGCAAGCCCAGCTGCTGATCAGGATTCTGGCCTTCGCCTCGGTACCGAACTGGTACGTGCCTGACCCGATGCCAATAGCGGACCTCAGCTCGCGCTGGCGCAATCTTGAGTATGTGCCGATGGGCCGGACCAACATGGGTCCGGCCTTCCGCGCGGTCGCTGAGGCGCTGAGCCCTGACCGGCTGGAGCGGCGCGCGCTGAGGCCCGCCATCTTGCTGATCACAGATGGACTGCCGACCGATCCCCCCGGCGGATTCGAGCAGGGCCTGAGCGCACTGCTGGAGACTCCAGCCGGCCGGTCAGCACTGCGGCTCGCCGTCGCTATCGGCCGGGACGCCAGCTCCGAGCCGTTGGACAGGTTCCGCAGCCAGGATGTGCCCGTGCTGGTCGCTGACGGCACCGATGAGATCGCTGACCGGCTGGTGACGGCCTCGATCGCGGTGTCGCGGATGTCGGAGATCGGGGCGAACCGCGGCGCGCTTGCCGAGCAACTGATCCAGACTGGGCGGAGCGGGTCTGACCCGGCCGTCCCGCCGGAGCGGAGCCCGGTCCGGTTCGATGACACGATCTTGTGATGACAATGCCAGCTGGCGCGGCGCCGGCCGAACCACCAGCTGAGCCAGTCGGCTGGCTCGCGCTGACCGCATCGGAGCGCGGTGCCGCGCACGTCGCGGTCCAGACGCCCAATCAGGACTGCGTGGGCGTCGAGCGAGCCGGCGATGCTGGCGTAGTGGCGGCGGTCGCTGACGGTCACGGCCACTCACGGCACTTGCGCAGCGCCCGCGGGTCGAAGCTGGCCGTCAGTATCGGCTGCCGGGTCGCGCAGGAGCTGGCCGACAAGCTTGGCCTCGACCAGCCGGCCCTGGCTGGCCAGCTCGAGACCGCCGAGCACATCGCGGAGCTGACCGAGGATTTCCTGGTGCCCGCCATCGTCAGGCAATGGCGCGAAGCCGTCCTGGCTGACGTCGCGGCCGACCCCTTCACCAGCAAGGAAGAAGGCAAACGGCGGAAAGGCGACGACCCGATCATCGCCTACGGTTCGACCTTGCTGCTGTGTGTCGCGCTGCGGTACTGGCTGATCTTGGCTCAGATCGGCGATGGCGACGTGGTCGGCGTCCTGACGGACGGCACCGCGACCATGCCCGTGCCCATCGATCCGCAGCTCGACGGGATGGTGACCACGAGCCTGTGCGGTGCCAACGCCGTCGCCGACTTCCGGGTCGCGGTCGTGGACACCAGGCAACTGCCGCTGCTCGCGGTGCTGCTCGCGACCGACGGCTACGGCAATGCGCAGGTCATCGAAGAATGGCCGAGCAGCTTCAGCAAGGATCTCGCTTGGCTTGTTCGCGAGCATGACGCGCGCTGGCTGGCCAGTCAGCTGCCAGGCTGGGCCGCCAGGTGCGCGTCGGCCGATGGCAGTGCGGACGACACGACCGTGGCCCTGCTCGTCTCGCCAGCCGCGCAGTCGGGCATGGCGAATTCGCCGCCCTGGGTCGATGGCCTGACGGACGAAGCTACCGACGTGGGCTCGGACGAGATCACCATTCCGGCTGTCATCCGCACCGACACGGTGCCGAACGCGCAGCTTCCGCCCGGACGCAGCCCGGCTGAGTCGGCCACCGTCCGGCTCAGTGCCGGTGACGAGGCAGTGGCCGAGGAGACCGAGCGAGCGCTGCTGCCTGAGGCAGCTGAGCTGACTACAGATGAGACAGCGGATGATGATCCGATCACGGCCGACTGGGAGCCGCCCGCTGCACCGCCAGAATCGGGGATTAGGTGAGCGGCCAAGTTTCGCTGCAAGGCAGGACGCTGCGAATGGTGCGGGCAGGCACCGCTGTGCAGGTCGGCGACCGACTCGGCGAGGGTGGCCAGGGCGTCGTGCACGCGGTGACGATCGGCGGTGCGCCCTATGCGGCCAAATGGTATCGCTACGCACCGTCGGGAGAGCTGCGCCGGTCAATCGCGGCGCTGGTCGAACGCGGCCGACCACACCGCGCCTTTATCTGGCCAATTGACCTGGTGGTCAGCGACGAGATCAGCGGCTTCGGCTACGTGATGCCGAGGATGGAGCAGCGGTTCACCTCGTTCGCCCAGCTCGTATCCCGGCCGGAGCAGCCGCCCTTCCGGGTCGTGATCACCATCGGCAGGCACCTAGTCGCGGCGTTCGAAGCGCTGCACTCAGCTGGGCTGTGCTACCGCGACATCAGCTTCGGCAACCTGTGGGTCGACCCTGATAACGCCGACGTCGCCATCATTGACAACGATAACGTCGGCCTCGACAGCGGTGAGGTCTTCGTCTGGGGCACGCTGCGGTTCATGGCACCTGAGGTAGTCCGCCGTGAGGCCGCCCCGTCCAGCCTGACCGACCTGCATTCACTCGCGGTATTCATGTTCTACCTGTTCATGCATGGCCACCCGCTGGAGGGAGTGCGCACCGACTCCTCGTATTCGTGGGCACCGTCGAACCACCACTCAGAAACCGACTTGGCGTTGCGGCACTTCGGCACTGAGCCGGTCTTCATCTTCGATCCGGACGACCACTCCAATCCGCCGCGACCCGGTGACCCGGTCGCCGTGTGGTGGCGGCTTTACCCGAAGTTCTTCCGATCCGTATTCGAGCGCGCTTTCACCTCAGGGCTGCGTGACCCGAGCGGGCTTGGCCGAGTTGCCGAAGGAGTGTGGCGACGCGCGCTCGCCCGGCTCAGCGATTGCGTATCCGTTTGCTCATGTCAGGCGTCGGTCTTTTACGATCCGGACGACCCGGGCTTGCGGTGCTGGAATTGCAATCAGATCCCGCCTCGACCACCTCTGCTTGAACTACCTGGCGCCACCGTGGTGCTGTCTCAAGGCGCCACGCTCACCGCTCATCACCTGCTAAGGAACCGGGATTACGAGACAGTCGTGGCTGTCGTCGAGAACCATCCCGTCCGGCCGGGCGAGCTCGTGCTTCGCAATGTGAGCAAGAACTCGTGGCTCATGACACCGGTTGGCGAAACCGCCAAGACGGTGGAACCAGAGCGCAGGCTCGGCATCCGTCCGATGTCCATTGACTTCGGGTCGGCACATGGCAAGATCATCAGCTAAAAGACCCGGAAAGAGCACCATAGATGAGCGAAATCCACATCACTGTCAACGGGGGGCTGTACCGGTACGGACCTGGCATCATCCGAATCGGGCGTAGCTCAGAGAACGACATCGTCATTAACGACCCGACCGTGTCCCGGCGACATGCCCAGGTCTCATGGGAAGCCGAGGGCTGGGTCTGGCAGAACCTCGGGCAGGCACCGACCTTCCTCGGTGGCCAGCCGGTAGCCAGGTTCGTGGTAGCCGGGGCCGTAGACGTCACGTTGGCGTCGCCGCAAGGCCCGTCGATCCGCTTGCAGGCGGTGGCGGATGGCGCGCAGCCAGCCGCGACCGGACCAGTGCCGACCGCTCTGGCCTCGCCCGGCGGCGTCGCCATGCCCACCGCGCCAGGACCGGCGGACTATCCAGTCGCCGCGGCTGCCGGGGTCGGAGCCGGCGGCGCTCCGCTGACCGCGCAGGGCGCCCCGCTGACCGCGCAGGGCGGGCCAGGTGGCGGCTATCCGGGCGCACCACAGCCTGGTTATGCGCCGGTCGCCGGTCCAGGCACCCCTGGCGCTGCCGGATTCGCGCCGCCTGGCGCGCCCGGTTATGCGGGATTCGTGCCGGGGATGCCGCAGCTTGATGTCACCAAGCTGGAGCGCGGCTCGTTCATCGAGACCCTGGTGCCGATCAAGAGTTGGCTGCACGACAAGGGCTGGCGGCAGGGACTGCGATTGCTGATCATCCCCTACGCCTTGCTGCCGCTGATCTTCCTGCAGATTTTCTCCACCGCCCAGTCACTGACCACCCCCGGCTGGGCCTACAGCCTCTACGTCGGACCACTGTGGCTGATCGCGTTCTGGTACCTTATCCGGCCACCGCGCTGGGGCAGACTGGAGATCTGGATCGCCGTCGGCGTGGTGATCTGGGAATACATCTGGCTGCACGTGGTGACGATCAACATCAACGACAACCTGGTCAGGGGCCGGCCCGCTCACCTTCCCCAAGGCACTGATCGTCGGTTTCAACGAGGAATCCAGCAAGGCGATCCCGGTGTTCATCGCCGCCGCCCTGCTGCTCGGCCTGCGTAAGAAGAAGCTGGACCCGCGCACCTGGATGCTGATGGGCACGATTGCCGGACTTACCTTCGGCATTATCGAGCAGTCGCTTTACACCCCGGCGGCCATCGTCTCCGTGCACAGCGCGCATAGCATCTCGCAGGCCGACGCCGGTGCCCTTGACTTCGCTTTCCGTGTCTTCGTCGACGGCTTCCAGCACGCGGTCTGGGCCGGGATCTCTGGCTTCTTCGTCGGAATGGCGATCAACTACCGCAAGCGCCGAGTGCCGATCCTCATACTCGGCATCTGCATCCCAGCGGTGCTGCACGCATTGAACGACTGGACTCTGACGATCTTCAGCACCGTCTGGGTGACCGTGTTCTTCGTGCAAGGCGTATCGCTGCTGCTATTCCTCGGCTACACACTGTCCGCCGCCGACATCGAACGGCGGGTAAGGCGAAATCCAGCCTTCCGCGGTCAATCGATCATGATGGAACGCTTCACCCAGTCCTAGCTCCCACGGCGCTGGTCCGGCTCACCCCTTCGGCTGGACCGGACCAGCGACCCCGGACCCCGCGACCCCGGACCCCGCGCCCCCGGACCCCGGACCCCGCGACCCCGGACCCCGCGACCCCGGACCCGCGACCCCGGACCTCGCGACCCCGGCCTCCGAACCCACGCCCCCGCGACCCGGACCCCGCGTCCCAGAAGCCGCGCCCGGTGCCCGCACCCCGGACGCGACATTGCCACATTTCACCCAAGGCGACAGCCGCCGGATCACCGAAGCCACTACCGGGCGCGGCGTCGTCCCCTTGAATTGACCCCGATCACTGGGGCGAACCGCTGACCGTCTGGAGACTTCTACCGTCCGCCGCCCGGGGGCTCTGTTGTCCGCCACCCGGGAGACCCAACTGTCCCTTGACAGTTGAGGACGGCGAACTGCCACGACCCGTCGGCCGACCGGCGGGCGACGGCCGTCGTCGTTCCAGTCGGCGAGATCCGGGTGCCGTCCGGCGACGTCGCCTCGAGGTTCCAATCGACGACGATCAGGGCCGTGTCGCCACCGACCTGGGTGAACCTGAGCTTGTTGGTCAGCTGCGCCTGAGCAGCGATCGTGTGGACCGTCTCAGCGCGCAGCGCCTCCCGGTCGGTTAGGACTTCACCGGTGAAGGTGCGCGCATCGTCGCGTCCTGGCGGAACAGCGCCAGGACGGCGTCGGCGTCCCCGGCGTTGAGCGCGTTCGCGTACGCGAACGGGAGGCGGGCCGGGTCGACGATCCCGAATGTCACGGAGCCCTCGGTGTCCATGGCTGACTCACTCCTCGCGTGGGTTCGATCCGGAATCCCGAAGCCGGCGCGACCACCTCGCAACCGGCCGGCTGGACCAGGCGCACCGGCCCGACCCGATCGCCGGCCGAGGCCACCCGCCCAGCCCGAATCAAGCCACAGGTACTGATAATTGCTCCCTGGGCTCGGTGACGAAGTCGATGAGCTCTTCAACCCGGCCGAGGAAGGCGGGCTCGAGGTCGTTGAAGCTGCGCACCGCGCGCAGGATGCGCTGCCAGCCAGCAGCCGGGTCGATCGGCCAGCCGAGCGCAGCCAGCACTCCTTCCTTCCACGGGCTGCCGCGCGGGACGTCCGGCCAGCGCTCGATGCCCAGCGCAGCGGGCTTGACCGCAGCCCAGACGTCAATGAACGGATGCCCGACGATCAGCACATGCGGCGAGGTCACCTGGGCGGCGATCCTGGACTCCTTGGAGCCGGTGACAAGATGATCAACCAGGACGCCAAGCCGACGGCTCGGCTGCGGTTCGAAGTCGGCCACGATCGCTGGCAGGTCATCGATGCCGCCAAGGAACTCCACCACGACGCCTACGTCACGCAGGTCATCGCCCCAGATCCGCTCCACCAACTCGGCGTCGTGACGGCCTTCCACGTAGATCCGACTCTGCCTGGCGACCTTGGCCCGGGTTACTGGGGCGGCGATCGATCCCGATGCGGTCCTGCTCGGCACGGCCATCCCCGTCGACTGCGGCCTCACCAGCCTGACTTGCTGGCCATCAAGCAGGAACGGAGCGGGCGCATAAGGAAACGTCCGCCGCCGCCCATACCGGTCTTCGAGTGTGATCGCGTCCTTCTCCCAGCCAACTACGGCACCGCAGAAGTCGCCGGTCACGTCTTCGACTACGAGGCCGAGTTCGACCGGCACCTCGGGCAACTGCGGCCGGGTACCGCGCTTGGGGTCAGAAAGCACGTCCCGGCTGTACCGCATGCTTCGCACGACGCGTACTCCGATCTGGTCTGCTAGCGGTACCGGCTAGCTGTGGATAACGGCGGTGTCGTGGCAGAAGTGCACTCTGCTGGGATTCATGGCCCGGATGCGCGCCAGCGAGTCGCGCCACGACACCAGCTCGGCTGCCTGGCCGTGGGGCAGCTCTTGGTCGGCTGGACTTGCATACAGCGCTGAGGTGTAAGCGGCGTCACCGATCAGCACTTCGCCACCCGCAGCGGTGGTCACCACCACGGACTGATGGCCTGAGGTATGTCCAGGAGTCGCGATCACCGAGAGTCCTGGCAGCACTTCAGTATCGCCGTCGAGCAGCTCAAATCGCGCGTTCATGAAACCGAACCAGTCATACAGCTCAGGCGACTCGATCTTGGCCCTGGCCAGCTCAGCACGTTGCACCCAGCAAGCCGCGTGCTCGAACACCGCATTCTGCCCGCAGTGGTCGAAGTGCAGATGGGCGTTGATCACCAAGTCGATATCGGCGGGTGACATATCGATGTCGGCGAGTGCATCGGCGACGGTGCGATTGACCACGCGCCAGTGGGCCAGCATGTCCGGCGGCCCGCCGATGCCGGTGTCCACTAGGACGGCGCCCTGTGGTGCGTTACCACGAATGCGTGCACCGGCCACACCGCGCCGCCCGGCACGGTCAAGCTCGCAAGTTGCAACCGCTTGACCTCAAGCACGCTCCACCACCCAAGCATTCACGACACCTCGATGAGCATAACCCGCTACAGCACCAAAGGACCGACGGTGCGCACCGGACAGCACCTAAGGGACGACAGTGCTGCGCGCTCAGGTGTGGAGCTGGGTTATTGCTCAGGTTAGACTTATAAGTTTAAGGTTAGAACATGACCGACGGGGAAACTGACCTGGATGTCGCGCTGGTTGCTCGCGCATTGCTCGTCAGCGTGGGGTCACTCCGTCGACGACTGCGCCAAGTGCAGGTCGCCGGTGAGTTGACCATGCCGCAGAGCTCAGCGCTGGCTCGGCTGGACCGAAGTGGACCTACCACGGGTAGCGCGCTCGCGAAGATTGAGCAGATTAGCCCGCAGTCCATGGGGGCGACGCTGGCCGAGCTTGAGTCACGCGGCCTGGTCGGACGGCGCTCAGATCCAGATGACGGCAGGCGGGTGGTGCTGTTCGTCACCGATGCGGGGCTCGAAGTACTGCGGCACCGGCGCGACGCTCGAACCGCTCACCTGGCCCAGGCGCTGTCTGCCAGTTTCACCGACGCCGAGGTACGCCAACTCATGGAAGTCGCACCGCTACTCGAACGATTGGCGCGAAGCATCTGATGCCTTCCGACCGTCCTCCAGACCAGCCCGCCAAGCCAGCCGACGCCAGACCAGCCGACGCGGGCACAGGTGACCGGTACAAGTGGGTCGCGCTCACCAATACCACTGCCGCGGTCTTCATGTCGGCACTGGACGGATCGATCGTCATCATCGCGCTGCCAGCCATCTTCCGAGGGATTCACCTAGATCCACTGGCACCTGGCAACGTGGTCTACCTGCTTTGGATGATCATGGGCTATCGGCTGGTCCAGGCCGTCCTGGTGGTCACCGTGGGCAGGCTCGGCGACATGTTCGGCCGGGTGCGGATCTACAACGCCGGGTTCGCTGTCTTTACCGTCGCGTCGGTGCTGCTGTCGTTCGACCCATTCAGCGGCGCGCACGGGGCGCTGTGGCTGATCGGCTGGCGGGTGCTGCAGGCCTTCGGCGGGTCGATGCTGACCGCGAACTCAGCCGCCATCCTCGTCGACGCGTTCCCTTCCGATCAGCGCGGCTTCGCGCTCGGCACCAATCAGGTGGCGGCCATCGCCGGTCAGTTCATCGGACTGGTGGCTGGCGGTGTGCTGGCCACCATCGACTGGCGCGCGGTCTTCTGGGTCAACGTGCCGGTCGGAGTATTCGGCACGGTCTGGGCCTACCGCAGGCTCCGCGACAACGGTGCCAGGCATCCCGGCCGGGTCGACTGGTGGGGCAACATCACCTTCGCCATCGGCCTGAGCGCCGTGCTGATCGGCATCACCTTCGGCATTCAGCCCTACCAGCATCACGCGATGGGCTGGACTAGCCCGTTCGTCCTGATCTTGATCCTCGGCGGGGTGCTGCTGCTCGCCGCTTTCGTGGTGATCGAGCAGCGTACCGAGGATCCGATGTTCCAGCTCAGCCTGTTCAGAATCCGGGCGTTCACGGCGGGCAACATCGCGGGGCTCGCCACCGCGATCGCCCGCGGCGGCTTGCAGTTCATGCTGATCATCTGGCTGCAAGGCATCTGGCTGCCGCTGCACGGCTACAGCTACAGCCAGACGCCATTTTGGGCCGGCATCTTCTTGCTGCCACTCACGGCCGGAATCCTGGTGTCAGGCCCATCCTCTGGATACTTGTCTGACCGCTTCGGCTCCCGTGGCATCGCTAGCGCGGGGATGGTCGTATTCGGCGGTAGCTTCGTTGGCCTGATGCTGCTGCCTGTTAGCTTCTCCTACTGGGCCTTCGCGCTGCTCATCGCGGCCAATGGGATCGGGCCGGCATGTTCGCCGCACCCAACTCATCGTCAATCATGGGCAGCGTGCCAGCCAATCAGCGAGGCGCGGCCTCCGGGATGAGGTCGACCTTCCAGAATTCAGGCACCGCGCTCTCGATCGGCGTGTTCTTCTCGCTGATGATCGCCGGACTGGCCAACAGCCTGCCGCGCACCTTGACGAGCGGTTTGCAGCGGGAAGGCGTGGCACGTCAGGTGGCCCACCAGATCGGCACGCTGCCACCAGTGTCGTCGTTGTTCGCTGCCGTGCTCGGGGTAAATCCGATCAAGGACCTGCTCGCCGAGCACGGCGCCCTGGCTTCGCTTCCGCCAGCCAACAGGCACACCTTGATCGGCAATCAGTTTTTCCCCAACCTGATCTCGGTACCGTTCTCGCACGGCCTGACCGTCGTCTTCGCGGTCGCGACCGCGCTGGCTGCCCTGGCCGGGGTCGCCTCGCTGCTCCGCGGCGGCCGCTACGCGGAGACCGATGCACAGGAAAAGGCACCGGAGCTGGCCAGCCGGAAGTAGGGTCAGGCGCGGCTTACTCCACCGCCTCGGGCAGATTGTCAATCGCGCGGGCCAGCGCATCTAGCGCCGGCACCGCTCGGCCGAGATCGCGTTGCTCAGCCTGGGACAACGCGGCGACCGCCTGGCTCAAGATCGCCGCGTTGGTCACCTGCCAGTCCCGTACGGTCTGCTCCCCCGACTCGGTGAGCCGCATGGCGACCGCCCGGCGGTCGCTATCCTCCGTGGTCCGGCTGACCAGATCGCGCGGCACCAGGGCGTTGATCAGCGTGGTCACCGTGTTAGGTGCTAGCCGGAGCATCCGGGCGAGCTCTCCTGGCCTGGCACCAGGATGCTCAGCCAGGCAGGACAGTAGTTCAAGCTGAGCGACGGTCAGCGTCTTGGCTGGCTCGGCGGTGCGCGCGGCCCGGCGCATGGCCCGGCGAAGCCGCGCGATGCTCTCCGGCAGCCCTGCTGGCTGCATTTCTGCGGTCGTTTTCCCGGCCGGATTCAGCTTGTCGATCATGGACAAACGGTAGCCGACTCCGCTCCCCGCGGCGGCGAGAGGCAGCGGAGTCGGCCAGGACATCCGATCAGGAAATGGTGATGGTGAACTCGTCGGTCACCGACTTGCGGGTTGGCTTGGATGAGTCGGCGATGCGCACCTTGAGCTCAAAGGTGCCGCGCTTGGTCGGCTTACCCGAGATGACCCCGGTCGTAGCATTGAGCGTCAACCCAGGCGGCAGGCTGGACAGCGGCACGAAGGCATACGGCTTCTTACCCTCGCTCACGGCAATCGCGGTCTGGTAGGCCTTGTGGATAGTGCCATTCTTGAGCGTAGTGCTGCCGACCTTCAGCGCCGGCACGCTGAACTCGGCTTTCTGAAGCAACTCGATCGTGAAGTGCGCGCCGCCGGTGCCGCAGGAATCCGGGTCAGCTGTGATCTGGACGAAATAGACCCCTTGCGGATTCGTCGCCAGCTTCGCCGGGAGCACCAACGACCCGGCCGCATCATTGCTCAAAGAAACGTTGGTGAGCAGTCCATGCGACCCACCGGTGGAGTACAGGCTGGCCAGGAAGGTGCCGCAGGAGGTTGAGCCGTCTGGCGTCGTATTCGCGAGCTGGATAATCGCGGTATGCGTGTCGGGCTTCTTGTAGAGCACGTACCAGTTCTGCGCTCCGTGCGCGAAGTTGATCGAGCCCGAGTAGACCAGCCCTCCTGCTAGTGGCGGCCACGCCTTGGCGCTGGAGGAAGTCGCAGCAGGGATCTTGCCGCTAGCAGGCTTGGCGGCACTGCCGAATTCCGCTTGGGCTTGCGGCAGTACGGAGTAAGCCGCACCACCAGACTGGCACTCGAACATGTCTTCGGTGATCTCAAGGAAGTACTGGCCTTGCGGATCCCCCGACAGCTTGCCTGGCACCCCCAGCGTGCCAGCTGCGTTCGGGCTCAGTTGCAAGTTCCCGACCGGCGCGTTAGTGCCTGCGTTGGTGTACAGGGTGGCCGACAGCACCGCGCAGTGCGCTACCGGGGTGACGGTGGTGTTCTCGATGCGGATGGTGCCGACATTGGCGTCTGGTTTCTTGTAAAGCACGTACCAGTGCTCGATGGTCGGGCCGAAGATCAGGCTGTCGGCATATTGATTGTTGCCGAGCAGTGTCTGGGCCGTGGCGATGCCGGTTCCAGGACTAGCGGTGCCGATGATCGGTGCCGGAGCGGTACCGCCGTCACCTGAATTGAGCGTGACGGTATAGGTGCTCGTAGAACTGCAATCGGTGATCTGTACGTAGTAGCGGTCAGAACCGGGTGCCGACCCGGAAAGATCTCCAGAAGTGCCAACCGCGAGCGACTTGGCAGCTAGTGCTCCGTCGGCGGTGCCGTCGGTGTCATAGAGATTCGCTGTGAAAGTACACAAGTCGCCAGTGCCGGTATTGGTAACGGTCAGATCCACCGAGCCGCCCTGAGTGCCCGGATAGATCACCCACCACAAGTCGGGCTCGGAGTTGACCGTGCCCGAGCTAGGGACGGCGTCGGTCAACTGCCCCGCGTTGCCGATCTCGGTGCCGGGCGAATTCTGATCAGCCACTACGACGCGGCTCGGCCGAGCGGTGACCGCCGTCGCTGCGGTCGACGGGCCGGCGCCAGCGAGCACAAGTCCGACGCAGGCACAGAGGGAAAGGGCGAGTCCGATCGGCCGCCACGAAGTCGTCAGCATGAACAAAACGTAAAGTAAGCGGAATCATCGGTACTACTCGGGGTCAATCCCTTTTCCGGCCAAGCCGAACCGGGCCGAGTCAGGCCGAGTCAGGCCGACAGACGGTCAAGTGCCGCCAGGATGCGCTGCTCGGAGATGGGGATGGCGGCACCGAGCGGCTGGGCGAACAGGCTGATCCGCAACTCCTCGATCATCCAGCGGATCGCCTTGACATCAGGCCGGAGGCGGGCATCTGGGCCGAGTTCGGTCAGCACCAGCTGGTACTCGGCAGTGACCCGGTGCACGATGTCCATGCGATCCAGGTCACGCCGGATTTCCTTGGGTGCTTTCTCGATCCGGTGCCCGATCCCGTTCAGATAGCGCACCAGATCGGGAAGTCGCCGGGCACCGACGTCGGAAATGAAATAGGGGTAGATCAGGCCGCGCAACTGCGTACGCAGGTCGGCAGCCGATTCGGCCATAGCCGGGTTAGCGAGCTGGTCCAGCTTGACCTCGACCGGATGCGCCGCACCAAGCACCTTCGCCGCAGCGCTGACCACGTCGGCGGTCTTGACCCGAAGCGACAGCCTGGTCGCGTCAAGCAGCTTGGCGAACGCCTGGGCATCCCAGGCCGGGCCGCCATTCGCACTGACGATCTCATCAATGGCGGCCGCGGCACAGTCGTCGAGCTCAGCCATCGCGTTCGGGTACGGGTGCCTCGCCATGGCGAGTTTCGCGTTGGTCGGCAGCCGGCTCGCGACGGACCGGGCACCGGACGGCACCGCGAGCAGCAGCAACGTGCGGTTGCCTAGGCGCATTGATTCCTCAGCTTGCGCACGGGTCTCGAACAGCGCGATGTCGACTGTCTCGCCGGCGTCCGCCAGCGCCGGATAGGCCTTGACCTGCCCTTGGACGAATTCCCTCGGCAACGACTCGAAGTCCCACGAGGTCAGGCCGCGCCGGGTCAGGTCGCTGGCCGCTTCGGCCAGCCTGGCCTGCAACTTGGGCCGCAGGTCCTGACGGATCTTGTCCAGGTCATGGCCGGCCGCCAGCAACGTGCCCTCGTCGGTTATTCGGAAGGTCAGCCGCAGATGCCTGGGCAGCTTGGCCAGGTCCCAGTCAGTGCGGGAGACCGCCACCCCGCCCAGTCGGCTCAGCTCGGCCGCAAGCGCCCCTAGCAGGTCACCCCGGCCAGGATCGAGCCGCCGCAACACGTCCCTCGCGACGTCGGGAGCGGGCACAAACCTAGTGCGCAACTGCTTAGGCAGCGACCTGATCAGCTCGGTGACGAGCTCCTCACGCAGACCAGGTACCTGCCAGGAAAACTCGTCGGCGCGCAACTGATTGAGCGCGGCCAGCGGGATCTCAGCGGCGACGCCGTCGTCGTCGCTGCCGGGATCGAACTCATAGCTCAGCGGCAGTTCGCCCCACTGATCCGGGTAGTCCTCCTGGCGCACCTCGTCAGCGGCCGGGCCGGCCAAGTCAGCGGGCGTCATCGTGAGCAAGTCGGGGTCGTCGCGCCTGGCCTGCTTCCACCATGTGTCGAAGTGCCGCGCCGACGTGATTTCGGCCGGAATCCGTCGGTCATAAAACGCGAACAACGCGGCGTCGTCAGCGACGATGCCGCGCCTGCGTGATCTTCGCTCAAGCTCTTCGGCCTCGGCCAGAAGCTGGCGGTTGGTGTGGAAGAACTTGTGGTGGGTGCGCCAGTCGCCCTCGACCAGCGCGTGCGTGATAAACAGTTCGCGGGCCAGCTTGGGATCGATCCGGCCCAGCGTGACCGGCCGGGCCGCCACCAGCGGCAGGCCATAGAGCGTAACCCGCTCCAACGCCATCGCGCTGCCACGGTTGCCGTCCCAGTGCGGCTCGCTGTAACCGCGGTTGACTAGATGCCCGGCTAGCGGCTCGACCCACTCAGGCTCGATCCGAGCGGTGACCCGAGCCCACAGCCGGGAAGTTTCGACGAGTTCGGCGGCAACCACCCAGCGGGGCGGCTTACGAGCCAGGCCCGAGTCAGGAAAGATGGCGAAACGAGACCCGCGCGCGCCGGTGAATTCAGCCGGCCCGCGTCGCCGAGGCGACTGCTGTTTCGGCTGCTCCTCGCGCATGCCGATGTGCGTGAGCAGTCCGGCAAGCAGTGACCGGTGCACCAGCTCAGCCAGATCGGCGGGGATCCTGGGTTCTTGGTCAGTGCCGGGCCTTGCGGCAAGCTGGGCTACGTGCGCCGTCATCTGCTCGCGGGTCGGCCGCTTGACTGGCTTGGCCTCGCCAGCCCGGCGGCGCTCAGGCTTGGCCGCCACGCCAAGGTCGCGGGCGGCCTGACTGCAGCTGGCCGTGCACGTCCTGCCACTCCCGCACCCGCAAGTAATGCAGGTACTCGCTACGGCACATCCGGCGGAACGCCGAGCTTGACAACTCATGCTGCTGCTCGCGCAGGTAGTCCCACAGGTTCAGCAGCGAAAGGAAATCCGAGCCTGGCTCAGCGAAGCGGGCATGCTTCGAGTCAGCGGCGTCTCGCGCGTCTGCTGGCCGCTCCCTCGGATCCTGGATCGCCAGCGCGGAGGTGATGATCAGCACCTCGGCGACGCAGTCGTTGCGGCCGGCTTCGATGATCATCCTGGCTAGCCTCGGATCCACCGGGAGCCTGGCCAGCTTGCGTCCGGTCTCGGTCAGCTTCGGCGTGCCCTTGCCGCTCGGCGCGACGGCGCCTAGCTCCTCAAGCAGCCGGATGCCGTCGGTGACGTTCCTGGTGTCGGGCGGGTCGATGAACGGAAAGCCCGCAACCTCGCCCAGGTCAAGCGCGGCCATCTGGAGGATGACTGAGGCGAGGTTGGTGCGCAGGATTTCCGGATCGGTGAATTCCGGCCGGGAGCTGAAATCATCCTCGGTGTAGAGCCTGATGCAGATGCCGTCGCTGGTCCGACCGCAACGGCCGGCGCGCTGGTTGGCTGAGGCTTGCGAGATCGGCTCGATCGGCAGCCGCTGGACCTTGGTCCGATTGCTATACCTGGAGATGCGCGCGGTTCCTGGGTCGATCACGTACTTGATGCCTGGCACCGTCAGCGAGGTCTCCGCCACGTTCGTGGCGAGCACGATCCGCCGGTTGGAATGCTGGCTGAAGACCCGGTGCTGCTCGGCTGCCGATAGGCGAGCGTAGAGCGGCAGAATTTCGGTCTCCTGACCGCGCGGGGCGGGCAGACTGGCGAGGGCGTCGGCGGTGTCGCGGATCTCCCGTTCACCGCTGAGGAAGACGAGAATGTCCCCTGGACCTTCCGCGGCTAGCTCGTCCACGGCATCAGTGATGGCTTGGAGCTGATCACGCTGCTCGGAGTCGGTGGCGCTAGCCTTTTCGGCTTCTTCGGAATTTTCCGAGATCAGCGGCCGGTACCGTACCTGCACCGGATAGGTACGGCCGGATACCTCCACGATCGGGGCCGGCGCTCGTCCCGGCCAAAATGGCTCGCGAAGCGCTCGGGGTCGATCGTCGCTGAGGTGATGATGACCTTAAGGTCCGGGCGGCTTGGCAGCAGGCGGTGCAGGTAGCCGAGGATGAAGTCGATGTTCAGGCTGCGCTCGTGGGCCTCGTCAATGATCAGCGTGTCGTAGCGCAGCAGTCGCTGGTCGTGCTGCAATTCGGTCAGCAAGATGCCGTCCGTCATGAGCTTTGACCAGCGTGCTATCGCTTGACGCGTCGGCGAACCGCACCTTGTAGCCAACCGTGCTGCCAAGCTCAGTGCCCAGTTCGTCAGCGATCCGCTCGGCCACCGAGCGAGCAGCGATGCGGCGCGGCTGGGTGTGCCCGATCTGGCCGGTGATGCCACGACCAAGCTCCAGGCAGATCTTCGGCAACTGGGTCGTCTTGCCCGAACCGGTCTCGCCGGCCACGATGACGACCTGATGATCGCGGATCGCCGCAGCGATCTCGTCCTTGCGCTGGCTGACCGGCAATTCGGCCGGATAGCTGATAACCGGCACCGATTGCCGCCGCGCCTGGTTCCTGCTCGCCGCCGTCTCCAGATCGACCAGGATTCCAGTTAGTGCTCGCTCGCGGCGCTCGGCGTCCCGCTGACCGGTCGCCTGATCTAGCCGACGGCCGAGCCGCTGCTGGTCAAGCAACATCAGCTCAGGCAGCCGCCCCCGCAGCGCCGCCGCCGAAGGCAGGGTTGCTGCCTGACGGCTCGGCCCGGGTCGGCCCCGCTCGGCCTGGTCCGGCCCTGGTCGGCCCGGCCCGGGTCGGCCCGGCCCGGGTCGGCCCGGCTCGGCCTGGTCTGGCTCGGGGCGGCCCGGCTCGGCCTGGTCTGGCTCGGGGCGGCCCGGCTCGGCCTGGTCTGGCTCGGGGTGGCCCGGCTCGGCCTGGTCTGGCTCGGGGTGGCCCGGCTCGGGTCGGCCCGGCTCGGCCTGGTCCGGCTCGGGGTGGCCCGGCTCGGCCTGGTCCGGCTCGGGGTGGCCCGGCTCGGGTCGGCCCGGCCCGGCCTGGTCCGGCTCGGGGTGGCCCGGCTCGGGTCGGCCCGGCTCGGGGTGGCCCGGCCCGGGTCGGCCCGGCTCGGCCTGGTCTGGCCCTGGTCGGCCCGGCCCGGGTCGGCCCGGCCCGGCCTGGTCCGGCTCGGGGTTCACGTTGGCAGTCTCCATAGCAAGGTGGCAGCAGCACAATGATCGTCAGCGCCGCGCCCGGTTGCCTAACGCTTTTCCGCCCCGCGAACTTCCGTAGCAGCAATTCCGCTCCAACGATGCGGTAGCACCACGCGCCAGCTACGACACCGCCGCTCCGACCATGTCGCTATCACAACAGCAGCGCTCCAACGATGCTGTCGACTTCAAGGGAGCAACAACAACGGAGGAGCGGCGATGCTGCCCGGAGAAGCGAGGGCGCGGGGGAGCGCGCCGGGGCGGGGGGCGGGGGGCGGGGGCGCGAGTGGGGTTAGTCGAGGCGGGACTCGTAACGGAGGTCGGCTAGCAGCGCATCGGGGGTGCAGCGCAGGGCCGCCCGAGGCTGATCGGCTAGGCCGCGGGCGAGGAACCAATTGGTGACGTTCTCGACGTCCCTGGCCAAGAACTCGCCGCCGCGCGGATGCGCGATAAGGTCGATCACCTGCGGCAAGTCGATCATGATGAGCCGGCTCTCGTGGACCAGCAGGTTGTAGGCCGACAGATCACCATGCGCGATCGCGAGCCTGGCCAGGATGCGGAGTGCGTCGACCAGTTGATTCCAGAGGCTGATGAGTTCATCGCCGACTGGTCTGGTCTCGGCAAGTCTGGGCGCGGCGAGCCCATCGGCAGCACCGATGAACTCCTGCAAGATCTCAGTGCCGATGATCTGCACCGGGTAGGGCACGGGCACCTCAGCGGCGTAAAGCCGAGACAGCGCATCGAACTCGGCGGCCGCCCATTGCTGGGAGATCATCGCCTTGCCGACGGCGGTCCTCGCGGCCATGGCTCGGTTGACCCTGGACTCGCGCACTCGGCGGCCTTCCAGGTAGCCGCTATCGCGATGAAACTGCCGGTGCTCGGCGGATCGGTAACGCTTGGCCGCGAGCAAGCAGGATCTGTCCGTGCCAGGCAGTCCCCGGCGTAGCAGGAAAACGTCGGCTTCCTTGCCGGTTTTGAGCACGCCTAGCTCAGCATCGACCGCGCCGAGTTCGGTCACCAGCCAGTCCGGGTAGGGCCTTGGGCCGCGCTGAGTCGGCGATGACTGGTCCCAGGTCGACCAGCGATCACCATCGGGGAGGCCGTCTACCGCATCGAACGCGTCCTCCGCGACTAGCCGGACCCGGTGCCGGTCGCGCTTGGCAAAACTGTCGTTTTCGTCGTCAAATCGGCGCTTGGCACGGCGGTTGAAGCTGGAACTTGGCACTGGAGTAGCTCCTCAGGCGAGCGTGATAGGTGGGCAGCATGAATCGCCAGATGATCTTCGACATCACGGCCCTCCTTTCGGCTCGGCCAGCGGAGCGTGCGCAACGCCGACGACTACGAGTGCGTATTAGACGATCTCACGGCGAACGCAGCTACGCCAGCGAATTCCGCCCCGCCCCACCCCGGCCCGGCGGCCCTGGCCCAGATGGGCGGTTACGCCCCGGCCCCGGCAGAGCGGTTACGCCCCGGCCCAGCAGGGCGGTTAGGCCCCGGCCCCGGCAGGGCGGTTACGCCCCGCCCCGGCAGGGCGGTTACTCCCCGGCCCCGGCAGGGCGGTTGCGCCCCGCCTGCCTGCGGAGCTCAACAGCATCAGGGTCGCCCCGTTGCTCACCCAGCAGCATCGGGGCGACCCCGTTGCTCACGCGGGAGGCCGCGCGTCAGGTCGGCGGCAAGAACGCTTCGGCCGTCTCGACGAGCAGCGCTAGTTTGGCGCGCTGCGCTGCTTCGGTGATCGCGTTGCCGGCCACCGAGGTTGCAAATCCGCACTGCGGGCTGATCGCTAGCCGCTCCGCGTCGATCAGGGTGCGTGCCTGGTGGATCCGCTCCCCCAGGTCGGCCATGGTTTCCAGGTCGGACGTCTTGGTCGTGACCAGGCCAAGCACCACGACCTTGTCATCGGGCACCAGGCGCAACGCGTCAAAACTGCCTGACCGTTCATCGTCGTACTCGAGCAGCAGCCGGTCAGCCGCGATGCCGCCGAAAATCGGCCCGGCGATCGGGTCGTATCCGCCGGAGACCAACCAGCGGCTGAGTTGATTCCCGCGGCACAAGTGGAAGCCGAACGTGGCCGGGCGACCAGCTTCGATCACGGCGTTGTCGAGTTCGATTCCGTAGGACAGCCAGCGATCGAGCGACCATCCGCGCGCCTCATAGAACGAGCGCCACTGCGGGTCGATCAGCAGCGGGTAGTGCGGCGCGTCGAGCTGGATATAGCCGCAGCCCAATCGGACCAACTCGGTGACCTCATCGCGCAACACCTGGACCACATCGGCCAGGAATGCGTCCAGGTTGGGATAGGCCTGCGTCGACCGCTCAGGCGACCACAAGTTCGCGAACAGGGACGGGCTCGGCAACGTCACCTTCAGCTCAGCCGAGCCCGACCCAGCCGAGCCCGACCCGCAGGCGCGCAGGAAGGTGAACTCCTCAGCGGCCAGATTCCGCCGCTTCCGCAGCGATGCCACCACGGCTAGGTCAGCGGGCCGTTCGATGGTGGCATCACCGACAGCGGCGGAATGCCAGGCACCCCACAGCCACGCATCAAGATTGACTCCGCTGAAGCCGTCGCAGGCGGCGGCGAGCTCGGATTGGAATGACTCGCGCCGCTGCTCGCCGTCGTTAACAACGGGCAGCCCGACCTCGGCTTGCATGGCCACGACCGCCCGTACGGCCCGGTCCTCGGCTGCCTTGAGCTCGGCCGGCGCCAGCTGACCGTTCGCGTAGGCGGCTCGCGCGGCTCGCAGGTATTTCGGCCGCAGCAGGCTTCCGACGTGCTCAACCCGGGCGCTGACTGTCATAACCCCAAGCATCGCACCAGGCACAGGCGGTGCCCAAGGATGCCGGGTGCATGATGGGCGAGTGCCAATGTTTTCTTTCGAAGGACGGTCCCCCACTGTCGACCCGACCGCGTGGATCGCGCCCACCGCGACGCTAGTCGGCGATGTCACCGTGGAAGCGCAGGCATCGGTCTGGTACGGCGCGGTGCTGCGCGCCGACTTCGGTCCGATCATCATCAGGCAAGGGGCCAACATCCAAGACGGCTCGATCTTGCATGGTGGCATGGACCCGGTCACCGAAGTGGGTGCCGGCGCGACGATCGGTCACTTGTGCGTGGTGATCGGCCGCGAAGCGCTGATCGGCAACGGGGCGACCGTGCTCGATGGCGTTGTGGTCGGAGAGCGGGCACTGGTGGCGGCCGGCTGCACCGTGCCGCCTGGCATGGTGATCCCGGACGACCAGCTTGCCGTCGGCGTTCCGGCCAAGGTCGTCGGCGAGGTCGCTGGAGGCGCCAAGCTCTGGGTGCAGACCAATCCGCAGATCTACCGAGAGCTAGCCAAGCGGCACGCGGCCGGAGTCAGTCAACTCGGCGGGCCTGACGATCGCTAGCTTCGGGTAACCATCGGCCAGGCACCCGTGTCACCTGGCCGATGAGTCACCCTTCACCGCACGGAGCTAGCCCGCGCGCACCTGCTGGTCGGTGGCCGTAGGCCCAGTTGAGGTCGCCCCGGTTGAGGTCGCCCCGGTTGACGCTGACGTGGCTGTCGCGTCGGTGCCGGAGTCCTGCGTAGCGGCTGCGCTCTTGGTCCGGCCGCGTAGTACGGCCGCACCAGCGCTAGCTGCGGCGGCGGCCACCGCCGCGATGCCGACCGGCAAGCGCCACCGGCCTCGGCGCGGCTTGGCTGGGTCAATCCGCTCTGCGGCTGCGGACAGCGCGGCCGATACCTTAGGCGCGACGCTGTCTTGCAGCACTTGGCCAGATCGCTCTAGTTGCGGAGCGGCCCACGCCCTGGTGCGCAGAATCTGCCGCCGCGCGGCCCGGGTCGTGCTTTTGGCGAGCGGCTTGAGCTGCTCAGCCGCTGGCTTGAGCTGATCCGCCGCTTTGAGCGTGCGGTCCCAGGCTTCGGTTCTCTTCTTGCCGAACATTGGAACCTCCGGAGGTGAGTACGTGCTGCCCCCACTGCCCGCTGGGACGAGGCTCAATCATGCGCCCGCTTAGTGATCCCAGGATCGACCCGGCAGGATGACAGGTATGACCAGCCAACCGACCGGCCAACCCGACTACCGGATCTACGCCGACCTGGCCGACTGGTGGCCGCTGATATCACCCAAGAAGGAGTACGCCAACGAGTGCCGCTACCTGGCCAAACTGCTCGGCTCGCTGACCCGGCCCGGCGCCCACGTACTTGATCTTGGCAGTGGTGGCGGCCATGTGGCCGCGCACCTGACCGCCGAGTTTCGGCTGACTTTGGTCGATATCTCCGACCAGATGCTGACGGTGTCAAAAGAACTCAATCCAGCGAGTGAACATATCCAGGCCGACATGCGCACGCTCCGGCTCGACCGGACGTTCGACGCGGTCTTGGTCCACGATGCTATCGATTACATCATTACAAGTGCTGACCTGCGCCGGGTGGTCCAGACCGTTGCGGCCCATTGCCAGTCGGATGGGATCGCGATCTTCGTCCCCGATTACGTCAAGGACACCTTCCGTGAACTTACCGGCGGTGGTGGCGGCGGCGTGGCCGCCGATGGCCGGACGGCCAGCTTTACCGAGCGAACCTGGGATCCCGACCCGGACGACGACTGGGTCCAAGCTGATTACCAGTTCCTGCTGCAGACCGCCGATGGCAGCATCGAGACGGTCAGCGAGTCGCATCGGCTCAGCGCGTTCAGTAGGCGATTGTGGCACCGACTGCTCGCCGAGGCCGACCTGGAGCCGCTGGCAGAATTGCCGTCAGTGACCGCCGGGCAGCGGCCCGCCAACCTTTTCGTCAGCCGCCGGCGACCTGACCAGTGAAAGTTGCCCGGCGGCGTGCTGTCGGGTCCTAGCCGAAGGAGTCCCGGTGGCAGCGGATCTGCCAGCCAGCTCACCGTCCGCCGCCGGGCGACTTGAGCTGCGGGCAGACTGCGGGCGTTGCTTCAGCCTGTGCTGTGTGGCACCCGGATTCGCGGCGTCAGCCGAGTTTGCGATCAGCAAGCCCGCAGGGCGGCCATGTCCGAAGCTGCTCGCCAGCTTCGGCTGCTCGATCCACGAGCGGTTGCGACCGGCCGGCTTCGCTGGCTGTGCCAGCTTCGACTGTTTCGGAGCCGGCCAGCATCTGGCCCAGGGCACATTCGGCGGCCGCGACTGGCGCAGCCATCCCGAGCTAGCCGAGCAGCAGTTCGCCGCGTTCGCCGTGCTGCGTCCGCTGCACGAACTGCTCTGGTACCTGCGCGCGGCGCTGAGCTTGCCGCTAGCCGACTCGCTGCACGCCCAACTGCGCAAGGCATTCGTTGAAATAGAGCGCCGCACCAACTGCGGCCCGGCCGAGCTGATCGCACTCGACGTCGATGCCAGCCGCCTTCTGGCGAACGAGTTGCTGCTGATCGCCAGCTCGGTCACCAGGTCAGCTGGCGGTCAGGCCGGACCCGAGTTGCGCGGCGCCAACCTAGCCGGGCACGATCTGACCGGTGCTGACTTGCGCCGCGCCAGTCTGCGCGGCGCGCTCCTGCTCGGTACCAAGCTGCAGCGGGCCGACTTGCGGCTAGCCGACCTGACCGGAGCTGATCTGCGTGGCGCGAACCTGGCTGGCGCCAATCTGAGCACCGCGATCTTCGTCACCCAAGCCCAGCTTGACGCTGCCAGCGGCGATGCGGGCAGCAAGTTGCCCGCATCGCTAGTCCGACCCGCGCACTGGCCCGATCGAGTGATAGATCGTCCGGGCGATGGCGCCAGTGCCAGCCAGCCCGATCAGCACATCAGTCGCCTTGGCGATGCCTGGTCGCCGGACCACGAGGTAGAGCACCGCGCCGGATGATGCGGTCGGCGAGGTGCAGATCGACAGGCCATGCCGTCGCAGACAGCCAGTGACATCCTTGTCGTAGTAGCCCGGATTCGCCGGTCCGGCCAGGATCTCAACGCCTAGCTTGGGCACAAAGGTCCCGGCAACGAGGAACTCGGCCGGACAGTTGTACACCAGCGCCCGGTCCCTGGTCGCGATGACCGTGTCCGAAGTAACGCCGTACTGGCACGGTGCGCCCCCATGATCGTCGAGCGGCCAGCTCGCGGGAGCGGCGAAGCGGACGCCGGCGAATTCGTGCCAACGCCAGCCAGCCGGTACTGCCGTCGGCTTGCCTGCCGCCCGCACCACCGAGAGCGGCGAGCGGGTCAGCGTGCTCAGCACCCGGTCACCGACCGGACCGCGCACCGAGAGCCTGACGTGCAGTGCCGGGGCCAGATAGGAAGTGAAGCCACTCGGGCCAGCCACCTGCTGAACGCCGATGCCATTCACCTTGATCACCGGTGCGTGCGACGATGGCTGGTCGGCCGAGACGCTGAACGTGACCAGATTCGGCGTGTGCCGACACGAGGCTTCGCTGTGCCTGGCCGACTTCGACAGTGCGCCCTGGCTGGCGAAGACGGCACCGGATACCCGGCCTGAGCAGGAGTAGAGGTCCCAGGACTTCGGCACCGAGATCTGTGCATCGCCTTCAGGGATTGGCACCCAGCCCTCGGGCGTCGCCGCCACGTCGGTCAGCGGGAGCAAGCTGCGCAGGCCGGTCGCCGGCGGCGTTGGCTGGTGGCCTGGCTGGATGGTCAGCGGCAAGACCCCGGCGGCGAGTACCGCGAACGCGCCGAGTACGGCTACCTCGGCCCGGCGCTTGATCACCCGGCGGCGGACTCGATGCCGCACCCCGGCCAGCAAGTTGGCAGGCCCAGCGCCGGCCGCCGCCGTCGCACGCGAGGCCAGCAGGTCGCGCAACTCGTTTTCCAGGTCGTTCACCGCGACCACTCCTCCGTCGTTGTCATGGTCTTCCGCAGTCGGCCAAGGCCGCGGGCCGCGTGCGTCTTGACCGCCCCAGCCGAGCAATTCAGCGCGGTGGCAATATCGGCTTCGGTCAGGTCTTCGAAGTAGCGCAGCACCAGGACCGCCCGCTGCTGCGGCGGCAACTCAGCGAGCGCCTGCCACAGCTGCGCTCGGTCGGCCAGGTCGTCAAGCTCGCTCGGAACGGCCTGGTCGGGCAGCTCGCCGTGCGGAAGTTCGCGATGCCAGCGCCGACGCCGCGCGGTGAGAAAAAGCGACATGAGTACCTTGCGTGCGTACGGCTCCAGCGCATCACCATGGCGCAGCCGCCGTCGGCGCAGATAAGTTCGAGCCAGCGCCTCCTGTACCAAGTCCTCGCCGGCCTGCCAGTCGCCGGTCAGCAAGTAGGCGGTACGGCACAAGGACGCGCCTCTGGCGGCGACGAACTGGCCGAACTCCTCGTCCACGCGATCACCTCACCGATAAGACGACCTGGCCGTGTCATTCGGTTGACCGGCAGCGACCAATCGTCGCCCGGATGCTGGGCTGATCGGCCGGCCGCACGCCCGGCTGGGACGCAGCGCTAGTTCGGTCCGGCTACCTGGCGTCGGGGCGCAGCGTCTGGGTAGCTCATTCAGCATGGCAACGACGACGATGGAGACCGAGATCAAGTACGACGCACCGGATGGCGCCGTCGTGCCGCAGTTGGATGAGTTGGCCCAGGTCGCCAGGACTCGCCAGCTTGCCAATGAGCACCTGACAGCGCAGTACTTCGACACTGCCGACCTGCGGCTGATCAAGTCAGGAGTGACGTTGCGGCGCCGGACGGGCGGCCATGACCAGGGCTGGCACCTAAAGCTGCCGGCTGGGCAGCACACCAGGCGCGAAATCCAACTGCCGCTAGGAGAAGCCGAGCTCGACATTCCGGCGGAGCTAGCCGAGCGAGTCAAGGTCTATACCCGAGGTGAGCCGCTAGCGCCGGCCGCCGTGATCACCACTGACCGGCAGCGGCTTGTGCTGCTCGGCCAGGCCGGCGATTCGCTCGCTGAGCTGGCCGTGGATGAGGTGCGAACGGAGCGATCCGGCACCGATGCGGTGCCTGAGCAGTGGCGGGAAGTGGAATTCGAGCTGACCGGCGGTGACCGCGCCCTGCTGGCCGAGGCTGACGCGCTGCTGCTCCGAGCGGGCTTGCGGCGGTCAGCCAATGCGGCGAAGTTCGAGCGTGCGGTCGGGGTCGAACCGCAAGGCCGACGAGCATCAGACCGCCAGGAATTGTCGCCGGCCTCCAGGGCGGGCGACGTCATACTCGGCTATCTATCCGAGCAGGTCGAGACGCTGACGTCACTCGACCCAGCGGTGCGCAGGGACGAGCCCGACTCGGTGCACCAGATGCGCATCGCGACCCGTAGGCTGCGCAGCACGTTGCAGGCTTTCGGGCCGGTCATCTGGCGGGCAGACACTGCGCCTGCCCAAGATGAGCTCCGCTGGCTTGGCGTCGTGCTTGGCGAGGCCAGGGATGCTGAGGTGTTGCGATCGCGGCTCAGTTCGAGTGTCAACAGCCTGCCGGCCGAGTTGGTCATCGGGCCTGTGCAGGCCAGGATTCAGGCGCACTTCGCGGCCAGATCAGCCGACGCGCTGGCAACCGTTCGGCCAGCCCTCGACTCGCCACGCTACTTCGCGCTGCTCGATGCACTCGACGCGCTGCTCGCGGCGCCTGAGCTGAAAGCGCAGGCTACCGAGTCCGCGGCTGCCGTGCTGCCAAGACAGGTGCACCGCGCCTACCGGCGAACCGCCCGGCGGATCCGGCGGGCCAGGCACGCCGCACCGGGCAAGCAGTCGGACGTGGCTTTGCATCAGGCCCGCAAAGCGGCCAAGCGAGCACGCTACGCCGCTGAGGCGGTCGCTCCGGTGCTTGGCAAGCCGGCCAGCAAGTTCGCCAGCCGGATGAAGCAGGTGCAGTCGCTGCTCGGCGATCACCAGGACTCCGTCATCGCACGCCAGGTCGAGCGACAGCTTGCCGTGGACGCGGCGATCGCTGCGGAGAACGCCTTCAGCTATGGGCTGCTCTACCAGCGCGAACTCGATGCGGCCGAGATCATCGCGGCTAAGGCACTGCGCGCCTGGGCCGAGGTCTCCCGGCACCACTCCCGCAGCTGGCTGCGCTAGCCGGCGGGCTAGATCAGCCTGGCCTCGACCGGCTCATCCAGGTAACCGCCGACCGGATCGCGAGTCACCCGCCAGGCGCGCTTGCCTGGCACGATGCTAACCGCTTCGTGCAGATCGGTGCCAACGTAGTGCAAGCCGACGCCGTCCTCGCTGGCATACCCGCTGGGCAAGGCACCGTCGGCGATCATCCGGCGGTAGACCTGGCGACGCGGCTGCTCGGGAAAGTCGTCGTGCACGCCATTACTCGCTGGAATAAGGCCGAGCCCATCGGTGAATGGATCGAGCGCGTCCCGGTAGGAGTCAGTTGGACCGCCCTGATGCCAGCACAAACTGCCCGCGCTGGCGCCAGCCAGCACCACACCGGCCGCCCAGCATTCGGCCATGATCTGGCGCAGGCCATGCGCCCGCCACAGCGCCATCAGATTCACCACGCTGCCGCCTTCTACCAAGATCAAATCCTGGCTGAGCAAATGAGCCCTAGGGTCGGCGTAGGTCGGCTGCGGGAATAGCCGCAGGGCGGTGAACTCAGCACCGGTCCTGGCGGCGAAGAGCTCGGCTTTGGCGGTCACGGCCGCCTCAAGGTCGCCGATCGCTGTCGGCAGGTAGCAAACCCGCTTGCGCCCCGTACCTGCTGCCAGGCTGAGCGCGTATTCGGCCAGGGTAAAAGAGTCCCGCTGGCCGGCCGCTGCCTGCAGGACCCCGGAGAAGGCGAAGACTTGCCGCGGCTTTTGTGGCATCAGGTCAGCTTAGGGCACGGCCAATCTGGTCTTTCCCGCATCGCTTGGCCAGGGCTGGATCAGATCCGGCGCAAGAACGCGTTGGCGATCGGTCCGGCACTGTTCGCACCGTAGCCGCCGTCTTCGACCAGCACAGCGAAGGCGATATCGCCCTGGTAGCCGATGAACCAGCCGTGCGCTTGCGGGTGTGGGCCGTTGCCGAATTCGGCCGTTCCTGTCTTGCCATAGACGCCGGGAGGGAAGCCAACGCCGGCCGCGGTGCCGCTAGTAACCACAGCTCGCATCATCGGGCGAAGTGCGTTCAAGATGACCGGGCTGAGCACATGGGGCTTTGATGATTGATGCGGTTTGGGGCTCACGACGAGTACCGGCGGCCGCCAAGTCCCGCTGTCGATCGCCGCCGCGACGCCCACCTGGCTCAGCGGGTTGACCAGGTCAGTGCCCTGACCGAAGGCATCGGCCGCGAGGTCAACCGGATCGTGCGGAGTGGTGAAATGGCCGAGCGTGGTCGGAATGCCGAGGTCGGGGGTGGCATTGAAGCCAAAGTTCCGCGCCATGGTCGCCAGCGAGGTACCGGAAAGTCGCTGCGTGGCCAACTCGACGAAGGTCGAGTTGCACGACACGGCAAACGCGGTCTGCAGGTCGATTGTGCCGTAATGCTCGTTGTCGTCGTTGTGGAAGGTGCGTCCGTCGATTGTTACCTGCGGCGGGCACTGTACCGTGCTGGCTGGCGATAGCCCGGTCTTGACCAGCGCGGACGCGGTGATCACCTTGAAGGTCGAGCCGGGCGGGAAGATCCCCTGAAGGGCCCGGTCGAAGCCGCCTGGGCGCTCGACCACGGCCAGGATGCGCGCCGTCGACGCCTGCATGACGACCATGTCGATCGCCTTCTTGGTCTTCGCCTCCGATACCGCTGCCGACGCGGCGAGCTGCACCGTCATGTTGATGCTGGTGCGCACCGGCCGACCGCGCTTGGCCCGGAAGGTAGCCGCTACCTTGTCAACCTTCTTGCCTGGTCCGACCAGCTTGATGGTCAGCGACGGTCGCCCACCCAGCTGCTTTTGATACGTCTGCTCAAGCCCGCTCATCCCGATCAGGTCGCCCTTGTGGTAGGGCACGCCGAGCACCTTGGCCTGCTTGGCCGTGGCCCGTCCCAGGTAGCCGGTGAGCAACGCGAGCGAGCCGGATTGGTTCGTCGCAGCCGTCGAGCTGAGCACCGTGCCGTCGCTGGACAGGATCGGGGCACGCTGCGGCCACTTCGCGGTAAGCACGAACCGCTCACCCGCGCGTAGGCCGGGGTAGATGCTGCCCTGGCTCCACTTCACCCACCAGTGCCGATTCTGGTTCACAAGCTGCAACTGGCTCTGGTACACCCACGGATGTCCGTTGGTGCCGGCCAGGAGGTCAGTGATAGTGAACTTGGCTACCGCCGTCTTGCCGCTGACGATCACGTGGTCCAGTCGCAGGCTGGTGGATTTAACGCCCAGCTGGGTGTAGGCCGCCGTGATCGGCCCGGCCAGGCCAGTAGGCGGGACGTTCCGGCTGACCTTAGCCATGCCCTGATAGTTGTCCTGCTGCCAGTCGTTCAGGTACGTCGCAGCGGTCAGCGTCGGCGTGCCGATGGTACGCAGCAAGAAATATCCGCCGCCAGCCCCGGCTGCGGCCAAGATCAATACCAGCACGATCACCAGGACCGCGATAAGCCGACCCCGGCGGCGCTTCTTGCCCGGCGGCGGCATCTCGCCGCCGGGCTGGTCGGACCCGATCACTCCGGGTCCGGCAGGCGGCGGGACACCCTGGACCGAAATCGGCGCCGCTGATCCGGCCGACGGACCAACCGGCGTCGCGGTTAGCCCATTGCCGCCAGCTAGCTGCTGCGACGACTGCTGCAGTGGCAGCTGACCCGGATAGGACGGCGGGATGCTTAGAGCTGGCCCGACCGTAGGCCCCGGCGGGACGGCCGACCCGAGCGGATCCGAGCGCAGCGGGTCTGACCGACGCGGCCCGTACAACTGGTCGTAGTCATAGCCTGCCGGAGCGCCAGCGGCTGACGCGCCGCCCAATGGCGGCTGCGCCGGAGGCGGCGCCGACTGACCCGGCCGAGCGTCATGGGTCTGCCAGACGTCGAACGCCGACGAGGAATCCCCTGTCGACCAGGCGGCTCGCCGTGGCAGCTCGGACCCGGGAACGTTCAAGCGCGGCGGCTCAGCGCCATTCGGCTGAAACGAAGGCGGCTCCGAGCGGAACGGCTCTGGCCGAGGCGACTCCGAGCTCGGCTGTGCCCGGAAGGGCTCAGAACGAGGCCGCTCAGCCCGCCGCGAACTCGTGCCGAGCGGGTCGGTTCCGAACGACTCAGGCCCAGCCTGATCCGATGGGCGCCAGTCAGGCCCGAGCGGATCAACCTGGAAACGAGTGGGCGGTTGGGCAGCTATCCGCCTGGTCGCGTCGGCGTCCCGGCCATAGTCGTTCCCCGGCCGGTCCAGCGGGTTGGGCCCGACTGGCGGCCGAGCCGAGTACGACTGTGGCGGATAGTCCTGGCGCTGCGGCTGGGCCGACGGATAGCCGTCCTGGCCGAACGGCTGGGATCCATAGCTGCCCGGTCCAGCCGGGAACGAGTCCCGAGCCGGTGGGTACTGATCGGACGCCGGACCAGTCGGATACGACAGCTGTGGCGTCGAGTACGACGAACGCCGCTGGTCAGGCGGCGGCTGGCTCGGCGGCAACGGCTGGCTTGACTGGAACGGCTGACTCGGCGGGAGCTCCTGACTCGGCGGGAACTGCTGACTCGGCGCGAACGGCTGACTCGGCGGGAACTGCTGACTCGGCGCGAACGGCTGACTCGGCGGGAACGGCTGCGGCTGTTGGTACACCGCCTGCGGCTGATGCGGCTGTGGCGACTGGAGTTGCGGTGATGCTAGCTGGGGCTGCGGCGGCAGTTGGGACTGCGGCGGCAGTTGCGGCGGCAGTTGGGACTGCGGGGATCCGGGTGAGAACTCGACGTCGACAGCCGGTTGCGGAATGGTCGTTGGCTCCGGCGAGTCGGCCTGCGGCCCGGATTTTGGCTCGCTGACCTCCGGTGCCCCGCGCTCGCGGCGCCCTCGGCGTTGACGCATACCTCAGCCTTTCCGCCGCTCACCTGGCCAACCCAGATCGATTAGCTGAACGTGATCGCGGACGGGTGCGACCCGCGACTCGGCGAACGCCAGAACTGTCGCATCCTGGCCACGGAATCCCCGAACTCAGTCGAATCCTAACCGGCAGTCCGATATGCCGGTGGCAATCCGCGATGCCCGGCCAGAGACGATCAAGATCCAGATCGCGCCGGAGCTAGGCTAGCCGACCAGCGGCCGGTCGTAGCGATACTCCCACTTTCACCCTGTCCTACCGGGACATCAAAGGCCGGGAAGTCCGGCGGGGCAGCACCAGTGCGCTCAGTTCGGCAGCCTGACGGACTGTCGAACCGGCCATCACCAGCGTAAACATCCGCGATTCCGGGCGAGGATGACGCTCGCCTGGGTGCGGTGGCGGCGAAACGGCAGCGGGCGCCGGGACGAAGTCCCGGCGCCCGCTGCCTGCTAAATCAGTTGCTCAGAACTTCGACATGTCCTGGATGAAGTGGGTGCCGATGGACCCGAGTCCAGTCAGGCTGTCGAAGCCTGGGGTGGTGGTCAGCGTGACGTCCCTGACGGCGCAGTTGCCTGAGCCATCGCAGAACTCCTCGATGCCCTTGTAGTTGATCGTCCGCAGGCTGATGCTGTAGCCGTCAGTGGCGTCTACGTCGTTGCTGTAGTCGACCCTGATCACCGACTGCACGTGACCCGACTTGGGCGGCAGGATGTCGCTCAGCGCGTTCGGGGTCGTGTACAGCTTGTACAGCTCGGGGTTAAGGAAGCCGAGCGTGCTGCCCGCAGCCGTGTCCGCGTCGGCGATGACGCCGGCGAAGAGCGGCGAAGCGAGGCTGGTGCCGCCCTCCTTGAACTGCCCGTACTTGTTGACGTTGCCAGGGAAGTTCTCGGTGAGGCCGATGAGCAGGCCGCTTTGCGCGTCCGCATCCATCGAGATGTCTGGCTCGACCCGGACTGGGGTGGGGCCGAACAGCGCGTCGTTGCGTAGGGCGAGCGCCGGAGGCACCACGTTGGCCTGGTAGTAGGGCTGGGTGTAGGTGTAGCTCGAACCGCCGCCGCCGCCTGCCTGCCATTCGAGCTGGCAGCCGGCTTGGTCCGCGTACCGCAGGTGGTGTCATGCGACGTCACGCAGAGCACCTGCTTGGCGGTGGACCAGCCGAACTGCTCGGCCATGTGGCCATTCTTGATCTCGGCCGTGGTGCCACCGACCGCCGTGACGTACGGGCTGCTCGGCGGGTAGTCGGGCGCGGTCAGGCCAGAGATGCCGAAGTTGTCGCCGTCGTCGCCCGAGGAGAAGAGGACGCTGACGCCGGTCGAGTCGGCCAGCATGAACGTGTCATCGAAAAGCGTCTTGGTGTCCTGGTCGGTGAACAGGTCGCCAAGGGTGTCGCCCCAGGAGTCGCTGACCACAGAGGCACCGCTGGTGATGGCGGTTTGCAGGGCACCAAGCAGGCCAGTGTCCAGGCAGTCCTGTGCGCCCACGAACAAGATCGCGGCACCTGGCGCCATCGAGTGCACTGACTCCACGTCAAGCGCCTGCTCGGGGAACCAGCCATTGGCACCGCAAAGGTCTTGCTCGTCGATGGTGGCCGGCTCGTCATTGAAGAACTGCCCACCGCCGAGCGGGTTGCCAGGGTCGTTCATGCTGAAGTACTTTTGCGCGTCGGACAGCAGGGTCGGCGAGTCGTAAGCGTCCACGATCGCCACGCCGACGCCAGAGCCGTCATGACCAGCGGCGATCTGGCTGTTGAGGCCGTAAGCGCTGCGCAGCTGATTCGGCTTGTAGCCGCAGATGTCGTAGGCGTGGCCGGTGTACGGCGCATAGAGCGAGGACGCGTCCGCGTGGTCCACCTTCTTACCCCACGCGGTACCGCAGATCGGCGCGTTCACAAAGGCGCCGGGCGGGCCAGGCTCCTGGTTCGGCTTGCCCGCCGCACCATGCAAGTTGACCGCGAGGCTGGTGGTCGCCACGTACTGGTTCACGCCGACCACACCGGACACCACGCCAGCGAGGCTGGACGGGATGGTCAGCGTGCCGTTGGCGAGCTGCACCTTGTGGCCATTCACCTTGTAATAGCCAAGCGAGACGCCGAACGCCCGCTCCACTTGAGAGGCCGTGCCGCGCACGCTAATGAACAGGTGGGTCTTCGGCATGGAGACCACTGTGAAGCCCTGGCGCCGCAGCCAGGACCTGGCGCTAGCGATCGTGGCCTGCGTCGGGCCAAACCGGCGCAGCCACTGCGCGTCTTTCAGATAGTGGTGGAACTGCTTCGAGCCTGGGCTGGACACCTCGCGCACGAACCGCTGCGCTCCGGCCGCGTTGCGCAGCGAGAGCGCCAGGTCGAAACTCACTGACGTCCTGGCTGCTACCTGGCCGGCCGGATGCGAACGTTCGGCGGCTGGGGTGAATGATCCGCGCAAGCTAACCCGGTCAGGTGGCGTCGGCTTGGCGAACGCAGGGCCTGCGATCGCTGCGGAAAAGGAAAGTGCTAGCCCTATGGACCCGGTCAGGGCCAAGCATCGGGCAGCTTTCATAACGTGCCTCCTACCTGCATCTCCCACAAATGAGGGATACCGCCGCTATACGGCAGTGTCCTTCGGGACCATAGCGACGAGCATCACCAAAGGCAACGGATGACCCGGCAGTCTGGTTCATCTGATGATCAGATCGTGATATGAAGGCCGGTTGCCCTACGAACCAAGTCAGTCGGACAGCCGGAACGACTCGTCGGGTACCAGCTCAGCAACGTCCATTTGAGCCTTCTGTAGTCGGCCCGAGTAATCCCAGTTCAGCGACTGCCAGCGGGTGAACTGATCGAGCACCCAGATGCCGGATTGCCGCGATCCGTTGCCTGACTTGCCGTTGCCGCCAAACGGCAGGTGCGCCTCGGCGCCCGAGGTGGAGTTGTTGACGCTGACCATGCCGGCCGAAATACCGCGCCGGAAGGCGAATACCTCAGCTGGCGTCGTTGTGTAAATGGCTGACGACAATCCGTAACCAGGTCGGTTGGCCAGCTCGATGGCCTGCGGCAACTCGCTATAGGTAGTAATGCCGACCAGCGGCCCGAACGTCTCCTTGAGGAAAATCTCATCCTCGGCGCGCACGCCATCGACGATGGTCGGGTGATAGAAGAGCCCAGCGGCCGGGTCACCGGCGAAGCCGGCTTGCGGATTATCGGCGGTGATCCGGCCGGTGCCGGACGAGCCGAGCACCCGGTGATGCGGCTGGATCCAGCCGAGAAACTCATCGAACTTGGCAGCGAAGCGCTCATCGAGCATTGGGCCGTAAAGCACGTCACCAGCTGGGTCACCGACCGCCGCGGCCTGCGTCGCCTTGTCGAACCTGGCCACGAACTCATCGTGCACGCTGTCCGCGACGATCACCGTGCCCAGGGAGGTGCAGCGCTGGCCGGCCGTGCCGAAGCCGGCGAACAGCGCAGCCTCTACGGCGAGGTCGAGTTCCGCGCTCGGGGTCACCACCATCGGGTTCTTGCCACCCAGTTCCAGGCAGGCCGACTGTAGGTGACGGCCAGTAAGCTCACCTATCTTGGCGCCCACCGCACTCGAACCAGTGAAGCCGACCTTGTCCACGAAGCCGGCGTTGAGCGAGCGCTCAAGCCCGGCATAAGTGGCCGCGCCGTCGGCGAAGACCAGGTTGAGCACGCCGTCCGGCAGCCCGCCGCCACGGACGATCAGTTCGAACAACGCGGCACCGCAGGCGGCTGAGTATTCGGCCGGCTTCCACACCACGGCGTTGCCGCAGAGCAGCGCCGGGATCAGGTACCAGGATGGCACCGCGACCGGGAAGTTGCCCGCCGTGATCACGCTGACTACGCCAACCGGGTTTCTGAAGGTCAGCAGCTGCTTGTCCGGCATCTCGCTCGGCACCGTCTGCCCGTACAGCCGACGGCCCTCGCCGAGAAAGAAGTCGCAGGTGTCGACGATCTCGCGAACCTCGCCAAGCGCCTCGGCATACGGCTTGCCGACCTCGCGAGTGACCAGCCGGGCAAGCGAGTCAGCGTTGGCCTCCACCAGCCGCCCGATGTGGGCAATGGCCCGGCCGCGCACCGGGGCTGGCACGTCCGCCCAGGCCGGCTGAGCCTGCCTGGCCGCCCTGGTGGCCGCGACGAAGACGTCAGCGTCGCCCAGTCGAACGTCGGCGACTACCTCGCTGAGGCGAGCTGGATTGGTCGAGGTGATCAGTCCGCCTTGGGCATCCGCTGCTGGCACACCCGCGACGATGGAGGTGACCGTACGGCTCATGCTGACCTGCTTTCTGGCTGGCGCTACTGGATCGGCTGCCTATCTCCGATGTACATATCAGACCTGGCAACGTCCACCTAGGCCAGCCCGGAGCGGGCTCGCTACGGCACTAGCACGAGATAGGGCGGTGCGCCCTGCACCTTGACCGTCGAGCTGATCTTGCCGGTAGCCGGGTTGACTTCGGTCACCGTGCCGGGATCCAGGCTGACCAGGTAAGCGACCTTGCCGTTCGGTGCCAGTACGAAGTGCTCGAGACTGCCGCGAATCTTGGTCTCGGCGATGACCGTGTTGGTGGCGACGTTGATCGTGGTCGCGTAGCTCTGGCTGAGATGGCTGGTCACGATCACGGTCTTGCCGTTCGGCGTGACCGCGACGAACCTTGGATCTGATCCCACTTTGATGGGCTTGCCGACTACTTCGGTAGCGGTATTGATCGGCGTCACGGTGTTGTCGTCCCGGCTGGTCACGTAGGCGACGGCACCGCTCGGCGTAAGAGCGATCGCGTTCGGGCCACTGCCGGTGGTGATCGTGCCGGTGACCGTGTCCGTCGCCGGATCGAACTCGGTCACCTGGTCACCGGCGCTGTCAGCGACATAGGCGCTCAGACCGTTGGGGGCGAAGGCAATGTAATCCGGCCCTGGGCCCACGCTGAACGGTGTGCCAGCGACGTCCGTTGCGATGTCGATCGGCGTCAGCGTGCCCGCGCTCTGACTAGCGACATAGGCAGTGGTACCCGCCGGAGTCAGCGTGATCACCCACGGATGCGGTCCAACGGTGATCGGTGCCAGCGCGGTGTTGGTCGCCAGGGTGATCGGCGTGACTGTGCCTGAGCCGTAGTTGGCCACGTAGGCGGTCGCGCCGTCCGGGGTGATCGTGATCGCGTCCGGGCCGTTGCCGACTGTGATCGTCTTGATCACCCGGTTAGTGCAGGTGCTGATCGCCTGCACCGTGTCCGAGTACCGGTTGGCCACGTAGACCGTGCTGCCGTTCGGGCTGACCGCGAGCTCGCCCCGGCTTACCCCGGCCTTGATCCGGTGCCCAACGTGGCCGGTCACCGTGTTGATCGGGGTGAGCGTCTGCTGGCCGGATATCTTGCCGGTAGCACCAACGTAGAGCGTGAACTGCTTGGGCCGGCATGCGGCAAGGCTGGACGCCGCCCGGGCCGGGGCGGCGGGCGAGGCTGACAGCGCCGACGCGACCGCCAGCGCGCCGAGCGCGGTGATGGCGGCGGCCCGGCGGGCGAGTTGCTGGTGCCCCACGTGATCCTCCCCTGGGTGACGCGCGGACTGCCTACTATGTCGCGCGACCCAGGGTGCGGGATTACGCCGACGTCAATTCGTTTCGCGTCATATCTTGTCAGGTCCAGCTGCGACGACATACTCTGTCGATATATCGTGATCGTATCGAGAGTGGAAATGGGTGGGTCGCGGTGCGGGGAGTCTGGGACTTCGATCTGAGCGGTTGCCTGGATGACGCCATCAATCAGGCGATGAGCACGCTCTGGCGGACGGCCGCCACTGCCGGGCCAAGCGCCCCGCCATGGGAGCGCGGCTTCGGCAAACACGGGCACTGGGGCGGTGGCGGTGCGTGGGCCGGCTGGTGGCCAGGTCAACCTGGACCGCAGCGCAGCGCCAAGGCGGGACGCGGCGACGTCCGTGCCGCCATACTCGCGCTGCTGCAGGAAGGCCCGAGAACCGGCTACCAGATCATGTCGGACATCAAGGAGCGCAGCGGCGGTGCCTGGCGGCCGAGTCCAGGCGCGGTCTACCCGGCGCTGTCGCAACTCGCCGACGAAGGGCTGATCGAAGGCGAGGAGTCTGGCGGGCGGCGGACGTTCAGCCTGACGCGAGCTGGCCAGGACTATCTGGCCGCCAACCCGGACATGGCCAGGGCCGCCTGGGAATCGATGACCGAGCCCGCATCGGCTGAGCTGCCCGGGCTGTTCGCTGAGGCGGCCAGGCTGGGCGGCGGCATCGTCCAGGTGGCGCACTCGGGCACCCCTGGGCAGGTGGCTGCCGCCGAGCGGTTGCTGGAGCGAACCAGGCGTGAGCTGTATCAGATCCTGGCCGACGACGCCGACGACGGCGACGACGAGCCGGGCGATGAGTAGGAAGCGGGGCAGACCATGATGGATGATCGGATCCGGACCTCAGACGCCGACCGCGACCGGGTCGCTGACCGGCTGCGCGATCATTACGCCGAGGGTCGGCTGACCAGGGACGAGTTCGATGAGCGGCTGACCACGGTGCTTAACGCGAGGACTTTCGGCGACCTTCGTGGCGTGCTGACCGACCTGCCTGAGCCGGCCCTGATGCCAGCCGCGCCCAGGTCAGTCCCGGCGGCCTCGCGGTCAGCGCCGCCAGTCTTCCGCTACCGCAGGCGTGGGCCTCGGCTATTCCCCATCGTCGTGCTCGCGCTGCTTGCCATCGTCGTGCTCTCCGGCGGCGGTGCCGCCCTGGTAGTGGCGAAAGTCATCGCGATCATGGCCGCGATCATGCTCGGCCTGTTTGTCCTTACCGCGGTCACCGCCGCCAGGTTCGTGCACCGGGTCCGCCGCCAGTGGTACCACCAGCAGTTCCATCAGCGGCAGTTGTACCGCCAGTCCTGGTTCTGGCCGGAGGGTTACGGTCGCAGGTAATGCGGCTTGCCATTACCTGACTAGCTCAAGCAAGACCAAGCCGACCGACTAGGGTTGACCCAGGCAAAGGGCTCCTAATGGCTTGGGGACACATGGTGAGCGAGGATCAGCAGACGTCCGACTCGGCGAAGCGTGAGCCGGACATCGACCCGGCGGACTACGCTGACCTGGCCGATCGGGCTGATTGGGCGGAGCGGGTCGCCAAGATCGACACCTCGGTCGCGCACCCGGCCAGGGTCTATGACTACTGGCTCGGCGGCAAGGACAACTTCGCCGCCGACCGGGAGGCGGCCGAGCGGGTCCTGGCGGTTACCCCGGGCCTGCGCGAGCGCGTGCAGGCCAATCGCGCGTTCCTCGCCCGGACGGTCAGGTATCTGGCGGGCGAGGCGGGCATCAGCCAATTTCTCGACATTGGCACTGGCATCCCTGCCGCCAATAACACTCATGAAGTCGCGCAGGCCGCAGCGCCCGATGCCAGGATCGTCTACGTAGACAACGACCCCATCGTGCTGACGCACGCCAGGGCATTGCTCGCCAGCGGCCCGCACGGCGCGACCCAGTACGTCGATGGCGACCTGCGCGACCCGGCGGCGATCTTGGCGCAGGCGACCCGCACCCTTGACTTCAATCAGCCGATCGCGTTGCTGCTCTTCGGCATCATGCACCTGGTCTCCGCTGCTGAGGACCCGTACGCCCTAGTGGCCGAGTTGATGGCCGCCCTGCCTGCCGGCAGCTACCTGGCACTGTCCCACCCGGCGAGCGACATCAATCCCGGCCAAGCTGAGGCGCAGCGACGCTACAACGAGCGGGTCTCGACGCCGCAGACGCTGCGCACCAGGGATGAGGTGGCTCGCTTCTTCCTCGGGCTAGACCTGGTCCCGCCCGGCCTGGTCTACGTGCATACCTGGCGCCCTGACCCTGGCGACGTCGCGCCCGCCGACGATGTTTCCGCGCACGGCGGCGTAGCCCGCAAGCCTTAGCACTGCAGCCCAAGGCACGCCATGGCTCACTCCAGTTTGTGGCCAACGTAAGCAACCACAAAGCGTCCAGCCGTGTAGTCAAGCCGGAAATAAATCCGGCCAGCGCCGGGAGTCATCCGTGCGTGCCACTCGAAGAGCCGCCGCTCGCCATCTATGTCCGTGAACCAGCAGAGATCTTTCCTACGCTCACTTTCCGGCGTTACTTTCGATCTCCACATCGGGCTGACACCAGCGGATGGAATCCATTGAGCCGCGGTAAGCTCAAGCTCAAGCAGGCGTTCCTTCAGCGGCGTGAACCAAGACCGGTCTATACTAGCAATCTGCTGTTCAACCGCTGGCAGTAGTACCAGATGAGGAAAGAAATCCCCTCGGCCGCTCCAAAGGTCTGATCCATCCTGTAGGTGGCCATAACCAGCCCGACGAAGCCAATCCTGATGGCTCTCGACATGATGAGCCGCCGCAGCGTGCGGCACAGAAACGATCTCCTCGATCGTTCCAATATCCCCATTGTCTAGCTCGACTAAAGTAAATTGCAACAACTTCACCGCGTCAGTCGCCCATTCCTCGGCAAGAGCTAGACTGACGCCCAAGCCTTTAAGCAACACCGCCGCGCCTAAGCCACTTGATTGTTGCCCGCAGTACTTATATTCAATAAGGTCGGACTTGCCGTAAGGAATCACAGACTGAAACGGCGCGCGTTGCCGCAGCGACCGAACAAATCGCATGCGGTCTTTGTTACGAGCATCGGCCGCCCACGATCTCACGCTGAAACCTCCGCCGAAGTCCACATCAAAGAAGCCACTCTCGGAAATAAGAGTAGTGTCGCCTCGGAGTCGTTTGACAGCGATCATGACGTCGACAAATTCGTCCACTGCCGCGCGTCCAGCGGACTCAGTAGGATGCGAGTTACGATAAGATAGCTCGTTCAGAAATACTAGCAGCGTCATCTCTGTGCACCTCCCGATCCGTCTAAGCTGCTCAGTCGAGCAGTCGATCGATGGCATTGTCCCACTCATCGAAGAACCCACTCGGCCAAAGCGACAACATTCCGTCCAGCCCAATCTCCGGCGTCGTCACTTCTATCGCCCCAGCGCTTCGATTGAAATAGTGTATTGCCGTATCAGCCGGAACCAATGTGCCGGACCTGACCGCTATACGGACGCCGTTAAGAAAATGATCGCTGTGACTCTCAATCACGACCTGTGCGCCAGCATTCGCAACCTCGCATATCAGACGAGCCATTACGGACTGAGCCCGAGGATGGAGGTGCGCCTCCGGGTTCTCAAGCAACAACAGTATCCCCGGCTTAGCGGTGAGGCAGGCCACGATCACGGGAAGCACATAGGTAAGGCCAAATCCAACATTCGTTGGCCGGTATCGAATATTTGACGAACTGATTCCTGCTGTTCCCCCGAAACCGTAACTGAGGCGCACCAGATCGGTACCCTCAAGGTCTTCAGATCTGAGGTCAACACCTGGACAGAGCTCGTCCATCCAAGCAGTCACTTGATCGATTATATTGAGACTTTTCGCGTGCGGATGTCGAACAGACTCGGACGCGACGTCTTCGTCCTGGTGAACCCGCAGGAAGTTTATGGCATGCTCGCCACGCGAGCCAAGGAAGCTGCGGCGCACAGCAATGTCATAGGACTTCGGATAGTATAGAGACGGCGTTATTCGATCGGCTCTGAGATATTGAAACCCCTTATCGAACAGCGAGATCCCAGCCATCTCCTGCAAAGTTTCCGACCTTATCGTAAGGAGGTCGGCCTCACGATCGCGTGATAGGACATACTCAGCTTCGCAAGCGTATCGTGCCTCGTCGAAATCGAGTCGTATAGCGACCACTGGATAGTCCGCAGTCTCAGCCACCTCGTAGTCCTCGTGCACAACATCTTGGCCCGTACCGAGTTCTACCATCTCACCGTTGAGCAACAACCCGAATTCCGCCAGGGTCCCGGAATCATATGATTGCCGAAGCAGCGCCAGAGCCTGCATAACTGTACTTTTTCCGGCTGCGTTGACTCCCGACAACAGCGTCAGCGGCGACAGCCCGATACTCAAGCGCCTAAATGCCTTGAAGTTTTGCAACTCTACGGCTTTGATCACGACGACTCCTCGGTCAGAATCTCGTTGACTCGCCTAAATCGAAGCAATATCTTTCCAATATCACCGGTGCCTTGCGATATGGCTCGGTCAAAGTAGTAATCACCGGCTATTAGCGAGGCGAAGCGTGCATTAACTTCTTCGCGCCTATCCATAAGCTTGGCCATTTGACCAGCGCCCAACTCCGCTACGTTGACGGAAACGGCTTCGAAAAGAGCTTTGTTTATTGGGTATCGTCGACCATTATTATATTGTTTTCTGAAGGCGTTGGCCCCGAACAAGTCACGGGATCGCCGCATCGACGAAAGGAAGTCAGCCGCCAGTTCGGCTAGTTGCTCCTGAGACATGTCATTCATAGCACGCATAGCTTCCCGAAGGAACGCGTCGAAATCCTGGCTGCTATATTTCTGCCATTCGATACGTCGGAACGCAATAAATCGTAGGACCATCTCGCGGTCAGCCATGCGATCACTGCGTACGCTTCCCTTGGTGGCGGCTATGAATTCCGGCGACTCCGCCCACTCCCTCAGTATTGTGCGCGCCGGACCGGGGATAAGTGCGTGACGTAGCTCTTGAGTTGTGAGAGGAAGTCCGCCAGTATTAAGTCGCGCAAATATGTTGAATTTGACTTCCTCTGGAGTTCCTTGGCGAATCAGATGTACTACCAGTTCAGTCTCACGTAGCCTAGTTTGCAGTCTTCCTGGCAAGTCATCATATCCGGCCCCATTATATTGGCTCCCTAGATACTCAAGCCCTTTAAGCTTGAGCGGTTTGGCGGCGATGAGGCCGGGGGCGATGAACTGCGCTATTGTCGTAAGGCGCTGTATGCCGTCGACTATAGACCACACCTCGTCGCCGCTTTCTGCGGCGTAGAGCGTCGGGAGTGGAATACGTAGTAGCAACGACTCGATCAGGCGACTCTTAGCGCCCTCGGTCCAAATCCCCGTGTGGCGTTGGAAGTCAGGCTGAAGGTCGATCCTGCCGCCCCGAATTCTGGAGAGCAATAGATCAACGGTCGGGTTTCTTGTAATGACGTCGATCCGCTCAGGGTCGAAGGGTTCGATGATGGCGTCTGGGGACTCGGTCAGCGTCTCGGCTTCTACGCCGGTGCCTCGGCCGAGTGAGTCCAGTTCCTCTGAGATCGCGTCAGGGGACGATTCATCCATTGAGTTGCGCACATCCCGCCGAAAGTCGAGCCGCATATCGATGGTTTGTAGCCTCTCATGTTAGATCCTGTCCGAGTCGCACCTGCGTGATTCACCTGACCGCCCGGTTGGGCGACGCTGAGTGCCGGCCTTCACCGGGCTGGCATTCGCTGGCGTGTGGCACTAGGCGCGATCCCGCTCGCACTGGCCGCCTCGAGCTCGGCCACTGCGGTGTAGCCGACCGTCTCAGCGACCGCTCCGCCACCGGTCACGATCCTCACGCCCGCTGACGACCCCAAGGGTGGCGACTTCTTCATCTCGCCGTTCGGCGATGCGACCATAAATGCCGATGGCACCGTCAACGCCACCAACGGCCTATCGGCCGACGGCCATCAGTTCCTGATTACCCCAGCTAACACCGCGCTCGTGCTCTCCTATGGCGCGCCTACCGCTTCCGCTGGCCTGGCAGCCACCACCGGTAGTTGGCCCGCCGTCCCACTGTGAGAGATCTCACATTCCGGCTATACTTGATTTACGGTAACTAACCGGACACATCGGCCAAGGTGGGAAGCCAGCTAGAAGCATCACGAGCTGGAGGCGCCCTTGTCCCGCCATGCGCGACCTACTCAAAGACTCCTGCCCGCCCACTTCACTCGGGCTGCGGTTATCGCTGCCACGACGGCCAGCGCCGCGGCTCTCGTCGCGACCTCGCTGCTGGCCGGCACTACGGCTACCGGATCCGTCGCATCGCTCTCCGCCCGGCTGCTCGCCGCTACCGTGGTCCAGGTCCCGCCCGGCACCGCATTGTCCTGGGTGCACCCGACAGCAGGCAGCACGTACGCGTTCGCTCGGGGTGCGACCTACTCAGGCACGCTGACCATCACCGCCAACAACGTCACGATCAAGAACTACGGCCAAGCGACGAAGCGGTACCCCATCTTCAGCCGCAACTCAGAGGGCAACGACATCACCGTTACCGGTAGCAATGACACGATCGAGAACGTTCGCGTCACCGGGCAGGGCTACCAGTCGGTTTCCGGCTGCGGCCCAGCGACGACCGCAGGCTACGAGGTCGGCATCGACGTCAGCGGCGGCCACGACACGGTGCACGCAGTGCTGGCGTACGGCAACCTCTACGCCGGCGTCTACGTCGAGACGGCCGGCTCTTACGCCACCATCAGCGGCAGCAACTTCACCAACGTGAACGCGCTGAATCCAGCCAACCTCGGCTCTGGTGCCTTCGGCATCCTGCTCTGGGGCAGCCATAACACCATCGACAACGACGTGTTCAACGACCAGAGCACCTGCAGTCCTGACTATGGCAAGGACGGCTCAGGGGTGGAGATCTACCACGGGTCGGACAACCTGATCGAGAACAGCAGCGGGACGAATGACAGCGACTTCACCGAGCTCGGCGGCGCTGGCGCGACTGGCAACAGCTACACGGACAACACGTTCACCGCGCCGGGCGAGTTCCTGGTGACCAGAGGCAGTGGCGACGCGGCTGACGGACCAGTCAAAGACACCACCATGACCGGCAACGTGGTCGACGGTGCCGTGGTCAGCTACGACTGGCGCTCCGGCGACGGCACGCTGCTCACCATGAAGGACAACCAGGTGTCGTCGCTGTCGCAAGACGGCGGCTACGTCGACGCTGGCGGCAATATCATCGGCTTCTAGCGCGCGAGCGGGGCGGAGGGTGGCCTATCAGCCGGCCCCGCCGAAGAGCGCCCACACGACCTTGCCTGGCCGATTGAGCCTGGTGTAGCCCCAGTCGTCGCTCAATACGCCGACGACCTGCAGGCCGCGTCCTGACTCGGCGAATGGCTCGGGGTTGGGCGCGGCCGGCAATTCCTGGCTTGGGTCGACGACCGCGCAGAGCACGGCGGGGCCCGATTGCAGCATGCCGAATCGGACGCCCCGGCCAGGGCCGGCGTAGGAGCATCCCGGCACTGCATGGCGAAGTGCGTTGGTAACCAACTCAGAGACCACGACGGCGATGTCCGCACAGCGGCCGCCCGCTCCCCACCGGGTCGCGGTGGCGGTGGCGAAATCCCGCATGACACCGATCGCAGCGGCACCCGGACCAGGGGTCCGCACCGCGACTCGGGGAAATCCCGTCCAGGCCGATGGCTGCGAGCAGGCGCGGGCCTGCCAGCCCCCGGTGGCCGGCACGGCCATCTCAGCTGCCGCCAGCAGCCAATCGAACCTGCTGCTGGCGGCAGCATGAGCTGCGGTTCGAGCTACGGTGCGGGACTCGGCCACCATTGCCCCTCCCGCCAATCCCGCACCAAAGCCACGAAACACCACTGTCACAGCTTGCGTCATTCGCACGGGACTTTGCAAGTGCTAGCGCACAAATCATCTGCACAGTGCACGGATCCCGCTAAGCTGCAGGTGCAGGCATCCAGCGGATGGCACCGCGAGCACAGACCGCTGGCTGCCACTTCGGAGAGAAGGCAGATGCACATGAGTAACGGCGCGCCAGCCGATCAGTTCGCGGTGACATGGCGCAAGAGCAGCGCAAGCAACCCGAGCGGAAGCTGCGTGGAAGTAGCCGAGTTGCCCGGCGGCGACATCGCCGTCCGCAACTCCCGCTTCCCCTCAGGTCCGGCTCTGATCTATCGTCGAGCAGAGATCGCCGCCTTCGTGGCCGGTGCGAAGAACGGCGAATTCGACGATTTGTGCTTACCGACAGTGTTCGGTTGTCGGTAGGGTTGCCCCGAGACGGTAATTTTGTCGGGAGCAGTGATGAGCGCGGTTGAGTCAGCGGGCGAGCTGCCCGGGAGCGTGATCAAGCAGCCGCGTGCCGATGCCACTGTCCTGCGCATGATGCTCGGCAGCCAGCTAAGGCGGCTGCGCGAAGCCGCTGGGGTGTCCCCCGAAGATGCCGGGTACGAGATCCGCGCGTCGCGGTCCAAGATCAGCCGCCTGGAGAACGGGCGGGTCAGCTTCAAGGACCGCGACGTCGCCGATCTGCTCACCTTGTATGGCGTGACCGATGAGCAGCAGCGGTGGGGCACGCTCGAACTCGCCCGCCGAGCCAACGTGCCTGGCTGGTGGGCCAAGTTCGGCGACATCCTGCCGGACTGGCTGGAGATGTACCTGGGCCTCGAAGCGTCCGCGTCGGTGATTCGCAGCTTTGAACTACAGTTCGTGCACGGCCTATTTCAAACTGAAGATTATGCACGGGCTGTCACCGTGCTCGGCCATAAGTCCGCACCAGCCGATGAGATCGACCGGCGAGTGAGCCTGCGGATGCGCCGCCAGGACCTGCTCGCCACCGCCGAGCCGGCCAGGATCTGGTCGGTGATGGACGAGGCGGTGCTGCGGCGCCCGGTCGGCGGCCGGACGGTGATGCAGGCGCAGTTGCGTCGCCTCGCCGAAGCAGCCGAGTTGCCGAATGTGACCTTGCAGGTAGTCCCGTTCGGCTGCGGTGCGCACGCCGCCGCTGGTGGCTCGTTCACGATTTTGCGTTTCGACGAGCCCGATCTGCCTGATGTGGTCTACATCGAGCAGTTGACCAGCGCGCTCTATCTGGACGCCAGGACCGACGTGGATCACTACCTCGAAGTCATGAATCAGCTCAGCACCGATGCGCTCACGCCGGCCAAGACAGCCAGCTTTATCAGCGCGATCGTCGCCGACACCTAAGCCGATAAGCCGGCCAGTCGCTCAGACTAGGTCGACGACCGCCGCCTCGGGCTGGTCTGGCCAGAAGGGCCACTCTTCAAAAGACTGGCATCGGCCGTCAGCGGCGAACTTGATGATCCACAAATCCCGGTACTCCTGACTCACAGGATCGCCGTACCATACCTGCGCCCGCACCACGGCGGTGTGGCCGTCAACCGCGATGATCTCGGTAGTCAGCTCGAACACCTCGTCGGGCCCGTCCCGCTCGGCGTCCCACATCCGGGCGATCGCCGACAATCCGGCCACCGGCTCGTCATACGGACCTTGCGAGTAGCGTGCATCCGTAGTGAAGATCCCGGCTAGGCCATCGGTGCCTGGCGCCCGCCAGGCCCGCTCATACCCGGCGAGCCAGGTCGCGACCTGGTCCCTGTCGCTAGCTGCTGGCATCGGCTCGCCCCCGTGCGGTGTCATCGCTGGCTCCTACCGTCCCGGTCAGAACGTAATCTAGCCCCAGTTCGGCGGCTCAAGCCTCCGACGGCCAAATCAACGGCAACGGCCGGGCTAGGACCGGGTCCGCCAGAGGGCGGCGAGTGCTTGCCGCCGCTCAGGCCTGGACAGGCCACGCAGGTCGGCCACGCCGCGCTCGGTCACCACCACCTCAACGTCGTGGGCGGGCGTCGATACCGGTCGGGACAGCTTGGGCACAAGCACCGGTCGGCCGTGGTGCCTACTCGGCATGGCGATGATGCTCAGGCCGCCAACCGAGCGCGCCGCCGCTGCCGCGTAGTCTGGATGACCGCCGATGCCGCCGAGTGCGGATGCCGCCGTGCCCTCCACATTGACCTGGCCATCCAGGTCGATCTCGACTGCGGTGTTGACGGCAAACAGTGGCTCGGCTGACAGTCTGCCCAGGTCATGGGTGTACTCAATTGGGTGCAATAGCTTCCGGCCATCAGCCCACCGATGCAGTGCAAGTCCGCCAGCCAGGTACGCCGCCACCGGGTCGCCGACCAGGAGCCCGCGCGAGTCGAGCTCCACCACAGCCTCGGGGAGCAGGCCGGTGTCGATCCGCACCGGCACCCGCAGCCCGCGCAGCAGCGCGGTCGCCACCGGCGAAGGACCGACTTGCAGCCGAGCTGACGGAGTGATCAGTGGCTCGATAAGCGCCGCGACCGCGAGTACCTCGGGCGACAGCGTGACCTCGGGCATGGCACCAGGCGGGTCACGGGTCTCGGCCACCACGACGACCTGGTCAGCCGGCAGCGGATCACCGGCATCGGCACGGGGCGCGGCGTGCGAGACGACTGCGGCGACCTGCGCCCCAGCGGCGATCGCGGCCCGCTGCCACGACACCTCGCTGCCAAAACTGTAGCCGCCGTTGGCCGGCACGACCGTTGCCAGCAGCAGGTCAGGCCGCCACGGCCCGTGCAACAGCGCGGGGACGGCCGACAGCCGCACCGGCACTGACGTCACCAGTCCGCTGTCCGTGCCAGCCCGCAGGCCCCAGCCCGGCATGAAGGTCCTGACATCGGCGAAGGCACGGAAGTCGAGGTTCGGATCAGTACGCGGCATCCAGCCGAGCACCAGCCGGACATTGCCATGCCGGGCGGCAGCGCGGCTGAGTTCGCGAGTCACGCGGCGGGGCGCACCGAACCCGTCCCCGAGTGCGATCGTCATGCCTGGCCTGATCAGTGCGGTCAGGATGCTGCCGCTCGACTCTGCCGTTGGCTGCGAGGCCTCGGCCAGCGCGGCGTCGCGAGCGGCTGCCTCACGCGGTTCGGCGCCCCCGGCGGTGCCCGCACGCGATCCGCCAGTCACTATCTGTGCGCGCGTGCTCATGCGGGGCGACTTTCTCGCGGGATCGATGGGTGAGTCGAGCCTAATCGTCGACGCCGACAACCCGGCCGCGACCCGGCCGCGACCCGGCGCCGTGGTACGTAGGATCGGCGTTATGTCGCATCGGCAGGGGCACAGGGACGGGCTGGTCGTCTCCGAGCAGGTGGACGGCGGACTGGCCGAACTGGTGCGCGACCCTGATCGGCCGGCCGCCTGGACGCTGCTGGTGGACGGCACGCCCCAGTCGCACGTCGATCTCGACGACCCAGGTCAGCTGGAGTTCGAGTACGTGCGCCGGCTCGGGCACGTGATCGATCTGATCGCGCCGCCGACTGAGCCGCTCCGGGTGCTGCATCTAGGTGCCGGCGGTCTCACCTTGGCCAGGTACGTGGCCGCCACCAGGCCGGGGTCGCCGCAGTTGGCGATCGAGTCCGATGGTGCGCTGGTGGAGTTCGTCCGGCGCCAATTGCCGCTCCCCGCCACCACCCGCCGCGGACCAGGCCGGATCAAGGTGCGCGTCGCCGACGCCAGGGCGGCGCTTGACCAAATCGAAGCCGACTCGTTTGACCTGGTCATTGCTGATCTGTTCGCGGGGGCAAGCACCTCGGCGCACCTCACCTCAGCGGAGTTCACCACGGCGGCCGATCGGGTACTCACCGCGACTGGCGTCTTCGCGGTCAACATCGGCGACGGCCCGCCCCTCACCCATACCAAGTCAAGGATCACCGCGACAAGGTGCGTGTTCGAGCACGCTTGCCTGATCACCGACGCCGCTGTCGTCAAAGGCCGCCGGTACGGCAACTTGGTGCTGGCCGCCGCGCACCAACCGCTGCCGGTCGCGGGACTAGCGCGCCGCGCGGCCGCCGACCCGTTCCCTGGTCAGCTCATCTGCGCCGCTGACCTGGACCGGTTCGCTGCCGGGGCCAGGCCGCTCACCGACGCCCAGCCCGAAGACTCCCCCACGCCGCCGCCGGGCGTCTTCGCCTTGCGGCCAAGGCGCGGCTAGCTGCCGACGGACCACTCGATCACGGGCGGCCGGACGGCGGCGCATCTTGGGTTTCCGCGGGCATCGGTCAGGCCGAGCCGGCCGACCAGCACGCCATCTAGGCTCGCCGCCAGCACCTCGGCGGGAACCGAGTTCAGCCAGAGCTTGGCCCGGCGGAACATGGTAAAGCTGCCATCATCGACCGTCCCCCAGTTCAGGTAGATGAACCTGCCGCCGGGCGGTCCTTGGACATAAGGTCCCTTGACGTCGAAGCCATCCGCCGTCGGCGTCGCCACGCAGTCAAGCTCCCAGGTAGCTGCTGGCGCATCGGCGGGCACCAGGCCGAGCAGCTCACCGGGCTTAGCTCGCCGCTGGACGGCGACGTGAATGTTGCGATAGCCGGCCGGCCGCTCTGGACTCGGACCGCAGGACGTACCAGGGAGGTCAACGCCTTCAATTCTGATGCGCACTCGCTCAGTATCTCCCCAACACACCGGGATAGCATGGCCGCTATGCGCTAGGTCGCCAGGAATACGGGGGTATCAACGCGTGCCTGCAGCCGCCGACAGCCAGACCGGGCCTGAGTTCTTCCCGCCGACCGCGCTTGAGTCAACGGCCAGGGCTCAAGGCGCGGACCCCATCAGGTACCGCATTGACTACCTGATGCTGCCGATGAGCGACGGTACCCGGCTGGCCACCGTCGTGATCAGGCCCAAAGCGGACGGCAAGTATCCGACGTTCATGATCCGCACGCCGTATGCCACGACCGCCTTTGACCGGCTCGAAGGACTGCCCAAGGCACTGTTCAAGAACGAGTACGCGGTGATCGTGCAAAACGAGCGCGGCACCGAATGGTCAGAAGGCGAGTTCGGCTTCCTGACCAAGACCACTGCCGATGCGATAGACACGCTGGACTGGATTGCCGCGCAGCCGTGGTCGAATGGCAAGGTCGGCCTGCACGGCTGCTCGTCATCAGCGGAAAATCAGCTCAAGCTCGGCGCGATCGGTCACCCGGCGCTCGCCGCCTGCGTGCCGATGAGCTCAGGCGCAGGCATCGGCTCGATCCCGGGCTGCGAGTACCACCAGGGCCTCTTCTATCGCGGCGGCGTGCCCATGCTCAAGAGCTGGGCGTTGTGGCACGCCCCGTTCGGCATCAGGATCCGGCCCAAGCTGCCGCCGGTGGACAGCGATGACGAGCGGGCCAGGATCTTCCGCCGCTTCTCGGTAAGCTCCCCCGACTTCCGCAACCCGGACTACGCCGCCGCCCTGGCCAGGTCCACGCTCAAGGCGCCGAGCCGCGAGGTACTGCGCCGGATGGGCGCGCCGCTGACCGGGTTCGAAGAGTTCATGGTGACCGGCCCGGCCGGCCCGGCCTGGGCGCACGTGGACCTGATCGACGCGAGTCACACCGGTGCGACGCCAGCCATCAACATCAATGGCTGGATGGACATCGGCGCCTACGAAACCATCAAGCTGTTCGAGTTCCAGCAGCATCACCCCGAGCAGTACCTGATCATGGCACCGACTGAGCACTGCAAGATGACCATCACGGCGCCGGATGCCAAGCTCGGCGACCGGCCCATCGGCGACTCCACTTTCCCTTACGAGGAAATCATCGTGAGCTGGTTCGACCGGCTGCTGCGGGATAAGCCTGATGACTGGAAGCCGATGCCGAAGGTACAGGTCTTCCTGATGGGTGCGGGTAGCTGGCTTCATGGTGAAAAATGGCCATTGCCCGACACCGCACCGGAGTCGCTTTACCTGTCAAGCGGCGGGTCAGCGAACACCTTGTGGGGTGATGGCTGCCTGGTGGCGGCCAGCGCTGCCGCCGGTACCGATGAGTTCATCGCCGATCCGCGCAACCCGGTCCCGAGCATCGGCGGTGACCTGGCCACCTATACTTCGGTCTGCGCCGACCAGCGGCCGGTCGAGTGCCGGGCTGATGTGCTGGTCTACAGCACCGCCGAACTGACCGAGCCGGTCGCGATCGTCGGCGACGTCACCGCCGAGCTGTACGTGTCGGCCGACGTGCCTGACGCCGACATCTTCGTCAAGCTGTGCGACGTCTATCCAGACGGCACCGCCTACAACCTGGCCGATACCTGCCTACGGCTGCGCTACCGTGACAGCTTCACCGAGCCGACCAACCTGGTGCCGGGCGAGATCTATCGGGTCGAGGTCAGCGGGATCACCACTGGCAACTATTTCCGAGCTGGGCACCGGATCAGGGTGGAGATCGCCGGGTCCAACTTCCCCCTGGCCGACCGGAACTGGCACACGGGCGGCGCGAACGAGTCGGCCACCGACGGTTCGATCGCGCACCTCACCGTGCACCACGGCACGGAGCACCCGTCGCGGATCCAGTTCCTTCGCTATAGCGGGCCGATTGAGCCGAAGCCTGAGCCGGCGGTCAGCTGACCTCAGGCTCAGCCGCCTGCTGCGGCTGGACCAGGCTGACCCGCAACTTGCGCGCCGGGATCAGCACCCCGGCGATCGCGCTGCCGGCCAAGAAGACGGCACCCATCACGAAGGTCTTGGTGAAGCCGGTCAGCTCAGGCAATCCGTGCACGGTGCTGCCGACCACGAAAGTGGCCGCGATCTGGCCACCGACCGCGCCATCAAGGGTGCGCAGCACGGTATTCATCCCGCTGGCGGCACCGGTCTGGCTGGGCGGGACCGCCTGCACGATCAGGTTGCCTAGGGCGGCGAAGGCAAGCCCGATGCCGATCCCGAGCAGCGTCGAGCTGATCAGCATGTCGTAGGGATGCGCGCTGGCGACGGCCAGCCAGCCGCTGGCGACGGCGCTGATGGCGGCGCCGGCGATCAGCGCCCGGCGCGAGGTAAACCGACGCTCGACCCGGCCAGCTACCGAGCCGAGCACGCCCATTCCGATCGCGCACGGCAGCAGGTACAGCCCGGCCACCACCACGGAGGCACCATAGCCGAAGCCGGTGCTGGCCGGGAGCTGGGCGAACTGCGGCAGCAGCAGGAACCACGCGTACAGTCCGCCACCAACCAGGAACGCCGCCAGGTTGGTGGTCCAGACCGCGTGCACAGCCATCATGGTCATGTCGATCAGCGGGTTGGCGCTACGCACCTCGACCCCGATCCACAATCCGCACACCAGCAGCCCGCCGATGAGCAGCGCCAGCGTGGCCGGGCCAGTCCAGCCCCAGGCGGTGGTCTGCGCGATGCCGATCAGCAAGCTGGACATGCCGACGGTGAGCAGCGCGGCAGCGAGCCAGTTGACCTTACCGGGCGTGCGCAGCTGCGACTCGGGGATGTAGCGCCAGGTGCCTATGATTGCCGCGATCATCGCGATAAGCGGAAACCAGAACAGCCAGTGCCAGCTCAGGTGCTCATCGATCAGGCCGCCGAGCAGCAGCCCAAAACCGCCGCCGACGCCCAGAATGGCGGACATCAGGCCGATACTGCCTGCCACTCGATCAGGCGGGAACTCGTCCCTGGCGATCGAAAATGACAGCGGGAAGATGCCGCCGGCCACTCCTTGAATGATCCGCGCCACAATCAGCACAGTCAGCGAGCCAGCCAGAGCGGCCAGCAGCGTGCCGGCGGTGAGGATCAGCAAGGTCCAGACCAGCAGCCGTTTCTTGCCGTACATGTCACCGAGCTTGCCAATGATCGCGGTGCCCACCGAGGCGGACAGCAAGAAGCCGGTGAGCAGCCAGGTGACGCCGGTCTCGCTAGCGTGCAGGTTGGTCCTGATCGTCGGCAGCGCCGGGATCACGGCTGAGCTGAGCACCGCGTAGGCAAGTGCGGCGATAGACAGAACGGCCAAGATGCCTGCCGGACCGGCACGCTCAGCATCGCGCGATCCTGGCAGCATCCGGCCACTCTAGCTCCCCGGCGATCCGGGCCCGGCGGTCGGCCTAAGCGAGGCGATGCGCCGCGGCGTCAGCATCCTGAGCGGCAGTTGAGTGTCGGGCGGGCGGTTGCCAGGCGGTGTCGGCAGCCAATTTCTCACTGATCCGGTCGTGGAAGCTCTTGCGCGTCAGCGCGGCCAGAATGTCGGACACGGCCAGCGTGATCGGATAGGGGATCTCGGCCTCTAGCTCGGCCAGCGCGGCTTCGGTAGCGCGCCATTCCGCTGCTAGCTGACCCGCCAGCCCGCGTGCCTTGGCCGTCAGCGTCACCTGCTTGCTGCGGGCGTCGGCGCCGGTGGTGGTGCGCACTAGTCCGGCCGCCCGCATGGCGCCGACCTTCTGGCTCTCGGCCGAATGCGTGCGCTGCACTGACTCGGCCAGCTCGGTGATCGTCATCGGGCCGCGCTCATAGAGCCTGAGCAGCTCAAGTACCCAGCTTGGCTTCAGCTCACTGAGCTGCGCCTCGGCATACACCCTGGCAATGTCGCCGTTCATCGCGCCAAGTAGCTGATGCAGCGGCCACCAGCGGCTGTGCTCGATCGGCGCGGGCTCAGTCATGACGGCAGTCTACCAACGCTTGTAACAGCACTTATATAAGTGCTGTTACAATTTACCCTGAAGGCGAGCGGGCCGATGGGAGCAGATTGTGCCAAGGATTACCCGGCTGCTCGCCGACCTCAGCCCGCTGCGCGAGTCGCCGGCGTTCCGGCGGTTGTGGGCCGGATCAGTCGCATCGGCGACCGGCAGCGCGCTGACCCGCTTCGCGGTGACGCTCCAGGTGTATGACATCAGCCGGTCATCGTTCGCGGTGGGCATCGTCAGCCTGTGCCAGTTGGTGCCCATCCTCGTCATCGGGCTGATCGGCGGATCGCTGGCGGACGCGGTCGACCGACGCAAGCTGGTCATCGTCACCAACTGCTTGCTCGTCGGCGTGTCAGCGGCACTGGCTGGACAGGCGATCGTCGGGCTGCGTTCGCTCTGGCTGCTCTACCTGCTGGTGACGATCCAGGCCTGCATCAGCTCGGTGGCCCAGCCGGCCAGGCAGACCTTTATCCCCCGCCTGCTGCCAGCCGACAAGCTCGCGGCCGGCCTCGCGCTCAACCGGCTCAACAATCAGCTCGTGCTGATGGCAGGCCCGGCGCTGGCCGGCTTGATTACTGCCGTCCCTGTGCTCGGCCTGCGCGGCTGCTACCTGATCGACGTGGTCAGCTTCGCGGCGTCTTTCTACGGCGTACTCCGCCTGCCGCCGATGCCGCCCAGTGGGCAGGCAGTACGCCGCAGTCCGCGCGCGGTCGCCGAAGGCGTCAGCTTCATCTGTCGCAGCCCGGTACTTGGCGGTGCCTTTCTCGCCGACCTTACCGCCACCATCTTCGGACTGCCGGTGGCGCTCTTTCCGGCGATCAATGCCGCGCGCTTCGGTGCCGACCCGCGCACGCTCGGCCTGCTCACCACCGCGATCGGCGTTGGCGGGCTGATCAGCGCGGCCTTGTCAGGGCCGCTGCGGCGGGCGTCCAGGCAGGGACTGGTCATGCTCGTGGCGGTCGCGATCTGGGGCGCGGCCTTCGCCGGCTTCGCGATCGCCGCCCCATTGTGGCTCACCTTGAGCCTGCTGGTAGTGGCTGGCCTGGCTGACACTGTGACGGTCGTGCTCAGGGGCACCATCGTGCAGTCGGTAACGCCTGACGCGCTGCGCGGCCGGGTGACCGCCGCCGACTTCGTGGTCGGCGTAGGTGGTGGTCAGCTCGGCAACCTGGAAGCCGGTGCGCTCGCCTCGCTCACGACGCCCACCATCAGCGCGCTCTCAGGTGGCATCGCCACCGTGCTAGTAGCGCTGCTGATCGGCGTCGCGATGCCGACCTTTACCCGGTACCGGCAGCTGCCGGTACTCCGGCTCGAAGCACCGCCATCAGCCGAAGGTGAAGTCGTAGGCCTGCACGCCGGGGCTGGGTCGCAGCAGCAAAGTCCCAGTCACGGCTGACTTCGCCCAGAACAGGCGATACAGCCGAGGCGGCCCGCCGACGCGCACGGTGTCGACTTCCTTGCCGTTCACCGAGACCTCGATGCTGCCACTGCCGCCGAGCACCAGGTAGACGTCCTTGGCCAGGAACTTCAGCTCAAGCTTGGCCCCCGCTCCGGCGGTAGCCTCCTGGGCGTGATCGGTCCAGGTTCCGGCCAGCCCAAGGCCACCGAGCGGTAGCTGCGAAGGGAAGCGATAGGTCGCCGCCGCGTTCCTGGCCACCGGCGACGCCGAAATCAGGTATTGCAACCGCGAGTAGCCGAGATAGGTCTCAGGGCTCAGCGCTCCGGTCGGGGTCAGGTTAGGCACGCTGGTCGGCGGCGGCAGTGCCCGTCCAGGATGGGCAGCCATCAGCAACTGGCGGATCAGCTGCTCGGTACCGCTGTAGTCGCCCTCGCCGAAGTGCACATGCCTGACAATGCCCTGAGCGTCGATCAGGTAGTCGGCCGGCCAGTACTCGTTGTCGTAGGCGTCCCAGGTGCCGTAGTTATCGTCGACCGCGACCGGGTAGCGCACCCCGAGCGCCGCCACCTGGCTGCGCACGTTCGACACCACGTGTTCGAACGCGAACTCGGGCGTGTGCACGCCGACGATGACCAAGCCGTCCTTGGCGTACCGGCTGTACCAGGCCTCCACATGCGGCAGGGTGCGCTGGCAGTTGATGCAGGAGTAGGTCCAGAAGTCGACGAGCACCACCTTGCCGCGCAGCGAGCTGATGGACAGCGGCTTGTCGCCTGGAGTATTGAGCCAGGCCGTGATGCCAGTGAAGTTCGGTGCCCGGCCGCAATTGACCAAGCCGGAAGCCGAACTGTCGCACCTGGTCAAGGTCGTCGCCTTGACGTGAGTGAGGTGGTTAAGCTCCTTGCGCACGGTCTTGGAGCCCTGCAGCGCCGTCGAATAGCTCGGCACGTCCTTTTGCAGTCCGTCGAATACGTTAAACGCGATCGCCACCGCCATCACGACCAGGACCACGCCGCCCAACTGGCGTACCCCGACGGCGTGACGCCTGAAGGTGCCGATCCGGCCCGACAGCTGGCTCCCGGCGATCGCGATCACGAGCAACGGGATCGCCGTGCCGACGGCGAAGGCGGCGGTGACGACCACTGCGGTGAGGCCGACCCGGTGCGTCGCGCCGACGACGGTAATCGCGGCAAGCACTGGCCCGGCGCACGGCACGTAGAGCACGCCAAGCGCCAGGCCGAGTACGAATCCGCCGGCCCGGCCGCTCGGTCGCCGAGTGCTGATCCTGGCGAATGGCCGCTCAAGCAGCAGACCAAGTGGCGGAATCAGGTAGCCGAGTCCGACCAGGATCAGCAGCGCGATACCGGCGTCGCGAAGCGAGTCGGCCGGCAACCGCAACAGCGAGATGACTTCTGAGCCGATCAAGATCAGCAGGCTAAAGCTGAGCACCAGCCCGCCGACTACGGCCAGTGGCCTGGCTAGCCCAGAGCGCGGCTTGACGCCAGTGCCAGCGTCCGGATCGGCACCGGTATGGTCGCTGGTCGCGCCAGCGACCAGCACAACCGGCAGCACCGGCAAGATGCAAGGCGAAATGCCCGCGAGGAACCCCGCGACCACCCCCACGATCACCAGACCGAGCATGGTCACGCCGCTCCCCTCGATGGCCATCGCGCGCTCGCGAGCTGGCTGTTACCGGTAATTCGTAGCCACTGGCGGTGCGGTATTGGTGCAATCGCCGGACCCCGCTGCCGTTATCTGATCGTGACCTCGACGGACTCGGGCGGCGGCGGCACCGCGCAATGCGGGTCTTCGGCGTTTACAATTTGCCTTAGCTGATAGATAGGCCAGGCAAATGATGGACACACGGGCGAATTGACGGGAATGCCGTTACTGTGCCTCGGGGGCAATGACTATGGCTGATCAAGCCGTGATCTCATTCGCCAGCTTGCTTAAGCAATTGCGACTGCGCGCCCAGCTGACACAGGAAGAACTCGCCGAGCGAGCCGGGATCAGCGCCCGGTCGGTCAGCGACCTTGAGCGCGGCGTCAACGTCACAGCCCGCCGGGATACCGCCAGGCTGCTCGCCGATGCGCTTGGGCTGCAAGGCCAGGACCGGGTTGTCTTCGAAGCAGCGGCCAGGGGCGATTTCTCGGCCGGCGGACTGCCAAGCGGCTCAGGCGGCGTAGCGGCGGCGACCAAGACCCTGCCGCGCGATGTTACCGGTTTCACCGGCCGTAACGCTCAGCTTCATGAGCTCATTGAAGCGGCCAAGGCCACCGATACCGCAGCCGTCGTGGGGATCTGGGCGATCGACGGGATGCCAGGAGTCGGCAAGACAGCATTCGCCGTGCATGCCGCGCATCAATTGGCCGAGCTCTTCTCAGCCGGGCAGATTTACCTGCAACTGCACGGTCACACCCCAGGTCAGCAGCCGATCGAACCAGCGGAGGCGCTTTCCAGCCTGCTGCGCACCGCTGGAGTCAACGCCACGCAGATCCCGCCTGGGCTTGAGGAGCGATCCAGGCTCTGGCGCGATCATGTGGCCGGCCTTGGGCGGCTGCTGCTGGTGCTCGACGACGCATCCGGGCACGAACAAGTGCGGCCGCTGCTGCCTGGAGCGCCCGGCAGCCTGGTGCTGATCACCAGCCGCAGGCACCTGACTGCGCTGGAAGACGCTCATCCGATCAGCCTCGACGTGCTCCCTGAGGCCGATGCCGAGGATCTCTTCATCCGCCTGGCCGAGCGGGCAGGACTTGGCAAAGGCGACCCCGCGGTAGCCGAGATCACCAAGCTCTGCGGTTACCTGCCGCTGGCCATCGGCATGCTGGCTCGGCAACTCAATCACCATGCGGCCTGGACCTGCGCGCGGGTCGCGGCTGACTTGTCGGCCGCTCGGGACCGGCTCGACTTCATGCGCGTCGAAAACGTGTCGGTGACCGCCGCGTTCGGCTTGTCCTATCAGGATCTCACCGACGACCAGCAGCGCCTGTTCCGCCGCCTTGGCCTGCATCCAGGCACCGACTTCGACGCCTACGCGGCCGCCGCCCTGGACGACAGCGACCTGGCCACGGCCCAGCGACAGCTGGCGGCGCTGTACGACCAGCACCTGCTGGCCGAACCTGGATACGGACGCTTCCGTATGCATGACCTGATCAAGGAGCACGCGAGGAGCCTGGCCGCCGAAGATCAGGCGGCTGAGTCCCAGCAAGCCATTGACCGGCTGCTCACCTTCTACCGGTACACCGCCGTCATCGCTAGTCAGTATCTGACCAGGAAGAGCCCGGGCAACATGCCGGAGGCTGACGGCCCTGGCCCGGCCCATCATCCAGACCTGGCTAGCAGGAAAACCGCTGTCGAGTGGCTCGATGCCGAACGGCTCGGCCTGCACGCCGCCGTTACCAGTGCCGCGACCCGCGAGCAGCGCAAGCAGGCCATCGTCATCGCCGCAGCGATGCACGGGTTCCTGCGCAATCATGGGTACTGGGACCAGGCGCTGACCCTGCATCGGGTGGCGCTGCAAGCGGCCCGTGACAGCGGCGACCAGCTCGCCGAGGCGGGCGCGCTCACTGACATCGGCGAGATCCAGCAGCTCACTGGCGATTACCCGGCGGCGTCAACGAGCCTGCGCCAGGCGCTGCGGCTCTACCGGCAACTCGACAACAAGCTTGGCCAGGCTTGCGCGCTGAACGAACTCGGCGTCGCCCAACTCGGGCTGAACGATCATCGCGCCGCCATCGCGAGTCACGAAGAAGCGCTGCGCTTGTATCGCGAGCTAGGGAATCTGGCCGGCGAGGCGAGCGCGCTAAATGAGCTCGGCTTGGTGCAGCGAGCCACGGGCGACTATCAGGCCGCTGCCGCCAGCCACGAGCAGGCCCTGCGGTTGTACCGGCAGGTGGGCAACCGGCTAGGCGAGGCGAGCGCGCTCAACCGGCTCGCCCAGATGCTGCGCAGCACCGGGGACTACGCCGAGGCGACCGCCCGGCATGAAGAGGCGCTGGCCTTGCATCGCGAGCTCGGCAACCGGATCGGTGAAGCCACGGCCAGGTACGGGCTCGGCATCGTGCACCAGGCCGCGGGTCAGCATCAGGCGGCCATCGAGAGCCAGCGCCAGGCGCTCCGGTTGTACCGCGGCCTGGACTACCGGTTCGGCCAGGCGACCGCGCTGAACGGGCTCGGCGACGCGCAGCGGGCGGCCGGCGACTACGAGGCCGCGACGATCAGCTACACCGCGGCCCTGCGGCTGCTCAGGGACTTGGGTAACCTCATCGGCCAGGCCACCGCGCTCAACGGCCTCGGCGCCAGCTACCTCGCGGCCGGTGACTTCGCCGCCGCCGCCGCCAGCCTGGACGAGTCGCTGCGACTGTGCCAGGACACCGGGCACCGCCCTGGCGAGGCCGACGCGCTGCATGCGATCGGCCAGTTGCGGATGGCCGAGCAGGACTGGCCGGCCGCTGCCGCCAGCCTGCGCCGGTCACTCGATCTTTACACCGAACTCGGGGTCAGGAACGGCGCCGCTGAGGTGCTGAACACGTCAGGCGATCTCGCCTTGGCCACCGCTGACTACGCCGCCGCGATCTCGCACTACGAAAGCGCCAAGGCGATCGCGGCCGAGATCTCGTTGCGGGCCGACGTCGCCCGGGCGCTCGCCGGCATCGGGCGCAGTCAGCTCGCTGAAGGCAAGACCCAGCAGGGACTGAGCGCCCTACGCCAAGCGCTGCGCAGCTACACCGCGCTCGGCTCGCCCGCGGCCGCGGACATCGCCGCGATTTTGGCTGAGCACGATAGCTAACTGTCCCTGCATCAAGCGCAGGTTGGCGTCAGCGGTTCTTGAGGCTGCCGATGCTCAGCCCGCCTGACACCACAAAGCTGGCCTCGTTCTGCCGGACGTAGCCCATCGGATCTTTATCAACCGGGGTGACGCCGGCGTAGTTACGCGCCTCGAACGCCGCGAACGCGATGGCCAGCTCATGGCGCTGCGCCAGGCTGACGGCACGCCGGAATTCGGTGAGACCCTCACGCTCTTCCTCAGCCATGTGATCGCCGTTGGCTACGTTCACGTCGGCCACAGCAGCCAACCAGCCAGCCGTGCCCACCTCGTGCTGGCCGACGACCGCGATCGTGTCTCTGATCTCGTTATGGTCGCCGATCGCGTCCAAGGTCTCGTCCTCAGTGCGCTCCGCATTGCCGGTTCGCAGCCCGACCTGAAGCAGCACTGGGTAGAAGATCTCCTCCTCGGCCTGGGCATGAAGTTCGAGGAAGGCCGACAGCCGAGCCCATAGCTGACCAAGTATCGCCGGGCCAGCCCCATCGGCCTGCTCTAGCATCGCGAACAGCCGACGCTGCTCATGATGGTCGTCAAGGATCAGCGAAGTGATGTCCACGATGCCTCCTGGTCAGTGCGCTGACGGCCGCACCTCAGTGCCGATCCTTTCACCTCGGCTGGGAGCAAGGGCGGGCGGCAGTGATAAGTTGCCGGTCGGGCAGACTTCGGGCGCGGGAATGGTGTTCATGCTGATCGGTGCGGGGCTAGATAGCCGACTCGGGCTGCCGTTCGATGAGCTGCGGGAGGCGGGCAGGGAAGCGGTCAGGCTCGGCTTCGAGAGCCTATGGACCCCGGCTGGCGGTGTGCCCGACGCCTTTCACGTCTGTGCCGCCTGGTCGATGGACTCGCCGGTCAGAACCGGGATCTCGGTAGTACCTGTTGCCAGGATGTGGCCTCCGATCGCGCTCGCGACCCAGGCGGCGACGGTCGGGGTGATCTCCGGCGGCCGTTTCGTGCTGGGCATCGGCACCGGCGGCTACGGCCCTGGTTTCTGGTCATCGATCGGCCTGCCCGACCGGCCGATCGCGTACATGCGCGACTACCTGAGCATCGTGCGCGAGTTGCTGGCCGGCCAGACAGTGCAGTACCAAGGCCCGATGCTCCAGGTGAGTGGCGGGTCGCTGGCGTCGTCCGGACCGCGGCCTGACGTCGCCGTGCAACTCGGCGCGCTCGGGCCGCAGATGGTGCGGCTGGCCGGTGAGCTAGCCGACGGCGCCCTGCTCAACTGGGCGACCCCTGAGCGGATCGGGCGGAGCCGCGCTCTGCTCGCCGAAGGTGCCGAGCGGGCTGGCCGTGATCCGGCCGACCTCGCGCTGACCATGTACATCCGAGTCTGCGTGGATGAGGATGTGGACGCCGCGCGGCTGGCATTCGGCCGCCAGGTGCTGCTCTACGCTATGGGCCACCCAGGCGTACCGCCGACATCCGGCTACCGTGGCATGTTCGCCCAGATGGGATTCGGCGATGTTCTCACCGAGCTAGAGCAGCGGCAGCAGCGCGGGGAGAAGCTGGACGCGCTGGTCGCCGCCGCTCCAGACGAACTGCTGACCGCGGTCGGCTACTACGGACCAGCAGCAGGAGCGGCATCGGTCTACGCCCGGCTAGCGCAAGGCCTGGACGAGACCATGGTCAGGATCATCGTGGCCAGGCCCGGCCTGGAGTCGGTGGTGACGGCGATGGCCGCGCTCACCCCAGCGAAGATCCGAGCCGCTGCCGTCTAGTCAGTTCAAGAAACGTTGAATAGAAAGGGGACGCAGATGCCAGCAAAGGGAAGCGCCGAATGGAAAGGCGACTTGCCGTCCGGATCAGGTACCTTCACCGCCGGGGACGCCATCAGCGGTGGTTACACCTTCAAATCGCGGTTCGAAGATGGCCCAGGGTCCAACCCCGAGCAGTTGATCGCGGCCGCCCATGCCGCCTGCTTCTCGATGGCGCTGTCCGGCGGCCTGGCGAGAGCAGGCACGCCAGCGGATTCGATCCGCACTGAGGCCAGCGTCACGTTGCGGATGGTCGACGGCGTGCCCACGATCACCAAGATCGCGCTGGTGACCGTCGGTGCGGTGCCAGGCATCGACGAGGCGGCCTTTATCGAGCAGGCGATGGGCGGCCAAAGCCGGCTGTCCAGTGAGCCGGGCGCTGGCCGGCGTCCCCGAGATCACTCTTGAGGCATCGCTCGCCCCGTAGCGTTGCCAGCGCCGCCCAGTGCTGTTTAGCTGTCCGCGATCCAGCGGCCGGGGCCACGATTGAGTGACTCGGCTACGAAGGTGCCCCGGCCGTGGATCGTCACAATGAGCCCGCGCTCGCGGAGCACCTGCATGGCATGACGCACGGTGGTGTAAGCGGCTTCGTACTCGACGGCCAGCATCCGCTCGGCCGGCAACTTGAGCGTGATCTCACCGTCGGCGATCCGGCGGGCTACGTCATCGGCGACCTGCAGGTATGCCTTCTTGAGCAGGTAAGGGTCCACCGGAATCGCGACCATAGCTGCGACGATAGAAGCCTGTCAAGCAATGAGAACTCTAGCTAGCACGCAGAGCTATCCAAGCTCTACAATTCCGGCGTCAGCCGAATAGCCAGCGATACGGGTGATGTCCACCAGGCTGTCGTGCAAGGCCTGCCAGGCGGTCGCGAGACTGCGAGCGCCCGGCAGGTCGCCGCGGATGGTGTCGGGCGGGCTAGCCTGATCGCCAAGAGCCTCAAGCGCCGCGCGGGCAGCCCGGAGCAAAGCCGCATCGGTTGCCTCGATCGTGACTCGGTCGTCCGACACTCTGACCAGCATTTGTCGTCGGCCAGCCTGCTCGGGCGACTCGTCGCTGGTCCCGGTCACATCCACCCCCATCAGGGCTTCCTTAGCCCGGCCAAGATCGACGCCAAGGGCCGCCAGTGCCCGCGAGGCCGCCGCGTCGGGATCGGCCAGCGCGGCGAGCAGCAAATGGTGCGAGCCAACCGGTGCGGTACCGGCCAGCCTGGTGGCCTCGCTCAGCGTGGTGTCCGCGGCCGGCGTCGCGCTCAGTACCGCCTGCTCGGCCGATGAGCCAGACTCGCTGCGCTCACTCGCCAGCCGCCGTCGGGCCCAGCGCCGTCCTTGGGCGGGGTCGGGCGTGGCGGTGGCGACGATCTCGAGCAGGCTCATGCGCAGGGTCAGCAGATCGACGTGCTGGCTGAGAACTTGGGCACCGACGCCCTCGTGCTCGCGGATCACGCCAAGCAGGATGTGCTCGGTCCCGATGTAGTTATGGTGCAGTTGCAGAGCCTCCCGCAGCGCCAATTCCAGCGTCTTCTTGGCGCGCGGCGTAAACGGGATATGACCACTCGGGGCGGACTTGCCGCGGCGGGCGACCGCCGCGACCTCGTCCCTAGCCAGGTCGAGCGTGAGGCCGTACTTGTGGAGTGCTCGGCAAGCCACGCCTTCTGGCTCACCAAGCAGGCCGAGCAGGATGTGCTCGGTGCCGATGTAGTTGTGGTTAAGCCGTCGGGCTTCTTCTTGCGCTAGGACAATGACGTGTCGGGCGCGTCCGGTGAATCGCTCAAACATAACTGCCAGCATCCGCTATCGCTTTTACCATGTCAATACTATGCTATTAATAGGGTTGGGTTCAGGGAGGCGATGGAGTGGACTGGGAAGACCGGCTTGATGACTGGGAGCTCCAGCTTGACCTGACGGCCCAGCTCGATGGCTCTGACTGGGTGACGCTTGAGCGCGCTGCCGCCGACACGGGCGTCTCCCGCGCCGCGCTGCGCAGCTGGTACCGAACTGGTCAGATCCCGTCCCGGCTGGTCGATGGCCCGCACGGGCCGCAACGCCTGGTGCCGCTGGCGGTCATCGCGGCTCGCGCCGAAGCCTCGCCTCGGTTGCGCCGCACCGCCGAGCGGCGGCTAGCCGACGAAGCGCAGCTCGAGATCCTTAGGTACCGGATCGACCAACTGGAGCTTCGGTTGGCCGCGCTTGAGCGGCAGCAGGGCGCAGACTCCAATCCCGGGGCTTGACTCTCACGTTAGGTGAGGGGCGCACACTCGTGTCATGCTCAGCATCGGTCAGTTCGCCAGTCTCGGCGTCGTGTCCGTCCGCACGCTTAGGCACTACGACGACCTCGGTCTGCTCCGCCCGGCGTACGTGGCTGACCAGACTGGCTATCGCGGCTACTCAGCGGACCAATTGGGCCAGCTCAACCGCATCGTCGCACTCAAGGGCCTTGGACTGTCCCTGGCCCAGGCCAAGCTCCTGCTCGAAGGCATCACCTTAGATGAGCTGAAAGGCATGTTGCTGCTGCGCCGCGCCCAGCTTGAACGCGAGATCGACGAGCACCAGAACCAGTTGCTCGGAGTCGAGGCGCGGCTCCGCTACATCGAAAGGGAAGGCACCATGCCAGCAGACGACATCGTGGTCAAAAGGATCCCGGCGATGGCGGTAGTGGAAGTCTCGACGACCACCACGGACTTCGCCAACCAGCACATGGTCGCGGCGGTCAATCGCTGCGTCAGGCAATTCGACCAGCTCGAACTTAGAAAGTTGATCGGGGCAACCGGCCCCTACATCATCTATAGCGAGTACAGCGACAGCGGCGACGTGATCGTCCACCTGGCCGTCGCCGTTCCCGAACCGCCGGCCGAGCTACCGCCGCCCGCGCAATCCGCGGCCCTGCCAGAAGTCGAAGCCGCCGTCGCCGTCCGCAGCGGGCCAGCGGCCAGTATCTTCCCGATGGTGTACCACGACCTGGCCCGCTGGACCGAGGCGCACGACTGCCAGCCAGACGGGCCAGGGCGTCAGGTCTGGGTACACGAGGTCGACGATATCGAGCACGTGAGCGAGCAGGTATTTGAGGTGCAGCAGCCGTTCACCCGGTCAGCCACACCAGCCTGACCAGCGCCGACGGCGAGCGAGGCGGGGCCGGTCAGTACCGGGTCAGCTCAGCTCGCCGATCGCGCCACCGCCGCCGTAGCCCCGGCCACCGCAGCCCCGGCCACCGCAGCCCCGGCCACCGCAGCCCCGGCCACCGCAGCCCCGGCCACCGCAGCCCCGGCCACCGCAGCCCCGGCCGCCGCAGCCCCGGCCGCCGCATTCTTGTGTTGCCAACTTCCGTGATCACGAGATTATCACCGGAAAAGTCTTGATCACGGAAACTCGTTCGCGTGCCGTCGTGGCCGAAAGATCGCCAAGAAGGGATCGGGCCGATGATAAGTTAGGGCATCTGTCGGGTGAATATGCGGGCAAAATCGGGTGGCACTGTGACGGAGAAGCGCAATTTCTTCCTCTCCTACGCCGGGGCGGATCGGGCCTGGGCGGAGTGGATCGCCTGGCAACTGGAGAGCGCAGATTACACGGTGTTCTTGCAGGCCTGGGACTTTGACGTGGGCCAGAACTTCATCGAGCGCATGCACGATGCGTTGGAGCAGGCTGACTACACCATTGCACTGCTCTCAGCGGCCTATCTCGCGTCACCCTATTGCCGCGATGAATGGACTGGCGCGTTCTCGCGAGATGCGGACGGCAGGACCAGGTTGCTGGGGATTCGCATCGAGGCCTGCGAGCTGCCGAGGCTACTGCGCACGCGCGTCTTCGTGGATCTCGTCGGAATGTCACGAGAGCAGGCACGTGCCCGACTGCTTGACGCTATTCGGCTGGGCCGCAGGAAGCCGGCCGACGAGCCCAATTTTCCGTCGGCTGCGCTGAGCGCTCCCATCGTGACCGGAGTCCCGCAGTCGGCGCGTGCGATCGGCTCAGCTGACGTGCCGCGCTTCCCTGGCAGCGGCCCGCGCATCACGAATCTGCCGCCACGCAATCCCGTATTCTGCGGGCGTAGCGGCTACTTGCGCCAGGTGCATCGGCTGCTGGCCAGCGAGTCCACAGCGGCCGTCGTCCAATCGGCAACGGTGCATGGACTTGGCGGGGTTGGCAAGACGCAGCTAGCCATCGAGTACGCCTACCGGTACGGCAACGAGTACGACATTATCTGGTGGATCCCAGCTGAATTGCCGGTCGCCATTCCTGAGACGCTGGCCATCCTGGCCCGCAAGCTCGGTTTGCCGGAACGGTCAAGTCAGTTTGAGGTGCTTGATGCACTCTGGGATGAATTGCGCGAGCGGGACAGATGGCTACTGATCTACGACAACGCTGAGGATGCGCGCCCCTTGGCTGCGTACCGTCCACCACGGGGAGAAGGACAAGTCCTGATCACCTCCCGTACGCCATCGTGGGGCACCACGTCGAAAGTGGAACTTGGCGTACTGAAGCAAGATGAGGCACTTAATTTCCTGCGCAAGCGCATTGGCGACCGAGATAAAGAGAGTTTGGCTGCCCTTTCGGCTACCCTAGGCAGTTTGCCGCTCGCGCTGGAGCAAGCGGCGTCATATTTAGACGAGACCAGGGCTACTCCGGCGGAATATCTACAGATGTTCCACGAGCATGGGCCTGAGTTGCTCGCGGTCGAGACCGCGACGACTGAGCAGACGGTTGCGACTACTTGGCGGGTCGCGCTCGATCAGGTGCGAATGCAGGCCCCGGCCGCGCAGGACCTGCTGATACTGTGCGCGTTCCTGCATCCGGACGGCATACCCAAGAGCTTGTTCACCGAGCACTCTGATGGCCTGCCTGAGGAGTTGCGGGCGCCGTTCGCGAGGGGATTCGCGTTCAATCAGGTGCTGGCGACGATTCATCGCTACTCCCTGATGCAGGTGTCCAGCGACTCCATGTCCATACACCGCCTCGTCCAGGCGGTGATCAGGTCGAGCCTTACTCAGGATGAGGCCCGCGCGAGCGCGGCTCGAGTGGTCGTGCTCGTGGACAGCGCGTTTCCCAGTGGCGGCAGCGACACCGCCCTGTGGGATCAATGCGGCCTGCTCCTTCCGCACGCCCTGGCCGCGATCGATAATGCTGAGGCAGTGGGCGCGGAGTCCTTGATCAGCGCACTGCTGCTTAACAAGGTAGCTAGTTTCCTTTGGGGCAGGGCGGACCACTCGCAAGCGAAGCGACTGCTTGAGCAGGCGCTGGCGCTGGAGCGGGGGCGCCAGGGGGACGATCTGGCGATTGCCGACAGGCTGAATGACCTCGGCTTGGTGCTCTGGGACATGGGGCGACTCGACGAAGCGAAGTCTGCCTTGGAGCAGACACTTGAGGTACGCCAAAGTGCCCTCGGTCGCGATCACCCCGAGGTGGCAGCCACGCTGAACAACCTCGGTGCCGTGCTCTGCGATCTTGAGATCGGTGCCGAAGCCCGCGACGCGCTCAATGAGGCCATTGGCATCTGGATGGCCGATCACAAGTCCGGCACTCCAGCGATCGCCCTAGCGCTGAGCAACCTCGGGGTAGCGCTGATGATCATGGATAAGCTCGAACACGCGAAGGAGGTGCTGGAAAGATCGCTCCGCCTTTGGGACGAGCTGTCGACTTCGGCGGAGACAGAGGTGCGCGAACTCGGTCACCTGGCCGGCGAGCGGGCGTACTGTGAGCGTGAATTGCACGAGGCACCACGATCCGCTCCGCGAGCGGTGGCGATGGTTCCGGCCAGTGGTCGGCTTGGCGATGTCGCCGCGACTCGTGATCAAGCAATCGAGTGGGCCCGGACAACGGGGCAGCACGCTGCGGTAGCTACCACTTTGGACAATCTCGGCACGGTGCTCGCGCGCTCGGGCGAGTTGCCTGAGGCGCTGCAGTTGCTCTTCCGCGGGCTTGGTATACGACAACTCCAGCTTGGGAATGAACATCCAGACGTAGCGTGGAGCGTGAACAACATAGCGGTGGTCGTCGCTGACATGGGTGAGCTGGTCGAGGCTAAGGCGCTATTCACTGAGGCGCTCGCCATCAGGGAGACCAAGCTTGGCCTGGATCATCCTGATGTTGCCACCAGCCTCAACAACCTGGCCACAGCGCTCGCCGACCTAGGTGACTGGCCAGGAGCGCAGCAGTTGCTTGAGCGAGCGCTGCGAATTCGGGAGGAAGGTCTTGGCGAGGCGCACCCGGCGGTAGCGCGGGTGCGGGCGAGACTGGCAACAGCTGAGTCGGCAGCACACCGAAAGGAATAGACCTTGCCCAGAGTCCTGGTAGCCGGGCGGATCGACATCGACGCGGTGATCAGAGTTGTCCGGCATCCACATCCGGGAGAGGAAATCGGCGGACAGGATCTGCGATACCTACCTGGCGGGAAAGGGGCCAATCAGGCGGTTGCGGCAGCTAGGACCGGAGCGAAGGTAACGCTATTCGGATGCGTCGGTGACGACCAATTCGGTGCAGATATGATTACGTTCCTGAGCGGCGAAGGCATCAACACAGACTATATATCTAAGTTGCCTGACCGAAGGACTGGCATGGCATTCGTAGTGGTCGATGATAACGGTCAGAACACCATAGTCTATGACGCGAATGACATGCCTCCACTGACTTTTGAGAACGGCGATCTGATTCAGCCGAGAGACGTGCTGGTCAGTCAGTTCGACATCCCGCAAGCCACGATTTTGAAATTCCTCGACGCCGGGCGCCGACGCGGCGCATGTAATGTCTTCAACGCCGCACCAGCTCAGCCACTGTCTCGTGACCTCCTTGAGCTCGTTGACGTCCTGATCGTCAATGAATTTGAGTTGGCTTATGACGTTGGGCGGGACGAGCTAAAGCCAGACGATCGGGGCCAGATCGCCGCAGCGATCGGTGCGTTCGATCGGCCGCCGGGGCAGGCGCTGGTAGTGACGCTCGGCGAGCATGGCGCGGTGCTCAGCGATCAGGGCCGATTGCGGTGGATCAGCGCCTCCGCCGTCGTGCCCGTTGATACCACTGGGGCCGGCGATGCCTTCACTGGCGCGCTGGCCGCAGAGTTGTGCGCAGGAAGTGCGCTTGAGCAGGCCGTGATGTACGCATGCGCCGCGGCGGGCGTCGCGGTCACCAGACCTGGTGCCAGCATCGGCATTCCCTACCGGCATGAAGTACCAGATAGCTACGCGGCGTTCGCTCCGGGCGCCGGCTAACCGGAGTCGGCTCGACGACACCAGTGAGCATTCGACCTGCTCATTAAGTTCTACGAATTGCCTCAGGAAGGTGTGCTAGCTCATGGCCAACCAGCAAGAGTATCGACGCTCTGGCGTCGACTATGAAGTGCTTGACAAAGTCAAGCGAGAGGCCATCGCGCAGGCGGCAGCGACAGCCCACTTGGCCTCGCTCTCCGGCGCGGTTGAGTTCGGCGACTCGCGCGGCTGCTCGGCATATGTCATTAAAATTGGTGACGTAACACTCGCGACAGTCGTAGAAGGATTGGGCACAAAGTCGATCATTGCTGATCAATATCTTGAGCTTACCGGAGTAAGCCGGTATGCGGATATCGCCCAGGATGCGGTAGCGGCAATTGTCAATGACGTCATCTCCGTCGGCGCCGTGCCGCTCGCGGTAACGGCATACTTTGCCACCGGCAATGCGGAGTGGTACGGCGATCAACGCAAATCGCTCGAACTGCTCCGCGGCTGGCGCGAGGCGTGCGAGCAGGCCGGAGCAGTCTGGGGTGGTGGCGAATCGCCCGCCTTGCCGGGGGTGGTGGTCCCGACGGCTATCGAATTGGCGGGTAGCGCACTAGGCATTGTGCCTGCTGGCCGAGAGCCGGTCCTAGGACGCGGCGTCGCGGTTGGCGATGTGATCGTACTGCTGCTGAGCAGCGGCTTGCACGCGAACGGCGCGTCATTGGCTAGGGCGGTCGCTGCCAACCAGCCGAGCGGTCTTAACGCGACTCTCCCTAGTGGCCGCACCTTCGGCGACGCGTTGCTTGAGCCCACACTGCTCTACGCGTCATTTGTTCGTGCACTGATGGCCAGCCCAGTGGTGCCGAAGTTCATGAACGCCATCACCGGGCATGGCTTCCTGAAGATCATGCGGACCCCGCTGGCAGCCCGTTACGTCATTACCGAACTGCCGCCGGTGCCGGAGGTATTGCAGTTCATGGTGGCCGACCGGCAGATGTCGGCGGCCGAGGCCTACAGCACGCTCAACATGGGAGCGGGCTACGTGGTGGTGGTACCGCCGGACAGCGGAAGCGAAACCGTCAGGATTGCACAGGAGGCTGGTTATCGGGCGATGGTGGCAGGGCAGGTCGAGGCAGGCCCAAGGTCGCTGGTCGTCCCCGACTTGGAGCTGTCCTTCACCGACGAGGATCTTAGGCTCAGTTGACAACCGGACGCAGACCAGCGAGCTGCTGGAGGACCTGGTGGTCGGGAGCATCATTGCAGAACAGCATGAACCCGCCGCAGCCAGCATCGATGAACTCTGCGACGGTGCTCGCGATTCGCTCGGCAGTGCCGTAGAGCGCTCCGCGATCGGCAATGTAGCGATCCAGGTCGGCGCTGCTCAGGCCGCCAGGCGAAGTCTGCTTCCAGTGCCTGAAGTCCCGCTCAGAAGCGAAGATCTTGACGTTGGCCGCATGGGTCCGGCTGATCTGGTCGAAGTCGCGGCCAACCTTCGCGCACCACTCGCCTAGCACTCTGGACATAGCACGGAATGAGGCCGGCCCGACCTGCCAGTTGGTGAGGTCAGCGAATTGAGCTGCGGTGCGGAGCGTGCGCTGGACGCCCTCGCCGCCGATCAGCAGCGGTTGCTGCGGCGTTCGCAGCCGGCACGCTGCGGCTGTCGCCGAGAGCAGCTGGGATCTAGTCGCCGGGGATGGGAACGGAATCGTCAACAGGTCGAACTCCTCGCAGTCCCAGCCGCGCCGCAGACCCAAGCAAAACCGACCGCCGCTCAACTCAGCGAGCGTCGCTGCCATCGCGGCCGTCACCTGCGGATACCGATAGGCCGTACAGCTGACCAACGTGCCGAGCGCAATGCGGCTGGTATGCCGGGTCAGGGCGCCAAGCGTCGTCCAGGCCTCAAGCACCGATGAGGCGGCCCGATCAGGGTAGGAGACGAAGTGGTCGAAGAGCCACAGGCCGTCGAAGCCGAGCGCCTCGCATTCAGCCGCCCAATCTAGCGCGATCGTTGCCGCCGCGGCGGGGGCCGCAGCACCACGCAGCTCCCCTTTCCAACCCTGTGCGAGCATGACGCCCCAGTGCGTCGGGCCACCGGGGGTCAAGGTTGCCGCGGGACTCATACCAGCACCGGTATAGGTAGCATCTGGGCGGCCGCGAAAAGGTCACTTGCATAGGTCTGACGGCTCAGCTCAAACGACCCGAGATGGCGGGTGTAGGCGGCACGGTTCTCGTCGAGGTGCGTCCGCAAGGTGTCGCGAGCGCGGGTGTAGGCAGCCGAGGTCAGTGGCCAAGGAAGCCTGCTCGCCAAAGCGCGACCCCACCCGTTGAGCCGGAACTGCACATCTCCGTCATAGCCGCCACCCCGAAACTTGGCCGCGACAGGAAACATGTAGATCAGCTCCAGAGCATGCAGCTCACGCAGCACTTGCTCGGCGGCTGCGGCTGTGTCTGTGGCTGCCGATCCGATCGAAAGCGGCCATGACAAGACCAGGCCAAGGGCATGCAGGCTGCGATAGCCAGCCAAGTAGATGTTCCCCTGCCATAGCCCAGTCGAGCGGAACACCTCATCTACCACGCCAAGCGCGCATACCGTCTGCCCGAGGCTTGCGTGCTGCTGTTGGCGTTCTTCGGCAAGCGAACCCGCGAGCAACTCAAACAACTCCGTATGGGTCGTGACCCCCGACGCCACCAAGACCGCATCGTGGTCCGCGTAGAGCAGGTAAGCCGGAATGGACAGCGGTCGAGGCAAGGTGGTCGTGGCGCGAAGTTCGGCACCCGCACTGAGGCGCAAGCTCAGGTGGCCAGGGCGGGCAAGGGCAGGCGCGGCGGCGAATCGGAGGTCAGGCGGCACCAGCGAGCTCGGTATTCGCAGCTCCATCAGTCCGCACCCGCCAGGGCGGCGATGAGGCTTCCAGCGCGAGCAGGGTTGAAGGCACGCGAGTTCGCCAGCGTTGTCCCGACGGCACCGTAGTCCCTAGCGACGGCCAAGCCGTGCCGCTTGGCGGTCTCGCCCGTCTCGACAACGTCGACTGCCGCGTCGGCAAGGTCGGGGACTAGCGCCTCGCTAGTCCCGTCGATTGACATAATCTCTGGCACGGGCATGAGATCAGCGACCAATCGAGCGGCTAGCCGGGGAAAGGGCGAGGCCACCAACCCGATACGATATGGAATCCTCGCTCCAGCTGGCTGGAGAAGGCACAGCCGGGCCGCATAGATGGGCACGGAGGTGAGGCGCGGTATTGGTTCGCATGGGTCTTCGGCTTCGAGTAGCCACTCTTCTCCAGTGATGCCTAAATCCAACGTCCCAGCGGCAAGCAAACGAGCGATGTCGCCGAATTTTAATAGGTAGAGAACGAACCCGGCTGGGCTCTCATAGCGGTACATCCGCTCATCGATCTCCATGTTCAGCCGTACGCAGGCCCGACGCGTGTATTCGAGTCCGCGGCCTTTAGGAAGGCCGACACGCAGAGCTGTCATGACCCGGGCTTGTACGGCTGCAGGTGACCGTACTTGCTCACCTGCCGCTCTGCTTCCGCAGCGAAGGCCCGATGCGCTGCCGCGGCCAGATCGAGGTCGAGGATGTTGGCGAGACAGAACATCCAGGCCGTCAGCTGTCCTAGTTCTTCTTCAAGATGAAGCTGTTCGTCATCGCGCCGAACAGCTTGCGCTAGCTCGCCGAGCTCTTCAAGCGTCCAGTTGAGCGCGCGCTCAATTTCTAATCTCCCATAGAGCGTCGCAGCTATGGCCTGAATATTAACCAACGGCTCGAAATCTTTGTTGCTTATCGACGCTGCCGCCCCCACCAGCTCACCGCCTGATTCGATCACTCCGCAACTAGGGGCACCATTATGCCGGTAACTGGTTGTTTTGGGAATGGGGCTATTCTTACCTGATCGGTACCCGGTGCAGCCGGGTGGCTGGATGGCCATCGCTCAGCTCCCTGAGCGGACCTTGGACTGGCTCGACCACCAAGGCGCCGGCCGCGGCCAGGTGCCTGGTGGCCTGAGCAACCGGTCGAAGTGCGCCGCGATCTTCCTCATCAAGCAGCTCTTGCAGCCGGTCCCTGGCGAAAAGGCGAGCCAGCTCGTGAAAGCCGTAGCGGATGTCGCCTTCGGCGCGCGGTGCCACTACCCGTAGCAGCTGATGATCGATCAGCCGCGCCAGCAGCTCATCGGCCTCAGGCGTGCCGCAGCCGAGCAACTCGGAGGCTCGAGATTCAGTGAAGTCGCTGTCGCCTAACAAGCTCAGCAGCCGGAAGGCACCCTTGTCTTGCTCGGACAGCAGCTGGTAGCTGGCGTCGAACCTGGCGCGCACGTCGTATTCATTGCAAGCGAGCTGAGCCAACCGGGAGCGGGGAGCGACCAGCAGTCTGATCACCTTCGCCACCGGCCATGACGGCGTCGCAGCCAGCCGCGCGCCTGCGGACCTGATGGCAAGTGGCAGTCGGCCGCACAACTCGACCAGGTGCTCGGCCGCCCGCAGATCCGAGGCGATCCGGCTTCGGCCGGCGATATTCGCCAGCAACTCGACGCCTTCGCCAACCGCCAGCACGTCCAGCCCGACGTGACGGGGCCCAGGCAGGTCAGGTAGCCGCGATCGGCTAGTGACTACCACGCCGCAGTGCGCGGACCCGGGCAGCAGCGGCATGACCTGGCTGGCTGACGCCGCGTCGTCAAGGAAGATCAGCGAGGCATGCCGGGCGGTCCAGGTGCGGAATAGCTTGCCGCGTTCGTCGGTGCCTTCCGGGATCTCATCGGGACGCAGGCCGATGGCACGCAGGAAGCGGCCGAGGATGGCGGTAGGCAGCGGCGGCTGGCCGCCGGAAGCACCGAGGTCGGCGAAGAACTGGCCGCCAGGGAAGTGACTGGCGACGCGATGCCCGACCCGGACGCCGAGCACCGTCTTGCCCACGCCAGGCATCCCGGTAATCAGCACAACCCGGACGGCGGTGCCAGCCTGGGTGCCATCGGTGATGAGCTGCTCAAGCTGCGCCACCTCGGCCCGTCGGCCGGAGAAGTCCGCGATATCCGGCGGCAGCTGGGCGGGCGTGCTGAGCGTACGCACCGCCGGCACGGAGACAGCGGGTGCCAGCGTGTTCTCTAAAGCCGGATCAGAGTTCAGTACGCACTGCTGCATGCGCATCGTTGGCGGTGACGGCTCGACGCCTAATTCGTCCACGAGCACGGCTCGAAGTCGCTGATAGGTCTCCAGTGCCTCGCCGCGCCTTCCCGCCCGGTACAACGCCAGTATCAGCTTGTTGTGAATGCCTTCGTGGTATGGGTTCTCCGCCGTGAGTTCCTTGAGTTCGCTGATCAGCTCGACGTGCCTGCCGAGCTTGAGTTCGGCCTCGATCCGCAACTCGATGGCAGTGAGCTTGCTTTCCTCCAACCTGGTGACGTGGCCAGCGAGCACATTGCCTGGCTGCACGTCGGCCAGAGCCCTTCCTCGCCACATATCGAGCGCTAAAGCCAACATTCGCGCCGATGCGGACGAATCTCCCCTTTCTATGGCTTTGAGCCCCTCAGCCAGCGCCTTCTCAAACCGGCGTACGTCGACGTTCTCTGGTGGGATAACCGCCAGGTAGCCGGCTGGCTTGGTCACAAGCGTGACGTCGTCGGCTTGGTCGAAGAGGATCTTACGCAGTTTATAGATATAAGTCTGAAGCGTAGACAGGGCACTCGACGGCGGATTCTCGCCCCAGAGTTCGTCCATCAACGTCTCGATTTGGACAAGCTGATTGTTGCGGAGCACGAGTAGGGCTAAGACTTCGCGTAACTTTGGCGCTGAAGGGGTCAGATTAATATTATTATTAATAACCTCAAGCGCACCGAGGAGCCGGAACTCCATGGATTTCCTCCAGTAGCAATGCCGCATTTACTGAATACGGCGTTGTCATCGCCTCCCCCCTGCTGATGTGCCCGCTCAGGCGCGGCACGCCCCCGCGCTTCCTGATCCCCCTGGCGCGGCGGTGCGCCTGGCTACGATCCGCCAAGTGCCGCCAGGCCCGCCTGTCTCGCAGGCCGATCTCGTCGTGGGACTCCATCATCGGGTTGTAACCTGCTGGTTTCGCCGTGCCTGCCTGGGAAAACGGTGCCGCCAGCCGACCGAGTGATGCCGGGCGGCGCTGGCGTGCGCCCTTGCTTCTCAGCATCCCCGCATCCTCAACGTTCCGTCAAGATTGCCAGCGACTGGGATGCTGAGGCTGGCGACGGCTGCGAGGCTAGCCAGGCAACTCGTTAACTCAGCATTCACGTCCTGCTTCTCCTGGTGATAACCGCTCCGCGAAGGAAGCTCGGTTGTCGTCCTTTCCTGTCATTCCCTGCACTTACCTTGGGAAGCGTCACCTGCACTTCTAGATTGCCAGTCGAGTCACGGTCTACTCGAACTGGTTCGGAGCCAGAGCTAACGGTCAGCGACCCATTTTCTGACCCCATCAGCGGCTCCGCCAGCAAGCAACAGCTCACCTGCCAGCCCGTTCTTCCAGTACCGCTCTAGCCGCCGACGAGCAGGCTCGCGCAAGCTATCGCGGCAACTAGTGCAGACCGGCAGTTATCCCGAGCCACCAGGACGGCAGGCATGACCGCAACTGAGCGCAGCGCCGAGCTGGCCGTCCGGCTGCGACGACTGCTGACGACGCCCGCGATCGCATCGGCGTGGGCCTGGTGGCCATGCAGTTGGCCGGTCACCCCAGGCGTCCGCCTTCGCGCCCGGGCACGGCACCCGGCTCGCACCAGAGCAAGTGCATCTGGCCGCGACGCCACGCCACTTCCAGCTCGGCCGGACGATGCACTCCGGGCGCGATCCTGTCGGTGAACTCGGCAAGCAGCCGCGCCTGCGCCTGGTCAAGACTTGCGACCAGGCGCCGTTCGGCCGGCACCGCGACCTGGCTGACGCCGCCATTGTCGGCCACGGTCATCTCGTGCTTGTCGGCCACCGTGGCCTGGACCACGGACAGATCCGCAGCGCGCAGGATCGTGGTGTCCCAGCCGCTCGGCGGGGCGAGTTCGCACAGTCCCCAGCGGGAGCGGATCACCACATCCTCGTCGGTGGCAGCCAGGCAGATATGCGAGCAGACCTCAGCAGAGATGAACTGCTGCACCAAGACGGCGAGCACCACTTCGACGGCTGGGCCGGGATAGGCCGCACGGTAGGCACGGGCCCGGTCCGAGACGTAGGGTGCCATGCACTCGACGAGCGCCGCGCACAGCGCTTCAAGACCGGCCACGTTCCAGAAGGTCCAGGGCGCAGCCACCCAGGAAGCGGCGAGCCGTGAATTGCCCACGAGGGCCGAGCGGACGGTAACCGGAGGATCTGGCCTGCCGATGACCCGGCCTAGCCGCGCGTACATCCGGGCGATGGCTGCCGTTCCTTCGGCTAACGAACCATCAGCCGATACGCCGAACGGCGGGGCGGCGAGGCAGAAACCTGGGGGGACGTATTCCTGGTGCGCAAATCGGCCCAGGCACGCTACCGCCTCGCCGACGACATCGGAATCTTGACTGGCTGGGTCACCGAGCCAGTGGATTCCCTCACCTTCAACTGATATGCGCCGCGTCATGAACGAGCTCGACCCTCCTCCTGGGTGACCGCAATGCTTAGAATCTCGTCGCGGTAACCACCAGCGAACCATGGGATAAAATGCCTAATATTGATTTATTAGCATATTTCAATGGGATTTTATGCTGGCGGAGCTCATTAGTCAGCCTTACAAGCCTCGCATTTCAGCCTGGACCCTGGCGTTCGCATCACACGCGTCGCTCACTCGGCGGTCAGGCGAGATCAGCGCCGGATCCATGCTGGGTCACGCGCCAGCGATCAGCGTCGCACTAGCCGCCTTCGATCGTCATACGAGCCGCCCGCCGCAGCATGTGCCTGACGAAGGCCATGCCCGCTTTTGCGGCAAGCCTCGCAGCCCGGCCCGCGTTCGCAGGAGGAGCACTACGTCATGGACCGTACGCTGATCGTCGCTCGCCTCAATCCAGGACCCGCCGAGGCGATCGCCGAGATCTTCGCCGATTCGGATGCTACTGAGCTGCCGCACCTGATCGGTGTCACCCGCCGCACGTTGTTTCGGTTTCACGACCTTTACTTCCACCTGGTGGAGGCGGACCAGGACGTGACGCCGAATCTATACCAGGCGCGCAGTCACCCGCTGTATGACGACATCCAGCGCAAGCTAGCCAGTCATGTGTCGCCCTACGACCCCGGCTGGCGCGAACCGAAGGACGCCATGGCCGTGCCCTTCTACAGCTGGCAACCCGCCTAGAAACCCCGGAAGGGAGACACCCAAGTGGAAGCCAATCGCTCAATCCGGGTGGCATTCGATGACGTAGCGCCGAACCGGCGCCGAGGCGGGGACCTGCGCGTCCTGCTCAGCCCGAAAACAGTGGGGGCAACGTCAGGATTCATGGGCGCGCTGCGCCTCGCGCCAGGGGAGTGCGTGACCGAGCATCGCCATCCGTACTCGGAGGAGTTCCTTTACGTGGTCAGCGGCTCGGTGGTGCTCAGAGTCGAGGACGAGGCGATCACGTTGCATCCCGACGAGTCCATCATGACTCCCAAGGATCTGCGGCACCGCCTGGAGAACACCGGCGACCAGCCGGCTTTCCTAGTGTTCCATCTCGGGCCGCTCGCGCCCCGCCCGGAGCTTGGTCACGTCGACACCGAGCAGCCGACCAACGATCAGCTCGCGGATCCGTCCGTCGGCGGGCCGCAGCACGACCGGGACACGCGATGACCGACCCGGCCGTCGCCATTACCGGAATCGGCGTGGTCGCTCCGGGCAAGCCTGGCCGAAAGGCGTTCTGGAACCTGCTGACCGAGGGCCAGACCGCGACCAGGACCATCAGCCTGTTCGATCCCGCTGGGTTCAGGTCGCGGATCGCCGCCGAGTGCGAGTTCGACCCGGCCGCGGAGGGACTGCGCCCACAGGAGATCCGCCGGATGGATCGAGCGGCCCAGTTTGCCGTGGTAGCGGCACGCGAAGCGCTGGCCGATAGCGGCGTGGGGCTGGCCGAACTGCCCGATCCGACCAGGGTCGCTGTCAGCATTGGCAGCGCGGTCGGTTGCACGATGGCACTTGAGGAGGAGTACGTCGTATTGAGCGACGCGGGCCGAGAGTGGCTCGTTGACCACACCTACGGGGTGCCGCACCTGTACGGGCACATGATACCGAGCACGCTGGCCAGCGAAGTCGCCTGGGCGTGCGGCGCTGAAGGCCCGGTCGCGCTGATCTCCACCGGCTGCACCTCAGGACTCGACTCGATCGGTCACGGAGTGGCGCTGATCAAGGAAGGCTCAGCTGACCTAGTGCTCGCCGGTGCGACCGACGCCCCCATCTCACCCATCACCGTGGGCTGCTTCGACGCGATCAAGGCGACCTCACCTAACAACGAGGACCCTGAGCATGCTTCGCGTCCCTTTGACCTGCATCGAGATGGCTTCGTGCTGGGCGAGGGAGCGGCCGTGCTCGTGCTGGAGAACTTAGCACGGGCTCGCCGCCGCGGCAGTCGGGTCTACGCGCTCATCAAGGGCTTTGCCTCACGCAGCAACGCATACCACATGACCGGACTGCGGCCAGATGGGCGCGAGATGGCCGAGGCGATCAGGGTTGCCATGCGTCGCGCCGGGGTCGCGGCGACCGACATCGACTACATCAACGCGCACGGCTCGGGTACCAAGCAGAACGACCGGCACGAGACTGCCGCCTTCAAAGCCAGCCTGGGCGAGCACGCGCGTCAGGTACCGGTCAGCTCGATCAAATCGATGATCGGTCATTCGCTCGGCGCGATTGGCTCGCTTGAGGTCGCCGCTTGCGCGCTGGCGATCGAGCATGACACCGTGCCGCCCACGGCCAACCTGCGGGTGCCCGATCCCGAATGCGACCTGGACTACGTGCCGGTGACGGCCCGCCAGGTCAAAGTCGACACGGTACTGAGCGTGGGCAGCGGGTTCGGCGGCTTTCAGACCGCGGTCATCCTCGCCAGCGCGCCGGAGTCCGCGTCGTGACCACGACCGCCGTCATTACCGGCCTTGGCATCGTGGCGCCTAACGGCATCGGGACGCAGGACTACTGGGCCGCGACGCTGGCCGGCACCACAGGGATCGGACCGGTTACCCGCTTCGACCCAGCCAGCTACCCGGTGCGGCTGGCCGGCGAGGTGACGGAGATCGACGTGGCGGCCCGGCTGCCGTCCAGGCTGGTGGTGCAGACGGACCGGTGGACCCATCTGGGCCTGTATGCCGCCGAGTTGGCCTTGGCTGACGCACACGCCGAGCTAGCCGAGGTGCCTGAGTACGAACTGGCGGTGGTGACCGCCAGTTCATCTGGCGGCACCGAATTCGGCCAGCGAGAAATCAGCAAGCTCTGGCAGCAGGGTCCAGGGCATGTCGGCGCCTATCAGTCCATCGCCTGGTTCTATGCAGCCACCACTGGCCAGATCTCCATCAGGCACCAGATGCGCGGTGCCTGCGGCGTGATAGCGACGGAGCAGGCGGGCGCGCTCGACGCACTCGGCCAGGCCAGGCGGCTGTTGGCTGCCGATGCCAAGCTGGTGATAAGTGGCGGCACCGACGCGTCGCTGTGCCCTTACGGGCTGGTCGCCCAGCTCTCCACTGGCATGCTGAGTACCCGCGCCGACCCTTTCCGCGCCTATCTGCCTTTCGACGCCGCCGCCTGCGGTTATCTGCCAGGCGAGGGGGGCGCGATCTTGATCGTGGAGGACGCGGCCTCCGTCTGGGCCCGGTATGGCCCGCAGCCATACGGTCAGCTACGCCGGCTATGCCGCCGGTTTTGACCCGCCGCCACGGTCGGGGCGGCCGCCCGCACTCGCCCGCGTGATCAGGGCCGCGCTTGATGATGCCGCGCTAGCACCTGAGGACATCGGGGTGGTCTTCGCCGACGCGGCCGGGATACCCGAACTCGACGCAGCGGAGGCGACGGCGATCGCCAGCGTCTTCGGTGCCCAGCGGGTGCCGGTAACGGCACCGAAAGTCCTGACCGGCCGGCTGTACGCAGGTGGCGGTGCCCTCGATGTCGCTACCGCGCTGCTCACCCTGCGCCACGGCCTCATCCCGGCGACACCAGGAGTAAGCGAGGTAGCGGTCAGCTGCCGACAGCTTGATCTTGTACTTGACGAGCCGCGCCCGCTGGCCGTGAGCGCTCCGGCGGTGGCCGCGCTCGTGCTGGCGCGCGGCTACGGCGGCTTCAACGCGGCGGTCGTGCTGTCCGCGCCGCCGCCGGAGCACGAGGTTCCCGATCACTAACGATGGAGGAGAAACGATGCGGTTGTTCAGTTCCGATGACCTGAGCGGGATCATGCGGCAGTGCGCCGGCTTAGATCACGCGCTGAGCCTCGACGGGGCCGTACTGGAGATCAGCTACGAGGAGATGGGCTTCGACTCACTCGCCCTGCTTGAGGTCCAGGCCGAGATCGAACGCCAGCTTGGCGTCCGGTTCGCTGAGGACGCCATGGAGCTCAGCTCAACTCCGGCCATCACCATTTCCTACGTCAACGACCTGCTCAAGACGAGAGCCTGAGATGCCCGCGCATACCGACAACTCAATCGTCATCAGCGCTCCGCTTGACCTGGTCTGGAGCATGACTAACGACGTGCCGTCCTGGCCGCGGCTCTTCAGCGAGTACGCGGCGACCGAGGTGCTCAGCAAGCAGGACTCGACCGTGCTGTTCCGGCTCACCATGCACCCGGACGAGGACGGCCAGGTGTGGAGCTGGGTCTCCGAGCGTACAGCGGACGCCGACACCAGAACCGTGCACGCGCACCGGGTCGAGACCGGGCCGTTCGAGTACGTGAACATCACCTGGACCTACCGCGAACTCGATGACGGCATCGAGCTGCGCTGGATCCAGGATTTCCACCTGAAGCCGCAGGCCCCGATCGACGACGAGGCGATGGCCGTTCGGATCAACAAGAACTCCGTGGTCCAGCTGACCAGGATCAAGTCCGTCATCGAGCAGGCGGCCGTCGCTGCGAGCGCGTCATGACCGGCCGCCTGCACGGCAAGAACGCCCTGGTGACCGGCGGTACCAGAGGGGTCGGGCTCGGCATCGTCCGTGCGCTCGCCTGGGCGGGCGCGAACGTGCTCGCCTGCTATCGCCAGGACGCCGACGCGGCCGAGACCCTCGCCAGGGAGCTCAAGGAGACCGGCGGCGAGCATCACCTGGTCCAAGCCGACGTCACTGCCGCCGATGACGTGACCGCGCTCATCGCGCAGGCCAGCGAGCGGTTTGGTGACCTGCACGTCGTGGTGAACAATGCGGGTGCGATCAGCCACGTGCCGTTCGCTGAGCTCACGCTGGCCGAATGGCACCGGGTGATCGACACCAACCTCACCGCCGCCGCGCTCGTGATCCAGCAGGCTCTGCCGCTGCTCAAGCCCGGCAGCTCGATCATCAATGTCGGTTCACGGGTCGCGACTGTTGGCATCCCGCTGCGCGCGCACTACACCGCGGCGAAGGCGGGGCTGACCGGCCTGACCCGCTCCCTGGCCAAGGAACTCGGGCCGAGCGGGGTCAGGGTTAACCTCATCGCCCCCGGCGTCATCGAGACGGAGGAGGCGAAGCAGCTACCCGCACAGCGGCGTGAGCACTACACCAGGCTGGCCGCGCTCGGCCGACTCGGGCAACCCGAAGAAATCGGTGCGGCGGTCGTGTTCCTTGCCAGCGACGATGCCAGCTACATCACCGGCGAGACGCTGCACATCGACGGAGGGATCTGACCATGCCGACCGATAGCCAATATTTCCGAGTCATGCTTCGCTTCGAAGTCCACGACGGCATGGCCGACGGATTCGAGACGACGTGGCGGCAGATCGGTGACACCATCGCCGCCGAGTCGGCGGTCAAGCACCAATGGTTACTGCGCGGCGCTGAGGAGCCGGCCACCTACTGGATCATGAGCGACTGGGCGGACGAGCCCGCGTTTCGTGCGTTCGAGCGCGGTGCCGCGCACCTAGAGCACCGCAAGCGACTCCAGCCGTACCGTGCGGGCGTGTCGATGACCACCATGCACGTGGTGGCCGCCCGATGACCGAGCTGGCAGCCAAGGTGCGGGTGCTCGTGTGGTACCGCGCCGCCGACTCCGATCAGATCGTCCGCGCCTACCGGCAGGTCACCGCTGAGCTGGCCGGGACGCCCGGCCTGCTCGGCAGTGAGCTGATCCGCTCGGCCGATGATCCGGACAGTTACGCCGTCCTGTCCGAATGGCAGGATCTGGCCGCGCTCCGCTCGTGGGAGAACGGGCTAGGACACCGGGGCGCGCCCGAGCCGCTGCGCCTGTTCTCCGACCGAGGTCGCCCAGGCGGCGGTTTCGGCATCTATCAAGTCATCTGAACCGCCGCGAACCCGGCGGGCCGAGATCTTCTTACTGGCCCGCCGGGTTCGCGGCGATGCGGCTAGGCCTGGCGCAGGCCGAGCTTGGGCTGGGTGGCCAGATACAGTCCCTTGATCGAGGTCTCCGGTGACAACGGCACCTGACCTGGCGCATGCATGACATTGGCCAGCGGGTTGGCGTTGCCGCTTTCTGACCCGGTCAGCTTCGTCCTGATCTGAGCGAGCGCGGCGTCGCCTGCGTCCGCCAGGTCCTCGATGCCGGACACGATGTTGAGGAAGGCATCTTGCAGGTGCAGCCGACTCTGCTCACGCTGAGTCAGCTTCTGCGCGTGGTAGAAGTGATAGTCGCGGCCGTGGTAGCTCTCGTAGAAGACCGAGACCAGTACGAGCATGCGCTCGTAGGCGCGGCGGTAGGTGCTTGCGTAGAACTCGAGCGCGTCGCCCTCTGGCACCTCACCGCGCAGCACGCTGCAGATGCTGGCGGCCGCCAGCACGGCACTATAGCTGGCCAGGTGGACCCCGGTGGACAGCAGCGGATCAAGGAAGCAGGCAGCGTCGCCGCTCAGCAGGTAACCGGGTCCGGCGAACTCGCCGCACACGTACGAGTAGTCCTGCTCGACCTTGAACTCGGCCGCTGGCTCGGCGTCGGTCAGCAGTTCGAGCACGGTCGGGCAGTCGGCCAGGGCGCGGTGATAGACCGCCTCGATGCTGCCAAGCTCGGCCCGCTGGTCGTTAAACACCGCCTTGCTGGTGACAAGGCCGACGCTAGTGGTGCCGTCATGCAGCGGAATGGCCCAGAACCAGCCTTGCGGGATCGAGCAGACCGCGATCGCCCCCGGCGGGCCCTTGTCCAGCTTGGCCGCTCCCTGCCAGTAGGTCCAGCAGGCGACGTTGCGGAACATGTCATGCACTCGCCGGTTACGGAAGTGCCTGGTGGACAGCACTCCACTGCGCCCGGATGCGTCGACCAGGTAGTCGAAGGCGATCCGGCCGCCGTCGCCTGAGCCGCCCGAGCCGCCGGCTGGTGCCCAGCGGGCAGCGACCGCCCGGCCGTCGGTGAACTCCACGTCGCTGATCACCGTGCGCTCATGTACCCGGGCACCGGTATCCCTGGCGTGGTCAAGCAGGATCTGGTCGAACTCGGATCGCACCACCTGCCAGGCAAAAGTCTGCTCATTGGTGATGTCGCTGAAGGCCAGCGACCACTCCTGCGGCCCCCAGACGAAGTAGGCGCCGCCTTTGCGCTGGAATCCGTGCCGCTCCACCCGTTCGCGAACGCCGAGCAGGTCAAGGATGGGCAGGCAGGAAGGCAGGATGGATTCGCCGATGTGATAGCGAGGGAATTGCTCGCGTTCGGCTAGCGTCACGTCAAAGCCTTCGCGGGCAAGTAAGGTCGCGGCCGTCGAGCCGGCCCGCCACCGATGACCAGGACCTGGGTAGAGTCGCGCATGGGTTACCTTCCTTGTGCTGGCTGGTGTGAACTGCTGCCCCAGAGTCGATAGAACGCCCGCCTGACCAGGGGCCTGGGCAGCGTGCGAGCCGCGATCGAGATGGCCGTCCAGCGCCGTCCTGGCACGCAGATCGGGCGGCCGGCCGCGACCGCGCGGACCCCGGCGGCCGCCACAGCCGCAGGCTCAAGTACGCCAAGCCGAGCCGGCGTCCGCGCCCGTGGCCGGTCCGGATCATCGTCGTGGATCTCGGTCTTCATCGGACCGGCGCACAAGGCGGTCACGAACACGCCCTGGTCCTTGGTCTCACCATGCAAGCTCTCGCTGAACGAGGTGATGAATGCCTTCGTGGCCGAATAGGTTGCCGCCCTCGGCGTCGGGATAAACGCCGATACCGAGGAGACATTGATGATGCCGCCTCGCTTCCTGGCCAGCATGCCGGGCAGCGCCGCGCGAGCCAGCCTGACCATGGCCACGGCGTTCAGCTCGATCTTGTGCGCCTCAGCGTCGACCGCCTGATCGGCCAGCTGGCCGATGCTGCCGAACACGCCGGCGTTGTTCACCAGCAGGTCAACCGGTCGGTCGAGATCGGCTAGCCGTCGCTCGACCAGCTCAAGCTCAGCAGGCGTGGTGAGATCAGCGCCAAGCACTTCGATGTCGACGCGATGTGCCGCCTTGAGCTGGTCGGCCAGGTCGGACAGCTGCTTGCCGCGCCTGGCCACCAGCACCAGGTCACAGCCATCGGCTGCCAGCTGGCGGGCAAACGCCTCGCCGACTCCGGCCGATGCGCCGGTCACCAGCGCGCTGCGATACTCCTGCACCCGCGTCACCTGCTTTCTTCGCTACTCGAATAGGGCGCCACCAGGCTGGCGAGCGCGTCAACGATGTCGGTCGGCGCGGGCTGCGCAGCCACCTCCCTGGCTAGCTGCCGAGCTGCTTGCCGGTAGCCCGGGTCGCCAAGCAGTGCGAGCGCGGACTCCTTGATGGCGGCATCGGTCAGCTCGGCCTGGCTGATCGTGCGGCCGGCGCCGTAGCTGGTCAGCTGGGCGGCGTGCAGGAACCGGTCCCCCCGTCCGGCAGCAGCAGTTGCGGCACGCCGCAGGCCGCTGCGGTGAGCGTGGTGCCGGCGCCGCCGTGGTGAATGATCGCGTCGCAGGTCGGCAGCAGCAGATGCAGTGGCATCGATTCCACCACCGTGAATTCGGCTGGAATCGGCTCAAGCAGCTCGGGTTTACCGCCTGCCGCCACGACGACCTCGGCATCGAGGTCAGCCAGCGCGCCGATTGCCTGCCGGGCGGCGGCGACCATATCCCTGCGACCCGGCAGCGCTGAGCCAGCCGCGATGCAGACCCGAGCCCGGCTCGCAGGCTTGAGCAGCCAGCCAGGCACTTGTGCCGGACCGTTGTAGGGCACGTATCTGATCGCCAGCCGACGCACTGGCGCCGGGAGCTGCAGGCTCGGCGGGCACGGATCAACGGTAAGCACCCCGAGCGGATCGGCATCCGGCGCACCGCAGCGCTGCCAGAGCGCGGCCAGGGCGCCACGCTCGGCATCGGTGCGCGAGTACGTGTAGTCCACCCCGGACAAATGCCGGACCAGCGGCAGGTCAAGAGCCTCGGCGGCGAGCACCGCCGCGTAGGCGCGCGGCTCGTACACGACGATGTCGGCCTGCCATTGGCTGGCGAATTCGATCGTCGGCCCGGCTGTCTCCGCCGCCACCGTGGCGAACATGGCGATGGCCCGCTCGGCCCTGTCGGCCGCCGATGGCGGCCCGCCGTTCGCGGTGGCGGCGAAGCCGCGCCAGGAGCGCGCCAGGTCAACCTCGGGGACGGTCACCGCAGGCAGGCCAGACCCGGTGACCACGGTGGCTAAGGATGGCGCACAGGCGACCCTGACCTCGTGACCGGCCGCGCGCAGCGCCCAGCCAAGCGGCACCATCGGGAAGTAGTGCGAAGGAACAGGGAAGGTGGCGAAGAGCACTCGCATCGTGATCACCCTCGCTCGGCTAGTGCGGCCGGTCGTAGCTGCGCGGCGGCGCCGGCCTGGCCGCCGCGCCAGGCGGCGGCGACCGCCACCGGCGCGAGTCGGCACCGCGCTAGTACCCCCCGGAGAAGCTGAGCCGGATCGGCTCGCGGCGCAGGCGCACCGGACGCGCGCCACGCGACGAAGCCGTCCGGCCTGATGAGCGACGAGCCCGCCGAGCCGATCCCGTAGCGGGTGGCGGCCTGCCCGGCCGGGTCGGCCACGTCGGTCCCGATCCGGCAGATCACCAGAGGCAGCTCGGCTTCGTCGCGCAGCACCGCTGCCGCGCTCGCCCACTGCTCGCCGTCGTGTCCGCACAGCAGCACCAACTCCCGGCCGAACAGGTCCAGGCTGGACAACTGCTGACCGGCGCGCTCAAGCGGGATGTGGGGCGCACGCGTTCCCGGCGCCCCATCGAGCGACTCGGGCGGTAGGGCGGCCTGGTCCTGTGGCCCGGGTTCGGGCAGCAGCGCACCATCGAAGTAGCGGTAGCCGTACAAGATCTCGTCGTACTCAGCCGCGGGGCCGCCTGCGAACGGTATTGGCCTGCCAGTTCGCTTGCGCAGCAGGTGCAGCGACTGACCGACGGTGAACTCAGCCACCGGACGCCGCTCGGTGTCATAGCTGGCCAAAAGCTCGGGCTCGGCCGCGCCTGACAGCACAGCGGCCAGCTTCCAGGCCAGGTTGTGCGCGTCCTGGATGCCCGTGCCCGCGCCGAACGCGCCGGCCGGCGGCATGGCGTGCGCCGCGTCGCCAGCCAGGAATACCCTGCCGTCGATGAAGCGCTCGGCGACTTGCGCGCTCACCTCGTACCCGAGCAGGGTGACATCTCCGTGCAACTGCGTCACCAGCGTCAGGTCAAGGTCGGGCACGCCCACCGCCTCCCTGGCCAGCTGCGTGCATCGCTGCGCGGTAAACGAATCAAGCGACTCGCCCTGCTCAGGCCGGTAGGGCATGCTCAGCACCCAGCGTCCCTCCCGGTCGGAGATCACTGAGGTGCCAGGGCGTGGCCGGTCGAAGTGCCCGACAGCGAGGTGCCGACCGCGCAACGGGCCGCTGAGATCGGCCGCGAAGACGAAGCACAAAATGTGGTCAAGAGCGCCAGGCCCGGTCAGCCCGATGCCGAGCTGAGCGCGAATCTCGCTGCGGTGCCCGTCGGCCGCGATCAGGTAGTCGGCCCGTACGGCTGAGCTCGAGCCAGTGCCGACCTCGCACACTCGCGCTGCTATCCCGCTCGCGTCCTGGCCGAACTCCGTCAGCTCAGTGCCGAATCGCACCTGCGCCCCAAGCTCCACGGCCCTAGCTCGGACCAGCCGCTCAAGCTCGTCCTGGTCGATCGGGATCCAGGAGGCCGGCGTGACGTTGTCGAGCCGATCAGGGGCCGGCGATGCCTGCATCTCATCGGTCACGCGTTCGGTGGCCATCAGCGTCTCGGCGCGGATCACCAGTCCGCTGGAGTAGTAATCACGAGATCGCGCCGCCGCGATCACCGCTTCCAGGCCGATCTGGCGGTAGAGCTCCACCGTCCGCGGGTTAATGACCCTGGCCCTGGGGTGAGCCAAGGCGCTCGGCCGGCGCTCGACCAGCAGCACCGAGGTACCGCGGGCGGCTAAGAAGGCGGCGGCGGACAGCCCGACGATCCCGCCGCCGACGATCAGGACCTGCACCTGCTCTTCTTTCATCACGATTGTCCCTTCAGCGGTCACAGGACGACCTTTCGCAGAAAGAGCCGCACCGCCAGACTGCCGACGGCGATCGCACCGCCGCCCAGACAGCTGAGTACCGCCCAGACGGGCAAGTGCGGCACTTCGGGAGTCAGACTGGCGCGCAGCCCTTCGGCCAGATACACCATCGGATTGAACAAGGTGGCGATCTTGAGCCAGTGGATCGGCGTGAGCGCCACCCACGGGTAGTACACGCACCCAAGCATGGTCAGCGGCAGCAGCCCGACAGCCAGCAAGCCAGGGCTGCGCCGAGCGTCGATCACGGTGCCGAACAGCATCCCGAGCGCGCCGGCGAACAACGCTCCCGTCAGCGCCACCCCGATCAGCAGCGGCCAGTTGTAGACATGGATGTCGGGCGCGAAGCCGCTCGCGTGCACGACGAGCGAGATCGGGAAGACAATGACGCCGGCCGCGAGCGACTGGATCGCGCCAGCGAAGATCTTCTCCACCGCGATCGCCCAGGCCGGCAACGGCGCGAGCAGCCGGTCCTCGATCTCGCGGGTGTAGGTCAGCTCCATCAGCAGCGGGGTCATCACCGAGATAATCCCGGTCAGCAGCATGGTGCTGCCGACGGTCCCTGGCACCAGGATGGTCGCGTAGGAACTGGCGTAGCGTCCGGTCTTTGGGCCTTGGCCGATATTCGGCATGACGTAGGCGAAGACGAACACGAAGATGAGCGGCTGTACCACGCTCCTGATGACCAGGGTCAGCGAGTCGCGCTTGATGACCCTGACGTCCCTGATCACCATCGCGGTGAAGGCCCGCCAGCGGGCGCCAGCATCAGCCTCCGGTGCCAGCTCGGCCATGGTAGTGGCGGTCATTCGCGGTAGTCCCTTCCGGTAAGGGCGAGGAAGACGCTCTCCAGGCTCGGTCGCAGCGTGCTCATGTCGCGGATCGCGACGGCGGCTTGCGCGCTCAGCGCGACGATGGCCGCGAGCACGCCGTCGGCGTCGCGAGCGAAGACGCGGGCTTGCTGGTCAGTAATCTCCACTCGGGCAACGCCCTCGCGTTCAGCGAAATCGCGCAAGGCCTCAGGCGGCGGCCCGTCATAGCTGACAGTCGTGATCGTTTCCGCGCCAAGATCGCTGGTGAGCTCGCTCAAGGTGCCGCAGGCGAGCACCTCGCCATGATCGATGACCGCGATCCGATCGCAGAGATCCTCCGCCTCCTGCAGGTAGTGCGTGGTGAGCAGGATCGTGAGGCCATCGGCATGCAGCTTGCGCAGCACATCCCACAGGTGCAGGCGAGTCTGCGGATCGATCCCGGCTGTCGGCTCGTCAAGGAAGAGCACGCTCGGGCGCTGCACCAGCGCCCGAGCGATCATGAGCCGCTTGGCCTGGCCACCAGACAATTCGTGCACATGGGCGTTGCGCCGGTCCTCCAAGTCGAATTCCTCGAGCAACTGCACCGCCCGCGCTCTGGCCTCCCGGCCGCGCATGCCGCAGTACCGGCCGCGAAACTCAAGGTTTTCCGCGACGGTGAGGTAGCGGTCGAAATTCGGGCCCTGAGTGGTCACCCCGATGCGGCGGCGGACACCAATCGGATCGGTACGGACGTCGCGCTGCCAGACGCGCACCTGGCCAGCTGTGGGCTTCACCAAGGTGGTCAGCACGCCGATCGTGGTGGACTTGCCGGCCCCATTCGGGCCGAGCAGACCAAAGAATTCGCCGCCGGCCACGTCAAGATCGATACCGCGCAGCGCGGCGACCTCGCCCCGAGCCGTGTGGTAGATCTTCGTCAAGCCGCGAACCGCGATGGCTGAGCTGGCATCGTCTCGCGCATCGCTTTCCTGGCACTCTTTCCCGGCCATCTGTGCCTTTCCCGAGTTCCCTGCGGATTTTCTCCGCACCCCTATCTGCTATCGGCGCCCGCTCGCGGCGCGCTCGCACGAAGATCGAGCCCGCGCGGCCGGCCGTTGATCGCCGCGCGAGCCACCGGCTAGCGCACTTGGCCACGATGGCTTGCATCTACCGAGGAGACCTGATGCTGTCGAACGCCCTGACCGTGGCGAGCGTGATGGCAAGCGGAGTCATCGCCGGCGTCTTCCTGGCGCTGGCGGTCAGCGTGCTACCCGCGCTGTCCGCGATGCCGCCCGCTCAGTACGTCCAGGCCCATCGCTTGCTCGGCCAGGGCTACCACCCACTGATGCCCGTGCTCGTGGGCAGCGCCACCGCAGCCGACATCGCGCTTGCCGCGCTGCTGCCTGGCACCTCCGTACGCGTGCTGGCAGCTGCGGGCGCGGTCGCCCTGGCTGGGGTAATGGCCGTCTCGCAGTTCGGGAACGTCCCGATCAATAAGGTCGTCCACGCCACCAGCGCGATCACGGCCGGCTGGGCCGACCCCCGGCCGGCCTGGCGGCGCTGGCATCTGGTCCGCACCGCGATGGCCTTCGCCGCGCTGGCGCTCAACACGGTCGCAGTCGTGCTTCGCGTCTGACGTCGGCCTGCTTCGTCCCGCAGCAAAGCTCAGGAGAAACCATGATCGCTTACATCATTCCCGTGGCCCTGCTGGCCGGCGGCTTCGCCGCCGGCGGGCTCATGATCTCAGCCCTCGGCGGCGCGCCGATGCTGCTGTCCTTGTCAGTAGAGAATTACCTAGCCGTGCACAAGGGCTTCATCGGACGATTCGATCCGTTCATGCCCATCTGCATCTGCACCGCCCTAGTGGCCGACATCGTCCTTGCCATCACGGCACCTATCGCGACTGCGCATGCGCTGCTAGCGGTGGGCGCCGCGCTTTACCTGTCGGTGCTCTCGGTCTCGCTCACGAAAAACGTCCCGATCAATCACTGGATCGTGACGCTTGATCCGGCTGACCCGCCCGCCAACTGGGCTGAGATTGACCCGCGAGTGAAATGGCGCAACTGGAATGTGGTGCGCACCACGCTGGCGGTACTCGGCCTGGTCGTGAACGTGGCGGCTGTCGGCTTCCTGATGGGATCAGCGACGCTGCCCTGACCAGGCGCGCTCTAGTGCTCTTCGAGTCTGGCCGGAGACGATCACCACGTTCCCTCACCCCCAGAATGAAAGGGAAGAACGCGCAATGACCCGTTGGATGACACGACACGCCAGCATGACCTTGCTGGTCTCATTGTTGGCAGCCGGATCGGCCTTAGCGGCCGGTTCGGCGAGCGCCAGCCCGCCACGGCACCCGGCGCTGGGCTGGTGGTCGGCCAATCTGCCGATCAGCATCAGCACTGCTGGCTTCACGATCCCCGGGCCTGACCCGAGGCCAGCTGGACCAGTAACCCTCCAGGTGCAGACGTCGGTGCCGGTCGGCAGCTACTTCTACACCTTCCGGCTGCGCGGCGACACCACCATCGCCGACGTCGAGGAATGGTCCGCCGAGATCAACTCGACTGACCCGACCATTGAGCATCAGGCCGCACTTAATCTCTACGCTGGCGTCGACTACACCGGCGGTCTTATCGTCAACCCTGGATCGCAGGACAGCATCACCATCGGGCTCCAGCCCGGCACCTACTATTTCTTCTCAACCCCCGGCTTCAGCGGCTCAGCCAACAGCCAAGCCAGCAAGGATGGCCAGCTTCCTAACCTGCCGAAGGCCATCGGGACGGCGGCGCCGAGCGACCTGAACTCCCTGCAGGTGACCGGGTGGACCGGGTGGGCCGCCCATTCGAAGCCCGCACTAGATCCACAGCTTGATGGCGTGATCAACCTGGTAAACCGGGACGGACAGCCTGCCTACGAGATCTTCCCAGGCGACCTGCCCGGCGATGGCAACTTCCTGGTCTACAACGGCATCACGTTCCCGATTCAGGCGATCTTCCGCGAGGTGGCGCCCGGCACGACCGACGAGCAATTGCAGGATTACTTCAATGCTCTCGTGGCCGGGCAGACCCCGCCAACTAATCCACTGCTGACCTCCCCTGGCGGCGTGCTGAACCTTTCGCCAGGTAACTGGGTCATCGTGCACCTGGACTACCCGGCGGCGACCTACGCCGTGCTGTCCTTCCTCGAAGACCCGGTGACCAACATCCACGCGGCCTACGAGGGCCTGCACAAGATCATCCTCATGCACTAGCTGGTCATGACGATCAGGCCATTCACGGTGGGAGCAAGGACCATGCGCTCGCGATCCCTGGCGTTACACCGGCTGTGCTGGCCGGTCGTACGCGCGGCAGCGCTGTATACCGTCGAAGGGCTCACAGCACTGGGAATGGCCATGATCATCATGCCGGATTCGGAGACCTGGGTCGGCCCGGCCGACCCAGGGATCGAATTGACCGCCGATCCCGGCGAGCCAGCACCCGGGCCGGTCGCCCTGACCAGGCGCGAGCGCAGGCAGTGGGCCAGGCTCGCCCGGCAGCTCCATTCCTGACCTCCTTATCTCGAAGCTGGAGACCGACATGAGCGTGACCGTAGGGATCCCGACCACGGGCGAGCGGCCAGTTCTGCGACGCACCGTCGAAGCGGCCATCCGCTCCGCGGCGATGCTTGGCGAGGACGCCGAGGTGCTCGTCATGGTCAATGGCCGCAGTGACGCTCCTGGCCTTGACCCAATTGACGCACCAGCACTGCGGGTGAGCTACCTGCCGCGTCCTAACGCGGCCGGGGCCAGAAACGCCCTGCTCGCGCAGGCCAGGCACGATACCGTGCTGCTTGTCGACGACGACGTCATCGTGCCCGAGCCGTGGTGCACTGAGTTGGCCGCCGCGCTGCGCGACGGCAGTTGCCCGGTCGCTACCGTGCCGGTACGGGTCTGGGTGCACGGGCCAGTCACCGCTTTCATCAATTACCAGCGAGCCTTCGACAGCCAGCCACCAGGTCCAGCCGACCCCGGCAGCCTGGTCACCGCGAACTGCGGGCTGCGGCGGGACTTGCTGCCCGCGCGAATCAGATTCGATGAGAATCTCGATGCGGGCGACGACACCGACTTAGGCCATCAGCTGTGGGACGCTGGCCTGCCGTTCCGCGTGCTCAGCACGGCAACGCCGGTCACCCACGAGCTGCCAGAGGAGATCGCACCGCACCTGCGCCGCTCGCTGCGATACGGGGATAGCACGGCCAAGCTCATGGTCAAGCGGGATCGCGTCGCCGAGCTCAGGCCGAGGATCTCAGCCTGGTATGCGGCCATGACGGGCCCCGAGCATCAGGACTTGCGTAGCTTCGGCGAGTTCGCCTCGCAGTCAGTTCGTTCGGCCTTCAGCATCTACGCGTTCATACTCAACTCGACCTACGTTGTCGGCTGCCTTGACGCACTGGCGGCAGGCCCAAAGGAAGCGGCGATCAAGCCTGACCTTGATCGCCTGCTCACCGCCTGGCAGGTCGCAGCCGATCGGGCCACGGCGCAGGTGAGCGAGCTTTCCGCCGCCGACTGGCGCGACCTTGACTGCGATTACGCCAGGCTGCTGCGCGGTGCGCCCGACGCCAGCTCGGGGCTCAGTGCCGCGGTCGACGTCATCGCCGACCTCAAGGCTGAGCTCAGAGCCCACGCGCCGCTGACGCCAGCCGCGCTCACGCCGGCCGGCAGCGGCGGAGCTGGCCTGCTTTCCGTGGACGGGTCGGGCATTTTGGGCGGCGGCCCCAAGGCGGGAGGCCGGCCTGCCGGTCCGCCTGGCGGCCAGGGACCGGCGATGAGCAGTCGCCTTGGTCCCGCGCTCGACGAGCTACGCACTCGGCCAGGACCGATCAGGGAAGCCGAACTCAATCGCCTGGCGCAGGAGAACGACCTGTCATTCCGCGCCTTGCTCCAGATCATTGAGCGCAAGTTCCGCGCCAAGCCAGAACCCGGGAGGGTCTCATGACAGTGACAGTGGCCATCCCGACCACTGGCGAGCGGCCAGCTCTGCGGCGAGCCGTCCAGACCGCGATCAGGTCCGCCTCGCTGGTGAGCCAGGACGCGGAAGTGCTCATCGTGGTGAACGGCCGCGACGACGCACCTGGGCTTGGCCGGATCGACTCGCCGCTGCTGCACGTCGTGCACCTGGCGCAACGGAACGTATCGCACGCCCGTAATCACGCGATCAATAATGCCCGGCACGACGTGCTGCTGTTCAGCGACGACGACGGCCTGGTGCCTGAGCCGTGGTGCGCTGAGCTGAGCACGGCGCTGCGGGAACGCGACTGGGCGGTGCTCACCGCACCGGTACGGGTGCCAGTGCGCGGACCTGTCACCGCACTGATTAACTATCAGCGCATTTTCGACCCGCCTCCGGCCGGACCGGACGAAGCACACGTGCTGACCGGCAATTGCGGCCTGCGGCGCAGCCTGGTCCCTGGACACGTCAGGTACGACGAAGATCATCTGCCGACCGCCGCGGAAGACGTCGGCTTCAGCTTCGCGCTCCGTGCGGCCGGCCTGCGCATTCACTGGCTCGGCGAAGCGACTCCAGGCCTGCACAATCTGGACGAAGGCCTGGCCGAGATCAGCGAACGCGGCCTGCGTTACGGACGGGGCGGCGCGCAGCTCTACCTGTCCCGCCGGCACCCCAAGATGGCCGTGCCTGGAGCGCTGACCTGGTATGCCGCGATGACAAGCGGCGAGTACCAGGACTATCGCAGGTTCCCAGAATTCAGCACGCCAGGCGTGGCTGCCATCTTCACCGCACTTGAGTACATGCTGAACGCCGCGCTGCTGGTCGGCTACCTGGACGAGCTTGGCACCGAGCTTGGCCACCGGCTGGTCGAGCTCGACTTGGGCGCGCTCAGCGCGGCTTGGCTGGAGAGCTTCCAGCGACTGCTCGCGGACGTCGATGAGCTGAGCGCCGAGGACTGGGACAACCTGCCGACCGACTACGCCGCCCTAGAGCGGGCACCTGACCTTGCTGGCCCGGCGCAAGCCGCGGCGACGGTGTCCGCAGCCCTGCGAAGGTACGCCCCGCTGGCAATGGCCGAGCCACCGGCGGACGTACTGCGCCTGCTCAACCCGGATGGCCGGACCACCGGCACAGGCTCTGGCCCAGCCATCGCAGCGGCCCAGTCGTCGGCAGCCCAGTCGTCTGCCGCCGAGCGACTGGCCGCGGCGTGGGACAGCCTGCCAGCGGATCGCGGCCTGATCGCTAGCCGCGATCTTGAGCTGTGCGTCCGCTCGGCTGGGCTGCCCTTCCGCCGAGGCGGTCAGGAGCTTGAGGTAATGCTGCGCGCGAGGCACCAGCCGGCCCAGGCCCACAGCGCGCCCGCCGGCCGGTAACGTCAGCCGCCGTCTACCTGGATCACCTGGCCGTTCACGTAACCGGCGGCCGCGCTGGCCAGGAACATCACGGTGTCAGCGACGTCCTGCGGACGGGCCAGCCGACCGAGCGCGGATTGCTGCCTGAAGCGATCCAGCTGGGCGCCGAGCAAGTCCCGCGTCTCCTGCGTCTCGACGATGCTCGGGTAGATGACGTTGACCCTGATGCCTGCGGGACCGAGCTCCTTAGCCAGCGAGCAGGCCAGCCCGGCGAGTGCGGCCTTGGCCGCCGCGTAGTGCGCCCGCAGCGGGACCCCGGCTACGGCCGCGCGGGAGCCAAGGTAGACGATGCTCGCCCCGGCTGACAGCAACGGCAGCATCCGCTGGGTCACCAAGAAGGCAGCGGTCAGGTTCACATCGATCACTCGTCGCCACTCCGCCGCTGACAGGTCGCTGAAGGGCACTTGGCTGATGGTTCCTACATTGCTGACCAGGACATCCAGTGTGCCGAACTGGCGGCCGCACTCACGGGCGAGCGCGTCAACGTCGTCGGCCACGGTGACGTCGGCCGTGGCTACGTGGTGCGTACCGCCGGTCTTGGTCAGCTCGCTGGCCAGCTGGCAGGCGGCCTCGTCCGCGTGCCGGGAGCAGGTCATGACATTGGCACCGGCGCTGGCGAACGCCAGGGCGGTGCACCGGCCGATCCCCCTGGTGCCTCCGGTGATCAGGACGTTGCGGCCAAGCTGGGTGGACATGGAACCTCCTCGATGCGGTGCGGATCAATGACGGATCAGGGCAGGACGACAACTTGCCCGGCGTAGGTGAGGCCGCTGCCGAACCCGAGCAGCAGCGCCAGTCCGCCGCTCGCCACCTCGCCGCGGCTGATCAGCCGCTCCAGGGCCAACGGGATGGAGGCGGCTGAAGTGTTACCGGCGTCGACCACGTCTCGGGCCACCTTGACCTGGCCAGGCAGTCGCAAGGAATCCGCCAGCTTGTCGCAGATTCGGAGGTTGGCCTGGTGCGGGACGAAGGCCGCCAAGTCTCCCGCCGCTACACCGCCGAGGTCCATCGCGCGTCGGCCGACCTGGGTCATCGCGGTAGTCGCCCAGCGAAACACTTCGGTGCCCGACATGGTGAGGTACGGCCAATTCGAGCGCGGTTCTTCGCGCAATCCAAGCCAGGACGCAGGCTGGCCGACGGACTTCAGCCCGGCTGGCTCACTCCCCCAGGCCACCGGGCCGATCCCGGGCTCAGCACTGACACCGACCACGACCGCACCAGCGCCGTCACCGAAGATGAAGGCGGTGGACCAGTCCTTCTTGTCGATCAGATCGGACATCCGCTCCACCCCGATCACCAGGACATAATCGACGACGGCGGCACTGATCATGTGATCGGCCAGCGCGATGGCGTAGCAGAATCCAGCGCAGGCGGCACCTAGGTCGATGACCCCAGGCCCGGTCAGCCCAAGCAGTCCGGCTACCTCGGCCGCGGCTGACGGGGTCTGGTAGAGGTGGGAGATGGTGGCGACCAGCACGCAGCCGATCTGCTCGCCGCTGATCCCCGCAACCGCGAGTGCGTCGCTGGCCGCGGCTGCCGCCATCATGGGCAGCGTCTCATCGGAGCTGGCGTAGCGCCGGGTTCTGACGCCAGTGCGCCGGATGATCCACTCCTCCCGAGCACCCGTGCGCAAGCCGACGTCCGCGCTGGTCACCAAGCATCGCGGCCGATAAGCGCCCACTCCGAGCAGGCGGGCGAACCGGCGGCGACCGGACTGCGCAAGCGGCCTGGCTAGGCTGGCCGACTTGGCCGGGGTCGCCGTGATCGGCCTGGCCGGGGTCGTCTTGGTCGGTGCCATCGATCAGGCGCCCCGCTGGCCGGGGACAACCAGCGCCGGAAGCTGACCGGGCGGCATCAGGTCCTCAGGTTGGCAGTAGCCCTGCGACCGCAGCAGCTCACGAGCGCTGTCCGCGCACTGGCGATCGGCCGCGCCACCTTGGTGGTAGGCGGGCAACAGCTGGACTAGGGAGCATCGCCCCGACCGCACCGCCCGATGGCGCCTGGCGAGCGCGCTCAGGCCACGCCCTGGGCCAGCCTCGATGACCAGGAAGTCAGCCTGGCTCAGCAGTGCGTCCAAGGCCGGCCAGAACCGCACCGTGCTGAGCGGCTGGCCAACCCAGAAGTCGGGACTGGTCGCCTGCTGCGGTGTCAGCGGCGCCGAGGTGTAGCACGAGTACAGTCGCAGCCGGGCCGGCCTGGTTCTAATATCAGCGAATACCTGGCTGGCCACTCCGGCGAATGGTGCCAGCACCGGATTGTGCAGGCCAGTGTTCGAAGGCACCGTCCGGCAGCGAAACTGATCTCGCCGCAGCGAGTCATGGACCGCGCTCAGCGCCTCATCAAGTCCTGACAATACGGTCTGGCCCGGTGCGTTGACGGCACCGACCGTCACATCGGTCCCCTCCAGGTACGGGAGCAACTCCCGTTCGCTCGCCGCCACGGCGAGCATGCCGCCACGCGGTGCTCGGGCCAGGCTGCAAATCCGACCCCAGACTAAGTGCGCCGCATCGTCCACGGTGAAGACCTCAGCCAGCGTCGCCGCCACGACCTCGCCGATGCTGTGACCGAGCAGCGCGGCCGGCCGCACTCCCCAGCTCAGTAACATCCGGCCGAGTCCGTAGCAGACCGCCAGCAGCAGTGGCTGGGACCTGGTGATCTCGTTGATGGGATCAGCCGCGTCACTAGCCAGCCAGTCGGCCCGCAGCCGGGCGCCATCTTGGCCGAGTGCGGCGAAGACGGATTCGACCGCAGCCGTGAAGACCAGGTCGTGGTCATACAGGCCAACTGCCATCCGGCCGTGCTGCGCGCCCTGCCCCGGAAACAGCACGGCGACCTCACGGGGCGAACCGTAGTCAGCCGGTACCGGCTCAGCCTGCTGGTCGGGAACGCCACGCTGGCTGATGAGTTCCATGGGCGGCCCTCTCTGCGATCCCCCGCTGGATAGTGCTCAGCCAGCGTGCCGCCGGCTGATCGAGGCGCGAGCGAGTACCGCTTGACGCCGCAGCGCCGGCGGTCGAGTGGCGATGGAGCAGGGGTCGAGCGCGGCCACCGACACTGATCCCGTTCAGGCAACTCAAGCCGCAGCACTCCGCCGTCGGCGGGTGGCGAGGCCAGCCAGCGAAGGAGAAGGTGGCGTGGTCAGTAAGTCGGTACTTGCCGTTTTCGCCCACCCCGATGATGCGGAACTCGGCTGTTTCGGCACCTTAGCGAGTCTTCGCCAAGCCGGGTTCGGGCTCCACATAGTGTCCCTGACCAGCGGCGCCAGTAGCTGCTCGCCGCATGCCTCGTGGCGCCCGGCCGAGGCGAAAGAGTCAGCGAGCGTCATTGACGCCGATCTGGTGATTGAGAATTTCGTCGACGGCAGTCTCGAGCTGAAGCGGGATACGTACGCCTGCGTGGCCGAGCACTTGCACCGGACGAATCCTTCGGTCGTCATCACGCACCTGACCGGAGCGCAGGACCATCAAGATCACGAAACGGCCGGGCGGGCGGCGGTCACCATGGCGGGCCGCGATAAGGGCGTCAAGCTCATACTGCAGACCGAGCCTCCGCTGATGAACAACTTGTTCTGCCCGAATTTCTACGTGGACGTGACTGGCTTCATGCCAGCCAAACTCGCCGCGATCAGCCAGTACGTGTCCGAACGCGATAAGCCGTATGTGGCCGAGCAGGCCATCCGCGATCGGGCTACCTGGTGGGCGCGCCAGGCCGAGGCACACGACGTGCCCAACCGCAGGTATTACGAGGCCTTTCGCATGACCAAGGCCAAGATTGACCCGCTCTGGCTGACCAGCGCGTTCGGCTCGGCGGCACCGGAGGTCCAGGCATGACCGGGCCAGGCCACAGCGGCCTGCACATCATCTTGGCCGCGAGTGCTCAGACCGCGCCTGACTGCTCATCGTGGCAGGCGCCGCTGTGCGGTCGGTCGACCGTCGACTGGCTGCTCGACACCGTCGTGGCGCTGCACCCTGAGGCGCTGCTGGTGGTGGGCGACGGCAGCGCCGAAGTGCACGACGCGGCGCGCTCCAGACCCGAGCTGGACCAGACGAGCACGGCCGACGCGAGCACCGCGGGCGCGAGCACGGCGGGCGCGAGCACGGCGGGCGGTTCGGGTCGGCCCGGCGTCACCGCGGTCATCTCCTGCCGGTATCCCCTCCTGCTTCCGGCCACCGTCAGGCGAGCCATCCGAGCGCTCGCCCAGCAGGCACAGGCCGATAGCGCGTTCTGCGCCGTGCTGATCCGTGCAGTGGGCACGGCGACCTGGTGGTCCGAGCCGCCAGACGACGCCGTCGCCGCTGTCGTCTACGCCGGTCGCGCCGACAGCTGTCCCGACTGGCTGGCCCGATCCGCACTACCTGGCACCAGTGCGCTCCTTGACCAGCTGCATGACCTTGGCGCACAGGTGGCCGTCATCGATGCCGGGCCGGTCGAATCCCTGTGCGCCGACGACCCGGTCGACCGGCAGCAAGCCGCCACCGCGCTGTACCAGCGGATCGCCGTTGGCTGGCAACGGCGCGGCGTCATCATCGAGGATCCGGCGACTACACGAATCGACGCGACCGTCCGGGTCGGCCGGGGTACGGTGATCAGGCCGCATACCGAACTGACCGGCGCTACCGTGGTCGGCGCCGGCGCCAGCATTGGCCCGATCACCCGCCTCGCTGACACCACGGCAGGCGATAAATGCGTCATCAGGTACGCGGTGTGCGAACGCGTCACTATCGGCGACAGTGCCAACATCGGACCTTTCACCTGGCTACGGTCAGGCACCCGGCTGGGGGCCAGGACCAGGGCCGGGTCGTTCGTCGAACTGGCCGACTCAGTCATCGGCGACGGCACGCAGTTTCCCCACGTCGGTGGCCTGCTTGGCGCAGTGGTCGGCAAGAACTGCAACATCGCCGGACTTTCCGGCACCGCGAACTTCGACGGCCAGGGCAAGCACCAGGTAAAAATCGGTGACAACGTCAGCATCGGCGCGTCCAACATGCTGATCGCACCCCTGACCATCGGCGATGGCGCGTACACCGCGGCCGGCTCGATCATCACCGAGGACGTACCCGGCGGTGCCCTCGCCATCGCCCGCGGCAAGCAGGTCAACATCGACGGATGGGTGGCAAGGAAGGGACTGGACACCAGCGCCTAGGACCCTTTGCGTCTAGACGGATGTCGCGCCGGGTAAAAATGGTGGCCGGTGCGGGCAGCGGCCCGGTTGGGCAAATCTGTCCTGCTCGCGGATCGGACGGGCACCCTCTTGGGGTTCATGGGTCGTCGCGACTCGGCCGGCAGTTGACCCTGTTCCGGGCGGGATATCGGATGATTCTGGCGTGACTGCGGCCTCGGCAGGATGACTTCGGCCTGTCCTGGGGGTTTCGGGCTCATGCTGGAGTGCTTCGGGCTTGTGCTGGAGCGTTGCCGGGCTCGTGATGGAGGATTGCCGGGCTCGTGATGGAGCATTGTCGCCTGACGGAGCGTTGTCGCAGTCACGGCGGAGAGATGTCGCTGCTCAGGCGGAGCGTTGTCGCCTGACGGAGCTTTGACCGCGCTATATGCCGAAAACTCTCCGGGAGGCGGCAGCACTCCGGGCAATCGCCGAAATCTCTCCTTCACGCCGGGCCGACCCGCCCGCGCCGATGATCAGGTCGTCTTCTCAGTGCCCGGGCACCGCCCGGTTCGCCGCATCGGCCGGCCGCCCGCTGGAGCAGCACCATGCCCGGGATCGGCCCCCGGCCGTTTGCCCGCCTTGCGTCGAGGCTCGCGATCCCCAGATCGTGCACTTGGACTGCGAGCCGCCCGCGCGCTGGCTACGCCGTCGGTGCCACTGGGGGTGGCGGTTCGCTCGCCGGGGGTGGCGATTCGGTCGCTGGGGGTGGCGGTTCGGTCGCTGGGGGTGGCGGTTCGGTCGCTGGGGGTGGCGGTTCGGTCGCTGGGGGTGGCGGTTCGGTCGCTGGGGGTGGCGGTTCGGTCGCTGGGGGTGGCGGTTCGGTCGCTGGGGGTGGCGGTTCGGTCGCTGGGGGTGGCGGTTCGGTCGCTGGGGGTGGCGGTTCGCTCGCCGGGGGTGGCGGTTCGGTCGCTGGGGGTGGCGGTTCGGTCGCTGGGGGTGGCGGTTCGGTCGCTGGGGGTGGCGGTTCGGTCGCCGGGGGTGGCGGTTCGGTCGCCGGGGGTGGCGGTTCGGTCGCCGGGGGTGGCGGTTCGGTCCGGGTTGCGGGGCGGGGGGCGGCAGTCATGACGGCGGGTCAAGCTGGGTGCCGCTTGGTCTAGCCGGCCTGCGGCCGAGCTTGATCTTCGCCCGATTCGGGACTAATGATGTGAGCGCGGGTCCATCGGGTAACGGGTTACGGAGCGTCAGTGACTGCAGGCGCCGCGCAGGTGTCAGTGTGCGACAGTATCGACGACATCGACCGCGCGGAGTGGTCGGCGGTCGTCGAGGCTGCGCAGGCGCCGGTGTTTTATGATTACCGGTTTCTTCGCGCGTACGAGCGATTGCCGTTGCAGCAGACTGAGGCATTCTGCTACTTGCGGTTCGGCGATCCTGTGGTGGCAGTGCTGCCGGTGACGTGCAGTCCACCGACGATCCACTTGGCGTAGTGGCCAATCTCGGGCTGCCGGGGCGAGCACCAGGCGACCTGATCCTGCAGACGCACGTAGCGCATTGTTACGACACCCTCATTCCGGCATCGCCAGGCGCACTGGACCGGCGCCTGGTCGATCAGGCCTGCGCGGCGATGGGCGCGCTGGCGACGCGAGCCGGACTGAAGTGGTTCGCCTTCCTCAATGTGGACGGCAGTTCTGAGCTAGCCGACCTGCTGGCAGCGGCCGGATTGCTGAAGCTCCCGATCTTCACTCGCTATCGTCGCCCGATAGCCGGTCTGACTTCGGTCGACGATTTCATCGCCGGTATTCCTAGCCATAAGGCTAGGTACGCGCTTCGCCGCAGCTATCGTCAGGCGCTGCGAGACGAACTGCAGATCACCTTCCCCGATCCGGCCACCGGCGCGCCAGCCTCGGTCGAACTCTGCCAGCGGACCACGTCACGGCATGGCACGGCTGCTTATTATCCGGACTGGTTCGGCGAATTCGTGATGGAGGCGGCCGAGGTGATCTCGGTCATCGAAGTGCGCCTGGCGGGCAGGCTCGCCTCGGCGAGCATCTGCCTGCGCGATCCGCTCCGGTTCCATCTGTGGGCTGGCGGCCTTGACTACGACGCGGCCGCAGCGATTCACAGTGCGTTTCCGCTGATGCTGCTGCCGACCGTCGCTGAGGCCATCAGCAACGGCCACGCCGTCTTCGAGGCCGGCCGCGCGAATGGCGCCATCAAGGAGCGTTTCCGGCTGGAACCGCTGCCGTTGTTCGCATTCGTCGGCGCGACCTGACCAGGCGACCTGACCAGGCGACCTGACCAGGCGACCCTGACCAGGCGATCTGATCAGATCGGCGGCGTGATCAGCATGGGCCGGCCGTTGCGCAGGCTGTCGGTCAGGTGCGCCACGGTGACGATCCGATCCCAGAGCGGCAGCGCCGTAGCGCGCTCCAACGAGGTCACCACCTCAAGCGCCAGCTCAGGAGTCGTCCAGCCATCCTCGATGGCAGCGCGAGTCGACTGCGGCAACCCGGCCTGGCGGCCCGCACGCAGGTAGCCGCGCATGCGCCGGAAGGTCGCCGGGACGTCCAAGTCATGCGGTTGCGCCTGGCTGTAGCGGGCGGTCATGAGCGTGCGCACCGCTAGCTCGACTGCGCTGCCAGTGCTGTCACACCCAGCCGGAGCAGCCACCCCAGCGGCCGCGGCGACCGAGGCAGCGGCGACCGAGGCGGCGGCGACCAAGGTGGCGACGACCTGGCTGAGCGATCCGCTCTGGCCGGCCAACTCGTGCTCAGATGCGTCGCAGAGCACCGCCAGTTCGCGGATCACGTCTGCCGCCTCATCCGGCGCATGCACGAAGCTGAGCATCCTGGCCGGGCAATTTAGCCGGTCCCGCAGACTGTCACCACCGGGTCGTGATGACGTGCCCTTGCGCATCCGCAGCATTTCCGCTGCGCTGCTCGCAGTACCGGGTGGCAGCGAATGGGTGAGCCCGACCACGAACAGCTCGCCCGAGGTAATGCCAAGTTCGAGCGAGTGCACCCAAGCGATCGGGGTTGAGTTGATCTGGTAACCCCAGAGCGCTCTGACCTTGTGCCGGTTCATCCGCACCGGCCACGCCCCAGCCAGCTGGAATCCGCTAGCTTGCAGGAAGTCGAGTATCGGCTCGATTCGCCGACCGACGATGGCCTCCGGCTTGATCAGCGCGAAGGTGAGATGCTTGAGCGTGGCTTGATCAGGCTCGCCTGAGCTGGCGGCGGTGAACGCGGCCCAGCCATCCCAGAAGTACAGATCGTCGCAGTACACCGTGCGCTTCACCGGATCGCGGGAGAGCCAGGGTGCCATCGACTCGGTCGCGAGCACGCGAGCTTCGCCGATCATCGCGCCGCCGACCAGCTAGCCATGGGCACCACTACCTCTTCCGCTGTCATCGAGCCATGTTCGTAGGCCACCTCGGGGTCAGGCACCGGGAAGTCGGCCCCGGTAGCGATCAAGATGATCTCCCCGAGCCGACGTTGGCCGATCGAGCCAGCCGCCACGAACCCGAGCTCGGCTAGCTGATCGGAGGTGACAACGACGGCGTCGGCTAGCTGGCTGGCGAGCAGGTCGGTGAGTCGGTCGGCCCGCTCAGGATGCGGGTATAGCCAGCGGACCCGGCCAGCACCGCCGGGCGGCAGCCGGCACCAGCGCTCCGTGGTCGCTGACTGCCACAAGGTCATCGTCGCCTGGCTGGGTGCGCTGGGTGCCAGGCCGTGGTCGCTGAAGACCAGCACCGAAGTACCTCGATCCCGCAGGCGCCCGGCCAGCTCGTCGAGCGCGAGCATCGCCGCCGCCGCCCGGCCGTCGAAGCCGTGCCGGTGAATGTGGCTGTCCAGATCCAGGTAGGTCCAGATCAGGGCATCTGGCCTGGCGGCCGCGGTGGCCAGCAACTGGTCAGCGAACGCGGCTACCAAGTCGACCGGATCGATCCCGACCGGCAGGGCAGTGCCAGCGGCCTGCGCCCCGTGCAGCAGCCGGTCGCGCACGTCCGCCTGCAGCGAGCCAAGCTCGTTAGGCAGCGCCAAGACCGGGATGCTCGCCGCCGCGGCGGTGTCGAAGATGGTACTCAACACCGGGGTACTCGTCGGCCGGGCGAGTCCAGGTTCGACCGCGCCGACCGTGCTCCCGTCGTGGCAGTTCATTAGCATCTGGCCACTGGCATCCAGATACTGCACGCCGATAAAACCATGCCGGAAGGCCGGAGTCCTGGTGACCGACGTCATCAGGCACGCCACTGTGGTGGTGGGGAACTCGCTGGCCAGCGGCGAGAGCTCGTCCGCTGAGGTCAGCGCGCGGCGCGCGTGCTGGTAGCCGAAACCGTCCACGGCGATCACGACCAGGCCGCGCCGCGACCCGAGCCTGACCGGCCCCTCGTCACGAAAGCTCGCCACGACGGCAGCACCGACCGCGGCCAAGTTACGCTCGGGATGACGGCCATACAGGCCGTCCACCGGCGACCGGATCTGGTCGAGCAACTCGGCCGCCTCGGTCGGCCCCGATCGCGCCGTCGGCAGCGTCATGACTGACCTCCCTGGCTGTCCGGCCGCACCCAGCCAGCCCGGGTCAGCAGGTCAAGGAAAGTCTCGGCGAAACTCAGCGGCATTGCCAGCTCGCTGCTCAGCGCCGCCCACCACGTCGCTTCGCTCCGGCATCGGTCGCCGTCGATCGCGCGCATCAGGGCCAGCGCGCGCGCGTAGTTGCCGCCCCGATCAGCGGCCAGCCTGTCATTCAGCCAGTGCTGGTCCGCCGGGCAGGCCGCTCCGGCGAGCGCTCGCAGGTTCGCCGGGCCAGCCCAGCACCTGACGAGTACCTGATCGGCCGCGTGATCGGCTTCGGTACCGGCTGACCTGGTTTCCGAGTCGGTCGAAGCTAGCGCTGGCAGCCGCCCGGCGACTGCCAGCAGCTGACTGTCGAGCCAGGCCCGTGCTGATGCCAGCCAGCCAGCGTCCACGCCGATCGTGGTCAGGGCGTCGACCGCGCCGAGCGCGACCGCACCACGATGCCGCAGCCACCGAGCCGCGTTCGGTGCCGCATGCGGATCAAACGCCGGTCGTTCAACCGATCCCGACATCGGCTGGCGGCGTCCTGGTAGCACAGCAAGCACGTGCTCAGCGGCCCAGCTGAGGGTCGCTTCGGCCACGTCGGCCGCGAGTTCGGGGTCAGCCTGGCCGCGCACCGCCGCGATGCAGGCGGCGGCGATGACTGCCGTTCGCCGCAGCTCGGCCGGATCGACCAGCTCAGGAGTGTCAGCTGAGGTGTGATTGGCCAAGTCAGGCCAATGCCCCAAGCCGACGACCGGGCAGTGAACCGGCTGGTCAGCGAAAAGCGCGTGGTCCGAACCACCGGCGAACGGCGTCTCGCGCCAGGTCCACGGCTCGCACGGAACCGCGCCGCTGTAGGAGCGGGAGAGCCGGCGGCAGCAGCGCGGCGCACCTGGCGGCCAGCGCCGGCGAGAACGATGCGATGTCGTCAGGACCACGCTCGATCACTAGCGGTCCGCCGCAGCTGGCCACGTCCTGTCCGGCCATGTCGATATTGATCGCCAGCGCCGGCGCAGGCACCTGCCCGGTACCGATTACGTCGTGCAGGTACGCAATGGTGCCGACGAATTCAGGCCCCCACAAGAAGCGCACTCCCGCCCCGGTGCGCGGACGGTGGCCCGCCAGCACCCGCGCTATCCCGAGCAGGGCGGCGACCCCGGATGCGTTGTCGTTGGCCCCTGGCCGCGGATGGCAGAGGTGGGCGCTTAGCACCAGCTCGGCCGCCGCAGCGGAGTCCGCGCCTGGCAGCCCGGCCGGTCACCACCGGCATAGCCCTCGCCAGCGGGTCGAGCTCGATGTCGACCAGCGCGGCCGTACCGGCGTCAGCGGCTGCCAGCAGCGCGCTGAGCTGAGCGGCGGTGAGGCTAAATGCGGCGAGCGCCGAGCCGGCCGCCAGTTCGAGCCTGCCGACCTGGGCCGGGTGACGGCCAGGCCGTCCGGCCAGCGGGTCGGTCGCGATGGCGGCCGCTCCGGCCGCCGCCAGCGATCCGGCGAGTACCCCGAGCGCGACCGGCTCATCTACCACGACCAAGCCACCACTCGGGTTGGCGCCGGCTCGCACGGCCGAGTAGCGGACTAGTGGTAGCGACCGACCGCCGGGCGGCGTCGCCGCCGAGTAAGCGGCCAAGGCATACGGCTGGGCGGGGTAGCTGAGCACGGCCTCGCCGCCGACGGCAAGGCTCGCTCTGACCGGCGTCCACGACTGCGGTGCGTGATACGTCCACCAGTGTCGTGCCCCGTCGGCGGGGAACGACAGCACAGTGACCTCCGCGAGGCCAGCCGCTCGCGCCCGGTCAGCTACGTAGTCGGCAGCTGCCGCGATCCCGGCCGATGCCTGGTACCGGTCGTGGGCACAGATGGCGTGCAGGTCGGCCATGGCCAGGTCGGGATCAAACGCGTCGGACAAGCTGGCGACCAGGTTCGCGAGCCTCATGAGCGCAGCACCGGATCGGCGATCGCGGCCAGGGCGGCGGTGAGCGCCGCGACGCGCTGCTCAGCCAGCGGTACCGACATCCTGGCCACGCCCGACGTCTGGTCTTCGCGCTGTCCGAGCAGCGGCAGGTGCTTGACCAGCAGCCCGGCGCTGGCCAGCGTGTCCCGAGCGGCTTGATCGACCCGCAGCACGATCCACGGCACCCGCGGATCGGCGGGCTCTATTACCAGGCCAGCCCGCCTGACCGCGGCCTCGATGACTGGCCTGACCGCGGCGATCCTGGCCCTGAGCGGGCCGAGTGGGTCGGGTGCCGCGAGCAACTCAAGCGCTACGTCGAGGCTGAGCGCGGCGCCGGCCAGCGGCGGCAGCACCGCCCTGACCTGAGCGGCTAGCCCAGGTGAGGCTACTGCGAAGCCGATCCGCAGGCCGCCGCAGCAAAATCCTTTGGCCACCCCGCGCAGCACCACCAGACCTGGAACGCTGTCGGTCAGCGGGCCGGCGCTGGTGCCTGGCGGCAGATAGCAGGCGTAGCTCTCGTCCACCACCAGCACGCCGCCTACCTCGGCGGCGCCGTGGGCCAGCTCAGCGATCATAGACCCAGACCAGCAAGCGCCACTAAACGATGGCCGGTCGATAACAGTCACCGCCGGGCCGATCGCGGTGATGGCGGCGCGCGCCGCCGCCAGGTCGTCGAGCGGCGCGACAGCCACTTCGCCACCAACCGCCCTGGCCGCCTGCGCCAGTTGCGGATGTCCGTCCGGTGCGATGAGTACGACGCCACCATCGGCCAGAGCGGCCAGGTTGTGCAGCAGGCCGGTGACGCCCGCGCCGACGCTGACCCGGTCTGCCGCCAACTCGGCACCGGCCGGCCAGCCAAGCGCGGCCGCCAGTATGGCAGCAGCGCGCTCGCCGCCATAGGGATCGGTCACGTCGTATCGTCTGGCCAGGTCGGGTAGCGCCAGCGGATCGGCTACCAGCTTCGCCCACGCCGCCGTGACCGTGGCGCGGGCGTAATCAGCCTCATCGGGTGCCCACCGCAAGTCGAGCTCAGTCGGGCCGGCCTTCCCGCGATGCCCGGCATGCGCAGGGATCACGTCAGCCGCCGGGGTGGCGAGGAACTGGACGTACCGAGCGCCGATGGTCACCGGCGCGGCGGCGCTGAAGTCGGCGTCGGCCCTGATCACATCGAATCCGGCGCGTACTAGCAGCGCCTTGACCTCGGCTGGCGTATACATGCGGATGTTATCGGGCAGCACGGCCTGAGTGCCGTCCCGCCGCTCGACCAGCACCTGGCCGGCGCTGCGCCCGCTGACCGGATCGTAGTTGCGGCTGAACGTGAACGTGTTCGCGCCGATCTCGGCCCGCGCGTGCGCCGAGTAAATGCGGGCGATCCCCAGGATGCTCGAATGGTCGAGCACGACAAGCCCGCCAGTGGGCAGCAGCCGCCTTACCGAGCGGAGCAGCCGCAACTGGTCAGCGTCAGCACCCCAGCCGAATGCCTGCACGCAGATCACCGCATCGACCGGCGGCAGCGACCAGTCGGCGCAGCGGAGCAGGTCGAGCCGGTGCAAGCTGAGCGCTACGCCGGCGTCCGTCGCCGCGTCCGCCGCCCGGTCAAGCGCGTACTGCGATACGTCGACGCCAGTGACCTCGAAGCCGAGCTTGGCGAGGCCGACGGCGTGCCTGCCGACACCGCAGGCCAGGTCGAGCACCCGGCACCCGGGCGCGTGCGACCGAAGTACCTGCGCCAGGTAGCTGATCTCCGCCTCGGTGCGGGCTGCGGTGTACTCGGCGTCGGCGTAGGCCCAGTAGTCCGCCGTGAAGTAGTCCTCGTACCACGGCACGTGCATCGACTCTCCGTGCTCAGCCCGCGCCGCACGGGGCACGGAGCGATCCCATTGGCGCACACCGCGCCCCGGCGTATCTAGGCATCTCAGATCCTGATCGCAGGCGTCACTTCTTGGTCTTGATGACCGGACGACGTGCGCTCTCGCGATGACGGTCCATGTCCCCTCCCTTCCTGGTTGGCCATGACCGGATCGGCGATACCTGACGGCGTCGCCGATCCGACGGCTAGCTGCCGCGTCGAGTTACTTCTTCTTGACCCGCGGCTTACGGCTGGCCACGATGTGACGGTTCATCGGTACCTCCCTCCAGGCGAACTCAGACGCAGACCGTCCCTCGGTCTGCTGCTGATCCGGCTACTTCTTGATCCGCTTGATCTGCGGCCTGCGAGCGCTCCTGAGATTGCGGCTCATCGCATTTCCTCCCTCCATCGCGAATGCCCGGTCGGCGCCTTTGGTTCATTCGGCACCAGCCGTAGCCACCACTAGCCGGTCCGTCATGAACTCGGCCGCCTCATTTACCTCGGTCGCGGTCACGGCGCCGAGTCCGGCCAGATAGCCGTCGAGTGAAAAGCCTGGCGACTCGCCGACGTAGGCGTAATCGCCGAACAGCTGAGCCTCTTCGAGCGAGGACTCCGCCTCTACCCGGGTGAGGCCAGCCACCCGGCGGCTCGCGGCGTTGACTTGCTCGTCGGTCCAGCCATGCCGCACCGCGTCAGTCAGCAGCTCGGTCGCCAACTCGACTACCTGCTCGCGATGCTCGGGTGCAGTAGAAATGGCGATGCGCCAGGTGCCGGTGTCACGGTAGCCGCCGGCACCGCCGGAGATGTCGTAGGACAGGCCGCGCCGTGACCTGATCTCCTCGGTCAGCACCGATGCGTTGCCGCAGGCCACCAACTCAAGTACGACCTGAGCGGCGAAGATGGCCCGGTCGCTGAGGGCGAACCCCTGCCCGCCGAGCACCACGCCGGCGGTGTCACTGACGATCGGCAGGTCCCGGCGACCAGCGGTCACTGGCGGCGAGCTGTCCTTTGCCCGATCTCCGGCAGCGCTCGCCAGCCCGACCAGCGGACTGCGCTCAAGCACGGACTGGACGCTCTCGCTGGTCATCCCGCCGCAGACGACGACGCCGAGCATCGATGGCCGCACGAACCGCCCGAACCAGTCAGTCAGGTCGGCCCGGCGAAGGCCAGACACTCCGGCGACGGTGCCACCGACTGGCCGACCGATCGGATGGTCACCGTAGGCGGTCTCGAAGAACACGTCGTGCACAATGTCAGTCGGGTCGGCTGCGGCCAGCCTGAGTTCCTCCTGCACTACCCGGCGTTCGGCTTCGACTAGCTCGTCGTCGAACTCGCTGGTAGTGGCAGCGGCGATGAGGACGCCAAGGGCGGCAGCCGCATCGCCGGTCGGCACCCTGGCATGCAGCATCACATGATCGCGAGTGGTCATCGCGTTCGTATCGCCGCCCCAGGCCTCGATCTCGTCGACGACGCGCATTGTTCGCCCGGCGGGTACCGACTGCATCACGACATGCTCGAACAGATGCGCCACCCCGGGGACCGGCTCGTGCCGCGAGCCGGCCAAGATCCACACCGATACCGTCGTCACATCAGCGCCCGGCCGGTGCAGTAAGGCGTAGCGCACCCCGTTGTCCAGCACGGCCGCGCCCGTTGCCGCAGCCAGCGGCGTCATTGACTCAACTCCTCGACGGCATCCTGCTCAACGTAATCACCGAGGGTCAGCAAGAACCGGCCAGCCGGAGTATCAACCCAGGCATGCTCGCCGCGCTGGCGCAGCACGGCCACCTTTACATCAGGATCAGGCCCGGTCAGCGGAAGGCCGAAGCCGAGCAGCCCGGCCTTAACGCCATCCGCGGGATGGAGTCGCCGCTGCACCAGGTCCCACACCACGCCCTCGGCCCGCGTCGGCTTAGCCATCATCAGCCGCCGCTGCAGGTGCCGACCGCTACCGGCGACTGGCTTAGCGAAGAACGACGCGCCCCTGGCCAGCCTGGTCGTCCTCGCCTTGGCGATGGCCAGCAGACCACCAGGCAACGGCTCGATCGGTCCGAGCCCGGCCGCGTTGACCAGCTTGATCAGCTCGCTATAGGCAATGACCAGATTGAGCGACATCACGGCGTCTTGCAGCGCGCGACGATCAGGCTCGCGCATGGACCGGTGCAGTAATGCCGCGTCGACCACGTCCCTGACCCGGAATGGCTGCTCGTAACGCTCATGCAGGAGCATGATCATGTTCTTGACCGCCGGGGTCAGCCATTTGTCTGGCATCTTGAGTATCGGCGGTATCCCGCCCCGATTCCCGAGCGTGTAATAGGTGGCCAGCTCGACGCCGTACGCGAGCCGGAATGGATCCTCGGCCGGCTTCCGCATGCTGACCATGACGTTCAGCTTCCCGCCGAGGTAGGAAAATGTGGCGGTGTCGGCTAGCCAGCCGTCGGCGAGCAACATGCTGACCGCCCGCCACAGGTCAGGCTCGCAGAAGGTGATGACATCCAGGTCATTCATGTAGCGGACCAGGCCGGGCGGGTAGAGCGCGGCGACCTCGAGCCCCTTGATCGTGGTCAGGCTGGCGATCTCGCCGAGCAACCGGTCGGCGACCGAGCGGTACAGGTCCACTCGCCTGGTCACTGCGGCGACTTCCTCGCGGAGCGCCGGGCTGAGGTCCATCCCTTCGGTCTGCCAGGCCGAGAAACAGCGTGGCAGCGAAGTTCGGCTCGGTCCGGCGGACGATCTCGACCAGTTCGGCGAGGTCGTCGGTTCGCTCACCCGAGCTGACGGCGAGCGCCGCGACCAGGTTCTCTGCGGTGAGGTCCATCACTCTCCCTGGCGATCAGCGACGTGACATCAAAGCGACGCCGGGCAAGTCGGCCGACCGACCCTCCGCAGCCCTGCATGGTAAACGCAGGTTGCCGTTAGCGTAAGAAGCCGTTTTGCAAGCGTCAATACCGGCGTGCCCGTCAAGTTAGGCGAGTGATCGATGTGACGGAGCGGGGTTACAGTGACCAGATGATCCCTTCTGGCCGGCCCGGTCAGCCCGTTGACGCTGATTGACAGGCCAATCTTGGCGGACTTACATTCCAGGAAAACTGGCCGATTCCCGGGAGGGACAATGAGGAGCCTAAAGAAGGTCCGCGTAGTGTCGACGCCAAAGAAGGACGAGTCCAAGTAACTCCGTCTGGATGAGGCTGCTCGCCGTTGAGGCCTGCCAGGCCCGCTCAGCCAACCTCGACCGGTCTGCTCAGGTCGTCAAGCTAGTGGCCGGCCTGAACGTTCTCAACGGCGAGGGCGGTACCAGTTAACACGCTCAGGCCTACCGCCACCCGACTGCGCTCCGCAGCGGCATTCGCGCCCTTCGCTCATCGGCCGTACCGGCTGCTCTTTCTCGGCCAGACCGTATCGTTCGCCGGTGACGCCCTCGTGCAGGTCGCGCTGGCGTTCGCCATCCTTCGCTCCGGCGGCGATGCCGCCGAGATCGGCTACGTCATCGCCTGCCAGGTGCTGATCAGGGTTGCGTTCATACTGGCCGGCGGGGTCTGGGCGGACCGGATGCCGCGTCAGCTGGTCATGCTCGGCTCGGATTTGGCCCGGCTGGTCGTGCAGGCAGCACTGGCCGCGCTGCTGCTTGTGAGCCTGGCGAAGATCTGGGAACTCGGGCTCGGTGCCGCGCTGTACGGTGCCGCCCAATCTTTCTTCGGACCCGCGTCGACCGGACTGCTGCCCGAGTTGGTCCCGGCCGGACAGCTCCGCCAGGCCAATGCCCTGATGGGATTCTCGCGCGGCTTGGTAAGCGTCGCCGGGCAGGCCGTGGCCGGCCTGCTCATCGCTGCCTTCGGGCCTGGCGTTGCCTTCGCGGCCGACGCGGCCACCTTCGCCGTGAGCGCGGCCTGCCTCGCCAGGCTACGGCCGCCGCCGCGCCGCCCGGCCGATCGCGAGCCGTTCCTCGCCGATCTGGCCGCAGGCTGGCACGAGGTCGTGATCCGCCGGTGGTACTGGCTCAACCTCATCTCGCACGCGCTGTGGAACCTCGCTATACCTGCATACCTCGTGCTCGGCCCGGTCATCGCGCTGCGCGAGCTGGGCGGCGCCTCCGCCTGGGGCGCCATCAGCGCCTGCTGGGCCGCTGGCGCGGTGCTCGGCGGTGCCTTCGCGCTGCGGATCAAGCCAAGGCGACCGCTGGTCGCTGGCAACCTGGCCCTGCTGCTTGGCACGCTGCCGCTGCTGGCGCTGGCCGTGCCGCTGCAGGTATGGCAGATCGGCATCGCCGCCGCTTTCGGCAGCGCCGCCGTGGTGTTCATGAACACCGCCTGGACCGCGACGATGCAGTTGCTCGTCCCGGCCCAGGTGCGGTCCAGGGTCGATTCTTACGACTGGCTGATCTCGCTGGTCGTGATGCCGGCCGGGTTCGTCGCGGTCGGGCCGGTCGCCGCAGCGGCCGGGCCTGCGGCCACGCTCACCGGCGCCGCGCTGGTGCTAGCGATTCCTTGCGCCGTCGTGGTCTTGCTGCCCGCGATCCGTGCGGTGCGGCTAAGCGCGGCAGGCCTTGCAGAGACCGGAACGATGGACGAAGGCTCAGTGCAGACCCAGGCGGGAGAATGCTAATGAAGATCGAGATCCTGACGGCAGCGACTGAGCTTGACCGGTGCGGCTGGGATGACAGGCTGCTCAGGTCGAGCGACTTTTACCAGTCATCGACCTGGCTCAAGGCGGTCGAGAGCGTCAACTCGCTGCCACGCTATTACCTTGTCGCTACCGATGACCAGGGCCGGGCGCTCGCTGGCCTGTCCGCTCACCTGATGTCCAGGCAAGCACCGCCGTACACCTTCTACCGGCTGGATCTGGCGCTGCCGCGGCTCGCCGCCAAGCCCGATCGGGACGCCCGCGGCATCATCGGCGTGCGCGGCCGGGAGCCGCTTACGCTCATGCCGCACTTGCTGCTCGGCGGCCGACAGGCAGCGCACACGTCCGTGCTGCTCGCCGACGGGCTCAGCGAGGCCGACCGGGCGCACGCGATCACCGCGCTGCTCGACGAGGCCGTGACCCTCGGCCAATCAGTCGGGGCGAAGGCGCTGGCCTTCATGTTCATCGACGCCGACAGCTGGCTGCTCGATGAGCTCGCCGAGCGGAGCTACACGGCCTTCCATCACGCCACGGCCGGCGTGATGGACGTCGACTTCAGCACCTTCGACGGCTATCTTGCCCGGTTCAGCAGGCACCGGCGCAACAGGATCAAGAGCGAGCTGCGGTCCTTCGCCGCCGCCGGCGTGACCTTCCACCAGCGCCGGATGGCCGACGTGCTCGACGAGATCGCCCCGCTTGGCATGGCGCTTGAGTCAAGGTACGGGCCGACCGACGACAGCGTGGCTGACGCCAGGCGCGGCCACGAGGTGGTCAGCAACGCGATGGGCGACCGTGCGGTCGTGCTGACCGCCGAGGAAGGCGGGCAGATCCGCGGCTTCGTGCTCGGCCTGCACTGGCAGGACGCGCTGGTGCTGCGCGCGGCTGGCTTCGACTACGACTTCCAAGGCAAGCTGCCGCTGTACTACGGGCTGGTTTTCTATCAGGCCGTCAGCTACGCGCTGACAGCCGGAGTGCGCCGGCTTTACTACTCGATCGAGGCCACGCAGGCCAAGCGGTCACGAGGTTGCCGGATGATCGATGAGTACTCGATGGTTCGCGGGCTGGACGACGAGGCGACCGCGGCGCTGCGCCAGATGCTTGGCACCGGACTTGACCTCAAGACCGGTGAAAGATCGGTCAGATAATGTCACGCTCACGCTAGTTGACAGGTCAATCCAGGCGGACTTACGTTCCAGGAAAACTGGCCCGATATTGGCGGGAGCTGCAATGAAGGCGATGAAGAAGGTCCGCGTCGTGTCCAAGCCGAAGAAGGACGAGTCCTAGTAGCTCAGTCTGGATGAGGCTGCTCGCCGTTGAGGCCCGCCAGAACGGTTCCTATAACCTCGACAGGTATACCCAGGTCGTCAGGCTCGGTGCCGAACTGAACGTTCTCAACGGCGAGGGCAGTGCCAGCTTCTGGCCGGCCGAGCGCTACCGAATCGCCGGCTCGGCTCAGATCGGCGACATCGTCGGGGCGGCTGTCAGCTGGCACGCGCAGGCCGGCTTCGACGGCGTGCTGACTTTCGCTGAATCCGCTCTCGTCGCCACCGCCGCTGTCGCGCAGGCACTTGACCTGCCAGGGATCAGCATCTCCGCCGCTGTAGCCAGCCGGAACAAGATCTTGATGCACACCGCGCACCACCGCGCCGGCGCGCCGCACGCCCGCTTCCGCTACGCGCCGAACCTGGCCGATGGCCTGGCCGCTGCTGAGCTCTTCGGCTACCCGGTCGTCATCAAGCCCGCACTCGGGGCCGCGAGCAGTTTCGTCTTCCGCGCCGACTCGCCAGCCGAATTCGAGCGCCGCTATCACGACGCCGCCCGCGGCGCCCGCACGATGAAATGGGCTCAGCTTGAGGCTGACGGCATTGACCTTGGGCCGGGTGGGCTGGTCGTCGAGTCCTTCCTTGACGGCTCTGAGCATCTGATCGAAGCGGTCGCCTGGGATGACGAGGTGTGCCTGGCCTCGGTCGTCGACCGGGTCGCCAGCGATCAGGGCCAGGCCGAGCAGTCCACCTTCGAGCACAACCTGCACTGGGCGCCCACCACGCTGCGCCCACGCCAGCTCGACCTGGTGCACGCGGCGGTGACGGCGGCGGCGCGCGGGCAGGGCCTGCGCCGCAGCGCGCTGCACGCCGAGGTGCGCTTCCACCAGGGACGGCCGTACGTGCTCGAAGTCACGCCCCGGCCAGGAGGCGGCGGGCTTGAGCGCATGGCCAGGGTCAGCGCTGGCTACGACCCCATCGCGGCGCACGTCCAGGTGGCCTGCGGACGCAGGCCACCAGTGCGCGGCTATCAGCCGACCGGCACCTTCAGCGCGGCCAGGTCGCTGATCTGCGAACCGGGGACGATCACGTCGATCGTCGTGCCGCAGGCCGTCGCCTCGTCGCCTGAGCTGCTGTTCTGCCGTTTGACAGCTGAACCGGGCGACGTGATCAAGCGGCCGCCGGCCGGCAACGGCATCCTTGGCTTTATCGGTGCCACTGGGCGCAGTCACGCCGCCGCCATGAACGCCGCGACCCGGCTGGCCAACTTGATTACTGTGACGCTAGCTAACTAATGCCCGATTAGTGCCTGACACCAACGCCGATGATCATTGAGGTCATGGCCGGGAAGGATAGCTAATATTGTCCTTCAGGTATATTGCCTAACGGCAAACGCTGCCCTTAGCTCAGGGAAAGGACGCGGTCGCCTCATGACGGCCGCACCCAACGTCCCGAGAAAAGGGGTCGGAATGCCAACAGTTGTCGCGCAGAGCAAGGTCACGACACCGGTCGTCAAGCCCACCGTGTTCCTCACGCCGGACCGTGTGGTCAAGATGCTGGCCGAGCGGCGCAGCTTCCAGATCGTGAAGTTCCGCACGAACTGCTCAGACTGCGTACCCAACCTGTAACAACACACAGCGTAGGCCTCCGGAGTGGAGCTTTGCTCCCCCGGAGGCCCTTCGGTGATGTCCGGCTCGGTTACGCGACTTGAGGAGGCCGTGTGCCCACCGCAGTCTTCTACAGCAAGGATGGCAAGGCGGATTCCCTGCCCGCCACGGTTGGCATGACGATCATGCAAGTGCTTCGCAACAACGGCATCCCCGCCAATGCCGTGCTCTGCTCGGTTGGCGGGAAGATCGTGGCCGAGAAGACCACTCTCGGGCCGGATGACCACGTAGAGATCCGCCAGGTCCGCCACTACGACCTGGACGTCACCAGACGGCCAGCCACCAGGGTGCTGCCATCGGCGAATCCGCCGGTCTACACCAAAGGCGTGCTCTTCGACGACTCAGGGTCGCTCGAAGTGCAGTCGAGAAGACATGGACGAAGAGCAGTTCGCCGACTACGTCGAGCAGATCTTCGCCAGCTCGATCAGTGATCACGATCTGCTGGCTATCGACCGGCCAGCGGTCGTCGGCCTGTCCGGCGGCCGGGACAGCGTCGCCTTCCTCAAATTGCTTGAGCGCTGCCGGGACCGGCTCGGCACCTTCCCGCTCACCGCCGTGACCGTCACCGGCCTGCCGGACTGGGAAGAGCCAGCCACCTTCGGCGCCGCTAAGGCGGTAGCCGAGTCACTTGGCGTCAACCACGTGCTCGTGGACGAGGAAGCGATCAGGGAGACCTTCGCCCTGCGCCGCAGCTTCCACGAGGTTATGCAGGATGTCGTCGGTGGCGACTCCAGGCAGATGGTGATGGTCATCACGCACCACGTCATGCGCCGGATGATCGAGATCGAAGGCGAGCGCCGCGGCGTCGGCACAGTCGTGCTCGGGCTGAATGGCGACGACCTGATGGCCTCCATCGTGACCTGGCTGACCTCGGGTTTCGTGATGGGCAGCATCCCCAAGCGTACGATCGGCGACCTCGACTACGTCTTCCCGCTGTTCCGCATCACCAAGAAGGAACTCACCCTGTACCTGGAGATCGTCGCGCCCGACCTGAACCGGCAGGGCACGCCAGGGCGCTTTACCACCGGGCCGCAGGAGCGGTCGATGGCCTACGCCCTCACCGACCATCTCTACGACCTGTGGCCTGGCATCGACTACTACGTGTTCGAGGCGTACCGCCAGTTCGCTGAGCGCCAGCTCAAGGTGGAGCACGACCAATGCCGTACCTGCGGCGCGTCCTACCTGCCCCAGCCCGGCGTGCACAACCCCAAGGCCCTGTGCGACGTGTGTCATTTCTTCGCGATGCGCGAGTACGCGGTCGTTCGGGTGTGATGCGCCACCAACTCGGTTACCAAAGCGACGGCCTGACCAGCTACCCGCCATTTTTTGCGGAAAATTTGGCGTGAGCTGGTCAACGCCGCGACTAGCCAGCCTGGAGGCGAGCCGCAGGAAACCGCCGCCGCAGCGCGGCTTGGAGTCTGGCCTGCACCTGCCCGATCGAGCCGGTGCCAGGCACGATCTCGAAGTCGCCAAACTCTGGCAGCTCGCGGTAAGCGCGGTCGTTGGCCTGCAGCGAGTCGAGTTGCTCAAGGCCAGAGCTGCGCCGCGTCAACCGGGCGTGCGCCTGCATCGGTGGCACCTCCAGGTAGATGATCAGGTCGGGTCGCGGCAGCCGACCGAGCACCAGGCGCAGCTCAGCCGCATTCCCCGCACCGTCGCTTGTGGCGGCCGCGTAGTGGCAGACGGCCGAGCGGTCGGTGACGACCCATTGATTCTTCGACAGCGCTGGCAGCACCCGCTCGGTCCAGTCCCGGTAGCGCATGAACGCGTGCAGCACGTGCGTCACAGCCATGCCGAACACGTCGTGATAGTCCGCGATGCCCTGCTCCTCAGCCAGGTCCGACAGCGTCTGCCTGAGCAGCGAAGGGCCGGGCGGCGCCTCAAGTGCCACGCTCTGGCCGCGGCTCGCCAGCCACTGCGCGAGCAGGGCGGCCTGCGTGGTCTTGCCAGCCCCGTCAAGTCCAGCCAGGCTGACGAGCTTTCCTGCGGTCTGCTCCGGTGCGCTACCGAAAGTGTCTGTCATAGCCCCATCGTCCGATCGAGGAGCCTTGATGGCGAGAGCTGATCTTGACGGGCTTGGCCTGCTCCGTCAGCTGCTGGTCAGCCGAGGCGTGCCCGCCGATGCCGATGATGAGGCGCTGCTGGTAGCGGCTGGCTCGGCCCAGCACAAGCTGCACATCACCGTGCTCAGTGCCAGAGAATCGGCCGCGCGGCCGATCACCCCCGATCAGCAGGCTGAACTGGCCGCCTACCGGGACCGGCTCAAGCAGTACCGAGGTGCCTGGTCGATCGTCAGTGCGGCGGCGCCGCGCTCACAGGTGCTCAAAGGCTGGACGATCGGTGATCACTATCCGGCCGGCCTACTCCGATCGGCCGGCGATCTCGATGTCGTCTGCGCGCCCGACGAGATCTGGCTGGCCGCCCGCGCGCTGGTCGACGAAGGCTGGGAGATGGAGGCCATCACGCTGTTCCCGACGCGGCGCGGTGCCGCTCTGGACGTCAGCGGCTGGTGCCACATCCTGATGGACTTGATCAAGCCGAGCGACAGCGATTTCATCGACGATCCCTACGAAGTCGAGCTGCGCACCGCGGACGTAGCGACGAACCTGCGGATCCCGGCCAGGCGGCTGGACGACACCCCGCTACCACCGGCTGCGGCGAGCGTGCTGGCACTGGCGGCCGAGCGGTGGGAACGGCCGTTCCGCACCCGCGACATTTACGATCTCGGCATCCTTACCCGTCAACTAGATCAGGCCGCGCTCGCGGCGCTGAGCGACGCGCTCACCGCCACCACGCTGTGGCCAGCCCTGCGCGAACTGGCTGACCTGCTCGTCCGCGCTGACCTCGGGCCGCCGCCCGCGCTACCTGGCAGCCGTCAGGCCGCCTGGCGCAGCCGGGTCGCTCAAGTGCGCCGCTCCATTCTGCTCTGGTCACATCCGCTGCGAGCGGCCGGCTTGCTGGCGACCAGCACCGTCGACGAGGACCGGGGCGCGCTGGCTGACCGAGTGTCGCATGCCGTCCAGCGCCGGATCGGCAGCTGGCGGCTGCTCAGGCTCGGCCTGCCGCTGTTCGCTGTGCCGCTGCCTGGCACAGATACCGGGCCGGCCGTGGACCGGCTGACGCTGGAGCGGCGGGGCCCGCACTTGGTGGCGCGGACCCCAGTGGGCTCGTTCTTGCTGGTCGCCGGATCGTGCCCGGAGTCCTGGCTGACCGAAGCGTCAGCCAGCTGGTGAGATCACCGCTTCCTCCTCACCCGTCACCTCGGGGCTGGCCGGCTCTCGATCCGGGTCGGGCTTGGTGATCTTGAGGTAAGGCAGCAGCCACAGCGCGACCGCGATGAAGCCCGCTGCGCAGCCGAGATAGATCAGCCGGTAGCCGACGGCCCCGATGATGGCGGCGCCAATCGCGATCGAGATCGTGAACGGCGTGTTGATGATCGCATCCGACGCCGAGATCGCTCGGCCCTGCATGTCGGCTGGAGTGCGGCGTTGCACCACGGTGAGCTCAGCGACCAGCACCATGGGCAGGCCGACGCCGAGCAGCAGGCCGCCGATCACCGCGGTCGGCAAGGTGGCCGCGCTCGACACGGCTAGCCCAGAGCCGACCAGCACGAAACCAGCGCACGCGACCGCGTACTCGCCGATCTTGCGCATCAGCGGGCCCACGTAAAAGGCAGCCACCACGCCGCCGGCCCCTTCCAGGCTAGTGATCACGCCAATCCACGAGGCCGAGCGATGCAAACCCTCGCTGACTAGGGAGAACATCGCGACGTCGATCATGCCGGCGCCACCGAACGCCACCACGCTCGCGAGCACCATCCGGCGAATGACCGGGTTGGCGGTCACGTGCTTGAGGCCGGCGACCAGTTCACGTGCGAACTCGCGCGGCGGCGGATCGGCGGACGGGTCACGCTCTGGCCGCACCAGGTCGGTGCTCACGCGCAACAAGAAATACGAGGCGATAGAAAAGCCGAACGTGGCGATGTCGCCTAAAGCGACAACGTTGCCGCCCCAGGCAGCGAAGGCGCCAGCGCCGACCAGCGGGCCGATGATGCGCAATAGCTGAGTCAGGCTGGAGAGCACGCCGTTGGCGTCGCCAAGCAGCTCATCGGGAACCATCGAATGCACCAGGCCGCCACGCGCGCCCCGGTAGATCTGCCCCGACGTGCCATAGCAGAAGGCCACCAGATAGATGATCCAGACCTCGCTGCGATGGTGCACGAGCAGCAGCAACGCCATCGCCGCAGCCGTTGCCGTGTCGTTCACGATGAGCATCCGACGGCGGGGAAACCGGTCGACCAGCAAGCCGGTCACCGGTGCCAGGAAGGCAGTGGCCCCGAGCAGCAAAAAGATCAGCCCGGCGGCGGCGCTTGAGCCGGTAAGAGTCTTTACCCAGATGCCGAGCACGACGAGCATCGCGGTGTTGCCGAGCATGTTCATCGACTGGCCGATGAGCAGCACCCGCATATTGCGGTCGGCAAGTACCCGCTTCTTCATCAAGACCTCCTCGTCCGGCTAGCTTGAGTCCAGCCGGCCGTGCCCACCCGGTCAAGCACACCAGCCGCCGTCAGATTGCACTGGTCGCCAAGCACTCCGCCGCCGCGAGATTGGCCGGCCTGCCGGAGCCTTCTCGTAGAACGGCCTAGTTGGAGGGCGGCTGGCGGCGCTCTGCGAACGCCTTCGCGGCCGCGCGGTGATCATCGGTCTGCCCAGTGCGAACGTGATGGGTGACCTCAAGGTCCATACAGTCGCCGAGCTCGCCGGTCACGGCGCGGTTGAGGTTTTCCTTCATGTAGCGGTACGCCAGTCTTGGTCCTTGGGCCAGGTGCCTGGCCCGCTGCATGATCTCGGACTCGAAGTCGGCCGCAGGGAACACCCCATTGACGATCCCCAGCCGCTCCGCCTGCGCTGCGGTCAGCCGGTCAGAGAAGTAGTAAAGCTCTTTCGCCTTCGCGCTGCCTACCAGCCGGGTGAGAAACCAGGTGCCGCCGTAGTCGCCCGCGAAAGCGACCTTAGCGAACGCGGTCGTGAGCACCGCGTCCTCGACGGCGTACCGCAGATCGCAAGCCAATGCCAGTGACAGACCGGCACCTGCGGCCGGGCCGCCTATTGCCGCGATGGTGGGCTTGCCCATCTGCCACAGACGACCGCTGGTCGCTCGTTGCCTGAGCCGCTGCCGTTGGATCGCGGAATCCGTTGCTTGTCCTTCGCCCTGCGCTGGCCGCTGCGCCATGTCCTTCACGTCGCCGCCGGCGCAAAAAGCTCCGCCAGCGCCGGTGAGGACCACGCAGCCGACCTCGTCATCGAGTTCGACCCCGGCTAGGACCCGGTCCATGGCCGACATCATGGCCTCGGACATCGCGTTCCGCCTGGCGGGCCGGTTCATGGTCAGTACCGCCACGCCGTCGTTGATCTCGGCCAGCAGGTCCTGCGTTCCGGTGTCAAGCTGCGTCACCCGGCGCCACCACCTCGACGAAAGTGTCGCCGGCCGCGAAGCCCGCGCATGGGCAAACAGTACCGCTTGCCGCCACCCGTATCCCAGAGGCGTAGGAGCGGTAATACTCATCTCACCATCGCAGCGAGGGAGAACAGCCCAGATGACCAGTTTGTCGATCAACGACCTCTTCTCCGTCGCCGGCCAGACCGTCCTGGTCACCGGAGGTTCCCGTGGCCTCGGCGAGATGATCGCCGCCGGCTTCCTGGCCAACGGCGCCAAGGTCTATATCAGCTCCCGCAAGGCCAACGTCTGCGACGCGACGGCGGAGCGGCTAAGCGAGCAATTTGGCGGTAGCTGCAGCTCGCTTCCCGCTGACTTGGCAACGCTCGATGGGGTGGCCGCGCTCGCGACCGCGATCGGCGACCGCGAGGACCATCTCGACGTGCTGGTGAACAACGCCGGCGCATCGTGGGGCGCAAACTTGAGGAATTCCCCGAGAACGGCTGGGACAAGGTCATGGACACCAATGTCAAAGGCGTCTTCTTCTTGACCCAGCACCTGCTGCCCCTGCTCGAAGCCGCCGGCGCCGAAGGTTCGCCAGCCCGAGTGATCAATATCGGATCCATCGACGGGATCAGGACGCCGATCTTCGACACCTTCTCCTACGGGCCGTCCAAGGCCGCACTGCACGCTCTGACCAGGCAACTCGCCATGTCGCTTGTGGGCCGCAACATCCTGGTGAACGCCGTCGCACCCGGGCCATTCCCGACCTGGATGCTCAGCACCGGCGTCGGCGGCGGCGGCGACGTCGAGACCACCGACTGGGACGCGGTCAGCGAGCGCAACCCGCGCGGGCGGATCGGAACGCCCGCCGATATCGCCGGCACCGTCCTGTTCCTCGCGTCCCGTGCGGGCGAATTCATTGTCGGCGAGACCATTGTGTGCGACGGCGGCATCGTCGCCAGCTGACCGAGTCAGCACGACTGATCGTGGCGGTGGTCTATGACAAGAACGGTGCTGAGCGGCGGCCAGGTCTTTGACGGGACTGGCAGCCAACTCGCTGCCGCAGACGTCGTGATCAGCGAGGGGAAAATCCTCGATGTCGGCATCGGGCTCGACGGCGATGAGCAGGTGCGGCGATTGCAGCGGCCGTTCTCTTACCAGTTCTTCGAGGCAGCGCGAAACCTGGGCGGCTAGCGAAGGCCAGTTAGGGACTAGTCAGGAGCACCAGCTGCTGGGTCGCCCTGGTCATCGCGACGTAGCGGTCGACGGCTCCTTCGATGCCGCTCGCCAAACGCTTCCGGGTCGATGAGGACGACTAGGTCGAACTCGAGGCCCTTCGACAGTTCCGGGCGTCAGCGACCGGACCCGGGACGTCGCCTGGAACGTGGGATCGCCGATGACGCACGCGATCCCGTCGGCATGCGCGGCGAGCCAGCTGCGCAGGATCGAGTCCAGATCACGCAGCAGCTCCATGCCTGACGGGCACGCCGCTGCTGCGGATAGAGGTCGGCACGTTGGCGTCAGGGAGCACGGCTCGGATGACCGGTTCGGCTTCCGCCATGACCTCTTCCGGCGTCCGGTAGTTGATGCTCAGGGAGGCCAGGTTGATCTGGTCGAGCCCGATTCGCTCGAGCCGCTCCTGCCACGACTCCGTGAAGCCGTGCCTGGCCTGGGCGCGGTCGCCGACGATGGTGAAGCTCCGGGACGGGCAGCGCAGCAGCAGCATCTGCCACTCCGCGTCGGTGAGTTCCTGAGCCTCGTCCACCACGATGTGCGCGAACGGCCCGGCGAGCGAGTCAGGATCGGTGCCGGGCAGCGCGGCCTCGTTCGACCAGGGCGTCCTGGAAGTCCTCGCCGCGCAGCATCGTCACCAGGCCGACGCCGTACTCGTCGTCGGCGGCCTCGATCAGGTTGTCGATCGACCCGCGTCATCTGCTCGCGTTCGGCGGCGACCGCGGCGTCACGCCGGCGCTTGCGGCGGGAGGCCTCCGGGTCGCCGAGCCGCTGCCGTGGCCGCGTCCAGTAGCGGCAGGTCGGACACCGTCCAGGCCTGGGCGTCCGGCGCGTTGCAGCTGCTGGATCTCGTCGGGGCTGAGCCAAGGAGCGCACAGGCGCAGGTAGGCGGGTACCGACCACAGGTCCCCGACCAGGTCGGCCGCTTCGATCAGCGGCCACGCCCGGTTGAGTGCCGTGAGCAGCTCCTCGGTTCTGCAGCAAGCGACCTGCGGAGCAGGTCGGCCGGGGCGTCGCCGTCGTGGTTATCCATCAAGATGGCGAGCAGCTCCTCCAGGATCGGCTCGCGCGCCTCGTTGTGCGGAGTGCCGGGTTCCGGCGCCTCGAACGCCTCGGCCCAGTCGTCAGCGCTCAGCCAGATGTCGGACCAGTCGGTCTCGACCATCATCCCCTCGGCGGGCGGCTTCTCGTAGAACCTGACGGCCGGCTCGATCGCCCGCACCAGGTCCGCGGACGACTTCAGCCGGGCCACGTCCGGGTCGGTCTCGATCGTCGCCGCGGCCCCCTCGGCGACGAGGTCACGCAGCGTGCAGATCTGCACGCCCTCCTCCCCGAGGCTGGGCAGCACGTCGGACACGTAGGCCAGGTAGGGCTGGTGCGGGCCGACGAACAGCACGCCGCCCCGGCGGTGGCCGAGGCGAGGATCGGAGTAGAGCAGGTAGGCGGCGCGGTGCAGCGCGACGACGGTCTTCCCGGTACCCGGACCACCGTCGACGACGAGGGCGCCGCGGGATCCCGCGCGGATGATGGCGTCCTGGTCGGCCTGGATGGTGCCGAGCACGTCGCGCATCCGGGCCGACCGGCTACTGCCCAGGCTGGCGATGAAGGCGGACTGGTCGTCGAGCGCGGCGTGCCCGGCCAGCCCGTCCGGCGTGAACACCTCGTCCCAGTAATCGCTGATCCGGCCGCGGGTCCAGCGATACCGGCGGCGGCTCGCCAGGCCCATCGGGTTGGCATGGGTCGCGCCGAAGAAGGGCTCGGCCGCAGGCGAACGCCAGTCGAGCAGCAGCCGGCGACCCGAGCTGTCCGTCAGGCCAAGCCGTCCGACGTATACCGGCTCGGCTGTTGTCGGCACTGACCATGCGTCCAAGGCACAGGTCGAGGCCGAATCGGCGCAGCGTACGCAGCCGAGCGGTCAGCCGGTGGACCTCCAGGTCCCGCTCCAGCGCCTCCTGGCCGATCCCGCCCGGTGCCATCCGCTCCGCGTCCAGGCGCTCGGACAGCTCGGCGATCGACTGCTCGAGGCACTCGGCGATGGCCGCGAAGTGTCGCTCATCACCGGCGATCAGCGCCGGGTCGGCCTTGGCGGCTAGGCGGTCGGGAAGGTCAAACGCGCTGCTAGTCGCAGGACTCACCCATCAACTCCGATCTGACGTCAGCGGTGTCCTTCGCGCTGCCAGCGGCTGGCGGGCTTACGGCAAAGCGCAGGGCGACGCCGCCTGACTGGCCTCGGCCTGCGATTATGCGGCATGACCCCGGTCTTGCCGCAAGCCCGGGGGTGCGCTATATATTGAAAATGGAGGGGTGTGGTTAGCCTCCTTTCTACGGTGCGCGTCGCGTCGTCGCGTCAAGACCGCACTCGCTGGTAGTGGCCGAGGCGCTGCTCACCTCGCTGCGGGCATCAGGTCTGCCCGACCAGCGGATCGCACTCGCGTTCTGGCTGGTCTACGACTACACCAGTGGTCAGTTGGACCAGGGATTGGCGGCCAAGGCTTGCCGGTAGACCGCTTCGTAGCTGGCCGCCATCACCTCGACGGTGAAGCCTGTCGCTATGTGCTTCCGGCACAACGCCGGGTCGAGTTGCCTTGCCTGCGCGATGGCGTCAGGCAGTTCGGTTGGGTGATCGACAATGATGCCGGTCTGGCCGTGCACGATCAGTTCCGGCACGGCACCTCGCCGTAGCGCTACCACCGGCGTGCCGCAGGCCATTGCCTCGATCATGACCATGCCGAATGGCTCGTCCCAGGTGATCGGGAACAGCAAGCAGGCGGCTTCGGCCAGCAGGGCGCGTTTAGCTGTGGCATCGGCGACGCCGAAGATCGTCACGTCAGGGCCCGTCCTTGGCACGATCTCCCGGCCGAAATAAGCGTGCTCGATGGGCTCGGAGCATTTGCCTGCCAGGATGATGGGCAGGCCGGCGGCGCGAGCGGCGTCAATCGCCAGATGCGGCGCCTTCTCGGGATGGAACCGACCGAGAAACAGCGCGTAGTCCTGCTTGTCCGCACGAAAAGGGAAGGTGTCGGTGCGGATCGCATTGTGGATAGTGGCGGTCCACGGCAGGTCAGGCGCCGTGGCCCGCTGAGCATGAGAGATCGCGATCAAACGCACCGATCCGCCAAGCGCGCGGTAGAACTCGCCTCGTTCGCCAGTGACTGGGCTGTGCGCCGTCACGACGGTGGGCGTCAGCCGCCCCCTGGCGCTCAGCGGACCAGTGACCGTCTGGTCGTGGATCACATCTACGTTCAGCGTCTCAAGCAGGCTGGCGACTTTCGCCGCGTGAACAAGCTCCGGCAGCAGCTCCCCCAGTTGGTCAGCGGACCCGCAGTCAGAGGTGGTGATGAATCGCTGCGCCCTGGTAGCGTGCCGGCCAGTGCCGATGAGCGTCACCTGGTGCCCGCGGTCGACCAGGGTATCTACCAAGTCGGCGACTACGGCCTCGACTCCGCCATACGCGACCGGCGGGACGCTGAAATACGGTGGTGCGACCATCGCGACGTGCAGGCTCTTCACCAGCTGGCCGTCCGGCCACGTCCGCATATCAACTGCTGGTTCATGCACACTCCAAGTCACGTCACGATCAGAAGATCGGCCAGCTGGCGACTTCGCAGAAATCGGTCGCCTGCGCCAGGCTGGCGTAGATGGATGCCGCATCGATCAACCGGCTCAGCTCGAAGACCCGCAGTACTCGCGGGCAAGGCCCGACCAGCAGCAGGTTGCCGCCATCCCGGCGTACTCTGCGCAGCGCTCGCGCAAGCGCCGCGGCACCAGCGCAGTCGATGAAGGCCAGGCCGGTCAGATCGACGATCGTGTTCGTGCGACCAGACGCTGCCGCAATGAGGGCGGTCGCCACGTCGGCAGCGTCTGCCATGTCAAGCTCGCCGCACAGCCCGACAATGACATGACCATCGCATTCACGGACATCCAGATTTACGCTGAGCATAAGATCGGCGCCTTCCTGCAAGTGCAACAAGGCGAGGTCTTGGCCCGGTGGCTTAATTCGCTACCTCTGCGCGCCACACTACGCCGAATACCCGCCCTATGTTATTTGCGAAGCACCATTAGTTTTCAGCTATTTGCAATATTCGCACAGTTAGTCCCATACTTTCGTTCCGCCCTATCAGCGGTCAAGCACAGCTGCGGACTGGTGGTCGCTGCCGTCCGCGGGGCGGAGCTGGGGAGCCGCGGCGGCTTGCTCGCGGGCGAGGAAGGTACCGAGCTCGGTGATAGTGCTCATCAGCGGCGCGGGGAACACCACGGTGGTGTTCTTGTCCACGCCGATCTCGACCAGGCTCTGCAGGTTGCGCAGCTGCAGCGCCAGCGGGTGGGCCATCATGACGTCAGAGGCCTCGCCTAGCGCAGCGGCCGCGAGAGACTCGCCTTCGGCATTGATGATCTTTGCCCGCTTCTCCCGCTCGGCCTCAGCCTGCTTGGCCATGGCACGCTTCATGCTGTCAGGGAGCTGGATGTCTTTGAGCTCGACCAGGGTGACTTCCACGCCCCACTCAACCGTGGAGACGTCGAGGATCTTGCGGATGTCCAGGTTGATCTTGTCAGTCTCTGACAGGGTTTGGTCCAAGGTGTGCTGCCCGACGACCTTGCGCAGCGTGGTCTGCGCGATCTGGTCAATCGCGGCGCGCACGTTCTCGATCGCCACCACCGACCTGACCGCGTCCACCACCCGGAAATAAGCCACGGCGGACACATCGACGCTGACGTTGTCACGAGTGATGATGCCCTGCGACTGGATCGGCATCGTGACGATCCGCAGCGACACCCGGTGCAGCACGTCAATGAACGGGATGATCAGCCGTAGCCCAGGGGCCCGTACCCCAAGTGCCCGGCCTAGCCGGAAGAGCACTCCCTGCTCATATTGCTTCACGATCCGCACCGACATGGCCGCGAGTATCAGCAGCAGGACGACAACGACAACCACGACAACTATCAGGATCTTCACCTGGAACCCCTATTCGGCGTCAGATCCGGCGCATTCATGTCGCGTCGACTGTGCCCTATTTCGCACGATACGGTGCATAAAAAAACCGGCCCTGCCATCGCAAACTTCGCGGAATGACGTGCCGGGGTCCTGAGCAACGCTTTTGACAATACCCCTTATTCCGTCACATGGGAAATCCGGCGCTAACCCGGCTAACCACCACAGTTGGCCAAGCCAGGCGCATCACCCTGATCCCCGCCTGACAGCGCGCCTCGGGCGTCTGTGTGCCAGACTGATGACAAGAGGTCCGGACCCTGCCTGTCGAGTATCGAACGCGATATGTGCATCGGAAGCAGGGAAAGTGAAGATTCCGGGCAAGCCGGATCGTGCTTCTCCGCGAGCGACCCACGCGCCTGAGGTGACGGTCGCTAGGAAAGTCGGGCCGCCAGCCACCACGCAGCCGCTGGTAACTGGCCGACAGTCCGGATCGGGCAGGCGGCGCTCAGATGACCCATTCGACCGGGTCGCCCGGCTGGCCATGACCGCACTGCGCAGACCGCAGGCGTCAGTGACCGTAGTCGACCGTAGCCACCACTCCGAATCCTTCTGGAGCAATGCAAGGACGGCCGGCAGTCTGCCTGGTCCGGTGGAACGGTCATTGTGCCAGTACGTGATTGACTCAGGACACAAGCTGATCATCAACGACGCCGCTGGCGGCCTGCCCGATGGCCTGCGCCACCTAGCCGACCAGGCCCGACCGATGGTGTGGGCCGGGTTTCCCGTGCGGCGTCCAGACGGCCGGACGATCGGGGCGCTCTGCGCGGCCGACCGCCGCCCACAGCCCTGGAGCTCGGCGGACCTGCAGGTGCTGGCCGATCTGGCTGAGGTCGCCTCGGACGAAGCGGCGCTGCGAGTCGCGCTCAGGCGGGCGGCTGACCGTACCCTGCTCGCCAGGACGCTCCAGCAGATACTCTTGCCGCCCCGGCTGCCGAAGATCCCAGGCCTACAGGTCGCTGCCCGTTATCTGGCCGGCGGGACGGGCGCTGAGGTACTGGGAGATTTCTATGACGTCTTTCCTTCGGTGCGGGGCAGTTGGGGGCTCGTCGTCGGCGATGTGTGCGGCAGCGGCATCGCGGCCGCGAAGAGCACCGCGCTGGCCAGGTACACGCTACGAGGCGAGGCACTCAGGCAGGCCAGGCCGAGTCTGATCCTGGCTGGGCTGAATCAAGCCATGCTGGAGTGGCCAGCTGATGACCCCCGATTCCTGACCGCGATTTACGCTACGGTGCGTCCGCATCTCGGGGTCACCTCGGTACGCATCAGCTCAGCCGGTCATCCGCTCGCGCTGATCCGGCGCGCGGATGGGCGAACTCAGTCGGTTGGGCAACCAGGAACGCTGCTCGGGCTGTTCCCCGAGGTGGACCTGCACGACACCCGACTCATGCTCCGCACGGGCGACGCGATGGTGCTCTTCACCGACGGCGTCACCGAGGCCCGTAGCCATATCAACCGTGAACTCTACGGAGACGAACGCCTCAGCGAGCTCGTAGCCGGACTCACCGACCTATCGGCAGCACGGATGGCCACTGCCGTGATCAAGGCCGCCCGAGCCTTCAGCGGCGGAGTTATCGGCGACGACACCGCCGTCCTAGTCGTGAAGGCTCCCTAACACCCTGGCCGGGCGCAGTAGCTTGCCAACGTCGTTGAGGTGCCGCAGCGCCTGCGCGTAGGAACCCATCAGGCTGGTCTGGCAGTAGGGCACCTCGCGCTGGCGGCAGAATTCCTTGACCAAGGGCTGGGCACGGCGCAGGTTCGACCGAGGCATCGAAGGAAACAGGTGGTGCTCGATCTGGTAATTGAGTCCGCCGAGTGCCAGGTCGGTCAGCCAGCCGCCGGTCACGTTGCGCGAAGTCAGTACCTGACGGCGCAGGAAGTCGCTCTGGTCGGCAGCCTCCAAGATCGGCATGCCCTTGTGATTTGGTGCGAACGAGACCCCCAGGTACAGGCCGAAGAGTCCCTGGTTCACCGCGATGAACACCAACGCCTTGACCGGTGACAGCACCAGGAACACGACGGTGAAATAGCCAGCGAGATGGAGGGCGAGCAGCGCGGCCTCGGCTAGCCGAAATCGGGTTGGCTGCGCCGTCGTCAGGGAGCGGATGCTGGCCACCCGCAAGCTAGCGGCCTCGCCGAGCAGCAGTGGGAAAAACAGGTAGGCCTGGAAGCGGAAAAGGACCCGGACCAGGCCTTGACCGTTGACGGCCTGACCCGGAGAAAAGGCCAGCACGCCGATGGCGATATCCGGATCGGCACCCTCGGTATTGGGATGAGCATGATGCCGGTTGTGCTTGCCGACCCACCAGCCGTAGCTCAGCCCGATACCTAGATTGCCAAGCAACAGGCCGGTGATGTCGCTAACCCGCCGAAGCCGGGAGATCTGATAATGGCCGACGTCGTGGCCGAGGAAGCCAACCTGGGTGAACATCATGGCGAGAAACGCGGCGACGGCAAGCTGCCACCACGAGTCACCAACGAGAACGAACGCGGTCCAGCCGGCCGCGAGCAAAAACACGGTCACGGCGATCCGCCAGGCATAGCCTACGGGCCGCCGTTCCATCAGGCCGGCCTGCCGGATCTGGCGTGACAACTGCGCATAGTCGCTGCCACGCGGTGGCGCCAGTGGCGCGACGGATGGCTGGAACGGCTGCCGGGCCGTGGCGGCTACCCCATCGGATCTCATATCGGCGGACTCCAAGAAATGCACATCGTGACAGGATTTACTGATGTGCCGCCGGGGTCCCGAGCGGCCGCCACAGCGCATAGCCGCGACCTCGCACCACAATACCCTGGCCTGGGTTGTCAGCCACCGGCTGCGAGCCAGGCTCAGCGCTACTTGGCTGGCCGCGGGCCGGGAGGCCGAGGCTTCGCCGGAGCGACGGCATTGATGCTGGTGGTACCGGTGATGACATCACCAGCTAGCCGGGTGAGCGGGCGGTTGTTCGCGCGGGAATATTGCCGCAGCATGACGAATGCCTGGTCGGGCGTCATCTGGAGGCGCTCAGCGAGTATGCCCTTAGCCTGTTCGATGACCACCCGGCTATTCAGCGCGACTTGAAGCTGTCCCGCTACTAGCTCCTGCTCGCGGGCCGCGCGTTCCTGCAAGATGCCGATCGTGGCCACGTCCACTAGCGCCCTCGCCACCCGCGCCACCACGGGGTCAAGCCCGTCTGGCACCGACCCGAACAGGTTGAGCGTGCCGATGACCTGATCCCGCAACCGCATCGGGATGGCATGTACGTTAGCGAAACCCATCTCGATCGCGGCCGCAGCGAATCTCGGCCACCGCGCCGTCGCATCCGCCGCCGCGATGTCACGGACGATGACCGGCTGGCCGGTGCGGTAACTATCCAGACATGGACCCTGGTCGACCTGGATCTGAAAGAGCTCAACCAGCCTGGCCTGCTCCGTCGACGCAGCCACCAATTGCAGAGCGCCCCGTCCGTCGGCTAGCAGCAGCCCCGCCGCGTCCACCTCAAGTAGTTCGACGCACCGCTCGGTGAGCAGATGCAAAAACTCCATGAGGTCAAAGCCGCCGACAAGGGTGTCAGCAAGTTCGACGAACGTCTGCGCGAGGCGCTCGCTCACGATCGCTGCCATGCTGTCAGACTAGCCGTCGGAAAGTGCGCTGTAACCAGTGGCGAGTTGCTCGTCCGGTCGCCTCAGGCATCCACCCCGGTACCAGGATCAAAGCGCAGCCGACGACCGACGACCTCGGCCGCGATCGCGCCGATGGCGCTGCCATCGGCGAATGCGTGCGCACGCAGCCGCGCCAGCGCCTCCTCCAAGCTCACGCCTAGCTGCACCGAAATCATCCCGGTCGCCTGATACACCACCGCCCGGCTGGCCGAGAGCCCGTCTAGCGGCCGGTAGCCGGGCAGCCCGTTGGCACCAGAGATGGCGTCAAGCAACAAGCCAAGAGCGATGTCAGCAAGTACCAGCGCATCGGCAAGCTCGCCGATCGCGAGCGGGCCAGGCATCGCTCGGTAGAGCGAAAGCACCCCCGCTCGCACCGCCCCAGCCTGCAGCGGCACCACGAACATTGCCCGCGCGCCTGCTGCCACCGCCTCAGGCACGAATCCTGGCCACCGCGCCGCAGCCGACGTCAGGTCCGCCACCAGCACGGGCGCGCCCAGCCTGAAATCATCAGCTGCTGGCCCCTCCCCCAAAGTGAACTGCAACTCCTCAAGCAAGCCACTGAGGTCATCGGTGGCAAACAGCGGCTCACGTCCCTGCGCGCCGCTCGTCGCCGATACGCTCGCGCCATCGATGCCAAGGCCGTGCACCGCCGCCCAGCACACCGCCGCCACCGATACCGGCCCATCGCCCGTGTGCGCCGCCGCGATCCACGCCCAGACCCTGACCGCCCGATCGCTCGCCACCCCACCATCCTGGACCCATCTCCACCCGTAGCTGACACAGCTGCGGTCTGGCCGTCACGTCACCGGCTTGCTGCAGGCCGGTCCGAGTGGTGCCTGTTATGCCAGCTCTCGCCGAGGCACAGCGCCGCACCCCATATGGGCATGTGGAAACCCACCGTCATCCCGAATCTGGTCACCAGGTAGAAGAAAACTGCCAGCCCGACGTCAGTCAGCCCAACCCCCCGGCCCCACTACAGCCAGACGGCACCAACCAGTCCGGCGAACGGGCCAGCAACGATCAGGCCAGCCACAGCCACCTGCACAGCGTGCAGCGCCGGGGTCTGCTCAGAGCCGTTAGCGGCTTCGCTAACAGCAGGGAAAACTCCAGTACCGTCCTATCGGTCGGCCGCTACAGCTGCGGTCATGATCACCACTCCGCCTCATGAGATGAACTGCAGCAATGCGGATCTCACAATCGGCATGTGGTCTAGACCCGGGAAAACTGACGAGAGACATCGACAAAAATCCGGCGTAATCTGCGTACTAAGCCAAAGTGGTGAAACTAGCCGCGACGGGTCTAGACCCTGCCTTTGCTGCTGCTGCAGGAAGGTAGCTTTGAATGGCCCGAGTGGAAGTGAACGCTCGCCGGTTCGACGGCCAGGTCGTCGTCAGACTGACCGGCGAGCTTGATGTGGTAGACGCAGCGCGGATCGCCGCCGCGCTCACGGCGCTCGCCGGCAGCGGGCGCCAAATCATCGTCGATCTGGCCGAGCTGGAATTCATCGACTCCAGCGGCCTGGCGGCACTCGTCTACGCTCGGCATCAGGCCAGGAACGCCGGGTTCGACCTGCTCCTGGCAACTCCGACGCAGCAGGTTCGCCGGATGCTCGCGATCACCCGTCTGATCGAGATCTTCACGGTCCATGCTCACGTAGACGAGGCGGCCAGGAATCCTCGCCCGGGCGCGGCGCAACTGATCAAGCCTGACGTTGCCTGAGCGGCCCGGCCTCAGCGAACTTGACGACCTTGAGCTCCTAGCGATCGTCAGGTCACTACCGCACAGCAGTGAGCGGCGCAATGCCGCCTGCGAGCTACTGGTAATCCGCTATCGCAGTCTGGTCAGATCCTGCGCGCAGCGGTACCGCTCGGGGCCGCAGACCAGCGAAGACCTGATGCAGGTGGGCTACCTCGGCCTGGTCAAGGCCATCACCAATTTCGATCCGGCACTCGGCCGGACGCTGGCTGCCTACGCCGAGCCCTGCATCACCGGCGAGATCAAGCGATACTTCCGCGACGGGCTCTGGCCCATCCACGCTGCTCGCCCCGTCAGGCAACTGGCCGCGCAACTTCACACCGCCGCCCCCCAACTGGCCCAAGACCTCGGCCGGAACCCATCAGCACCCGACCTGGCCAGGTGCCTGGGAGTCAGCACCGAAGACCTGCGCGATGCTCAACTCGCCGAGTTGGCCTACCGACCTGCCTCGCTGGATGGGCCGGTGTCAGTTCGGCCTGGCGCGGGCACTCTGGCCGACTTCCTCGGCGCCGACGACCCGCGACTTGAGCACGTACTTGGCATGCAGTCCGTCGCCGCGCACTGGGCCGAACTGCCGGCCAGCGAGCAACAGATCCTGCTGCTCCGCTTCTACAAAGACATGACTCAGGAGCAGATCGGCAGGCAACTTGGCATCTCTCAGATGCAGGTCTCGCGTCGACTCGCACACGCTATCGGTTACCTCCGCCCACGCTTGCACAGCTCCTAGCACAGCGCCGCGGGCGGGACTCAGGGTTGCGTAGGCGTCGCGCCCTTGCGCCAAAATCAGCTAAAAGTAGTACTATTATCCACTGATTGGCGCTTGCCGCTCGACCGTCCGGTCCGTACCGAGGAGTCTTCGATGGTTGCGCATTCCAGCTACTCACCGGGATTGCTTGACGCGATCAAGCTCCCCACGGCACAGCTAGACCTGCTCGGTGAGGTGACCCATCTCGACAACGCGGTCACGCCATTAGTTCACCAAATGCAGGAGTATCAGCGAGCGGACGGCTCGGTCGAGCCCCGGCATTGCGATGCGGCGGCGCAGACTCTGATCGCCCTGCGCGACGAGTTGCACCGCAGCGCCCTTTTTCCGAAGCGATCGCGAGAAGCGTTCGATCTCGATCTAGCTTCCTGGCAGGCAGCCGGCCTGGACTCGCCGCCACAGTTTGACGCGTCCCGCGATGCCATTGAGGGCCCGGGCGACAAGGAACTCGCCATCTTCGCCGGGCCGACGACCATGCCCAACAGCGATACCAGATCGCCATTATTCCAGCTCGTGCTCATCATGCGCGATGAGCCTGACTCGCTGGACGTCGTACGGGAGAACTACCCGCACCTGGAGAGCGCATGCCAGACGACCAGGGTGCTGACCGGGTCGCGGCAGGCCACCAAGGGTCAATGCGTCGTACTGTTCCCAGAGAACATCCCGGCGGCAAGCAAGGTCAGCCGGCAGAATTTCGCCTGGTTCTTTATGAACAAGCACATCCCCACCTACCAGTGGACGCTGACCCAGATCCGTGAGCGCTGCGGCGACAATCTCTTCGCTGAAGGCGATCAGCTCTCCTCGCCCCGGCTCGACGAAGACGGCATGTACGACACTCGGTGCTGCTGGGCCTACCTGCACGAACACCATCACCAGGTGGGGCCGCGCCCGCTCGCCCGCAACCTGGCACTCAAGACGCAGTGGTACACCGGGCTGCTCGAAGAGCTCAAGGTGGACTGCCAGAGCGTCCAGGTATGCCTGGCGGATGCCACCGTCCCTTACCGCTGGGAGGTACTTGAGTTCGTGCTCTTCGACCGGCTGTTCAGGTATCCGTGCGCCGGGGACGCGCTCTACAACACCGACGCCGGCGCCGGGGTCTTGCTTGGCACCTGGCTACTGCGGCACGGAGTGCTGACAGGCAGCAATGGCCGGGCCCAGCTCGCCTCCCGGACGCAGGCCGTCGAAGCCGTCGACGCGCTCGTAGCCAAGATCGTGACGTTGGAGCAGCTTGACGCCGCGGCGTACACGAAGGAGGCCGAAGAGTTCGCGCTATCCGTGCTCGACCCGCCGGAGCGGGCGGGCGAGCAATACGCGAAGCCAGCCGACTGGCTTTCGTCGGTCTTCGCAGTTTCCCCTGGCAGTCTCGATCACGCTGGAGCCAACGATGACTAACCCGCGTGCCTTGGACAGCGTCTGCGTCATTCATACGCTAGGGCCGTCAGGTACCAATCTTGAGATGGCCGCGCACCACTGGTTTACCACCCGCGACCGCCAGCCAGACGTGCGCTTGCACCCTTCGCTCGAGTCGGCGATCCCGGCCCTGTCGGCTGACGGACACGAAGCATTGCTGGCCTGTGCCGTGTACCCGGAGCTGCATTCGCTGGTGTTCCAGAACCTCGGCAGACTCGCGATGGTGGACACCTTCATCCTGCCTACTTACGACATGGTCTTCGCGACCCGCGCGGACACCACCGAGGTGACCACCGTCGTCTCGCACCCCGCGCCTCAGTCACTCGTGCAACTCGCGAGCCCTGGGTGCGCCCTCACCCTGGTCTTGAGCAACTCGCGGGCGGCCAAGGACTGCGCCGGCGGCGCTGCCGACGGTTGCATCACCACCAGCAAGGCCGCAGCGGACCACGGGCTGGCTGTGCGAAGAAACTTCGGTGCCGTCCCCATGGTCTACACCTTGCATCAAGCTGGCGGGTTCGAAGGACTCGGCGGCACGGTGCCAGCCGCATGACCTACCGCGTAGCCCTGGTGGCGCAAAATCCGGGCCTGCCGTTCGTATTCGAGGCGGCAGGCCGGGCCGACTGCCTCATCACGCTGCTGGCCCTGCCGGGAGTTATCGTCCCCGCTGGGCTGCCTAACGTCGAGAGCGTGGTGGAGCTTGACATCTTCGGCGACGCCGATGGCGCGCACGCATGGCTGGCCGGCCACCACGCCGACCAGCCATTCGACGCCATCATCACCTTGTACGAACCCGCCGTGCCCTTCACCGCCGCGGCCGCCATGCGGTTGGGGCTGCGCGGGATCGGCCAGGAAGTTGCCGCAATCTGCCGAGACAAGCACAGCCAACGTGACGCCATGCGCGCCGCCGGGCTTGATGTGCCTGGCTACCGGCTCATCGATCCTGACGCAGACCTCGGCGACCAGGTCGCTGGCCTGGCCTTTCCGCTGGTCGTCAAGCCGGTCAACGGCCTGGCGAGTCAGGGGGTATCCAGGGCGGACAACCTTGCCGACCTGAAGGCAGCCGTCGACCTGGTGCAGTTCATCAATGCCGAACGGCTAGCCTCCTACGCCGACGCGAGCCAGGCCGAACGAATCGGCGTGCTCGCCGAAGAATTCATTGACGGCCCGGAGTATTGCGTGGAGGCGGTGTCCGACCAGCAAGGCACCACGGTGCTCGCCATCACCGACAAGGGCAACCTGCAAGGGCCGTATTTCGAAGAGCGGACTTTCATCACCCCGGCGCCTCTCGATCCCGATGCCTCCGCGCGGATCACTGCAGCGGTGCAGGTAGCCCACCGCCAGATCGGGATCGACTTCGGTGCCAGTCACACCGAACTGCGCCTGCGCGCTGACGGCACGCCGGTATTGCTTGAAGTCGCCGCCAGGATGGGTGGCTCGGGCACCGTGCACTACCTGGTGCAGACGGCTACTGGGGTCGACTTTCTCGGTGCCGTGCTGCACCAGGCCACTCGAGGAAGCCTGCCGCCGCTGCACCCGGTCAACCAGCGTTTCGCGGCCGACTGGATCGTTCCTGTCACCGGCAACGGGGAATATTCCGGCCTCACCGGCGTCGATGAGGTGCGACGTCATCCGGCCACCGGCATGGTGCTTGAGCTGATGCATCCTGGTACCCCGGTCCCGGCCTGGCCACGGTTCGTCGGCTACCCAGCGTTCGTGCTGTCCTCCCACGCCAGCCATCGTGACTGCCTGGCCTATCACGACTGGCTTGAGTCCACGATCAGGATCACATGGGCCTAGCGAGCCGGCTGACCTGGTTGTCCCCATCCCGCCGGCTCGCTGCGGTGCCGACCGGGAAGGCCTGCGAGCTTGCGCTGGCCACCTTCATCGACTGGAGCGGAACCGGGGTGTGGCTCACCACCTCGACGGTTCTCATGGTCCGCGTCGTGCACTTGCTGCCGACCCAAGTCGGGTTCGGCTTGACAGCGGGCGGCGTACTTGGGCTGGCGGCCGTCTGGCCGGTGACCATCACCACCAGGCGCTGGAATGTGCGTCGGGTCGCCGTGACCGTGCAGGTCTTGCGTGGCCTGTTCTTTCTCAGCTTCCTCTTCGTGCATTCCGCGCTGGCCTTCTACTTCGCGGCGGCGCTGGTCGCGATAGTGGACCGGCCAGCCACTAGCGTTAACCAGATTCTGGTGAGCCGCTGCGTGCCAGAAGATGAGCGCACGGCGACCCTCGCCGTGATGCACGTCGCCAGCAACGCGGGCATGATGATCGGGGCACTGCTGGCCTCAACTGCCTTGCTGCTGCCGAGCCGGGCGAGCCTGGACGCGGTGGTGATCGTCAACAGCTTGTCGTTTCTGGTAGCTGCCTGGCAGGTAAGGCGGGCCGCGGCCGGCCAGGACTCGGCCGGCTCCGCGCGGCCAAGTAACGCGCCTGGTAGAGGCAGCTGGCTCAGTTGGCGTTTTCTGCTTGTCACCTTCGGCTGCGCGACGCTTGCCCTGCTCTTCCCGTTGTTCAACGTGGAGATCCCGCTCTGGCTCACTACTCGCACCACGGTGCCCGCAGTGACGGTCAGCGCGCTGTTCCTGCTCAACACCGTGCTTGTGGTCGTCTTTCAGTCGCGGCTGACCGGGTGGGTGACCGGCATCCGCAAAGGCGTGCGGGCTGGGACCGTCGCCGGGGGGTGCGTCATCGGTAGCTGCGGGCTGCTGGCAGTACTGCCAGGTCTGCTCACTTGGGTTGCCGCCGCCGGATTTGTGCTGGCGGCGCTGCTGCTGACGCTTGGCGAGATGAACTCAGGGTCCGCCGCTTGGACGCTGTCATTCGGGCTAAGTCCGCCGGAGGAAACGACCCGCTCGCTGGCCTTGTTTAATACGGGTCAGGCCGCGGCGTTCGTGCTGGGTCCCGCGTTGTGCACGACTGCTGTCGCCTGGGCCGGGCGGGCGGGTTTTGGCGTCTTGGCCGCGATAGTGGCGGTCGGCACCGGCTGCGTGGCCCTTGGTGGCCGCGAGGCGGCCGTGCCTGACTCGGACCAGCTGGGCTGAGCTGAAGCCTGGCACCCGCTAGACCGTCACCAGCCGACTTCCCTGCGCATCGCTGACGCGGCCACGGTGATGGCGCGTTCAGTGACCGGGTCCAAGGCGCGCACCCGCAGATCCACGGGCGTAAGGTCGCATCCGCGCCGGCGTTTGCCTTCCCACGCGCCGATGCCTAGGTCGATGACGCCGACGCCTTCGTCAATGGCGTCCGCCGTCGGGGCGTAAAGGACGTGGTCAAAGTACACGCTCCGGGTCTGCGGACTCGCGTACGTGCCGGTGTAGGCGGCGTACCAACTGTCCCGCCAGACCACGAAGAGCGTGAAGCCGACGACGCGGCCGTCGAGGAAAGAGCAGTACAGCCGAATCCGGTCCGCCCCGAAGCAGGTCAGCAGTTGCCGCAGGTTGGTCGTCTCAAGCTCCTTGTTGGCCTGCTGCCCATAGCGCTCGACCAGATAGCAGCGCAGAGCGAGCACCTCAGGCCACAGCTCATCGAAAGAGCAGCGCTTGGTTTTGACGCCGGCTTCGGCCAGCCGCCGCCGCTCCTTGGTGACCTGGGAGCGGCCGTTCTTGGACAGCGACCGCAGGTAGTCTTCGAAGCTGGCGCGAATGGTGAGCCTGGAGCGGAACGTCAGCGGGATGGAGGCGAATCCGCGCTCGCCAAGCACCTGCGCGGCCACCGTGTCCGCGCGCACGTAGGGGAACGAGACCGCCTTCATCCCCTGCTCTGCCGCCCAGGTGAGCACGCCGTCGATGAGGTCTCCAACTAGCGCGGCCGTAGGTCCACCGCTCGCCGCTACAAAGCTGTCGAATCCTGGGTAGAGCACAGCCAAATGCGGCAGCCAGTCCTGGACCGGTGGCACCGACGCGCGTAAACCGTCACGGGCAGCGATGCTGGTCGCGGGGAACTTCCATACCTTTGGCTCAGCTAGCAGCATCCGGTACAGGTTAATCATCTCGTCGGCGGCTTGATCTTCGACCACGGCTGCCTGCACGCCGCCATTCTGGCCATCCTTGGTAGCCAGGAAGGTCAGGCGGTTGCGCGTCAGCCGGTGTGCGGTCGCGTTGACCCACGGTGCCCCCGCGTGGATAGGCACATCGTCGCCGACGTGATCACGCCATTGCGGGGCCACTCCATCCAGCACCTGCAAGGCCATGAGGCTACCTCCACATCGATGACGGTCATTCTACAAATGCCAGCAGACGATCGGGTGAACGAAGGTTCCTGACACGGGGCAAGCTGGTCGTTATTGCTATCAAAGTGATATCATTTTTCACAACGGTCGCCTCAACGGTCGCCTCAACGGTCACCTCAACGGTCGCCACAACGGTCACCACAACGGTCACCTCAACGGTCGCTCAGCGCGGGAGTTGGTAGCAGATGAGAGCCTCAAGTCACGGTAAGTGGTACTGGCGGCGGGACTACCTGGGATATGGCATCGGGTGCGCGCTCGCCTGGGTCGTGATCTGGATCCTGGTGGGCAGTTTGGCCAGCGCCAGCACCGTACGTGCACTGGGACTAGTCTTCCTCGGCTGGATCATCGGCTGGGGCTCGGCCACCATCGCAAGGGCGGTGTATCCGGCACCGACGCGCACCTTGATCGCGCGACGACCGCGCCCTTGATCGGCAGCCGGCGAGGCCGCAGCCGACGTTACTTGATCGTGTTCCGCTCGGTGCCTAGCTCCTGCAGCATAGCTTCGACATACGTTGCCGTATCTTCCCATTGCCGTACGGCAACACATTCAACGCCCAACGTCGTTACCGGGTAGTCGTTCCCGCCTTCGCTAAGGCGATCACCGACGAAGAGAAGCTGGCGCGGCGCTATCTCCAGTGCAGCCATGAGACGGGTAATGCCGTATGCCTTATCGATACCTTGCCTGGTCACGTCGACGGACGTGGACCCGCCCACCCGAACTTCCATACCTGGCAGCCGCTCCGCCGCATAGTCGCGAAGAGCCCTCTTTTTAGTCCCGTCCTTGTCCCAATTATACTTCGTTTCGATAGGAGCGGCCTGACCAAGCGCAGAGTAGGTCACTTGACTGCCACGATCCTCGATTATGTCGCCCCAGCTCTTCGATTCCCAGAAACCGAGCGACTTCGCCCCCTCGGTCAGCACCTCCGCTATTTTTAGCTTCTCATCCTCGGCCAGGTCTTCCGCGTAGACACTATGCCACCGACCTTCATTCCATCGGTAATAACGGGTGCCGCACGTTGGCATGATATGCAAGCCGTCGAGTATGCGCGGATCAGCAGGCAGATACCTAAGTACCTGCGACTCAAATTGCTCGAATCGCCCACCGGAAATTATGCACACGTCACGGACGCTCAGCAGGCGCTCAAGCAGCATGGCCATTCGTGGATCGATCATCGACTTAGACGGCGCAAGTGTGTCGTCCAAGTCAAATGCGACGACACGCAAGTCAGCTAGCTCCATACCGCCAGATACCCCTAATCATCCAGATTACCAAGTCCACTAATTCGCCATACACCGGCGACACGCTCACTATTATTCCCGGCCACGGGACGCGACGCTGGCCAGTCGCCCGCAGACGCGACCCGCCCATAACAGCTACGTTATGGCGATGAACAGCTATATATCACCCAGTCTGGCACCTACCGCAGGCGCAATCGCAGCACCGAGGCTACTCAGCGACGCAAGTCTCGCATAGCACGTCACTGTCGCTGGCCTTGACCTCGGCATGCCACACCAGGCACGGCTCGATGCACGCCCGCGCCTCCCGCGCACGCCCGCGCCTTCCGCGCACGCCCGCGCCTCCCGCGCACGCCCGCGCCTCCCGCGCCTCCCGCGCACGCCCGCCGATACCCGCGCCTCCCGCATCGTTGAACCCCTGATGCTGTTGCTCCGCCCTAGCGGGCAGCATCGTCGGAGCGGAACTGCTGCTCCAGCGACAGCACCGCTCCAACGACGTCGCTGGACCGGGCACGGGGCACCGCATCGTCGGAGCGGCAATGCTGCGAGGAAGGCTGGAGTCGGACCGGATGCTAGCGCTTGGGCGGGAGGGCCCATGCGTACCGGACGGCGCGACCGACCCACTCCGTGAGCTGGTCGTCTGCTTCCAGCTCGGCTGAGCTGACGCGCAGCCAGCCCGGCATCTCCCGGCCGCCCATGACCGCCACCGTGGCGGTCGTCGTGCCAATCAGGTCAGCGGCCTCGGCCGGATCTACCCGTACCAGTGCGCCGCCTTGACTGCTGGCGCTGATCGCCAGGTTGCCGCCGATCAGGAAGGCCAAGCCGCCGAACATCTTCTTCTCACTCACGCCAGGGCCGGTGCCGACCAGGTATCGGATCCGGTCGGCGAGCTCGATGTCGTATGCCACGCCGGCAGCCTAACGGGGATACGGCTGGACGCAGCACCAGTTGCACCGCTGCTAGCCATGAGCGCATCGCGAATACCTGAGCGAATCGCACTTTGGCCGGTCGGCATCGGTCAGGCCGGGCGGGACGGTAGGTTACCGTCGTGATTACCCAAGAACTGCTCGACGAGCTCTGGGATTTCGGTGACCCGGCCGGGTCGGAACTGCGATTCGCCGCCGAGGCGTCATCGCCCGCGCACACGGACGCCGAGCGGGCCGAGCTGGTCACGCAGCAGGCCAGGGCGCTCGGGCTGCAGGAACGCTTCGCCGCAGGGCAGGCGCTGCTGACCTCGCTCGGCACCGCCGCCGACGCGGCCGTCAGGACGCGGATCAAGCTCGAAACAGGCCGCTTGCTGAACAGCTCGGGGCATCCGGACGCAGCCTTGACCCACTTCGAGGACGCGGCCGCGATCGCCGCATCCGCCGGCCTGCTGTTCCTTGAGATCGACGCGCTGCACATGCTCGCCATCGCCGATCAGGCGCGGTCACTCGACTGGGCCGCCAAAGCGATCGACCGCGCCAAGGCAGCACCGCAAGACCGCACTAGGCGCTGGCTGGTCTCGCTGTACAACAACCTGGGCTGCACGTACTCCGATGCCGGCGACCTCGACCAGGCCATGACGGCGTTCCTGCAGGCGGAGGAGTGGGCATTGCGGATCGGCACCGAGCAGCAGCAAATGTGGGCACGCGAGGCCATCGACGAGTGCACCGCAGCCCAGCAGGCGCGCGCCACCGGGTAAACCCAGTTCCCGCAGGAACATCGATTGGGTCTGGGCGACCAGCGCGGACGGCGGTAATCTCGCGGCGTGGCCGATCTCTCCGATTATCTGGACCTGACCGTAGGCCAGGCGCGAGCGCAGTTCGGAGAGTTGCTGGCACGCCGTCCGGTGGCAAGCGGACAGCAGGTGGCACAGACAGCACTCCCCGGGAGCGCCTGGATCTTCGTAATGGACTCGCGGCGTGCCCGCCGCACGACGCCGCCTTCGATGCCGGCCTCCGCACCGTCAACGGCGGCCTGCGCATCCACCTCGCCCCGCCCCTCGCGACAGCCAATTCAGGCTGGCCCACTCGCCCGCCACTATTACGGCCAGCGACCCATGCTCAGCACCTTATCCCTCCCGCCCGCCGCCCAGCCACCCGCTACCCGGTACCCGGCCTGGCACCGACACCACACAGAAGCTCGCTCATCCACTAGCCCCCACTAGCCCGCACCCCGCACCCGGCAGCAACGGGGTCCTTGGCATGCATAGAAGTAGGCTTCTTGCATGGACATTTTAGAGCGCGGGAATGCTGGTGCGGGGCCGAGGCGGTTCGGCGGGTACGTGCGGATCTCGGATGATGAGTGGGTCCAGGACCGGGTGACGGGTGAGCTGCGTCTTTCTGAGAAGGGTATCACCCGGCAGAAAGAGGACATTACGGTGACGGCCGGGCGGCTCGGGGTGGAGGTGGTGTGGTATCCGGAGAATGACACGACGGCGTTCAAGAAGCGGCGGATCAGGCTGCCGAGCGGCCGGAGCGTGTGGAGGGTGTACCGGCCGGAGTTCCGGCGGATGCTGGCTGACTATGAGGACGGGAAGATCGACGGGATCATTTTCTATGATCTTGACCGGATGGCGCGCCAGCCGCGTGATCTGGAGGACATGATCGACCTGGCTGAGTTCTGCAAGCGGCCGGTGGAGACGGTGACGGGGAATATCGACTTGCGGACGTCGAATGGCCGGGCGATGGCGCGGGTGCTGGTGGCGATGGCGAACAAGTCGAGCGAGGACACGTCACGGCGGGTGGCGCGGGCGATGCTCCAGTCGGCGCAGGAGGGCCGGGGGAACCGGTGGGCCGGGCGGCGGCGGCGGTTCGGCTGGGAGCCGGACGGCACGGTACGCGAGGCGGAGGCCGAGGTGATCCGGCAGGGGGCGCGGCGGTTCCTGGCCGGGGAGTCGTGGGGCAGCGTGGTGCGGTTCTTCGGGGAGTCAGCCCAGCCGGTGCGGGCGCGGTCGTGGAGCGCGGTGGCGGTGCAGCAGATCTTGCTGAACCCGACGACGGCGGGGATCGCGTCCTATAACGGGTCGCTGCGGCAGGAGAACCAGGGAAAGGCGGGCCGCGCCGGCTGCTGGATGACCCGGCCGGGGCGGCGCTGCGGGACGCGGCAGGCGGTTGGGTGATGGGCGAGTGGCAGCCTGTCCTGGCGGTGGGCGTGTGGGAGGCACTGGTAGCCGAGTCGGCCGGGCGGCGCAAGGGGCAGACCGCGAGCGCTCGGGGGGTCCGCCGGTACCTGCTGTCGGGGCTGCTGCGGTGCGGGTGCATCCGCGAGGACGGGAGCGTGTGCAACCGGTCGATGTCGGGGTTCGTCCGGGCGCGGGAGTCCGGGTATGTCCGCGCGGCGTACCGCTGCCCCGGCAAGAGGCAGGGCGGGTGCGGCGGCGCGGAGCGGGACATGGCCCGGCTGGATGCCCTGATCGAGGATTTGCTGTTCGCGCACATCGCGGCGAACGCGCCGGGCGACATGCCTGCGGGGTTGCCGGATGAGAGCGACCCGGATGCGGTGGCGCTGGCGGACGTGCAGGCCCGGCTGCTCAGCCTGCGCAAGGGCTACGCGGCGGTGCCGCGTGTGGTCAGCGATGACACGATGTTCAACGTAGTGCCCCAGCTGGAGGCCAGCGAACGCGAGATCAAGGCGCGGATGGCCCGCCGGTCCCGCGCCCGGGCCGGCCGGGCTTCCCGGTCGGTGTCCGCGCAGGACGTGCGGCGGGAGTGGGACCAGGCCGCCGGGGATACCGGGGTCCGGCGGGCGATCTTGTCCCGCTACCTCAAGGCCGTCGTCGTCCGCAAGGCCGCCCGGCTCGGTCCGGGCCGGATGGACTATGACTCGATCGAGCCGGTATGGCGCGAGGACGGCGACCCGGCCGCCTGGGACATTGTCGCCTAGACGTTCCGTAACGGGTGATGCCCCGGCCGCTCGCGCGGGCCGGGGCATCCCCATGTCAGGCCGCTTCTTCTTCTTCTTCGTCCTGGCTGTCCTGATCACCTGGCCTGGCGGCGCGGAGAAGGTACAGGGTCTCGGTCCACTGCCGGGGGCTGATCTTGGGGGCGCGGGCCACGTGGCGGGCTAGCCACTGCTCGCGGGCCAGCGGGTCGCTGCCGTCTGTGTCGTCTGGCTGTTGTCCGGGGGTGCTGGTCGCGGGGCATCACCTCCTGTCCGGGGCGGGCGGGTGGCTGGGGTTACTGGCTGGTGTCCGGGTGGCCGGGCGGGGGCTGGATCTGGCGGAGCAGGCTTGATGCGGCCTGGTTGGAGATTGCCAGGCGGGCGCGGAGCGCGTCGCGGGTGATGGGCTGGCCGGTGGCGCGTTGGTGGTCGGCGGCGGCGCTGCGGGCGCGTTCGAGCAGGGCGGGGTTCTGGCTCGTCCTGGCGGGCGGGGACGGCGGGGGCTGGGCGGCTGGCTCGTCCTGGTCGTCCGGGACGGCGGGCCGGGCCGGGCCGGGACCGGGACGGGTGCCGGTGGTGGCGGCGGCGCGGCGTTCGAGCATGGACACGGCGGTCAGGAACGCGGCGCTGGGGGTGGCGGCCATGACCAGGCCCCAGGGGGTGGGCTGGGCCTGGGCGAGGTTCGCGGCGAGGCTGAGCAGGACGCCGCCGGCCAGGACGGCTGCGGGCCAGGACAGCCGTCGCGGGGCGGCGCGGTACCGCTGGTCGCGGTGGCGTTCGCGGGCGGCCATGACGCAGGTCAGGTCGATGCAGACGGCTATTGCCCAGGACATGGGGCCGTGCTGGCCGTGCTGGGCGGCGGTGTCGCGGATGTGGGTGAACGAGCCGGCGCCCGCGATCAGGGCGAGGAGGACGACGGGTCCGTTGTCGAGCGTGGCTGCCGCGCGGCGGGCCGCGCTCACGCGGCCTGGTTGCCGGCGCGCTTGCCGTTGCCGGGGTCGGGGTCGGGGTCCGTGAGGAGCCTGATCAGGTCGGTGGTGCTGACCCGGTACAGGCTTCCGATCCGGATGACGCGGCAGGGGAACTGGCCGTGCCGGGCGAGCTGGTAGGCGGTGGTGCGGCCGATTCCGAGGGCCTTGGCGGCGGTGGGCAGGTCGATGGTGGGCGGCAGGGCGGCCAGGCTGGCGGCGGTGAGCCGGGTCACGCGGCGTGTCCTGGTGCGGGGCGGGCGGGTGCGGGCGGGTGCGCGGGGTCGTCGCCGGGGTCGGCGGTGATCCGGGTGCGGGCGTTGATGGTGATGAGGGCTGAGGGGGCGCAGGCGGCGTGGGCGTAGCGCAGGCGGGTTGCCGGGGCCGGGAGGTAGTGCCAGGCGATGAGGGCTGCGGGGCGGGCGGGGCTGCCGAGGGTTCCGGGCTGGTCGCAGACGGGGCAGGTGTAGCGGCGGCGTGTGGTGGTGTCGCGTGCCTGGGCGAGGGCGCGGGGGCCGAGGATCGCGGCTACTTCGGGGCTGATTTCGAGGTACCGGGCCAAATGGTCTCCTTTCGCGGGGGTTCTCAGGCGGCGGCGTCGCGGGGCCGGCTGCCGGCGGCCAGGCCGGCGAGGGTGCGGCGGGTGCTGCCTGCGGCGGGCAGCCAGAGCGGGCCGGCCGGGCTGGTGCCGGCTGCGCTGGCGGTGGCGACGGGGACCGGGGGCCGGGGACCGAGACGGCGGCGCAGGCTGGCTTCCCGGCGGGCGGAGGGCAGCCAGAACAAGACGATGGCGGCGGGGCCGCCGGCTTCGGTCACGTCGCGGTAGCCGTCCAGCTTGGCGGTGAGGCGGTCGATGGGTTCTGTGCCGGTGTCGTATTCGAGGTAGAACGGGATCTGCCAGCCGTGCTCGCGCCACCGGCCGAATCCGTCGGGGCGGGCCAGGCTGCCGCAGGCTGCGGTGGCGCGTGCTTCGGACCACCAGGTTTCCAGGGCGGCGTCCGGGCAGTCGCGGGCGTGGCGGGCGAGGCGGGCGAAGAATCCGTTGACGCCCAGGAGGTGGTGCAGGCGCGGGTTCTCGGCCAGGCGCAGGACTCGGGCGGCGTGGGCGGCGGGGCGGGGCGGGGCGGTGCCGTTGCGGGCGGCGGTGATGGCGGCTCCGGTGCAGCCGGCGGCGTACCGCCATTCGGCCGAGCCGGGCCGGGTCAGGGGCCGGAACCGGGTCAGGATGTCGCGGCGGGCCAGGAGGCGGAGCCGCTGCTCGGCCCGGTCGCGGGACGGGAACGCGAGCCAGGTCAGGTGGCTGGTGGTGAGTACCTGGTGCTCGGTGACCAGGGCGAGCACGTGCCGGTCGCGTTCGGTCAGCAGCCCGAGGGCATCCAGCGGCCGGACGGCCGGAACCGGGTTACCTGTCATCGCGTCCTCCTTGACGGTCCGGGACGGGGCCGGGCTGGGCACCCGAGGCGGCCTGGTAGCGGCGGCGCTTGGCCTGGCGGTCGCGGTCGTCCTGGGACAGGCCGCAGGCGCGGGCGGCGGCGCGGAGCCGGGTCGCGCGGCCGGGGACGGGCGGCGGCGGGGGCCGGGTGGCGAGGGTGAAGCCGGGGGTGTTGGCGCCGTGCTCGGTGACGAGCGGCAGGCGGCCTGGTAGGGGGCGAGGCGGGGGAGGTCGTCGGCGGTGAGGTAGGGGCGGCGTGGCCGGCGAGGTGGCGGGCGTCGGCCGGGCTGACGGTGAAGATGATCTTGTTGCGGGCGTTGGCGTGCAGGGCTTCGGTCATCTCGCGGGTGAGCTGGCCGAGGTGCTGGTGGGCCAGGACCAGGGACAGCCGGTAGGCGCGGGCCTCGCCCAGGGCGTCGTCCAGGCCGATGGGCAGGTGCAGGAAGTTGTGGGCCTCATCGACGTAGCAGGCGGCGTCGGCTGCGCTCGGGGACGGCGGAGCGGGTGAGGGCGGCCTGCCAGAGCTGGGCCAGGAGCAGCGACCCGATGAGCTGGCAGGCGTCGTCGCCGAGGATGCCTTTGGGCAGGCGGGCCAGGAGTATCCCGCCGTCGAGGATGCCGGTCATGGTGAAGGTGCTGGCGGCGGTGCCGAGCAGCCCGGCTGCGAACCGGCGGCCGAGGATGGGGCGGAGCCGGGACAGCAGCGGCCCGCACGCCTGGGCCGCCGCTGCCGGGGTCAGGGCCTCGTATCCGTCCCAGAACGCCCGCAGGCCGGCCGGGTCGTCGCGGCGCAGCGGGCCGGTCAGCCGGCGGCGGAACGCCGGACTGGTGAGCAGGAGCGGCACGTCAGCCAGCGTCGCACCGGGATGGCGGGCCAGGGTGCGCAGGCAGGACCGCAGGGTGTCGTCGATGCGCGGCCCCCAGGAATCGGCGTACAGGCGGCGCAGCACGCCGGCCACGTTCTCTACTACCAGCTCGGGGTCGCGCAGGCCGGGTCGAGGATGTTCAGCGCGGGCGGGGCCTGGGTCTCGGCCGGGTCGATGATGACCAGCCGCTGGCCGCAGCGGGCGGGCAGCCGGTCCAGCACGTCGTTCACCAGGTCTCCTTTCGGGTCCAGCAGCGCGGTGCCCCGCCCGGCGCGGGCGTCGGCCAGGACCAGGTTCAGCAGCTCGGTGGACTTCCCGGCCCCGGTGTGGCCGATGACGTGGGCGTGGTGGCGTGCCCCGGCGACGGACAGCATCACCGGCCGGGCCGGGCCGGGCGTCCGCGATTCCGGCAGGCTTGGGGTCGCTGCGGCGCGGGTCACCGGGCGGGGAGAGCCGCAGCCGCCCCGCCGCGCCGGGCGGCGGCGGGGGCTGGGGGGCGGCGGTCACGCGGCCAGGACTTCGGGGGGCGGCGGGAAGCGGCGGGCCGGGGCGGCGGGGATGCCGTACCGGGCGGGCTCGGCCGGGACGCTGGCGATGGCGGCGACCTCGGGCAGGCAGGCGGCGAACCAGTGCCGGCGCGGAGCCCACCGGGTCCGGGCGGGCCGGGCGGGCAGCCAGACCCGCCGGGCGGCCAGGTCCGCCGGCACGGGCGCGCCGAGCGTGACCAGGCCGAAAGCTGACACCACGGACCGGGTCAGGCCACGGCGGATCGCGGGCGTCGCGCCGGAGGCCATGATCCGGATGGTGATCTCGAAGTGCGGGCCGGCGGCGGCCTTGGCGGCCAGGGCGCGGAGCTTGGCGTGGCCGAGGGGGTCAGTGAGCAGCGGCGGGATCACGGCCGGCCGGACTGGCGCGGCGTCGATGAGGGCCAGGAAGTCGATCAGGCCCGGTGCCGCGCGGTTCGGGGCGGGCCGCCAGCGCGGCAGGCCGCGCAGCCGCCTGGCCGCTGCCGCCGCCGCCGGCGGTGCCCGAGCCGCGCGGGCCGCACCAGGACCTGCACGGCCAGGCCCGTCCCGCTGGCCCGGTGGCCGCCGAGCACGGCGAAGACAGCGCGCAGCGGGTCCGCGCCGGCTGGCTGGCCCACGGGCAGACCGGGAGCCAGTCAGGTCCCCGTGGACGCAGCCTGAGCACTGTCAGGTCCCGGCCCGGCATCGCGGGCAGGGCAGCAGCCGGCCAGGCGCGGGCCTGGGTCCCGGGCCAGGCATCCCGGACGGCGGCTGCGACCGCCGCCGCCGGCACCGTGGCCGGCACCCACAGGCCCGCCCGGACCCCGGCCGGGGTCGCCCGTGCTTCCCACGCGATCGTCCTGCGCCGCCGGAAAACGCGGCCGGCCCCGATCCGGGGGGCGAGCAGCCGCCATAGCACCTCGCCGCCGTCCGCCCCCGCCTGGGGCGGGCAGGCGATCTCGACCCACTGCGCCGCCCCGGCCAGCCGGTCCCGCCGGGCCGCCAGGACCAGGCGGCCCGCAGCGGTCACGGCGGCCACGCCGGCCGCCGCCAGCGGTCCGGCGGGCCAGGCCAGGTGGGCGAGCCAGGCGGCGTCACCTCCGGCAGCATGGCCGAGCCGGCCGGCCCAGCCGCCGGGATCGCACAGCAGGTGCGCGGCGCAGCCGCCCGGGAAACGGTGCCCGATGTGAGCCGCCGTCAACGGGCCGGCACCAGGGACGAGGAATCCCCGGCCGGGGCGAACAGGCGGCGGATCATCTGGCGCAGGACCGCTACCTGCCCGTTCACGGGCATGCCCGCGCTGTCGCCGGCCGCGTCGTCCAGGCTGATCCCGTGCGTGTCCTGCATGGCCTGGTCAGCCCGGCTGATGAGCTGCCCGGCCCGGCCGGCCAGCTCATAAGCGCGGCGCTGGTCCATTGAGCGGCTGGCGAGCCCGGTCCGCAGCTCGGTCAGCGCGTCGCGGGCCAGGTCCAGGTACGCCGACCCGGCCAGCTCGCCGCCGGCGTGGTCCAGGTAGAACTGCCAGTCCGGCTTCTGGCCGCCTTCTGGGGTGATCATCTCGTTCAGCAGGTCGATCTGCGCGCACGTTTCCCCGGCCGCTGCCGGCCACCGCCGGCGCCGGGCTGTCCGGCCATGCCGCGTCAGGGCGGGCCGGTCCGGCATGCCCGCGCGGCTGCGCGCGTACACGTCGGCCAGGCCCGTGCCGGGGTCGAGCGCGGCGTCCAGCTTGGCCGTGATCCCGGACATCGCCCGGGCGAGCAGCCGGTCCAGCTCGGCGTCATCGTAGTCCGGCCGGTCGCGGCCGGGGCCGTCAGCGTCGTAGTGGTTCATCATGCGTTCCTCCTGTCCATGCCGAGCTGGCGGGCCAGGCTGTCCCGCGCCCGGACCTGCGCCTGCCGCACGGCGGCGTGGTCGCAGCCCAGCGCCTCCGCGATCTCGGGAGCGGTGAACCCGGCCAGCATCAGCGCCATCACCTGCCGCTGCCGGCCCGGCAGCGCCGCCACGGCGGCGCGGACCATCTCCTCTTCCTCGTTCAGGACCGCGATATCGGCGCTGTCCAGCAGCCCGGGGACATCGGGCAGCTGGTCCCCGGCCAGCACTTCCTGCCGGGACACGTCCGCCCGGTACACCTCCCGGAGCGCCACCTTGTACAGCCACGCCCGGTGCTCCCGGATCGCATCCCACCGACCGAACGCGGACGCGAACGCCGCCTGCACGGCGTCGGCGGCCTGATCCTGGTCCGCGCCCATCGTCACCAGGTACGCGATCAGCCCCGGCCGCTCGGCCCGGTACATGTCCTCGAAGCTCACAGCCACCTCCGCGCCCGGCCCCGGGCTGCCGGGAATCCCGCGCGGTCCCGGCTCCTGGCCCGCGTAACCCGGGGGCATGCCCCGGGCCGCGCTCACCGCGCCCTCCCGTAGAAGCTCGCCGACCCCGGCGTGCTCGGCCCGGGAGCCCAGGAGATCCGGTCCACGCCGGCCCGCGCGCTCGCGACGCCCGCAGCCCACGCCTTGGCCTCGTTATCGGTCTCGGCCCTGCCGCCCGCCACGTGCGAGCACGACAGCACCAGGTACCAGCCATCCTCCTGTCGGCGCAGGAAGAAATGCCGGGCCGAGAACGGCTGCATCACCCGCCAGCCATCCTCCGGGCACTCCTTGTCCACCAGCTCCCACGCCAGCGCGGCACCCGGATCGATCACCCGCGCCGCCCACGACCGCGCCCGGTCCTCGCTGAACCGCCGGGGCGCTATCCCGGCCAGCGTGCCGACCGTCATATGACGGCTGTTCCAGTGCAGCGCCCACAGCTCCGGCCGCCTCCGCCGCCCTCGCCGCCGGGCCGGCCTCGGGCTGCCGTGCATCCCGGCCCACCCGGCCACCATCCGCCCGCCGGCCATCGCCTCCATCAGGTCTTCCGACGAGAAGGTCCCCGGGTTCAGGTCATGGGTCACCCCGATCAGCAGCCCGCCCCGGGCGCGGGCGCACGCCACCATCTCCTCCCCGGCCGCCGCCTCGTACACCGAGTACGGCGGTGCCTGGAACGCGACCGCGACCGACGACTCCATCACCCGCGCCACCGCCGCCGCGACCGGCATCCCGGCCGGCAGCTCCAGCCCGGCCCGCTCCAGTCCGGCCCCGGCGAACACCCTCTCCGGTGCCACCCGCCAGCCGCCCCCGCCGTCCCGGGTCAGCGGCACGCACTCCAGCGACGGATTCACCACCATCATCGGCAGCGTCTCCTCACCGCGCCCGGCATCCACCGGCAGCAGCACCATCCTGGTAACGAAACTCGTGTAATTCCCGGCCGCCACATACATCACCGCCGAGTCATTCCACTCCGGTACCCGGCACCCCGCATGATGCAGCGACGCCGTCGCCGACACGATCAGGTCATCCACGCACAACGCCGGCGGGTCATCACCCAGCAGCTTCCCGCACGACTGGCAGTCCACCGCCCACAAGCAGTCCATCACCTCACCCACCCCGCCATCACCCAGCCGCTCGCAGGTGTCCTCGCTCACGAGTACAGCGTCAATCGCCATAAGACCTCGCTTCCCGCCCGGCCGCACGCAGCCGGGCCATCTCGCCGGATCGGACACCACTAAGAGCAAAAACCGAGCCGATCTGTGACGCTCCCAGCCAAAAAACTTCAGCCAGGCGCAACCGCAGCCAGTCCGTACACCACATAAATCCGCCGCAGAGCCCCGGAATTCACGCCAGACACCGAAAACAACCACCCAATCCACCGCCTAGCAGCGCCAGCGCACACTTCCCAAATCGCCAGAACAGGCACCACTTTGACGGGGATTCCGAAATATGGCCGCCGGCCGTGGGATGCGGCAGGCAGCGGACAGGCAACCGGCGGTTGACTAAATTGGCGGCGGCAACGATGCTCACTGTCACGCAACATTCGCAACAAGCAGTCAAGGAGACGTTCATGCGGTTAACGTTCGTCGGCAAAGATCCAGAGTCCAACCCAACCGGGTCGCCCACGGTCTACCGGACGGATCGGGGAACATGGGTCGTCCAAGGGTGGGTGATCAGCGATGCCGATGCCCTCTCCCAGATGTCGATTCCGGAGGGGGAGACGGCGGTCGAGATCCCGGACAGGATGATTGCGTTTCTTCAGACGGGAGGACAGTGACGACACCGGTATCGGATGCTGAGTTCGGTGAGCTGCTGAGGGCAGGCTTCGACCGCCAGGCGGTCCACCTTGAGATGCGCGACGCCTATGGCACGGCGGTCGAGCTGCCGCATATGGCGAAATGGGCGGCAGGTGAACCGGACGACCTGGCATGGCTCGCGGGCTGGTGCGATACCCTCCGGGAGCATGCCAGGGCGGGCAGGTCTGTCCGCCGGGCAAGAATTGTGTCCGAGCCCCTCAGCGACTATCAGCGCTGGTCGTGCAGCATCGCTTATCCGATGGTGAAGGCAGGAGAAGACATCCGGTGGGTGCCGCGCAGCCTCGTATCGTCGGTCGCGCTGCCGGGTAACGACTTCTACCTGTTCGATGACCGCCTCGCGGTGTTCCTGCTCTATGCCGGGAACGGGCTCGCCACGGGCATGGCCAGTTCGGCGGACCCCGCCGTTCTCCGGCTGTGCCGGACGGCATTCGATGCTGCATGGAAGCTGGCGGTCCCTCACGGTGAGTACGCCCCCGTCCAGTAGCTCCGCCAGGGAGGCTCAGCAAGCCCTCGGAGCCCGCCTCCGGGAGATCCGCCAGGATGCGGGTCTTTCGGGGCGGGCACTGGCGGCCTTCACCGGCCAGCACTTCACCCGAGTCAGCAAGATAGAGCACGGTGTCCAGGCACCCTCCGACCGGGACATCCGCGATTGGTGCCGGGCATGCGGTGCCGATCAGCAAGTCCTTGATCTGATCGCCACCGCACGCGCCGTGCAGTCCGCCTATCTGGAATTCCGGAGGCAGGTCCGCGCCGGCATGAAGCGGGTGCTCGGCCCGCACACGCTGCCCCTCTACGAGCGGACGAGCCTGTTCCGCATCTACGAGCACAATGTCATACCTGGCCTGTTCCAGACCGCAGCCTATTGCGGAGCGATGCTGTCCTTCTGGTTCGGTTTTCTTGATGCGCCAGGCGATCTCGACTCGGCGGTACAGGCCCGCATGCAACGGCAGCGGGTCATCTTTCAGCCAAGCAGGCGGTTCGTCGTCGTGCTTGAAGAACAGGCTCTGCGAACCTGGTTCGGCACGTCTGAGATTCAAGCCGGGCAGCTAGGGCGGCTGCTGGAAATGATGTCCATTCCAACCGTCTCGCTCGGGATCATCCCGATGATGATCGAGAGAACTGCGGTAGCGTCAGCCGGGTTTTGGCTCTTCGATGACGGCCTCGTTGCGCTGGAGACTCCCACAGCCAGCATCGAGGTGACACGCCCCCAGGAAATCGATCTCTACTCGCGGATGTTCAAGCATCTCCAGGAATCTGCGCTTTTCGGAGCAGGAGCGCGGTCGCTGATCATTAGGGCGCTCGCCGAGCTTACCTAGCGCAATACGTCGCAACTTCGTGGACTGCGGTGATGCCGCCGCCGTACCGTCCTGCACATGAGGCATCCAATGCTTTAAGACCCTCATGTAGTGGAGGTACTAGGTGTACGACTTTCTTGCTGCGCCTTTCCTCGGCCAGTACTTGTTGCTGCGACCGGGCAGTACGACTGGCGTCCAGTTACCGCGCAGCCACTTTGACCAGCTCGCCCAGGCTGCGGCCGGATGCGGCGAATACCCGCAATGGCTACCTGGCCTGGTCCGCGAGTGCTGGCAGGCGGAGCTTCCGCTCGTCGGCCCGATGCAGGGATGCGTGCTGGTCCGCGAGCAATCGGAGTACGGGTACGGGCGGGCTAGCTGGGAGATCAACCTGGGCTGCAACTATGCCTGCTCGCACTGCTACCTGGGCCTGAAAGAGTTCTCAGGCCTGGCTTGGCCCGACAAGGTGCGCCTGCTGGACATGATGCGGGACGCGGGAGTGGTCTGGCTTCAGGTCACCGGCGGTGAGCCGACGATCGACAAGCACTTCACCGATGCCTACCAGGCCGCATTCGAGCTGGGCATGATATTGACGGTCTCCACGAACGGCTCTCGCCTGTGGCGCCCCGACCTGCTGGAGCTGTTCACCACTCTGCCGCCGTACCGGATCGTGGTCAGCCTGTACGGCGCCAGCGAGGCTGCCTACGACGGGCTCACCCGGCGCAGGGGCTCGTACAAAGCCTTCCTCAAGGGCATCGCCGCCGCGACCGAAGCCGGACTGCCCCTGCGGCTGAACATCGTCGTCACCGACGTCTCCGCCGCCGAGACACGGGCAATGGTCGCCCTGGCCGAGGACTGGGGCCTGCCGCACAACCTCTACACGAACATGACGCCGACGATCTACGGCGGCGGCGAATCGCTGCTTGCGCAGTCAGCCGAGCACCTGCGGACCCGCAAGGCGTTCACCGGCTGCAACGCGGGCCACACGTTCTTCCACTCCGACCCGCATGGCCTTGTGTCGATCTGCAAGGTAGGCCGCGACGACCAGATCAACCTGATACGCGAGGGCCTGCCCGGCCTGCGCCGCCTCGGCGGCATCGCGGACAACCTCATGCTTCGCACCGGGGGCTGCTCCGGCTGCCAGCTCGCAGGCACCTGCCGAGTGTGCCGGCCACTGGCCAAGCAGTTCCAGGAAGCGAAGGCCCCGCTCGGCTACTACTGCCAGCACGGAGATAACAACAGGAGGCCAGCATGACCGCAACATCCCTCACCCTCTACGCGACCCGCCCGGCCGGGCAGGCCCCGGCGGAGGTCACCGAACCGGCAATCGTAGAACTCGACCAGATCACCGAGTCAACCAGTTGCTCGTGCAACGCAAGCGACGACAACCCCCACTGATCGCGGCCCAAGAGCCAAACTAGGAGCGGGTCCCGGCGTGTCTGCGCCGGGACCCGCTCTGCTGCTTGACGTGGCGATACCGTTCCGCTGTGGGAATCCGGTGGGATTGGCTCCAGCCGCTGCTGACCGTTCCGTATGTGCCTACCCTCGGGCCTACTCGCCCAGGAGCCATGACCACCGGCCTGTTCGCCGATATCGTGCAAATCGCCGGCACCGGCCGGTTCTTGCCGTACGACAAGGACCGGCGCTGGACCGCCCGCAAGGATGACCATGTGCTTGCTGAGGCGATAATCCAGGAGCCCGGCCTTGTCTTTGTGCCAACTCTCAGTACCAGCCGCAGAACCTGTATCAAGATCCACATCTACAGTCACGATCCGCATGGCGCTCTAGCCAGGGCCGCCGAAGTGGCGAGGCGGCTGTGCCGCGAGCACGACGCCAGGACGGCGCGGCTCATCTGGTTCCTGCCGCCAGGAAGTGAACCTCATCCGGTCGCCGCATGTACGCGCATCCAGATGCGTACCTTCCACCACGGCGAAGCCGTTCCAGCATCGGAGCCCAGACACACTCCTGTGGTTCCGCTGGACGACGTCAGCCTGCCAGTGCGCGCCACGTTCACGGCATTCGCGGAGAAGTTGGCCGCCGACGGCTTCGCCTTTCTGGATGGCAAGATTCGTGACTGCGCCATCGGCCCGGTGCTTACCTGCCAACGGGACGGCAGAATCGTCGGCGCGATTGGCCCGATGGAGATCGGGCCAGATAGTCGCGGAATAGCCAGGCTCCTGCCGCAGTACTTCGGTGTCCTTCCCGAGTATCGCGGGTTCGGCTTCGGCCGTTGCCTTTGGCAATCCGCCATGCAGTGGGGCCAGCATCACCTGGCGGCATACCAGCTACTGCAAACCGAGTTCGGCGGCGCGTCCGATCGCCTGTGCCGTTCCGAAGGGCTGGCCGACCTCGGCCTGGTATGCGCCGGCACCCTGTGAACTAGACAGGTCCAGAGTCGGCCGCTAAGCCAAGCCAGAGCGCGGTCGCTGGCTTATTCGCGTACCAGCCGAGCTGACTTGTCGCAACACATCGCAACTTCGTGGACCGCGACTATGGCACCCCCGTACCGTCCTGCACATGAGGGACGTGGCCCATGAAACTCGAATTGCCGCAAAACAACACCCAGAAAGTCCGGCTTCACCCGTACTCGAACAATCCGAGGCTGAGAAGCGGGCACTCTTGCTGGCCGGGTTGCAGGCCGCCTTTGCGCGCATGGGCATTCATTCGACACTGGCCAGGAGTCACCGGCTGGTGCTCAGGTACGCCGAGGCTCCCCTCTCATCGTCCGGGCTGACTGACCCGTGTCTGCACGTCTTCACTCCGGGGGGTGTGAGGAAGGTCACGACGGACGGGACGGCCTACAGGCTGGACGACCGCGAGGACTACGAGGCCAGCAACCCGGCCGCCGCAGCCGCCCGTCTGCTCGCGCTGGCCCCCGCCTGACAACTCTCCGCCCGCCAGTCCGCCTTACGCGGGCCGGGCACCTCTTCACTTGATTGCCGCCGAACGGAGTTCCCGCATGTCCAGATCCGCTCCCGCCACCCTTACCGTCGCCGGGCCGGCCCGCGCCGCGCCTGGAGCCTGACGCGATCGGCGTCGTCCAGGACACGGTGATCGGGATGGCGTGGTCCGCGCCGGCCGGGACGGTCGCCGCGACCTTAGCCTCGCTGGCCGCCGTGTCGGCCTATGGCGGGGGCCTGGTGCTGATCATCACAGCGGTGCCGATGCTGATCATCGCGAACGCCTACCGGCGTCTGAATCTGTGGAACGCGAACTGCGGGGCGTCGTTCGAATGGGTCGGCCGCGCGGTCAACCCCTATCTGGGGTTCCTGACGGGGTGGCTGATGATCGCTGGGTACCTGATCGGGACGGTCGCTGAGGTGGTGATCCTGGGACCATCCGTTTTGGCCGTCTTCGGAGTCAGCCCGTCAGGGCCGTGGCCGTCGGTCGGGATCGACACGGCGGTGTGCCTGGTCATGGGCGTCATCGCGGTCGTGGGCATCCGGCTGACCGCCCGCGTCCAGATCACGATGGCCGTGATCGAGTACTCGATCCTGACCGGGTTCTCTCTCGCGGGGCTGGCCGCCGTCCTGGCGCGCCGGCCGGGAACGTTTCATATGAGCGCGGGGTGGTGGCATCTGACCGGGATCGGCGGGACCGGGAGCCTGGCGGGCGGGCTGCTGGCCGCGATCTACGCGTACAGCCTGTGGGACGGCACGATCTACGTCAATGAGGAAGTCAGGCACAGGAGAGTCAACCCGGGCCGCGCCGCGTTGTGGGCGGTCGGCCTGCTGGCCGTGCTGTACACGCTGGCCCAGGTCGGGCTGCAAGGCGTCGTCTCGCCCGCCCGGATGGCCGCGCATTCCTCGACCGCCCTGGTCTACGCGGCGCAGGCGCTGGGCGGACCGGGGTGGGCCAAGGTGATGGCGCTGGCCATCGCCCTGTCCGTCATCGCGACCACCGGCACCGGGATCGTGCTGACCTCCCGGATCGTGTACGGCATGGCCAGCTACCGCGCCCTGCCCTCCGGCCTGGCCAACGTGTCCCGGAAGTTCTCCACCCCAGTCCCCGCCAGCGTCGTTACCGCCGTGCTGATCATCGCCGTGGTGTGGGTGTACATGCTGGCCACCGGGTTTACTAATGTGCTTTCGAACGTGGTGGCGGTGGCCGGGCTGCTCGCCGCCATGTTCTACGTCCTGACCGCGGTCGCGATGATGGCCTACTACCGGCGCCGGATCTTCTCCGGCCCCTGGGATTTCCTGGCCATCGGCGTGTTCCCGCTGGCCGCATCCGTCTTCTTGGCGTGGGTGGTGTGGCGGTCGCTCCAGCTGGCGCCGCCTGGCCAGAGGTGGACCATCACCGCCATCACCGGCACCGGCCTGGTCATGATGGTCATCGCCAGGTTCGGCCTCAGGTCCAGGTTCTTCACCCTGGACCGCGAAGCCGACAAGCCCGCCCCGCCCGCGCACCACAAGACGGCCGCCCGGTGACCGGGCAGGCCCAGGCCGCTGAGGCGGTGATGACAGCCGGGCCGGACTCCCATGCCCTGACGGCGGGGTGCGAGGCGGGATGCCTGGCCGGGCTGGTCCCCCCGCACCTGTACCGCCTCACCGCCGCCGCCGCTGCCCGCGCTGACGGGCAGGCCACCATCGCCACGGTGGCGGGGCTGCTGACCGGCGGGGCGCTGGCCCGGACGGCCGGGTTCGGCCCGGCCCGGCTCGCGGTCCTGGCCGGGCTGCTCGCCGACGCCGGCCTGATCGCCCCCGGCTGGCACGCCGCCGCCGCCCCGGCCGCCGGCCGGGTCCGGGCGGACGGTGCGGCGATCCGCGCCGGCCGGAACCGGCGCGGATGGACCGTGCTCGCGCTGGCCCGCAACGCCCGCCTCAGCACGACCACGATCACCCACCTCGAAAACGGCACCGCCCGGACCTGCCGCCCGGCCACCATCGGCAAGCTCGCCGCCGCCCTGCACCAGCCCCCCGCCGCCCTTACCAAGCCCGGACCTCCGGCCACGCACGGAAAGGCCACACTGTGACCACCTTCACCACCGTCCCCGCCACCCTCCCGGCCGTCCCCGACGCTGCTGTGCCGGTGCGGTTCTCGTTCCTGTGGCTGGAAATCACCGGCCGGTGCGGACTGTCCTGCTCCCACTGCTACGCCGGGTCCGGCCGCCGGCGCCCACGGCGTGATGACCGGGGCCGACTGGCGGTCGGTCATCACCCAGGCCGCCGCCCTCGGCATCACCAAAGTGCAGTTCATAGGCGGCGAGCCCACCCTGCACCCCGGCTTCCCGGCCCTGCTGACCAGTGCGGTCGATGCCGGGCTGGCCGCTGAGGTGTACTCGAACCTGACCCATGTCAAGGATTCCTGGTGGACACTTCTCGCCTGCCCAAACGTCAGCCTGGCCACCTCCTACTACAGTGATGACCCGGGCGAGCATGACGCGATCACGGGCCGGCCCGGCAGCCACGCCCGCACTCGCGCGAACATCACTCGCGCCATCACCCGGGGCATCCCGCTCCGCGCCGCCGTCATCGACGTCACCGAGGGACAGCGCATCAGCCAGGCCGCCGCCGACCTCGCCTTGCTCGGGGTCACCGATATCAGGACCGGCCGGCTGCGCGGCCTCGGACGCGCCGCCGCCCCGGCCGGGACCGTCACGGACCGGCAGGACCGGCAGGACGTGTCCCAGCTCTGCGGCAACTGCGGGCAGGGGATCGCCGCCGTGCTGCCGTCCGGCGACGTGACGCCGTGCGTGATGGCCCGGTGGCTGACCGCCGGGAACGTCCGCGACACGCCGCTGGCCGCGATCCTCGCCGGCCCGGCCATGACCGCCGCGACCGCCGCCATCCCGGGACCGCCGGCCGGGGCTGGGCTGCGGTGCCCGCCGAACGGCGGCTGCTCGCCGGCCACCGATTCCTGCGGCCCGTCGGGCAAGCTCCGGCCAGCCGGGAGGCCGGCGTGAGCGGGTGGAAGGAACGCGCGGCGGCGATGGCTGAGGTGATCGCGCCGGCCGGGATGTCGCGGTGGCATGACGCCGTGTCGTCGGTGCCCCGGCATCTGCTGGTGCCCCGCTGGTGGGACCGGGAAGGATTCGGGGACTGGCAGATCCGCGACGGGGCAGCGGACAAGGCCGGGTGGCTGGACGCGGCCTATGACCCGGGCCGGACCCTGGTGACCCGCGCCGGCACCGTCCATGCTGACCACGCCGGGCCGGGCGCGTCCGTGACCGCGTGGCCTACCTCATCGTCCACGATGCCGCGCCTGGTGCTGGACATGTACCGGCACGCCCGCCTGTTCGACGGCGCGGACGTGCTGGACGTGGGCACCGGGTCCGGGTACGGGGCGGCGCTGCTGGCCTGCCGGCTGGGAGACCAGCACGTCACCAGCATTGACGTGGATGACTACCTGACCAACGCGGCCACGTGCCGGCTGGGCGACCTGGGCCTGCGCCCGCTGATCCTGACCGGTGACGCCACCGCGAACCTGCCGGGCACGTTCGACCGGATCGCGGCGATGGTGTCCCTGCCCGCCATCCCCTCATCGTGGCTGGCCGCGCTGCGGCCGGGCGGGCGGCTGGTGTTCGCGCTGTCCGGGGGGTCGGTGCTGATCACGGCGGACAAGACGGCGGACGGGGGCGCGGCGGGGAAGGTGGAGGAGTACCGCGCGGCGTTCATGGCCGCCCGCCACGGACCGGCCTACCCGCCCCGCCACAGCATCCCCGCGCGGGCTGTCGATGGCGACGGCGACGACATCACTACCAGCCCGTACCCGGTAGTGGACCCCACCTGGGGCTGGGAGCTGGACGCGATCTTGTCGGTCACGACACCGGGCCTGGCCTACGACACTGCCACCAGCCCCGACACCGGTATCACCACCACGTGGATCACCCACCCGGACGGATCGTGGGCCAGGGCCGCCGGCCGGCCCGGCCAGCCCGCCACCATCCACCAGGCCGGACCCCGCCGCCTCTGGGACATCCTCGACCAGGTCCGCGCGGACTGGCTCCAGCACGGCTGCCTGCCCCTGCGCGGAGCCCGCGCCCGCATCACCCCGGACGGCACCTGCCACCTGACCCAAGGCGACTGGCACGCCATCATCCCCGCCCAGGACACGCCTTGACAGCCCGCGCCCCCGCAGGTCCCGCCGCCGCCGTGGTGGCGCCGGTCCGGTACAGGCGGTTCGACCTGGCAATGGCGCTTCAGCAAGCAGCACTAGCCGCAGTCACGCGCCTGGACGCTGACCTGAGCCAGGCAATGACCCGGCCCTGTGTACTGCCGGATTTCCCCGCCAGCCCGTCACGGGTCTTCCTCGGAACGCCCGATCAGGTCCGTGCCGTGCGCGGCTATGTGCGGACCGGCTTCGCCGGCCATGCTGCCGCAGATGATGCCGAGCTGGTGGCATCCGAACTGGCGACCAACGCGGTCTGCCACAGCGCCAGCGGCCTGCCCGGCGGGATCTTCCTGGTCCACCTCGCCCGGCTCACCCCCGACGACGTCGCGATCATCGTGACCGACCAGGGCGGCACCGATCAACCCCGCCAGCCCGACACCGACCTTGACTCAGAATCCGGACGCGGCCTCGCCGTCGTACATGCCCTGTCATCCCTGCTCGCCAGTTCCAGAGACGACCGGCATCACAGCGTCCTGGCAGTCATCTCTTCACCCCAAGAACGGGCCACCGGGGAAGCAGGCGGCCATGCGACCCCCTGACCCGCCAGCCCGGCTGGCCCCGCCCCCGCTATGCCCCCGGCCCGTGACAACCCCTCAGGAATCGCCCTGTCACGGGCCGGGCCACCACCACCGGGACCACCGGCACCACCGCGTGGTGCCGCATGAACCAGGGCCAGGGAAGCCCGGTGCCGTCCACGCCGGCTCTATGGGCGGTCGGCCTGGCAGAGCCACGCTCCGGTACCTGGCACGATCCCCCTGCCCCGGAGAGGCGGGCCGGGGCGCTGCCCCGGCCAGGCCGCGAGGTGGAGCACGCCGCCCGCGCCCGGCAGCGCACCCCCCACCACCCCCCCGCCCGCCCGCACCACCCGCACCCTGCCCCGCGCAAGAAAGGAGGACCGCCCGTGACTGACATCCTGGCCTGCACGCCCGTCATCCCGGCCCGGCCAGGCCCGGCCTGCCCCGCCATCACCGGCAACGGCACCGACACTAGGACCGCGCCGTTCCGCCTGGTCGCCAACGATGCCGGCAGCGGCCGGCCCGGCCGTCTCCCCCCGGCCACCGAAATCCTCGCCTACTTCTTCAACGACGACGACCCCGACGACGCCGTGCTCGCCCACGAACTCACCCTGCCCCGCACCGACCCCGACGTCGCCCTCGCCCGCCAGGTCGCCGCCGACCCGGCCGCCACCGCAGAACTCGCCGCCCTCCTGCGCCACCGCATCGCCGCCTGCCCCTGCCCCCGCGCCCTGACCACCTGCCCCGTCCTCGCCCCCGCCGCTCTGCGCACCGCCCTCTGGCACGCCGCCATCAGCGCCGCCCTGACCCCACACGGCGAAGAAGAACCCCAGTGACCACCACCTGCGCCGCAAAAGGGCGCGGTCACCCGGGGCGCGTCCTTGCCTGCCGCTGGGGGTCGGCGCGCGGCGGCGGGACGTGGCTTGGCGTGGTGGGCGGATAGCCAGGCGGTGGCGGCCGGGTACGCGGCGGACACCCCGGGCCAGATGTCCCCGGTGCTGGGCGGCCGGGCGAGGCATGGCCGCCCAGCGGCGAGGCGGGCGCGTCCGGCCTGGTGCTGCTGTACACCACCCTCGCGGCACGGCAGATGCTGGTCTGCCCCCGTCGTCGTAGCCCTCTCCTCGCAACCCCTGCGCCATCAACCCGCAGGACCGACGGGGATCTCATAGACGAGCGAGTACCGCTCGACCGGCAAGACGATGCTGGCGGTCTCGACCGCCCCGGTCGCGGTGTAGTAGGTGCGGGCGATGGTGAGCACGGTCGCGCCCGGCCTGATCTTCAGCCGCTCCGCCTCGGCGGCGAGCGCCGCTCGCGCGGTGACCGTCTCTTCGGCGCGCGTGATCCGCTGGCCGATCACGGCCATCCGGTCGATGACGCCCTGACCGGCGTACGGGCCGTCCTCGGGACGCATGATCGCGGTTCCTTCGGTCAGCGCGGCCGGCTCCCAGCTCACCGACAGCATCACCGGCTCGCCGTCGGACAGGAACGTGTACCGCGTGCGAACCGCCGGGTCACCCGGCGCTGCGCCCAGCCGCTCCGCGACTGCCGGGGTCATCGGCACCCGCTCGGTGGATGACTCCCACCCGGCGTCATGCCCGGCCGCCGTGGTCTGCGCGCGGAACGGGGATCCCGGCTGCCGGTCGGTGTACCAGGACCGGGTGAGCCGCCGTCGCTCCGGCCGCCGTCGCACATAGGAACCCGACCCTGACCGGGCCTCCGCGAACCCCTCGGACATCAGCAGCCGCACCGCCTCGACCGCCACCCGGTCCGACACCCCGTACCGGCCTGCGAGCTGATGACGGTGGGCAACCTCGCCCCCGGCGCGAGAGTCCCGTCGATGATGTCACGCCGCAGGTCATCGGCGATCCGCTGGTAAGCCGGCACAGGCATGCCCCTAGCTTGACGAACCTGTGTACTCAGGTACAAGCTGAGTACACAGCTTGTGTGTTCGCTTCCGCTCACGCGAAAGGTGTCAGCCTTGGACATCACGCGCACCTACCCCGGCCTCCCCGCCGCCGTCCCGTCAGCCCGCCGACTCGTGCGCGGCCTTCTCGACGGCTCCCCCCGCGCCGCCGACCTGGAACTGATCGCGTCCGAGCTGGTCACCAACGCCATCCTGCACACCCCTTCAGGCCACGCCGGAGGCCAGTTCACGGTGCACGTCATCACCGCCAACGGTGGGCGCGGATCGAAGTCTCCGACGCCGGCACAGGCCACTGGCACCACCCCGACACCCAGCACTCAGACGACGAGCACGGACGCGGCCTGGCGATCATCGCCAGCCTCGCCGACAAGACCGGCTGCGATCCGACCAGCGAAGGGCAGACCTTATGGGCCGAAATCCACTGGGCCGAAGCCGGCGACAACGAACCCGAAACCACCAGGTGAGCGACAGCACGGCAGCGGCAGTTCTAGGCTTCCCGTGCTTCGACGCGCCGCAGGGAATGATCATGTGGGCGTCTGACCTAGACGACCTGGCCGCCGGGTGCGGGAAACCAGCAGTAGCAGCGATCCCGGTGAACTCAGGCAGGCAATGAGAACGCCCGCCGTTGGGACACATGAACGAAAGAATGCGCGAAAAAGCGCGCACAAGTTATCTGGCGGCCACAGGACATATTCCCGTTCGGCACGCCAGCCCGTCGGCCTTCCGCCAGTGGTGCACGCACGCCAAGAAGGAGGCTCACCCGGTGACTGACTTCCCGCCCTCCCGGCCGCTCCTGGAGCCGGGCAGCCCGACTGCGATACCGCTCGCCACATCTAGCCGCCGGCCGGAGGCGGTCGCGCCAGTACCAGCGTCCGTGTGCACAACCCGACTTGCTATGACCGTGACCCGTAACAGGTGATGTTCCCGGCGCGGTCAGGGCAACGGGGGCGGGCGGGCTGTCGGGCAGGGAGCCGGGCATCCCGCACCGATGCGCCGAAGGCGGGGTGGCCGCCGGGGAGCGGCGCCCCTCGGTTACCCGATGGTAACTGGCACCGCTCCGGGCCGTTTTGAGCAGAGCCTATTTGGGGCGGAGCGGCCGCACGGGGGGCGAGGCCCGTCGGCGACCTGGCCGGGCTGGGCGGCTTGGCTGGCCGGGCCGGGGCGAGGGATGGCGGGGAAAGGCCAGGTGGCGAGCGCGGCGGCGATCCCGGGCCGTAACCAGGCCGAGACAGAAATGAGGCAGCGATGCTCATCCGCGTGTTCTCCGCCCTGACGATGGCGCTAGCGGACGGGGGCAGGGCGATCAGGCGGCTTCGCGGGTAGCGGCAGGTGGTTCAGTGGGTCACTGATCCCACCAGGTCCCGGCTGATAGCCCGTCTCTGGCTCTCGATGCGCGCCCCGGACCACCCGCCGTGTGGCCGCCGGAACGTCCCTCAGGCGGCAGCGGACTCACTATCCGGCTCACTCTCCGCTTCACTATCGGCTTCACTATCCCTGGAACCGGACACTGAACCGGACAGATACCTGGCGCTATCACCGCAGTTCACATGATGTGACAGACCGGGCAGCAGGTTCCCGACTGGCCTTACAGGCCAAACTGGTGCCGCGCTGGAAAGAATAATCCTGATGTCAGAGACCGAACATGGACAGCAGCGACGCCGGAGTTGCTGTCAGCAATCATCGTCTGCGTCGTGGCGATCGTCATTACGGTCAGCAGCATCTTGAGCGCGATCATCGAAGCCGCTCTCAGCCGTAGGAGAGCCAGGGTCCCTCTCAGCGGCGGCGCTGATCCGATCGGCTGCCTCATGATCCATCGGCGTAGTTCGCGACATTGCGCATCCCCCCCTTGGCTCCTGAACTGGAGCCCAGCCCGAGCAGCGGACCCCACGTACCCCTGCCCTCGGATGCGGCCGACCACACTACCCGCCAGACGAGCAACGCCCGGCCGCCAAGTCACGAATCACAGCCCATCAGAAGATGATGGACTGCAACCTACTTTTATAAATGACTTGCGTTGCCCCGTTGCTGTTCCAGCAGCATCTGGGCGACGGCGCTGCTGTTGCCGGACGGGGCTAGGGGTGACCGCTTGCGTTGGGGGACGCATCGGAGCTCGTCGTAAGATCTCTCACCATCACACCTGGCGCGAACTCGTGGGCCGACTCAATTAGCCGGCCAAGGTTGAGGCGATAACTCCCGGTTGGTCGCACCAGGCCACGGACGTTGTCAAGCGGAGAGCCTAGAGCGGAAAACGACCGAATCTTTCCCGCAGTTTCCAAGGCGTTCTCGTCTCCGGTGAGGCCGATGTAGATGTTCGGCAGCCGCACGCCGCGCCGCCCGAGGGCAATTATCAGTTCCTGCCGACGCCAGAAGACGACCTCATCGATGCTGGTCCATGCGACGAAGGAGCTGGAAGATCTATATCTCAGCGGATCGCCACCCAGAAAGATCCCGTCCTGACTCACCTTAAGCGCGACCATTCGCCTGACGAGAGGCAGGCACACAAGCACCAGGCCGAGCCCGCCGGCGAAGATCAGCAACAGGCCAGCCACGCCGAAAAACGCATGCCTCACGAGAGCGAATCCGCCCGCTACGAGGAGTGCCGTGCTGACGGCAAGAGTCAGGCCGGTAAAGCGAGTCAGGCCATACCGAACCTGGTAAGCACTAGTCGGTGCAGTCGATATGTCCATATTAATCGGACTCAGCTAGGAGGGCTTGACTGGCCGGGATCAAAAAGCAGGCGACCAGACCGCCGCTGCAACAATCCGAAGGCAATGCGGTGATCATAAACCGGGACGGCTAGCAGCTCAGCAAGAGCTCGGTACTGCTCCTCGGTCCATCCAGTGCCGATCGGCAGCACCGTCCGGCCATCGTCGCCGCACAGATCGCAGCCGAGCAGGCGCAAGCGGAGCGACGAGATCGCGCCGATGGGCGCGGACCTCGAACGACGCCTAGGCAGCACAAGCCCGCGCTTGCTCAACGACACCAAGGCCGACCCGACGCTCAGCGCCTTCAGGTCAGGAAGAAAGCACAGCACCACGACAACCAGGCCCGCTCCCATGGCCAGGGTAATCGTCGTCATGCCGCCACGACCGTACTGGCCGACGATGAGCAGCTCAAGCAGAACGGCAACGACCAACGCCTTGACGGCATCATCCCAGCGCCACATCCGGGGCTTGAAGGTCACCTCGTCCTCCCCCAGGTCACGGGCCAGGTGACCACCAGCGGACAAGAAAACCTCTCCCGCCGATCCACCGCTCAAACTGCTCGTCCTCTACCATCAGCCGCAGATCCACGTTCGCCCGAACCAGGTAGAAATCTCACAAGCTCGGTCTATCCAATAGTAGGCGTCGCTGAGTCCGCCCGAAACAGTTTCCACTATCCAGTCGGTAATACGCTGAATAACCCTGACATACTTGCCCACGGCTGCGGCAAGCAGGCACCCGACCACCAGCTGTCCAGCCCATCCCCAGCTGAAGCGGGTACCTTCGATACCGGCGATGATCAGGTCTCCGATAGTCCAGCCAGCGCAGTTCATCCCGGCCCATACCCACTCGTCCGCCGCGACGGCTTCCGGTAGCACCGAGTCGAGGACGCCGACCAGCACAGCTGGGATGACCCAAGCGCAGATGCCTATGATCAGGTCCTTAACCCAGCCCCAGAGCAGGCCGGTGGGGTCGACACGTGATACCGGGTTTCCTGCCGCGTATGTGTACGGCTGATTGGACTGGGCGATAGCCGGGTCGACCGAGATGAACTGGCCCGTTTGCGGGTTGTAGTAGCGATTGATCAGGTAGATCAGCCCGGTGGGATCGGTATAGCCGCCCGCGTACCCGAACTGTGTCGTTGCGGTCAGCCCACCGGTCGTCAGGGGGTTGCCCCAGGCGTCGTAGCTAGTCGTTCCGATGAGCGAGCCCGAAGAGGCCACAGCGCCACGTACCGAACCGAGCGAGTCGTGCACCAGGTAGGTGATCACGCCGGTCGAAAGGTTGACCTGCTCGACCGGTGCGAGACCATCACCGTAGATATAGGCGCTGGTCGAGTCCATCAGCAGCAGCGGCTGTTCGCCGGCCGCGCTCCAGGTGAACTGCTGGGTGCCTGATCCGGTGGTCAGAGTGGCGCGGTAGCCGTTTCCGTCGTAGGTCGCGGCTGTCATCGACGAGGCAGGGGCCGTATATGCGGTGAGCTGGTCGGCTCCGTTCCACGTTCCTGAGGTGAGGGTGGTCGATCCTTGCTTTGAGGTAAGTTGCTCACCGTCCGCGTCGTAGGTGTAGTTGGTAGTCGTGCTGCTGAGAGTGGAACTGGTCAACTCACCGGCATCGTCGTAGCTGCCTGAAGCACCAGTGGGCAAGGTGGTGAGGTTGGTCGAGGCGTCGAAGGAGTAGTCCAGCGGGCTGCCAGTGCCCGGGGTCATAGAGGTGACCCGGCCCTTGGTGTCGTAGCTGTAGGTGGCCGGCGACCGCGACGATGACGGGGTGTCCGTTTCGTTGAGTATCGTGCCCGCGGGCGAGTCGGTGTAGGTGAACGACTGCAAGGTGCTGGTCGCATTCTTCAGCGTGATCGCCGAAGGGTTGTCGGTACCGTCGTAGGTTGTGCTAACCGTGTCGCCCGACGAGCCGAAAGCGATCGAGTTGGGCAGGTTGTCGGCCGTATTGCCGATGGTGATCTGGTTGCCGTTGAAGTCGGTGACCGAGGTGAGTTCGTCGGCGTGGTCGTAGCCATAACTGACTGAGTCCGTGCTCGGCCAGCTCGCTCCGGCGGGCAGTGGGTATGTGACAGAGGTCACTTGCCCATCGGCGCTGTAGCCGTATCCGCTCGTCTGGTTCGCGCCGTTCGTCGTGGAGGTTACTTCACCGAACGGGTCGTATTGGTAGCTGGACGATCCGGTGGCGTCCGACATCGACGTCTTGTTCCCGTTGGCGTCGTAACCGTAACTGACGGAGTGGGCGCTGCTACCTGAGTAAGTGACGGTCGACGTGAGGTTCTGCGGCGTGTAAGTCCAGGTAGTGGTCACACCGTTCGGATCGGTACGGGTAAGCGTGTTTCCGAGCGCGTCATATGTCTCGGTCGTGGTCGCGCCGCTCGGTGCTGCGGCTGTCACTGGCGCGGTCGTGGACACCATCTCACGAGCCGAGTCGTAAGAGTACGTGGTCTGGTATGGGGCGACCGCCGGGTAGGACGAAGCCGAGACTACCCACGGCGAAGCAGTCTCGCATGGGGTCGGCGTGCCTGGCGTATTGCCGTCACCGGACACCACCGCGGTCTGGTCACCATTGGGGTCGTAGCAGTACGAGATTGTCGATAGGGGGGCCGACACGGACCCTGTTGTCTGCGACGCCAACTCACCGGTCGTTGTGTAGGTGTCGATAGTGACCTGGTCGGGGCCGCTGTTCGTGCTGGGCGGGGCGGTCGTCTCGATCAGGTTGCCATCGGGGTCGTAGAGGTAGCTTGTGGTCTCGTAGCCGGTCTGGCCTGGCTGGCGCTGGAGTGTACATATAGGTCTGCTGGCCGAGCGCGTTAAAAGTGCTCATGGTCGCGTCCGAGGCCAGCATGTGAGTGGCCGGGTTATAGCCAGCCGGGTAGGCGGTCGGGCACGACGACGCACCAAGGCTGTTCGCGGCCACACCCACGGGCGGCACGGTCTGGGTCGCGTGGCCGTCGCCGTCGTAGCAGGTCAGCGCCGTGTTACCGTCGGGGTCGGCGACAAGAGCAGCCTCGTCATCGGCGTTGAACGTGGTAGTAGTGGTATAGCCGCGCGGATCCTTCACGCTGACCTGATTGCCGTCTCCGTCATAGGAGTAAATAGTCTCTCTCGGCGTGACTGTGGCACCGGACCCCCCAGCCAGGGTGACCGATGCTTCTTCCCCGTCGGAGTTGTATGCAGTCACGGTGGTGTAGTTGCCCGCGTTGGCACCGGACAGGTTGCCGTCTGGGCTGACCTGCGAGGTCTGCTCGCCGTCAGCGTCATAGGCGTACGTTGTCGTGGCCAGTTCGCCGCCGGAGTTGCCATCGGGGGTTGCGACAGATTTCAGGTCACCTGGGTAGTCCCCGCTACCGTCGGTCGAGGTGTAGTAGGCGAGTTGCGTGACCACGCCGTCGGCATTGACCTTGGCGCAGGGCAAGGTGGGCGACGGTGGCGTGGTCGTGCAGGTGATGTGGTTCGAGCCAAGGGTGACGCTGTTGCCACTGAAGAGTTGGTAGATAGTGCGCGAGTAAGCGGCCGAACTACCGCCTGGCTCATAGATCCCCGTCGTCGTCCAAAGCGCGTTGCCGTCGGTGTCGTACTGGGTCCAGGTCAGGCCGAGCGGTGGCGCTGACGACGGTGGCGTGATCGTTCCGCCGGGCGAGACTGGCGACGGACCGGGGCTGGACGTGCAGGTGCTCGACGCAGTCATCGCCTGGCTACAGTTTTCTAGGTCCAGCGAGGTCGACTCGTCCGTGATCGACGCATTCTGCCCCGCGATGCCGTCTGGCGCGACCGTCTTGACCGCGTTCCCAGCGGTGTCGTAGCTGGTGGTGGTGATGTTGCCGTTGCCGTCCGAGCTGGCGGTGACCAACTGAGTCGCGGCGCTGTTGTCACCGCTGGTGACGCTCTGGTCGGGGACGAAGTCCTGCTCTGACGTCAGGGTGGTGCCGGTCCAAGCCGACTGGGCGGCGAGCGTGCCCTGGACGTAGTAGTAGACGGTCTTATTGCCGTCAGGATCGGCTACGGTAATGACGCCGTTGCCGGTGGATGGGTTGTAGCCGGTCCAGATGTAGGTCGTCTCGAAGCCCATCGGGTCGGTCACCGACGTGACCTGGCCAGAGCCGTTATAGGTGATGGCCGTGTGGGTGCCGGCATCAGGGCCACCTGTCTGGCCGTTTGGCTTAGTGATGGTCAGCACGTCATTGACCAGCATCGGGTTGGCGTTACCGCTGTCGTAGGCGTAGCTGGTGACGTAATGGCCGCTTGGATCAGTGACCGAGGTCAGGTCATCGCCGGTGTAGCTGTACTTCCACTGGCGGCCGAGCGGGTCGGTGACCCAGCCGACCAGGTTGTTGCCGTTGGCGTCCTGGGTCAGGCCCACGACTAGGGTACGGCCCGACGCGGACGTGATGGTGTAGCAGCTGACCGCTAGCGACGGGCAGTTACCTGATCCTGGCGCGGGAGTCGAGTACGTGACGGTGAGCGTGTTGAGCGCGGTGCCGTCTGCCCTGGTCTGCGACTCGCCGGTGAGCTGCCCTGATGAGTTGTAGGTGAAGGCGAGGCCTGGCTGCTGGGTGAAGGTGTAGTTGCCGCCGCTGAGGGTCAGCCCGGCGCCGACGTCTTCTGGCAGCACGCAGTATTGCCCGGCGACCTGCGTGTAAGGTGCCGTGCCGCAGCTCCCGCCTGACTTGGAGTAGAAGGTGACCTGCGCGCCGCCCGGCTGGCTGATGGTGATACCGCCAGGTGCCGGATACAGCGCGCTGGTCAGGCCGGTCGCTGGCGCGATCGTGGCCGGGGTGCCAGAGACGACCTCGCGGAGCCGGTCGTTGTTGTGATCGGTGATGTAGAGATCGCCTTCGGGGTCAAGCGACACGTTTTCCGCGACCGTGAACTTCGCGGCCGTCGCTGGCCCGCCGTCGCCCGAGTTCCCTGCGGTCCCCGCAGCGCTGCCGGCCACCGTGTACATGTAGTTCGCGGTCATCGGCTGATCCCACTGGACGCCGCTGGCGACGGGCACTTCCTGTACCCGGTTATTGGCGGTGTCAGTGATGTACAGGTTGCCCGGCCGGGTCCACCGTCGCGTTGCCTGGCCCGTTCAGGTTCGCGCTGGTCGCCGGCCCGGCGTCACCGGCCGTGCCGGTACTGCCGTTGCCCGCGACGGTGTAGATGTCGTACTTGGTCATCGACTGGGCGCGCTGCGTCCCTGTCGTGACCGGCACCTCCCTGACCCGGTTATTGCCCCAGTCGGAGATGTACAGGCTGCCAGCACCGTCGATGCCAAGCGCGTCGGGCTCGTACAGCTTGGCCGAGGTCGCGGCACCGGTGTCGCCGCTGAAACCCTGCGTGCCGGTGCCGGCGACGGTGTAGATATCGCCGGAGGTCATGGACTGCCCGAAGCTCTGCCCGCCTTCGTAAATTTCCTCGACCCGGTTGTTGAAGGTATCGGCGATGAACAGGTCGTTGTGGCCGTCGACAGCGATGCCCTGGATTTGGCTGAGGCTGGCTGCGGTCGGCGAGCCGCCATTCATCGCGTTGGTGTAGGTGCCGCACGCGCCAGGTCCTGACGAACCGCCGGCGATGGTGGAGATGTTCCCGCTCGACGCGGCGACCTTCTGCACCCGGCAGTTGCCGCTGTCTGCGATGTACAGATTCCCCGAACTATCGACCGCGATCGACTGCGGCAGGTACAAGTACGCGGAGGTCGCCGCGCTGCCGTCACCGCCGTGCCCGCTGGCGGCCTGCGCGTTGCCGGCCACCGTGTAGACGTCACCTGCGGCCATGGTGATCCCGAACTGGGTGTGGCTGTAGGCGGCGATCTCCTGGATGCGGTTGTTCCAGGCGTCCGCGATGTACACGTCACCGCCGGAGTCGAAGGCTTCGCCTTCTGGGTTGAACAACCCCGCGTCGATCGCCGGGCCGCTATTGCCCGCCGTGGCCACTTGCCAGCCGTCTCCCGCGTACGCCGAGATGGTGTCGGATGAGTTGACCGAGCGCACCCGGTTATTGCTCTCGTCGGCGATGTACATCGAGCCCGATCCGACCGAGATCCCCACCGGGTAGCACAGCTTCGCCGACGTGGCCAGGCCGCCGTTGCCAGAGAACCCGCAACTGCCGCCCGACTGGCCGGCGATCGTATACATGTCGTAGTTGGTCATGCTGATGCCCCACTCGGAGTGAGTGGTCTGCGCGACCTCCTGGATCCGGTTATTGCCGGCATCGGCGATATACAGCTGCTTGCCGTTGTTCAGCACGACGGTCGTCGGCAGGTCCAGGTAGAGGTTCCCTGAGTTCACCGAGCTGCCGTCGCCGCTGGTGCCAGCGGAACCGTAGGTCTGCCCGGCGATCGTGTAGATGTCGTTGGTCGTCATCGATGAGGACATGCCCCACTGGGTGCCAGATGAGCTGGCGACCTCCCGCACCTGGTTGTTGCCGGTGTCGGCGATGTACATGTCGCCCGCGCTGCTGAAGGCGATGTCATAGGGGGTGTTCAGCAGGGCGCTCCGCGCCGCGCCGCCGTCACCGGAGTTGCCTGACACGTCAGTCGCCGTGCCGGCGACGGTGTAGATGTCGTTATCCACCGGGCTGGACACCCCCCAGGACTGACCGCCCTCGTAGATCTCCTGGATCCGGTTGTTGCCAGCGTCGGCGATGTAGAGGTCGTTGGTGCCATGACCAAAGCTCAGCCCCTGCGGGTCATTGAGCAGGGCCGAAGTCGCGGCCGATCCGTCGCCGGTGTAGCCAGGATTGCCGGCCTTGCCGGCCAGCTTGTACACGTCGCCCGCCGTCATGCTGATGCCGAAATAGGTGCCGCTAGTGGCCGGGACGACCAGGACGCGATCGTTGCCAGCATCGGAAATGATCATGTTGCCGGATGAGTCGAATGCCAGCCCGGCCGGAGCGTCAAGCAGGAATCCGGACAGCGACGCGCCACCATTGGAAGCACCCTGCTGGCCGGACGCGCTGCCGACCACTGTGTACATATCCCCGCCGGTCATGGTCCGGCCCCACTCGGTCTCGTTCGAGCCGGGAATCTCTTCGATCCGGTTGTCGGCCTCATCCACGATGTAGACGTCACTGCCGTTCTGCAGCACCGTGTCCGGCGCGCCGAGCACTCCGCTAGGCGGCCCGCTGTCGCCGGTGTTCGTGCGCAAACCATCGATCGTGTAAATATTGCCCGGGGTCGGGCTAGCCGTCGACAGCGACGACGCCCAGTTGTCGGTCCAGCCGTAGCCCATCGGCCCAGGCTGTCCTGTCTGGCTCTGCTGCTGCGCCGACTGCGCGTCATAGCTGCGGCCGAAGGTCAGTGCCGGGCCATAGGTGCCGACCGACAGGTCTGTTGCCGACTGAGCGAAATCCCCTGTGGCCGTATCCACACCGTTAGCAGTCGCCTGGTTGACGCCTGGCGCGGCCGGGTTCTGGCCGGCCGCGGTAGTACCAGCGGGCACCTGCCCCCCGGTCGACGGCGCTAGCGCCGTCGTGCCGTTGTAGGCCGTGGTAGTGGCGGCCATAGCCGGGCCAGCGAGTACGTACGCCTGGCCAGTCGCGCCATCCGATGCGGTGAAGGTGGCCGGGGTGGCGCTCGGGTCGTAGGCCACGCCATTGAGGCCGACGGGCCAAGTGTTGAACGTCTCCTGCACCGCGCAAGCCGAGGTCCACGGACCGAGATTCGCCGCTGCAAGGCCGTTGAACTGGGTGTCAGCCAGCGCCTGCCAGGTATTGACGGTTCCGGTGGATACCGGGCAGGCCGAACTCGGGTTTTGGCCAGTCACCGTGAAGTTCGCGGCGACGTTACCTGAATCATCGACGTAGGCCAGCATGCTTACCGACGACCCTGCCGAAGCGCCCGATTTCTCGCAGTTCAGCGACACGTAAAGGCCGGTGCCGGTGCCGGACGCCGCGTACGCTATCGAGTCTTGAATGAGCGAGGTGGCCCCGGCCAGCGCGGGCGCGGTGCCCAGCACGACGACGTTACCGGTCACCGCAGGACCCCAGGTGGCGGCGGTAGATACTGCGTCCGTGGGCGCGCTGGTGGAGCAGGAGGTGGTGGACGGGTCGCCGATGATGATCGCGTTATAGGCCTCGAACTGAGCCTCGGTGAGCGCGTCCCACGTAGCGGGGGTATCCACCGTCACGGTCAGGCCTAGCGCGGTGGCTTGATCGGCTTCGGCGCTCGACGAGCCGCCGTTCACCGACGTCGACAAGATCAAGACCGTGCCGGACATGGACGCGTTGGCCGGGGGCACCGGCGCGGCCAGCGCCACAGCGACAGCAGCGGTCGTGACGGCCGCGGTCAGCCCGATTGGCGGTAGCGACGCCAGCACTCCCTGGATCGGCGCCATCGAAAACGACACCGCGCGCCTCGCGCGGCGCAGTGCCCGACGAGCAGCTCGCCCTCGTATACCGTGCCGGGCGAACACGCCCGCGCCATCGGAGCACCCGCTGTTACCCGTCCCTGCGCCAGCCCAGGCCATTGACCCATCCCTCAGCAGACCGACAATCGGCACGCCAACGCGCCGCAATGGCCGCGCGGCTGACGCTCAGCTGCGCCGCCTTGAGCTGATAATCGATCGGCACCTCAGGGAGAACAAGATTGGCGAGACGGCATGAAAGTGTCAGACATCTTAATGTCGTCGTTTCGCATGATAGAGGGCATTCCCCCCGGCAGTTTTTACCGTTAAGTTACGGGCGCAATGGTCTTACTCCATGGGCAGGTGCGACCGATGAGGTACTTCATCGCGGCCGTAGCCGCGGCTGCAACAGTGCTTGCCGCCGCCGGTTGCACGGCATCCCCCGGCACCCAGGGTCCCGGGGCCGGTAGCGGCTCGGGAGGTTCCGGAGCCGGGTCAGGATCGCAAGTGCCAGTCCGGCTCGGGTACATCGCGGACGTCACACAGGGCACGGCAATGGTCGGCATCCGCGAGGGCCTGTTCTCGGCCGCACTCGGGCACGGGGTCGCGCTCAAGGCGATCTCGTTCGCCACGCCAAGCGCCGAGGCCGCGGCCTTGGCCACGGGAAAACTAGACGCCGCGTACGTCAGCCCGGAGACGATCCTGACGGTACTGACCACACCTCACGCCAGCCCGATAGTCGTCATCTCAGGAGTGTCGGCAGCCGAACCTAAACTGGTGGTCAACCGCCGGATAACCGCGCCTTCGGCGCTCCGCGGGCATACCCTCGCAGTTCCCGCTGCCGACAGCGGCTCCGACCTCGCTTTGCGCGGCTGGCTTGCCGCCCAACATCTGCGCACCGGAGGTGCGGACGGCGTTGCCGTCACCGCCATGCCACCGGGCCCGTCGCTGATCGCCGCGTTCCGGTCGGGCAAGATCGACGGCGCTGTCGAACTTCCCCCCTGGGACCTCGAGCTCACCGCAGCGGGCGGGCGCACTCTCGCCAACCAGCCCGGCTCTGCCCGGTTCGGCTCTGCGCCGTCCGCCACCGCGAACCTGGTCGTCACAAGGAAATTCCTCGATGCGAACTCCGCCGCCGTCTACGGTCTGCTGAGGGGCCAGGTACAGGCGAACGACTTCCTGCGCCACAACTTGCTCGAAGCTAGCAGGGACATCAGCTCCGGGCTGGCGGCAGCGGGCGATCCCGTATCTACCGACATCCTCGCGCTTTCGATGGCACAGGTCAGTTTCACCGACGACCCGCTAGCCCCGCTCTTGGCCGCTCAGGTCCGCGAAGCCGCGGCGGACGGATTCGCGGCTCCCGCGACGATCCCACCTGGACTTTATGACTTCGCACCCTTGGACCTGATCCTGCGCGCCGCAGGCGAGCCGCCAGTAACGAAGTAGACCGCCCGGCTGCGAAGCGGCAACCCGCATACCCGGCGGGCCATCTCGGCGTGAATATGTCATTATGTTGCGGCATGTACCCCAGCGATGGCTGACGACGGTCGGCGGGAAGCGATGACATGGGCTTAACATCGGTGCCCGCGCGAAGTCGGCGCGCACGGCGCGCGGCCGTCGGCTGCCTGGCGGTCGCGGCGGCAGCGTACGCCGGGACGCAGTCGGCCGGGCCGTTCCGACCCCTTACTGATGCCGTGGCGGCGCAGGCGGCAGCATCGGCGCGGCCGGCATCGTCGCTGGGCTGGCGCGGTAACGTCGGGGCGGCGCATTCGCCGAGAGTGGAGCGCATGCTGGCTGGACAAGCCGGCGGAGCGATGCGAGCTGAGATGGCGGTGCCGCCCGGGGATGCGCTTGGCGTGGACGTGTCCTCGCTGAATCACCCGGACGGAGCACCGATCGACTGGGCTGAGGTCGCGGCGGCCGGCTACAAGTTCGCGTTCATCAAGGCGACCGAAGGGTCCTACTACGAGAACCCCTATTACTCCGCTGACGCGGCGGCCGCTCGGGCAGCGGGCCTATTCACGGCCGCCTACCACTTCGCGATCCCGAACAACTCCAGCGGCACGCTCCAAGCCGACCTCGCCGTCGACGCCGCCGGGAACCCCGCCGCCGGCGGGACGACGCTGCCGCTGATCCTGGACGCCGAGTACGACCCATACGTCGCCGACGACGGCACCAACGAGTGCTACGGCCTGACCCCGACCGAGATGGTTGCCTGGATCGACGCGTTCACCACTGAAGTGACGCTGCGCACCGGCGAGCCGCCCGCCATCTACACCACTAGCGACTGGTGGCAGAAGTGCACGGGCAACAGCAGCGCGTTCAGCGCTGACCCGTTGTGGATCGCGAGCCAGGGCAAGCCATCGTCCTTGCCGCCAAGCTGGACCGCGTATAGCTACTGGCAGTTCACCAGCGCGGCCACGGTCCCAGGGATCAGCGTCAAGACCGACGCCAGCTACTTCAGCCCGGCCACCCTCGCCGCCGCCCAGCCGGGCAGTCAGTCCGACCCGGCCGGTGCCGCGGTGACGCTGCCCGTGCGCTCGCTGGCCGCGGCCGCCGGCAACGCCATCAGCTACACCGCCGACGGTCTGCCAGTCGGCCTGTCGATCGACCAGCAGACCGGGATCATCACCGGCACCCTGCCCGCCGCCCCGGCCAGTTACCCAGCGACCGTCACGCTCACCGGCCCCGGTGCCACCAGCCAGGCCCTCGCCTTCACCTGGCAGGTCCACGGGCACTTGCGCCTGACCTGGCCGGGCCGCCAGACCGGCCCGGCTGGCAGCCCGGTCAGCCTGCAGATCGCCGCGCCCGACGGCCTGCCCGATTGCTCCGTGACCTTCACCGCCACCGGCCTGCCGCCTGGCCTCGCCATCGGCCCCTGCGGCCGGATCACCGGCTTCCCCTACCGGCCCGGCAGCTACCAGCCCACCATTACCGCCGGTGACTCCACCTACCCCAGTCTGGCCGCCACCACCATCGGCTGGACCATCACCAGCTCACCCGTCGTCACTACCGGCAAAATCCGGTTGTCCCTCGGCAGCGCCAGCCAGTGCCTGGCCGACCTGCCAGCCTCATCACTGCCCACCGCCAAGATCTGGACCTGCGGCACCTCGCCCGGGCAGAGCTGGGATCTTACCGAGGACGGCACCATCGAGCAGGCCGGAAAATGCCTGGCCGCCATCGCCCTCGCCGAGGGTACCCCGGCCGTGGCGCTGCGGTCCTGCACGGATCGTCTGGCCCAGATCTGGCAGCAGACCGCGCAAGGCGGTCTTGCCAGTGCTCAGACCGGCCAGTGCGTCACCGAACCCAAGATCAGCCCGCCCGACGGCACTGCCATCACCATCGCACCCTGCGCCGGCATCCAGCGCCAGTCCTGGACACTGCCGCCTGGCCCGCTCACCCCAGGGCTCCCCGGGCAATGCCTGACCAAAATATCCGCGTCCGATGGGCATCCCGCTCAGGCCATACTGACCCGCTGCCGGTCCACTCCGGCCCAGCGATGGACCACCACGCCAACAGGCACCATCAGCTTCGGCGACCTGTGCCTGAACGCCGGCACCGCCCCCGCTATCGGCACCCCAGTCACCCTCACCCCGTGCGTTCCCGGACCCGGCCAGCAATGGCAGCCACTGCCCACCCTCGCCACTACCGCCACCACTGCTGCCAGCACCACCGGCACCGCTGGCACCTTCCTCATCAATCCAGCCACCGGCCTGTGCCTCAACGCCACCGCCACAACCGCACTAACCCTCGCCGACTGCGCGACCGGCTACCCACGCCAAACCTGGCACACCAGCTAGCCCAGCCGAAGGGGAAGCAAGTGATGCAATCGCTCGGCGTCGGCACCGACGCCGCGACGATCTACCTTGCCCTGATCGCGGAGCCCGGGCTCAGCCGGGCCGAGCTCGCCGCGCGATCTGGCCTGCGCGCCCCCGAGTTCGATGCGGCCGTGGCGCAGCTCGCCGACCTGCGCCTCATCGAACTTGCTGATTCCGGGTCCGCCGGACAGGCGGTCCCGCAACTCGCTGATCCTGACCTCGCCCTTTCCGCTGCGTTGCGCCGACGCGAGGCCGAGTTGGCGCGCCAGGAGCAGGAACTCGCCGAGGCGAGGGCGACCATCGCCGCCGCCGCAGCCGCTTATCAGACCTCGGTCGGCCACTCCGCGCGCTGCGCGCGCACCGTCACCAACCGGCTAGAAGCACTCGACCTGGCCCGCCAGCTCATCATGGGAGCGGTCGGCCAATGCCTGATGGCACTCCCCGACCCGGCAGGCACGCTTGGTCAGGCCTGCGAACAGATTCCCAACCTCACGTCGCGGGGCACTCGGGTGGCCATCATCTGCACCGACGCGGCCCGCTCGGGACCGGGCAGAGCCAGACTCGAGGTCCTGGAACGAGCAGGTGCCCAAGTACGCACGCTCCCGATGCTGACGGCGCCACTCATAGCCGCCGGTCCCCCACCGGCCGCTCTCTTGTGGTCGGGACTTCTGGACACCTCGGCGTCCTCAGTGCTGGTCAGAGACCAGGTCTTCGCTGGAACCGTGGCAACTATCTTCGAAAGTCAGTGGGACGTCGCTACGCCGCTCGGGAAGTCAGTCCCGCCAGACCCGGTGACCGGCCTGACGCCAGCGGACCAGGCGCTGCTGACTTTGCTCGCATCCGGCCTCAGCGGCGAGACCGCCGCACGCCACCTCGGAACCTCGCTGACCACCGTCCGTCGGCAGATGGCAGAGCTCAAGGACACGCTGCACGCGGACACTCTGTTTCAAGCCGGCTGTCTCGCGGCCAAACGCGGCTGGGTCTGAGCCGACTGAAATGGCAAACACCCGCGATCTCGGCGCATGACCGCTTCCTGGCGGCAAGCCATTCCGGACGCTGATCGTCCGGAATGCCGTCTACGGTGGCGCCATGACTGACAGCGATTACCCGTGGGAACCACCCATGGCCGGCACCGAGGCCGAGCACCTGATCGGTGCGCTCGACCGGCTACGCACGACATTTCGGTTTAAGGCCGATGGGCTTGACGCGGCCGGGCTGCAGGTCAGGATCGGCGCCTCAGCCCTGACCATTGGCGGGCTGCTCAAGCATCTAGCCGTATGCGAGGACTACATGTTCACCGTCAAGCTCAGCGGAGCGCCGATCGGCGCGCCGTGGGAGGGCACTGACTGGGACGGCGACAACGACTGGGAGATCACCTCCGCCGCCGATGACACCCCTGAACAGCTCTACGAACTATGGGACGGCGCCGTCGAGCGATCCCGGGCCAGGCTCAGCTCCGCCCTGGCGAACGGCGGACTTGATCAGCCTGTGCACCTCGCACACCCCGACGGCCGCCACGCGAGCCTGCGCAGACTGGTGTGCGACCTGACCGAGGAGTACGGGAGGCATACCGGCCACGCCGACTTGCTGCGCGAAGCGATCGACGGGCGGGTTGGCGAAGATCCGCCCGCCGGATGGCGTCCGATAGCTGGCCACTTCAGCGTCACCGGCTGAGTCAGGGCGAGCCGTCTCTAGTCGGCCAAGCGCGGCTCAATCGGCGTCTCATCCCGCCGTATTGTCGCCTTTTGCCCTGGCTATTTAACCTCCGCTGACGGCAGTTTGTCAATCGCCACGCTATGCCCAAATCATCAGTTGACGATTTGCATTCGCAAGGTAATACTGCGAGTAAGCCGCAAATAAGGCCGTGAGCCGGTCTTTTCCGAGGAGGAAGCAGTGCCCGACATCAACACCGTCCAAATCTGCCAAGACGGGAATTGGGGTAACGTACTGCACACCTTTCCCCGTGGCCTCGTTGACGAACAGCGCACCACAGTGGTGTGCAGCGATCCAGGCAACGCCGCCCGGCCACAGCAGTTCACCAAAGACACGAGCTACTTCATCAGCTATTTACTTGACCACAACGGCGGGCAAGAAAAGTGGCGGGGCGAGTGTCATTATGACGCCGGCGGGGCTGCGGGCGTGGAGTTCAGAGAGCTGGATATGCAGGACTAAAGGTGGAAATCGCCTTAACTGCCGCCATCCAGCGAGTTTAAGCCCGACCATCGGCTAACCCGGCTCAGCGCGGTGGGCTCAGCCTGGGCCGCCGAGGCTGATCTCATTGCCGTCCGTGTCCCGGTAGATCACCTTGGTCGCGCCACTGTCGTACGTCTCGCGCCTGGCAGGCTCGATGCCCCGCTGAGCGATCTTGGCGACCCGGTCGTCGAGGTCGTCGACGAATGACAGCAGCAAGGCGTTCCCCGCCCGTTCGGGTGCCTGCACGATGTAGATATACCGGTGCTCGGCTACCTCCCATACCGCTTCGATGTCGTTCGGCAGGAACGCGGGCCGGGCACCGAAGAACTGCACGTACCACGGCAGCGCCGCAGCGTAGTCGGTGACGGGGATGCCAGCGAAGAGGTCCAGTGCCATCCGTACTCCAGATGTCGTCGCGGGGTCGCCAGTACCTGCGGCGTCAGGTCCGGGCCGCGAGCGGGCTGGCCTATCCCAGGCGGAGCTAGCAGCACGTGCTGACTATCGCGCTTGCCGAGGAGACTTTTGTGTGCTCGCTGATCACCTCGGAGCAGCTTTCCCGACGGGGCCCGCCGCCCACACTGGCTCGCGCGGGGCGACCAGAGTTCAGCACCGGAGCTTAATAATCAAACGCTACTGCAGTACCATATACCCAGTACTGTACGCCATCAGATTTCGTGCACTCCACGAAACGGACGCCAATAACAGCACCGTAACCGCCTCTCACCGCCGCGTCCTCAAGGCCGTAATACGCCCTATCGAATGACTCGGTGGAATGGCACCAGGTAAGTTCGCTTCTGCTCACCTTCCCATTAGGATAATGCGGAATGGTGTCGGTGGTGGACATCCAGATCTTGTCGCTTGACACAGGTTCCCCTCTCGCGTTGCGATCCTGGCGCAGCCCAGCCTCACCCTCAACCTGGGCGAAGTTGATTACCCACGACATCCAGCCCAGCGTGTTTCAATCTATTTAATGATGATTGTCAGTTTCTGTTTGGCGGTGCCGAAGGTATTCCTGGCGGTTATGGTCAGCTGGTAACTGCCTTTCACTGCTGATTTCCCGGCGATCGTGGCTGTGCCATTCGCATGCGCGGCGAATTTCAGGCCGACCGGCAGGTGCCCGGACTCGGAGAGTCGTGCGAACGGGTAGCCGCTGGTCGTGACCGTGAATCTGAAGGCACGGCCCTTGGCGGCTGAGGTTGATTTGCGGCTGGTGAAAGCGGGCTTGGCGAGGTAGCCGAATTGATCCTTGGCGACCTTCGCGCTAGGCCCGTTGGCGCTCACCACTCGAATGTCGACCAACCCGCTCCCGGCGGGCGCGGTCGCGAGAATCCGTCCTGGGGAGACGACACTGGCCGAGGTAGCGGGTTTCGTCCCGAACAGCACCTGGTCGCCTGCGCCGAATCCTGACCCGGTGATCGTGATGGTCATGCCGCCGCGCGCGGCACCCGTGCGGGGCGCGATTGCGGTGACGACCGGCGGTGACTGGTAGCTGAACCGGTCCACCGACGAGGTCGCGCTGGTGCCGCCTGCGGTCGTGACCTGCACGCCGACGGTACCGGTGCCGGGCGGGGTGGTGACGGTCAGTTCAGCCGGGCCGAGCACCTGGACGGTCTTGGCCTTGGTCTTCCCGAAGTGGACGACAGCTGAGCTGGTGAAGCCGGAGCCAAGTATGTCGAGTTCAGTTCCCCCAGTTCTTGGTCCTGACCGGGCGCTGAGGCTGACGATCTTCGGTTTGGCCGGCGGTGGTTCGCCGGGGCAGCTCAACGTGAGCACGATGCCGACCTTCGGCGGGGGTACGGCGAAGGTCGAGGTGGATACGCTGGCCTGGTCGAGGTGACCCGGCCGCGTGCAGCCGGCCTTCTGCGCGGCGACCTGGTAGTAGCCAGCGAACACCTCCCAGTCGAAGGCGCCGTTCGCATCCGAGGTCTCAGGATTGACCGATGGGTCCATGATCGGGTTTCCGGAGGGCGGCGCTGTGAAGGGGCCAAGCTTGCCGTCAGAGTGGAGCAGCGTCACGGTCGCGCCCTTAATGGGGTCCCCGTGCGTGTCCTCGACCGTGCCAGACGGATCGACCCTGGTCAGCCAGCAGATAACGCCACCGGTGCATACCTTCCGCATATTGTCAGGACCGCAGTAGATCTTCGTCGGCGCGTACGTGAAGTCCTCGCCGTAGCCGCAGAAGGCCCAGTGCCTCGCCGCGTCCCATTCGGCGCGGGCCGCGCCAGGATCACTTAGATCCACCGAGCCCGCAGGGACGGCTTGCTTGTCAGAACCACCCGGCGAGCTGACCGGGCCCGGTGGAGCGGGGATCTGGCAATTGTCGCAACCGAGCGGCGAGCCGGCCGAGGGCTGAATCCAGGTGCCGTTCGTGACGTCCTGTGCGTACTGGCTGGCGGCCTGGTCGACGTCAGTCGTGAACGCGGCGCAGCCGCTCCCTGTGCAGCCCGCAGTCTCGTGATCGAGCATTTCACCGGCAACATAGTTGACCTGGGCGGACGGGCTTACCGCCGTCAGCGTGCCTGAGCCCGCGGGCTCGGCCGCGAGCCAACCTGACCGACGCCTAGCGGCCGAAGGTGCGGCGACAGCGACCGGATTCGCCATATGGGCCTTCGCGGCGCCGTAGGTGAACGTCGCGGAGCCTGGCGCGCTCTGGCCGCCGTCGGCGGTGAGCACGGTGACCGGCACAGTGCCGGTTCCCGGCGGGACGGTCGCGACGAGCTTGGTGTTTGAGTCGATCGTGACGCTTGAGGCGGCCGCGTTGCCGAAATAGACGGCCTGGACGCCGCTGAAATCGGTACCGGTCAGCGTCACGTTGGTGCCGCCGGCGGCCGGCCCGTTGGCCGGCGTGGCCGAGGTCACGTCCAGGTAGGTGTATTGGGAAAGGGTCGGGGAGCTAATGGTCCCGGCCGGAGCGACGATGCTGACCGGCACCGTGCCCGATCCTGGTGGTGCTACCGCGTCGATCCGTGAGTCGGAGACAATGGTGAAACTGGCAGCAGGCGTGCTGCCGAACATGACCTTGGTCGCGCCGGTGAAGCCACTGCCGCCGATCTGGACCGTGTTGCCGCCCTTGGCCGGCCCCGAGCCAGGCAGCAGCGCCGTCGGCGTCAGGCACTGGATCTCGGCGGTCATGGACGCGGTGCCGTGCGATGGATACAGCGGCGGGATCGTCGTGGTATAGGTTCCCGAACCTGGTGGGTCCTCGGTCAGGCCACCGAAGGTGAGTACGGGAGCGCCGGTCTGCTGATTGATAGCCGAGACCGTCACGTCCCCGGCACCGCCCGCGCAACCCTGGATCGTCAGCCCGGCCGGATCGTCCCAGTAGACGTTCGCTACTGATCCCGACTGGCCGTTGAACGTGACCCCAGCGGGCAGCGGGGCTACCGGCGGGAGCGTGATGTTCGCGGTGTTCGCCCCGGCGGCCAGCGTGACCGGCCCAGTTGATCCCTGCCCGAGGCTGTAGGCGTTCGAGGTCGGCGCGAACGCCGTCACCGTGTAGTCACCGGGCGCCGGAATGTACATGGAGTAGTTGCCATCAGCGTCCGTGGGCGAGATGGCGGTCACGCAGGTCGCGGTGTCGCACGCTTGGACGATCGAGCCGGCCACCGGGGCGGTCGTGCCTGCGTTGTCGTAGCTGACGACGCCAGACAGGTGCGGGATCGTCGTCGGCTGTACCAGGTAAGAAGCAGTCTTCGCTCCGGTATCGGAAGAGGTGGCAATGCCGAGTTGGAAGGTCCCTGCGGCCGGATTGGTCATGCCGTCGATCACTAGGTCGATCACGTGACCGGCCGGGATCGTCGGCTCCACCGTCCAGGTGCCTGTCGCTCCCCCGTCCGACAGCGCGCCGCCGCGGGAGAAACCCAGATCCTGGTGGGCGGTGACGTCGTAGACGTCGCTGATCACCGCGCCGTTGACGCCTTCCAGATTCTGCACGGGAAACACCGTCCCTGCCGGTGCGGTCAGGGTGATCTGGCCGTTTCCTGCGACTAGCTCGCCAGTCGAACTGGTCGTGAACTGCACCGTGTAAGTCACGCCCGACTCGTGGGCCACGGCAGGCTGGGTGACCTCCAGCGATGGCGATCCGATCACCTGCATGGGCGTGGTCGAGTAGGAGGGGGTACGGATCACGGTCGGGTCAGACGAGGTTGAGATTTTCATCGTGTGCGAGCCGGCCGCCGGATTGGTCATGCCCTCGATGGTCAGCCTGATCTCGTGACCCGCCGGGATCAGCGGCTCGACAGTCCACGTTGCTGTCGTCCCGCCGTTCGACAGCGCCCCGCCACGGGAATAGCCAAGATCCTGACCCGCCGTCACGTCATAAACGTCGTTGATGACCGCGCCCTCGACGCCATTCAGGTTATCCACAGGGAAGACGGTCCCGGCGGGCGCTGATAGTGTGATCTGCCCGCCACCTGGTGCCAGTTCGCCGGTCGAGCTAGTCGTGAACAGCACCGTGTAGGTCACGCCGGTCGCGCCAGCCGCCGTCGATGAGGTCGGGCTGGCCGACGGCGATCTCAACGCCTGCGGCGTCGTCGTGGCATACGCCGATGATTGGACCACGGTCGGATCCGCTGAGGTGGAAACGCCCAAGGTATGCGAGCCGACAGCCGGATTCGTCACGTCGTCAATGCTCAGCCTGATCTCATGCCCAGCCGGAATAGTCGGCTCCACCGTCCACGTCGCGGTCGCCCCGCCATTGGACAACGCACCGCCACGGGAATAACCAAGATCCTGACCGGCCGTCACGTCATAAACGTCGTTGATGAAGGCACCATCGACGCCGCCCACATTCTCCGTAGGGAACACTGTCCCGGTCGGCGCCGCCAACGTAATCTGCCCTGAGCCCGAGGCCAGCCCGCCAGTCGGGCTGGTTGTGAACAGCACCGTGTAGGCGACGCCTGGCACGCTCGCTGCCGAGGTCGACAGAGCCACCGACACCGAAGAAACTTGAGAAGACGGCTGACTCCCGGCCGACACCGACGCCTGCACAGGTGCCACGCCAACCAACAGCGCCGCACAAGCGACGACTGCGACTGGCATCGCGAGCGACTTCGGACGGCACGACAACCCTGAGCCCATCGTCTCTCCATTCAATTCCACCTCCAGACATTCTGCTGCCACAATGGCCCCCAGCCAGTACAAGTAGGGCAGAAAGGCAATGTCACCTTGAGCGTGCCTGGCATGGCAACTACCACGACCGGGCTGACCCACTACTCGACCGCCTCGGCGAACTAGGCGCTGGGGGCGGTGAATCGTCAGCTCACCGAGCTGGACCGGCAGCTGGCCTGGGACCTGCTGGCTCACGACAACGCCATGTGGGCCAGCTGCACCAGTGGCAAGCGCCGCCTGGATTGGGACGCGTCGGCCTTCATGCGAACCGGCGCGCGCGAGGTAGCCTGGGCGACCGCGCACGCCCGAGATATCGGGGTGCTCCCAGCTCCTGTCGAGCGGGCGCTGGATTTCGGCTGCGGTCCCGGTCGGCTGACTGGCGCGCTGACGACGGTCGCGACGCAAGTAGTCGGCTTCGATCCGAGTGGCGTGATGCTTGAGCTCGCAAAGGCGAATCATCGGGAAAGCCCGTTCGTCACCTTCGCGGCAAGGAGCGCGGACCTCGCGACAGCCTCAGTTGATCTGGCTTACTCGACTTTCGTCCTTCAGCATCTGCCCTACGACGCGCGGCGAGCGGCGCTAGCCGAGATCGCCCGCATCCTGCGTCCTGGCGGCCTGCTGATCTTCCAGTTTCCGCGCAGGCCGAGAATCACGCCCTATGGCTTGCCCTGGCATCTACTGCCGAACAGGCTACTGATGTGGATTCAGGAAGCCGTGTACCGACTGCCCGCCGCGATGCCGATGTACTGGCGCGCTTTTAGGCTGCTTCCTACCGAGCTTGGAGAGCGCGATCTCAGGCTGATCGATCGGGTTCAGGGCTTGACGTACAGTCCGAACTGGATTGATTCCTGGCACTTCGCCGTTCGTACCCCCAGTGCAAGCGCGGAATGAGCCACTCGACGATTGTCGCCGCAAGGGCAGCGGTCAGTATGCCACTGAGCACGTCGAATAGATAGTGGTTAGCGGTGGCCATCACCACCATCCCGGTGAGCATGACATAGCCAAGGCCGATTACCACAAACAGCTGTCTGATACGATGGCGGTGTATCACTTTCGGAACTGCAATAGCGCACCAGCAAGCGGAAATAACGTGCACCGATGGCAATGCTGCGAATTGGTCGAGCTGCCCAAGATAGCCGTGATACCACGAGCGCACCGAGCCGCTTTGCGCAGTCAGGTCGATGAACTCATGGCTCACTAGCCTGGGCGGCGCCACTGGGAATATCGTGAAGATCACGAACGCGATCAATAGTGCCAGTGCCAACTCGTTCCTAATCAGGCGCGAACTGGCAGGCCGCCGCCACCACGCCCAGCTGGCCAGGCAAGCAGTCACGACGAGCGCGACCACGTCATAATAGTCGCACGCCAAGGCGCACAGCAGGGCGCGGCCTGCTAGCCAGTGATTCATTGCAAGCTCAGGGGCCACATTCAGCCAGCGCTCGGCCGTCAGCACCGCGCGGCCGTTAACAACCGCCAAGCTGGTCCGATCCGAGACTGACTTCCTGGCCAGCAGGTAAATCAACCCTAGGCCGAATACGAAGAGCAATTCACGCCAGGCGGGCGATCTTGACTCAGCCGGAACCGCGCGTTCTGGCGCGAGATCGCTCACGTGGCCGATGTTACGCTGGATGGCTATGGAACAGATAGGCCAAATGATGTAGCACGCTGCCAGGATGTGAGATATGCCTCTCCAGGCCGCGTCACTAGACAAGCTGGCAGCTATTCTCATGGACGCATCTCGTCGTCGGGTGCTCATCCTGGGTGCGGCCGTAAGCGCCTGCGAGCCGTCGTGCCTGCCTGACGCCGCAGCGTGGGTGTCGAGGATCATCGCCGACCTCGTAGCTCAGGCAGGGTTCGTACCTGTGGCGGATCTGGCGCTGCTGACCAAGGTCGACGAATCGACAAACAGGCTTGCGGTGCCGCTTGAGGTCTTGCTCGCGGCGCTCGATGAGATCAGTCCTGAGCTAGGCGCCAGGATTGCGGCGACCGTGGCTTACGGGGTGCCATTCAACGAGATGCACTCGTTGTTCGCCGAGATCGCGAGTCGGGGGAAGGCCCGGCTTGTTACCACGAATTTCGACACCCTGCTTGAGCAGGCCTACCGGGCACGAACCGGTCACCGGATGCGAACTTGGGTCGTCGGCGAAGGCCCCGTCAAGCCGAGGGCCACGTTGGTGAAGGTGCACGGATCGGGCGACCGACTGCGAACCTTGCGGCACAGCCTAACCAGCGTCAACCGTCCTTTTGATGCGCCAACCTTCGAAGGGCTGCGGCGCATGCTCTCACCTGCGGTCGTCATCCTTGGCTACGCCGGCGCTGACAGCGACGTCATCGAGCTACTTGAGCAACCCGCTTGGCCAGCTGGCGCGGTGTACTGGCTCGCACTGCCGAGCCGGATACCTACCGAGGTAGCGCGGCGGATCTCGGATAGCCGTGAGGTATTCCTGGTCGCCGGCACATTCGCCGACTTGCTCGCTGTGCTGCACCGGTCCGCACCGGACTTTCGGCCGGACGGCCGGCATGTATGGCCACAAATCGCGGCCGAGGTGAGCGGGCTCAGCCCACTGGCTTCGGCAACGGTGCTGGCCACCGTCTTGTATGAGGCCAGGGTCGCCCAGGCGGCAGTGCGGCCGTTGCACTCCGAGTTCCTGGCCTTTCTCCGGCAGCGGCCGGGTCGCGCCTACCGACAGCTCTATCACCAGGCACAAGCGGCCGAGCATCAGTTTGACGGCGGTATCGGCCTTGGGCTGCTCGTAGCCAGCGCTCACTTCCTGCTTAGCGCGCGGCGCGGCGTCCGATGGCGAGCCGCATCGGATGCTGCCGAGGCTGTTGAGCGAGTTGGCTACGGTGTCGTCGCGCCGGCGATCAGGATCCTACCTGGCCAGTGCACTGGCTGGCGGCCAAGAGCGCGACCGGGACCGAGCGCGCTCGGCTTACGCTCCGATTCGTGCACGCGGTCAACGTGGCACTGCCGCTGCACGTCACCATACGCCAGCTTGACGACGTACTCGCCGACAGCGCCCTGGACACCTATCTTGAGGGAGCGGTCTGCTTGCGGCGCGCGGTGGCGGCCGCACTAGCCGATGGCAAGGGCTGGGAGCAGTACATCGTCAGAGCGCGCAGGAACTTCTTGTTCGCTGGCCGGACTTCGGCGATCGGCGATACGCTCAAACTAGCCGGAGTATGCAGCTTCATCTGCGGCGACATGGCCCAAGCCGCCGCGTCGTTCACTGAAGCTGAAGAGTATCAACGCGAGCACGGGCAAGCGGTCGGCGCCACGCAGGCGCGCATTCTGCGCTGGGGTACTGCTCGGCTGCCGAAGCTGAGCCGAATCGCCGTCAGGTTCATATGAGCGGGTCGAAGCCGACCCGGGTCATCATCGTGACCGACACGATGCACCCGTTCGTGATCGGCGGCAAGGAGCATCGGCATTTCCAGATTGCTAGCCGCCTCGTCAAGGCTGGCATCGAGGTTGCGGTCTATACGACGAAGTGCTGGTCAGGGCCAAGGCGACTGGACATTGACGGAATTGAGTTCGTCGGCCTTAGCCGGGATCGTCCCCGATATGCCGGATCGCGCCGGACAGTCTGGCAAGCGGTGACGTTTAGCCTGGCCTGCCTTCGACTAGTTGCTGAGCGATTTGATCTGGTTGACGTTGACGCCATACCGCTGCTGCCAGTGCTAACGGCCTGCCTGGCGGCGCGGCTCAGACGCCGACCGGTGGTCGTAACGTTTCATGAGATCTGGTCACTGCATTACTGGATCGGCTATGCCGGACCACTGCTCGGGCCGGCCTGCGCGCTCATGCAGTGGATCGCGCTACGCCTGCCGGAGGTAGTCATCGCGGGCTCGGCCGCGACCGCGCGCCGGATCCATGCTGGCAGGTCGGTTCGCCTGGTGACTATCGAAGGCGGCGTCGACGCCGACGTACTGACTGCTGTCCGTGCTGCCGGACCGTGGGCTGACTTGCTATACGCCGGCCATCTGATGCCACATAAGCGGGTGCACCTGGCGATAGAGGCGCTAGCCCTACTTCGAGCGCGCGAACGGCCGCTGACACTGCTGATTGTCGGAACCGGCCAGGAGGAAGCCGCGCTCCGAGGGCTCGCGGCCCGACTAGACCTCGCCGAGTCGGTAATTTTCCAGCCACCGTGGGAAAATCGCGAGCGTTATGTCTCCGCACTGAAGTCGGCAAGGGTCATGGTCATGCCGTCGGCGCGGGAGGGATTCGGAATCGGCGTACTTGAGGCACTGACACTCGGCATTCCCGTCGTTATGGCCAATGATGCGGGAAACCTAGCAAAAGAGCTGGTGCGGCCAGCTGACCGGGCCTCGATAGTCGCCCCCGACGCGCGTTCCTTCGCCAGCGCTATATCGGATTGGCTAGATAGCGCAAGCACGCGGCAGTCAGGCGGCCGACAGGTACCTAGAACCTGGGATCGGTGCGCTGCAGAAACCCTCGACCTATATGCGGAAACGCTGTCAAACTGGGCCGATGGAAAGCCAGCGGCAATCGGGGACATCAGTTAGCGAACTTCCTTCGCGCAGCCAGGCGTTCCGACAGATCCTACTTGGCCGGGTTGGCGTCGGCCAGATGAGTCCTTTGCGCCAGCAGACGGCAGGCGACGTGGGCCTGTTCGGGCCTGAGTCGGTGACCTGGCGGGTGATGGGCGATCCGGCGGTCAACATGAGCTCGTCGGTCCTTCAGCAGATTGGACCGCCGCCAATTGCTCAGGCGTTGCTCGATAACGGGGGTCGGTACGAATTTCTCGCGCGCATCATACGAACTCAGACCTGGTCGGAGGCGGTCGTCTTTGGCACGGTCAGTGAAGCGGAGCGGGCCTGCCTTAGCATGCTACGCGCCCATCGCCGCCTCGGTGAGGGCACCATTCCAGCTGCGCACGCTACATTCGCCTATCCGGCCGGGAGCAGATACGAAGTCGCTGATCCAGTGCAATTGCTTTGGGTTCTCGGGTCCATCGTCGATCATGCGGCGGCCGCTTACAAATGGCTCGGCGGCCGCCTTGGTCCCCATGACGAGGTCGACTTCGTGCGCGAATGGCACGTGGTGCTCGGCCTGCTCGACATTCCGGCGGTGCTGTGGTGGGCCGATCATCACGCGCTGCGCGCGTTCATCGAAGGTGGCCTCCGGTCCTGGGCGAGGCCAGGACCAGGCGCGCTGCTTGCCATTCAGCCCATCCTGACTGGGGGGTTCAGCAACCCGGCGTCGCGGTGGGGCTGGCGGCTGTTGCTTGTGCCGACTATCGCGCTTGCCGATTCATCCGTGCGCGACGCTTACGGCCTGCGACTCACGGCGCTAGAACAAGCATTCTTCCTGACTGTATCCGCGCTCCTGCGGCTACTGCGGAAATGCCACGCTCTGCCCACCGCGAAGAAGGCGAAGAGACGAGCCGAAAGCCGAGCAGCAGCCACCCTCTCGCAAGGGTGCGATAGCTAGTGTTGTGCACACCCACGCTGCGCGATGCGGTGCCTCGAAACAGTCAGACAGGTGTCTGCTGCGTGACAGGTAGCATGAGCCATGGGTAGGGTCGAGACTGACTATCTGATCGTAGGCGCAGGCGCGGCCGGGATGGCTTTTGCTGACGCGCTTATCGCGGACTGCGGCGCTGACGTGGTGATGGTGGATCGGCGGCATCGCCCCGGTGGTCACTGGAACGATGCTTATCCATTCGTGCGGCTGCACGGACCGTCGGCCCTGTATGGCGTCAATTCCCTGATACTCGGGAACGACACCGTCGAGCAGGCTGGGCCGAATGCCGGGTATTACCCGCGGGCGACGGCGGCCGAGATCTGCGATTACTACCAGCGGGTACTCGATGAGCAACTGCTGCCTTCAGGCCGAGTCCGGTTCTTCGGCATGTCCGATTACGTCCGCGCTGCCGGTGGAGAGCCGCAGTTCAAGTCGCGGCTGACCGGCGACATCACGACGGTCAGCGTCCGGCGGCGAATCGTGGACGCCAGGTACCTGGAGCCGTCGATCCCGGCGACCCATGTCCCGGCATTTGACGCCGACCCGGGCGCCCGGCTCATTCCGGTCAACGATCTGGTCAAGCTGGACGGTCCCGCTAGCGGTTTCACGATCATCGGGGCAGGCAAGACCGCGATGGATGCGGGCCTGTGGCTCCTTGAGGCCGGCGTTCCGCAGGAGGCTATCCGCTGGATCAGGCCGCGGGATGCGTGGCTGCTTGACCGCGCCTTCCAGCAGCCGCTCGAACTCGTTCCGAAACTGATCGAGGGAGTCTCACTGTACCTTGAGGCCGCAGCGCTGGCCGATGACGTCGGCGACCTGTTCCGGCGGCTCGAGGCCTGTGGCCAGCTCACCAGGCTCGACCACGAGGTCGAGCCTGCGATGTTTCGGTGCGCGACCGTGAACCAGGCTGAGTTGCTCAGCCTCCGCAGTATCGAGAATGTCGTTCGCCTCGGGCGGGTCATCCGCATCGGAACTGACCGGATTGAGCTGGCTGGCGGATCGATCCCCACTGACGGCGGCCACGTTCACGTCGACTGCTCGGCACCAGGGCTCCGCACGAGTCCTGGTCGCCCTGTCTTCGATGACGACCAGATCACGCTGCAGCAGATCCGGGCCTGCCAGCCGGTCTTCAGCGCCGCTCTCGCCGGTTATGTCGAAGCCGCGTTCGGCGACGACGCTCGCAAGAACCGGCTCTGCCCGGCGAACCCGTATCCGGACACGGCCATGGACTGGATCGCGGTAACCTGCATCGCCCAGCGCGCCGAGATAGCCTGGGCATCCGACCCCGAGTTGTCGCCCTGGATGCAACGGTCAAGGCTCAACGCCACGAGCGCGATCCGCGACCACCTCGATGACCCTGTCGTGAAGTCAGCGCTCAACCGCATGTTCACCAACATCGAACCCGCTATTGCCAGGCTCGAGACGTTCCTGGCCATGGCTCCGCAGAACTAGCGCTTGTCCGGTGAGCGAACGGCACCCCGGGCCCGGCCGGCCAAGAGGACCAGGGGCCGCACTGATCGGCGCTGACGGGAGACCGCACGAGGGGGCGCATGCCGGGGTCAGGCGGGAGGACGAGGAGGACTGCAGGGTGTGGCGGCATCCCTATCAATAACTCGTCCTCACCACTCGGCAACGGCGGCGACGGGCTCACCGAGTGCATCCCAGACCCATCCGCGGAAACACTCGCGGCCACTTAGGCTTCTTCGGCGACCGCTGTCGACCGCGGCACCGGAGGACGGCAAGGACCGGAGCAACTGCTCCGCGACATCGGAAGCGATACGCCGATCCACGACTCGTTCCACGACTGCGGGCTCTCATGATCACGCTGAGTAACTGACCCCGGTTGCCCATTGGGATAAACGCCCGCTGACGGAACGGCAACGCCAGCATAGATGCGAGCTGCGTTCGAGGGCCTCGATGCTTGGCAGTTCGATCCGCCACGTCGCCGCCTCGCCACGCAGTTGCTGTCTCTCATCTACCCCGAGCTTGCGAAGACCGGATGCCAAGAACCGCTATGCGCGCGCACTCAAAGTTATACGCTGTCGGTATAGAGTTCTTGGCCGTGTCGCATAACTTCGCGCATAAAGGAGTCCGTACATGGAGACGCCATCCGACTTCGCCGCAGACTTGCCTGCGCGTGTCGCACGGTGGATCGCTGGCGGGGAGACCTATGAAGTCGAGTTTAAGGGCGAGCAACGGGAACGGCTGAACGATCGCGACCTGGTCGAGGCCGTGGTGTGCCTGGCTAATGGGTCCGGCGGGGTGCTTCTCGTTGGTGTCGAAGATGACGGGACGATCAGCGGTGCGCGCCACCGGCACGAGGCGGGGCGAACGGACCCGCTGCGGGTCCAGGCGCTGATCGCGAACATGACTCAGCCTGCGCTTTCCACGATCGCCGGGATCGTCCAGGTTGAAGCTTCGGAAGTCCTAGTCGTGGAGGTGCCCGATAGCCCACGTGTGGTGGGGACTACCAAAGGGACCTACGTCCGTCGGGCGGTCGCTGGTGACGGCCGACCGACCTGCGTCCCATTCCACGCCCACGAGATGCTCGCCCATGAAGTGGATCGCGGCGCCGTGGACTGGGCGGCACTGCGCATCGGCGGCGCGACCTGGGAGGATCTCGACCCACTGGAGTTCGAGCGCCTACGGCAGCTAACCGCCACTGCAGGCGATCGGGCCGATCGCCTCCTTGCCTCGCTATCCGATCGGGAGATTGCCAGTGCGCTCGGACTGGCGAGAGCCGACGCTGAGGTCACGGCGGGAGCACTACTGCTATTCGGGCGAACCGATGCACTGCGGAACTTCCTGCCGACTCACGAAGCGGCGTTCCAGGTCCTGAGGGGACTTGAGGTTGAAGTCAACGACTTCCTCCCCTACCCTCTGCTTCGGCTCGCCGAGGAGATGTTCAACCGGTTCCAGGCGCGGAACTCGCAGGAAGAACTGCAGCTCGGACTGTTTCGCATAGCGATCTCCACGTATTCCGAGACCGCGTTCCGCGAAGCTCTTGCCAACGCGGTCATCCACCGCGATTACACACGGCGGGGCGCCGTCCACGTCCAGTGGAGCGAAGAGCAGCTAGAAATCTCCAGCCCAGGAGGCTTCCCGAGTGGCATACGGGTAGACAACCTGCTCGTAGCGCCGCCGCATCCGCGCAGCCCGCTGCTAGCGGACGCATTCAAGCGAACCGGACTAGTCGAGCGGACCGGGCGCGGGATCAACCGGATGTTCGCCGAGCAACTCCGGGTAGGAAAGGCCGGCCCCCGACTACGGGAGAAGCTCCGACGCCCACGTCGTCGCCGTGCTTCCGGGCGGCCCTGCCAACCTGTCCATGACAAGGTGGGTTATTGAACAGGAGAACCAGCAGGGAACGCCCTTGCGCCTCACCGAACTGCAGGTACTCACGGAACTGGTCCGGGAGCGCCGGGCCAGCACCCCGGAACTGGCCCAGGTACTGCAGCGAACCGAGGCGGAGACCCGCAACATCCTTGCCCGCCTAGTCGAACGAGGCTGGATACAGCCACGCGGCGAGGGGAAAGGACGGAGCTGGCACCTATCCGCCGCAATATACCGGGTAATTGACGCCCCAGCAGGCTACGTCCGCGTGCACGGCTTCGAGCCACTCCAGCAAGAACAAATGGTCCTGCAATACGTCGATGCCCACGGCCAGATCACCCGGACCGAGGCCGCCGACCTGTGCTCACTCAGTCCGGACCAGGCAAGCCGGCTCCTGCGACGCTTGGCCAAGGAGGGAAGGCTCGAACTGCGCGGAGAACGCCGAGGATCGGAGTACGTCAGGCCAGCACGATGAAGCCGACCTAAAACAGGGTATCCAACCGCGGCTCAAATACCCGTCAGACCTAGTTAAAGATCATCTGACCTCGCAAAGGCAACTAAGGCTGGCAGCGACGGCGAACCCCGGATTGGCTGATGGGTGTAAATACTTGGGCAGGTCGAGTAGAACTCGACACTGCGAGATCCTTAATGGATGAGCACAACCGATCTTCCTGCGATGACGTGGGATCTTTTGAATAGGGAAACGGTCACGAAGTTCAGCGCGAGATCAAGCTGGCCTAACTGGCCCAGCGTCCGGTGGACGGCCAGGCGATTCTGGGTTACGCAAGAAACCTCGGCCGAGGATTCATGGCAGCGGCAGGCGGCCTGGCATCATCTCGTCATGACAGCCGGGAACTTCAAGCGCCAGGCGCCGATTACCCTGCCCGATCTTCCCGCCGACCCGGGCGCAGCCCATATCGCTAGTGACAGCTTCTCTCTCAATGCTGGCTGCAGGCCGGTAGAACGGGCCATGCCGGAATCATGGGAGCAACTCACCTGCATCAACGGCGTGGCCGTTGCCACTGCTACTACGGTTCTGTCGGCGCTGTGGCCGGGATATCACGTCATCATCGACCGGCAGGACATCGGCGCCGGAATAGGGCTTGCATACGACGAGGCGTGCGAAATGAAACTCGTCAAGGACGCCGGATACAAGGGAACAGTCGTGTCATGGTCTCGATACCAGTGGTTCCGCCACAAGGTCGTAGCAAGGGCCCAGGCAATCGGTGTCGAGGCGGTCATGGTGGAACGCGCTCTGTACGAGATCGGCAGGGCCAGCGGAGCCGTCAGCACGATGACATGGGAGCAATACCTGCCGCACCTACGTCACGCACTCGACCTCTGAAGGCACGGCCGCTCGACGGCCTTCCGGGCTGCCGCTAATGCTGGCTGCCGCAGTCCGGACGACCAGATTGATCATCCTGCGGCGAATCAGAGCCTTGCGAGCAACCGAGCATCTCTTTCGGCAGCACTGGCTCACTCTCGCGCTCGACGATCACCTTGATCGCGGAGCGCCAAAGCCGACTCAGCGAAGGACATCGCACGCGAACAGACCCATATCTCCGACCGGAGAAGATTCGCAGTTACATTCGGTAACCGAAACTCATGCGCGTCGGCGTCGCGCGCATAGCGCCGGTCCACGATTCGTTCCACGGCGATCAGCAGAACATCGAACGTAGAGCTGAAGACACTCAGCTGTCAACGGCCAGGTCTTTCACTGTCATGGACATCAGCTAGCTGACCGAGTCGGCGTCACTCAATTCCAATCCGCGAGCTAGCCGGTCAGCGAGCTTGAGTGCATCAGGCACGCGATACGATCCGGCCACCCCGCCGACAATGAGCGCTGCTTCAGCAACTGTCAATCCAGCCGCGGTGACATAGACGGTCTGGGACGGGTGGCTACCAGCTGGGCAAGCCGTGCTGGTCGTCGCCGGTCGTGATGAGCCGCACCTTGCCGCCCGATACGTTTACGACCGCGATCTGCTCGACCTTGTAGACGCTCTGGACGAAGGCGATCTGCGTTCCGGTTGGTGACCAGACTGGCTCGGTAACCTGGGTGCATTTCGGCGGGGTGCAGGTGGTGAGCCGCCGGACGCGGGTCCGGCTCAGGTTGCTGATAAACAAGGCGTTCTGGCCTTTGTAGCTGGTCTGGGCGTAGACGAGGTCCTTGCCGTCAGGCGACCAGGATGGCTGGTACTGCTCAATGTGACCGGCTGGAGTGAACCAGCGCCACGTGTGGTCCGCAAGTTTAAGGATCGCTATCCGGATCGGGAAATCTCCGCTGCCGATGGCCAGGTACTTACCGTCGGGCGACCACGCGATCGTGTGAGCCGGCGGACCGAACCCGAGCGGGTGCTTGTGCGTCCCGTTGGCGTTCATGAGCCAGATCGCGTTGTCCCGCAAGTACGCGATCTGCTGGCCGTTCGGTGACCACTGCGGATCGGTATCGGTGCCGCCGGAGGCCACCACACGGGGCTTCGACCCGTTGATCGCCGAGATGACCAGGTCGCCCTCCCCTGCGTTCTCACCTACCTCAGCGGAAGGCCCTGCCACGTAAGCCACCGCGGTCCGGGCGCGATTGACTGCCGGGCTCCACACGGTGAAGCCCTTCGCGCTCGACGCGAGCACAGCGTCATTGCGGCTGGCGCTCCAGCGGACATCGCCGCCGCTGATCGTGGACGACGACAGGATGGGACCATCCAGGTTGCGCCCGGACACGAAGACCAGGAAACCGGACTGGCTCGCCATGACCGCCGTGACCCTCGGGGCCTTCGCACTGACCTTTGCCAGCGGTGGCTTTACAGCCGACGATGAGCCTGGACGCACCGCTGGCTGGCCTGCGGCCACCTTCCTGCCGGCCTGGGCGGGTAGAACCAGCGACAGCGCGACGGCAACCACAGCCACCGCCGCAGCTGACGACACCGCCGCCGTCAGGCGAGCCCTCCGCCGCCGGCGCTGGACCCGCAGGCGCTGCCGGACCGGCGCCCACGCCGGCACAGGCACGTCCATCGCGTCAAGCCGGGCATGCAGCAGGCGCGCGAACTCATCCTCAGGCAGTTCAGTGTGCATCGGCGACATATGCTTACCTCGCTGTGATCTGATCGACGTCAAGGAACTCCGCTAGTTCCTTCAGGCCCTTAGCTGTCTGGCTTTTCACTGTTCCCACCGTTACCCCGAGTGTGCTGGCCACTTCCGCCTGGGAGAGATCTGCATAAAACCGGAGCAGCAGGCATGCCCTCTTGCCGTAGGGAAGCCGCCCCAGCGCGGCGAGCACATCGACCCGGCTATCGGAGTCAACGCCGACCTGGACATCCAGAGATCGCATGGTCGCAGCGCTATCGTGCTCCCGCCGCTGCCGCCGCCACCGACCCCGGGCCCCGTTAACTACCGCGCGTAGCAAGTATGTATACGTCGCCGAAGGATCGCGGACCGACGCCCAGCGGCGGAGCAGCGCAGCGAAGGCATCCTGAACCACTTCCTCCGCCGTGCCGACGTCACCGGTCAGCCCGGCCGCGACGCGCACAAGAACGCCATAATGCCTGAGCCACAGCAACGCGACTGCTTCATCCCTGGACGGCTCGGCCACCTCGTTACTCCCGCTCACATCTATACAGAGTCTTGAAGGGCACCTAACGTAACTCGTGTGCTGCAAAAGGCCGATCGCAGCACCGCGCCGCTAAACCATCTGTTCGCCCAGAGCCGGTTGGCGGTTGAGACGCTGCGCCTCAACCGCGACGTCCAGAAAAAGTTCGCCGCGAAGATCGACGAGATCGCTCCTGGGCACCCGGTGGGTATGCTCTCCAGCGAGCCAGTCGTGGTCCTGGGCATCATGCTTAAGGACGGTTTGCCTATCACCGCGGACTCTATGTTCGCCTTTGCCAAGATCTCGCTGCTCCATACCGAGACGGCGCTGGCCGGAATGGGCGTCCGGCTAGAAATTGTATCGATTTCACGTACGCACCCCTCCGGCCTGACCGCGCCACCCGCAGCGACCTGATTGCGCAACAGGTGGCCCAGGCAGCGGGTGACACTGAGACCCGGCAGAGTTGATCTTGACACTCAATCTGACACTCGCCCGGCTTCAGACCACCCGAGCAGCCCCCGTGATCATGCCCTGACCTGCGGAGCCCCCTTACGGAATCGAACCGTAGACCTTCTCCTTACCATGGAGACGCTCTGCCGACTGAGCTAAGGGGGCGCGACGGGTAACGTCCCGCGCAAACCGGCGCCGACCTCCGGTAGACCGACCCGGTGAGCCGCGCGCTACGCGAGCATACACGATCACGGTGCCGTGTGCTGAATCGGCCGGGTAGGCGGTTGCAGCGATCTGAACGAGGCCGTCACGGTCGGCCATGCCGCGGACAGCGGATCGATCAGGTCGAAATGCCCTGCATCTGGCAGCAGGATGCATTCGGCCTGGTCATCGCCTGCGGCTAGGGCACGGGCCGAGTAGTCCGCGCTGAGTCGATACGGCACTCGATCGTCGGCAGTGCCATGAACGAGCCTGACCGCCACTCCCGTGGGTAGCAGCCGAGCTGGATCGGCAACGGCGTACCGATCGGGGAAGCGCGCAGGTCCGCCACCCAGGAGCGCGTCGACGGCGTGCTGACCTAGACCCAGCCGGTGGCACGCGGCCAGGTCAGTAACCGCGGCCAGCGCGACCACGCCACAACCAGGCAGCAGGGCGGCAGCACGCCACGGGCAGTCGGCAGGCAGCCGGTGCCTGCTGGCCGCCCAGAGCGCCAGGTGGCCACCCGCCGAGTGCCCGGCGAGCACGAAGGAGCGAGCGTCAACCAGCCCGTCGGTGGCCTCAGCGACCAGTGCTGGCAGCCGGTCTACCGCTAGCGCGATGTCATCCAACGTGCCCGGCCAGCCACCGCTCCGCTGACCGCTCCTACGGTACTCAGGCGCACAGACAACGAACCCGGCATCGGCCAGGGCCTCGGCGAGCGGGCCGGTGTGCGTGCGATCGTACTGTGCGCGCCAGAACCCGCCATGGAGAAATATCGTGAACATTGCCTGCCCACTACGGCCGGCCTGTGCCAATGCTCCCGGCGGTGGTACCCGCACGTCGGCGATCTGGTCGGGGCGGTCACCATAGCGGAGCACCAAATCCGCTGGCCGAGCGGATCTGATTAGCACATTGCGCAGGTCAGGCGGTCCGGCGGGCCGCCGCCAACCCTTCATGATGGCCCCGTCCGGCAACCTCAGGTGTGATTGCCTTGCGATTGGGGATAGGAATCCCCATCCTTCGCTTGGGTAATATGAAGGTCAAGACGGCGGAACGCGCGCTGGCAGAGCTGAGAACGTCGATCATCGGAGTACCGCAGTGCCGGTAAGAGTCGTGCGGGTCGGCCGAGTCGCCGCCGCTGCAGGAGCTGGTCTGTTCTTGTTCTCCTGGTCGGCCATGGTGCCAGCGGTGGCGGTGCCGGTGAAGTCGAACGCGTTGTGCGGCTCAGCGTCGACAGCGGTGGTGCAGGCTACTTCGCTGTTCGGTAGCGACTCGACGGCAGCCCCTTCGTCATCGGGCAATCCGAGTCCTTCTGGGACGTCAAGCCCGACGGGTTCGCCGACGCCGAGCGGCAGCGGCAGCCCAAGCCCGACCGGGAGCCTGAGCCCAACGAAGACGCCAAGTCCGTCCAAGAGCACGACTCCGAGTAAGAGCGCGAGTCCCTCCCCATCGAAGTCCGCGAGCCCGTCGCCATCGAAGTCGCACTCTCCTTCGCCTAAGCCAAAGACCGGCGCTATCTGCCTGACCAGCGAGCTGGTCAGGCGCGACTCGCAGCTTCGGGCTGGCGGGACCATTACCTACTCAGTGTGGGTATGGAGCACGATCCCATCGCAGCGCATCACGGCCAGCATCGCGACCTCGGGCAAGCCTATGCAGCCGCCAAAGTTCGCGCTTTGCCCGGCGATTCACGAGGCCTCCTGCTCGATCGGCGCCCTGCCCGCCTACCAGGCCTACGAGCTCGTGGTGACCGATCTGATCGGCAAGAACGCTACCCCAGGCCAGCAGGTCAGCCTGACCGTGGATGTGCAGGGCCAGGCCGCGCCGCCCGCCTCCGGGCTGTCGCCGGCCGAAGCGACGATCACCACGTTGGTGGGATCGCCGACTACCTCGCCATCGCCGGTAGACAGTGGTGGTGCCGGGGACGGCTCGTCGCTGCCGAGCATCCCGGGCTTCCCTGGGACGACAATCAGTCCGAGCGGGCTGAGCAGCCTGTTCCCGGTGGTGACGCCGTCACCCACGCCATCGAACGGCAAGGCTAGCGGCAAGCGCAAGGTCACCAAGGCGACGTCGACCGCCTCCTCGCTGCCGATCGACCCGCGCCTGATCGGCGGGCAGCTAGCCGGGCTGGCCGTGCTGATGGCCGCGATCACCATGGTGGTGGCCAGGCTGTCGCTGCGCACACCACAGGTCGTTGGTCCGTCAGCGCCAGCCAAAAGCCCGGAGCCGCCAGCTCCGTCGGCACCGGCGGAGGCTGACACCGCGGTCATCGAGCCAGCCGCCAAGCCGGAGTAACCACCAGGCCGGGGTCGCCGCCCCGAGCTGGCTACGAACCGGTCAGGTTACCTGACGGTGTGCTCGACCAGCGGTCGCATCTGCCGCATTTCGGTTGCTAGCGCGGTCGCGCTCGAAGTCGCGGATACGACCACCCCGAAGGTGTCGTTATCAGCCCAGGCACATTCGGCTGGACCGCCGTTGACCCCGGGAGCGCACGCCGCGTCCCCTTGCAGCACGCCAGGACTCGTGTTGAACGACCCGTGCAACGCAGTGATGAAGCCGCCGATGAAGTTGCCCGCCGAGCCGCCACCGGTGATGTTGCCGCCGATGAAGACAAAGATCTGCGGGCCGTTGCTGGTGCCTGGTCCTGTTGTCTTCTCATAGACCGCCGCCACGACGTGCTTGACCTCACCGGCCGCGCCAGCGACGACCTTGTCGCGCAGCGCCTGGGCGGTTGCGGCGTCTAGGGTCGGCGACTTGACGAAGCCGCCGAGCTGGCCAGGCACGCTGATGGCATGCGTCGGCTGCGGCGCGAGCAGCAAATAACCGAAGCCGCCTGCGAGCGTGGCAATCAGGCAAGCGCACGCGAAGAGAACCCAGCGCGGCACCCTGGTCGCTGTCTTGAGTACCCGCGCCCCGAACTGCCCCCGCCCGCTCTTGCCTTTGGCCTTGGACTTACTGGTCAGGCTCGGCCTGGCGGTGCTGCGGGTTTTGCTCGGAGCTGGTCGCTTGGGCTGGCTCGGACGGCTCGGCGCGGTCTCGGGCGATGCCGCCGCCTCAGCCGCCACCGGCTTCGCCCTGGTCGTCAGGCTTGGCTCATCCAGCCAGGATGGGGCCGTTGACCTAGCGGGGCTCGCGGTCGGCGCGGCCACTCGTGAGTGCGGGCTAGCGGAAGCTGGCTCACGCCTGGCCGGGATCGGAGCCGGCCCGGTGAGTCGCGGCTGCGAACCGGTCGAGCCCGGCTCACGCCTGGGCAGCGGGTCCTCGACCGGACGCACCGCTGCGGCAAACGAATCTCGGTCAGCTTGCTCGGGCCGGCGGCGGGGTGCCAGGTCTTCGGTAACTGGCCGCGCGGCCGGCCTGTCTGCTCGGCCGGTCGACGGCGGGCTCGGCGGGGCATTGCGGGCGCGTCGTCCGATGGAGTTAGTGTCGGTGGCACCGCCGTCGGGCGGATACAGCGGCCGGGCATACTCAGCCGAATCCAGCCACGGCTCGGCCGACGTGGGGGCAAGCGAACTCGGCGGTGCGGCAGCGGCCTGGCTGGCCGGTGGCATAATCCCGCTGGCCGCCTGGCTAGCCCCGGCATCGCTATACAGGGCAGTCGAGTGGTCGCGCTCGGGCGTATGGCCAGGTCGGCGACCGCCGCCAGTACGCGGGCCGTCAAAGCCGGGGAGGCTGTCAGCTCGCGCGGCACCAGCCCTAGTTGGGCCTGGACCGGCCGGGCGCTGGCCGACGCCGGGGAGGCTGTCAGCTCGCGCGGCACCAGCCCCCGTTTGGCCAGGATCGGCCGAGCGTTGGTGAAGGCCCAGCCGGGACCGCGGCGACCGGTCCTGACCTGGCCGCCCGGCTGGCTTAACTGACGGCTGACCGGCCGACGACTGCGCTGCCGACGACTGCGCTGCTTGGCCGCCGCCGCGGCCTTCGCCTAGGTACTTGATCCAGTCGTAGTCCTCGTCCGCGGCCTGCGCCGGGGCCGGGCCGCGTCCCTGGCCCCGGTCGGGCCGGTCGGGCCGGTCGGGCGCCTTGCGGTCCTTGTTGCGCCGGACGGCACCGAAGCGGCCAGTGTTGCTGTCCCCACCGCGCCGGTCGGCTCGCCGCTCGGGCGCGCTGAAGTCGGATCCGCTGCCGTCAGGCTCGCGGGGAATTGACCGCTCAGCCCCGGTGGCAGCGGTACCGCTGGTACGGTCGAGCCAGTCGCTGGCGGAGTCGCCGCGGCCATTCGGCCTGGTGTCAGGCCGACGGGCTGGCGCCGGCGGCGGGGCGACAGCCGCGTTCGGCGCGGTCCAACTACCGTAGCCCGGCCCACGCGAACCACCCGGGCCATCATCAGCGGTCCAGGGCCGGGCGAAGTCCTGTCCGGCCGTCCAGGATTCGGCCGGCGCCGGATCACCGAACCTGGGCGACTGGGGCGCGTCCCACGACGCGGTCCGCGGCGGCACTGGCCGCCGTACTCCAGGCAGCGAGCCGCCTGCTGGCCCGGCCGGGCCACCGTAGCTGCGATCGCCGGTCGCGTCGGCTGAGCCGCCAGCGCCATAAAGCCCGGGATCCTGGTTATAGGGCCAGGCTCGGGACGCCGGGTCGACACCTCGGCCTACCCACGGCTGCTCGTCGGTCCAGCGATCGTCGTCTTCCCGGTCGAAGCCGGCCAGCCCGGAATCCGATACTCGCTGCCCATAGTCGCCCTGCGGCCGACCTCTGCTCATGCGACGCGATTCCCCTGCCGTGGACGACTGACGGCGGCGACTGACGATGGCTTCTGCCAGCCAAGCCGAAGTTTTCTACATCATGCGGCATGTTCAGCGACGCCGCTACACGATCGGGCGTGCTCGGTTACCGCCCGCACCCTATCCGACTGATCCGATTCAGGGGGAAAGCCCACTTGCGGCCACGCAGATGCAGGATGCACGATCGGCATAGCGACGGCTCTAGCGCCGAAGGTGGAGGAGCACAGCCATGCAGGAAAGTCTGTCCGTTCCGGTGGCTGGCCCGTCGGTCATCTTCCCGCGCGGCTACCTGTGGCTCGCTCCGGTCTGGTGTGCGGCTGCGCTGGTGTACCTGGCGATCTCCCCGTGGCCACTGTGGTTCCGCGTGAACTGCGCGGGCGGCCTGCTTATCGCGCTGATCATCTTCCTCGCCGTGCTCAACAGCCTCACTTTCCGCGCGTTCTTCGCCGACCGCTCAGGAGTGCGGCTTGGCCTGCCTGGGTCGACGACTAGGCGCGGTCGCCGGCGCCGGACGGTCAGGCACATTCCGTGGGACCAGATCGACCGGGTGCGGGTGGCGAGGCGACCCTACGGCGTGCGGGTGGAGTTCGTGCTCAACCAGAACGCGAGCCTGGCGGTTCGCGGGTTCGGGCCAAGCCCGCCCGTACTCGCCATCCAGCGGGTGCTGCTGCTGATCCCGTTCTTGTACCTGATGAGCTCGACCGGGCTGGTCACTCCGCTTGATGGGCCGCCAAGGTACCGGCTGGCCCTGCGCGGGGTGACAGTGGAGGAATTCCGGCGTTCACTCAGAGCGCTCGCTCCGGCCCAAGTGGCGATCGCCGTGTTGGTCCGTCGGCGCGCATCCGTATCATCGGCCACAGCGGCACCAGACAGGCCTCGCCTGTCAGCCTGAACGAGAGCAGGGCCAACTGCGCACAGCAGCGCCGCTGGCCTTGTTAACTATCTTGATTGAAAGGCATGGACCCGATGGCACATGAGGTAACTGGCGTGATCGCCCGCAGCAAGGGCGCCCCGGTCGAGCTCACCACGATCGTCGTTCCAGATCCGGGTCCCGGTGAGGCGCTGGTCAAGGTTCAGGCCTGCGGCGTCTGCCACACCGACCTGCATTACCGCGAAGGCGGCATCGGCGCGGACTTCCCCTATCTGCTCGGGCACGAGGCGGCTGGCGTAGTCGAGGCGGTCGGCGAAGGCGTCACCGGCCTGGCACCAGGCGACTTCGTGATCTTGAACTGGCGGGCCGTCTGCGGCCAGTGCCGGGCCTGCCGCCGCGGTCGCCCTTGGTACTGCTTCAACACCCACAACGCCAAGCAGAAGATGACGCTGGCCGACGGGACGGTCCTTTCGCCCGCACTCGGCATCGGCGCGTTCGCCGACAAGACCCTGGTCGCGGCCGGTCAGTGCACCAAGGTCAACCCGGCCGCCAAGCCCGAGGTGGCCGGGCTGCTCGGCTGCGGCGTGATGGCCGGGCTCGGCGCCGCGCTCAATACCGGCGAGGTCAGCCGGGGCGACTCGGTTGCCGTCATCGGCTGCGGCGGCGTCGGCTGCGCCGCCATCCTCGGTGCCCGGCTGGCCGGAGCGAGCAAGATCATCGGCGTCGACATTGATGACCGCAAGTTGGAGTGGGCCCGCGAGCTTGGCGCGACCGACACGATCAACAGCAAGAACACCGACCCGGTCGAAGCGATCCAGGCACTCACCGAAGGCAACGGCGCCGATGTGGTGATCGAAGCGGTCGGCCGCCCAGAGACCTACAAGCAGGCGTTCTACGGACGCGACCTGGCCGGGACTGTGGTGCTCGTCGGCGTACCAACCCCGGAGATGCAGCTTGAGCTGCCATTGCTTGACGTGTTCGGCCGGGGCGGGCGGCTCAAGTCGTCCTGGTACGGCGACTGCCTGCCGGACCGGGACTTCCCGATGCTGACCGACCTGCACTTGGCCGGGCGGCTGCCGCTGGAGAAGTTCGTCTCTGAAACAATCGGTGTCGGTGACGTCGAAGCGGCCTTCGCCAAGATGCAGCGCGGCGAGGTGTTGCGCAGCGTGGTCGTATTTTAGTCGAAACGAAATTCGCTTCGGTGACTGAGGTTGCCAGGATCGCGATGTGGTCGGGGCCGCGAACGCTGTCCACGGCCTTGATGCGGTCCTTCGAGAACCGGCCCGACACCGTGGTGGTCGACGAGCCGCTGTATGGCTATTACCTGGCCAGCACCGGGATCGATCACCCAGGCCGGGCCGAGATAATCGGGTCGATGCCGACCGACTGGGCGCAGGTGGTGCGCGGACTGATCGCGGCGCGATTGCCGCCAGGCAGGTCCGTGTACTACCAGAAGCACATGACCCACCACCTGCTACCCGAGGTCGACCGGGACGCGCTTGGGGGCCTGCGGCACGCGTTCTTGATCAGGGATCCGCGCCGCTTGCTGGCCTCGTATGCGAAGGTGCGGGACACCCCGACGCTGGCCGACCTCGGGCTTGAGCAGCAAGTGGAGATCTTTCGCCGGTTCGGCGGGCCAGTCGTGGACGCGGCCGACCTCGCCGCCAAGCCCGCGGCCGTGCTCGAAGTGCTGTGCGACGCGCTGGAGATACCGTTTGACCCGGCGATGCTGACGTGGCCCGCTGGGCCTCGGGATAGCGACGGCGTGTGGGCACCGTACTGGTACTCCGGAGTGTGGGCCTCGACCGGGTTCACAGCGCCAACGCAGCAGCCGACACCGGTCGATCTGCCCGCTGAGCTCGCGCCGCTGGCCGCCAGGTGCCAGCCCTACTACGACGAACTCGCCGCCGGGCGGCTGACTTCGAGCTGAGGCCACAGAAGCAGTTGAGCGACTGAAATATCGCGGGCGTTACGGTTATGCGCTGACCCCATAGTTTTTCCGCTGTCGTGCATTTACCTAATCCGGGCGCGCCGTTTATCGTCGCGCCGTCGAATTCTCGGGGCACGGTGATACGTTGCTGCCTGCAAAAACCGTCTTAGCTAAAGCCCGCAGTCCGTATGGCCCTATCCGACCTTTTTGCGCGCGTCGCGAAAGTGGGCCGCGCTGCCTTTAGCAGCGCCTCTCGGCAATAGCGGAGAATAAGGACAGCTTAAATATCATCACGGGGGCACATCTACATGCGTGTAAAAATACTGAGACTGACGACTCGCGCCTTGGGTATGACAACGGCCGCGGCCACCGCAGTCACGATCGCTGGCCTGCACCTCACGCCGGCCCTGGCCGCTCCTACGCAGGTCATATCAGTGCCGTGCAACACGTCAGCACTGGTCGAGGCCGTCGCGACGGCACCGAGCGGCTCGACGCTCCTGCTCGCCCCAGGGTGCACCTACGTCCTGGATCAGGCGCTGCCGACGATCAGCAAGACGCTGTTCATCACGGGCCCGGCTACGCTCCAGCGCAGCTATGCGGAGGACACGCCGGACTTCACGATCATGACCATTGCCGCTGGCGGCGTGATTAGGCAGGCCATGACCACCAGCGGGCATGTCGTGCTGAATCACGTCAGCTTCGTCAACGGAGATAGCAGAGAAGACGGCGTCAACGGCGGCGCCATCTACAACAAGAGGGGCGCCTACCTGGCAATCGACGGCGGTACGTTCAGCCACGATTTCGCCTCCCACGAAGGTGGTGCCATCCTCAACTGCGGCACGCTGCATGTCAAAGGCGCGAACTTCACTCACGACGGCGCTCAATTCGGCGGTGCTATCGCGAATGAGTACACCGCGTCGGTGATCTCGTCGAGCTTCAGCCATAACCGGGCGAGCGACGGAGGCGGGATCTACGTCCACGGTCCCACCTCGGTTGACCTGTCCAGCTTCACTGGCGACAACAACGCCGAGTACGGCGGCGCGACCTACGTCAGCTCGGCCACGCTCACGCTGACCAACAGCCAGATCAACGACAACGACGCCAAGTACGGCGGCGCTTCCTACAACTGGCGGGGCCAGCTGAACGTGGCTGGCGACACGTTCGACAGCAACGGCGGTAGCGGTGACCACCAGGGCGGTGCGATCTACAACCTGCACCATATGTCGCTCGCGGGCAGCACCTTCGCCGGCAACCAGGCGACGTATGGCGGCGCGGTCTACAACACCGACATCGCCACCATGAGCTTCGACAAGATCGAGACCAATACTGCCGCCACGGACGGCGGCGGCATCTACAACGTGTACGAGTTGTCCATCTCCGACACCAATCTCCACAACAACCACGCCGGCCACGATGGCGCCGGCATCTACAACGAGGAGTTCCTGACGATCACCGGCAGCGAGCTTGCCCACAACCTGGCCGGCACCGCCGGTGGCGGCATCTACAACGAGGACAGCACCACGATCTCGACGACCAGCGTCGATGAGAACACGCCAGACAACTGTGCCCCACCGGGCAGCGTGGCCGGCTGCATTGGCTAACCCTGATCTCAGGCTGGGCGGACTCGGATCCGCCCAGCCTGACGCCGATCCGCACCGCTAGCATCGTCGTCGGAAGGAGCGCGCGATGCTGCAGCAGTTCGATGAGCGGAACCGTGATCTAGTCGTCAACGTCGGCGGCCGGCTGACCCACAGAGACGAGGCCGCAGTCAGCCCCTTCGACTCGGCCGTCCAGGGCGGCGACGCGGTGTGGGAAGGGCTGCGGCTGCATCACGGCCGAATCTTCCGGCTGACCGAGCACCTCGCTCGGCTGCGCCGGTCAGCGCAGGCGCTAGCGTTCGATCACGTGCCATCGGACGAGGCGATCATCGAGCAGATCAGCCGGACACTCGCCGCTAACGGCATGACCGACGGCGTCCACATCAGGCTCACCCTGACCAGGGGCGTCAAGATCACCAGCGGCATGGACCCACGGCTCAACCAGTCCGGGCCGACCCTGATCGTGCTACCCGAGTTCAAGGTGCCGGTGTACGACTCGACCGGGATCACGCTGATCACCGCCAGCCAGCGGCGGCCGCCGCCGGACAGCCTTGACCCGAAGATTCACCACAACAACCTGCTGCCGTCCATCCTGGCCAAGATCGAGGCCAACGTGGCTGGCGCCGACGACGCGATCATGCTTGACCATCGCGGCTTCGTCGCCGAGACCAATGCGACGAACGTGTTTTGCGTCACGGGCGGAGTGCTCGGCACGCCGACAGCGGCCGCGTGCCCGGAAGGGATCACCAGGGAGGCGGTGCTTGAACTGGCCGCTGGCGCCGGGATCGAGTGCGTGCTGGCCGACTTTTCGATGGTGCAGCTCTACACCGCCGACGAGGTATTCGTGACCGGCACCATGGGCGGCATCGCCCCGGTGGTCAAGATCGATGGCCGGACGATCGGCGCCGGCCAGGTCCCGTCACTGGGCAACTCACCAGCCTGCTCGCCGACCTGACCGCCACCACCGGCACCGTGGTCTGCGCCCCGGTGCCAGCCGCGTCCTGAGCGATCCGGGTCCGCACCCCGCTCGCCGGGGCTGGGCTAGTTCTTCAGGCTGGCGCGGAGAGCGAGAATGCGCTCGACGGCGGCCTTGAAGCTAGCGTTGTTGAGCGCCTTGCTCCGGTAGCCAGCGGCCAGCGACTTCATCGCGCTGACGCCCTCGTTCGGGTTGCCAGCGGCGCAGAGCAGCAGGTCCATGCCCGCCTTGGCCGCCAGCGTCGACCGAGTGGCGATCGAACCGAATGGCTTGAGCGCGCCAGCTTCAAGTGCGTCCGTGATCGTGACGCCGCCGAAGCCAAGCCGGTTGCGCAGCTCACCATTGACAATGGTTCGACGACAAGCCGGCCGGGTACTTCTTGTCAAGCGCCGGGTAGATCGCCCACGACACCATCACCAGCTTGACGTTCGCCGCGATAGCCGACTTGTACGGCCGCTCGTCGATACTGCGCAGCTGGGACAGCGGCACGTTCAGAGTGACCGGCCGCATGTCGGTGTCCTGGTTGGTGGCGGCCGCACCGAGGCCAGGGAAGTGCTTGACCGTCGCGGCTACGCCCTTAGCCTGCTCGGCGGTCGCGTAGAGCTGCCCGAGCTTGGCGACCTTCACCGGGTTGTTGCTGAAGGAGCGGCCGAACTCGTCAATGAAGTTGCCCGCCTGCCGGTACACGTCGAGCACCGGGGCCAGGTTGACGTTGATCCCGACCACGCGAAGATCGGTACCAGCGCCGGCGCCAGCCGCTGTGGCCTGCGCCCAGGGATGAGCAGAGGCACCGATTTGCTTCTCGGACAAGAACGGCTGGGCCCAAGGTAGCCGCCGCACCTGGCCGCCCTCCTGGTCGGTCATCAGCAGCAGCGGCAGGCGCACCGGGTTCGACGGGCTCGCCGCCGCCTGCTGCAGCTGCTTGGCGACGGCGGTGATCTGCGACTGCGACTGCACGTTGCCGCTGAAGAAGATGACGCCAGCGACCTCGCCCTGCTTGATCAGATTGATCAGCTGAGCCGGCGGAGTCAGGCCCGAGTAGCTGTAGATCACTCGCTGGCCAGCTAGCTGGGCGGTGGTCAGCTTCGGCAGCGTCCGCTCGGCCGTCAGCAGGCCGTCCGCGCTCGGCGAGGTGGCACCAGCGCGCAGGCCGATAGTGGGAGCGACCGCGCCGGGTGGCAACGGATTGGAGTGGTTGGCGCCGGCTGCGGTGGTCTGCACGGGCGGATTGGCGGCCGATCCGCGCCGGGCGGCGGCGGTAGCGGCAAAAGCAACGATCGCAGCGATCGCCAGCACTATGCCGGTCAGCAGGACAACGAGTTTTTTGCCACGCACGACAGCCAGGCCTCTCCTTGAGCCGGCCGCGCTGGACCGGCTCATGCGGTGAGTAGCGTACCGAGAGTAACCGCCACTCAGAGCTCCATGGCGATCCACGATAGCGCGGACTGGACCAACCTCAGACCGTACTGCCCGGTTGCTTCCCATGCCGCCATGCTACGAACTGATAACGCGATGCGCACGAATAGCTCTTCCTTCGGCATGCCGACCTGGGAAAATACCAATGCTCCCGGTGCCTCCCCAGGGCGAGCGATGCCGACCGTCGCGGTCGCGGACCTCGATCACGCTTCTCCTGACTGCTTAGCCGTGGCTGGACGCACAGCGCAGCCATTTCCGCATCCGGCTGACCGTGCTCACAGCTCCCGATACGCTGCGTATGCGATCGCTTACAAGAGCGTCGGCCCTGCTTGCTGCCCTTCGCCCCAATGACCGCCTGGAGGAACGATGGTTCAGCGCGACACCCCATGGCCGGCCGGTACGCCGTGCTGGGTTGATCTCGGCACCGACGACGTGGCCAGTGCCCGCGCCTTCTACGAGACGCTGCTCGGCTGGGACACCCAAGAAGGCCCGCCCGAGTCCGGCGGCTACGTGATGTGCTTGATCAACAATCGGCCAGTCGCAGGCATCGGCCCGAAAATGGGCCCAGCGCAAGCGCCGTCCGCCTGGACCACGTACATCGCCTCGGATGATGCGGATGCCACCGCCGCCATCATCGGAGCAGCCGGAGGCCAGGTGCTCGCCGAGCCCTTCGACGTGATGGACGTCGGGCGGATGAGCGTCGCCGCCGACCCAGGTGGCGCGGTGTTCGGTATCTGGCAGCCGAACAAGCACACCGGGATGCAAGTGGCGAACGAGCCAGGCTCGGTGTGCTGGAACGAGAACATGAGCCGCAGCTACGCCGCCAATCAGGCCTTTTACCGCGCCGTTTTCGGCTACGACTACGACGACATGAGCAGCGACGAATTCAACTACGCCGCATTCAAGACCTCGGACAACCCGCTAGGCGGAATCGGCGACCTCGGTGACAGCGCGCCGGCCGACGCGCCCGCGCACTGGCGCACATATTTCGGCGTCAGCGACACCGACGACGCCGTCGAAACCGCCACCAAGCTCGGCGGCCGGATCATCGCCCCGGCTTGGGACACCCCCTACGGCCGAATGGCGATCCTCAGCGACGACCAAGGTGCCGTCTTCGCCATCATGTCGGTCCCCGGCGATAACGGCTAGCGCCCACCGCCCAGCTACCCGCTAGCCAGCCCGCCGCGACGTCCCCCACAACAACCCTGACCAGCGCCAGCGCCAGCGCCAACAGCGTCAGAGCAGGTACCGGTTGGCTGCTGCCGGTACCGACAGCAGCGCCAGTGCCAACAACGTCGGTGCCGGTACCAGTTGGCTACTGCCGGTACCGACAGCAGCGCCGCCGCCGGTGGCCGCCGCTGGTGGCCGGTGCCGGTGACCGGTGGCGGGCGCTGGTGGCCGGTGCTGGTGGCCGGTGCTGGTGGCCGGTACCAGTTGGCTACTGCCGGTACCTACAGCAGCGCCGCCGCTGGTGGCCGGTGCCGACGACCGGTGGCCGGTGGCGGGTGCCAGTGACCGGTGGCCGGTGCCCGGTGGCCCGGTGGCCGGTGCTGGTGGCTGGCGCCGTGCCGGACAGCAGCATCGCCGCTCCGTTGCTGCTGCTTGCCGCCACGACGTCAACGACATCAGCGCTCCGGCCATGTCGCCATAGGAGCAGCAGCGCTCCGGCGATGCTGCCGGGCTCTGCGGTTCAGCGACAGCGTCGCGCCAGCGATGCGGTGCGGCCGGGCCGATCCCGGCGAGGCTGACCGGAGGCGGCAAACGCTGGCCAGCCTGACCAGGCGCGATGTCCGTGATCATGCCCTTGGCGACCTGGCGGAACATCGCGCCAGGCCATGACCAGCGCGAACGGTCGTGATCATGGGCTCAGCCAGGAGCACGGAACATCGCTCGGGGCGGATGCAGAGGTCATCAACGACCGGAACCCCCGCGATCACGGTGGTCACCATGATCACGGGGCACCGAGGCGATTGCTCAGCGACCCAGGGCCAACCGGCCGGCTCGGGTCGACTTCAGGGTCAGCCGCCCCCGGGCCGGCCAGCTCAGGGCCAGCGGCCTTCAGCGTCGGCCGGCTGGGTCGGTGGGCTCGGGTCGGCCGCCCTCAGGACCAGCCGCGCCCGGGCCGGCCAGCTCAGGGTCAGCGGCCCTCAGCGTCGGCCGGCTCCGGGGTCGGCAGGCTCGGGTCGGCCGCCCTCAGGACCAGCCGCCCCCGGGCCGGCCAGTTCAGGATCAGCCGCCCCCGGGCCGGCCAGCTCAGGATCAGCCGCCCCCGGCGTCGGCCAGCTCAGGGTCAGTCGGCTCGGGTTGGAGTTCGGCGGCGACCCGGTCGGCGGTGCGCTTGGCCCAGGTGCCGGTGGTGACGAAGCCGAGCACGAGAACTGCCAGGCCGCAGCCGACGATGATCGCCCAGCCCACGTGGCTGGCCGTGGCGAAGTCGGTGCGTAGGGCGCCCACCAGCGCGGACACCACGGCCGAGCCGATCACGGCGACGCCAAGGGACGCGCCGATCTGGCGGCTGGTTGAGGCGACGGCGGCGGCCACGCCAGCTTGCGCCCGTGGCATGCCGGCGATTGCCGTGTTCGTGATCGGCGCGTTCACCAGGCCGAAGCCGAGGCCGAATAGCAGATAGGCGATGACCAGGTACAGGGTCGAGGTGTGATTGGCCAGCCTGGTCAGCATGACCGCGCTGATGATGATTGCCAGCGCCGCCCCGATCAGCGGCAGCCGTGGCCCCCGGCTGCCGACTATCCGGCCGGACAGCGGTGCCCAGATTGCTGTCATCGCGGCCATCGGCAGCATGTAAAGGCCAGCGTGCAGGGCGGAGAAGCCACGGACGTCCTGCAAGTAGATCGTGCTGAGCAGCAGGAATCCGGCCAGTCCGGCGAAGGCCGACACCGCGATCAGGGTCGCTCCGGCAAAGGGCGCGCTGCCGAAGAACCTGATATCGAGCAGCGGCTGGTATCGCCACCTCTCGTAGAGCGCGAACCCGATCGCGGCCGCGACGGCGACGGCGAAGCAGCCGATGATCAGCGCCGAGGTCCAGCCTCGGCCTGGGCCTTCGATGATCCCGTAGACCAGGGTGGCCAAGGTGATCATCACCAGCAACTGGCCGACCGGATCGAAACGCCGGGCCTGCGGTGCCTTGGATTCTGGCACGAACAGCGCGGTCAGCACGATCGCGGCTAGCCCGACCGGGATGTTCACCCAGAAGATGCTGCGCCAGCCGATCGAGCTGACCAAGATCCCGCCAACCACCGGGCCGAGCGCCATGCTGAGCCCGACGACGCCGCCCCAGATGCCGATCGCCCTGGCCCGCTCGGTTCGTTCAGTGAAGGTGTTGGTGATGATCGACATCGCGACCGGGTTCAGCATGGAGCCGCCGATGGCCTGGATCATGCGGAACGCGACCAGCGCGCCAAGGCTTGGCGCCAGGCTGCACAGCAGCGAGCCGAGCGTAAACAGCGCGAGGCCCAACTGGAAGGTACGGCGCCGACCGACCCGGTCGGCGGTCGAGCCCGACAGCATCAGCAAGCTAGCCAGCACCAGCGTGTAGGCGGCGACCACCCACTGCAATCCGGACACCGAGGCGTGCAGTTCGTGCTGGATCGACGGCAATGCGACGTTCACGACGGTGACATCGAGCCCGACGATGAACAGGCTCATACAGCAGGTCGCGAGTATGAGCGAGCGCCGTGACCGGTCCTGCGCCTTGGCACTCACCACTTGAGTATCCACCAGCGAGGTCACCAAGTAGTACGCGGGGCTAACTAATATCGCGCCGCCGCAGGCCGATCAGACCGGCCAGCCCGAGCAGTCCGGCGATCACGCAGAGCAATACCAGCGGGAAGGCCGATACGGTGCCGCCGGGCAACTTCGGCGCTGCGGTGAACGGCGAGATGTCGAGCACCCAGTGCGACAGCTGCAGCGTCGCCCCCAGCAAGAGCAGCGCGATCACCACGCCGAGCGCGCTCCAGCTCACCGCGGCGCTGGCCCGCGGCGCGAGCCCGAACACAGCGGCGGCGAGCCCGCCGAGCACGAGCGCAGCAGGCACCTGGCCCAGCCCGGCCAACACCAGCTTGCCAATCTCCGCCGCGCCGCCAGCGTGGCTGGCATAGCTGATGCCCGTGCCGAGTCCCATCGCCGCCATGATCGCCACGGTGCCGAGAGTGGCAATGAGCAGGTGCGCGCCACTCCAGGCGACCCGCCCGGTGCTGGTGGACAGCACTACCTCGGCCTGCCCAGTGGTCTCCTCAGACCGCAGCCTGAGCACGGTGGAGATGGTGTAGCCGGCCGCGATGACGCCGGTGACACTGAGCAGGGCGGCGAGGTAAGCGTTGGTGAGCGAGGCCTCGCCACCGAGTCTGGCGATCACCCTCCTGATTTCGGCGCTGCCAAATATGCCGCCGATCCCTTTCGCTGAGGAGCCGATGACCAGCCCGTACACCAGGCCGCCGGCGACCCAGGCAAACAGCGATCCGCGCTGCAACCGCCAGGCCAGCGTCAGCGGGCTGCGCAACCCTGGCGCGGCGCTAGCCCGCCCAGGCCGCACCGCCAGCATCCCGGCGTCGTAGTCACGGCGGGCAGCGAGCACGGCAGCGGCGAGGGCCACCAGGACGGCAACCGCGAGCGCCAACGGCAGCAGCCACCACCTGATTGAGCTTCCGAACGCCCGGTCAAGCACCGCCCAGCCGATCGGCGACAACCAGCTCAGCCAGCGCGGGCCGGACGCACTAGCCGAGTCGCCGACAGCGCGCAGCACGAACGCGGCGGCGACGACGCCGATGGCCAGCCCCCTCGCCGGCCGCGCGCTCTGCGCAAGCTGGGCGGTCACCGCGGCGACGGCGGCGAACACCAGCCCGGCGGCGGCGACTCCGGTCGCCAGCGCGATCGCCCCGGCAGCTGGCAGCCCCAAGCCGATCGCGATCGCGGCCAAGACGATCGCGGTCACCACGTTCGCGGTGCCTGCCACGATGAGCGCGGCGGCCAGCGGGGCGCGGCGGCCGACGACGGTGGCGCCGATCAGCTCGAGCCGACCAGATTCCTCGTCGGCTCTGGTGTGCCTGATCACGATGAATACGCTCATCAGGCCGGTCAGCAAGGACAGTACGGCGCTGGTACGCCACGCCGTGATCGAGCCGAGCGACGTGCCGTACACCGGCCCGTACAGCGACAGGAATGCCAGGTTGTGCCTGGCCGCCAGGGCGAACTCGATCCGCCCTGGCGCCGCCGGATAGAGCTTGCGAAACCCGTACACCGTCGCCGCCATGAATGCGGCGAAGGCGTACACCCAGATCACGAGCATGATCCGGTCCCGGCGGAACGCTAGCTTGGCCAGCGCCCCGGTGCCAGCCAGGCTGGTCATGGCGACACCTGCTCGGTGGCCTCGTCGTGGGCCGCATAGTGGCGCAGGAACAGCTCTTCAAGCGTGGGCGGCTGGCTGGTCAGGCTGCGCACGCCAGCGTTAGTTAGCACCTTGAGCAGGTCGGTCAGCTTGTCGCTATCGACCTCGCAGCTCAGCCGGTCCCCCGAGATGTCCAGGTCGTGCACTCCGGGCAGCCCGGCGATGCCTTCGGGTGGCCGATCGAGTTCGGCGAGAATCGAGGTCCTGGTCAGGTACCGCAGCTCCGGCAAAGAGCCCGTTTCGACCGCTTGGCCGCTCCTGATGATGGTGACCCGGTCGCACAGCGCTTCGACTTCGGACAAGATGTGGCTGGAGAGCAGCACAGTTCGCCCGCGCTTTTTTTCATCCTCAATACAGGCGCGGAAGGTCGCCTCCATCAGCGGATCCAAGCCGGCGGTCGGCTCGTCAAGCAGCAGCAACTCGACGTCGGACGCCAGCGCGGAGATGAGCGCGACCTTTTGCCTGTTGCCTTTGGAATACGCCCGGGCCTTGATTGTCGGGTCGAGTTCGAATCGCTCGATCAGGCTGGCTCGCCGGTCGGCGTCGAGCCCGCCACGCAGCCGCCCGAGCAGGTCGATCACCTCACCGCCGGTGAAGTTGGGCCAGAGGCTGACGTCGCCTGGCACGTAGGCGAGCCGCCGGTGCAACGCCGTGGCCTGCGACCATGGATCACCGTCGAGCATCCGCACGGTGCCGCCATCGGGACGCAGCAGGCCGAGCAAGATCCGGATCGTGGTGGTTTTGCCTGCGCCGTTAGGTCCGAGGAACCCGTGCACCTCGCCGCTCGCCACCCGCAAATCGAGCCCGTCCAGCGCGGTGACCTTGCCATATGCCTTGCGGAGGCCGACGATCTCGATTGCGTCTATCATGATTTACAGATTACACTATTTTCATAAAACCTTGAAAATTCTGAAGGAAATCCTCACGACGACTGCCGGCTGAGGAGGCGATCAGGTGACGATGGGGGGATCTGATGGCCAGGCCGACGGCGACGGCCACGCCCGGATGATGGAGTTCATCGAGCGATTCGCCTCGGTGCTCAACGATGCCGGGATTCCGCGGATGCCCGCTCGGGTGTTCGCCGCGTTGCTCGCCGCCGATTCGGCCAGGCTCACCGCAGGAGAACTCGCTGACCTGCTGCGGGCCAGCCCAGCGGCGATTTCGGGCGGTGTCCGCTACCTGATTGGCGTCGGCATGGTGCGCCGGGAGGGCGAGCCTGGCTCCCGGCGCCACCACTACCGGGTACCTGACAACGTCTGGGACGAAGTGATGAAGTCGCGGGACCGGCTACTCGACCGGTGGACGGCAGTGCTGCGGGACGGCATCAGCCTGCTGGGCGCCGATACGCCCGCAGGGCTCAGAATGGCCGATTCGGTAGACTACTTCGAGTTCGTGAGCAGCGAACTGCCGGCGGTCATCGCCCGATGGCAGGAGCGCAAGCTAGCGGTGAGTCGCGGCGAGGTGGGCCAGGCGATGCGGTCTTGCCGCTTGGGTAGCTCGACCATCCAGCCAGGCATTAGCTTTCTGGCCGGATGGCCGAACCGCTAGCGCGGGTCGGCGAGACTGGTAGCAGGCCGATCTTCCGTTGGCCATTGGCATAGGAGGCTGTGAGGGTGCCGCGCGATCCCGAAGACCTCTATCAGCTCACCCCAGAGGCAGCGAATCTGGACTCGGAGTTGGTGATGCTGTACTACCTGGACGGGTTCATCGACGCTGGCGCGGCTGGCCGACAGGTAGCCGCGCATCTGCTCGCCAGTTGCGAGCACACCGAGGTCGCCAGGTTCCACGTCGACACGCTGATCGATTACCGTTCCCGCCGTCCGGCGATGTTCTTCGTCAAGGACCACTGGGAGACCGTCGAAGTCCCTGAGATCGTCGTGCATTTGCTCAAGGACGCCGCTGGCACGCCATTCTTGCTGATGGACGGCCTTGAGCCGGATCGGGAGTGGGAAAACTTCACCCAGGCGGTGCTCAAGCTGACCGCCGCACTGAAGGTCAGGCTGGTGTCGAGCTTCCACGGCATCCCGATGGGCGTGCCGCACACCAGGCCGCTCGGCGTCACCGGGCACGCGACCGCACCGGAGCTGATCGAGGGCTATCAGCCGCTGGTTGACCGGCTGCAGGTACCGGGCAGCGCGATGGCCTTGATCGAGCTGCGCATGGGCGAGGCCAGCCTGGCCTGCTGTCGGCTTCGCCGTGCACGTGCCGCACTACCTCGCGCACGCTTCCTACCCGACCGCCGCCGTCGCGCTGCTCGGCGCGGTCGAGCAGGCGACCGGGCTCAGCCTGCCCGCGGACGCGCTGCGCGAAGCCGCTGAGATCACCGACGCCGAGATCGCCAGGCAAGTGGCCGGCGAGACGAGGTCACCGAGGTAGTGAAGTCACTGGAGGAGCAGTACGACGCATTCCACGCCGATCGTCAGGACCTGCTCGCCTACCAGGGCGATATGCCGACCGCCGAGGAGCTAGGCGCGCAGTTCGAGCGATTCCTGGCCGAGCAGCAATACGGCGGCGAGAATCCTGACACCTGACCGGCCGGTAGCAATGGCTCGCGGCTAATGGCAGCGAGTGCTGGCGGGCACCCGGCAACGGCGGGGCGAATCGGCTAGGAAAGTTGACCAGAATTTGGCATTCGCCAGCGCTGCACTTCAGCTTTGGTCGGGCATGATCGTGGCACCGGCTCGGCGGTGGACCGCACGGGGCAGCCGCTGGCCGGGCCACATGTACGGGGGTCATGTGGCCACGGGAAACAGGGCGGCGATCGGGTGATCCGCGGATCGCGACGCTCCGCTGGATCTGCCGCAGCGATGCGGCGCCGCCGCCCTGTTTCCCCTTCTAATTCGTTTACCAGCTCCGACGGCCGCGATCAGCTGCCGAGCAAGCCGCCAAGAACGCCGCCGACGGCACCGCCAGCGACCGCCTCACCCGCGCCCTGCTTGGCCAGATACGGCGCGAGCGCGTGCGCGAGCAGCGGCACTGGCATCGACTGCAGCCACACCCGCCCAGGGCCGGTCAGCGCGACCAGGTGCAGGCCGTCGCCGCCGAAGAACATGTTCGCGATACCGCGGATCCTGGTGATCTGGAACTGCACCGTGGCCTGGAACATGCCGACGTGCCCTGGATGCACCAGCACCGTCTGGCCCGGCGGCAGGTCATAGGAGGTCACTTCGCCGCCAAGCTCGATCCAGGCCCGGCCGTCGCCGTCCAGCTTCTGCAAGATGAAGCCGTCGCCGCCGTACAGGCCAGCACGGAAGCCCTGCTGCAGCGCCATGCTCACGGTGATGCCTGGCGTCCCGGCCAGCCAGCCGTGCCGGTGCACCATGTAGGCGTGACCGGAAGAAATGTCCACGGGCACGATGTGCCCAGGCACCTTCGCCGCGAAGGTGATGGAGCCTGGTCCCTCGTACTTGGTCAGGAACAGGCCGCCGCCGCCGACCATGCGCTTGAGGCTGCCCATGAAGCCGCCGCCGCCTCCGCCGGGGCCGCCGGTGCTCGTGGTCTGCGACATCTGGATGCTCGTGGTCATCCAGGCAAGTTCGCCGTGCGGGGTCACGACATGCTCGCCTTGGGCGAGCGAGATCTCCAAGATGGGCATGACGCTGCCCTTGATTTCGGCTTGCATGCGGTTAAGACCCTCCAAATCGCTGAACAGCGCCCTATCAGGGACGTGACTGACAACGTACTTGGCCAGCCGATCCGCGAGAAGCTCGATGGCGAAGTTGCGGCGCGACGTTACCGACCTCCCAGGGATGGCGCAGAACTGACCGCGCTGACCGCTATCACGGGAAAACCGGTTGCCGGCGTGTGCGAGATTTGTCCACGTGGATGACTATGCAGCTGTCAACAAGGCGAACTGGGACGAGCGGGCACCGGCCCATGCCGACTCACCCGACTACCAGGTGGCTGAGTTCCTCGCCGACCCCACGTTCTTGAGCCGCGTGGTGCGGTTCGATGTGCCGAGGCTGGGCGACCTGGCCGGCCTGCGCGGCGTGCACCTGCAATGCCACATCGGTACCGACACGATCTCGCTGGCCAGGCTCGGTGCGTCCATGACCGGCCTCGACTTCTCTGGCCCGGCCATCGCGCAGGCCAGTGACCTGGCCAGCAAGACTGGCGCTGATGCCACCTTCGTGGAATCCGAGCTCTATGCCGCCCCGCAGGTACTGTCGCCTGGGTCGTTCGACTTCGTGTTCACCGGCATCGGCGCCCTTTGCTGGCTGCCGAGCATCGACCGGTGGGCGAGGGTGGTGGCTGAGCTGCTGCGTCCTGGCGGTCGCCTGTTCCTGCGAGAAGGCCATCCGGTGCTCTGGGCGCTGCAGGACGGCCGCACCGACGACAAGCTGCTGGTGATCGAGTACCCGTACTTCGAGACGGCCGAGCCGCTGGTCTTTGACGAGGGCGGGACGTACGTAGCCACGGATGTCGAATTCACCCATAACGTGACGCACTCGTGGAATCACGGTCTCGGCGAGCTGGTCACGGCGCTGCTGGCGGCTGGGCTAGGCATCACGGCACTGACCGAGCACGACACGGTGCCCTGGGAGGCACTGCCTGGGCTGATGGAGCGGGTCGGCGACCTGGGCGAGTGGCGGCTAGCAGACCGGCCGCGGCGACTGCCGTGCAGTTACACCCTGCAGGCGATCAAGCTTGCCGGTCAGTAGGTCGCGGCGCAGGCGACCGGGCCGCAGCGAGGGGACCGTCCTGCTCAGCCGTCCCCCTGGCTGCGCTAGGCTCGGCTGCCTGTCTGATCAATCAGCAGGTCACGGGTGAGCGAGAGCGGATAGGCAGCGGCGTTGGCGAGGCGGACATCTGACCAGCAAGCGCAGCCGCGGCCCAAGTTGCCCATCAATCTCAGGGTGCTGCTCGGCTTCGTCTGCGCCTTGGTGTTCACCGACACGGTGTTCTTTACCGCACTGACCCCGCTGCTGCCGCACTACGTGCACGCCGCGTCGTTGTCCAAGGCCGGGGCCGGCATCCTGGTGGCGGCCTACCCGTTCGGCACTCTGATTGGAGCGCTGCCCGGCGGCCTGCTCGTGGCCAGGGTGGGCGCCAGACGCGGCGTGGTGTTCGGGCTGATCTTGATGAGCGGATCGACGCTGCTCTTCGGCTGGTCCACCACCGAGGTGGTACTTGACCTGGCCCGCTTCGTGCAAGGCCTTGGTGGTGCCTGCACCTGGGCGGCCGGCATGGCCTGGCTCGCTGGCGCGGCGCCCGATGACCGGCGGGGCGAATTGCTCGGCACCGCACTCGGCGCGGCGGTCGGCGGCGCGCTCTTCGGCCCAGTGGTGGGCGCGGTGGCTAACCAGGTCGGCACCGGGCCAGCCTTCTCGGTCGCGGCCGTGCTCGGCGCGGCTCTGCTGATCGCCAACTTCGCCATCCGCGCGACGCCGTCGGCGACCGAGTCGCAAGGACTGCGGGCGGCGTTCGCTGCGGTCAAGGACCGGGGCGTCGCGGTCGGGTTGTGGCTCACCTGCGTCGCCGGGCTCGCGTTTGGCGTGATCGACGTGCTCGCGCCGCTGCGCCTGAATCAGCTTGGTGCCAGCGCCCTGCTCATCAGCGGCACGTTCTTGGCGTCGGCCGCCTTCGAGGCCGGCTTCTCGCCGCTGACCGGCCGGCTGGCCGACCGGCGCGGGCCGTACCTGCCGCTGCGGATCTCGCTACTGGCCGGCGTCGTGGTTAGCCTGCTCGCACCGGTGGTCGCCCCGGTCGGCGTGCTGGTCGCGTTGCTGATCGTCGGGATGCCCGCGTTCGGCACCTTGTTCGCGCCATCGAGCGCCCTGCTCAGCAACTCAGCTGAGCGTCTTGAATTGCACCAGGGTCTGGCGTTCGGCCTGGCCAACCTGGCTTGGGCGGCCGGCCAGACGATCGCCGCCGCGGCCAGCGGCGCGATCGCGCAGGCCACTAACGACTTCGTGCCGTACGCGCTGCTAGCAGTCACTTGCCTGGCCACAGTCGCGCTGCTGCGCGGGCGTGGTACTGCTAGGGCAGGCGATCAAGCCGGCTCATAGTGACACCAACGGGAGGGTCAGATGCTGTTCCCGACATCGCTGGTCGGAAGTTATCCGCAGCCGGACTGGCTGATCGACCGGGACAAGCTCGCCGGCCGCTTCCCGCCCAGGGTGCGGGCGAGCGAGCTGTGGCGGGTCGACCGTGAGTACCTAGCCCAGGCCAAGCAGGACGCCACTCGCCTGGCCGTAGACGACCAGGTGCGGGCCGGACTCGACGTACTGACCGACGGCGAGATCAGCCGGGAGAGCTATTCCAATGCCTTCGCGACCGCGCTCGAAGGCGTCGACATCGACAATCCGGGCACCGCGCTTGATCGCAGCGGGCACCCGAATCCGGTGCCGCGCATTGTCGGTCCGATCAGCCGCCGCCATGCCGTGGGGGTTGAGGCGCTGGCCTTCCTCCGGGAGCAAGCACCGCCAGGCAAGGTGATTAAAGTGACCGTTCCTGGCCCGTTCACCATGGCGCAGCAGGCGCAGAATGACTACTACCCGTCGGTGCAGGAAGCTGCCTACGCCTACGCGGCTGCCGTGCACGCTGAAGTCAGCGACTTGTTCGCGGCGGGCGCCGATGTCGTTCAGCTTGACGAGCCTTACCTGCAGGCCCGGCCGGAGGCGGCGCGCGAGTTCGGACTCGGGGTGATCAACACGGCGCTCGCGGCAATTGGTGGCACTACAGCCGTGCATTTGTGTTTCGGCTACGCGGCGATCATCCACGAGAGGCCGAGCGGATATTCGTTCCTGCCCGAACTGGCGGGCTGCGTCGCTGATCAGATCTCCGTCGAGACGGCGCAGTCGAACCTGGACTGCGCCGTGCTTGCCGACCTGGCCGACGCCGGCAAGACGATCATTCTCGGCGTGCTCAACCTCGGCGACCCGGCAGTCGAGACGCCCGAAGTGGTGGCCGACCGAGTGCGCCGGGCGCTGCCTTACGTGCCCGCGGACCGCCTGGTGCTAGCGCCCGACTGCGGCATGAAGTACCTGCCGAGGGCGTCAGCACGAGGAAAGCTCGCGGCAATGACACAGGCAGCGGCCCAACTACGGGCTGACTAGCCAGCCCGCGCCAGGCCCCGCGCCAGGCCCGCGCCAGCACCGCCCCACCCCGCCAGCCCGCGCCACCCCGCCCGGCCCAGCAACAGCATCGTTGAACCTCTGCTGCTGCTGCTCCGCCCTGGCGGGCAGCATCGTCGGAGCGGTACTGCTGCTCTAGCGACTACAGCGCTCCTACGATGTCGCGGTACCGGGTCTGGCGTACCGCATCGTTGGAGCGGTGATGTCGCTGGAACGGGCGCGCTTGGCCGCGATTCGGCGCTGTCGAGAAAGATTCGGAATTGAGGCGCAACTGTCTGGCGGCTGCGGCTGTCATAAAGAGGGACAGGGTCTCTCGATGCCAGGCAGGAAACAATGAAATCGGTCAAGCTATCGGCTTCCCGGCCGCGCCGCTCGCTCGGGCGGCTTGGCTACGCGACTGTGGCGATCGCCGCGCTGGCACTGGCCGGGTGCGGCACCACGTCAGCGAGCGGCACCCCGGCCGCCACCACTCATGTGACGTCGGCGACCGCCGATTCGCACCCGGCGGCTGGCAGCGGTGTGCCAGCTAACTTCCAGGTGCTGTCGATGACGTTCGTCTCCGACCAACAAGGATTCGCGCTAGGCAACGTGAAATGCGGCACCGGCCGGTGCGCGGCTGTGCTTGGCACGACCGATGGCGGCACCAAGTGGCGGCGGTTGACCGCGCCGACCCGGCGACTGGGCGGAATCTATAACACCTGCCCAGGCCACCAGCCGTGCGTCTCGCAACTCAGGTTCGCCACCCCGCTGATCGGCTATGCGTTCGACCCGTCGCTGTTCCTTACCACCGATGGCGGCTCGCACTGGCGGCACGTGGCCGGGCCCAACGTCAGCTCGCTGGAGGCGGCTGACGGCACCGCCGTGCGAGTCGCGTCCAAGGGCGAGGGCTGCAGTGGCATGCCCTACCAGGTGCAGCAGGCCACGGTCGGGACGACCACCTGGCGCACATTGCCTGCACCGAGAATCCTGATGATCTGCCCGCCAGTCTTGTACCGGCAAGGCACCAGGCTGACGCTGGTCGGATATGGCAATCCGGCGGGTGGCGTGCGCGCCACCGCGCAAATCGCGCGATCGACGAACAACGGTGCCAACTGGCAGATCGGCCCTGATCAGTGCGGCGGCAAGGACGGCTACGCCTCGGCTGTGGCACTCGCTCCGCCGAATGCGCTGATCCTGCTATGCCGGCACCAAATGGCATCAGGTCCTAGCGACTTCGGCACGGCCTGGGTCAGGGTCTCACCGAACGACGGCACCAGCTTCGGGCCTGACCGCATCGTGCCTGCCCCAGCCGGGATACCGGCGAACCAGACCTTCGGCTACCAACTCGCTGCCGCCAGCCCGAGCCTGCTGCTGGTCGTGGTGCACGGCCAACACGGCTACCGCGTGATGCTGTCCACCAACGGCGGCCGGACCTGGCGCACCACGCTCACCCCCAACGGTCAAGGCAGTGTCTTGCTGGTCGGCTATGAGGATCCGCAGACCGCTCGCATCGCCCAAGGTGACCTGGTCTGGACCACTCGCGATGGCGGCCAGCATTGGACAGAAAACCAGTTCTCCAGCTAGCCAGGCTGACTCGCCTTGACCCATCACGAGAGCGAATTTATGATCACATAGTAGAACCCTGTTCCGAATAGTGGAACGACCTAAGGATCTGCTGTGACCAGCCCAAACGGAACTCAGGCCATCGACCGGGCGGCGCTGCTGCTGACCAGGGTCGTTCATGGCGCTGAGCCGGCCAGCTTCGCTGAGCTGACGGCGGCTAGCGGGCTGGCCAAGTCAACCACCTCCCGATTGCTGACTGCGCTTGAGCGGCATCAGCTAGTACGGCGGGATCAGGACGGCCGGTTCTGGCCGGGGGAACTGTTCGTCAGATACGCATGGCAGGGGACGGCAGGCGCCGATCTGGTCGCCGTTGCCCAGCCCTATCTTGACCAGCTTGGCGAGCTGACCGGAGAGACCATCAACCTCGGCATCGTCAGTAGCTCGGGCGTCACTGCCCGCGCGAGCGGGGGCGGCGCGGGCAGTGACGCCCGTACGGCGGTGGTCGACCAGATCGCGCAGGTCAACAGCCGCTACCTGATCGGCGGCACCGACTGGGTGGGCCGGGCGGTACCACTGCATTGCTCAGCCTCTGGCAAGGTCCTGCTCGCCTTCGGCGCTGTGGCCGTGCCGCCCGAGCCCTACCGCACGCTCACTAAGCGGACCATCGCCACGCGGCATGATCTCCTGGCCGAACTTGTCCAGGTACGCGAACGTGGCTACGCGGTCACGAACGAGGAGCTTGAGCCGGGGCTCGTCGCCGTTGCGGCGCCGGTCTTCGGCGGCGGCACTGCCGCTATTGCCGCACTGTCGGTGTCAGGCCCGGCCTCCAGGCTCGACGGCAAGCGGACTGCCGCCGCGGCCAAGGCGTGTGCCGAGGTCGCCCGTGCGCTGTCGAGCACGATCGGCGGCCAGCGTGCCGATCCGGCCTGAGGCCGACGGGAGCGGCCAGCGCAGGACCGCGGTGATCGCGTGCGGGGCGCTCGGCGGGCACCTCAGGCAGATCGCCGCCCGGCGCGGCTGGGAGCTGAGCATCTATAACCTGCCTGCGATCTTGCACAATGCGCCGCGTGAGATCGCGCCAGCGGCCGAGCGGCTGGCGCTCACGTTGCAGGCGACCGGCTGCCAGGTCGCGCTCGCCTACGCGGACTGCGGCACTTACGGCGCGCTCGATGAGCTCGTAAGCCGACTCGGCCTCGCCAGGCTGCCTGGGCTGCACTGCTATGACGTGCTGGCAGGATCTGAGCGGATCAGGGCCACCCTGGCTGCCGAACCTGGCACTTACCTGCTGACCGACTTCCTGGTGCGCAGCTTCAAGCGCTCGGTGATCGAGCCACTTGGCCTGGACCGGTACCCCGAACTTTGGCCCGATTACTTCGGCCATTACCGGCGAGTGGTCTGGCTGGCCCAGGCACAGGACCAGGGCCTGGCTGAGCAAGCCGAAGCGATCGCGGCTAACTTCGGCCTGCCACTGACCAGGATCGAGGTCGGTACGGCTCGATTGGAAATGGCGCTCGCCGAACTCATCGCGAACTAACAGCATTCAGAAATAATGCCGCCGGGTGGAACCGCCAGGCGAGTTCGTACCTCTATTTCCATGGAAGCCGAAACTCTGGAGGCAGCATGGTCAGGCGACACCGCCTAACTCAGCTCAGCATCTGGTCAGCACTGGCCATCAGCGTCGTCGCGACCATGGCAGCCGCGCCGCCCAAGGCCGGGGCCGCCCATTCGGCCGGACGGTATCACTGGACCTTGGGTAAGCGCTCGCCGCTTGGGGCGCACGCGGCACCGGTGCTGGTCTGGACCGGGAAGGACCTCGTCGAACTAGGCGGCCTGTGGCGGGGCAACACGACCAACAACGGTGCCGTCTATGATCCGGCGACCAAGCGCTGGCACACCATAGCCCCAGTGACCGCCAACGTCGGCTTCTCCTCGGCGGTGACGGCGTGGACCGGCCACCAACTGTTCGTCGCCGATGGCGTGACTGACTCGTGCCCGCCGACCGAGCCAGTCGTCCGTTGCCTGCCGCACGCGGGCCTGTACGACCCGGCAACCAACAAGTGGACGTACACCCTGATGCCACGCAAGCTGGAAGGCTACGTCCCGCAAGCCGCCGTCTGGACCGGCCGCGACGTTCTCGTCGCTGAAGTACACGGCAGTCACGGCCAACTCGCAGTCGCCTCCTACAGGCCGGCGACCAACCGCTGGCAGCTGATCACCCCGCCAGTGCTGGCCAGGCACCCGGTGCAGGACGTCGCCATGGTCGCCGCCGGGCACCAGGTGATTGCCTGGTCGCTGTGGGCGAGAACCACGAAGATCAAGCACGGGTCGCAGACCGCGTTCGGCGTTGACACCTGGACCCTTGGCAGCGTCGGCAGCTGGCATCGCTACACCGGCCGCTGGCCGCAGGATGAGACCATCACCGACCCGATCTACACCGGCTCAGCCGTGCTGGTATCGCCCGGCCAATTCTGGTGCGGCGACATCTGCCCCGGTCCACTCGTGCCCTTCCCCGGCTACTTCGTCAACCCAGTCAGCTTGCACCGCTCGGTCATTCCCGGCGGCCCGCTGCGGCTGGCGGTCCCTGCCTTCACCTGGGCCGGCCATCGGATCATCGCTACCGACCTTGACGCCACTGTCTCTGGACCGCACCTGCACCTGCGTCCGGACGACCTGGCCAGCTACAACCCCACGACGCGACGCTGGCAGCTACTCCCGGTCCTGCCCGGACGCCCGGCCATCGGCACGGCCCCGGTCTGGGACGGACACGAGCTACTGGCGCTGACCAACGACGGAGCGCTCTGGGCACTGCGCCCCGGCCGCTGAGGATCGGCGGCTGGGTGGGCAACATTGGCGCTGCCCACCCAGTCGCATCCCGCGGCTAGCGAGTGCGGTGTCAGAATCGCCCGAACGGCAGCAGTGAGGTCACCGCGACGGCAGCGAACAGGAACGTCAAATAGCCGATCGACAGGTGAAAGAGCCGCATCGGAGCGGCCGCGACGCCAGTCGCGATCCGGCCGCGCAACCGATGCGCCTCAAGCAGGAACCAGCCGCCCAGGCCGACCGCCACGATGCCGTACATCCAGCCGGCGTAGGGGGTCAGCGCGAGGGTCGTGCCCACCATGACCCAGCTGTAGCTGACGATCTTGCGCGCGACCACGGCCGGTGCGGCCACGACCGGCAGCATCGGGACGCTGGCGGCCGCGTAGTCGTCTTTGAACTTCATTGCCAGCGCCCAGAAGTGCGGCGGGGTCCAGAAGAAGATGATGCCGAACAAGACGATCGCTGGCCAAGCCACTTTGCCGGTCACGGCAGCCCAGCCGACGAGCACGGGGAAGCACCCGGCCGCGCCGCCGATCACGATGTTGGAAGCGGTGCGCCGCTTCAGGCCGAGCGTGTACACGAACACATAGAAGAGCAGCGCCGCGTCAGCCAGGGCGGCAGCCAGCCAGTTGGCCAGCAGGCCAAGTACCAAGGTGGCAGCGACGCCGAGGACGATCCCTGACACGAGGGCTTCGGCCGGCTCGATGGTAGCGCCGGTGCCGCCCTTGGCCACCAGCGGTCGGCGCGAGGTACGGCGCATGAGCGCGTCGATGTCGCGGTCGATATAGCAGTTGATGGTGTTCGCGCTGCCCGCAGCCAGCGCACCGCCGACAAGCGTCACCAGCATCAGCTCGAGTGATGGCAGCCCGCGTTGCGCGAGCAGCATCGTCGGCAGCGTGGTGATCAGGAGCAGCTCGATGATTCTCGGCTTGGTCAGCGCGAACAGCGAGCGGAGGATAGTGGCGGGTGAGCGCCGCTTGAGCTGCGACGAATCCAGGGTGCCCGCAGCCGGGAGGCTGCCCGCGGCAGCCGCCATCGCAGCATCAGGCAGCGCATTCGTCGCCTGTGTCACTCGGTGTCCTCCGTGCTTTCCTGCTCCGTGCTTTCCTGCTCCGTGCTTTCCCGCTCGGGGCTCTCCTGCTCCGTGGCCTCCGAGGCTGGCTCGGCCGGAGCTGGGCTCGTTCCGGCCGAGTCGGTTGGCTCTGGAGCGGCGCCCTCATGCAGGGTACTACCGGTCGTAGTGGCCGCGGCGGGCGCGGCCGACTCTTGTGCCTTCTCGGCCCAGTTGGTCGATGCTAGCGTGACATGCCCTGGCACTCGGTGTGAGCTTCGAATGCGCAGGTAAAGCGCAGTCGCGATGATGATGAACATCAGCATCGGAAACGCGAACGTCAGGTTATATCCATGCGGGGTGTTGTCCGGAGAGATCGCCGCCGCGAGTAGCGTTCCCTGCACTGCTGCCTCCTGCCGCCAGTCACGGGCTCGGGTCTATACCTTGCTTCAGCGCACTACGTAAAAGAGTAGCCAGAGCACGATCGCCGCCACGGCCACGAAATTCCAGTACAAGGTGAACGCGCTGAGCGAAGCCTGGAATCGCTGTACGGCGGCCGCCTGCTCGAAGGTCGGCGGCTGTTCGACAAACGAGACCTCAGGCAACTGCCTGCTGCCCATCACCAAGATCTCCAGCCAGATCATGGTGCCAAGCACGATGACAGCGAACACGGGCGTCGCACCGGTGAAGACGCTGGCGAAGCCACCGTCTCCTGGCTGGAACGGCAACACGGTCAGCTGCCAGATCTGGAGCGCCACCGCCACCACACCGAGGATAAGCGCGACGACGGCTGCGGTGAACCAAGGTGCCTTGCGGCCAGCCTTGATCTGGGTCAGTCCGATTGACTGCACAACGGCGCTCACCACGATCAGCCCCATGATCAAGGCGCCCTGCCACGACTTGGGCCCGGTGAAATGCGGCGGGATCCAGTTGCCGTAGGAGTTCACCGACCGCAGGTAGAAATAGGCGAACAGGAACGCGCCAAGGCCAGACGTGGTGATCCCGATCATCAGCCGGGACCCGGTCCAGGCCGCGTTCAGTGCCGCCTCGTGGTAAAAGGCGGCCTCTTCCTGCTGGCGGCTCAGGCCAGCCGGGCTAGCAGAGGTCATGTCGGCCATCTCCTATGCCTCCGCTCCTGCGGACGCGCCGGTATCGGACAGTCCTTGTGCCAGCAGTCCAACCGGCGGATTCAGGTCAGCCACCGGCGGGGCATCCTTGCTGCCGTACTCATAGGGACCGGTGAGCACTACTGGCACGGCACCGAAGTTGCCAGGCACCGGCGGTGACGCGGTCTGCCACTCAAGCCCGCGTGACCGCCATGGGTTGCCGATCTCCGGCGCTCTGACCACCACGGTGGACCAGACGAAGTTGAACACGAAGATCAGGATCGAGAAGGCCAGGATGAACGAGGAGATGGAGACCCAGTCATTGAGCGTCTGCAGGCTCCGTTGGTACTCGAACACCCGCCTGGGCTGACCGGCCAGGCCGACCGCGAACAACGGCAGGAAGGTCGAGTTGAAGGCAAGGAACATCAGCCAGAAGTGCACCTTGCCGAGCCGCTCGTCCAGCTTGATGCCCAGCATCTTGGGCAGCCAGTAGTAGCAGCCAGCCATGAACGCGAAGATCAGGCCGCCCATGATGGTGTAGTGGAAGTGCGCCATCACGAAGAAGCTGCCGTGTTCGGTGGTATCGGCCGGCACGTCCGACAGGAAGACCCCGGAGACGCCGCCGATCAGGAAGTTGAAGAAGAAGGCCAGGCAGAACAGCATCGGCACGGTCAGCCTGATCTTCGCCTTCCACAGCGTGCCCATGCCGACCAGGAAGATGAATCCGGTCGGGATCGAGATCAGCTCGGTGGTGAGCATGAACAGCGGTCGCATGTCTGGGTCGATGCCGCTGTCGAACAGGTGGTGCTGCCAGACGAAGAAGCTGAGCAGCGTCACGCCGATCATGCCGGCCGCGGCCACCTTGTAGCCGAATAGCGGCTTGCGGGTAAAGACCGGCAGCAACTCAAGCACGATGCCGAATCCGGGCAACGCCAGGATGTACACCTCGGGATGGCCAAAGAACCAGAACAGGTCCTGGTACAAGTACGTGCTGCCACCCACCTGGTCAGTGAAGAACGCGGTCTGCACGGTCCGGTCGGTGATCAGCATGTACATGCCACCGACCAGGATCGGGGCGGCGAGAGCCATCATCACGGCGGTGCCGAGAATGGCCCAGACGAAGATCGGCAGTCGGCCCCAGCGCAGCCCTGGTGCCCGGTAGCAGATGACGGTGATCAAGATATTGAATGCCGCCAAGATCATCGAGATGCCCATCAAGCCGAACGCGAACGCGTAGGCGTCAGCGCCGGGCGTGTCCTGCACGGACAGCGTCGGGTAGCCAGTCCAACCGAAGTGGAAGCCACCAAGCAAGATGGCAGAAAGCAGCACGAGGAAGGCTGCCGGGGTCAGCCAGAACGACAGCGCCTCGATCCTGGGGAAGGCGACCCGCTTGGCCCCGATCATCAGCGGGATCAGGTAGTTGCCGAACGGCCCGAGTATGACCGAGGTCATCAGCATCATCATCATCGTGCCGTGCTCGCCGACGATCTCGATGTAGGTGCTCGAGCTGAAGATGTGATGCACGGGCGAGAGCAGCTCGGTCCTGATCCCCATCGCCAGCAGTCCGGCCGTGCAGAAGTAGATCAGCATGCCGACCAGGTACTGGATGCCGACGACCTTGTGGTCGAGAGTGAACTTGAAGTACCTGGCCAGGCCGCCTTCGCCGTTGGTCGCTTCGCTTTCCTGCGGCCGCCGTCCGGTCATCAACCGGAACAGGTCGTTGAACACGCCTAGGCCGATCAGCCAGCCGAGCACCATGAACGCGTAGCCGATGACGACCGCGAGATCGTGCGTATCGGATAGGCAGATCTGCTGGTAGGTGGTCGTATTCGGGTCAGAGCACGGGGTCGGCGTAGCCATGGCATTGCCAAGCCAGTGCCCGACCGCATAGCCGATCACCGCGCCTACCAGGCCGGTGAGGATCCCGGGCTGGAGCCACCAGGGCCTGGCCGAGTGCGGGGCGGCCGGCTCGCCGCCACCAGGAAGCTGCGTCGTTCCTGGCTCTGTCTCGATGGCCATCAGGTCACCTCTTCATCTGGACGGACGCAAGCGCGGGAAGCATTGCAGGTCAGCTCGCTCATGGCTGCGCGGGATCCTGCGGCGGGTAGTAGCTACCGCCGGCGCCGTCAATGCCGAGCTTGAGTTCGACCTTGGAGATCTGCGCGATCGAGGTCTCGTCGTAGGTGGTCGCGTACTTCGGCAGGAGCTTGGTCACGGTCGCGAAATGAGCCTGCGAGGCCGCCGTCCACGATTGGAAGGCCGACAAGCTCAGCACCCGGCCGTAGTCGTACATCGCGCCGTGCCACAGCCCGCATAGCTCAGCGCAGCGAACCGTGATCCGGCCAAGCTGGGCCGGCTTGGTATAGGCGATGTTGTCCACGCCAGGGTTAGCGTCGGCCTTCACACCCAGCTGGTAGGCCCAGAAGCTGTGGATGACGTCGATGGAGGTGACGTCGAACTGCACCCACTGGTTTTGCGGCACCGCCAGGTAGGTCGTCTGGAAGCCGCCGAACTGCGGGTACCTGTAGGTGAACCGCCACTGCTGCGCGATCACCTGGACCACCACTGGCTTACCAGGACTCCAGGGTGCCTGCTGCTGAGCGACTGTGAGTTCGGCACCGGCCGGTGCCTGAATCGGGGATGGCCCTTCGCCGCTGCCCGCACCGTAGGAGTGATACAGCTCGTAGGTGCCGAAGCCGAACAGCGAGAGCACGATCACCGTGGTGACGGTGATCCAGGTGGTCTGGATCCTGGCGTTGCCGTGGATCGCAGGTCCGTCCTCATCGTCGCCATCCTGGTGCCGCCACACGGCTAGCGAGTAGCAGAAATACACCAGCACGAAGATCATCACCGGTGCCGCCATCACCGCCATCACGGTGATGTCGAATTGCTGGCCACCGGACGCCGATGCCATGTTGCCTGGCGGCATGTGCGGGCCGAGCACGAACCAGATCAGCAGGTCCGCCGCCAGCGCCAGGATCAGCCAGATCACAAAGATCGTGATGCCGTGCCGGCGCTCCCCTGCCGCGTCATCCGCTACCGGAGTCTGCGCGGCCATCAGGACACCACCTCCATCTGTCCCGTCATGAAGCCGATCGTCTGCATCGGACCACCGAAGCCATCGACGAATCCGCCGCCGCACGGCACCCGGCACTGCCAGAAGTAGTCGCCGGTGTTCTTCGGCGACATGAAGCTGAAGGTCATCGTCTCGTGCGGGCCCGACGTGCAAGGTGAGGTGCCGCACAAGGCGTTGTTCTCCGCCACGGTGGTCGGCGACCCCATCGGCACGTTCAGCCCGATGCCGGGGATCGAGAAGGTATGGCCGACGTTGCAGCCGTCCCAGGAATTCAGCACCGAGACCGGCTTGCCGTTTACGTCTTCGGTACCGCCGATCGTGCCGGTGACCTTGCTCCAGAACGGATTGCGCAGTGGCGTGCAGCCGTCGTAGCCGTAGATAGTCACGTTGATCCTGGTGTTAGCCGGGATCTGGAACAGCGTCGTATGCACCCAAGCGTGCGTCTTCGGATCCTGGATGAAGTACGACACCCAGTCAGGGTGGTTGCTCACGGTGTTCTGCGGGTCTTCCTGCAGCACGAGATTGACTGGCTGACCTGCCGTCACGCCCGCCGCGTAGTCCACCGTCGGCGGCCCGGCGAGCAGGAAATGGATGACGACGAAGATCACGCCACCGACCACGGCGAGGAACGCCACGAGCAGGGTTCCTACGCGGACCGGCAGGGACATCAGTCACCACCTCGCTTCTTCGCGGCGCCTGGCGCGCACGACTCGGTCCGGGGGCACGCCACGATCGTGACCCGCCGGAAGCAAACGACTGCACTGATACTGCTGCCCAGCCGAAACCGGCCGCAATACCACGCGCCCTGGATGACGAAACTGTCATCATTCGTCACAGAATTCGTCGCCTAGCAGTCCCCGGGGTCCCAGCCTGGCGACGGACCACCTGGGGCCAAGATCATGCAGGTCAAGATCCATAACGGCACCATCGGGTGCGTGCTTACCGTATCGTTCGCACAGCCAGCGGGCCGACTAGCCGCGCCCGAACGCATTGACTTGGCGCGGCTACCGGAGTAGAACGCAAACGCTGGGCCGGGTCCACTTCGCAGCCAAGGAAGGGTTCACCGCGGCGGCCGCACCTTGACCGCATAAGCCAAAGCGGATGACAGGAACGCGATGACTGCAGTGCGCGACGATGCCAGGTCGGCGGGGCTAGTCTCGGCTGGGCCGATCCCGGCAGGGCCGATGCAGGCAGGGCCGATGCAGGCAGGGCCGATGCAGGCAGGGCCGATCCAGGCAGGGCCAGTCCCGGCTGGGCTCGAGCCGGGGTGGGCCGATCAGCCAGCTGCCAGGATCCTGGTTATCGATGACGAACCGCAGATCAGTGCCTTCGTGGCGCGGGCACTGGAAAATGTCGGCTACCAAGTGCAGGTCGCGGCGAGCGCGCCTGACGGGTTGGAACGTGCCTGCGCCGGCGACTGTGACCTGGTCATTCTTGACTTGATCATGCCCGACCTTGACGGCCGGACGGTGCTAAGTCAGATCCTGGCGAGCCAGCCCGACCAGGCGGTGCTCGTGCTGTCCTGCAATTCCGATATCAACGTCAAGGTCGAGTGCCTTGACCTGGGTGCCAGGGACTACCTGACGAAGCCTTTCTCACTGGCCGAGCTGGCCGCCCGAGTGCGGGCCGGGCTGCGCGCCACGGCTAAGCGCAGCGAGGTGATGCGGTTCGGCAACCTGGTGCTAGACGCCGGACATCTGGTCGCCGATAACGGGGCAGGCCCGGTGGCGCTGACCCGGCTTGAGTTCCTCTGCCTGCGGGCGCTGATGGACCGGGCCGACGGTGCCGTCACCAAGAGCGAACTGCTCGCGTCGGTCTGGGGGATCGACTTTGATCCAGGCTCCAACCTGGTGGACGTCTGCATCCGGCGGCTGCGGGCCAAGCTCGGCTTCACCCTGATTGAGACGGTGCGCGGTGAGGGCTACCGACTCGCTACCTGACCAGCAGCTAGCCGAGCTGCTTGGTCGTCGCCCTGAGCTGGCCTGGCTGCTGCTGTGGTTGGGCTGCGTGGTGGCCATGGTGGCGTTCCCGCAGTGGCAGGTGGTGCCATTCGATACCTTGTGGATCAGCCTGGCGCTGCTGTACGGATTCCGGCTCTGGCCCAACCGCCGGACCCTGGCACTGACCGCCACTGCGGTCGCGACCACCGTGGCAACCCTGGGCGACGATGTGATCAGGCACTTGGCCATCATGGTCGAGCCGGTCGAGCAGATCCCGCTGCTCACCACCATGTTCGTGGTGATGGCCTGGCAGGCGCACCGCCGAGTGGTGGCCGATGAGCGCGCCAAGATAGCCACCGAGGCGCAGCGGCTGCTGCTGATCCAGCGCCAGTTCCTGCAAGACGCCTCCCATCAGCTGCGCACTCCCATCACCATCGCGCTCGGCCACGCCGAACTGCTCGCCGGTGAGGTCATCGGACGGCAGCAGCAACGCGATGTCGAGGTCGTGGTCGGCGAGCTTGAGCGGCTGCGCACGCTAAGTGACCGGCTGCTGCTGATCGCGGCCTGCGAGAACGCCGACTTCCTCACGCTGGCACCCACCGACCTCGACGTGCTCGTAGTCGAGGTGCTACGCCGCTGGCAGCCCATGTCGCAGCGCCGTTGGCAGCTCGGCCGGGTTGACCAGGTGACCGCGGCAGCCGACGCTGAGCGGCTGAGCCTGGCGGTCGACGCGCTGGTGGAAAACGCAGTAAAGTGCACCGGGCCAGACGACGTCATCAAGCTCGAGGTAACCCACGCCGACGGCGACCGGCTCGCCCACATCGTGGTGGCGGACGGCGGGCACGGCATCGCGCCCGCTGACCTCCCGCACATCTTCGAGCGGTTCAAGACCGCGCCCAACGGCGGATCGCGCGGCACCGGACTCGGGCTCGCGCTGGTGGAAGCGATTGCCCGCAGCCACGGCGGCGAGGCGAAGGTGGACAGCACGGTGGGCTCAGGCAGCCAGTTCGAACTGCTGATCCCGGCCACCCCCCGGCCGGGCGCTAGCCTGCGGCAGGCCGAATCCGCTCTCCAAGACCCGCAGTACGCGACCCAGCGGGAGGCATCTTAAATGCAGACAGTCACCACCGAGCCGCCGTTCGTCCCCATCCGCGCCAGCGGTTGGCCGACCAGGCGTGCGCCCCGCTTGGCCATCGTGGCCACCGCGATCCTGCTGGTCATCGCGGTGGCGGTCGGCCTGAGCCACCGGCCGACGAAAGGCGAGCGGGCGTCAGACTTGCGCGGCCTGATCAGCACGCTGAACACCGACGTCGAGTCCTGCTCAGGTGGCGTCGGCGACGCGCTCCGGGTGCTTAACGCTATCCAGACGGGCTCAAGCCACGATGTCGGGACCGCGATCAACTTGGCCAATCTTGGCTCGGCCAATTGCTCGCCTGCCAATAACGAGCAGCTCGATGACCTGACCGGGGTCCAGGTACCAGAGTCGCTTGACAGCTATCACCTGCAAGGAGCAGTCACCGCCCTGATCAACTGGGCGGCACCTGATGCCGCTAACGTCCAAGCCGACGTCGCCACCGTCCTCACCGAGCGGGGCAAGCCAGGCGAGGCCAAGGCGACCGCGGCACTCCAACGGGCACTGCGGTCGCTGCGCGCCCAGCGAGAGGTGTTCTACGCGGCGATGGCACCGGCCATGCGAGCACTCTCGCCCGGCATCGCGCTGCCCAGGTTGTGGGTCGTCGCCCGGCCACCGAACAGCTACTGACCGATGCGAACAGCCGCCGGCTTCCTTGAATTGACCGAGGCGAGATGCACTATCTAATCGACAATTGGTCGTTCGACCCTTTCCTGATCATCGCGTTGATCCTGGCCGGATGGCATGAAGCTGGCCTGGCCAGACTGGCACGCAAGTCACGTCCTGAGCGGACAGCGCAACGCCGGCGCCGGTCGCTGTGGTTCTACAGCGGCCTGATCATGCTGCTGCTCGCCGTCGAGTCGCCGATCGACTACTGGTCAGATAGCTACTTCTTCGTGCACATGATCCAGCATCTGCTGCTCATGTTCGCCGCACCGGTGCTGATCGTGGCCGGGGCACCGTGGCAGCCGCTGCTCGACGGCCTGCCAGGCAGGCTGGGCAAGGACGCCACCAGGCAGGTGCTGACCGGCCGCTGGTTGCGACCGATCCGGTGGATCGGCGCGTTTTTGCTACGGCCGTGGGTCGCGATTATCGCCTTCAACGTCACGATGGTCTGCTGGCATCTGCCCGGGCCTTACGATCTGGCCGAGCGCAATCAGGCAGTGCATATCTGGCTGATGCACAGCAGCTTTTTCATTGTCGGGGTGCTGTTCTGGCTCCAGTTCATCCCGTCGCCGCCCTTCAGGATCCGGCTGTCCCGGCCGGCCCAGATGGTCGCGCTGGTCACCACCAACGTGCAAATGTGGCTGCTGGCGATGGCAATGAGCATCCTGTCAGACACCTCTTGGTACTCGGTCTACGCCCATGTGCCTGGAGTGAGCCTGAAGCCCTTTGCCGATCAGCAGATCGGCGCCGCCATCTTGTGGGTGTGCGGTGACTTCTGGGCGATACCAACGCTGGTCTATGTCGTGCGCAAGCTCATCGCCGAAGATGGCGACATTGGCTCGGCCGTGGACCGGATTCTTGGCCGCCGAGCGTCGCGCGGCTATCAATGGGCGGGACGGCAGTAACCGTCAGGTAACCGGGTGTGCCGCACAAGTTCGCGTGTCGTTACACGTCAGCGCGCACTCCGTTGGGCATCATGTGTCCAGGCCCCTCCAGGTATGAGCTGGAGGGGCCTGGTCCATTCCTGGTCACCGATCGCCTTTTCAGCGGGCCCAAGTCACTGGAATGCCGTGCGGTGGCGCGGTCCCGAGCTGCCGGGTCCGGCCACCCGGCCAAGTGGTCAGCTCGACCGGAGTGTCCGCGGTGCCTTTGATCAGTTCGAGGCTGATGTGCGCGAACGGCGCCGCGCTGGTGGCGGCAGCGCCGATCGCGGCGACGCCAGCGTCGAGTTCCTCGTTTTGCCGCTGATCCAGGTACTGGCGCATGATCGAATGCCAGAGCACGGTCCAGGTGCCAAGCTCGGGCCTGATAGCGGCCACGGTCTCGCTGGCCGACTCGGTTCGCAGCTCGGCCGGAATCTGGGCGGCCAGGTCGCAGGCACCGCGCAGCCGCTCGAACCTGATTGGCTGATCGGCCCAGATAAATGCCGACAGCCGCAGCCGCCCGGCATCGCTCGCCGGGTCGACGGGCGCGAGGTCGGCACCGACGCGTTCGATGACGGTCAGTGGCGCCACCGCTGAGGGCGAGCCGAGCCAGCCGTCCGTGAGCCGCACCGGCGAATCGGCCGGGCCGTAGGCCAGGCCGCCGCCAGTGATCCTGAACTGATCGGCCCGCAGGTTGAGCCCGGCACTGGCGCCGATCTCGAACAGCCGGATCGGATAGTCGGCCGCGGCGACAAGCTGGCACAGCCCCCCGACTAGGGCCGCGCCCCGGCCGACCTCGTTGGTCTGGGGCGGGTGATCGAGCCAGACCCGAACCTGGTCGCGCTGGCCGACGAGCACTCGCCGCAGGGCTGGCCAGGCGAGACTGGCTTCGGCACCGGGATCAGCGGTGCCACCGACCGACGGGTAGAACCGGGCGAGTTCGGGTGCCTGACCGGTCAGCACCAGGGCGTGCACTCCGCCGAGCATCCGCAGCTCAAGCGCGGAACGCCCTGGGTCAGCGAGGTGACCGTCGAGCACGTCGGCAGTCGGGCCACCAGCCTGCAGGTCATCGGCCGCATGGCTGAGCAGCCCGGCGTACAATGGGCTGCCGAGACTGGCGCAGGCCAGGGCCTGAAACCGCATTCGCCGCACAGTCCGGTCGACCGGGCTCTCCATGATCACGAGAGCCAGGGTAACCGCCGCCGGGTACTTGGCTGACTCGTCGCGAGCCGCACGTCCTTGATCATGGACCCGCGAAAGCGCGGGCGCGGAGGCTGGGGCCGCCGGGGGCGCCGGCGGCCCCAGCCGCTTACTCGACTGGGATTTCCTTGTTGATCAGGCCGAGGTCGATCCCCTGGCGGCGACGGACTAGCCTCGCCACCACGTAGATCACGATGGCCAGCACGTACATTCCGGCCATGTAGAGCAGTGAGTCGTGGCTGTTGACGCCGTAGTTAGCGTTAGTCAGCCATTCGTAGAGGTTGTAGCCGAGCAGGCCGATGGTGACCACCCCGGCCACCGGGACGATCGGCACGCCGAACAGCTTGATCCGACTGGCCGGCGAGGCCGCCCACAGTTCCGGCTTTCTGAACGGCAGGATCACCACCGCGATCGCGCTGAACAGATAGGTCACCGCGATGACCAAGGTCGCGTCCAGCGTGTAGGTGTAGAACTTGCTCCAGTACGCGTACAGCGCGGACAGGCCGGCGGCCGGAAGCAGCATCAAGATCAGCGAGTAGATCGGCACCTTGCGCTTCTCTGACACCTCAGCGGCTCGATCCGGCAGGATCCGGTCGAAGGCAGCGGCGAAGATGACCCGGCTTGATGACAAGAACAGCGTGCCCACCCAGGCCAGGAACCACAAGAACATCAGCAGGATCAGCACGACCTGGAAGATCTGGTTATGCACCAGCCAGCCGACGAACATCACCGGGTACGGCCAGATCGGCACCGGCGAGGCGAATTTGCCGCCGTAGTACGCACTCCAGTACAAGGCGCTCGAATTGTCGTAGAAACTGCCCATGGTCTTGTTGACCAGGACCAGGAAGACGACCGATAGCAGGACGGTGATCCACAGGCCGCCGAACATGCCGATGAAGACCCGGCGGAAATCGCTGGCGCCGCGGATCTCGCCGTACAGCGTCGATCCCCAGTTCGGCCAGAGCAGGTAGAACATCATCATCGGCACTAGCAGCATGCTGGCCGCAAGCGGGGTGAAGCCGAACGAGGGCGACACGTAGCCGGACTTCGCCGCGCCGGTGTTGGTCTTCGCGAACGCATTGGTCACGCCGAAGATCTTGTGCGCCTCCAGGTTGAATGAGGTGGCGAAGTCGTTCTTGTTGTTCACGAGCAGCAGGATCACGACGATCGCGAAGCCGATCAACCCGCCGTAGAAGCACCACTTCTGCAGCTTGGCGTAGCCGGCCATGCCGAGCGAGACGAGCAGGCCAGCCAGGATGATCGTGATGATGGACACCAGGAAGACGCCGTTGTGGCCGCCGAACCAGGTCGCCGCGCTCGGATGACCCAAGGTGGCGAGCAGTGGCTGGAAGAACTCGGCGGAGAGCACGTTGCCGTAAATCGGCGCCCATAGCCAGAGGATGAACCACCAGCCCGTCGCGGCCATCACGAAACCGAGGCCGCTGCCAAGGATCCTGGTCTGCCAGACGTAGTCGCCGCCGGCCCTCGGGATGGTCACGATGAGGCCGGCGTAGGCGATCACCAGGAACGACACCCAGACAGCCGAGATGATCACGGCCGTCAGCAACTGGCCCTTAGGGAAGAATGACTGATAGGAGAACTCAAAGATGCCGAGCGTGACCACGTTCGTTGACAGGCACGCATAGATCATCGAGTCGCGAACTGACCAGCCTCTGACCAGGCCAGTCGCTTTTCTAAGAAAGAGTGTCGGCGCCTCGCCGCCGACGGCCTCTGAAGCCATCTGGTCTTGCCTCCCACTCGTGCGCTGAACAGACCGGCCGTGACCGGCCGGGCTCGGGGTTGGTGCGGTTATCGCCTGCTAGCCGTTGACCAGCAGGTACCTGCGGACCTTGGCCTTCTTCAGATCGAGGTCGATCAGCGCACCCTGGAGCACGCCGTCGCCGTAGACGCTGCCCGGGTTGATGGCCAAGGTCCGGCCCATCTTCTTGATGCCGCGGCTCTCGTGAATGTGGCCGTGCACCGAGAGCAGCGGCTGGTGCTTGACGATCGAGTCCCTGACCGCGACCGAGCCAACCGGCTTCATCACCGCGCCGCCGTGCATCGGGCGCAGGGTCTCATCCAGCGCGGGCGCCTCGTCAAGACCGGTGCCATAAGGCGGCGCGTGGAAGTTGAAGATGGCCCGACCCAGGTCAGGGACCTGAGTCGCGATCGCCTCGATCTTCGCCGCGAGCTCGTCCTCTGGCGCCTCCCTGAAGGTGTCCCAGGGAGTGGGGTTAGTCCAGCCCATCGAGATCAGGCTGAAGCCATCCAGGTCGAGCACCTTGCCTTCGGCGAAGGTCACGCACGGCGACGATTCGATCAGCTCGTCGATCTCGAAAATGTCGTCGTTGCCGCCGTTGAGAATGCAGCCGATCTCACCGCCACGCAGCTTGCCGTCGGCCATATCCAGCCAGCGGTCGAGCGAATGCATCATCTCGACGCTGAACCGCCGGTCGACTTCGCCTTCGGTCTCGCTGAGCACCGTCAGCTCATCGGGCGTCACGATGGCCGGATAAGAGCCACGGTTACGAATCTGGCGCTCGACCTCGGCCAGCTCCTCCTGGGTTTCCATCCTGACCACCTGGCCACGGACGGTCACCTGCCAGTAGCCGGTGTAGGCAACGATCGGGATCATTACCTTGCCGGTCACATCTCCGCCGAGAATGACCAGATCAGCCTTATAGAAAGCGGCCGCATTCAGGAACTTGCGCCAGCAGGTCTCCGATCCATGGATGTCTGTCGCAAAGAAGATCTTCATCCCATGCACCGCCCTGCGTGCGTCGCTTAGGCAACGGTCTAGCAGTTGGCCTAACCGGGCGTCAAGCACAGGTTTGGTACAAATGCCAAGGTAGGAGCGCAACGTTGTCCTGCACCCCAAAGCTCAGTGCGCGACCTCTTCGGGCAGCTCGTACCACCGCACCTTGTCGCCGACTCCGGCCCGCATCCGCCACTTCATGCTCTTCGGCGCCTCGTCGGCTACCTTCCGCAACTGCGACGCCTGCTCCAACGGCTCAAAGGCGGTCCCGGTCCGCACGAGGTGCTGATGCTCAGCCAGCAGGCCTGGCAGCTTGTCGAGGTTCCCGGTCACGGTCCGCCACCACCCCCAATCCGCTCCGAGCACCGAACCGAAACGCGCGCTGTCAATAGCCGGGCCGTCGGCACTAGCCCCGATCGGCAGGCAAGCCAGCAGCTGCACGATGTCCCGCAAGTCCTTCTCGTTTAGCTCCACGATCTGCAACTTCGACAGCAGCAGGTCCACCACGTCCACGGTGTGCGGCAGCTTCGAGAACGACGGCCGAAAGTCCAGCGTGTGGCACATCGTGAGCCGATCAACCATCACGTCGATCGGCCGCCCGGACGGGGCGTTGAAGTACATCTGCCGGTCCCCATTGAGATTGTTGAACCTCTTGTCCGGCGTGCAGCCCGCCTTTTCCAGGTGAGCGGCAACCTTCTTGCGCTCTTTGGACAGGCAGGCAAAGTCCATATCCTGATCCGCCCGCAACCGCGGCGGATAGTCAGGACACACCACCCGCACGGCCAGCCCGCCAAGCAGCTTCAGCCCCACCCCGGCCGCCGCCGCTCCCCGGGCAACGCTCATCGCATCGGTCAGCGGATCAGCCGCCGACCCAGGCTCCACCGCAGACTCACTCACGGCCACTCCTACGCATCACGGGTGGCCCAGTCTAAGCACGCCTGGCGACCACCTGGAAGGTCGCCAGGGAAGGATCGGCCGCGTAGGCGATCCGCCCGCCATCAGCCTTGATCTCGCGGAGGGAGTCAATCGCCTCAGCGGTGATGAGCTCGCCAGGAGCAAGGACCGGCACGCCAGGCGGATAGGGCGCGATCAGCTCGGCACTGACTCGCCCGATGGCGGCACTGGCTGGGACGGTCTCGTTCTGAGCGAAAAATGCATCACGCGGGGACATCACTACCTCGGGGATGACCGACCAGGAGGCTGCCACTCCGGGTTTGCGCGGCGTGGTCCGATGCCGCTCGATGGAGGCGATGAGGACGTCGAGGAACGCGTCCACCTGCGGCTCATCGTCCGCCAGCGTGATGATCGGCACGACGGTGTCGCGATCAGCGCTTTCGACTGGCATGCCGTGGGCAATCAGGTCGTTCTCGATGGTGTAGCCCTGGGTGCCGGTACCAGCGACGAGCACGACCAGCTTGGTCGGCTCGACCCCTTGGCCGTCGAGCACGTCCACGTCGGGGACTTGGCGCAGCCGGTTCTTGGCCATGGCGACCAGCCGGAGCAGGCGGCCGCAGAGCTCCTCGCCGTCTTGGGCGAGCAAGGCGCGGGCCGCGTCGATGCTAGCCATGATCGAGCCCGCCGGGCTGGTGGTGTGGGTGGCCTCGAACGCGCGGTCAAGCCGGGCGGCGCTGAAGCGCTCGGTGCGCGCCAGCACGATCGCGCCCTGGGAGTAGGCGGGAAGCGCCTTGTGCGCGCTGGTGACCATGCCATCGGCGCCGGCCGCGATGGCATGCGGCGGCAGGTCAGGGTGGAAGCCAAGGTGGGCGGCCCAGGCCGCGTCGACCAGCAGCGGCACACCGGCTTCGTGCGCGGCATCGGCGTTGCCGCGCAGGTCGCCAATGGTGCCGACGTAGGAGGGCTCGCCCAGGAAGACGCCGCAGGCGTTGGGATGCGCACGCAGCGCCGCCCGGACGGTGGGGACAGCGACGGCACCAGGCAAGCCGGTTTCCAGGTCGACTTCGGGGCGGACCCAGACTGGATGCAGCCCGGCCAGCACTAGGCCGAGCAGCAGCGACCGGTGCAAGATCCTGGTGACGATGATCTCCTGGCCAGGAGTGCCAACCGCCAGCGCGAGCGCCTGGTTGCCGTGCGTCGAGCCAGCGACCGAGAAGCGGCACCAGTCGGCACCCCAGAGCTCGGCGGCGCGGCGTTCGGCATCGGCACGGGGTACGTCCGCGTGCTTGATCGAGTCGACGCCGCCGTAGAGCGGCGCATCGCCCACGTTGACCGCCCCAGTCAGGTCCTGCCGCTGCTTGTGGCCAGGCACTGCCATCGGGATGAATTCCCCCGCCTCGATCTGCGCGGTTACCCGGAGCCAGCCGTCGAGCAGAGGCGCGTCGTGGCGCAGGCCGCGCGGGTCGCGTGGGTCGAAGTCTGACCCGGTTTGGGCGGCTGAGGGCCGATCAGCTGAATCAAGGCTCATCGGCCTAGTCTGCTCGACGACCGCGAGCAACCGCATCCCAGGTCGGGGGTTTAGCCGGGGCGGCGAGCCGCAGCGGCGATCGGCGCCGCCGCGCTGAAGCTGAGATGATCGAGTGGCAACGGAGAGGACTTGGTATGCGAGCAGCGGTGTATGAGCAGATCGGCGCCAGCGCTGAGGTGATGCGGGTCGATGAGGTACCGCAACCGGTGCCTGGCCCCGGCGAGGTGCGAGTCAAGATCGAGTACTCCGGGGTCAATCCCACTGACTGGAAGTCGCGCAGCGGGCTGACCTCCCGTCCGATCGATGGCTTCCAGATCCCGCACCACGACGGGGCAGGCGTGATCGATGCGGTGGGCGATGGCGTCGACGCTGACCGGGTGGGCCAGCGGGTATGGACCTGGCTGGCGGCGGCAGGCGGCAGTGGGGCACGGCGGCGGAATGGTCGGTGGTGCCCAGTCGGCAGGCGGTCGCGCTGCCCGCTGGGATCTCGGCTGAGCTGGCGGCGAGCCTGGGTGTGCCCGCACTGACCGCGCATCGCTGCCTGTTCGCCGACGGGCCGGTCGGCGGCAAGACGGTACTGGTAGCTGGCGGCGCTGGCGCGGTCGGCCACTTCGCCATCGAACTCGCCAAGCATGCCGGCGCCCGCGTCATCACCACGGTCAGCAGCGCCGAGAAGGCCGAACTCGCCACGAAGGCCGGCGCCGACCTGGTGGTGAACTACCGCGAGCCGGACGCGACCGATGTGATCAGGACCTACGGCGTGGTTGACCGAGTGGTGGAGCTCGACCTGGCTACGAACCTCGGCCTTGACCTCGCCGTCATCGCGCCGAACAGCCAGATCGTCACCTACGCGTCCACCGCCTCTGACCCGACGGTGTCGGTAAGGGCCTGCATGAATGCCAACGTCGCGCTGCGGTTCGTGCTGCTGTACGGCGTCCCGCCGGCCGCGCTCGACCAGGGGGTGGCTGACATTACCCAGGCACTCAAGGACGGCGCGCTCAGCGAGCTGCCGGTGCACAAATATGACCTGGCTGACGTGGTCGCCGCGCAGGATGCCGTGCAGGCGGGCGCGGTCGGCAAGGTACTGGTGATTCCCGGCTGATCAGCTCGCCGGCGTTGCCCGGTAGAACGCCACCTGCGCTGGCGGCAGCGGCTGGTTGCCCAAGATCAGGTCGGCGGCCTTCTCGGCCACCATCATCACGGGCGCGTAGATGTTGCCGTTGGTGACGTACGGCAGGACCGACGCGTCGACCACTTTGAGTCCGTCCATCCCGTGCACCCCCATCGTGGCCGGATCGACCACTGACTGCGGCCCGGTCCCCATGGCGCAGGTACAGGACGGGTGCAGTGCCGTCTCGCCGTCCCGCCTGACCCAGGCAAGCACCTCATCATCGGTGCTGACGGACGGACCTGGCGAGATCTCGCCGCCGTTGAATGGCGCCAGGGCGGGTTGATTGAGTATCTGTCGGGCGACCGCGATCGCTTCAACCCACTCGCGTCGGTCAGTCTCGGTGGACAGGTAGTTGAATCGCAGGGCCGGCTTGCTGGCCGGATCGGCTGAGGTGATCCTGACCGAGCCGCGCGCGTCTGAGTACATCGGGCCGATATGGACCTGGTAGCCGTGGCCGCCGGCCGGTGATGAGCCGTCGTACCTGATCGCGATCGGCAGGAAGTGGAACATCAGATTCGGGTACGGCACCGTGTCGTTGGACCTGGCGAACCCGCCGCCTTCGAAGTGATTGGTGGCACCGGGACCGGTTCGCCAGAACAGCCACTTGGCGCCGATCATCGGGCGGTTGCGCAGCTTCAGCGCCGGTGCCAGTGACACCGGCTGCTTGCAGCTGTACTGCACATAGACCTCAAGGTGGTCCTGCAAGTTCTCGCCCACGCCAGGCAGGTCAGCGACCACGTCGATGCCGTGCTCGCGCAGCAGGTCGGCCGGTCCGACGCCGGAGAGCTGCAGCAGTTGCGGCGAGTTGATCGCCCCGCCGCACAAGATCACCTGCGCGGAGCTGGCCTTGGTGACCTGGCCGCGATGCCGGTATTCGACCCCGACCGCCTTGCTGCCGTCGAACAAGATCCTGGTCACGAACGCCCGGCAGCGCACGGTCAGGTTGGGCCTGCTCATCACGGGGTGCAGGTAGGCACGGGCGGCCGAGAGCCGCCTGCCACGGTAGATGGTGCGGTCGAAGGGAGCGAAGCCTTCTTGCCGGTAGCCGTTCACGTCCGTGGTGAGTTCGTAGCCGGCTTGCCGCACGGCTTCGAAGAACGCGCCGAAGAGCGGATTGGTGGCCGGCCCGCGCTCAAGCAGCAGCGGGCCATCAGTGCCACGGTATTCGTCCCCGCCCGCCAGGCAGGTCTCCATCCGCTTGAAGTACGGCAGGCAGTGCGCATAGTCCCAGTCGGCCATGCCGGGGTCGGCACCCCAGCGCTGATAGTCCATCGGGTTGCCACGCTGGAAGATCATCCCGTTGATGCTGCTCGACCCGCCGAGGACCTTGCCGCGGGCATGATAGATACGCCGTCCGTTCATGGCCGGCTCCGGCTCTGACTCGTACTTCCAGTCATAGAACCGGCTGCCGATCGGGAAGGTCAGCGCGGCCGGCATGTGGATGAACACATCCCACCGGTAATCGGGTCGTCCGGCCTCGAGCACCAGCACCTTGGTGCCAGGGTCAGCGGAGAGCCGATTCGCCAGCGCGCAGCCAGCCGAGCCGCCGCCGATGATGATGAAGTCGTATCCCGCTGACGCCATGAGAGTCCCGCCGCCGCTCAGTCGCTCAGTCGCCTGGCCAGCCGGTCAGTCGGTCGGTCAGCCTATTTGGGCCATTATGCACGCCTGGCCAGAGCCGACCGGCTGGCACCGCGGAACGGCGCGGCCTATGCGGTCACGGCTGGCGGATCGGCGACAGCGCGCCGGGTCTTGAGCAGCGCCAGCCCCGCCCGCACCGTGGTCACCGCCATGATGGCGGTGACGGTCAGCCAGCCGCTCTGATCGCCGGGCTGACCAAGGCTGGTGTGGAACGCGACCCCCCAGCTAATGGTCGCTCCGGTCGCGACTACCATCGCGGCGACGACGGCCGCGGCGGCCGCGCCGCCGACCCGCCAGGTCCGGTCGCTGAACTCACCGCGCTTGATGACGCTCACCACAGCCTGGGTTGATCCGGCGAGGCCGGCCACCCCAAGCAACAGCCAGCCGACGGCGAGCAGCAGGTGCCCTGCGGTGTGATTGTCTGGTGGCAGCAACTGAAGTCCGCCGAGCCAGGCGGCGGCGACCAGCACCGGCAAGGCCATCAGGACGAACGTGCCGCGGCGGCTGTCGCGCACCGCTTGGCGGCCGGCGTCGATGGCGAACACCACGGCCGCGATAGCAGTGGCCAGCACGCCAACGACGCCAGCCGCGAGCAGCACATGATAGGCGTCGGGGACGCCCGAGCGCGCCAGCACGAGCGGCTGCTCGGCCAGTGCACGCGGATAGTTGCCCAGGTCATGACCGAACCAGGCAGCCACTGCCGCGAACGCGACCCAGTTCCACAGCACAGTGATCAGCGCAGCGCGCACGCGCTCCGACATATCGCTACTCCCTCCATGCAGCCACGCGGCCGTCGCGCCGCAAAGCAGGTCAACTGCCATCGGCACCGATCGGCGCCCGTTCGATCGCAAATCACGGACGAGCTGATCAAGCTCATCGCCGTAGCGGCCACGCCAGTCCGGCGGATAGGCCAGTACCAGCCTGACCGGCCAGTTGCCATCGCTGTCGGTCATGCCGTCGGCCTTATCTCAAGCCTGCGCAAGCCGGTCGCCGTCACTTTGGCGGCGGTCGCCAACTGCGCCGCCAGCAACTCAGCGCCCGCTGCCGTGATCCGGTAAGGGCGACGGCGATCTTGCGCTGGGAGCGCCTCGATCCAGCCGCGCTCCTCAAGCCGACTGAGCGCGCCGTAGAGAGTGCCCGGGCCGAGCTTGGTGTTTGCGAATGACTCGATGTCCTTGGCCAGCGCGTATCCATGCTTCGGCCCATCCGCCAGGCTGGTCAGCACCAGCATTACTGGCTCGGTGATCTCCATGATCAGCTCCAGCGTCCATCGGTCAGCTTTACTACGCGCGACGTTACTACGCATGCCGGTATAACGCAACCTGAGCCACGGAAGGTTATCCAAAGAAACAATTGCAAAGAAATCTTTGGAAAGATAGCTTTGGATCGTGTCAGACAACGAAGCGCGGAGTTGGCCGGAGGCTCGGTCGATCAACAACGTCAACGACCCCAAGGCGCTGCGCGCTCTTGCGCACCCGACCAGGCTCTCGCTGCTTGGCTTGCTGCGCACGCAGGGACCGCTGACCGCCACCAAGGCGGGTGAGCTCATCGGCGAGAGTTCGGCTAGCGCCTCTTTCCACCTACGCCAGCTCGCCAAGTACGGCCTGGCCGAAGAGGCCGGCGGCGGTCACGGCCGGGAGCGACCCTGGCGGGCCACCGCGATGTTTACCAACGTGCCGCACGTCACTGACAACCCCGAGCTGGCCGCCGCGTCTGGACTATTCAGGTCCATGGTCGCCGAGCGGTACTTCACCAGCTACCGGCGCTGGCTTGAGCAGCAGCCGACCGAGCCGCCCCAGTGGCAGCAAGCCGCGACCCAGAGCGACGTGCTGATGTACCTGACCGCAGCCGAACTCGAGCAACTTGGCGGCCAGATCCAGGAGTTGCTCGACGGCTACGTCGACCGGCTGACTAACCCCGACCTGCGACCGGCTGACGCCAGGCTGGTCCAGCACATCCAGCTGGCCTTCCCGGTCGCCACTACTGACTGGGCAGCCGAGTTAAGCGGTACCCAATCCCCCGCGGGCGGTGCCGCATGAAGCTCACCAGTCGCATTCCTGAACTGCTCAGGCAACGGGCGTTCCGGCGGTACTGGACCGGCCAGACCATCTCGATGTTCGGCGACCAGATCTCCTCGCTCGCCCTGCCGCTGGTGGCCGTACTCACCCTGCACGCGAATCCAGCCGAGATGGGCGCGCTCACTGCCCTGGTCTGGTTGCCCAGCCTGCTCTTCGGCCTGCACGCGGGTGCCTGGGTGGACCGGCACGGGCACCGTCGGGCCACGATGATCGTCGCCGACGTCGGCCGTGCGGTACTGCTGGTCAGCATCCCGGTCAGCTACCTCGCCGGCGTGCTCACGCTCTGGCAGCTGTACGTCGTCGCGTTCGCGGTCGGCTCCTTCAGCGTGCTCTTCACGGTCAGCAACGCGACGCTGTTCGTCGCACTGATGCCCGAGGACAAGTACCTGAGCGGCAACTCGCTCATCTACGGCAGCCGGGCTTTCTCCTTCGTGGGCGGCCCAAGCGCCGGTGGCATTATGGTCCAGCTACTCAGCGCCCCCGGCGCGATCCTCGCCGACGCCCTGTCCTACCTAGGCTCGGCCTTCTTCCTGGCCAGGATCCGCCCAGCCGAGCCGCCAACCGCCGAGAAGGGCAAAGGCGCACTGACCGCCGGCGCGAAGTTCATCAAGGACTCCCCGATCGTCCGTTCATCCCTGCTCGCAGCCTCCCTAGTGAACTTCTTCGACCTGGTGTTCCTGGCCTTGCTTGTCCTTTACGCGACGAGGGACCTGCACATTCGGCCGGGCGTGCTTGGCCTCGTGTTCGGCATCGGCGCGGTGGGCAGCGTCATCGGCGCGGTAATCACGACTCGCCTGGCTGACAAGATTGGCGTCGGCCGCGCTTACACCTTCGGCTGCCTGCTTTTCACCGCACCGATCGCCTTGGTCCCGGCCGCCGCCGGGCCGCACTTGATCATCTTGCTCATGGTGGCGGCGACCGAGTTCATTGGCGGCATCGGCGTGATGATGCTGGACATCAGCATCGGCGCCATCTTCGCCGTCGTCATCCCTGACGAATTGCGCTCCAGGGTCAGTGGTGCCTTCCAGGCGGTCAACTACGGCACTCGCCCGCTCGGTGCCCTGGCCGGCGGCCTGCTCGGCACCTATTTCGGCATCAGGACCACGCTATGGATCGCCGCCGCAGGCGGAACGGTCGGATTCCTGCTCCTGCTGCCAAGCGCACTATTTTCGTTCCGAATGCCAGCGATCCGCGACAGCAATGAGCGCGGTCTGCGTCAGCGCACCGAACAGGCGGAGCCTGGAGAGGCCGCCGTCGGGGATGACGTCCAGCCGGACGTGGGTCGCCGGGGTGGTCGCGTCGATGCGGAAGCGGTGGCGGGTGTCGGGCTGGACTCGGATTCTGGGTAGCAGATCGTGCCAGCCGCCTCCGCCTTCGCCTTCGGCGGTGAGGTGGATCCAGCCGGGGGCGTTGCCGACGAAGCAGGTGGTATCGATCTCGGCGTGCTCGATGAAGCCGGGAGCGGCGAGTCGCACGGTGACGTAGTCGTTGCCGGGGTCACGGCGACGGGCGTTTTCCCAGCCATCGCTCATGGTGGCCGCGTTGCCGGGCATTAGCAGGTGCTCGGGGGATGAGTAGAAGGCATTGGAGCAGTCGGTGACGCGAGCGCCATTGACCAGCGCGGCCAGGTCAATGGTGCCGGTCAGGAAGGCAGGATCGGGGACGACCTCGCCGTGCACCCGGAGCCTGGCGACGCCCCCGTCCGGATAGATCGACAGCCGGACGTGCGTCCACCGATGCCGGTCGTCCACCTGGTAACCGTTCGCCGTGTCGCCGCTGGCCGGCGAGCGCGGCACAAGCTCGTGCCAAGTGAGCCCGGCGAGCTCGGACGGCGCTGGATAACCATCAGCGCAGGCAGCTTCGAGCGAGATCTCGGGCGGGTAGTTGCCGGTGAAGTGAGCGGTGTCGACGATGACTCCGTGCACGATGCCGGAGCAACCAAGGCGGACGATCACGTGGTCGTGACCGAGGGTGCGGCGGCGCCGGGTCTCCCAGCCGTCATAGACCTTGCCTTTGTTGCCGAAGTCGGCGGCCGCGAAGGTGGCTGGCCCCGGCTTGATCAAGTTCTCCTTCTCCGCGAAAAACTCGTCATTCGCGTACACCACGCTGCCGCCAAGCGACCGGCTCGCAAGGTCGGGCAACTCGGTGAACTCGGGCCTCACAACTGCCTCCAGGCTCTGATTCCTCCGGCGAACTTATTCATAATAAATCAGTTGATTCCCGGTACCTCAGATCCGATCCTGAGCTGTCGGATCCGCTCCTATCACGAGGAAACGACTGTGCCCGCTTCTCTCGCCGCGGGGGGGCAGGCCAATTGAGCGGGTGAGCAGCCGGCCAGCTGGCCGACCGGCTCCGGTCAGCTCGCCCCGCAGCCAGGTTTGCCGGACTACGCCGCGCAACTCCTGGCCCGCGTACGGGGTCAGCCGATGCCTCGTCGCCAGCAGATCAGCGGTGACGGTGAAGTACTCATCGGGCGCGAACGCCACCAGGTCAGCGTCTTTACCAGGCTCGATAGACCCCTTGGCGGCCAGCCCGGCCAGCCGGGCTGGGTTCGTCGCCATCCAGCCGACGAGGTCGGCTAGGTCATGGCCGCGCTGGGCGGCCTTCGTCCAGACCACAGGCAAGCCGAGCTGCACTGATGAGATGCCGCCCCAGGCGGTGCCGAAATCGCCTGACGCCAATTGCTTCAGATCAGGCGAGCACGGTGAGTGATCGGACACCACGCAGCTGATCACGCCAGCCTCCACGGCCTCCCAGAGCCGCTCCCTGTTCGCCGCGTCCCTGATCGGCGGACAGCACTTGAACTGGGTCTGTCCGTCCTGCACCTGCTCGGCGGTCAGCGTCAGGTAATGCGGGCAGGTCTCCGCCGTGATCGGCAGTCCACCTGCTTGAGCGCGAGCCAGCAACGGAACCGCATCAGCTGCCGACAGATGCAAGATGTGCACGCGGGCACCTGTTTGGGCAGCGAGGTCGACGACTCTGGCGATGGCGGCGGTCTCGGCCGCTTGCGGTCGAGACCGCACGAAGGCCGAGTAACGCCGCCCGGCAGCGGCAGCGATCTGGGCCGGGGCTTCCGCATGGATGATGAGCAAGCCATCGAGCTCGGCCAGCTGACGCATGGCCTGAGCTAGCCCCGCATCGTCCAGCGGCGGGAACTCAGGCACGCCAGAGTCCACCGTGAAGCACTTGAAGCCGAAGACCCCCGCTTCGTGCAACTCAGCCCGGTCCCCCGCATTGCCGGGGACGGCACCGCCCCAAAAGCCAACGTCGACCGCGCACTGCCGAGCCGCCGCCGCTCGCTTAGCCGCAAGCGCAGCCACATTGATCGTGGGTGGGATCGAGTTCAGCGGCATGTCGATGATCGTGGTGACGCCGCCGGCCGCGGCCGCCGCCGTTGCCGTCGCGAATCCCTCCCACTCCGTCCGCCCAGGCTCATTCACATGCACATGCGTGTCGACTAGCCCCGGCAGCAGGATCTCGTCTGAGGCTAGGGTCAGAAGGCCCGTTACGGTGGCCGCCGAGAGCTCCGTGGCGGCCGAGAGCTCCGTGGCCGCCGAGAGCTCGGTGGCCGCCGAGAGCTCGGTGACCGAAGCGATCTTGCCGCCTTCGATGACGACCTCAGCTGGCCCGATGCCCGTCGGGGTCACTACTCGGCTGGCTCGGATTGTCAGGTCAGCGGGCATGCCGCGACCTTAGCTGCGCTCGGTCCACGCCGGTCTGAGCGATCAGGTCAGACTCAGCGACGGCGCCGCAGTCGAGTGCGCGGAGCAAGTAAGCCGCGAGTGCTCGGCCCGTTGCGGGCTCTTCTAGACCGGCTGCTGCTCGGTCGGCGTAGCTGCGGAACCTGGTCGCTGCCTGGCTCAAGCCGTCACGGTAGAAGGCGTAGGTGGCGGCGTAGCGGCTGACGAGCTGGGCCGGGTGCAGGTCCCAGCCTTGGTAGCAGCCGCGCTCCAGCGAGCGCCGGACCAGCCTGGCGTGTAGCTGCCAGGCGCGCAGGACTTCGGAGCGAGTGCCGACCGGCAGGATGTTCGTGGCGCCGTCGCAGACGCGGACGCCGGTGCCAGCGGCTGCTACCTGCATGACCGCCTTGGCGTGGTCGGCGGCTGGGTGGTCAAGGCTTTGGTAGGCGGCGCTGACGCCGACGGCGGCGCTGTAGTCGTAGGTGCCATAGTGCAGGCCGATCAGGCGACCCGCGCCGGCCTGCACGCATTTCGCGATCGCGGCGGTGCCGTCAGCACCGACGATGAGTTGCGGCAGCTCGACCTGGATCTCGAAATACGCCGCTGGGGCCAGTCGCTCGCAGATCAGGTTCATCGCGGTGACCTGCGCGGCTGAGGTGACCTTGGGCAAGGTGATGATCAGGCCAGACGGATTATCGCCAAGCTCGGCAAGGAACGCCGCGACGGTGGCGATCGCGCGGGCACGGGTCTTCGGTTCCAGGCTCTTGCAGCGCAGGCCGGAGAAAACCGGGGCCGAATCCGCACCAAGGACGGTGCGCAGAGCTTGGGCGGCGGCGCGGGCGTGGGCGTCTTCAGTTGCGTCGGATCGTAGGCCATAGCCGTCTTCGAAGTCGATCCGCAGGTCTTCGATCGGCTCGGTGGCCAGCTTGGCCTGGACGAGCGGTAGTACGTCGGTGGCAACGTCGGCACTGAGGTTGAAGGCAGTGGCGAACTCGGCCGGCCCGGCCGCGAACTCGTCGAGCGCCGCCAGGGCTTCGCTGCCCCAGAGTCGGATCGTGTTCGCGCCGAACCGGTGCGCTGGCACGTAGGCCGTGTGCACCGGCTGGCGGCCGCGGCCGGCACCGGGGTAGCCAGCGGCGTACTCGGCATCAGCGACAGCGAGCAGGCGGTCGAGGTCCTGAGCCAATCGGCGCAGGGCCGGCTCTGGCGGCTGGCGAGTCGTCACGACGATCCCGTGAGGTCTTCCGGTCTCACTGGGACTCGGTGCAGGGCGAGTCCGGTCGCGGCCCTGATGGCCGCCACGATCGCTGGTCCTGAGGAAATCGTCGGTGGCTCACCTACCCCCCTGACCCCGTAGGGTGCGTGCGGATCAGGATATTCGAGCACGTCAATCCGCATCGGCGGGACGTCGAGAATGGTAGGGATCAGGTAGTCGGTGAACGACGGGTTCTTGATCAAGCCATTCTTGACCTGGATCTCCTCCATCACCGCGAGACCGAGTCCCTGGGCGCTGCCACCTTGGATCTGGCCGACCACGGCCTGCGGATTCAGCGCCTTGCCGACGTCTTGCGCGCAGTCAAGCGCGACGACCTTGATCAATCCGAGGTCGGTGTCGACATCGACGACAGCCCGGTGCGCGGCGAACGCGTACTGGACGTGGGCGAAGCCCTGACCGGTCTCCTGGTCGACCGGCTCGGTCGGGCGATGCCGCCACTCGACGGTTTCCTCGATCGGCTCCGCGCCGAGGAAGTCGGCGACGGCGCCAAGCGACTGCGCTCCATCGTTACCAGAGCTGGCCTGCGGCCAGACCTGGCCCGCGGCCAGCGTAAAGTCACCGCCAGGCAGCTCCACTCGCTGCCTGACCAGGTCAAACAAGCGGCTCCTTACTTGCTCGCAGGCCTTCTTTACCGCGCCACCAGTGACATAGGTCTGCCGGGAAGCCGAGGTGGAGCCGGCCGAGCCGACGCCGGTGTCCTTCGGCACGATGACCACGTTGGCGATCCCTAGTTCGGTCCTGGCGATCTGCTGCTCGATGGTGATCAACCCCTGGCCCACCTCGGCGGCGGCGGTGTGCACCGTGACAACCGGCTCTCCTGCTACGAGTTCAAGTGTCACCCTGGCGGTCGAGTAGTCGTCGAAACCCTCGGAGAAACCCACGTTCTTGTACCCGATGGCGTATCCGACACCGCGCACGATGCCCTCACCGTGGGTGGTGTTGCCGACCCCGCCAGGAAGCTGACGCAGGTCAGGAGTCCCCGGCTGGCCGGCCGACTGGTCCGCAGGCAGCGGCATCCGCTCCACCCGGCGCAGCAGCTCAGCCACCGGCGCGGCACTATCGATAATCTGGCCAGTGGGACCTGAGCTGCCCTGTTCCATTGCGTTCCGGCAGCGGAAGTCGATCCGATCCAAGCCGAGCTCAGCCGCCAGCTTGTCCATCTGCGCCTCGTAGCCAAATGCGGCCTGCACGTTCCCGAAGCCACGCATCGCGCCGCACGGCGGGTTGTTCGTGTACACACCGTAGGCGTCGATGTGCACGTTCGGCACGACGTAGGGCCCCGCCCCCATCGTGGCCGCGTTGGCTACCACAGCCGGAGTGCTCGACGCGTAGGCGCCACCGTCAAGACGGATGGTCGCCTTAACATAGACGAGCTGCCCGTCCCTGGTGGCGCCGTGCTCGTAGCTAATCAGCGCCGGATGCCGGTGCACATGCCCGAAGAACGACTCTTCCCGGCTGTAGGACATCTTGACCGGCTTGCCGGTACGCAACGCTAGCAGGCAAGCGTGCACGTGCATCGACAAGTCTTCGCGCCCGCCAAATGCCCCGCCGACGCCGGCCAGAGTCAGCCGTACCTGATCAGGCTCCAGGCCAAGGGCCACGCAGATCTGGCGCTGGTCGACGTGCAGCCATTGCGTCGAGACAAACAAGTCCACCCCGCCCACGCCGTCAGGCACCGCGAGCCCGGCTTCAGGGCCGAGGAACGCCTGGTCCTGCATGCCTACCTGATAGCTACCGCTGACCACGACGTCGGCGACCGGAGCACGGTCGCCCTTGCGGATTTTCAGGTGCCTGACCAGGTTGCCGCCGAAGTGGACGGCCGGTGCACCGGGTGCGAGCGCAGCGATCGGGTCGGTTACCGGGTCGAGCACCTCGAACTCGATCGCGATCTTCTTGGCTGCCTGCCGCGCGATCTCGGGGTGATCGGCCGCCACCAGGGCGATCGGCTCGCCGGCGTACCGCACTACGTCGGTAGCGAGCACCGGCTGATCGGCGTGTTCCAGGCCGTATGCGTTCAGCCCGGGGACGTCATCGCCGAGCAAGACCGCGTCAACACCGACGGTGGCCAGCGCCGGCCCGATGTCGATCGACTTGATCCGCGCGTGCGGATGCGGGCTGCGCAGCGTGACACCCCAGATCATGTCGTCCATCCAAAGGTCGCTGCCGTACGCGAACTCCCCAGTGACCTTGAGCCGCCCATCCGGCCTGCTCGGGCTGGCGCCAATCAGCCCGCCGCCGGTAAGCCCGCCGCCGGTAAGCCCGCCGCCGGTAAGCCCGCCGCCGGTAAGCCCGCCGCCGGTAAGCCCGCCGCCCGCGATACCCGGCTGACCGGCCTCAGTTGGCGCGCCGGCTTGCGCCTCGGCTGGCGCTCCGGCTTGCGCTCCGGCTTGCGCGCTGGCTGGCGCCTCGGCTGGCGCACGGGCTGGCGCCTCGGCTGGCGCTCCGCCGGGCCGAGATGGGTCAGTTACTAGTCCGCGACCAGGTCGTGGCGGTACTGCGGCTGGGCTACTCACTCGCCCGAGCCTACGTTCGACCCGCCGATATCACCATCCCGGCGGTACCGCCATCCCTCCCACCTTCGCCCCTCGACGCCCGGCTCACCATCCCGGCCGACCAACCATCCGCCGCAGGTCAGCGGCTTGGGACCGCGCGGATGGGCAGCGGAGGACGCTGCCGCCCGGATTCGATGGCCGAACGCAGCTCAGCGAGCACTCCCTGGCCGTCAGCGCGCACCCGACCCAGGGTGAAATGCAGAACGAAAATGCCGTGCGCGGTCATCTTCGCGTGCCTGGCCAGCGTCCGCGCCCAGTCATCGGGCGACAGATGCCAGGCCCGCGAGTCCAGTTCGCCCGCAACGCCGGAATCTCGCCACCAGAGATCCGGCTGAGCAAGAAAAACGGAGCCGATGTACAACTTCGGGTTGTACATCGGCTCAGGCAGTCGCCCAGCCTTGATCAGCTTTCGCAGATCACCTTCGGCCACCGAGGCGACTCCATCGGCCACTTCCGCCAGGGCGGCCCGCAGCGCGTGCGACCCGCGCTTCGGGCCCGCGTGCAGTTCCTCGGCGAGCTCCGCAAGAGTGCAGGACCGGCGCTGCACCACGCTGGCGACCAACGCCCGGACTTCGCGGACGTCCAGCTGATCGCGCGAGTAGTCGGCGGTGGCACGAGCAACCGGCGCCCACCTGATCCCATTGCGGATAGACGAATTAGCCGGCATCCGCTCAGTCCTGTGCATCCGGAGGAAGGCAGTGCTCTGCAGCCTCCTTCGATCCGGAATCAGGACATCGACCGTCTCAGTGAACGGGACCTGCAAACCGTGTTGCGTCAGCGCCACGGCGCCACGGCGCCAGTGATCATGCAGTCCCGGCCGGCGTAAAGAACGGCGGCGATCTCGCGTTGCGCTGGTGCCAATGGTCCGTCGTGGCTGAGGTAGATCCCCGGCAGCACCGGTCGCCACGGCCCGCCGACCCGAGTCCGGTGTCTAATCGCGGCTTCTGTCATCCCGGCCGCGATCAGTTGTCGGCGAGTGATGAGCCCGCTCTGCTGACGTAACGCAGCCGCGACAGCTCGATCCGAACTATCCGATATCAGTCTCATGCCCAGCAGCATTCCATTCGCCACCGACACTGGCGGGGCCCAACAGCAGTACCGCTCCAACGATGCGGTTGCCACATCAGGCCGCTACGACATCACCGCTCCAACCATGTCGCAGTAGCAGCAGTAGCGCTCCAACGACGTTGCTGAAGTTGGGGGGCGAACAGCAATATCGGAGCGGCCATGCTGCCCGCAGACCCGAACCGGCTGACCGGGACACGACGGCCATGCTGCCGCAGACCCGAACCAGCCGACCGGGACGCAGCCGCCACGCTGCGCGCAGGCCCGAACCGGCCGACCGGGACACAGCCGCCACGCTGCCCGCAGACCCGAACCAGCCAGGACGGAGCGGCCATGCTGCCCGCAGACCCGAACCAGCCGACCGGGACACGGCGGCCATGCTGCCGCAGACCCGAACCAGCCGACCGGGACGCAGCCGCCACGCTGCCCGCAGGCCCGAACCGGCCGACCGGGACGCAGCCGCCACGCTGCCCGCAGACCCGAACCAGCCGACCGGGACACAGCCGCCATGCTGCCCGCAGACCCGAACCGGCCGGGAGGTTCGACCGGTGGGCGTGCGCGCGTCGCTAACCCAGGTAGCGGGCGGCGGCGAGGCCGGCGCGGGTGGCGGCGGACTCGGCTACCGAGACCAGGGTGTCGTGCTCGACGACGGGGGTGCCGTTGACCAAGAGAAGTTCTAGCGGCGGGTGGGCGCCGAGTGCTAGCGCGGCGACCGGGTCGGCGTTGCCCGCTAGGGCCAGTCCATCCACCCGCCACAACGCCACGTCGGCCAGCTTGCCTACCTCAAGGGTGCCGAGCTCGTCGGAACGCCCGATCAGCCTGGCACCGCCAACGGTCGCCAGCTCAAGTGACTGCCGCACAGTCATGGCCTGCGGGCCGCCGACGGCCCGCGCCATCAGCACTGCCTGCCGGACTTCGCCCACCAGGGAGCTCTCCTCGTTCGAGGCGGCGCCGTCGACGCCGAGGCCGACTGGGACGCCGGCCGCGATCAGGTCGGCGGTGCGACAGATTCCTGCCCCGAGCCGCCGTTGGATGACGGGCAGTGCGCGACGCCGGTGCCAGTGGCGGCCAGCCGGGCGATCGCGGCGTCGTTCAGGTGTACGCAGTGCGCCAGCCAGACGTCGTCGGCCAGCCAGCCGAGCGAGTCCAGGTACTCAACCGGGGTGCAGCCGAAGTGCTCAGCGCAGAACTCGTCCTCGTCAGCGGTCTCCGCCAGGTGCGTGTGCAGCCGTACGCCGCGATCGCGCGCCAGCGCCGCCGCCGCCGTCATCAGCTCACCGGTAACCGAGAAGGGCGAGCACGGCGCGACGCCCATCCGGAGCATGGATCCAGGTGCCGGGTCATGGTAGGTCGAGATTGCCTGGTCGGTCCCGGCGAGAATGGCATCAAGGTCTTCGACGACTTCGTCGGGCGGCAAACCGCCGGACGAGGCACCAAGGTCCATTGACCCGCGCGTCGGATGGAACCGCAGTCCCACTGCCCGCGCCGCGGCGATGGTCGCGCCGAGCACGTCGCCGCCGCCGCGCGGGAAGACGTAGTGGTGGTCGGTCGTCGTCGAGCAGCCGGTTTTGGCCAACCAGGCCAGCCCGGCGGTAGCCGCGTCGGTGACTAGCTGCTCATCGATCCGCGCCCAGACCGGATACAACTCGGTCAGCCAGCCGAATAGCGTCGAGTCGACCGCTCGTCCTCTGGTGGCCCACTGGTACAGGTGATGATGGGCGTTGATCAGCCCAGGCGTGACCAGGCAGCCGGAACCGTTGATCACCTGGGCGCCGGTCAGATCGAGCGAAGCCGGGGCCGGGCCGGGCCCCACCGAGATGATCTTGTTCCCGGCCACAGCCACATGACCGGACGAGTACTCGGCCCGCTCAGCGTCCATGGTGACAACGTGACACCTGGTCAGCAGGTAGGAGATCACCGTGACTCCCCTGACGCGCCGGCCGCGAGCCTGCTGGCCGCCAGCCGGACGGCATCCAGGATCTTCTCATAGCCGGTGCACCGGCATAGGTTCCCGGCCAGCGCCTCTCGGACGTCGGCGTCGGCCGGGTCAGGCAGGCGACGAAGCAAATCGTGGGCGGCCACCAAAAGCCCGGGCGTGCAGAAGCCGCATTGCACCGCGCCCGCGTCGATGAACGCCTGCTGCACCGGATGCAGCGGCCCACCCGGCTCGGCCAGGCCCTCAACGGTCACGATGTCGCGCCCGTTCGCCTGCCCAGCGGCCACCAGGCAAGCGCAGACCGGAGTGCCATCCAGATACACCGTGCAGGACCCGCACTCACCCTGCTCGCAGGCGTTCTTTGAACCAGGCAGGCCCATCCGCTCGCGCAGCACGTAGAGCAGGCTCTCCCCCGGCCAGACGTCGTCGGCCTGCCGCGGCACTCCGTTCACGGTCGCGGTTATTCGCATCGCCCGCTCACCTCGCCTCGCCTTCTCCGTCACCGGACTGGCCGACGCCACCGGACTGGCCGACGCCACCGGACTGGCCGACATCACCGGACTGGCCGACATCACCGGACTGGCCGACGCCACCGGACTGGCCGACGCCACCGGAGTCGCGGTACTCCCGCCAGGCCCAGGTCAGCGTGCGCCTGGCCAGCACGCACAGTGAATGCCTTCGGTAGGCGGCAGTGCCACGGACGTCGTCGATGGGCCGCGCCGCCGCACTGACCAAGGCGCCGAACTCGGCCGCAACCGCGTCGGGCAGCGGCGCCCGCGACTCCCACAATCCAGCTTGCGCCAGTGCGTCCGCTAGGAAGTCTTCGGCCTGCGGTGCTCGCACCGGCGTCGGCGCCGCCGAACCGATCCCGGTACCGATCGTCCGCCGATCAGGACGCAGCGCCAGGCCGAACGCGGCTACCGCGATCACCATCGCATTCCTGGTGCCGATCTTGGCGAACTGCTCAGGTCCGGACGGCGGCCTGAGCCAGACCGCCGCGATCAGTTCGTCCGCTGCTAGCGCGTTCTGCTTGACCCCGGTGTAGAAGTCGTTGATGCCGATCCGGCGACTGCCGCGCACCGAGGCGACCTCGACCTCCGCGCCGGCGGCGAGCAGCGAAGGATGGCAGTCACCGGCGGGCGAGGCCGAGCCGAGATTGCCGCCGATGGTGCCACGGTTGCGGATCTGCGGCGACCCGACCGTGCGGGCGGCGATCGCCAGCCCAGGCACCAGCAGGCTGAGTTCGCCGCTGCTGTTGCCGCGCTCTCCGGTCAGTTCCGCATAGGTCAGCGCGGCCCCGAGTCGCACCTGCCCGCCGACCGCTGACCAGCCACGAAGCTCGGCGACCCGGCTAAGGTCGAGCAGCACGGCCGGCCGCCGCCGGTCGAAGTTCAGCTCGACCATGAGGTCCGTGCCGCCAGTGATCGGCACCGCGTCCGGCTGGGCGGCTTTGATCGACAGTGCCTCCGTCCAACTGCTGGCCTGCATGAACTCCATGGTCACCGCCTCTCGCCGTCAGTTCTGACCCGGATCGAAGTCAGGCGAATGTAGCCGAAGACTCCCACCCGGGGCCAGCGGGCGGGGCGTCGTCCCGCGCCAGCGCGCACTGGATAAGTCCGTAGGGGCGGTCGGCCGCGAAGAAAACCTCGCCGGGATTCTCCAGTCCAAAAGGTGCCAGGTCGGCCAGGAAATGATGCTTGTTCGGCGCCGACAGCCGGATCTCAGCGATGTCGTCGCGCGCCTTAAGCACGGCCGAGCCCATCTCGAACAGGGTCTGCTGCAACGCGTGGCTATAGACGACGGCGAACCGCTCCAGCAAGATCTCCCGCACCTGGCCAAACGCCTCGTCCCACGCCACCTCCCCCGGCGCGTACCGCCATCGCGCGGTCAGCGACGTGGCCAGAACCCGGTCATTGGTCTGCGGCAAAGTGGTGTAATGGTCCCTAAGGAACCCGGCGAATGCTGATCCCGTTGACTTCAGCAGCACCAGGTCCTTAATCCCAGAAATAACCCAAGAATTCGAAACGGATTGTTCGGCCTGCAGCACGGTCACCGCAGCCGTACGTATTTCGTGGCCGCTCCGCATGAAGGTATGCGCGTGGCCGGTCCCGCCGACTGGCACCCGCTCCCAGCGGTATTCGTCCACTTCGACCTGCGCTTGGCGAACTGGCTCGATGTCAGCGACGAAATGCTCGGCCAATGCCAGCGCATAGTCCTCGATCGCGCCGACGCCACGCTCTTTGGCGAACGCGAAGCAGGTGTTCTTCTGGCTGTCGGTCGGCAGGACCTTAGCTTGGTCGCCGGTCAGGTGCGCGGCGGCGAAATCGCCGCGCAGCGCGGTCGTGACGTTCAGGTCCCTGATCTCGTGCCGTTCGGTGTCACGGTAGATCCTGACCACCCGGGTCTCCGCCTTGCCGTACTGGCTCTGGCTCAGCCTGATCGTCATCGTCAGCTCCCCCGGTAGGTGGTGTAGGAGTACGGACTGAGCAGCAACGGGATGTGGTACTTGGCCCGTTGGCCATCGGCGCGGAAGCCGACCACGACGTCGGGGAAGAACGCGTCATCCCCGAGGTAAGCCCGCGTCTGAAACACCAGCCGGTACACCCCGGCGCGAAGCGGGCCGACCCCGAAGTCCGAGATCCGGCCGTCGGCGTCGGTCTGGCCCCGGCCGAGCTCACGGCCGTCGCGCTCAAGCCTGACCACGACGCCGACCGCTGGCTCGCCTTTGGCGGTGTCCAGGATGTGGGTGCTGAGCCCGCTCATCCGGCACCGCCAAGTAGCTTGTGCAGCCGGAGCCGGTTGATCTTGGCGAGTTCGGCCGCCACTACCGGCCACTCCTGCTCAGGTTCGTTGGCCAGCCGCTGCCGCAGCAGCTCAAGCAGTTCTGGTCCGCTCCGGCCGGTCGCGCACACCAGGTAAATATGCCCGAACCGTCGCTCGTAGTCGGCGTTGCCGGTGGCTAGCGCTTGGGCCAGGGCAACGTCGCTAGCCGACACCCCGGCTTGCTCGTGCGCTGACCAGCCGCTCGCGGCCGCTCGCCGGTCACCGATCCGCGGGTGCCCGGCCAACGCCGCCGCCAGGCCGACCTCGCCGAGCGCGGACACCGCCGCGTCCGACGCCGCCAGCAGCGCCGCCAGATCCGCGTAGGGCCGCCCGGCCAGTATCGCATCGAGCCAGCCAGCCGCGGGGCAGCACGGCGCTAGTAGTCGCCTGGCGGCATCGGCCGGCTGGTCATTGAGTTCGCTGAGTGACGTTCCGCCCAGATCCACGTCTCGATGATCTCAGGTGACGGCCGGTCCTGAGCGCACTGATCGGGCGGCCAGCAGCCAGTAAGCCAAGCCGCCGACGGCGAGGCCGATAAAGACGCTGAAGTCGGAGCCGAGCGGGCCACCGACCCGGCCGGCGAGCGGTCCGACATAGGGCGAGTAGGCATTGAGCCACAAGGCAGCCGCGATCATGCCAAGCGCCTGGGCGATCAGGGCCGGCCAGTGGAAGCCGCCGTTGCGGTAGTACCGGCCACCGGACTCGGTCAGCAGGGCCCGCGAGTCGTAGCGGTTCTTGCGCAGCCACGAGTCGACCAGGTAGATCGCGCACCACGGCCCGAGCCACAAGATGATGAGCAGCAGGAAATCGGCCAGCAGCGCATAGAACCTGGACGAGAAGATCGCGTAGGCGGCCACGCCGAGGCAGATCACCGTGTCAATCGCGACGCAGCCGACCCGATGCAGCTTCGGCACGATCGACTGCAAGGTCACGCCCGATGAGTACAGATCCAGGGTGTTAATCGAGAACAGCTGGAGGATCGCGAATGCCAGGTATGGCACGACGAACCAGCTAGGAAAGCCAGCAGTCAGGCCGGTCACGCTGAGCTCAGCCGCCTTCGGCAGCTCTGAACCGAGCGCCGCGCCAAGGATCTCAAGCAGCACGGAAGGGATCAGCCCACCGAGCGCGACCGCCAGTACGATCCGCCTCTTGCTGGCGTCCGGCGGCAGGTAACGCGAGTAATCATTGCCGTTTCTCGCTCCAGCCTAGGCCGCCAGCTGAGATCACCAGGGCCAGGAAGATGGTCATCGCGCCCCAGCTCGCACCGGCGGTTCCGCCGTGATAGCGGTGCCCGACAAACGCCGCCATGATGGCGAAGAGCACGATGAACGGGATCGCCAGCATGCGCAGCACCTTGAGCACGGCAGCGTGGCCGAGCAGCGGCAGCACAGCCTGGATCAGGACCGCGACGATCAGGAATACCAGCTTGAGTCCGGGCGGCACCGATCTCATTCCGGCCTGATTGGCCAGCGCGATGGCGGCGAACACAATCAGGGCGATGCCCTCGACCTCGAATCCCACCTGGGTGATCCAGTTGAAGATCGACGGCACCCGGTTGCCGTTCGGCCCGAAGGCGGCCCGGCTGACGCCGAAGCAGGTCGTGCCGGCTTGCGGACCTTGCAGGCTGGCCAGGCCGGTCAGCAGATAGCTGACGTTGCCCACCACGATGATGAGCACGGCCTGCGGGAACGACAACCCGAAGACCACGACTCCGAGTACGCCATAAACCAGGAATTCCACGTTCCAGATCGCGCCAGCCCACATCCAGAACAGATTCGAAGGCCTGCCCCAGCGCTCGGACAGCGGCACATATTCAATGCCTCGATGTTCGATCGTGGTGATTGACGGGGCCGCTCCACCTGGGGTTATCACGTGATCAGGCGCTCGGGGTTCGCCAGCCCCGCGGCGATCGCGGCAGGCCAAGCTCGGCGCTGCCAGCAGGGAAGGAAGGCTGCCGCAGCTCATCGTCCGGGTAGGACGAGTCCCCGAGCCAGGTAATCAGCGCGAAGTAAACAACGGGGACGAAGCAGAGTCCAGAGATGGCCCACAACAATCCAGCGGCAAGCTGCTGGTCGGCGATCACGCCAAGACCCTGGCCCGGCTGCCGCTCGATGGCAGTAAACCAAGTCGCTTGGGAGAACGCCATGATGTAGGCGCTGGCCCAGATAGCCCACATCGGCAGCGCCGCGAATACGGCCCGCACCGGCCTGGTCACCCTCGGCAGGAACGGCTGCGCTTCGATCAGCTCGCACCACAGCCGGCAGCCAGCCACGATCAGCGTGACCGCCTCGGCGACGGTGAGCACCGGATGCCGCACCATGGCATTGACTAGGACAGGCAGTCGCCAAGCCAAGGTCAGCGCGAGGAAGCTGAGCATGGTGAGCCACGCGCGCCTGGTACCGGTCCGATGCGACCTTCGGGTTGCCAGCCGGGCAGCCAGGTCGCTGAGCGCCGCAGGGACGCCGGGTAGTCGCCACGGCCGCCCGACCATCAAGAAGGCTGGCACTACGTAGCCAAGCAGCGCGAACTGCAGCGTCTGAACGAAGACGTAATGCCTGGCCAGCGTGGCCACGGGTGGCAGCAGCACGGCTAGGCAAGCCAACCCGCCGATTGGCCCTAGCCAGCACCTCAGGTACCGCGATCGGCTCCGCATGAACCAACGTCCTACGCGCTCAATTGCCCGGTCGTCAAGCCGACCAGGACGCCGCAGGTGGAAGATGAGACGCATGCGTCTTCCTGTGCTGCCGCCGGTCGCGCCGATGCTGGCAAAGTCAGTCGCCAAGATCCCGGCCGGCGCGTTGAGCTACGAACCCAAGTGGGACGGCTTCCGGTCGATCATCTTCCGAGATGGCAGCGAAGTCGAGATCGGCAGCCGCAACGAGCGGCCAATGACTCGCTACTTCCCCGAGATCGTCGCGGCGGTGCTGGCGAGTCTGCCTGAGCGGTGCGTTATAGATGGTGAAATCGTGATTCCTGATGCGCAGGGTCGGCGGCTGGACTTCGAGGCACTGCTGCAGCGAATCCATCCGGCCGATTCGCGAGTCAGGTTGCTAGCTGAGCAAACCCCGGCGTCGTTCGTCGCCTTCGACCTGCTGGCGCTTGACGAGGTGGACTACACGACCGAGCCGTTCGCCCGGCGGCGAGAGGCGCTGGCGCAGGCGCTGACCGACGCTGCGCCGCCGATTTACCTCACCCCGACGACCACCGACCTTGGCCTCGCGCAAGTGTGGTTCAGCCAGTTCGAAGGGGCCGGGCTTGATGGCGTGATCGCCAAGCCACTGGACGGCGAGTACCAGCCGGATAAGCGGGCCATGTTCAAGATCAAGCACGAACGGACGGCCGACTGCGTGGTCGCCGGGTACCGGGTGCATAAGTCAGGCGACGACGCGATCGGCTCACTGCTGCTCGGTCTTTACGACGACGAGGGCCGACTGGCGAGCATCGGCGTCATCGGCGCGTTCCCGATGGCTAAGCGGAAAGAACTCTTTACCGAGTTGCAGCCGCTGGTGACCGAGTTCGACGGGCATCCATGGAACTGGGCCGCCCATGCGCAGGGAGTGCGGAACCCGCGCGAGGCCGAAGGCAGCCGGTGGAACTCGGGCAAGGACCTTTCTTTCGTGCCGCTGCGCCCCGAGCGAGTAGTCGAGGTCAGATACGACCACATGGAAGGCACCCGCTTCCGGCACACCGCCCAGTTCGTCCGCTGGCGCCCGGATCGCGAGCCGGAATCCTGTGGTTTTAGCCAGCTCGAAGAGCCAGTGAGCTTCAACCTGGCCGACATCCTGGCCGGCTGAGCATGGTCCGCCTCAGCCTGACCCGGCCCGGCGCACCCCGGCTCGGCGCACCCCGGCCCGGCGCACCCCGGCCCGGTGCACCCCGGCTCGACGTACCCCGGCGGCGAAGGACGAGCGGGCTGCTGGCGGCGGTGCTCGTCGTGCTGATTGCTGGCTGCGCCGCACTGCCGGCCGCCGCACCGCCACCCCGACCGGTTTCCCCCACCAGTTCGGCGGTCGCCCACGTCACGTCGGTCGGCGCCCGCTCGGGTGCCGCATCGGCGATCGGCGTCTGGCATAGCTACTGGGTTGGCTGGCGAGCACTGACATTCAGCGAACCAGCGCGGATCGGCCCGACCGGCGGGCACTTGCCCGTCCGGCACCTGCTAACCCAGCTCAGGTTTCCGCAAGCTGGTCCCGCCGCGAAGTCGGGGCCAGCGCGCGGACCATTCCCGCTACTCGTGTTCGCACCGGGCTTCATGCAGTGCGGCCGACCTTACGGCAACTTGCTGCAGTATTGGGCCAGCGCCGGTTACGTAGTCGCGGTCGTCAACTTCCCGCACTCGGACTGCCTGGTCGGCAGCGCGGCGACCGAAGCCGACCTGCCGAACCAGCCCGGCGACATGTCCTACGTGATCACTAAGCTGCTCGCACTCAGCCGCGCCAAGCACGGCCTGTTTGCCGGGCTGATCAATCCGCGCCAGATCGCGGTGGCCGGCCAGTCCGACGGCGGCGACACCGTCGCTGCCGTCGCCGCGAACACCTGCTGCGTCGACCACCGGGTGGCCGCGGTCGCGGTCGAGTCGGGCTCGGCCTGGCCGTCGATGAACGGCAAGTGGTACGTCGGCCACCCCGTGCCGATGCTGTTCAGCCAGGGCAGCGCCGACGTCATCAATCCGCCTGGCTGCAGCGTGCAGATGTATCACGCGGACAATTCCAAGATCAGGTTCTACCTGGCCTTGGCCGGGGCCAGCCACACCGAGCCCTACTGGGGCACTAACGCTTACGAGCGGATCGTGGCCGGGGTCACGCTCGCGTTCTTCGACCGGTACGTGCTGAAGCAGGCGAGCGCGGCCGCGCGGATGCGGCATCAGGGCGACGTGCCAGGAGTCGCCGCCCTGTACAGCCACGGCGAAGGCCGACTCACCACCGGCGCTTGCAGCTAGTCGGCGAGCAGGAGTACCGCATAGCCGCGCTAGACGCCTATCGGGATTCGTGTCGCCTGGCCTGGCGCCGTCCGGCAGGGACCGCTGCGCTGGCAGATCGCTGACCAGTGGGTCCGCCAGTGGCAGCTGTTACTGGCGGGACAGATGATCCTAACGAAAAGCAATTGTTAATACAGAATCAGATACGCGTTCTCGGTATTTCTGCTATATATGTCGGTTGCTTTGTATTGCTTGTCCGCCATCACACCGGAGGATCTGTGCGCTCTACGCTGCTCACCCGACCGGCAGTAACGGCCGTAGTGGTCGCTGCCGTCGGGACGCTGGGCATGACGATACCGGCCACCGCCTCGGCTGCGCCGGTTCGTGTCTCAGTTGTCCACCACGCGCCCGCAGCGGTGCACCGGGCCGGCGAACTCACCGCGGTTCGTCGTGCTCCGCTACCGCGGAACGAGCACTATGTGTGCCCGGCTCCGTCACGGCCTGGCCAGATGGAGTGCATGTCGATCATGCACGCGCTGCCGCACGGGATCGTGCCCGCGGTAGCGCACGCCGCGTCGGACGACTACGGCCCAGCTCAGCTCCGCAGTGCGTACAAGCTCACTACCGCATCGGCTAAGAAGGGCAAGGGCGAAACGGTCGCGATCGTCGATGCCTTCAATGACCCTAATGCGGCCGCGGACCTCAGCCGCTACCGCTCGCACTTCCACCTTCCGGCCTGCACCACCAAGAGCGGCTGCCTGAAGATCGTGAATCAGTCAGGCAAGTCAAGCCCGCTGCCCAAGGGGAACGCGGACTGGGCCACGGAGGAGTCGCTCGACCTGGACATGGTGTCGGCGATCTGCCCGAACTGCCACATCCTGCTGATCGAGGCCACTTCCGCCTTCACCGCCAACTTGGGCGCGGCCGAGAACACCGCGATCAAGAAGGGCGCGAGGTTCGTCTCCAACAGCTGGTCGGGGGGCGAGTTCTTCGGCCAGGACTCTTTCGACAGCGACTTCAACCACCCTGGCGACGTACTTGACTTCGCCGCCGGTGACCACGATTACGGCCCCGCCTACCCGACGGACCTGCAGTACGTCACCGCGATCGGTGGCACCTCGCTCAGGCACGCCAGCAACGGCCGGGGCTGGACCGAAAGCACCTGGGGCGCCGCTGCGCCAGGCTCAGAGGGCACCGGCGGTGGCTGCTCAGCTATTGAGCCGAAGCCGTCCTGGCAGACGCAGGACGACAGCGAGGCCAGCGGCTGCGTCAACCGAACCGAGAATGACGTGTCAGCGAACGCCGATCCGGCCACTGGCGTGCTGGTCTACGACAGCTACAAGCGGCCGGGCGGCTTCTATGAGTTTGGCGGTACTAGCGAGGCCACGCCGATCATCACCGCGATCTACGCGCTGGCCGGCAACCCGAGCAAGGGCTCGTATCCGGCTGAGTATCCGTACCTGCACACCAACGACCTGTTCGATGTCACCACAGGCGTCAACGGCCAGTGCGAGAGCTACCGGCAGTACTTGTGCCACGGCGAGACCGGCTTCGACAGCCCGACCGGCCTGGGCACTCCGAACGGCACCGGCGCCTTCGGCAATGGCTCGACGCACCGGGTCGCCGTACTTGACCCTGGCGTACAGGACGTGGCGGTGAATTCCACCGTCTCGTTCGGTCTCAAAGCCGTCGACACCAACTCAGGCGGCCACCTCAGCTGGAGTGCCACCGGCCTGCCTAGTGGCCTGAACATCAACGCATCCGGCAAGATCACTGGCACGGCGCCGGCTAGCGCAGGCACCTTCGCCGTGCAGGTGACGGCCAAGGACGGCAGTGTCACAGGCAAGACCCAATTCAACATCGCCGTGGTGCCTTCGCTGACCGCGGCTAACCCGCCGTCCGGCAATCTGGTGCTGGCCAAGCCCAAGCTCTGCCTGGATGGCGGCACCGATGCCAGCGGCCAGTCGATCAAGGTGCAAAAGTGCAGCGCCGGCCGGGTGTCGAGCCAGGACTGGCAGTATGTCGCGACGGGCAAGCCAGACGACAGTGGCACACTGCAGATCGCTGGGCAGTGCGCGTCATCGAGCGGCACCAAGGTCACGCTGTCGCCCTGCAGCGGCGGGTCCAAGCAGGTCTGGGTTTACCTGGGCTTCGGCGCACTGTGGAATCCGTCGTCTGGCCGTTGCCTTAACTCTGGCCAGACCGCGGGTGCCACGGTCGACGGAGCAAGCTGCACCTTCGGTGTCGGTCAGACCTGGAACCTGCCGGCCGGACCGCTGGTCGTCGGCTCGGGCCAACTCTGCCTGCAGAACACCGGCGGTACCGTGCAACTCGAACCCTGTGACTACAGCAACCAGCCGGCTGAGGCCGGGCAACTGTGGACGCTCGAGGGCAATGGCACGATCCGCGGCAGCAACGGTGACTGCCTCAGCGCCACCGGCCCCCTCTCGCAGACCGCACTGACGTTGCAGGGCTGTAACACGGACAACGCGCTCGACGTCTGGGAGACCGGACCGCAGGGTGAGTTGATCAACTTCATCAACAAGTGCATCGACGACGCAAGCAACGGCGGTGCGGGCACGTCGGCCGTGCAGAACGACTGCGACGGCGACCTCGGCGATATCTGGGGTCTGAGCTAAAGGGTCAGTCCTTGATCGTGGAGTATTACCGGCCGAGATCGCTAGGTAATACTCCACGATCATTGTGAGGCCGACGGAGCGGCATGGATGTGATCTTGGCCGTCAGCGGCGCGGCCGCTGGGCTGCTCGCTGGGTTAGCCCTGCGCGGTGAGGTTGCGCGGCTGTCGGTGCCCGGCGGTGAACCTGAGGAAAGCTCCTGCGGCAACTGCGCCGCGCCACTGCCGTCACGGCCGGCCTTACGTTGCGCTAGCTGCGGGCACTGGTTCGGTGCACCCATGGCGATTGAGCTCACGACGGCAGCGATCGTGGCGCTGCTCATCGCGCGGTTTGGCGGCCAGCCCGCGGTCGCCGCGTTCGCCTACCTCGGCGTCGTCGGGGTGGCTCTCAGCCAGATCGACAGCGCTGTGCAGCGGTTGCCTGACCGACTGACGCTGCCGGCCTACCCGGCCTTGCTGGTGCTGCTCGCAGTGGCGGCGGCAACGACCAGCGACTGGCCAGCCTTCGGCCGAGCGGTACTCGGCGGGCTCGCGGTCGGCACCGGATACCTGCTGCTCGGCGTGGTCAGCGGCGGGCAGCTCGGCGGCGGTGACATCAAGCTGGCCGGCCTGATCGGACTGGTGCTCGGCTGGCTGAGCTGGCGCACGCTGATCGATGGGGCGTTCGCCGGGTTCCTGCTAGCCGCGCTGGCCAGCGTGGCTTTGCTCCTCACCAGGCGAATCAGCAGGCGCAGCAAGATCAGTTTCGGGCCTTACTTGCTGAGCGGCGCCTTCCTCGCGATGCTCGCTGGTCGTTAACGCGAAGTCATGGCCCACCCCGCGACTCAGGATTTCGCGCTCGTCCGGCCACGCGGCCTAGGCGACGGCTTAGGCCGCAAGGGCGGTGGCCGGGCAGAGATAGGGCATAAGCCCGATGCGGCAGCGAGGGTCTTACGGCGAACCTTAATAGTGCCGGGTCAGGGACGACCCGGATCACACAGGAGGTCGTAATGCACCCAAGGTTGACTCAATTGCTTGCCGAGCAGCATGTCAGCGACATGCAGAAGGTCGCATCCGACGCGCGACGTGCCCGCAGGGCACGCCGCGCTCGGCGCGGGCCGATGCCAGCACGGCACCACCTTCGCCCGTTGCTGCCCGCCTAGAGTCCGTCGCGATGCGCGATGGCCGCCGCTTCAGTGCGACTGCCAGCATTCAGCTTGGCCAAGATGTTCGACACGTGCACACTCGCCGTCTTAGGCGAGATAAAGAGCTCAGTCCCGATCTCCTTGTTGCTGTGACCAGCCGCAAGCAGCCGAAGTACGTCAAGCTCACGGCCGGTCAGTACACCGAGTGGACCGCCACCGCCAAAGCCCGCCCCGCCGGTCCCGTCGGCCGCGCCGGCCGCGCCGGCCGCCAAGTGCGACTTGCCACGCTCGCCAATCCTGGCGCGGCGGCCAAGGTCAGCCAGGGCGGCGCGCAGCGGAGCGGCCCGCAGCCTGGTGGCGGCTGCGTTCGCGAGCTCCCATTCCTCGCTCGCCGCGGCTCGGTCACCAGCTTCCGCCAGCGCCTCAGCCAGCCGCCAGCGCGATCGGGCGGTCTCGTAGCTGAAGGCCGGCCCGAAGGCGGTCACGACCGCGCGCCAGGCAGCCGGCTCATTCGCACCCTGAGCCCGGCCCCACTCAGCCCGGGCCCTGGCCAGCCAGCCTTGACCATCGACGCCGAGCGCGAACCCTGGCAGCCGCTCGTTGGCGGCGCCGGCCTCGGCCTTGGCGAGTAGCTCACTGGCCCTTTCTGCTAGGTCATGTGCTTGAACGGTATCGCCTGACGACCTGGCGAGTACTGCCTGATCGGCCAGGATGCTCAGGCCAATGGCAGCTACCCTGATGATCGGCGGGCCGTGGCCTTCGTAGCTCCGCTCAGACACCTCGATCGTGGCCAGGGTCTGGGCGAGCGCTTCGGTCAGGTCACCGCCCCACCAGGCGTGCTCGGCGGCCAGCCCGCGAGCGATGTACTCGACGAACTGGTCGCCGCCGAACATAGGCTCAAGCCAGGTCAGCCGCTCCCGCACGGCCGGCGCACCGCGGGCGACCGCAATGAACATGGCCATGGCCGACAGCCTGGCCTCGGCTTCGTTGGTCACCCGGATGGCGAACCCGTCGGCGATCTCCTGCGCGTGGTCCCACCGCCCGTCAGCGAAGTGCGCCAGGTAATGCACATATTGCAGGTCGATGCCGTACTGGGCCATGCCGAGCCCAGCTTGCTCCGCCCGCGCGGTGCCCTGATGCGCCACCTTGGCGGCGGCGGTCAGGTCGCCTTGCTCAAGCGCGAGCCTGGCGAGCTGGAACGCGGCCCGCAACTCCACTCCGAGCACCTTGGCCGCAGCCGCCTGCTTATGGGCCCGGCTGAACAGCTCGGTCGCCATCTCGATCTTGCCTGATCGTTCGCTGATCAGGCCGAGCGTCACCAGCGCATCGGCCTGCACCCAGGGCGCGTCGGCCGCGGTCGCCGCGCTGCGGGCCTGCTCGGCTCGGGCGCGAGCCGGCTCGGTGTCGAGCGAGGCCAGCAGCGCCCGGGCGTGAGTGGCCAGCGCTCGCGCGTACTCCCAGGTCGGCGGGTCTGGTGGCAGCGCGTCGATGGCCGCCTGGGCCACCGCTGCCGCCTCGTCGTCCGCGCCAAGGTCGTTGAGGAAGTAGGCGAGCCGTTCGTTGACCCGGCACAGCAGTACCTGGTCGCCGATGTCGCGCACGTACGGCAGCAACGCCCGCAACTGGGCGGCGGCGCGTTGCAGGTCACCGCCATCGGCCGCGCTGATCGCCGACCGGTAGGCCAGCTTGCCGCGCCCGATGCCGCCAAGCTCCTGCGCCTCAGGGACCCGGTCCCAGAGCGAGAGCGCCTGGTCGTAGTGCCGGTGCGCCTCAGCTGGTGCCGCGAGCCGCTCGGCCTCCCTGCCCGCCAGCACTGAAGCCTTAAACGCGCCAGGGATGTCGTGACTGACCAGGTAGTGGTGCGCAAGCTCAGCGGCGGTGCCTGGCACCTGCGCCAGTCGCTGGTCATCGGCAAGCAGCTCAGCCAGCCGGGCGTGCAGCCTGGTCCGCTCCCCCGGCAGCAGGTCCGCGTAGACGGCCTCGCGGAGCAGCGCGTGCCGAAACGAGTAGCCCTGCTCGCCGTCAGGAACGAGCAGCTGGCTAGCCACCGCCTCCCTGACCGCGCCGTCATAGACCTGCTCGTCCAGTCCTGATGCCTGCCTGACCAGTTCGTCGTCGACGCGTCGGCCAGTCACCGCGGCGGTGCGCAGCACCTGCTGTGCCGCCGCCGACAGCCGCTCCATCCTGGCCAGCAGCAGGTCAGCCAGGCCTGCGGGCAGCTGGCTGCCATCCGAGCAGGCCGCGAGCAGCTCCTCGGCGTAGTAGGCGTTGCCCTCTGCCCTGGTGATCAGCTGACCGATGGCAGCGGCATCAAGGCGCCGCGCGGACAACGTCGTCAGCAGCTCAGCCATCGCCGACGGCTCGAGCGGGCGTAGCTCGATTGAACTGACGCTCGGGAGCCGCAGCAGCTCAGCGACCAGTGGCCGGAGCGGGTGCCGTCGGTGCATGTCGTCGCTGCGATAGGTGGCAAGCACTGCCAGCCGCTCGGAGTGCAACATGCGGGACAGGAAGGTCACCAGGTCCCTGGTGGACTGATCGGCCCAGTGCAAGTCCTCCAAGATGAGCAGCACTGGAGCGGCCGCCGCCAGCTCGGTCAGCATGCCGAGCACGGCACCGAACAGCTGCTGCTGCACCAGGCCCGGCATGTCGCCGCCGGCTGGCTGACTCTCATTGCGGTCGGGCAGCAGCCTGGACAGCACCGGGCGGGCAGCCAGCGCGTCCACCACCGCGCCGCCAGGTGACGGGCCGGTAGTCGCGTCGCGCAGCGCGTCGGCCAGCGGCAGGTAAGGCACCGCGTTGCCGAGCTCGGCACAACGCCCGGCCAGCACGGTGAATCCGCGCGCCCTGGCTCGCGTCGCCAGCTCAGTCACCAGCCGGGTCTTGCCGACACCAGCGTCCCCGCTGATCAGCGTGACGACTGGCTGCCCGGTCGCGACCGCGTCAAGGAGCGCGACGAGCTGGCTGAGCTCGGTATCCCGGCCGACCAGCTTGCCTTCAAGGACTTGCAGCACCCTTTAAGTATCACAGCAGACACGGACAGTTCGGGCCGGCCGAGCCACCACCGGACTCATCTCCGCGACGAACCGACTGACACAATGCGTGGTGTGCCGGTTCTGCCGCGTTCTGCTCGGGAGGTGTCGCGCAACCTGTCAGGATCCTCGGGCGGGCTATTTCGCGGCCTGCCGCGCGAAGTCGCGATCCTCAGCTCGGTCTCGTTCACCGTGGCACTCGGCTACGGCATCGTGGCACCGAGCATTCCGGCATTCGCACGTCAGTTCGGCGTGAGCACGGCCGCCGCTGCCAGCGTGATCAGCGCGTTCGCGCTCATGCGGGTGGTCGGCGCGCTCCCGGCTGGCCGCCTGGTTGACCGGTTCGGCGAGCGCCGCACGATGGCTGTCGGCATCGGCATCGTGGCAGTCAGCAGCGTGCTGGCCGGGTTTTCTGGCTCGTTCATCCAGCTCATCGTGCTGCGTGGAGTCGGTGGCCTCGGGTCGGCCATGTTCGGCGTGAGCGCTCAGACTCTGCTGCTGCGCACCGTGTCCGCCGAGCAGCGCGGCCAGGCCAGCGGGCTGTACTCGGGCGGCTTCTTGCTCGGCAGCATCAGCGGGCCGACGATCGGCGGCCTGGTGGCCGCTTGGTCGCTGCGTGCGCCTTTCTTTATCTACGGCGTGCTGCTGATCATCCCGGTCGTGATCGCCTATGCGGTACTGCGCGACCAGCCGGCCGGGCGGCCGAACCGAGCCGGCCCCGCAGCAGCTGCAGCCGAACCGGCCGGGCGGCGGTCAGGGTCGCGGTTCGGCCGGATCGTCAGCGAGGTCAGGCGGATCCTGAGCTACCCGGCCTACCGGGCGGCGGCCGCCGCGAATCTCGCCGACGGCTTCGCGGTACTCGGCATCCGCAGTGCCATCGTGCCGCTGTTCGTGCGATACGAACTGCACCGCTCACCCACCTGGACCGGCATCGGCTTCGGGGTGGTCGCCGCGCTCAATGCGGCAACTTTGCTGCCGGCCGGTCGGCTCGCCGACACGATCGGCCGCCGGCCGATCATCGTGGCCGGCTGCCTGACTTCGGCGGCCGGGATGGTGGCGCTGGCTTTCATCCCAGGACTCGGTGGTTACTTCACCGCGATGGCTACTTTGGGCATCGGCTCCGGGCTACTTGACGTCGCACCGGCCGCGATGATCGGCGACCTGCTCAGTACCAGCAAGGCGAGCACTGACGCCAGCGGCCAGGCTCAGCGCCGGCCGGGCGGCGCGCTGGTCGCCTCGTACCAGATGGCGGGCGACCTCGGCGCGGTCACCGGCCCGATCGCTGTCGGCTTCCTGGTCGACTCAGTCGACTACGACGCGGCCTTCGTGCTCGCGGCGGCTGTGCTGGCCGCGGCGGCCTGCGTCGGCCTCGCCGCCCCTGAGACCAAGCAGCGGCATCGGCCGCCCGACTCAGATCGTGAACGCCAGGTTGGTGGCTAGCTGCCTGGCGAGCGCCTCGTCACCGCTGACTGCGACCTGGCTGAGCGCTGCTTGCGGGTCTTGACGGCCCCCGGCCAGGCGCAGGAAGAGCGACGAGGACAACTCGATGGTGGCTGTCGGCGCGCTGTCTAGTGAGCCGACGACCTTGGCCCGGCCGTCGGTGACCACGCACAGGTCCCGCTTGATCGGGCCGGTCAGCCTGATCAGAATTGAGCTGCCGTCCGGGGCCTTGCCGCGCTTGCCGATGATGTACCCGAGCGCGCCGACCACCTCGTCGAGCGAACGCTGCGCGGCCGGCCCAGATTCGTTGCCCGGCAGGCCAACCGCGGTCCTGATGTCCTGCTCATGCATCCAGCAGTCGAAGATCCGGATCTCCATGAAGCGGCCGTAGGTACCTGGACCGGCTGGCGTCCACGATGGCGCGTGGAAGTCCGCGACCGGCATCGCGCGGAGGCTGTCAAGCCGCTTCGCCGTGACTTCGCTGAAGTCAGCCAGCAGCTCAGCATCCGACCTAGACCGCAGCGCGACGACCCAGAGCTCGTTTAGCTTGCCGATGTCGTTGTGCACATGCGAACCGGCGTCACTGCCGGCCGGTACCTCGGGGACCGGCGTGCCGGCCAGCGAGTATTCGGTGCCAGCCAGATGCGCGAGCACGTCGTGCACGGTCCAGCCAGGCAGCACGCTCGTCGCCCACTGAGCGGCGGACAGCCCGCCGAGCAGGTCGATGATGGCCGACCATTCTGTGCCGAGCAGGTCGATGATGCGATCCTGATCGGCCCGCAGCTGGTCAGGATCGGCAGGCGCTTCGGTCAACTCGACTCCAGTTCGCTGGCGGGAAACTCAATCACTTCGCCCCGGTTCACGCTCACCCAGTCACGGCCGCGCAGATACGGCAGGAAGGCGTGCGCGATCCGGTCGGCGTCGGCCTGGCTCTTTGGCCGCTGCAGCTCGTACAGGTGAGGAAATTCCGTCCAGGCGAGCACCGCCTGCCATAGCCTTACCGCCGCCTGCCCCTGCGGCGGATCGATAAGTACCGGCCCGAAAAGACATTGACCATCGGGAAAGAAGAGCGTCGGTACTCCGAACCCGCCAGCCGCGGTCACCCGCCGGTGCTCGGCCAGTACCTCATCGCTGGTGCTCTGGTCCGCGATAGCCGCGTCCACCAGCCCGGGATCGTGGCCGAGGCTGGCCACGAGCGCCGTGGCCACGGCGCGGTCGTGCGGTTTGCCGCCTTCGGCATGCAGCAGCCGGCCAGCTGCGGCATACCAGGCGTCCAGGTCGGCCATGCGCTGGCGCCGCAGCATCGCGCCGATCCGCATCAGCGACCAGCCATAGGACCAGTCACGCTCCCACGGGTGTTTTTTCCCCTCGACCCGGTTAACCTCTTCGAGGCTGAAGAACCGCCAGTTCACGATCAGGCCAGTCTGCGCGGCGACGGACCTGATCCAAAGCGAGGTCTGGTAGGCGTACGGGCACATCAGATCGAAGTGAAAGTCGATCCAGGCGGGCTGATCGCCAGCGGGGTAAGCACCCATTCCGGCACCGTAGCCGCTTGCCACTGGCCCTGACAAGTACGGCCAGACCGAGGACGGCCACGCGAATTCGCCGCGTCTGGGCCACCCGAATTCGCCGCGTCCGGGCCACGCGAATTCGCCGCGTCCGGGCCACCAGAATTGGCTTAGAGATAAGGCGCGAATTCCCGCTTGAGCGCCGAAGCTGATCGCAGCCCGATGACCTGCTTGACCAGCTGTCCGCCAGAGAACAGGCTGATGGTCGGTACCGACAGGATCTGGTGCTGCTGCGCAGTCAGCGGATTCTCATCGGTGTTGAGCTTGACCACGTTGAGCTGGTCGCCGTACTCAGCGGCGATCGAGTCAAGCACCGGGCTAAGCTGCCGGCACGGCGCGCACCACTGCGCCCAGTACTCCACCAGCACCGGCCGCGGGCTCCGCAGCACAGTCGCCTCGAAGGTCTCGTCGGTCACGTTCGCCAGTGCGCTCATGGATATTCAGTCCCTCTGCTGTGATCGTCACGCAGCTGCAGTGCCAGGCAATCTTCGCGGTCGCCGTGCGCGCACACCTGAATCAGGCGGCGCAGCCGGCATTGGAGCTTGACCAGCTCGCTGACCTGCTCGGCGACCGCGGCGAGCTTGGCTTCGGCCGCGTGCTGGATGTCATCAACCGACCGGCACTCCGCTGGACCGAGCAACTCGGTGATCTCAGCGAGGGTAAAGCCAAGCTGCCTGGCTCGCCGGATAAAGCCGAGGCGCCAGCGGTCATCATCTGAGTACTCACGAAATCCTGAACCACGCCGGTCCGGCTCGGCGAGCAGGCCACGGCGCTGGTAAAACCTGACCGTCTCCACGCTCACGCCTTCGGCGGCGGCGAATTTCCCGATGGTCACACCAGCCATAACACGCAAGCTAACAGCCGTACTTAGGTACGGAGTCAACCCCTAGCGACGTGACCTCCGGGGTCGGATCCGATCACCGGATCGCGTTCTGCCGGTAGGCCAGACCGGCCATGGACGCCGATTCGCCGAAAAAGTCGGCCAAACCTTCCGGCACTTGCACCGCAAGTTGCCCTATGCTTAGCGTTTGCACATCTGTTGCCTGGTCAGCCGACCGGTCAACGGGCCGGGAACCGCGGTGACTGGGCAGGCGATGAAACCACGTGGTCGAAGCGAGGTGACTGAGCCCGTTATCTCCGCTGGCGCAGCTACCACCGGCGATCACAACGGCGCCGATATCGTCGCTGACGTGGCGCTGACGGTCTTCCAGCCAAGCGCCACAAGCGTGGAAGCTGGCTTCTTTACCTGGGACATCGGGTCAGGAGAAGTGATCGGCGATCCGGTCACCTTTCGCATGCACGGCCTGTCTGACGGCTTGGTCGCGACCATGGACGCGTTCTTGGCCAGGGTCCCGGCCGCCGATTTAGCTCAGGTCCAAGCGGCCATGCAGGCCATGGTCGCGTCGGCAGGCACCTATCAGATCGAGTACCGGGTGCTTGGCGAAGACGGCAGCCTGCGGTCCATGGAGGCGCGCGGCCGGATCATGCCCGGTCCCGATGGCCTGCCGGCCCGGATGATGGGCATGGTGATGGATACCACGGCCGTCCGGGCGCGACGCGAAGCTGAGGAGCGGCAACTACGCGAACTCGCTGACCGAGCGGCGCAGGCTAGGGACTTCACTGCGGCATTGGCGTCAGCCAGCACCGTGGACGCCATCATGGCCGCCGCGCCTCGCGGACTAAGCGCCTACGGGGCGAACGGGCTTATCTTGCTGGCGTCCAGGGACGGGCGACTCCAGACAGTAGCCTCGTGCGGCTTCGACGACGTGAGCGTGCATGCACTAAGCCAACTCGATTCAGCTCGGCCTACCCCTTTGTCGGTCGCGATCGAATGGCGCGCCCCGGTCTATCTGTCCTCGCCAGCCAGCCTGATCGACGACTTCCCGCATCTGGCCGCCATCGCGCACGAGTCAGCGCAGCAAGCCTGGGTCGCGCTGCCGGTGCTCGACTCGGCCGGCCAAATTGGCGCCTGCCTATTCGGCTTTCCTGAGCCACGCGGCTTCACCCCGGACGAGCGAACTTTGCTATTCGCCGCGTCAGGCCTGCTGAGCCAGTCAATGGAACGGGCTCGCATGCATGAGACCCAGCACGCGCTGGCGACCGAGTTGCAGCGCGGCATGCTGCCGAGAGGTCCGCTGATCGCGCCCGGCCTGCGGCTAGCGACTCGATACCTGGCAGCCACGTCCGGCATCGAGATCGGCGGTGACTTCTACGACGTGGTCAAGTGCAACGAGCAGCAGGTCGCCTTGGTCATTGGCGATGTCCAGGGACATAACCTGCTGGCCGCGTCGCTGATGGGACGACTGCGCACCGCGGTGCACGCCTACACCAGGGAAGGTCACGGCGCCGCCCAGGTCATGGCTCGCACCAACCGATGGCTTGCCGACCTCAATACTGAGCCAGGACATCGCTTTGTTCGCTACCTGCTGCTTCGTGGTCGTCGACCCGGTCGCCGGGCAACTCACCATCAGCCGGGCCGGCCATCCGCCACCTGTGCTCGTCGCGCCAAACGCCGAGCCGCGGATACTCGACTGCGAGCCTGGCCTGCCGCTCGGCGTGGACCCGACAACGGAGTACGCGACGATAGAAGTCCAGGCACCACCGAATTCGCTGCTGGCGCTGACGACCGACGGATTGCTTGAGTCGGAGTCCGGTGACGACTACAACCTGCGCCGGCTGCTTGATGTGCTGCGGCTCTCGTCGGCGCAGGATCTGGACGAACTCGCTGATGACATTCTGCAGAGCGTGCCTCGATCTCGCCGCCACGGCGACGACGTGGCACTGCTACTTGCCAGGATGGATCCCCCCGGACCGGCTTGACGCCACAGTCTGCGCAAGCGACATCACCGTCAGTGCCGATGATATTTGGTCTCTTGCCCATACTTGCGGCTATTTCTATGATCAAGGTTGATCCGGCTAGCTCAGCTAGATCAGCACCGGGGGCAGCGTTTAACCTCGTTTTCAGTATCGGGAGTATCGGAGGACTCGCCCGCATGTCCAGCGCATTTTCGGTGCCGGAGCTAGCCTGCCCATTTGACGACGAAATTAGTTCCTATGCAGAAGATATCGATGCGCACGTAGTAAATTGGGCTCGCCGGTTTGAGCTGCCCAAGGATACGGTCGAAGATGCGCGGATCAGCGAGACGAAGGTAGGCAGACTGGCTGCCAGGACCACGCCACACGCGAGCGCCGAAGCCCTAAAGTTACTCGCCGACTGGCAAATGTGGCTGTTTCTTTTCGACGACCAGTTCAGCGATGAGTCGGCCACCGGGACTGACTTGCAACGACTGACCAGGATCGTCACCGCGTTCATGCTGGTACTCGACAACGAAGCGGAGGCTCGGTACCGATCAGGTCCGTTTACCCGAGCCTTGGGCGACCTTATAGATCGCCTTAACGCGATGTCAACCGCGCCGCAGGCGTCCCGTTTCGTTTCCGCCGTGCGAGGCTATTTCCTGGCGCAATTCTGGGAGGCCGGGCACCGGGCTGATGACCGACCGGCCGTATTGGCCGAATACGCCACCATGCGACGCCACAGCGGCGCGGTCCCCACCTGCCTGGCACTCATCGACGTGGCCGACGGCTTTGAGTTATCCGGCCCCGAGTACTGGCGGCGCGACGTACGACTGATCAGCGACATCGCGGTGAACGTCACCTGCTGGGCCAACGACATCCTGTCCTTCCCCAAGGAAGCCGAGCGCAGCATCAAAGTGCATAGCCTGCCAGCCGTCCTGGCGAACGAGCGCCAACTACCACTGACCGAGGCAATTACGGCTGCCGCAACAATGCACGACGCCGAGGTCAACCGCTATCTGCAGGCAGAGACTTCGCTGCGCCGCGAAGCCGGGCCTGAGTTGCTGCGCTACCTGGCCGGCCTCCGCTCCTGGATGGGGGGCAACTTCCACTGGTCACTGGAAACCGGCCGATACAACCTAGGCGCCATCGCCGCCTGCCACAGCTAACCCCCCGGGCGACGTGGCCTATGGCCGACTGCCCTCGGCTGGCCCTGCCCTGGGCTGGCCCTGCCCTGGGCTGGCCCTGCCCTGGGCCGGCCCGGTCCCGGCTGGCCCGGTCCCGGCTGCCCGGTCCCGGCTGGCCCGGTCGTGGCCGGCCCGGTCCCGGCTGGCCCGGTCGTGGCTGGCCCGGCCCCGGCTCGCCGGCCCCGGCTGGCCCGGTCGTGGCCGGCCCGGTCGTGGCCGGCCCGGTGTGAAGGAGAGTTCTCGGCGGCTCGCCGGAGTGTTGCCGCCTAGCGGAGGATTGTCGGCGTATAGCGCGGTCAGGCTTCCGGCAGGCGGCAACACTCCGCCAGGGCGCTGGTAACTCTCCGGCAGGGCGGCGGCAGCACTCCGCCAGGCGGCAACACTCCAGCACGACCCAGAAACCCTCAAGCACGACCCAGAAACTCTCCGGCGCGACTCCGAAGCCCTGCGGCAACCCGAAAGCCGTCCGGGCAGGCAGGCACGGTCAGGCTGGGCAGGCCCGGGGCGGCGCAAGGGCGGGCGGCGGCAGGCGCGAGGCGGCGCAACGGCGGGCGGCGGCAGGCGCGAGGCGGCGAAAGGGCGGAGGGCGGCGGGCGGCGGGTGCCGTGGCCTGGGCCGGGGCTGCGGCTGCGGCCGGGGCTGCGGCTGCGGCTGCGGCTGCGGCCGCGATTGGCTCGGGCAGCGGTGGCCGCGCAGCCGGGATCGCGAACTACTACCGGAGTACCCGTGCGCGAAGCGCGCTTGGCACGCCGGGTGCTGAACTGCACTGACCTTGGCTAGGTGCCAGGAAATGCCGACAACTCGGCTAGTGCGATAGGGTCCGGAGTATTGTTCTTCGACCTAACTGGCCAAGGAAATGACTGATCTTGCTGGACGCACCTTCCTGGTAACTGGCGGCAATGCCGGAATTGGCTTCGCGACAGCTACCGAACTGGCTCGGCGCGGCGGTCGGGTGCACTTCACTAGCCGCTCGCTGGATAAGGGAGCGGCTGCGGTCGCCGCCATTACCGCAGAGACCGGCAATGACCAGGTGCGCTTCGCCCAGCTTGACCTCAATGAGCTGGCCAGCGTGCGGCAGTTCGCTGCGGACTTCCTGGCGAGCGGGGAGCCACTGGACGTGCTGATTAACAACGCCGGCGTGGCCGGTCAGCGTGGCCTGACTGGTGACGGCTTTGAGTTGCATTTTGGCGTGAATCATCTTGGGCACTTCCTGCTGACCACGACCTTGCTGCCGCTGCTGCGGCAAAGCTCGGGTGCCAGGATCGTCTGCGTCGCGAGCGACTCGCATTACCAGGCTAAAGGCATTGACTTCGACGCGTTGCGCCAGCGCACGAAGACGCTGGTCGGGATGCGCGAGTACGCGGTGTCGAAGTTGTGCAACGTCTTGTTCGCCGCCGAGCTTGGTCGGCGGCTGGCAGACAGCGGCGTCAGCTCCTACAGCCTGCATCCCGGCGTCGTCGCCTCGCAGATCTGGAAGCGGGTGCCGTGGCCCGCCAGGCAGATCATGACCAGGCGGATGCTGACCATCGAGCAGGGAGCGCAGACCTCGCTTTACTGCGCGACCTCGCCTGAGGTGGCCGATCAGAGTGGCCTGTACTACGACAAGTGCCAGGTCACCGAGCCCAGCAAGCTGGTCACGCCGGAACTGGCCAGCGAGGTCTGGGACTACAGCGAGAGCTGCGTCAACGCCTGAGGCACCCCGTCGCCGGCCTGTCGCAGGTGATCAGTCCCCCCGATACTCGGCGGCGAGGCTCCAGGAGATCAGCGTAACCTGGCCGGGCGTGGCGCGGCCGAAGGTCCTGACGGCGGACTTCTGCGCCTCCGTCGGGCTCCTGGTCCACTCGGCCGGCAGATTCCGGTTATCCGGACGCGGATGTTGCACCTTGACGCGCAGGTCATTGAGTGCCTGCCCGCTCAGCGCAAAGGTCAGGCTCTCGATGAAGGTCTCATAGTGCAGCGGCACGAAACCGGACATGTGACGGTACATTCTGGTCCGGTTGATGCTCTCGAACCGCGCGTCGGGCGGGATGGCGATGCCGCGTCCCTTGAGCAGCCCGCGCTCATCGAGCACTAAAGAATGATCGTCCTGAGTCTTGACGAATGCCTGTAGCGCCGCGCCGCGAAAGTCCACCATGGTAATATGGCCAGGGCAACTCAGTGAATAACGCAGGTACTGCGTCTGGTACCCGGGAGTTGACGCTAGTACCCAGGGCCTGCCATTAGGCCGGTAGGGCTCGAGGTCGATGTTGTATCCGGTGCGCACCACTTCCAAAGTGATAGCCAAAATCGTATTTGCCTCGTCGGCCCAGGCGAACGAGATGTGCCAGGACGCCTTGGTGTAATACCGCTTGCAAGCCGCCAGTTCCTGTATGGCCTCTCTCAGTTCTCTCGAAGCACGCGGATTGAGGTAGCCGAACAGTGCCGTCCAGCCAGAGTCGTCCTGAAGGCGGCGTTTGAGGTATGGATCAACGAGAATCGCAAGCACGCCACTGACCAGGGCGGCTTCGCTGAAGCCTTGCAGCAGTGCGCCACCGGTCGTGTGGGCCAGGTGTACCTGCGCGGACCAGACACCGACCGAGCCGCAGGCAAACAAAACAAAAACGCCACCCATATACCGCGTGGTGGCGTTCTTAGCCGATGAGGTGAGGAACGTGACAACCTTACGGGGCCTAATCCACACTCGGCGTCCCTTACGTGCTGCTATTCACCGTCACCCATTAGACTAGCTCTCGAATTAGGTACGTGTATAGATTCTATTACCGTTCAGCACCCGGCTGAGCAGCTGAACTGCACGTACACTGCCCATTAGGGTCGGCGTCCGGGCCGCCGGCCATCGGTCAGCGCGACGCTCAATTGGCGTCGGCGGCGATCAGCGTCTGTATTCTCGCCAGTGCCTGGGCAATGCAGCCTGGCTGTTCGTGCCAGGGCAGGTGACCGGCCTCAGGCACGATCTGGACTTCGCTGTGCGGCAGCAGTGCGGCGGTCTGCTCACCTTGGCTCAATGGCATCGGGCTGCGTTCACCGAGCACGAAAACCGCTGGCACCTGGACTGTACGCAGGCGCTCAGCGAAGCCGGCCGCGATCTGATCAGCGACTGAAGCGAACCCGCCAAGATAGCTGTCGATCGAACAGGCGATGAAATCGGGCATGGCCGGGGCGGTGGCCGGATCGGCGTAGTAGCCAGGCCAAAGCAACTCCAGCGACCTGCGAAAATCCTCGTCGGATCGATCCGGCGTCGAAAGCCGAGCCTGCACCTGCGCGTGCTCGTCCACCGCCGCGGCAGCCAGCCGGTCCGCTAGCTGGTTGCCCATCTCGGCGACGCCGCCGTCGCCGACCGCACCGAGCGGATCAACGATCACCAGGCCACTTACCCGATCCGGCCGAGCCGCAGCGAGTTGCATGGCCAGATAGCCGCCCCAAGAATGACCGAGCACGACCGCACGGTCCACGCCCAACTCGTCGAGGACGGCAATCGCATCGGACACATGCTGCTCAAGGGTGTACGGCCCGGCTGATACTGACGGCGGAAGGCCACGCTGCTGATAGCTGATCCAGCGCCAGTCAGCGACTTCATCGCTCAGCAGCGGCAGGTAATCGGTCAAACCTGGGCCGCCATGCAGCATCAGCAGCGGTGAACCCGAGCCGTGGGCTGATCCAGCGATTGGCCCGGCTGAGCCTGACGCGGTAAAGGCTTGCTCCGACATATGCCGACAATAACCGGCGCGACGATCAGACTTAGTGCGGATGCCGACCAAATCTTGACGCCCGCAGTCGTGGTGCAAATCCTTCACCCTGGTTGGATGACGAGGCGCCCTGCTCGCAGTCCGTATCGTCGCTTACTGACCGACCGCGACGGGAGGAAAGCAGATGACCGCACTGCCGAACATCGTCCTCGTGCATGGTGCCTGGGCCGACGGCTCAAGCTGGAACTCGGTGATCGAGCGACTTCAGGGCGAGGGGTACAACGTCACGGCGCCTGAATTCCCGATGACCTCGCTGGCGGACGACGTCAACCGGCTGCGCCAGGTGCTCGCCCGGCAGAACGGCCCGACCATCGTGGCCGGGCACTCCTACGGCGGCCAGATCATGACTGCCCTTGGCACCGACGCGCCCAACGTCATGGGCCTGGTCTATATCGCCGCATTCGGTCTCGATCAGGGCGAAACCATCGGCCAACTGCTCTCCTCAGGGCCGCCGACGCCGGCGCTGGCGAACCTGATCATCGACAAGCAGGGATTCACCTGGCTGCCGGAGGACGACTTCGTGAACCACTTCGCCGGGGACATCGAGCCGGCGAAGGCCAAGGTGATGCACGCCATCCAGCAGGCGCTCAACGGCACGGCGCTGCAGGAAGTGATGGGCGAGCCAGCCTGGAAGAGCAAGCCAAGCTGGTATCTGGTCGCTGACGGCGACCAGGCGATCCCGCCGGACGCCGAGCGGATGTTCGCCAGCCGGATGGGTGCCACCACGATCGAGATTCCGAGTAACCACGTGGCGATGGTGTCGCATCCTGACGCCACCGCTGACCTGATCTCTCAGGCCGCCCAGAGCGTCATGGCCTAAGGCTTACCCGGCAGAGAACGGCCAGGAGCGACCAGTTACTCCTGGCCGTTTTCGCGTTGTCGGGGTGACGTATGGGCGATGTGAGGGCGCTGTCACTGGGGCCGGATCGGCCGCTGGCGCACGATCGAATGGCACCGGCAAGAAGGCTGGTCAAGATTCAGTGAAGGAAGAAGTCATGAAGCATCTCGCCCAGTCAGCCAGCCGGTCCCTTCGGCGTCCCGCTGGCATCGTGAGCGCGGCGACTCTCGCCTGCGGTGCGCTGACGGTCTCCGCCATGCTGGCCGCCGGCGGCGTCCCAGCGCAGGCGGCGCCGCGAGTACCCGATGTGCACTACTCGTTCCAAACCAAGAACAACGCCGACGACCCGACCTTCAACCAGTTGCTCGGCATCAACGACAGCGGCGTCATCGCCGGCTACTTCGGCTCGGGCGCGCACGGCCACCCGAACAAGGGCTACACCCTGCTGCCGCCGTACCACCAGATCGACTTCCGCAACCAGAACTTCCCGCACTCCAAGCAGACCCAGGTGACCGGCCTCAACAACGTGGGCATCGAGGTCGGCTTCTTTTCCACGATGAACACCAAGAGCGGTAACAACAACAACTTCGGCTACTACTTCGACGGCCGGAGCTTCCACAAGGTGGACTTCCCGACCTCTGACCCGGCCAGCCCGCCAGTGGACCAGTTGCTCGGCGTGAACGACGAGGGCATCGCGGTGGGCTTCTACATGGATGGTGCGGGCAACAGCCACGGCTACCTGTACAACATCCACACGCACAGCTACACGTCACTGAACCCGCACGTAACCGGCGAGACCAGCGTGACCCCGACCGGCATCAACGACGACGACAGCGTGACCGGCATCTTCGTCAACGGCAAGAACGAGACGCACGGCTTCCTGCTGCGCAAGAAGTCGCCGCACCTGTTCGTGCTGGACGTGCCTGGCTCAGACGCCACCATGCCCTTCGGCGTGAACAAGTCGGGCGAAGTCGTCGGTGTCTACACCGTCGGCTCCAAGAACTTCGGCTTCACCTGGACCCGCTTCGGTGGCTACCACACCGTCAAGGACCCGGGCGGCCCTGACCAGACCTTCGTCAACGGCGTCAACTCCGCTGGTGACCTGGTCGGCTTCTACGTCGGCGGGAACGGCAACACCAACGGCTTCATCGCCAAGCCATAACTCTCCGCAATAGACCCTAAAACCAAGATCCATTCGGAACGGAATGGCTCCCAAGACCGGGCGGCGGGCATCAGCCCGCCGCCCGCTTCCAGGTATCTAGGCGAGCGTCAGCTCACCCGACTGTCAGGAACCGGCCCGACCGGCCCGACCGGCTCGACCGGCACCCGGCAGCGCAAGTCAGCGAGGGCCGCCTGGCCCTCGTCAGCCCGGTCGGGAAGCAGCAGCAAAGTGCAGGCCCGCTCGAACCTGGCGTCGATGTGCTCCCAGGCGGCCACCGAGCGCGTCAGCGCGTCCTGATCTCCGTGCAGGCGGCCGGCCGCCCGCGCCAGGCAGGCGGCCGCCCAGAGGTTCTCGGCGCCCGCCGGTGCCGCTGCCGCTAGCCTGGCCGCCGCGTCTGGCACTCCGGCGACTACCGCGACCTCGGCAGCGATGGCCCAGGCGTACGGGCGCAGCGAGTACCAATGCGGCCTGGCGTACCACGATTCCGAGTCGCCGTTGACACCATCAACCGCTAGCAGGGCTTCAGAAAGCTGGCCGGCGTGTAGTGCGATCCTGGCGTCGGCGAAGGCCGCCGCCGCGGCCAGGTTCGTGCCAGCTACCTGATCATCACCCGCGCCAATGAGCTCGCCGAGCCTGGATAGCCAGTCGAGCCGCCGCTCGGCGTCACCGCGCAGCCCATGGCCGAGTATCACCCCGTAGATGGCTGGGCCCATCCACCTGGCCACCGGTCGCCCAGCCTTGTCCCAGCCGCTCCACATCCTGGCAGCCTGCTCGAACGCCTGATCGAACCGGCCTTGCAGCACCATCGGCAGGATCAGCTTGCTCGCGGTACGGTGCGGCTGCCCGGAGACGACATCGTCGGCCTGCGCGAGCTTGGCGGTGCGCAGCGCGGCCGGCAGGTCTCCAGCGGTGACCGCGATCTCGGTGACCATGTGGAACGTGTCGATGACCTCAGCTCCGGCTCGTGGATCGTGCCTGGGCAGCCGGTCAAGCAGCTCGGCCCGCTCGGAGTTGACTTGATGCGCCGTCTTGAGCCTGCCGCCAGCGTCCAGCGCGCCGACCACCGCGTCGAGCGCGCCGCTGATCAGCACCGCGTCGCCGGTCACCCGGGCGGCGGCCAGCCCTGCTTCGGCGAGCGTCAGGTCAGGGACGGTCTTCTCTGGATGGGCGATCCAGGCCGCCGCGATGGCCAGGTAAGCACCAGCCAGGTCATCGCCCCCCGGGCGGCTGCTCACCGCCTCGGCCAGCAGTCCGCGCAGCCGGCCATGCTCGATCTCCTGAGGAAACTCCGCCGCGAACCGGTCGGCAATGGTGACCGCGTAGCCGAGGGCGGCCGCCCGCGCCGACCCGTCCCCCGCTCGCCTGGCTCGCTGCGCCGACTCGATCAGCAGGTCGAAAGCGACCGCGCCGTGTCCTTCGACCATGGCCACGTCGGCGGCGGTGCGCAGGTCGGCTGCGGCCTCCCGGTCGTCCCCCGCATACTGGGCGGCGCTCAGGTAGTGCTCGCGAGCCTCAGTGAGGAACCGTCTGGCGTAGGCGAGGTGCCCAAGCGCGCGGGCGAGCTGGTGGCTGAGGGCGCGTAGCGGCAGGCCGGGCCGCCGGGCGAGAGCCGCCCGCAGATCGTCGGCTACGGTGTCGAACGACGTGCGCCACGACTGGCCGGCCTCTGATGTCGTGCTCAAGCTCCTGCGCGACCGCGGCCGCCCAGGCTAGGTGAGAATCACGGACAGCGTCCAGTTCGTCGCTCTCGACCAGCCGGTCGGCGGCGTAGGCTCTGATCGTCTCCAGCATCTGCCAGCGGCTGCCACCTGCACCTTGGCGGTGGACGAGCAGGCTCTTGTCGGTCAGCCGGCCGATCAGGTCAGCGACCAGTCCCCGATTTCGATGCGGCGTGACGGCCGTCGCCGCGTCGAGGTCGAAGCCGCCGACGAAGACGGCGACCCAGCGGAACATGACCCGCTCATCGGTGTCGAGCAAGTCATAACTCCAGTCGATGACGGCGCGGAGCGAGCGGTGCCGCTCCTGCGCGCCCCGACTGCCGGCGAGCAGGCGCAGGTGATCATCAAGTCCGGCCAGCAACCCATCGACACCGAGCGAAGCGCTGCGGGCGGCAGCGAGTTCGATCGCCAGCGGCATCCCGTCCAGCCGGGAACAGACTTCGCCGATCACCTCCGAGCTGACGTTAAACGTCGCGTTGTTCGCCCTGGCCCGGTCAAGGAACAAGGTTTCTGCTTCCGAGCCTGTTGTGCCAGTGCGGCCGTTACCGGCCAGCGACAGGGGCGGAATGATGACGGTACGCTCGCCGGGAATCGCCAGTCTTTCCCTGCTGGTCACCAGAATCGTCAGCTGCGAGCAATTGACCAGCAATTTTTCCGCGAACGAGGCCACGACCTCAAGCAAGTGCTCACAGTTATCGAGTATCAGCAAGGACGGGCCGCCGGCCAGATGCTCCTGCAGCGCTGCGTCGAGCGAACGGCCAGGCCCTTCGGTGACGCCGAGTTGAGCCGCGACTGCCTGGCTGACAAAGCCCTCGCGCACCGGGACCAGGTCAACGAAGACGGCGCCGAGCGCGAAACTGGGCGCAGCCAGCTCAGCGGATCTGGCCGCGAGCCTGGTCTTGCCGACTCCGCCCGGGCCGACGAGGCTGACCAGCTGGTTGTCAGCCAGCGCCCCGAGTATGGTCGCCTGTTCCTGCTCGCGGCCGACAAAGCTGGTGCGGAGCACCGGCAAGCCGATCACCCCAGGCGTCCTGCGGCGCTGACTACGCGCGCCCGGCGTCGCTGACTCGGACTCCGCTGCCTGATCGGCGGCCTTGGCCAGCAACTCCCGGTCGGCCGCCGGCAACTCCAGCGCGTCAGCGATAAGCCGCACGGTGGAAAGCCTGGGCGCTCGGCGCCGTCCCTGCTCGATCGCGGCTACAGTGGCTGGGCTGATCCGGCACTGCTCGGCGAGTGCCTCCTGAGTGAGGCTGGCGGCGATGCGGAACCGGCGCAGCAACTCACCAAAGGAATCGGCCATCCAGGATTTCCCCACTCCCTCAAGCCGAGTCTAGGGCACCACCTGTAACGGGCCAACCCCGCGCTAGTGGTGGCAAATGTGACTCTCGTTCAGATCCAGCTGCGAAACCACATCCGGCTTGACCACTGGCTGAAGGGAAGCACGCCAGCGGCTAGCACCGGATAGAGGTAGAGAAAATTCGCCACTACGGCGAGGAAATAACCGCCTGTGATCGCCGCGCGCAGGCCGCGCGAGCGGCCAGCGATCACGCTGGTGAGCCAGGCCAGTCCGATGGCGAGGCCGATGATGAGGAACGGCTCGAATACCACCGCGTAGTAGTAGAACTCGGTGCGGTGATCGTGGACGTAGAACCAGATCCAGGGCAGCCAGCCGACGGCGACGCCGACCAGCACTGAGCCGGCCCGCCAGTCCCGCCGCCTGATGAACCACACCAGGCAGCCGAGCAGCGCCGCCGTTGCCGCCCACCAGATCAGCGGCGTGCCGATCGCGAGCACCTCTTGCTCGGTCGATCCCTGATGGGTGCAGATGCTGGCCGGTACGCAGTTCGCGTAGAACGAGGTCGGCCTGGTCAGCAGCAGCCAGCCGAGCGGATTGGACTCATAGGACTGATAGCTGTGCAGGCCGAGCCCGAAGCCGAGCATGGATTTCTGGTATTGCAACCAGGCCAGGATGGAGCCGACCGGGTGACCGCCATTCAGCGCCACGCCATCGCGATCGTAACCGTAGCCGGTCGCGAACCATCCGCTCCAGGACGCGACGTAGGCAACCAGCGGTGCCAGCACGAACCAGACCGGCAGCCAGTGCCCGTCGCTGCGCAGCACCGAGGTGATCCTGGACGCCACCGGGTCGGCCGGCCTCGGCGGGCGGGCGGCGAGGTCCCAGGCGAGCACCAGACCGGCGAACGCCGGCAGGTACCAGACTCCGTCCCACTTCGTCGCGCACGCGCAGCCCAGGCAGGCACCGGCTGCGATCAGCGGCCAGCGGGCACCAAGCCGCATTCTGCTGGCGGTCGCTGGTCCGGCCAATTCAGTGGCCTGGGTCAGCCTGGCCCGGCAGCGATCTCTGTCGATCACCAGCAGGCCAAAGGCGGCGAGCACCCAGAACATGAGAAAGATGTCCAAGATGGCGGTGCGGCTGAGCACGAATTCGAGTCCGTCCAGCGCAAGCAGCAGGCCGGCCGCGCAGCCGATCGAGGTTGACCCGGTCATCCGCCTGGCAATACGGGCGATCATCAAGATGGCGACCGTGCCGATCAGCGCGGTCGCGAAGCGCCAGCCGAATGGGGTCAGCCCGAACAGCCATTCGCCCGCCGCGATCATGATCTTCCCGAGCGGCGGATGCGCCACGTACTCGCCTTGAGTGCCGAGCAGGATGTGGGTGCTGCCCCTGGCCAGCAGGGTGTTAGCGTCGTGCACGTGGTTGATCTCGACGCCGTGCCGCAAGATCCCGTAGGCATCAGGGACGTAATAGGTCTCGTCGAATACGACTCCGTGCGGCACGCTCAGCCGGCCGAAACGCAACGCGCCACCGAGCGCGGTGACCAGCACCGGGCCGATCCAGCCCCACCAGCGCTGAGCGGCAGTCGGCGCTGCTGGCCGGTCACTTTGACGGGTCGCTGGGTCAGCCAGGACGGCATCAGTCACCCGACCAGGATCGCAGCAAATCACCACCATTGCGTCCCGGCCGGCTCGATCGCCGTAGCCTGGCCAGGTGCAGTTCAGCCGGGAGTTGCGGGACGCGGTCGTCGCTGGCGACATCACCGTCTCGGTCAGGCTCTGGAGCAAACCGAAGGTCAAGGTCGGCGGCCGGTATCCGGTTGGCCCGGCCATGATCGAGGTCACGTCGGTCGAACTGCTGCCGTTCGCCTCGATCACCGCCGCTGACGTGCACCGCTCCGGCGAGCCTAATCACGAGACGCTGCGCCGCCGGGCTGCTCACGCTGGACCGATCGAGGCCGACACACTGGTCTATCGGATCGAGTTCCGGCTCGTCGACGACCAGCCATGAAGCTGTGACCTGGAGCCTTCCGCCACCCCACCCCCCGGGCAGTCGGAGTAACGACAACGGGGTCCCCCCGTTGCTATCACGATGACAACGGGGGGACCCCGTTGTCATTCGCGCTGTCGGGGCGGAGCAGCGCGACGAAGCTGCCCCGCCAGGCCCGGCAGGTCGAGGGCGGGCCAGCTGAGTCCGCCCCGGCGACCTCAAGCGGCATTGGTCTCGAACAGCATCACCGCTCCGACGATGCGGTACCCCGCCCCCGACCTAACGACATCGCAGGAGCGGCGATGTCGCCAGGACAGCAGTACCGCTCCGACGATGCTGCCCGCCAGGGAGGAGCAACAGCAACAGGGGTTCAACGATGCCGGCGCGCGCGGGAGCCGGCGCGGGACGGGAAGCGGCGCGCGGGAGCCGGCGCGGGACGGGAAGCGGCGCGCGGGAGCCGGCGCGGGACGGGAAGCGGCGCGCGGGAGCCGGCGCGGGACGGGAAGCGGCGCGCGGGAGCCGGCGCGGGACGGGAAGACGGCGCGCGGGAGCCGGCGCGGGACGGGAAGCGGCGCGCGGGAGCCGGCGCGGGACGGGAAGACGGCGCGCGGGACGGGAGATGGCGCGCGGCGCGCTGGACAGGGAGCCGGCGCGCGGCGCTGGACAGGGAGCCGGCGCGCGGCGCGCGGGACGGGGAGCCGGCGCGCGGCGCGCGGGACGGGGAGACGGCGCGCGGCGCTGGACAGGGAGCCGGCGCGCGGCGCGCGGGACGGGAAGCGGCGCGCGCGGCTTGCACGCCCTGGCTGTTCTTGCCCGCTTGCGGAGGTCAGCCTGGGGGTAGCTCGGTGAGAGAGTTACCTGCGGAGTTCGCGATCCAGATCCGGCCGTTGACGACGGCCAGCGATGCCGGCCCACGATGCCGAAGTCGCCGCCGTATGCGGACCTGACGTAGGTCGCATCGCTGGCGTTCACCTTGCTCACGAGCGAGGTGGCTGCCACCCAGACGTGGCCGCCGTCGAAGGCCAGCGCGTCCTCATGCGGCTGCGGCGTGAACGCGGTGCCAGCGAATGCCCCGGTGCTGGCGTCGTACCGGTACAGGGAGATCTGGTCGTCGTTGCCGTCGTTGCACGTCCAGATGTAGGTGCCGTCGAATACCAGTGCCGACGGATTGGTGAGGTCCTCGTTCGAGCCGTCGATGACGCGGACCAGGGTGCCGTCGCTCGCCTTCAGCTCGGTCAGCGTCCCGCCCGCCTCGTTCGCCACCCAGATGTCGGTGCCGTCGAACGCCAGCGCGGCCGGCGAGTCGAGCTGGTAGCTGGATCCGCTCACTACTCGGACCAGGCTGCCGTCGGCGGCGTTGATCTCGGTCAGCGTGTTGCTGCCGGTGTTGGCGACCCAGATATGGCTGCCGTCGAAGGCAAGCGCGCTTGGCCCATTAAAGCCAAAGCTCGGACCAGATACGACCCGCACCAAGCTGCCGTCGCTCGCCTTGACCTCGGTCAACGAATTCCCGGCCTGATTGGCCACCCAGATGTCAGAGCCGTCGGACACCAACGCACGGGGATTGCTGAAGGCGAAGCTCGGGCCTGCGACGATCCGTACCAGGCTGCGGCTGGCCGGATCAACCTCAGTCAGCGAGTTCCCGCTGGCATTGGCCACCCACAGGCCGGTGGCGTCGGCGACGAGCGCGGACGGCGCGTCGAACTGATACTGCGACCCGGCGACCACGGTCCCCCAGCCAGGTGGCGCTGATGCGCCGACCGGGCCTGGCACGTTCCAGGTGACGGCGGTCGCGCTGGCCGGGCAGGTGGTGCCGCCCGGCACCGTCACGACCGCCGCGGCACCGACCAGGCACGCGTGGATGGCCGTGGCCGGCTTGACTGGGTCACCGCGCTGCGGAAGCTCGCTGACCGAATTGCCAGCTGGGTTGGCAACCCAGACGGCACCGCCGCTCGTCGCGATGCCGGCCGGCGCGGCAGTGCCGAAGTTGAAGCCGTCGGCCTCGCCGCCGGCCGTCCTGACCCAGCTCCCGTCGCTCGCGTTCAGCTCGGTGACGGTGCTGGCCCCCTGGTTCACGACCCAGACGTGATCGCCGTCGGCGACGACGCCCTGCGGTCGGCTAAAGCCGTCGAGCGACCCGCCGATCACCTGTACGAGACTGCCGTCGCTGGCCTTGAGCTCAGTGACCGAGTTGCTGCCGTAGTTCGTCACCCAGACGTCTCCGTCGTTGACGGCGATGCCGCGCGGCTTGCTGAAGTGCCCGGACGATGCGGAGATCGTGCGCACCAGAGCGCCGTCGGCGACGCTGAACTCGGTTACCGAGTTGCCCGTGGCGTTGGCGACCCAGGCGTCGGTGCCGTCCGTCGCGATCGCGAACGGCTGGCTAAAGCCATAGCTGCCGCCAGGCAATACCCGGACCAGGCCGCCGTCACTGGCGTTCAGCTCGGTCACCGAATCGTCGGCCGCGTTGACCACCCAGACATGGCTGCCGTCATAGCTGGCCGCCACCGGCTGGCTGAAGCCATAGCTGCCGCCAGACAGCACCCGGACCAGGCTGCCGTCACTTGCATTCAGCTCGGTCACCGAGTTGTTGCCGAGATTGGTCACCCAGACGTGGCTGCCGTCGTAGGCCGCGCCAACGGGCGAGCTGAAGTTGTCGGCCGCCGCCGAGATCGTCCGCACCAGGCTGCCGTCAGTACCGTGCAGCTGAGTCACCGAGTTGCCGGTCGCGCTGGTGACCCAGACGCTGCCCGCCCCGGTCACCAGGCCACTTGGGCCGCCGAAGCCGAAGCTGGGACCGGACGCCACGTGCGCCCAGCCGTCCGTGCCTGCCGGGCCGGTCTGGCCGTCGGTTGGCCAGCTCAGCGGTGCCGTCCCGGCCGCGCAGCTGTGGCCGGCGAGCGGCAAGGTCAGCACCTTCGTGGTGCTGGCGACGCAGGCGTCGATCATCGATCCGCCGGGCGGCCCGTCCAGCGGCAGCTCGGTCAGCGCGGAGGAGTTGTAGCTGGCCACCCACAGGTGACTGCCGTCGGTGGCGAGCGCGTCGGGGGTATTGATGTCGAACATGTCGCCTTGGATCCGCCGCACGACGGCGCCCTTGCTCGCGTTGAGCTCGGTGACTGAGCCGTCAGCGACCCAGAGCCTGCCACCGGCCACGATGGCGGCCGCCGGGCTCGCCAGGCCGGCCGCGACATGCCTGATCAGCGCCCCAGTGCTGGCGTTCAGCTCGGTGATGGAGTCGCTGACCACCCAGACCACGCCGCCTGAGGTGGCGAGCACGGCGGGCCCGTCAATTCCGTACCTGGCCGGCGAGAGCACCCGTACCACCATGCCGTTGCTGGCGTTGATCTCGGTGACCGGTCCGCCGATCCCGTTGCGGCCCTGGCTGGCCACCCAGATGTGGCCGCCGGCGTACGCGATCGCCGCCGGGTCGGTGAAGTGATAGGCCGGGCCGGACAGCCTGCGCACCAGCGCGCCGTTGCCCGCCTTGATCTCAGTCACCGAATCGTTGCCGCCATTAACCACCCAGACGCGGCTGTTCGCCGACACCATCGGGCCCGGCGAACTGAATCCGTAGGAGCGCCCGGACAGCTTGGCCACGAACTGGGCCTCGCTGGTCCGCAGCTCGGTCACCGAGTTGTCACCAGAATTAGCCACGAAGAGCTGGCCGTCGGCGATGGTCAGCCCGTCCGGCTCGTTGAACCCATAGATGGGATCAGTCAGCGTGCGCGCGACGCTGCCGTCGTCCGTACGGATCTCAGATACGAAACCGCCAGCCTCGTTCGCAATCCACATGCCGAAGCCATCAGGGGCGAGTGCCGTCGGGCCGTCGGCGGCATCGGCCTGCGAGACCACCGTCCCCCAGCCGGGAACGCCGGGCACGCCCCGCTTGCCGTGCGCGTGCCAGAAGATCAACTTGCTGCCGTCCGGGCAGTCAGGTCCAGGCATCGTCAGCACACGCGTCTTCACGTTGACGCAGGCGAGCACATAGGGCACGTGCGCCGGAGCGGCGGAGGCGGTCTGGGTCGCCGTCAGCGCGGTAACCGCCAGCGCGGTCGCGGCCGCTGGGAGCAGGAAGAGCCGGATTCTCATCGTCGCCTCAGCTTGGTCAAGGGTTCACTGGAGTCAGCGTCCGCCAGCGGGCGCCGTTCCACAGCTCAGCCAGCGGCAGTTGGGTGGCCCGGCCGCCGACGGCCAGGCAGGCCGTGGCGCGGGTGCAGTCGATCGAGTACAGCTCACTGAGCGCGGGGCTCGGGCTGGGGGTCGTGACCCGGTGCCAGGACGAGCCGTTCCAGCTCTCGGCGAACGCCAGGACCTGGCCGACTGAGGTACTGAAGCCGCCGGTCGCCTGGCAGGACGCCGCCCCGGCGCAGGCGACGGCATCGAGGTGGCCACCCGTTCCCTGGCCGGTCCCTGCGGGCCAGCGCTGCGCCCAGGTGTGCCCGTTCCACTGCTGGGCGAGCGGCCTGGTCGGCAGGCCAAGCCCGTTGGTGTCAGCGCCGACCGCCAGGCACTGCGAGCCGCTCCGACACGACACCGAGGCGAACTGCCCATTTTGCCCAGAAGTGCGCAGCAGCTGCCACGAGTTACCGTTCCACGCGATGGCCAGCGGTCGCTTGCCTGAAGGCAGCCGCTTGTTGTAGTAGCCGACGGCGACGCACGCCGTCGCGCTTGGGCAGGAAATCGCTGACAGGTAGTTGAATTGCTGTACCGGATGGGTCGAGCCGGGATCCGGTGTGGCTGGCACCGTCCAGGTGGTGCCGTTCCACTGCTCGGCGAGCGTATGCACCCTTGTCGGCATCGATGACGTGCCGACCGCCATGCAGCGGGTCGCCTTCGCGCAGGAGACCGCGGTGAGCTGGTCATTGAGTTCGGGATCGACCGCGTTGAGCTGCGTCCAGGTGCTGCCGTTCCACCGTTCGGCCAGCGCCTGGCGCTGACCGAGCACGGTGTCGAAGCCGCCGACGGCGACGCAGTTCGATGAGCTTGTGCAGTCCACGCCGGCGAGGTAGTTGAGCTGGACGCCTGGGCTCAGCGGGGTGAGCCGGGTCCAGCCGTGGCCATTCCAGGTTTCGGCGAGCGCCTGCTGCACGTCACCGCTGCCGACGAAGGTGCCAACAGCCATGCAGAACGACGCTGCGGTACAGGAGACGCCGAACAGGCCGTCCACCGCTCCTGGGCTGGCCATGTGGAGCACCGTCCAGCTCGCGCCGTTCCATTGCTCAGCCAGCGTCAGGGTGCCCAGCGCCGACGTACCGTAATCACCTGCCATCATGCAGTGGCTGACGGGGGATCCAGAGCAAGAGAGCCCGCTGAGCGTGATCGTCGTACCGCCGGGGATAGCGACCGGTGCGAACGGCTGCCACACCCCCGCCAGCCAGGACTCGATGCCGGTACTTGAGGCGGCCACGCAGGTCGTGTCACTGGTGCAGGTGACCGCGGTCGGACTGGCCTCGCTCGGCGTCTGCACCTGCCAGCTCGTGCCGTCCCAGATCATCATCGTCGCCTGGCCCTGCGGGGTGTCCCCGACCGCCATGCAGAACGAAGCGGCTGTGCAAGAGACGGAGTCGAGCCCGGAACTGTGCGTAGCTATGGTCGGCGTGCTTTCCTGCGTCCAGGCGCTGCCGTTCCACTCGGCCGCGATCGTCTGCGGCGTGTTCGAGCCGATCCTGCCGATGGTCATGCAGAACATGGTGCTGACGCAGGTCACCTGCGTGAGCTCAGTGGCGCAGCCGCCGTGGAACGGCGGGCAGGTGAACGTCGCGGTGCGCGTGAGCCAGCTGGTGCCATTCCACTCGTGGGTGATCGTCAAGCTATTGGTGCCACCGTCGACCGTCAGGCAGAACTTGCTGCTCACGCACGACACGGCGACCGCTGCTGGTGGCTGGCGCAGCGCCTGCCAGGCCTTGCCGTTCCACGTCTGCGCGCCACCTGGCCCGATCGCCAGGCAGAAGGCGGCGCTTGGGCACGAGATGTCGGTCAGCCCGGTGACCGGGCTTGGCACGAGCTGCCACCCGGTGCCCCGCCAGACCTCGCTGAACGTGCGACCACTGCTATAGCCACCGATGGCCGCGCAGAAGGTCGAACTGGCACAGGACATTGAAGTCAGCTGGTCCGATGGCGCCGGGATCGGGTCAAGGCCGGACGGGGTGCCGCTGGCAGCGCGCTGGCCGCTCACGGCCGGTCCTGCCGCAGCAGCCAGTGCGCTGCTGCCCATCGAGGTCGCCAGTACGGTCGCCGCCACCAGCGCGGTCGTTGCGGCCGCGGCAGCCAGCCAACGCAGGCAGGCACGCCAGTAGGCCGAGGCGTGGCGAACTAGGGCACTGACGGAACGCGGCAGGTCACCGCTCATGGACATCCACCTATCACCGGTCACCGCCGCGCTGTCCGCGGTCGATCATGTCTGGTACGAAGTGAGGACGCCTAAGCCGCGAATTCCGTTTACAACCCGACGCGCTTACCGCCGTTCTGATGGCGATCGGTGTGGATGGACCAGCTTGACAGCCCGGTCAACGGCCGCCGCGACATCATCGTCCGGCGGATATAGCAAGGCGCGGCCCACGACTAGCCCGCATACGCCAGGCAGCGTAAGGGCCGCTTCCCACTGGGCGAACGTCTCCTCAGCTGCCCCCCGTGGGTCGCCGCCGAGTAGCAGTATCGGCAGGGTCGTGGCAGCCACCACGCGCTCCATGTCGGGCACGACTGGGATCTTCAGCCAGGTGTAGGCGCTGGTCGCGCCGAGTCCCGCCGCGATCGCCATTGATGCGATGACGTCGTCGGCGCTCAAGCGGTTGACCACCCGACCGTCGATACGGTCCGACATGAAAGGCTCGATGATCGCGGTGAGCCCGTGCCGAGCCAGCTTGGTGACCGCCCGACCGCAAGCCTGGAGAGTGCGGGCAGTCGCCGGATCGTCCGGGCAGATTCGGCAGAGCATCTTCCCGGCGTCGAAGCGCATGTCAGCAATCGTCTGCGCGTCGAACGCGGTGAACCGGTCGTCAATCTCGAACGACGTGCCCGCCAGGCCGCCCCTGTTCATGGACCCCACCGCCACTTTGTTGGCAAGCGCGCCAAGCACGAGCAAGTCTTCGAGCAGGTCCGGAGTCGCCAGAACGCCGTCTACCCCCGGCCGCGAGAGCGCGATCACCATCCGGTTGATCAGGTCGTATCGGTCAGCGAGCGCGAGCGGGCGGCCGTGCAGGCTCAGCGCGCCCCTGGCTGGATGATCAGCGGCGATGAGGAGCAGTCGCCCGGTAGCGTCCACGAAAGTTCGCCTGGGCCGCGAAGCGGCAGCTAGCGGGATCGCGGCCGGCGCATGCGCGCGAGTATGCCGAACGGCTTCAAAATCAAGCGAGAACACCGGCGTCATCTCCCTGAGAAGGCACGGCCGCGATCGGGACGCGCCGAAGACCGACAGTCGCGCACGTTCCGCTAGTTAAACGTTTTCGCTGAGCTTGGCATAGCCAAAGTCGACCGTCAAGCGAGATAAAAGTGTAGTTTTTAGGTGTATAGCATCTTACGAATAACTTCAGAAGTCTGTGCTGAACGGCTGACCGTGCCGGACGGTGGCACTATGCGGCTCGGCCCGGATCAGGTCCGTGTGGTGCGACTTCGGCGGATACGGGCGATCTCGCTCTTGACCGAATCTGCTGGTTATGAAATCGTTTAACCACGCGGAGGGACGTAGCTGCAGCCGGCCACCTCCGGCCCTGGGTTTAGTTCGGGCATCGGCGCACTGGATGGGTGACCAATGAGAACTGATCAGCTCCCTACGCCTGCGGCTGTCATTGACGTCGAGGCATTCGAGCACAATCTCGCGCTGATGTCGGCCGCCTTGCCTGGTGACAGACTTCGCCCCCATGTCAAGGCGCACAAGTGCACGCAGCTTGCCAAGCGACAAGCCGCCCTGGGTCACGCCGGCTTCACCTGCGCCACGATCAGGGAATGCGAGGGGATGGCCGCCGCCGGTCTCGGCGCTGACCTGCTCCTAGCCAATGAGGTTCTCGATGCCAGACGGCTCGGGGCCTTGGTCAGCGACGGTACTCGGGTGACCGTCGCTGTCGACTCGGCGCAGACCATAGAGGCTGCGGTAGCCGGCGGGATACGTGAGGTCGTCATCGATGTCATGGTCGGGCTGCGCCGCTGCGGTTGCCGGCCTGAGCAGGCCGGCGAACTTGCGAAGACCGCACGCAGCCGCGGGCTGAGTGTGCGCGGCGTGATGGGTTATGAGGGCCACGTCGTTGGCCTGGAAGATCCGGCCAAGCGGGTCGAGGGCTGCCGTGCGGCCATGGAACTGCTGCTCGCAGCGCACCGGGACGTGGGCGGTGACCTGATCACCGCCGGGGGCACAGGCACCTACGACTGCAATGTCTGGGCGAACGAGATTCAGGCTGGCTCCTACGCGCTCATGGACACCGCATACGGACGCGAAGGCTTGCCCTTCCGCCAAGCGCTCTTCATCGCTGCGACCGTTGTCTCAAGCAACCCTGACTGGTCGGTGGCTGACGCTGGCCTGAAGGCGTTCGGCATGGACCATGGCCTGCCTGAGCTGCCGGGGGCGACAGTCGAGGGCTGTTCTGACGAGCACACCAGGATCTCGCCGAGTCGGCGGGTAGGCGACCGGGTACTTCTCGTGCCTGCCCATGTGGATCCGACGATGGCATACCACGAACGGGTGCACCTGGTCTCAGGCGGCGAGGTCGTCGACACTTGGCCGGTCGACTTGCGCGGCTGGTAGGGCTGCCATGAGCGTCGGCGGTTACCGTGGTCGCAGTCGGCGGACCGACGTCGTCGTGGTGGGCGCGGGGTTGCTCGGACTCAGTGCCGCTTACGAACTCGGACGGCGCGGGCATGATGTCGTGTGCTTGGAGCAATCGACTGTCGGCAACGAGCGATCGGGCTCTAAGAGCGAGTCCAGGCTATTCAGGCTCAGCCACGACGACCCTTTCTATGTGCGTTTGGCCAGTCGCTCGCTGGAGGGCTGGGAGAACCTTCAGACGGAGGCAGGCAGCCGACTGCTTGAGCCTGCCACGTTGCTGTTGTGTGGCCAGCGAATGTCGCGTTACGTCGACGCGATGGCCGCGGCGGGAGTGCGCGCCCGGCTGGCGTCGAGGGCCGAGCTGAGTGAGCGCTTCGCCGGCCTCAACTTCGACGGCCCTGGTGCCTTTTCTGGCGAGGTCCTCTATGACGACACCGTGCAGATCCTGCTGGCCAGAAAGGTGCTAGAGGCGCTGGCCCGGCTCGCCCAGGCGGAGTTGCGGCTGGCCGAGCCGGCCCTGGGGATTGTCGAGTCGCAGGACTACGTACTGGTCCGGACAGCCGCCGCCGATTACCGCTGCGATTACGTGGTGCTGTGCGTGGGAGCCTGGTCAGGGTACCTAGCGCGCACGGCGGGACTCAACGGAAGCGAGTGCCTGACGCCGACGCTCGGTCAGGTCGCCTATCTGCGGCCGCGATCTGGCGCACTCGGCGCGACGCCGGCCTTTCATGGAGCTAGCTGCGACCACGGCAGGCGCGGTACCCAGCTACAGCTGGGGCGTGCCGTCGCCGGCGGAGAACCTGTACAAGATCGGCTTGCACCAGCAAAGGGAGCGGGTCGACCCCGCCACCGTGTCCCTCGACCCCGATGAAGCTGAGCTGGCGGAACTCACCAGCCGGGCCACCAGCTTGCTCCCCGGTTTCGATCCGGTCCCAGTCGCGACTGAGCGCTGCTTCTTCGACAGCTCACCCGACGAAGACATGGTGATCGATCGGGTCGGCCGGGTGGCAATCGGCGCAGGAACGTCGGGCCGTGGCTTCAAGTTTGGCCCGGTGCTCGGTGCGATGCTGGCTGATCTGGCCGAAGGTAAGCGACCAGAAGGCTGGGATCCACGGTTCGCGCTGTCCCGGCTACAGCACCCGGCCAATCCGGTGGCCGTCGTAGATCGCCTCTTCGATTCCTCGGGGTGACATCGCGTCTCCGGCCAGGTGGACCTCTGCCGCAGCGGTTGCGAACTGCCGGTACAAGGCATCGACAGCGACCGGAAACCGCACCCCGACCAGGGCACTGACCTTCGGGATGACTCGTTCGGCCCGACCGAAGCCGTGCCGGATCACGACGTCGTCACCGCGCACCGAGGCGATCTCCGCTACCGGGTGGAACGCGACGCCGAGCGCGGTGAGCTGCTCGTAGCAGGTGCGCCAGTTGCTATCCTCAAGCGCGGCGCCAGGAAAGGCGACCGGGGTCACCAGCTCGACCGCGGCGCCACCCGCCGCGAGCGCATGAGCAGCGCTGATGCCCGGCCAGTCACCAAATTCATCGAAGACGACGACATGGCCGGCCAGGTCAGCCTGCCCCGTGATCGCTGCCGCCGCGTCGGCGACGGGCAGCGACGTGTCTAGATCGAGCAGCGGCATGCGCGAGCCCGTGGCGACAACGATCGCGTCGGCTTCGAGTGCGTCAATCACCGTGGCGGTGGCCTCGATGCCCAGCCGCACGTCTACGCCCTCGGCCTGGCACTGGCGGCTCAGCCACTCGGTGATCTGGCCAAGCTCGGCTCTGGTCGGCGCTGCGGCGGCGACTCGTACCTGACCACCAAGCACAGCTGCCTGTTCGAGTAGCGTCACCTGGTGGCCGCGGCTAGCCGCGACCCTGGCACATTCCAGTCCGGCCGGCCCGCCTCCGATGACGACGATCCGGCGCCGGGCGCTCGCGAGCTCAAGCTCGCCGCCCCAAGCCGCTTCCCGGCCAACTACCGGGTTCTGGATGCACCGGATGGCGCGACCGCGATGCAGATGGTTCACGCAGTTCATCGCGCCGACGCACGGCCTGATCTGGTCGCTACGACCTGCCTGGGCCTTGCGCGGCAGATACGGGTCGGCGATCAGCGCCCGAGCCATCACGACCGCGTCGCAGCTGCCGCCCGCGATGAGCTCCTCGGCCAGCCACGGATGGTTAATCCGCCCCACCAGCGTGACCGGTACGCTGACGACCGCACGCATGGCTTTGCCATACCGGCCCCAAAGCCCAGGGCGGAAGGTCATGTTCGGCATGTTCCTGGCCGCGTTCAGCCCGTCGGAGTAATGCCCCATCGTCACATCGAAGAAGTCAGCGAGCTGCCAGGAATCGATCGTGCCGGCGATCTCCAGCATGTCGAGGTCATCTGGTTCGCCCCGGTCAAGCCCAGCTCCGGTGATCCGCACCCCGATCGCCAAGTCGGGGCCCGCGCCGTCGCGCACCGCCAGCAGGACTTCCCTGGCCAGCCGCAGCCGGTTCGCCAGCGGGCCGCCCCAGTCGTCGCGGCGTCGGTTGGTCAACGGCGACATGAACTGCTCAACCAGGTTGCCATGCGCGAAATGCAGCACTATTCCCGACAGACCGCCCTGCCGGCACCGGCGAGCAGCGGCGCCGAAGGCGTCGATAATGGCCGGGATAGCGGCCGCGGTGATCTCGTGCGGTACCCGCCAGTGGTTCCCGTGATCACGTAGCGGCACTGCTGACGGCGCGTGATGGATGGCAGCGCCAGCGCCCCGATAGGTTCCCTGGCGACCAGGGTGGAACAGCTCGGCCAGGTAGTGCGCGCCGTGGTCGGCGACTAGGGCGCGGATCTCTCGGTACTGCTCGACGATGCTGTCGTCGACATTCCACAGGTCTACGTACTCGTCGGTGACGCAGGTCGCCTGGGAGATGATCGCGGCCGCACCCCCGGCGGCGACTTCACGGTGATAGCTCATCAACTGCGGCGTATAGCGGCCGTCAGCGGCGAAGCCGGTCTGATGCGCGGAGTTCACGATGCGGTTTTTGAGTGAAATCGGTCCGAGTCGCAGCGGTTCGAACAAACGCGGGTACTGAGCGCGACTTGCCGTCAGGTCAGCGGCATTCATATCAGCGGCCTGACACACGACACCCGGCGTGCTCCGTCCGTGCGCGGAGCGGGGCTGGCGCTCAGGCAGTCGTCGCCGACCTGACTACAGCGATGCGCGAACACGCAGCCGTCGGGTGGGTCGAATCCCGTGTTCACACTACGACTTTCCCCCTCCTGACCAGGAATCGAGTCGACCAGCAGCCGGGTGTAGGGGTGGCGCGGCCTGGCCAGCAGTTCGCGGGTTGGCCCCTGCTCCACAATGTGGCCGCGATACATGACGATCAGCTCGGTGGTGATGAACTGGACGACGCCGAGGTCGTGGGACACGACAACGAGCGCCACCCCCCGGCTGTCCCGCAACGAGGCGAGCAAATTGAGTATCTGAGCCTGCACTGACACGTCCAGGGAGGAGGTCGGCTCGTCGGCGACGAGCACGTCAGGCTGACAGGCCAGCGCCCTGGCGATCCCCACGCGCTGACATTGACCGCCGCTAAGCTGGCGGGGCCGCCGATCGATGAGGTCTTCCTGCAGGCCAACCTCGCGCAGCAGGTCACCGGCCATCGAACCGGACTCGCCGGCCTTGGCCCGATCCCACTGGCGCAGCACCTCAGCGACCGTCTTGCGCGCGCTCTGCCAGGAATTGAGCGCGCCGTAGGGGTCTTGGAACACCATCTGGACGCGACGCCGCTGGTCATCTGTCCGCCGCACCTCCGCCCAGGGCCGCCGCCCACCAGCACGTCGCCCGCGGTTGGCCTGACCGCGCCAACCAACGCTCTGGCCAGGGTGGTCTTTCCGCTACCGCTTTCCCCGACGATGCCGAGCGCGGTCCCGCTGGAGATCTCCAGACTGACCGCGCAGACCGCAGCCGGAGCGGCGGGCGAGAACCTGACCGTCACATCGCGGGCTTCGATGATAGGGCTCATCTCGACCCGCTCCCGGTGAGAGCCGGCAGGTCAGCGACCCGCCAGCAGGCCGCGCTGTGCCCAGAACTGACCTCGTTCAGCACCGGAACAGCCTTGGTGCACTCCGCCGTGGCGTACTGGCACCGGGGCGCGAACGGACACCCGGCAGGGCGGTCGTCGCGTCCAGGCGGACTGCCGGGAATGGCACGAAGTCGCGAGCCCGACGTTGCGGTGGGCCTGGCGTCGATCAGCGCGGCGGTGTAGGGATGTCGGGGCGCCGATATGACCTGGCTAGCAGGTCCAGTCTCGACAATCATGCCCGCGTACATGACCGCGACCGTGTCGGCCACCGACTTGACCACGCCGAGATCGTGACTGACTAGCAAGAGTGCCATGCCGGAGGTCGCCCTGATCTCCTTGAGCAGCGCGAGGATCTCCCGCTGCACGGTGACGTCTAGCGCCGTCGTCGGCTCGTCGGCGACCAGCAGCGCAGGCCGGCCAGCCAGCGCCAGCGCGATCATCACCCGCTGGCGCATGCCGCCGGAAAGCTCGTGCGGGTAGCGCTTCAGCACGTCGGCCGGCCGGTCGATGTGGACCTGGCTCAGCAGTTCGAGCGCCCGCTCCGCTGGCACGCTCGATCGGTCGATGGCGGCGATCGTCTCATTCAGCTGACTGCCCACAGTCCTGACCGGGTTCAGGCTGGACATGGAGCTTTGCGGCACGAAGGAGATTCCATGACCCCTGACCTGGTGCCAGCCGTTGCGGCGCAGCTTGGCTAGGTCGGTGCCCTGGAAGATGATCTGGCCACGGCTCACCCGCGCGCCGGTCCGGTGCAACAGCCCGACGATGGCCCGACAGGTCATGCTCTTGCCGCAGCCGGTCTCGCCGACCAAGCCCAGACAGGCACCGGGCGCCACGGCGAACATCACGTTCCTGACCGGCTCGAAGTCACCAAGCTCGATGGCGAGGTCGGTCACGGTTAGCAATGCCTGTGTCATCGGACGATCACTCGGATCCGATCGGACAGCGCTGAGTCAGCCACCATGCTGAGAGCCAGGCCGGTGAGCGCCAGCACGCATCCGGGGAGCAACGTGATCCACCACGCCGTCTGCAGGTAAGCACGCCCCTCGTACATGATCGCGCCCCATTCCGGGGTCGGCGGCTCGACCCCCGCGCCCAGGAAGGCAAGCGACGCCGCAGTGATCACGAACTGGATGGCATCGCCGACCGCGTAGGCGATGTTGACCCTGATCACCGACGGCATGAGGTGATGGCGCACGAGCCGGAAGAGCGAGAAGCCAAGAAGCCGGCCGGCGACGACGAAGTCCGCGTCCCGCAGGCTGAGCGACTGAGCGCGGGCCAGCCGCGCGTACCAGGCCCAGTCGGTAGCGACCAGGCCGATGAAGATCGCGGGAATTCCCGGCGGGATCGGGCTCACCGTCCTGGGGCCGATGATGACGACGAGAATCAGCACGAGAAGTATGAAGGGAAACGCGATGAAAGCGTCGACGACTCGCATGAGCACCGCGTCCAGCCATCGGACTCGCAGCATCCCCGCGATGGTCCCGTAGGTGGTTCCGATCAGCACTGACAGGGCCACACCGCCGAAGGCGAGAATCAGGTCGATCCGGCCACCATCCATCGTCCGGACGAAAACGTCTCGGCCGATGTCGTCGGTACCGAACAGGTGATGCAGCGACGGCGGCTGGAAGGGAATCCCGAGCGCGTCGACGGACTTAGCTGCGACCAGCGGCACGACGATCACGCCGACGACGACGACGGCCAGCAGGCCCGCCCCCACCTTGCCTTCATGGAACCTCAGCTTGCGCCGCGGCCTGGCCAGCGACTTGGTCGCGGTGGTATGGGTGCTGGCCGCCGGGGCGGCGCTGCTTGTCACGACAGTGCCGTCCTTGGATGGCGAGTGCGAGGGTCGATGAGCAGGTAGGTGATGTCGGTGAGCATGTTGACGCCGACGACGATGAGCGCGAGCACCAGCGCGATGCCTTGGATCACCGGATAGTCCCTGAGCTGCACCGCCGTTACCAGCTGCCAGCCGATGCCTGGTATGGCGAAGAGCGCCTCGACGACGACGGCGCCGGCGATCAGCGAACCCATATTGAGGCCAATGAGGGTGACGACCGGAAGTAGGCAGTTAGGCAGGATGTGCCGGAAGATCAGGGTCCTGGTCGTGACGCCACGGCCGATGGCCGCGTCTATGTAGTGCTGCTCGGACACATCGAGCGCCGCTTGCCTGACCGCCCTGGCGATGAACGGGCCTAGATAGCCGGACAGCGCCAGTGCGGGCAGCACCAGGTAGGGGATGTTGTTCGGCCAGCCTGTCCCCCATCCGGTCGCCGGGAACAGATGCTCCCGCAGGGCGAGAAACAGGATCAGCACCAGCGCGGTCAAGAACGGCGGCAACGAGAGCATGGTCGAGCTGAGCGCCCTGACCCCGATGTCGATCACCCGCCGCTCGGTCAGAGCCGCCACCAGGCCGAGCACCGTGCCCACAATCGTGGACACGATGATCGACGCGATGACCAGCGACACGGTGATCGGCAGGGACGAGCCGATGACACCGAACACGGTTTTTGATGGGGTGATCAGCGAATTGCCGAGGTCGCCGCGGAGCAGTCCACCGAAGTAAGCGGTGAACTGCTCCCACAGCGGCAGGTTGAGATGCAGCTGAGCGGTCAGGGCGGCGACCTCCGCAGCGTTGGCCTTGACGCCAAGGATGCCCCGAGCCGGACTGCCTGGCACGATCCTGACCAGCAGGAACACCACGATGGTGCAGACCACGCCAACCGCGATGGCCTGGCCTACCCTGGCTGCGACTCGTGCCATTCTCGCTGGCTACTTACCCGCGACCTGGACAATGGCCGCGCCGTCGAGCCAGGCCGCGGAGGTCGGCACTCGGGTCAGCCATACGTCGAGCCCGCCGGAGAGCGGAACCCAGGGCAGGTCCTTGACGAATTGCAGGTCAACCGCGGTCAGCAAGGACGCTCGCTTGGCCCCGCTTGCGGCGTCAACCTCCGCGATGAGCTTGTTCATCTGCGGCGAGTTGTACCCGCTGTTGTTCGCACCGCCAGCGGGCTGCAGCCCGTAGAGCATGAGCCCGTCGGGGATGTTGGCGAAGTCGTTCGTGTTGGATAGCGCCATCTGGTACTTGCCCGTGGACATGTACTGACCCATCGCCGAGTTCTCCACCTCGACTAGCTGCAGGTTGATGCCGATCGCGGCCAGGTCGGTCTGGATGATGACGGCCATCTGCGGCGAGTAAGGCATGTCATCAGTCTCGAAGTACATCTGGATCTGGCAGGACTTGGCGCAGGCAGTGCCAGCCAGCAGCTTCTTGGCCTCCGCGACGTCTGGCGCGGTCGAGATGGCAGAGTCGTAGCCGTTCATGGACTGCGGCCAGAACCCGGCCAGCGGCTTGACGATGTCCTGGAGCGTATCGGTGACGATTTGCTGGCGATTCACTGCCAGCGAGATCGCCCGTCGCACGTTGACGTTATTGAGCGGCGAGGCGTGGTCGTTCATGTCCAGCTGGATCCACCCGAAGTAGTGCGATATCTCGACATTGATGCCGGGCGATCCCTTGAGCGCCGAGATGAGAGCAGGCGGGACCTGGTTCACCATGTTGACCGCGCCAGACTTGAGCTCGTCGATGCGCGCGTTGTAGTCAGGCACAGTCTCGAATACCACCTTGGGTATCACCGGTGCCGGACCCCAGTAGTGCGGGTTCGCCACCATGACGACGGTTGGGCCGCCACCCCACGACTTCAGTTCGTAAGGACCGTCCGAGATGGGCGAACTCAAGAAGCCAGGCTTAGCCGTCCCGGCTGCCGGGTCGAGCTCACTGGCCGGCAGGATCATGTTCTCGGTCTCGGACAAGATCGTCGGCAGCGACGGGTAAGGCCGGGACAGATGCAGGATGACTTCAGTGCTGCTTGGCGTGGACATGCTAGTGATCGGGGTCAGGAACCCGCCGTAGAGATTGGCCTTGTTGTTCTTCGACCGTTCGATGGTGGCGACGACATCAGCGGAGGTCAACGGCTGGCCGTTAGAGAACTCCAAGTGCGGCCTCAACTTGATCGTCACGGTCAGCCCGTTCGCTGACGTGACGTAGCTCTGCGCCAGGCCAGCCTTCGGCTCGCCATTAATCAGCGTGAAGATGTTGCCGCCGATCAGGTGCAGCACATCACAGTCCGTCGTGATCTCGGCCAGATTGGGGTCAAGCGACTCTGGCGCGCCGCCGAAGGCCACGGTCAGCACCTTGGGGATCGCGGAACTACCGGAAGGCTTGGCTGACGGGGAACTGCCGCTCCCTGAGGAGCATGCGGTGATGAGAGCGGCGAGAGAAATCGCCGCTGCGGCGTAGGTGAGACGATGCCGATTCAATGCGATCGCTCCTTGGCTCTCTAGATGAACTCGGATTCTGCTTGCGTGTGACCCGGGAGGCTTGACGCCTTGGGATTCGGGGTTCGCGGCGACTTTGATGCCGGACGCGTCCGCTGGGCGCGTCCGTGGCGCATCCTCGCCGCCGTCGCGTCTACCAGCCAAAACGATGCGTCCGCCGGTGCTGGCGTCCTTGACAGCGCTTTGTTAAAACGTTTACGTTGGGACACGATTACACGTAGTTGATCCTGGTGTCAATAGATCTGCCGTGACCTGCCAGCGAAGGAGCGCGATGTCCGAACTCGCCAGGCCCGCCGCCGAGGTGGCACATCTCATCCGCTCAGGTGAGGTGTCCGCGCGCGAGTCAGCGGAGGCCGCGCTTGAGCTCGTTGAAAGCCTGAACGGCCAACTGAACGCGTTCGCGCACCTTGACGAAGGCCTAGCGTTGGCTGCGGCCGACGCGGTGGACGCCGCGATCCGGGCTGGCCGCGACCCAGGTCCACTCGCTGGCGTCCCGTTCGGAGTCAAGGACCTAGATGACTGCGCTGGAATGCCCACGGGCCGTGGCTCGCTCTGGCACGTCGCTGACCCGGTGGCCACCACCGACTCGATTCATGTCGGCCGGTTGCGGGCAGCGGGTGCGGTGCCGATCGGCAAGACGGCAGTTCCTGAGTTCGGGTCACTGCCGTACACGAACAATAGGGTGACCGGCGTCACCAGGAACCCGTGGAACCCATCGCGCACGCCTGGCGGATCTAGCGGCGGATCGGCTGCGGCCGTCGCGGCTGGCATGGTGCCCTTCGCGACCGCCAGTGACGGCGGTGGATCCACCAGAACGCCCGCCAGCTTCTGCGGGCTCGTTGGCCTCAAGGCATCGTTCGGGCGCATTCCAGATGCGGCTGGCTCGCGTTACTCGCAGACCGCCGCGCCTGGATGCCTGTCCACCACAGTGGCCGATGCCGCGCTCTTGCTTGATGTGATGGCCGGGCCGTCGCCGCGCGATCGGACGGCACTGCCTGCTCCTTCCGACGCCTATTCCGATCTCATCGAGACACTTGACGTGGCCGGACTGCGCGTCGCCTGGTCGGCTGACCTTGGCTTCGCCGGAGTCGATCAGGAAGTCGCTGCGATCGGCTGGTCGGCGGCGCAAGCGCTGGTCGAGGCAGGAGCACTCATACTCACAGACCGACAGGTCAGGCTCACTGATGTCAATGTCGTCAAACTTCAGCTTGAAGCACAGGAGCGGTGGATCGGGCTCGCTAGTGGCCTGTGGCGCGAACGGGCCGCCGAACTTTCCCCTGAGGTGCGTGATGAGTTCGAGCGGACGGAAGCGCTCACGGTGCGTGACTTCGCTGGGGTGCTGTCCAGGCGCGCCGAAATTGAGGCGTACCTCGCGCAACTGTTCGACGATATCGATGTCCTGCTGACTCCCAGCACGGCCCTGCCCGCCTTTACCGCAGCAGGCCCTGCGCCAGCAACGGTACGCGGAGTGCCGGGGGGGCTGCTGGCCGCGGTGCCCTTCGCCGCGCTAGCCAACCTGTGGGGAACTCCGGCGATCTCGGTGCCAGCTGGCCTGACCTCGGACGGGCTTCCGGCCGGACTGCACATAGTCGGCCGACATCATGCCGATGCCACCGTCCTTCGGTTGGCCAGGCTGCTCGAACTCGCCTGCCCGTGGCCGCGTCATGCCCCAAGCGCGCCATTGATGATGCCAATGTCAGGAAGCACCGGCCAGGCGAACTGAGGCAGACTTGGGCCATCGGTGCTCAGCTGCATCACAGCGCCGGCCCTCCCAACCCACCAGACAGAGAGTCATGTGATCGGTGGCCAGACAGGTAACCATCAGGGACGTCGCTGCCGATCTGGGCGTCTCCATCGCCACGGTGAGCCGGGCGCTCAGCGGCGACCCCGCGATCAGCGAGTTGACCACGGCGGCGGTACGCGAAGCGGCACGTCGCCTCAATTACCGGCCATCGGCCACCGCGCGAGCACTCAGGACCCGGTCAAGCACGCTGATCGGGGTCGTGGTGCCCGTGGTTGGCGACAGCTATGTCGGTGAAGTGGTCATCGGCATCCAGAATGAGGCAAGAAAATACGGTTTCAAGGCGCTGCTGTTTATGTCAGAGGGCAAGGAGGACCTGGAAGCAGAGGCGCTCGACATCTTCAACTCCGAGCAGGTAAAGGAATTGATAGCGGTCTCGCCTACGGGCAGGCCTCATCTGCTGCGGACGGCAGTCGACAACGGGTTGCATGTGTCCGTCATCAACTGGGACTTCGAGGTGCAAGTCACTCTTTGATGAACTGCAGCACGGCAGTGCAGGAAAGCGCCTGCCGTCGTTCGGCGCGCGCATGGGCCTCCAGGCGGTGAACCGGGTCGAGTTCGATGACGTGAGTGCCGGTGCCATCGCGACCACGCACTTGCTTGAGCTTGGTCACCGCCAGCTAGCGCACCTACGCGGGCCTAACGTCAGATCCAGCATCCTGCGCCTGCTCGGATACCGGCAGGTGCTTGAGGCAGCAGGCCTGTGGCCGCAACCAGTCCTCGTCGCGGACACGCCCGACGCGGCCGGCCAAAAACGCGCGGTAGCCCAATTCCTGCGCCAGTCGAGCCCGCCGCAGGCCATCGTCGCCTACGACGATCAGGCCGCCGTGATCGCGCTGCGCCTCGCCGACGACCTGAACTGGCGAGTGCCGCAGGACCTTTCGATCGTCGGCATCAATGACATCCAGATCGCCTCGTACACCAAGCCCACCCTCACCTCCGTCGCCCAGCCCACGCGGGAACTCGGCGCCTTGGCCGTGCGCACGCTACTTGGCGCGGGTCTTGACAGTCGACGGATAGCGCCATTGGCCGGTTCCCTGGTCATTCGGTCATCTACCGCCGCGCCCACGCCCGACCTACGGGACGAGCCAGTACTGGAGAAGCCGTGACTCGCTGCTATGCCTGGCCGTTGACCGTGCTCGCTGACCAGCGGCTCGCCCTGCACGTCTCGACGCCTCATCGGCGGTTCGGCGTGCGGCTCTTCAGATGCGGTGCCGTGATACAGGAGGTATCCAGTGACTCGATGGCCTACCAGGGCATTCAGGCCGCGCTAGGCCGACCGGACGAAGCGTGGGGGTGGCCCGAGTACCAGATCGCGCTAGGCGACGATCTCGCCGACGGCGTCTACGTGGCGGTAGTCGTGGCGGCGGATGATGACGGGCACCTGGGACTGGTCGTCGCTGGACCGCAACTTCTCAGCCGAGCAGACGCATGCCTGTTCGTGCTGCGCAGGCAGCCACCAGTTGACCGTCAGCGAATCCTCGTCAAGCTGCCGACAGCCACCTACGCGGCCTACAACCAACTGGGCGGGACGAGCCTGTACGCCGGGGCGCGCTGGGCAAGTGACTGGTTCGCGCAGGGATATGTGGTGAGCCTGCAACGCCCAGGCAATGGCGGTGTCGGCGGCCGGGTCATGGACGCGGATGCACCTGACGTGTACCAGCGCAGTTCACGACGGCAGGTCTTCGCGCACTGGGACGCGCCGCTGATCGCTTGGCTTGAAGGCCAGGGCTATCAGCCGACCTATTGCACTGATTTTGACCTGCACTACGAGGACGGCCTTCTCGACCAGGTCACGCTGCTGATCTGCTCAGGCCACGACGAGTACTGGAGCGCCGACATGCGTCGCCGCGTACTTGAGTTCGTCAGCGGCGGCGGCAACGTGTGCTTTTTCGCCGGTGACGTGGCCGAGTGGGAGATTGACCTGGCACCGTCAGGAGATCGCCTGTTCTGCAGGAAGATGAAAGGCGGGCCGCCCGCAGCTAACGCGCCAGTAACCGGCAGCGCGATCTGGCACGTCATCGATACCGAAGACTGGCTCACGATGTCAACGTGGGCGCTCGGTGGCGGCTGGTGGGACGGGCATCGCGCGATCGATGGCTTCCGGCCAGTGGTGCCTTCGCACTGGGCGTTCGACGGCGTCCAGTTCCCGCCGGAAGGCATCACCGGCGGGGACAGCACGCCCATCATCGGCTACGAGGTCGATGGCGTCGCGATCGGCCATGGCCAAGGGACGCCAGCGCTGAGTGAGCACCGGCGCGGCGGTACTGGCCGCCTGCTACTGGCCGCCGCACGTCTTTCCGCTGGCTGGGTCACCGGATACGGTCAGGCCAATGCGGCGATGATGTTCAGGACGGCACCGTCGGGCGGCATGGTGTTCTCAGTGGGGACCACCGACTGGGCGGTGGCACTGGACAGTGATCAGGCAGTCAGTACTGTCACTGACAACGTCGTCCGGCGACTAGCCAACCGCAGCCTGCGGATCCGTGGCCCGGTCAGCCCTGATGGCGAGTATCTCGACGATCCCGATGTCGTCGGCCCGAACCGCCAGATCGGCTGGCACCTCGACGGCAGCCAGCTCACGGCGGCCGGATTGGGCGAAGCCGCATGGTCAGTCACTGGCCAGGTGTTGAGCCAGCGTCGAGGACGTGAGATCGATATTGACTCTGGTCCGGGCGGCGGCTGGCTGACCGTGACAGCGACAGCGAAGGACGCGGCCGGGCAAACATACTTCGGCAGCCGGACCATTCAAGTTTCTCGGCACCGAAGAATACCTGCGCCGCCGGATCGTGCGAACCATGCACGCGATGGCCTACCCGGATGAGCAGGGCGGTTCGCTCGTTGATCAGCGAACGTCTGAGGCGAGCCTGGCCGAACGCGTCATCCCGATCCGGCTCCGCTGGGTACAGTCCCACATGCAGGTGCTAGCCGAGCTAATGGCCGAGTTGGAAGCTATCTGGGACGCATCAGGCCGAATGGCTGACGGCAGGATCGATGATCACGACTCATGATCATTTAGCTTCCGATAGTGGTCACGAAAGCCGGTTATTGACCGCTTGCGAAGCTTGAAATACCTTCGATGCAGGTCCTGCTTAGAGGCAGGACCTGTCTTTATGCCATTACTATGTGACTGGAGATGCCGATGAGGACCAGGAGAGCCGTCCGGGCACTGTTAGGCCACGTTCGGGGCGCGTACTACATGTACGTTTTCCAAGGGAAATGCGGCTGACCGAAGATGGGCGATAAGGGCCGCTCGCCGTTATGGGCTTGAGCCCTGCCGTGTTTCAAGAGGGTGATACGGCGGCGGACACGGTACCGGGCGGCGGCTGGGGTTTCGCGGCCCGGTACGCGTATGAGCGCGATCCGGCCGGGTTCCTCGCCGCTCACCAGGCTGAGCACGGTGACGTCTTTCGGCTGGATGGGCGTCGGGTGGTGGTCTGTGATCCGGTGCTCGCTCACCAGGTACTGGCCGGGTCGGGTGAGACGTTCGCTGCCGGCCGGGATGCGCTGAATGGCTTCAAGGTCACTGACGTTCAGACGGCCCGAGCTTGGTCGCGGGCGCACCGGGCCGCCTGGCATGGGCTCGGTCCTGGCATGCTCGCCGCGCATGCCCGCAGGCTCGACCGGGCGCTGACCGCGACCTTGACCGAAATCGGCGCCAGGGACATCGAGGTCGTTCCCCAGGCCCGCGCCCTGATGTGCCGCGCGACGGTGGATTTCTGCGTATCCGGCGATGACGGTGCGGTCGATAACGGCGAACTGGCGACGGCGGCGGCGGCGGCGTCTGCGGCTCAACTGGCCGTACTCGATAGCGTGGCCCCGGCTCTTGCTTGGCTGCCCAATCGGGTATTAGGCCGAAGCCGAGCAGCTGAGCAGCGACTGCGGGCCGCGGTCAGCGCCCGCGTCGCCCGGCGCGAACGCGACGGGCCCGGCCGCAGCGACCACGACCTGCTCGACGTGCTGCTAGCAGGCGACCACCTGGACAGCGCCGACATCACCGGTATCGTGCACCTGGCCCTGCTGGCCTCCTACGGCCTGCCTGGCAGCGCCCTGGCTTGGGTGATCAGGGAAATAGGGCTGCGCCCAGAGGTGGCTGGCCAGATCCGGGCTGAGGCACCGCGCTACGCCGACGCGCTGGCCGCCGGGTCGCCCGAGGCGATGCCCTACACCCACGCCGTGGTGAAGGAGACCTTGCGTCTGTACCCACCCGCCTGGCTCATGGTCAGGCAAGTCCGCGCGCCCATCCGCCTTGACCGCTGGCACCTGCCCGCCGGACAGGAGGTCCTGCTGACGCCGTACCTCATCCATCGGGACCCCCGCTGGTGGCCAGCTGCCGACCAGTTCCGCCCAGAGCGCTGGATCACCAGTCCAGGCAGCGCGGCGCCACCCCATCCCCGGCACGCCTACCTGCCCTTCGGCAGTGGCCCCACGATGTGCCTTGGCCACCGGCTTGGCTCCTTGCAACTGGTACTCGCCGCCGCTCGCCTTGTCGACAGTTACGAGATCCAGCTGCTCAATCCCGATCGGGCCCAGCCCGCATTCGACTCCGCCCTCACGCCCGCCGGGTTGCGCATGCGCCTGACACCACGTCGGCGCTAAAGCGGTTGGTACGGGCACTTGCAGCGCAAGGACGGCCACCCGTCTGTGCTGGAACGCCGCTACCGGCCGGACGGTCACCGCGTCGAACTCAGCTGTCTTGATGGTAGATCGGGCGCGCAACCGAGTCAGCTTCGAGCGCCGACTGACGTGCGGCGGCGGAATCCCCGCTATCACCCGCGCCTGGACTTAGTGCTCCTGGGCGGCCTGGGTGATGACGCCGGCCACGACGGCCGGGTGAGCCAAGAAGACGGCGTGACTGGCGGGGGCCTCGATGACGTTCGCTTTGGTCCGCTCGGACATGTCGCGCTGCTGGGCCGGCGGGATCATCTGGTCGTCCGTAGTGACCAAGTACCACGACGGCTTGGTCCGCCAGGCCGCCTCAGAGACCACCGAAGTCAGCGCGTCGACGCCAAACCCTACCTGAGAGTCGGCCAGGAACGCCGCTAGCTTCTCTGGCGCATCGGCGGCGAAGGCAGCGGCGAACTTCTCCCGATCCAGGAACAGGAACCCGTCCTGGGGCGGCAGGATCGGCGGCGCCGGAGCGTCGGCCGGCGCCTGCGCGATCAGCGTGCCGAGTGACTCGCCCGCATCAGGCGCGTACGCCGCGATGTAGGCGAGCGCGGCGACGTTCGGGTGGTTGCCGGCCTCAGTGATGACGACGCCGCCATAGGAGTGGCCGACCAGCACTGCGGGGCCGCCAAGGCGGTCGAGTACCTGACGGGTGGCGGCGACATCGCCGGCCAGCGACAGGGTGGAGTTCTGCACGACCGCTACCCGGTAGCCGTCAGCGGTGAGCTGGTCATAGACGCCCTGCCAGCCCGATCCGTCCACGAAGGCCCCGTGCACGAGGACGATGTTTCTGATTGCCATGATCGCTCCTGACCTAGCGGGACGGGCCTAGACGCCCGACCCGGAGCTCTTAAGTCAAGCGGCGAGCACGCGGCCACACCAGGCAGAGCAGCACGCAGAAGTAACACGCAGACTCGCTGCGGACGGCGGCTAGTCCAGCGCCTCGCGATAACGGCCCCTAGCTGCCTGCTGCGCTTGGTCATCGAGAGCGGCGGCGGCCTCCGTGCCCAGATTGAACACCTCGGGCCAGTGCGAGGCATGCGCCCACCGGCCGCAGAACCAGTGCATCGACTCTGCGCAATCCAGTACCAGCGAATGCTGCCCGCTGACCGCCGCTGACCGCAGCGCGCCCAGCCAGTTGTCCACGTTCACGCGCAGCCAAAGCTCGGCATCGTCCCTGGAGGACACGGCGGCGAGATCCGGCTCAGGCCGGACGGGACGGCCAGAGCCTGGCTCGAACCACCGCCCGGCGAAGGTGGCCATCCGCAGTAGCCACGAGGTCACCCTCCCAGTTGATGCCTCACGGTCGGCCACGGACTCCTCCTCCGCAAGCCGCGCTCGGGCAAAGAAGCGGACCAGATCATGGAACCGGTACCTGCCTGCGGCGCTGTCCTGCAGCAGGCCAAGGTCGACGAGTTCGTCCAGAGCGTCCCAGGCATCCGCAACCGGCATCCGGCCAGCGACCGCCGCGACGGTGGCGTCGAAGTCGCGCCCTGGTACTACCGCCAGCCGCCGGAACAGCTGCCGGGCGGGGGCTGCGAGCTGGTCGTACGACATCCCGAACGCGCTGGCGACCTTCAGGTCACCTGCCTTGAGCTCGTCCAGCCGACGCTCCTCGTCGGCCAGCCGGACAGTGAGCTCGGCGGCGTCCCATCCGGGCCGACTAACCAGCCGGTTCCCGATGATCCGCAGCGCCAGCGGCAGGCCCTCGCACAACTCGACGAGCCTGGTGAGCGCCGATTCATCGTCGGACGCGGCCCGTTCACCTAGGATCCCGGTCAGCAGCTCCTTGGCTTCTGGCAATGCCAGGGGCGCCAGAGGGAGCCGGCGGACGCCCTCCAGGCCGGCCAGCAGCCGCCGGGAGGTGATCACCATGCGACTCGCGCTCTCACCTGGTAGCAGCGGGCGCACCTGCTCCTCTGATCCCGCATTGTCCGCAACGATCAGCGCGCGCCTGTCCCGCAGCAACGACCGGTACAAAGATGCGCGCTCGCCGGCATCAGCAGGGATCTGCTCGGCCCCGGCTCCAAGCGCGCGAAGCAGCAGCCGCAGCGCGTCGGCGGCGGCCATCGGCCGTGGGGACATGCCAAGCAGATCGATGAAGAAGATCCCACCAGGAAAACTGGGCCGCAGCAGATGGGCGGCCCGGACGGTGAGCGTGGTTTTCCCCATGCCACCTGAGCTTGTGATAAGTCCCACCACACCAGCACCCTGCGTGCTTTCGGCATAGGCCAGCTCGCTCATCCAGGCCAGCTCCGCGGCGCGGCCGGTGAAGTCATCAAGCAGCCGTGGCAGCTCAGCCACACCAGTCGGACGGGTCCAGTGATCCCGCAGCCGACCATCACGCGCCAGCTCAATCAACTGCTTGCGGGCATCCCCGGCCAGCGCGAGCGCGTCTGCCAAGGCGGTCACGGTTCGGTGCTGAGGCCCTTTGCTCCGCCCGCGCTCCATATCCGACAAAGTCCGGGCGCTGACCCCCGACACTTGAGCGAGTTGCTCGAGCGTCAGCTGCGCAGCGCGACGATGCTCGCGCAGCACCTCACCGAAACTCAGGATTCCAGTGATCGAACACACCCCTCCCAGCAAGCAGACAGTCCACCTGCCACAACCTACCCCGACGACCCTAGATCATCAGCGCTGCCTGTTTCTGCGATGCTTGAGACCGATAGCGTGAGGCGGTCTGATCGCGGCCCACGAGAAGTTCCTCGTCGAGGACGTGCGCGAATGGGTGCGAGCGCGCTTCGGCGTCGCGATGCCCGCGGAGCGCACCGCCGTGTTCGGTGTCTCAGCGGGCGCCGAACTGGCGCTCGCCCTCGCTCCGCGACGCCGGCACCGAGGTGGTGCTGACCGAGCGCCCAGGATCCCATGGTGACGCGTTCTGGCAGGAGGAGCTGATGGTGGCGTGGGCGTTCGGCTTCGCCGGCCCGCGGCTGTGACGCCGACCTCGCGGCGGTCAACCGTGTCGGGCTGCTGAGCGTCATAACGCTAGGGGTCATCGCTTGGCGACTTCTGGCCGGCCATCGCCGGATACGGCTGCGGGAAGGCATGAGGCACGATGGGGCGACGCGGGGTTCTGGTTTTACTGACCGCTGCTGCCGTGATGGGGGGTGCGGGGCCACTGGCGGTGCCGGCGGCACCGGGCGCGTGGGCGGTCCAGGCCGGGGCGGTGCCGGTGGCGGGCGTCTGGGGAAAGGCGATCGGGGTGCCTGGCCTGGGAGCCTTGAATCAGGGCAGGAGCGCCGAGGTCGGGTCGGTGTCGTGTACCTCGGCGGGTAACTGCGCGGCCGGCGGGGACTACCGTGACCGGCACGGGCACTATCAAGGGTTCATGGTGACCGAGCGGCACGGCCGGTGGGGCCGGGCGGCCGAGGTACCCGGCCTGGGAGCGCTCAACCAGGGCGGGAACGCCAGGGTCGTGTCGATGTCGTGCACGTCGGCGGGCAACTGCGCGGCCGCTGGCGACTACCGGGCCGCTGGTCACCAGCAGGGGTTCGTGGTCAGCGAGAAGACCGGCCGGTGGGGCCGGGCGGCCGAGGTACCCGGCCTGGGAGCACTGAACAAGGGCGGAAACGTCGAGGTGCGCCAACTGTCGTGCGCCTCGGCGGGCAACTGCGCCGTCGCCGGCGACTACACCGACATTTCCGGCGCTGTACAGGGGTTCGTGGCCAACGATAAGACCGGCACCTGGGAGCCGGCGATCGAGGTGCCCGGCCTGGCGGCGCTCAACCAGGGCGGGGCCGCCCACGTGCCGACGGTCTCGTGCGCCTCGGCGGGCAACTGCGCCGTCGCCGGCGACTACACCGACCTTTCCGGCGCTGCCCAAGGGTTCGTGGCCGACGAGACGACCGGCACCTGGGAGCCGGCGATCGAGATGCCCGGCCTGGCGGCGCTCAACCAGGGCGGGGCCGCCCACGTGCCGACAGTCTCGTGCGCCTCGGCGGGCAACTGCGCGGCCGGCGGCGACTACACCGACATTTCCGGCGCTGCCCAAGGGTTCGTGGCCGACGAGACGAACGGCACCTGGGGCCCGGCGGCTGGGGTGCCCGGCCTCGAGGCAATGAACAATGGCACCGACCAGCCGGAGGCCTTTGTCTACTCGGTGTCATGCACCTCGCCGGGCAACTGCCTGGCCGGAGGCGCCTACGGTGGACCCTACAGCTGGGCATTCACGTCCAGCGAGAAGAACGGCGCCTGGGGCAAGGCCACGAACGTACCCGGCCTGGCAGCAATAGTCACCGGCCGGTGGGCCGCCGTGGGGTTGGTGTCATGTGTCTCGCCCGGCAACTGCGCGGTCGCCGGGGACTATGAGAACGCCGTGCCCGGCGACGTCATCCCCCACGGGTACGTGGTCAGCCAGCAAAACGGCCGATGGGCTAAAGCGATCAACATGCCCGGCCTGGGAACCCTGGGGTCCAAGAACGGGCACACCGACATCCTCTCGGTATCCTGCGGCTCGCCCGGCCACGGCACGGTCGGCGGGTTCTACCAAGACAAGCATGGCCACCTGCAAGGGTTCGTAACCCAAGACAGCCTGCCCCCCGCCAGCTAGGCCACCAGGAGGGTCCGGCCACGTCCGCGCCCTCCAGGACAACGCCCCGCCCGCTACCGGGCCGGCCTGACCGCTGCCGGAGCCCGTACTGCCTATATTTCCGGAAAGAATTTCATCCCCAGGGACGTCCCACCACGATCCACGTGATCGCAGCGAACCGGACAGACAAGCAGAAAACGGGGAAGCTGCACGGAGTGTCGCCCGCGTACCAGAACTACTGTCAGACAGCTACCGGAACCGCGTCCGCAACCTGTCGCCCGGGAACCAGAACCAAGATGTCAATCATCAGCCGGAATCGCACACCATGCCCGCACTACAACTCTTACTACACGGGCAAGCAAAACGCCCCCCGGAACAGTGTCCGGGAGGCGTCTGACCTGGTAGCGGGGGCAGGATTTGAACCTGCGACCTCTGGGTTATGAGCCCAGCGAGCTACCGAGCTGCTCCACCCCGCGTCGGTGAATACACTCTACCGGCTCGGGTGAACCTCAGGCAAATTGGCGCCCCGCGCAGCATCGGGCCAGCATCGATCCTGGATCGACCCTCGGGCCAGTGCGCCGCACGCGCGACATTGCCCCTTGATGGGCGTTTCATATCTGGACGCACGGTTAGGGTCGGCCCGGAAAACAACCGGATCAACGATCCGTGATCATGGTTAAACCTGAGATCACGGGCGTTTGCACAGGTCATGCCAACCCCACGGCAACCCACGGCAACCCAGAAGGCTAACCCCGCGCCGAACTCGATCAGATACCGACGGCCGGGGAGTCGTCGACGGCCATCCAAATGACGTACTTGGCCTTCCACGGTGCCTGGGCCGCCTGGGTCAGCTCGTGCGATTCCTGGGTGGTGGAAAGATTCATCACCAGCGTGGGTGAACCGCCGTAGCCAGAGATCTCGGCCAGCTTGGCGCCGAGCAGCACCGGATGCCTGCCTGCCTTGGTGATGCCGGCCAGCACTGCCTCGACCGCGCTGGTGGGGCTCTTGGGCTTCATCCAGGCGACGGGCACGCCGCACATCCCCCTGATCACCTGACTGAAGTCAGCGGCCACGTGCTCGTCGAGTATCAGCACAGAGGCGGATCGGCCGATGGTGGCGCACAGGCCGCGCACCGCCGCGGTCTGGCCCGCTGCCACGGTGTGCTGGGCGATGCCGCCTGAGCTAGGCCGTAGGCCGCCGCCGATGCCGGAGTGGGTGAGGCCGACGCCGAACGAGGTGGTCACGGCGGGCAGCAGCATCGCTCCCACGCAAAACACGCTCACAAACCCGGCCGTCACCGCACCGGCGGCCCGGTCCCTGGCTCGCCTCGCCAGCCAGGCCGCTGCCCAGATCGCCACCAGGATGAGGCCGGGGATTACTACAGGGACCAGTCGTCGGCTTGCCCAGGGCTGATCGGGCACAGTGAACGGCTGCCAGAGCACTGCCGCCGAGCCACCGAGCACGATCGCCAGCGGGAGCGCCCAGTTCAGCCCGATACCAGAGGTATCTTCCCAGCTAAACAACGCCCGCAGGCAACGGCGCACGAGCAGGGCGGCGCCGAATCCGGCCAGCAGCACGGTGGCGATGCCGGCGTACCAGATAACCCAGTACAGGGTGTCCTCTGAGTACAGCCTGGTCGGGTCCACTCGCAGGCCAGCGAGCCGCTGCAAGGTGCCGACGAAGCGCGCTTCCGCCGGGCCGAGGGATGCCCGCACGGTCTGCAGGTAAGGACGAGCCGCCAGTCCGGCCAACCCTACGATGACCAGCAGGCCAGCGAAGGTGGGCAGCCAGCGCAGTGGCCAGCGACCGAGTGCCTTGCGGACGAATCGCTGCACCTTAGGCCCGCGCAGCAGGAGGATCACCAGCCCGGTGACCCCCACCGCCTCGGCGGCGTCAGCGCCGATCACCCGCAGGATTGATGCCAGCGAATCAGCGAACGGGCGGGCCAGCACATATCCAGCGGCGATGCCGTACAGGCAACCGACAATGATCCCGATGCTGAAAGCAATCCCAAGCGCCCGTCGCGCCACCAGGAAGACGCCAGCCACGACGACGGCCGGGATGAGATAAGCGAGCGAGCCAAGGCTGAGCAGCGCGGTCAGGCCGAGTGCGACTCCACCGAGCGCGGCTAGCATCCGCTCGGGCGTCAAAGTGGCTGCGACCCCCGAGCCGACCGAGCGCCAGGTAACCGTCCGCGCCCAGGCAAGGAACTGCCGCGACCGGGCCATGAGCCAGTCCTGGGCCCGTCGCGACCAAGCGTCGATCTGGCCACCGAGCGTGGGCGGTGCGGTGCTGGTCACCGCCGGGATCGGAGCGGTGCGCTCGCCGTCGCTGTTCTCGGTGGCTGGCGTGGTCGCGGTCGTGGTCGACGGCTGCCCGGCGATCACTTCGTCAGCGTGCGCCAGCGTCTTCGATACCGAGTCATCGCGATTGCGCACGGCGTCCGACAGCGCGGCCTTGATCGCCTTCGCTGGGCTCGTCGCCTTGGTCGCCGTCAGCGCGTCAAGCACCAGGCACATGCCGCCGAATAGCAGCACTTGGACGGCGACCTCGCTAAACGCGTCGCGGCTTGTGTAGATCTCGGGAGCGGTCAGCGCGAGCACCAGCGCCCCGGCCGGTGCCCATTGCCGCCCGGCCAGCCGACCGACCAGGCCGCCGAAGGAAAACACCGCCAGGCCGCCAAGAATTGGCATGATCACGGTGCCGCCGCCCACGCCACTAGTCCAAAATCCGCCCGCCAGCAACATCGGCAGTCCAGCGGTCACCGCCGGGACGACGGACTGACCGTGCTGGAAAAACCCGATGCTCGACAATTCCAGGCCAGCGTGCGGGCCGCCGAAGGAGGCCAGTGATCCTGGGATCGGCAGCGAGCCGTGCTGCGCCAGCCAGTAGCCCGCCTGGAAATACGCGCCGGGCGTTCTGGTGGCGATTACCGACGGCGAGTTCCTGGCTAGCTGCCAGACCATGAAGGCGGCGGCCACGGCGAGCGTGCCGAGCAGCCCGAACCACGGCATCCAGCCACGCTCGCGCACCTCGCCGGGCAGTCGGGATGGCCATTGATTCGGCACCCGCTGCAGGGCGTTGACGCTCAGCGCGGTCGCCAGCGGCGCGGCGATCAAGAGCATCGGCACCGGCAGGAACTCACCAGCCAGCAGCAACGGCAGGCCGGTGATCAGCCAGGCGGCAACGCAAATGGCAGGCAGTACGGTGAGCCGCCCGAAGACGCCGCCGGCCAACTCATAGGCACGGCCAGGACCGGCCTCGCCCACGGGGCGGCGCCGACGCTGGCGCTTGATCAGCCTGCCGGGAACGGCCAGCCAGCCAGCAGGCAGCCGGATTGCGACCGGCTTGACGGTGAATCGCCCGCGCCCTTTGGCCGGCGCTTGGTCAGGACTGACCGGCACCGCGGCGCCCGCCTCAGGCGTGGTCGATTCAGCCGGGCTTACGTCAATTTCGGGATCGGCTGGCGTCGTGCCTCGCTGTGCCACCGGCGCGATCTTTCCCGACCCGCTGGCCTTACTCGCCGGTCCTGGGGCCGCCTGCGGAGCGCGTGATCGCAGCCGTGCCGACAACATCGCTGTGCTGCGACGCCGTCCGGTGGTGGCGCCATTAGCCGAGGTTGAGCCGTCGCTGGCAGCATCGGCAGCGGGCTGCGGTGAGGTGGGCGGGGTCACGCGCTCCACTGTAAGTGGCCAACGTCGCGGCGCAAATGCCTACCGGTCGGCGGATGTCTGACTCGCGGTTGAACACGCGCGAGACACGCAGCCGTCATCGGTGAATTACCCGACCCTGTAGTTAGGGGCGAATTCTCTCAGCCGACCGCATACCATGGGCCGCGAACCAGCCACCGCCGCCCACCGGCAACGGCTGACACCATGCCCGGAGGATTGATGTCGCGCATGCGCCAAGGCGGCGCTTGGGCCACAGATCGCAACCGGAGCCACAGCAGAGCCCGACGCGGCGGATCGGGCAGGTACTCGCGAGGGATGCTGCTAGCACCGGCTGGACATCCATCGTGCTTACCTGCGCGCTCGTCGTCGGCACTCTGTATGGCTACGTGAAGTACCGCGATGTGTGGGATGGCATTTCGCACATCGCTGTAGGCGACCTCGGCAAGCGTCCGCCTAAATACAACGACGCGCTGAATCTGCTGCTGATCGGCTCGGACAGCCGATCAGGCGCGAACGCCAAGATCGGCGGTCGCGACCAGGGCCAGCGCTCGGACACGGTGATGCTCGTCCACATCTCCCCCGGCCGGCATCGCATTTACGTGCTCAGCTTCCCGCGCGACACGGTGGTCCCGATCTACCCGTGCGCGGCGCTGCCGCGATCAGGATTCGTCGGCCAGACCGCCCAATCCGGCGTCGAGCAACTCAACTCCACCTTCGCCTACGGTGGCCCAGGCTGCCTGTGGAAGACGCTTGAGCACATCACTCAGATCAGGATCGATGACTTCGTCGAGCTGAATTTCACCGGCTTCATCAGCGTCATCGACGCGCTCGGCGGAGTTGAGGTCTGCCTGCCGACGCCGATCGAGCCGTCGTACTACGACCATCTGAAGCTGTCAGCGGGACGGCACTTCCTCGACGGCTACAAGGCCCTGGAGTTCTGGCGACTGCGCGAGGACTTCGGTCTGGGCTCTGATCTGCAGCGGATCCAGCGCGATCAACTGCTGATGGTCGCGCTGGTGCAGCGCATACTCAAGGCCGGGGTGCTGCACAGCCCGACCAAGGCCTATTCCATCGTTCGTGCCATCGTCAAGGCGCATGCGATCACCACCGACGATGGCCTGACTTCGACCAAGCTGCTCGGCATCGCCGAGAGCCTGGCCGGCATCTCTAAGAAGGACATTCAGTTCGTCGAGGTGCCAACCCTCGGGTATCCAGCGAACGAGGACTGGGTCGAACTCGACACGAGCCAGACACCGCAACTGTTCGCCGCCGTCGCGCACGACAATAAGCTGCCCAAGATCCATAAAACAAAGAAGTCGGCCAAGGGCAAGCACGGCAAGGGCAAGGGGAAGGCCAAGGGCAAGACGCCGAAGCTGCTCAACCCCTCGGCGGTCAACGTAGAGGTGCTCAACGGGTCGGGCGTGCAGGGCATCGCCGGCGATACCGGGACCGCGCTCACGTCGCGCGGCTTCCATGTCCTCGGCGCGGCAGCCGCTCTGACCTCGACCGGCGGTACCGACTTCACCTACACCAAGTCGGTCGTGCAGTACAACTCGGCGACCGACCTGGCTGCCGCCAAGACCGTGGCCGCCCAACTGACTAACGTGACCTTGCAGCAGGACAGCGCCGTGCCGGCCGGGACCATCAACCTGATCCTCGGCTCTGATTTCACGGCGCTCGGCAAGCAAAGCCAATCCGGCCCAGGCAACCTAGCCGGGCAGTACAACGGCTATACGGGCGGCACGAATGTGTGCAAGGGCTACGGGAGCGCCTTCACGAGCAGCTAACTGGCAAAGCTTGCCCCCACGGCCCCTTGAGCGGAGATTAAAGCTTCTCAAGGTGGCTAAGTACCCTGCCGAGATCTATGGGGTACGGGGGACAGCAGGAGACACCGCCGGTGCGCGGGCCGCGGGGGCGGCGCGCGTCCCGCGCTTTTGGCTGGGTCGCCGTCGCGCTGGCCTGCCTCGTGGTCGCCGCGATCCTGACCGGATATGCCGCCTACCGGGAGGTGTTCGGCAAGATCCACCAAGTTCGGGTGACCGATCTGGGCAAGCGACCGGCCAAGTTCAACAACTCGCTGAACATCCTGGTGATCGGGTCCGATAGCAGGAAGGGCAAGAACGCCAAGTTCGGCCCGCACATTTCCGGCCAGCGGTCAGACACGATCATGGTGCTGCACCTGTCCCCTGGCCTAAAGCGCGCACTCGTGCTCAGCATCCCGCGTGATTCTGTGGTGCCAATTTTCTCCTGCGCGCGGGCCCAAGGGACACCCGGCCAGACAGCGCAGCCAGGGCAAGTGGAGCAGATCAACGCGACTTTCGCGCTGGGCGGGCCAGGCTGCCTGTGGAAGACCATCGAGCAGACCACGCACCTGCGGCTCGATCACTTCGCCGAGCTTAATTTCACTGGGTTCGAGTCGGTCATCAATGATCTCGGCGGAGTGGACATCTGCCTGCCCTACGCGATCAACGATCCGCGCTCCAAGCTGCGTCTAAGCCAGGGCCTGCACCACGTCTGGGGCGCGCAGGCCCTGGCGTACTGGCGGGTCAGGTACATCGGGCTCGGCTCTGACCTGGAGCGGATCCAGCGCGACCAGTTCCTGATGGCATCGCTCGCGCAGAAGGTCAAGCACACCGACCTGTTCGGCGACCCGGCCAAGGTCTACAAGGTGGTGTCCGACGTTGCCTCATCGCTGACCACCGATAGTGGGCTGAATCAGGGCACCCTGATCTCGCTAGCCACCAGCCTGCGCAAGCTGAAGCTGTCCGACGTGCACTTTGTCCAGGTGCCTGTGGTCGCCTACCCGAAGAACCCCGACTGGGTGCAGTGGGCACCGCAGGCGAGCACGCTCTTCAGCGCCATCGCGCATGATCGCAAGCTGCCGAAGCCGCACAAGCGAGGCAGTCACTCACAGCGGGCGACTCCGGCGGCCAGCCAGTCATCAGGTTCAGCCCCGGCCAAGCCGTCGAGAGCGCCGTCGCCGAAGCTCAATCACCTGACGAAGGACTACGGCGGTATCTCAGCAGGCGCGCACGTATGCCGCGACGCTGCTGCCTTCATCGGCCCGCTCGGCGGCCACTGACGGCGCTGCCTAGATCAGCGGCGGACGGCCCAGCTTCGTCATCTGCCACATCGTGCTGAGCTTGATCGGCTGACGCAGGCCAGGGTCGGTGCGGAAGCCGTCAAAAAAGCCAGCGAACCAGGCTCGCAGGGCCGGCCATGACCGCTCCCGCAGTACCGTGATCACCAGCCAGTCGGCGAGGTAGCAGAACGCGACTGGCCAGCGCAGGTTCCGCCGGGCCAGCCACACCCGGTTCCTGGCTTCGATCCGGTACCAGGTCGCGTGCCTGGCGTTGCGCACCATGGGGTGACACATGGTGGCCTGGGCGTCGTACTCGATCCGGTAGCCGCGATCCATCAGCCGCCAGGACAGGTCAGTCTCTTCGTGGCCGAAAAAGAACTGGCCGGGCAGCCCGCCCACCTCTAGGTAGGCCGACCGGCGGATCGCGCAGGCGCCGCCGGCGAACGTAGTGACCACCGATGAGCGCTCCGGGTCAGCGGCCCGCAGCCTAGGCACATGCCAGCGAGCGGTGCCACCGCCCGCCGGATCAAGCACAAGGAAGGAGAGCACCGCCAATTCCGGCTCGGTCGCGAATCGATGCGCCACGTGCTCGCCGAGCTGCTGCGCCGCCGGATACCAGCCGTCGTCGTCCAAGAACAGCACGACGTCACCGGTGCAGGCGTCGACGGCCGCATTGCGGCCGCCAGCCACGCCAGCGTTCTCGGCCAGCCGGAGCGTGCTCACCCCGCTGGGCACTGGCGGCGGGTCCGCCCCGTTACCGACCACGATCAGCTCAGCGCCAGCCGCTCGCATGGGCGCCGTGCTGTCGATCGCCCGGCGCACCTCATCGGGCCGGTTGCCCATCGTCAAGATCACAATCGAGATTTTCAACGCAAGCGCCTCGAGCCCATGATGGCGACCAGGTGCGCGACCACCATGAGGGCTGCCACGGCCAGGCAGACGAGCAGCAGCACCCGGGTCGCGGCCAGGCCACCGCGAACGAAATCGATGATCGCGGCCAGCAGGATCAATATGGACAGCTCGACCGCATGGGTGATCCTATGCACCCGCAACAGGCTGGCCAGCTTCCTGGCGCGGGCCAAGCCGACCCCCGTCGGCGCCAGCGCGGCGTTGTCGTGGCTGGCCGGCAGGCCCTCCTTGACCCTCGCCACCACGACGTTATCGGTCTCAGCCTTGACCAGCACGGCGAGCAGGGCGGCGGCGAAACCGGCGGTGACGTCGTCACCGCCGGCAACCAGATGACCCTGCGCACGGAAGCCAAGTCCGACGATCAGTGCGCTCTCACCGAGATAGTGGCCGATGCCATCCAGGTACACGCCGCCGGCCGACTTGCGATCCGACCATCTGGCCAGCTCACCGTCCGAGCAGTCGAATAGCAGGTACGCCTGGATCAGCAGCGCTCCGAGCACAGCGGTCAGCAGGCCGCCGAAGGCGATGACGACGCCGGCCGCGATGCCGCAGACGATGAAGGCCACGGTGACCGCGTTCGGCGACCAGCCGAGCCTGGCGAAGACCCAGGTCGCGTACGGCGACACCTTGCGCATGTACAGGCGGCCAGCCCAGTGCTCGTCATTCAGCCGGTCAAGCACAGCTTGCGGCTGGCCGCGCGACCGCAGCTCAGCCAGCGATGGCGCAGACATACTCCTCCACTTTGTCGGCAGCTTGCGCCGGGGACAGCGCCAGCCGTTCCAAGATCGTGTACCGGCCTGGCCTGGTCTGCGGGGCGCGCAAGACCGCTGCGGTGAACTGCCCGGCCGACAGGCCGACTTCAGCTGGCAGCCGGGGCAGGCCGTGCCGCTCCAGGCAGGCCGACATGATGGCGAACTGATGCTGATCCGCTCTTAGCCGCGCGCAAAACAGCGCGCCCAAGCCCGCGAGCTCACCATGACTGGCCGTAGCTGGGAACAACTCGTTAATGGCGTGCATGATCTCGTGATCGCCGCCGCTGCTTGGTCGGCTCGAGCCGGCCACCGTCATCGCCATGCCGGACAGGATCAGCGCCTCAGCCAGCACCGTGAGGAACCCGTCCGACCTGGCGTCGCCCGGCTGGTTGAGAACGGCGTGGGCAGCCGTCCTGGCCATCGCGATGGACAGTCCGTCCATCGGCTCACCGGTGTCGGCCGCCGAGAGTTCCCAGTCGGCGATGGCGGACAGGTTGCTGATCACATCGCCGATGCCTGCGGTCGCGAGCGCATCAGGTGCCTGCCGCACCCGGTCAAGGTCGACTACCACGGCGACCGGCGGCATGACGCCGTACGAGCCGCTGCCGGACTCGTGGGAGAGCGTGCTCACCGGCGAGGCGACACCGTCGTGGGCCAGGCTGGTGGCGACTGAGACCATCGGGATGCCGGCCAGGTGCGCGGCGAACTTAGTGACGTCAATGGTCTTGCCGCCGCCGATGCCGGCGACCGCCTCGTAGTGGCTGGCCCGCAGTTCCTGGCCAAGTGCCACTGCCGCGTCATGACTGCCGTCAGGCACGTGGAAGAGCTTGGCTGAGCCGATGTCCAGTTCGGCCGAGATCGACTCGCCCTGGCCAGGACCAACCGCGATCGCGACCCGCCCGTCGACCGCGATCCTGTGGTCGGCGAGCAGGCTGCCCAGCCGGCCGATGGCACCAGAGAAGACCTCGATGACCAGCGGCGCCGCGAGCATCCGCGCCAACAGCGGCATGGCACTCCTCATCGTGCGGTGGCCGTAAGCAGCCCGGCTGACGCCGGACGCCGACGCCGACGCCGGCCAGGCACCGGCCTCACGCGAGACTAGCAGCGGCCCGCGATCACCCGAGCCCGTTGCAGATCAGCGTGGTTGTCAACTTCGACCCAGTCCACGGCCCCGATCGGCGCGGCGAGCACCGCACCGCCGCGACGGGCGAATTCAGCGAACCCATCCTCGTAATACAGCCCAGGATCGCGGCGCCAGGTGGTCTCAAGTGCGTCGGCCAGCCCGATCGCCGCCGACCGCTCGATCAAGGTCACGCCCATGTACTCGCCCTGCGCCTGCGCCGGGTCCATTAGCTTGGTGATCTGCTGCATCAGGCCGGTCGAGTCGAGCGTGACCTTCATCTCCTCATCGGCCAACTGCTTCACATCATCAATCGCGATCACGATGCGGCCGAGCGGCGGACTGATCTCGCCATTGGCCCTGGCCAGCACGATTTCCTCGACCGATCGCGGGTGCACGGTGTCGCCGTTCACCAAGAGCACGCCGCGCCCGAAGTACTCGCGGGCCAGCCAGAGCGAGTAGGCGTTATTCCATTCCTCGGCGCGGTCATTGTGCACCAGGGTGATTTCCACCCCGGCCGCCGTCTCAAGGTCAGGCACCCGGTCTGCGATAGCGGCGGACGCGTAGCCGACGATGATCACCACCTCGCTAGCACCGGCCGCCGCCAGGTTACGCAGCGCGATATCCAAGATCGTGGTGGGCCCGTCGACCGGCAGCAACGCCTTGGGCAGTGCGTCGGTATCCGGACGAAGCCGTCTGCCCGCACCCGCCGCCAGCACCATACCGATCAAGGGACAGGCCTTTCACTTCGGAGGGTCTTCGCCGGGTATCAGGTAGCCGATCACGACTTTCCGGCACATCAGCGCCGCAAGGTACGCTGCCAGCCCAAGGTACCCGAAGGTGGCAATGCCGAAGATGGCGCTGACGCCAATGGCGCAGACTCTGGTCTCCCAGCCGACTCCGTCGCCTGGCCGCATGATGATCTGCCTGATCCGGTCCTTCCTGCTGGCCAGCACCTTGCGCCGAGTCGCGGCTGAGGCGGCAGGGCGGCGCACCGCGAGGCCGGCGTACCAGACCGAGATCATTGAGCAGGTGGCGAAGACAGCCGGACCAGACACCGCGTGCGCTAGCCCAAGCGCAGCCAGGTAGATGAACTGGCTCAAGCTCAGCAGCACCGGCACGAGCCAATCGAAACGCCCGTCGTGCGGATGGCTGGACCCGGGGGCGGCGAGCAGCAGCACGATTACCGGTGCGAGCGCGATAATGCCAGGCAAGTGCCGCATCCCGAGTACCGCGAGCAGCAGGACGGCGAACAGGCCAGCGAGCACGGACGGCAGTGGCATCAGGTTTCCTTGGACCAGTCGCCCGGTCCAGCGAGCGAACGGGCCGTCGTCGCGGCACGCCAGGATCATGTCCTGGCCGGCCGACTCAGCCGCCAGCACGAGCTGGGAGCGGTCGGTGGCCGCCGGCTCTGGCCTGCGGTTGGCGTTCGCCCTGACCAGCGACCTGGCCAGGGAAATCGCCTCGAAGGCGAATACCGTGCACAGCGCGATCCTGGGTCCGTACTCGACCATCGTCAGCGCGGCCAGGCACACCTTGACCGTCACCGGCGGCGGCAGCAGAACGGCGAACGCAGCCCAGATTCTTGGCCGCGCTCTGGCCGCCGCGACCTGGGCTGGCCCTGCGGCCGCCCGGCTGCACGCGTCGGCGAGTTGCGCGACCGAGACCATGATCACGGTCACGATGGCCAGTGGCCAGGTGTCCGTCCACCCCGCCGCGAGGCCTCCAGCCGCGATGCCGCCGTAGACGGCGCACTGGGCCGCCATGGTTGTGACCGCCGCCAGCCAGTCATAGCTGTGCTCGCCGACCTGCGGGACCGGTCCAGCTACCGTCGACGCGGCAGCAGTTGACTGTCTCACGGTCACGACTGGGCCAAGGTCATCCGCCCGCCAGTCATAGCCGGGCAGCACCAGCCAGTCGGAATGCTCCCGGCTGCGGCTACCACCGCGATCCGATCGCCCAGCGCGAGCGGCCCGCGATCGGCGGACCAGCAGCAACCGCAACTGCCGCCCGGCCACCCTGGTCGCCACCCAGCCGACCAGCGCCAGCAGCCCGCGCAGATAGTCGGCGGCGGTCCCGCCGCTCAGCCAGGCCGCCGCGCATAGGGCCAGCAACAGCGAGATGGCCGTGACCGAGTTCGGTGCCAGCTCACGACCGGCCGCCCAGCCGACCAGGCCAGCCGACCAGCTGACCAGGCCAGCCGACCAGCGACGGCCGACCCTGACAGTGCCGATCGCCAGGTCACCGACCCGCGCAAGGCCGCCGACCGGGTCCTCACCTACGCTGGCGACCGGCTCAAGCGGTTCGGTGCGCGTCACCGGACTGTCAGCCCAGTCCGTTGCCTCCGGCCGCACCGGACTGCGCGGCTCGGTCGCGGTGACGGCCGAGCCGACCTGGGCTGAGTCGTCACCGCGCCTGAATCCGGCGAAAATCTAGGCCTCCCAGTGCCTGGCTTAGCTAACTATTCGCAGTCAATCAAATACTCAGCGTACTAATGGCGAGGCTGACTGAGATTGGCTATTCCAAACCAGGCGCGTCTGGGCAATGCGGACCTTACCCACCCAGGCGAGCCGCATCGGTTCGCCTGGGTGGGTAAGGTCCGATCATGAGAACGGTCGCGGTGGTCCTAGCGGGCGGCTCTGGCCTGCGACTAGGCGGCGCCGTACCCAAGCAACTGCAGTTGCTGGCCGGCCGGACGCTGCTTGAGCACTCGGTAGCGGCCTTCCAGCGGGCGGACGCGATCGATGAGATCGTCGTGGTGCTGCCGGTCGACTTCGTCGAGCCCGGCAGCGAGTTGCTCAGCAGCCAGTTCAGCAAACTGACCGCGGTGATCGCAGGCGGTGCCGACCGGCCCGGATCGACCAGGTGCGCGATCGAGCTGCTGAGCCGCCAGCACGCGGACTGCGATGTGCTCTTCCATGACGCGGCGCGACCGCTGGTCGAACAGCGGATCATCGCGGCCTGCGTCGCCAGCCTGCGGGACTACCGGGCGATCGGAGTCGTGGTGCCGACCGCCGACACCATCGTCGAGCTAAGCGGCGGAAAGCTAAGCTCGATCCCGCCGCGTGAGTCGCTCGGCCGGTGCCAGACCCCGCAGGGCTTTCGGCTGTCGGTCATCCGCCGCGCCTACGAACTGGCAGCGGCCGATCCGCAGGCTGGTGCCTTTACCGCGACTGATGACTGCGGCATGGTGCTCCGCTACCTCCCGGACGTCGAAATCCTGGCCGTCCCCGGCAGCGAGCGCAATCTCAAGATCACCTATCCGGCCGACTTGAAGATCGCGGAATCGTTCCTGGCCGCTGAGCCCGCCCGACCCTGACAACCCCTCGCTTAGCGTGACCGCCCTAGTTCGTGATCTTGGGCGTGACAGGTGCGCCGGTCAGGTCATCCCGTCGCGAAAGGCGGCATCCGTCCCGCGCCCGCCCAGCCCGCATCCCCGCGCCCGCCCAGGCCGCATCCCCGCGCCCGCCCAGGCCGCATCCCCGCGCCCGGCCGAGCAGCATCGCCGCTCCAACGATGCGGTACCCCACTCCCGACGCAACGACATCGCAGGAGCGGCGATGTCGCCAGCACAGCAGCACCGCTCCAACGATGCTGTCCGCCAGGGGCAAGCAACAGCAATAGGGGTTCAACGATGCTGGCACGCGGGCCGGGCCGGGGCACGCGGGGGTGGGCCGGGGCACGCGGGCCGGGCCGGGGCACGCGGGGGTGGGCCGGGGCACGCGGGCCGGGCCGGGGCACGCGGGGGTGGGCCGGGGCACGCGGGGGTGGGCCGGGGCACGCGGGGGTGGGCCGGGGCGCGCGGGCTGGGTCGGGGCGCGCGGGCTGGGTCGGGGCGCGCGGGCTGGGTCGGGGCGCGCGGGGGGTGGGCCGGGGCTGGGGGCAGCGGACTACGCGCCTGGTCCAAGATCGCGATCTACGGCTGGGGCTTTACGCGGGCTCAAGCCGACCCGCCCGGCCCGCACTTAACGGCTGAGGTGGCGTGGGCTAGTCAGGAAGCCAATGCCCCAGCTGACATGCATGGTCGCGAGCACGATCGGCAGCGCCGCGAGCGCGCGGCCGGTCAGGACGCGGGCGGCAGTCGCGGTGACGGCGAGCGCGCCAAGCAGGTAGAGCAGCGGCGCCGCGAAGCCGGCCAGCAGTAGCCAGGTCCACCAGCCACTGGCACCGCTGCCGACGGCGGCTAGGCCAGCCAGGCCCGCCAGCGCACCGACCAGCATCGCCAGAACGACCACAGGTGGCGCCAGGTAGCGCAAGTTGATCGTGCCTGCGTGCATCCGGGCAACCACGTGCCGCCAGCGGCCGTAATGGAAGTACTGCGAGGCCAGCCTGCGGATGGTGGCACGTGGCCGGTAGCTGACTCGCAACTCCGGGGTAAACCAGACCTTGCCGCCCGCCGCCCGGATCCTGTGGTTCAGCTCCCAGTCCTCAGCCCGCAGATAGTGCTCGTCATAACCGCCGACGCTCTCGACAGCCGCGCGCTTGAAGGATCCCAGGTAAACCGACTCGGCAGCACCAGCGCCGCCGCCGGTGTGGTACTTCGCCGCGCCGACCCCAGCGGGCGATGTCATCGCCCAGGCAACCGCGCGCTGGAATGGCGTGATTCCCTCGGCAGCCATGATGCCGCCGACGTTGGCCGCGCCGGTGTCGGTCAGGGTCCGCGCCGCCGTGGCGATGTAACCCGCCGGCAGCAGCGCGTGCCCGTCCACCCGGACAATGATGTCGTGCCGTGATGCCTTGATCGCCGCGTTCAGCGCACAAGGGATCTGCCCTGACGGATTAGCGACGACCATGATCCGGCGGTCAGCCGCCGCGAGCCTTTTCGCTATCTCTTCGGTTTTATCTTTTGATGGCCCGACCGCCAGCACGAGTTCCAGCTCACCCGGATAATCCTGGCTCAGCACCGAACCTACCGCCTCGGCGAGATGCCGCTCCTCGTCGCGAACCGGCATGATCACGGAGACTGGCAGGGCGACCTCGAGTCGCCGTACCTGCGCATGATCGGGCATCACGGTCGTCACCGTACCGCATCGCGCTACCCGGTCGTGTCCTCAAGCATCTCGGTGACGAGGGCGGCGATCGGGGAGCGCTCGGACCGGGTCAGCGTCACGTGGGCGAACAGCGGGTGGCCCTTGAGCTTCTCGATCACCGCGACGACGCCGTCGTGCCGGCCGACCCGCAGGTTGTCGCGCTGGGCGATGTCGTGGGTGAGCACGACCCGCGAATCTGGCGCCGATCCGGGACAGCACGGTGAGCAGCACGCCCCGCTCCAGCGACTGCGCCTCGTCCACGATGACGAACGAGTCGTGCAGCGACCGGCCCCGGATGTGGGTGAGCGGCAGCACCTCGAGCATGTCGCGGGCGACCACCTCGTCGATGACGTCCTGGCGTGGTGACCGCGCCGAGGGTGTCGAAGACGGCCTGCGCCCACGGGCTCATCTTGTCGGCCTCGGTGCCCGGCAGGTAGCCGAGCTCCTGGCCGCCGACCGCGTACAGCGGGCGGAAGACGACGACCTTGCGGTGCTGGCGGCGCTCCATCACGGCTCTCCAGGCCCGGCGCACAGCGCCAGCGCCGACTTGCCGGTGCCGGCCCGCCCGCCGAGCGAGACGATGCCGATCGTCGGGGTCGAGCAGCAGGTCGAGGGCGATCCGCTGCTCGGCGCTGCGCCCGCGCAGGCCGAACACCTCCCGGTCGCCGCGCACCAGCTGGACCTGCTTGTCCGGCGTGCACCCGGCCGAGCGCGCTGCTAGAGCCGACGCGACTGGAGACAGCACCAGCCCGGTGTGGCAGGGCAGCTCGCGGGCCGGCTGCGAAGTCCAGCGTGCCGTGGTCGTACAGCTGGTCGAGGTCGCCGGGGTCGACCTCCAACTCCGCCATCCCGGTCCAGCCGGAGTCCACCGGCAGCTCGGCCCGGTACTCCTGCGCGGCGCAGCCCGACCGCCGCGGCCTTGACCCGCAGCGGCAGGTCCTTGCTGACCAGGACCACGCTCTCGCCCTCGGCGGCGAGGCTGCGGGCCACCGAGAGGATCCGGGTGTCGTTGTCGCCGAGCCGGAACCCGGCCGGCAGCACGCGCGGGTCGGTAGTGGTTGAGCTCCACCCGCACCGTGCCGCCGAAGTCGCCGATCGGCGATATCGGCGTCCAGCCGGCCGTGCTGATCCGCAGGTCGTCCAGGTAGCCGCAGCGCCTGCGCGGGCGAAGTAGCCCAGCTCGGGATGGTGCCGCTTGGCTTCCAGCTCGGTGATCACTACCAGCGGGAGCACGACCTCTGTGCTCATCGAATCGCGCGATCGCGCCTGGGTCGGCGAGCAGGACGCTGGTGTCCAGCACATAAGTACGGCGAGCGGAAGCGGGCCGGCTAGCGGCCGTCGCCACGCTTGCGGAGGTGCGGCGGGAGCGTGGTGCCTTGGACCGGCCATTAGTCGGGTCGGCCGGAGTGGGGTTGGTCGAAACCGTGCTTGCTGCCGCTGCTTGCTGGTTGCTGGTAGAGTTCCGGCCCGTGGTGCGGGCTGAAGCGGAAGTTGCCACTCAGTCTCCAATGAATCGCGGTTGCGGCACCTTGGACACATAGGTGTCGCTGGGACCGGGTACCGGCCGACGATGGGCCGGGCACCGGCCCTTCGCTCTTCTCGCCAGCTAACGCTGGCGCGGAGCTCGAGAATTCTCGAGGGCCTTCCCGTCGGGCGGCTGCACACCGCCTTTCAGTTTTCGACGGTACCTGGGCAAGTGGCCGCGACGGAAGTAGCGGCACGGTAGCAAACTGAGCTGTCGCGCGAAGTTCAGCAGGTGTTTATCGTCCGATATGACGACTCTGGCAGCCGCCGGAGCCGGTTCGGCTAGACCAATCAGGTGCCGAAGCGACGCTGCCTAGCGGCGTAGGAGCGCAATGCGCGCAGGAAATCAACCTTGCGGAAAGCCGGCCAGTAGGCATCGCAAAAATAGAACTCGGAATGAGCGCTCTGCCACAGCAGGAAGCCACCGAGCCGCTGCTCGCCCGAGGTCCTGATGACCAAGTCGGGGTCAGGCTGGCCGGCGGTGTAAAGATGCTCAGCGATGTGCTCGACGTCGAGGATCTCGGCTAGCTCCTCAATGGTGGTGCCCTTGGTGGCGTGGTCAAGCAGCAGCGAGCGCACGGCATCCGCGATCTCGCGGCGACCGCCGTAACCGACAGCGACATTCACCTGCAGGCCGGGGAAGTCAATGGTGGCCTCGTCGGCCGCCTTGAGCACCTGGGCAGTCTCGGCGGGCAGCAGGTCCAGCGCGCCGACCGGCTTGACCCGCCAGTTCTGCGCGACCAACTCGCGCACTGTGTCCTCGATGATCGTCAGCAGCGGCTCGATCTCTGACTCCGGCCGGGCGACCAGGTTGTCGGTCGATAGCAGCCACAAGGTGACGACTTCGACCCCAGCGTCGCGGCACCAGTCGAGCAACTCAAAGACCTTGTCGGCACCTTTGCGGTGGCCCTTGCTGACGTCCATGATTCCGGCTGAGCGCGCCCACCGGCGGTTGCCGTCGCACATCACACCGACGTGGCGTGGGATTCGCGACTTGGGCAGCGACGCGCCGAGCCGACGCTCGTAGAGCCGGTATGCAAGACCGCGCAGAGCCACCCGGGCCATCCGGCACCCTTTCTCGCTGCCACCGAGCCAAACCAACACCGAGCCAAACCAACACCGAGCCAAACCAACACCGAGCCGACTAGCTCAGGGTCAGCCGCCCGTCATCATCAGCCCTCATCAGCCGCCATCGCGGCCCAGGTCGGACCCGTCGCGACGACATTCGGAGCTCGCTCGCGGCTGCGGATTCGATCAGCCAGCCCACCGTTGATCTAGGTACGCACCGTATCTCACCGCTGCCGGGTAAGTCGCCACGATCGCAAGACCGTGCGGTGAAATATCAGGTCGGCCTGGTCCAGTCACGGCAGAAACTCCCGCCGCTACTGCAACGACTTTGGCCGCGGCGTAGTTCCCTGCGTTACGAAACGTTAGCGGCCAGCGGGAAACTCGTTACCGAATACGAAAGCGGCACCCCGGCAGTGCGGCCGGGACTCGCGCGACAACGCTCCGGCGGGATTCGGAGTGCCCAGATAAACCGCGCAGGACATCGCTACGACTCCGTCGTGAAGCCGCACCCATCACCAGGGACGTTTCGGACGGTTTCACGTCGTTTATCCCGTTCGGCTGCCCGGCCGGCGGCTCACGCCAGCCGGGGCCCGCCGACCAAGTCACAATGTGCGCTGCCGCACCCAAATGCTTAGCCGATCGACTTGACGATCGCCTCTTCCAAGCCCGGGAAGGACGCTAGGTACTCCTTGCGCTCCTTCTTCAGCCTGGCGACCATCGCGTCGTACTCCTCTTGCCTGCCTTGCCGCGCGTAGAGCTTCTTTGGCTGCAGGATCTCGATGTCGTCGACGCCGGGCAACGACGCCGCGATCTCGTAGCCGAAGTCCTCGTCGGTCACCCACTCGATCGAGTCCTCGACAATGGCCTGCACGATCGCGGACGAGTAAGGAATCGTCACCTTCTTAGACGTCGCGTCGTCTTTGCCGCCGACTCGGCCGGTATTCAGCACGAAGACCTTCAACTCGTGGCTGTCCAGCAGTTCGAGCATGCGGTTGCCCATGTCCGCCATGTTCCTCGGGAAGAACGGGTTGGTGCCAGGCACCCGGAGGAACTTGCCCTCCTCGTCCTTGCCGCCGGCTGACGTGCCGGTGGTTTCGCCGAGCATGAAGTAAGCAGCGGCCTGTGCCCGATCCAGCCGCGCGACGCCGGGGACGATGTTCTCGTTCTTGTTCAGGATCAGCAGGAACTCGGCGGGCGGCACTTCATTGCCAGGCCACGGGTGCACGTAAGAGAACGGCCAGGTAGTCCGTCCGTTCTTGGTGTAGGAGGTGTCGAAGAAGTCGACCTTGCCGTCCGCAGCAACCGAGACGTTCTCCAGGTAGGCATCCGGCTTGGTGGTGGCACCGTAGATGGCAGGCTCGTACCTCGGGTCAAGCCCGAAGGTCTTCGCGAAGCAGCCATTCTCGGTGGTGTAGACCTTGCCGCCAGGCATCAAGGCGACGAAGTCGTCCTGAGCCGGCTTGCTGTCGAGCTGGGTGGTGAAGGTCGTCGTCGTCTTGCCGGTACCTGACAGGCCGACGATGAGAATGGCGGTGGCGTCGCCGTCCCTCGGGACCACCTTGCAGCCGGCATGCAGGGCCAGGCCGCCGCGGTTGTAGACGATGTTGTTCCACATCCGCAGGCCGCCCTTCTTGGACTCACCGAAGTAGTCCGAGTTGAGCACGCGGGTGATATTGGCGTTCAGGTCGACGGCGATGATCCGGTCATCCGGGTAGCCGGGGGCAGCCAGGTTCGGCGTGTAGATCACAGTGGTCGCCGGCTTCCACGTCGCCGGGTCGTAGTCAGCGTCCACCGGGTAGTACAACTGCTTTTGCATGCCAGCCACGTTGGCGTTGGCCGCTTCCATGATCAACCGCGCCTTGGTGCGGAACTCGGGGTCCGAGCCGATGTAGCCGTCCACGACAACCATCTGCTGGCCGCTGATGTAGGCGTCCTGCTCCGCAGCGATTCGGTCGTACTCCTCGCGGGTAATGGTCTGGTTGGTGGCATTAGTGGAATCCGCTACTACAAAGGTTGACCTGGTGCTGCGTGAATCAACCCGAGCCTTGACGACCACGTTGTCGAACTCGGTCACCTGGCTGTTGGGCATCTTCTCAGTCAACTCGCGGAGCCGTTCCGCGGTTGGGTTCCACTCCACCAACGCCGCCTTCACCTCATAAACCACGACTGCTCCTCCTCGTTGGCGCGACGCTGAACGCTCCGCTGCGGGCTAGGCAGTCCGGGCAGGCCAAAAGGGGACCCGGACTCGCGGGATCGATTTGGGGAGTGTACCCCGGACGGCGGCGATCAAATATGCCCCGTCCGGCCCACCGACTTCGCCTAGCGAGCGCATGCTCGCGCGAGCACTAACGAGTGGCTGGCCGCAAGCGCGTCGACCGGCTGAGTCCGGTCGACGCGAACTAGCCCAATCAGGTGGAGCGCGGTCCTCCGGCTCGCACCTGCTCGACGTGCTGCAGGGCTTCGCGCAGGTCAGAGAGCCAAGAGTCCTCATGCTCGCCGACCAGGCGCACGCACCAGGCCAGCGCGTCACTGCGACTGCGGGCGACGCCGGCGTCCACCAGCGTGTCGAGCACCATTCGCTCGGTCTGCCGCAGCCTGGTCATGACCGGCACTGAAAACGTGGTGAACATCACAACTCGCTCACCCGCCCGGACGCCCCACGAGACCTTACGTCCGAAGGTGTGTTCAGCTTCGTGCGCGATCTCGATCCGCTGCTGCCTGGTGTCCTCACGGAACCGGCGGCTGCGGCCATCCCAGGCCGCCGTCCGCTCACCGTCCGAGGCATCGTCAGCCGTCTGCGGCGCGGCGATCGGCACAATAACCGTGATCTCCTCGCGGTCCAACTTGACCTCGAGCGCGCCCTCTGCCCACTCACTCGGCATCCGGCCGGTAAACCAGCCCCGCAGCCGCTCAGCCGCCGACGGCTGGTCTGAGTGAGCCGCCGTCTCTGACGTTTCTGTACTCATGTAATTATGTAAACATGCTCACCGGCACTCGCGCAACCCCTGCCTTAGCCATCGGACTGTCCCGCTGGGCCCCTCCGCCCGGACACCCGTACGCCAGTCACTCGGTCGATCGGGCCGCATCAGGTCGGGCGACCTTGTAGACCCGGGCGAGAAGCGGGTTAGCCGGCGATGCTGGCGGCTACGGCGGCGGCGACGTTCGGGTAGACGCGGATCGCGCCGGCGAAGCCGGCTCCGAAGTCGGCTGGCACTATCTCGACGTCCATGCCGGGCTCGGGCGCTTGCAGCATCTTGCCGTTGCCGATGTAGATGGCTACGTGCGAGATGTAGTCGGGCGCGGTCGGGTCGGTGTGGTAGAAGAGCAGGTCGCCGGGCTGCAACTGGCTGAGATTGAGCAGCGGGCCGGTCCTTGCCTGGTCGGCTGCCACTCTGGGCATCACGATTCCGGCCTGGGCCATTGACCATTGCACCAGGCCGGAGCAGTCGAATACCTTCGGCCCGTCGCCGCCCCAGACGTAGGGCAGGCCGAGCCGGCTCAGCGCGGCGGACAGGAACTTGGCCCGCTGCTGCGAGGTGAGCCCGGGACCCTGCGAGGCCGCCGGGTTGAAGTCGCCGGCCGACGCGGTCGTGACGGTGGTCCCGCCCGCGATGATCTGGGTGACCAGTGCGGTCACCGCGGCCTGTCTCGGCAGCAGCTTCTTGACCTTGGCCAGCAACAGGTCGAGCCGGGCGTGCGGCGCGCTGAGCACGATGGCGTTGGCCGATGGCAGCCCCAGTGATCGAGCCACTTGGTGTGACACCACGGCGTCAACGCCGCCGATGCCGACGGTGCCAAATCCGGCCACTGGCAGCGATGTCGCGTGCGACCCGATGACCTGGACCGGCTTGTCCAGCGACAGTCGGTCCTGCTTGCCCATCGTGTAGGAGATCGCCATCCCGCCGGCCGCGACGTTGTCCCATAGCGTGGTCGACTTGGCGGTTGGCTTCGCGGCGAACGGGCGGAACGTCGTCGGGTCCACTCCGAGCACATTGACGAAGACGCCGTCGACCTTAATCCGGCCAGCGTCGACCGGGACGGCCGCGACCACACCGGTGACGTGGCGAAGGCGCCGGACGAGCGCGGCGGGCAGTGGGCCGGCACCGACCACGAGCGCGTCGGCCGGGAGCAGTTTGATGACGCTGGGCACGTTGGCGTGGGCCGATGACGGCAATGGCTTGGCAGCAACGGTGAGCGTGTCTGGCCAGTAGCCCGCCGACTGCGAATGCACACCCGGAATGGCACCGACCGCGCCGCTGACACCGGTGCGCTCCACGCCGGTCCGCTCCACGCCGGTCCGGCCGGCGCCGCTTGAGCGATGCGAGGCCGCGGCCCGCCCGCCGAGTGAGAGCTGCGATCGCGAGTGACGGAACAGCCCGGTGAGCACCAGGCAGAGCACGAGAGCGAAGGCGATCACGGGCAGTAGCCGACGCGCCAGGATGCGCAAGACTCGGACCCTTTCGCTCGGGGGCGATATTAGTCGCTACTCGGATTATGCCCGGTCTCTCGGCCACGCGAAAGCCACTCATCGCGTAGTAGCTGCATTTCCTATCTCATCAGAGGTAGACGCGCAACGCGGCGAGAAGGATGACAACAAGCGGTGAACCTCTGGCTACGCTGCCACAATCTGGCACTATCCCGGCCACAACGCGACGGTCGTCTAGGTCAGCGACCCAGCTGCGCCAGCAGCTCGGCCGAGCTGGTGACAGGCAGCCGGCAGGCGAAATCCCGACAGACATAAGCGGCCGGCTGGCCGGCCACAAGGTCACGTCCGGCCAGCAAAGGGATCGCCGGATCGGTGGCGCCTGCCGGCCCGGTGGCGAGCACCGCACCAGGCGGAGCGCCAAACGCAGCCGCCGACAGCAGCGCCATCGTCCGCTCGTCGGACAGCGCGCCGATGACCGCGATCTCGGCCGGGCCGGCGACCAGGGCCTCGGCGACGGCGAGTCCCCAGCCTGCCGCTTGCGGGTAACGAGGGGCAATGTCGCTAAGCGCGCCAAGCGCGCCCTGCGCGGCCGCCCGATAGGCGGCTGCGCCGGTCAGCGCCGAATAGCTGAGCAGCGCGCCGCCGATCGCGAAGGTTCCCGACGGGGTTGGTCCATCAGCCGGGTCGGCCGGCCGGTAGATCAGCTGCTCGCTGTCATCGGCGGTGTCATAGAAACCGCCGCCAGGAGCGCGGAAGTGCGCGATCGCGTAGTCGAGCAGCTCACCAGCCAGGCGAGCCCAGCGAGCTTCGCCGCTCACCCCGGCCAGCGCCAGGAAGCCAGCCGCGACGCAGGCGTAGTCCTCAAGCACGCCAGGGCTCGGCCCAGCCACGCCGCCAAGTGAAGTCCTGGCCAGCCGCCCGCCGGACAAGTGCACGGCGGCGATCAACTCGGCCGCCTTGGTCGCCGCAGCCAGGTAATCGGGCCGGTCGAAGAGGAGCCCGGCTTCGGCCAGGGCAGTGATGGCCAGGCCGTTCCACGCGGCGACCACCTTGTCATCGCGGCCGGGCCAGGCCCGCTTCTGGCGAGCAGCGAGCAACCGTGCCCTGATCCGCCCGTAGCGCTCGGCATCCTCGGGCTCGGTTGGCAGTTGCAGCACCGAACGACCGTGCTCAAACGTGCCGGCCGTGGTCACCGCGAAGATCTCGGCGGCGTATTGACCGTCATCAGGCCCGAGCACCGCGACGAGCTCGGCTGGAGTCCAGACGTAGAAGGCGCCCTCGGTGCCCTCGCTGTCCGCGTCGAGCGCGCTGGCGAAGCCACCTTGGGCGGTGGCCAGGTCGGCCAGCAGCCAGTCGCAGGTCTGCTCGGCGATCCTGCGGGCCAGGCCAGCTGCCGGACTGCCCGGCTCAGACCGGCGCCACCAGTGCGCGTAGACCCTGGCGAGCTGTGCGTTGTCGTAAAGCATCTTCTCGAAGTGCGGCACCACCCAGTCGGCGTCCACGCTGTACCTGGCGAAGCCGCCGCCAAGTTGGTCATAGATGCCGCCTCTGGCCATGGCCTGCGCGGTGCCCGCCACCATGGCAAGCGCCTGCTCGCCACCTGTTCCGCTCCGCTCGAAGTGCCTGAGCAGGAATTCGAGCACTGGAGACGGCGGGAACTTGGGCGCGCCTCCGAAGCCGCCCCGCCGGGCGTCGTAGCGCCTGGCCAGCGCCGCCACTGCGGTATCGCACAGCCCGGCCAGCTCGCTGGCGGCCGTCGTAGCTGGGCGCGCTCCGCCAGCTGAGCTATCAGCCAGGGCAGCAGCGATCTTGCGTGCTTGCCCGGTGACATCGCCCCGATGCTCCTGCCAGGCGCTGCTGACGGCCAGGACCAGCTGGTTGAAGTGCTCGCGCGGGAAGTAGGTGCCGCAGTAGAACGGCTCGCGATCGGGGGTGAGGAATACCGTCATCGGCCACCCGCCCTGCCCGGTCATCGCTTGGGTGGCGGTCATGTAGACCGCGTCCACATCGGGCCGCTCCTCGCGGTCCACCTTGATCGCGACCAGATTGGAGTTCATCAGCTCGGCGGTGGCGTCGTCCTCGAAGGACTCATGGGCCATCACGTGGCACCAGTGGCACGCCGAGTAGCCCACTGACAGGAGCACAGGGACGTCACGGCGCCTCGCCTCAGCGAAGGCCGCGTCGCTCCACGGCCACCAGTCGACCGGGTTGTCAGCGTGCTGGAGCAGATAGGGACTAGTCGCCTCGCGCAGCCGTTCAGCCATGGGTCTATCTTCCGCCTGCCTGCTACCGTGCCAGATGTGAGTATGCCCGAGCGTTCGCCTGGCGGCACTCCGCACGGCACCAGGGTCCGTGGCACCCGGCAGGCCGAGGCGGTCGCCGCGGTGCTTGACCGCCTGCCCGGCTTCTGCAGCGCCCAGCAGATCCACGCTGAGCTGCGCGATGGCGGCGAGCAGGTCGGACTCACCACCGTCTACCGACATCTGCAGGTACTCAGCGAGACCGGCCGGATCGACGCGATCAGGGATTCATCGGGCGAGATCTTGTACCGACGCTGCCAGACCAACTCCCACCATCACCACCTGACCTGTCGCAATTGCGGTCGAAGCATCGAGGTCGAGGGCCGGGCGGTGGAGCGCTGGGCCGAGCAGGTCGCGCAGGAGGCCGGGTTCACCGATGTCGGTCACACCGTGGAGCTGTTTGGCCTCTGCCCGGCGTGCAGCGAGGCCGCGGCCAGCTAGCCACAGGGGCCGCCCGACAGCGCATCGAGCAGCGCAGAGCCGTCGAGCACGTGCAGCGGCAAGCTCGGGTGTGCGTACTTGCCGATCGGCGGGTCGGCGATCAGCACGGCATTGCCGCCGCCGGTGACGGCGAATCCGTAGCCAGGCGTGACCTGCAGGTAGCGGCCGGTCGTGGTGCTGGCCAGGTAGGTCGCCTTCGTGGTGGTCCAGGCCAGCACGCCAGGGCCGAGGCTCAGCGCGCTGAATTCCTGCCCGAGCGGCAGGCTGAGCACCAGCCGGCCGGGCGCGCTCGGGCTCGCCGAGTAGTACAGCCTGGTCAGGCTCGCATTCAGGTACGCGGTCCTAAGGCCGTCGGTCGCGACGAAGTCAGAGCCGGTCACGGCCCGCAGCGGCACCGGCAGGGCAGCCGTCGATCCGGTGGCCAGCCGGTAGGCGTGCAACCTAGTCTGCGCACCTGGCCGACCAGACTGCGGCCAGACCAGCAGGCCGCCGTCGAAAAACGGCGCCTGCAGATGGCCGGCCGCGATGACGCTGACCCGCCCGGTGCGCAAGTGAGCGAGTCGGAGTTGCACCAGGCCACCGGGCCGGTAGCCCTGCGCCCAGGCGGCGTAGCCACCGCTGACCGCCGGCGCGTGCCACGGACTCGGCCAAGGCACGCCAGATGGCCCAGCGAGCGAGTGGCCAAGCCGCTCCACCCGGCCGGTCGCCGAGTCCCAGGCGTAGACCGTAAAGCCATCCAAGCTCTGCAGCGAATAGGTCTGCTCCCATACCAGCCACCGACCGCCCCAGGCGCCGTCCGCCTGGTCGCTCGCCGGGTCGGTGAACCGGCTGATCGGCCTCAGTGCCCCGGTGCTCAAGTCCAGCGCCGCCACTCCGGCGAAGGTGGCCGTCCACGCCGACACGTAGCCGGTGCGGCCATCGGCGCTGACCCCGAGCGGCACCACCTCGTGCCTGGTCGTGCCGGGAACCACCGACGTCAGCGCGGCCGGCTGGCCGGCCACTGGCCTGGCAGCGCAGAGCGCGGCCAGGCCGCCCCGCTGGCCGGCCGGTTCGCTGGTCCTTGCCATCGGGGTGACCGGCCGGGACCCGCTCCGGCTCGGCGTCGCCATGTACCTAGCGCAGCCAGCGAGCAGTCCGGCCGCAGCGATGCCTGCCGCTGCCGCGATGGCGATTCCCGACCGCTGCTGGCTACCAGACGTAGCCACGCGCCCCGAGTATGTCGACGAGGGTGGCGGTCGGCAAAGTGGAGTAGGCCGGCACTGAACTGCTCCAGGCGATGCTCCGGGCACCGTGCACCGAATCCTCGTACGCGGTCACTGCTCCCGACTCGGCGTAGCCCCTGATGTCGAACCAGTGCATGATCTCCTGGCCAGGCGGGTGCCCGACCAGATGCGGCCCGCCCGGTACCTCGTAGGCATTGCCGGCTATCGGCACTCCGCCGCCCTTGCTGATGTCGGCCACCAGGTCGGACTTAAAGGTCGAAATCTGAGCGGCGGTCGGCGTCCAAGGCAGCCCGACTGCGACATACTTCGTCTTGTCCTGGTGCGCGTCAAGCACTCGCGGCAGCGGATAGCCATGCGAGTTCGACCAGGCCGTGCCCGAGCCGCCGGTGCCGAGTTGCTTGGCCGCGGCTGGCTGGCTGAGCTTGACCCTAAGCTGGGCCAGCATCTCCGAGATCGTCGCCGGCCCGCAGTAGTAGTCGCGCACCTGCGCCTGCTGGGTCGCTGACAGCCGTCTGGCCGCCGGCGGTCTGGCCCGACGCAGGTAAGCCCTGGCCTGCGCTTGCTTGATCTTGTTGGCCAGCAACATGGCCCGGCTCATCTTGGGCGGTCCGTGCCCATGCCCACGCCTGGCCCGTGCGGCGGCAACGGCATCGGTCACCAGCGGTGCCGGCTGGATCGTCGCGAGCCGCAGCACCCGACCGGCCGATGGCAACCGCGCGGCCTGCGCTTGCGTCATCGAGGTCGCCAGTCCGCCGCAGGTACCAAATACCAGAGCCGCCGCGATTACCAGCGGCCGTCGCTGAGCAGCAAGCATTTTCCCCCGCCCCCAGACCGGCCCGCAAAGGAGCCGAGAAAGTCCCGCACGCTTGGCCAGGCCGGTCGCCCATTGACGACAAGTACCGGCAGAACGGAAATGCGAGCACCCGTTAAATTGACAATAATAGCCGAGGCTAATCGCTATCGGATACCGGCCAGGCGAAAGCGTGCGAGATTAAAGATTACAAATGGCCGAGAACGGGATGTGGTTGGTAAGGCTCTTCCAACTGGCTTATTTCATCCCCGGACAGCTCAAGTTCCTCGGCGGCCAGCGCGTCGGCGAGGTGGGCGAGCTTGGTCGCGCCGATGATCGGTGCGCTGACGCCCGGCCGCTGGAGCAGCCAGGCAAGCGCGACTTGCGCGGTCGGAACGCCGCGGGCCGCCGCTAGCTGGTTAGCCCGATCAACCACGTCGAAGTCGCTCGGCATCGCGTACAACGAGTCGCTGAACGGGTCGGTGTTCGACCGAGTAGTGCGGCGCTCGCCTGACCTGGTGCGGTTGCCTGCCAGCACGCCGCGCGCCAGTGGGCTCCACGGAATCACGCCGACGCCCTGGTCGATGCACTGCGGGATCATCTCCCGCTCCTCTTCGCGGTAGAGCAGGTTGTAGTGATTTTGCATGGCGACGAATCTGGTCCAGCCGTGCGCGTCAGCGGTGTACTGCGCTTTAGCGAACTGCCAGGCGTGCATCGAACTGGCGCCGATGTACCTGGCCTTGCCTGCCCGCACGACGTCGTGCAGCGCCTGCATGGTCTCCTCGATCGGCGTGCGGGAGTCCCACCGGTGGATCTGGTAAAGGTCGACGTAATCCAGGCCGAGCCGGCTCAGCGAAGCATCGATGGCCGACATGATGTGCTTGCGGGACAGCCCCTTCTCGTTCTCGCCCTGGCCCATCGCGCCGTGCACCTTCGTCGCCACGACGACCTGATCGCGGCTGAAGTATTTGCTGAGCAGCTTGCCTGTGGCCACTTCACTGGCGCCACCCGAGTACACGTCGGCGGTGTCAAAGAAGGTAATGCCGCCAGCTATGGCGGCCTCGACGATGGGCTCGGCCGCGTCCTCGTCAAGCACCCAGGGCCGGTCACTGTCGTTGCCGTAGCTCATCATGCCTAGGCAGATGCGGGAGACGCGCAGTCCGGTCGCGCCAAGATTCACGTACTTCATCGCTACCTCCGGCCAGTGTTAGCTCGTTTTCGCCACCATCATCCCGCAGTGAAGCCTTCTCGCATCGGAGAAGGCTTCACTGCGAATCGGGGCGAGACGCAAGTTACCGGCGGTAGGAGTATTTGGCCGGGCCGATGCCAGTCAGGTGCAACGCGAGCAGACAAAGCCCCACAAGCATCAGGCTGAATGGTGAGAACACCACTGAAGTCGACGTGGAAGTGACGTGCAGGATAAAGGCGACAGCAAAGAGGATGGCGGCGATGATACCGAACATAGCCTAATCGCTCCTTCTCGGGCGGATGCCGAAGCTATAGGAAATGACAACGTCGCCCTAGCTGCCCCTGGCTACCTCGTTTACACCTTAATTCCTGCTACCGCTCAGCCCAGGTTTAGCCGACGCTCACCCGGGCAGCTGAGACCGGCCTCGCTGGCCGGCCTGCCCCCCGGCCGCGAGGCCGCTATCAGGGCGAACACCTCAGATCGGGGACGACAGCTGCGGGGGATTTTGTTTGCCGGAATAGCGCTCACGTCCGGCCGTGCTTATCTAATGTGGCTATGGTGGCGCCGGCAGCCTGCGGAGGTGACGGCCCGTGACTAAGCAGCGACAGCCTCGGGCCTTGGTCCCGTCGGCTACCTACCGGGTACAGTTCGGCCCTGGTTTTACCTTTGCCGACGCTAGCGCCATCGCTGACTACCTAGCTCGGCTGGGAGTCAGCCACCTGTACTGCTCGCCGATCTTCCAGGCGGCCTCCGATCAAGGCGCTGGCTACGACGTGGTGGACTACGCCAGGCTCAATGATCGGATCGGCGGCCAGCCGGGCTATCGCAAGCTCACCGAAGCGCTCACCTCCGCCGGCCTTAGCCAAGTACTCGACATCGTGCCGAATCACATGGCCTTGGCTGGCCGGGCCAACGCCTGGTGGTGGGACGTGCTGGAGAACGGTCCCGCCAGCCGGTATGCGAGCTACTTCGACATCGACTGGGATCCGCCGGAGCGCAAGCTCACCGCGACCGTGTTGATGCCCGTGCTCGCTGACCGCTACGGCCGAGTGCTCGAAGCCGGCGAACTCCAGGTACGCCGCGATGGCGGCGCTTTCGTGGTGAGCTACCAGGACCAGGAGTTGCCGCTGTCACCACGATCGCTCAACGATCTGCTCATCAGCGCGGCCGATCGGGCCGGTTCGGCCGAGCTGAAAGCGATCGCGACCGAGCTAGGCGAACTGCCGCACGCGTTGCTCACCGACTCAGCCGCGGTGGCGGAGCGGCACCAGGGCATCGTGGCGCTGCGAGACCAGCTAGCTGAGCTGTGCCGACAGCAGCCGGAGGTCGCGGGCGCCATCGACACCGAGGTCGAGGCAGTGAACGGGGACCACGACCGGCTGGACGAACTGCTCGGACGGCAAAACTACCGGCTCGCTTACTGGGGCACCGCCGCCGAAGAGCTGTCCTATCGACGGTTCTTTGACATCGACCGGCTGGCCGGGCTCAGGATCGAGCGCGCTGAGGTCTTCGCTGATGTGCACCGGCTGGTCAGCCAACTGGTGACCGACGGCGCTGTGTCCGGGCTGCGGGTTGATCACGTCGACGGGCTGGCCGACCCTGAGGGCTATCTGACCAGGCTGCGCGCCGCTACCGGCGACAGCTACCTAGTGGTGGAGAAGATCCTCGGCCCAGCTGAGCAGCTACCAGGCTCATGGCCAGTAGCTGGCACCTCAGGCTACGGCTTCCTCAACCTGGTCAATCAGCTGTTCACCGACCCGGCCGGAGAGCATGAGATCCTGCGTGGCTATCGCGATTTCACCGGCCAGGAAGCCAGCTTCGCCAAGGTCACCCACGAGGCGAAGCTCCAGATCATGCGCGAAGAACTGGCGGCAGAGATCGAGCGACTGACCGCGATGCTGGCCCAGATCTGCGAGCGGCACCGGCGACAGCGCGACTACACCAGGCGTGAGCTGCGCGAGTCACTGCGCGAAGTGCTCGCCGCCTTCCCGGTCTATCGCTGTTATCCACGCCCTGGCCACGAAGTCTCCTTCGCCGACCGGGCCAAGGTGGCGGCCGCCGTGACCGCGGCCAGGCAGCGCCGCAGCGACTTGGACCCTGAGCTGTTCGACTTCATCGGTGGACTGCTGGTGCTGCGCGACGACGGCGAACTCGAAGGCAAGTTCGCCGTCAGGTTCGCGCAAGTGAGCGCGCCGGTGATGGCCAAGGGCCTTGAAGACACCGCCTTCTATCGGTATCAGCCCCTGATCAGCCTCAACGAGGTCGGCGGCGATCCGGCGACCTTCGGCCTGTCGGTGGCCGACTTCCACGACGCGATGACCTACGCCGCCGTGCACTGGCCGGAGGCGATGCTGACCTTGTCCACGCACGACACCAAGCGCAGCGCGGATGTCAGGGCCAGGATCAGCGTGCTGTCGGAGCTGCCGCTGGCCTGGAACGCGACCGTCCAAACCTGGTCGGAGCTGAACTTCAAGCACAAGACGCACGGCCGGCATGGCCGCAGCGGCTGGCCTGACCGCGCCACCGAGCACCTGCTCTACCAGGCCCTGGTGGGTGCCTGGCCCATCGAACCGCCTCGGGTGCACGAATTCCTGCGCAAGGCGGTCAGGGAAGCGAAGCTTTACACCTCCTGGACCGACCCGCAGGTCAGCTACGAGACGGCGGTCAGCGATTTCGTCACCGCGATCCTGACTGACGGCGGGTTCGTGACGGCCATCGAGACGTTCCTGGCCAGCCACAGCATCATCGCCAGAGGCCGGCTGAATTCGCTCGCGCAGCTCGCGCTCCTGCTCACCTGCCCGGGGGTGCCAGACATTTACGCCGGCACCGAGCTCTGGGACCTGTCACTCGTCGATCCTGACAACCGTCGGCCGGTGGACTACCAGCGGGCGAGCGCCCTGCTGGCCGAGTTGGCCGACGGCGGCCCGGCTGACGCCTTCGCCCGCGACGAGGCGGGCGGCCCCAAGATCTGGCTGACCGCCAGGCTGCTCGCGCATCGGCGCTCGTTCCCGGCCGGCTATGACCGGTCGTCGGGTTACGAGCCGCTGGAGGTGAGCGGGCCGCACGCCGATCGCTTCATCGCGTTCGCTCGCTCGGGCGGCGTTGCCGTGATCGTGCCCAGGCTGGCGACCAGTACCGCCGACCCCTGGACTGGCACCGAGGTGTTCCTGCCAGCCGGGCGGTGGGCCAGCGTGCTCACCGGCGAGCCGGTGACCGGCGGCCGGGCCAGCGCGGCGATGCTGCTGCGCGACTTTCCTGTCCAGGTTCTGGCGCGCGAGGTCTGACTCGGTGACGCACGAATTCAAGGTGTGGGCACCACGCCCGCGGCGAGTCGAGGTCGTGCTCGCCGACCGTCGGCTGCCAATGCGCCGGTCAGCCGACGGCTGGTGGTCAGCTAGTGACCCGCACGCCGGGCCAGGTACCAGCTACAGCTTCAGCCTGGATGGCGGGCCGCCGCGGGCCGATCCGCGCTCGGCCGATCAGCCGTCCGGCGTCGAAGGACCATCTAGGCTCATCGATCACGAAAGCTTTCGCTGGTCGGATCAGGACTGGCGGGCCCGGCCACTAGCCGGGTCGGTGCTGTACGAATGTCATATCGGCACCTTCTCGGCGGCCGGCACGTTCGACGGCGCGATCGAGCATCTTGGCCATCTGGCGCGGCTAGGCATCGACGCGATCGAGATCATGCCGGTCGCGGAATTCCCTGGCGACCACGGCTGGGGCTATGACTCGGTCAACCTGTTCGCGCCGCACCATGGCTATGGCGGGCCGGATGGCTTCAAGCGGCTAGTTGACGCCGCGCACCGGCATGGGCTTGCGGTACTACTCGACGTGGTTTACAACCATCTCGGCCCGGCTGGGAACTACCTCGCGGAGTTCGGGCCCTATTTCACTCACCGCTACGAGACGGCCTGGGGTCCTGCGGTCAACTTCGACGACGCGGACAGCGTGCAGGTGCGCCGCTTCGTCATCGATAACGCGCTGATGTGGCTGCGCGACTATCACTGCGATGGACTGCGGCTCGATGCCACTCACGCCATCTTCGACGCGTCAGCGACGCACCTGCTAGCCGAGCTGACGGCGCAGGTCCGGGTACTAGCCGCGCACCTGCGCCGTCCGCTGCTTGTCATCGCGGAAAGCGATCAGAACGATCCGCGCCTGGTCACCGACCCAGCGGCCGGCGGTTACGGCGTCGACGCTGCCTGGGCCGACGACTGGCATCACGCGCTGCACGTCGCGCTGACCGGCGAGCAGAGCGGGTACTACGCCGACTTCGACGGCCTGGGCGCACTGGCTAAGGCAAGCAGGCAAGCCTGGGTAGTGGATGGCCGCTACTCGGTCTTCCGGCGGCGCGCGCACGGGCGCCCGCCGGCCGGGCTCTCCGGCGATAAGTTCATCGTCTGCGCCCAGAATCATGACCAGGTCGGCAACCGGGCCATCGGTGACCGGCTGGCTGCGCTTACCAGCCAAGGCCGACTCAAGATCGCGGCTGCCTTGCTACTCACCTCGCCGTTCGTGCCACTGCTCTTCCAAGGCGAAGAGTGGGGCGCGGACACGCCGTTTCCGTACTTTACCGATCACGCCGACCCGGCACTGGCCGACGCGGTGCGAACCGGTCGGCAGGCCGAGTTCGCCGCCTTCGGCTGGCAGCCAGCGGCCATTGCCGACCCGCAGGCTGGCACCACCTTCGAACAGGCCAAGCTGGATTGGGCCGAACCAGCCAAGCCCGGCCACGTTGAGCTGCTCGCTTGGTATCAGGAACTGATCGCGCTGCGGCGCAACTGCCCCGCACTTACCGACCCCAGGTTGACCCAGATCGAGACCGACCGCGATGACGCGTCGGGCTGGCTGAAGATCCAGCGCGGCCCGATCGTCATCGCGGTAAACCTCGGCGCGGCGGATTGGACCTGCCGGTTGCCAGGCGCGGCCACGCTGCTGGCGCGTTCGGACCAGACGGTGCAAGCTATCGCGGCCGGCCTGGTGCTGCCACCTGATACGGTCGCGATCGCGGCAGCGCGCATGGACTAACTGCAGGCGCAGGACACCCGACCGGTCGGCTTAGGCAGGTTCGGGCCGAAGAATGCCGAATTCCGGCAGGGGGCGTTGGCCTTGAAGCTGCCGCTAAGGTTGCCGAGCGGCTTGCTGGCCGCGGCCTTGGCGTTCAGCCCGGCGAAGTCCGAGCCAAGGATCAACGTCACGCCGCCCGTCGGCAGACCGCTGGTCAACTGCACGGTCGCGGCTGGGATCTCGGCGGCCAGCGTCTTCGCCGCCGCTTTGTCGGCCTTAGCGCCGTACTCCACCACCGAATGCGCGTAGTCGGTGGTCGCTGCGTTGCCCGGCTGGCCGACTACGGTAAAGCCGGCCGTGGTCAACTCGCCTGCGGCCTTGGCGGCGAGACCCTGGAGCAAGGTGCCGTTCAGTACGTTCACGCTCACGTCGGCAGGCTGCACGGTCGCGGTCTCGACCGTCTGCCTGCTGTGCCCGCCCTTGCCCTTCTTTCCCTGGCCGTGCTTGCCCTTGACTGGTTTTGGCTTAGGCAGCGTCTTGTCCCTGGCGATCGCGGCGAACACGGTGTCGGCCGCTGGCTGGGCGAATTGAAGTTTGGCGGTGTCCGGTGGATAGGGCTCGGTCGCGGCGGTGACGAACTGCACGTTGCTGCTCGACACATGCTGCAAGCTGCTGGCGATCTTGATTAGGTCCGAGATGCTGGCGTCAGTAGAGATCGACTTGGCTACGTCGCCGAAGACCTTGTAGAGCGTGGTCGGGCTGGTCAGCAGCTTGCTATGGATGACGCCCTTGAAAATCTGACCCATCAGGTACTGGTCACGGTTGATCCTGGCCAGGTCGCTGCCGTCGGCCAGGGCATACCTGGCCCGCCAGAACTCCAGCGCCACCTTGCCCCAGATGTGATGCCTGCCTGCCGGCAGCTTCAGCCCGCTGCCGTGGCCATCAGGACCTGGCGTGATCGGGTCGTTGATCGCCACCGGCACACAGACATTGACCCCGCCGACGTCGTTGATGACCTGTTCGAAGCCGGTGAAGTTGAGCTGGATGGTGTTGTTGATGAAGATGCCGGTCTGCTGTTCCACTGTGGTGCGCACGCATTCGGGGCCGCCAGCCTCCAGGGTCTGGTTGATCGGCTCCAGCACCTCGGAGTCGGCCGACTGACCCGGCGTCCCGTCGATCGCCGTGCACGCGTACTGCGGCACTTCGGTGTCACGGGGAATGCTCAGCACGGTCACCTTGCCACGGCCAGGCGAGATGTGCGCCACCATGATCGTATCCGAGCAATCGCAGCCGATCCGGCCGCCGATCCTGGCATTGCGCCCGCTCCGGCTGTCCGAGCCGAGCAGCAGGATGTTGACCGCATTGGTGTACCTGGGTGGCCGGTGGCCGGTATCGGCGAGCTGAATCCGGCCGATCGAGTCAAGCTTGCTCCGCACGTCGAAGTAGACCCCGAGCACCGCGATCACCATGACCACAGTCACCGCGACGGACGTCCAGGCCAGCGCACGGGAGCGCGGTGACGGCCAATGTCCCAGCGCACTCAATCGGCTGGACCGCCGCCGCCGCTTTGGCACCCGTTCCTCCTCAAACCGCGCCGGAGATCACTTCCCGGTCTTATGCCAGGAAATCAGACGTCTGGGTCACCCGTCTGGCTGACGAGCAAACCAAGGCGCAATCGTCGGCAGCCGGGCCGCCTAGCGGCAAGGGCAACTGGTCGGCGCCGAAGGTGCCTGGTCGTAGTAGCCGTAGAAGGCGCTGTTGCGGCAGTTGACGTTCGCCGTGATGCCACCGTAGTTGGCCGACAGGCCACTGATGGCCTGCGAAGTCGAACGCGGGGCGGCTAGCGCGGAGAAACTTGACCCGAGTATGACCTGCACGGTGCCTGCCGTCAGGTCCGGGTTAAGTTCTAGTTTGACGTTGTTGAACTGCTGCTTGAGCGTGTTGGCCGCGGCCCGGTCGGCGGCGTTCGCATACTGGATGACCGACTCGGTGTAGGTGTCGGTCGCGGCTGAGCCAGAGCCGACCACAGTGAATCCACGGCTGGTCAGCGCGGCGGCCGCAGCGCTCGTCTCGTCGGTGCCACTGGATCCATTCAGCACGATCACGTTGACCTGCGACGGGCTCAGGGTCAGCGGCTGGCCCGCGGTGGTGATCTTCGGATTCTTAGGTGCCTTCTTCTTCGCGATCTTCGGCAGCTTGGAATCGTGGGCGAGCGCCCAGAACAGCGCATTCGCCTGGGGCTGGCCGAACTCTACTTCGTTCGGGTCAAGCGGATAGACGACCCAAGGCGCGGTGATGAATTGGATGTCCTTCGGCGAGATGCCGTTCAGGCTGGTCGCGATGTGCAGCAAGTCAGTGTCGCTCGCGTCCGTGGTCAGGTTGTTGGCCACATCGGTCAGCACGCTGTACATCTTGGTCGGACTGTGCAGCAGGCCGCTGTGCAGCACGCCCTTGACGAGCTGCGCCATGAAGTACTGATCGCGAGCGATCCGGTCGATGTCGGAGCCGTTGGCGACATTCTCCCTGGTGCGCCAGAACTGCAGCGCTTCCCTGCCCCACAGGTGGTGTTTGCCGGCCGGCAGGTCGAGACCGGTGCCGCCGGCCGTCGTGATCACGTTGTCGATGGCGAACGGCAGGCATACGTTGACCCCGCCAACGGAGTTGATCACCTGCTGGAAGCCAGTGAAGTCCAACTCGGCCACGTCATCGAGATAGATGCCGGTTTGCTGCTCGACCGTCTCGCGCACGCACTCTGGCCCCCCATCGGCCAGGGTCTGGTTGATCCGCTCCACATTCTCAGGGTCGGCCTGCTGGCCTGGCAGCCCGTTCCACGGCGAGCAAGCGTAGATCGGCACCATGGTGTCACGGGGGATGCTGACGACAGTGACCTGCTTGCGGCCAGGAGAGATGTGCGCCACCAGGATCGTGTCCGAGCAGTCGCAGCCAAAGTGACCGCCAATTACGCCGTTATGGCCCTGCCGAGAATCCGACCCAAGTAGTAGGAGATTAAGCGCGTTGTTATAGCGACGCGGTCGGTGCTGTGCATCAATCTTGGCGATGTGCGTGATGCCGTCAAGCTTGACCCTGAGCACGACATAGGCACTGAGCGTCCCGGCAACGAGGACGGCCGCTATCGCGACCGAGGTCCAGCGGAGAATTCTTACTCGCTTCGACCGCACCCGTCTCATAAGCCCTCCGGAACCCCACGCCAGCTGGCCTTGGCCCGCCCAGAGTCAGCGAGTCCATGGTCAGCTGGTCGATGCCAGGCTAGACGATCACCTGTCACTGCCTGCTAGGCGACCCACTCGCGCCACAATTACCTTGTCGATGAATTGAGACGCTGCGGAGCTGTCTTCGGTTGCCTGAAAAACGGACAGCCGCGCTGTTAAGTTCCCCCGCTACCGCTGATTAAGCAGGCGCGGCTGATATTGATTCTCTTAGCACCAGCGCCACCGGGCCAGCCACCAGTACGTCCCGCTCCTGGCCGCCATCAACCCGCTCGATCAGCCCGCCGGTCGGGCTCCTCCATGATCATCACTACATAGCCGCGCTCAGCCGCACGCTGCAGTGCCCCGCGTTGCAGCCGTACCCAGAGCCGGTCATACCACTTCGGCGATTGACCTGGTCAGCAGGATCGCCGCGCAGAATGAACGGTAAACGGCCAGCGGATCGGCGCCAGCGAAGCGCAGCTCGCGGTCGCCGGTGCGCTCGACGCCCCGCACCCAGGTCGCCGCCTCGGCGATGTCGGTGGTGCGCACCGAGACCTCGAGCGCGGCGGCGGCGAGCGGCGGCGGCGTGGCTGCCCCGGCACCGGACACGGCGATTTCCGCCTTCTCCCTGATCAGCGCACAGGCGGCGGTGGGATGCAGGCTGTGCGCGGCCAGCCGGCTGACGGACTCCTTGACCACGGCCCGGTGCACGCCGGGGATCAACGCCGCCGTCTCTTCGCAGGCGATCCGGTCGCCGGTCACCAGCACGACTGGGACGCCATAGTGCGCGGCCACCAAAGCGTTGATCCCGGCCTCGCCGGTGACCACACCATCCAGCCTGGCCTCCGTCACCGCCCGGGGGTTATAGGTGTGCGAAAGTCCGGCTGGTGCTCCGATCGATCCGTGGTAGGAGACGAAAAGGACCGCGCCGAAACTGTCGTCAAGACCCTGCATCATGTACATCGGCTTGTGACTGCCGGAGATGTAGGATGCGCCGCCAGCCAGTTCGGCTGGCGGCAGGTTGCGCATGGTGGAGTGCGAGTCGTTCACCACGATTTCGGTCGCGCCGCCAGCGAGAGCCCCCTCGATGGCGGCGTTGACCTCGTCGAGCAGTAGCTTGCGGCCGGCCACGGCTTCGGCACCCTGGCCCACGCACTGCTCCCAGTCAACGACTCCTGCCGTTCCCTCCATATCGGTGGACAGGAAGACCTTCATAGCTGTCGCCTCTCCTGCAATCGGTAGGTGTCGTCGGCCGCGCTGAGGATGCTATAGGTCGACCCCGCCTTGGTCGACGCCCTATGGGCTCGGTTACATCATCAGGCAAGAGCCGGGGCCTGGGCGGGCGGTGTCGGGTACGAGTAGTTCAGCCGCCGCCGAGATCGGTATTCCAGCGATCACCGCCGAAGCAGGCGGCTGCGGCATCGTCGCAGCCGGCTCGCCCGCCGTCGTCACCGGCGGCCTCCTGCTCGGCCTCGGCGCCGTCTAGCGGCTGGTACTCCCAGCCCGGCAGCTGCCAGCTACGTGTGCGCCAGTTGCCGGGGAGCGGCGGCGCCTTCGGCCGGCTCATCGCTTTCGGCGATGCCGTACTTGGCGTACAGGCGCCGGAGCGGGCCAGGCGCGTACCAGTTGGCCCGGCCGAGCAGCCGCATGGTGGCTGGCACCAGCAGCACCCGGACGATGGTCGCGTCCACGATTAGCGCGACGATCATGCCGACGCCCATCAGTTTGATAAACGTGATGCCCGACGCGGAGAACGCGCCCACCACGATCACCAAGAGCAGCGCCGCGCTCGTGATGACCCCGCCGGTTCGCTGCAAGCCGCCAGCGACCGCCGCCGTGTTGTCACCGGTGACGTCGTAGCGCTCCCGGATCCGAGACAGCAGGAAGACCTCGTAGTCCATCGACAGGCCAAACAGGATGGCCAGCATCAAGATCGGCATCGACGGGTCGATCGTGCCGGTCGGGGTGAAGCGCAACAGCGATGCGAAGTGCCCGTACTGGAACACCCAGACCACCACGCCGAAGGTGGCGGACAGCGAGAGCACGTTCATCACGATCGCCTTCACCGGCAGCACGATCGAGCCGAAGGCGAGGAATAGCAGCACGAACGTGGCGGCCGCCATCACCAGCGCCATCCACGGCAGCACCGAACCGAGGCTGGACAATTCGTCGGCCAGTTGCGCGGTCTGGCCGCCTATCAGCACCCGCGAACCCGCAGGCGGATCAACGGCGCGCGCCGCTGCCACGATTCCGCGCGCGGCCACCGACATCGGGTCAGCTTCATAACGCAGATCAACCCGAGCGGTGTCGCCCCGAATCCCGGTCACCTGGGTGCCAGTCACGCCAGGAAGCCGGTCCAGCCTGGTCAGGTAGGACTGCAGCGCAGCGCCTCTGGCCGACGAACCCTCAAGGGGGCCTTGGAAGGTGACAAGCGACTCGATCGGCGCGGTGGGGTTGCCGGGGAAGTCCCGGTTCAGCGCGCGGGTCACCATTGCCGCCTGGGCCTTGGCCGGCAGCACTCGCGCGTCCGTGCCACCCCAGGTCACGTGCAGGAACGGAGCACCCAGGGCAAGCAGCACGACCACGATCGAGGCCACGTAGAGCACCGGCCGACGCATCACGCTGCGGGCCAGCCGGTACCAGCCGCCAGCCTCGTCAACCTGCGGCCCGGCCGCAGCCGACCGACGGCGAATCCGGAGCGCGTTCACCCTCGGTCCGAGCACGGCCAGCAATGCGGGCAGCACGGTCAGCGCAGCCAGCATGTCGACCAGCACGGTCGCCACGCCGCCGTAACCCATCGACCGCAAGAACACCTCAGGGAACAGCATCAGGCTAGCCAGCGCCACTGACACCGTGATGCCAGAGACCGCGACCGTGCGGCCAGCGGTGGCCATCGTCCTCGCCAGCGCTGCCGACGTGTCGCCGGACGCGCGCAGCTCCTCACGGAACCGGCCGACCATAAACAAGCCGTAGTCGATCGCAAGGCCGAGGCCCAGGATCGTGGTGATGTTGATCGAGTAGATAGAGACCGGCGTCGCCAGCGTGATCAACCGCAGCGCTGTAAATGACCCGAGGATCGCGATGCCGCCGATGGCCAACGGCAGGCTGGCGGCCACGAGCCCGCCGAAGATGACCAGCAGCAAGATCAGCAGGATCGGCATGGACAACGCTTCCGCCCGGCCGATGTCGCTAGTGACCTCGTTGTTGATGGCCTGCTCGGTCGGCGTGAAGCCGCCCACCTCTGTGGTCAGCCCTGGGGCTTGGAGTTGGCGGTCGATTGCTTTCAAGCTGGTGATCTTGGCGGCGTCAGTGCCGCCCTTGAGTTCGATGACGGCGTAGGTCTGCCGGCCGCTCGCGCTGACGAACTGCGGCGAGTTGGTTGACCAGTAACTCGCGGTCGAGGCGATCTTGCTGGCTGGCAGCTTGGCCAGGGTGCTGGTGACGGCGACCTTGAAGGCCGCGTCATGCACGGTCCTGGTGCGGCTGGAATAGAGCACGACCACGTCGCCGGAGTCCGACCCGAAGGTCCTGGTGGCGAGACTGGCTTCGCGCTCGCTTTGGCTGCCGGGCGGATAGAAGCCGCCTGCCGATTGCAGCGCGCCGAAAACGCCCGTACCCCACCCGGCGAACACGACCATCCCGATCGCGGCTATCGCGAGCACTAGCCAGCGCCTGCGGTAGACGACACGTCCCCAACTCTCGAACATCTGGCCCTCCGGGCATTCACTCGCTTACGCCTATCACGACAGTTAACGCCGTAAAGATTTACGGTGTAAGCTTGCTATACGCCGTTAACTGATGTCAAGGTCGTTTACCTAAAGTTCGACTCGGAGGTACTGCTGTGGTAGCTGAGGGCGTCGCGATCCAGGGCACGGCGACGCCGAGCCGCCGGGATCGGGTGCGGGCGGCGACCAGCCAGGAGATCATCCAGATCGCCAGGCGGCTGCTCATCACCGAAGGCAGCGCCGCGATCTCGCTCCGGGCGATCGCCCGCGAGATGGGGATGACAGCGCCGGCTCTTTATCGCTACTTCCAGAGCCACGAAGAGCTGATCCACCACGTCATCGCTGACATCTTCACCGAACTAAGCGACTACGTAGAGACCGAGGTCGGAACCTCGGTCGCTGCGCTTGACCGTTCGGGCGCTGATGCGGTGGAAGCGACGGAGATCGGCCTGATTACCGGGTGCCAGGCGTTTCGCCGCTGGTCGATCGCGCATCCGGCCGAGTTCGGCATGGTCTTCGGCACGCCGCTACCCGGCGTCGATCTCTACCATGACGACCCGCTACTGGAATGCGGCCTCAGGTTCGGCGGCATCTTCCTGCGGCTATTCGTCGAGCTGTGGCAGATTAAGCCCTTTGTCGTGCCACCCGACGAGGACATCGAGCCGTCGCTGCGCCGACAACTCGGGCGTTATCAGGCCACGATCGGCACCACGTTGCCACTCGGAGTGCTGCAGACGTTCTTGCGATGCTGGGTGTCGCTCTACGGCACAGTCACCCTGGAAGTATTCGGGCATATGCGGTTCGCGCTTGACGATCCGTCTCAGCTGTTCGAACTCATGCTGACCGACCTGGCCGCGCTGATCGGCCTGCGTTATCCGCTCGCCGATTAGCGCACCCGCCCGATTTTCTGGCGACTCGGCCAGCCGATTTCAGGCGACCCGGGGCAGCTGCCCGTTGTCGGTCACCATAGCGCGGCCTTCGGCCGCCCACTGCTGCATCCCACCAGCCACATTGACCGCCTGCCAGCCCGCGCTATTAAGCGCCTGGGTAGCCCGGCCGGATCGATGACCAGAGCGGCAGACGATATAGACCGTCTGGTCGGACGGCACCTCGCTACTGCGCTGGCCCAGCTCGCCGAGCGGGATGTGCACCGCTCCCGGCGCGTGACCGGCCTCCCACTCGTCGGGCTCGCGCACGTCAAGCAGCCAGCCATCGTCAGGCACCGCTGAGACTGGCACTTCGGGCATCGCTTGACTCGTCGTCATTACCAACTCCTCTGCCATGCCTGCGGCGCTGGCTTTCCCGGCGCGCGTCAAGGCTAGTGTGCTCACTTCCCCCGCGCGCACACTTCCCCGGCTATCCGCGAACTTACCGATGCCAAGGCGGAGGTTCGGGCCGACCACGTCCAAGGCCGGGCGCGCAACGGGTCCGTGCGCAGGCACGAACCGCAGAGGCCGGGCCGCAAGGCGCCGATCGCAGCGGCGGGCCTCGGGACCGGCAGGCACGGGCCGCAGGGCCGGCCCGCCTGAGGGCGAGCGACCACGGGTGTCGGTGGGACTGGGGGGATCTGGGGTCTGCCACGGTTAGGCTTGGTTGGTGCTGATTCGTGCGGCCGAGGTGGCCGACTTTGCCGCGTTGGGTGAGGTCCGGGTGGTGGCGTATCTGGCTGGCGGACATATGTCGGATGACTCGGACTATGCGCCTCGGCTGCGCAGCCTGGGGGCGGACGGGGCCGGCGATGTTCTGGTCGCGGTGGATCCGGCGGCAGGGGCAATCGTCGGGACTGTCATGTTGCAGCAGTGGCCGACTGCGGGGCCGTTGGTGACCAGCCCCGATGAGGGGGAAATCCGGGCGCTGGCAGTCGCGCCGGCCGCGCAGGGACGTGGCATCGGGTCAGCGTTGCTGGCCGCCATCATCGAGCGAGCCAAGGAACGCGGAGTCCGACACCTGCTGCTGTTTACCCAGCCTGACATGGTGGCAGCGCAGCACATGTACGAGAAGGCAGGATTTAGCCGACGGCCGGAGCGCGACTGGCAGCGGCCTGAGCTTGTGCTGCTCGCCTACGGACAGCCGCTAGATTAGCTGGCGGTGGCCTGGGGCTCGTCTGCCTGGGCCTGCTCAGCTTCCGCTCGGGCGGCATCGTTGACCTTACGCAGATGCCTGGACATGGACCGGAAGACGAAGTAGCAGAGCACGGCCATGCCGAAGACGACCAGGAACGCCACCGTGCCAGGCTGCGCGAGCAGGCCGGTGTTAGCCGCTCCCGAACTCCCCGCTGATGCTGCCAGGAGGGTCAAAGCCGCACCTTCTCCCTGACCCCAGAGAACAAGTCGTCCTCAGGGATGTCAGTATCCACGATCGATCTAGCCAGATGATAGTCCTCGGTCGGCCATGCCTCCCGCTGCACGCTCACCGGGCAGGCGAACCAGCCACCCTGCGGATCAACCTGAGTGGCGTGCGCGAGCAACGCCTGATCGCGGATCTCAAAGTATTCGCCGCACGGCGTCCTCGTAGTGACCTCGTACTCCTTGCGAGCTGGCTGGTCAGCCGACTCCTGGTCGCGTTGCTCGATCCGCTCGGCGTAGGGCGACTCAAGCCCGAGCTCGAGCATCTTCTCGTGCAGCGCCAGGAATCTGGCTCGGTGGAATGACACAAAATAATACATTTTCAACGGCTGCCAGGGGTCACCGCGGCCTTGATAGCGCTCGGGGTCGGCGGCGGCCTCAAATGCCTCGACTGACACTCGGTGCGTCATGATGTGGTCAGGATGCGGGTAGCCGCCATTTTCGTCATAGGTGAGGATGACGTGCGGCCGGAAGTCGCGCACCGCCTGTACTAGCGGTGCCGCCGCGACTTCCAGCGGCTGGACAGCAAAGCAGTCGGCTGGCAGCGGCGGCAGCGGATCGCCCTCCGGCAGGCCGGAGTCGACGAAGCCGAGGAACCGCTGCTGCACGCCGAGGATCTCCCTGGCCGCGTCCATTTCCGCGCGCCGGATCTCGGCCAGGTTCGCTTGGACCTCAGGCCGGTCCATGGCCTTGTTCAAGATGTCGCCGCGCTCGCCGCCGGTCATCGTGCAGACCAGCACTTCAACGCCTTCGCGCACGTACTTCGCCATCGTCGCGGCACCCTTGCTCGACTCATCGTCAGGGTGCGCGTGCACCGCCAACAGGCGCAGCGGAAGCTCAAGGGCGGGCTGCTCATCGGTTGCGTCGGGGCTAACTGCTGACATGAAAAGGGCCTCACCTTAACGGGTAATAAAGTCGAAAGTACTGTCGCCTGACGCGCCGCAGCGGGTATCTGCCCGCTTGCGAACTCGCCTGGTCGGGGGCGACAAGGAGTCAACACGCCCGACCATCACCAGCATTCCGCGCCAGGTTGCGCCTGCGGGGAAGGCCGCAGGCCGGTAGTTTGCGCACGCACGCGTTTGGGAAACCTGTTCTGCAGGCTTTACCTGCTCGTTAGCGAACCGAAATCGGCCAGTGGCAACACAGGGTCGCCAAAATCGTGGGATGATTCTACCTTTAATGCCGGGTTCGTTATCGCTATCGTGTTCGGATTATAGTCCTGACCTGTACATGGTTGAACAGACTGAGTTTGACAAAGTAGTCTCGATGAATTACCCCCGGACAGGGGCCCGGCTGGGGCCCGGCGGAGTTGCCCTCCGTACGGCAGATGCGAGGAGTGCTTGTGACCGAGACCCGTGACGACACTGTCACCTGGTTGACTCAGGAGGCGTACGACCGGCTCAAGACCGAGCTCGACTACCTCTCCGGCCAGGGCAGGATCGATATCGCCAAGAAGATCGAGGCAGCTCGAGAAGAGGGCGACCTGCGGGAGAACGGCGGTTATCACGCTGCCAAGGAGGAGCAGGGCAAACAGGAGGCCCGCATCCACCAGCTAACCCACATCTTGACGCACTCCAAGGTCGGCGAGCCACCGCGCACCGACGGCGTGGTTGGCCCGGGAATGACCGTGACGGTCAAGTTTGAGGGTGACGACGCCGAGGTCACCTTCCTGCTGGCGTCGCGCGAGGAAAGCGGTGCGCCGATCGACGTGTACTCGCCGCAGTCGCCGCTTGGGTCAGCTATTTCCGGCAAGAAGGTCGGTGAGTCGGCCAGCTACAACCTGCCTAATGGCCGGGTCAACACGGTTGAGATCATCGACGCTGTGCCCTACGGGGGCATGTAGCTTGAGGTAACGCGAAGACGACCCCGAATTACGTTCGGGGTCGTCTTCGCGTCGGCAACAAGCCGGATATCAGTGCACCAGCGACGGCTCGGGGGCCGCATCGGGCACCGCTCCCGTGGATTCGGTGCGACCGCGCAGCGGGATCTCCTTGACCAGCCAGGCGAGCACGAACACGACCGCCGCGGTGGGCGCCGCCCAGATGAACACGGTGTCGAGGCCGTGCGCGATGCCGCCGAATACGGCGGCCTTGGTGGCCGATGACAGGTGCTGCACCACGGTCGGGCTGAGCCCGCTGGCTGGGTTGATGTGGAAGCCAGGCAGCTTGGCCGCGATGGACGAGTTCAGCGCGCGGAAGAAGACCACGCCGAAGATCGAGACTCCGATGGAGCCGCCGATCTGCTGGAAGAACGATCGCGAACTGCTCGCCACGCCCATGTCCTTAGGATCCACGCTGTTCTGCGCGATGAGCGTGGTGATCTGCATCAAGAAGCCCATGCCGACACCGAAGATCAGGAAGAAGCCCATCGAGATAAGCCGGGACGTACTCGGGCCAAGCGTCGTGAGCAGCAGCATCGCGAAGGTCATGACGCCGCCGCCGACGATGGGCAGCGCCTTGTACTTACCTGTCCGCACCGTGATCCGGCCGGCCAGCAGGGACGTGACCGTCGAACCGAGCATCATCGGGATGAGCATCAGTCCGCTCACTGTCGGCGAAGCGTGCTGCACCGTCTGCTGATAGAGCGGCAGGAACGTCATGGCGCCGAACAGCGCCAGACCGAGCAGGAAGCTCATGCCGTTCGCGAGCGAGAAGTTGCGGTTCTTAAATACGTGCATCGGCAGGATCGGCTCCGCCGCACGGAACTCGACCCAGATGAAGGCGGCCACCGCCAAGATCGCCACGGCGGCCAGCGAGATGATGATCGGCGAGCCCCAGGCATACTGGCTGCCGCCCCAGGTGGTGACCAGCACGATCGCCGTGGCACCGACTGCGAGCACGGCCGCGCCCAGGTAGTCGATGGTGTGCGCGATCTTGGCTCGCTTCAGGTGCAGCGTGGCGATGATGTAGAGCAGTGCCGCGCCGCCGATGGGCATGTTGATGTAGAAGATCCAGCGCCAGGACAGGCTGTCGGTGATGTAGCCGCCGACCAGCGGGCCAGCGATCATCGCGAGCATCATCGCGGCCATCATGTAGCCCATGTACTGACCGCGCTCGCGGGGCGACACCAGGTCACCGATGGTGGCGATCGCGCCCACCATCAGACCGCCGGCGCCCAGCCCCTGCAGCGCACGGAAGATGATGAGCTGGTCCATCGAATGCGCCTGGCCGGACAGCGCCGAGCCGACCAGGAAGATCACAATCGCCGTGATCAGCAGCCGCTTGCGACCGTACAGGTCGCCGAGCTTGCCGTAGAGCGGCGTGGTAATGGTCGAGGCGAGCACGTAGGCCGTCACGACCCAGGACAGATGGTTAAGCCCGCCAAGATCGCCGACGATCCGCGGCAGTGCGGTGGATACGACTAGCTGGTCAAGCATGGCGAGCATGAGCGCGAGCAGCAGTCCGGGCAGCACGATCATGACGTCGCGCCGTCGCCCAAACGCTGGTGCGGCTTCCTCAGCAGCCACCGCCTCGACCTCTGACATAGTTGAACTCCTCATTCCCGTCTCATCGCACCGAGCTAATAAACCCGGTCAAGCTCAGCTGGGCGCACCCGGCATGGCCCCCGCTCGAGCGCTTCCGACCGGGTTGTACCCCGTCTTCCGTGACAACCTACTTGCCGACCGGCTAGCATTCTCGCAATCGATAGCCTAAGCTGTTTACTAACCGGTCGTCAAGTAGGTTACCGCAGAGGTGGCGCACAACAATGAATGACCCGCAGCGGGTCGGTCCAGTACTCGCAGCAGAGCGCGGTGCCACGAGCCGTGCCGCCACCCACGAGGGCGACGCACGCACCCGCCCGGATACCCGCGCCAAAATCCAGCAGGTCGCGGTTGAGCTGTTTACCGAGCACGGCTATGACGGCACCTCGCTACGCGAGATCGCCGAGCGGCTCGACGTCACCAAGGCGGCGCTGTACTACCACTTCAAGTCCAAGGAAGACATCGTCGCCAGCCTGATCGGTGACTACTCCAAGCAGATGGACGAGCTGATCGCCTGGGGGCGGTCACAGCCGAAGACGGCAGCCACCCGGCAGGAGATCCTGAGCCGTTACGTCGACATCGTGGCCGAAGGCGACCAGGTGTTCCGCATGTTGCACCAGAACCAGGCAGCGGTCAACATGCTGGCGTCCATGAAGAACCGCGGCGACCTGTTCAAAGAGCGGATCGAGTACCTGATCGAACTACTGACCGAGCCGGGCGCGGCGCTGCCGGAGCGGGTAAGGGCCGCCATGGCCATCGGCGGGATCAGCATCGGGTGGATGTTCTTCGCCGGAAAAGCAGACCGGCATGAGCTGATCGACACGGTGCGCCGCATCGCCACCGAGGTCGCCGAACTGCCCTGCTCAGGCCAGACCCGGCCTAGCTAGCCGAGTCGGCGCTTGCCACCGTGCGCACCAGTGGGGTGGTGCGATACCTCACTGTGGTGGCGAGGGCGATCACGGTCGAAGTCCGTACCACTCCCGGCACGTCCACGATCGCGTCGATCACGCGCTGCAAGTCAGCGTTGTCGCGGGCGACGACCCGGCACAGCACATCACCGGGGCCGGTGATGGTGTGCGCCTCCAAGATCTCGTCGATGAGCTCCAGCCGCGCCCCGACCTGATCGCGACCACTGGCCTGAGTCAGCTCAAGTGTGACGAAGGCGGTCACCGCGTGCCCGATCGCGGCCGGGTCGATGTCGGGCCCGTAGCCGGTGATGATCCCGCGTCGCTGCATCCGGTCCAGCCTGGCCTGCACGGTCCCCCTGGCTACCCGCAGGCGCCGCGATGCCTCAAGCATTCCGATGCGCGGCTGGGCGGTCAGCAACTCCACCAGACTGGCGTCGAGCGCGTCGATCATGTCGCGAGCCTCTCATCGCATCATGCTCAATATTGCAGTATCTATCGATCAGATGCTAGACAAGTTGACTAGCAATTTAGGCCGCAGTTGCACATCATGTCCTGCTGATCGATCCTGCCAGAAACAGCTACCGTCGAAGTCAGGAGCGTAGCCATGACCGCACAGACCGCCGCTGAGCAGGCAGCCATCACGTCAGTCGATGAGTTTCCGGTGACCGGCATGGACGCGATCGTGTTCGCGGTCGGCAACGCGCGACAGGCGGCGCACTTCTACTCGACCGCTTTCGGCATGCGTTGCGTCGCCTACAAAGGCCCGGAGACAGGCTGCCGAGACGAGGTGGCGTACGTGCTGGAGTCCGGCACCGCCCGGTTCGTGCTGCGTGGTCCGCTGCTGCCAGATACACCACTGGCCAGGCACGTCGCCGCCCACGGTGATGGGGTGATCGACCTGGCGATCGGCGTGCCGTCGGCCAGGGATGCGTTCAGGTACGCGGTTGCCGCGGGGGCGCGGCCGGTCGAGGAGCCGCACGTCGAGCAGGACTCGGGTGGCACCGTCGTCCGGGCGGCGATCGCGACCTTCGGTGACACCAGGCACAGCCTGATCGAACGATCCGATTATGCCGGCGTTTACCTGCCTGGCTACGTCGCTGCCGATCCGCTGGTCACGCCGCCGGCGGCAGCCTTCTTTAGCGCGGTTGATCATTGTGTCGGGAACGTTGAGCTTGGCCTGATGGATGAGTGGGTCGCCTTCTATCACCAGGTCATGGGCTTTTCTAACATGAAGGAGTTCGTCGGCGACGACATCGCGACCGAGTACTCCGCGCTGATGAGCAAGGTAGTCGCCGACGGCAGCCGCAAGGTCAAGTTCCCGATCAACGAGCCAGCGATCGGCAAGCGGAAGTCACAGATCGACGAGTACCTGGAGTTCTACGGCGGTCCTGGCGTTCAGCACATCGCCCTGGTCACCGACGACATCGTCGGCACCGTCCGCAAGATGCGAGCCGCCGGAGTCGCCTTCCTGCCCACGCCTGACAGCTACTACGAGACGCTTGGCGAGTGGGTCGGCGACACCAGGGTCCATCTGGACGAACTGCGCGAGCTGCGGATACTCGCCGACCGGGATGAGGACGGCTACCTGCTGCAGATCTTCACCAGGCCAGTGCAGGACCGGCCGACGGTGTTCTTCGAGCTGATCGAGCGGCACGGCTCAGAAGGCTTCGGCAAGGGCAACTTCAAAGCCTTGTTCGAAGCTATCGAGCGCGAGCAGGAGCGGCGCGGGAACCTGTAAGGCCGGCCGGTCAGCCGCCAGTCCAATACTGGTCGGCGGCCGCGATCATGGCCGCTGCCCCGACCAGGCCAGCATGCTGGCCGAGAGCGGCGGGCACGGCGCGCACCTGGCGCGCGAAGTCCAGTTTCGTGTGCGCGGTCAGTGCATCTTGCATCGGATCAAAGATGAGCGCGCCCGACTGCGACAGTCCACCACCGATCGCGGCCACCTCAAGGTCACACAGGTTGGTGGCGGACGCGATCGCGATGCCGAGCGCCCGGCCTGCTCGTCGCAACGCGGCCTGAGCGATGCCGTGGCCCTGGGTCGCGTCGCCCGCCAGGTCCTTGCCGGTGACCCCGGGCTGATCAGGACGCCAGCCCTGCTGCTGCGCCCAGGCGGTCAGCGCCGGGCCACGTGCGATCGCCTCCAGGCAGCCGATCCCGCCGCAGACGCAGAGCGGACCATCATCGGGGTCCACGACAACATGCCCGATGTGCCCGGCATTGCCTGACGCGCCATCGATGAGGTGGTTGTTGAGTATCAGCCCGCCTCCGACACCAGTGGACACCACCATGCCCAGCACGTTGCGGCTGCCGCGCCCGGCACCGCGCCAGTGCTCACCGGCGGCCATGCAGACAGCGTCGTTGTGCACGCGCACCGGAATATCCCGGACGGCGAACGTGGCCTTGAGCCGGTCTCGCAGCGGGAAGTCACGCCAGGCCGGGATATTCAGCGGCGAGACCAGTCCGGCCGGCCATTCCATCGGCCCGCCGCAGCCGCAGCCGATGCCGGAGAACTCGGCCAAGTCATCGACCTTCGCCGCCTTGATCACGTCAAACAGCAGCGATTCGAGCGCGTCCCACAGTCGCTCGGCGTCACCGTCACGCAACGTGGGTACTTGAGACCAGGCGATCAGCCGGCCTCCTGGCTCGGTCACGCCGGCGGCGAGCTTGGTGCCACCGATATCGATGGCCAAGATGGGTCCGCGCCTTGTCATCTTCCGCCTCCAAAGATGCGGACCAGGCCGCAATGCACATAGTGTCGAATCGTGCAGCCACAACGCCAGTCATCAGCAGCAACCACGACGTCTACCGCTCCGACGGCGCGTACGCTCGGCGAGCTCCGCGCCAGCGGGCACCAGTTCAGCACCGTCAAAGACGAGATCCGGCGCAACCTCATCGCCAGCCTGCGCTCGGGCACCGACCCGTTCCCAGGCATTCTCGGCTTCGACGAGACAGTACGCCCGCAGCTTGAGCGAGCGCTGATCGCCGGGCACGACGTAATCTTGCTAGGCGAGCGCGGCCAGGGGAAGACCCGGCTGATCCGCACGCTAACCGGACTGCTTGACGAGTGGTCGCCGGTCGTCGCCGAGTGCGAGATCAACGACCACCCGTATGCCCCAGCCTGCGTCCGGTGCCGTCGGCTCGCCGCCGAGCTTGGCGACGAGCTGCCCGTGAGCTGGCGGCACCGCGATGAGCGCTACGGCGAGAAGCTGGCCACCCCGGACACCAGCGTGGGCGACCTGATCGGTGACATCGACCCGGTCAAGGTGGCCGAGGGCCGGACCCTGGGTGACCCGGAGACGATCCACTACGGCCTGGTGCCGCGCACCAACCGTGGCGTCTTCTGCCTCAACGAGCTGCCCGACCTGGCCGAGCGGATCCAGGTGTCACTGCTCAACGTGCTTGAAGAGCGCGACATCGCGGTGCGCGGCTACGCTTTGCGGCTGCCGCTCGACCTGGTGCTTGTGGCCAGCGCCAACCCGGAGGATTACACCAACCGGGGCCGGATCATCACGCCGCTCAAGGACCGTTTCGGCGCTGAGATCCGCACTCACTACCCGCTGTCACTCGACGACGAGCTTGCGGTGGTCAGGCAAGAGGCCGAGATCAGCTGGGGCGGTGCCGCTCAGGACGCGGTGCTGCCAGCGCACCTGGTCGAGGTGATCGCCAGATTTACCCGGCTGGTGCGAGCTTCGCCCGCCGTTGACTCCCGCTCCGGGGTGTCCGCCAGGTTCGCCATCGCGGCCGCCGAGGCCGTCGTGGCGGCGGCCGTGCGCCGGGCCGCGATCTGCGGCGAGGACCAGGCGGTGGCCAGGATCTGCGATCTGCCGCCAGTGGTGAGCACCCTGCGCGGCAAGGTCGAGTTCGAGGTGAGCGAGGAGGGCAGGGAGGTTGAGGTGCTTGAGCACCTGCTTCGCCGGGCCACCGCTGACACCTTCCGCGCTCACCTAGGCAGCGCTGATCTGTCCGGTCTGATCGCTAGATTCAGCGACGGCGGCAGCGTGGAGTCATCTGAGTTGCTGCCAGCAGCCGAACTGTTGCGCCGGATCGGCGAAGTGCCTGGGCTCGCCAAGATCATGGAACGACTGGACGGCGGCGGCGGCGAGTCGTTCGGCCAAGCCGCGGCGGCGCTGGAGTTCGCGCTTGAGGGCCTGTACCTAATGCGCAGGCTGTCGAAGGATACCGTCGACGGCGGCACGGTCTACCGAAGCTGAAGGTGGGTCACCGGATGCTGACACCAGTCAGGCAACGATGAGCGGCTACCGGTACGGGCAATTTCAAGGCGGCCCTGATCCACTTGAGCCGCCCTATGACGTGCGCGGCGTAGTAGATGCGCTGGGTGATTCGATCCTGGCCGGTGAGGACACCGCGACCGCGTTGCGTGACCTGATCAGGCGTGGCATGTCGGGCCATCGCGGTCTGGATGACCTGCTGCGCCAGGTGCGCGAGCGGCAGCGTGAGCTGCGCCGCGCTGGCCGGCTCGACGGCATACTTGAGCAGGCCAGCGCGCTGCTTGACACCGCGATCGGACAAGAGCGAGCTGAGCTTTTCCCTGATCCGAGTGACGACGCCAGGCTTCGCGAGGCTGAGCTTGAGGCGCTGCCCAAGGACATAGCTGGGGCGATCCGCCAGCTAGCCGACTACGAGTGGCGCAGTCAGGCCGCCGCGCAGACCTACGAGCAGCTCAAGGACCTGCTCCGGCGCGAGGTGCTTGACAGCCAGTTCCGTGGCATCAAGGACGCCATGTCGGCGCCTGACGCCGAGGGCATGGCCAGGGTCAAGGACATGATGGCCGCGCTGACCGACATGATTGAAGCCGACGCGCAGGGCGAGCACACCCAGCAGGACTTCGACGCCTTTATGGAGCAATATGGTGATTTCTTTCCTGAGGCACCACAGAACCTGGACGAGCTAGTCGATTCGCTGGTCAGGCGTATGTCGGCGGCGCAGCGGCTGCTGAACTCGCTGACCGAGGAACAGCGTGACGAGTTGTCCGGCCTGATGTCCCAGACGCTGGAGGACGCCGGACTGGCCAGCGAGATGGGGCGGCTGGCGGCCGCCTTGCGCGAGCGCCGGCCTGATGCCGACTGGGATGGGCTCGGCCGCCGGGAGCGGATGTCTGGCAGCGAGCCGCTTGGCCTCGGCGACGCGACGACGGCCTTGTCTGAGCTTGCCGACCTGGCTGACCTTGAGCAGGCGCTGCGCCAGGACTACCCAGGCGCGATGCTTGACGACGTGGACGAGGAGGCGGTACGGCGGGCACTCGGCCGCCAGGCCGTCGATGACATGGAGGCGCTCAAGCAGATCGAGCGAGAGCTTGAGCGGCAGGGTTACCTGCAGAACACCGAAGGCAAGCTTGAGCTCACCCCGAAAGCCGTACGCCGCCTCGGCGACACCGCCCTGCGCAAGGTCTTCGCCAAGCTCGCCGAGGGCGGTCACGGCGACCATGATCAGCGCGACGTCGGCCAGGCGGGCGAGCTGACCGGGGCCACCCGACAGTGGCGGTTCGGCGACGAGCAGCCAATCGACACGAGCGCCACGGTGCGCAACGCACTGCTGCGCGGGGGCACGGCGGCGAGCCCGGCCGGCGGGCCAACCGGAGTCAAGCTGGCCGTCAGCGATTTCGAAGTGGCCGAGACTGAGCGCAACGCCGCGGCTGCCGTCTGCCTGCTCGTTGACCTTTCCTACTCGATGGCGCTTCGCGGCACCTGGAGTTCGGCTAAGCAGACCGCGCTCGCACTTTATTCGCTGGTGCGGACCAGATTCCCGCAGGACGCACTCCAAGTGGTCGGCTTCTCCAACTACGCCAGGGAGCTCAAGGAGACCGATCTGGCCGGGCTTGGCTGGGACATGGTGCAAGGCACCAACCTGCACCACGCGCTCGTGCTTGCTGGCCGGTTCCTCGACCGACGGCCTGAGCACAATCCGGTGGTCCTGATCATCACCGACGGCGAGCCGACCGCTCATCTGCGCCGGGACGGCCGGTCCTGGTTTGACTGGCCGCCGTCGCCGGAGACCCTTGCGCTGACCATGGCCGAAGTCGACAAGATGACCAGGCGGCAAGCCACTTTGAACATCTTCATGCTGGCTGACGACGAACGTCTGACCTCGTTCGTTGATGAGGTAGCGAAGCGGAACGGCGGCCGGGTGCTACGGGCCATGCCGGACAGTCTCGGCGAGTACGTGGTCAGCGACTTCTTGCGATCACGCCGGGCGGCAGGCCGCTAGTCTGACGTTGGTCTGGTCGGCCCGATTTGGGGTCGGCTGCCCGCGCTGACCGGTTAATTGATCTCAAAAATCAGGCGCTTTCAGTAACTAAGGCGTCGTATTAGCCCTTCCGTAGTACCGTGCCGCACGTGGTCGCCTCCGGCATCGGACTCGTTCCGATGACCCGGTCTAGGGACCAAGGAATGATTCCTAAGGAGGAAGCAAAAGTGAGCGCAGCAAGCGCGGCGGGCGGGGCTGGCCGCAAGCCGGTAGTCCTGATCCTGGCCGTGGTCGGAGTCATCGCCCTGATCGTGGGCATCTTGTGGTTCGCCGGTGTGGCACCAGGTTTCCTAAACGCCGGCAGCCACGTGAAGAACAGCGGCGGCCACCACCTCATTCGCGGCGCGGTCGCCGTGGTGGTCGGTCTGGCCCTGATGGTCTTCGCCTGGATCCAGAACAAGAGGTCCTAACCCCATCTAGCCGTACAAAAGCCGTCCCGTATCGGCATCAGGGTTCGATGCACGGGGACGAGCCAAAAATCTTGAAGCGCCAGAGCCAGGCGATACCGCCTGGTTCTGGCGCTTTCCGCTCAGCCCCGGCAGGCCGAATTAGCGGTGAACGCCCCAGATGCCGAGCCAGCGCCACTGCTCCTGCTTCGGGTTCTAGACTGCCGCCATGTCATTTCCTCAGCGCCTGGTCCTCTGGCTGCATCTGGCCTTCGTCGCCTTTACGATCGGTCCAGTCACACTGGCGATCATGTCCACGCCGCGCTACATCAGGCAGCGAGACGTCAAGATCGTCAGGTACCTCAGTCGGATTACCTTGATCTTCGCGCTTGCCTCGCTCGGCGTCCTGATCGCCGGTGAGGCGCTCGCCTCCATGGTCTCGCTGGCCAGCCAGCCCTGGGTGATCATCTCGGCCACGCTCTTCATCGTCGCGCTGGCCTTGCTTGCCCTCATCATCAGAGACCAGCGGAAGGCGATCAAGGCGCTGGACGAAGCGGTGGCGACCGCAGCATTGACCATCCCGACCGCTGGCCCGACCGACGCGGACCTGCCCGCCGTCACCTCCGATGCGACCGACGGCGACGCCGGCGTTGCTGAGGTCCCGTCGCCAGCAGCCGCTGAGCCCGCACCGGCGGCTGCGACTCACGCGGCCAGCGTGGAGCGTGGCCGGATCGCCATGATGGGCGGCTTGGTCGGCTTGATCTGGCTCATCATCCTGGTGCTGATGGTGTGGCACTAGCCGCCAGATCGCGAGCTGGTTGCTACGGAGAGTGAGCGGCTAGCTGCCGGGTACGTGCAGTTGATGCTGGAGTTCTCACCCTTTCCGCAGATCGCTGACTACGGCTTCTTGTCCGATGGCGAAGTGACCGGCCTGATCGCGCCGAGCGGCGCGGTCGAGTGGCTCTGCCTGCCGCGGATGGACGGGCCGAGCGTGTTCGGCTCGCTACTTGACCGGGACGCTGGCTGGTTCAGATTCGGGCCAGCTGATGTCGAGGTTCCGGCTGACCGGCGCTACCTGCCCGGCACCATGGTGCTTGAGACCACCTGGAGCTGCGGCGAGGGCTGGATCATCATCCACGACTGCCTGGTGATGGGGCCTTGGCGGCATCAAAACCCTGAGCGCGGATCGCATCGCAGGCCGCCGACCGACTACGCCGCCGATCAGTTGCTGCTCCGCACGGTCAGCTGCACCAACGGCTCCGTCCAGCTGATCATGGATTGCGAGCCGGTGTTCGACTATGGTCGCCAGCGTGGCCGCTGGAGCCACACCGAGCAGGGCTTTCACCAAGTGACGATCAGCCCGGCCGGATCGCCCGGCGAACCTGCGCCAACCTTGACACTGACCTCCGATATCAGGATCGGCGTTGAAGGCCCGAGCGCCAGGGCGCGCACGCTGCTGCGCGAAGGCGATACCAGGTTCTGCGCCTTGTCGTGGGGGCGTCGTCCGCCGCCTGACGGCTATGCGGAGGCACAGGAGCGGATGATGTGGACCGCGCACCACTGGCGACACTGGCTGGCCAGGGGCAGCCTGCCTGACCACCGCTGGCGCACCTACCTGGCCAGAAGCGCTCTGACCTTGAAGGGCCTTGCCTACGCACCGACCGGTGCGATCTCGGCCGCCACCACCACGTCGCTGCCTGAGGCGCAGGGCGGGGAGCGCAACTTCGACTACCGCTACAGCTGGATCAGGGATGCCACTTTTGCCCTGTGGGGTCTGTTTACCCTCGGGTTTGAATGGGAGGCAAGCGACTACTTCGCCTTCATCGCTGACCTGATCGAGCGCGACCAGGACGATCTGCAGATCGTCTACGGCATCGACGGATCGCGAAACCTGGATGAGCACACGCTCGACCACCTGCGCGGCTATCAGGGCGCGCGGCCGGTACGGGTCGGCAACGCCGCTTACGGCCAGCGCCAAAATGACGTCTGGGGTGCCGTGCTGGACTCGCTCTACCTGCACACCAAGTCGCGGGACTGGCTCGACGAGCGGGTCTGGCAGCTGGCCAAGCACCAGGTCGAGCAGGCACTGACGCACTGGCGTGAGCCCGATCATGGCATCTGGGAGGTGCGCGGCGAACCGAAGCAATTCACCTCGTCCAAGGTGATGTGCTGGGTGGCCGCCGACCGAGGTGCCCGGCTGGCCAGGATCAGAGACGAGCTCGACCTCGCCGCGCAGTGGCAGAAAGCGGCCAACGAGATGCATGCCGACATCTGCGCCAAGGCCGTCGATGAGCGAGGGGTCTTCTGCCAGTGCTATGGAAGCACCGCACTCGACGCCTCAGTGCTGCTAATGCCGCTGCTGCGCTTCCTGCCGGCCGCCGATCCCCGGATGAAGGCGACGGTGCTCGCCGTCGCCGAGGAACTCAGCCAGGACGGTCTGGTACTGCGCTACCGGGCCGAGCAGACCGACGACGGCTTCATCGGCACCGAGAACACCTTTACTATCTGCTCGTTCTGGCTGGTCTCCGCCCTGTCCGAGATCGGTGAGCACAACCGCGCCAGGGACCTGTGCGAGAAGGTGCTCTCGTACGCTAGCCCGCTGTTGCTGTACGCCGAGCAGATCGATCCCAAGTCCGGCCGACACCTGGGCAACTTCCCGCAGGCCTTTACCCACCTGGCACTGATCAACGCGGTCATGCACGTCATCGGGCACGAGCAGCACGCCGCCCGGTGCAAGCTTGGCTCCGACGCCACCATCGCCCCCCGGCAGATGCCGACCTGACGAGGGGCGGCCGGTGCTATCCGAGTGCGGCGCGGACGTCGTCCACCAGGTCGTCGCTGTTCTCGATGCCGACGGACAGGCGGACCAGGTCGACGGGAACGGCGAGTGGTGACCCAACCACGGAGGCATGCGTCATCGACGCCGGGTGCTCGATCAGCGACTCGACGCCGCCAAGGGACTCGCCCAGAGTGAACAGCCTGGTCCGGCCGCACATCTCCATTGCGGCCTGCTCACCTTCGGCGTGGCGGAAGGACACCATGCCGCCAAAGCCGCGCATCTGCTTCGCTGCGACTTCGTGACCCGGGTGTTCGGGCAGGCCGGGATAGTAAACCTGGGCGACTTCTGGTGCTCGGCGAGCATGCAGAGCGACCTGTGCGGCGTTGTCGCAATGCCGGTCCATCCGAACCGCCAAGGTCTTGATGCCGCGCAGGGTCAGCCAGCGTCGAACGGCCCGGGCCGACGCCGACGGCGTTCTGCGAGGAAGGCCAGCTGCTCGGCGAGGTCGGCGTCGGAGGCCACGATCGCGCCCGCCGACGACGTCGGAGTGCCCGCCCAGGTACTTGGTCGTGGAGTGGACGACCGCGTCCGCGCCAAGCGCGAGCGGCTGCTGCAGGTACGGCGAGGCGAAGGTGTTGTCGACCACGAGCAGCGCGCCGGCGTCGTGGGCGATCTGGGCGAGCGCGCCGATGTCGGCGATCTGAGCAGCGGGTTGGTCGGCGTCTCCACCCAGATCAGCCTCGTGGCCGTGGCGCACCGAGCGCGGCCCGGACGGCGGCGGGGTCGGACAGCGGTCACGTGGTGATAGGTCGAGGCCCCAAGCGGTCAGCACCTTGTCGAACAGCCGGTAAGTGCCGCCGTAGGCGTCGTCGCGGGATGAGCACGTGATCGCCGGGACGGCAGATGGTGCGCAGCAGGCAGTCGGTTGCGGCCATGCCCGGATGCGAAGGCCAGCGCCCGGATGCCGCCTTCAAGAGCGGCCAGGCAATCCTCAAGCGCTCCTCTGGTCGGGTTGGCGGTGCGCGAGTATTCGTAACCTTCGATCCACCGGCCGGCCCGTGGTCGAGCCCAGTGGGTGCCGCCGCGCAGCCCGCCGACCCCGTCTTGCTTGTAGGTCGACACCTGGTAGATCGGCGGGACGACGGCCCCGGTCAGCGGGTCAGGCTCTTGCCCGGCGTGAATCGCGAGGGTCTCGAACCCGTCCGATGCATGGATCTGGGCCATCAGTGTTGCCTCCTGAGATGTACCTACCCTTGCGAGCGCCACCGACTGGCTTACCCGCTCTGGGAGTGATGTGAAGCTAATGCTTTGCCGGGAAGATTTCTACCCAGCCAGGAAGGTGAGCACGTCCTGGCGGGTGATCATGCCGGTCGGCTTTCCGTCAACCAGCACGACGGCCGCCCCTGCCTTCTCCAGTGCGGCGATCGCGGCGCTGATGGGCTCGCCCGAGCCGACCATCGGCAGCGGCAGCGACATGTGGGCCGACGACCGGCTCGGACGGCATCGCCCGGCCGGTAACCAGCGCGTCGAGCAGATCGCGCTCGGTGACCGAGCCGACCACCTCAGCCGCCATCACCGGCGGCTCCTCCTTGACGCACCGGCAGCTGGGACACGTCGTACTCGCGCAGCATCTCGATCGCCGCCCTGACTGTCTCGTCCGGGTGGGCATGCACGAACAGCGGCACGGCCGCGCCTTGCGCTCGAGCACGTCGGCGATCCGCGGCTCGGCGGTCGCCGAGGTAAGGAAGCCGTAGTCGGCCATCCAGTCGTCGTTGAAGATCTTCGACAGGTAGCCGCGCCCGCCGTCGGGCAGCAGCACCACGATCGACGTCGTCGGGTCCGGCCTGCTCGGCGACCTCGAGTGCGGCGACCACGGCCATCCCGCAGGAGCCGCCGACCAGCAGCGCCTCCTCGCGGGCCAGCCGCCGGGTCATCCGGAACGAGTCGGCGTCGCTCGACCGCGATGATCTCGTCGCAGATGTCTGGTCGTAGGTGTCGGGCCAGATATCCTCGCCGACGCCCTCGACCAGGTAGGGCCGCCCGGTGCCGCCGGAGTAGACCGAGCCCTCCGGGTCGGCGCCGATCACCCTGACCGCGCCCGCCGACGCCTCCTTGAGGTACCGGCCGGTGCCGGAGATCGTGCCGCCGGTGCCGATGCCGGCCACGAAGTGCGTGATCTTGCCGTCGGTCTGGCGCCCAGATCTCCGGGCCCGGTGGAGTGGTAGTGCGACGCGGGGTTCTCCGGGTTGGCGTACTGGTCGGGCTTCCAGCCGCCGGGCATCTCGGCGGCCAGCCGGTCAGAGACGCTGTAGTAGGAGTCAGGCGGGTCCGGCGACACCGTGGTCGGGCACACGACCACCTCGGCGCCGTAGGCGCGCGAGCGTGGCGATCTTGTCTTGCGCGCACCTTGTCCGGGCAGACGAAGACGCACTTGTAGCCCTTCTCGGCCGCGACGATGGCCAGCCCGACGCCGGTGTTGCCGCTCGTCGGCTCGACGATCGTGCCGCCGGGCTTGAGCGCTCCCGACTGCTCGGCGGCCTCGACCATGCGCAGCGCGATCCGGTCCTTGACCGAGCCGCCTGGGTTCACGTACTCGACCTTGGCGAGCACCGCAGGGGCGCTGCTGGCACCGTGACCGGCACCCAGATGGCGGGTAACCTTACGCAGCCTGACCAGCGGGGTATTGCCGATCAGCTCGACCAGCGACTCGTGTACCTGCATGACTACACCTCGGCTCTCTGGCGACGCCACACTGCACTCGCCGGATGCCTTCAGCCTAGCCGCCAAATGCCCACGACGGCCCTCGCAACCACAGCCCGGTCAAAGGGGCCACAAGGGACAGAGCTCGAAAGGCCATAACTGTTCGCAGTCGCGTTGTTACACTCTGTGCGCTATGGAGCTGGGCATTCATTCGCGTGCTAGGGGGGCGTCGTGACACTGTGGCTGGCCGACCAGGGCGTGGCGGCTTGCCGCCCGTCGATCGCGGACTTCGCGCCCTGCGAGCCCGACCTTGCCTCGTATCGCGCGGCGGTGAGCGAGCTGGTCGCCGAGGTGTCCAGGTTCGGCGACTCCGATCCGGTGCCCACCGAGCACATTCTGACGAGGCGGCTGGATGAGGTGCAGTTCAGCGACTTGTTGTCGGCTACGCCTGACGGCCGCGACGAGACTATCGCCAAGCTGCTTTTCGAGGTGCGCAACTACCAGCCGAGCACGCGCAACGCGGTCAGCCAGCGCAGCCGGTCTACCAGTCTCGCCGCACTGATCAGGATCTCGATGCTGGCCCAGATCGACGCTGTCTGGTGGGGGCGCGAGCGCGGCTATCTGACCGATGCCGAGGTACTTGACTCGCCCGAGCTGATCGATCTTGACGAGCTGTCGGACGCCGGGCAACTCCGGTTCAGGTACCGCCATCAGGCCGAGTCCATCGTCGGCCGGGCCGCTCGCAAGGCGGAGCGCCGCACCATGCCCGGGCGCTCGCCACGCACCGCCGGGCTGTGGCTGGCCAGGACAAAGCCGCAGGCGGTCGCCTGGCTTAATCAGCTAGCTGAGGAGTTCGCCCAGCTCACGCCATCAGGGACGCCGCCGCTCTGGGTCACCAGCCTGACTCGCAGCGTGGCCCACCAGCGGCGGCTCAAGGAGCTTGGCTATATCGCGCTGCTGCCGAGCGCGCACTGCGTTGGCTATGCGGCCGACGTGGAGATGGCCTGGTACCGCAGGTTCCACGCGCATCGCATCCTGCGCGGGCTACTGCTTGACCGGCAGCGGGCCGACGAGGTGAACGTGATCAACGAAGGTCAGGCCTGGCATGTCTGCCTGCGGCCAAGGATCGTGACCGGTCCGCGTAGCCTGCGTCGCTCCCGCACCGACGGCTGACCGGCCATGTGCGGGATCGCGCTAGTCGCCGGGACGGACCCGAGCCGCACTGCGTTCCGCCAAATGCTTTACGCGGTTCGCCCGCGTGGCGAGGTAGCTGCCGTCAGCGTCAGCCCGCACCTGCTCGCTGGAACACATCGGCTGCGGATCGTCGACCAGAAAAATGCGGTGCAGCCGTGGACTTCGGCCGACGGGCGCTGGCTGCTTTGCTACAACGGCGAGATCTTCAATCACCGCGCGCTGCGCGCTGAGCTTCGGCAGCTTGGTCATCAGTTCCGCACGGAGGGTGACACCGAAGTGCTGCTTGAGGCCTTCGGCGAGTGGGGCGAGTCAGCTGTGCGGCGGCTGCGCGGTGAGTATGCGTTCGCGATCGCCGACCGCACCGATGGCCGGGTGTACCTGGCTCGCGACCCGGTCGGGGTCAAACCGCTTTACTGGTCGCGCCGCGGCGGCTGCCTGCACGTTGCCTCGGAGATCAAGGCGCTCGTCGACGTGGGGGAGCCGATCAGCGAGGTGCCAGGCCGGCGCGCACGGCTGGGCGCAACCCGGCCGCATGCCCAAGCTCGCGCCGCACAGCGGGCTGCTGAGCACCGGGCTGCGCGATCCGTGGGCGACGAGCCCAGGCGAGCTGATCGAAGATCCCGCCGAGGCGATGGCGCTGGTGCGGGCGACGCTGCTTGACAGCATCAGAGTCCGGGTAGACACCGAGCACACCGTCGGTGTCATCTTGTCCGGCGGCCTTGACAGCTCGCTGCTCCTGCTGCACGTGCACGCGCTGCATCCGGATTGCGTTGCCTTCACGATCGGCGCGCCTGGCAGCGAGGATCTTGCCTACGCTCGGCGGCTGACCAGGCAGCTTGACGTCCGGCACGAAGTCATCGAGTTGGCACCCAGGCAGCTTCGCCTCGCTGACATCAAGACGGCGATCAAGATGTCCGAGCTGACCGAGTACGGGGACATCATCAACGCGGTCGTGTCCGTGCCGCTCTTCCAGCGGATCGCCGAACATGGGATCAAGGTCGTGTTCACTGGCGACGGCTCCGACGAACTGTTCGGCGGCTACCCGATGTATGACCAGATCAGCGAGGAACAGCAGCGCCGACTGTTCTTGCACAAGCTAGCCAACCTGCGGCGAACCGAGCTACAGCGGGTGGACCGGGTCAGTATGGGACACGGCGTCGAGGCCCGGGTGCCCTATCTCGATCCGCTGCTGGTCGAGTTGGCGCTGCGGCTGCCGATTGAGCTGAAGGTGCGCGATGGCGTGGAAAAATGGATACTGCGCCAGGCCTTCGCCGACATACTGCCCGGTTACATCGCGGCCAGACCGAAGAATCCCATGTCGCACTCTTCCGGCCTGCACGAGCGCGCCAGGATGTTTAAGCCGCTATTCGCCAGGATCCATCGGTCCTTCGGCTACGACCTGCATCAGCCAGTGCGGCGGGACTTCTCCATCCTGCTTGAGCGCTGCGGCAATGACCTGGATCTGGCGCTCGCCAGGGCAAGCGCGTCGGGTGACTACAGTCTGCGCGAGCACGTAAGGGATCTGGCTGGCGCAGCCAAGTGGAACGCCACCGCGCTGATCGGGCAAGCGAGGAATGACCCCGCGTAAGCTACTGTTCGGTACGTAAATAGCATCGCCAGGTCAGGGAGTCGTCATGCCTGAGGCAGTCGTTGTCGCTACCGCACGTTCGCCGATCGGGCGAGCTTTCAAGGGTTCCCTCACCTCGATCCGTGGCGACGATCTCGCCGTCCAGATGATCAAGGCAGCGCTGGCGAAGGTGCCACAGCTCGACCCGGCGGACGTCGAGGACCTGATCGTCGGGTGCGGGCTGCCCGGTGGCGAGCAGGGCTACAACATGGCGCGGGTGATGGCGATCATGCTCGGCCTCGATGCCGTGCCCGGCACCACAATCACCAGGTATTGCTCATCTTCTCTTCAGTCCACCCGGATGGCTACCACGCCATCAAAGCGGGCGAAGGCGACATCTTCATCTCGGCCGGAGTCGAGCTCGTCAGCCGGTTCGGTAAGGGCAGCAGCGACGGCGCGCCTGACACCAAGAACCCGGTATTCGCCGACGCCGAGGCACACACCGAGACGCTCGCGGCCGGCGGCTCGCCGGACTGGCACGACCCCCGCGAGGACGGCCGGATCCCCGACATCTACATCGCCATGGGGCAGACCGCAGAAAACGTGGCGCAGCTTCGCCAGGTCAGCCCGCTTGAGCAGGACGAGTTTGGCGTGCGATCGCAGAACCTGGCCGAGAAGGCGATCGCTGACGGCTTTTGGCAGCGCGACATCACGCCGGCCACGCTGCCCGACGGCACCGTGATCTCGGCCGATGACGGGCCGCGAGCGGGGACGACGTTGGAGAAGGTGGCTGGGCTGCAGCCCGTGTTTCGCCCGGACGGCACCGTCACCGCAGGCAACTGCTGTCCGCTCAACGACGGCGCGGCCGCGGTGATCGTGATGAGCGACAGGAAGGCAGCCGAGCTTGGCATTACGCCACTCGCCCGGATCGTCTCCACCGGGGTCACCGCGCTATCGCCTGAGATCATGGGCCTCGGCCCGATTGGGGCCTCCCGGCAGGCGCTGGCGCGGGCCGGGATGACCATCGACGACATCGACCTAGTCGAGATCAACGAGGCCTTCGCGGCGCAGGTGATCCCGTCCTATCAGGAACTCGGGATTGACCTGGACAAGCTGAACGTCAACGGCGGCGCGATCGCGGTCGGCCACCCGTTCGGCATGACCGGTGCCAGGATCACCTCAACCCTGCTCAACAGCCTGCAGTTCCACGACAAGACCTTCGGTCTGGAAACCATGTGCGTGGGCGGCGGCCAGGGCATGGCGATGATCTTCGAGCGGCTGTCCTGACCCCCGGTTAAGTCGCACCCGCGGCTCGGCCGTTCTGAGCCTGATAATCGCGGTCAAGAGCAACCGCAAAGCTGGCTCGTGCACAGCGATGGCGGCACCGGATTCATCGCCCAGCTTGGGCAACCGCCAGGTTGATCACCACCTGCGCCGGGGCTGGCCGCTGACTCAGTTCGGCCGATCGGGCCGATCGGGCCGACTTAGCGTGACGGATCGGGCAGCCTCGCGTTAATTTCCCGGTTGCATAACGGAAGTGTCACGTTCAGGTCTTGCCAGCGCGCTCTCGGTAAGGCAGTCTCGTGTCAGGAGAATCTCGGCATGGAGGTGCCCCTTGTCCCTGATCCACTCTCCAGAGCTGCACCAGAATCTACTAGCCCGGATCCCTCGGGTCACCGGCAGCGATCTCCGAGAGTGGTTCCACCGGCTGGAATCGGGGCCGTCCTTCATGCGCCACACCGAGCGGGCGACCTGGCTGGCGCAGGAGCATGGCCTGACGCACGCGTACGCAGCGGCCATCGTGCACGAATACGAAGTGCAGCGGCACACTCGGCTGTACGGGGCCTAGACTTCCCCGCATGGATCTTGAGCGCGCTCGCGAGTTCATGCGTGCCAATCACCGGGCCGTACTGGCTACAAAGCGGTCCGACGGACTGCCGCAGCTATCACCTGTCGCCCTCGGCGTCGATGATGGCGGCCGGGTGCTGATCAGCACCCGCGAGACCGCCATCAAGACCAAGAACCTGGCTCGTGACCCGCACGCCTCGCTGTGTGTCATGACGGACGGGTTCTATGGCGAGTGGGTCCAGGCGGAAGGTACCGCCGAGATCATCCACTTGCCTGAGGCGATGGACGTGCTAGTGGACTACTACCGTCGGGTCTCTGGCGAGCACCCAGACTGGGACGACTATCGCCACGCGATGGTCCGTGACCAGCGCGTCATCGTGGCGATCACGCTCACCAGGGCCGGCCCAGACCGAAGCGGCTGAGATCAGTCGCGGATCGTGCGCGCAGTCCGCTCCCCCTGCGCTGACCCACGTTCCCGCCCGCCCCGCCGCCGCCGCTGACGCCCGCCGCCGCCGCCGCTGACGCCGCCCCGCCGCCGCTGATGACGCCCCCGCCGCTGATGACGCCGCCGCCGCCGATGACGCCCCCCGCCGCCGATGACGCCCCCCGCCGCCGATGACGCCCCCCGCCGCCGATGACAACGGGGTCGCCCCGTTGTCATCAGGTGAGCAACGGGGCGACCCCGTTGCTCACGGCCGCCAGCGCGCTGCTCCGGGTGCCCGGCTCCGCGCGGCCCGCATCGTTGAACCCCTGATGTTGCTGCTGCTCCCTGACGGACAACATCGCTGGAGCCGTACTGCTGCTCCAGCGACTGCAGCGCTCCAACGATGTTGCTATGCCGGGCGCGGGTTACCGCATCGTCGGAGCGGCGACGCTGCGCGAGCGCAGACGCGGACGCGGACGCGGGCGGGTGGCCGGGGCGGGCGGTGGTCGAGCAGTGGGCCGCTCGGCGGGCGGCGTCTAGGAGTTTGTGCAGGCCAGGGCAGCCAGACCGACATAGCCATGATCGAGAACGGCGAGTCGCCGGGCAAGGCTCGGACGAGTCGCCCGACCAAGGCTCGGCCGAGGTTCGGCAAGTGGGCGTTGACCAGCTACGGTGAATTTCTTATCATAACGGGGCGAAGGTGCTTTGCCACTCCCCGCAGCGCCTTGATCACGCATCCCGCATAATGTGAATCAGATTTTCGCCTGAGCCAATAAGCGGCCAATCGCGAGTAGCGAATCGCAAATCAGCGGTCGCTGCGGAGTCTTGTGCAAATGCACAAAGCATTTGCCCATTGCATGAGTTGTCATCTGGCCTCTGACCTGGGCAAATACTGGATCATGCAGCGAAAGCTACCGCCTCTAGGCTGTTGTACCCCCGGTCGGGCTCGAACCGACACTGGTACCCTTTTAGGGGGCTTGCCTCTTCCTTTGGGCTACGGGGGCGCGGAAATCGTACCCCATGTGCGCCAGTTTATTCAAAGATTCTCCGGAATCGGGCAGTCGCCTAATGTAAGCAACCAAGCACATCATTCGCGGCAGCTTGATCAGGTGCTCAGCACAAACATCGAGCCATTGTTACATTAGGTAAACACCTGCTGTCAGTTCGTGTCTTAGGTTGTCGAGATATGCCCCTGCGCGGACCATAGCGCCTCTGCTGAACTACTCAGAGACACCAAGAACGGTCACTGGATTACGTACGTCTCAATTGTCACTTAGATCGGTTAGGTACTCAGCCGCCCGCCGGAACACATCGTCAAGCATCGCCTCGGTGACTCGGCCGGTAAAAGTGTTTTGCTGACTCGGGTGGTAGCAGCCGATGACGAGCATCCCGGCTACCTGAACCTCGACGCCATGCCCGAAGGCAGGTCTGGCCTGCTTGGGGCCAGCCAGACCAGCCGAGCCAGCCAGACCAACCGAGCCAGCCGAGCCAGCCAGACCAGCCGAGCCAGCCAGACCAGCCGAGCCGACCGAGCCAGCCGATTGGCTGCCGCGAGTGCCGAGACGGCTCAGTTCGCGCCAGGTCGCTTGCCAGGCGTAGTGGCCTAGGCAGACGATCACCTTGAGTTGCGGCAAGATCAGGTTAAACTCCGCTGACAGCCACGGCAGGCAAGTGTCGCGTTCGATGATCGTCGGTTTGTTGTCCGGCGGCGCGCATCTGACCGCTGCCAGCATTCTGGTGCCGATTAGTCGCTGGCCATCACAGGCGCTCACGCTGGTGGGCTGGCTCGCCAGACCACTGCGCCAGAGCGAAGCGAACAGCACATCACCGCTGCGGTCGCCAGTGAAGACCCGGCCGGTCCGGTTGCCGCCGTGAGCGGCCGGGGCCAGGCCGATAATCGCCACGGCCGGCTTGTCGGCACCCCAGCCCGGCACTGGACGGCCCCAGTACTGCTGGTCGGCGAACGAACGCCGCCGCTGCGCCGCTACCTGCTCACGCCAGGTCACCAGTCTGGGGCAGGCTCGGCAAACCGACTGCCTGGCGGTCAGCTCCGCAAGCGTGTCCGCGCTCGCCGCTAGCTCCCTGACCTGGTTCGCGTCACCGCCCACTGGCGTCGTGGCGGTGGCTGGATCTCCTGGCCAACCGGTGCCAGGCAGCACTGGCTCGCCACTTCCCGCCACCACTATCGTCCCGGTGCTGGCTGCCGTCCGGTCACCATCGACCAGGCGATGCCATCGAGGATGTCGTGCTCGCTCGCCACAAGCTCAGTGAAGTTAAAGCAGGTCAGCACCCGGTCCAGGATCAGCGCGCCCGCGCCGATCACGTCGACGCGACCCGGATGGATGACGTCCTTGGCGGCGCGCTCATCCCGGCCGTGGTGCAGCAGCCAGTCGGTCACTTCGCGCACTCGCTGCGCCGAGATCCTGGCGTGGTGGGTCGCCTCTGGGTCGTAGCTGGACAGGCCAAGAGCGAGCGCGGTCACGGTGGTGACCGAGCCAGCCAGGCCGACCAGTGTGTTCGCCTCAGCGACCGGTACCGCCTGCGCAGCCGTTGCCAGCGCCGCGTCGATCTGCTCGGTCGCAGCGGCGAGTTGCTCAGGGGTTGGCGGATCATCGCGCAGGCAGCGCTCGGTTAGCCGGACGCAGCCGATGTCCACCGAGATGGCGGCGAGGCCAGCCGCACCGTCCGGACCACCGAGCACGAACTCGGTCGAGCCGCCGCCAATGTCCACCACAAGGAATGGCGGCGCCGGCTCGTCGCCTGCGCCCGCCTGGGTCAGCTCGGCAGTCGCGCCGGCGAACGACAGCTCAGCTTCGACTGAGCCGCTAATCACTTCAGGATCGATGCCCAGGATCCGCTGCACCCCGGCGATGAATTCGTCCGCGTTGGACGCGTCCCTGGTCGCGCTGGTTGCCACCAGGCGAACCGACCGGGCACCTGAATCCTCGATCGTCCTGCCGTACTCGGTCAGCTTCGCGAAGGTACGCTCCAGTGCTTCCGGCGCGAGCCGACCGGTGGCGTCCACGCCCTGGCCGAGCCTGACGATTTCCATTCGGCGATGCAACTCGACGAGCTGGCTCCGGCCCGGATAGATATCGGCCACCAGCAACCGGAGTGAATTGGTGCCGCAGTCGATCGCGGCAACGCGCTGTGCACCTTGAGCACTCATGCGTTCTCAGCATCCTCGATTTCGCTGGCCGGCACGCAAGGCCCGGCGGCCCACCACTGACCCATCGCCAGTATGGCTTCCTGGCCGACCGGATTCGTCCCTGGCGCGGCCAGTTCGTGCGCGACCAGCGCGTGCAGGCACTTGACCCGGCCCGGCATGCCACCGGCGGTCTGCGCACCAGCAGGCAGCGGTGCCAGCCCAGCCTCGGCCGCAAGGGCATCCCGTCGGGCGAGGTAATCCCGGTGCGCGGCCTGGTAGCGCGCACCGAACGCGGAGTCGGTCGCCAGCCTGCCGGCGAGTTCGCGCATCAGCCCACCCGCCTCAAGCCGACTCGCCGCCGCGCAGGCTCGGATGCACGTCAGGTAGTACAGGGTCGGAAAGGGCGTGCCGTCAGGCAACCTCGGCACCGTCTCGACGACGTCAGGCAAGCCGCAGGGACAGCGATGCGCGACCGCGTGCAGTCCGCGCGGACTGCGGCCAAGCTGCCTGGTGACGGCAGCGACGTCGCGCGCGTCGATGCTCACCCCCGACGCGCCCGGCTTGAGCGGTGCGGACGGCTTGACCGGTGCGCCCGGCTTGAGCGGTGCGGACGGCTTGAGCTGTGGGCGTGCTCGTGTGCCTTCGCCCGTTGCACCGGATCGGCGTTCGCGGCCTGCACCGACGACCATAGCCGCGCGTACCAGGGCGAGCTGACCTCCTGCGCCGTGCCGCTCTTATGCTTGGCCTGGTCGCCGATGATGATGTAGCAGCTCTGCGTCGGCCAGCACATATGCAGCCGGTCCCGGGCGAGCTGGGCGATATAGGCGGGGTCGTGCAGTTGCCTGTTTTCGACCTCAAGGTATTTGCGGTGCAACCAGATGCGCTCGCTTTGAGCTTGCAGCTCGTCGATCTGCTTGCGCTGCGAGATGTACTCGCGCACCGGATACGCCAAGCTCAGCGCGATCGCGCAGAGCACGATAGCCAGCACCGCTGCCCGCCCGGTGAAGTGCGGCCGACCGACGCCTTGGCGACCTGCGGGCGGACCCTGGCGCGGCTCAGCGGGCCGACCAGGCGGCTGCGACACGGGACTCACTGACCCGAAGTAAACCTCGGGAAGGCCGCGGCGCCCGCATAGGCGGCACCGTCGTCGAGCCGCTCCTCGATCCGCAGCAGCTGGTTGTACTTAGCGACCCGCTCGGACCTGGCCGGGGCACCGGTCTTGATCTGGCCACAGCCGAGTGCCACCACCAGATCAGCGATCGTGGTGTCTTCGGTCTCACCCGAGCGATGGCTCAGCTGGCAGCTGAAGCTGTTGCGGGTAGCGAGGTCAACGGCGTTGTAGGTCTCGGTCAGCGTGCCGATCTGGTTGACCTTGACGAGCAGCGCGTTCGCCGCCTTGGTGTCGATGCCCCGCCGCGATCCGCTCTGGATTCGTGACAAAAATGTCGTCGCCGACGATCTGGACCCGCTCGCCCAAGGACGCGGTGAGCTCACGCCATCCCGTCCAGTCATCTTCGGCCAGCGGGTCTTCGAGCGACACGATCGGATAGGCGTCGAGCCAGCTCGCGTAGATCGCGGTCATCTCGGCCGCGGTCTTGGTGCCGCCATCGAACTGGTACACGTCCGCCTTAAAAAACTCACTCGCGGCAGCGTCGATCGCCAGTGCGACGTCACGGCCAGGCTCAAGCCCAGCCTTGCCGATCGCCTCGATGATCAGGTCAAGCGCCGCCTGGTTGTGCTCAAGATCGGGCGCGAAGCCGCCTTCGTCGCCGACGCCGGTGTTGAGGCCGTGCTGCTTGAGCACGGCCTTGAGCGCGTGGTACGTCTCAGCACCCCAGCGCACCGCGTCGGAGAAGGTGCTCGCGCCAATTGGCGCGATCATGAACTCCTGGATGTCCACATTGGTGTCGGCGTGCGCGCCGCCATTCAATATGTTCATCATCGGCACCGGCAGCAGGTGCGCGTTCGGGCCGCCCAGGTAGCGGAATAGCGGCAGTTGCGCCGACTCGGCCGCCGCCTTGGCCGCCGCCAGACTGACGCCGAGAATCGCGTTAGCACCCAATCTGGACTTGTCGGCAGTCCCGTCCAGGTCGATCATGGCGAAATCGATCAGCCGCTGCTCGTCGGCTTCCTCGCCGAGCAACTCAGGCTGGATCTCTTCGATCACCGCGCGGATGGCATTCTCGACGCCCTTGCCGCCGTATTCGCGCGCCGCCGTCCCGAAGCTCGACCGCCTCGAATGCGCCGGTCGACGCACCGCTCGGCACTGCTGCCCGGCTGTGGGTGCCGTCGTCGAGCACCATCTCGACTTCGACAGTCGGGTTGCCTCGCGAGTCCAGGATTTGCCTGGCATGGATGGCTTCGATTGACGGCACGCGTTCTCCCTGGCCTAGCCGATTACACCCGTACGCGAGCCTAACTGACCCGCACTTGCCCACCTGTATCGGCACGCCGGTCTCATCCGCTGATGGACCGAACGGCGCCGTTCAGTACCCGCGAATCGAGGCCTGCTCGATAATTGCCTTGGCCTCTTTAAGGCCAATCCCGGTGAGGTCCCGGTATTCCTTGATCGCTTGGATGAGCTGGCCGCCCATGGCCATCTGCACGATGTACGGGGGTACACCAGCCTGGCTCGGGTCGAAGTTAGTACCTGAGTCGACCCCGTGCGCGGCCGCCGCGGCCTGGCCAACCGCCGATCCAGCCGGGTGGAACGAGCCTGGCACGGCGTCAGCCACCCCGCCAAAGCTATCAGTCGGCTGACTCGCCGCTTGCAAGCCTGACGCTGCCAGGAACTGCTCAATCCTGGTGATCCTGTCCGCCAGATCCTGCAGGATCGGCCGCATGCTGCCCCACTGGACTTCGCTGCTCTGATTCATCGCTTGTGATCCCGTCGTTGTTGGCGCTCAATAACCATTCCAGTCAAGCATGACCGAAATCGCTCGCTTATCCGCGCTCCCAGACCTTGACGCGATCACGAAAGGCCAGCGCTGCCTGCCTGAGCTCAAGCTCGGGGTCCAGACCAGCCAGCTGAGCCTTGGTCGCCAGCTCGAACAACTCGGCGCCAAGCTCGCTCACTTCACCGGCAGCGGCCAGGCCAGCGACGTCATCAGGCACTCCGGCGGTCTGCGCCCGCCGCCTCAATTGCGCGGCCAGGGCCAGGGCCGGCTGCGCCAGCGGTACGCCATCCAGTGCGGAGCCCGACTGCCCGCTCGCCTCGGCTCGCTCCGCGGCCTTGATCGCGTTCCAGTTCCGCTTGACCTCATCGGCATCAGCAACGGTCACATCGCCGAACACGTGCGGGTGCCGGCGTATCAGCTTGGCGGCGATGCCGCGAGCCACATCATCGATGTCGAAGCCGGTGCCGTCGGTTCGCTCCGAGGCGACGCTGGCGTGGAAATACACCTGCAAGAGCACGTCGCCAAGCTCGTCCCGCAGCGCGTCGTAGTCACCGCTGTCGAGCGCGTCCAGTGTCTCGTACGTCTCTTCAAGCAAGTACGGGCGCAGCGTCTGGTGCGTTTGCTTCGCATCCCACGGGCACTCGCGGCGGAGCTTGTCCATGATGGCGACAAGCTCGACGAGTGCGTCGCCTAGCACTTGGGCGTGGTCTGCGGCGCTGGGGTCGGCGTTGCCCCCGCCGTGGGCGAGGCAGCGGCCAGCTTGTCCGGGGTGGCCACGACCGCGAACTGCCCGAAATCGTAGACCCCGTATTGCGGGTTTACCTTGATGTCAAGCCGCTTCGCGGCCAGGCAGGTCAGGTGGTTGGCCTTGACGGTCAGCGCTGACGACGCCGCTTGGCTCTTGGGCGCGACGCCGTTGTCGAGCTGGTTCGTCTAGCTGCACCTGGATCGAGATCCAGGTGCCGAGCTCGGACAACAGGTCAGGGGGCAGCCCGTTCAGCACCGCCGCCTCAGGCAGGGTGTCGCCGCCCTGCTTGACGTTCGCTGTCTCCACGGTCAGCTCGTGCTGCGCCTGAGCGGGCGTGACGGTGATCCCGCGATCGGCGGCGAGCTGGTTGGCCGTGGCGAAGCGCAGCATCCAGCTCAGCACCTCGCGCGGCATATCGGCGACGGTGTAGCTGATCTGGGTCTTGTGCTCGTAGGTCTGGTAACCGGAGTTTAGGTTCGCGACCTCAGCGGCCAGCTTGGCGCTCGAGATCCGCTGATTGCCGTACAGCGCGGCCGCGCCGAGCCTGGCCTGACCGCAGCCGGACACGACCAGCAGGCCAGCTACTCCGGCCACCGCCACAGCCGCGTACCGCGACGTGGCCTTCTTACCGATCCGCCGCACCATTCCTCCTTAACCCGGCTGGTCGCCGAAGATGGCGTCGACCAGCTCTTCGCACCAAGCAAGAAGCTCACCGTCGCGCAGCGCTGGCGCCGCGAGCGGTGAGGCTGACCCTGCACTTGTGCTCAGCCGACCAGATCCGGCCGCGCGGGCACTCGGACGGCTGCCGACCTTCGGCACTGGCACAAGCATGGTACGCACTGTCGGCTTAAGCAGCGTCCGCGGGTATAGCCGCTGCACCCTGACCTCGCGCGACTCAGGCAGCTCGACTGGCGCGAACCTGATGTGGTTGCCCTGCTGGCCGATGTCGGTGAGCCCGGCCCGTCGGGCCTTGGCTCGCAGCCTGGCTACTTCGAGCAGGTTGAGTACGGCCTGCGGCGGCGCGCCGTACCGGTCGGTGAGCTCGTCAAGCACCGACTTGATGTCCGCGTCGGAGTCGATCGCGGCGATCGCCGTGTAGGCCTCAAGCCGGAGCCGCTCGCCGGCCACATAGTCGTGCGGGATGTGCGCGTCGACCGGCAACTCAACCCTGACCTCGGCCCGCTCAGCGGCCGCGCCGTCGCCACGCATCTCCTGCACGGCCTCGCCGATCATGCCGCACGTACAGGTCGAACCCGACTCCGGCGATGTGCCCGGACTGCTCGCCGCCGAGCAGGTTGCCCGCGCCCCGGATCTCCAGGTCCTTCATCGCCACGTACATGCCAGCGCCGATCTCGGTGTGCTGGGCGACGGTCGCGAGCCGTTCGTGCGCGGTCTCGGTCAGCGGCTTTTCTGGCGGGTACAGGAAGTAGGCGTAGCCGCGCTCCCGGCCGCGCCCGACCCGGCCGCGCAGCTGGTGCAGCTGGGACAGCCCGTACATGTCGGCCCGGTCGACGATCAGCGTGTTCGCGTTCGGGATGTCCAGTCCGGACTCCACGATCGTGGTGGAGACGAGCACGTCGGACTCCCGGTCCCAGAAGTCGACCATGATCCGCTCGAGCTGCGTGCTCGTTCATCTGGCCGTGCGCCACCGCGATCCGGCCTCGGGCACCAATTCGGCCAGCCTGGCCGCCACCCTGCCGATCGACTGCAACCCGGTTGTGCACGAAGAAGACCTGGCCGTCACGCAGCAGCTCGCGCCGGATGGCGGCGGCGATCTGCTTCTCGTCGTAGGGCCCGACGAAGGTCAGCACCGGGTGCCGCTCCTCGGGCGGGGTCAAGATGGTGGACATCTCCCTGATCCCGGCGATGCCCATCTCCAGCGTGCGCGGGATCGGAGTGGCGGACATCGACAGCACGTCGACCTGGGTCCGCATCGACTTCAGGTACTCCTTGTGCTCGACGCCGAACCGCTGCTCCTCGTCAATGATGATCAGGCCGAGATTCTTGAACCTGGTCTCCGGCGAGAGCAGCCGGTGGGTGCCGATCACCACGTCCACCGAGCCGTCAGCAAGGCCGGCCTGCGTTCGCGCCACCTCGGAGTCCGACTGGAACCGCGACATGGCCCGCAGCACCACAGGGAACGCTCCGTACCGCTCGCCGAAAGTCGCCATGTGCTGCTGTACAAGCAGCGTGGTCGGCACCAGAACGGCCACTTGCTTGCCATCTTGCACCGCCTTGAACGCCGCCCGTACGGCCATCTCGGTCTTGCCGTAGCCGACGTCGCCGCAGATCAGCCGGTCCATCGGCATGCGGCTTCTCCATGTCGCGCTTGATCTCGTCGATCGCCGCAAGCTGATCGGGCGTCTCGGCGTAGGGGAACGCGTCTTCAAGCTCGCGCTGCCAGGGCGTGTCCGGCCCGAATGCGTGCCCAGGCGAGGCGATCCGAGCCGAGTACAGCCTGATTAGCTGCGCCGCGATCTCGCGCACCGCCTTGCGCGCCCGGCCCTTGGTCTTGGCCCAGTCAGCGCCGCCGAGCCGGTGCAGGCTCGGCGCTTCACCGCCGGAGTACCGGGTCACCTCGTCAAGCTGATCGGTCGGCAAGTACAGCCGGTCCCCCGGCTGGCCCCGCTTGCTCGGCGCGTACTCGATCACCAGGTACTCACGGGTCGCGCCCTGGATCGTCCGGCTGGTCATCTCCAGGTACCGGCCAACCCCGTGCTGGCTGTGCACCACGTAATCGCCCGGCGTGAGCTGCAGCGGGTCAATGCCGCCCCGCCGCCGGCTCGGCATCCTAGTGCGGTCACGCGAACCTGTCCTGGTCCCAGCCAGGTCGGCTTCGGCCAGCACGGCCAGCCGCAGCCCCGGCCAGACGAACCCGGCCGCCAGCTCGCCGGTCGCGACGATGGCGACGCTCGGGTCGGGGATCACGTCCAGGTCGCCGGTCCGAGCCCCAAGCTCAGCCCCGCGCAGCAACTCAGCCAGCCGCTGGGCGGGCCCGTGCCCCTCGGTGACCAGCACGACTCGCCAGCCGCCAGACAACCAGCCGCGCACGTCGCTCAGTACCCGCACGGTGTCACCGTGGTACTGGGTCGCTTGACGGGCATTCATTCGAAATGGCTCGCGCCCATCGATGTCGTCGAAGGCGGCGAGGTGGTCGCCGTGGACTCGGGAGTCACCATCAGGGCGAGTCAGCGCTTCGGTGTCACCGGCGTCGTCCCTGGCCGGTGCCGTGCGGCGAGCCGCCACCGCCTTGCCGAGCCAGCCAGGCACCGCCAGCGGGTCGGTCGGGTCGATGGCCGGCTCGTCGTCGTCGCCGGCCTGCGCGGCCGCATCGGATCGTGAGTCGTCCGGCAGCACTGGCGTCGGCCCTGGCGATGGAGCGGGGCGAGTTATTTCGGCTAGATCTTGACCTTCTTCTGTGCTGAATGGGGTGATACCCCACCATTTAATGCCGAGGTCGGCTGCCGCTTCCCTGACCTCCGCGATCGGCCGGAAGGCCGCGCCGCCCAGGTCGATCGGTACCTGGGCACCGGCGGCCGCGTTCACCCAGGAGGCTTCGAGGAACTCCTGGCTGGTGCGCACCAGGTCGGCGGCGCGGGTGCGGATCCGCTCCGGGTCGCAAGCCACCACAAGGGAGCCCGTGGGCAGCGAGTCGAGCAGCAATTCCATCCGGTCGGCGAGCAGCGGCGCGAACGCCTCCATGCCCTCGACCGTGATGCCGTCGGCTAGCTTGCCGAGCACGTCACCGAGGCCAGGGTACTCAGCGGCAAGCTGCTTGGCCCGGTGCCGCACGCTCGCGGTGAGCAGCAGCTCACGACAAGGCGGTGCCCAGACCGACTCGGCGCCACTGCCGAGTGAACGCTGGTCAGCGGCTTTGAACGGGCGGATCTCCTCAACCTCGGAGCCGAAGAGCTCGATCCTGAGCGGGTGCTCTTCGGTCGGTGGGAACACGTCGAGTATCCCGCCGCGGACGGCGATCTCGCCTCGGTTGGTGACCAGGTCGACCCGGGCGTAGCCGATCTCGACCAGCCGGGTCACGACCTCTTCGAGGTCGGCTTGGTCGCCGAGGTGCAGGTGCACAGGCTCAAGCTGGCCAAGGCCGCCGACCAGCGGCTGCAAGATGCTGCGGATCGGGGTGGCCACGACCTGCAGCGGGCCTGACTTGGGGTCGTTGGCATCCGGCTTGACTAGGCGGCGAAGCACGGCGAGACGACGGCCTGAGGTATCCGAGCGTGGCGACAGCCGCTCGTGCGGCAAGGTTTCCCAGGCCGGGAAGTAGGCCGCGCCGTTCGAGTTTGGCAGCAGTGAACCGAGGGCGTCGGTGAGGTCTTCAGCTTCCCTGGCGGTCGCGGTGAGCGCGAACACGAACGGTGCCGTTCCGGCCAGGGCGGCCACCAGGACAGGCCGAAGCGCCGCCGGGGCGACTAGGTCAGCGTCGCCGGCTCCTGGTTGAAGTAGGTAGTCACGGGCGTTACGTAGCTGCGGGTCTTCGACGACGACGTCGATCAGACCGGTGAGGCTCATCGCTTGGCTGTCCTAGCTACTTGGTCCTATCGCGCGGCCCGGTCAGCGGGCAGCACAACTAGCCCACGTTCAGGCTTGAACGCGGGATGTACCTAGTTTATGGGCTCGCCGACCGGGCCATCGACGGCAATGCGCAACCAGCCCACCGGTACTCTCATGGATGCTGCCAGGCGGGTGGATGGAGGACTCAGTGACCGCAGACGCGGCGGCCGAACAGGCCGTCAGGGAAGCGACGATCCCAGCGATCAGGCTCGCGCCCGATCAGCTTGGCGATCTTGAGCTGATCTTGTCGGGGGCGTTCGCGCCGCTTGGCGGGTTCCTGACGCAGGCCGACGTGGCGGCGGTGGCGGCGTCAGCGACGCTGGCCGACGGGACGCCATGGCCGGTACCAGTCGTGCTCGACGTGCCTGCCAGCGCGGTTCCGGCCGACGCAGGGCAGGTGCTGCTGAGCGACCCTGAGGGGACGCCGCTGGCGGCGCTGACCATCACCGAGCGCACCGAACAGCCGGATGGGGCGGCCGGCCTGGTCCGCCTTGCCGGTCCGGTCGCGCTGAACCGGCCGGTTGAGCACGGCTCGTTCCGGCGGCTGATGATCTCCCCTGCGGCGGCTAGAGCCGAGTTCGGCGGAGCGCCGGTGCTGGCCCTGGCGACCAGAGCGCCGCTTGGCAAGCGGCAACTCGGTCAGCTCAAGCATGTCGCCGGGCAACTCAAAGCGCGATTGCTTGTGCTCCCGCTGATAGCCGGGCAGCCACTCGTGGTTCGTGAGCCTGAGTCGCTGATCCGGGCCTGCCTGGCGGCCGCGCGCAGCCTGCCGCCAGGGACACTGGTGGTGCCGGTGCCACTGGCACCGCATCACGCTGATCCGGCCAGGGAACTTGCCGCCGCGGCCGTCGTCGCGGCCGCGCACGGTGCCACCCAGCTGCTTGCTGATGACGCCGGGGGGATGGGCGGCACGCCGACCGAGTTGGCCGGGTTGTCAGCCGGCGGCGCGGTGTCGCTGCCCGGCGCGCCGATCCCGGTGCTGGCGTCCGGTGACTGGGCTTACGATCCGCGCGCGGAAGTCTGGCGGCCGCACGCGCTCATCGAGGCTGGCACAGAAATCGAGGATCTGAGCTCCGACCAGCTTGGCGACATGCTCGATACTGGTGCGGCGATCCCATCCTGGTTCGCGCCTGACCCGGTACTCGCTGAGCTACGACGGGCCAGGCCGCCGCGCTCTGAGCGCGGATTCGTGCTCTTCCTGACCGGGCTATCTGGATCGGGCAAATCGACAATCGCCAGGGACCTCAGGGATTTGCTGGCCGAATATGGCGAGCGCAAGGTATCCCTACTCGACGGGGATTTGGTGCGCTCGCTACTGTCGGCCGGGCTCACTTTCAGCCGAGCCGATCGGGATCTAAATATCGCCAGGATTGGATACGTGGCAACTGAGGTCGCCCGTCATGGTGGTATCGCGATCTGCGCACCGATCGCGCCATACGCGGCGGCCAGGGAACAAGTCAGCGAGATGGTGTCCCAGGTCGGCGACTTTTTGCTGATCCATGTCGCCACTCCGGTTGAAGTTTGTGAAGCACGAGATCGAAAAGGGCTCTATGCGAAGGCGCGAGCGGGCCTTATCGAGCACTTCACCGGCGTCTCTGATCCTTATGAGGAGCCGACCGACGCCATGCTCGTGGTCGACACCGGAGTGATCGAACGCGAACAGGCCACAGCGGCCATCATGGCAATGCTGAAAAGCGGAGGCTGGCTGCCGCCAGACTGAGCACGTCCCTGCGGTCAGTCGTCGTCTTCGGCCGCCGCGCCGGCGTCGAGCCGGTCGCGGAAGTTGGTGACCCGCCTGCTGATGATGTTGGACATCGCCGAGCGCTGACCGCTCAGCAGGAAATAGCTGATCACGCCGCTGATCAAGATGGCGCCGCCGAGCAGCAGGATGCCCTGCGCACCGGCCGCATAAAGCAGTCCGAACACCACGATGAACAGGCCGAACCGCAGCACAGTGTAAAAGAGTGTCGCGCGCATAACGAGAGCAAGCGTAGCCGCTACCGCGGGCGGTCAGGCCATCGGCTCGGCGAGCACGCTCGCGAGCAACGCCGGATCAACGTTGCCGCCCGACAGCACCGCCACCCGATGCCTGGCGGCAGGCAACTGGTCCGCGCGGTACAGGCAAGCCGCGACCGCTGCCGCCCCGCCTGGCTCAGCGACCAGCCTGGCCTTGGTGGCCAGCACCCGCATGGCCGCTCGCAGGTCATTGTCGCTGACCGTCACGATGTCATCTACCAGGGCGTTGAAGTGCAGCATCGGCAATTCGCCAAGCTGCTCGACGCGCAGCGCGTCCGCGATGGTGCGGCCCGTATCGGCAGCCGACCAGGCCACCTGATGCCCGGCTCGTAGTGAGTCCCTGGCGTCCGCCGCCAATTCCGGCTCAACTCCGATGATTTTCGCCTTAGGATGCATTGCCTTGATCGCGGCGGCGATTCCGGATAGTAGGCCGCCTCCGCTGACTGGCGCGAGAACCAGGTCAACTTCCGGGTAATCGATCCCAATTTCCCAACCGACAGTTCCCTGACCAGCGATGACATCGCGGTGGTCGAATGGCGGTATCGGGGTGAGGCCGTGCTGATCGATCAGTTCGCGCACGGCGGCGGTGCGAGCCGCCAGGGACGGTTCGCAGGTCACAATCGTCGCGCCAGCAGACCGGGCGGATTCCACCTTGATCGCCGGAGCGTTGTGCGGCACAACGACAGTGGCCGGCACGCCGAGCAGCGCCGCCGCATATGCGACCGCATAGCCATGATTACCGCTAGAGTGGGTCACCACCCCACCACGGCTGCGTTGCTCCGGTGGCAGCGCGCTTATCGCGGCATATGCGCCGCGAAGCTTGAACGCGCCAGTCGGTTGCAACGACTCCGCTTTGACAAGCACCTGATCAGCGCCAATACGTAGTGGCACCAAAGGTGTGCGCAGAGCGATACCGTTCAGCCGATTGGCTGCGGCCTGGATCTCTTCGAGTGATACAAGGCTAGACACCGTTCCAGCCTAGTTGTACCTACCGTCCCAGCCTACGTGTACCTACCGTGGTAGACAGGTCTCAGTCAAAGCGGCCAAGAAGGTTTGTGAGCAAATTTTTACGGAATCTAACAAGATTAGTGATCTTTGTTATTAAGACTATGATGTGGGGAGGCACTAGGCGAGTGAGTAGTGGGGGGCCAAGGCGAGTAACAAGAAGGAGAGTCGAATGGATGGGCACAGTGATCGCTTGCTTACTCCCGGAGAGGTTGCGGCACTCTTCCGTGTTGATCCAAAGACGGTAACCAGGTGGGCGGCTTCTGGACGGATCAGTAGCATCCGAACCCCAGGTGGTCACCGCCGATACCGGGAAGTGGAGATTAGGGCGCTGCTAGGCATCAACGACGAGCCAGCTACGACCTCAGAATCAACCAACTGACTTCCGGCCGGGCAGGTAGCCGACCGCGCGAGTCCCGCCCGTGTCGCGGGACCCGCGCGATGGTCACCAGGCGAGCACTCACACCCCACCCGCTCGTCGCAGGCCCGTAGGATCAGCTAGCCGCAATGAGCCGAGCAATGGCGCCGGCTCAATGATTGATGGCTGTGGCAGCCTTTTATGCAAGTGCGGGTCAATCGGATCGCGACGCGCGCGACCAGCAACCGAATGGACGGTCAGAACGCGTCACCCCGATTGACCACCACGAGCGAGGTAGTCAAGGAACTGTCGGCGTAGCCGGTCATCTCCTTCGCGCCAGCTTTTCTTGCGCTCATCGATCTCCTCTTCGGTGAGCGCACCGGCGGCGAATCGTTCATAATCCGCGTCCGCCGGACTGATCTCTACGTAGGCATCACTGACTAGCCGGCCGCCGTGCGCGGTCGCCGACTCAGGCACAAGCAGATTGCCGTTTGACAGCCGAATCACGTACATCGCCGCATCATCACCGCCTCTCAGATGCCGTACCGCACATTGAAGTAGAGCATGACGGCGAGCGCCGCCCGAGTATTGCCGTCCACCATCTCTACCAGCGCAGGGCGCTGGCTCGACGCGATAGCAGCGAACGCGTCGGCGAAAAACTCCCGCCGTCCCAGATGTCCGCTCTGCCGATGGAAGTCACTGCTCAGATGCGGCAGGCACTGCTCGTAAAGCTCCGCGAACGCGGTCGAGTCCGACTGCCAGCCATCAACCGGGCCGTCAATGTCGTCCAGCGCGTGCCCGATCTCATGGCACATGACATCGGGAGTCGGCGAGGGCCGGGAGCCGACGACCACCTTGCGTTCACCGTAGGCACCGGCGCAGACGTCCCAGGTGGCCCGCCCGGACGGCAGCGGCACGCCGCTCAGCGCACTCATGTCGTCCAGGTCAGGCACGCCGCCTGGCCCCAGGTAAATGGCGTCAAGGCCGGTCAGCAGCCGCTCCTTGATCAACTGCGGCAGCTCGGCCAGCCGGTCAACCGCCTGCACGATCTGAGCGGGCGGCTCGTCACCCACGGCCCACTCCCGGTGCAAAATCCGTTCCAGATGCCCGCAATGCCGTCGGCCTGCCGACGCCGGGTTGCTCCTGGCACGTTCATACCACGGCACCGCTTGCGTCCCGCTGCCGCTAGCCGCTGCGCCGTCTCTAGCCGCTGCGCTGTCCCTAGCCGCGCTGCTCCTGGTCGCGGCGCTGCTGTCTCTAGCTGCGCCGGTCCTGGTCGCGGCGCTGCCCCTGGCCGCCGCGCTGTCCCTGGCCGCCGCGCTGTCCCTGGCCGCTGCCGCGTTCGCCGCTCGCGTGGTCGCCGCAGCGTCGGCCGACGCCGTCGCGATCACCTGCGCTGCGGCGGCCCGAGCTGAACCAGTTGCAGCATTGCCCGGCCTCGGCTGTCGAGCTGACCTCGACTTCCCGCCAACTCCCTGGCCGGGCTGGCGGGTCGATCTCGACTGGCCTGATCCCTGGACGGAGCCGGCCGTTGCCGCCGCCTGCGCCGACTCAGCGGCTTCGGCCTGATCTCCTGACTGGCCGAGCGGCGCCTGACGGCCTGGTCGGCCGTCAGTGGTAGTCGGCGTGGCAGGGTTCGGCCGGACCCTGATCGCCGCGCGGGCTGGGCCCTGCCCGTCTGACCGGGTCCTAGCGTGCGCGGCCGACTGAGCCGTCGACTGCCTCGGCTCACGCGGCTGAGTCGGGCCCAACGGCTTGGTAGAGCTTGGCCGGTTGCCGCTAGCAAGCCCACGGTCGAAGCCTGCCGCCCCGAACTGGCCTGGTCCAAGCTGGCCTGATCCGGGCTGGCTGGGCTGGCCTGCTCCGGGCTGGCCCGCTCCGGGCTGGCCTGGTCCGGGCTGGCCTGATCCGGGCTGGCCTGCTCCGGGCTGGCCTGCTCCGGGCTGGCCTGCTCCGGGCTGGCCTGCTCCGGACTGCCCAAACCAGCCCGTCCGCCCGAGCGTGAACGCTCCTGGCCGAAACGACTGCTCGGTGCGAGCCGCCCGGCGCGGCAGCGGCGCAGCCGGTGGTCGTTGGCCCAACGGCGATGCGCCAGGCAACTGGATCGGTGGCGGCACCGCATCGCCCCGGCCACCACCTAGCCGCGATGGCGACTCGTCCGGCAGCACCCAGCCAGGCTCGCTCAACTGATCCCAGTTAAATCCACGGCTGGTGCCTCGCCCACTTCGACCAGGCTGGCCGGAACGACGAGAGGCCGCCGGATTGGCCAAGCCGCCAACAGCGCGGCGATGGCTACCTGGCTGACTCGGGGAACCGCGACCAGGCCGAACCGGACCACGCGAAGAGACTGGAGCCGCAGAACCGGACGAGGAAGCTGACGGCTCGGCATCCAGCGCGCGCCAAGACCCGTAACGGGACGTCGGTGTGGCGGCAGGCCCCGAGGTCGCCACTGGCCGACGATTGCGCCGCAGCAGACTCAGTAACCGTCGCATCACTGTCGCTCCCGCAGGCATATTAGACCGCCAGGGTACGACGGTATGTGATATCACGTCCGCCTGCCGGGCTAACTGCTACTAATCCGCACGCCTGCGGATTAGTAGCTCGAATCCACCGACCCAGTCGTTTGGACCACGAGCAGGGTGGGTCAGCAGTTACGCTGTGTCCATGTTGCTCCTTTGTGCGGTCTTTGCCCTTCTAACAGCGGGTTTCGTGATTCCGTGCGCCGTCGATATCGCGATGACCCCTAGTCACCACTTTGCCCTACCTTCGAGGCAGACCTGGCTGATCGTCTGCGTTGCCTTCTGGGCCTTCGGGGCTGCGGCCTGGCTCCTGGTCGGGCGCCGAGACGTTCGCATGCGGGCCGTATGCGATGAGGTCACCGGCAACTGGATGGGCAACGCCGAGCTCAGCCTGTGGACCACGCCGAACCGCGGTGCCGGTCTCGGCTACCGCGCGGGTGTCAACCGGCCAGGGGCTCGCCGACCATCGCGCCCAACTGAGCGCGCGGCCATGGTGTCCACTCACTTCGTCGCACCCGATGACAACCCTGATTTCCTGCAAGAACTCGAACGCCGGATCCGCGACGGGCGCAACGACTAGCCAACGGTCTCGCTGACCAATGTCAGTGGTGCAGGGGCGAGCAGTCATCGTGGCCAGGTGGGTTGACCGGCAGGCCGACACGCCGGCCGACGACCAGACGACACAGGCGAACGGGCCGTGAGTGTGGGTACGGCCTTCGCTTTGTGAGCGGTGCTGGCGCGGTTAGCCGGTGGGCAGACCGGCGTAGGAGTGCAGGCCGGTGATCCACAGATTTACGCCGACCAGGTTGAACATCAGGCAGGCGAAGCCGAACAGCTGGATGTAGGCGGCCCGGCGACCTCGCCAGCCGGCCGTTGCTCGCGCGTGCAGGAACGCTGCATACACCAGCCAGGTGATGAATGACCAGGTCTCCTTGGGGTCCCAGCCCCAGTAACGGCCCCAGGCGTGGTCGGCCCAAATCGCTCCCGGCGATCACGGCGAAAGTCCAGGCTGGGAAGGCGAACAAGATCGGCGCGGTAGGAGAGCTGGTCGAGCTTGGCCGAGCTTGGCAGCTGAGCCATGATGCCGGTGAGGGCTGAGTCTTGGCCGGCGGCTACTCGCCGCTCATGCCTGGACGCCAGCAGGTAGAGCACGGTCGACCACGCCACCGAAGATGTACATCCCGATGGCCAGCGATCATCGCGGTGACGTGGATGGCGATCCAGTAGGACTGGAGCGCTGGTACTACCTCGCCGGCCGGGGTGTAGATGACCACCACGTCGAGCTCCGAGGGCGATGACCACGGGCAGCAGCACGAACAGGCCCAGTAGTCAGGCGCGGAACTTCACCGCAGCCAGAGTCAAGATGAGCGCCGCCGCGCAGGTGATGCGCGGAGATGAATTCGTACATGTTGCCCCAGGGCGGCCGGTGGACGGCCAGCCCCCTGGTCACGACGGCGACCAGGTGCGCGGCGACGGCGATCGCGATCAGCGCCATGGCCGCCTGGATCCAGCGGCCGGCCTGGCCGATCGACGCAGCGGAGGCAGCGCACCTCCGGCATCGAGTCCGGCGTGGCAGCCGCGCTGTTCACGATCGGCGGCCGCGCCGTCCCGGCGGGATCTAGCGCCAAAGGTGTGGTCGGTCACCGTCCGCACCCGCACCGACGCTGACCAGCGCCGTCGTCGCCACCTTCGCTGGCGCGACCGGTGGCGCACCGGCCGTGACCTGGCGCCTCGTGAAGGCGAAGTCGACGGCGTAGGCCACCATGGCCAGGCCAGTAAATCATGATCGCCGTTATCAGCGCGGCATTGCTGATCCCGGCCAAGGCGTGGTTGGCCACGGCTATTCACTCCCCTTCAGTTGCGCAAGAGCGACGGCATCGGCCTCAGGCCGAATCGCATCCGCCTCAGTCCGGTCAGTATCGCCGATCCTGGTGGTCCATCGGCTGGGCGGGCTAGTTCGCGCTGGAATTCCTCGGTCAGCTCAGGCGAACTCGGCTTCAAATCCGCCGGCTGGCGTCCATCCGGGTCAGGCCGCCGAGCCGAGCACAGTCTGCCCGCGGCCGCGCTGGCGCGACGAAGAGCCGCACGGCGACGCACGAGGAACGACAAGAGCAGCCCGGCCAGGGCGGCCACGCCGAGATGAGCGCGGGCAGTTGGCCGGGGTCGTAGGTGATGGCCAGGCTCGCCCATTGCCGGTAGCCGGTAAAGGTCGAGCGTGCCCGGTGATGCGGAAGCACCATCGACTGGCCAGGGGCGAGCGGCTTGGCGGCAGGTGAGCCGCCGCATGTGCGCGGTGTCGAGACTGTAGACCGACTGCGGCGCACCCGAATTCATGCCCAGATTCCCCGCGTACGGGATCAGGACCACTCTGGGCAGTCGGGGGCTGGGAAGGCTGAGCCGAGCGTGCCGGTCGCCGACTCATCAGCCGTAGGCAAGAAGTCACCGGAGAAGCCGAGTTGCTGCGGATCGGCGTCCGGTACCTTGACCACCCCGGCCGAGGAAGCCCTGATGCTCGCCGGGGATGAACGGCAGCGGCTGGTTGAACACCACCGTGCCCGCACCATCGGTCACCTTGAACACCGGCGCGTAGCCGTGGCCGATCAGGAAGATTTGGACCCCATCGACATTCAGCGGGTGATTGACCTGCAGGTCATAGTCGCGAACCCGACCACCGTAGGTCGCGCTGTAGGACAGCGCGGCGCTGAAGGAGGCCGGCTCGCCACGCTGCGCTCCCGAGGTGACGTACGACGCGCTGAAGCTACTCAACGTCAGCGTGAATGGCTGCAGATCGGTAGCCGAGACCAGCCGGCCAGGCCGGAAGACGTCCAGCGAGGTGGGCGTATTGGCGAAGGTGCTGCCGGCCACCAGCAGCCGGTTGGCCTTGTAGCCAAACAGGCCGCCCATGGCGACGGAGGCGAGCAGCCCAAGCAACGCTAGGTGGAAGAGCAGGTTGCCGACCTCGTGCAGGTAACCCTTCTCCGCTGACACCCACGCCGTCGCCGGTTCGCACTCTGAACCGGCGGGCACGCAGCAGGCCGGCCGCGACCGTCCAGCGCCTGATCGGCTGATCCGGCCACGGCGAAGCTGGTGGCCTGCGGTAGCCGGTTCAGGTGCCGTGGCGCCTCGGGCGGTGGCTGGCGGGCCGACCTGGCCATCCGGACGGCGCGCGGCAGCACGCAACCGGCCAGCGAAGTAAACAACAGCAGGTAGATCGCAGCGAACCAGGGCGCGCCGAAAACATCGAACCCTGACAACCTGGCCAGGATCGGCGCAAGCACCGGGTGGGATGCGTAGTACTGCAGTCACCGCAGCCGGGTCAATGCCCTCTTGCGGCAGCACTGATCCTGGGATGCTCGCCAGGGCGAGCAGGAAGAGCAGCACCAGCGCGGTGCGCATCGACGTCAACTGCCGCCAGCCCCAGCGCAGCCAGGCGACCACGCCGAACCTGACGGCGGCCGGAGTCGGCGGGCTCGTCTGGTCGGCCTGCTCCACCTGGGCCGTCATGACTTGCCTGCTAGGACGTCATCGATGAGCGCACGCAATCCGTTGAAGCTCACCTCGCCAACCACTCGAGCAGCGATCCGGCCATGCTGGTCGATCACCAAGGTGCTAGGGATGGCAGCAGCGGGCACCGTGCTGTGGAAGGCGAGCGCGACCTGATTGTTGGAGTCATTCAGGCTCGGGTAGCCGACATTGAAGGTGTGCTCGAAGGCTCTCGCGGCGGCCGGGTAGTCATGCACGTCATCACCGATGAAATCCACTCGCCTGGCGGCGAAGGTCCGCGCGAGTTGCGCGAGCACCGGCGCTTCCCTGCGGCACGGCGCACACCAGGAACCCCAGAAATTGATGACCACGACCTGGCCGCGGTCAGCAGCCAGGCTGAATCGCTTGCCGTCCAAGGTAGTGCCGGTAAAAGCGGGGGCGAGCGGACGGGAGCCAGGGTGATAAAACTTGCTGCTGTAACTGGACTCGACGTAGCTCGGACCCGAGGTGCCTTCGGTATTGGCCCCGATCGCTCCGCCTGAGCAGGCCGTGACAGCGAGCATCGCAGCACTGAGCAGCACCGAGATCCGGACGGGCGCTACCCAAGCTAGACGAGCGATTGTCGGCAGGCGGGTCACAAAGAGATCTCCTACAAGCGGTAGTAACGCAACCCATTGTGCAGGATACGGCAGCGAGCGTCGGTCGCGGGCTGGCTTTCACCGATCGATGGGTTGATCGTTGCCAGTACAGCAGCCGTCAGTACGGCCGCCCGGCAGCTACGCACCGGCCGTCCGGGCGCCGGCCGAGCCCGATGGCTCGAAGTAGCACACCGCCACGAACCGGCCACCGTCGAAGGTCAGGCTGGTGACGCTGCCGAGCGCGCACTGACGTCGGCGCGGGTCGTGCCAAAGGTGCTTGCCGTCGACCGACCTGCGGGCCACCCAGATCGGCAACTGGTGGCTGACGCAGATCGCCTCGTGGCCACGCGCGGCCTGAGCCGCATCCGCAGCGGCCGCCAGCACTCGCGCGGCCACCTGGACGAACGGCTCGCCCCACGATGGGCGGAACGGGTTGCGCAGGTAGATCCAATGGCGCGGCTTGCGTAGCGCCCCGTCGCCAACTCCGACGTTCATGCCCTCGAAGTGATTCCACGGCTCGATGAGCCGATCGTCAGTGTCGATCGGCAAGCCGACCTGGGCCGCGATCGGCTCGGCAGTCTGCAGCGCCCGCTCAAGCGGCGAAGATCGCAATACGGTGACGTCCCGGCCGACCATGAAGTCAGCCGCCGCTTTGGCCATCAACTGGCCGTCCTCAGACAATCTGAACCCCGGTATCCGGCCGTAGAGTATCCCATCGGGATTAGCTACCTCGCCGTGCCGCACCAAGTGCACGATCGTCACGTCCTGGCCGCTGGGGCCAGGCCTTACCCACCTGATCCGCAGTCATAGCTGGCTCAGCCTACCTGGATGGCATCGCTGCCCAACGGCCGGCGACGAAGGCCGGGCGACGACCGGCAGCCGGGCACACGGGGTCAGTCGGACGGCGGGGCAGATTCGCGTCGGTGCTCTAATATAGGCCGCCATTTCTCTTCCATTGCCAGTGGCCCGACTAATTGATCTTTGCTATTTCTCGCCGGGATTCGCGACCTAAATAGGTCACGAAAAGAACACGAGGCCAGGAAAGATTCCATGGGTCTGTTAACGTGCCTGTCGAATGCGTCACCCCACGGGGAAGGAACAAACAAAAGGGGATGGGAAATGCTACGTCGTAATAAAAGGCTATCGGCCGGCATCGCGGTCGCTGGGACGCTGCTCGGCACGCTTGGGCTAGCTCCCGCTACCATCGCGTCCGCCGCTCCGACCAGCTCAAACGCTCCGACCTGGTCGACCTTCATCTGCAGGGGAACGGCCCATCACCCGGGCCTGCTGCTCGGCACCTATTGGGATGTGATTGTCCGCGGTGTTTGCGCGGTAAATCGCGGTCCTGTAGTAGTGCAACATAATCTCTGGGTCGGCGGTGGAAGCACTCTGCTCGCGGCTTATGGGCGGCACCACTCACGTTTGATCGTGGACCGCGACATAATTGTCAAGGCCGGAGGGACGCTGCTTCTCGGGTGTGAGGCAAAGCATTTCGCCTGCCTTGACGACCCGCACCCGAAGCGCCCCAGCCTGGCCAGTCATTCGACTGTGTACGGCAACGTGATCGGCGACAGTGCGTTGGGCATCGTGGTACACAACAGCTCGATCGAGCACAGCGTGCAGCAGATCGGCGGTGGCGGCGGCACGACGTGCAAGCCCCGCGGCATCTTCAAGCGCTTCAAGAGCCCGGTCTACAGCGACTACGAGGACAACTTCATCCGCGGCACTCTCGTGGTGAGGCACCTGCATTCGTGCTGGTTCGGCGCGATCAGGAACTTCGTCGCCAGCAGCGTGACCGTCAGCAGCAACCGACTGGCCGACCCCGACGCGATGGAGGTCGTCAACAATGTGGTGCTGCGGAACCTGATCTGCTGGAACAACTCGCCCCGAGTCCAGTTCGGCGACTCGCATGGCAAGCCGAACCGGGTCGGCTGGCACGCACTGTTCGAGTGCGGTTTCCACGTGCTGAGGCCCAACCCGGCTGGTCAGCACCACCACTTCGAGCACATCTCGGTGCATCTGCACCACTGAGTCACTAGTTCGAAGCGGCAAGCCCGCTGGCAAGCCTCGTGGGCATCTTGCTGCCGCCCGGCGGCAGCAAGATGCCCATACGGCGAGCTGGAGGCCAGCGCTCAGGAAATCTCGATGAAGCGCTGCCGTTCGCCGACGAGGTCTTTGATCCTGCGGACCCGCAGCTCGATGCCCGGGACATCGAGCTCGTCCAGGCCAGCCACCAGGTCTAGATCCCTGGCGAGCTGGTCTGACTCGCCGACCATAGTCCAGTCGAACTGGAGCAGGTCATTCAGGCCCACCCGGCGCACCCGGTCCCATACCTTGTCCTGGTTGAGCACCGGGAGCCCGCGCACCATCGACGCCACATCGTCGATGGTGCGGATCAGCCGCTCGGCCCGGCGAATCGGCTCCATCACCTCAGCAGGCGGGAACGGCTGCTCCCTGGTCGATGGCGGCACCCGCTCCGTCCGCCACAGGCTGATCAGCTGCCGGATCCTGGCCGATGACTCGCCAAGGCCGCGGCCAACCCGCTGCCTCACCAATTGATCATCGGCGCGAAGCCGACCCTTCTCGGTGTAGACGTCGGAGGCGAGCAAGCCGCGCAGCCGATCGGCCAAACTGTCGGACACTGGACTCAGGATCGCGCGGCCGGTGGCGCTGGCGCCTTACCGCCATCCGCCAGGTTCGGCATGCCAGGCACTTGACCGCCCACTGACGTGATACCGATGTTGAAGGGCTCGCCAACGGCCATATTGGGTGCCGACACCAGGCCACGCTCCGCCATCTTCATGGCCACGTAGTAGCGTACGGCCTCAATCTCTGACAGGCCGAACGCGCGCAGTGAGATGAGCTCGCGCATCCGCTCATCGCGCGGCCGGATCAGCACCTTCACGTCGTTCAGCGTGATGCCGTAAATAGTCAGGAAGTCCTGCAAATGGCCTCGGACAAGCTCGGTGATCTCGTGGATGTGCTCATTGATCTGCTCGAGCGGGGTGACCTGGACGATCTGATTGACCGCCTGCTCAAGCACTGGGCAGGCGTACTGATTAAGCCCTTCGGTGGTGAGGAAGTGCCCTTGATAGGGCATATGGGTCACCAGCTTGACGGCATCTTCCTTCGTGTCCACGTGTACGTAGTAATCGACGTCATAGACCAGCTCGGCCATCTCCTTGGAGAGCGCCAGCCCCTGGGCCTTGGCAACGCTCTTCGCCGCTGACACGAATAGCGCCTCGTACTGCCACGGCGACTGGCCACTGTAGAAGGCCTGCTGAATGCTGCCCATGATCGGCCGGTCGGTCGTCTGTACCGGGTACTGGCCGCCTTCGTAGACGTTGAAGATGGCACCGCGCGACTTCAGCACGCAGAAGTGGTTGCTCTCGACCGTAAGCAGGCTGCCGGTCATGATGTCGTTGCCCGGGTGGTGATACATCAGGACACCAGGACCCATCACCTCAGTGCCGTCGTTGTTCAGCGTGCTAATAACGTTACGAATAGCCATGTTTTCCCCTTGGTCATATCGCCAGCCAAGCTGAGCTAAAGACTCCTAGACATACTGGCAGATCAGCGGCCAAAAACCAGGACTGTTGACGGGCGCCGACGGAGCGATCAGGTGTAGCGGAGCGCCGCTGCTGCGGCGGCGGCAGCGGCTGGGAGCGCCGTGGCGATCTTGCCGATCGCTACGTCGTCGTGCGCGGCGGACAAGAACCACGCTTCGAATGGTGATGGCGGCAGATACACGCCGCCGTCGAGCATCGCGTGGAAAAAGGCCGCGTAGGCGGCGTTCGACTGGGCCCGCGCCTGGGCGAAATCCCTGACCGGCTCAGTGATCCCGAGAAAGAAGGAGAAGAGGCTGCCGCCCTCAGACAGCCAGAACGGCACTCCGGCGGCGGTCAGCGCGGCTTTGGTCAGGTCGATGACGGCAGCGGCGGCCTCAGCCACGCGCTTGTACACCTCTGGCGTGCATTCGCGCAGCGTGGCCAGGCCGGCCGCAGTCGCCAGCGGATTGCCAGACAAGGTGCCGGCCTGATAGACCGGGCCAGACGGTGCCATCAGGTCCATGATCTCGGCCCGGCCGCCGAAAGCCGCGGCTGGCAAGCCGCCGCCCATTACCTTGCCGAAGGTCATCAAGTCGCCGGCCACGCCTTCCCGCCCGTACCAGCCTGACGGGGTAACCCGGAACCCGGTCAGCACCTCATCCATGATCAGCAGGGCGCCATTCTCGGCGCATAGCGCCGCCAACAGCTCGTTGAAGCCAGCGGCCGGCGGAACGACCCCCATGTTCGCCGGGCAGGCTTCGGTGATGACGCAGGCTATCTCGGTGCCGTTGGCGGCGAACGCTTGTCGGACAGCCTCACCGTCGTTGTAGGGCAGCACGATCGTGTCCGCGGTCACCGCCCCGGTCACGCCAGGCGAATCAGGCAACGCGAAGGTCGCCACTCCTGAGCCAGCCGCGGCCAGCAGCGCATCGACATGACCGTGGTAGCAACCGGCGAACTTGATCACCAGCTTGCGGCCGGTATAGGCACGAGCCAGCCTGAGCGCCGACATGGACGCCTCGGTGCCCGAATTGACCAGCCTGACCTTCTCCACCGGGGTCCTGGCGACGATCTCTTCGCCGAGCTCGACTTCGCCGGCCGTCACCGTGCCAAATGAAGTGCCCTTTCCGATCGCCGATCTCAGCGCGTCGGTGACGGCTGGGTGGGCGTGGCCGAGAATCATCGGCCCCCACGAGCAAATCAGGTCAACGTAGCTCTGACCCGCCACGTCAGTCAGATAGGGACCATGGCCGCTCGCCATGAAGACAGGGGTCCCGCCGACCGCGCCAAACGCGCGTACCGGTGAATTAACCCCGCCGGGCAATACCGTGGCGGCCCTGGCATAGAGCTCCGCGCTGGTAAGTCCATCGGTACCTGACGCCATCATTGGGCGATCTCCTCGCACGCATCAGCCAGCACTTCTAGCAATCGCAACGCGTCGGGCAGCGGCTGCGTGCCCGGCTCGGTCAGCCAGCGGGCGAGCATCCCGCTGCTCAGCCTGGACGGCGGCGCCACTACATAGCTGTCCCGACAGTGCCAGCGCAGCCCGGCGATCTCGGGCAGCACCTCGGGTTCGCAGTCTAGGTGGCAGGACCACCACTCATCTTCATCGCCCTGCGCCGCTCTCGTGGTCACGAAGAACAGCGCCCGCTCGCTGGCGCTGATCGCCACTGGTCCGGCCGCGATCTTGGCTCGCTCCAGTTGGTGCAATGCCAGCAGTCCGGCCGCCACAGGGACGTCAAGAACGTCGAAGGAGCGCCCGGTCACCAGCAGGATGTTGGCCTGCGGTCGTTCGTGCCACCAGTGACCTACCACGGCCAGATCGGTACTCGCCTGCAATTTCCAGGCCAGGGACAGCGGATGCGCTCCCGGTGCCGGGCAGCCGATCCTGTCACAGGAGCAGGCACGGGCCGACCCGCGTTGCTGCGGCACTCGTGGCGGCTGAGCCCGGTCCCTTGGCTGGCCTTCGCGTGGTTGCGCGCCCGGGCAGACGGGCCAGCCAAGTGCCGCATATCGGCTAGCGGCGAGCAGCATTCGCTCGTTAGCCCTGCGGCGCCTAGCCCGCAGCACCGCCTCGACCATAGGCTGGCCTCCCCGACTGGCATCCGCTTGGCCGCACCCTGCTCCGGCCAGGGCATGCCAGATAGCCGCGCCGAGGCCACCACAGCAGCCGTAACCGCACGCTTGGCGGCGGCGAGCTTGGCGGGTGATCAGTCCCTGACGATACCGTGCCGGCGCAGGCCGCAGGCCGACCTCTGATTACAGTTCGGTGCACCGTCAGCGCAACCTGGCGGCCACCTCGGTGGCCCAGTAGCTGAGGATAATGCTGGCACCGGCACGCTTGATCGCGGTCAGGGTTTCCATGATGACACGGTCCCGGTCGAGCCAGCCGTGGGCGCTAGCCGCTTCGACCATCGAGTACTCACCGCTGACCTGATAAGCCGCCACCGGCACCCGCACCGAGTTGGCGACGAGCGAGATGACGTCGAGGTAAGCCAGGGCCGGCTTGACCATGACCAGGTCAGCGCCCTCGGCTAGATCAAGCTCGACCTCGCGCAGCGCTTCGGCTTGGCTGCCAAGATCTTGCTGATACGAAGCTCGATCACCGAACGAGGGCGCGCACTCGGCGGCGTCTCTGAACGGCCCGTAGAAAGCCGAGGCGTACTTGGCCGAGTAGGCGCAGATCGCCACGTCAGGAAATCCTGCCCCATCCAGCGCTGACCTGATCGCACCGACCTGACCGTCCATCATCCCGCTCGGCGCCACCACGTGCGCGCCCGCCCGCGCCTGGGCGATGGCGATCGCGGCGTAGCGCTCCAGGGTGGCATCATTGTCGACCACGCCAGCGGGGGTGAGGATGCCGCAGTGGCCGTGGTCGGTGTACTCATCAAGGCACAAGTCGGCCATCAGCACGGTGCTCGTGCCGAGGTCGGCCGCCAGGTCAGCGAGTGCGACCTGGACGATGCCAGCCGGGCTGTCCGCCGCCGAACCCCGGCCGTCCTTCACCGCGGGGATGCCGAACAAGATGAGCCCGCCCACGCCCGCGTCGACCGCCGTCGCGGCGGCCTTCCGCAGACTTTCCCTTGTGTGCTGGAGCACCCCTGGCATTGACTCGACCGGCTGCGGCTCGGAGATACCTTCTTTGATGAAAAAAGGCTGCACCAAATCGCCCGGGCGAACGCTGGTCCCGGCGACCAGCCGGCGCATTGCCGGCGTCGTGCGCAGCCGACGCGGTCGCGCCACGGGGAACTCAGCGACCATGTGATGACGTCCTCTCCACGCTGTGCGGCCTAGCTGGCTGGTGGCCTGTCCAGTGCTGCTGAGGCTGGCCGACGGCCAGCTACCTGACGCGGCGCCGGGCCCCGCGCCTGCGCTCGCTTGGCCGCCGCACAGGTTCGCCCGCCTGCATGGCAGCATCCCTGATCGCGGCGCCATGCTCGGCGAGCGCCTCGACCAGCGCCGTCGCCGACGGTCTCGGCGCGACCACGTCGACCCTGAGGCCGAACTCGGCCGCCGTCTTCGCTGTCTCCGGCCCGATCACGGCGATCACCGTGACCGAATGCGGCTTTCCTGCGATCCCGATCAGGTTCCTGACCGTAGATGAGGAGGTAAAGAGCACCGCGTCGAAGCCGCCGCCCTTGATCGCCTCCCTGATCGGGGCCGGCGGCGGCGCGGCGCGCACGGTGCGGTACGCGGTTACGTCCTCGGCCTCCCAGCCGAGATCAGTCAGCCGAGCGACCAAGCCTTCGGTGGCGATGTCCGCACGCGGCAGCAGCACCCGGTTGATCGGGTCGAGCACGTCGTCATAGGCAGGCCAGCAGTTGGCGAGACCCTCAGCCGATTGCTCATGTTCTGGTGGCATCAGGTCGGGCGCGATGCCGAAGGCGCGCAGCGAGGCGGCGGTCTGCTCACCAACGGCCGCGACCTTGACGCCGGCGAAGGCGCGAGCGTCCAAGCCGTATTCTTCGAATTTCTCCCGCACGGCCTTGACCGCGTTGGCCGAGGTAAACGCCACCCACTGGAACCGCCCGGTGACCAGGCCGCGCACCGCCCGTTCCATCTGCTGTGGCGTGCGCGGCGGCTCGACCGCGATCGTTGGCACCTGCTCGGGCACCGCGCCATGGCCGCGCAACTGATCGCAGACGGTCGCGGCCTGCTCCTTGGTCCTCGGCACCAGCACTCGCCAGCCGAAGAGCGGCCTGGTCTCGAACCACGAAAGGGTCCGCTGAAGCTTGACGCCATCGCCCACGACAGCGATGGCCCGGCCGTGCGCGGTCAGCAGGCTGACGCCGGCCGCCTTCAGGTCAGCGGTAACTGTGCCAAGCGTGCTGACCACGGTCTGCTGATCGGTCGTCGTGCCATTCCAGGTGATCGCGAATGGCGTTGAGTCGGTCCAGCCAGCCGCGATGAGCATCTTCGCGATATCGCCGATGCCCGTCTCGGCACCGAGAATCACCAGCGTGCCCGGCGCGGCCGTAAGCCTGCCCACCTCGGCCGCGTGGATGATACGCACGTCGCCGGCCCCATCTCGGGTCAGCGGGATGCCCGCGTAGGCTGGCACGGCGGTGGCCGACGACACGCCTGGCACGATCTCGACTGGCACTTTGGCCTTGGCGCAGGTCGCCGCGTCAGCCGCTGCCGAGCAAAACAAAAAGGGATCGCCGGTAAAGAGCCGCAGCACCAGCTGACCCGCCTTCGCCGCCTTGACCAGCAGGCGCGGGTCGGTCTCCAAGGTCGCCGAGTCGACCACGGTCGCCTCGGGACGAAGCAGATGAGTGATTCGCTCGCTCACCCAGGGTGCCGCGACGACCAGGTCGGCTGTGCCCAGCAGAGCCGCCGCCCGCAGCGTCAGCAGGCTCTCGTCGCCAGGGCCAATTCCGACAAAAGCCACCAGTCCAACGGTGGCCGCTTTACCCGCATCGGCCGGATCGTCGCCGCCGGCACTGGCTGCCTGGCCAGTGTCGGCGGCCTGGTCCGCTATCGCGTCCGCATCTTGCGCCGCGCTCGTTGTCTCCGCCTGGTTCGTCACGGGCGTGGGGTTCACTTCGCATCGTCCCCGTTACTGAGGTGTCCCATGGACACGTCGGTGTACCTGTCCGCACCACGAGCGAGCAAGTCCTGCGCGACCTCAAGGCCAAGGCGCTCAGCCTGGTCCGCTGGTCCGCGGTTACTCGCCCGCAATGCCGCTCCCCCGTTGGCTGCCACGACAATCGCGTCCAGCCGCAATTCATTCGTCCCGGCAGCATACGCGCCGATGGGCGCGCTGCAGCCTGCCTGCAGCGCGGCGAGCACAGCGCGCTCGGCCACGCTCGCCGCCCGGCTGGCGCGATGATCGATGCTGGCCAGTAGTTCGACGATGTCGGGGCGGCCAGCCAGGCACTCGGCAGCGAGCGCGCCTTGTCCTGGTGCTGGGAGCATCTCATCCGCCTCGAACACCTGACTGACGACCTCGAGCTTGCCGATCCTGGCTAGCCCCGCGTATGCCAGCACTACCGCATCCACTTCGCCGGAGTCAATTTTCGCCAGCCTGGTCCCGGCGTTGCCTCGAATCGGAACTGCTAGCAAATCCTGTCTGAGTAGCAGCAACTGGGCGGCCCGGCGCGGCGAGCCAGTGCCGATCCTGGCACCGGCGGGCAGATCGGCCAGCTTGAGTCCGTTCGGTGCCACCAACGCGTCGCGCGGATCGTCCCGAGGCGGCACCGCCGCAAGTGCGATCGCTTCGTCTGTCCCGGTGGGCAGGTCTTTCAGCGAGTGAACGGCAAAGTCAATCTCGCCGCTGCTCAGCGCGTCTCGCAGCGCGCTGACGAACACGCCGGTGCCGCCGATCTGCGCGAGCTGGGCCTTGCTGGCGTCACCTGAGGTAGCGATGCCAACCAATTCGACGCTGCGGCCGGTACTCGCGGTCAGCAGGTGAGCGACGTGAGTGGACTGGGCGATCGCCATCGGGGAGCGCCGCGTGCCGAGTCGCAGCGGTGCGCTATTCACAACTCACCTTCCTGGTCTGGCCACGCCAGCATGTCTTCATCAGGCAGGCCGACTGACTGCACGGTGCCTGGCTCGAGCTCGAATAGCACTCGAAGTGCCGTCTCGTAGGAGTCAGCGCCAGGCGAACCAGCCAGCTCCTTGACCCTGACGGTCGGGGCGTGCAGCAGCTTGTCGGCGATCCTGCCCATCGACTGAGCGATTTCCTGCCGGGTCCGGCTATCGAGGTTGCCCAGCCGACGCTCCAGCCTAGCCAGTTCGGCATCGACCACGGTGGCCGCTTTGGCACGAAGTGCCACGACTGTGGGTGCGACGCGGGCAGCGCGATCGGCCTTGAGGAACGAGCTGAGCTCCTGGGCGACGATCCGGCGGACGGCGATCACGTCAGCTTCGCTGGCGACCGCGACGCCGCCGCTCTTGGCTGGTTCGGCGGCCGCGCCAGCAGCCGCGATGGCTGCCATGTCAATGAGGCGGACACCGGGCAGGTCGGCCACGGTCGGCACGACATCTCTGGGCAGCGCCAGATCGAGGAACACGAGCGGCCGAGCGGTGTCATCAGCTGCCCGGCGGCTCGCCGCCGCCGTAGCCATCGGCAGGTCAATGACAGGTCCGGTGGCACCGGTACAGGCCACGACCAGATCGGCGGCAGCCAAGGCAGACTCAAGCTCGGTCAGGCCGATCGCCTGGGCACCGTACTTTTCCGCTAGCCGCTCCGCGTGGCTGGCGGTGCGATTGGCGATCCTGACGGAGGCCGCCGCCATCCTGGTCGCCGTCGCGACGGCGAGCGCGCTCATCGCGCCCGCACCGACCACGAGCACGTGCAGCCCGTCAAGCCTGGCTAGCACTGGCTCAGGCAGGTCGCGCCATCCCGCTACGGCGAGGCCAAGACCGAGCGTGACCAGATTCTGACCGGCCGCGTCGATGCTGGTCTCGGTATGCGCCCGCTTGCCAGCCCGGAGCGCGACCCGGCTCACGTCGGAAAGCTCACGACCGAGGGTGGCTTGCTGGCGCGCCAGCCGGACGGCCTGCCTGACCTGACCGAGGATCTGGCTCTCACCGACCACGACCGATTCGAGGCCGCAGGCGACCGCGAGCAGATGCTGGGCGGCCCGATCCTGGTAGTGCACGTAGACCGAACCGGTGAGCTGATCGAGCGGCAAGCCGGAGTGCGCGGCCAGCACTTCGCAGATGACCGAGACGCCGCCGTGGAAGCTGTCGACTTCGGCGTAAATCTCGATCCTGTTGCAGGTGCTGACCACCATCGCAGCGGTGACGTGCTGCGCCAGGTACACGTCGTGCAGCAGTTTTGCTTGCGCCTCACCGGAGACGACGGCGCGCTCAAGCGTCGGCACCGACGCGCTTCGGTGGCTCAGGCCCACAATCAGCAAGCTCATGAACCGACCAGCTTCGTCGTCACCGCGTCCGCCCTACCAGCGTCACTTGCCTGGCTTCCGTTACTCGCCGCGCTGCCATGGAACGCTTCCCGGCCAGCACCTGCGGTAGCCACGGCCGACGCGACCGCAGTGTCAGTCTGCGCACACTGCGGTGCCTTACCTGCCGACCGGCGCTGCGCATGGAAAGCCAGGATCTGCAATTCTATCGACAAATCCACTTTGCGTACATCGACACCTTCGGGCACGGTGAGCACGACCGGAGCGAAATTCAAAATGCTGCTGACTCCGGCCGCTACCAGCCGGTCACAGCTCCCCTGCGCGGCCGGCGCCGGAACGGTAATGGCACCGATCATCACGCCGTATCTGGCGACAACCCGCTCCAGGTCGTGCGCGCCGTAAACGCGATGCCCGGCAATCGAGGTACCCACCACCAGCGGGTCAGAGTCCACCATCGCGGCAACCCTGAAGCCCCTGGTCGCGAAGCCGCCGTAATTAGCCAGCGCCCGACCAAGATTTCCGGCGCCAATGATGATGACTGGCCAGTCCTGGGTCAGCCCGAGTTCCCTAGATACCTGATAGATCAGATAGTCAACGTCGTAGCCGACACCGCGGGTGCCGTAGGAACCCAGGTGCGACAAGTCCTTCCTGAGCTTGGCCGAGTTAACCCCGGCGGCGACGGCGAGTTCCTCGCTTGACACGGAGCCGACGTCGCGGTCAGCGAGTGCGTACAGGGCACGCAGATAGAGCGGCAGGCGAGCTATAGTCGCCTCGGGTATGCCCTGGGCGCTGTTATCTGACCTGGTTCGGCGAGACATACGCCGGCAACTCCTGGGGGATCGGCACGGCGGGCATCAGTGCGATCGGACATCCCGCATTAGGTTCTCCGATTACACGGTACGCCCTTGTGAACATTTGCACAAAGTTGCCTGACCGCCGGGCAGGCTGACCCGTTGAGGTCGCACGCTTCGCGGCAGCGATCAGTGCCCGAGCGCCCTGCGGAGCCTGGCTTCGTCCACTCGCCAGAAGTCGTGCTGAACGCCATCGACCAAGGTGACCGGAATCAGGTCCGCGTAGTCCCGCAGGTCCTGCGCCGAGGCCGTGATATCGCGTTCGGTCCACGGCACGTCAAGGTCAGCGGCAACCCGCTCGATGACGGCGCGGGCAGTGTCACAAAGGTGACAACCGGGCCGGGAGAGCAGCGTGATGGCGTGCCCGGCGACTGGCTTTCGCGAGCCCATCAGTACTTGGGATCGTCGCGGCGGATCTCAGCCCAGCCACCAGGATAGGGCGGCTCGTATTCCGGCTGGTCAAACTCCGCCTCGGCGTCGCCGACCTGGTCATAACCAGCGCGGTCATAACCAGCGCGGTCATAGCCAGACCGGTCATAGCCAGACCGGTCATAGCCGGGCTGGTCATAGCCGGGCTGGGAATATCGCGGCTGGCTGTACTGCGGCTCATCGGGGTGCTGGTGGGCGAAACCGGAGCTGGCTGGCCCGGCGCCGATCGAGCGCTGATAGCCAGGACCAGGCGGCACGGTCTGACCGCCCCCTGGCTGCGCCGACCTGGTGATCCCGGTCAGGTCGATCCCCGACTCGCTGAGCAGGTCAGAGATCGCGGAGATGGACGGCAACGGTGACACCTTGGCTTGCTGCAAACCGAGCTCGATGACGTTAGTCGCCAGCACAAACGGCCGCTGCTCATCGGCATAGGTCTGTACGTAGCCACGGCTCAGATGCTCTTCGTGCGCGACCCGGTCCCGGTAGACCTCGTACAAGATGCGCTGCATCGGCGCCGTCGGCACGGCGTGCACGATGTAGACCAAGGTGTCCGGCTCCTTGGCCCTGACCTGCCCGACCACCCATTCAGTCAGCCGGTCGAACTCGTCAGCCCGGCCCTCGATCAAGGTGTAGATGGTGATCTGGCCGAATAGCTCGCCTCTGGAGTCGTCGGTGCCAGGCTGGTCACCGAAGTCGTCCCAGCCGGTCGCCCGGTCGGGCCTGCCGCCGAAGTGCGGGGGATCATCAACGAAAGGCCCGGGCTGACCGAACTGCACGGAGTCATCAGGAAACTGATCAGGCTGGCTGAACTGCAGCGAGTCGTCAGGGTAAACCGGCGGCTGGCCGAACTGGAGCGAGTCATCTGGGTACTGATCGGGCGCGCGGAATTGCAGTGAGTCATCTGGGTAATTGGCCGGACGGCCGAACTGGACCGAGTCTGGGCCGTAGCCGGCCACGCCATCGTACTGACCGGAGTCGTCAGCGTAGCGGCCGTCGTCGCCGGGCCGCCCGTACGCGCCCGGATAGAGCGGATCAACCGGATCGGCCGCTAGCTCGGCCAGCCCCGGATAAGGGAGCCCCGTGTCCGGCTCGTCGTAGCGCCGCCGGTAGTCGTCAAACTCCCCGGCCGCGTGCGACGACGCGGGCCTGCGGTAGGCGGAATCATCGTCGGGCTCGTCGTCCCAGTCGTCGTCCGACCTTCGTCTCCTGGCCGACTCCGGCTGCGCCCGCAGGTCCCGCTCGCCGGCCACCCTGGCCGCGTACCAGATCAGCGCCGCACTAACCGTCGAGCACAGCGCGAACAAACCGGACGAGCCAAACGGCAAGCTGACTCCGATGCCCTTGTCGGCTAGCCACGACAATCCGGGCAGCACGACGACGAAGCTCGCCACCGCGGTCAGCACGGTTGGCCGGGTCTGCGCCTTAGGCAGCTGCTGCCTCGACGACCTGGTCAGCGCAATTGCGAACGTCGCCAGCGCGGTAACAGCCGTGAAGATCGCGATGAGGCCAAGTACGGTCAGTGGCGCGAGCTGGTAAACCACGCTCGGGTCCGGCCATTTGGTGGTGAACGTCACATTCGGGTTCAGCGGGTCGGTACCGAGGATCACCAGCGCGATGACCGTGATGCCGGAGAGCGCCAGCCGCATCGCGAACCTCGCTGGCAAGGACCGGCCCGCGGCCTCAGCCATGGCGAGGCACAGGCTGAGCGGTGCGAGCATCGACGCGCCCAACTCCATCGCGCGGAAGATGAGCCCGCCAAAACCCGCCAGATAACCCAAGGTGGCAGCGCCAAGGCCGATGGCGAGGCCAAAGAGGGCGATCGTCCAGGCGACAAAGTAGCTGCGCGGCACCCTGGTCGACCGGGCAGCCAGCACGCCGGTGCCGGCCGCTGCGACGACGGCGCCTAGCGCGACCACGATGAGAGCGATCATCCCTGCCTATGGTGAGAGGTGCTCGCTGATGATGCGAACTCCGCGTACCAGGTAAGTAGCGAGCCTGCCGGGCGAGGATCGCTCCGGGTTACTAAGAGTACCCATTAGGCTCAAGTAGCGTGGCTCAGCTACACCGAGCACTCACCAAGAGACGGTCACGGCGACGATAGCGGTGACGGGGGCGACAGTAGTACCAATGAATACCACCTCAGCGATACGGCGTGGCGACCCGAACTCACCAGCGGTAGCTGGGCCGGTCTCGGCCGCGGCGGCCCTGGTCGACAAACCAGAAATCGCGCCTGACCGGCACGCTGGCGCGTTCTTCGATGTGGACAACACCCTGATGCGCGGCGCATCCATCTACTACTTCGCCAGGGGACTGGCGGCGCGCAAGATGTTCGGCACCCGCGACATGCTCAAAATGCTCGCCGGGCAGGCATTCTTCCGGCTGCGCGGTGCCGAGAACGCGGACCACATCGACGCGGCCAGGCAGGCCGCGCTCGCCTTCGTCGCCGGGCAGAAGGTCACCGAGATCTCCGCGCTTGGCGAAGAGATCTATGACGACACAATGGCCGACCGGATCTGGGAAGGCTCACGCGAGTTGACGCAGGCCCACCTGGACGCCGGTCAGCGGGTGTGGCTGGTGACCGCGACTCCGGTCGAGCTCGCCGACATTTTGGCCCGCAGGCTTGGCCTGACCGGCGCACTTGGCACCGTGGCTGAGACCGCCGACGGGGTGTACACGGGCCGATTGGTCGGCGGCTTGCTGCACGGTGCCGCCAAGGCTGCGGCCGTGCAGGCGCTGGCTGAGCAGGAAGACCTTGACCTATCGCTGTGCAGCGCCTATAGCGATTCGGTAAATGATCTGCCGATGCTCGAACTAGTCGGCTACCCCAATGCGGTCAACCCGGATGGCGAACTGCGGACGGTAGCGCGCGAGCGAGGCTGGCCTGTGCACGACTTCAGGAAGGGCAGGAAGGCGACGATGACCGCGCTGCCGGTGGCAGCCGGCGCTGGTGTCATCGTCGGCGGACTGGCCGCCGGCATCGCGATGCGCAGGCACCGGATGGCTGACTAGCTAACTGGGACATCAGTCACCGAAAGCCGGGCCGCGTTCAGTCAAAAGCTCTTCGAGCTTTCCGGCGATGCTGTCCTTGGCCTGGTCGGCTAGCGCGCTGATCACGTCGTGGTCGTCCCATTGGTCAGGGGCGAAATCGTCGGTCGCTATCGGATCACAGAACTCGATGATCCATTTCGATGGCAGCGGGATGGCACCGAGCGGCCCGAACCACGGGAACAGCGGGGTGATCGGGAAGTAGGGCAGCTTCAGCCTGCTGGCCAGCTCTTCCCAGTCAGCCACCATCGGGTAGATCTCCTCGGCACCGACAATGGCGCAGGGGATGATAGGCGCACCAGTGCGCATCGCCGTGCGGGCGAAGCCACCACGGCCGAAGCGACGCAGCTGGTACCGGTCGCTGAACGGCTTGCCTGTGCCCTTGAAGCCCTCGGGAAACACGCCGACAAGTTCCTTGGCGATGAGCAGCCGCTCCGCCTCCTGCGGGTGCGCGGGAACGTGCCCAGCGATCCTGGCCAGCCTGCCGAGCAGTGGCACCGTGTACACCAAATCCGCACCAAGCACGCGCAGATTGCGCGCGGCCGGATGCTCGTCAAGCAGTCCCACTTGCAGCATGATCGCGTCGATCGGGAGCACGCCTGAGTGATTCGCGACCACGAGGCCAGCGCCGTAGGACGGCACGTGCTCAAGGCCGCGCATCTGCACACGGAACCAATTCCGGTACAAGCCGCGCGCGACCGGCATCAGCACGGCCTTATTCAGCTCGGGGTCGAAGCCGGTCTCGGCGTCTACCTCATAGTCGCCGTCTACCCGCCGACGCAGGAAGTCAGCTGCTCCGGCCAGCCGGCTGAATCCACTCGCCGACGGCCGGCACTTCGGATGGATCGGTCATAGTCGGACCACCGCATCACAGGCCGAGCTGGACGACCAAGCGGGCGAGCCGAACCGGCCCGCCGCGGTCGCTACTTCTTGTTTCTGCGCTGGACGCGCGTCTTGCGCAGCAGCTTGCGGTGCTTCTTCTTGGCCATCCGCTTGCGCCGCTTCTTGATTACTGAGCCCACAAGACCACCCTCGATCGATACCACGCGTTGCGGCGTGCCTAACATCCGCTACCCATTCATCGCGGGCGCACGCCAACGCCACAGCGTACCCTGGCCGGCCCACCAAAGTGGTGCCGGGCCGTGCGATCCGGCGGCAATGGCTACCGGAGTAGGAGCCGCCCCAGCTCAGCCTGCTTCGACGAAGGCGTCTCTGAGATACTGATTGACCGCGCGCTCAGGTACCCGGAATGACCGGCCGACCCGAATCGCCTCGAGGTCGCCGGAGTGCACGAGGCGGTAGACGGTCATCTTGGAGACACGCATAATCGTCGCCACCTCAGCCACCGTGAGGAATCGCACGGAACTGAGCGGAGTTGCCTCTGCTGCCATCGGTAACCCTCTCTGGCGCTCCGTTGCGCCAAGCGATATTCAGCGCACCAGTCACGCCCGTATCCAGCGTAATTGGTAGACGCGAAAGGGCAACCCCGCGAAGCGGCCTGATTCGGCTCGTGCTCGGCCAGGTCGGGCACCGCGGCCTAGCCGCTGCCCAACTCCCGCCCGCGATCTCTGGCCGCCTCGATCGCCGCCAGAAATGCGGCTCGTACGCCATGCCGCTCAAGTTCCCTGATCGCGTTGATCGTGGTACCGCCGGGCGAGGTGACCGCCTCGCGGAGGATCACAGGATGCTCACCTGACTCACGCAGCATCGTGGCCGCACCGTAAACGGCCTGCTTAACCATCTCAAGCGCGGTCGCCCTTGGCATGCCGAGCAGGATTCCAGCGTCGACCATCGACTCGACAAGGAAATAGACGTAGGCCGGACCGCTGCCGGACAGGGCTGTCGCGGCGTCCTGCTGCGACTCGGGTATCCGCAGCACTTTGCCGACCGGCCTGAGCAACTCCTCGGCCCGGCGCAGGTGCTTTTCCGTGGCGTACCGGCCGGCCGAGATCACGCTCATCGCCTCGTCGACGAGCACCGGTGTGTTCGACATCACTCGCACCACGGCTACCTCGGCGCCCAGCCTGCTCTCGATCGACTTGGTTGTCACTCCGGCCGCGACGGAGATGACCAACTGGTCGGCGCTTATCCTCGGGGCGATCTCATCGAGTAGCGCGGCCATGTCTTGCGGCTTGACTGTGATGACCAAGGTGTCGGCCGAAGCCGTGGCGGCCAGCGCGGTAACAACCTCGATGCCATAGCCGTCGGCCAGCGCCGCACCTCGGTCTTCGCGTCGCACGGCGGCGATCACCTCAGCCGGTGCCACGCCGGCTCTGAGCAGGCCAGAGAGCAGCGCCTCGCCCATCTTGCCCGCGCCCAGGATCGCGATCATCACCAAAGCCTAGCCTGGGCGATGCTAAGGACTCAGCTTCGAGAGCGGAGCGCCCGCAGGAAGAACGCCAGGTTGGCCGGCCGCTCGGCCAGTCGCCTGACCAGATATCCATACCAGTCGATGCCGTAAGGCACGTAAACCCGGATCTGAGCCCCGGCTGCGGCCAGCCGAGCTTGCTCGTCCGGCCTGATGCCGTAGAGCATCTGGTATTCAAAACCGGCCGCGTCCCTGCCTAGGGTCGCGGCCCGTGACTGGGCGATGGCGATCATGCGTGGATCATGCGTGGCGAGCATTGGGTAGCCGGGCCCGTCCAGCAAGATCCGCATGCACCTGGCGTAATTGCGGTCCACTTCGGAACGCGCGGCTAGCGCGACGCCATCCGGTGCGGAATACGCGCCCTTGCACAGCCGCACCCGCGAACCCGCGACGGCGAGCGCCTGGCAGTCGCCCGGCGTGCGGCGCAGGTAGGACTGGACTACGCAGCCCAGGTCAGGGAAGTCGGCTCGGATGGACTCGACCAGCCGCAAGGTTGCTTCTACGCGGCTGTGGTCCTCCATGTCCACGGTGACTGTAGTGCCGGCCGCGGCCGCCGCCCGGCAGATTCTGGCGATGTTCTCGGCCGCTGTCTTCTCGCCGTGCTCGGGCAATCCGAGTCCAAGAGCGGTTGGCTTTACCGAGACCTCGGTGCGACCCTCCGACGTCAATCCGCGCGTGGCCAAAGATTCGAGCAGCGCGACGTACTCGCTCGCCACAGCCGCCGCCTGCTCTGGATCGGCGGTATCTTCGCCCAGGTAATCCAGGGTCACCCGCAGGCCCGCCGCGAGCAGTCGGTCCACCACCGCCAGCGCTTCTGTCACTGTCTCACCGGCCACGAACCGGCGCACAACGGCGCGGCTGACCGGGGCGGTCGTGATGATGCGGTGGACTCGCTGGCTGGATGAGGCAGCCAGCAGGACTCGGCGCAGCACCGAAGGCACCTCCGTTGGAGCATCGGCTGGAAACCTGCGCAAGCGGTACGAGACTGGCGGTCTCGCAAGGGCCTGCCCGGCACAGGTTACTCCTGCCTCACCGCCACGCCTACGCAGAAGGTCACCCTATTTGCAAACCGGCTTATATCGGGCAGCGAACGACCGGCTCGCTTGGCTGTTAGCGACCCGGGCGATTCCTGGGCAAAGTGATCTTTACGTTGGCCCCTGCGTCCGGCCGTACGATGACCTCCTGGGCGGCGCTGATACCAGCCGTGGTCAGCGTCGCCTCGACCGGCGTGGTCCGCTTTACCAGCGCCAGCGCGATCGGGCCAAGTTCGTAATGTCGGGCGGCCGAGCCAACGAAGCCGACCACTGCGTCGTCAAGCCGTACCTGCTCGCCGTGAGCTGGCAGGTTGTCCTGGCTGCCGTCAAGCTGCAACAGCACAAGTCGCCGCGGCGGGTGGCCAAGATTGTGCACCCGAGCGACCGTCTCCTGGCCCCGGTAGCAGCCTTTGTTCAGGTGCACGGCCGTCTCGATCCAGCCGACTTCATGCGGGATCGTCCGGTGGTCGGTGTCGGTGCCGAACCTCGCCCGGTGCCCGGCTATCCGCAGCGCCTCGTGCGCCCACATTCCTGCGGGCCGAAGACCGGCGTGCGCGTATTCGCTCGCAAGCTCGGCGAGTTTGGACCGCTCGACCACAAGATCTCGGCCGAATTCGAAGTTCATTTCGGCCACTCCGGCGACCGGGACTTTACTGGTCGTGGTGATCACTGCGTAATCCGCCGTGACCTCGGCAGCTTCGACCCGAAGCATGAAGCGCATCGAGTCAAGGAACTCGATCAATGGCTCGGCTTCGCCAGGCTCGACGTGGACCCAGGTGGTGCTGTCGTCATCCACCAGACTGAGCTGGTGTTCGATATGCCCGTGCGGGCTCAAGATCAGCGTCTGCGTCGCATCGCCCACTGTCAGCTGATCAAGCTTTTGCGTGCTCAGGCTATTCAGCCAGGTCAGCCGGTCAGGGCCGGTAATCGTGACGACGTCCCGATGTGATCGATCGACGAAGCCAGCTCCTTCGGCCAGCGCGCGCTGCTCCGCGTAGGGGTCACCGTAGTGCGCGGCCACGCCGACATCGGGAAACTCGGCGCGGACCGCACCGACCAAAGTGAGCAGCGGACTGTCCATGAGAGCAAGGCTATGCGTCGGCCGTTACCGGCTGCGCAGCGGAGGCCTGCGGTCGATTCTCACCCGTCAGCTACCACGCCATCCCGCACCGTGATGACCCGCGTTACCGTGGTTCGCTCGGCCAGCCGGCGATCGTGCGTCACCAGCAGCAACGTCCCTTCATAGCTGCCAAGCGCCAACTCAAGCTGCTCGATCGCGGGCAAGTCGAGATGATTGGTCGGCTCGTCAAGCACTAGCAAGTTGGCCCCCTGCTGCATCAGCAAGGCCAGGTCGGCCCTGGTCCGCTCGCCGGGCGACAGCCGCTCGATCGGCCGCTGGACGTCATCGGCACCCAGGCCGAACTTGGCCAGCAAGGTCCTGGCCTCCTCAGCGATCAGCCCGGATTCGCGGCAAAACGCATCGATCAGCCTGGCCTGCGGTGCGAAGGTCTTCCTGCCCTGGTCGATCTCGCCGACGACCACCGAGGCACCGAGCGAACCGCGGCCTGACTCCAGCGGCAGCCGACCAAGCAACGCATTCAGCAGCGTCGTCTTGCCTCCGCCGTTATCACCGGCGATGAGCACCCGGTCTCCCCAGCTCACCTGGAGGCTGACCGGCCCAAGCGTGAACGCTCCGCGCCGGACGACTGCTTCGTCGAGCACCGCCACTACATCGCCGCTTCGCGCCGACGCACCAAAGCGCAGTCGGAGCTCCCATTCTTTGCGCGGCTCGTCGACTGCCTCAAGCCGGTCAATCGCCCGCAGGCTGGCTGCCGCCTTCGAAGCCGCGTGCTGGGCACCGGCGATCTTGGCTTGCCTGACGAACTTGTCCGGCTCGTTACGGCGCGCTGAGGCGCTCTTGGCCTGTCCCTCGCCCGCCCGCGCCCATTCCTTTTGCCGCCTGGCCCGCTCGACTAGGTCATCGCGCTTGGCCGCGTAGGTCTCATACGCCTGGGCGGCCCTGGCCCGGTCCCGCGCGAGCTCGTCGCGGTAAGCGTCATATCCGCCGCCAAACAGCTTGGCCTCGCGCGTATGCGGGTCAATCTGAAGCACTTGCCGCGCCGTCCGGTCCAGGAACGTCCGGTCGTGCGACACCACGACCAAGCCGCCCCGGAAGGAAGCCAGATGCGACTCAAGCGACTCAAGGCCGCTCACATCAAGATCGTTCGTTGGTTCATCAAGCAGTAGCACGTCGAACCTCGCCAGCAACACGGCCGCCAGCGCCAGCCGGGCGAGCTGACCACCAGATAGCCCGGTCGCAGGCCGGTCAAGGTCAGCGGGCAGGCCAAGGGCGGCGGCCAGCTCGCGAGCCCTAGTCTCAAGGTCAGGGCCGCCGAGCGCCAGGTATCGGTCAAGTGCGGCGGCGTACTCGTCGGCGGCCTGCCTGCGGCCCTGCGCCAAGCCGTCAGCAGCCGTCTGGACCGCCAGCTCGGCAGCGGCCACGCCAGTGCGTCGCGCCAGATAAGCCAGGGCGCTCTCATCGCCGCGCCGGTCACGCTCCTGCGGCAAGTGACCGACCGTCCCGGCAGCGGCGACCTGGCCAGCCTCCGGCACCAGCTCACCGGCTAGTACCTTGAGCAGCGTGGACTTGCCGACGCCGTTAGGCCCGACTACCGCCACCCGGTCACCGGCCGCCACGGCCAGGTCCACCTGCCGCAGCACGACCAGCGCGCCGTAGCTGATGCTTACGCCGCTGGCGCTCAGCAAGGACACCCGGACACGATAAGACCAGTCGCCCCCGGACGGCGCGCTATTTACCTGGCGGCGCGGCTAGCTCAGCCCACTTCCCCGTCGAGGTGCCGCAACCCTTCGCCTACGTAAAGCTGGCGGGGCCTGGCGATCTTCTGCTCGGGATCGGCCGCGTTCTCCTGCCACTGCGCGAGCCAGCCTGGCATCCGGCCGATCGCGAATAGCACGGGGAACATCGTCATCGGGAAGCCCATCGCCTGATAGATGATGCCCGAGTAGAAGTCCACGTTCGGGTACAGCTTGTGGCTGATGAAGTAGTCGTCGGCCAGCGCGATCCGCTCAAGCTCAAGCGCGATATCGAGCAACGGATTGCGGCCGGTGACGCTAAATACCTCGTCAGCTACCTCCTTGATGATCGAGGCGCGCGGGTCGAAGTTCTTGTAGATCCGATGGCCGAATCCCATCAGCCGGATCTCGCCCCGCTTGACCCGCTCGACATAGGCCGGCACCGCGTCGACCGAGCCGATTTCCTGCAGCATCCGCAGCACCTGCTCGTTCGCCCCGCCGTGCAGCGGTCCCCACAGGGCGGCTGCGGCAGCGGCAGCCGCTGAGTACGGGTCCACGTGCGAACTGCCGACCACCCGCATCGCGCTGGTCGAGCAATTCTGCTCGTGATCGGCGTGCAGGATCAGCAGGATGTCAAGTGCGCGCTCAAGCACAGGATCTGGCCGGTACCGAGGCTCGGTCATCTTCCACATCATGTTGAGGAAGTTGCCCGCGTAGGAAAGCTCACCGTCCGGATAGGCATAAGGCAGGCCCATCGCGTGCCGGTACGTGAACGCGGCCAGCGTCGGCATCTTGGCGATCAGCCGGACGACCTGCTCCCGCTGGCGTGCTGGATCGGCGACGAATTTCGCCTCAGGGTAGAAGGTGGACAACCCAGCCACCGTGCTGACCAGCATGCCCATCGGGTGGGCGTCATGGTGGAATCCGTCGATGAACTTCTTGACGTTCTCGTGCACATAGGTGTGCTGCCCGATCTCATTGGACCAGGCGGCCGACTCGTCCTTGCTCGGCAACTCGCCCTGAAGCAGCAAGTAGGACACGTCAAGGAAGGACGACCGGCGGGCCAGCTCTTCGATCGGGTAACCGCGATAGCGCAAGATCCCGGCGTCGCCGTCGATAAAGGTGATGGCGCTGCGGCAGCTGGCCGTATTCAAAAAAGCGGGGTCGTAGCAGAGCAAGCCAAAGTCGTCCGCTGACGCTTTGATCTGGCGCAGGTCAAGAGACCTGACCGCACCGTCCGCGATCGGGATCTGGTAACTGCGGCCGGTGCGACTGTCGGTAACGTGCAGCACGCCGTCCGGCTGCTCGTCTGGTGTGGTCATCGTGTGGTCAGCTCCTGAAGCATCACGGCAAAGGACGGCGGACAGGACCAACGCCTGTCATACCCGACGGTAGTTCTTTCAGCCGGGCCAGGGAACCAGTCAATTGGCCCCGGTCTGCCATAGTTGGCTCACCGATGGGCGGCTCCGGTTGCTGAAGGCCCTGATGAGTCGGCCCGGCACTGCGCGCACCGGCCAAATACGGTGAGGTGGCCGACATCGGTTTCGAATCCATAATCCTTGTCGAGTGAGCGCACGAGCGAGCCGACTGCTGCTGGCTCGAGCTGGGTGATCGCGCCGCAGCCGCGGCAGACCAGGTGAATATGCTGAGCGTCAGCCGCAAGGTGGTAGCGGTGCGCTCCGTGCCCGAGATGCGTATGCGTGACCAGACCGATTTGCTCAAGCAGCTCAAGCGTCCGGTACACGGTAGAAACGTTGACCCCAACCGCGGTCTGCTTGACCTCGGCGTAGATCTCCTCAGGTGTCGCGTGCTCCAGCTTGGTCACCGCTTCGAGCACGAGTTGCCGCTGCGGGGTCACCCGGTAGCCACTGGCCCGCAGCGTGTCATCCCACGTCTGCGACATGTCCGCAGTCTAGTAGCCAGCGCGCGAACTACTCCGGCATAGCGAGCCGCAATAACCTACTTGCCGAGCCGACCGCAGGTCACGTAACGTGCTGGCTAACACGGGAAAGGAGGTGGTCCAAACTAATGCATAGTTGTCGGACTCGTGAGGTGGCTGTCAGCTAGCCGCCGTCCCGTGGAGCGCGTCAGGTTCGCCTGGAGTGCTCATCACCGGCCTGCGCAGCGGCCCGCAGCAATGCGGAGCGGCGCGCGTGCCGCCCAAGGCGGCGGTCGGCGAATACACGGCAGACACCGGACCCCCGGGTGATCGGCCTTGTCCAGCCGGTCCCCGCAGGAAGTCGCCGCAAGGCGGATTCTGGCGGGAGCAGCCCGGGGGCTTCTCTTTCTCCCCTGCTCTTAGCCCGACCGGCGCGCCCTTGACCGACCAGCGCACTTCCGCGTTGCGCTAGCCGGTCGCTACGCGCTTGAGTTGGGCTGAGACGTGCGGCTGCAAGGGAAGGCCGACGGCGGCCAGGTCGTATGCGTAGCCGAGGTCGGCACCGATTAGGCCGTACAGGCGTTTGCCTGCGGTAACCTCCTTGGCCGTGGCGGTGCGAAGTACCGCATCGGTGATCATCTCGATCTTGGTGCCGTCGAGCTGACCTAGGTAGAGCTCGCTGATGCCAGTCGGGTGCGTGAGCAGCACTTCGACCTGATTGTCAGGTTGCGGGCGCCAGAATCCCACTTCGATCGCCAGCGGACGGCCGATCGTGCCGTCTGCCTCAAGCAGCCAGGTGCGACTCGAATAGATCAAGAACGGCTTGCCATTGTGGCTAAACGAGAGTTCTTGGCCGAAGTTGACGCTTTCGATCGTCGGATAGCCAACTACGCCGGCCCCCTCCCACCGGCCGAGCAGGAAGCTCAGCGGGGCAATGGCGGGATGAGGCTCAGGCTGCGGCTTGGCCGCTAGCGGGTCGAAGGTCATTGCGGCAGCTTACGGCTAGGACCCGGCACGCCATAGGCGCAGGCCGATCACTGCGCAGCAACCCGCTAGTGACGCGCTGAGTACGGTCAGCACTATCGCGCTAATGTCCGCTGCCACAATGGCAGTGTACGGTGTCCTTCGACCCGGCGACGTTCTGGGCTAGCAGGCTGGTCCGGCAGACTAAGGACAACGACTGACATGGCTTCCGGCTCACTAGTCATCAAGCTTACGGCTGGCAAGGACGATGCTGAGCGCTGCAACCAGGCGTTCAACGTGGCCGCCAGCGCGATCGCCAGCGGCGTGCCGGTCTCGTTCTGGCTGACCGGCGAGGCTACCTGGTTTGCGCTGCCGGGAAAGGCGCGGGAGATCAGGCTCGCGTATGCGACTCCGCTAGATGACCTACTTGCCGTCGTCTTGCAGGCGGGCACCCTCACCATCTGCACCCAGTGCGCGGCCAGGCGCGAGATCACCGAAGATGACTTGATTGCTGGCATCAGGATCGCTGGCGCGACCACCTTCGTCGCCGAGGTCATGGCCGACGGCGCGAAGCCGCTGGTCTATTAGCGACTGTCGGCACCGCACCGCACCGCACCGGGCCGGCCGGCACTGCGCTGATCAGGCGGTGACGGCAGCCAGGCGCTCTGAGCGCAGTCTGGTGGTCCAGTACTCAGCCGCCTCTGGCAGCGGCCCGAGCGGGCCAGCCGCCCAGCTCAGCAGCAAGTCGGCCAGACTCGGGTTACGCACCAGGGCAGGTCCGTGCAGATAGGTGCCGAGCACCCGGCCGGCGTAGGCGCCTTCGGTGCCATCGCCGTTGCCAACGCCGCGCACCACCCTAGCCAGCGGCTTCGCACCTGGACCCACCTTGGTGACACCTTGGTGGTTCTCAAAGCCGGTCAGCCGGTCGACCCCGAGCGCCGGGTCGACGTCGGCGACAACCTCACCAACGCCGCGCTGCTCGCCCCGGCCGCTGCTGACATCAAGCAAGCAAAGGCCCCCGACTGGCTCACCCTGGGCACCGCCGAACACCTCGCCGATCAACTGGTAACCAGCACAGACCGCGAAGATCACCGCGCCGCCGGCCACTGCGGCGGCCAGCCCGCCATCGGCGTTCAACCGCCTGGCGGCCAGCACCTGCGGCAAGTCCTCGCCGCCGCCAAGCAAGTACACATCGCCCTGAGTGGGCACCGGCTGGTCGGAGTTGATGCTGACTGGCTCGACCGCCAGCCCGCGCAAAGCCGCCCGACGGGTCAGCATCACCAGGTTGCCCCGGTCACCGTAAGTGCTGAGCAGATCAGGGTAGATCCAGATCAGCCGGAGCGCGCTTGGTCCAGCGGCGCTTGGCCGAGCCGAAGCAAACGGCTCGGTGAAGCCTCCAGGTACGTCGAGCACAGCGGTCACCGGCTCGTCGTCAATTGGCAAGTTCACTGCCAAAACTCCCTCTGCGTCGCCTGCCCGGCACTGCTAGCCGCAGCGCTAACGCGGTCACACCGATCGCCCGACAGTGGCCCTGATCTGCTGGAACGCGGTGTAGTTCGCAATCACGTCGAGGTTACCCGCGGGGACCGCGTCAACCGCCGCCTCCACGTCGTCGACCAGCTCAAACGGGACCTCATCGGCCTCAAGCCGAACCGCTAGGTCGATCCGCCGCTCACCGGTTACCAGCACCCGGCGGCCGGTGAGCACGCGGTAATCCACATCCCAAAGCCACGAGGTATCGCGGCCGTCAGGTCCCTGCGCGTTGACGGCGAGCAGCACTGGTGGCTTATCGGCGCCGAGCACGTCGAAGGCTTCAAGCCAGCCAGCCGGATTCTTGGCCAGCAGCAGCCGCATCGTCCGGCCGCGCCGCTGCACCGTCGTGTACCGGCCGGCGACCGAGGTGACCTTGCGCAATTCGGGCAGCGCCTGATCAACGTCGGCACCAAACAGGCTGGCGACGGCCAGCGCCATGACCGCGTTAGACCGGTTAGCCCGGCCGGGCAGCGCCAGGTCAAGCTGGCGAACCGTCCCGGTCGCGTCGATCACGTGATTGCCATCAAGCACCCAGCGCGCTGACGGCCGCGACAGCGAGCACTCGCCGCAGCGCCAGCCGAGCTCGTCTCGCTGCAGGTGCGAACCACAGTCCGGGCAGCACCAGGAGTCTTCGTGCCAGCGCTGGCCGGCCGCGACCCAGGTCACCTGACTGGCCGAGCTCGCGGCCCAGGCGATCAGCGGATCATCGACGTTGGCCACCAGCCGCAGCTGCGGCTGCTGCGCGAACGCCTCACGCCAGCGCCGCGCGATGAGCCAGATTTCAGCGGCCCTGTCCATTTGATCCCGGCTGAGATTCAGCAGGACTACAACTCGAGGATTGGTCACTTTGATCAAGGCGGGCAGATGCCGTTCGTCGACCTCAAGCACCGCGTAGGGGGCGTCGGGCGAGCCGGACAAAGCGGAAACAAGTCCGCTTTCCATATTGGCGCCAAACGCGTTCGTGGCAACTTCCTGGCCAAGTGCGCCGATTGCCGCCGTCACCAGGCGAGTCGTGGTGGTCTTGCCGTTGGTGCCGGTGACCATCACGATCTGCCGTCCGACAGCGAGCTGTTTTAGCAGGTCAGGAGCGACCCGGAGGCCAACGACACCACCAATTACCGAGCCATCGCCACGTCCGGTAAGCCGCGACACCTTGCCGGCCGCACCGCCAATGGTGGTCGCGACTCGTGCCCTGATCGGAAGCTTGCCCATGTGCGCCGATGTTATCCGGCTACTTGATACGGCTGCGCGTCCGCCACCGTCGTTAGCTCATCTTCGCAACCGACGATAAATCTCCTTGGCCAGGAAAGCACAGGCTCAAGCCAGCTGGCGACCCCCATCTCGCCAGCCGCCTGTAGCAACTGACCACGATGACTTGACCCGACGGCGAGATTGGCCAGGTCGGCGGCGAAGCCGCGCTGGTCATCAAGACCGAGCAAGGCGGTCCAGGCCGGCATCCGATTGCGGTCGAGTTCCATCGACAACGGGTGCCTGCGCAGCGCGCTGATCCGCTGCCCGATCTTGATGTCTGGCTCGTCCGACAGGCCGGTCAGCTCGAATTCCAGCGGCAAGGCAAGCTCGAACGGGTCGGGTGAGGGCCCGATCAAAGGCAGCGCCCGCTCAAGTTCATGCAGCCATTGCAGTTGCGGTATCACCCACTGCCTGCCGACCTGGGTGCCTGCGCCTTTACCGCCAGCGAGCAGCCGCTGCCCAGTCGCCGCGGCCGCGGCGGTGAGTTCGGCCGGATCGAAATGCGGCCGAACCGCCTCTGACCGGCTCGCAACGGCCCTTTCGATAGTGGTGGCGAGCACGCATTCGCGCAGTCGCTGAGCGAGCTGGGACCAGCGCTGCCGCAGCGCCGCAGGCACTACTGGAAGCGGCGAGTTAGTCAGGAAGGCGAGCACGAGTGCCTCGGCCCAAACCCGGAGCCAGGCGAAGTCGGGCGCCGCCGCCATCAGGTCAGCTGAGCGCAGCTCAAGCAGTGTGCAGGCGCGCTCGCTGGCACACGCGATGCCGCAGGCCGCCGATCGGCGCCCGGCCATCGGCGGGTCGGCAAGCTGATCGGGGGCCGGCAGCCGGTCGGCGTCCGCGCCGAACGGCACCCTGATCCGGAGCGGACGGTCCATGCCGTCGGCGAAGACGGCTGCCACTCCAGGCGGAAATGACACCACCTGACGTGACTGCTCGGCGTCGAGGTTCATGGTCGCTCCGACCAGCTCACGATCGTCGCTGCTTGGCAGTCGGTGCACGACCTTGAGCGCGGTGTTCTTGACCACATCGGGGACCAGCTTGGCCGGGATCTGCTCGGCGATGACCAGACCTTCACCGTAGGCGCGAATCTCGGCGAGCAGGCCGGCGAACAACTCCACCGCGTGCGCGCTGGCACCCTCACGGTCAGCCCGCAACAGCCGGTGCGCCTCTTCGATCACCATCACATGCCGCAGTTGCTCGGTGCCAGGCACCGACTGGGCCCTGGCCCGCAGCCGCAGGTGCTCGACGATCCTGATGATCAAGGTCCCGATCAGGAATGCCTTGTCCTCGTCGTTAGCCACATCCTCGATCGCGAGCAGGGCGTTGCGCCGCAGCAGCTCACCGATATCGGCCGGATGGCCGCCCTCGAAGAACCGGCCGGCCGAGCCGGTACGCAGCGACCGCAACCGAACGTCAACGAACCCTCGTACGTCAGCGGTCAACTCGGGGCCGTAGCCGACGTCGGAAATTACCTCGATCGCCGCGGCCTGGAGTTGGGCGAGCGTCGGCACGGCTGGCGGCACGGCGGCACCAGGCTGACCGCCACCGCTCACCGGGTCCCGCCCACAGGATTCGTATACTCGCTGCAGCGCCTGCGACATGATCTGCGGAAACGGTTCCCTGGCGTCAAACGCGGCCAGGAACAGCGCCCTGACCATGTCAATGTGCGCCTGCACCGGGTAACCGGGCTCTGGTGCCAGCGGATTGACCGCGAGTGGGATGGCATCAGGATCGGCCGGGTTGATGATCGTCAGCTCGCCGCCGGCCGCCTTGACCCGGCCGGCAATGGAGGCGTACTCCGACTTTACCGGCTCGACCACTAGCCAGGGGATTTCGGCCCTGGTGAGCTGGTCAAGCAGGTGCCTGACGGTCTGCGACTTGCCGGCCCCGGTCGCGCCGGTGACCAGCGCGTGCCGGTTCAGCGTGGTCAGCGGCACAGTGAAGTCGCCTACCGCGCGGTCTTTCCCGTCAAGCACGGCACCCAGGCTGACCCCGTCGCCACCAAGCGGCTCGGCCGTGACGTCGAAGTAACCGACGTCGAGCACCCGGACTCCGGGCACCTCGCGCCGCGGCAGCCCGGCCAGTGACGCGAGCACCCCAGCGGTGGCGGTGAACGGCACGGCGGAGTTGTCGACCGGATCGGCATGCCGCGCCGATAGCGCGTCAGCCAGGTCCATCGCCCGGTCAGGCCCGCGCAGCCGGTACGGGTGCGCGGTCAGGTCGGCCGAGCCCACCAGCATCGGCGCAATCACGTTCAACTGCTCCAGGTCGGCCGCCCCGACCAGCACCCTGACGTTCCACAGCCCGGCCTCGCGGAAGGCATCAAGCTCGGCCAACCGTCGAGCGATCCGGTCCGCCTCGTATCGTGACCGCTCCTCATCGAAGCGGCGCACGACATTCAACTGGCCGCGGAGATCGGCTAGCTCGGCGTCGATCAGGTCGGTCGGCTCCGCGATGACCAGCCAACCGAACGGCCGCGCCATCAGCGTGGTGAGTGCCGATTCAAACAGGCTGGGCAATTGGCCGGTCAGCCCGACGCTGCCGGAGAGCCAAGGACTCGCCAACCCGGCTTGACCGCCTTGGTGCCCGTTCTGGCCCGACCAGCCGCCGCCGTAGCCGCCGCCGGCCTTGACGCTCAGCGGCGGTGCCTGGCGGCCTGGACAGGGTGCCCAGATCAGCCTGCCGAGATCAGCCATCAGGCCGGCCGTGAATGGCGCTCCCCTGGCCCCCCAGGGGAACAGCATCTCGCAGTGCCGATCGGCGGCCACCTGAGCGGAAAGCTTGGTCAAGAACTCATCGCTAGGCGGGCCATAAGGATGCTGAGCGACGGCTGGTTGCCCACCGGCTGCGGCCTTCACCGGCTGCTCAGGCTGGCGGGCACCGGTGCGCTGACCATCAGGCCCGTCGGACCAGTTCGTGATGGGCTTGGCCGGTGCGGGCAGCGGCCCCGCATTGGTGAACAGCTCAAGCGGCGCGCCGTTGCCACGAGAGAACCAGCCAACAACAAAAGGCCGACGGCTCTTCGCCGCGTCAAGCACAGCGGGCAGCACGGAGGCGTAGTCGCGCTCGGCGGTACCGCCGTACGGCGTATCGGGGATGGCAACGACCCGGTACCAGGGCGCGTTGGTGCTGGCGCCGATTCCTGGGTCACTGCTCATAACCCGTAGTTTTCCTCTCGCTGACCAGGCACTTGAAAAAGGTAGCAAACCAGGAGCGGCCGCCGGGGCCAGCCGCGAAGACCGGTCAGTCGGTGCTTTTGGCCAGGAAGGTCCACGGGCCAGGATCGGCCGCCGGAACGTCGTACCAGCCGAGCTTGGCGTAGAAACCGAGTGCGCGGATATTCGTGCTGTACACGGCCAGATGCGCCGAAGGCACGCCGCGCTCGGCCAGGGCGGCGAGGAACTCGGCGACTAGCGCCCGGCCGTATCCGCCGCCTTGATAGTCAGGCAGCAGGTTGATGTGCAGATGAGCGGGATGCGGTGCCAGCTCTGGCCGGATCATCCGGCCGGGGTTAAAGAGATTGGCCAGCTGCCGGTGCTCTGGCGTCGCAAGTACCGGCGGCGGTTGCGGGTAGCGGTCCCGCATCAGCGGCAGCCAGCGCTCGGCGTAAGCGTCGACGAACCGCTGCGTGTCGGCCGTGCCGATGACGTAGCCGACCGCCCGCTGGCCATCATCGAGCACGAACGCCAACTCAGGCTCGATCAGCAGATACGGGCCCGCGTAGATGTCAGGCACCAGGTCATCGGTGCTGTACAGGCCACGCGCGTCCTGGCTGGCCGCGCCGGTGCGCACGCACACGTCGTAGACCCCGTCGTGGTCGGCGGGCCGATACTTGCGTATCAGCGGCATGTCACAGGTCAACCTGGCCGCTGACATAGGTGACCGTGGTCCCGGCCACCCAGATCTCGCCATCGCTGGCGGCGATGTGCACCCGACCCCGGCGGCCAACCGCGGTGCCCTGGCTGACCACATAAGGAGCGGTGGCCCGGTGCGAGCCAAGCAACCACTGGGCCAGCGAGGCGTTCAGACTGCCGGTGACCGGGTCCTCGGCGATCTTGTCGTCCTGCCGGAAGAAGGCCCGCACCTCGAACGCGCACTCCGCCCCGGCCGGGTAAGGTCCGACTACGCCGAGGTCGGTGTTGGCGACCGTGTGCCTGAGCGCGAGCACCTGCTCGGCGCTGGCGAGCATGATCGCCACCCAGCCAGGACCGTTGTCAGCCCACTGAGCGTCCACGATGTCGGCTCGGGCGATCTTGAGCTCCGCCGCGATGCGATCGAGTAGTTCGTCAGCCACCGGCCCTGAGCGGATCAGCGGCGGCGCGGCGAAGCCGAGCAGGTCCCCGAACCTGCGGATGGTGATCAGGCCAGCCTCGCACTGCTGGACGATGGCGTCGGTGCGGGCTGGCTGACCGCCCGCCTCCAGCCAGGCGTGGCAGGTGCCAAGCGTCGGGTGCCCAGCGAACGGCAGTTCGGCGGCGGTAGTGAAAATCCGCACCTGATAGTCGGCACCGGGCTGGTCAGGCGGCAACACGAAGGTGGTCTCCGACAGATTTGTCCAGTTGGCGAACTGCTGCATCTGCGCGGTCGTGAGCCCCGCCGCGTCGAGCACCACGGCGACGGCATTGCCGAGGAACGGATCCGGGCTGAAGACATCTACCTGCCGAAAAGGTCGCTGCACGACTCCGAGTCTAAGTCGTCATCAGCTGGCGAATCCGGCGTGGTGTGCCTGACCGCCGTCGGCAGCGCGGCGATCGCCGGGTTGGTGTCAGCCAGCACGACGGTACGGCCGTGAGCTGCCGGATAGCTGATGATGGCGGCGTTCGGCGGCAGCCGCTGTAGCTCATCTGGCTCGACCAGGAACTCGCGTGAGCGCTGCGCGGTGCGCCCAAGCGACTCGTTCTCGCCAAGCGCCCTGGACAGGCTCAAGCCCCAGGAGCTGCCTGAATTGATGCCCTCGGTCAGCGATCTGGAGACCTGATCGCTGACCGAGTGGTTGGAGTCACCGCTGGCCGACCTGGTGCGGTCACCGAAGGGCGCGAATCCACCTTGGTGGCTGCTGGCGCGACCGGAGCTGCCGCCTCGGCTGCGGCCGACCGATACCGAGTCGGCGACCGAATCGGCCGTGCCGACGGTGCTGGTATACGAGTCACCCCAGGTGTCGGTGAGCGACGTGCCCACCGTGTCGGTGAGTTGGCTCACCACGAACCGATGCTCGGTGCCGATCAGCTCACTGGCCGCCTTGGCGTCATCACCATTACCAAGCCGCATGAACGCGATCGCCGCGTTGCCGCGTCCGAGTCGCTCCCTGACCGGTGCCGCAAGCACCCGGTAGCCGAGCACCAGGCCGGTCCTTGACACCTCGCAGGCGTCGGCGAGCCGGTCAATGACGTCGCCGCTGAGCCGGTCAGCCCCGAGCACGCAGATCGTATGCCGCCAGGGCTGGTCTGGCTCGGCTTGACGCAAGACCTGCGTCAGCGCCGCGATCAGGAAGGTCGCCAGCGTGCGGTTGCCGATCACGCCGGCCCTGCGGTCCAGTGCGGCGACTCGCAGCAGCGTGGGTGCGAGCGGTGCCTGGTCGCTGCCGAGCAGATCCAGGCAGCGCAGCCGGGATTCAAGCGACCAGGCTCGCTCGATCACCATCCGATCGATGCCGCCCCGGCCGAACATGGCGCTGAGCCGTTCGAACTGCTCAGCGGAGATCAGGCCGGCCCGCAAGTCGACGGTCGGATTGCCGATCTCGGCTAGCACCCGGAGCGCCGCCGTGAGCGAGGTCATGGTCGGGGCTGGTCCGAGCACCTTCAGTACTCGTTCGAGCAACGCGCAGTCGGTGGCGAGGTCCGCGCCACCGGCTTCGGCCGACCGGCCTGTGTCCTTGCTCGCGCCCGCAGCCAGAGCCAGCACGTCGGCCAGCGCCTCAGCGGGCAATCCGCAGCCAAGATCGAGCCTGGGCAGGTCACCGGGTAGCACCCAGACCAGCGGCCGCAAGTCGCAGCGCCGGGCCAGTTCGATCAGATCGGCAGCGACGGCGCCCTCGGTCAGGTCAACTACCGTGACTTCGCCAGCGAGGCTGAGGTGGGTCGCCGCGATGGTGGTGACTAGCGCGGACCAGCCGGCCAGCGTGCCGCCGGCGACATCGAGCCGATCGATGCCCGCAGGCAGGCTAACGGCGAACCAGGTCGGCTGGCGATCGAACATGGCCTTGCGCCGCTGCCAGGCCCGGAACTCACTGGCGTGTTCACGCTGACTGGCAGCCAACCCCACCGATGCGGCACCGGCTACGGTGGCAACCCGCTGCTGCTCGGCTACCAGCACCCGGCTGAGCTGGCGGTGGGCCCGGCGCCACGACCAGGTGCACCAGCTACCGCCAACGACAGCGGTCAGCGCGGCGCCGATCGCCAGCCCGGCCGTAGCCAGGCCGGCTAGCCAGCAGAGGCCGGCCAGTCCGACCAGGACGCCGCAGCCCGCCGCGCCTAGGCGCGCCGGACGGTCGGCGATCCTGACGATCCGCCGCTGCGCCCGCACCCAGCCCAAGTCGACGGCACCAACCTCGGCGCTGGCAGGCCTGACCGGCGCCGGTCCAGGATCGGGCAGCGCGGGCGCGTACTGCCAGCCCAGATAGATCGGCGCCGCGGTGGCGCGCACTGGTTCAGCACTCATCCGACGACACGGCAATCAGTCATCGTCCTTGACCGAGGTTGGCTGACGCGCACCGAAAGCACGCCAGGGCGACCGCCGCGCAGCCAGCTCTGCGGATCAGCCAGCCCGACGCCGCTATCTCGATCTGGCCCTGGCGGACCCGGCTCGGCACCCATGGCAGGCCCGATGCCGTGGACCGCGATCACGTTGCTCTGCGGTGCCAGACTCGCCACAGCGGCGCCATCGGCAGTGCTCAGCACTACCGAGGTACCTGTCCTGGTGCCGAGCGCGATCAGCGCGCCGAGTTGCCTGGCCACGATGGCCTCGCAGCCATTGATCCAGACCAGGCAATCAGCGCGGCCGCCGCGGTCGCTCCGCTCGGCCAGTTGCGTGATCAGGTCAGCGACGGCGAGCCTGGCAATCATCGCGCCCGGCTCGGCGGGCAGCGGCCAAGCCAGGCCGAAGTACACCACCGCCCGGCTAGCTAGCGCGTCAGCCAGCACGATCGGGCTATGCTCGCTGGCCCGAGCCGGCTGGCCGGTGGTCAGCACCGGCGGCCGGCCGATGGTCGGCACCGAGCTCAGTTCGCCAAGCTGGGCGGCCACTGGCTGGAGCGCCATCGGCTCGACCTCGAGCTTGGCGACCAGCTCCGCGATTCTCGGTGCCAGCCGCGCGGCCACCTCGGAATGCGATCGCAGCGCCGTTGCCCGTGCGGTCAGCGCAGCCGGCGCCAGCAAGCTGGTCAGCTCGGTCAGCAGCGTGGTGGTGCCTGCTGGCGCTGCCGTGATCAAAGTCAGCGCGACGTTCAGGTAATTCGAGCACAGCAATTGCTGTCCGTGCGGCGCTCCATTCCAGTTGACCATCGCCATGATCAAGCTAGTGGCACGGGCCGGGCTCGCCCCGGTGAGCGGGTCGTAGTAACCAGCGCGCTGGTCGAATCGAACCAGGGGTGCCGCTACCTCGGCGCAGCGCGCCCCGATCAGGGCGATCGGCTCACCCGCGTAGTCAACAGTGCCCGCGCCGACCACCGCACCGGCCAGGTCAAGCACGATGACGGTCTTGCGATGCTGGATCGCCGCTGCCGTCAAGGCCCGGCCGACCTTGGCTGCCGCCGCCTGGTCCTGGCCAGTGCACAGCACTCCGCCTTCGGCCTCCGACCAAGAGATGACCGCGCGGCGACCGGTCAGGGCGTCGATCCCGACGCAGCAGCCTTCGGGGGTCGCGAGCTCCCCTCGGCGTAGCGTGGCCGCCAGATACCAGCGCCTGATAGTGATCAGGCCGCCCGGGCGGTGAGCGTGCGGCCCAGAGCGCCATTGGGCCAGGTCAATTCCTGCGGTCACGGCTGCCGCGAGCACCAAGGCCACCGGGAGCTGATCCGGCAGCCAGGACTGCCACTCGCCGACGACCAAGCGCAGCTGGCGCAACCGCGCGGCGATCGTCCCGTGCTTGGTTAAGGCGGCGATTACGTGACTGGCGCCGGCCAGGTAACCAGCCAGGCCGGGCCGAAGACCGATGGCCAGCAGCCAGCCCAGCCCGAGCGCGGCCGGGCAGGCTAACCACAGCGGCCGCCATCGGCTGACTTTGCCAATCGCGCGGAGGCCGACCAGCAGTACCAGCGTGAGCTGGGCTAAGAGCACACCGACCAGGACAACTCCGACCGCGGCGACGGCAGCGGCGTTGCTGCGGGGCGCGAACTCACCCGGCGCTAACCGCCGGATACGCCAGGAAATCCGATCCGCCGGGTCGGCTAAATAAGGTGGCATAACGGCAAAAGATAGTACCTGCGGTGCTAGGAGGGTCCAGCGAAACTAGGGCGACCTGCGCTTAGGGCGCATTGGTGATCATGCTGGACCCCAGGATCGGGTAGTCCTTACCCCAATTTCTCAGCCCGCGCTTGAAACGAGCAAGCCGGGCGCGTTCGGGTTTGGAAACCCTGGACGCACCCGGCGTGCCTGGCTCGTTCTGCGTGTGCCCGCTGCGAGAATCAACGGTTGGAACCACACGGAACGTGACGGCCGATTCCCGGCGACCTCTCACGTCATGTTAGCGTCCCCGCTGCCGTCACCGATGGCAGGCGCGCCGTGCGGCTTCCGGCACAGAAAGGATGTGGCATGGCCGAATATCAGGTCACGCGCTCCAGCAGGGTTCATGTCAAGTTGCCTTACGAGCACTGGCACGTCGTGGCGGTGGAGATCAACGGTCAGACCCGCTCGGCAGATGAAGTCATGGTGGAGATCCGCAATGGCGCGGACATCTACACCCTCAGCCCGGCCGACGACGGCAAGCGCTCCGGGGTTTTGCCCTGGACCTGCTGTGGCGCAAACGTGCTGCGCTCCGATATGGACGCAGTCCGCGACAACAACTTGATGAACCTACCCGCCTTCTGAGTTCCCCGCAGCCTCGCCGTAGATGAGATCGGCGCTCAGGCTGCGACGGAACGGTACGGACGGCCTTGGTTCCTCATCTGCGTGAGGATGGCAGGCGTAGCCCATGGCCACGGCGATGCAGTCAGCGATGAAAGGTATGACCGTATCGGCGTTGGCCACGGGCACGTCCAGGGCGAACCGCCCGTCAAGCACTAGGCCGATCCTGCCGCCGTTTACCGGATGGGCTTCAAGGAACGGGACGCGCCGGCCGCCGACGATGACCCGATGACTTTCGAACGGGCCGACAATCTCGTATGGACTCACGCTCTCCAGCCTTCCCTTGCAGTTACTGCGGGAAGCGCAGCCGCCCAACCTCTGGTGCCCGCATTGTCGATCTTTGCCGGTAGATCGTCAAGATCGTGGGCGACGATGATCCGCCTGAGTGTCCGGTGCCGCAACCGCCACCCATGTCGCGGATGATCTTGGCCGATCAGCGCCGGGCTGGTGGCCGTTGCTCGTAGTAGGTTCCGGTGCACGACCGCTCAGCCGCTCGCATGTGCCCTAAGAGTTCGGACGCGGACTGCGCTGCGATGGGCTGCCCGTCAGGAGCGCCGAAAGCCCAGAACAGGCGCGAGTACGGCCCGTACATGACCAGCCAGCCAGGGCATTTGGACTCGATGACCTGAGCATCGCTCAGCCGCTCCCGCTCGTAGGCGTCGCGGCAGTCTGCGCCTTTCAATTGACAAGCCTTCCGCCGTTGCGCTCGACCCGCTTGAGAGTGGCCCGCATAGCAGCGGGGTGAGGCTCAAGGATGTGGTAGGCGCGGTGGGGTTCCCGAGCCGCGTCCAGGTCTCCGCAGCGGTGCCGGGTGACATGCCACTTGCCGGCCAGTTCCTCGTTTAACGCCGTGACCTCGGCGTCAGTCTCATCCATGAACATTAATGTATGTTGCGTTGCGTTGCTCTGCCTAGCTTATGGGTACGTCGCGTTACTACGGTGAGCGCGTGCCAGTGGACCCGAACGCGGCCGAGTGGCCGTATCAGCAGGTAGCGACGCAATTGCGCGAGCAGATCGCGAGCGGCGCTCTGGGTCCGCGCCTGCCATCAGCCATGACTCTCGCCGAGCAGATGGGGGTAGCTCCGAACACCGTCCAGCGCGCGCTGCGCTTGCTGCGGGATGAAGGGCTGATCTACTCGGTGCCAGGCAGGGGCACGTTCATCAGGGAGGGCGAGCGACCGTGAAACTCCCTGAGTGGACGGAAGCGGGCTTACTGCCGCCCGGCATTCATCGAACGGAACTGCCGGACATATACGAACGATTCGTTCTGGACGCACCCGACCGCCCGCGCCGTGAGTTGCTGTTCAGTGCGCTTTCCGTCTATATGCAGTTGCTTCAGACGATCGTCCCTGCGGGAGTCGCTTGGATCGACGGAAGCTTCTGCACATGCTGTGACGAACCGCCGCATGATGTTGATGTCGTGGTCAAGCCGGCAGACTGGCTGGGTCTGAAGAACGCGCCCAAGCCGGTTAGAACGACGCTCTACACCCTGCTCACACTGCAGCACGTCCACGTGGCCTCCATGGGCGTCGAACTGCCCCGCATGCAGCCTGTCGGCGGCACGGTGGATGCTTTCTTGTGTTATCCGGGTCAGGATGCAACCTGGCACGACCGTTGGTCGAGCGTCCTTGACGCGGCCGGTAACGTGGTCAGCGGCAAGGCGAAGGGGTTCGCGGAGGTAGCGTGGTAAGCAATCCTTTCCGAGAAGCGCTAACTGAAGTTGCAGGTGACTCCTGGCTGGATGATCTAGCCCGTGAATCCTTGCGCGCGGCGGAAGCCAAATTCTCGACTGAATACCTGGCACCTGCCCTGCTGCGTCTAACCTTCACTGGCCTGCGCGAGGTAGATGCGCACGACTCATCTCTCGCCACCAAGGCTATCCAGGATGCGACAGCCAAGCTCGCCCACATGATCCGCAATCCGGGGACCGAGACGAACATGGCTCACGCCGCAAGTCGGGCCAAGGCTCCCTTGCTGGTCCGCAGCCAGGCCGGTAACGCGATCGTGTTCGGCTTCCCCGCCATAGAAGAAGAGCCGCCGGGCAAGATCGCCGGGACGGTATCGGACCCTCTCGCGTTCCTGGCTGCGCGGGAACTTGTGACGGTGCTGCCCGCGTCGGCGGACGACGACGCGGCGCTTGACGCGGTGCTAGCCCAGCGACCGACTGTTCGCAATGCAGTAGGCGACATCGTTCAGGCGATGCCGAGGAAGGGTGAAGGGCTTGGCTTCCTGCTCACCCCTAGCTCCGGTGAAGCAGTTAGTTCGATGCTTTCCAGGTACCAAGCCAGCGTACTGAAGGACAGCCTGAAGGAAACGCGGATCGACCGGAGCCAGATCCCTCTGAGGGGCAGGCTGGACGGAATACGCACCAAACGGCGCATCTTCTACCTCGACCTGCCCTCCGGCGCGGAGATACATGGCGCGGTAGACCTGGAATCATTGGATGAGGTGCGAGCGAACCTGGACCGCCAGGTCACCATATTGGTTGAGCGAGAACGGATTGTCTCCGTCAGCGGAAGAAGGACAGCCCCGTTCTACCGGCTAATCAGCTTCCTGCCATCTCAGGAGTCTTTCTAATTCCTTCGCCGTGACGGGCGGCAGCGCACCAGAAATTGTCAGACCCCCCGAATAGAATTGGAGGTACAAGAGAAAAAGGCGACCCCCGCGACGCGCTAACGTCCGGGGGTCCGGACCGAGGAGATGTAAGCTCCGTGGTCGGAACCACCGTATCACGCGGACGCGACGCCGCTACCGTCGCCGGGCTGCTTGCCAGTCCCGAGATCGCCGCGCTCATCGCGCGGCTGGCCGAGACTCGCTGGACGGGCCGTCCCGGCTACCCGCTCCGCGCGATGGTCGGCGCATCCCTGGTCAAGAGCCTTTACACGCTCCCGACCTGGACCCGAACCGTTGCCCTGATCCGCGACCACGCCGCGCTGCGCGACGTGCTGGGCGCGGTCCCGTCCGTGGATGCCTGCTACCGCTTCAGCGGAAAGCTGCGCAAGCACGAGTCCATGCTGACCGCCTGCATCGAGTCAGTGCTGACCGCGCTCCGCGACGCCAAGCCGGGAATGGGCACGGTAATTGCCATTGACGGCAGCGATATGCCGGCCTACGGAAACGGTCAGCGTTTCGTCAAGCGCGGCGGCGCGGAAAGGAAGCGCTTCGCTGACCCGGATGCTTCATGGGGTCACCGTTCCTCTATTTCGACCCGCAGTGGCGGCGGATATTACGGCTACAAACTGCATTGCGCCGTGGACACCCTGACCGGCCTTCCGGTCGCGTGGACCGTCCGCACCGCCAAGGACTCCGAAATCCCCGAAGTCCCGGTGCTGCTCGACACCGTGAAGGCACGCGGCTTCACGGTGGACATCGCGGTCCTTGACCGGGGCTACGACTCCGAAGCGGTCTACGTCGAAGTAGAGAGCCGCCACGCCCGCCCGGTGATCCCGCTGCGCCAGACGCCAGCCGTCAAGGCCGGCAAGAACAAGCCCCCGACGTGCGAGCACGGAACGTGGACCTTTGCCGGGTCCGACGCCAAGCGCGGCGCGAGCAAGTGGCGCTGCCCCACTGGCGAGTGCAAGCCCGGTTCGGTATGGGTCAAGGCTTCCCGCCTGCACCCGCTGCTCCCACGCGAGACTGACCGCTTCAAGTCCTACTACTGCCAGCGCGGCGGGGTCGAGCGCGAGTTCGGCCGCTTGAAGCACGAATTCGGGCTGCTCCCGCTCCGGGTGCGCCGCCTTGAGCGCGTCCGCCAGCACGCCGACCTGACCATCCTGAGTCAGCTAGCACTGGCTCTCGCAGCCACCCGCACCACATAGGGTCACCCGCGCCCGCAAGCCGCCACCGAGCGGCCTACAGGCATGCCCGGACGCGGAAAGTGCCCCTCTGACCGGCTTTCACTGGTCACCCAAGAGGCATTATGTCCGTTTCGGGCCATAAACCGCAGGTGAGCGGCTCAAGATCAAGACAGCCCGGACCTAAGCGCGGAGTTTCGCCGGTCGTAACGCTGATCCCTCCTAGGAGAAAGGCATTTCCGCTGACGTCGTGTCCGTTAGGCCGGTGCCGTCATCAAAGGCGTCGCTGACCGCGACCGCAGGCAGCGACGACTCGTTCGCTGGCGAGTCGATCACGATCCTGAATAGATCAGGGCGCAGCGCGGCCACCGTCAGCGCGACCGCGCGGCCAGTCTGCCGGTCGTCAAACCTGACCGTCACCATCGCGGCCGGCTGCCCGGCCCGCAGCCGCAGTCCTCTGGCCACCGAAGACGGTGGCGGCTGCAACTCCAGGTGCAAGGCGACGGGCTGGCCGAGTGAGGTGGCCCGACGTCCGTCCGCCGCTTGAGTCGCGATGCTGAGCAGCATGTCGGCAGTCATCGCGTCAGCCGCTTCGGCCGCATCGACGACCTTGCTGGCGACTTCATTGATCAGGTAGCTAGTAGACACCGCGGCCGGGTCGCCGTTGACCGACCAGTGGCATTTGATGACGCAGACGGCATCCGCCGCGGCGACGCCAAGCGCCCAGCCGATGTCTTCTGGCACTCGGCGCCAGGCGACCTTCCTGCTCCGGCAGGTGACATCGCTGCCCATCGGATCGACATGAGCGCCTAGCTTGGGCACGCCGTGCATCGCGATGAGGTATTCGGCTGGACTGGCTCGGTAAAGCTGACCGTCGGGAAGCTGCCTGATCAGATGCCGCGCCGCGAGTTCCCTGACCGCTTGCTCGACCTGATTCGGCCGAACGTTGTAACGCCTGGCCAGCGCGCTTGGCCTGGGCAGCCGCCAGCCGGGCTCGTGATGCACCAAGGTGGCAGCGAGCCGATCAGCCAGAACTCCCGCGACGTCTGACTTGTCGTCGCCGGAGTAAGCCACTGGACACCCTCCGCCCGGTTGGAGCTCTGCGTCAGCCACCGGAAATGGCCAGCGCGATCGATATCAGTTCTAAGGAGTGGACGTGACCAGAAGCTGAACTACGGGTAATGCGTCGCGCAACGAACGCCTGCGAACGGTCGACGAAATGGCTCACTCGGTATTGCGCCGAGAGCGCCAGATGATGAGCCGACCAGTGACGATGATCAGCAGCACGAAGATCAGCAGCAGCAGGGCCGAGTCGTAGGACAGGTCAACCGAAGCTGGCGTCGGGCTCTGATAGAAGCTCCAGATCGGATAAGTCAGGTAGCCGATCGGCGAATTGACCAGATGCGTCGACGGGTTCTGGTCATTCCAGCCTGCCACGGCCAGCAGCGGCGCCGTCTCGCCCACGGCAATGGCGATCGCGATCAGCAAGCCGGTGATGATGCCAGGAGTGGCGGCCTTGAGCACGATCTTGCGCAGTGTCCAGCCAGACGGTATGCCCAGGGCTTCGGCGCCTTCCCGGTAGGAGCTTGGCACCTGGGCGAGCGAGGATTCTGTGGCCTTGGTGATGTAGGGGATCGAGATGATCGACAGCACGATCCACGAGGCGAGCAGCGAGTTCTTCCAGCCCAGCCCGATCGACAGGGCCACGTAGCCGCAGTAGCCGAGAACGATGGACGGAATCCCGGCGAGCACCTCGTAGGCGCCGCGCAGGATGCCGCGGTGCCGACCACGGGCGAACTCGCCCAGATACAGCCCCGTCATCACGCTGACCACGCCGCCGATCACCAGCACCCCGACTGCCAGCAGCACAGTGCCAAGAATCGCGTTCTCCAGGCCGCCGGTATCGCCGGTGGTGTCGGTGGTGAGCACGCTGAAGCTGAAATGCGGCACGGCACGGGCGATGATCCCGACGACAAGCCAGATCGTCGGCACGATCACCAGGGCAAGCCCGAGGAAGCAGGCGGTCCAGAAGACCGCGTTGCCAATCCGCCGGTACAGCGGGACGGCCGGCCATTCGAAGGCACTGGCCGCCTGCGGGCCTGGGGCAACGGTCTCCGCGCTATTGGTGCTTGCCATGTCTCCTATAGCCCCCTGCCTACCGGAAGCGCGGTGCCTGACACCTTGCGCACAAGCAAGGCGGCGATGACGTTCGTCGCGAGCGTGATCACCATCAGGACCACGGCTAGCTCAGCGAGCGTGCGGAGCTCAAAGCCGCTGGCGTCGCTGAACGCCTGATCGAGCTGGAAGACAATGGTGGCGGCAATAGTCGTCATCGCCCCGTAGATATTGCCGGGCACCGCGCCCAGCGCGAAGCCGCAGGTCATGGCGACCGCCATGGTCTCGCCTAGAGCCCGGCCGAGGCCAAGCACCACGGCGCCCACGATCCCGCTGCCGACCCAAGGCAGGGTGACCCGCCGGGCGCACTGCGAGTCGGACATACCGAGCGCGATCGCGCCCTCGCGCGGCAGGATCGGCACCTGGCGGATCAGGTCCCTGGTCGTGGCGGCGACGATCGGGATGACCATCACGGCCAGCACGAGACCAGACACGAGCTCGCCAAGCCCGTTGCCGGTAGCGCCGCTAAAGTAGCTGAGCACGGGGACGTCAGGCACGTTGTTGGCGATCGCCGGCGCGATGTCGTGGGCGATGAACGGCCCCAAGGTCAGCGCGCCCCACAGCCCGATGACAACGCTCGGGACTCCGGCCAGCAACTCTAGGAATGCGCCGACCAGGCTGGCCAGCCGCTTAGGCAACCGCTCGACGATAAACAGCGCGGCGCCGATCGACACTGGCACCGCCACGATCAGCGCGATGGCGGCGGTCACCACGGTGCCGACGATCTCCGGCAGTACGCCGAACGCCTGTCCCTGCAGGTGCGTGACGCCGCCGGTGTGCACGATCGACGAGGTGTAGCCGCCAACTGACCAGATGCTCTTGGTAAAGAACGAGGCGCCGTTGAACCCGAACGCTGGCAGCGCCTTGATCAGCAGCGTGACCAAGATGAGCACGAGGGCGGTAGCGGGCAGCAGCGCGAAGGCGAAGCCGATCCGGCGAACTGTCCGGTCCCCGCTGAACCAGCCGCGGAGCGCCGCGCCGAGCCGGCGGGAGGGCGGGACGCTGCCCGCTCCCCCGTCGGCCGGCCGTGCCGATGCTTCGGCAGCCATCAGATCAGCTGCCGATCTTCGCGATCAGGGCGTCGGACTTGCTGACCACGCTGGCTGGCAGCGGCTGGAAGTTGACCGTGTCCAGGTAGGTGGTCGGGTCTTGGCCGGTGTGCACCACCCAGTGCAGGAAGGCACGGATGTCCTCAGCCTGGATCGCGTTCCCCTGGGCCGTCTTCACGATCGCGTACTCGTAGTTCACGATCGGGTAGCCGCCAGCGGCGGGGCCATCGATCATCGAGATGGCCTCGTTGGCCGGAGTGCTCGCGGTGAACGAAGCGGCTTCGGTGCTGATCGTCGCCGAGGTCGGCTGCAAGAACTTGCCTGCCTTGTTGGCGATGGACGCGGTGCCGAGGTCGGCGGCCTGAGTCTTGCTCAGGTAGCTGATCCCGATGTAGGCGATGCAGCCCTTGTTGGCGGCGCACCCGGCCACCATGCCGCTGTTGCCAGTCTCGGCCAGCGCGCCTGGCACCGACGGCCAGTTAACCGTAGTGTTGACGTTGCTGGTCGACCACAGGCTCGGGTCCTGGTCACTCAGGTAACTGGTGAACAGGAAGGTGTCGCCTGAGCCATCGGCCCGGTGCAGCGTGATGATCTTCAGGTTCGGCAGTGCTGCGCCCGGGTTCAGCTTCTTGATCGCCGGGTCGTTCCAGTTGGTGATCTTGCCCGAGTAGATCTCCGCCAGGACGGTGCCGTTCAGGTTCAGGTTCTTGACACCGGGCACGTTGTAGTTGATCTGCTGCGCGGAAATCGCGAGCGCGATATTCAGCAGGCCAGGGTATTGCGAGGTATCCGCACTCGACAGATACGCATCAGAAGCGCCCATGTTGACTGTGCCGGTAGCAGCGTCTGCGATTCCGATACCTGAGCCGGTGCTACCGGTGGTAATGGTGACAATCGGATCACCGCTGGAATTAATGAATTGCTTCTGATACGCCGTGGTCCACGTACCGAACATTGGGAACAGCAGCGAGCTGCCAGTTTCGGTCAGGGACGCGGGAGAGCTAGCCGGCTTGCTGGGAAGCGCGGGGCCTGCCATAGCCGCGGCGGTGGGCGACGCGGCCGGGGGCTTGCCGGAGCTTGGGGAACTGCTGCAGGCTGCCGCCAGCACAGCCAGCGGGACCAGAGCAGCCGCTGTAGCCAAGCGGGTTCGGTTGGTCACCGGGGAATACTCCTTCACTCATGCACGCTGACGCATGCGCTAGGCGACTCGCACGCGGCTGCGTGCGATGGGGCCGCGGGAACCCGCGGTTCTTGCGCCCGTGCGGGAGGTCGCACCCTCCCGCACGGGTGGTCATCGCTAGCCGAAACGCCCGCCGATGTACTGGCCGGTCTCTGCTTCGGCTGGGTTCTCGAAGACTTGGCTGGTCGGGCCATGCTCAACGAGTCGGCTCTTATTCAGGAACATCGTGTAGTTGGAGATCCGGCTGGCCTGAGCCAGGTTGTGCGTCACGATCACCACCGTGATCCGCGGTGCCAGCATTTTGATCAGCTCTTCGATCGACGCCGTAGCGACCGGGTCGAGCGATGACGTCGGCTCATCAAGCAGCAGCACTTCAGGATCGATAGCCAGCGCTCTGGCCAGGCAGAGCAATTGCTGCTGGCCGCCGGACAGCCGGAAGGGCGAGTCCTTGAGCCGCTCAGCGACCGCGTCCCAGAGGCCGACCTCGGTGAGCCGCTGCTGCGCGATCGCCCGCAGGCTATCCCGGCTGGCCATCCGGTGCGCCCGGACGCCGGACACGACGTTGTCCATGATCGACATCGGGAAGGGGTTAGGTCGCTGGAAGAGCATGCCGACCTTGCGGCGCAGCGACATCAACTCAAGCGCAGGATCCCAGATGCTGCGGTTCTCAAGCAGCACGTCACCTGAGTGGCGGTAGCCAGAGATCTTGTCATTCATCCGGTTAAAGGTGCGCAGCAGCGTGGTCTTGCCCGACCCAGTAGGACCGATCAGGGCCGTGACGGCACCCCGGTGAATGCTGGTGCTGATGTCATTCAAGATCGTCCGCTGGCCGAAACCGAGACTGAGGCCGACCGTGCGCAACGCCTTATCACCATGGGCCGCGCTCGCAGCAGTGCTACGGCTCTGCTGTACCGCGATTTCGGTGTCGCCGCCGGAAGCGTCAGCTGACTGCTTTTCCCGGCCGGCTTCAATCGACATTCAGTTCTCCACATCGTGGGCGCTTGTCGGCTAAATTCGCCGCCGCATTGCGCGGTCTTGATCCTTTCTAGGCGACCAAGGTGACGCGAAGCTGAACGAGAGGTGAGGAACAGGGAACCGGTGACGAACAGCTCGCGGCCCCGGCCAGAGAAACGGAAAGCGGCTGCCGAGTAGCAACATTCGGCAGCCGCTTTCTTGCCCGCGAAGATCCGCGCTGAGCTCAGACGGCTAGCTCAAGCTCGGTGATCTTGCCAGTCTGGGCGGACACGGCCTGATCTGCGCGGACGCCACCTGGTGCGAGCACCCGCAGCGTCCAGTCACCAGGCGCGGCATAGAAGGTGAAGCTGCCATCTTCGCCAAGCGGCACCTCCGCGACGAACTCACCGTCGGCGTTGAGCAGCCGGGCGTAACCGGTGGGTACCGGTGCCCCGGCCTTGGTGACGTGACCTTGCACCACTGCCTGGTTGCCGACGCCATCGATCACCTTGATGCCGCCCGCCGTCGCGCCGCAGCCTCCGGCGGACGCCTGCGCCGCGCTCACTTGCCGTCTCCAAGCTCGATCGGAACGCCGACGAGCGACCCGTACTCGGTCCACGACCCGTCGTAGTTCTTAACATTCGGCTGGCCGAGCAGCTCGTGCAGCACGAACCAGGTGTGCGCGGACCGCTCGCCGATCCGGCAGTAGGCGATGGTGTCCTTGCTGAAGTCCAGCCCGGCCTCGTCGCCGTAGAGCGCCCGCAGATCATCGTCGGTCTTGAAGGTGCCGTCATCTTGGCCGCCTTGGACCAGGGCACATTCTTCGCTGTGGGCATGTGACCGCCGCGCTGCGCCTGCTCCTGGGGCAGATGGGCCGGGGCGAGCAGGCGCCCGGCGAACTCGTCTGGCGACCGCACGTCGACCAGGTTGAGGTTGCCGATGGCCGCCACTACGTCATCGCGGAAGGCGCGGATCGAGGCATCCTGCTCCTGGGCGTGGTAGCTGGTCGGGGCCCGATGCGGGACCTCGGTCACCATCTCGCGCGACTCGAGCTCCCACTTCTTGCGGCCGCCGTCAAGCAGCTTGACGTTGTGGTGGCCGTACAGCTTGAAGTACCAGTACGCGTAGGCCGCGAACCAGTTGTTGTTGCCGCCGTACAAGATGACCGTGTCGTCGTTGGAGATGCCGCGCTCGGACAGCAGCTTCTCGAACCCGGCCCGGTCGACGAAGTCCCGCCGAACCGGATCTTGCAGGTCCTGCTTCCAGTCGACCTTGACCGCGCCCTTGATGTGGCCCTTGTCATAGGCGCTGGTGTCCTCGTCGACCTCGACGAAGACGATGCCATCGTCACCAAGGTGGGCTTGCGCCCAGTCAGCGTCTACAAGTACGTCAGAACGGCTCATGCGTGATTCTCCTTGTCAGCTCTGGCCGGCATCCAGACCTTGCTTGCCGGGCATCATCCGTCGGATGAGCAGGTACATCTCGCAGCCCAGGCAGATGCCGAAGGCTCCGTTCAAAAACGCCGCGATCACCGCTAGCGCCGTCGCCGCGATGCCGAGGCCGCTCACCCCGGTCGCGTAGCCGATGACGCCGATCATCGCGAACACCATGCCGACGCCCTGGGCGAACCTCGGCGGCGCCTCGGCCTCGAGTTCCTCAGGCGGGCCGAGCCTGGGCCTGACCAGCCACCGGTATACAAAGCCGTACGGCGCGTACTTCAGGCCAAAGATGGCACCGACGGCGAACACGACAAGCTGCGCGGCAAGCAGCCAGGTACTACCTGTGATCAGCACAACGACCAAGACCGCCGTAGTGATCAGCGCGCCGAACCTAGGCCCTCTCGGGTCAATGCCCATGGCGCTCCTTCCCAGATTTCCGGCCGGCCCCTGTAGCGCTAGAGGCAACAAGCCCGTGGAGGGTTCCTGATGGGATTGTGCCGCGATCTAGAGCGCCGCCGCGACCCGGCAGAAGTCCACGGCCCGCCGCTTTGTGAGGCTCATGCCCGCGGCGCGACCGGAAGTCAGCAGCAACATTCCTAGCATCTATGTAGGAAATTCTATCACCGCGCCGAGTGCCGCGATAACGTCGGCTTTCCTCGGCTGCCCGCTGGCGCGGTGGGTAATCTGCCCCTCCGGGCCGAGCACAAACGTGGTCGGCGTCCGCCTGACGTCCAGCCGCCTGACCAGGTCAAGCCGGGACTCGGCATCGATTTCCACGTGACTGACGCCATCGACCAGCTTGGCCACGTCGGCAAGGATCCGCCTGGTAGCCCGGCACGGCGCGCAGAAGGCCGAGGAGAACTGGACCAAAGTCGCCCGGTGGCCAAGGGAAGCGCCGAGATCAGCGTCGCTGAGCACCTCGTCGGTGCCGGGATTGGCGGCAGGCAACTGGTCGGCCTGCGCACTGGTCGGCCTGGCCCGCATCTTGCCGTTGCGCGATTGCCACCACGCACCGCCCGCGCACGCCACTACCAGCGCGATGATCGCGGCCACGATTCCTGACGTCACGGGCGGGAGAACAGCGACAGCCTGAGCCGCATTCCCGCCCGCACCGAGCAGTTCGCGACAAGACCGCGGTGAGCGCTGCGCTAGCTGGCCGGAATGCGCATCAGCACCTTGCCGCTGGCCGTAAGCGTGAAGCTGGTCACCTTTCCGATCGGGACGTTGGCCTGACTCGGGTACCACAGTCCATCACCACCCGGCCCGACCAGCCAGCCGCCTGCCAGCTCCGACCTGCCGTTCTTGGCCACGACCCAGATTTTGCACTGGGTCCACTGGCGCACGCCGCTGACGCGCACCCACATCTCGGTGCCCAAGCGATCCTGGCCGTACCGGACGATGACTGACAGCTTGCCCCGATGCCCAGCTGCCGTCTCAAGTTGCCGATTCGCCGATTGCTGCTGCTGATCAAGGCCAGCGGTCACAGCCGCGCCGCCGCCAACCGCCACGATGAGGGCGGCGGCCACCGCCAGCACGGTCCGCAGCCGTCTCGTCCGACGCCGGGCCCTCACCTGCGCCAGCAGGCCGTAGAGCACTCGCGGTGCCGGGTCATCGGCCGTGCCGGCGGGCAAGTCGGCCTGAGTTAGCTGCTCGGCCTCGGCCACCGGAATGCGATGCAGCAAAGCAGGCAGTACCGCGAGCCCGGCGAGTTCCTCTCGGCACTTGTAGCACTGGCTCAGGTGTGCCTCAACCAGGCTCCGCTCGTTCGGCTCGATCGCGCCCACCACGTAAACGCCGAGCAATTCGCGGTAGCTACGGCAGGTCGGGTCGCTCATGGTGCGAGCCCCCGTTCTTCCAGTGCCAGCTTCAGCGCTCGCAGTGCATAGAACGTCCGCGATTTAACGGTGCCGGCCGGGACTCCGAGCGCGGCCGCGGCCTCGGCCACCGACCGACCGTGATAGTAGGTCTGCAGCAGCACGGTGCGATGCTCAAGCCGAAGTGACTTAAGCGCGTCTGCGACCGCCCAGGATTCCAGCGCCCGGTCGGCCGTGTCCGGCACGGCGGCGAGTTGAAGCGCTGCCTCCCCGACTTCGTGGGGCCTGGCCTGCCTGGCCCGGTGCGCGTCGACGGCCAGATTCCTCGCGACCGCGAATAGCCAGGGCCTGGCCGGCCGGTTGACTATCGCGTCGGGATGCAGCCAGGCGCGCAACAGCGTCTCCTGCACAATGTCCTCTGCTCGTTGCCGATCACCGCTGGTCAGATGCAAGGCATAGCGAAGCAGCGGGCCAGCGTGCTCAGAATAGAGCGCTCGGACCAGTTCCTCGTCGGTGACTTGCCTGGGCTGCTCATGCCTCCCGGCGCCGTCGCGCACCACCACACCTGCTTACACGCGTCAGCTGCGAATCTGGTTCAGCAGTGCTCAGCCACCAGGACCCTCAGCCGCCAGGACCCTCAGCCGCCAGCGAACGGCGGCAGCACCTCGACGATCGCGCCGTCGCCAAGCCTGATCGAGTCATGCGGTCGCCGCCCGGCCGGCTCGCCGTCCACCAGGAAGGAAGACCTGGCCAGCACGGGACGTAGCCGGTCAGCCCGTCCGCCCGCGATGGCGAGCGCATCGGCCAGGGTGTGCGCCTCCACCTTCTGGTCGGCGACACCAGCGGCATCCTTCGCCGCGGCCCAGTAGCGCAAGGTCACGATGGCCATGTCAGCTATCCTCGCTCATAGTGGCCAGAGCCTAAACCCGGCACCTGCCTTTCAGTGCCGACTCGGCACCGGGACCTGGCTGTCCTTGCAGGAAATCCCGGCAGATGCGCCGAGTTCCGGAGGTGGCGACTGGTGAGCAAGATACTGCTGCTCACCGGCACGCGCGAAGCAGCGGCCGAGATCCTGCCCTCGCTAAGTCTGCTGAGTCACGCGGTCTCGGTGGCTCCGGCGACCGCAGACGCGGTACTCGGCCGTCGAGCCGGCGCTGCGGCGACCGAGTCGGCGGTGCCTGAGGCCGTGCTAGTCGACGCCAGGCACCAGCTGCTCCTGGCTAAAGAGCTGATCAGCCAGCTAGCTTCGGCTGCCATCCCGGTGATCGCTGTCATCAGCGAAGGCGCTTGGGCGGCTATCACCGCTGACTGGGGCGCCGACGACGTCGTGCTGCACACCGCCGGACCCGGCGAGGTGGACGCCAGAGTCAGGCTCGCGATCGGGCGGGCCGCTAGCCCGACCATCGGCAGTCCGGCCGTGCAAGTGCGTTCGGGCGAGCTCGTCATCGACGAGGCGACCTACTCGGCCAAGATCGGCGGCAGCAGCCTCGATCTCACCTTCAAGGAATTCGAGCTGCTCAAGTTTCTCGCCCAGCATCCTAAGCGCGTCTTTACCAGGTCCCAGTTGCTGCAGGAGGTCTGGGGTTATGACTACTTCGGCGGCACCAGGACGGTCGACGTGCACGTCCGGCGGCTGCGAGCCAAGCTCGGTTCTGAGCATGAGTCGCTGATCGGCACGGTTCGTAACGTTGGCTACAAGTTCGTGCCAGCCAAGCAGGAGGGCCGCCGCGCCAACTCGGCCAGGACCAGCGAGAGCGAGCAAGCGTGAGGGAACTGCGAACGCACGGTCACCTGTCCGACGACGAGGTGGCGGCCACACTCAAGCTGGTGCGGGCGGCCACCGATGAGGATGGCGTCAGCCCGCTCTCCGAGCACGTGCTACTGCACCTGCGCTACGGCGGTGACCCGGCGGCCCGGAGCTTCCTGCTGTACCAGGACGGGCAGCTGGCCGGATACGCACATTTGGATCCGACTGACCCGGTGGCCGGGCCGAGTGGCGAACTCGTCGTTCACCCAGAATTCCGCCGGCACGGCCTAGGCCTCGAACTGCTCCAGGCGGTCAACGCCGAGGCGACCGGCCAGCCGTTGCGGCTGTGGGCGCACGGCGACTCACTCGCGGCGGCCCGGCTGGCGCGGCGGGCCGACTTCGAGCGGATTCGCGCGCTCTGGCAGATGCGCCGGTCGCTGCAAACCAGGATCGGCCGTCCGCAACTGGCCGAGGGCGTCACCGTCCGCACTTTCGTGCCAGGACAAGATGAGGATGCCTGGACAGCGCTGAACCGGCGGGCATTCGCCGCGCACCCAGAGCAAGGCACCTGGACCCGAGCCGATCTGGACATGCGCGAGCGCGAGCCCTGGTTTGACCCGGCCGGGTTCTTCCTGGCGGTCAGAGGCGACAAGCTGGTCGGATTCCACTGGACCAAGATCCACGGTCAAGACGACGGTGCCGAAGGTCGTCATCACGAGCCGATCGGCGAGGTCTACGTGGTCGGCGTCGATCCGGCGCAGCGCGGCTCAGGGCTGGGTCGGGCGCTCACCCTGGTCGGACTGCGCTACCTGCGCGAGCGCGGCCTATTCCAGGTCATGCTCTACGTCGATGAGACCAATACCGCCGCGATCGGCATGTATACCGCGCTCGGCTTCAGCCACTGGGGCACTGACGTAATGTACGCGGCGACCTAACCCGCGCGACCCTTTTCGCATGGCTGTTGGCTTTTCCCAGAGCGGTGCTAGCTTTCAGAACCGCTCAGCCCGAGAACCGCGTCGATCTCGGCTGAGGTGAGCGGCCGGTCAGCGGCGGCAACCGCGCTGAGCACATCGCCGTACAGGCTGATCTCATCAAGCGCCACGGCATCATGGACGCGGTCATCAAGGTCTTCTCGCACTGCTCCACCTCCGCCACGCCTGCGTCCTGCCCAGTCGTTCGCCCCGATCTCAGCAAGGCTACGGGGCTACGCCGCCCGCCCGCATGACCCATCAGGATCATTTCTTGTCATCCTTGACGGTGATAGCCGGTCCGCGGCTAGTCAGCCCATCGCGCCGCACGGTGGCGATTTGCCCGGTCGACATAGCTCTGCCAGGTATGCCGGATGCGCTGCCGGTCGGCGTCGGCGAGCTCGCGCACCACCCGTCCTGGCACACCGGCGTAGAGCACTCCGGCCGGCACGACGGTTCCTGGCAGCACCACGGCGTTCGCCGCGATGAGCGTCCCCGCGCCGACCTGCGCGCCGCCAAGCACGATGGCGCCCATGCCAATCAAGGCGCCGGCACCAATATGCGCGCCGTGCACGGTGGCGTGGTGCCCGACACTCACTTCATCGGCAAGCACTGCGGGCTCGCCGGCATCGACATGGATGCAGCACAGATCCTGAATATTGCAGCGCGCCCCGATCGAGATCTGATCGTCGTCGGCGCGCAGTACCGTCCCGTACCAGACACTGGCCGACGGCCCGATCGTGACCGCCCCGATGACAACCGCACCCGGCGCGACCCAGGCTTGTGCGTCTATGGCGGGAATCGCCCCGTCCAACGAACCGATCAGCGTGCCACCCCTTAGAGTTGTCACTCGCGAATGTGCTCTTGACCCGATCTTTCCCGCAGCTGTCCGCATGCATCCGCAGTGCATCAGATGCAACCTCAAATTAGGATAATTTGTTGTTTCGGTTGCGGTAAGTGCCGGTGCGGGCAAGAGTCATCACCACATCTGCCTACGACGTCTGCGCGAGATGCTGCCGCAGAATGTCAGCTATTGACCACCCGCAGGTCTGGCTTGCCGGTCGGCTCAGCTTCGCTGAGCTAGTTCGCGCGCGCGGCCTGCCCTAACGCCTGACAGGTGAGATATGAGCGAGTACAACGAGGTCGTGGCCGATGGCCGGGATGATCCGTTTGACAGTGAGCGGCGCGGCTACGCCCGTCGCCAGGTAGACGAATACATCGCCTGGCGTAACGGCCAGATCCGCGATCTAGAGGGCAGGCTCGGCGATAGCCTCACCGAGATCGAGCGGTTGCGCAGTGAATTGGTCGAGGCACGTGAAGCTGGCGGCCGGCCAGGCGCACGAGGAAGTCAGCGAGCGCGTCGGCCAGATACTCAAGCTCGCCGCGGACGAGGCCAAGTCAGAGCGGGAGAAGGTCAGCGCGGAGATTGCCGCCATGCGGGAGTCCGCCACCGCCGAGACCGAGAAGCTGCGGGCTGACGTCAAGGACGAGACTGACCGGCAGCGCGCCGAAGCCCAGGACCGCGCTGAGCGGATGCTCACAGCCGCCCAAGAGCAATCTGATCGGGCCATCACCTCGGCCAGGGCTGAAGCCGACAGCCTGGTCACGGCCGCGCAGCAGACCGCGGAGCAGTTGGTCGCCGATGCCACCAAGCACGCCGACAGCACGGTGGCGGCGGCGATCGCGCAGGCCAAGCAGCAACTAGACGACGCGACGGCACGCGCGACCGCGATCCACGAAGGCGCCGAGCGCCGGCTCAACCTGCTGATCTCCCGGCACACCGAGACGGTCAGGCGACTGACCGAGATCAGGGACGTGGTGACCAGTCTGGTGGCCGGCGAAGCAGCGCGCGGCTCGCTTGAAGACGAGGTGACCAGGGCACTGGCCGCGCAAACCGGCACTGCCGTCCCTGACCGTCAGTCATCTGGGCCGCACGAGGCACCCCACGGCGGCGCACACCGGGCCGCCAATCGGACTGCGGCGGGCGTGCAGGGTGGGCCTGCCAGTGCGGTGGAAGGTCGGCGAGCCGGTGCCGCTGCGGCGAGCGGTCACGACAGCGTAGGCGAACCGCCCGCGATCCGGTCCAGTGCCGCCGCCAGGCAGCAGGCCGCCCCGATGGACCGCGACGCCGACCCGTGGGCGCCGATCGCCGCGACCTGCGGCTCGCCGGCCAATCTGGCGACACCTCGGTGCTGCCGGCGACGACGACACGGACGAGACCCTGCACCCGTCCGACTCGCTGACCCTCTAGGTCCTGGCCACAACTCAACAGGGAAGGCTCGCAGCCCCGCCTCGTCGGACTGCGAGCCTTTCTGGTCAGGACCGGGCTGGCGCGGACCTGGCTGACACCGCCGGGTCCATGCCGTCGATCCGCCGCAAGATCACCCCTTCTCGCAGCGCCCAGGGGCAGATTTCCAGCGCCGACAGGTGAAACAGGTCCATCGCCGCATCGGCCACGATCGCGCCGGCCGCCAGCTGCGGTGCGCGAATACGCGATACCCCTGGCAACGCCGCCCGCTCCTTGACTGACATCTTCGGCAGCCGCTCAGCGAGTTCGGTCAGATCGGCGTGCCGGAGCACTCGCTTGATGTAGACGCCCTCGCTTGATGGCGCGGCACCCGCGATTCTGGCCAGCTGCCGAAAGGTCTTCGAGGTCGCGACGCAGTGATCAGGCTGGCCGGTCGACCGGATCGCGCTGGCAGCAGCCGCGATCTCGGCTCTGATGTGCTTGCGCAGCCGCCGCACATCGTCCCGGTCGGGCGGATCGCCGCCTAGCCAGTACCTCGTCAGCCGGTTCGCACCGAGCGGCAGCGACACCGCCACCGATGGATCTTCATCCTGGCCAGCCGCTATTTCGAGCGATCCGCCGCCGATGTCAAGCAGCAGCAGCCGACCGGAGGACCAGCCGAACCAGCGCCGGGCGGCCAGGAAGGTCAACCGGGACTCGTCGGTGCCTGGCAGTACTTTGATGGTGACGCCGGTCTCCGCCTCGATCATGGCCAGGAGTTCGTCACCGTTCGCGGCGTCGCGTACCGCCGACGTCGCGAAGGCGATCAGCTCCTGCACGCCCTTGTCCTCGGCCAGCGCGATCGCTTCCCGCACGAAGGCGAGCAAGCTGCCGGCGCACTCCTGGCTCAGCCGGTTCTGAGCGTCGAGATGATCAGCGAGGTGCAACTCCTGCTTGTGCGAGAACGCCGGCAGCGGACGAGCACCAGAGTGCGCGTCGACCACGAGCAAGTGGACCGTATTGGACCCCACATCAAGCACGCCGAGCCGCATACCATGACGCTACAGCCAGCTTGACCAAGCGTCATGCAGGCCTAGTGGCAACGGAGGTGTGATGTCCGAGCGGACGGAGAAGTCAGTGCAGGTAGCGCAGGGGCCTAAGCGGGTCAGGGCGTATCTGAACGGAGCGCTCGTTGCCGACACCCGCACGCCACTGCTGGTCTGGGAGATTCCCTATTATCCGACATATTACATTCCAAGCAACGACATTAAAGCTGAACTAATTCCGTCCGGGGACTCCGAGCACAAGGCCGGCCTTGGCGACGCGGAGATCCTCCATGTCAAGTCCGGCGGCGGGACGGCCGAAGGCGCCGCGCGCCGCTACGGTAGCTCTCCGGTGGTCGAACTACGCGATGCCGTCAGGCTCGAGTGGGCGGCGATGGACGAATGGCTGGAGGAGGACGAGCCGGTCTATACCCACCCGCGCGATCCGTTCAAGCGGGTCGACATCCTGGCCAGTTCCCGCCGGGTCCTGGTGGCAATAGATGGCGTCACCGTAGCCGAGTCTGACCAGCCCACGCTGCTGTTCGAGACCGGCCTGCCGACGCGGTACTACCTGCCGCTGTCCGCGCTTCGGATGGATCTGCTGCAGCCTTCAGACACCAGTACGCACTGCCCGTATAAAGGCAATGCGACCTACTGGTCAGTCGACACCGGCACCCGGGTGCACAAGGATGTGGTCTGGATCTACCGCACGCCGCTGCCTGAGAGCCAGAAAGTCGCCGGCCTGGCCTGCTTCTACAACGAGCGAGTAGACATCTACCTGGACGGCGAGAAGTTGCCGAGGGCTAAGTCTCCGCTGGCCTAGTCGCCGGCCTGCTTGAGCACGCGCAGGATGTTGCCGCTCGCCAACTGACCGCAGTTGGCCTCACTCCAGCCGCGGTCGATGAGCTCGGCGAACAGCGCCGGGTAGCCGGATACATCAGACAGGCCGATCGGAAGGTATCCGACGCCGTCGAAGTCGCCGCCGATTCCAACGTGGTCGATGCCAGCCACTGCCCTGACATGGTCCACATGGTCGGCGACGTCGCTGATGGTAGCGGCCGGCATAGGGTGCGCGGCGATCCAGTCACTCAACTGCTCGCGGCCATCGAGGTCGCGGTAATCAAGCCCGCGCCGTTCGGCTTCGGCGGCGGCTGCCACGTCCCAGTCGCGGCACGCCGTTGACACAAATGGCGGCACGAAGGTGACCATGACCACGCCGCCATTGCTAGGCATCCGCTCAAGCACCTGATCAGGAACGTTTCTCGGGTGATTGGTGATGGCGCGGGCGGATGAATGCGAGAAGATCACCGGCAACGTCGCAGCGTCCAGCGCATCGTTCATGGTGTCCGCCGACACATGCGATAGGTCGACCAGCATTCCGATCCGCTGCATCTCGGCCACCACCTCGCGGCCGAAGTCGTTGAGCCCGTTCAGCACTGGCTCATCGGTTGCCGAGTCGGCCCAGGGCACATTCTTGTTGTGGGTCAGGGTCAGATACCGGACGCCAAGCGCGTACATAGCGCGCAGCACGCCGAGCGACTCGCCAATGCTGTGGCCGCCCTCGGCACCCATCAGCGAGGCGATCTTGCCAGCGGCCATGATCCGCTCAACGTCGGCCGCGGTGCTGGCCTGCTCAAGTGCGTCGGGATGGCTAGCAATCAGCCGACGAACCAGATCAATCTGCTCGAAGGTCGCGGCAACAGCCCGATCGCCGGCCAGTTCGCACGGCACGAAGACTGACCAGAACTGAGCGCCCACCCCACCGGCCCGCAGCCGAGGCAGGTCCGTGTGGGTGTAGGCCACTGGCGCGGCGATATCCACCGGCGCGGTCGGCGATTCACCGGCTTTGCGCAGCGCCCAAGGCAGGTCATTATGCCCGTCGAGGATGGGCGTACGGGTAAGTAGTGCCCTGGCGGCAGCCAGGCTGGCTGATGGCGTTACTGGCTCGGTCACCGCAACACCCTACGGGAGCGGTCACGACCGGCGCGCGGCACTACGGCCAGCACGACGACGGGCGTGACCGCGAGCAGGCCAAGCGCGAGGCTAAGTCCGACCCGGGCGGCGATCAGCCCAACCAAGAGCGGGCCGACGGCACCGATCAAGCCTGCCGCACTCGACCAGAAGACCGCCACGCCGCTTCGACCGGGCAGCGAGCGGTAGAGGCCAGCCTGCGCGACCGGATACCAGCAAGCGGTGACTACGCTCAGCACGGCCAGCGCGGCAACCTTCGCCAGCAGCGACGGCAGCAGCAAAAAGCCCGGATAAAGCAGGCCGGCCGCAATGGCCGTCGCGGTGATGGCCGCCTGCCCGCTCACCCGACGGGAGATGGGTACGAACAGCGCGTCACCGGCCAGCATGCCGCCCAGCCTGACCGCCACCGCGATCGCCGCTTCCGCCGGGCTCACCCTGGCGACGTCAACCAAGTACACCCCGACGTAGCCGGTGAGCACGTCCAGCAGCAGGTCAATGACCTGGAGCAGGATCATCCAGCGCACTAGGTCACGATCGAGGACCGCACGCAGTGCTTCCTTGATCCCCACCGACCGCTGATCCTCGTCCCCCGCGTCTCCGCCCCCGGCGCCCGCACCGCCCACGCCGCCCGCGTCCGAGGTCGCGTCCGCACCGCCCGAGGTCGCGTCCGAGGTCGCGTCCGAGGTCGCGGCTTCATTGCCGGTGAGTCTGGCCGGCCCGCTCGCAGCCGCGACCGCCAGCGCGACTACGGCTAGCCCAGCGAGCAGCAGGTAAGCCCAGCGCCAGGTACCGCCCACGGTGAGCACCGCCGCCAGCAGCAGCGGTCCGCCCACGGCACCGGCCGAGCCTGCCAGATTCCAGGCAGCCATCCGCTGCTGATGCCCGCTCGCGTCGACGTCCATCAGGGCTGACTGGGTCAAGCCAACGAAGGCGCCGGAGGCAGGAAAGAAGACGATCAGCCCGGCGAGCAGCACAGGGAAGCTCGTCGCGAAGGCGACCACAAGCAATGACGCGGCAAGCACCAGGCCACCGGTCAACACCAGCCGATTCCGGCGGCGGCCGTAACCCGCCACCAAGCCAAGTGGCAGCTCAAGCAGACCACCGGCGAGCAGTGGCGCTGCTATCAGCAACCCTAGCTGGGGGTAACTGAGATGCAGGTCGGCACGAATCAGCGGCAGCGCCGCGCCCTTCGTGCCATCCACTAGCTCATCGAGCGCCTCGACGCAGAGCGCCGCGCCAATGACCGCGACGGCGCTAGTGCGCAGTCGCCGAATGAGACCTAGCTTTCCCGGCGAATCACCCGATACTGGGCGTCAAAGAAACTGCATAGCGGCCAGTCTACGAGGTGCAGCGCCGACTAATCCCAAGACTTCGCGACCCGGCCCGACGTTGCCGCCTCCGACGCTCTTGCCATAGCCGCCATCAACAGCAACGGGGTCGCCCCGTTGCTGAGCAGATAGCAACGGGGCGACCCCGTTGCTGTGAATGCTGCGCGAAGAAGGCCCGCGCCGGAGCGCGGGCCTTCTTCGGTGATCTCGCGGGTTTGGGGTTACTCGCCGGCTTCGCCGACGCCGGTCAGTAGGTCGTCCGAGGTCTCCATGCCCTGCCGCCACACTGACCTGGCGATGATCTTGGTGACGTCGACTCGGTCCTTGTACTTCTCGGCCACCTGGGTGACCTCATCGAGCAGGCCACTGGACAGGGTGGTCGGATTCAGGCCAAGTGCGAGGAACTGGTCGTTCCGCACCACCAGGTCGTTCTCGTCGGCTTCCTTACGCGGGTTGGGCAGGTTGGCGATCTCGACCCCAGTGATCTCGCTGACCATCTTGGCCAGGTCAGCGACCCTGTGGGTCTCGGTGATCTGGTTCAGCACCATTGGCTGGGAGCCGGACTGCGGCGGGTTCGTGATCGCGATCTCGATGCAGCGGACAGTGTCCCTGATGTGGATGAAAGCACGGGTCTGGCCACCGCTGCCGTGCACCGTCAGCGGGTGCTTGATGGCGGCTTGCATGAGGAACCTGTTCAGCACGGTGCCGTAGTCACCGTCATAGTCGAACCGGTTGATTAGCCGTTCGTCCCTGATGGACTGGTCGGTCTGGGTGCCCCAGACAATGCCCTGGTGCAAGTCGGTGATGCGCAGGCCGTCGTTCTTGGCATAGAACGCGAACATGAGCTGGTCCAGGGTCTTGGTCATGTGATAGACCGACCCCGGGTTGGCCGGGTGCAGGATCTCCCGCTCCAAGTCGCCGTCTGGCGTGGGTACCTTGACCGTGAGGTAACCCTCGGGAATGGGCGCGCTGCCGGACCAGCCATAGCCGTAGACGCCCATAGTGCCCAGGTGGGCGAGCGCGGCGTTGCTCCCTGAGGCCACCATGGCAACCAGCAAGTTGTGGGTGGCGCGGACGTTATTGTCGACGGTGTAGCGCTTGGAGCTGACTGAGCGCATCGAGTACGGCGCGGCCCGCTGCTCAGCGAAGTGCACGATGGCGTCAGGCTGGGTCTCCTCGATCACCCTGACCAGGCGGTCGTACTCAGTTGCCAGGTTCAGGTTCACGAACCCGATCTTGTTGCCGGAGACCTCCTCCCAGACGCGCACCCGCTCGCCGATCGGCCGGATCGGGGTGAGCGACTGCACCTCAAGCTCGTTGTCGATGTTCCGACGGCTGAGGTTGTCCAAGATGGTGACGTCGTGACCACGATCCGACAGATAAAGCGATGTCGGCCAGCCACAGAAACCGTCGCCGCCAAGAACCAGAACGCGCATTCCAACTCCCGTTACGTTGCGCTGGTGCGAAGAAGCCCAGCGGCCCGAACCGCAGGGCGGGGAGCCAGCCAGACTGTCACTTCTCGGTCAAATCGGGTCATGGCGTCCCGGTGCGCGGTTAGTCTACCCGCCAACTAGCCTGCCATGGCCTGATGCGTCCGACCAGGTCCGGCGACCGCATTTTGATGTACCCAGGACAGTACCTCGGGTGGTGCCAGCTGAGCCGCCCGTTCGTAATAGTGCGCTAGCTCGGCACTCGACAACACCTGTATTCCTTCTCCCGAGGTGCCTCGGCGGAAGAAACTAGCCGGGTCAAGGAGCATTCCCGCCTTATTCGGCGCCGAAGCAGCCGCATTGGCCCGCATTTCGGCGAAGGTCGCCGCCCGCACCAGCTCCGGCCAGCGTTCAGCGGGCACGGTTATGGCGAGTTGCTCAGCCAGCCAGCGCATCGTGCCGGCCAGGTCCCGCTGCAGTTCGTCGTAGTGCACGAGAAGCACGGTTGGCCCGGCCAGGCCAGGATCGGCCTGTCTGACCCAGGCGTCTGACACGTGCCACATGACCCCGGGCAATGAGTCTCGCGATTCCGCCGGGCTCGGGTCGTGATCGATCCAGCCCACTACCCAGTCGTGCAGCGGTGGCCGGGCCGACCGGCCGGGGCGCGGCAGGCCTGGCACCGCACCGGTCAGTTCGGCCAGCCGAGCCCGATTGATGTTATTGCCCTGGTGATAGAGGGAAACTGCCAGGTCAAGAGGATGCCGCGCAACCACGACGTAGGTCGCGAGCGGGCTGAGCGGCAAGCCATCAAGTGGCGTATGCGTCTTGATGAACCGCCGATGCCACTGGGCGGCGAGCCTGGCGAAGACGTCATCGCGAGGAGTGATCAGCCAATCAAGCCAAGGTGACAACTCGCCGAGGGAAGCGGGCAGGTCCGGGGTCTGGAAGATAAGGAGCGCGCAGATCATCTGCATCCAGGTAGTGCCGCTCTTCGACCGGGTGCTGATCACGATATCGCCGTGGCGAAATTCGAATCCGGTCCAACGGTCACTGTCTTCATCACTCGACCGGTACCTGATGAGTCCTGCAGCCACCTGGCTACCGTACCCGGGAAGCCAAGAACTAATCGAATTCTTTGCGCTTTCGCGGGCGCTAGATCAGCGCTTTGTTAAACTGCCGGGTAATAGAGCACGGGGGGCGTAGGGATGCTGCGACTGCGAATGATTATGCCTATATCCACACTCATCGGCGCGCTATCGCTACCCGCCGTCTATTCTCTTGCTCTTAACCCTCCGGCAGTCAGTCAGTTGCCGCCGGCGCCAGCACTGGTGACGCAGGTGCCGTGCGGCAAGAACCTGGCCACCGTGCACCCGGTAGCTAACTCCGCTATACAGCTCAAGCGAGCCTGCAATTACTCGGGCACGCTCTCAGTCGACACCGACAACGTGGCAGTCTCGGCCTACGGCACGGGCGCCAATCCCGTCATCACGATTAAGCAAAACGGCGCAGCGGTGGATATTAGCGGATCGAGCGACACCGTACAGGACTTGTCACTCGTCGGCGCGCCGACCGCCACTTGGAACTGCGGCGGCAAACGGACACCAGCGGGCCACATTGATGGCGTAGACATCGAGTCTGGTGCGCTCAATACCGCCGTAAGCAACATCTCAGCTACCGGATTCTACGCCGGCGTATATATCATGGCCGGGTCAACCGGAAATAGCGTGGAAGATTCCACCTTCACCAACAATACCGAGCTAGACACGAATAACTCAAGCGGTTCATCCGGCGCGTTCGGCGTCCTGATCTGGGGCAACAACAACACGGTCAGCGGCAACACGATCAGCGGCAATCAAGCTTGCTCGATCGCCTACGGCTACGATGGCTCGGCGGTCGAGATCTACGGTGGCTCCAACAATCTGATCTATTACAACAAGGCCACTAATGACGACGGCTTCACCGAACTTGGCAGCTATCCTGGCGCTACTGCCACCAGCAACACCTTCCAGAGCAATGACGTCTCCGATGGAACTGGCGGTCTCGGCACCACCTTCTTGGTGACGAGAGGATCGCTTGACCCGGACGGCCCGGTCTATAACACCGTTGTCGCCAACAACACAGTGGATTTGACCAAGTCTGGGGATCAGGGCGCGGTGAGCTACGGCTGGCGGTCAGGTGATGGCACCCTGCTCACGCTGACAGGGAACTACCTGAATCTCGGCCGCAACCAGGTGCTGTACGAAGATGGTGGCTACGTGAACGGCGGCGGCAACACCTTCATCGGAACCTGCAACCCCGCCACTGACTGCTGACCGCACCGTAAAGCCAGCGTTAGGCAGGCGACCCGCCCGTCAAGACCTTGTTAGGGCTCAGGGTCACTGATCGAATCGATGCTTCACTGATAGCACCTACTGATTCCCAGGTCGGCGAGGTTCCGATGACTGACCTGCTGCGCCGCGGCCGACAGCTGCTGAGTGACAGCCGAGTCGCAATGCTGCTCGGGCTGGCCGCTCCCTTCGCAGTCACCCTGATCCTGCTCCCTTCGCGCGCTCACTGGTCCAATACCAACGTGGCGCTGGTCCTGGTCGTCATCGTGGTCGCGGTCGCCAGCCTGGGCAACCGGATCGGTGGCCTGCTGGCCGCGGTCTCGGCATTCGCCTGGTTCGACTTCTTGTTCACCAAGCCGTACGAGCGTTTTACCATTTCACGGTCGGCGGATCTCACCACCGCGCTACTGCTTCTGCTGGTCGGCCTGGTCGTCGCGCAACTCGCGGCCCGCTCACGCAAGATGCGGATTCTCGCGATCACCGATGCCGGCTATCTGGACCAGATCCACGGCACGGCTGAGCTTTCCAGGACGGCCAGGTCACCAGACGCCGTTGTCGATCACGTCAATGACCTGCTGCGGCGGCTACTTGACCTGGATGCCTGTCGGTTCGAGTACGGCTCGCTGGTCGGCCAGCCACCTCGGCTCGAGCCCGACGGCAGCGTCGTGTCTGGCTACCGGCGCTGGGACGTGGAGCAATTCGGCTTTCCGGCCGGCGACATCGAGTTGCGCACCTTCTGCAACGGCGAGTTCTGCGGCCGCTTCATGCTCACGCCCAGCCGTCGATCCCGACCCTCACGCCAAGCCCGGCTGGTCGCCGTGACCCTCGCCGACCAAGCCGGCCGGGCTATCGGTGCTGCTCAGAGCCCACGCTAAGGTGGCAGCGTAACGAGGAGCGCTAGCACTGGCGTTGCCCCCTCGCTAGCATCGGCTGATCAGCGATGCCCGCAGGCGGGAGTTTTTCTTGGTAGTGCCCTTGGCAGGCCGGATCATCGCCGCCGTATTCGGCGGCCTGCTCGTGCTGACGGCGGCGAGCAGCGTGATCGGCACCATCATCGTGCCAAGGCCAGTCGGCGGCTGGCTGACCAGCTGGGTGGACATCCTGGTAGGCAACGTATTCCGGCTGCTGACTGCCCCGATCAGGAGTTACCGCCGCCGGGACCGGGTACTGGCCGCCCAGGCCGCAGCCATCCTGCTGATCCAGCTCCTTGCCTGGCTGGCCATCTTTTTCGTCGGCTACACCTTGCTGATCTGGCCATTCTTGGCCCACGGCATCACCAAGGCGTTCACCACGGCTGGGCCGGCGCTTTGGGAGATCGGCTCAACCAATGTGAACGGCGCGGCCCAACGCACGATCTTGGACATGGCCTCGCTGACCGGCATCATCACGATCACCCTCCAGATCGCCTATCTGCCCACGCTGTACGCGGCCTTCAACCGTCGGGAGACCGAGGTGACTCTGCTGAACGCACGGGCAGGCGTTCCGTCGTGGGGTCCAGAACTGCTGGCCCGCACCCACTACGCGCTTGGCTCTGGTGCGTCGACCACGAACACATTGCCCGACCTGTACGAGCAATGGGAGCGCTTCGCCGCCGACATCGCTGAGAGCCACAGCACTTATCTCCCGCTCGTCAGGTTCCGCTCGCCCCGTCCGTACTCGTCCTGGGTGATCGCGCTGCTCTCAGTGCTTGATTCAGCGGCGCTCTACCTGGCGCTATCACCCGAGGCGGCGCCGACCGTACCGGCCAGGCTGTGCTTGCGCAGCGGCTTCATCTGCTTCGACCAGATCGCCAGGGCGATGCACCTGAACGTGCCGGAAAGTCCCGATCAGGCCGCCGGCATCTCGCTCAGCTATGCGGACTTTCTCGACGGCATCAAGAACATGCAGAAAGTCGACTTCCCGATCGAACGCGATCCGGCGCAAGCTTGGCCGGAGTTCGTCGGCTGGCGAGTTAACTACGAGGCCGCCGCCTATGCCATCGCCGCCGCTATTGACGCCGTCCCTGGCCTTTGGTCAGGGCCTCGGCCGCGGCCTGAGCCGCCGATCGCGCCGATCAGGCCATCCGCTGGCAAGCCGCCGAAATAGCTGCTGGCTGTCCGGCGTCGACCGCCTTCGCGTTCTGCCGAAGTCCGGGTTTTTCCTTGCTTTTTTGAGCAACGTTTGCTTTGGCAGTTGCGTCTGAGTATTGATCGGGGCCGCATTCGGGCTCGATCGGCAGACCTCAGCGCGACCAAAGGAGACTGCGTGAAATATTCGAAATGGGTACTTGGCGCTACTGCCGCCATATCGGCACTGGTCATGGGCATGGCTGGTGCGCCGGCCTTGGCCACTCCGCAGCCGTCAGCTCCAGCGGGGCCGCCGGGACCAGCGGTCAAGCTCATCGTGGCCCAGCGGAACATCACTGTGCCGCGTTACGGCAAGCGGGTCTACCTCGATCCGGGTGTCTACGTCGGCGCACTGCAGCGACTGCAGTTCGACGTCCAGCGCGCCAACTACGCACAGCCACTCCAGCTCAGCCAAGTCATCAACCTGTCGCCAGGTAGCCAGGAAGTGCGCGTCCTGCCGCACCGGCTGGCACCAACCTGGCGCGGACTGGCGCGCTTTACCCGGGTCACGGTCAAGAATTCGAGTGGCAAGATTATTGCTTCGCGAATAATACCATTTTGCCCAGATTCTGGCTCCGCGCAACGAACTGGACCAAACAGCCCAGCCAAGGATCAATTCCCGCAGTTCTGCACGACGAACGTGTTTGAACTCGGCGATGTCTGGGGGTTGCAGCGCGGCTGGGCAGTCGATTCGACTCAGGTCGGCTTGAGCTTGAAGGCCCCGCTCGGCCGTTACCTCGTCACGGTCAACATCGCCCAGCCGTGGCGCAGGCTTTTGCACGTGACCGCGGCCGGAGCTACCGTCCACGTGCACGTGCGGGTGGTGAAGCCGACCGGTGGCTGCTACATCTATTGCTTCAGCAAGCACCCCAAGTCGGCGAAGGCGCTGCCGAATCTGCCAGCCGTGCCGATCATGAACGACCCGCCGAAGGCCGACCTGCCTGACTTGCGGCCATTGCCATCGTGGAACATCAGGGTGCTCAATATCAAAACGTCGAAACACGCTCACCTCACCAGCCACTTGACCTTCGGCGCCACGGTCTGGATTGGCGGTAACGCCAGGCTCGACGTTGAGGGCTTCAGGTCCCACGGCTCACCGACGATGCAGGCATACCAATACTTCTGGCACAACGGCCGGGTGGTGGGCCGGACCAGGGTCGGAACTATGGGATTCGCCGGCTACAACCATTGGCACTTCCAGCAGTTCGCCCAGTATCGCCTGCTGAACGCGGACAAGTCGTTGGTCGTGCGCAGCACCAAGGAGGGCTTCTGCATCGCGCCCACCGATCCGATCGACCTACTGCTGCCGCACGCGAACTGGAACCCTGGCGAGCTTGGACTCGGCGGAGCGTGCGGTTCGCAGACCGCGTTGTGGACCCAGGAGACGCTGCCCGTTGGCTGGGGAGACACCTACTTCCAGTACATTCCCGGCCAGTCTTTCAACATCTCGACGCTGCCGAACGGCAAGTACTTCATCGAGATCATCGCCAACCCGGAAGGTCTGCTGCACGAGACCAGCCGGCACAATGACATCTCGCTGCGCGAGATCATCATTGGCGGCACCAAGGGACATCGCACCGTTCGAGTGCCCGCGGTGCACGGCATCGACCCAGAGAGCTAGCAGCTGGCCTGGGCTCGCTCAAAGATCCGCCGGCGGCGCAAGCAGCCGCGCGACCGAGCGAGCCCAGCTGGCCATTGCCCGCCAGGGCCGTAAGCAGCTCATTCAGCCCGCGGATTACCCTCCAGGGTCACCAGCTCGCAGCCTGCCAGCCACGGTCCGCATTGGGTGCCGGTGCACGACCGGCAGGATGCCGCCGTGGTCGAGCAGCTCATTCTGGCAAGCCCGGCAAGTGCCGATATGCACCGTTGCGGCGGTCAGCCGGCACTGCATGACCTCGGCGAGGCCACCGAGCGAGCACGCTGGCGCGGTGGCGGCGACTTGGACATGCAGATGCCCATCAGCCACCACGGCCCGAGGACAACTCGGGTCATGCCTGGCGATCAGGGCGTCGAGCAAGTCAGCCGCCTCGGGATGCCCGGCCGCGTACGCCGTGCCATACCAGCGGGCGGCTTCGGCGACCAGGTCAAGTTCTTCCCGACTTGAGTAACGGCTCGCCGGGCCATCAAGATGACCATCAGCAAGGCGGTCGAGCACCTTGGCAAGCTCCAGGTTCGCGTCAGCGAAATCGTTGACGGCGGCCACCTTGTACCAGCGGGCCGCCTCGGTCAGGTTGCCGTCGTCCTGATACTTGCGAGCCAACTGGTAAGCCGCCCGCTCAAGCTCGGCGACATCAAGCTCAGCTAGTTGCCGTAGCTCGGTGAGGCCGTCCCGGTCGCGGCGCCGGTCCTTGAGCTGGCGCAGTCGCCGGTCCAGGTCAGCGGCCGGCAGGTCACCGATCGTCAAGGCCGCCGACCTCAGCTGATCCGCTGAGATCACCGCAGCGTCCCCCATCCGGTCGTAGTGCTATCCGCCGCGCACCGCAGGGCCGCCAACCCTCGGCGGAGGGCAGTACGTACGGTGCCTTCGCCGATAGCCAAGATCGTCGCGGTGTCAGCGACCGAGTAGCCAGCGAGCAGATGCAGCCCGATCGTCTCCGCCTGCCGCCTCGGCAGTGCGCGCAGCGCCAGGATGAGGTCACGGTGTTCGCTCGCCCACGGATCGGTCGCCGCCGCTAGCCGCACGTCAGCAACGTCGCCTTGATGCTCTGACAGCCAGCACCGCTCCCTGGCCCGGGCTTCAAGCCGTCTGAGCCGCCGCGTCGCGACGGTGAACAGCCAGGAATCGGGCCGATCGTAGGTGAGCAAGTCATCCCAGTTGTCACAGGCGGCCGCCATGGCGTCCTGTGCGATGTCCAGCGCCCAGGAGCTATCGCGAGCTTGGGAGACCAAGTAGCGAAATAACACGGCCAGGTAGCGTCGGTAGAACAGGTCGAACGAGGCCAGGGTCAATCGCGCTTGGTGCCCGCTGTCCTGGTCGGACGATCTCCACGTGCTCACGCGCTACCTCCGATCGCTGATCCAGTGTGGCCCGCAGTTGGCCAGGAATCGATCGAAAGGCTGACACCGGCCCGGTGACTTCTCCGTGACACCGGGGATCGGGAGTTGATGAGCTGGGCAGCGAGTGCGCGACCCGACGCAGCCGGACCCGCGCACTCGCTGTGACAGTGCTAGCCGATCAACTCGTCGGCCAGACCAGTCTTCGCGCCATCGACGAAGGCGCGGATCTCGGCCGGCTCGAAGATCAGCGCTGGCCCGGCCGGATCGGTGGACTGGCGCAGAGCGACCCGGCCCCCTGGCAGCTTCTTGGCTTCCAGGCACGATCCGCCGTTGGGACCACTCCACGGCTTGAGCCAGCCAGTCGGGCCGAGATCAGTGGCGGGCATTCCATTCTGAATCTTAGGCATTTTCTTTAACACTCCTTGCTGCATGAGTACTTCTCCCGGATTTGACTGACGATCGCCGTAGTCCTTTCTGCTGGTGCGGCCAGGGCGCGGAGGCGATCGAGCACCTGGACATAGGCGGCCACTTCTGATGGCTTATCGAGATAGCAAGCGCCGGTGAGATTCTCGCCATAGACAATGTCCGGCAGCTCTGGTGCGCTGAATCGCAGCCAATGAAACATGCCGCACATGGCCGGGTGCTGACCGGCACGCAACGGCAATACCTGGAGCGCGATACCCGGTACGGTCGCGAGCTCCATCAAGTGCGTCAATTGCGCCCGCATCACTGCCGCGCCGCCGACCGGGCGGTGGAGCACTGATTCGTCGATGACCAGCGACAGCCTCGGCGGGCTCGGGTCGGCCAGGATCTGCTGGCGGCCCATCCGGACCGCGACCACGCGCTCCAGGTCGGCTTGACTGGCACCGGCCGTGCCAGCGGCGGCGAGTGCCCTGGCGTAGCCTGGCGTCTGCAGCAAGCCAGGCACGCACTGCGGCTCGAAGCCGCCGATCAACTCGGCAGCCTGCTCAAGGCCGGGGAAAATACGAAACCACGACGGCAGCACATCGTCGTAGTCGTGCCACCAGCCTGGCTTATTAGCTTCCCTGGCGAGGTCAAGGAAGGCGTCGAGCTGTCCTCGCTCAGTCACCCCGTAGGCCTGCAACAGGCCAGCCACGTAGTTCAGCTTGAGGCCACCTTCGGCGCGTTCGATCCGCCTGATGGTCCAAGGCGAGGTGTAGATCGCCGTCGCCGCCTCATCAAGCGAAAGCCCGGCCCGCTCTCGCAAGGCTTCCAGCCGCCGACCGATGATCAGCCGAAATACGGTGGGGCTGCCGGTGGCCGGAATGACCATGCGGCTACCTCCATCCGAATTCACTCGTTCTCTTCCGCATCGCTATTAGCGTGCCAGTTGCCCGCCGCTCTCGTCAGCATGCTTGTTCGCGCCTGATCGGCTTTGTTAATCACTGTTCGACGTTGCTTACTTGATTCTGCAAATTGCAAACGTCAAGATCTTCTTCGTGTTAACGGAAATGACAGATGACGCAATTGCGCCCGCCGGATTGCATCCCGATGACTCGCCGCTGCGGCGTTGGCGGATCTTTCCTGGCGAGGCCGTGCAGCTGAGACTGCTCCGGCGCTGGCTCGCGACCGCCTTGCCTGACCGGCCGGAGCGCGACGATGTGGTCAGCGTTGCGACGGAGCTGGCCAGCAACGCGATCCGGCATACCGCCAGCGGCAAGGATGGTTACTTCGCCGTGGAGATCCGCAGGCGCCGGGCGGCGATCAGGGTGGCAGTGGCTGACAGCGGCGCGACGCATGGGCCGCGGCTCGTCGCTGACCCGGATGGCGAGCATGGTCGCGGCCTGCTGCTGGTGCAGGCGATGGCGATCCGCACCGGTGTGGCCGGTGACTATCGCAGCCGTCTGGTCTGGGCCGATGTCCCGTGGCCGACGGCGACCTCGGGCCGGTGTCCTGCTCCGGCGGCGACCTCGGGCCGGTGTCCTACTCCGGCGGCCG
>CAWFPK010000017.1:0-93624 GCA_963817625.1 uncultured Actinomycetota bacterium
AACTATTCCTGGTATAGCGTTTCTGCTGCTTTCCCTCCCTTCTTGGGCAGCGCATACTGCGTTCAAGCCGGCGTCGACCATGATGCTGGCAAGGTAAGGAGGACGAATGTTAGCTTCGGAACTCTGGGGTGCCAGCAACCCGGCCGGGGATCTTGAGGCCGAACTTGACCAGCTATTCGCGATGACGGAGCTTGAAGCCAAGTCGAGTGTCTCTTCGTGCACCTCCCTTCACTGCTACACCTTTGTCGCCCGGCCTGGCCTGACCTAGGTCGGCGAGGCCACCGGCCGTGATCGTGCGACCGGTGAGTGTTAGGCGAGCATCGGCACGAGCGTTCAGCGGATCCTGTTGTCCTTGGCCGTGCCGATGCCGCGCTCGGAGCAGTACCTCGACAGTGTGCGGAGCACGCACGGGAGCGCCGAAGTGACCTCATCAGCATTCTTACGGGCCGGCCCACTAGCCGAAAGAGCAGGTTTACGTGGTGGTGACGGTGCCGCTGCCCGCTCGCGCCGGGATGGCTGGCGCGGGCGGCCGCCATTTGATGACGACGCTTGGTGGCAGGCTCGGCTCGCGGCGGCTGGCTTGGACGAGCCTGAACTGCTCGCGTTGCTCGCCGAGACCGACGATGAGCTAGCTGCCCGAATGTCCGCCCCTGACTGGGTGACCGAGTTCGACGACGTCATAGCCAGCGAAGGTAAGCACCGCGCGGACGTGCCCTTCGAGCCAGCCGAATTCGCACCGTTCATCGGACTCGTTGAGCCATTGCTTGTGCTGGCGCGCGATCGTTTGCTAGCGCGGCTGAAGTTGATTTCCTGCGGCGACTTCGACCCGGTGGTACTGACCGAGCAGCTGTACGCGCCGTTGCCAGGCACCATGATAGGAATGGCGATTCGGGTCCTGATTTTCGAGCTCAATGCGGCTCGGGTGCGGGGCGTTTTACGTGGTACCGACCCGGCCGAGCGCTTCGCTGAGTTCACCAAGCAGCTCGGCCGGCCGGACTTCAGGCGGCGACTGTTTGACCAGTACCCAGTGCTCGGCAGGCAGCTGATGGTGGAGTTCAGAGCGTGGCTGGACGGCTCTGAGCGGTTCGCCAGGCAGTTGGCTGCCGACCAGCACCGTATTGCCGAGGTCTTTGGTCATGGCGCTCCGATTGGCGTGGTGACCGAAGTCGCGCCCGGCCTCGGCGACCGACACCGCGGTGGCGCGACGGTGACCGCCGTGCGCTGGGCGAATGGGTTGCGGTTGATCTACAAGCCGCGGCCGACCGCGGTCGACGACCACTTCCAGCAGCTGGTGACCTGGCTCAACGCACACGGCTTTGATCCTGCGCTCGTGACCGTGACCTGCCTGAACGTAGGCGACCACGGTTGGATGGAATTCGTTGAGGCGCGTCCTGGCGAGGACGAGCCAGCCAGGCACCGGTTTTATCGCCGTCAGGGCGGCCTGTTGGCGCTGCTTTACCTGCTCGGCGCTAACGACTTCCACGCGGAGAACCTCATCGCCGCAGGCGACTATCCGGTGCTGGTTGACCTGGAGACCTTGCTACAGCCGGTGCTGCCATCCGACGATGCCGCCACCCTGACGGCCGCTGAGCTGGCGGCGCAGGACGCCGCGCGCGACTCGGTGCTGACGGCCGGGCTGCTGCCGCGCCGCACCATGATGAATAGAGCGGGCCTGGCCGTCGATCTGTCTGGCCTCGGCCTGGTGCCAGGACAGCGATCACCACTGCGGCTGCCGATGTTGCGTGACGCGGGCAAGGACACCATGCGGCTTGAGCTCGGCTACGCCCCGCTGCCCACGCCCGCGCACCGACCGGTTGCCGACGACGCCCCGCTTCGGTTGCTCGACTATGCGGAGGACATCGTGGGCGGGTTCACCCAGGCCTATCGGATCTGCGCGGACCACCGCGCGGAACTCGCGGCCGGGCCGCTGGCCGCCTTCGCTGGCGATGAGGTGCGAGTGCTACTGCGCGCCACGATGTGGTACGACACGATCTTGCGCACCAGCTTCCACCCGGACCTGCTGCGGGACGGACTCGACCGAGAGCGGCACTTCGACGCGCTGTGGCGCGACGTGCCCAGCTGGAATGCGCTCGCGGCGTGCGCCGAGCGTGAGCGGGCCGACTTGTGGCGCAATGACATCCCGATCTTCTCGGCCACGACCACTGGCTCGGCCCTGCTTGATAGCGGCCACCGCGAGGTGGACGGGCTGACGCTGGACCCTGGTCTAGACCGAGCTATGGCCAGGCTGGCGAACCTAGGGCAGGCCGACCTGGAGCGGCAGCGCTGGTTCGTGCTCGGGTCGATCGGCACGTCCATGCTCGACACCGAAGACGACGCGACGAGCTTGTTCCGGCGGCCGGCCGCCACCGTGACGATGCCGGAGCGGTCCAGCTCGCAGTCGGCTTCGTTCGACCCGGTTTCGTTCGACCCGGCTTCGTTCGACCCGGCTTCGTTCGACCCGGCGGCGGTTGTCGTTGCGGCCGACGTGATCGGTCGGCAGTTGCGGCGGGACGCGTTCAGCTCGGGGGACAGCGCGCAATGGCTTGGGATCAATTCCCTGCGCGGCCGGAACTGGTCACTTGGCCCGCTGCAAGCAGACCTGTACCACGGGCTCACCGGAGTCGCACTCTTCCTGGCGCACCTGGGCAGGCTCACCGGCGACGCCGACCATGAGGCACTGGCTCGGGCCGCCATGCGCACCGCGCTCAGTCAGCTCAAGCGCGGGACGATGCACCGGTCTCCTGGACTCGCCGGCGTCGGCGGGGTGATCTATGCCATGACCGAGCTGGCTAGGTTGTGGGCCGACGATCAGCTGCTCAATTGCGCGCTGGACCAGGCCCGCCTAGCTGGCCAGACACTGGACGTGAGCGCCGACACCGACTTCACTGTTGGCCTGGCCGGTTCGATCAGCGGCTTCATCGCCCTGCACCGCCAGTGTTCGTCCGACTGGCTGGCCGAGCTTGTCGGCGAGTGCGCCAACCGGGTCCTTGCCGCCGCCGTTGAGCGCGAGGACGGCTACGGTTGGCTGGCACCAGGCTTGGTCGAGTTGGGCAAGTACGGCCTGCCGATCACTGGCTTCGGTCACGGTGCGGCCGGGATCATCGGCCCGCTCTTCCAGGCCGCCGAACTGCTCGGCGATGACCGCTACCGGCAAGCCGCACTGCGGGGACTCGCCTTCGAACAGGCTGCCTTCGACAGCGTAGCCGGGGTCTGGCGCGATCCGGGCGAGGCGTCGCTCCAGGCCGCCCAGCCGCCGGCCTCGTCCGGGTCGTCCGGGTCGTCCGGGTCGTCCGGGTCGTCCGACGAAGTCGGCTACTGGTGCTACGGAGCGATCGGGATCGGCCTCAGTCGGCTGGCCAGCCTGCGCTACGCCGACAACGCGATCAGCCGCCAGGAGATCGCGGCGGCGCTGGCCGTGCTCGCGCGACAGCAGCGCGGGACCCACTGCCTGTGCCATGGCGACGCCGGCAACCTGGAACTCTACCTGCACGCGGCGCAGGCGCTCGGTCGGCCAGAATGGCTCGCCCACGCCAGGGCGATGGCCACCCAAATCCTCGCCGATAGCGATGCCGGAGGTTGGGTGTGCGGCACCGCGCTCGCCGTGCCCACCGCTGGCTTGATGACCGGCCTTGCTGGCATCGGCTACGGCCTGTTGCGGGTAGCGGCACCTGATCAGGTGCCGCCGGTGCTCACCCTCACCCCGGCATAGCTGGGTCTGCCCTGGTCAAGCCAAAGTGCGGGGCCAGCCTGACGTAGAGGCCGTCGATTGCGTACTCGGCGCTGATCGGCTCGTCGCGCATGCCAGGCAGGTGCCGAAACGGAGTCGCGCCGTCCTCGCTGCGCAGTTCGTCGATCACCAGGTCGAAAGCCGCCTCCCTGGCATCAGCGAGATCCTCGATGCCGGAGATAATCCGCAGGAAGGTTTCATGCAAAAGCAGGGTATTCTTTTCCCGCGCCGAAAGCCGCTGGGCATTGTAAAAATGATGATCCTTGCCCCGGTAGCTTTCGTAGAAGGCAGAGATGAGCAATACCATGCGCTCGTAGGCTCGGCGGTAGCTCTTCTGATAAAAGGCGAAAGCGGCTTCTTCGGTGAGTTCGCCCCGCAGCACGCTGGCGACGCCAGCCGCGGCCATCATCGCGCTATAAGTGGCCAGATGCACGCCGGTCGACAGCAGCGGATCGAGGAAGCAAGCGGCATCTCCGGCTAGCAGGTAACCAGGGCCGGTGAAGCGCTCGGCACAATAAGAATAGTCCTGCTCAAAGCGCAGCTCGGTGACCGGCTCGGCGGCGCTGATCGCCGCCCGTACCGGTGGGCAGGCGGCGATCGCTTCGTCGTAGACGGCAAGGCCGCTGCCGAGCTCCCGCCGTCGTTCATTGAAGGCGTCCTTTCCGGTCACCAGGCCAATGCTGACCGTACCGTCGTGTAGCGGTATCACCCAGAACCAACCGCTCGGAACCGAGAAGACGCCGGTAGAGCCCTCGGGACCGCCCTTGAGCGCGGCCGTGCCGCGCCAGTACCGCCAGGCCGCGATGTTCTTGAAAAGCTCGTTGAATTGCCGGTTTCGCAGGTATCGGTTGGCGATGAAGCCGCGCCGTCCGGACGCGTCGATCAGGTAGTCGAAGCTAATCCGCCCTTGACCGGTGCTCTGACCGGCGCGGTCGACCTCAGTCCAGGTAGCGGCAACCGGTCGGCCGTCGGTCAACTCCAGCTCGGCAATGGTGACGCCTTGACAGACCTCAGCCCCGAGTTCGACGGCATGATCGAGCAGCAACTGATCAAATTCCGACCGTACTACCTGCCACGCGTAGGGCGTATCGTCGCCCAGTTCATTAAACGGCAGCGACCATTCGTCAGGACCCCACTGGAAAATGACGCCGCGCTTTACCTGGAAGCCGTATCGCTCGACCTTCTCGCGCGCACCGAGCAGATTTAAGATCATTAAGGATGACGGCAAGATGGACTCGCCGATGTGGTAGCGCGGGAAGTGCTCTCGTTCGGCCAGGCAGACCGTAAAACCTTCGCGTGCGAGCAATCCGGCCGCCGTCGCTCCGGCAGGCCCACCGCCGATGACCAGAACCTGAGCGGACTTTCGCACAGCACACACTCCGAGAATCAGGGATAAGAATGACGCTACACGCAAAACCCGCAGCCGATAAGTGGCAAATCTAACGAGGCCGACTAGTGCTCACTGACCACCTCGATCGCGCATACCAGCATCGTTGAACCCCTTTTGCTGTTGCCCCGCCCTGGCGGGCAGCATCGTCGGAGCGGTGCTGCTGTTCTGGCGACTACAGCGCTCCGACGATGTCGCCGGGCCGGGCCCGTGGTACCGCATCGTTGGAGCGGCGATGTCGCTGGAGCTAGCACAGCGAACTGGCCGGGGCTGGCGCGGGAGTTGGCTGTGGCCTGCGGCTGGATCCGCTAGTCAGTGCGCCGGTCCTCGGCGCGCTCGATCAGCAGGGGCACTAGCTTCTGCCGCCAGTTCGCCGAAGGCATCGTGCGGCAATGCGGTAGCCTGCCCCGGCGGGGGCACAGTCGCAGGCACGAGGAAGAGGAGAGCATGAGCGTCGACAAGCCCGAAGTCGACTTTCCCGGCGGCGAGCCGTCAGGAAAGCTCGAGATCACGGATCTGTGGGAAGGTTCTGGCCCGGAGGCCAAGGCTGGTGACCTGGTCCAAGTGCATTACGTCGGCGTGGCCTACTCAACTGGCGAGGAATTCGACGCTAGCTGGGACCGGGGCGATCCGCTCGCGTTCCGGCTCGGGACCGGACAGGTCATCGCAGGCTGGGACCAGGGCGTCCAAGGTATGAAGGTCGGCGGTCGCCGCCAGCTCATCATTCCACCGGACCTGGCCTATGGCGACCGGGGTGCCGGGCGGTCGATCGCGCCAGGGGAGACGCTCATCTTCGTCTGCGACCTGATCGCGACCTGATCGCGACCTGGTCGCGACCTGGGCGCGGATCTCCGCTCCGGGCACCTCTGATCGGCCGTCTGGTGCGCCTGACCTGCAGATACCTTGTCGTGTACCTTTCCGGCCGACGCCGAAGCAGATAGGGTCTAATGACACATTCGGCAACGTAGGCTACACCGCGTAATCAACGGGGATTTTAGGCGGTTGCAAACCTTCGGCTGAGCCCGCGCGTCAGGTAAGCGATCCGGAATTCTGCGGATCGCGCCATCGACGGCGGACTTGGTCGTCGGACGGAGGGGACATCGTGAAGAAGCATCTGGTCGTGGTAGCTGGCGCCGCCGCGTTGGCGGCCTTGGCCATCCCGGTGGCGGCACAAGCGGGCACGGGAGGTGAAGCACCGCCGGCCGGGATCGTGTCGCCCACGCCGCCTTCCGACGTGCCGCATCTGCCTGCCTCGACCAGCCAGATCGAGCAGGTACGCCAGCTCGTTCAATGCGGCGGCACGATGTATGCGGTCGGCACCTTCACCACGATCAGGCGCGACAGCACGACTTACACCCGCAACAACGTCTTGAGCTTCAGCGCGACCGCGCCCTACCAAGTGACCAGCTGGGCACCTAATGTCGTCGGCACCTACGGGACGACGTCCAACGCGAGCAACACCGTGAACACGATCGGGTTCGCCAACGGCAACTGCGCGGACGCTTACATCGGCGGCAACTTCACCTCGGTCAACGGCACCGCCGTGAAGGATCTCGCCGAGATCAGCACCACCACAGGAAACGTGGTGACCGCGTTCAAATCCAGTGCGTCAGCTCCGGTGGAAACCATCCAGGCCGTGGGTAATCACCTGCTGGTCGGCGGTCGGTTCACGAGCATCAACGGCGACACCACCGACCCCTACCTGGTGAGCCTGAGCCCGTCGACTGGCAAGAGCGATGGCTTCTTGCACCTGAGCATCTCAGGTAACTATCAGTTCCCAGGCGTGTCGTCGAATGGCACCCACGTATACAGCCAGCAGCTCAGCCCGGATCACAGCCTGGACCTGGTGGAGGGCGACTTCACCTCGGTCGGCGGGCAGGCCAGGCAACAGGCGTTCATGCTGAATGTGAGCGGCACCTCCGCTACCGTGTCCGGCTGGAATGCCCCTGAATTCAACACCAACTGCGCCACAGTCGAGCCGTTCTACGTCCAAGATGGTGCCTGGAGCCCGAATGGCACCACGGTCTACTTCGGTACTACCGGCTATCACCCGAACGGCCAGCCGATCGGTGCCACGCCGCGCACCGGGCCCTGCGATGCCGCACTCGCTTTCCCGACCACGCAAAGCGCGGTGACCGCCAACTGGACCAATTACACCGGCTGCGACTCCCTGTACGCGGTGGCGGCTGACGCTAAGGCGGCGTATTTCGGCGGCCACGAGCGGTGGTCGATGAATCCGGCTGACTGCGACGATCAGGGGCCGGGTGCCTATCCGGCACCGGGCATGGAAGGACTCGATCAGGCCACCGGTGCCCTCTACCTCAATTCGGCGGGCACGGCCGGTTACTACAGCCACGATCGCGGGCTCGGTGCGGACGACATGCTGATCACCAGCGCCGGGCTCTGGATCGCCAGCGACAACTTCGACGACACCCAGTACTGCGGTGGCGTGTCGACCTCGGGGATCTGCTTCCTGCCCTACAACTGAGCTGGCGAGGCCAGGGAAGGCTAACTCGTGTAGTAGCCCTCAAGGTCGGCGACCACTCCGAGCTTGCCGTCCGAGCCGTTGTAGAAGTCGGCTAGGGCGCTGGTGGGGACGATCACCAGGGTGGATTGGTCCTGACCGGCCAGGAAGGTGAGGTTCGGCGTTCCTGGCAGTGACGTGCTGTTCGGGAGTGCTAGGCCGTCCTGGTACAGCACTCCGTCAGGGAAGACGGTGAGCGCGCCCGCTGAGCTTGGGCGCAGTACCGTCACGTTCAGCGCTACCGCGCTGACGTCGCCCGGCAGCACTGTTGGCCACAGCGGGCTCAGCAAGGCTGCCGCGTGCGGCAAGATCGCCGATCCGGCGCCGCCAAATCCGGTGCGGGTGTCCAGCACCCGCACCGCTCGCACCGGATGGAAGGTCGAGCCAGCGGCGGAGTAGTAGCCGACCGAATCCACGGTCAACCTGAGCGAGCCAGCTGAGGTGTTGTACAGGTCTACCTTCCCGTCGGTCACCCGGGCGACCACCAGCTCAGTCACGGACTGCCCGGCGGCGAAGCTGACACTCGTGACGCCGGGGCGCTTGGCACCGTCCGGGTACGCGATGACGCGGCCTGCCTTCGCCGGATCGGTCACCGAGACGTCCAGGGCAACCGCGTCCGTGCCGTGCGCGGATATGCCGCCTGCCCCGGCCACCGTCAGCGGGTACGCGTGCGCGGCACCGACCCGGGCGGAGTTCAAGATCCTGTCCGGTCCGGCCGACGTGAATCTCAGCCCGGCCGAAGCCGTCGTGTCGTATCCGAGAATGTCGCCGGTCAGGTCGATGGCACCGGGGGAGCCGTTGTAGACGGCCACCCGGCCGTTGACGACAGGGACAGTCACCAGCCCGGTCGCCGACCGCCCGGCGGCGAAATCGGTGGTGTGCGCCAGCGGCCGCGGCTGACCGGCCGGGAAGACCGTCAGAAACCCGGCTCGCGCTGGCGTGACCGCCGACACGTCAAGTACCGCGGCCGCGACCTTGCCGGTCGGCACGCCCGCGTGCCCGGCGACCTGGAAGGTAATGGTCCCGTGCGCCGGGACGCTGGCACGTTGAACGCCGAGTCCGGTACGGGTGTCAAGTACCCGCTTGGCGGCAACCGGGACGAATCGCGTGCCTGGTGGTGCGGTCGGGCCCTTCTTGATGGTGTAAGCCTTCAGCAGCCAGTCCGAGCAAGGGGACGGAGAGCAGAAGTCTCCCGCCGAGACGTCATAGGTACCTGGCGGCACGTTGGTGGTATCGAGCCGCAGCGTCAGCCGGGTGCCGGCCGCGTTGACCGATACCGGGGCCGGTTGCGAGTAAGCCTCCGCGCCGCTCTGCGCCATCAGGTAAAACTCCGTGCCGAAGCTCAGTCCAGTCCCGGTCAGCACCACGGTGTTGTCCGGGCCCGCAGCCTGCGCCGCCGGGCTGATCGATTTGTACACAGGCACTGGCCGCTGCACCGCGCATCCCAGCCGGCAGACAGCCTGCAGGTCAAAGCTGATCGGGTTTTGTGAGTGGTCGTATGGCGTCACGATCAGCAGCGCCTGGCTGGCCTGCTGCACCGGCAGGAAATCGCACCAGTCAAGGCCGAAAGCACACCCGCCTGGACTGCCTTCCGGGCTCTGCCAGGACGCCTCGGTGTAGGCATTGACCCAAAGCGTGCTCGGTGCGATCGCGTTATCGCTGCCGTAGATGGACAACTGCTGGTTCGGCTCTTCGTCCACCACGGCGCAGTACACGTCCGAGCTGTCGGTCAGGGTCGCACTCACCGCCGCCGAGGTAGCGTCGGTCGAGTAACTGTGCCGCTGACATGCTGGCGCCCACCCCGCTGAGGTGGCGACCAGCCAAGAGTCCAGCTGCGCGGTGCTGGCCACATCGGTGTAATCGATGGTCAGCGCGATCGCCTGGTAGCTGGTTGACCCGGTGGCCGGGCAGTACAGCAGCCAGGCGCAGATCACGGTTCCCGAGTTGTTCGTGACGATCATCGCCGCCGCCGGCGTGTCGAACGTACTGGGATCAGTGGGGGCAGAGTTACGGAAGGCGAACAGCAGCTTGTCAGTCTTGGTAGCGCTCACCCGGAAGCACCGGGCAGCGATGCTGGCACCGAGGGTGAAGGTCGTGGTTGGTCCGTCCGGTGCCGTGGAGACCGGGGACGAGCAGGCAGCATGCTCGGTCAGGTCCCGGCGGGCCAGGTAGTACTCTTCCCGCGCCCCCGCTTTAACGAATTGCGTCTGGACCATGATCGCGGTGTAGGTCACCCCGGATTTGTAGTCACAGATTGTCCAATCGGTCGGGTACCCGTTGCCGGTGCACAGTGACGTGCCGGCCGGATCGTTGACGGTCAGGCCCGCCTGGGCGCCGTCGGTGAGGTCGGCGTCCTCGACGAGCTCGGCGGCCGATCGGCCGGCCGCAATGGCGAAGCACTTGGCGTTATCGGCATTGCTGAGCGTCACGTGGGTGCCGGCGGCGTTGCCGTATCCGGAGCGTGGCCAGGCACCGCAGCCAGCGGTTGCGTCGGTTCGCTGGATGAGCAGTCGGAACTGGCTGTCAGGCCCGGACGGGACGAGGATGACGCGGAACGGCGCGGTGCCGGTGAGAGCGCAGGTCCCGAAACTTGAGTAAGTGAAGGCGTTCGGGCACTGCTGGGCCCCGGTCGAGTCCACGACGCCAAGTACCTCGCCAACCGATCCCGAAGTTACCGGCTGGCTGTAGAGGTAGTCCGTCAGCCCGGCGCGGGTGGGCAAGGTGCGGCAGAGTTCCTCGCCGGGTCCGGTGAACCGTCCGGTCGCATCTCCTGAGGCAAACGCGGTGTCGTTGGCCGCGACGCAGCCGCGGCGCTGGGAAGCCAGGACGAAGACCGTGCTGACCTCGTCGCCAGGGAGCAGGTAGTCCTGTACGTAGCTATACGTGCCCGGCGCCAGCTGGCAGGCCCATCCGGTGCCGCTGCACGCCTGGTCGCCGCTGGCGGAGTACAGCGTGCCTGCCTGGGTCGCGAACTCCTTGTCGGTGCTGTAGACCTGGTAGCTGCCTGACGTTGTCACGGTGAGTTCGCCGCACAGGACTGCGGTCGGTGCCGGCAGCTGACCGAAGGCTTGCTGCGGCACGTCGGTGCAGCCGGACGGATCAGTGAGGTCAGCGAGCTGGAACACGTAGTTTTCTGCTTGGCCATAGTCGCTGGCCAGCAGCCGATAAGGCGCTGGGCCAGTCAGAGTGCAGGTCCCCATCAGCTGCGCGCACACCAGGTTGCCCGCCGCGTCGAAGATGGCGACGTCGACCTGCTCCGCGTAGGGCCCCTCGTAGCCGTACAGGATGTGCCCGGTGGGCGCGGTGAACGAGTAGCAATCGCCGGTTTGCCCTTCGGTAAGTGATCCCGTCCGCGGTGCCGACGCGAAGGACAGGCTGATCGTGGGCAATTGCTCGCGCTGAGCAACGCCGTGAAAGCCAGCGTGTAGTCGTTGCCACTGTTGGCGACGGCGACGGTGTAGTTGCCCTGCTGGCTGGTCGGGCATTCGTCGATGGGTGACTGCTGGCAGGTCAGCGTGGTGTTGTCGGGGGCGGTCACCGTGATCGGCAGGGGTTCACCGTTCGAATCGGTGGGTCTGGAACACCAGCGCGTCGGCACTGGTGCCCAGCGTCAGCGTGTAGGTATCGGTGCCGGTATTGGACGGGCTCTGGCACGAGTACACGGTGTCGGCCGTTATCTGCCCTGAGCAGGCGCTGACCCCCGCTCGTGCGAGCCCGCCTGGCGCGGTCGCTGACCGGTGCCGCGATGCGGCTGCCTGAGCGGCTGTCGCACTCGGCGCCGACACCGGATGCGCCAGGAATCGGGCCCGCCACGCGTGCTCAGCGGGGTCGACGCCGAACGTCCGCTTCGTTGGCTTGATCGCCGCGGCCGGCTTGCTAGCCAGACCTGGCCAGGTAACTGCAGCGTGCGCCGCCGCGCGCGGCACTTCGATCACTGCCGCGCGACCCGGGGTCACGCCTGCTTGGGTCGCTACCGCGAGTCCCAGTACCAGCAGGCCAACCCAACGGCGGCCGGTGCTGCCCGCACCCAGTCTCATAGTGTGCTCCCGCTGGGCCGCACGTCCGGCCGACAAGACCGGGCACCATGACCAATTCATCCGAATTATTGAGACACTAGCACTTATGCGCAGTCGGGCATACGAGCATGAGGCACCCGATAGCTCGTGCGAGCCGAGTTGGTGCCGTCAGCGGCAGTGTTCGATCAAAGTTCGGTTGAAATGGCCGTTGTTGTAACTGCCGACGGCCCACATGTTGGTCGCGGATTGCGGGTAAATGGCGTTGAGGCTGTTGTCGGTTGCGCTGGGATTCTGGCTGGGCACGGCTCGCCAGCGCGTTCCGTCCCAGTGCAGGATCAGGGTCGTCGCTGTGGTGCCGCTGTCGGTACTGCCGACCGCGTAGAGGTCCGCAGCGGACGTACCCCCGATGGCGCTGAGGTCGTTGCTGCCTTTTCCGATGTTGGGGCTGGCGGAGATCGCCCAGTGCTGCCCGTTCCAGTGCAAGATGAGGGTTTTGTCTACGGTGCCGTTATTGAAGTCACCGACCGCCCAGGCGTCCGTCGCGGAGGTAGCCCGCACGCCGTAGAGCGTGTTGTCGCCGGTCCCGGCCTGTGGGCTAGGCACGATTCGCCAGTGGTGCCCAGTCCAGTGCAAGATGAGCGACTTAGTTGCCGAGCCCGCGACGTGGCGGCCCACGGCCCAGGCGTCGACTGGAGACAGCGGCCGCACCGCGTTGAGGAAGTTGGGCTCGGCCGGCTCGCTCGGGCTTTCGACCATCCGCCAGTGGTGCCCGTTCCAATGCAGCATGACGGTCTTGGCGATCGGGTAACTCGTCACCGCATCGCCTGCGGCCCAGATATCGTCTGCTGAAACGCCGCGGATCGAAGTGATCTCGTTCGACCCTGACCCGAGGTTCGGGCTTGAGATCACCGACCAGGACGTGCCATTCCAGTGCTCGATGAGGGTGCGGCCGGCGGTGCCGTTGTAGTAGCTGCCCGCCGCCCATACGTTGGTGGCCGACACGGCATAGACCGCCTTGAGCAAGTCGCCGGTGCCCGCGTTCGGGCTCGAGACGACGCGCCAGGACTTGCCGTTCCAGTGCTCGATCAAGGACTCGGTGTTGACGCCGACGAAAGCCTCGCCAACCGCCCAGGCATTGTCAGCGGAGGTGGCGGCAACGCCATAGAGGTTGTTATCGCCGTTCCCCGCGTTCGGGCTCCTCGTGTGCACCCAGGTCGTGCAGGCCGTCGCCGAGGTACTGCTGGCCGCTGCGACGCCCCCGCCGGAGGCCGACAGCGACGCCACCATCAGGACAGCAGCCAGGTACATCCCAAGCTTTTGCGACACTAGCCCTCCTCAGCACCGGCTGATGTGACCATAGCTCGCTGACCAGGCACCAGGAAACCCGCAACCCGGCAGCGCGGGAGTCCGCGCGTCCGTGCGTGGTTTCGATTCATGGCCTATGGGCAGCTGGGTTGCGCATTGTAGTTACCTCGGTAGGAAAGGACCACGGTATGGCGGTCGGCATGTACTTCGCGCCAAGCGCATTCAGTCCTGAAGGGTATGACGAGGTCATCAGTCGGCTCGAAGCCGTAGGCGCTGGCGCGCCGGCTGGCAGGCTCTATCACGTCGCGCTGGAGGCCGGAGGCCGGATCCAGTTGTTTGACGTGTGGGACTCGGCCGAGTCGTTCCAGGCGTTCGGGGCCACGTTGGTGCCGATCTTGGCCGAGCTGGGGATAGATCCCGGCCAGCCGCAGGTGTCGCACGTTCACAACCTCATCGTCGGGGCCTGCTAGCGCCTTCCACTGCCTAGCGGCCGGCCACTGCTGGTCCCCGCCGCAGCAGTGGCCGGCCACACCGTGGTCAGCCAACACGGGCGTCGCGCCTGGGTTAGTGCGTGAGATCCCGGGCAGTTGGCGACCGCAGTAACCATTCCTGGCCTGTCGATGGCAGGCCGGACCGGCAGAGGCGGACCATGGCAAGAACCGGCCCTGGATCGCCTTGAATTTCAGGGAGTTAGATTGATTATTCTCGGCGTAATTTTGCTGATCATCGGTTTCGTGGCGAAGATCCCCGTGCTCTGGTCGATCGGTCTGATCGTCTTGGTGATTGGGGTCATCCTGGCGCTGCTCGGGGCGACTGGCCGCGCCATCGGAGGCCGACGGCACTACTTCTAACCGCCGTCAGCTGAGCTTGGCCGGGCCGGGCACTGGACGGCTGCGGGCTCGTGGCCGCGTCTCGAGCAGCGGGCGACCGGCCAGGCGCTGCCTGAGGTGGGTCAGGGCGTGTGTGAGCAGGCGCGAGACTTGCATTTGGGAGATGCCGAGCTGCTGGCCGACCTGGGTCTGGGTCATGCCGCCGTAGAAGCGCAGGATCAGCACGTTCTGCTCGCGGGCCGGGAGCTCGGGCCAGTGCACGGCCAGGGCTTGCATGCTGATGACGTGATCTATCCGCGGGTCTTCCTGGCCGAGCACGTCGGTCAGGGTGGCCGCGCCGGCCTGACCGCGGGCGGGCTCGTCGAGCGACTTTGGGCGCAGCGCCAGCTCAGCTTGGCGGGCGAGCCGGATATCGGCGTCGCGGACGCTGAGCTGGCTCGCCAGCTCAGCGTCCGCCGGCAGGCGGCCAAGCTGCTGGGTTAGGCGCCCGCTCGCCTCTTTGACTTGGAGCAGCAGCTCCTGCAGCGGACGCTCGATGTGGACCGGCCAGTGTCGGTCGCGGAAGTCCCGCTTGAGCTCGCCGATGATGTAGGACCTCGCATACGAGGACAGGCCGTATCCGAAGGCAGGGTCGAAGTTATTGATTGCCTTGAGCAGGCCTACATAGGCCACCTGGATCAGGTCCTGGGTGGCCTCAGGTCGAGGCGAGTACTGCCGTGCGCACGACACCACGAGGGCGCGATGCCGGCTGACGAGCAGATCGCGCGCGGCTTCACGGCGATCGCTGGAGCGCGGCAGCGAACTCGCGATGGCCAGCAATTCTCGGTCATCGAGCCCGGACAGGTCATCTCGGACCTGACCTGAAGTACCTGGCCGGGTCGGCCTGCGCTCGGTGGCAGTCGCGGCCCGGGTGGCACAGATTGCCATAGCTACCTCATCCTTCGGTGCGCGGGAATTCCGCCCGCGCCGCGTGATCGTGACCGTCGGCCGCCTGGCCGGGGTGCTCACTTGCTTGGCTGGGGTGCCTTGCAAGCGATCTTGGGGTTCACGCCGACGTAGTTCAGCGGACCGGCGACGATCGTCAGGGCAACCGTGCCGATCTTGTTGCAGCCTGGCGCTACCTCCGTAGTCATGGCGTTGGCCAGCGGCGACAGCGCCGATAATCAGCCAGATGATGAGCAGGATCGATCCGATTCTCATGGGAGCCTCCCGGCAGCCAGTGCGATCAGGTGGAGTTGGGCAACAGCCGCGCGCGGCGCGGGCCTGTCAGCGTCGGTGTCGGCGGCCCGGAACCGACCAGCTCGTGCCCACTCCAGCCAAGTGCAGAGCGAGGCAGGCCAAGCCGACCAGCAACAGACTCAATGGCGCGAAAACGGCCGCGGTGGAGGTAGCTGTCGCGTTGATGAGGAAGGCGATGATGAACAGCGCTGCGGCGATATAAGCCAACATGGGGGAGTCCCTCGCGGATGGCGGCGAATGGAAGGCTGCCAGGGTCCGGGGACAACAGCTAACAGCGTAGCCGGTTCGGTGCTTTCCTGATAGATCCCGCGAGATGCGTCGGTCGGGCGCTAGAGTCCGAAGACGACAGGGAGGGCGGCCGTTGACAGAGATAACGCTGGTGATCGGAAATGACATCGCCGGTACCGATGGATTTCGCGGTGAGGTGCGGTGCTTGGTCGTTGACCCGGTCGCGCGCGCGGTCACTCATTTGGTCGTGGAGCCCAAAGGCCGAAGTGGTCTCGCCCGGCTTGTTTCGCTGGAGCTGGTTGACCTGACCGGCGACGAGGTCGGACTCCGCTGCACCGAGGATGAGTTCAAGAATCTTGCGCCTGCCGAGGAGACGCTGGCGGAGTTCGTGCCTGGTTACGACGCGCCGGTGCAACTGCTCGCTGCCGGTTGGCAAGACGCTGGCGGACTGGTGGTGCAGGGCGGCACGATCCCGCGGATCACGGAGAAGGAAACCATCGACCTTGTTCCTGCTGGCGAGGTCGAGGAGCGCCGCGGCGCCCACGTCCACGCGACCGATGGCGACATTGGCCAGCTTCGCGCGCTCCGCATTGACCAGAGCAACCACCAGGTGACCCACGTGCTGCTGACGGAGGGGCACTTGGCGGCTCGCAAGCACGTAGCCATCCCGTTCGACCTGGTGACCGGTTTCGACGACGGCATCCAGCTCAGCATCACGAAGCGGCAAGTGCAGGACCTGACCGAATGAGCCACGCGTGACCGCGTCAGCTCGTTGACCAGTTCGGCTGACTGAGGTCAGGTACGAGGATGCCTATGCCTGGGGATCAAGACGGGGTATAGTGGAAATAGGCTCCGGACCCAGGCAATTGCCGCCGCATTATCGCGACGGCATAGCAAGGGCCCGGATTTTCGCTTTCTCGTACACGGACCGGTTCCGGCAGGACGCCATGGGCTAAAGGACGGTGAGATCTCCAGGGAGAAGTCTTTCTCCCACCTCGATCTGCCCAGCAATACCGACAAACCGCGCACGACACTTACGTCACTGACTAAGGAGTCGGTTATGGGCATCATCGCATGGATCGTCTTGGGCCTGATCGCTGGCCTCATCGCCAGCAGGCTGACTGGCGGGAGATCGCAGGGTCTCATCCTCACCTGCATCATCGGAATTCTCGGGGCGCTAGCCGGTGGCTGGGTTGCCACCAAGCTGTTCCACATCCACAGCGTGCAGGGATTCTTCAACCTGTCTACCTGGATCACCGCCATCATCGGCGCGGCCGTACTGCTCGTGATCTATCACCTGGTCACCGGCGGGTCCCGTCGGCCCGCGCACCGCTGAGCAGGCAATGCCATGACCAGCACCAGGAATATCAAGCACAAAGCCGTCATGGTCAGGGCGCGGGCGAGGAAGACCGCCGGCCGTGTCACTGGCAACCGGCACCAGCAATCGCGAGGCCGCCGCGAGCAGGTCATGGGTAACCTCGGTCAGGTAATGACGAAGTTCAAGGATGTCTTCCGGCGCTGACCGCCTCGGCGGGACGGAGGGACCCGATGTGCCGCTTGTTCGGGCTGACTGCGGGGGCGGCCCGCGTCCGAGCAACGTTCTGGCTGCTCGATGCGCCCGATTCGGTGGAGGCGCAAGGCAGCAGGAACGTCGACGGCGCTGGCATCGGGTTCTTTGACTCTGGCGGCTTGCCCGTTTTGGATAAGCAGCCAGAGCCAGCGTCGCAGGACGAGGAGTTCGTTCACGAGGCAAAAGTGGCCGAGTCTTCGGCTTTTGTCGCGCACGTGCGGTTGGCGTCCGCCGGCGGCCGGACGGTGCGCAATACGCACCCGTTCGCGATGCACGGTCGCGTCATGGCGCATAACGGCGGATTCGGCGAACTGGCGCGGCTAGATGCCCAGCTTGGGCCTTATGCCGACCTGGTGCTTGGCGACACCGACTCTGAGCGCTATTTCGCGCTGATCACCCAGCAGGTCGATGCCCACGGCGGAGATGTCGGCGCGGGGATCGCGGCCGCGGCCCGGTGGATCGCCGCCAACCTGCCGGTCTCGGCGCTGAACACCGTCGTCGCGGCGCCGGGCGAAATCTGGGCGCTACGCTATCCGGGCCAGCATGCCCTGCACGTCATTGAGCGACCAGCGGGCCAGGGGCAGCGACCGGCGGGCTCCGGGCAAGCCCCGGCGGGCTTGCGCGTGCGCAGCGCGACATCGTCGGTGCATGTGCCCGCGCTGCAGTCGGTGCCATCGGTGGTGGTCGCCTCCGAGCGCCTCGACGGCGAGACTGGCTGGCGCATGCTCGCCGAAGGCGAGCTTGTCCATGTCCGGCCCGACCTGACCATCGAGTCCACGATCGTGATCACTGAAGGACCGGCGAGGCAACTGTCCATCCCCGGTCACAACCCGAACATCGACACCTGAACGTACTACCGAAACAGCATCGCCACAGCAAAAAGGAAAGGGTGCAGGCCAGATGCCCTTGCACGCATCGGTGCCGAGCGAGCGGTCGGACGAGGAGATCAGCATCCGCCCGGAGTTCGCCCAGCCAGGCGAGCGTCGCGGCGTGCCCAGATTTCGCCTGGCGCACGAGATGCTGCCGCCGCGAACCGCCTACCAACTGGTGCACGACGAGTTGCTGCTCGATGCGCCAAGCCGGCTGAACCTGGCCACGTTCGTCGGGACCTGGATGGAGCCCGAGGCCGGGGCGCTGATCGCCGAGTGCCAGGACAAGAACATCGTCGATCGCGACGAATCGCCACAGACAGCCGAGCTTGAGCGGCGCTGTGTGAGCATTCTCGCTGACTTGTGGAACGCTCCGCAGGCCGAGCCAGGCCACCGGTTGTTCTACCACCGGGTCAAGCGAGGCGTGCATGCTCGGCGGACTCGCGCTGAAGTGGCGCTGGCGCGAACGCCGCCGCGCCGCAGGCAAGCCCGCCGATCGGCCGAACCTGGTGATGGGCGGCAATGTCCAAGTGTGCTGGCACAAGTTCTGCCGCTATTGGGACATCGAGCCTCGGGTGATGCCGCTGGAACCAGGCCGCACCTGCCTGACCGCCGAGCAAGCGGCGGCCAGGTGCGACGAGAACACCATCGGAGTCGCTGCGGTACTCGGCTCGACCTTCGACGGTGCCTACGAGCCGGTCGCCGGCATCGCCGCAGCGCTGGACCAGTTGCAGGCTCAGACCGGCCTGGATATCCCCATTCACGTCGACGCGGCGTCCGGTGGATTCGTCGCGCCCTTCCTTGACCCTGACCTGGAATGGGATTTTCGGGTGCCGCGCGTCCAGTCAATTAACGCCTCAGGACATAAATACGGCCTGGTCTACCCGAACCTGGGCTGGGTGATTTGGCGCGATAAGGCCGCGCTGCCCGACGACCTTGTCTTCGACGTGAACTACCTGGGCGGCACTGCCGCCACCTTCGCGCTGAACTTCTCCCGCTCCGGTGCCCCGATCGTGGCGCAGTACTACACCATGATCCGGCTCGGTAGAGACGGATACACCCGGATACAGCAGGCCTGCAGGGACACTGCCCGGTGGCTGGCCGATGACATCGCCACCATCGGCCCATTCGAGTTGCTATCCGACGGCGGCACCATCCCAGTCTTCGCCTTCCGGCTGACCGACCAGGTCAGTGGCTACACCGTGTTCGATATCTCAGAAGCGCTGCGCTTTCATGGCTGGCAGGTACCCGCCTACACGCTGCCAGCGAACCTGCAGGACACCGCCGTGCTGCGGATCGTCATCCGCAATGGCTTCGGCCACGACCTGGCCCAGTTGCTGGCCCGCGATCTGCGCACCGTCATCACGCACCTGACCGACCTTGGCGGCCTGCCACCGCACCAGCAGCATCCAGCCTTTCACCACTGACCGCGGCAATTGCCTTTATGGACGCTTGCTGAGCAACGGCGTATATTGAAACTGCTGCTCCGGACCCTGGCAGGGCCTGGAGCTTTTGCGTGCCTGGGATGCTACACCAGCATCCGCGCCGCACCTAGGAGTCAGACATGAGACTTCCCGCACGGGCGGTTACCGACCTCACCGCAAGCCGAGCACGCTGATGGCCAAGATGTCCGGGCCGCACGTGATGAGCGTCACCGCGGGCACCATCTTGATCGTCGTGGGAGCGATCTTGCTGTTCGCCCTCACTGGCGGGTCGCCGCACTGGCTCAACCTGCAGATCGTCGGCATCATCTTGATCTTGACTGGCGTGCTCGGCCTGAGCATCCCCCGGCTAGCCCGGTCCAGGGGTGACTGGTTGCGGCGCTGGGTCGTACCGATGGTCGGCCCGAGGGACCACGTCCGGCAGCATCCGGGCGAGTTGATCAGGACGCCAGGCCCCGACGATCCCCCCACGCTGGCCGACGATCTGCTGCGCCACGAGCACGACCCGCCGATCTAGCCGGCCTGCTGGCTGAGATCGGTCGGCGAGGCGATGGGCGGTTATCGGGCTTGGCGTCGGCCAGGCCAGCGGTGCATGCGGACGGCGGCCAAGATGAGCGCCGCGGCGAATACGACGATGCCGATTATCAGCAGATACAGCAGGCCTTTGACGACCACGCCGAAGATGCCAAGCACGATCGCCGCGATGATCAGCAGCAGGACCAGGGCAATCATGAGCTTCTCCAGTCTGCTGCCGCGATCAGCGGCGCGCTAGCACTCGTGCACCGCCAGCGCTCGGCTGGTAGGGCAGGCCGTAGTGGGTGAAGATCGCCTCTTCGTCGCCTGCTGGCAGTTCGCCATCGGTCTCGATCGAGGGTGCGTCCTTGACCAGTTTCCTGTCGTAGCAGACCTTCAGGTAACCGGGGCCGACCGTGGCCTGGTGCAGCGGGACGAATGCCAGCCGATGGCGGGTAGGCATGCCGATCCTGACTGTGGCGAAGGAAGGAAGGTCGGTGCCCGTGTCGACGTAGACAGCTTCCAGTTCCCCGATCTTGTGGCCGTCAGGGTCAACCACGTCTTGGCCGCGCCACTCACGGATATCGGCTGCCTCGAACATGCTGCTCTCCCTCTCGCCAGCAGGCGTTGGCGACGGGCGCTGTCACAGGCGAGGTCCGAGGCCAAATAAAAACTCCGGGCCATCGGGCCCGCATCCGTAAAAATTCGCAGAAGCGGTTACCCAGGTCCGGAGCAACAATGTCAGGATACGCGCCCTTTCCGTCGCGCGCAAACGAGCCCTGCGTCGTGGCGTTAGAGCGGCTCGCTGACCCACCGCCAGCCCTGAGCCTGATCGCGTACGGGCCGCAGGAGGTGAGCGCCCGATGAGTCGGCGAGCTGGGTGATGGCGTGCAGCAGTTCGCGATGGAAGTTCGCCGGACTGTGGTCATCGTCGTGCGCCCGGCCAGCCACCAGCGTCACGACTGCTACTTCGCCGCCAGCCAGCCGGGCCGTAACGGCACCGTTGTAGTCGAGGCTGACCGCCGCTATCTCCCTCGCGCGGAGGATCTCAGTCCCGTCGTCCTTGGCCACCCATACTTCCGACGCGTCCATAGTGCCTCCCGCTCTCCAAAATATCGCAGCGTCACCTGGCAGTTACTCATGCCCACGGCGATAGCTACATCATCGGGTACTGGACAACAAAAGAGTGCCCGCCCACTCGGGCGGGCAACGACAACGGGGGACCCCGGTTGCTGTTGTGGTAGCAACGGGGGACCCCCGTTGTCGTTTGTGCCCTGGGCGGAGTGCCCCGGCCGGGGGCTAGGGCATGCAGGGTTGTCGTTTGCCCTGGGCGGAGTGCCCCGGCCGGGGGCTAGGGCTGCAGGGTTGTCGTTTGCCCTGGGCGGAGTGCCCGGCGGGGGGCTAGGGCTGCAGGGTTGTCGTTTGTGCCCTGGGCGGAGTGCCCCGGCCGGGGGCTAGGGCATGCAGGGTTGTCGTTTGCCCTGAGCGGAGTGCCCCGGCTGGGGGCTAGGGCTGCAGGTTGGTCATCAGGTCGTTTGACGTTCTTGGTGACGCCTACCTCGTCGGGGCGCTGGGCATCGCGGCGCACTCGGGCGCGCTCTACGTACCCCTCGACCTCGTCGGTAGCTGGCGGGCAGCATCGTCGTACCGATGATGTTGTAGCCGTACCCGGGTCCAGCAACATCGCCGCTCCAACGACGCGGGTATAGCAGCAGTACCGCTCCGACGATGCGGCTGACTTCGGGGGATTAACAGCAACATCGGAGCGGCGATGCGGGGGTTGGCCGGCCACCGCGGTCCTGGCCGCGGCAGCCAGACCAAAGGGACAAAACATCCCAAGGCATCCTTATTGCCTACGCTTGCCGGGCCGGTGCGGGGTTCCGTGGTCACCAGATACTGGGTGCCACGGACGTTCAGGCCGGTAATAGCCGGTGCGATGTTCCGCCGGGCAGCCAAGTTTGATCACGGGTGCCCGCACTTGCGGTTCCGCGCCGCGCCGCGCCGCGCCGCCCCGGCCCCGGCCGCTGCCGCACTGTCTCCCGCTGAGCCGTGCCGAGCAACGGTGCCAGGGGGGCGACGGTGCGGCAGCGGAGCTGGCGCCGCTAGGTGCTGATCGCCGCGTTCACCAGATAGAAGATGCCGCCGATGAGATTGCCGTCGATGTCGATTGCCGCCTCGATTAGCCCCGGCAGCGGTACGCCGTCGACGGCCTCCTGCGCCTGGGGTGACATCAGGTACTTCCCGGCGTTCGGTAGCGAGGTGAGCAGCCCGCCGACCGTTCCTGGCCAGCCCTTGGCGCCAAGCCTGAACCAGGAGATGACCTGCAAGATGATCTGGATCCAGCCCCAGACCGACAGGATCGCCGGACCGGCCAATAGCCACAGCTCCTGGATGACCGATCCCTTGGTCCACAAAGCGACAAGGTCGATCACCCACTGGAGGTGGCCGACACCCCAGATCCAGTTCGCCATGCCCTCGGCCGTGCCGCAGTCCCAGTTGTTCCAGTTCGGCGCGAAGGTCACCGCACCGGAGAACACCGCGGCCATGGCCTCGGTAAAGACGTAAAGGTCCTCCCAGATCAAGCTGAGCGGTTGGGTCCAGAACTCGCCGCGCCACTCCGGCGGGCACTGCGGCTCATGAAATTCTTCGCCCGACCTAGACACCCATAGTGCGACGCCGAGGTCGACGCGGGCTTCGAAGAATCCGCAGGCCATGTAGCTGAGTCCGGTCAAGATGTTGCCGAGCCTGGCACCAATCTGCACTGGCGTCGCGGTCACCCCCACAGCGGTCCCGGCACCAGCGGGCGGTGGCAGCGCGAGATCACTGCCCTGGGCGGGAGGTGCCGGGTAGGCGGCCATGATGGCGTCGAGCGTCGCCTTGTCAGGAACCGGAGCTTCATCGAATAGCGTCTTGTAAATGATCGTCGCGGGCACCGCGAGCAGCAGGCAACTCACGTCAAGCGCACTCAGGTCGCTGCCATTCGTCACCCATTTGTAAATGTCGGTGACCAGCGGAATGTCCCAGGTGGACGTGAGCATGGTCGAGGTCAGGTCGATGGCGTCAGCAGCGAGGCCGAACATCGCGTCTACGCCATCGCGCACCAGGTCGAGCCCCCAGCTGGCGCCATCTGCGACGACCTGCACGACGTCGGCCAGCGGCTGACCGACCAGGCCGTTGGCGTTGGCCGCTGTCGGCTCGGCCAGCGTGGCGAACGCTTGCAACGGCGTTGATTCGCTGGCAGCAGTGGCGTACCCGTTGACCTGGCTCAGCAGCGAGTCGGCGGCCGCGACGACCGAAGGAGACGGTGGCGCATCGCTGCCGGTGACCATCGCGTTGTTGCCATTGGTACGGACGCCGCGGAGGAAGACGTTCCTCGGATCGCCACTCAGTTCCGTTCCCGCTGGCGGCCCTGGCTGGGCCTGCATCATCGAGGCGATGGTGGATCCGGACGGCACCTGACTGCCCAGGTAAGCCGAGACCGCGTTCGCGATGTCGGCCTGCACCCCAGTGATTGCCTGGTCGATCGTGCCTTGCAGCTGGCCTAGCGCGTATTTAGCCCAGTCGACGCCGTTGGTAAGGAAGTAGGAAATGGCCTGATGAGTGAGCAGGATGTCGTTCCAGTTGAATACCCAGCCGAGCCACCCGACCAGCGCCCAGAAGTCGGCCTGGAGCCAAGCGAAGATGGTCTGCACCAGGTCAAGGAGCTGACCGACGCCTTGGACGACCGCGTCCCACACGTAAGTGACGCCGGCCACCACCATCTTGATGGTCGCGTCAATGGCATCTCCGACCGCCTTGACGACGACATCGGTGACCGAGCTCGCGGCGTCGGCGACGGCGCAGAACACCTCGGTCCAGGACACGTTGGGCAGCCAGGTGCCCGCTCCGAGCAATTCGGCCCGGCCGGCCGCGGCCCCGTCGGCGTCGAGCGGCTCGTACAGTGGGCGGTCCCCGCCGAAGTGCAGCCGGAAGTACTGATCGAGACGCCCGGCGCGGTCGATCCGGTCCATCGGGGTGCCGTCCCAGTCGGCCAGGTATCTGGCCGCCCGCGGCTTGGACGAGGGGTGCAGCCGGTCACCGGACACCGTGGCTTGGTTGGTCAGCCCCATGACCTTCTCGATGGCGGCGGCGGCGCGGTCGGCCTCAGCCTGACTTACCCCGTCGAGCAGGTTGCCCGAGGTGTAGTACGTCTTGTAGCTGAACTGCGTCGGCAGCTTCAGCAGCTCATCGCCGCTCGTGACGCCGTTGATCGTGGCCTGGATCGGCCCCGACAGGTCAATGGCGACCCGGTCGGCCTGCGGCATTCCCTCGAACCAGGCGTACAACGTCGGCATGGACAGCGAGGTGGTTGGCCAGACGATCACCACTTGGCCGTCAGGCCCGGTGACGCCTGGGTAGCTGATCTCGTTGTCAAGGTCCGCTTGCGATCCGTCGATCTGCACCGTCACCGGCTCGGTCGCGCTGACAAAGAACCGCAGTCCGCAGCCGGTCATCCCGTTGGCCGCCTGAACGGTCAGCGTCGCGGAGTAGGTGGCGATCTGCTGGACGTAATCCTGGTGCGGCACGTCGATGCTGATCGTCTCTGCGGTCCAGTTGCCCGTCGCCGTGGCTAGCGAGAGGTGGCTGATCGCGCCTGAACGGTCGGCCCTGGCGAAGACGTGAACGTCGCCGTCTTCGTCGGTCGCCGCAGTGAGCTCGGCCGGGGACGCCAGTTCGAGTATCGGCGCGGCGATGCTCCAGCCGGTTGCCGAGTCCGCGCTGGCCGTAATGTGCAGCACGGTCCCTGTCGTCGTGCAGGCGATCACGTGGATAATGCCCCGGCCGTCGGTGACCGCCGCGACCGATCCGATCGGGTAGCTGGTGATGGGCTGGCCGTTGTCGCCTGGGGTCTGCGCGACCGGGATCTTGGTGAACGTGCCGGCAGCTGGCAGCAGGTAATTCAGCGAGTTGTTGTCGCCGGCGTCGATCACGAACGCCTCAAGAGCGCCCGAGGAATTCAGCGCGGTCGCGAGCACGGGGTACGTTCCGGCCAGGAACAGGGGAGTGCTCTCCGGGTTGGTGCTTAGGCACTGGACCCCGGCTGGCTCGTTGAAGGCCTGGCAACCAGGCTCGCAGACGAACGCGCCTGGCTGCGGTGCGGACGCTCCTGGAAGCTGCACCGGGCCAGCCGACCAGTCAAGGAAGGCGCCGGGGTAGCTGATCAGGTTGTTGTAGGCAGGCTGGCCGCTGCCCTGGCAGTACAACTGCGACTGCGGCAGCGGATAGTTGGTCTGCTCGACTTCGACCGCGACGACGGAAGGCTGGTTGGCATAGGCGCAGTTCAGCCCGCGTACACCGCCGATCACCGAACCGGTCGGCTGGCCAAGCTCGGCCTGCGTCCAGGCCCACGCCTGCAGGCTGCTCGCGTAGTAGACAGCGCTGGCGGTGCAGGCCCACACCACGGTCGCCGAATACCAGTCCTGATAGGCGGCCAGGTCGATAACCTGGCCGTAGGAGCTGGGGAACTGCAGATCAGTCACGCCCCACCCGGTGTCCGAGCCCGAGTCTGGCATTACCATCGCCACTCCGCCGGTGCCGGTAATGGTGAAGAACCCGGCCTGGCTGGTCTCGAACGCCGCGGCGGCAAGCGTCTTGGACGCGTCAGCGAACGGCGAGACCATCCGGTAATCCATCATCAGTTCGGTCTGCACGGCCACGCAGACTTCGCCGTCGCCGGTCAGGCGGGCGAGCGGGCTGGTCGCTGTCGTTGTCATCGTGATCTCCTTTGCGGTAGCTGACTTCGACAGCCAGTTCAGCCGGGCTCGCTCGGCCGCGGCAGGGGCCGAATTACCCAATCAAGGTCTGAACGACTAGGCATAATGGGATGCCGCACGACCCGCACAGCGCTATTTGGCTGCGGCTGGTGCCCAGACGGCGGCGATTATCGGGCTTGGGCTAGTTAGATGAGGCCGGCCGCGAGCGCGAGCCTGGTCAGGTCAGCGCGCCGGCGGCAGCCGGTCTTGTCCCTGATCCGATCCAGATGCGAGCGCACTGTGCTGACACTGATAAAGAGCGCCGCGGCTATCTGGGCATCGGTCAAGCCACGAGCGACGTGCAGGACAAGCTCCTGTTCGCGCGGGCTCAGGGCGGCGAGGCCAGGTCCGGCTGGTACTTTCCGCTTGCCTTCTTGGTCGAGCGTCAGCCGGGCGAATTCCGCGGCCAGCTGCACCGTCATCGCCGCGCCTCGGTACTCCGCCGCTTGAGCGCCCGCCGTGCCGAGAGCGCGCCGGGCCTGGTCCTGCGGTTCCCGGCGGCGCCTGGCATCCTCAACCGGGTCGGCGATGTCCTTCGCTCGCAGCAGCGCTGCCTGCGCGGCCCAGATGGTCAAGGCAGCGGCACTGCGTCCGGTCAGCGCGAAGTAGTGACCGCAGGCGTCAAAGCCGTCGATCTGATTGAGTGCGGTCACCCCGCGTTCTGAGCACACGAGCATCGCGCGCAGCCGAGCCGCTGCCTGCTCCTGGCGGCCGGCCATCAGCTCGATTCTGGCCAGGTTGAAAAGGCTTTCGTATTCGTAGTCCGGGTCGGTGGCCCGCTGCGCAAGGTCAAGTGCCTCGGCACCGAGAGTCGCGGCCTGACCGAGCTCTGCTGCCTCGATCAGCGGAACGATCTGGGCCATCAGGATGCGCAGTGCGGTCTTGGTCGGGAGACTGGCCTGGTCGACCATCGCCTGCTGGCGGGCCCACCGCAGGCTCGCGGCTTGGTCGCCCGCGTAGTGGCTGATGCCAGAGAGCCAGTAAAGCGCTTGCGCCTCGCCGAAGCAGTCGCCGGCCTGGCGGGCGCCATCGAGAGCGCGGTGGACGAAAGGTGCGGCTTCAGCTAGCCGCCCCAGATTGGCGAGCGCCCCGCCCTTATTCACCAACGCCCAGGTCAGCACCGGCGTAGGGGGTCCGTCGCCCAGCGCGGAAATGACCGCCTCGTAGCAGTCGAGCGATTCCGGCAGGCGTAGCAGGCCGTTTGCCATCATCCCTAGCCAAAGCTGAGCCGTGCACCATTGGTCGCCGCCAGGCTCCGCTAGGTCAAGTGCCCGGCGCACCGTCTCGTGACCGGTGCGATATTCACCGCGTCGATGCCACCAGAGCCCGAGCGCGACCGTCAGCCGCAACGCACTGGCCGGGTCATGGTCAAGCGACCAGGTCACAGCCTGCCGAAGGTTCGCCGCCTCGGCGTCCAGCCATCGCTTGGCCGCGACGTCGCCGTCGGTCAGCAGGCGTGGCGCGGCCTGCTCGGCCACCCCGACCGCGAAGCTGACCAGGGACTGCGCGACCTCGTCGGCCTCACCAGCCTCCGCGAGCTGGTCTTGACCGAAGACGCGCAGGGTTTCGAGCATCGCGTAGCGGACGCGGCCGTCGCCGCCAGGCTGCGGCGGCACGATCATCGAGCAGTCAACCAAGCGCAGCACCGCCGCCGCCGCGCCGGGGCCAGCGACCGCGCTGGCCGCATCGAGGGTGAACCCGCCAGGAAAGATCGCGAGGCGGCGGAACGCAAGCTGCTCGTGCTCGGCGAGCAGTCGGTAACTCCAGTCGGCCGTAGCGGCAAGCGACCGCTGCCGTGGCGCCGCGGTTCGGTCGGTCCCGCTGAGCAGCCGAAACCGGTCATCTAGCCCGTCGGCTAGTTGTTCAAGACCTAGCGTCTCGATCCTGGCGGCTGCCAGCTCAATAGCCAGCGGCATCCCGTCGAGCCGTCGGACCAGTCGGGAGATGCCCGGCAGGCGCTCAGGGCTCAGCGTGAACCGCGGGTCGGCGTACCTGGCCCGGTCGACGAACAGGCTCACCGCCTCGGACTCGGGTCCAGTACCTGCCCCACTCCGGGCCTCGCTCCCGGCGTAGGCGTTGCGGTGGTCAGGCAAGCTGAGCGGGCGAAGCCGATACCGGGCCTCCCCCGGCACGCCGAGCGGCTCACGGCTGGTGGCCAAGATGCGAACATCGTCGGCGGCACCGAGGATGGTGATGCACAGTTCGGCCGCGGCTGCCAGCACCTGCTCGCAATTGTCGAGGACGATAAGCAACTGCCGCCGGGCGATCAGGGCGGCGATGGAGCTGGCATCGGTCGTCGGCAGTTGGAGCGCCGCGCTCACCTGCGCTACGACATGCGCTGGATCGCGGACGGCCGCGAGTTCCACCAGCCACGCGTCGTCAGCGAACTCAGCCACCAGGCCGCGAGCGACCTGGTCCACCAGACGCGTCTTGCCAATGCCGCCAGCGCCGGTGACGGTCACCATTCGAAATTCTCGCAGCAGTTCGCTGACTTCACCAGACTCGGCTGACCGGCCAACAAAGCTGTTGGAAAAGCCGACAAAACCATGAAGGCAGCTCAGGCGCGCAGTCCCATTCCCCTGAACCACATCTGGAGCATATCGGTCAGAACTCAAGTACGCTCGTCGTCGCCCGGCCGACAACGCATCGTTGACAGGCGTTAGGCGTCCTGTCAGCATTAGGCAGAATGATCCGCTGATAGTGTCGTAGAACGGCATGATCGGCGGCAGGTGTCGGCTAGCCCGGCTGCTCCTCGCCGGGTCTGAAAGGCGGGCAGCGGAGTGCCCAAGATGGCACTGGCGTGGCCGCGGGCGCTGTGGCTCACCTGGCGGTTACGCAAGCTGAGCGTGCCTGATCTCGCTGCGCGGCTTGACTCCTACCGCATTGGCCCGCCTGGGCCAGACGGAAACGAATCTGGCGTCTCGGTAAAATGGCTGCGAGTCGGCCAGCGACTGATCACCGGATTTTCCGGGCCGATCCGAGAATGCGCCATGACTGCCTTAGTGCTGAGGCAAGCTGGCGTGCCGGCGTTCTTAGTTTTCGGTTGCGAACCAGTGCCGGCCCCCGGCGCTGACGGTCGTCGTCTGATGGTGTGGGTGCAGGTGCGGGGCGAGGCGATCGCAGGCTTCCGCCCGCCGCATCTTTATCCCGAACTGGCCAGGTATCCCGGGCCGGCCGGGGAGGTCAGATCATGACAGCGCCAACGCCAGTTCGGCTGAATTGCGGCCACCGAAGTGCGCCATCGGGATTCACCGGTGTGCTGGTCGCGCGATCAGCAAATTCGTTACCGCCCAAGCCGCAGGCTGAGCTGATCGTGCACCTGTCCTGCGGCTGCAGCGAACCGGTGGCCAGCCGGTTGGAACTCGCCCCTTTCACCGTCGCGTATCCGCAGACCCTCACCTGGTGTGATCCGCAGACCGGTTCGGTCGGCCGCGGCCCGCTGGCGGCGATTCCCGTCTTCTATGCCGAACTGCCCACTGGCGAGGTCCGGTTCTCGAGCAGGCTCGCCGAGCTGGTCGACGGCAACGCCCAGCCGCACGAGGGGGTGGTGGCGGCGATGCTGGCCGGTCGGCGGGCGCCGATCCCGCTTACGCCCTACCGCGGCGTGTTCCGGCTGCCGGCCGGGTCCGCGTTGTCGCTGGCCGATGGGCGGGTGCGGGTCTCGTTCACCGACTTCGACTGGAACGAGCTAGTGCCAGCGCGGCGAGCTGGATCGCTCCATGCTGCGGTCAGCGTGGCCATCGACACGGCAGTTGCCGAGTCCTTGGCCCGCGCTGTGGCGGTCAGCGGCGGGGTGGCGTCGACGGCGCTGTCCTTGGCGGCCCGTCGGGCCGGACTGGCTGCGGTCCACGTTGATGCCGGCCTTCCCGGTTTTGACCCAGCGCCGTGACCTGCTAGCTGGATCGGTTGAAGTCGCGACTGGCGCACCGCAGTGGCGGGCCGTGCTGGACGCGTCCCGGCCGCCGCCCCCTGAGCGGTGCGATCCGTGGCCAGCATGCACCGGGCATGGCCGAGTGCTGACCGGGTACGGCCTGGCCGATGTCCTTGGCCGGTCGGGCGCACCGGTCAGCGCCCGGTCTCGCTGGTCTAACGGGTGGCGGCGACTGTCAGCGGACCTGGCCGATCCGGCGCTGCTCGGCCGGCCCTGGTGGCATGCCTGGCGCTCTCAGCAAGAGCCAGGCCAGCACGATCACGGTGGCGCTAACCCCCGGTGGCTCACCGATGTCGTGCGCGACCACGCCGTCGCCGTACTCGGTGGCGCTCTGCCCAGTCATCTGCTGCCAGCCGATGGGGCAGCGCCGCCCACGCTGCGGGCGGCGGTCAGGCCGGTGGTGGCGCTCGCCGACTCGGTCGGCCTGACCGGGCACGACTGGCCAGTGATCGGCGATCCGCCCGCTAGGCCCGCACCGGCTGCCGTCACGATCGCCGCGCTCCATCCCGCAGTGGTCGGCGCCGCGCTTGCCCTGGCTGGCAGCGAGCGGTCGCGCTTGGTCGACGGCACCTGGTACGACGCCTGGCCGCTGTGGGAACTGGCGGGCCGCGATTTCGTCCTGGCTGACGTCCCCGCCGCCGCCCGTGACCGCATCTACGCGGCGGCGTTCGTCCAACACCGGCTGTCCGGTCGGGGCGCAGCGCAGGAGTTGCTCGATCAACTGCGGCACTCGCCGTGGGTGGCGCAGCTCAAGCTCAGCGAGGCCGTCAGCGATGAAGCTTCCTGGCTGCGTGACAGCCTGGCCTTGCACCGCCTCATCGCAGCCGCCGCGCACTATCCGCACGCGCTTGTGGTGAACGCGGCAGAGCAGAGCGAGACCTGATGTTGCTGAGACTCCGGCCGGGAGTGACCTTGCATCGGGCCCCGATCAGCGGCGCATTCGTGGTGGACCGTAGCAGTCTTGCTGCCGTTGAGGTCACCGAGGCACTCACAGCGGTGCTGACCGGACCCAGACCGCGGCTATCGGCCGACCTGCCACCTGAGGTAGCGAAGGACATCCGGCGTGGTATCGCCGATGGCTGGCTCATCCTGGAGGAGACCACGTGAGCCCAGTGACCGTGATCGCGCTAGCAGGCTGGGCGGTAGGAGTAGCGATCCTGGCCTTCGCCGTTGTGGCCAAGCTGAGCGACTGGCAGCAGACCAATGGCCGTTGGCCGGTGAAGTCAGCGCTAGCGACCCCTGCGGTGGTCACGGCCGTGGAAGTGGCCGCAGTTCTCATCGCTGTGCTGCCGCTGGCCACCAGCACTCGGTTCATTGTCATCGCGGTCATTTACCTGGCCTACGCGGTAGCGGCCGTCAGGCTCCGCGGCCGCGACTGCGCCTGTTTCGGCTCCCGCTTGACATCCAGGTTCACGCCCTGGCACGCGGCCGGCTGCGCCGCCGTAGCGGCGCTAAGCGCCCTGGCGGCGGCAGTGCCTGGCCGCTCGGTCCTGGCGACGACCACGGCTGCGGCGGTGGCAGCCGTGGGGGGTGCGGCCCTGGCCGTAGTACTGCACTGGACCCAGCGCGGCCACATCGGCGGCATTGATGCCAGGCACATCGATCACGTGGTGATCTACGGAGCTGACGGCTGCTCGGTCTGCGCCATGCTGTGGGATCAGCAAGATTACTACCGGTCCTTCGCGGGTTGCGCGGTCGCGTTCACCAAGGGCGGTCCTGACGACGACGGCAGCCTCGCCATCCGCCGGTATCCAGCGGCTTTGGCAATCGGACCCGACGGCGGCGTGGTCCACGGCCCCGTGTTCGGGCTTAGCCAGATACGTGACCTGCTGCGCGCCACTTCGGTTCAGGTATCGAGCGGGAAAGGAGGTGAGACGAGTGCGAGGGTTCGAAATGTTGGCCGCGACGGGTGACGCCTTCACTGATGGGGCAGGAGCCGGCGCGGAAGGCTGTGAGATCCCGCAGTGCCGCCTCGAGTGCGGCCAGTATGGCTGCTTCGGTGTCTGCATGAATGGCACCTGCACATGCGACTGCCAGCCCTGATCAACACTGAGGGCATAGCCGCCTGGTGACCAGGGATGACCGCTGGTCACCAACCCTTGATGAGGCAGCGAACCGGTGGTCGGCAACCTCGGGTCGCTGCCCCATCGCCGATGATCCACGTTCTTGTCAGGCCGCGCTGGTGGGCCCGATGCCGTGGTGGCGAGCCGCATAGTGGTCGGTGCGACCCCAGGCGCCGGGTCGCGCTACTTCTTGAGTGCGTTCTTGAGCTTTTGTCCAGCGCCCTTGACCTTCTCGCCGGCATCCTTCAGGTTGGCGGAGGCTTGATCGCTACGGCCCTCGGCCTTGAGATTTTCGTTGTTGGACAGCTTGCCAACGGCTTCCTTGATCGCGCCGATACCCTTCTGGGTGGCGTTCTTAGGCTTGTCAGCTGCGCTCATCGCGGGTCCCCTTAGTGTCGCTGCGCTGCTGTCGCAGCGCCCCCTGAGTCCAGACTGCCCTGGTTGCGAATGCATAACCCCCGAGATCCCAGGCGTCGTGCGGTGCCCGGTCGCCGGTTTAGGTTCAGAATGAGACGGTGAACGCTACTCAGTTCGAGAAGATCGGAAGCGGGCGAGGGTTTTTCGCTGCCCTCGACCAAAGCGGCGGCAGCACGCCCAAAGCACTGGCTGAGTACGGCGTCGAGCGCGGTCGCTATAGCTCAGACGCCGAGATGTTTGACCTGGTCCATGCCATGCGTGCCCGCATCATGACAAGTCCGGCATTTGATGGTACCCGCGTGCTCGCGGCGATCTTGTTCGAGCAGACCATGGAACGAGAGGTCGATGGCCTGCCCACGACCCGCTATCTGTGGGAGCGTAAGCAGGTCGTGCCGTTCCTTAAGGTCGACCTCGGGCTGGCCCCCGAGCAAGATGGCGTGCAGCTTATGAAGCCCATCGACACGCTCGACAAGCTACTTGAGCGAGCGCAGCAGCAGCAGATCTTCGGCACCAAGATGCGGTCGGTCATCGTGGACGCCGATGACGCTGGGATATCGGCCATCGTCGACCAGCAGTTCAGCTACGCGAGTCGGATCATGGCCGCTGGCCTGGTGCCGATCATGGAGCCCGAGGTCAGCATTTCCAGCCCGCACAAGGAGCAGGCAGAGACGCTGCTGTGCGACGCCATCGCTGCACGCCTGCAAGCGTTGCCGCTGGACGCGAGGGTGATGCTGAAGCTCACCATCCCGAGTCAGCCAGGCTTGTACGGTGCCATCGCGGCTGATCAGCGTGTTCTCAGGATCGTCGCCCTGTCAGGCGGCTACAGCCGCGACCGGGCCTGCACCCTGCTTGCCCGCGATCCTGTGCTCATCGCGAGCTTTTCCCGCGCGCTGCTTGAGGGGTTGACAGAAGGCCAGTCTGACGAGCAGTTCAACGCTCAGCTTGACGCGTCGATTGAGCAGATCTTCCTGGCCTCGGTGGATAAGCAGCTCGCGTCCTAGGCCGGTTGGACGCCGCTCGGCCAGGCCCTGGGGCCGCCGGGCCCGGCGGCGGAAGCGGCTGGCCGACCAGGTGGCCAGGTCGAGGCCGGGGGCTGCGGAGACTCGGCGCATAGGCAGTGACTTGGTTCTAGACAGCCATCGCTGATGGGGCTCTTACCCAACCAATGAATGACCTGGCAGCGTGCCGCGTAATCACGCCGCTTACACGGACTGATGATTTGCAGAAAGGCGGCTGTTAAGGACTTCCCGAGATTCGGGGGCCGAGTTACAGTGCATCAGGACGCGATCTGGCTCGGCCGCCCTGACAGCGCCACGGTAAGGGAGAAAATGCCAATGCAAGCCTTTGCAGCGGCGGCGCGATCGTTCGCTTCTGAGATTCCCCGTCGTTCCGTCTCGGATAGTACACCTGTGCGCTCTGCGTGCCGCCTAGGCGCGCGCCAACAAGTCGGCTGGCTTTGATCGCCAAGCCGGACAGGACTGAGCCGGCGATGGCGGCCGGCGATACGACACGTCAGCGGTGACAGGAGGGCGCGATGATGACGGGATCAGCTAGCGAGTCGCCGCACGCACCTGCTGCTGCGCAAAGTGCAGTAACGCCGATGGACGACCTGCGCGAGGTGGAAGACCAGCAGCATGACCGGCTGTCGGGCGCGGCTGGTGCCGCTCGGCCAGGGTCGTCGGGCGAGGCTGGTGCGGTTCCGCTCTCCTTCGCCCAACGCCGACTCTGGATCGTCCATCATCTCTTTCCTGATTCGCCGTTTTATCATGTGCCGATTGCCTTCAGGCTTAAAGGCATTATCGATAGCGCTGCGCTTGAGGACTCATTTACCGATCTGATCGCCCGGCACAACGTGCTGCGAGCGTCTTATTATAATGATACTGATGGCACGCCGATTCAGGTGATCAATCCGCCGCGTAGGATGACGGTTCCGATAATAGAGATACCGGGGGACAGCGATTCTGAGCGGCTTGCGGTAGCTCAGGAGGTTGCCCGCGAGCGGAGCCGGATTCTCTTCGCGCTCGGTGCCGGATACGTGATACGGGCCGATTTGCTGCGACTGGGCGCGGACGATCACATCCTGCTGATCGTCATACACCACATAGTCGCCGATCACTGGAGCCTCGCCATCTTGGCTGACGAGCTCTCCGCGCTTTATGCGGCGCGCGTCGAGCGGCCGCCCGCGCTGCGCGCGACCTTGCCGCCGTTGCCGCGACAGTACGCTGACCATGCCAAACTCCAGGCGAGCAGGCTCGATAACGGCGCATTCGAGCGGCATCTTGACTATTGGCGCAAACAGCTAGCGGACTTGACAGCGCCCTTGATTCCTGGCGATAGGCCGCGTCCGCCGGTACCTAACTTCGAAGGCGACAGGACCTCGCTGGCTATCGATCCTGAACTTATGGACGGTCTGCGCGCATTCTCCCGGAAGGCGAGGGTTACTGTCTTCGCGGTCATGCTCGCGGGGTTGAAGGTGCTGTTGTCCAGATACTGCGGCACCGACGACATGGCGATCGGCTGCGCGATGGCCGACAGGAACGAGTCGGAATTTGAGCTATTGATTGGTGCGTTCGTCGATACGGTGGTAATCCGCACCGACCTGTCTGATGCTCCGAGCTTCACTGAGTTGGTCCGGCGGGTACAGCGAGTAACGCTCGACGCACATGACCACCGCGACCTGCCGTTCGAGAAGCTGGTCGAAGTATTCTCGCCCGACCGCGATCTCAGCTACACGCCATTTTTCAGCGTGGCGGTCTCGTACCTGAGCGCGCCAACCTCGGGTCTGGCGCTGCCTGGGGCCGAGGTGACACCGTTCAGCTTCAACCCTGGCCTGGTCCGCTTCGACGCCGATTTCTTCATCAGCGAGCGGCAGGACGTAGTCAGCGTCGATCTCGACTACCGCACCGACATTTTCGACAGCCAGACCATGAAGCGGCTGCTCAACCACTATGTGCAGCTGCTCAGCGGCGCGATTAGCCAGCCTGACCTGCCCATCTCCGAGCTGACGTTGCTTGACGATGCCGAGCGGGCGCAGTTGGCGCGCTTCGGCAGTAGACCGGCGGCGCATCCAGCCGGGCCGGGTGTACCTGAGCTCATCGCGGCACATGCGGCTCGCGTGCCCGACGCAGCCGCGATCGCCTGGGACGGCAAGCGGCTCAGCTACGCGGACCTTGACCGGCGGGCGGAGGAGCTTGCCGTCCGGCTACGGCGGCATGGCGTAGGTCCTGACGTGCTGGTAGGCGTCGGCCTGCGGCGCTCAGCCGAGCTGGTGATCGCGATGCTCGGGGTGCTCAAGGCTGGCGGCGGCTACCTCGCGCTCGATCCTGATCAGCCGGCCGACCGGATCGCCTACCTGGTACACGACAGCGGGGTCAGGCTCGTGGTCGCTGAGCCGTCAGCCGGCCTGGACGAGCGCTTCGCCAATGCGGTCATCCTCGATCCGGCCGGATCGGAGGCGGCGGGGCCGGAGGCGGCGGGGCCGGAGGCGGCGGGATCGGAGGCGGCGGGGCCGGAGGCGGCGGGGCCCGAGGCGGCGGGGCCGGAGGCGGCGGGGCCCGAGGCGGCGGGGCCGGAGGTGGTCCAGCCGGAGGCTGGGCCACCAGAGACAGCGTGGGCGGCCGCCATGCCTGACCCGGCTAGGCTCGCCTATGCGATCTACACGTCGGGTTCGACCGGTCGGCCCAAGGGCGTCTTGGTCACCCGGGGCGGCCTGGCCAATCTTTGCCAATGGCACATCAACAGGTACCAGGTCACCGCAGCCGATCGAGCGACGATGGTGGCCGCGCAGAGTTTCGATGCGTCGGTCTGGGAACTGTGGCCCTACCTGGTCGCCGGAGCGTGCGTCTGCATCGCCGACGACGCTACCCGCACTGATCCTGAACTGCTGAGCGACTGGGTGCGGGAGCAAGGGGCCAGCATCATGTTCGCGCCAACGCCGATGGCCGAGCTGCTCATCTCCCGCGCTGACGCGGCCGAGTTGCCGATCCGCGCGTTGCTGACCGGCGGCGATACGCTGCGTCGGCGGCCATCCACAGAGCTGCCATTCGAACTGGTCAATCACTACGGGCCGACCGAGTGCTCGGTCGTGGCCACGGCCGGCTTGGTGGCGCCGGTGCCGCCAGGTGAGCATGGCTGGGCGGCGACCATGCCCGACATCGGCGGGCCGATCGACAACGTCAGGGCCGCCGTGCTCGATCGGCACCTGCGGCCGGTGCCGATCGGACTGGTCGGCGAGCTGTACCTCGGCGGTGCCGGGGTGGCGCGCGGGTACCTGGGCCGCCCTGGCCTGACGGCCGATCGATTCGTGCCCGACCCCGGCGGGCCGCCAGGGTCCCGGCTCTACCGAACTGGTGACCTGGTCCGCTGGCAGCCAGACGGCACGCTTGAGTTCCACGGCAGGAACGACCGGCAGATCAAGATCAGGGGCTACCGGATCGAGCCGGCCGAGATCGAGGCCAGGTTGTGCGCGCATCCGACTGTCACCGAGGCCGTAGTGACGGCGGTCGCGGCCTCGTCGATGCAGGAGACGAGGCGGTTGGCCGCCTACTTGACCATTCTCGGCGATATTGAGCCCGATCCTGGTGAATTGCGGGCGTGGCTGGCCGACCGCTTGCCCGACTACATGGTGCCCGCGACGTTCACCGTGCTGCCGAAGCTGCCTTTGACACCGAGCGGGAAGGTTGACTACGCCGCGCTGCCCAAGCCTGCGGTGACCAGCGAGCAGGCCGCGATGCGCCCGCCGCGCACGGACATCGAGCGCCGGCTCGAAGTCATCTTCAATCAAGTATTCGAGCGCGCCGCGACCGGTCTTGACGACGACTTCTTCGAACTTGGCGGTCACTCCGTGCTCGCCGTCATGCTGGTCAGCCGGATCCAGCGCGAGTTCGGCGTGAAGCTTCCCGTCCGCACCGTGTTCAGAGCGCCCACGCTCGGGCGGCTGGCGACCGAGATCGCAGCGGGCCTGGCTGCCGGAGCGCAGGAAGTCAGCCGCCTGCTGCTCGACCGGCTTTCGGCGATCTCGCCGGAACGCGCACGCGAACTGCTCGACTCGGTCGGCGCAGACCAGGGCCAGCAGCGGGCGGAGCCGACACCGTGACCGAGCTTTCCGAGCTGCTTGCCCGCCTTGACCCGGCGCAGCGGGCAGCACTGCTCGCGCAACTCGACGGCGACGCCGTGAACCAGTCGGGTGCCGGTGCCGTCGTCACTGGTGAGATGCGAGCGGTGAGCGACGACCTGCGAGCTGCGATCGGCAGGCGCCGCGCGGCGGCGGCGCCGTTGTCGTTGGCGCAGCGTGGCCTGTGGTTCTTGCACCAGCTTCGGCCTGAGGACACCGCTTATCACATCTGCTACGCCATCGAATGGACGCAGCGGCCTGACAGCGCCGCGCTGAGCGCCGCGCTCGATGACCTGGTCGCGCGGCACGAGGCGTTGCGCACCATCTTTCCGGCCACCGACGGCGAGCCCAGGCAGGTGATCCTGCCCGCCCTGCACGTGCCGCTGGCCGAGGTGGACTTGGCGGCCGGCGATAGCGTCAGCGAGCAGAAATGGACGGAAAGCGCTGCGGCGCAGCCATTTGACCTGGAGCGGGGGCCGCTACTTCGGGCCACGCTGATCCGCAGCGGTAGCCGGGATACGCTCGTGCTCGCGCTGCATCACATCATCTTTGATGCCCGCTCGGCGGAGATCTTGCTGAGCGAGCTGGCAGCCAGCTACGACGCTCGGCTGGCGGGACGTCCGCCCGCGCTGCCCGCGCTGCCGGTCCAGTTCGCTGACTTCGCGGCCTGGCAGCACGAGTTGCTGGCCGGGTCGGCGCTCGACGAGGACCGGGCCTACTGGCGCACGCGGCTGGCCGGAGCGCAGGCACTCGCGTTGCCCGCCGACCGGCAGCGCGGGCGGGTGCTGCGATCCGCCGGTGCCGCGCACCGGTTCGAGGTGCCGGCCGCGCTTCGGGCCAGGCTGGTCGCGACCGGGCGGCAGCACGATGCGACCTTGAACATGGTGCTGCTAGCCGGCTTCGTCGCGCTGCTGCATCGCTATACCGGCCGCGACGACATCGTCGTCGGCACGCCGGTCACGAGCCGCAACCAGCCCGAGCTCGAAGGCCTGATCGGCTACTTCCTCAACACCTTGGTGCTGCGCTCGGCGCTGACCGCGGACTTGCCGTTCGGCGAGCTCATCGAGCAGCTGCGCACTACTGTGCTCGATGCGTTCGAGCACAGCGCGATGCCGTTCGAGCAGCTCATCACCGATCTCGCGCCGGAGCGGGAGGTCGGCGCGCTGCCGCTGGTCCCCGTCATGTTCGCCTTCGCGACCAGCGTGGGCGCCGCCCAGGACGAGGAAGCGGGCCCGCTCATCGCGCACGGCGTGGCCAGCCGGGGCGCACGGGCCGACCTCACGCTGATGTTCTCCGACGGGCGAGCCGGTCTGCACGGCGCGATCGAATATGACCTGGGGCTGTTCGACGCCGACACCATCGAGCGGATGTGCGGGCGGCTGCTGCGGCTGCTTGAGGCCGCGGTCGCTGGGCCGGCCACTCCGGTCGGCCAGCTGCCGATGATGACCGATCGGGAGGCGACCGAACTAGCTAGCTGGAATGCCACCGCCGGGCGAGCGAGGTCGGCCGACACGCTCACCCAGATGGTGACCAGCCAAGCGGAGCGTGATCCTGCGGGTATCGCGGTCAGTGCTGACAACGTTGAGATCAGCTACGCCGAGCTGGACGAAAGGTCGGATCTGATCGCCGCCTGGCTCAGTGCCGCTGGCGTCGGCGCGGGCGAGGCGGTGGCGGTGCTGCTGCCGCGCAGCGCCGAGCAAGTAGTCGCGCTGGCCGGGATACTCAAGGCGGGCGGTGCCTACCTGCCGCTCGATCCCGGGTATCCGCCTGGTCGGCTGAGCTTCATGCGAGCCGATGCCGGTGCCAAGGTGATCATCACCCGTTCCGGCCTGGTCGAGCTGATGGCGCAGGCGCCGGTCGGCGACGGCCGCGTGCTGCTGCTCGACCAGCCCTGGCCTGACCAGGTCACCCGATCAGTGCGGCTGGCGCAGCCGGGGGCCTGCCCATCCCGATCAGCCGGCTTACATCCTGTACACGTCGGGCTCGACTGGCCGGCCGAAAGGCGTGGTCAACACCCACCGCGGGCTGATCAACCGGCTTGGCTGGATGCTGGACCACTTCGAAGTGACCCCAGCTGACGTCATCTTGTACAAGACGCCGATGAGCTTCGACGTGTCGCTATGGGAGCTGGTACTGCCCATGATGGCGGGCGCGCAGCTGGTGGCGGCCCGACCGGACGGGCACATGGACCCGGCCTATTTGACCGACGTGATCGAGCGGCACGGTGTCACCATGATCCATTTCGTGCCGTCCATGCTGCAGGCATTCCTGGCCGGAACTGACGCGGCCCGGTGCGCCTCACTTCGCCAGGTGCTCTGCAGCGGCGAGGCGCTCTCGGCCGCGGTTCGGGACCGGTACTACGCGGCGGGATTCACCGCGGCCCTTGACAATCTGTACGGGCCGACCGAAGCGGCGATCGACGTGACACACTGGGCCTGTGCCCCGGCGCAGCCAGGCGAGGTCCCGATCGGGCACCCGATCATGAATACGACCAGTTACGTGCTCGACGCGTCCGGTCAGCAGCTCCCCACGGGCATACCTGGCGACCTCTGGCTCGGCGGCGACCAGCTAGCACTCGGCTACGTTGGCCGGCCGGGGCTGACCGCCGCGAGCTTTCGCCCCGATCCCTTCCAGCGGCAGCCAGGCGGGCGGCTGTACCGTACCGGCGATATCGCCCGGCGCCGCCGCGACGGCGCGCTTGAGTATCTCGGCCGTCAGGATCAGCAGGTCAAACTGCGCGGGCACCGGATCGAGCTGGCCGAGATCGAGGTCGCTTTGCGTGCGCACGAGCAGGTGCGCGACGCCGTCGTGCTGCTGGCGAACCCCGGTGGCGATGCGCGGCTGGTGGCCTACGTCGTGCCGGAAGGCAGCCCGCCGTCCCACGCCGTCCTGCGCGAGCACCTGGGCCAGGCCCTCCCTGCGCACATGGTGCCGGCCAGCTACGCGTTCCTTGCGGCGATACCGCTGACCGGGAACGGCAAGGCCGACAGGAACGCGCTACGCGCCATCGTGCCGCAAGCTGGTCGGTCGGCTGACTACGTCGAACCGAGTAACAGCATCGAGGCGGCGGTCGCTGCACTGTTCGCCGAGCTCACCGGTGCGGAGAAGGTCAGCGCCTACGACGACTTCTTCGAGATCGGCGGCCACTCCCTGCTCGCGCTCCGGCTGCGCGCCCGGGTGCACCGCGACTTGGGCGTGGACCTGCCGCTCAGCCAGGTGTTCGACGATCCGACCGTGGCGGGCGTGGCTGGCAAGGTGGTACGTCAGATCACCGAATGGGCCGATGCCGCGCAAGCAGGGGACTGGCTCGATCCGCCGGCGTCCGCCGTTGCGGGCGAGCAGTGACCCGGGCCGCGGGCGTGGCATCGATGACAGCGGGCCAGCTCAGTATCGGCTGGGCTGACCGGACTTTGGCACTGAAGGGAGGACGGCAATGCCCAGCAAGGAAGAATCGGGAGGGCGAGGCTTAATGCGATCGCCGATCTGGGCCCAACGGAGCTTCCTCAAGCTCTGGGCCGGCCAATCGGTGTCGCTGGTGGGATCGGCCGTCACCAGCCTCGCGCTGCCGCTGACCGCCATCTACACCTTGCACGTCACGTCAGCGCAGCTTGGCGTGCTGAAGACGGTGCAGTGGCTGCCCTACATCTTTTTCTCGCTGCACCTGGGCGCGTGGACCGACCGGCGTCGGCGCAAGCCGCTGATGATCGGTGCCAACCTTGGCCAGGCCGTGATCCTCACCGGCATCGTCGTGCTCGCGCTGACCCACGTGCTGACGCTGGCGGCGCTGGTCGTGGCGGTCTTCATCACCGGCGGACTCACGGTCGCCTTCGATCTCAGCTATAACGCCTACTTGCCATCCCTGGTCGACCTGGATCTGCTGATCCAGGCCAACTCCCGCCTGCAGACCAGCGCGTCGGTCGCGGTGATCGGCGGACCTGGGCTCGGCGGAGTCCTCGTGCAGTTGCTGACCGCGCCGGTCGCGCTGCTTGCCGACGCCGCCTCGTACGTAGTCTCGGTCGCCAGCCTGCTCTGGATCAAGGAACCTGAGCCGGTGCCGGTGGTCAAGAGCGCGGACGGGCCAGGCGTGACCGCCCAGATCAAGACCGGGCTGAAAGTGGTGCTCGGCGATCCGCTGCTGCGCGCGCTGGTGGGCACCTCGGCCTTCTTTAACCTCTTCGCGCAGTGGATGTCGGTGCTGCTCGTGCTGTTCGCCGTGCGCGTCCTGCACCTGCCCGCAGGCGAGATCGGCCTGATGGTCGGCACGCCGGCGGTGGGCGCCCTGGTCGGCTCGCTGCTCGCCAACCGGGTGAGCAAGCGGCTGGGGATCGGGCCGACCGTGATGTCCTGCGTGGTGTTCGAGTGCGCGGTCCTGCTCGTGGTGCCGTTCGTCCCCGCCAGCCACCCGGCCGTTGCCGCGGTCATGATCGCTGTGGCCCTGGCCTTGAGCGGCATTGGATCGGCGCTGTCGAGCATCGTGGGCATCAGCGTCAGGCAGTCGGTCACGCCGCCTGAGCTGTACGGCCGGATGACGGCCACCTATCGTTTTGTCTCCTTCGGCGTCATCGCGCTCGGTTCGCTGTTCGGCGGCCTGGCCGGCCAGGCCTTCGGCCTGCGACCTGGCCTGCTGTACGGCGCGATCGGGCTGCAGAGCACGATCATCTGGATGGCGCTGTCGAAGTTGCCGAGAGTTCGCGAGCTGCCACCACCGCCATCGGCCCACACCGAAGGCGAGCCTGCCGAGTCCGCCGCAGCCGCGGCTATCGTTGCCAGCGCAGACGGCGGACAAGTGGTAGGCGACGAAGCGCTGAGCGTTGCCCCAGCGGTACAAGATCCTTAGGCATCGGCTGTTGCCGTGTTCTTTAAGGTGATAATACCAATCGAAATTATAGGTTATGCAGGGCGCTACGTTGGCGTCTGCCGTACTACGGCGGCGACGATGCCTATGTGGTCTTGGGAGGGCACATGGCCGTGCGAGTTCTCATCTGCGACGAGTTGCCAGTAGTACGGGATGGATTGCGCACTTTACTCGATTCCGTGCCCGACATAGAAGTCATCGAGACCACAGGTAACGGCATGGAAGCGATCATGCTCAGCCGGTCGCTGCGGCCGGATGTGGTCGTGACCGACCTGAAGCTTGAAGGCATCTCCGGCCTGGAGATGATCCGCAGGCTGACCAAGGAAGACCTCGAGCCCTCGCTCCGGATCGTGGTGTTCGCGATGAGCGACACGGACGAGACGATGAGCGACGTCCTGCACGCCGGCGCGAGCGGGCTGCTCGGCAAGGACGCCAGCCTGGCTGACCTGATCTCCGCCATCAGGCTGGCGGCTCGCGGGCAGACGATGCTAGCCCCGGTGGTGGCGCAGCGGCTGGTCAACTGGTTTCGGGAGCGGCGCAGTCCGTCCGAGATGGTGCTCGAGCCAATGGTCTCCTCGCTGACCCAGCGGGAGCGCCAAGTGATGCTGCTGATCGCGCGCGGTCTGTCGACCGACGAGATCGCACGCGAGCTGACCATCGGCGTCGCGACCGTCCGCACGCACGTGTACCGGGTGCGCTGCAAGCTGGGCGCCAGAGACCGCGCCCAGCTTGTCTCGCTCGCCTACCGCTCAGGCCTTATGAAAGTGGCCTGACGGCGGCTGCCGTTTCGGTGAGGCGGGCCGCGCCGACCTGACGCCACAGTTCGGTCGGCTTGCCGTAGCGGAATGGCTCGGCCACCGCCAGCCGGTAGTAGCGGTGCACGGCGAGCTCCGACGTCATCCCGTGCCCGCCGCAGGCCTGCATGCAGGTACGCGCTGTCTCGGTCAGGGCTTCCCCGGCCGCCGCCAGTGCTTCGAGCGGCGCGGTCGGGTAGTCGTGCTGGCCGGTGTCGGTCAGCCAGGCAGCGCGGTACACCAGCAGGCGGGTCGCCCGCAGCGCGATCGCCACCTTGGCCAGCGGGAAGCCGACGCCTTGGAAGTCGCGCAGCTTGGTGCCGAACTGCCTGCGGATGCCGGTGTACTTGACGGTCTCTTGCAGCATGCCTGCGGCGAGGCCGAGCAGGTAGGCCGCTTGCCTGATGCGCGCCTTGGCCAGTGCGTCCAGAACGGCGCCGTCCCATCCGACCACGTCGTGCGGGCTGACCACGACGGCGCTGAGCTGCACCGCGTGCGGCCAGCCGTCGCCGAGCCACTTGTACCCGGCGCTGCCGGCCGGGATCAGCGCCAGCGCGCTGGCGCCAGCGGACTGGGACGCTGATCCGCTCTGCTGGCACGCAACGGCCAGCACGTCGGCGCTGGCCGCGTCGGCGGTGACAGTGCCGCTCAGCTCGATGCGATCGTCGGCCGACTCGGCCTTGACGCCAGCGACTCGTCCGGTCAGGCTCTCCATCCCGGCGACGGCGCAGGTCGCGCCGGACGTCAGGTCATCGAGCAGCTCCGGCCGGCCGGTCGCGAGCGCGACGTCCGCTACCAGCGCGTGCGCTCGGTAGGGGTTGCCGCAAGCGGCCCGGCCGAGTTCCTCGCTCACCGTCGCGCCGGCTGCCAGGCCAAGCTCAAAGCCGCCCTGGCTGGCAGGCAATTCGAAGAGCGTGGCGCTCAGGTCGCTCAGCACCACGCTCGCCGGGCTGGCAGGCCCGTCAAGCACAGGCGCGCCCCTGACACCCGGCCTGACCGCAACTCCGGCCAGGCCCACCCGCAAGGCCCGGCGCAGCTGGGTCTGGAATGGATCAGGTCGCAGGTCCATGTCAGCTCTCCTGTCCGGCTCGGTCGAGCGCTGCGGCCACTAGCTGGAGCATCATCTCCGACGTGCCGGCCGACAGCGTCACGCCTGGTGCCTCGAGGTACCCCTCCTCAAGCACGGTGGCCAGGCCACCGGCCGAGCGCTGGGCGGCGGTCGGCACGCTGCCTGCCCACTTGGCGATGGAGCCGGCCAGTTCACCGGCGTGGTATCTGGCGATCGCGGCGGCGGTCTCGTCCACCTGGCCGGTCTTGATGCCGCCGAGCACGTCCCAGGCCAGCAGGTGCGCGGCCCGCAGGCTGGCGCTGTTTCGCCCGATTAGCTCGAGCAGGCCATCGTCGGCGCCGCCGGGTTCTGGGTACTGCTCAGCCAGGCAGCCAAGCGCGGCCTCGAACCAGCGCTCAGCCTTCAGGTAGTAATCGAGCCCGTTGCGCTCGATCGGCAGGCCCTTGCTCAGCAAGGCCCACCCTTCGCCTGGACGCCCAAGCACGCAGTCGGCTGGCACCACCGCGCCGTCGAGCTCGACCTGGTAGAACGGCTCGTCCCAGATCGTCGGGATCGGCGCGACCCTGATGCCAGGCGTGGCCATGTCCACCATGAACAAGGTGATCCCCGCGTACCGCGTCTCGCCTTCGCCGGTGCGTGCCGCGCACAGACTGTAGTCGGCCAGCTGCGTCTTGAGGCTGAAGACTTTCGTGCCGGTGAGCCGGTAGCCATCGCCATCCGGCTCGGCCACGGTGGTCAGCGATCCGATGTCGCAGCCGGTGGTCGGCTCTGTGTACAGGACGCTGACGAAGTGCTCGCCTCTGGCGATGGGCGGCAAGTGCCGCAGCTTCTGCTGCTCGTTGCCGATGACCAGCAGGAACTGGCCGACGATCTGGACCGTGCTGATGTGCAAGGTCTCCGGTATGCCCGCTCGGACGAGTTCCTCGGTGACGATGCCGCCATAGTTGAATGGCAGGCCGAGGCCGCCGTAGGCCACTGGCCAGTGCGGTGCGAGCAGGTTCCGCTCGCCGAGCACCAGGTGCAGCCAGGCGCAGCTCGGGGCCGCCGATATTGTCCGCAGGCAACTCGGCGAGCGCTTCGGCGATCGCTGGCGCGCGCAGCTCGGCCCTGAGCTGGGTGCGAAACTCCTCCTCCGCCGCGGTAAACCCGAAGTCCATTAGCGGCCACCTCCCGATAGACGCGCCGCGGCCAGGTCATCGGCCGCGTCTTCGATGGCCCCGGCCAGCATGCCAAGGACCGGCGATGTGAACAGGGTGTAGTGATCACCGGGCAGCTGGACGCAGCGATAGGGTCCGGTGACCACCTGCCGCCACAGGTCATCGATCAGCTCGGCCTGCTCAGCCACGCAAAGCACGACGGCACCGCCAAAGTCGGTCTTCGGGCGGTAGGAAAGCAGGCCGAGCGCGCAGGACCGGAAGGTCTCGTAGCGCTCGGCCAGTTCGGCGTCGGTGAGAGCCGGCTCGACCGCTGCGGCCGCGAGCAGCCCGCGCACGTCGGTCACCGCCGGATCGGCCGCCTGCACGGCGGTCCGTACCTGGGAGTGATCGCGCCCGGCGAGCCGGGCGAAATCATAGACGAAATGGGAGCGCACGGTCGACTCGTCATCGAGGTCGCGGTCGCCATAATAGGCCGCATCGAGCAAGACGACGCTCGGGTGGGTCCCGGTGGCCGCCTCGTGCTGCCTGGCCATCTCGAAGGCCAGCGCGCCGCCGTGGGACCAGCCGGAGAAGACGCAAGTCCCAGGGTCGGCGACATTCGCCAGTGCGGTCAGCGTCCGCTCGGCCACGACCTCCAGCCTGGTCCGCAGGTCAAGGTCGGCATCGGCGGGATCGGCAGGGAACCCGATCACGTCGATGTCCGGCCGCAGCGCCCGGATCAGCGGCGTGTAGCAAAATAGCGCGCCGCCAGACGGATGCAGCAGCACCAGCCGGGCCGGGCCGTCTCCTGGCCGCAGCGGCACCGGCTGGTGATCGGCCTTGGCGCTGGCCTTCGCCCGGTTGGCCTGGAGCTTGGCGTACAGCTCCCGCCTGGCCTGCGACATGGTGTCGATCCGCGCGTCGGTCACGCCGGGCCGCCCACGTCATCGAGCAGGCTGCTCACCTGGTCCTCTGGCATGTTCTCGAGCATTTCGAGCAGCTCTTCGTCGGTCATCTGCTCGGCTCGCTTGGCGTCGATCACGCTGGACAGGTGAGCCACCGTAGGCGAGGCAAAGAAGTCGGCCAGCGAGACCTCGACCGCGAACTTGCGATTCAGCGCCGACATCAGCTGAGCCGCCTGCAAGCTGTTGCCGCCCGCGCGGAAGAAGTCGTCGTAGATCCCGACACGCTCGTTCTTCAGCAGCGGCACGAGCACCTCGGTGAGCAGGATCCGCTCGGTATCGGTGCGCGGCGCCCCGTCCGGCGCGTCGGCCTCCGTGGCCACGGTCAGCTCGGGCGAAGGCAGTTGCCGCTTGTCCACCTTGCCGCTGCTAGTCAGCGGCAGCTCAGGCAGCACCACGAAGTAAGAAGGGATCATGTAGGCGGGCAGGATGCCCGCCAGGTGATCGCGCAGCTGGCCGGCGTCCGGTGCCTTGGCGCCCGCCGTGACGTATCCGACCAGGTGTCGCTCGCCGCCATCGTCGGTCCACGGCTGGGCGGTGACCTGGCCGATCCCAGGGAAGCTGGCCATGGCCGACTCGACCTCGCCTAGCTCGATCCGCAGCCCGCGGATCTTGACCTGCTCATCGACCCGGCCGAGGAACACCAGCTTGCCGTCGGGCTGCCTGCGCACCAGGTCGCCGGTGCGGTACAGGCGGCCGCCAGGCGCGGTGCCGAACGGGTCGGTGACGAATTTCTCGGCAGTGAGCTCTGGCCTGCGCAGGTAGCCGCGGGCCAGGCCAGCGCCGCCGATCACCAGCTCGCCTGGCAGTCCGGCTGGCATCAGCCGCAGCTTGTCGTCGAGCACATGCGCGATGTGGTTGGCCATGGGCAACCCGATCGGTGGTGACGATGACCAGGTGCCCTGGCATTCCTCGACGATCATGGTGACCGTGCACTCGGTCGGCCCGTACCCGTTGAAGGGCCGCCCGACGTTCCACCGGTTCACCAGCTCGCCGCTGAACTCCTCCCCGCCGACGAACGCGATCCGCAGGTCGGCGAAGGACTCGGGCTCAAGCAGCGGCATGACGGTAGGCGGCAGGTCGATCACCGTGATGCCGTCGCTCTCAAGCACCTCGGCCAGCCGGTCGAGGTCCAGTCGCTCGTGGTCGGCGAGCAGGTGCAGCCTCGCCCCGTTGAGCAGCGAGCAGAACGTCTCGAACACCGAGACGTCGAAGGTGGCCGACGCGAAGCCGAGTACGCGGTCGGCCGGGGTCAGCTCGAACAGGTCCCTGGTCGAATCGGCGAAGTTGACTACGCTGCGGTGCTCGATGAGTACGCCCTTGGGCTGACCGGTGCTGCCCGAGGTGTAGATGACGTAGGCGACGTCCTCTGGGCCGGCCGCAAGCGGCGGGTTGCCGGCTGGCCGGGCCGCGAGTTCGGACGCCATCGTGTCTACCGCGAGCACCGGTGCCCGCACCCCGGTGAGTTGCTGGCTTAGGTCAGCGTGACACAGCACGGCGGCCAGCTCGGCGTCGGTCGCGATGCCGGTCAGCCTGGCCGGGGGAGCGGCCGGGTCAAGCGGCACATAGGCCGCTCCGGCCTTCAGCGTGGCCAGCATGCCGACGGTCAGGTCGGCGGTGCGGTGCAGGCAGAGCCCGACGGTCGTGCCCGGCCTCGCGCCGTGCTCGCGCAGCGCGGCGGCCAGCTGGTTCGCCCGCGCGTTGAGCTGCGCGTAGGTCAGCTCGCTCTCGTCGGCGGTGAGCGCGACGTGCTCGGGCGCGCGCCTGACCTGCTCTTCGAACTCGGCCACGATCGTCGTCTCGCGCACCGGCCGCATCGGCCCGCTGCCGATGGCGAGCAGTTGGTCGCGCTCAGCCGCGGTGAGCATCTCCACCGTGTCGATCGGCGCGTCGGGAGCGGCCACCAGGTTCTTGAGCATCTCGTGGTAGTGCTCAGCGTGCCTGATCATGCTGGCGGCGTCGAACAGGTCGGTGTTGAACTCGATGGCGAGCAGCGCGTCGTTTTGCCGCTCCGCGATGTTCCAGCTCATGTCGAGCCGCGACGTGACGATGTTCGGTATCTGGTACTCCATCGTGATGTCAGGCAGCGTCAGCGGCGCGCCGGCGTTCTGGAGCGCGAAGGTGATCTGGAATACCGGCGACCTGGACGGGTCGCGGGGCGGGTTGACGGCGTTGACGAGCTTGCCGAACGGCAGGTCGCTGTGCGCGACGGCGTCGAGGATCATCGGCTTGAGTCGGGCCACAAGCTCGCGGAAGGTGGGGTTGCCCGACAGGTCGGCGCGTAGCACCATCATGCCGATGAAGAAGCCGATCACCGGCTCGACCGATGAGTACCGCCGGTTGGCGTTCGGCGCCGCGATGACCAGGTCGTCGCTGCCGGAGCAGCGCTGCAGCCAGGCGAAGTAGGCGGCCACCCAGACTGTGAACGGGGTGACGCCCTCTTCCTTGGCCAGCGCCCTGATGCCGTGCACCGCCTCCGTTCCGATCGCGCTGGTGACCTGTGAGCCGTTGAAGCTGACCGCATCGGGCCTGGGGCGGTCGGTGGGAAACTCCAGCGTCTGCATGCCGCCCAGCTGGTCGCGCCAGAATCCGGCCAGCTCGTCCATGTTGCCTGACAGCCACTCCCGCTGCCAGGCGCAGTAGTCCGGGTACTGCACGGTCAACTCGGGCAGCTCAGGCTCGACGCCCGCGACTTGGCACCGGTAGAGCTCGGCGAGCTCACCGCTCATCAGCCCGAGTGACCAGCCATCGAACACGATGTGGTGCACGTTGAACACGAAGAAGTGGTCATCGGGCGCCAGCCGCAGCAGGTAGGCCCGCCACAGCGGCAACTTGGTGAGGTCGAGCGGCGCGAGGATCTCGGCGTCGAGCATCTCTTGCGCGCGCCGCTCCCGCTCAGCCAGATCCGCGCCGGGCACGTCGATGATCGCGATCTCCACCGGCACCTGGTCGGCGATGACCTGGACCGGCCCGTCCTCACGCTCGACGATCGAGGTGCGCATCGCCTCGTGCCTGGCCGCGACCCCGGCGAGCGCGATGCGCAGCGCCTCGACATTGAGATTGCCGCGCACCCGGTGGAACAGCGGCACGCTGTAGACCGGCCGGCCAGGTGCCAGCCGGTCAAGGAACCACAGGCTCTCCTGCGCGTGTGAAAGCGGCGCGGGGCCGGTGTCACGCCGTGGCTGCGGACCACGCGTGGCCACACCCTCGACCTGGGCACGGAGCTGGGCCAGGAACTTGGCCCGCTGCTCCTCGGGCAAGTTGGCTAGCCGCTTCATCATGTCGGTCATCGTTGGCTCCCTTCCAAGCCACCAGTGCGGCTGACCACGCTGGGCGTAGCCACCGGAGATCGGCCGAGATCGCTCAGCTCGCCAAGGGCGTGCGAAAGCACGGCCACGCCCCTGATGTATTCGGTCAGCATGATGTGCTCGTCGTCGGCGTGGTCGAGCTTGCTGTCGCCTGGCCCGTAGGTCGCCATCGGCACGTCCCAGACTTCGGCCAGCGTGTTCATGTCCGAGGTGGCGGTTTTGACCATCACAGCAGGCTGGCCGAGTTGCTGCCTGATGCCAGCGGTGAGCGCCCGCACCGCCGGATTGCGCCGATCCGCCCGGCAGGCGGCGACCGAGTTGACGATCGCAAGCTCGCCGGCCGTCAGCCGGGATCTGACCGCAGTGACGAACCGGTCCACATCGAAGCCTGGCGGGGTGCGCACGCTCATGGCGGCGACGGCGTGGGAGGTATCGGCTGAGATCGAGTCGAGCGTGACGCCCGGCTTGTCGAACGCGGCGTGGTCGGCCTCGCCGAGCACGTCGGTCAGCACGCCCCAGCACCGAGCGGCCAACTCGGAGGCCTTGGCCGCCGGATTGCTCGGATGGGTAGGCGCGCACTCGACGCTGTAGCGCAGGTCGAGCTTGCCCTTATAGCCGAGCACCACGGTAAAGCACCCGCTTGGCTCGCCAATGATGAAGGCGTCCGGCGGTGCGAACGTATTCCTGATCGCCATCGCCCCGCGCGAGCAGGGCGTCTCTTCCTCCACCACGCCGACCACGATGATCGTCCCTGAGAACTCGGTGGCACTAGCGGCCGCGCAGATCATGGCCGCCAGCGGTCCCTTGGCGTCGGCCGCGCCGCGCCCGTAGAGCCGGCCTGCCGTCGCCCGCACCGGGATGTGGCCCTGGATCGTGTCCAGGTGCCCGACCAGCATGATGACTGGGCCGGCCCCACGCTCAAGCGTGCCGATCACGTTCCCGACGCCGTCGACGTAAGTGCTGAACCCGAGGCCGGCCATCGCCTTCGCCAGATAGGCGGCGAGCTCCATCTCGCAGTACGACGGCGATGGGATCTCCAGCATCTGGCGCAGCAGGCCGACCGCGTAAGCCTCCCTGACCTTGCCTGCCGCGTCGAATACCCGGCCGGCCGCGATGGCGTCGCTCATCGTGCTGGCTCCCTTTGCTCGGCCGACACGGCAGGCTCGGCGGATTGCGCGCACTCGCTGATCAGGACCCGGGTGGCGGCGCCGGCCAGCGCGCCGTGCACCGGCCTGGCCGCTCGGGCGTCGCCGATCAGCACCCGCGGCACCCCGGCAGCGAGCGCGGTACGCGCGGCGATCAGCTTCACGCCCATGCCGCCGGCCCGCTGCGGCGGCGGGCCGGTCGGCGGCACCTCGCACACTGGTAGCACTGAGCTCGCGTCATCGACGTCGGCGAGTACCCCGGCGGCGTTGGTGAGCAGCACAAGCACCGTCGCGCGCATCGCCGCGGCGACTGCGGCAGCCACCTGATCGGCGTCGGCGTTGACCGGCGATCCGTCGGCTGCGAGCACCGGCGGGCAAATAACCGGCACGAAGCCGGCCGCGAGCAGGCACCACAGCAGCGCGGTGTGCACCTGCGTGATCCGGCCGCTGTGATCATCGCGCCGGATGATCTGATGGCCATCGGCGACGGTGCGCTGCGCCTTGCGCCTGGCGGCCCGCAGCAGGCCGCCGTCGATGCCGGTCAGTCCGACGGCGGGCACGCCAGCTGCCAGCAGCGCCGTGACCAGCCGTGGCTGAACCGCCCCGGCTAGCGCCAGCGTCACCACTTCGAGCGTGCTCGCGTCGGTGATCCTGGCCGAAAGGCCCTCAGGTGAGGTCATCCGCCGCATCGGGACGCCGAGCCTGGCACCGAGGCGGTCGATCTCGGTGGAGCCGCCGTGCGCGATGATCAGGTGCGGGCCGGTGCCGATGAGCCCGGCGACGTCGGCGCTGAACGCGCTCACGTCGTCGGCCGCCCGACCGCCGTACTTGATCACCATCACCTCACGAGCTGTTACGTCGCTCACAGCGCCCCCCTAGTTCGGATGCAGGCCGGGAAATTCAAGGCCAAGCCGCTCCGGCCAGCCCAGCCTGATGTTGAGGCACTGCACAGCTGCCCCGGCTGCCCCCTTGACCAGGTTGTCCAGGGCGGCGATCACGACGATGCGAGGATCGCCTGGTTCGATCGCGAACCCCACGTCACAGAAGTTGGAGCCGAGCAGGATCTTGGGCTCGGGAAGCCGGTAGTTGCCACGGCGGTAGGCGACGATCCGCACGAATGGCTCGCTGCCGTAGGCCTGCCGGTAGGCCGTCCGCACCTGCGCCTCGCCAAGGCCGGCGGCGAGCGTGCCGTGACAGAGCAGCTGAACGCCGCGCACCGCCTCGACGCCGGTCGCCGACATTCGCACGTTCAGGCCGGTCTCCTGGGCGATCTCGGCTTCGTGCCGGTGCCTGGTCGGCGCGAACACGCGCATCGCCCCGCTGCGCTCAGCATGCAGGTTGGCCTCGCCGGCCCCGGCGCCTGACCCGCTCGAGCCTGACCTCGCGTCGATTTCGACCGGCCCGTCGAGCAGCGGCGCCAGCGGCGCGAGCGCGAGTATGCCCGCGGTGGCCATGCAGCCAGGCACGCTGATCAGGTCGGCGTCGCGCAGTTCGTCCCGATGCCGCTCAGGTAACCCGGGCACGAACGTGCTGATCAGGTCGGGCGCGGTGTGCGGCACGCCGTAGTACTTGGCGTAGGCGGCCGGGTCACGCAGCCTGAAGTCGGCGGACAGGTCGATGATGTGCTTCGCCGAGCCCAGCATGGCCGGTAGCCGGTCCATGGTCTGGCGGTGCGGCATGGCTAGCAGCAGCACGTCGGTCTCGCCGAGCCGATCGGGCGCGGTGAAGGTCAGGTCGGACAGGCCGCGCAGATTCGGGTGGGCGTCTTCGATCCGCAGGCCGGCCAGCCGGGCCGAGGTCGCGGCGGCGAGCTCGATCCGCGGATGGCCGAGCAGTAGCCGCAGCAGCTCACCGCCGACATCGCCCGGCCCCGCCCACCACGGTCGCCCTGACCGTCGGTCGGCCCGCGCCCGCCGCTGCTGGCCAGGCGCTGGTGCCCGTGGTCAAGTCGGACATTGCTCGGCCCTGCTGATCAACAGGTCGACGATGCGGTCGGCCACGTCGATCCGGTCGCCCATGGCGCGCTGAAAGCCGCTGAATTCCACCCGGTGGTTCACTTCGAGCACCAGCAGGTTGCCGCCGCCGTCCTCGACCAGGTCGACTGCGGCGATGTCGGCGCCGACGGCAGCGGCGGCCTGCACCGCGAGCTTGGCCAGCTCCGGCGTTTCCTGGCAGGGCTTGCTGGTCGCGCCGCGCGCCACGTTGGTACGCATGTCGTCGGAGATCCGGTAGATGGCACCGAGCAGTTCGCCGCCGAGCACGATGGCGCGGATGTCACGGCCCGGCTTGGCGATCAGCTCCTGCACGTACACCAGATGCGACTGCGGACCAGGCAGCGCGGCCACGTACTCGAACAGGTCACTGGCCATCTCGCGGTCCCTAAGCTCCGCGATCAGCCGACCCCACGAGCCGACCAGCGGCTTGATCAAGGCCGGGTAGCCGATGGCATCCAGCGCGGCGAGCCCGGCTTCTGGGGTCAGCCCGAGCGCGGTGCGCGGGACCGGCAGCCCGGCGGCCGCGAGCGCCAGCGAGGTGCGCCACTTATCACCGCACACCTCGGTGCAGGCCGCGCTATTGAGCACGGTGATGCCGCCTGCCTCCAGCGTCAGCGCCGCATACGCAGCTCTGACCTGGCCGATCTCCCTATTTAGCACGCACCGCCAGCCCTTGGCGCAGGCTGGCCCGCTCGGGTCGGACCACAAGTGCCTGCTATCCACGCAGGCGTAGCTGACGCGCCTGCGCTCAAGGGCGTCAAGCAGCCGGCGTTCCTCGGCCCTGACCGTGGCGGCAAGCACCACGATCTCAGCGGGGTCGGGCTGGCTCACTCGCCCCAGTCCTCTTCCACCTCGGGCGCGAGCGCGAGGGTGACCGGGTCGAGCGAGAGGATCTCAAGTTCGCTGCGGCAATCGGCGCACTCAAGGATCTCGCTCAGGCGGGACTGAGCCGGGATGGCGACTTCGACATCGCAAACGGGGCAGCTGATCATTATCTACTCCAGGCGAGCGGTTGTGATTCCAGTACGGCGCGCGCCCGGGCCGCGATGCCCTTGGCATCAAGTCCGTGGCGCTCGAGGATCTCGTCTTGGCTCCCGACTCCGGGAGCGAGCACGTCAGGCAGGCCGATCCTGAGCACCCGGCGCGGCGCGGTCTCGGCCAGTACCTCAGCGACCAGCCCGCCGAGGCCGCCCCTGGTGCGGTGCTCTTCCACCGTCACCACCAGCGCCGCTTCGGCGGCGCAATCGAGCAGGGTGGCCTGGTCGAACGGGCACAGTGTGTGCGCGTTCAGCACCGCGGCGCTGATGCCGCTGTCGGCCAGCAGGTCGGCCGCACCGAGCCCGGCGAGCACGGGGAGCGGCCCGCAGCAGACGAGCACCACATCGTCGCCGGTACGCAGCCGCTGGACCTGGCCAATCACAGCTGGCTCGGTGCCATCAGGCAGCGGTGCCGTCGCCTTCCTGCCAAGCCGAACGTAGAGCGGGCCGTCGATCGCGAGGCTCTGCTCGACAACGCTGGCGGCGGCGAAGGCATCGGCCGGTACCACGACCGTCATGCCGGGCAGCGCTCGCATCACCGCGAGGTCTTCGAGCGCGAAGTGAGTGAAGCCGAGATGCCCGGCGGCGACTCCGCCGTGGGTCGCCATGATCCGCACGGGCAGCTCGTTGTAGGCGATGTTGATCTTGACGGACTCAAGCGCGCGGGTGCTGGCGAACGTCGCCATCGTGTTCACGTACGGCATCAGGCCGCTCCGCGCCATCGCGGCCGCGATGGCCATCGCCGTGTGCTCGGCGATGCCGAGGTCGATGTACTGGCCGGCGGCCAGGCCGAAGTCAGTCCCGGTGAACAGGCCGGTATCGGTGTCCAGGCAGACCACCTTGGCGTCGTCGGCCATCAGCGCGACCAGGCGGTCACGGTAGGCGTGCCTGGTCGCGATGGCGAGGCCAGGCCCGCCCTGGGCGGTCACGACTGCCGCCTGATGTGCGCAGCGAGTGCGGCATGAGCCCGGCTTTGCTGACGTTCGCTCAGCGTCGCGTAGTGACTGGCGACCTGCCCAGCGATGAACCCGACGCCGTACCCCTTTTGAGTGTGCGCGATCAGCGCGCTTGGCTGGCCTGGCTGCCACGGCACCGCGGCAAGCGCCTGCGCCAGCGCCGCCTGGTCGTGGCCGTCGCATTCGCGCACGCTCCAGCCGAACGCGCGCCAGCGGTCGGCCAGCACGCCGGGCGCGCCGAGGTCAGCGGTGTGGCCGCCGAGTTGCAGTCCGTTGGCGTCAATGATCGCGGTGAGCGTGTCAGCGTGCTGTGCCGCCGCGCAGCCCGCCGCCTCCCAGCACGAGCCTTCCTGCAGTTCGCCGTCGCCAGTCAGCACGAAGCTGCGCTGTGATCGGCCGGCCAGCCGGGCGGCCAGCGCGAACCCGAGGCCAAGCGCAAGGCCATGGCCCAGCGATCCGGTCGGCATCTCGACACCGGGCACGGCCCGCATCGGATGACCGGCCAGCCGGCTGTCGGCCCGGCCGAAGCTCGCCAGCTCGGCGGTCGGCAGGAAGCCGCGCTCGGCCAGCACCGCGTACAGCGCGAGGGCCGCGTGGCCCTTGCTGAGCACGAAGATGTCCCGGTCAGGGTCGTCGGAATGCGCCGGGTTGATGCGCAGCACGCCGAAGTACAGCACGGTCAAGATATCCACGGTGGACAGCGAGCCGCCGAGGTGGCCGCCCTCCGCGCCGCCGCACAGATCGATGATGGCACCGCGGACCCGGTCGGCGATCTCGCGCAGGCTGTCAGTGTCGGGCTCGGCACTGACCGAGGTCAGGTTCACTGCTTCGCCCGCCCCATTGCCTCGACGACGTCCAAGTGCCGCCACACCTTTTCGAACGCCGCCGCATAGTGCTGCAGCGTGTCGTGCGCGGCCGGGTTAAGGTGCCGCTTTTGCAGCGTCAGCGAGTCGGCCAAGATGGCGCGGGTCACCGGGCAGTCTGGCCTGGGCTCAGGCTCAGCGGCGGCCCACGGATAACCGCGGCCGAAGCCGATTCTGTCGGTGAAGACCTGCTGGTCGGGCAGCGGCATCAGCTGGTACCTGGACATCGGCACGCCTTCGGCGCGCAGCAGCCTGCGCAGGGCGTCGCGCATCCCGGCCGGGCTCACGCCGGTCAGGCCGGCCGCCGCCGGATCGAACCGCAGCCGCAGGATGTGCCAGGCGTGCACGGTGTCCGGCGCGGCCACTGGCACAGCCAGGCCGGGCAGTGCGCTGAGCCGGTCGAGGAAGGCCGTCACTGCCTTGTGCCGCGCGGCATTGTCGGCGTCGAAGCGATCAAGCGCGGACAAGGTGAAAGCGGCCTGCACCGCGCTGAGCTTGGCGTTCCAGCCCAGGTGGTAGGAGACGTAGGGCCGGTCCTTGCCCGGCTCGATCACCTCGCCAAACTGGCGGCCCATTCTGGCGTAATTCGCCAGCTTGGCATCGTCGGTGGTGATCAGCCCGCCCTCGCCGCAGGTCGGCAGGTTCTTGCTGACCTGCAGGCTGAAGGCAGCCATGGCGCCGAGCGATCCGGCCTGGCGGCCGTGATAGCTGGCACCCTGCGCTTGCGCCGCGTCCTCGATGACGGCTAGGCCGTGCTTGCGCGCGATCGCGCCGATGGCGTCCATATCGGCGACCTGGCCGTGCAGGTGCACCGGCATGATCGCAGCCGTCCGCGGCGTGATCGCCGCTTCGATCGCCGCCGGGTCGATGGTGAAATAGACCGGGTCGACGTCGGCGAATACCGGCACGGCCATCTGGTGCACCGGCGCGAGCCCGGAGGCGACGAAGGACAGCGCCGGGACGATCACCTCGTCGCCTGGCCCGATCCCGAGGGCGGCCAGGCACAAGGACAGCGCGATGGTGCCGTTCGAGAGGCCGACGCAGTAGCCGGTCCCGCATCGCTCCGCCCACCGGCGCTCAAGTTCGCTGATCGGGGTGCTGCCGTCAGTGTCGGACACCAGTGGCCCGTCGAGCGCGGCGATCACCGCGGCCCGGTCTTCGTCGGTAATGACCGGCCAGGCCGTGCCGCGCTTCGGGTCGAGCACGGCGCGCTGGCCGCCGAAGACGGCGAGCCGGTCGGGGTCATCCGTCCTGGCCGGCCGGGCCGATCGGGTCGTGGTCTGGTCTTGGGGCGTGGTCACAGCAGCTCCACCGCTTCATTGAGGCTGGCTAGCGCGAGGTCATAGGAGCGCCGCAGCGCTCCCGCGTGCCTGGCCAGGTCGCGCGCGCAGGCGGCCGGGTCGGTCAGTCCGTGCGCGGCGGTCATGCGCAGCCCGGTCCAGGCGTGGGCGGTGGCTTCGACCAGCCGCCCCGCTTCGCAGAGCGCGGGCTGGCCGGCCTGGCTGCCGAATCGCCGCAGCAACTCGGCGTGGAGGCTGGCCTGCGCTTGCACGCCCCAGCCGAATGGATAGGTCTCCGCCAGCAAAGCGACGTCGCCGTGCGCGCAGGCATCGAGCGTGGCGGCGAGGAAACGGTCAAGCCCGGCGCGGCCGACCCAGTCGCCGGCCTGATCCCCTGGCCGATTAATTTCCGAATTATCTTGACGGTGTTGACTTGGGTTCTGGTCGGCCGGCTCGTGATAACCAGCCAGGTTCGCGCTCAGCACGGTGCGCAGCAGGGCCGAATCGAGCACGGGAAACGGCTGCCCGATCGTGACCGTCATGAACCGCCGGTCGATCTTGGCGTCGCTAAAGAACACGTCTTGGCTGTCCGCCGGGTTGGCCGAGCTCCACGCCTTGATGAAGTCGGCGATCGGGATCGGGCCGCGGAACGCCGGTGGCATGGCGTCGCTGACGTACACCTGGCCAGCCGGCAGGTCGACGCCGAAGACCACGAGCAGATGGGCCGCGTGCACATCGCCGAAGGCGGGCCGAAACGGCAGGTAGAAGTTGTCGACCGCGGCGATCACGAGCTGGTCGGCGGCGAGCGCGGCGACGATCTCGGCCAGCGTGGCAGCAGGATCGTCGCGGTCCTGGCTGGCTGGCTGGTGCCAGGACGAACTGACCGGATGATGCGGCGCGAGGCTGGCGGCGAGATCACCGGTGACGGCGCAGGGGTAGTAGAACTCCTCGGTGCGCACGTCACCAGGCCGGTACCTGAATTCCCAGTGCGCGCCGAGCACCTCAAGCGGGTCGTGCCCAGCGCGGGTGAGCACGGTCGCGAACGTCGACTGCAAGCAGCTCACCAGATCCCGGCACCAGTGCTGGATCGGCCCGGTCAGCTGCACGGCGCTCCGCTGGCAGGTAGTCGTCATAGCCGGTCCCGCAGCGTCGGCCCGTGATCAAGCGCCGACTGCAAGGTCAGCGCGAACACGTGGATCGCGACATTCCGCGGCAGCCTGATGCCGGTCAGTGGCTGGCTGCGAGTCACCGGAACGCGCTGATGCCACATCAGCGCGCTCAGACCGGACTGCACGTGGTGCGGGTAGTGCATGTGGCTCGTCATGAAGGCCGCGCGCTCACCGAACCTGGCCGGCGCGGCCCAGAAGTCCGAGACCCTGAGCGTCTCGAAATCCACGTCGCCATCGGTGAAGTGCAGGGCGATGGTGTCCTCGGCGCGCCGCTCGGCCGCCGTCAGCAGGTGCAGCCAGTCGTAGCGGTCAGCTGGCGGCGTGATCACCTGGCCGGCGCAGCGGATGTTGTCGCCGTCGACGACGGGCGCGGGGAAGTCGAACGGAATTCCCGCCACTTCGATGCGGCTGCCTGGCTCGGGCAGGTGCCCGGCCGGAAAGGAGTTGCCCCAGACGTTGAACCGGCCGCTACCCGTCTCCTCGGTTGGCGAAATGGCCCGGTTATTGAAGTGTTCGCCAATCGGCATTGGCACGTAGGCGAACCTGGCACCGTCAACGCGCACACTTGTCAGCTGCACGCTGGCTAGATTAGGCAGGGCGGCGCAAGGGCGGCGTCCCCGCCGGAGTGATCATTGCCGGCAGCGCTCCGCTGATATTTCGTCCCGCCGTGCATCATGATGGTGACATTCACGCCGTCAGGTAATCAACGTGCTTACTCGCGATTGCTGCTCTTTTACCAACAGGGCCGTAGCACGTACAGTCGCCAGCTATGGGACGTCAGCTCTGGCCCGGCGGCCAGCCAGGCGTGCTCGCCCTGTGGAGCGCGCCCCGATGCCGGTCAACGGCGTTCGCGCGGATGATCGCCGAGCGCGGCGACTTCACCACGCTGCACGAGCCGTTCTCGCACCTGAAAGACTTCGGCTCAGCGCAGGTCGGCGGCTTGGTAGCTGATGACGAAGCCGGGCTGATCGCGGCCATCCGCTCGCAGGCCGATGCCGGCCCGGTGTTTTTCAAGGACACGACCGACTTCCACTATCCGGGTCTGCTAGCCGATCGTGCCTTCCTGGCCGACGCGGTGCACACCTTCATCATCAGGCACCCGATGGCGGCCATTGCCTCGCACTACGCGCTGAACCCCCAGTTGCGCAGGGACGAGGTCGGGTTCGCCTGGCTCGCCGAGATCTACGAGGCGGTCGTGGCCGCGAGTCCGACACCGCCGGTCGTGATCGACTCCGACCTGCTGGTACGGGAGCCAACCAAGACCGTAGCGGCCTACTGCGCGGCGGTCGGCATCCCGTTCGTGCCTGACGCGTTGTCGTGGGCACCAGGGATGCGGGCCGAGTGGCAGCGGACTAGTCGGTGGCACGAGTCCACGAGCGACACCGGCGGATTCACTGTCGAGCCGGGGCGCGACGACAACGCGCGCGCCTTGGTGGTCAATGACCAGGTGCTAGCCGGCTATCTGGAGTATCACTTGCCGTTCTACCAGAAATTGCGACAGGCGGCACTGCGCGTATAGCGGGGCGCATACGTCGCTCGGCCGCGTACTGGCGTGCCGTCTGGCCGACCTGGGTGGCGGTGCTGAAACGGCCGGGTAATCGCGATGGTTACGCTCGGATTCCATTGTCATCAAGACGATGACCGGAGAATTTCAAACTAAGCGAAACGCGGTCGGATTTGGTCCCAACATTGCGGACGCCGCCAGCTGCGACGCCGCTTTATCCTGCCGACAATGCCGCCAGAAACCTGCCCAGATACGGCGGCGTAATTCGGGCCGCGGAGTCTTAACAGGGAGGCCAGCATGAGCAGTGCCCGCGACCAGGCGCAGGCGATGTCGTCGGCGCAGCAGGCACTGTGGCTTGCCGATCGCGCGCTCCCTGGCGGCGCGGCCTACAACCTGGGCTGGGCGATCGACCTCGAAGGCGAACTCGACGTTGACGCGCTTGGCCTGGCCATCGAGGCGGTCACGGCCAGACACGAGGTGCTGCGCATGACCGTACTCGAGCTCGACGGGCAGCTCTTGCTGCGAACGGACCCGCCCGAGCCTGGCCAGGGGTTCAAGCTCACCGCGACTGACGTACTTGAGCACGAGGCTGATGCGCTCGCCAGCACCATCGTGACCCGGCCGTTCGAGCCCGAGGCCGGCCCGCTGTGGCGAGTCGAGCTGCACCGGCTCGGACCACAGCGGCACCGGCTTGTGCTCGTCGTGCACCATGTGATCGCTGATACCAGCACGGTCGCCCTGGTGCTGGCTGACATCACCGCGGCCTACCGGCCAGGCGAGCCGCGCCCGGCCGAGCTGCCACCAGCCAGGGCGTTCACCGAGTACCTGGCGTGGGAGCAGGACTTCGCAGGCAGCACCGACTGCGCCGCCGCGATCGAGTACCTGGCCAGGCAACTCAGCGAAGTGCCGCCGCTCGAACTGCCCGCCGACCGGCGCCGGCAGGCCGAGTCGGCCAAGCCGGGCGCGATCCTGCCGCTGAGCATCGCCGCGGCCGAAGCAGACGCGCTCCGCGCGGTGGCCCGCAGCCACGGGGCAACCTTGCAGCATGTGCTGCTGACCTGCTACGCGACGATGCTGCACCGGTTCGCCAGCCGGGATGACCTGCTTGTCGGCATTCCGGTTTCGCTGCGCCGCGGCAGCCGCTGGGCCACGAGCGCTGGCTTGTTCGTCAACACCATGCCGATTCGAGTCGACTTGCACGGCAACCCCCAGTTCAGCCAGGTGCTGGCCGGCGTACGCGACAGCGTATTCGCGGCCATCGGCGCCGTGCTGGCCCCGCTGACCGACGTGGCTGCGCAGGTACGCAGGCGGGTGAGAGGGGCTGGCCCGCTCTATGAGGCGACGTTCGGCCTGACGCCAAGAGCCCGGCTGAGCCTCGACCTGCCGGGGCTCCGCGCCACCACCCGCGGCCTGTACTGCGGCCAGGCCAAGTTCGACCTGCACTTGGAAATCGCCGAGGCCGGACCTGGGTCACCGCTGACCGGATTCCTTGAGTACGACGCTGACCTTTTCGGCCAAGCGACCGCACAGCGGTTCGCCGACGGATTCGTGGCGATCGCGACGGCTGCCGCCCGGTCACCGCAGCAAGCGGTCGGGGCGATGCCACTGTGGGACGCCGCCGATGCCGATCCCAGCTCTGCGCCGGGCCGAGCGGTGGCGCCGCTGCCGGGCGACGGGCGGGTTGACCGGCTGTTCGCCGAGATCGTCGCCGCGATGCCAGCCAAGGTCGGCCTGGTCGACTGCGCCGACGGGGGTGAGCTGAGCTACGCCGAGCTCGCCGCCAGAGCTTCGGCGGTGACGGCGGCGTTGACCGCACGCGGCATCGGGCGCGGCGACTTCGTTGGCCTCACGCTGCCGCGCGGCACCGACCTGGTGATCGCGATCTTGGGAGTGCTGGCCGCCGGCGCGGCCTACGTGCCACTTGACGCCGGCTATCCAGCGACGCAACTAGCCGACATGATCGAGAACGCCAGCATCGGACTGATCATCGGCGCGGTGCCGGCGGCGCTCGGAGTTCCCGTGATCGCGCTGCCAAGACCGTCCGACCCGCGATCGCACTCCAGCCTTGGCGCGATCGGGTCGGCGTCGGGTACCGGCGAGGACCCGGCGTACGTGATGTTCACCTCAGGGTCGACGGGCGCGCCTAAGGCGGTCGTGGTCCCGCATCGGGCCATCGTGAGGCTGGTGCGTGGCACCGAGTTCGCCGCGATGACCTCAGCCGAGCGGTGGCTGCACTGCGCCTCGCCATCGTTCGACGCCGCCACGCTCGAGCTTTGGGCGCCGCTGCTCAACGGCGGCACCCTGGTCGTGCTGCCAGGACAGCTCACCGTCGCCAGCTTGAGCGAGGCGCTCAAACGGCATCACGTCACCTCGGCGTTCTTGACCACCGGGCTGTTCAACCTCGTGGTAGACACTGACGCCGACGCGTTGCGACCGTTGCGCGAACTGATCATCGGCGGCGAGGCGGCATCGGCCGCGCACATGGTCGCCGCGCTTGGCGTGGTGCCCGCTGTGACTAACGGCTACGGCCCGACTGAGAACACCACGTTCACCACCTGCTATCGCACCACTGATCCGGCGCAGGTCAGCGTGCCGGTGCCGATCGGCCGGCCGATCGCCGGCACCACCGTGCACATCGTGGCCGAGGACTTCAGCGCGGCCGCACCGGGCGCGGTTGGCGAGATCGTGGCTGGCGGGCACGGGCTCGCTATCGGCTACGCTGGCGCGCCGGCCCTGACCGCGGCGCGCTTTGTGCCGAATCCGTTCGGACCGCCGGGCTCGCGGCTCTACCGCACCGGTGACTTCGGCACCATCGGCCCCGGTGGCGTGGTGCATTACGCGGGCAGGCAGGATGACCAGGTCAAGGTGCGCGGCTACCGGATCGAGCTCGGTGCGATCGAGCACGCGCTCCGCACTCATCCTGACGTCGGCCAGGCGGCCGTGGTGGTGCATACCGATCCGACCGGCGACAAGCGGCTGGTCGGCTACACGGTGGGCTCGGCTGGCCCCGACGAGCTGACCGAGCACCTGCGCGGCCTGCTGCCCGGCTACATGATCCCTGGCCAGTGGATCGCGCTCGACGCGCTACCGCTCGGCGCCACCGGCAAGGTCGACAGGAACGCGCTCGCACGCCCAGTCGTCCTGCCTGACGGCGAAGGAGCCGAGGTCACCCGGGCTCAGGAGCTCGTCGTGAGCTGGTACGCGGAGTTGCTCGGCTGCGCCGACGCCACGCCCGATACGGACTTCTTCGTTGTCGGCGGGCACAGTCTGTTCGCGGCTCGCCTGGTGAGCAGGATCAAGGCCAGCTTCGGCACCGACCTGCGACTCTCCGACATCTTCGACAACCCGCGTATCGCCGACCTGGCGATGGTCATTACCCAGACTGCGAGGGAGTAGCACAGTGGAGATGGATGGCGGCAGCTATTCCGTCGTGCTGAACGACGAGGAGCAGTACTCGATCTGGCCGGCTGGGCGCGAGCTCCCGGCTGGCTGGCGGCCAAGCGGCTTCACCGGTCAGCGCGATGACTGCCTGGCCCACATCGACGAGGTGTGGACTGACATCAGGCCGCTGAGCCTGCGCCGGGCCATTGCCGAGCAGTCGGGAGCGACCCAGTGAACGCTGACGGGTCGCTTGGCACCCAGGAGCCGACGGCGCCAGGTGCCGGGTCAGGCACCGACCCGCTCGCCGTCACGTTAGCCGCCTATCGGCAGGTGCTCGGCAGTGCTGACGTGGGGCCAGCTGACGATTTTTTCGAGTTAGGCGGAGACTCCATCCAGGCCATCGATGCCGTGTCGATCATCGAGGCGGCGTTGGGAGCGGAGATCTCGCCGGCGCTGTTCTTTACCTATCCGACGGCGGCCGAGTTGGCGGCGGTGCTGAGTGTCACCGGGTCAGGCGAATGACCGCGCATACCGCCAAGTCCGACTCCGGCTGGGCGTTTTGGCGGCCCGCTGTGCTGCGGGCACCAGGTTTTGATTCCCGCCAGGGGACCATGTTGTGCGCGCCGCTGGCCGCGGCGGCGGCCGACCGGCTCGGCTCCGCTGACCTGGCCAACCGCATGGGTCAGGACTGGCTCGACTATCAGGCCACCTTCGCGGCAGAACTTGCCCGGCTGGGTGGCGTGATCAGGCAGATCGCGCGGCAACCGCGCTTCCAGTTCGCGCTGGCCTGGCAGAACCACCAGGTGATCGAGAAAGGCGTGGCGCCGATGCTGCGCCGCGCCGAAGCGGCCGGATCGCGCAACACCAAGCAGCGCCAGCGCGAGGACATGGTCGCCAACTACTGGCAGCGCTATTGCCTGAAGAACGACACGATCGGGTTCTTCGGACCAGTCGGGTGGGGCTCGCTGGACGACTCGGCCCCGCATACCCGGCTCGAGGCGGGCGCGGGCCTGATCGCGAGTTCTGAGATCTTCTTCGAGCAGTGGGCCATCGACGTGCTCGTCGACGTGCTGGGCGCCGGGCCGGAGATGGCGGAATGGATACCGCCCGCGCTGGTGCCGTTCGTCCGGCTGGACGGCGACAGGATCATCCGAGCGGCCGGACCGCCGATCGTGTTGTCACCGGCCGAGCTTGCCGTGGCCAGGCTGGTCGACGGCCGCACTCCGGCAGGCCGGATCGCCGAGATTCTGGCGGCTGCTCCTAGCGGTCTTGGCACCACCGTCGGCCGGGACGAGGTATTCGAGATACTCAATGGCCTGCGCAAGCGGCGAGTGCTGACCTGGAAGCTGCAGTTGCCGCTGTCGGCCCACCCGGAACTCGCGCTGCGCCGGTATCTTGCCTCGATCGGCGATCCAGGGCTTGCCGCTGACGGCATCGCCAGACTCGACCAGCTCGAAGCGGCCAGGGCAAGCGTCAGCCAGGCGGCGCAAGGCGATGACCCGGCCTTGTTCGTCCAGGCGCTCAGCCAGCTTGACGACGTCTTCATCGGCCTTACCGGCGCCTCGCCGAACCGCAACGGCGGCAAGGCCTACGGCGGCCGGACGCTCGTCTACCACGACGCCAGACGGAACCTCGACTTCACGCTCGGCGCGGACTTTGTCGCCGCGATGGCACCGCTCGACCTGCTGCTGCAGAGCGCGCGCTGGCTCACCTATCAGTTCCGGCAGGCGCTTGAGACGGAATTTCACTTGATCGCCGAGCGGCTTGCGGCTCCCGACGGCTGGCCGATCAACCTGGCATCGTTCTGGTTCGAATGCCTGTCGCTGCTGCACAAATCGGCGCATGGCGTGCTGGATCAGTTGCAGCTCGAATTCCAGCGGCGCTGGGCGGACATCGTGCGCTGGCCGGCCTGCGAGGCCAGGGTCAAGCTGACAATGGCTGAGTTGCGTGAGCCGGTAAGGGCGGCGTTCGACGCCCCGGACTCCGGCTGGTCAGGTGGTCGGTACGTCAGTCCTGACATTTTGGTGGCGGCCGCCGATGCCGAGGCCATGCGCCGCGGCGAGTTCGAGCTGGTACTCGGCGAATTGCACTTGGCGCTGCCCACGCTGCGCCATTCGTGCTTCGTGACCCAGCATCCGCGTCGCCAAGACCTGCTCGACTACCTGGGCGCGGACAACCCGGGTCCGAGACTCATCTCGGTGCCGCCGAAGGAGGACGCTGGCCGCCTGACGGTCAGGACCCAGCCGGCGCTGACCAGGGACGAGGATTACGTCGTCGCGCTGTTCGAGCAGACCGCCGACCCCAGCAGGGCCCGGCTGCTTCGGGCGGCCGACCTGTTCGTGAGCCGGACGTCCGACGGGCTGCGGGTGACCGTCGGCGACCACTCGTTTGACGTGGCTGACGTCTTTTCCGAGATGCTGACCCAGCTCATCATGGACCGGTTCGTCATGTTCCCGCCGCGCGCCCACCAGCCGAGGATCAGCATCGACCGGCTGGTCATCGCGCGGGAGACCTGGCAGTATCCAGCCGACCAGCTGGACTTCTCAGCGACGCTGGACGAGGCGCTGCGATTCGCTGCTGCCCGAGCCTGGTGGCGCGAGGAATCACTGCCAGCCCAGGTGTTCGTGAAGGTGCCGGGGGAGACCAAGCCGTTCTTCGTCGACTTCACCAGCCCGTTCTACGTCAACATCCTGGCCAAGGCGGTACGACGGCTGCAAGCGGGCGAGCCAGGGCGCTCAGTCGGCGGCAGGCAGGCGGCGGCTAGGACGCCCACCGCTGACGCCTCGCCGATCGTGTCGATCAGCGAGATGCTGCCGTCGATGGACGAGCTTTGGCTGACCGACCAGGAAGGAAATCGCTACACCTCTGAATGCCGAGTTGTGGCCGTTGACCTGCGCGGCCCGGTCCCTGGCGGTACCAGGGCCGCGGTGGTCATGGCCGCTCAGGACTGAGCGGAGCTGGCTTTAAGTCGCACCGGCAAGCTGGTGATGCCGTTGAGGAAGTTCGACTGCAGGTGCAGCTCGGTGCCGGTCTGCTCGATCGAGTCGACCTGCGCGGCTAGCTCCGATAGCAGCATCGTCAGGCCTACCCTGGCGGACGGATTGCCGATGCAGCGGTGCGGGCCGACGCTGAAGGCGACCTGCGGGTTCGGGGAGCGGCGCGGATCGAAAACGAACGGGTCAGCGAAGACCTCATCGTCCCGGTTCGCGGAGGCCAGCCAGGCGCACACCAGCCCGCCTTCCGGCACGACCTCATCCCCCAGCTTGACTTCCTGGGTCGTGCGCCGGAGCAGGCCGTTCACCGGGCTCGCCCAGCGCAGTGCCTCCTCGACCATGGTGGGCAAGATCGCCGGGTCATCCTTGAGCTGCCGCCAGATCTCGGGATTCTGCAGCATCAGCAACATGGTGTGGGACGCTGCCTGCGGGATGGTCGGGTTAGCCCCCATGATGAAGGCGTAGCAGTTGACCAGCACGTCTTCGTCGCTTGCTGGGGCCCCGTCAAGTTCGAGCGAGATCAGCAGCGAGATCAGGTCATCAGCCGGCTCGTCCCGGCGCTGGGCGATCAGGTCAGCGAGCAACGAGAACAGGTACACGTGCGCCATCTGCAGCGTGTTCTTGTCCAGGCCGGCCGAGTAGAACGGATCGTCAGGTGCCATGCTCGCGATCGTCCAGCGGGCCACGTCAGCCCAATACTTTTCCGCTATTCCGATAATCTCCCCTGTCACTGCCATAGGAATGGCAGTAGCCAGCTTCGCGAAATCAATCTCGCCCGCATCGACCGCTTCGCTGATCATCTTGCTTACCCGCTGCCTGATCACCTTCTCGTGTCGCTGCAGCACATAAAGCGACATGGTGTGCGCGGCTGGCGACCTAATGGTGCGATGCTTGGGCGGATCCATGAGGTGGATCGCCTTGCCCTTGGCGGTATCTCCGTGCAGCACGCTGAGCATCGTGCTGTACTCGGAACTGAACCGCTGCACATCCTTGACGACCTTGACGACGTCCTTGTAGCGGGTGACCGACCAAAACGGGGTGCCGTCGGCGCCGTCTGCTTCCACACAGGTGCCTGTGAGCGCAACGTCAGCCAGGCGGCGTGCGGCTGCCCGGTGCGGTAGAAGTCAGCCGGGTAGAGGTCGATCTCGTCCAGCCGAACTGGTCCGCCTTGGACCGTCTCCGACATTCGCAATGTAGGCTCCTCAATGCCGAGAGAACGGCGAGCTCAAGATGGACTCTAGCTCCGGCACATCGGTTCCAAAAGAGGCAGCTAGCGTACTTTTGAAGATTCATCAACGCGTTGTAAGCACGGCGTTTACCGCCATTGTTAAGCAGTAGCCATCGGGCTGAGAAGGAGACCAGTGAGTTCGTATATCGGTAACGTGACCTTTGACTGCGTAGACCCTTACTCATTGGCCGAGTTCTGGAGTAAGGTCACCGCCAGCCCGATCGCGAAGGGTGACAAGCCAGGCGACAAGGAGGTCGACGTACCGCTCGGTCAGAGCCTGAACCTGGTCTTCATCCGAGTGCCAGAGCCCAAGGCGGTAAAAAACAGAGTGCACGTGTGCCTGCGGCCCGACGGTGACCGCGACGCGGAGGTTGAGCGTGTGCTCGGACTTGGCGCCACGCTGGTGGCCGACCGGCGGCGCAAGAGCGGCACCGGTTGGGTCGTATTCGCCGATCCTGAGGGCAACGAGTTCTGCCTGCTCCGCGGCGTCTCCCGCCACAACCGACAGTGACGCCCCGCCCGGGCCCCCGCCCCCGCCCGGGCCCGCCCGGGCCCCCGCCCCCGCCCGGGCCCCCGCCCCCGCCCGGGCCCCCGCCCCCGCCCGGGCCCCCGCCCCCGCCCGGGCCCCCGCCCCCGCCCGGGCCCCCGCCCCCGCCCGGGCCCCCGCCCCCGCCCGGGCCCCGCCCGGGCCCCGCCCGGGCCCCCGCCCCGCCCGGGCCCCGCCCGGGCCCCCGCCCCCGCCCCCGCCCGCCCGGGCCGTTGCTGCGCCGTTCCGGGCGCACGAACGACAACGGGGGTCCCCCGTTGTCACCACAGCAGCAACGGGGGACCCCCGTTGTCGTTAGCCCACCCGCCTGCAGGCCGAGGCCAGTGGCCGTCAGCCGGCGGATCGCTCGGGCAATCGGCTGCCTCAGCAGCAGCGCCAGGTAATGTAGGGGACCTGGCCAGTGGCGGGCTCGTCGTGAGGAAAGAGCGCGCACGAAGGCTGAAGCTCGGACGTGGCCGTTCGCCAGCTCGGCGGAGTACGGCTCGGTGGAGGCACGATGAGCGAGCGGGATGATCCTGGCGCGCTTGGGGGCTTTGCTCCTGGTTCGCGGATAGCCAGCTACCTGCTTGAGCAGCGGATAGGCCAAGGTGGGATGGCCGTGGTGTTCCGCGCGCACGACGAGCGCCTTGACCGCACGGTCGCACTCAAGATCCTGGCGCCTGACCTAGCCGAAGACGAGGTATTCAGGCAGCGCTTCATCAGGGAATCCCGTGCCGCTGCGGCGACCGACGATCCGCATATCATCCCGGTCTTCGAGGCGGGCGAGGCTAGCGGCGCACTGTTCATCGCGATGCGATTCGTCCGGGGCGGCGATGTCCGCTCCTTGCTTGGGCGGCTCGGGCCGTTGCCGCCTGGCCGCGTGGCCGAGATCATTTCACAAGTTGCGTCGGCGCTTGACGCCGCTCACGCTCGTGGCCTGGTGCACCGCGATGTCAAGCCTGCCAACATGCTGCTCGACGGCAGTTCAGGCGAAGGCCGACCGGTTCACGTGTACCTGTCCGATTTCGGGCTGAGCAAGGGAGCGCTCCAGTCCAGCGGGCTCACCGGCAAAGGGACCTTCCTCGGCACCCTTGACTACATCTCGCCTGAGCAGATCGAGGGCAAGCTGGTCGATGGCCGGGCGGACCAGTACGCGCTGGCCTGCGCCGCCTTTGAGATCCTGACTGGCACTCCGCCGTTCCGGCGCGACGAGGCCACGGCGACCATGTACGCGCAGCTGTCCGAGCCGCCCCCCGCCCTTTCTAGCTATCGGGCCGGGCTGCCAGCGGCCGTTGACGCGGTATTCGTCAAGGCGCTAGCGAAGGCCCCTGACGATCGGTTCGACCGCTGCCGGGATTTCGCCGAGGCGTTGCGGGCCGCCCTTGGGCTGAGGCCGTTCGACTCAGGTCCAGGTGAGGTGCCGAGTCGGCGCGAGTACCTGGGCCAGGCCGAAGGGCAGCCTGGCTTTCTTGATGCCCTTTTCGGTGATCGTGCCAACGTCAGCCAGTCAGGATACGTGCAGCAAAGCGGATCAGCCACGATCGGGTACGCGGTGCCGAGTGACCCGCGCGCGCTTGGCAGCCAAGCCCATCAGGGTCCAGGCCAAGATGGCCTGACGCCGCCGCCGTGGCAGCGCGATGGCACCAGCGATTTCGGCCAGTACAGTGCCGCCGACGCCAGGGTAAGCGGTCCTTCGTCCAGGCGGCGGGCGGTGCTCACCGTCGGCGTGGTGGTCGGCGTGCTCATCGTCGGCGGCGTGGCCGCTCTCGGGTTGACCGCAAGGGGGAGTGGCAGCGGCGACGGTGGCGACCTGCGACACCAGCTGGCGCTGCAGCCGCCGGGTTGCGTCACGACGGCTGCCAGCGGGCCTAAGCTCCGGACGTTCCCAGCCGCCCGGGTGCAAGGGGCCACCGGCAAACCATTCGGGGTGGCTGTCAGCGCCGATGGCAAGGCCGTCTTCGTGGTGACCGACGCCGCCGTCAAGGTCTACCAGGTCGCGGGCCATACCCTCACCTATAGCGGGCGGAGTTACCCGGTTGGCAGTGCGGCGCGGAAGGCGACGACCGCTATGGTGACCCGCGACGGCAGGTACTTGCTCGTCGCCAGCGGTAACGGGATCAGGGTGCTGGACGCTGGCGCTGCGGAGCAGGGCGGTGAAGGCGTCATTCTTGGCACGTTGAAGGTGCCGGGCTCAGCCAAGTACGGCCGGGCGATCGGGGTGGCGGTGACCCCCGATGACCGGTTCGCCTTCGTCAGCCTGCAATTCCGCGACCAGGTCGGTGTGTTCAATCTGGGTAAGGCACTACGCGATCACTTCGAGGCCGGGCTTAGCTATTACGTTGGCTCACTGAATGTCGGCGCGCAGCCGGTCGGCCTGACCATGTCCAATGACGGCGAGACCTTGTATGCCACCGCCTTTCGCGGGAATTCGGCGGTCCCTGGAACCCTGAGCGTCGTCGACGTTGTTCGGGCGACGGACCCAGCTCAGCTCGCCAGCGCCGTGATCAGCAAGGTCACGACCGGGTGCTACCCGGCCCGGGTAGTGGTGACGAGTAACGACAAGACAGTCTGGGTGACGGCCAGGCAAAGCGACTATCTCCTCGGTTACTCGGCGTCGGCGCTGCGGCACGATCCGGGTAACGCGCTGATCGCGAAAGTCCAGGTCGGTAGCCAGCCGATTGGACTCGCCATCGTCAGCGGTGGCAACCGGATCGTGGTCGGCGACGACAACGGCACCTCATCGCCGCCGCAGCCGGGCAGCCTCGCCGTGGTGGACGCTGTCGCCGCCCTCAGTCACAAGCCTGCGTTGCTCGGATACATCCCGACCGGCCTGACGCCGCACGAACTGGCAGTGTCGCCGGATGGCCGCTTCCTTTACGTCACTAACTACGACAGTTCTCAGATCCAGATCATCGATATCGGCGAATTGCCCTGACCCTCCACGCGTGGGCGTGATCGGGCCGCGATGGCCAGTCACGGTGCGGTGGACGGGTCTGCCTCTGATTGCTGAGCCTTGGTTCCATCCAGCCGGCCTGTGCGGCTGCCGCCACTATGACGGGGGTTTCGCGCTCAGGAATGGAACGCCCATCGGGGAGCGGTGCCACCGAAAGTGCCTCGCGTTCAGCCCGGCGTCCTAGTCCCCGCATTTAATGAGTCTTGCCTTCAGTCGCGGCAATTCGACTCAATACGGCCAGGAGACGCCGGTAGGTGAGGTCGGACGATAATTTCGCTGACGGTTAGCAGCAATGGCGACTGCGGCTGTGCTAGAACTACCCTCCAAAGCGAAGGCGATCCCTTGGGGGGGTAATTATGAGACAATTCTGGGCGTCAATTCCCAGGTATGTAGGCTCAAGGAAATTGGTCACGGCCGCAGCCGTGTTGTCTCTGGCTGGGCTCGTCCTCACTACACCGGCCGCAAATGCGGCGCTCCCGCCCAGTGTCGCCCGATCCGCCGTCGTTACCCGGGCCCTCACTGCAAACATGGGCGGCAGTGTCGGGCCGCGCAGTTCCGGCCGGGGCGGGACTGGGCGGGGCGGGACTGGGCGGGGCGGGACTGGGCGGGGCGGGGCCAGGCCGCGTAGTACCGCGAGCCCGATTCACCAGGGCCGGCGTTGGCGCCGCCCACTCGTGGCGCAGGGACCGCAGGCACCGTCAGCGGTCACCATTACGTTCAGCGAGTTCCCGGTCGGCACCGTTATCACGAACCAGTACGCCAAGGATGACGGAATCGTCTTTCAGGGCACCAGCGCTGCAGATGCTCAATTTATCTCTAACGATGGTGCCAATCCGGACAGTCCTGAGCTCTCAGGAACGCCGCAATTCGCCGGGGATGTCGGTGCTCATTTCGTGCTGCCGAACACCAATCAGCCAGCGACCGTCGATTCAGTATCTATGGATGTCGGCTATATCGACAACCCAGGATCAACGCAGGTAAATGCGTACGACTCGAATGGCGCGCTGCTTGGATCGGTCGTGGCGAATCAGATCGGCTTCAATCACCTTACCATCGCCTTTAAGGGGATCGCGAGTTTCGTCGTGACCTCGGTCTCCGACGAGGCGGCCGGCTTCGGGGTCGATAATGTGTCGTTTATCCCACCGAATCGGGACATCGCCATCTCTTCGGTGGATATCAAGGTAGCCGGGTCCAGTGCGACCACGACGACGCTACCTGCGGACGTCATCGATGACCGGGTGAATCAAGCCGCCCTGACGATCGATCAATTCAAGGCCTGCAATAAGACCGGCGCGGCCCAGTGGGTGGACTGCGACCCGACCTTCCCAGACGGGAATCCAGAGAAGGCATGGCCAGTAGCCTTCCTGCGTGGCACGAAGATTACGCTGAACGAAGCAGATTTGACGATCAAGGATCCTGCTTCGGTCAATCTCGATAATTCTGTCGTCACGGGAACGACGACGCTTGGGACGACCAAGCTCACGTTCACTTCTAATCCGGTAAGCCCGACAGGTAACCAGCTTGTGGTCAAGAACCTGACAGCGGATAACGCGCTTCCTGACACGGTTAACAACTTCCAGATGGCGATCCAATGGACCGTTACCCATGACGCGATGACCTACAACGCTGGCATCAGCACCATACCGATCTACCTGGCCTATGCCGCTCCTGGCTTTCCTGCCTACCTGACCCTTGAGGCTCTGACGTCGACGGCGGCAGCGAACCAGAACACCGAGGCGAACGTCTTCAACAACATCTGGACGAACATGTTCTCCGCCTCTGGACCCTCGGCACTGGCCATTCACCCGCAGCAACTGAATCCGGTGACCGGCGCGGTCACGGCCGATCCGCATATCCTTCAGTACTGGACGCCATGGACGCTGGCAAATGACTACCTGTTCCTCGACAGGGCGCCATCTTGCAGCCATCTGAGCACGCCTCAGTTGCTTGAGTCGCTGGTATCGCGCTGTGGTGACTGGGCGGAGTTCTTCGCGAACACCCTGGCGGTGCAGGGCATCAAGTCGGTGGTCCCGGTGGGCATCGACGACGGCGGTCCCGTCCTCGGTGCGCTCCCGGCCTTCCCCGCGCCGTCGCCGCGGCTCGGGCAGAGCATCACCAGGGTGATGCTGATCAAGAACTGGACCTTTGCGGGCCCGGCGACCGGCGCGGACCCGAAGTTCCCTTACCTCACTACCGACACGGTCAACCTGGGAGCAGGCGGAGATCCGGTACCCGGCACTGGGGTGCTGGGGGCCGGACCAGAGTTCGATGACGCGGCTGGCGTGCCTGGCCAGAACGATCCGAATCCGCCGGGGTGGTTTGGCTACGGAGACCATGCCGTCGACACGTACAACGGCAAGGTCTACGACCCTTCGTACGGCATCGGGCCATTCCCGAACATCGCCGCCTGGGCGCAGCAGGCGCTAGCCGGCTTCGCCTACATCACCCACACCGACGGGGTCAACGGGGCTGGTCAGCGGATCCGCACCTACACCCTGCACGGCCACATGGGCCTGCCCTAACCAGGCGGCACTAGGTCGGCTAGTGACCACTGGGATGCGCGGACTGCTCCGCGCATCCCAGTGGGTCCAGATGGCTAGCCTTCGGCAGCGAGCCGCTGATCAGTGGACGCTGAGCTGGTCAGCCATGGTCAGCTGAATCGTTCGGGTGGTAGTAGATATCGCCGGCTTGGGCCACAAACACGACCGCAGAGTCACGGGCGGTCGCCCGCTGCCGCAATCTCGGCTTAGCGGCGGCCCCGCTCGCCTGGGCGCCCGGCACCTGCTGATCGTGGGTCTGGCGTACTGGTGAGTCCCCGACTTGTATCGAGCCGCCTTGGGCCGCGACCAGGGTGCTGTCACCTGAGCCAGCGACCTCCTGAAGCAATTGCTCGCTAGCGGTGTCCGACGTGGTCTTGGTTCTGGCCGAAGCCACGGCGAGCCTGCCGACGAGCGCGAGGGCGAAAGCGGCAGCGTTGGCGGCGGCGACCGGCTGCCAGCCGCCCTGATCAGTGAGATCTTTCGAGCCGTCAGCACGGTCGCTGATGCCTCTGATGGTGAGTACTGGGCATGAGCTATTCAGGTGGCCAGCCTGAGAGACTCCGACGGCTTCCATGTCGATTGCCGCGGCGTCGTTGAAGTAACGACGCAAATGCTCAGCAGCGGGCCCTTGCCTTGAGTTCACTAGCAAGCCGCCAGACGCGATGGGCTCGAAATGCACCTTAGGAATGCCGCGGGAGGGATCGGGATGGCGCCGGTCAGTCCAGTCGTCGACCTTGTCGACGTAGCGAGCAAGCTGCTCAAGCTCGTGACTGGCCTCCCATGCATCCGGCCTGGCGTGATACGCGTCTCCCTGATAGCTCCCGCCCTGGTACCCGTACACCTTGGTCGCGACGACGACGTCGCCGAGGTTGACCCGGTCTTTCAGCGCGCCCGCAACTCCCACGAAAATCAGCGCTCGCGGCCCGAAGCTCGCGATCGCGCGCTCGCTCAGCACGGCCGCGCGCGCATTGCCCTCGCCAATCTCTGCGATCGCGATGCCATGACCGTCAGCTGACCTGCCGACTTCGAACATGGTCCCCTCAGGATGCGGTTGCGGCACCAGGTCAGTCAGGTGCGCGCGAATAGCCTGATACTCGACACTGAGTGCCGTCAAGATGAGCACCGGCCCTGGGCTATGCTCGCTCATCGGCCACCTCCCTGCAGTGGGGGACCAAGGCAATGCGCCTGGGCCCTGGTCAGAACCGAGCCGGCGAAGCGGCAGGCTCAGCATCCGGCGGATCGCCGCCGCCAGTCGCGCCGCACCCTTATCAAACTCAGCGCCGATCAGGTCGATCCGCTGGATCGAATTCAGCGTCCGGCCGTCGCCAATGTCACGATCGGGGATCTCGCAATCGTCGAACCTGACCGGGATCAGCCACGGCCGGCCGGGCCACCTTAGCCGCAGCTGCTCAACCGCGAGTACCAGCTCCTCGTTATGGTAGCTCTTAGCGCGCGCAAGGCTGTTATCGGAGAAACAGGCGATGAAGACCCCTGGCTCTTGGCCGATGGCGTGCCTGATGCTTGCCCGCCAGTCTTCTCCAGGGCCGATGTTCGTCGTATTGCGCCACACGGCAATCCCGGCCGTCTCAAGCACGTATTGCAGCCGATCGACGCGGGCGGAGTCCTCGCTGACGTAGGAGAGGAACGCCCGTCCGTTGACCTGGCTCTTGATTTCCATCGCCGCTATGGCCGTGACAATCTGACCGCGCCCGCGCTAAGGCCGGTCTAGTGAGGCTAGGACCTCGGCCAGTCGTTCCCGGCTGACCGCTGGCGGACGCCACTTTTGCTCGCGCATGTGCGCTACGAAGTCCGCCGGCGGTGCGACATGGTACTGCGATACGTAGTACGCCAGGTCAGCTGGCCAGATCCAGTCACCGTCGGTATAGACCGCGAGGGATTCCACGCCCTTCTTGGCGGCATCGAAATAGTCATCGAGTCCGACGCCGGCAGCAACCAGGAGCGACCCTTTTCGCAAATAGCTTATTATCCTTTGCTCGTCGGTCTCAGCGTGTGGCCTGCGAGCCTCGATCAGGCTGGGACCGTCGGGCCCGCCGTGAGATAGCTCACGAAAGAATCCTGCCCGCTTGATCTCCATATCATGCTCCAGGAATCGGAGAGAAGAGCTTCCAAGGAATGGCTGAGCTGAATCTGCTTGGGCCGATGCCGAGCCAATTTCGCGGCGCGACGGTCAGTGCGCCATTGCCATCCACCCACACGATATCCGTCGGGGCGAGCACGTCGACGCCGAGTTCGTTGGCCAGGTTCTGGGCGGCATCGGATCCTGGCGCTCCAGTGCTGCACGAGATCAGCCGGATAGGACCATTGCCATAACGGGAATCGGACTTGATCATGTCGGCGAGGTCCTCAGGACTCCACACCGGCGCCCCGGCCGTCGACGATGGGCTGAAGTCGGTCGGACTGCCGTGAACGACCACGTCCTGGTAACCGTCGATCGGCTTGATGTTGGGTGCAAGCGATCCCGCTGGATCGCCCGGTGCGGTGTAGTTGAGCTGCGCTGCCGACTCGGCGTCGGAGGAGAATAGGTCCTCGGACACATCAGTGCCAGCGTCGAGCAGGCCGTCGCCGAGCGCCTCGGTCGCAGCGTCAAGGCCGAACGCCTCAGGAGCGAGCGCGAGGTCCGCGCCGTCGGTGAAGACCGCGCCCACGCCGAGCGCGGCGGCCAGACCGATGTTCACCCAGGTTTTCACGCTCCAGCTAAAGGGGTTCCACCAGGAAAGCCCGGTCAGGTCGCTGGCGTTGACTGGGTCGTCGCCGGCGTAGGAGTAGGGCGCACCAGACAGCACGATGTCGGGATCACGGGTGAGGAACTGGGCCGTCTGCGGGTTGTAGTAGCGAGCGCGCAGGTAGACAAAGCCGGTGGCTGGATCGGTGTACTGACCGTCGTAGCCCAGTGCGCTGCTGTCGCTGCCCGACCGGCCAGCGACCGTGCCGTAGGGGCCGTAACTGATCTTCTCGATCACATGGCCGACGAGGTTGGTAATCAGCCGTACGCTGCCCTGCTGATCTGAGATGAGGAAAGTAGGCCGGTTGCCTGTCACCTGCTCGATTGGCTGACCATTGGGCCCGTAAATGTACGACGTGTAACCAGGCGCCGACGCCGGCGCTGACGGCGAGGCCGATGGTGATGGTGATGGCGTCGATGGATCGGCGGTCGGCGAACTGCTGGTGGCGAGCAGGAACGGGGTGGCCTGCCCCTGGTCCCATACGAAATTGGTCAGATTGCCCGCGTGCGTTTCTGACGCAAGCAGCCCGGTGCCATCGTAGCTATAGCTGGCGCTGTTTCCTGGCGCGTTGTAGCTGGCGAGCAGATTCGCCTGGTTATAGCTAAGCGTGGTGGGCTGCCCGGATGTTGGCGCGGCGCTGGTCAAGTTGCCGTTGTCGTCGTAGGCGTAGCTGATCGTGGCCTGCGAACTCGTCCTGGTGCTCAGCTCGCCGGCCGGGTTGTAGGTCTGGTCGAAGCCGCCGCCACTAGATGACGAGGTGAGGTTGCCGGCGGCGTCGTAGCCGAAGGTCAGGCCACTCTCGGTGGCGAGTTGGCCGCGCGCGGTGTAGCCGTATTTGACGACCTGCGATGAACTGTCAGGCACGCCAAAGCTGGCCGAATCGGAGATGAGCCCGGTCTGGTTTCTGGTGTAGCCGAAGATCGCCAGCGTGTGCTCGGCGTTCTTGATCGTGATCGACGTTGGGCCGTAGTTGGCGTCCACGCCGCCTGGGACATGCTGATAGGTCAGGTTGCCGCTGGCGTCGTAGCTGAACTGAGTCGTGTTGCCGAGCCAGTCGGTCACCTTGCTGAGCTGACCGGCGTCGTCGTAGTGATCTGTGACTGTTCGGCCGTTGGGGTAGGTGAGCGTGACGTTGTTCATCGCGGCGTCGTAGGCGTAGGAGTACTTGGTGGTCAGGCCGGCCGACGTGGTCGATGTGGCCGTCAGCAGCCGTTCGTCGCCGTCATAGGTATAACTGGTGGTGCCTGCCGAGTCAGTGATCTCGGACTGCTGGCCATCGGGCGTGTAGGCGTAACCGATTGCAGGGACCGCGCTGGCGCTGTAGGCGATCGCCGTCAGTTCGCCTGAGGCGTCGTAGGTGTAGTAGGTCTGCTGTCCTCCGGCGGCGACGGTGCGCAGCAGGTTGCCAGCCGGGTCGTAGTGATACGTGGTTTGCTTGCCAAGCGGATCAGTCATGGCGACCAAGTGGCCGAGCGAGTCGTACTGGTACCTGGTGACGTCACCGGCGGCGTTCGACTGAGTCGAGATGTCGCCTGCCGCGTCGTAACTGGTGGTCGTGGTCACCTTGGCATTGACAGCGACCTGGGTGGTCTGGCCCGCAGGGTTGTAGGAGTAGCTGGTGACCGTGCCTGTCGGGCTGGTCGTGGCGGCGAGGTCGCCGTCGGGGTCGTAGCTGTATCTGGTGACGTCGCCAGCCGGATCAGTACTGGCAACGACGTCGCCATCGCAGTTGAGCGCGTAGGAACTGGTGCCTAGCACGTGGCCGCCGTAGACCGGGCAGCTCACTGGAGGGGCCGGGCACTTGATGTGGCGGACGACGGCGTCCGGTGATACTTCGCAGGTCAAGTTGCCGTCCGCGTCATAGGCGTACCGGCTTGTGTCAGTCACGCCTACGCTGGGTGACGTGGTCGTCGACGCCACGTTCCCGTACGCATCGTAGGTAAAGGTCGTGACCTCGGCGCCGGGCGAGTAGACCTTGGAGATCAAGCCAGGATCGGTTTGGTCCAGCGTGTAAGTCGTGACGTTGCCGACCGCGTCCTGCGACTTGACCAGGTTGCCGTGGCCGTCATACCAGGAGTGGCTTGTCGCGCCGCTCGGCAGGATCTGGGCGGTGACCTCTCCGAACTTGTTATAGCGATACCTGGTCGTCCGGCCCAGCGGGTCGGTCGAGCTCAACAGGAAGCCGGCCCGGTCATATCGGTAGAGCGTGACGTGCCCGTCAGGATCAGTGACCGAGGTGACCAGAGATTGCTTGTCATAGCCGTAACTGGTGGTGGCCGCCGCAGGTCCGGTGCCGTTGGTGACTGACATCAAGCTGAGGCCGACGTAGTGGTAGGCGGTCACGCTCGGGCCAGGGCCGGTCGCGATCGTGGTACCGCCGGACGGCCCGCTCGGCTGGCCATGGTACGCCCAGGCAATGTGCGCATCGCCTGGGCCAACGAGCGCGACCACCTTGTGCTTGCGGTACTTGATCTTGGTGACGATGCCGCGCGGATCGGTGATCGACGTCAGCTGATGACCTCGGCCATAACCGAACTGCCAGCTCCGGCCCGCCGGATCGGTCATCTCCGTCAGGTCACCGGCCCGGCTGTAGAACAGGGACTCGGTCGCGCCCATCGGCCCGGTGATGCTCGTCACGTGCCCGTTCTGGTAGCTGAAGTCCAATTCCCGGCCAACGGCGTCGGTCACCTCAGCGAGTTCGCCGTGGCGATAGCTGAGCGTGGTCGCGTCACCGTTGAGGTCGCGCTCTGATATCAGCCGTCCGGTTCGCGAGAACACATAGCGCACCTGATCGCTGTCCCTGACGAAGATGAACTGGCCGGCCCGGTTCCTGGTCAGCGTCGCCATCACCCGCGCCGGCGCAGTGAATCCATGCTTGGCGGTCTTCACGAAGCTGACGACCGCGCCGTCCTCTTGGCGTATCGTCACCCGTCCAGCCGCATGAGGCGGCGTCAGCGACATCGCATAGCTGTCGGTCCAGCCATAACCGAAAGGCGAAGGCCGGCTGGCCGCAGCGGAAAGATAGGTTTGCGTCAGGTCAAGCGGAATCCCAGGGCCTGGAATTGAGAAATCGCTAAACTCTTTCCAGAACTCACCGGTCGCACAATTGACCGGTCCAGGCGAGCAGGGTGCCTGATCCTCGGCTGGATTTGGGGCGCCGCCTTGCTCAGCCACCGTTATCCCGACGGGGGCGGTAGGTACTGGCTTTGATGTCCACTTGACGTAGACAACACCTGAGGCTACCAGCACTAGTACAGTGAGAAATGCCAAAAAACCGCAAGTCTTAAATTTTGACACGACTAACTCTCCATATTGGCGCCGAGCTTTTAGGCGGCCTCATGCTAGGTAGCTGGCGAACTCTGGATTGAGCGGCGTCAGGCATTATTAAGGTGTACTGAGCCGATCTTCCGCTGCTCTACCGTTCTGCTACCGCGATCGGGGAGCCGCCTAAAATGCAGGTAGCATTCAGCCAGTCCAGGTTGTTGCGATGCTCAGGAGTGGATCGTGACCTCACCGGCCCAACCGTCGCTTACGCAAAATGTCACCGCCGTGAGTGGCTTCGCCTACGGCGCCATTAATGCTGATATCCACGTATTTGGCAACGGATTACCGCTCTACCTGCTTGCCAACTGGCAAGCCGAGCCAAGTGCCAACCAGGACTGGCTGCTCGAACTGCCCACCGCATGCTCAATGCGCGCCGTGCGGTCGTGCCATTTACCGGCCGCGCGGCCGAACTGGCTGACTTGCATGACTGGCGCGACGCTGAGTCAAGGCTCGCCGTTCGCTGGCTTTATGGCCCTGGCGGGCAAGGCAAGACCAGGCTCGCGAATCAGCTCGCGGCGACCTCGATGTCAGTCGGCTGGAAGGTCATCGTCGCATTCCACGGACCCGACGCCGACCCGGTCGCCGCTGGCAGCCAGGATCTGTCCTTGACCGGTGCGGCCGGGCTGCTGGTGATCGTGGATTATGCCGATCGCTGGCTGCTGAGGAATCTGACCTGGCTGCTGAAAAATAGCCTGCTGCATCATGATGCGGTGCGGACTCGAGTCCTTCTGATCGGTCGCACCGCAGATACCTGGCCAGCCATCTGCGCGATCTTGGACAATTTCCTCGCTATTACCTCCAGTCAGTCGCTCGCTGAATTAACGCAAATCCGCGATCGTACCCTCATGTTCGAAGCGGCACGCGACCGGTTCGCCGAGATCTACCGACAGCCCGATGCGCTCGGTCCTGGTCAGCTTGAACTGCTCGCCCAGCCGGAGTTCGGGCTTACTCTGGCGATCCAGATGGCGGCTCTGGTGCTGACCGACACGCAGGTAGCCGGCCAGCATATGCCGTCCGACCTGGCCGGATTGACGATTTACCTGCTGAACCGCGAAGAATTGAGCTGGGCCCGCCGGTACGGCGACGGAGCATCGGCAGCCGATGGCGGCGGTCACGCTTACCTGACGCAGCCAAACACCATGAATCACGCGGTCTTCGTCGCCGCACTGACCGGTGCCGTCAAGGCCGAGGCGGGCCTCGCCGTCCTCAGCGGACTGGGATTCGCTGACCCTCGCCAAACGCTGCGGGACCACGCTGCCTGCTATCCGCCGGCCGAACCTGGGGTCAGTGTGCTTGAGCCGATTTATCCAGACCGGCTGGCCGAGGACTTCATCGCCCTGGCCTTGCCCGGCCACGGCGTTGAGCATCCCAGCAAGCAGTGGGCGCCGACCACGCTGGCTGCGCTGCTTGCCCGACCTGATGACAAGCTCGCCCCTGCCTACGTCGCACGGGCGGTCACCTTTGTCGCTTCGGCCGCTCAGCGCTGGCATCACCTCGGCCAGGGGTATCTGTATCCACTGCTGCGCCAGGACCCGCAACTGGCCATTGACGCAGGCAATGCCGCGCTGGTCGCCCTGTCCGCGCTGCCGGACCTTGACATCCAGGTAATGGAGTCGATCGACGCGCTGCTGCCTGAGCGCCATGTCGAGCTCGATCCAGGCATCGCCATCCTCACCAGCCGGCTGACCGAACAGCGACTGGCGCGAGCCGATGACGACGCGTCGCGCGCCCGGCTGCTAGCCCATCTGGGGTTCAGGCTTTCGCACGCAGGACGCGATGAAGACGCGCTGGCTGTGACCGAGCGGTCGGTGGATTACTACCGCAGGGCGGCCGCCGCCGATCCCGCCGCCCTTGATGGTGAGCTGGCGATGATCCTGACGAACCTGGGTGCCTTTCTTTCCGACCTGGGACGCTGGGATGAGGCTCTGGTCGCTGATGAGGAATCGGTCGCCATCAGACGGCGCCTGGCCGCCACCGGCCCCACCGCCGTCGCCAGCAAGGCCGACCGCGCTTTCGGCAACCTCGCCTACCTCGCCTGGACGTTGCACAATCTGGCCGTGGACTACCTGACCATCGGTAGGACAGCCGCTGCCCTGGCCGCCGAGCAGGAGGCGGTCGGGATCTATCGCAGGCTGAGTGCCGTCGAGCCCACTCTCATGGCCAGGGACCTCGCGCTGACGCTCGGTGGGCTCGCCGCCAAGCTCAGGCAGGCCGGGCGCGGCGATGAGGCTTTGGTCGCCTGCGAGGAGGCCGTTGCCCTGCGCAGGAAGCTCGCAGCGGCCGACCCGGCGATGTATGAGGTCGACCTGGCGGCATCCCTGGTCAACCTCGGCCTTTACCTGGGGGAGGCCGATCGGATTGGGGACTCGCTCGAGGCGGCCGCGGCTGGAGTCGCGCTCTACCGGCGCCTGACGGCGGCAAATCCTGCCGCCCACGAAGACGGCCTCGCCCACGCGCTGATCGGCCTTGGGGTCAGGCTCGGCCAGGCGGGCCGCAGGGAGGATGAGCGGATCGCTGATGAGGAGGCCGTAACGATCTACCGGCGGCTGGCCGTAGCGCATCCCACCGTATTCGAGCCGGAACTGGCCCATGCCTTGAGCAATCTCGCGAGTTGCCTGCTGCACTCAGGGGCACCGCGGCACGCCGAAGTCGTGACCATGCTTGAGGAGGCGGTCGCGCTCTATCGCAAACAGGAGAACGGCCAGCCAACCGCAGCCAAGGAGCTTGGCCTGGCGCTGGAGAGGCTGGCGTTGGCGCAGGGCGCGAGCGCGCGTTGACCAAATCGGACCTCCGTTCGCTTGTGCTCTAATGTGTATTTCGCGGCATCATGGCTTTTCTGAGGTCGGTCCAATAGGACTTATCCGGCGATGAGGCATAAAACGGCTTGCTGGAACGGAGGACGCGAGCCATTCGGGTGGCTCGCGAATGGCGAGTGGGGGGTGGTGTGATGGCAGCCGATCTCTTCGTGGGCAGGGATCCGGTGATAGCCGCCTTCGCTACCGCAGTGGCGTCATTGCGGCACGATGCGCGGGTATTCAAAGGCGGTGGCGTGCCGACCGCACCCAAGCGGGTGTTCGTACTGACCGGTGTTTCAGGTATCGGCAAGTCGGAGTTGGCTGAGCGTCTTATCGAGCAGCTCTCTGATGGCAATTCCAAAGGGCCGATTCGCATACTCAAGGACTGGGGTTATGGGCCGGAGCCTGATGCCAAGACCACGCTGATCGAACGACTCGCGCAGGTGATCGACGATCAGTCTCCTGATGTGCTGCGAAATTTCATCGCTTACCGTCAGGTCTCCGAGCGGGCGCTCGCCACCCTTGGCCAGCAGCGGGCTGAGCACCCTGAGGAGTGGCAGCAAGCCGAAGACCGCGCCCGCGCCGACGACGCTACCGCGAAGGGTGCGGCCGACCTCGCCCGCGGCGTGATCGAAGGCGCAATGCCGCAGACACCTGGCGTCTTCGTGGATGCGGCGGCTGACTTTGCCAAGGCGGGGACCTACCTCGCGTTCGAAGCCCAGCGACATTTCACGGCTTGGCTGCGCTCGAACAAGCGCATTGATGAGCAGGCACGGGTCGCGCTCGACGATCCTTCCGGATATCTCGCCCGCGCACTCGTCGGCGATCTGCGTCGAGATTCTGCGCGGCGACCGCGAGTGATCTGGCTAGACACGTGTGAGCAGATTCGTCAGCATCTGAGTTTTCTGACCGCAGAGCTGATCGCTCCGCTGCTGGGCAGCCGGGTCATCTGGGTGCTGTCGGGACAATGGCTTGAATCAGCTGACCCCGCGCGGCCGATACCAGACTGGGCGCGCCCAATAGCGTCGTCGATGCTCATCGAAGAGCTGCAGCCGTTTACCGATGACGAGCTCGCCGACCTGGTGCTGGCCTCGCCTCTTGAGATCCCTGGGCCGGAGCGGGCGGTCACGGTACGCCGGCTGCGCGATGACACTCATGGCATTCCGCTACTGGCGAATATGGCCGTGCAGGACCGAGTGTGGCTGGGAGACGATGCCGCCACCGCGCCGGTTCCTCATTGGCAAGATAGCCAGGTCGGGCGGCCGTCAGTGGGCGACCTGCTGCGCGGCTTCACCGACCGACTGCTTGGGCGGCTGGCCGACAGAGACATCCTCTTGCTGTGCGTGCTGGCAATGACGGGCGGGCATACCGCTTCTCCAGCCGTCAATGCGGTGTGCAAAGGCCTTGACCTTGACGCAGAGGCGGAGTACGCGCGTCTCGAACGAAGCGTCTTCATGCTGCGCGCCGGCAAACTGCACGACCTAGTGGCTAGCTACCTGCGGGACCGGCTGCGCCGGGACGACGCGTTCGCCTCGTACCGGGCGAAGATCGCCACGCGCTACGTTGACTGGGCGCGAGACAGGTGGCTCAAGGCCGCCAGGCGGCGTCCGGACTTCAGCGTGCGGTTCGATGACGAGGATGCGCTTGACGCGGCTTTCGGCTACTGCGCGGCGAGCTTTTGGTTCAGTTTTGCCGACGGCTGCCGTGAGACCTTCCAGCTCTGGTCAGAGACCTTGCTCTTCAGGGATCGGCGGGCAGCGAGGCTGCTCCTCGCGGCGGCCAGTTTCGCTTCGGTCGAACCGCCGCAGCGACTTGAGCGCCAGTTGCTGCGGATGGCTGCCGCGTTGTGCGTAGGCGAGCTCGGCGTGCCCGGATGCCAGACTTGGTGGTACGAGTATCCCAATGCGGCCGCGCTGATCAGCGTGCTCCGCGGGCTCGCCAAGCAACTCGACTACCCAGAACGAGTGCTGTTCGCCCTTGACCTGTGCTTTGGCTACCTGGCTGCCATGCGCGGCATCGGCGGCTCGGACCTTCAGACACTCCAGGACCGGCACGCCGCGCTTGTCGACGATGCGCGCGAAGGACTGCAGAGCAGCCTGGGCGCGATGCTCGCCATGTCCGCGCGGCGGGTGGCATTCGCTCCCGATGGCAACATCACGATCGGTCGGGCCGGGGCCGCCGCGTCCGCCTTCCATGCGGCGGCTCGCCTTGCTCCCGGCATCGCTCGGGTCCAGTTGGACGCGGCGAAGGTGCTGTTTTGCGCAGGGAAGGAGGAGGCAGCAAAGGAAGCGGCACGGAAGGCCATTGCGCTGGCCGAGCGTGATCCACGGATCGTCCTGCACGCTGCCGACGTGCTGTGGAAGCTCGGTGATGGTCACACTGTCATGGACGCCGTGGGGAAGCTCGCGCTCATCCGCCCACAGGACTTCGCGGTGCTTTACTACGGATTCTGGCATTACCTGCGACCCGGAGCCTTTAGTGAAGCTCGGGAATGGCTGAGTCGTGCGCTCGGTGCCCTGTCCAAGGACGGATCCTATGGCGGCGTTTCCGCCGATAACCTGGCCGGGGACCTGGCGATGCTGAATGCGCTCGACGGGGGATCTGAGGTGCCCGATCATGACCGGGTGTATCCGGGATTCGGTGGCTCGGTGGTCAAGGCATTCAGCGGCGACCTGACCCGCCTGCTAGTGGATCGAGATGAGCAGGTCGATCCGGCAGCCGCGCCTGTCGACGCCGCTCGCGGTCGGCTCTACCAGGCTTTGACCGCCCACCTCGTCGGTGATCCTGCGCAGGACGTGAGCGCGAGACTCACCGCGACTCGCGAGTTGGCGCCATCCGCTCCTGGATATACCGAACTGATCGTCTGCCTGTGCGATGTTCCCGTGCTCGGCCGCGCCATCTGTGCGCGGCTGGACGGCCATACCGACTGTGCGGACTTTTATGACGAGCTTGAGGCGACGCGCAATGTGGTCGAACGCCTGCCCTGGCGTCGTCAGGCGGTGGAGGCGAGGGCGAAGTGATCGACCTATCCCAGTCGATTAGGGAGTTGCTGGTAGCTCGCGGACTGCGGGATATCGATCCTGACCTCAGGGCCAACCTCTCCCTTGCCGCTTATAAGGCACTGGAGATGCGGGTTGGCAATCGGCTAGCCGGGCGGATGTCCGATAAGCAGCTCGATGAGTTCGAAGCGTATTACAACGCCAAGGATGATCAGGGTGCCTATGGCTGGCTTGAGGACCATTTCCCTGACCACCGCTCCATCGTCAGAGTTGAGCTCGATGAGCTGCTCACTGAGGTAGGGCGTCAATTGGACCGCTGGCGTGGGCTGATGTGAGTTCGATATCCGTTGCTTGACACCTCATGCGGACTGTCACAAAATAGTGTGATTATGTCCGTTGATGGGCGTGCGCAGCGGGTACTGATCGTCTCGTTGATGAAGTCGGGCACGCATATCCTGCAGGAACTGATGACGGCGCTCGGCTACGGCATGACCGGCTCAGGGGTGCGGCTTAGGCCAGAGATCCTGCCAGAATTCAGCAAGGAGTCGCGCTGGCGGATCGCCAGGATCGGGTGCGACGACGACACGCTGGCCAGCTTGGAGACGAGCGGCGACGAGCAGCTCACCGCTGTGACCGACCGCGCCTGGGAGGCGCTGGTGTTGTCGTGGGAGCGTAGGCTGGCTCAGCCGCTGGCCAGTTGGTACACGCAGGCCTCGCTTGAGGTCGGGTTCGCTGCCGACGTGCACCGCCGGGCGATCGGTTCCGACTTCGCCGCCACCCCGCCGGGCGTCTGCTGGGTGATCAATCAGCTTGACCTCACCCGCGTCGACGGCCAGTTCCTGCGCGAATGGTCAGAGACCGGGGAGCCGCGGATAATCTTCAATTACCGCGATCCACGGGACATGCTGCTGTCCTTCGTGAATTTTCTGTGCGGTAAGACCGGGCGCGGCTTCAGTAATTACAACGACCTGCTGCCCATCAGCGCGATCTTGAACTCGAAGGCCACGCTGGAGGAGCGATTGGCCTACGCACTTGCCGACCGCGCCTTCCCCGCGCTTGGCGATCACCAGCGCATGCTCTGGCTGCTGCACCACCCGAACGTGTGCAAGACCTCGTTCGAGGAACTGGTCGGCCCGAGAGGCGGTGGCTCCGTCGCCGCGCAGACCAGGGCGCTGATCCGGATCTTTGCCTTCCTCGGCATCACTGACACCGAGCCTGCGCAGGTAGCCGGGCGGCTCTTCAACCCCGACGTCTTCTCCTTCTACCGTGGTCAGATCGGCAGTTGGCGAGAAGCCTTCACGCCCGCACTCCAACCTCTGGTAGCGGACCGGTTCGGGGCGGTACTGCCAGCGTACGGGTACGAATAGGACGAATTCGCGCACACGAGGATCCCATGAAGCTCAGGATGCACTGGTACCTTCCGACGTCGGGCGACGGGCGTACCATCTCCGACCGGGCCTTTCCTGCGCTCGATGGAAAGGCGACCGAAGGCCCGAACTTGAGCGGTTCGAGCGCGGCGGCGCTCTGGCGGGCGCCGGATATCGAGTACCTGGCGCAGATCGCGCGGTCAGCTGAGCAACTGGGCTTCTACGGGGTACTGACCCCGACCGGCATCTGGTGTGAGGATGCGTGGCTGGTCACGGCGGCGCTGACCAGGGAAACCGAGCGACTGAAGTACATCGTGGCCTTCCGTCCTGGGATCACGTCGCCGACTCTCGCCGCCCAGATGGCTGGCACGTTCCAGGGATTATCGAGAGGCAGGCTGCTGCTCAACGTCGTCACCGGTGGCCATTCCGACGAGCTGCGCAGGTTCGGCGACTTCATGCCCAAGGACGACAGGTACGCACGATGCGATGAGTTCCTTTCCGTAGTGCGGGGGGCCTGGGGCACCGAGCCGTTCGACTTCACCGGCACCTACTACACCGTCGAGGGCGCCACCGTTTTCGCCCGGCCTGATCCGCTCCCCGTGGTCTATTTCGGCGGCTCGTCCCCGGCTGCCGTGCAGGTGGCGGCCAGGCAGGCGGATGTCTATCTCACCTTCGGGGAGCCGCCAGCGCAGGTCGGCGAGAAGATTGGCTTGGTGCGCGGGATCGCCGCGCGACTGGGCAGGCAGTTGCGGTTCGGGATGAGGATTCACGTCATCACCAGGGATCACGCTGAGCAGGCCTGGGCCGAGGCGGCGCGGCTGATCGGCTTCGCCGGCGCCGAGGAGATCGCGAGCGCGCAGCGGGCGCTGGCAGTCGGCGAGTCGGTCGGCCAGCGTCGGCAGCAGGCGCTGCTTGAGGACTTCAGGCACAGTGGCGATTCCCGCGACCTGGAGATCTACCCAAACCTCTGGGCCGGGATTGGCCTGCTGCGCGGTGGCGCAGGCACCGCCATGGTCGGCAGCCATGATCAGGTCGCTGACCTGATCGAGGATTACGCGTCTCACGGGGTCGACGAATTCATCTTGTCCGGGTATCCGCACCTGGAAGAGGCGTACTGGTTCGGCGAGGGAGTGCTGCCCGAGCTACGCCGCCGGGGGCGACTGGCCGAAGAACCGGCCGGCGTCGGCTGAGTATTCGCGGCTAAGGTGCCCGCTCGGCATCACCGGTGAGGCTGCCGAACAGGCGCGGAGCCCGCTGCGTACCCGCCGCCAGCAGGCAGCGCAGGGCGAGGCCAGGATCGAAGGACGTGAATTCGAGCGCGTGCCCGGCCCGGCGGAGCTCGGGTTCGACGAGGTCAGGCGGCAGCGCGCCGCCCGACCGGATCGCCGCGTGTACCCATCCCCTGAACTGGTCGTACGCCGCTTTGGTGAACCCGGTCTCATAGCGATCGGGCCGGTCCCAGAGCATGAACATCCGCACCACGGCCGGGTCCTGCTCGGCTAGGAACTCGTGCGCCCAGATGGCGTGGCCACGGCTGGTGGAGAACTTCAGGCCGTCAAGGCGGTAGAACCCGTTGACCACGAGCCCGCCCAGCCAGCCGGGTGCCAGGCCGGCTGCGGCGAACAGCGCAGGGAACAGCACGGCATAGAAGAAGGCGTTGTCGATGCCGAGGAAGTGCCAGCACTCGCCGACCTGCTTCCAGGCGGCCACGTAGTCGGCTTGGGCGCAGGCATCCTCATCGAGTCGCCGGGCTATCCCGGCGAGCATGCCAAGACCCATCTCGGCCCAGACGTCGACGCGCAGGTCGTCGGTGCTGGCCTGGATGCCCCAGTCCGCTGGATAGGCCAGCGGCACGTCGGGCAGTTCGGTGGCGAGGTAGTGGCTGAGCATGGAGCGGACCCGGTCAGGGATGATCGCGCGCACCCAGGTGTGCAGCAGCTCGGCGCGATAGGACTCCAGGCGCAGCAGCGGCACGCGCGCCTGGAACGGCACCGGCGCGCCACCGCACCTGGCACAGCGCGGCTGCACCAGGTTCGCCGCGGTGGTGAAGGTCCCGCAGCTCTCGCAGGTGCCGCCGCCGGAGTCACTGCCGCAACCAGGGCAGCGGCCGGTCACGTACGCGTGATGCAGGGTGAGACCGCAGCTGCCGCAGCGGGACAAGGTCATCTCAGCCACGGCAACAGCCCCACTGGCCACGAGTTCGTCGAGCAGCCGCACCACGGCGTCGCGGTAGGCCAGGTCGGCTCGCGGGTCGAAGAACAGGTCGTAACTGACCCTGGCTGCCTGCAGGGCCTGCCTGACCAGCCCTTCGTATTCATCGAGCACCGCCGTGGCCGGGCGCCCTTGCGCCGCCGCCTTGGCGCAGACGTAGTTCTGGTGCGCATCAAGTCCGCTCACCGTCAGCGTCGCCAGGCCGCGAGCGCGAGCGGCCCGCGCCGCCACGTCAGCGGCCACGAACGGGCCGCTGAGGTGGCCGAGGTGCAACGGGCCGTTAGGCGTGGGCGGAGGGACGGTGATGACGGCCAGGGACGGGGCGGGTGCGTCAGCCGGCATCGGCCTGCGCTGCCGCGCCTGGCTCCCAGTACAGGCTGAGGATCACCAGCGGCTCGTCGGCGGAGCGGTTGATCATGACGTGCGGCTCCTCGCTCTCCAGCAGCACCGCGCTGCCAGTCGGCGCGGTCTGGGTGTGCGGGCCGCTCTCGACCTCAGCGTTGCCCTGCACCACCACCCACAGTTCCCGCTCTGAGTGGCAGTCGATGCTGCTGCGGCCACCTGGCGGGACGACGCACCACATTGCGCCGAACGGGGTGTCGCCGATACCGGCGTACTGCTCCCACCGGCCGATCTGGATGCCATGCTCCGACGTCAGCCCCGCTGGGTCGGTCAGTAGTACTTGCATAAATGGCAGCCTTTCTGCGATTTGAGTACGGGCATAACTCGCGATCACCTGTGATTACGCGGCACGACGGTCGCCTTCGTCGAGGCCGGCCGCGATGGAGCGGGCGATCTCGCCCGCACGGATCGCGGTGGTGGACAGCAGCGTGGCGGAGAGCCCGTGGCTGGCTTCGGCGGCGCCTTGGACGTAAAGGCCGCACCGCATTCGCTCGGACGTGACGATGCGATGATTGCGCTCCAGCCGGACTGACTGATTGGGTTCGATCTTGCAGTAGCTGCTCAGCTCGCCGAGCATGCGCAGCGGGCTCCGCGGCCGATAGCCGGTGGCGTAGATGAGCCAGTCGGCCAGTACCTGGGTCACTTGGCCGTCAGGCAGGTACTTGATCTGCAGGTCCAGCGCGGTACCGGTGTCGCGGGCAGCCACGACTCGCGACAGATTGCGCATCGTCAGCCGCTGCTCGCCGGTCACGAGCTCCTGGTATATCCGCCGGTGCAATTCGATGATGAGCTCGCGGTCCACGACCGAGTAGTTCGTGTTGGCGTGGTAGCCGAGCATCAGGTTCTTGACGTCGTTCGGTGCGTGGTAGTACAGATCGACCGTGTCAGGATCGAAGATGGCGTTGACGAACGGCGTGTCGTCCGATGGGCTGTAGCCGTACCTGGCGAAGACCGAATACACCTGAGCCAGGCTGAACCGCCGGTGCAGGTAATCCACGACCTCGGCGGCGCTCTGCCCGGCCCCTACGACCACGAACGTCTGCGCCCGGTCCGCCGGGACATCATCGAGCCGGTCAAGCAGTTGAGAACTGTGCCACACGCGGCTGGACGAGATAACATCCGGCGGAAAGCAAGGCTCAAGGCCGGTAGCGATGACGACATTGCGCGTCCGGTACCTGACCAGGCCGCCGTTGGCGACCTGCCTGGCCACGACGTCGATGTACCTGACGTCATCGCCGTGCAGCACAGGCGTGGCGCTGATCGCGTCGAGGCCGTAGCCGACGCGGTCAGCTAGCCGACTGGCGGCCCAACTGAGGTAGGCGTGGAACTCGACCCGGCTCGGGTACACATCCTTGGTGTTAATGAAAGCCGCCAGCCTGGCCATCTGGTGCAAGTACGCAAGGAAGCTGAAGTCGCTGGTGGGGTCGCGCATGGTGACCAGATCCTTGAGGAAGGACACCTGCATCGTCGCGCCTTCGATCAGCATGCCTTGATGCCAGCCGAACTGAGGCTGCCGTTCTAAGAAGGCGGCCCTGACCGGACGCGAACCGGCCGGCCTGCCTACTCCTTCTTTTAGCGCGATCGCGAGGGCGAGATTCGACGGGCCGAACCCGATCCCCAGCACGTCGAGCACGTCGTCAGCGCCCGCCGGGACTGTCATCGCCGCTCCTGACCGTCGTTGGGCAGGACAGCGGCAGCAGGTCGGGGGACGAGATCTAAGCGGGTCACCATCAGCCACCGCCTGGAAGGACCACCACGGTAATCATTTCTAATCACGGTATCGGCTAAGGAGGTAGATTTTAATATCTGAATAAGATTTATGCTATATTGGCAGTATATCGACCAGGGACGGTTCTGGCCACCATGGAGGTCGGGTGAACCCCTCCTTAACCGCCTGCGGCGACCACGCCGCCAGTGCCCACAGTGTTGGCACGAGCGCTCCATGTTGACTCCCCTTTCGTTTGCGCAGCGGCGGTTGTGGTTTTTGAGTCGGCTGGAGGGGGGCGGGGCGACGTATAACGTTCCGCTGGCGGTGCGGTTGCGTGGGCGGGTGGATCGGGTGGCGCTGGGGCTGGCGCTGGGGGATGTGGCGGGGCGGCATGAGAGCTTGCGGACGGTGTTTCCTGAGGTGGACGGGGTGCCGTGGCAGCGGGTGGTGGCGGGGGGGCCTGAGCTGGTGGTGGCGGAGGTGGATGAGGCGGGGCTGGCGGGGGCGCTGGCGGGGGCGGCCCGGTGGCGGTTTGACCTGAGGGCTGAGGTGCCGGTGCGGGCGTGGTTGTTCGTGCTGGGCCCGGCGGAGTGCGTGCTGCTGGTGGTGTTGCATCACATTGCGGGGGATGGGTGGTCGGTGGGGCCGCTGGGGCGGGATCTTGGGGTGGCGTACGGGGCGCGGTGCGGGGGGCGGGCGCCGGAGTGGGCGCCGTTGCCGGTGCAGTACGCGGATTATGCGTTGTGGCAGCGGGATGTGCTGGGTGATGGCGGGGATGCGGGTTCGGTGGGGGCGGGGCAGGCGGGGTTCTGGGCGGGGGTGCTGGCGGGGGCGCCGGCGGAGCTGGCGTTGCCGTTTGACCGGCCGCGGCCGGCGGTGGCGTCGTTTGCTGGCGGTCGGGTGCGGTTCGGGGTGGGGGCTGGGGTGCACGGGGCGCTGGCGGGGGTGGCGCGGCGTTACCGGGTGACGATGTTCATGGTGGTGCAGGCGGCGGTGGCGGTGCTGCTGACGCGGCTGGGGGCGGGGACGGATGTTCCGCTGGGGGCGCCGGTGGCGGGGCGGCCGGATGAGGCGCTGGCGGAGCTGGTGGGGTTCTTCGTGAACACGGTGGTGCTGCGGACTGACACGTCGGGGGATCCGGGGTTCGGGGAGTTGCTTGAGCGGGTGCGGGCGGTGGACGTGGCGGCGTTCGCTCATCAGGACGTGCCGTTCGAGTGGCTGGTGGAGGTGCTGAACCCGGTTCGCTCGCCGCCCGCAACCCCCTATTCCAAACCATGGTCGTGGTGCGTGAGGGGCGCGGGATGCGGCTGGAGCTACCGGGGCTGACGTGCGTGCCCGAGCCGGTAGAGCTGGCCGTGGCGAAGTTCGACTTGACCTTTGACGTGGCTGAGCTGCGGGCGGCTGATGGGTCGGCTGGGGGGCTGGCGGGGGAGCTTGAGTTCGCCGCGGAGCTGTTCGACCGGGGGACGGCTGAGGCGATCGCGGCGCGGCTGGTGCGGGTGCTTGCGGCGGTGGCGGCTGATCCGCAGGTGCGGGTGAGCCAGGTGGACCTGCTCGGCCCTGATGAGCGGCGGCTGGTCGTCGGCCAGTGGAACGACACCGCGCTGGCGGTCCCGGCCGCGACCTTCCCCGCCTTGTTCGAGGCCCAGGCCGCCCGCACCCCCGACGCCATCGCCGTGGTCTGCGCGGCTGGCGAGCTGACTTATGCGGCGTTAAACGTCCGGGCGAACCGGCTGGCGCACCACCTGGTGAGCCTGGGCGCGGGTCCTGAGCGGGTGGTCGGGCTGGCGCTGCCTCGGGGTGAGCCGGTGATCGTGGCGCTGCTGGCGGTCGCCAAGACCGGTGCCGCGTATCTGTCGGTCGATCCGCAGTTGCCTGCCGCCAGGATCGAATTCATGCTGGCCGACGTCGCGCCGGTGCTCGTGGTGACCGACGCGGCTAACTCCGCCGCGCTGCCTGCGGGCGGGCCGCTGCTGCTGCTCGATTCCCCGGCGGCGCTGGCCGCGATAGCGGCCTGCCCAGGCCGGGACCTGACCGACGCGGACCGGACGGCCGGACTGGCCCAGGCCCACCCGGCGTATGTCATCTACACCTCGGGTTCGACCGGCCTGCCCAAGGCGGTTGCCGTCACGCACACTGGCCTGGCCAGTCTGGCGGTCGCGCTGCGGCAGCGGATCAAGGTCGGGCCGGGCAGCAGGGTCGGGCAGCTTTCGACGCTGAATTTCGATGCGGCCGTGCTTGAGCTGTTGCTGGCCTGGACCACCGGGGCCGCACTGGCGGTACCTGGGCCGGAGCGGCTGGCCGGGGACGAGCTTGTCCGCGCGCTTAGCGAGCTGCGAATCAGCCACGCTTTCTTGCAGCCCGCCGTGCTGGCCGGAGTGCCCGCCGGGTCAGCGCCGGGTCTGGAGTGCCTAGTGGTGGGCGGGGAGGCGTGCTCGGCTGAGCTGGCCGCGACGTGGGCGGTGGACCGACAGATGATCAACATTTACGGACCCACCGAGGTGACCATCTTCGCGACGTGGGCCGAACTGTCGCCGACGGACGATCGACCGGCGCCCCCGATCGGCGTACCGGTGGCCAACACGCGGCTGTTTGTGCTTGATGAGTGGCTGGGGGTGGTGCCGGTGGGGGTGGTGGGTGAGTTGTACGTGGCGGGTGCGGGGGTGTCGCGTGGGTATCTGGGGCGGGCTGGGTTGTCGGCGGGGCGGTTCGTGGCGTGTCCGTTTGGGGGGCGGGGGGAGCGGATGTACCGGACGGGGGATCTGGTGCGGTGGGGGGTCGGGGGGGTTTTGGAGTTTGTGGGGCGGGTTGATGATCAGGTGAAGTTGCGGGGGTTCCGGGTGGAGTTGGGGGAGGTGGGGGCGGTGCTGGCGGGGGCGCCGGGGGTGGGTCAGGCGGTGGTGGTGGTGCGGGAGGACCGGGTGGGGGATCGGCGGCTGGTGGGGTATGTGGTGCCGGTTGCGGGGGTGGTGGTGGAGGGGGGCGGGTTGCGGGAGTGGGTGGCGGGGCGGTTGCCGGAGTACATGGTGCCGTCGGTGGTGGTGGTGGTGGGGTCGTTGCCGTTGACGGTGAACGGGAAGGTGGATCGGGGTGCGTTGCCGGCGCCGGTGTATGGCGGGGTCGGGGTTGGGGGGTCGGGTTCTGGTTCGGTGCGGGAGGGGGTGGTGGCTGGGTTGTTCGCTGAGGTGCTGGGGGTGGATCGGGTGGGGTTGGGGGAGAGTTTCTTTGATCTGGGCGGGCATTCGCTGCTGGCGGCGAGGCTGGCCAGCCGGATCCGCGCCACCCTCGGGGTCGAATTCGGCATCCGCGAGCTGTTCGAGGCGCCGACCGTGGCCCAGCTGGTCAAGAGGCTGGATAGTGCGAGCCCGACCGTGCGGCCGCTGACTGCCGCCGACCGGCCCGAGCGGGTGCCGCT
>CAWFPK010000018.1:0-224110 GCA_963817625.1 uncultured Actinomycetota bacterium
ACTACCGGTCTCATTGATCGGGACGTCGCGAAATTTGCTACTGTCTCGGCCATGACCGAGGCCTTTGGTGAACCTACGACGCCCACCCCGCCAAAACCGCAAAAGGGCAACCTTGGCGGCTCGCTGACCGGTGGCGTGACCGCTGTCCGATGGCCTGACGGCTCCATCGTGGTCGGCGGTCTGGATGGCGACAGCCACGTGCTGATCAGGCGGTATGACCCCGGGACCAACAAATGGGGCATCTGGTTCAACCCGTCGAAGGAGAAGGCCATCGGCCCGCCCGGGCTGGTGTCCTGGGCTGACGGCCTGGGCCAGCTGTTCTTCACCACCGACACCGGAGCAGTAATCGAGCTCGCCACTGAGGACTACGGCAAGACCTGGCAGTAGCCTGCATAAGTGGCACAGGCTCCGCTCGACCCGACTCGGGGTCAGTCCGTTCGCAACGGGCTCATCCGCTACCTCCAGGATGTGAGTTCCCGCCCGGGTCCCCATGACCTGCGGGCATCCGACGCCGACCGGGACCTGGTCATCACCTTGCTCAGCGAGGCCGCCGGGGACGGTCGGCTGACCTTGGCTGAGCACGCCGAGCGGTCGGAGCTGGCACTGTCCGCCCGCACCCTCGGCGAGTTGGTGAAGCTCACCTCCGACCTCGCACTGCCGTCTGGCCAGCCGATCCAGCTGTACCCCAAGCGGTCGGTGACCGCGTTGTTCGGTCGCGAGCGCAGGCAAGGGCGTGGGCGGCGCCGGCCGCCTTCCCCGTGACCGCGCTGTTCGGCGATGTCGTGCTCGATCTACGCGAGGCGATCCTGCAGAGCCAGCGGGTCACCATCTACGTCACCGCGATCGCCGGCCAGGTCAAGCTGATCGTGCCGCCGGGCGTCGCGGTCGAGATGGGCGGTCGATCCGATCTTGGGTGTGCGCAGCGTGCGCGGGCGGAGCCGGTCGGCCAGCCAGGCACCGCCGAAGTGCGTCATCGAGGTCAGGACTACCACGCTAGGCGGAGCGGTCAAGGCGACCACCGCGCGCGAGCCGCGCTGGCGCTCAGGCCCCCGCCCCCGCTGAGGCGAGGGCTGCTGCTGGCATCTGCGGCTAGTAGGGCACCACCGAATACCTCGACACCTTCCAAAGGGCGTGCTCGCTGTGGATGTTGCGGATGGTGCCGGAGCGCGCCCTCGTCACCAAGGTGTGAGTGGCCGCGCCTCCGGATCGGTACCGTACGCCCTTGAGCAGTTCGCCGTCGGTGATGCCGGTCGCGGCGAAGAAAGCGTCATCTGAGCTGACGAGATCATCGGTGCTCAGCACTCGCTCCAGGTCATGTCCCGCGTCGATAGCACGTTGCCGTTCGTCGTCGTCTCGTGGCGCCAGCTTGCCGAGAATCACGCCGCCTAGGCATTTCACCGCGCAGGCAGCGATGATGCCCTCTGGCGTACCGCCGACGCCAAGCAGGAGATCGACGCCAGTGCCGTCGCCGGCGGCAAGGATCGCGCCAGCCACGTCGCCGTCGGTGATCAGCTTGATCCGGGCGCCGGTCGCGCGCACCTCCTCGATCAGGCCGCTGTGCCGCTCGCGGTCGAGAATCACAACCGTCACGTCGCTCGGGGCGCAGTGCTTAGCCTTGGCTACCGCCGCGATGTTGCTTGCCGTTGGCGCGTCGATGTCGACGAAGTCGGCCGCCTCGGGACCGGTGACTAGCTTGGTCATGTAGAAGACGGCGGTCGGGTCGTACATCGACCCGCGCGGGCTCACCGCAATGACCGAGATCGCGTTGGGCATGCCGTTCGCGGTCAGCCTGGTGCCGTCGATCGGATCGACAGCGACGTCGCACTCTGGGCCAGTGCCGTCGCCGACGTGCTCGCCGTTGAAGAGCATCGGAGCGTGGTCTTTCTCGCCCTCGCCGATGACCACGACGCCGTTCATCGACACGGTGCTGATCAGTTGGCGCATCGCGCCGACCGCGGCGCCGTCCGCACCGTTCTTGTCGCCGCGACCGACCCAGCGGCCAGCGGCGAGTGCTGCGGCTTCGGTCACTCGGGCCAGTTCAAGCGCCAGGTTGCGATCCGGGGCGCTTGGCTCGGTCGCGAGCGGTGTCAGCGGTGGGACTTGGCGCCGGGCGGTGGGAACCTGCTCATCGGTGGGGTTCTCGGTCATCGTTGATCGCGTGGCTCATTCGTTCCGGGCCTGCCGGAGGGAGAGCCGTCGCTTCACCTCCTGCCAGTTATTCTTGATCATCATCGCGCATGGGCGAACTCCTGCCCAGTCGCCTGCCGGCTACTCAGAAGGGTCGACCATCGTCGGGCTGGCCGCCTGCGCGTTTGTCATCGCCGACGTTATCGCTGGTCGGCTGGCTCACGGCCGCAAGTCGGGCGCGCGCCCCCTCTAGCCATCCCTCACACACCGTGGCGAGCCGCTCGCCTTGCTCCCATAGCTCAAGTGACTGCTCAAGGGTCAGACCGCCAGCCTCAAGCCGCTTGACCAGGTCGACGAGCTGATCGCGCGCTTGCTCGTAGCCGAGTTGCTTCGCTGGTGTCTTGTTGTCGGTCACGAGGGTCTAGCGTAGCTGGCGTGCAGCAGGAAGCCGCCGAAGCCGTTTGATAGCTGCGGCTTTACCGGCAGCCTGGGCGGATGCCGTAGCGCTCGCAGTACCACTGCGCGTACCACCTTGGCGTAGAAGGTGCCGCCGATCGGCATCGGGTGAATGCCGTCGCTCCACAGCAGGTTGGTGTGGTGCTCGATGGCATCGTGCCAGTCGATGAGCATGACATTCGGGTACCGGCTCACCGCGCTGGCAATCGTCGAATTCACCTCGTTTTGCCAGAAGCGCGGCACGAACGTATTCACGAGCAGCAGCCAGCGATGCGGGCCGATGGCGGCGCGCAACTGCTGGATCTGATCCAGCGTGATCGGGCCGTTAGTGCCAAGCCCGACGATCAAGATCGGCCGCAGCCGATGCTCGACCCTAAGCTGCTGCACTAGCACGATGCCTGCGATCATGGCCCGGCTTACCTGCGCGTTGATATAGACCCCTGGCAGCGCCTGCGCGAGTTCTGGCGCGGACGCCAGCATCACCGAGTCGCCGATCATCACGATCTTCGAGCCGAGCACCTGTACTGGCTTCGGCTTGGTGGCGACCGGTCGATAGGGGACCGAACTTGGCTTGAGCCACCACGGATTGGCCTGTCCAGTGGGCTGGCTCGTGGCCGAAGTCGCTGGCTGACTGTTGAGGTACCCGCTGGCGTGCTGGATCTGCTCCTGCAAGGTCGGGCCGGTCTTCGTGTTCAGGAGCCCGTATCCGGCTGTGCTCGCGACCGCGAGCACGACGATGCTCGCCAGCACCGCTGGTGCCGGCGTCAGCGGATCGCGAAGCAGCGTCTTTGGCACCTGCCGCATCGTCTGCGCATACTGCTTGAGTTGGTTACGCAGCCCATTTCGCAAAATTGGTTCTTCCAGCAATCGCCAGGAGACGGCAGCCAGCCCGATTGGCATGATCGCATCAATGACGTGGGCTATCGGGCTGCCGGCGGCGCGCGGGTACATGCCGACTGTGATCGCGATCACCGGCCAGTGCCACAAGTAGATGCCATAAGACCGGATGCCGAGCCACCGCAGCGGCGCCCACGACAGGGCTCGGCCGAGGAAGCCGGTCGTGGCGGCCGCGAGCACTAGGCCGCCGGCCGCGAGCGAGGCGATGACGAGCCCGTACGGGTAGACGAAGGGATCACTGCCGGCGAAGTGCCAGACTGACCAGGCGAGCACCGCCAAGCCGAGCGACCCGGCGATGTCGAAGCCCAGTCGCAGCTTGCCAGCCGCTGCGGCAACCTTCCGCAGCGGCCAGGTCAGCGCGATCGCGGCACCGATCAGCAACCCGGCCGCGTGCGTGTCGGTGCCGTAATAGACCAGCGATGGGTCCTTGCCAGGTACGTAGACGGCGTACATGATGGCGGCGGAGCCAACCGCGGCCGCGCACGCGAAGCTGATCCTGAGCCAGCGACCGCGCATTATGAACAGCACGCCAGCGAGTACGAGCGGCCAGATCAGGTAGAACTGCTCTTCCACCGCCAATGACCATAGATGCTGGAAGACCGGCGGCGGCCCGTACAGCGAGAAGTAGGACAGGTGGGCAAACGCCTGCCACCAGTTGCTTGTATAGGTCACCGCGCCGAGCAGTGCCGGTCCTAGCGTGCCGCGCTGCCCAGGCTCAAGCAGCGTCACCGCGGCCGTGACCGTGAGCAGCATCAGCGCCAAGGCGGGCAGCAGTCGCCGGGCCCGACGCTGCCAGAACGTGCTCAGCCCGACATTGCCGTCCCGGCCGAACTTGGTGACCAGCAGATCGGTGATCAGGAAACCGCTGAGCACGAAGAAGATGTCGACGCCGAGGAAGCCGCCAGGCAGCCACGACAAGCTCTCATGGAAGCCGAGCACCGATAGGACGGCCAAGGCGCGAACGCCGTCGAGGCCAGGCGCCCGCCAGCCTTTCTTATCCGGGGCCGCTGCCTGGGCCGGTTTTGGCTCAGTGGCTGGCCTCACTGCGGTCGTGGGCTCGGTCGAGTTGGCCTGATCGGACTGCTTCGCTGCCAGCATCGCCCTGAGTTCGACGCGGGAGATGGGCCGGGTCGCCGCCAGCACAGCTCGAGCGCCGGCGAGATCGAACTCCTTGACCGCCGCCGTTTCAGGGTCGCCGACAGACTGATCCACGTCACTCGGCTCGTCGGTCTCGACCTCCGCCGACCTGGCTTCGGCTTCGCCCGGCCGGGCTTCGGCCTCGGCTTCGGCCTCGGCTGGTCCGGTCTCGGTCTCGGCTGGTCCGGCTTCGGCCTCGGCTGGTCCGGTCTCGGTCTCGGCTGGTCCGGCTTCGGTCTCGGCTGGTCCGGCTTCGTCAGTCACGACAGGCTGCGGAACGGTCTCAGGCTCCGTGCTGATGGGGCCGCGAGCCTCGGCCTGCTCGGCTTGGGCGGCTGTCTGGTCTGGTACCTCCGCAGTAACCGATTCGCCGAGGTCGGCAGAGGTTGACTGCACCAGCACGACAAGTCCCTCCCTGATCCGCTGTCTTGACACGCAGGCCGATCATCGCCCGCCACCACGAAACCGGCTGGTCAGTAGACCAGCGGCGGATTCGTCCTCCCTGGTTAAGACGCTCGAACCCCGGCTGCGGATATACGCCATTGATGTTCGCTGGACGACAGCTTAGTTTTCGCTACCCGCGACCGCTGGGAAACGCCACGCAGAGTGAGTAATACCGCGCAGTATGGTGACCTGGGCACCCGGTGATAGATCAGCGGCTCACGGTGACAGTTAGCTGGTCAGCGGCAAAGCGGACGAGGAGTGTCTCGTCTTGACCGACGTCGTTTGCCGATCGGACGACAGCGCCGTCGGCATGCTGCACGATCGCGTAGCCGCGTCGCAAAGTTGCCGCCGGGGAAAGGGCGATTAGCCGCGCTCTGGTGTGCGCGATATCGGCCTGGGCTCGATCGAGCCTGGCGGCCAAGCTGCGCCTGGCCCGCTCAGTCAACGCGAGCACTTGCTCTTGCCGCCGATCGATCTCGGCAACCGGATTGGCCAAGACCGGCCTGGACCTGACCGCCGTGAGCCAGGACGTCTCCCGGTCGATCCGGCCGGCCAGCTGCCGCCTCGCCCGCGACCTCAATTCGGCGATGATCGCCAGTTGCTCGCTGATGTCAGGCACCACCCGGCGGGCAGCGTCAGTCGGCGTGGACGCTCGTACATCCGCTACCAGATCAAGCAGCGGGGTGTCCTGCTCGTGCCCGATCGCGCTAACGACCGGGGTGCGGCTGGCCGCTACTGCCCGCACCAGCGTCTCATCCGAGAACGGCAGCAGGTCTTCGATAGATCCGCCGCCCCGGGCGATGATGATCACGTCGACGGTCTTGTCGGTATCAAGCACGCTCAGCGCGGCCATGACTTCCTCGACCGCGAACGGTCCCTGCACGGCCACCTGCTCTACCCTGAAGCGCACCGCAGGCCAACGTCGGGCGGCATTTTGCAGCACATCTCGCTCAGCGGCTGAATCACGGCCGCAGATCAGGCCAACCTTGCCGGGCAGGAATGGCAACCGCCGCTTGCGTTCGGCGGCGAACAACCCTTCGGCCGCCAAAGTTCGCCGCAGTCGCTCCAGCCGGGCGAGCAACTCGCCAATACCGACCGCGCGCAACTCGATGGCGCTGAGTGAGAAGCTGCCTCTGGACATGTTGAAGTCTGGTTTCGCCCAGACCACTACCCGAGCGCCGGTCTGCGGCTCAGGGTCAGCGGCCTGAAAGACCTGGCGCGGACAGACCACCCGAACCGACACTGCCGCAACGGGGTCGCGCAGGGTCAGGAAGACCGCGCCGCCGCGCTTGTTCAGCTCGGCGATCTGGCCTTCGATCCAGACCCGGCCCAGCTTGCCGATCCAGTCGCCGACCAGCCGCAGCACGGTGCGAACAGGAATGGGCGACTCGGCGCTCGTCTCAAGCGCCATCGGCGCGCCCCGCCCTTTCGCGATCAGGCATCAGTGCGCCGCTCAGGTATATCGCCGTCAGGCATCGGCAGCCGCGTCGGTGAGCTTCGCGATCCTGCGCTCGAACATTGTGACGATGTCCGCCCGGTTCGCATGAATCCGCTCGTAGCTAAGCAACTGCACAAGCTGGCCCACGTCGAGGTTGCGCAGCCTGGCTCGCAGCGAGGGGAGCGACAGGTCGTCGTAGTCGGCGAGCGGCAGGTCGGGGACCGGCTCGTAATGATCGACGGTAGCGGCGGGCGCTGACTCGTAGTCGGCCATCGGGATCGGCTCGTAACTAGCGGTCGGCGACAGCGCTACCCCGTACCGATCGAACTCGTCCTCGGCCATGTCAGCGAGGTCCTGGGCGCTGAGCACCCGGACGTTGCCGGTCGAGTCGAGCGAGCGGAAGCGGTCCTTAGCCGCCGGCTGACTGGCACTTGCCTTACGGCGCGCGCCGCCAGCTTTGGCGCTCTTGTCGGCCCTGCCGGTCTCAGCTGAGCCGGTCTTAGCTGAGCCGGTCTTAGCTGAGCCGGTCTTAGCTGAGCCGGTCTTGGCCGAGCCGGTCCTGGCCGAGCCGGTCTTAGCTGAGCCGGTCTTGGCCGAGCCGGTCTTGGCCGAGCCGGATTTACCGGTTTTGGTGCTCGCCTTCCGCTTGCCGGCGCTGGTCGAGGCGCTGGCGGCGGGCTCGGCTTTGGCGGCCGTTTGCGTCGCCTCGCCTGCATACGTCTCGCTGGGCGATTCGCCGCTCGGGATAAGCCGCACTGAGCGTGGTTGGTAGGGGTCAGCAGGCTGGTCAGGCTTGGCCTGCTCCGGCTGATCGCCGTGGCCTGCTTCGGCTTCGTCTCTGAGCCGGTCGGCCGCCAACAGCATCTGCCCAATACCGCTAAATACCGCACGCAGCGCCCGTACCGGAGCAAGCCTGACCTGCTCCGTAGCTTCCGGCAATCGCGCCATCACCGCCTCCTTCGCCGATCCCGTCGCGCATCGTACTGTTTTGATCGCCCGACGGTGGCGAGGTCATCAAGGCCCGGAGTTAGCCCGACCGCCGTTGATGAGTCCCGTCATCCGCCATCGTGCCGTAAAAGACCTGCTGGTGACACTTCCTTGCCCGGCGCGCCGGCCGGGGCGGCGGCGAGTTCGGCTTCACCTACGATGGAAGACATGTCCAAGCCAACCAGGAGAGTCCTGCTTGCGAAGCCCCGCGGGTACTGCGCCGGCGTCGACCGGGCGGTCCAGACCGTGGAGCAGGCACTTGAGCGTTTCGGTGCTCCGGTGTACGTCCGCAAGCAAATCGTGCACAACACGCACGTGGTCAGGACCCTGGAAGAGCAAGGTGCCATCTTCGTTGAAGAAACCGAAGAGGTTCCCGAGGGATCGGTCGTGGTCTTCTCCGCCCATGGCGTCGCCCCGCAGGTGCACCAAGAAGCGAGGGAACGCAACCTGCGCGCCATCGACGCGACCTGTCCGCTAGTCAGCAAGGTGCATAACGAGGCTCGCAGGTTCGCGGCGCAGGGCTACGAGATCTTGCTCATCGGCCATGAGGGTCATGAGGAAGTCATTGGCACCACCGGCGAGGCGCCGGCGAATATCCGACTAGTCGACGGTGCCGAAGAGGCGGCCGGGATCGAGGTCAAGGATCCGGCTAAGGTCGCCTGGCTGTCCCAGACCACCTTGTCGGTGGACGAAACGACAGAGACCGTCGCCGCGCTCCGCAAGCGGCTGCCGCTGCTGATCGACCCGCCGAGTGACGACATCTGCTACGCCACTCAGAACCGGCAAGCCGCGGTCAAGCAGATCGCCGGCCAGTCGGACGTGCTGATCGTGGTCGGCTCGGTCAACTCATCCAATTCCGTTCGGCTGGTGGAGGTGGCAAAGGAGGCTGGCGCCAAGGCGGCCTACCTGGTCGACGACGCCAGCGCGGTGCAGCAGTCGTGGCTGACCGATGTCACCACCGTCGGTGTTACCAGCGGTGCATCAGTGCCTGAAGACTTGGTCGACCAGTTGCTCGAATTGCTAGCCGAGGCCGGTTTCGACACCGTGGAAGAGACCGAGGCGGTGCGCGAGTCACTGACCTTCGCGCTGCCGCAGGCGCTGCGCAGGTCCTTATCCTCGAGCGACGTCGCCCAGCGTTAGCTGGCCAGGCACAGCAGTCAGCCCGACGGCGGACTCGGTGACCAGTTCAGGCGCGGTTACGGTGCGAACCGGTGCCTCGATACTCCGGGCCAGCTCAAGCTCGGCATCAGTGACGCCAAGCTGATTCAGCTTGCGGGCGGTCACGAGCACCCGGCTCTCCAGCGAGCCGACGGCCCGGTTGTAGGCGGTGACCGCGTTAGCGAGGGCCTTGCCGACGGCATCGACGTGCCCGCCGAGTCCGTTTAGCCGCTCATAGAGCTCGCGGCCAAGGTCGAAAACGGCCCGTGCGTTCTCCGACAGGGCCGCCTCCTGCCATGCGTACTGAGCCGTTCGCAACATCGTCACCAGGGTGGTCGGAGTGGCGATGTGCACCTTGCGGCCGATGGCGTACTCAAGCAGCCCTGGGTCTTGCTCCAGAGCCGGAGCGAGGAATGCCTCGCCAGGTATGAACAGCACTACGAACTCCGGTGCCGGGCTGAGTGCCGACCAGTAGCTCTTCGCCGCGAGTTGGTCGACGTGATCTTTTAGATGCCTGGCGTGCGCCGCCAGCCGGGCGTCGCGCCGGTCGTCATCCGCTGCTTCAGCGGCTTCCAGATAGGCGGCCAGCGAGACCTTCGAATCGACGACGATGTTTTTGCCGCCAGCTAGCCTGACCACGAGATCCGGGCGGATCGTCCGGCCGCCGCTCTCGTCAAGGCCAGGGACGACCACGCTGACCTGCTCGTCGAAGTCGCATCTGGCGCTCATGCCCGCCAACTCGACCACCCGGCGTAGTTGCAGCTCACCCCATCGGCCCCTGGCCTCCGGCCGCCGGAGCGCGGTCACCAGCGACTGGGTCTGCGCCCGCAGTTGCTCAGAGGTCTGCATCGCGAACTTCACTTGCTCGGTCAGCGCCGCCTGCGAGCTTTGCCGAGCCACCTCGCTGTCTCGCAGCTGAGACTCCACCCTGGCCAGAGTTTGCTTGAGCGGCTCGACCAGTTGCTCCACTGCATTTCGCCGAGAATCGAGTTCGCTCGCAGCGCTGAGATTCGCCGCGCGCAATCGGATCTCGCTGAACTCCATCAGCCGCTGCTGGCTCTGATCAAGCGCTTGCGCAGACAGCGCCTGGAAGCGCTCAGCCAGGTAGCCGTCGATTAGCTCGGCCCGCTCCGATGCCGCCTGGTCGACCAGCGCGGCTCGGTCACCAGCGGCCTTGGCCCGCTCGTCGGCCGCTCGGGCCTGGGCGACGAGCTCGGACGTCGCGCCGGCCAGCCGACTGCGCGCGAACAGGTAACCGATCACGGCACCGAGGAGCAGTCCGGCAAGCAGCAAGATCAAACTCATGTCGGGCCATCCTGCCAGCCGGGTCCGACATTCAGCCGGTCGGCGGCCAGATCGAGTGGCTGCCGCTGGCCACTAGACTCGCCCGGGTGAGCCTTGAGATCGGAATCGTCGGCCTGCCCAACGTCGGCAAGTCCACCTTGTTCAACGCGCTGACCCGGGCAAGTGTGCTGGCGTCGAACTACCCTTTCGCCACCATTGAGCCGAATGTCGGCGTGGTCGGCATCCCAGACCCTCGGCTGGCCAAGCTGGCGAGCCTGTATGACTCGGCCAAGATCGTGCCGGCCACCGTGAGGTTCGTGGATATCGCCGGCTTGGTGCGCGGTGCTTCAGCTGGTCAGGGCCTTGGCAACCAGTTCCTCGCGCACATCCGCGAGACGGACGCGATCTGCCAGGTGGTCCGGGTCTTCACCGACCCGGACGTGAGCCACGTGGACGGCGACGTATCCCCAGAGCGCGACATCGAGACGATCGCCACCGAGTTGATCCTGGCTGACCTGCAGACATTGGAGAAGGCCGCGCCCCGGCTCGCCAAAGAAGCAAAATTCGCAAAAGATCCGGAACGGCTCGCAGTGGCTGATGCCGCCCTCAAGGCTCAGCAGTTGCTCGACTCTGGCACCACGCTGTTCGCCGGTGCCGCTTCCGCCGGGATCGACCTCGCTCACCTGCGGGAACTGCAACTGCTTACGGCCAAGCCGTTCGTCTACGTATTCAACCTGGACGACGCTGAGCTGGCCGACTCAGCCCTGCGAGAGCGGCTGGCCAAAGTGGTGGCGCCGGCGCAGGCTGTGTTCCTCGACGCGAAGACGGAGGCTGAGCTGGCCGACCTGTCGCCGGAGGAAGCCGCAGAATTGCTAGCCGAACTTGGTCTCGGTGAGCCGGGACTAGACCAGCTCGCGCGGGCCGGTTTCGCCACGTTGGGGCTGGCCACCTTCCTGACCGCCGGCCCGAAGGAATCCCGAGCCTGGACGATCAAGGCTGGCGCTACCGCGCCCGAGGCCGCCGGGGTGATCCACACCGACTTCCAGCGCGGCTTCATCAAGGCCGAGATCGTCTCGTTTGACGACCTGATGGCCGCTGGCTCAGTGGCCGCCGCCAGGGCCGCGGGCAAGGCCAGGATCGAAGGCAAGGACTACATCATGCGCGACGGCGACGTAGTCGAGTTCCGCTTCAACGTCTGAGCGCCAGCGTCCGGTGGCCACGTGCCGAGTCCCCGGCCGCTGCCCGCGCCAGCGTCCGGTGGCCACGTGCCGAGTCCCCGGCCGCGGCCCGCGCCAGCGTCCGGCGACATCGCCGCTCCTATGATGCGGTACCCCACGCCCGGTCCAGCGACATCGAAGGAGCAGTGCTGTCGCCCTGACCGCAGTACCGCTCCTACGATGCTGCCCGCGAGGGAGAAGCAGCAACATCGGAGGTACAACGATGATGCTGGCGGCCCAGCTGCCGCGTTCTGGCAGCAGATGTCGGCCTACAGCGATCGAGCGAGCGCGAGCGCAACTAGGCAACCTTGCTGGCGCCGTCGGCATGACTGCACATGCCCGCCGAGGTCACGGGAACGGCACCACGAAGTCGCACTCAGGGCCGCTGGTCTGGCTCGACGATCTGTCGACCATTCGGTAGGCCGGCATACTTCCCGCCTTGAGGGTAGAAGGCGGCCTATGAGTACCTGGCGGCACAGCGTGCCGAGTTTCCTTATCTGGTTGTTCTGGGTTCTGGTCGCGATCTTGCTCATCTTGCTGGTCGCGCTGCTGATCCACCATCTTGGTGGATTCGGCCTGTCGATGCACGTTGGCTACTTCCACTTCACCGTAGGGGTCACTGGTAACTAGCTGGAGAGCGAGGGAGGGCGCGGCCGCGGGGCCGCGCCCTCCCTCGCTGGGCCGGATAATCGGGCGAATAGGGTGACCAGTGTCGTTTCGCTGGGCTTCTTCGGGAAGCCGGAACCTGTGCCCGATTTAGGTGACTAACCCGGCCAGTGACGCGTGGACGGTGCGGTCGCGCGAACTGATGCCGACCGACGTTTTGGGGCCCTTGCCAAATAAACTGATATCACTACGCTAGTAGCGTGGTATCAAGTGGGTCAAGCGGAGGTGGCAAGGATGGCTAATGTGGTGCCTGCGGAAGTTCGAGGTCCGGTCGGCAAGCAGATAATCGAGAGTGAGGCCCGGTCGGCACCGGGCATCCCTGTCCTTATCGTATGCGTCGTGGCAATCCTGGCAAGCATCGTGGTGATCGTTCTCAGTAGCCGCATGACTGGGCCGAGCCGGATTGCGCTGATCTCGGTTGCGTTGCTGGTGTTTCTTCTGGCCGGCTCCGCGCTGCGCGGCCTGACGTCGGTGGTCGCTGGTGAAGCGCGGCCTATCCAGCTCTTCGGCAGCTACCATGGCACGATCCGCAGGCCGGGATTGCACTGTGTCAATCCCTTCACAGTCCGACGGGAAATCTCGGTGCGGGTACGCAATCTTGAGACGTCGGTAGCTAAGGTCAACGACCTCGACGGCAATCCGATTGAGATTGCCGCCGTGGTGGTCTGGCAGGTGCAGGACACGGCTAAGGCCATCTATGGGGTTGATGACTTCGCGCGCTTCGTCGCCATCCAGACTGAGACCGCCGTTCGGCACATTGCCTCCAGCTACGCCTACGACTCCCGTGGCCGTTCCGATCTGTCGTTGCGCGACAATGCCGAAGAGATCACGAGGCGGCTGTCGGCCGAGATCGCTGACCGGGTGGCAGCGGCCGGGGTGATCATCATCGAGTCGCGGCTGACCAGGTTGTCCTACGCACCGGAGATCGCGCAGGCGATGCTGAGGCAGCAGCAGGCGGACGCGGTGGTTGGCGCACGGACGAGGATCGTCGAGGGGGCGGTTGGCATGGTGCAGCTTGCGCTGCAACGACTTGAAGACGAGGGCGTGGTCCAACTCGACGAGGAACGCAAGGCGGCGATGGTGTCGAACCTGCTTGTGGTCCTCTGTAGCGAGCAAGCGACTCAGCAGGTCGTAAACACCGGATCGCTCTACCAGTAATGGCAGGTATGGCGGGCCGATGAGCGAGCGCAAGAGCATCCTGCTACGGCTGGATCCAGCCGTGCATGACGCGCTGGCCAAGTGGGCTAACGACGAGTTGCGCAGCACGAACGCGCAGATCGAATTCCTATTGCGACGCATGCTCGCCGAGGCGGGACGGCTGCCGGCGCAGGCCAAGCAGATGCGCAGGCAAGGGCGGCCGCGTCGGGATGACCAAGCTGAATAGCTAATGCGGGCAAGCTCCCCGGTGGCTCTGGTCAATATCGCTGACCTGATCCGGGCCTAGGCAGTATGGTGTCGGGCGAGGCCATGGCAGTGCCTGCCGTCCCGATTCGCTGAGGCGGCGTGGGCATCGCTGTTCGCCTCGTGCCGTGAGTTTAAGTCGCGCCAGTTCGAGCACTACCCGGCGCGCAGGCCCCGCCCGAGTTGAGGTCAAGCCGATCTCCGCCAGAGATGGCCGGGCGGGGCCTTCTTTATGGAGCAGGCGGCGCCGGGTCTTAAAGTTGAGCCCGCAGGCGCAGATGAAGGGATCAGTTCTTTGGCAGACTCATCGTTCGACGTGGTGTCCAAGATCAACCGGGATGAAGTCGACAATGCGCTGAATCAGACCGCCAAGGAGATCGGCACCAGGTTCGACTTCCGCGGTGTTGGTGCCGCTATCACCTGGTCAGGCAAGGAAGCTGTCGAGATCAGGGCGAACAGTGAAGCGCGGGCGAACGCCGTGCTTGACGTCTTCAAGGAGAAGCTGGTCAAGCGGTCAGTCTCGCTCAAGGTTCTCGATGCCGGCGAGCCGAAGCCGTCAGGCAAGGAGTACAAGATCAGCGTCGCGCTGAAAGAAGGCATCTCCCAGGACGACGCCAGGAAGATCTCCAAGATCATCAGGGACGAAGGCCCGAAGGGCGTCCGTGCGCAGGTGCAAGGCGATGAATTGCGGGTCTCGTCCAAGAAGAAGGACGAGTTGCAGGACGTGATTGCGCTGCTGAAGGGCAAGGAGTTCGACATCGCACTGCAGTTCGTGAATTACCGGTAGGGCGAAGCCGCTCAGCGCTTGGCGATCACCAGGAACTCCCCGTCAGGGGCGCCGATCGGCTCACGCCGCCAGCCGCCATAGATGTGCTCGACGCTAAAGCCGGCGTCCCGCAGCGTCGAGCGGAGCTCGGACTCCGACCGGAACCGCAGCGTCGTCGAACTGAGCAGCTCAGTGCCATCGTCGAACTCGTAGTGGATGGTCGAGTCGACATCTGAGTCCCGGGTGTCAGTGACCTCGATCCAGACGAGGACCGTACCTCCATCAGGTAGCGCGACCCGCTTACGCCAGTCGACCGGGTTCCACCGCTCCCACCCGCGGGCACGCGGGTCCCGGCTATCGAACGTCAGCCGGCCGCCAGGCACCAATGCGCGGTGCAGGTCAGCGAGCACCGCTCGCCAGTCGTCCGGCGCGACGAAGAACTGCGCTACGTGGCTGGTCATGACCGCGACCTCGAATGCGGCATCAGGCAGTGTCGCCGAGGTGCCTTCGATCCAGCGCACCTGCGCAGCCCCCGGCTTGGCGTGAGCCGCCGCCAGCGACGCGACCGCCGGATCTACCCCTGTTACGGTATGCCCAGCTGCCGACAGTCCGAGCGCGAGCCGACCGGTACCGCAGCCTAGGTCAAGGACGCGCGCACCGGGGGACTCATTGACCACGGACAAGAAGAACTCATCGTCGCGCGACCACGGGCACATGGCGTCGTAGACCTCGACCAGCCGAGGGTGGTTGAACTCCGCGTTGTGATCAGGCCGCATCAGAACGGCTCCGGCGCGGTGCCGACAACCTGGAGTTGATCAAGTTCGCTCGCGGGCACCGCGTCCGGGTCGGCGGACAAGGTGGTCTGCCCGGCGGTGCGGTCGCTGGACAATGCGATGGCGAGTTTCGTCGGCAACCTGGAATGCTCGGGGGCGGTATCCGCGGTCGCGAAGCCGGGCCGATCCGACCGACCGTTAACCAGCCTGGCCAGGCCGACCAGTGGATCGAGCACTTCGATCGGGTAGTCAGTCCCGACGAGCAGCTTGACGCCAGCGCCAGCGAGCTGCAGCCACGGATAGGCGATCGATTCGCGGTCGGCGCCGAGTGCGGGCCGAATTGACGCGGCATCGGTCACCGGGAATGACGGCTGGATGCAGGCTTGCACCCCGAGCGAAGCCAGCCGGGCTATGTTGGCGTCGGACAGCAGGCTGGCGTGCTCGATCCGGGGCGCGGCCGCCCGGATGGCGGCAGCGTCACCGCCCCAGGCCAGCTCATAGGCGTCAAGCACGGTCTGCACGCCAAGGTCGCCGATAGCGTGCGTGGCGATCCGCCAGCCCGCGCCAATGAAGGGCTCGATCCTCTTGGCCAGCTTGGCGGCGTCGGTGAAGAGCAGCCCGCGCTCACCGGTGTCGTCGAAGGCCCGGCACATGGCGCAGGTACGCGGCACCAGCCAGCCGTCGGCGTAGAACTTGATACCTTCCAGCTTGAGCCACGATCCGGCGTCGGTGCGCCGAGCGGCGAGTTCGGTCAAGGTGGCGGATTCCGCCAGTCCGCTGGCCAGATAGAGCCGCACCCGGACGGGCAGCGGCCCGGTCGCGCTGGCCGCGGTCAGCGCCTCCAGATAGCTCCAGTCGCGCATGCCCATTTCGGTGATCTCGACCAGGCCGACCTCGGCGGCTGCGGCAAGCCCGGCCGTCAGCCGCGCGGCTAGCTCAGCGGTCGGATACGGAGGCACCGGATCAGCGACGTCCATCGGCGTGCTGCCGGCGCGCCAGATCCGCTGATGGAACTCCCGCACGGTGCTGTCCTGCCACGGCCACGGCAGGCCGGCCGCAGCTTTGAGCAAGTGCGTATGGTGATCGACAAGGCCGTCAATGGTCGCGCTTGCGCGGTTGTCTCCACCCATATGGCCATCATGCAACGCCATGTCACTTGTGTTGTCCTATTCGGCGGGCTGGGGTGCGCGGGAGGCGGTGGGCCTCAGCTGGATGGCGGCGTGGCGGGGCATGGGCAGGGTGGCGCTGACGGGCGGATCGGGCGCTGAGGTCCTTGCCCGGGTCCCTAGCCCGGGTCCCTAGCCCGGCGCTCGGCCGGCTCAGCAGCGAAGGTTGTCGCCGTCTTTGGGTATTGCGGCGCGGGCGGCGCCGTGCGGGCATGCGCGGGAATCGGGGCAATGTGGCCAAACTTAAACAACAAGACATAAAGCTGCGGAAATAGCTCGCGGCGGTGCTACCCGGCGGTGGGTGCCGCACTCGGTGCCGGGTGATCGTCAGTCTCATCGCGCGGCGCTGGCGCACCGTACGCGACGGCAACCGCTGCCGGGCTGAACACCCGCCAAGTACAAGCCGACACGATCAGCGCGACCACCAGGCCGACCAAGTACGGTGCAGTGATGCCGAATTGACCAGCGATCGTGCCTGCTAGCAGCGCACCGATGCAGTTGCCGCCGGCCGCGATGAACAGGTTGCTCGCGCCGACTCGGCCGAGCAATTCAGGCGGGGTCAGCCGCTGCCGCAGCGAACTCGCGGCGATCGTCCACAACCCGCCATGGATGCCGAACACAAAGAACATGGCGCCGACCAGATACGGACTCCGTGAGGTGGCCAACACCAGATACAAGGTGGCTTCGATGAGCAGGCCGATCCTGATCGTCCAGGTCGCTGTGATCCGCTCGATCAGCTTGTCGCCGAGCATGGAGCCGAGGATCCCGCCTGCGGCCGAACAGGTAAAGAGCAATCCATAGCCGACCGAGCCAACGCCGAGCCGCTCCCTGGCGAGCAGCACAAGCAAGGCAAGCGCGCCGGTCAGCGTGACATTCAACAGCCCAATGAGCACGGCCATGGTACGCAGCAATCGCTGCTTGCTCAGCCAGCGCAGACCTTCGATCAGGTCAGCCCGCACCGACGTGCGTGCTTTCTGGCCGTGGCTGTCGCCCGCTGCCTGATCGCTGGCCCGATAAGTCCCGGCGACTAGGCCGATCAGGATGGCGCTGGCCGCGTAGGTGCCCGCATTCACCAGGAACGGGATGGCCGCCGCCACGGCGAAGAGCGCGCCGCTGAGCGGGCCGGCCACCATTTGCTGCATCAGCACTGTCCCGCCGGCCAGCCAGCCGTTGGCTCGCTCAAGCCGTGATCGCGGCACCACCGCGGGGATCATCGCCTGACCCGCCGACCTGAAGACGATCTCGCCGGTATTGATCACGAACAGTGCCACGTAAAGCAAGCCGATGCTGGCCCGGCCGGTGAGCATGGCCGCGCCAAGCACGCCCATCACGACAACCCTGGACCAGTCGATCACCACCATCAACTTGCGCCGGTCCACCCGGTCGGCGAGCACGCCACCGGGCAGCGCGAAGAGCAGCCAGGGCAGCCACGCCGCGCCGGACGCGGCGGAGACCACCAATGGGTCGTGCGTGCGCGCGGCGATGAACAGCGGCGCGGCGATGGTGGCAAGCCCGCTGCCGAGCGCGGAGGTTGTACTGGCCGCCCAGAGCTTCGCATACCGGCCGCCGAGTGGGTCGCTCACTTGCCTGGACATCGTCAGCAAACCTACCCTTAGGTACTGACCTAGCTAATTCGCCGAGGTTGGCACTATTAATGTGGCTATTTTGGTGCCGTGCATTCGTCTAGGCGAGCGACTAGGCGACGGCTCGCGCTCCAGTTCAAGCTTGCCGTCGCAGCGCTAGTAATTGTCGTACTGGCTGGCGGCCTCATCATTGCCAGGCAGCACGCCGCCGTCAGCGCTGCCCACAGCCTGAGGACTAGGTCCGCGCGCCCGGTGATTAAGCATCGCAAAAAGATAGGCAGTCCGCTGTCCGCGAGCTGGCGCGGTGACGGCAAGCCAGTCACCTTGGCATTCGGCGGCGATGTGCATTTCGAAGGGTCCCTCGGCGTCCGACTGGCCGACGATCCGGCCACCGCGCTTGACGGCAATATCGCCAAGCTGCTGTCGGGCGCTGAGCTGCGCATGACTAATTTCGAGTCGGCGCTCGTGACCGGGTCGTGCCCAGATCCGCAGCCGAAGCAGTACGTCTTCGCGGCGCCGCCGACAGCGCTGACCGCATTCAAAGCGGCTCACGTCACGCTGGTCACCGAGGCCAATAACCACGGCGAGGACTGCGGTCGGGCCGGGCTCGATCAGTCGTTGGCGATCGCGAAAGCAGCGCACTTTCCTGTGCTCGGGATCGGCCGTGACGCCGCCCAGGCGTTCGCGCCCTATGAGACGACGATCAACGGCCAGCGGATCGCGATCATCGCCGCCACCGAAGTGATCGACACCGACTTGATCAGCTCGTGGACCGCCACGGCGACGCAGCCAGGACTGGCATCGGCCTATCAGGAATCCGAGCTCATCGCGGCCGTTCAGGCCGCCAGGAAAGACAACGACACGGTCGTGGTCTACCTGCACTGGGGCACGGAGGCGCAGACCTGCCCCAACACGATTCAGGAACCGCTGGCCAAGGCACTGGTCGCAGCTGGCGCCGACATCATTGTTGGCGCGCACGCCCACGTCCAGCTCGGAGCGGCTACCTGGGCACCGCGTTCGTCGATTACGGCCTGGGCAACCTGGCCTTCTATGACACCACCGCGCCAGAGACCTACAGCGGCGCGCTGCACATCACGGTGACCGGCAGGCACATCGATAGCTTCAGCTGGCGCCCGGCGCTGATCGAAGACGGCCTGCCGATCCCTGAGTACGGCGCTACCGCCACGGCTGCGCTGCAGCGCTGGCGCGGCCTGCGCGGCTGCACCGACCTCACCGTCGCGCGAACCGGCACGCTGGCCAGTAAGCAGACCGAGACCAGCCCGTACCACGGACCAGTCATCCAGCCACTTGGTGACCCGCCCGGTGGCTCGCCTGGCACGACTCCACAGGCCGCCAGGATCACTCACGACAGCTAGCCGGCTCGGCGGTCTGCGCTCACCCGTCGGCGGCTCTTTAGAATCGTGAGTTATGACCACTGCCCCCGAGCGCCCAGTCGCCAAGCAGATCCCGACCACCAGGACGTATCACGACGACACCGTCACCGATGAGTACGCGTGGCTCGCCGACAAGGAGAACCCGGACACCATCGCGTACCTGGAAGGGCAGAATGCCTACACCGAGGCGCTGACCGCGCCCCAGGCCGATCTGCGAGCGACGATCTTCACCGAGATCAAGGGCCGTACGCAGCAGACCGACCTGTCGGTTCCTGTGCGCAAGGGCGGCTGGTGGTACTACAGCCGCACGGTCGAGGGCAAGCAGTACAGCGTGTACTGCCGTCGGGCGGTAGCTGACAGCGATGAGCGGCCGCCTATGTCCACCGACGGCTCGCCGCTGGCTGGCGAGCAGATCCTGCTCGACGCCAACGAACTGGCCGGCGATAAGCCGTTCTTCTCGCTCGGTTCCTATGACGTCAGCCCCGATGGTGCCACGCTTGCCTTCTCCACCGATTACTCCGGTGACGAGCGGTTCACCATGCGGTTCAAGGACCTGGTGACCGGCGAGATCGCCGCGGATGAGATCCCCGACACCTATTACGGCACGGCTTGGTCGCGGGACGGGTCGGCGCTGTTCTACATCACCGTCGATGAAGCCTGGCGGCCGTACCGGATCTGGCGGCATCTGATCGGCACCCCGGCCAGCGCGGACCAGATCGTCTTCACCGAAGACGATGAGCGGTTCTTCACCGCGATCGCGCTGAGTCGCAGCGAGCGGTACCTGATGATCACCTCAGCGAGCAAGCTGACCAGTGAGGTACTGCTGCTGGACGCGGGTCAGCCGACTGGCGAGTTCGCCTCGGTAGCGCCGCGTCGCCAAGGCGTTGACTACCGGGTCGACGACCAGGTCAGCGCCGACGGTGCTGACCGGCTGCTTATCTTGCACAATGACGGCGCCGAGAACTTCGAACTGGCGACAGCGACCTTGGATCAGCCGTCGGTATGGACCCCGCTGGTGCCGCATCGGGCCGACACCAGGCTGCTTGACGTCGGCGCGTTCGAAGACCATCTGGTGTTGTACTACCGCAAGAACGGGCTGACCGGGCTGCGGGTAATCCGGGCCGACGGGACCGACTACGACGTCGCTTTCGATGAGCAGGTGTACTCGGTCGGGCCCGGTTCGAATCCGGAGTACACGTCGAAATTTTTCCGTATTGGGTATGAATCTATGATCACCCCGGGCTCGGTGTACGACTGCGACACCGTTACCGGTGACCTGATCTTGCTCAAGCGGCGGCCCGTGCTCGCGCTGCCCGGCGCTGACGAGTATCGGATCGAGGATTACGAGCAATTCAGGGAGTGGGCAGTCGCCGACGACGGCACGCAGAATCCCGATCTCGCTTGGTGCGCAAGAAGGGCACGCCCGCGCGACGGCACCGCGCCGCTGGTGCTGCACGGCTACGGCAGCTACGAGATCTCGTCCGATCCGTACTTCTCCATCCCTCGGCCTGTCCCAGCTCGACCGCGGATTCGCGTTCGCGATCGCGCACATCCGCGGCGGCGGCGAAATGGGCCGACGCCTGGTACGAGGAAGGCAAGCTGCTGCATAAGGCGCAACACGTTCACCGACTTCATCGCGTGCGCGCGGCACTTGGCTTCCGCTGGCTGGACGTCAGCGCGGACAAGCTGATCGCGCGTGGCGGCTCAGCGGGTGGCCTGCTGATGGGCGCCGTGGCTAACCTGGCGCCTGACGCCTTCGGCGGGATCGTCGCCCAGGTGCCGTTCGTGGACGCGCTGAATTCGATGCTCGACCCATCGCTGCCGCTCACTGTCACCGAGTGGGAGGAGTGGGGCGACCCGCTGCACGACGCGACGGCTACTACGCCTACATGAAGTCATACAGCGCCGTACGAGAACGTCAACCCGATCGGGCGTACCCGCCGATCCTCGCCGTTACCAGCCTGAACGACACCCGGGTCAGCCTACACGAACCGGCTAAGTGGATCGCCAGGCTGCAGGCGAAAGCGTCAGGCGGGCCGTTCTTGCTGAAGACGGAGATGGTGGCTGGGCACGGCGGTCGCAGTGGACGTTATGACGCTTGGCACGAGGAGGCGCTGGTGATCGCCTGGATCATCGCCACAGCAGGCGCTGGTGACCCGGCAGCCACCGCAGGCCCGACCCGATAGCGGCCGCCCGGGCGGGTTGACCTGCCGTCACACCAACTATCACAGCGCCCTGGGTCAATGGCGATGGCTAGCTGCGCTCAGGTCACCGTCGGCTAGCTCCGTATAGGAGGGCGATACAGCAGATGCGCGACACAATTTCTGGCTGTCGGACGACGGCCGGATCAACCCGGTCCCTGAGCCGGCACCGGCTTGGGTCAGGATTGCGTTTGTGCAGGTCATCGACGGTTTACCCAGTGCCCAACTGCGACTTTGGCGGCGAAGGTCAATCCCGCCGATCTTTAACAATTCGCAGGTCATCGGCGCGTCGGAGACCGCAAAGGGCCCGCAGGCCGGGCGTATTGCCGCAGAATGGTGGCACAGGAGAGCAATGGTGCGCCGCACCTGGCCGCCTCGGCGGTCAGGGTAAGCAGGCGGAGGAGTGATGGCTTCGGGCAACCGTGTGCTGCCCGAAGCCCTCGTGATGACCGAGCGGGTGACAGCCGAGCAGCACATGATGGCCGGGCGAGCAACCGGTACCGCTGGCCCTGCCACGCTGGCAGGGCAGCCGACCGGATATGAAGCTGGGCAAGCAATCGACCAACCACAGCGCATCGCGCGGCGAGGCGCTGGTGGTCGATGGCTTGTTTGGATGCTGCGCGCCATCGTGTGGGTGGTCTTGCTGCTAATCGGTTATCGAGGCATCGTCGCAATTGTGACCGGGTATCAGAGTCAGCCGTCGGCCGCGGGGACGGCAAGCCAGAGTCAGGACGGCTTCCCTGTGCCGCTGGCGCAGGCGTTCGCACTGGAGTTTGGCCAGGTCTATCTCAACTTCAGTCCGACTACTTCAGCGCAGCGCGCTAGTGAGCTCGCGCCGTTCCTGCCCGCGGGCACGAATCCGCAGCTTGGCTGGAATGGCGACGGCTCGCAAACCATGCAATCCGAGCAAGTGGCCGGGATCGATGTGCAGAATGCGCACAGTGCGGTGGTAAAGCTGCTCGCTCTCGTCAACGGCAAGATCACCGAGCTCGGTGTGCCGGTGTACTACGCGGACGGCGGCATCGTCGTCTCTGGGCAGCCGGCCCTGCTCGCGCCGCCGCCGGGTCTGATTTTGCCGCCACCGGCGAAGTTCGCACCGGATCGGACCAGCGAGGCCGCGCTCACCCAGGCGCTGCCAGCCTTTTTCCGTGCCTATGCGGTCAGTACGACCACCGGTCTTAGCTCGTTCACGACCCCGGGCACGCAGTTGACCGGGCTTGGCGGCGAGGTGACATTCGGTAGCATTCTGTCGGTGACAGTCCCGGCCGCGCCGGGATCGGTCAAGCACATCACTGTCTCCGTGGCCTGGCTGCCCGCGACCACTCCGGCCGCCGGGCCGGTGACTTCGGCAGGCGGGCGAGCTCAGCTTGACATGAGCTACGCGATGACCGTCGTGCAGCGTGCTGGGCATTGGTACGTCAGCTCGATCGGAGCGTCAACCGCCCTGCCGGGGTCAGCGCCATGAGCAGCCACCAATTCGCGCAGGACCTCAGTAAGCCGTGCTCACCTACCCCGGAGTGAAGATGTCGCCGCACCTGCTTCTTGCCACGGGAGTCCCGCTCGCGCTGAGCAGCGCCTGGCCTGGTGACTTACCTCCAGGACCTATTCGGGCCACTGTTCCTCGGGATCGTGGGGATCGTCGCGATATTCTTCTTGTTTACCCGCGAGATCATCAGGTTCGTTCAATTCTTTGTACTGGCGGTCGCCATTGCCGTCATTTTCTACGAGCCGACGATAGTGCGTTCGCTGGCCATGGGCATCGCCCATGCGCTGGGCGTCCACTGAGCAGTTGATCAGCTTATGTTATCCGGTTCGCTGGTTATCTCAGCTATTCGTAATGGAGTTACCTAGAGCTGCCGAAAGGAGAGCACCTGGTGGATCTGCCCACCTATACGAGCATTTGGCGGATTGAGAAGCGGCTTTATAAGCTGTACGACTTTCGGCTGCCAATGCCGCTTCCGATCGGTCAGATCACGGTATTCGCGGCCATCGCGGTGCCGTACGTGGTGCTTCTTACGCTGCTCGGGGTTCCGTTCAACCACACGCTGATCTGGCTCTACGTGCTGCCGCCCGGAGTCGTGACCTGGCTGGTCACCCGGCCGGTACTTGAGGGCAAGCGACTGCCTGAGCTGGTGCACTCTCAACTGCGCTACCTGGCTGAGCCACGGGTGTGGTGCCGGATGCTGCCGCTGGCGGAAAGCGACGTGATCGTGGTGACCGGCCGGGTGTGGCACCTGCCGGCGTCAGTGCGCGCCCAACTCGCCGACCGTACCGCACAGCCGCGCCGGGTGCGGGCCCACGTGCGACTGCCGGCCAGGGGCGGCAGCCGGGTGCCGAGCCGAGCCGCAACCGTGCGGCACCAAGCCGCCCAGGTCCCGACCGCTCAGTCCGTGCCAGCTCAGCTCGTGCCAGCTCAGTCCGTGCCAGCTCAGTCCGTGCCAGCTCAGCAAGCGCTTGGGCAATCAGTGCCTGGCCAGCGAGTGCCTGGACTCGGGACGGCAGTAGTACGGCAGCCCGTTCAGGCCGGGGCTGGACCAGTTGCTGCCCAGTCGGGCCAGCCGCTGCCGCAGTATCTCCAAGCCGGACCGCCAGGCCGGGCAATGCGGTCACCGACCGCGCCGCCGACGCGGTCGGTACGGCCGGCCGCGCCGCCGATGCCACCGATGCCGTCCATGCCAGCGCCGCCAGCCGCCGAGCCGCCAGCCGCCCGACTGCCGGTCGCTGAGCCGCCGGCCGCCGAGCCGCCAGCTGCCCGACTGCCGGTCGCTGAGCCGCCGGCTGCTGAGCCGCCAGCCGCCCGACTGCCGGCCGTTGAGCCGCCGGTCGCTGAGCCGCCGGTCGCTGAGCTGCCGGTCGTTGAGCCAGGACTGGACGCAGCCCAGGCGGTGGCGGCCGCAGTGCCGACTGGCGAAGCAGCACCGGCAGTTGAGCCGGCACCGGCAGTTGAGCAGGCACCGGCAGTTGAGCAGGCACCGGCAGTTGAGCAGGCACCGGCTGCCACCGACGCCCAGGCGAGTCGCCCAGCGGTGACCGTGGTGAGCGCGAGCACCGCGCAAGAACTCCCGCTCCCGGTCGAACAGGCCATCGCCGGACCCTCGGCCCTGCGGACTGACGGGCGCTCGGGGCGGGTCACCGTCGTTCCCGGCGGGCATCGCCCAGGCAAGCCTGATCAGCTCGCTCGCGACCGGACCAGGGCCCAGCAGCCGATCGACGGCCAGCGTCGGATTGTCATGCTCGGCTGCACTGTCGGTGCCGGACAGACCATCGTCACGTTGCTGACCGGGGAGGCGCTAGCAAGCCTGCGGCCGGAGTCGGTCGCTGTGCTCGACTTGAATCCCGGTGCCGAGTCGCTCGGCAAGCGCGCCCTGCACCGCCCGGCGCTAGGTCAGGCGGCTTCGCTGGTGCCGTCCAGGCTCTCGGTGCTGGGCGGTGAGCAGTCCGCCGTCGTTGCCGACGCCGCAGCGAACATTGATCCGCCGGCGGCTGCTGAGGTCTTCAGGCAGGCCAGTGCTGATCATCAGTTCGTGCTCGCTGATCCCTCCACGACCGCCGTGCCCAGGCTGCTCGGGCTGGCTGATCAGCTGGTGCTGGTCGCGCCGGCCAGCGCGGCGGCGGCCCGCTCGATCGCGATGACGTTCGAATGGCTGCAGGCGCATGAACACGCGCAGTTGGCCGCGAACGCGATCATGGTGATGAACGGCGTCAGCCGCCCGAGCCTGCCACATGTCGAGCAAGCAGAACGCGTCTGCATCGGCCGCTGCCGTGCCATCGTCCGGCTCCCTTGGGATGATCAGCTGAAAGTCCAGCCGACGAAACGAGCCCACGCCAGCGCTCCCAGCCAGCTAGCTACTCAGCATTGGGCTGGAGTCCTCGGCCAGTCGACCGTCGCTGCCTGCACCGCGCTAGCTGGTGTGCTGGTCGCGGCCCTAGCCGAGCAGGTGCGGCGATGAGCCAGCGAACTAAGCGGAACCGGCTATCGGTCAGATACTTCGATGACCGGGTCTTGCTGACCGAAACGCACGCCTGGGCGTACTTCCGGGTGCCGACCATTTCCTATGAGTTCATGACTGGGCTCACCAGGGAGGCGCTGGCCACCAACCTGACGGTCGCCTTGGCCGGGCATCCGGATGGCCGACGCTGAGGTGCACTTGCGGATCGCGCACCGCAGCTATCCGGCGGCGCAGTGGGCCACTGGCTTGCACGCTACCTCGGACGGCGGTCCTGGCTGGCTGCCTTACCTGGATGAGATGTACCGGCAGGTGTGGGCCAAGGACTTCTGGACCAAAGAGGTCTACCTCGGCGTTCGGCTTGGCCAGCGAGGCGTCAGGGCGCAGCTGGCAGGCGGCGCGCTCGCCGGGTTCGTGAACGCGTATCGGGCTGGCGAGCAAATGCTCGGGATCGAGGACTCGGCCGTCATGCTGTCCGAGATCGCCAAGTGGACCGAGCAGGCTGAGCGAGTCGGCCGGACCCTTGGGGCAAGCTCGCTGGCGGCTAAGCATGCCAGTGCCGATGAGGTCGCCTGGCTGTTCCGGCATGCCCTGACTGGGGCCATCGGCGATCCGCCACCGACAGCGGTCAAGAAGCGCCGCTGGGGCTACGGCGAGATCGAGTCGCTGGTTGAGGGTGAGATTCACAACGGACGAACCGTGCTGCGGATCATCCATCCGGCCGGTGAGTCCTGTGTCGCCTTCTTGTCCTTCACCAGATTCCCCGACGTCATGTACTTCCCTGATGGGGAACCTTGGCTGCATTACGCTGACTCGCTGCCATTCCCAGTCGAAGCCAGCTTGCGGATGAAGCTCATCCCGCCGGCCAAGGCGAGCAAGGATGTCAGCCGTCGGCTGGCGCACGCCAGGGACATGGACGCGCACATCAGAGAAGCTGGTGCCGACCTGCCGCTGGCCCTGGCCGAGCAGATTGAGGCGGCCAGGCTGCTTGAGCACGGCATCACCAAGGAGCGGCTGCCCTTCGTCTACGGCTGGCACCGGCTCGCGGTCACCGCGCCCACGAAGGAACTGTGCGTGCGCCGGGCGGAGGCGGTCACCGAGCATTACCGCGACATCGGTATTGACGTGGTGAATTCGACCGGTGACCAGTTCTCGCTGCTGTGCGAGTCATTGCCGGGCGACAAAGTCAGGCTTAATTCCTACCTGCAGCGTCAACCGCTTTACACGATCGCCGGCGGGATGCCGACGGCGACAGTCGATCTGGGTGATCGGCAAGTCGATGAGGCCGGCTGGATCGGCCCGTACATCGGCGAGACCGTGGGCCGGGCCCGGTCAGTGGTCCACTTCGACCCGCTCGTCGCGGCAGCACGCAACCGGCCGACCGCAGTCGCCATCACGGGCGAGCCTGGTGGCGGTAAGACCACGTTGGCTTTGCTGCTGATCTTGCAGCTCGCGTTGCGCGGCGTCACCGTCGCCGTGATCGACCCGAAGGGCGATGCTGAGTCGCTGGTCAAGCTGCTTGCGCACCGGGGTAGGCGAGCTCGAGTGCTGCCGCTTGGCACCGCAGCCGCCGGATTGCTCGACCCCTTCTCGTTCGGTGATGACCTGGCCGAGCGCCGCACCATGGCAGCCGAGACCCTGCGTCTGCTGCTGCCAGGGATGAGCGAAGAACGTGAGAGCGCCATGATCCAGGCGGTCGGCGCGGTCTCGTCGGGGGAGCGGCCCAGCCTCGGCAAGGTAGTCGAGCACCTGGAGGCGGCGGCCGATCCGGCCTCAAAGAACCTGGGTGCTGTGCTGCGGTCGATGTCAGAGATGCGGCTGGCCAGATTGTGCTTTTCCCCGTCGGGTGGCGAGCGGATCGAGGCAGAAGGCTGGACCACGGTCTTTACGCTGGCCGGCCTGACCTTGCCGGAGGCCGGCCTCAAGCGCGACGACTATTCCTATGAGCAGCGCCTTTCTGTCGCCCTGCTGTATTTGGTGTCGCAGTTCGCCCGGCGGCTGCTGAACGGCATGGACCGGCGGATTCCCAAGGCGATCGTGCTTGACGAGGCTTGGGCGGTGACGTCGACTCCGCAGGGCGCCAAGCTCATCCCCGAGGTCTCCAGAATGGGCCGCTCCCGCAACACCGCACTCATCCTGGTCTCCCAGAATGCGGGTGACCTGCTGAACGAGCAGGTCACGAACTGCATCTCGGCCGTGTTCGCATTCCGTTCGACCGAACGCGCCGAGGTATCGAACGTCATGTCATTGCTCGGCGTAGATCCTTCCGACGAGCACAATGCGGTACTGCGCAGTCTCGGTAATGGTGAATGCATCTTCCGTGACTTGGACGGCCGGGCGGGCCGAATCACCGTCGACCTGATTTCCGAAGAGTTGCGCCGCTGGCTCGATACCAACCCCACCCGAGCTGGCGCAGGTCACGTCCCGGTGTCGGCACAACAGCCGGGGCGGGCTGGCGGCGAGCATGCGCCAGGCGCGCAAGCGAGCGCGGTGCCAGCAAAAGCACCACCGGCGGAGACGAACGGAGTCCCACCGGTGTCCAACGGCCAGGACCACGTAAGGGGCCGACCAGCTAGCCCGGCGACGGCGCCCTCCCCCTAAGCCTTCGCCGACTGATCCGAGCGACCCCCAGGAGCCCCCCGATGCTCAAAGCCCCGCGAGCAGCCCGCGCAGTCGTCGTCGCGCTGATCGGCGTGATAGCGCTGTGCTGCGTCCCGCACGGCGCTAGCGCTCACGCGGCCAGCCTGACCAGCAGCGTGACGGCGAAGTCGGCGACGCCTGCCGCCAAGACCAGCCAAGCCGCGCCGGCCAGCCCGGCCGCGCCGGCTGGCGGCTTCTGCTCCGTGCCGGGCATCGGTGACATCGGCGGACTGCTCGGCTTCTGCTCGCTCGGGCAATCGGGGATCACCGGCGCGCTCAATAACCTGTGCCAGCCGGGCGTCCCTGAGCCAGAGCCGGCCACGACCGGCATCGACTCGCTGGTGAAGCCGCCGGTGGCAGCAGGTAAGCAACTCGCCACGCCGTATTACGAGTACGGCATGTCCGGCCAGTTCTGGGCGGCGACCAATCTGCAGTGCTCGGACATGACCTCGCTGATCGGCAACGACGTCGCCGGGATGATCTTTGACTTCGCTAAGGCGCTGGACCGGGTCACCATTACCGTGTACCAATCGGCCGCTGGCGAAGGAATCCTGAGCTGGCTGCAAAACGTGACCGACCATCTGATCACCGGGCTCGGCAACGCGATTTATTTCCCCTATGTTGCCCTTGTCGTGATCCTCGGGGCGATTTGGCTAGCCTGGCAGGGACTAGTACGCAAGCGTGGTACCAGGACCATCGAGGGCACCATCTGGATGGTGGTGGCTTGCGCGGCGGCGATCTGGCTGATCGGCAGGCCGGCCGACTTCACCGGGCTGGGCAAGGGCGTATCTGACGGCATCAGCGCGACCTTGAACACCGCGTTCGCGCACCTGCCCAGCCCAGGCCAGGCCGACTGCCTGCCAGTCACGAAGGGCGACCCGCAGATCAGCCCGGCTAGCTTCAGCTACACCTCAGGCCACACTGTGGTCGACCAGAACGCCAACGAGTTGTGGACAGTGCTGGTCTGCAAGCCGTGGCTGGACGGCGAGTTCGGCACGACCGTATACGCGGGCCCGCACAGCCACGCCAAGACCATCGTGAATCAGTACGCACGGCCGCTGCTGTGGTCGCAGGCGATCGCGGTGAATGAGAAACCGACCACCGCCTTGATCCAGGCGAAGCAGGCCGCCTACGTCGGGATCGCGCAGACCATCCAAAACAAGGACCCAGCCGCGTACCCGCTGTTCCAAGGCAAGGAATGGACCACCAGGCTGGAAATCGCCTTCGCGGCGATGCTGGCCGCCCTCGTTGCCGGGGTGCTGATCCTGCTTATCTCGGTGACCTTGATCTTGCTCAAGCTCGGCTTCTTGCTGTTGCTGATCGTGGGACCGTTCTTCCTGCTGATCGGCACCCATCCGGGATTTGGCCGGGTGGTCGCGGTGCGCTGGTTCGAAATGCTGGTCGGCGTCCTGCTCAAGCAGGCCGCCGTGGCACTGGCCTTGAGCGTGCTGCTGTACTGCTATGCGCTGATCATGGGGACCTCCGATGCGGTCCTGCCCTGGGCACTGAAGATCTTGATGATCACGCTGGTCACGGTGGCCGTGTTTATCTACCGCAAGCCGTTCCAGCACTTGTTCGCAGCCGTTGGCTACAGCGCGATCGGTGCCGCCGATCGGGCGGACGGCGACTTCGCCCGCGCGGCGGCCACGGCGCGGGCCAACACCAGGGACGCGGCGACGCTCGCGGTGCCAGGATTCGCTGCCTACCGGGCGGCGCGCTGGGCCAGGCACAACCCGGCTCAGGCCGCAGGCCTAGCACTCGGTGCGGCGACCGCGGTGAGCACGGCGGGCCTGGCCGCGACCGCAGCGGCGAGCGCCGAAGGCAACGGTGCGATGGGCGGCGACGCGGGCGTCGGTGGTCCAGGCGGCGTGGGACCTGACTCGGCTGCGGCCGGCGCCGCCGCCCAGGCTGGATCGGCCTCCCGGGCCAGAGCCCGAGGTGCGTCGGCTGGCGGCCCGTCGGCCGACCAGGCGCCGCCGCTTCGGCTGCCGGCCAGTCAGGGTACCCCGGCTAGCTGGGCGTCAGGCAACGGCGGTGGCGGGTCGGGTGGCGCGGCTGCGGGTGGCAGTCGCGGCAGCGCCGCTCAGCCGAGTAGGGGCACCGGGCCGACGTCTGGTGCTGCCGCCGCCGGCGCGTCGGCACCCGCGCTGCCGCAACTCGGCGGTTCGCCTGGTCAGCGGTGGCCGGGCAATTCAGGCAGCGGTGGCGGCTCGGCCGGTGGATCGAGCGGTGGCGGCGGCTCATCCGGCGGTGGCACGATGCGCCGGTCACCGGCGCCAACTGGATCGTCGCAGCCGCCGAGCTCGTCCGGGCCGTCATGGAACGGCACCGCTGCGCCTCGGGTGCAGCGGCCAAGCGGCTCGGGCGGCACCGCCCGACCGCGCGCCGCCGCTCCGCCCCGGCCGACCTCAGGTCGCTCCGGCGGTCAGCCCAGCGCGGGCAGCCCCTTCAGATCACTTGGCGCCCGGCGGCAGCCTCCGGCCCGGCCCTCGCAGGGCACCAGCGATCCGGCCGGCGGCCAGGCGGGCGGTGCGGAAACTCAGCCAGGGCCGTTCTGGCTAAGACCGATCAGGCGACGGAAGTAGCCCACCGTGGAACTCACACCGGTTCAGCGACTCGCGACCTTTGTGGTCGTCGTACTGGTGCTCGCGGGTCTTGGCATCTACTTGTTCCTGCCGACTTCTCCTGGTGCCTCGGCCGCCGGTCACCCGCGACCAGGCCGCAGCAGCTCGGCGGCCTCGCACAGTCCGTCCGCCAGCCCGTCGCCGAGTGTCACCTCGACACCACCGGTGACGGCTGGCAAGGTTCCTGACATCTACGGCTGGCTGCCGTTCACGCCCACTGGCCTCGCGAGCGCCGCTCAAGTCACCACCGAGTTCGCTGACGACTACGACACCTTCTCCTACCGCCAGAGCACGTCGAGTTACCTCGCGCCGATGAAGCCGATCATTACGGCTGAGCTGGCCGTTTTCATCGGACGGGCCTACTCAGCGCCCGGGTTGGTCAACATGAGGACGTCGAGCAAGCTGGTCAGCAAAGGCGCGGGGGTGATCACCTCGCTGCGCGCCTTCGGGCCGAGCAGCATCACCTTCCAGGTGAGCCTGTCGGTACGAACCACCACTACTAAGGGCCCGCAGCAGCAGACCAGCAGCTTCGCTGTCACCGTGACCGGTGCCGGGACTAACTGGCAGGTCAGCACTATCGAGCCGGCCGCGGATGGCAACCAGTGATCAGGATCTCCGGCGGCCTGGTCAAGCCGGCCGCGTTCGGCCTGGCGGCGATCATCACGTTGCTGGTCGTCGCGGTGCTGGCCGCGCCGATGCTGCTATTCGCCGCCGGCGGTCTGCTTTACTCCACTGACAGCGCCTGCTCATCGAGCAGCACCAAGGCCAACCAGCCGCCGCCGAGCACGACGGCAGAAAACTCGATCCCGGCCAACTACCTTTTCTGGTTCAAGCACGTCGGGGCGCAATACCGGGTGCCGTGGGTCGTACTGGCCGGGATTGGCAAGGTGGAAAGTGATGATGGCCAAACCACCTTGCCTGGCGTGAACAGCGGTGCGAACGCGTTTGGTGCGGCCGGTCCGATGCAGATCGGCATCTACGGCGCGGCCGGCAATACCTGGGGCGGTCTGCCGATCCATCCGGCCAGCCAGAAAGTAAATGGCGTCGCGGTCGACGAGAATGGCGATGGCGTCGCCAGCGTGTATGAGCCGCCGGACGCGATCGCCGGGGCCGCTAAGTACCTGCTGGAAAATGGCGTGCTCGACAACGTCCCGAACGCGATCTTCGCCTACAACCACCTGGAGTCTTACGTACAGTCGGTGCTGGGCTGGGCGGCGATCTACGCCAAGGGCGGCTACTCGGTGAGCCCGGTCACCGTGGACGACGCTCCGACCTGCCTGCCGAACACCGGAGTAGCCGACAGCCAAGCGGCGGCCGACGCGATCGCCTACGCCGAGGCTCAACTTGGCAAGCCGTACCAGTGGGGTGGCACCGGTCCTGACTCATTCGACTGCTCGGGACTGGTCATGATGGCGTACCGATCGGCCGGGGTCTACATCCCCCGCACCTCACAAGAGCAGTGGGCCTGGGGGCCGCAGGTGCCAGCAAGCCAGGTCGAGCCAGGAGATCTGGTCTTCTTCGTCGGCGGTGATGGCACGCCCACCGCGCCTGGCCACGTCGGCATCGTGATCGGCAAGGGAATGATGATCGAATCGCCAGCACCTGGTCTCGTCATCAGGATCGCGCCGTACACCGACCGGGACCCGATCGGGTTCACCAGGCCGTGGGCGCATTCGGGGGTGACCCAGCCCACCGCCTCAACCCAGGCCACCCCGCGCTGAGCTTGATCCGGGTACGCAGCTACTTGGTGTCCTCACGGAATCCACCGATGAAGCGCCGGAAGAGGCCACCTTCCCTGGGCAGCGACGGTGCCGGCGGCGGGGCGACGGCCCGCTCGTGCCCTTCGGGCTCGTCGTAATCGGCTCGCGCGATCGCATCCACGATCTGCGCTTCGTCGAACTCGTCAGAACCGGGGATTTCGGCGATGAAGCCCACCAGGTCACCGTCGAGCAGTACCTCGGCTTCCAGGCTGGCAGTGCCTTCGCTACCCCAGATGGCCTGTCGGCCGCCACTGATCGAGACTCGCACCGCGTAGGCACCGACGCCAAGCGTCGCTACGTGCGCATCGATCCCACGGTCGCGAAGCGCATCAGTCACCCGCAGGCACCGGTTCTCATCCATGCGCCACAACTTACCCGCAACACAGACCAACCGGTGCTGCCGACGCCAGGCCGGGAGCCGGGCGATCCGGCTCTGCGAGGTCAGGCGCGGTTAGGATGCGGCTAATGAGTGCCGCGCCTGCAGCGACGAGTGCGACCGGTCTTGCCGCCGAGCGGGAAGGCCTGGCGATCCACACCGAGGAACTGACGAAGGTCTATCCCGGTGCCGATTTCGCTGCGGTCGACAAGCTCAACCTGGATGTCAGTGCAGGCGAGATCTTCGGCTTGCTCGGGCCGAACGGGGCAGGCAAAACCACGACGGCCGGCATGCTGACCACCAGGGTGGTGCCGACCTCTGGCCGCGCCTTCCTTGGCGGGATCGACGTGGGCGCTCATCCGGCGCTGGCCAAGCAGGTCAGCGGGATCGTCTCCCAGCAAAACACGCTGGATCGCCAGCTCACCGTGTGGGAAAACCTGTACTTCCACGGACGGCTGTTCGGGATGGGGGCCAAGGAATCCCGGCGGATCGCCGACCAGCTACTCGCGCAGTTTCAGCTGTCTAAGTGGGCCAAGGCTTCGGTATACGCACTATCCGGCGGGATGGCCCAGCGGCTGATGGTCGCCCGCGCCATCTTCCACCGGCCCTCGGTGCTGTTCCTCGACGAGCCGACGGCCGGCCTTGATCCCCAGAGCCGACTCGCCCTATGGGACTTGCTCGGCGAGCTGCACCGGGACGGCCAGACGATTCTGCTGACCACCCATTACATGGAGGAGGCCGACCGGCTTTGCCAGCGGGTGGCGATCATGGACCACGGCAAGATCCTGGCCATGGACACGCCGGCCGCGCTCAAGCAGGGCATTGGTGCCGACACCATCGTCACGACGACAACGACTGGCGATCCCGACCAACTCGCCGCGCTGCTCAGCCGCGAGGTAACTGGCGTCGCCCATGCCAGGGTCGCCGATGGCGTGGTCCAGCTGCATGTAACTGGCAGCGATCGGCTGATCTCGCGCATCGTGGTTGCGGCTGACCATGGCGGATTCGATCTAGTCGACTTGGCTATCGCCGAGCCCAGCTTGGAGACGGTGTTCATTAGCCTTACCGGCAAGGAGCTGAGGGACTGATGACCGCGCCGGCAACGTCATCGGCCACGCAGTCGGACCAGCATGCTCGCGCCTTGATCGGCGGCGGGCCGACCCGGTCGGTGGTGGCCGCGAGCTGGACGGCCCTGGGCGCCTTGATGCTGCGCGACCTGGTAGTGCTGCGCAAGCACTGGTGGGAGTTCGTAGTGCGGACGTTGATTCAGCCGTTCTTGTTGTGTTTCGTATTTTTGTATGTTTTTCCCAAGATCGGCCAGGGCATCGGCGGGCACGGCTCGGCGCAGGAGTCCGCCTTCGCCACGATCTTGGTGCCTGGCGTGGTCGGCATCTCGGTGATGTTCCAGGGCGTCCAGTCGATCGCGCTCAATATGGCCCAGGAGTTCGGCTTTACCAGGGAGATTGAGGATCGGGTGCAGGCACCCTGCCCGATCTGGCTGGTCGCGATCGCCAAGGTGCTGTCCGGTGCGGCTCAGGGCGTGCTGTCGGCGATCATCGTGCTGCCGATCGCGGCCGTCGTGCATGCGCCAGGCGTGCATGCGCACCTGACTTTGCACTGGCTGCTGATCCTGACTTTCGTGCCGCTCGCTTGCGTGGCGATGGCCGGGCTCGGACTGGTACTCGGCACCAGTTTCGAGCCTAGGAACATCGGTCTGATGTTCGGCTTCATCATCTTGCCTATCACCTTCCTCGGCGGCACCTACTACGCCTGGACCAGGCTCGCGCCGGTGACCATCGACGGCTGGCATTGGCTGCAGACGCTGGTACTGATCAACCCGCTAATCTACGTAAATGAGGGCATGCGGGCGGTTTTTACTACGGCACCGCACCTGCATCTTTATGTGATCTATCCCGTCGTGGTCGGGTTTGGCCTGGTGTTCCTGACGATCGGACTGCGAAACTTCAGGCGGCGCGTGCTGTCGTAGCTAGCGGCACGAGACCTTAGGCCGACCCAGGGGAGCAGGCATGGACTTCGAACTGTCGGATGAGCAACGGCTGCTGCGCGACACCATCAGGTCCTTCGTGGACGCGGAGATCAGGCCAGTGGCGCGGGAACTCGAGGCATCAGGTGAGTATCCGGACGCCATCGTCGCGACGCTGCGCAAGCTCGGGCTGTTCGGCTTGCTTGTGCCCGAGGAGTACGGCGGACTGGCGGCCGACATGGTCTCGCTGGCGGTGGTATTCGAAGAGATCTCGCGTGGCTGGATGGGCATTGCCGGGATCATCGGCAGCCACTCGCTGTCCTGCTGGATGATCGCTAGCTTTGGGACGGATGAGCAGAAGGCCACGCTGCTGCCCGCGCTCGCGACCGGCGAGCGCCGCACCGGCATCGCCTTGACTGAGCCTGGTGCGGGCAGCGACCTGCAAGGCATCGCCACCACCGCGCGCCGGGACGGCGATTTCTACGTGATCAACGGCCGCAAGACCTGGATCACCAACGCCAGGCACGCCAATCCGCTGCCGGTGCTGGTGAAAACCGACCCCACCGCGCGGCCCGCGCATGCCGGCATGTCCGTACTGCTGGTCGACCCAGCCACGCCAGGCTTCGAAGTCGTCAGGGATCTGCCCAAACTCGGCTACCGTGGTCCGGAGACCTGCGAGATCACCTTCGATGACGTGGCCGTGCCCGCTGCCAACTTGCTTGGCGGCACCGAAGGCCGGGGCCTGCAGCAAGTGCTCGCGTCACTGGAGAAGGGTCGGATCAACATCGCCGCCCGTGCCGTCGGGGTCGCGCAAGAGGCGTACGACCAGGCGCTGCGTTATGCCGGGGAACGCGAGGCGTTCGGACAGAAGATCTCCGGCTTCCAGGCCGTCCAGCTGAAGCTGGCCGATATGGCGATGAAGCTCCAAGCGGCCAGGCTGCTGACCTACTGGGCCGCCAGTCGGGCCGACGCCGGCCAGCGCGCCGACCTGGAGTCGGGCCTAGCCAAGGTCTACGCGTCCGAGGTCGCCTACGAGTGCGCGTTCACCGCGATGCAAGTGCACGGTGGCTACGGCTACTCCAAGGAGTTCACCGTCGAGCGACTTTACCGCGACGCCCCGCTGATGGTCATCGGCGAGGGTACCAACGACATCTTGCGCACCGTAATCGCCGAATCGCTCATCAGCGGCCGGGGCGTCCTGGGGTAGCGCTCCGGTGGCGCCCGGTGACACCGGAACGCAGCACCGGGTGGCGCACGGTCGGGTAAGGGGCACAGGCCAAGCCCCGTGAAAACCAAGTCAGCGTTGATCACCGGCGATCGGCGTGCTGGCGGGCGCGGGTCACTATGCTCTTAGGTGCTTTGTCCCCCGGAGAAGGAGCAGCCGTGCCGCAGACCCGCCGTCCATTGCCGCTGAGGCTGGCTGGCCGCGTCCGATTTGGCCTGATCGGCACCGGAGTTCTCGCCGTGGCGGCACTGGCCATGTCGACCTCGGCGAGCGCGGCTTCGGCGAGCGTGGCTTCGGCGGGCGCGGCTTCGGCGGGCGTGGCTTCGGCCAAGCCGCTGGCGGGCAAGATCATCGGCATTGACCCTGGCCACAACGGCAAGAACTATACGGATCCGGCCTTCCTCGACAAGCAGATCTGGAATGGCCGCGAGTGGGAGGACTGCGACACCACCGGCACCGAGACCGATGGCGGTTACACCGAGGCCAAGTTCAACTGGATCGTCGCGAACTTCCTGGCCAAGATCCTCCGCAAGGAGGGGGCCAAAGTCGTGCTGACGAGGAAGAGCAACGACGGTGTCGGCCCCTGTGTGAATACTAGGGCGCGCATACTCGACCGGGCGCATGCCAATGTGTCCATCGACATTCACGCGGACGGCGGACCGCCTTCTGGGCGCGGGTTCACTGTGCTCGAGCCAGTGGCCGACGGGCCGAACGACAAGGTGATCAACTCGTCCATCCGCTTCGGCAAGGACGTACACCAGGCGTTCCTCGCTGATACGCCGATGATGGTGAGCGACTATTACGGCACTAATGGCTATATTTTCCGAAACGATTTGGCCGGGCTAAATCTCACCACAATGCCGAAAGTCCTGATCGAGTGCGGCAATATGAGGAACAGCGCGGACGCGAAGCTGCTGACCGCGCTCAAGGCGGAGCGGGAGATCGCGGTAGCGCTGTCGGCAGCGATCAAGCAGTTCCTCGCCGGGCACTAACTGGCTGATCGGAATTCGGACACAACGAAGGCGTGATCGAGGTGATCAACACGCGTGCTCGCCGCGCTGGCGCGGGCCACCTCCGGCTGCTAGGGGTGCTGGTGCTCGGCGGCCTGGCCGTCGTTGGCTGTGCGGCGGTCGGCGCTGGCCCTCAGCCCGCCGGTCACCCGAGCACGACTGGTGTCGGCGGCGGGACCGAGGCCGACACGCCTCGGTCCACGCCTCGATCCACGCCGCGTGTCAGCAGCACCCAGCCAGGCACCGGAAGCGCGGCCAGCCGATCACTGGCAGGCAAGGTCGTCGGGATCGACCCCGGCCATAACGGGCTGAACTACACTGACCCTTCCTATCTCGATCATCAAATCTGGAACGGCCGGGAGTGGGAGAATTGCAACACCACCGGCACTCAGACGGCCAGCGGCTACACCGAGGCCAGGTTCAACTGGAATGTCGCCACCTACCTCGCGAAGCAACTGCGCAAGCAGGGCGCGAAGGTGGTGCTCACCAGGAAGAACAATCACGGCATCGGACCTTGCGTCAACACCCGTTCGTTCGTGCTGAATAGGGCGCACGTCAACGTCGCCATCGACATCCACGCGGATGGTGGTCCCACTTGGGGCCGCGGCTTCACCGTGCTTGAGCCGGTTGCCGACGGGCCGAACAATAAGGTGATCAAGCCGTCGTTGCGGTTCGGCAGCTTCGTCCATCAGGCACTCATCGCCGGCACGCCGATGCGGCCGGCCAACTACTACGGCCACAACGGCTATATTTTGCGCAACGATCTGGCCGGGCTGAATCTGACAACTGTCCCGAAAGTTCTGATCGAGTGCGGGAACATGCCTAACACGGCTGATGCGGCCTTGCTGACCTCGGCATCGGTACAGCGGGAGATCGCCGGAGCGCTGGACGCGGCGATCGTCAGGTTCCTGCTCGGCCGCTGGCCGCCAGGTACCGCGGGTTGACTTTGTAGGCCGATCGAGATCGTTACCAAATCGCGACGTCGCACCGGTATGACCGCACGTCATAAGTAGGATCTAGGCAAAGACCGTCCCGGAACACAGGTGAAATAGAGCTATGCGCCGGTCTGCAAGGCGAACCAGCCAGATTGCCGCACTGTCCGCGTTCGCCTTTTTGGCGGTTGGCTGCGCGAACGAGCCACCGTCTATAGCGAACCAGAGCAACTCGCCGGTCGCCACGGTGACCTCCCGAGCCTCGGACCCAGTGACCTCCCCTTCGGCTTCGTCCCCGGCCACCAAGCCGAAGCCGAAGGCAACGTCGCCGTTCGGCGGGCTGGCCAGCTACATCGCCAGTACGCGCTACCACGTGACCGCTGCCGTATATGACAAGCGGACTGGCCAAACCTGGGTGCTCGACCCCAACCCTGGCGTGCCCGAGCACACCGCCAGCATTGTCAAGGTCGAGATCATGGGCGCGTTGTTTACCCAACTGCACGCCAAGCACGAGGATCTTTCCGTCAATCAGCAGTCCTTGCTGACGACGATGATCGAGAACAGCGACAACGACTCGGCGACTGCGCTCTGGGATCAAGATGGCGGCGCGAGCGGCGTACAGAGCTTTGACAACCGGGTCGGCATGACGGACACCACCGCGTCCACGCTGCAATGGATCCCTGGATCGACTGACTTGCCTGGTTGGGGCTGGACCACGACGACGGCTGCTGACCAGGTCAAGCTGGTCAAGGACTTCGCTTACCCCAACGCGATCCTGGACGCTTCCGAGCGAAGCTACGGCCTGAGCCTGATGAGCCACGTCGAGTCCGACCAGGATTGGGGGGTCTCGGCCGGCGCTGCGGGTGCTTCGGTCGCGCTCAAGAATGGCTGGCTGCCGCTCGACCTGGCTAACGACACCAACTGGCAGGTCGACAGCATCGGCTGGATTCACGGCAACGGCCGCGACTACGTGCTCGCCGTGCTCTGCCAGGGCAGTACGACTGAGCAGCAAGGCATCGACACGATCAATCACATCGCCGCGACGATCTACTCCAGACTCGGTGCCAAGTCCTAGTCCCGAACCCGTCCGTCGCCCGCTCGCGGCCTCGCCGCGACAGCAACGGGGGTCCCCCGTTGCTGCCCTGGCGACAACGGGGGGACCACGGTGTCGTTGGCCCGCCGGAGGCGGGGCGGGGGCGGCGGGGGTGCGGGGCAGCGGAGCAGCGGGGGTGCGGGGGTGCGAGTGGACCGGGGTTAGATCTGGCCGGCTGAGAACTGCTGCAGGCCGTATTCTGAGGCGACGGGGTTCCAGTTGTCCACGAACGTGGTCTTGTCGTCGGTGGCGGTGTTGTCCTCCGACGTCGCTTCGCTGTAGTACGACGAGTTGGTGCCGACCGAGCAACCCGAGCTTTGCTGCTGCTGCGCCCAGTGCAGGTAGTCGTTGTCAATTTGCAGCGAGATCTGGAGCGCGTTCATCAGCTCGCTCTTGAGCGTCGAACCGTTCGGCAGGGCGCCAGTTTGGAGTGCATCCGCCTGGTTGAGCTCGTTGGATCGCTCGTTCGCGATGTCCTTGATCTGGCTGATGTCGTAGCTGAGGTCGCCGCAATTAGCGACGTCGTTCACCAGCGTGTTGCTGTTCCACTGGAGCCGGCTATTGGCGCTCGTGCTCAGCAGGTTGCTCATCGCCGAAGCCTGGCTCGATGCGGTCTGCGTCGCGGGCGTCGTCGATTGCGACGACGAGGACTGGCTGCTTGGCGACGACGGCGGGGTGGTGACCGAACTGGAGTGGTGGCTGCTGCCGCCACCGTTAGCGTTGGTGTGCTTCTTCGGCACGACGACGAAGTAGACGACGGCGACCGCAGCGATCGCCACGATCAATGTAGCCAGCACAGCGCCGATCACGACCCCGCGCGACTTCCTGGGCGCGGCTGGCTGCTGCCAGCCTGGCCCACTAGGACCAGCTCCCTGATAGGGCGGCTGCCAAGCAGTTGCTGCTGGCCCGCCGACCGGCGGACCGATCGGCCCGGTCTGATAGGGCTGCGGTGGGTATTGCTGCTGTGGGTACTGGCCATAGCCGGGCTGGCCGGTCTGCCAGGCTCCTGCTGGCGGCTGTTGCTGCGGTGGCGGCGTCTGCCCAGGCTGGCCAAGACCAGGCTGGCCAAGACCTGGCTGCGCCGCGTACTGAGTCGCGACGTCGAAGCCACCCGGTGCCCCGGCTGGCCACTGCGGCGTCGGCGGCGTGATCGCCCCAGCGACTGCGCCAGCTGCCACCGCCCCGGCCGCTGCCGCCGCTGGTGGCACTAGCTGGCCGGCTTGATTGGTAGCTGGTGTGCCCTGGCCAGCGGCCGGTCCAGCCGCCGCGTCGGCGGCTGTGATCGGACTAGCCAGCTCGGTGGCCTGGTACGGCTTGGGTGCCGATTCGACGCCGACGGCCGGCCCGCCCGAGGTCGGTGCCACGGCGGCGACGGCGATCGGGGTGCCTGCCACCATGCCGATCGCCTTGCCAAGATCGGTGGCGAACTCGACGCACGAGGCATACCGGGCGGCCGGCGACTTGGACATGGCCTTGGCGAGCACTTGGTCCACCGCGGGCGGCAACTCAGGGCGGCGCGACACGACCGACGGCGGCGGTGCGGACAGATGTGCGTTGATCAGGGCCAAGCCGAGGTCACGTCGGTAGGGTGGCTCCCCGGTCAGCAACTCGTAGGTGGCGCAGGCGAGAGAGTACTGGTCCACACTGCCATCGATGGCCTTGCCTTCGATCTGCTCGGGCGCGATGTAGTCCAAGGTGCCGACGAACTGGCCGGTCGAAGTCAGATGGCTGGCTAGCGTCTGCTTGCTGATGCCGAAGTCAGAGAGGTAGACGTGATCGGTCTCGTCGCCGACCTGCCCGCGCTTGCCGCCGGTGTTGCGACTGCTGGAATCCAGCAGCATGTTGGCCGGCTTCACATCGCGGTGGATCAGGTCATGTTCGTGCGCCGCGTCAAGCGCCGCCGCGACCTGGCTGATGATGTTCCATACTCGGGCGGGCGAAAGTACCTGGCCGGAGGCAAACAGCGACCGAACATCGCCGCCTTGGACATAGCGCATCGCGATGAAAAGGAATCCGCCCGCGTCGCCGGCATCGTAGACCGGAATGATATTCGGGTGGTCAACCGCCGCCGCCGCCCGCGATTCCCTGATGAATCTGGTACGGAACGCGGTATCGGCCGCCAGCCCAGGTGCGAGCAGCTTAAGCGCTACCCGGCGATCGAGGCGTTCGTCAAGAGCGCGATACACCACGGCCATGCCCCCCTGGCCGATTTGCTCCTCCAGCCGGTACCCGGCAATCTTGTCACCGGGGTTGACATTAGCCGGCGCCGAATTCGTACCGTCGCTCACCGCATCTTCCTCTTCGGCGAAGCCGATATGACCCCTAGCCGCTGGCGGATAGCTTCGGTACGAAGTCCCGCCGCGGTAGAAGAACCCTCCCGGGCGACAACTGTAGCCCGTTACTCCCGCGCCGGAAATAGGACGCTTACTAAGGACGAGAAGGTCTTCAGCGACCAGTACTGGTCAAAGACCAACGCCCGCCGGCTCGGCCAGCATAGCGTGCCTTTGTCCCGACTAGGCCAGCCGATGACCAGAGCTGGCCGGCAGCGGAGTGACTGGGCCGCCACGCGAACCGAGCGCCAGCTCATTGGCGAAGTCCTCGATCAGCTGATCATCGATCGGCCCGGCGGCGAATTCGCCGGTCGGCCACGGCACCGCGCCGATCGTGTCGAGCGCGGCGGTGGCGACGGCGAGCTTTTCGAAGATAAACAGCACAGGCCCGCCGCTCGCCACGGATACGGCGGCGTTGAGCGCGTCGGCCGCGCCGTGCGCGTGCCTGATCGCGATCTCCGGCCTGGCCTTGCGCAGCGCCGTCGCGATGCGCTCGCGCATCTCACCTGGCACCCGGCCGCGCAGGTCATCATCCTCGTAGATGACCACTGAATCGAACCAGCTCGCGACCGCATGAGCCGATTCGCTGATCAGGTCATCGCGCCGGTCACCGGGCAACGTGATGGCCGCGACGGCGGTGCCTGGCCAGCTCGTCGCGACCAGTTCGCCGGTCGCGTGCAGGGCGGCAGCGTTGTGACCGTAGTTGAGCAGGACCGGGCTCGGCCCGGTGCCGGTCAGCTCCGGTACGGTCGAATAGACGTTGCCGCGACCCGGATTGGCCTGCACCGGAGTAAACGCGCGTAGCGCGGCCCTGATTTCCTTCGCCGATACTCCGAGCGCCCGGCCGGCCGCGATCGCGGCCAGGGCGTTGGCAACCAGATGCCTCGCCCTGCCACCGAACGAGCCGGGCAGCTCGCTCACCGGCATGATGCTCCGCTGCCGCCCGGCGTCGGTCTCGATGAGCTCCCCATCGCAGACGTCGTAGCAAATGCCGCCGGCCCGTTTGTGCCGCTCTAGCGGCCCGCAGTCGCTGGTCGCGCTGAAATACCTGATCACTGGCGCATTGCGGCGAACACCCGCCCGCTCGGCGATTTCCGCAGTGACGTGGTCGGCGGCATTGAGCACTACGCTGCCGCCGGTCTTGAGCTCCTCGGCGATCAGTGCCTTGACCCTGACCAGTTCGTCCAGGTCCTCAATGCCGTCGTCGCCCAGATGATCGGAGCTAATGTTGGTGATCACGGCGACATCGGCGCGGTCGTAGCCGAGGCCGCGCCGGATGATCCCGCCGCGCGCCGTCTCCAGCACGGCCGCCTCCACGCTGGTGTCGTCCAGCACCAGTTGCGCTGATCGGGGTCCGGACGCGTCCGCTTCGAGCACGCACCGGTCGCCGAGGTAGACGCCGTCGGTGCAGGACATGCCGGTGCGGAACCCGGCCTGGCGCAAGATCGCGGCGATCATCCGTACCGTCGTGGTCTTGCCGTTGGTGCCGGTCACCGCGACGATCGGGATCCTGGAGCTAGTGCCGGGCGGGTACAACCGATCAACGATCGCGTCGGCCACGTCGCGCGGCTTGCCCTCGGCCGGAGCTAGGTGCATCCGCAGTCCTGGGCACGCGTTGAGCTCGATCACAGCGACTGATTGCCCGGCCGACTCGGGATTAACAGCTTGGGCGGAAAATAGCCCCGCACTGATGTCGGCAAGCCGGATGTCGATGCCGCAGATGTCCAGGCCTGCGGCCACCGCCGCACGCCGACACAGCTCGGCGATGTCCTCGTGCACCTCGTCGGTAACGTCCTTGCTGCTGCCACCGGTCGACAGGTTGCCGTTCTCGCGCAAGGTGACCTGCTGACCGGCGGCCGGGACCGACCCGGGGTTGAGCCCGGTCGCGGCCAGGTGCGCCAGCGTGACGTCGTCGAGCACCATCTTGGTGAGCATCCGCGAGTGCCCGTGACCGCGCCGAGGATCGGTGTTCACCAGGTCGATCAGTTCGGCGATGGAGTGTTCGCCGTCCCCGGTCACCGCCGCCGGCCGCAGTTGCGCTGCCGCGATGACCTGGCCGTCCACGACCAGCACCCGGTAGTCGTGGCCGGGAATGTAGGTCTCCACGATCACATTGGCCGAGCCGGACCCGGCCGACGCCCGGTGATAGGCCTGCTTGGCCTGCTCGGCGGTGCTGATGCCGACGGTGACGCATTTGCCGTGATTACCGTTTACCGGCTTGATCACAATCGGTCCGTGCAGCCGGTCAAGGGCGGTGGCGGCTTCCTCCGCATTGTGCGCGACGATGCCTTCCGGCACCGGGATGCCGGCTCGGTCGAGGAATTTCTTGGCCAGTACCTTGTCGCCAGCGATGTCTACGCCCAGAGCCGACGTTTGCTCCGTCATCGCCGCGCTGACCAGCCGCCGGTAGCAGCCGTAGCCGAGGCGGAGCATGGAAAGTCCGCCCACTCGCCTGACCGGGATGTCGCGGCGGCGTGCCGCCGCCGCGATGGCGGCAGTGCTAGGACCGAGGCGTTTCTCGTTCCACCGTCCTGGCGATGACTTCTAGCTGCTCAGAGAACTGCGGTCGTATTTTCGCCAGAAGGTCTTGGACGACGGTCATCGCCAGGCGATATAGCTCTTCTGGCACGACCGAGTCGTCCGGCTCGTCCGTCGGGCACTCGGTCATCACGTCGTAGCGGCCGTCCGCACCGGCCCACATGGTCCGGCCCAGGTGCACGTCGCGCCCGGCCAGCCCGGACAGTTCGAGCACCACGTGCTCAACGACGTGGCCGAGGTAGGTGCCGCGCGTCAGCGCGTCGGTGAAGCCGCCTGGCCGCCCGGCGGCGCAGTGATGGTCGCGCAGGCCAGGCAGCGCCAGTGTGAGGCGCTCGGTGAAGCCGAGGAACTCGGTGGTCTCGCGGCAGGTCAGCTCCGCAAGCTCAAGGCGGGCAACGCTGACCGGGGCGGCGGTAAAGACGTTAGGGCCGCTCAGATGACGCACGTTCTCCAGGCGCACAGTCGCTCCTTCTTCCCTCAGTACCTCGCGTGGGCCGGCCCGATAGCCGGTGACCTCGTGGGAATGTCAAAGACGCAGCCGGCGGGCAGCAAGTGCAGGCGCACGTCGAAGAGCGTGATCGGGTCTACGTCGGAGGCGGCGTGCACTACGGTCGCGCCGACCGCGTCGACAACGCTGACCACGCCCGTGCCGAGCACTTCGAAAGTGTCCTGATGGACACAGATGGCGGTGTTCTCGTCGATGCCGACGCCGAGCCGGTCGGGGTCAAGTGTTACCGCGCTGAGCAGCCGAGGGAGTCGGCCACGTTCGCCGAAATGCATGTCGATCAGCATCCTGGGCATCAGCCCGAGGCCAGGGCCGGTGCGCACGGTCGCGGTGGAGACCTCGGCACCGGTCCCGCCCAAGATCATGGTTCGGCCAAGCGCGGTCGCTCCGGCACTGGTGCCCGCCACGACGAGGCCGTCGGCCAGGCGCTCGGCTAGTTGGTCGTTGACCTTGGAGCCCACCAGCGTCTGCAACCTGGATTGATCACCGCCGCTGAGGAAGACGCCGGTTGCCTTGTCGAGCACGTCCCTGGTGACGTCGCTGTCGGCATCGGCCCGGCCGGTAATGGGCAACTCGGCCACCTGCCGCACGCCCAGCTTGCCGAACACCTGCTCGTATTCGGCCAGGACCTGACCAGGCTGACCAGTCGCCGTCGTGACCACGACGATCCGCGCCTGGTCGCCGCCGCATAGCTCAGCGAAGCGCTCGAGAACCCCAGCGCCGCAGCACCGGTCTTCGGCTCCGCCGATGATCAGCAGGCGACCTGGGCTTCCCCCGGTATACACGCATCGGCCCTCGTTCTAGACCGCGGTGCGGCCCACGAGCCGATGTCTACCCGGCGTTACACAGAGTCAATCTACCGTTACAACTAGCGATATGACCCGGTGTCAGCCCCCGAAGGTGGTGCCCTTGCCGGCGACAGTGAACCCGGTGAACGTCGGGGCGTCGGTGCTGGGTGGCGGCGGGGCCGAGAAGTACGTCAGCTGGTTCGACGGGCCTTGGACGGCGACATCGAGCTCGGCGACCGGATTGCTATTCCTGAAGATCAGCGCTGGCGCCGAATACGCCGAAAATGCCTTGACCACCAGATCGTTTTGCCAGGCCCTGGCCGCCACGTTCAAGAAGGTCAGGAAGAGCGAGTGTGATGAGCCCTGGAAAGCGACCGCGAGGTTGGTGTTGGCGCCGCCTTGAACGAATGATGGTGCGGAGTAGACCCAGTTATTGCCTTCGCGCAATTCGCTCTCCCAGGTGCCACGGCCTACGTAGTACACCAGCGAGTGCTTCGGGCCTTCGGCCGCGACGAGCGGGACGCCGATGTCGGCCGCCCGGCCGACTGAGCTCAGGATCACCAGCGACGGGGCTGAGTACGTAGTGTTGATGGTTCCGATCACGTCGTTTTGCCAGTGCCCGCCGGGTAGCGAGTTGTAGTAGCTGAGGCTATGGCTGTCGTTCTCGACAGCGATGTCAACCTCGCCAGCGTGGTCGGTTGGCGTCGCGTTGGTTGATTGCCTGATTACCAAGGACGGTGCCGAGAACGCGGTGTTTTTTCCGTTGATCGTGACGCCATGCCATTTGCCGGACTTCAGTGCGTAGTACCGCAGTGAGTGGCTGGGACCTTCGGCCGCGATGCCGGGCTCGTTCGGGCCTTCGCCGAGCGAGGGTGCCGAGTAGGTGGTGTTCTTACCAGCCACCTGGGTGTGGTGCCACTTGCCGGCTACCAGGTAATAGAACTCCAGGCTGTGGCTTGGGCCGTCGACAGCGAGGATGGCTGAGCCGCTGTTTTCGGCGATGAGTGACGGGCCCGAGGTAACGGCGCCGGCCTTAGCGAGCTGGGTGCGATGCCACTTGCCGCCAGACTTGATGGTGAACCAGAGCGAGCCGTTCTTGCCGATCGAGGCGATTTCTGGCTGGCCGCCCGGGCTGACCGAGAGCGAGAGCGAAGGGCTGGCGTCACCAGGGTTCTGGGTCACGGTTGCCGGGGTCACGGCGGCGGAGGCGGCGAGGGTCGGGATCGCGGCGGTCAGCGCCGCACTTAGGGCAGCTGCGACCACGATGGGCACTGTCATGACATTCTCCTCGCCGGCTGGCATTCGGGGTGTTATCCACCAGACGAGCTAGATCTATCAGAGTCTGCCGACAAATACCGGTCACTCGCTGCCGAGGACGCCCCGAGGCGGGCGAGCCTGCCGCCCGGTGGCTCGCGGCCTTGACAGCTCATCAGGCAGTTGCAGCAGCGGATTAGTCGCGCTGGCCACGACATCGCTGGCGATGTCGATGACCCGGCGGCCCCGGCTGCGGGCCGCGCTGCGCAGCTGCTCAAACGCCTGGCGCGGCTGGATCCGATGGCGTTCGGCCAGCACGCCGATCGCCTGCTCGACCCGGACTCTGGCCATCAGCGCGTGCTCAAGCTGGTCGATCGTGGCCCTGAGCCGGCTGGTTTCGCTCCCGGCCTGCTCTTTGGACGCATCGCTCGCATTGGCCTGACCGGTCAGTTGAGCTTGACCGCCCAGCGCATCGGCCGCCTGGGACTCGGCCAAATCGGCCGCGAGCAGGTCGGCGAGGACCATGGCGCTGGTGAGGTCGGGAAGGTCGGCGCCGCCGACGCGCCAGCCATCCTTGGTCCGGCGCACCACCGCGTCATCGGCGGACGGCACCACCCGGGCGGAATCATCTGCCAGCGGCCGAGCGGCCTGTCCGCCGCCAGCACCCTGACCTTTTGCTCCGCCCTTACCTTCGGTCATGACGTAACAGCCAGTTCCGCTATTCGTTCCTTGATGGCCCGAACCGAGGGGTTGGTCAGCGAGCTGCCGTCACCGAACAGCACGGTCGGCACAGTCTGATTGCCGCCGTTTACCGTCATGACATACTCGGCAGCGGCCGGATCGCGCTCAATGTCGACCTCAGTGATCTCTATGCCCTCGCGGGCAAGCTGGCTCTTGAGCCGCCGGCAGTACCCGCACCATGGTGTCGTGTACATCGTCAGTGGCTGGGTCATGCACTCGCCCTCCTTGGCCGCCATTGTCGCACCTGAACATTACTAACGTCCGCATCTGCCAGCTGCTTCCGGCGAACGGGCCCGGATTGCCGGCGTTCGCGGCGATGTAGGCGGCCGCGGCCCAGCTGGCGTGTCGGGCCGGCACTGGCCAAGCCCGGCCTGGCTGTCGGATAGATGCGGCAGGATGACTCGGATGGGAGGTTGCGTTCGTGCCTAAGCCAGCGAAGGTAGCTCAGTCAAGCTCCGCCGAGTCGACCATCGACGAGATAGCCCTGACCGGGCCTGATGCCGTGCTGGCGGCGCTCGACCCTGAGCAGCGAGAAGTTGCGCTGGCGGTGCGCGGGCCGGTTTGCGTGCTGGCCGGAGCCGGCACGGGTAAGACCCGCGCGGTTGCGCACCGGATCGGCTACGCGGTCGCGACGGGGGTGGTGCGGCCGGATCGGGTGCTCGCTGTGACATTCACCACTCGGGCGGCAGGTGAGCTGCGCGGCAGGCTCAGGCAGCTCGGTGAGGCGGTGGTGCCGGAAGCTGGCCTAGAGCGCGTTCAGGCGCGAACCTTCCACGCGGCCGCACTGCGGCAGCTGACCCATTTTTGGCCGACCACCGTCGGCGGGCCGCCGCCAGCCGTCGCCGAGTCCAAGATCGTGCTTCTCGCTGAGGCAGCCAGGCGGCTGCGGGTCAAGCTGGAGCCGGCCGGCTTGCGCGATGTCGCGGCCGAAATCGAATGGGCCAAAGTCACCCAGATCCGGCCCGATGATTATCCGGCGCAGGCACGGCGAGCCGATCGCGCCGTGCCGTTCGAGCCAGCCACGGTGGCGGCGCTTTACCAGGGTTATGAGCAGGTGCGAACCGAGCGGCATCTAGTCGATTTCGAGTCCGTTCTTGAGCTGACCGCGGCCATCTTGGCCGCCCATCCCGCCGCCGTGGCCGCAGTCAGGGACCGGTACCGGTATTTCGTCGTTGACGAATATCAAGACGTCAATCCGCTGCAGCAGCTCCTGCTCGATCAGTGGGCCGGCGGAAGCGGTGATCTGTGCGTTGTCGGAGACCCCCGGCAGACCATCTACTCCTTCGCCGGTGCCACACCCAGCTATCTGACTGGATTCCCGCTGCGCTATCCCGGTGCCACCGTGATCCGGCTGGTCCGCAACTACCGCTCATCACCGCAGGTGGTCGCGCTGGCGAACAGGGTATTCGCAGGTAGCGGTCGGGCGGTGCGGCCGGCCTCGGCGGCCTCGGAGCTGACCTCGCAGCGGCCTGCCGGCCCGGTGCCGGCATTGACCGAGTACCCGGATGAGCACGTTGAGGCCGCGAGGGTCGCCGCGCAGGCGGCCGAGCTGATCGACAGTGGGGTACCGGTCAGCCAGATCGCGATCTTGCTGCGGACAAATGCGATGACAGTCGGCTTTGAGCAAGCGCTCACCGACCTCCGGCTGCCGTTCCAGCTCAGAGGCGGGGAGCGGTTCTTCGAGCGAAGCGAGGTCAAGCAGGCGGTTGGCCTGCTCAAGGTGGCTGGCCGGACGGCGGATCCGCACGACGACGGCCTAGCGCTGGTGCGGCCGGTGCTGACCGGTCTCGGGCTAACTCCCGAGCCGCCTGCCGGGCGAGGCAAGGTCAGGGATCGCTGGGAGTCACTTGAGTCGCTCGCCCAGCTAGCTGAGGATTTCTTCATTGAGCACCCGTCGGCCCGGCTCACTGACCTCGCCGCCGAGCTCGAGCTCCGCAGCGTGATCGGCCATGCGCCAGCGCCCAATGGCATCACGCTAGCTTCGCTGCATGCGGCCAAGGGCCTAGAGTGGGATGCGGTGTTCTTGCCCAGGCTGACTGATGGCGCGCTACCGATCGTCTACGCGCAAACCGAGGCTGCGATCGAAGAGGAGCGCAGACTTCTCTACGTCGGTCTGACCAGAGCCAGGGAGCGGTTGTCTCTCTCCTGGTCGGTGGCCAGGCAGCGGCAGGCCGGGCGGATCGGCAGCCCTCCAGGTTCCTGGCTGACCTGCGGTCCCCGACGAGCCGCCTGCGTGCGCTGGCTGGCCGGTCAGCTGGCTAGCTTCGGTGGCGGCTGGCTTCGCTTAGCGATGCTGGCTTCCCTTCCCGGTCCCCGGCCGATACGGTGCGGTGGGTGAGGGGAGCGCCAGCGTGACCAAAGCTCTAGACGCTGTCGTAGATTTGCTCGACCTTGAGCAGATTGAGCTCAATATCTTTCGTGGCCGCAGCCCAGCGGGCGAGCGTCGGCAGCGGGTGTTCGGCGGCCAGGTCGCTGGGCAGGCGTTGGTGGCAGCCGGCCGGACAGTACCTGATGATCGCCCGGTGCACTCATTGCACGCCTATTTCATTCGCCCAGGCGATCCGGCGGTACCGCTGATCTATCTGGTTGACCGGGTGCGCGACGGCCGGTCCTTTACCACCAGGCGAGTGTCAGCCGTCCAGCACGGCAAGACGATCTTCACGCTGTCCGCGTCCTTCCATCATCCCGAGCCTGGTGTCACCCATGCCAGGCGCCTGCCGGACGTACCGTCGCCCGATGAGCTGCCGACGACCGCCGAGCGGCTGCGGCAGCATTTCGGTGACGCCGCGGCGAAGCACGTAGCCGGTCCGATCGATATCCGCCACCTTGGCCCACTCAGCATCGAGGCCGCGACGGACCCTGAGCTGCGCGCGACGCGCAGCATGGCCTGGATCAGGGCGGACGGCACGCTACCTGACGACGAATTGCTGCACGTCTGCCTGGTGACCTATGCCTCGGATATGACCCTGCTCGACTCGGTCTTGCTTGCGAACGGCTTGTCCTGGGCCGACGGCAGGACAATGGGTGCCAGCCTGGATCACGCGATGTGGTTCCATCGCCCGTTCCGGGCGGATCGCTGGCTGTTGTACGCACAGGAGTCGCCCGTTTCTGCCGGTGCCCGCGGGCTCGCGCGTGGCGAGCTTTTTACCCAAGAGGGCGAACTCGTCGTGTCCGTCGTACAAGAGGGTCTGATCCGTACCGCACGCCCAGAAGATCTCGCTGCTGAGACGTGACCTGGTAGCTCAGGGTGGCCTAGGGGTCGCTCTTCGATAACCGTCTGGACACGTCCGCAGAAAAAGAGTTGCCTGCCTGTGGTAACCCTGCTTAAAGTCGTCCTAGTTCTTATCAGCGAGGCGGTCACATGATGCTGCAAAGAGGGAGGTGCCCGGAATGCTGAGTCTGTCTACCACAGCCGACGCCGTGCCTATGCGCGCGCGCTTCAGCCTGGGTGCCTGTCTGCTTAGCGGCTGCGCCGTCACGCCAATCAGCCACTTCAAGCAGGATGCCGCCCTCGCTAAGGCGAGTGCCAAGCCGGGCGCTGCCGGCTTCGCGCTGCCCAAGGCTCGCGCTGAGGTCGTCCTGTTCAGCAGTGGCTCCCCGGCGGCTGGCCAGGCGGAACTCGCCAGGCAGCAGCGCATTAGTGATGTCAACTACGCCCACACGACCCGCATCGCCGCCCCGATGGGTGGCGGTACCTGGGGTCCGCATCCGGCGAGGGATCCGGTCTAGCCAGACCGGCCAGATCCCCACGAGGCCGCGGACCCGAAATCGGGTCCGCGGCCTTAGTCATGCAAGGCCCACGTTTGTCAGTCAGACACTGCGACTAGCAGATGAGAGGGGATGACGCCGATGTACCGGCTAGGATCCGCCGCGGTCATTGATGACCCAGCGGCGGCCGAGGCGGAATTCGTGCGGGTGACCGCGATTAGCAGGAGTGTGCCAGTCACCGTTGTGGTGGAGTCGGCCTGCCCGGCCGGAGTCGTCAGCGGCTTTGAGTTGCCCTGCGCTGGTGACCCGGACCTGTTCTTCGCTGAGTCACCAGATGATGTCGAACTTGCCAAGTCGCTCTGCGGCGGCTGCCCGGCCCGGACTACGTGCCTGGCTGGGGCAGTTGAGCGCCGCGAGCCGTGGGGCGTGTGGGGCGGTGAGTTGTTCATTCGTGGCGAGATCGTGCCACGTAAGCGGGCCCGCGGGCGCCCGCGCAAGGACGAGGTAGCCGCCTAGCCGAGTGCTCGCGGCCGCGAGCACTCGGCCGACATCTTTGCCGGAATCAGCGGATGGGTAGCCGCAGGCACCAGGACCTGTGGCTACCCTGGTGCTGAGTCGGCCGCCGCGCCTAGCTAGGTGCCCGCCGGCTCGGCGCTGGCTTCCGCAGAGTCGGCCGGGCCATAGCCGGGCATCCACCGCAGCACCTCTGGGCGGAACTCACCGGAGGCCTCAAGCTGACACAGCACGCCGATGCCGGCTGTCGTAGCCCTGTGAATAAGGATGTAGGACGGTGGCAGGTTGAGCTGCCGACCGATATTGGCTCCGCGCAGGTCGGTCACCCGGCTGGCCTCTGAGCGCATCCATTCCCGGCTAAAGGTGAAGGACTGCTGCTTGGACGGATCAGCTAGCGGCGCGAGGTAGTCCTTCAGCGCGGACAGATCGACAGCGATGTCGGGTTTAAGGAAGCCGTGCGCGCGCAACTCGGCTTCGACCTCGGTGATGTCGCCATCGGAATGCACGAGCCAGAGCATCTTGCCGAACAAGGGCGGCAGGCCATCAGGCAGCCGGTCAACAGCGCCGAAATCGAGTACTCCGAGCCTGTCATCATCGAGCAGCCTGAAGTTACCAGGATGCGGGTCGGCGTGCAGCAGCCCAGCCCGGGCCGGGCTGGAGAAGAGCAGCCTGACCAGCAATAGCCCGGCTCGATCCCGCTGCTCCTTGGTGCCGTCGGAGATGATCTGCGCCAGCGGCGTACCGTCCATCCACTCGCTGATCAGCACATGATCGGTCGCCATGACGGTATGCGGCACGAAAATATCGGGGTCATTAGCAAAGGCAGTCGCGAAAGCCTCCTGCGACGCGCCTTCGAGCCGGTAGTCGAGTTCCTCAGCAACGCGATTGCGCAGTTCGTCGAGCAACGGTTTGACATCAAGACCTGGCATCAGCACGCCGAAGAGCCGACCAATGCGGCTGATCTGGGTGAAATCGTTAATGAGCGCTTGGCCGGCCCGGGATATTGAATCTTGACGGCGACCGCTCGACCGTCCGACCAGACGGCTTTATGTACTTGTCCGATGGAGGCCGCTGCCGCAGGCCTTTCGTCAAATTCCGTAAATAGCTCACGCCAGTCCTCGCCAAGATCAGCCGCGAGGACCCTGTGCACGGTACTGATCGGCAGCGGCGGTGCCGACTCCTGCAACTTCGTGAGCGTCGCCCGGTAGGGACCGGCGAGTTCCGGCGGAAGCGCGGCTTCGAATATCGACAGTGCCTGGCCGACCTTAAGCGCACCACCCTTGAGCTCACCGAGGACACGGAATATCTGGTCGGCGGTGCGCTGCTGGATCTCGCGCGCGACGATCTCCGCTGGTCGCCCGCCAACACGCTTGCCGAAGCCGAGCACGGTTCGGCCGGCGAGGCCGGCGGGCAGCGCGGCAAGCTTCACCGTCCTGGTTACCGTGCGCCGAGGCAAGTCGCTCATGATCTCTATTGTCGACTACTACTCGACGTGACTGGCACGCGGTCGATCGAGGCTTGACCTGGCGATCGATCCTGGCTGGCGGTAGGCAACCTGTTGTCAGCGGCGCTACCGCTGTTAGTCGCACCCGGCGCCGTGGTTGGACTGGCTTTAGGCAGCGACGTAACTGGCGCAGGCGCAGGCGGGATGCGGCTGCCAGGTGCGTCGGCGCCAGCGCCAATCGGGTAGCACCAACTCGAGCGTGCCGTTGATCGTCGCGCTGGCGGTAGGTGTCTTGTCGATTGCCGTCAGCGTCTGGGCGGCTGCCTGCGCCGCAACCGAGGCAGTCAGCACGGCATCGCAAGCGATCGGCATCGGCTCTCGGGTGCCCAACTGGGCCAAGATGAGCGGCCAGGAAGGATCGCGGCTGGCTCGGAAATAGTCCAAGCAGCGAAGGCACGAGGTTTGACCAGGAAGTACGAGCGGGCCGACGACACCGATCGCCTCGCCGGCTTGTACCGCAAGATGCGGTATCCGATCCGCCGCCAGCGCCGCGAGCAGCTCCGGTGGCTGATGCCCGATTAGCACAGCCAGATCAGGACGACGCCGCTCGATCGGTCCGATCATCACTTGCACAACACCGGCCGCGGCCAGAATCTTGGCCACCGCGCGGCCGACCCGGCGCTCACCGTCGATCCAGATGATCACATCCCTGCGCCGGGCGAGCGACCGGGCACCGCCGTCAGCGTCACCGTTGGCGAGCGAAGTGGTCGCCAGTTCGCTCGCCAACTGAGCCCGCGACTGCGCGGGCAAGCTCCGCCATGTGCTCGCCGGGAAGTCATCGAGTACCCCGCCGGCGGCGAGCAGCGTCAAGATGCGCTCGGTGACCGCTGCCGGGATGCCATGATCCGCCGCGGCCACGATCACCTGCGCGCGATCTCGGCTGCCGTCAAGCAGGCCGATCACTAAGGCGGCCCGGCTCATTCCGGACAGCGCCATCGCGCGCCTCGGATCGATGCCGATCTGCACTGTGTCGCGGTCCCGCCATACCGGCAGTAACCCTGACTTCAACGCTGGTCTCATGGCCCAGATTGTGACGACCGGGTCTGACATCCACCGCGACCCCGAGTCTCCCGGGTCGTGACTTCGGCCGCTCGATCGACTAAGCCCGGACCCTGGGCTGTGGATAGGGCGGGGCTTGCGCTGTGGAAACTCGGGTGCGTCATTGTGGATATCGATGGGAGAACCTGTGAATTCTGCGCTGACCGCAGCTGAAAGTTGCCGCTGAGCTGCGACTTCGTTATTCACTGGCTGTGGATAACGGCTGATCGGCTGACTGCGGCAACAGTGACTGGTGGTCAGCCGTTCTCAGACTCGTCGTCTGGGCGGTCGCTGCCTGCGCCACCGGGACCCGGATCTTCGGTGTCATCGCTCGTCGCGCCGTCGTCGGCCGCTGCGTCGAGTTCGGCGGCCTTCTCGGTGAGATCGGAGATGTCGATTTCCGGGGTGCCACGCATGAAGCCGACCGGATCGTCGAGGTCCTGTGCTGTCGGTAGCAAGTCCGGGTGCCGCCAGAGTTCATCGCGCCCGCTCACTCCGCGCGCTTCCGTCAGGCCCTGCCAGATCGTGGCGGCTTCGCGCAGACGACGCGGCCGTAGTTCGAGGCCGACCAGCGTGGCGAAGGTGCGCTCGGCTGGGCCGCCAGTGGCCCGTCGGCGCCTGATCGCCTCGGCTAGTGCGTCGGCTTGTGGCAGCCGGTTCTTGGCCGCCTCGGCGACCACCGCGGCTACCCAGCCCTCGACCAGCGCGAGCAACGTCTCCAGCCGGACCAGCGCTGCCTTCTGCTCTTCGCTGTCCTCGGGCTGGAATAGGGCCGCGCCCGACAGCGCCTCGCTCAGCGCTTCCGGGTTGGCCGGGTCGATTTGCGGCAATGCGTTACGCATCGCCTCCGCGTCCACCTTGATGCCGCGCGCATAATCCTCGACCGCGCCGAGCAGTCGGGCCCGCAGCCAAGGCACGTGGCTGAACAGTCGGTGGTGCGCAGCCTCTCGCAATGCCACGAACAGCCTGACCTCGTCGGCACTCACCGACAGGCCGGCACCGAATGCGGCTACCCCGGCCGGCAGCAGCGCGGCGGTGCCCTCAGGTCCGATCGGCAGGCCGATGTCGCTCGAGCTGATGATCTCCTCGGCCAGCGCGCCCACAGCCGCTCCGGCCTGACCGCCGATCATCATGCCGCCGACCCGCCGCATCATTTCGCCAAGGCCACCAAGTGCGCCGAAGCCGCCGCCCTGCCCGCCGCCGGACAGCATTGACATCATCGAGCGCATCTCTGGCGGGAGATCCTCAAGGTCCTCAGGAGTTATCGACACGATGCCACTCATCGTGTCGACGGCACGCTCAGCGATCGGCTGGCACAAGGTCGTCCACACCGGCATGGTGGCCTCGACCCATTCAGAACGGCTCCACGCAGTCGCGGTCCTGACCCCGCTCGGCAGCGTCGTGGCGTCTTCAAGCCACAGGTCGGCCAGCCTGATGGCCTCAGCGATGGCGGTTCGCTCGTTGGCGAGCACACTGGGGTCGCCCTTCGCGGCAACCGCTTGTCTGGCCGCGTTCTTGGCGAGATCCCAGTTGATCGCCCCGCCCTGGTAGGTCATCAGGTCAGCGAACTGTCGCAAGGCTTCAGCGAACTGCTGCGGGTCGCCAAACGGGCCGGCCGCGCCGAACGGCCCGCCGGGACCGCCGGGACCGCCAGAACCGCCTGGGCCCGAGCCGCCGGAACCCGAGCCACCTGCGCCCGATGTCGGGTCACTGTCATCGCCGGAGTTGCCCGGCAGGCCAAAGCCGAAGGGAGGCTCATTCATGGCCGCCGCCTCTCGGGCAGGATGGAGGTATCACATTGGCCAAGCTATCCCAGGAGTACTTCGCCGTGAGCGACCGAGTAGCCAAGGTTCGCCAAGGGCGGAGCGATGTGACCCGCCGGACGAGACCCGTAGTAGCAGTCACTGGCGCCGCCCACGATCTAGGGCTGGCACTGACGGCCAGGCTGGCGCAATCGGAGCGATTCAGCCGGGTGATCGCGATTGATGACCAGAGGGGCGAGCTGACCGGTGTTGTATGGCGGATGGTGGACATCCGCGATCCGATGCTGGCCGGGCGGCTAGAGGGCATTGACGTCATCGTGCACGCCGATCTCGACCTCGCACCGGACTCAGATCCGAAGTCGAGGCGCGCTTACAACGTGCGGGGCGCGCAGACTGTGTTGACGGCGGCTGCGGCCGGCGGCGTGAAGCGGGTAATCCTCGTCACAAGCGCCATGGTCTACGGCGCGCACCAGGACAATCCGATACCGCTGGCCGAGTCCGCGCCGCTGAACGCAGACCCTGACGGCAGCGTGGTCGGCGATTTCATGGAACTTGAGGAGCTCGCATTGCGGTCACCGCGTGCCAATCCAGGCATGTCGGTGAGCGTGGTGCGACCGGCCGCATTGGTTGGACACGGCATCGATACCCTGATCACCAGGCATTTCGAGGCACCCAGGCTGCTCATGGTGAAGGGCTGTGCGCCGCGCTGGCAATTCTGCCATCTGACCGATTTGATGTCGGCGATCGAGTTGGCCGCCGCCGGGGAGGTTACCGGGGCCTTCGCAGTGGGGAGCGAGGGCTGGCTCGATCAGGATGAGGTTGAGGAGCTTTCCGGCCTGCGACGTATCGAATTGCCGGGCAAAATCACCTTCGCGACCGCTCAGCGATTGCACCGAGCGGGCATCACCCCGGCGCCGGTGGCCGACCTGCACTACGTGGTCTATCCATGGGTGGTTGACTGCGCGGCGCTACGGGCGGCCGGTTGGCGGCCAAGCGTGACCAATGCGGAGGCACTCAAGGTACTACTGGAGGAGCGGGCAGGACACCACGCGCTGGCGGGCCGCAGGCTGGCCAAAAAGGACGCGACGATCACCGCGGCCGGCGCGACCGTCGCCGTGATTGGCACCGCGGCCATAGTCCGCCAAGTCCGCAAGCGCCGTCGCGACGCATAGTTCCCGCCGCGCGCGATGCGCTGGGCGGGGTGGGTGGAGAACGCTCAGGTGTAGCGTGACGGGGTGAACGTGATCAGGCTCGCCGAGGTGCGGGATACCCCGCTTTCTGTCGACGAAGTGCGCAACGCGATCGCTGACCCGGCGGCTGGCGGTATCGCGCTGTTCGCTGGGGCGGTGCGCGATCACGACGAGGGTAAGTCGGTCACCGCGCTTTCCTATACGGCGCACCCCTCGGCTGCTGACCAACTCCGCCAAGTAGCTGAACGCGTCGCGGCCCGATTCGACGTCCAAGCCGTCGCGGCCGTGCACCGGGTCGGCGACCTTGCCATCGGCGATCTGGCCGTGGTCGTGGGAGTGTCAAGTGGCCACCGTGGCACCGCCTTCGAGGCCTGCCGTGCACTGATCGACGAGCTCAAGGAAACGGTGCCGATCTGGAAGCATCAGCGGTTCACGGGCGGCGGCAGTGAATGGGTGAACAGCGCGTAGCCTTGCCCCCATGTCACGTCGTGCGGTAACCCTGCTGATCGCCAGCGTCGGCGTCGTCGGCGCGCTGCTTGTCGCCTCGTTGCTCCCTGTGCCTTATGTGGCGCTGCTGCCAGGACCGACCTACAACACGCTCGGTCCGCTTGGCAAGAAGCCGATCGTGCGGATCAGCGGGCGCAAGACGTTCAGTACCGACGGGCATCTGAATATGGTGACCGTGTCGTATATCGGCGGTCCCGGTGCCGAGCCGCCGTTCAACATCTTCGCCGCCCTGCAGGCGTGGCTCAGCCCGCACAACGCGGTCGTGCCGCAGGAGGAGCTGTTCCCGCCTGGCCAGACCCAGCAACAGGTCATCAAGCAGGACACTGAGGAGATGGCGAACAGCCAGCAGAGCGCGCAGGCCGCCGCGTTGTGCCAACTCGGCATCAAGTTCCAGACCGTGGACACTATCTCCAACACGGTCAAAGGACTGCCAGCGGCAGGAGTACTGCGGGCTGGCGACGTTATCGTCGCCGTCGACGGCACGCCGGTGAACTGCCGGGCCGATGCCGGGTCCTTGATCAAGGCCAAGCCGGCCGGCAGCAAAGTCGCGCTCACAATCAGACGTGCTGGTAAATTCCGAAAATTTTCTTTGCGTACTGCGAGCTACCAGGGCCAGCCTGTGATCGGGGTCAATCTGGTCGAGTCGTTCGTGTTCCCGTTCAAGGTCACGATCAACATCGGCAATATCGGCGGCCCGAGCGCGGGAATGATGTTCGCGCTGGCCATCATCGACAAGCTCACCCCGGCGAACCTGACTGGCGGAAAATTCATCGCGGGCACCGGCGAAATCGAAGTAGGTGGGCAGGTCGAGCCAATCGGTGGCATTCAGCAGAAGATGGCGGCGGCTAGGGCGGCGGGCGCGACCGTCTTCTTGACTCCGGCGTCGAACTGCGCCGACACTCGCGGCGCTGTGCCCGCTGGCCTGCGGTTGGTCAAGGTCAGCACGCTGCGCGGAGCGATTGCCGCACTGCAGGCGTTGAAGGCAGGTAGGCCAGTGCCATCCTGTTGATTGGCAACCGGGGGGATAGTCGCAGGAACTACCCGGCAAGCCGGTAAGTTTCCGTCAAGGACCAGCCTGCCCTGCGCGCTTAGCTGCTGCGGCATTCGCGGCATGCTGCCAACTAGGTCAGGCTTATGAAAGGGACAACCGTGGCTTTCCGAGTTCCTGGATCGCAGGGCGCAAGTGGCGGCCGGCAAGTCACCGTGCCGCGCTGGCCGAAGTTCGTCATCCCAACGGTCATCATCATCGCGGTCGTCGCGATCCTGATCTCGGTCACCGCTGGGATCTGGACCGACTTCCTGTGGTACTCATCAGTACGGCAGACCAGGGTGTTTGACACCACCTACAGCACCAAGTGGTTGCTGTTCCTGCTGGCCGCGCTGTTCATGATCGTCGTAATCGGCGCGAACATGGTGATCGCCTACCGTACCCGCCCGCAGGTCCCGCCCAGCGGACCTGAGCACCAGGGCGTCGAGGCCTACCGGCAGGCTATCGACCCGCACCGGCGGGGCGTGGCAATCGTGCTGCTCGGCCTGATCGGGCTGATCTCAGGCCTGACCGCGGCCAGTAACTGGCAGACCTGGCTGCTCTTCATAGACCGGGTGCCGTTCGGGATCAAGGACCCGCAGTTCCACCTGGACCTGTCGTTCTTCATCAACGTCTATCCGTTCCTGCGGATGGCGTTGTCGTTCAGCTTCGCAGCCATCTTGCTGGCGCTGGTGCTGTCCGTCGCGGTGCATGTGCTCTATGGCGGGCTCCGGCTGGCCAGGCATGCGCAGCCGACTAGAGCGGCTCGGGCGCATCTGTTCGTCCTTGTCGGAATTTTCATCGCGCTGAAGGCTGTCGCCTACTGGGTGGACCGGTACGCGATCGACTTCAGCCAGCGCGGCGTGGTGCAGACCGGTGCCTCCTACACCGACGTGCACGCGGTGCTGCCAGCCAAGACAGTGCTCGCCGCGATCGCCGTGATCTGCGCGGTGCTGTTCTTCGCCGGCGCGGTGCGGCGCAGCTCGCTGCTGCCAGCGATCGGTTTCGGACTGCTGGTGCTGTCAGCCGTGGTGATCGGCGGGATCTATCCCCTGATCATCCAGCAGTTCGTGGTGAAACCGAACGAAGCGGTCAAGGAGCGCCCCTACATTGGGCGGGAGATTACCAACACCCGGACGGCCTACAACGTCGCTGGGACGCGAATTACGAGCTACACCGGGCAGTCAACGGAGAAGCCTGCCACGCTGGCGACCGATGCGTTGTCCCTGCCTGACCTGCGGCTGATCGACCCCGATGTGGTCTCAGACTCGTTCCAGCAATTGCAGCAGATCAAGAGCTACTACCAGTTCTCCGGCGTGCTCGCGATGGACAGGTACGTCATCGGCTCGAACCCGCAACCCCAGGACATGGTGGTCGGCGTGCGCGACATGCAGTTGCCGCCCGCCGGTCAGGGCAACTGGATCACGACTCACTTGATCTATACCCACGGGTACGGTCTCGTCGCGTCGACGGCGGCGACGGCGCAGCCGAACGGTAACCCGAATTTCGTCGAATCTGACGTGCCGCCCACCGGCCAGCTCGGCACTTTCCAGCCGCGAATTTACTTCGGGCACGAAGGTGCTGATTATGTGATCGCCGACACTAAGCAAGCTGAACTCGACTACCCGAACGAGAGCACGGGCGGCCAGGAGAACAACCATTACAACGGTGGCGGCGGGGTTCCGATCGGCTCGTTCGGCCGTAAGCTGCTCTTCGCGATCAGGTTCCGCGAGTTGAATATCTTGCTGTCCAGCGCCATCGACAGCAAGTCCCGCATCCTGTACTTGCGGAATCCGCTGCAGCGGATAGAAAAGGTCGCGCCGTTCCTGACCCTGGACGGTGACCCCTACCCGGTGGTGGAGAACGGGCAGGTCGTGTGGGTCGTCGACGGGTACACCGCGAGCGACAATTATCCATATTCCAAGCGGATCAATCTGGGCCAGGCCACATCGAACACCTACAGCCCCGGTGGACTCGCGGTCGGGCCGAACAGCGGTGAGGTCAACTACCTGCGTAATTCGGTGAAGGCGACGGTCAACGCTTATACCGGCGCGGTGCACTTGTATCAATGGGGCAACCCGAACCCGATCCTGCGGACCTGGGAGAAGGCCTTCCCCGGCCTGATCCAACCGCAGAGCGCGATTCCGAGTGACCTGCTGCCCCATCTGAGGTACCCGGAAGTGCTGTTTGACGCCCAGCGACTGATCCTGTCGCAATTCCACGTCACTCAGTCGGCCTCGTTCTACGGCGGCCAGAACTTCTGGGCCGTCCCTGACGATCCGACCGCGTCAAGGAAGCCGAGGGTCAAGGTGACGATAGCGCAGCCGCCTTATTACCTGACGCTCGCTTCGCCCGGCTCAAGCACGCCCGAGTTCTCGCTGGTCACTTCCTTTACCCCGCGTGGTCGGCCGAACCTGGCCGCGTTCATGTCGGTGAACAGCAACCCGCTGAGCCCGGACTACGGGCAGATCCAGATCTTGCAGTTGCCGCAGGACACCGCGGTGTCCGGGCCGCAGCAGATCCAGAACAACTTCGAGAACGACCCGCCGGCCGCCGAGCCGCTCAGCCTGCTGCGCCAGCATGGCTCGACGGTGATCGAGGGCAATCTGATCACGCTGCCACTCGATGGTGGCCTGCTGTCGGTCGAGCCGGTCTACGTCGCCGCTGCCGGAAGCAACAGCAGTGGCACCTACCCGCAGCTAAAGAAGGTGTTTACCTTCTGGAACGGCAACGTGGGGTTCGCCGACACGCTGGCGGAGTCGCTGGCCCAGGCGTTCGGCGCCGCCACTCAGTCGAACACAGGCCCGAGCTCGGGCAGCGGCGGCGGTCAGGTCAATGCGCTGGTGCTTGGCTTCCTAAGGCAGGCCGTGACCTTCTACAACCAGGCTGAGGCGGCGCTCCAGACGAACCCGCCGAACTTCACCTTGTACGGTCAGGACATCGCGAAGATGAAGATGGCGCTCGATCAGGCCGAGCAAGCGGCCAAGCCGACCAAGGGAAGTCCTGGTGCGAGTCCTTCGGCCTCGCCGTCCGCACCTGCCTCGGCCAAGCCGTCACCGACGCCGAGCCCGTCTTCGTAGCGTGTCAGCGTCCTGGCGTGCGGTTTTGCCGCCGCGTTAGGTGATGTCCTGCCGGTGTCCGCTTGGTGTCCAAGCGGCATCGGCCGGTCGGCAATCAGGTGCCGTGATCTCGCGTCGGGCGCGGAACTAGGCAAACCTCGCGCTTGCCGTGCCACGCGGTGCCCGTCAAGGGCGTAGGCTCGGAGGCAGCGGGGACCATCCGGGAGGGCAAACTTCACTGTGGCAGTTCCCGAACGTTGTTGAAGTGCCATCGGAAAGGAGCCTGACGCTCAGTGGGCCCTCGTGTGCTCGTTGACGCGACCGGCGTGCCTGCTGACCGCGGTGCGCTCGGCCGCTACGTAGACGGTCTGGTCAGTGCGCTGTCCGCGGCCGGTGCGGATCTCGCGGTCGCGTGTCAGCGTGCCGATGAGGAGCGATACACCAGGCTGCTGCCCGGCGCGCGGATCGTTCCCGGACCGCCGGCCATCGCGCACCGACCCGCCAGGCTCGCCTGGGAGCAGAGCGGACTGCCGCTGGCCGCGACCCAGGTCGGCGCGAAGGTCATTCACTCCCCGTACTACTCGATGCCATTGCGGCCTGGCTTGCCGACCGTGGTGACCACGCACGACCTGACGTTCTTCACCGCACCGGATACCCACAGCCCGGTGACAGCGACCTTTTACAAGGCTGCGATCCGGACCTCGACCTGGCGGGCCACCCGCCTGATCGTGCCGTCTAAGGCGACCAGGGACGAGCTGGTGCGGGTGCTTGAGGCCGACTCGACCAAGATTGATGTGGCCTACCACGGGGTCGATCACAACCTCTTCTGCCCGCCGGATGCGGCTCAGCTCGACCGGGTGGCCTTGCGGCTTGGCTTGCACGGCAAGCCCTACATCGCCTACCTGGGCAGCTTGGCACCGCGTAAGAATGTGCCCGCGCTCATCGCTGCCTGGGCCGAGGCCGTCGCCGATCTGCCCGATCCGCCTGCGCTCGTGCTGGCCGGGGGTACTGGCTGGAGCGATGAGGTCGACGAGGCGGTCGCGGCGGTGCCCGCGCACTTGCGGCTGGTGCGGCCCGGCTACCTGCACTTCGCCGACCTGCCTGGCTTCTTTGGCGGCGCGATGGTGGTGGCGTTCCCCAGCACAGGCGAGGGCTTCGGGTTGCCGGTGCTTGAGGCGATGGCCTGCGGAGCGCCGGTGCTGACCACGCACCGTACCTCGCTGCCCGAAGTCGGTGGCGACGCGGTCGCTTACACCGAGCCCGACGTGGCCAGCATCAAGACGGCGCTGCGCGCCCTGATCGACGACGAGCGGCAGCGTGAGTCGCTCGGACGGGCGGGCTACAACCGCTCGCTTGAATTCACCTGGGAGGCCTCGGCGCAGGCGCACCTAGCCTGCTATGAGCGCGCCGCATCGACTGAGCAAGGGTAGTCTCCCTGGTCATGCCGACCGACGCATCCCACCACTTCGTCACAGGTTCCGCCGACACCGGCCCGACTGACGCCGGCGCGACCGACGCTGGCCTTGAGGCGATCTTGCTGGTTGGCGGGCAGGGCACCAGGCTCCGCCCGCTGACGATCGGCACGCCTAAGCCGCTATTGCCCACAGCCGGCGTGCCGTTTCTGGCGCACCAGCTGGCGAAAGCAGCTCACTGCGGCGTCACCAGGATCGTGATGGCGACCGCGTACCGGGCGCAGATGTTCACGCAAGTGTTTGGCGACGGTGCCAGCTTCGGCCTGGAAATCGTCTACGTGCACGAGGACGAGCCGCTCGGCACCGGCGGCGGGATCAGGAATGCGGCCGCCTGCTTGCGCAGTGGTCCTGATGACCCGATCGTCATACTCAATGGCGACGTGCTCTCCGGGCACGATCTGTCCGCGCAGCTCGATCTGCACCGTAAAGCCGACGCGGCAGTCACGCTGCACTTGGTGCAGGTGCCCGATCCGGCGCGATTCGGCTGCGTGCCGACTGACATCGACGGCCGGGTCACGGCGTTTCTTGAGAAGACGCCCAGGCCGGTGACGAGCCAGATCAACGCCGGGTGCTACGTCTTTACCAGGCGGTACATCGACGCGATGCCCGCTGGCCGGGTGCTTTCGGTAGAGCGGGACACCTTCCCAGGGCTGATCAAGGCCGGCGAGACCGTGATGGGCTACCTGGAGTCCGCCTACTGGCTTGACGTCGGCACCCCAGAGGCATATGTCAGGGGTTCGGCTGATCTGGTGCTAGGTGAGCTTACGTCGTCGGCGGTGCCTGGTGAGCGCGGGCCGTCGCTGTTGCTGCCTGGTGCGACGGTCGATCCGTCGGCCACGCTGACCGGCGGGACCGTGATCGGAGCCGGCAGCGTTGTCGAGGCGAACGCGACCGTCGACGGTTCCGTAATCTTCGACGGTGCCACCATCGGCGACCACGCGGTGATTACTGCGAGCGTGATCGGGGCCGGCACCAAGATTGGCGCGGGCGTGGTACTCGATGGCGTGGTCATTGGTGACGGTGCCGAGGTAGCCGGTGGCAACGAGTTGCGAGCCGGATTGCGGGTCTGGCCGGGGGTACGGCTGGGGGAGACCGCGATCAGGTTTTCCACCGACGCCTAGCCGACGTTGACAACCGCGCTCGAGCCGCCGCTGCGGCGGGAGTGGGCGGCACCGTATCCGATTGACGTGGCCGCGGTCCTGCGAATGTACCGGCACGGCTACGGCGACCCATCGTTCCAGACGGACCACGCGGGCGCGATCTGGCGGGTTAGCCGTACCCCGGTGGGTCCCGGCACGCTGCGGCTGGCCTGGCGCGCTGATCCTGGCCTTGGCACTGTGGTCGACGCCGCTGCCTGGGGACCTGGCGCTCGGTGGTTGCTTGACCGGCTGCCTGCCATGGTCGGCGCCGATGACCGGCCAACGGAGTTCGTGCCGGCCCACCCGCTGCTGCGGGAGATGGTGCGCCGGCAGCCCGGCTACCGGATCGGCAAGTCGGGGCTGGTGCTTGAGTCGCTGGTGCCAGCCGTCCTTGAGCAAAAGGTGGTCGGCAAGGAAGCGACCAGGGCTTGGCGGCTGCTGCTCAGGCGCTACGGTGAGCCGGCCCCTGGGCCGGCCCCTTGGTCGGCCCCTAGCCGGCCCCTCAGCCGGCCCCTGGGTCGGCTCCTGGGTCGGCCCCTGACCAGATGCGAGTGCCGCTAGGCCCGGCTGCCTGGGCGAGCATTCCGTCCTGGGAGTGGCACCGGGCCGGGGTAGAGGCGGTTCGGGCCAGGACCATCGCTGCCGCCGCCCGGGTCGCCGCTCGGCTCGAAGAGATCGTCGAGCTGACACCCGATCAGGCTGACGCTCGACTGCGGGCGCTGCCGGGCATCGGCGTGTGGACGTCGGCCGAGGTCAGGCAGCGCGCCTGCGGCGATGCCGACGCGGTTTCTGTGGGCGACTACCATCTGCCACGGCAGGTGGGCTGGGCGCTCGTCGGCCGAGCGGTTGATGACGCGGAGATGCTGGAACTCCTCGCTCCCTACCAGGGCCACCGGCACCGGGCCAGCATGCTCGCGGCGATGAGCGGAGCCGGCCCGCCCCGCCGTGGCCCCCGCCTGGCCGCCCGCGATTACCGCGCGATCTAGGTCTTGGCGCGCTAGATGTGATGACCACTTTGACCATTCGTGGTATCAATACCGAGACCAAGTCCAGGCTAAGGATTCGGGCGGCCCGCCAAGGACGCTCTATGGAAGCCGAGGTCCGGGCGATCCTGCAAGACGCACTGGCCACTTCCGATGAGGAGCGGGCAACGGGGCTTGGCAGTCGAATACACTCCAGATTCGCCGAGCTTGGCGGCGTTGAGCTTGACCTTCCGACCAGGACCGATCAACCGCGAGCAGTCGACCTATAGTGATCATCCTTGACAGCAAAGTCACTTCCGAGCGCGCCAAGGAGCGGCCGCACGAAGGCGTCCTGAACTGGGCTGACTCCGTTCATGGCCCGACGATCGCTACCACTGCGATCACGGTAGCTGAGTTGTTCTGCGGCGTGGCCAGGTTGCCCGACGGTCGCCGCAAGTCAATCTTGACCGATGCCGTCAGGCAACTGGTTGACGTTGATCTTGTCGGTCGCGCATATCCGTTTGAGATCTGCCGCAGCCGTGGTGCGATCTTGGCCACCACGAACACGAAGGATTTCACCGGCACCGGGATTAAGCTAATCAATCCTTTCCAGGTCGGCCCGTGACCCTCGGCGGTGTTGACTGGCGGTCGTCGGCGCGGGACCTTGGGCTGGCGAGCGGCAAGCTCGAGCCCGGAGAGCTGAACTCGATCACGGATGTGGCTGGGATCAGGGTCGGGCACTGCACGGTGATCGAGGGGACTGGCATCAGGACCGGGGTCACGGCGGTGGTGCCAGACGGCGTGGACCGGGCCGGCGGTGAGCTGCCTGCTGGCCTGTTCGTCGGGAACGGCTTTGGCAAGCTGATCGGTGCCACCCAGCTCACCGAACTCGGAGTGATCGAGACGCCGATCGTGCTCACCAGCACCTTGTCGGCGTTCCTGGCGGCGGACGCGCTGGTGACCTATCAGCTCGCGCTGCCAGGAAACGACAAATTGCGCACCGTCAATCCGGTCGTCGGGGAGACCAATGATGGCTACCTATCCGACATCCGGGCCCGGCCGATCACCGCCGAGCACGTCCTGGCCGCGCTGCGCGGCGCCAGTGCTGGGCCGGTGGCGCAGGGCTGCGTCGGGGCCGGCACCGGCACGGCAGCGCTCGGCTTCAAGGCGGGTATCGGCACCGCCTCCAGGGTCGCCCCGCTGGGTGACGGCTCAGTCGGCACGGTTGGCGTCCTGGTGCAGTCGAACTTCTCCGGCACGCTGACGGTGCGCGGGGTGGACATCGACCCGCAGGCGGCGCTCGGCGCGAGCCAGGCGGCCGATGACTACGGCGGCAACTCGTGCATAATCATCGTGGCCGTCGACCGAGCACTCGACTCGCGCCAACTCGCCCGAGTGGCCAAACGAGCCGTCTTCGCCATGGGCAAGGTCGGCTCCGACTTCGCTCCGACCAGCGGCGACTACGCCATCGCCGTCACCACGGTGCCAACCGGCATGCCGCCGGGCGGGGTGGCCTCGGCCGGGGTGGCCTCGGGCCCGGTGCCGGAATCGCACCTCGGCCAGCTCTTCACCGCCGCCACTGAGGCCACGGTCGAGGCGCTACTCAACTCGCTCTTCCTAGCTACAACGACAATTGGCTACCAGGGCCACGTCAAGCACGCCGTCCCGCTGGATTTCGTCGTTGGTGCCTGCCAGCCCATTGGTCGCCGCGAGTGCTTAGGGGCCGGGGAGGTCGCTTCCCCGTGATATGTGCGGACGCTCGGCGCACATATCACGGCGAAGCGACGTTCGTAAGCCGCGAATCGCCCGTTTTGCGATCTTTGGGAGTCGCTAATTCGTGATACGTGATGTTGGCGTCATGACATATCACGGCGAAGCGACTCGCGTCGGCACTGACGCGCGTAGGCGACTAGCTGAGTGGCTGGTTTGTCATGATTTATCGGGCGCTAGCGATCCCCGCTCGCCGCCGCCCCGGATCACCCAAGGCCGCTCGACCGCCGGCCGGGCCTGGTGCCATCCCGGCTGCGCCGACGGGGGCTCTGGCTTCGGGCGGCGGCGGGGCGGGGTGCTGTGGCTTCGGGCGGCGGCGGGGCGGGGTGCTGTGGCTTCGCGGCGGCGGCGCGGGGTGCTGTGGCTTCGCGGCGGCGGCGCGGGGTGCTGTGGCTTCGCGGCGGCGGCGCGGGGTGCTGTGGCTTCGGGCGGCGGCGGCGCGGCGGGGTGCTGTGGCTTCGGGCGGTGGTGGCGGCGGCGGGGTGCTGTGGCTTCGGGGCGGCGGCGGCGCGGGGTGCTGTGGCTTCGGGCGGCGGCGGCGGCGCGGGGTGCTGTGGCTTCGGGCGGCGGCGGCGCGGCGGGGTGCTGTGGCTTCGGGCGGTGGTGGCGGCGGCGGGGTGCTGTGGCTTCGGGGCGGCGGCGGCGCGGGGTGCTGGGGCTTCGGGGGCGGGTGGGCTAGCGGTTCGGCGTCGGACAGTACGAGAATGGAGCTGTGCTCTACGCCTTTGGATTCGAGCGGCTCGGCGTCTTGATCGGCGACCTGTACTTCGTTGATCCCAACCCACGGCCAGGCCAGGGGGGCGCTGAGCGTGGCGTCAGGCTCGAATTGCGGCTGCTTGAGCACGGTGCGCTGAAGGGCTCGATCTACTCGGCCAGGCCGATCGAGGTGGCCGATCCGCTCTGGCGGGTCGACCTGCTTGAGACCGTGTCCGGACCGCCCGGCAGTCTGGACCGAGCGCACCACCACCCCAGGTTCAGCGGCTGGGAGCCCGGCCGCCGGACCTTCGACGAGGACCTGTCCGCCGATCCCGTGACCTGGGTCGGCCAGCAACTTTCCGATGTTCCTGCGCTCCTGACCAGGGCTGGCATCGACGCGGACGACAGATTCACGGCCGACGCGCAGAGCCTGCGGGCGCGAGTGCCGGAGATCTTGACCGCGCTGCGCGGGCTGCTCGATGGGGTCAAGGCGGGTGAGCTAGCCGTGCCGCCCGCTGGCGAGGCGCCGGAAAGCGCTAGGGATAGCTGGTTGTAGCGACAGCCGGCGGGCACCGGCGCGGCCAGATCCCGGTCCCGGCTCAGTGCCGGCCTCCGCCTAGGGTGAAGGCATGGTGCGAACCCCTGATCAGGCCAAGCCGACCGATAGCGCGCTGCGCCGAGCGTTGGCCCGTGCGCGTGACAGCAAGCCGCTCGATCATGCCGAAGCCGTCATCTTGCTACACGCGAGGGGCGATCAACTCACCGAGCTACTCAGCTACGCGGCCAGGGCGAGGGATGCCGGGCTGATCGCAGCAGGCCGACCTGGCGTCATCACCTACTCGCGCAAGGTTTTCATCCCGCTGACTCGCCTGTGCCGCGACCGCTGCGGCTACTGCACCTTCGTCACTGTGCCCGGCCGGCTAGAAAGCCCTTACCTGTCACCCGATGAGGTGCTTGAGATCGCCAGTCAGGGGGCCGCACTTGGCTGCAAGGAAGCGCTCTTCACCCTCGGCGACCGGCCGGAGGCGCGCTGGAAGCAGGCGCAGGAGTGGCTGGACGCGCACGGCTACGACGACACGCTCTCCTACGTGCGGGCGATGGCGATCAGGGTGCTTGAGGAGACCGGGCTGCTCCCGCACCTCAATCCCGGCGTGCTGACCTGGCAGGACTTCCAGCGGCTCAAGCCAGTCGCGCCCTCGATGGGGATGATGCTCGAAACCACCTCGACCCGGCTGTTTTCCGAGAAAGGCGGACCGCATTTCGGCAGTCCTGATAAGGACCCCAAGGTCAGGCTTCGGGTGCTCGAAGACGCTGGCCGGTCAGCGGTCCCTTTCACCACCGGCATCCTGATCGGGATCGGCGAGACGCTGGACGAGCGGGTCGACTCGATCTTCGCTATCCGCGGGGTGGCTCGCGAGTACAACGGCGTGCAGGAAGTCATCGTGCAAAACTTCCGCGCCAAGCCAGACACCAAGATGGCTGGCATGCCGGACGCCGAACTCGACGATCTGGCCGCCACTATCGCGGTCAGCCGGCTGCTGCTCGGGCCGGCGGTCAGGATTCAGGCGCCGCCGAACCTGATTGGCGATGAGTATCAGCTCATTCTCGATGCCGGGATCGATGACTGGGGCGGCGTGTCGCCGCTCACCCCTGACCATGTGAACCCGGAGCGACCCTGGCCGCAGCTTGACGTGCTGGCGCAGCGAACCGCCGCCGCCGGGTTCGAGTTGCACGAACGCCTCACCATTTACCCGCCCTACCTGCGCGAGCCGTGGCTCGACCCGAGGCTGGCCGGGCATGTGTCCGCGCTCGCTGACGCCGAAACGGGATTGGCCAACGAGTCAGCGATCCCGGCTGGCCGGCCTTGGCAGGAACCGGACGGCGGCTGGGGCGAGTCATCTGGCCGCACCGACCTGCACGTCACAATCGACACCACGGGCCGTACCGCCGACCGGCGGGCTGACTTCGACGAGGTCTACGGCGACTGGGAGGAGATCGCGACCAGGATCGCGCCGGCGGCCGGCCAGTCAGCACCGCAGCGACTGCGTTCGGAGGTCGCGGCGGCCCTGCGCAGCGCCGAGCGCGATCCGGCGGGCCTGACCGACGATGAGGCGCTGGCGCTGCTCGATGCCGACGGGCCAGAGTTGGCGGCGCTGGCCGCGCTGGCCGACTCGATCCGGCGTGACGTCAACGGCGACCAGGTCACCTACGTGGTCAACCGCAACATCAACTTCACCAACGTCTGCTATACCGGCTGCCGGTTCTGCGCGTTCGCCCAGCGCCGCACCGACGCCGATGCCTACACGTTGTCACTTGACCAGATCGGCGCACGGGCCGAAGAAGCCTGGGCGGCCGGCGCCACCGAAGTGTGCATGCAGGGCGGCATCCACCCAGACCTGCCAGGGACGGCGTACTTCGACATCGCCGCCGAGGTGAAGCGCCGTTGCCCCGACATGCACGTGCACGCATTTTCCCCAATGGAAGTGATGAATGGCGTGGCCCGCACTGGCCTGCCGCTGCGCGACTGGCTGCGGCGTGCGGTCGAATCGGGCGTCGATTCACTTCCTGGCACAGCCGCGGAGATCTTGGACGACGACGTCCGCTGGGTGCTGACGAAGGGCAAGCTACCGACCGCCGCCTGGATCGAGGTCATGACCAGTGCGCACGAACTCGGCATCCCGACCACGGCGACGATGATGTACGGGCACGTCGACACGCCCGCGCACTGGGTCGCGCACCTGAGGGTGATCCGCGGTATCGCGGATCGGACGCACGGCTTCACCGAGTTCGTGCTGCTGCCGTTCGTGCACGCGAGCTCGCCGATCTACCTGGCTGGCCTCGCCAGGCCCGGTCCCACCCGGCGGGAGAACCGGGCCGTGCACGCGCTGTCCAGGCTGATGCTGCACGGGGCGATCGACTCGATCCAGTGCTCTTGGGTCAAGCTCGGTGACGACGTCTGCCGCGAAGTGCTGGCCGGCGGCGTCAACGACCTCGGCGGGACCTTGATGGAGGAGACCATCAGCCGGATGGCCGGGTCGCAAAACGGCTCGTTCAAGACGATTTCCGAGCTGGCCGCGATGGTGGCGCCAACAGGCCGGTCGATTCGCCAGCGGACCACGACTTATTCACAACCTTCTGGGGAAAGGATTGCCGCAGCGGCTGCCAGCGACGGAGTGTGTCTGTCGGTTCGGGGTAGCTCGGGGAAAGGCGCAGGGGTGTGGCTGGGAGGCGTACCCTCGATGCCTAGCTCTGGCGAAACGCCTGGCTTCGAGGGCACGCTCGCCCACCACTGAGGTAGCCACCTATCAGGACTGAGGAGATGGGCAGATGTCCCAACCGCTGGTGACGCACCGGGAGCGACTTACGGGTTGGGGCAAGACTGAGCCGACCTGGGCGGAGGTGGCGGTTCCTTCATCGGCTGATGAGGTCGCCTGGCTGCTCAAGGAGGCCGCGTCGGGAGGTTCCGTCATTGCCAGGGGGCTAGGGCGCAGCTATAACAACGCGGCGCAAAATGACGGCGGCGTCGTGGTGTCGACTGCCGGACTGGATCGGGTGCTGTCATTTGACGCTGACTCCGGCGTCGTGGTGTGTGAGGCGGGGGTCTCGCTTGAAGAGCTGATGGTGCGCTTCTTGCCGGCCGGATGGTTCGTGCCCGTGACGCCGGGGACCAGGAAGGTCACCGTCGGCGGGGCTATCGCGGCCGACGTGCACGGCAAGAACCACCACACAGCCGGCAGCTTCATGCGGCACGTGGTGTCGTGCGAATTGCTGCTGGCTGACGGTTCGGTACGGACGGTGACCCCTGAGGGCGAGCCCGAGCTCTTCTGGGCGACGGCCGGCGGGATGGGGCTGACCGGGATCGTGTTGCGTGCCACCGTCCAGCTGAAGCCGGTGCAGACGTCGCGGCTGATCGTGGATACGGTGCGGACGGCTGGCATCGACGAGACAATGGAATACTTGTCGGCGACTGACCAGAACTACGACTACACGGTGGCCTGGACGGACTGCTTGGCGGGCGGCAGCGCCCTCGGCCGGTCGGTGGTTACCAGCGGGAGTTTCGCTTCGGTGGGCGATCTGCCGGTGCGCGAGCGAGGCAAGCCGTTTGCCTTTAAGGCATCAGGGCTAGTCGGTGCGCCGCCGGTGTTTCCGGTCGGGGTGATCAACCGGCGAACCGTGGCGGTGCTGAACGAGGCCTACTTCCGCAAGGCGCCACGGCGGCGGATCGGTGAGCTCCAGACGGTCGGGCAGTTCTTCCACCCGCTGGACGGGATCAAGAACTGGAATCGCGTGTACGGGCCAGCTGGGTTCCGGCAGTACCAGTACGTGGTGCCCTTTGCGGCTGGGGACGTGGTGCGCCGCTCGCTGGAGCGGATCAGCAGCCTGCGGGCGCCGTCGTTCGTCACTGTGCTCAAGCGGTTCGGCGCGGGCGATCCCGGTCTGCTGTCGTTCCCGATGCCCGGCTGGACGCTGGCGCTGGACTTCCCCGCGCGCACGCCGTGGCTCAGCCAGTTGCTGGCCGAGCTTGACGAACTTGTGATCGGCGCCGGGGGCCGGCTGTATCTGGCGAAAGACTCGCGGATCCCGGCCGAGTTGATGGCGCCGATGTATCCGAAGCTGGCCGAGTTCCGGCGGCTGCGAGCGCAGGTCGACCCGGACGGCCTTATCGCCTCCGATCTGTCCAGGCGACTAGGGTTGTAGTACTGAGCAACGGACCCACTTGGCGGTGGTCGGGCTGGACGACATTATCAGTCAGGGAGCCGATCGCGGGCCTGGCCGCAGGCGGCGCAGCCGGTTACTGCTGGCGGCCGCGGTGGTCCTAGTCGCCGCCTTGATCATCAGCGAGCACCTCCCGCATCAGTCGCGGCATTCGCGGCCGCGTCCGGTCGCGGCGTCGGGCCAGTCAGCCCCCGTCCAGCCGGCCACCGCCGGTGCCACCGGGCCGGCGATGTTCGGGCCCAACCTCAGGCTGCCCCGCGCTGGTGCCAGGCCATCGTGGTTCTGGCCGGCCACGGGGCACGAGCTGTCGATTGGCGGCCTGCCGCCGGACCACGCTGGTTACGCTTTCACCGAGTTGCTTGGCGGCTGGGCCATCCAGCTAGCCCAGCCGGTCGGCGCCGCGTCGGGCTGCCGTCAGTGCACCCGCGCGCCATCCGCTGTCTACTACCTCGCCGGCCGCGGCCGGGCGGTGACCAGGGTTGGCACGGCTGATCAGGTCGGATCGGCGGCGACGGCAGGCGCGCTGTGGCTTGTCAGCTACCCGGACAACGTCAGCCTGGGCACGGCCGAGGGAACGGCGCGGGAGGTCACTGGCACCGGCGCGCGAATCGGGTCGGCCTTGCGGCTGCCAGCCGGCTACGGGATCGACCAGGCCACCAGCCGCGGCTTGCTGCTTGCGCCGCTCGTGGCGGGGGCGAGGAAGTTTTTGCTTTGGTCTTCGCGCGGGCGGGCCCGGGCCTTCGCTGACGTCATTGCCGCCAGCGCCAGCACCATCGCTTGGGTGCCGCGGTGCGTCGTCACCTGCCCGGTGCAGGTGCTCACCCTGGCCACCGGCCGCCAGGTCGCCATCACGCCGTCGCCTGGCAGCACCGTAGTCGACGCGAAGTTCAGCCGGGATGGTCGCTATCTGGCGCTTGGCCTGAGCACCGGATTCGGCGACCAGAGCGGCGAGCTGACCATGCGGCTCGAGGTCGCCACGGTGGCGACCGGCAGCCTTGCCTTGCTGCCGCAGTCGTGGCTCGGCAGCGCCGCCGCCCTCGCCAGGTTCGGCTGGTGGGCCGGTCACGATGAGCTGCTCACCTTGCGCAGGCTCATGGCCAAAGTTCAATTGGCGTGCTGGCGCCCAGGTGCCAGCAGCCTCGCCGTGGTCACGATCATGACCAGGCCCGGTCGCGCCGAGCTGGTACTCGGCTAGCGCGCCAGTCGCTGGGAGGCTCAGCCGCGCCGGGCGGTTATCGTCATCACAAGAGCCGGAGCGATCTGGGCGGTCACGATGGATGACATCATCAGCCAAGGCGGGGATCGTCCGCCCGGTGGCTGGCACCGTCGCGTTGTGATCGTCGGCGTGCTTGCCGTCGCCGCGGCGCTGATAGCCGTTGAGCATTGGCCGCAGGCTCATCCGGCGCCGAAGGCGAACCGGACCTCGACGGGGCGCAAGGTGCCGATGCCGCTTGCCAACGATCAGCCGGACGGCATCAGCGGAGCCACGATGCGCTGGGGAGCGACGGCCAGGCTGCCGCGCACTGGTTCGCAGCCTGACTGGTACTGGCCGGCCAAAGGCCGCATCAAGCCGATCCTTGGCCTGCCCCGCTACCAGTTCGGCTATGTCTTCACCCGGGTCAATGGCGGCTGGGCGATTCAGCCGCAGGCGGTCGGCCGCGGCGGCTGCGCTAACTGCCCTGGCTCTCCCGGGCCGGTCTACTACCTGGCCAATCAGGCCAGGGCGGTGCGGAAGATCGCGACCGGCACTATGGTGGCGCCGGCCCCGACCGTCGGCCGGCTGTGGCTGACCAGCTTCCCAGCTCATGCGGGCCTCGGCAACGCGGCTGGAACCGCGCGGGAGTACAACGCAGCGGGCGTGCCGCAAGGGCCTGCGGTACGGCTTCCCGTTGGCTTCACCGTCGCTGACGCGACCAGCCGTGGTTTGCTGCTGGTGCCAGTGATCAATTCGCCGGGAACCGACTGGCCGTTGTGGGATCCGGCGACCGGGCACTTCGTCCGGGTGTTCGCTGACGTGATCGCGGCCAGCCCCAATGAGGTGGCCTTCGCTCCGCCCTGCACGAGGGTGTGTACCGTCCGGTTGCTGAATGTGCGGACCGGCAGGCACGTGGACTTCGTGACGCCGCGGACTGACGCCTTGGACGGCGGCGTGTTTAGTCCCGATGGCCGCTATCTCGCACTTGCGCTGAACGTACCCAACGGCAACTACAGCGGTGCGCTCGGCGCTCAGCTTGAAGTCGTCGCCGCGAGTAATGGCAGCGTCACTACTGTGCCTGATAGCTGGGTTCGCAGCGATGCGCTTGAGGGGTTCGGCTGGCCGGGTAGCGGCGACGCCCTAGTCGCCGAGCTCGCGTTCAGCACCCGGGTCCAGGTCACCTGCTGGCAGCCAGGTGATGCCGGGCTCGCGGTCGCGATGGTGGCGCCAGACCAGAATCCCACTGACCTGATCGTGGGCTAGCAGCGCTGGAGCTCATCTGGTCACGGTCATGGCGCTGAGGTCTCGGTCAGGTCGAGCGCCAGGCTGGGTCGCGGCGTGACCTACGCCAATCGTGCCCATCGGCTCCCAGCCGGCGGGCAAGTCGAGAGCGGCAGCGGCCACCTGACCGCAGAACAGCGCGCTCGAGATCCAGGCCGAGCCAAGCCCTTCCACCGCTAGTGCGACCAGCAAGTTCTGGATGCCCGCGCCCATGGACAGCAGGAACATGGCCCGCTCGCAGGCATTCCTTCGCTGGTCAGGGTACTCGTGTGCGGCGTCGCTGACCAGGCAAGGCACGATCAGCACGGGCGCTTTGCGCAGCGGCTCACCGCGCCTGGTGCGGCGAGCTATCTGATCGTCGCTAAAGCCATCAGCGCTCAGATCGGCTACCCAGGCGGCGAGCATGTCGTCCAGCAGTCGCTGCCTGGCCTGCGCTGAGGCGACGATGGCGAATCGCCACGGCTGACTATGGTGCGGAGCTGGCGCGGTGACCGCGGCTTGCACCGCCCGGTGCACCACGGCGAGGTCCACTGGCTGATCGGTGAAGTCCCTGATGGTGCGGCGCTCGGTGAGCACATCGGCGGCACCGAGCCGAAACATGTCCTCATCCGGTGCTCGCACCAGCGCGGCCGCTCCTGGCCCCGACTCGGCGATCACCAGCTCGCTCAGGCCGCGCACGATGGCCGCTGGCACCTGGTCGGTCTTGCCCTTGACCAGCTCGGCAGCCGCGGCGACCTCGTCGGCGACCGCCGCGATGGTGACCTCAAGCACGTTCCCGAAGGTGTCGGACTGGCCGCGATGATCGCGCAGCGGCAGCAGACCGGCCGCGCCGATGGCGGTGTCGGTCTGGCCATTGCGCCACGGCCGCCCCATGGTGTCGGTAATCAGCACGCCGAGCCGCAGACCGGTCAGGTCAGCCAGTTCGGCCCGCAGCCGCCGGGCCGAACCGTCAGGATCGGTCGGCAGCAGCACGACCGTGCCTGGCGCTGTGTTGGACCGGTCGACTCCGGCAGCCGCCATCACGAATCCGTGCTTGGTCTGCGAGATCGTGGTGTTGCCGCGCCTGGCCACCACCCTGACCGTCTCAGCCGCGATGGCGTCCTCACGGCTGGCCTCGATGACCATGCCCTCGGCCTTGCTGATCACTTTTGAGGTCACGACGACGATGTCGCCGTCGAGCAAGCTTGGCGCCGCATCGGCGATCAGCTTGGCCAGGTCAGCCCCTTGGTTGATCTCCGGCAGGCCAGGCACGCCGAACACGGTCACGGCCTCGTGGCCGGGCGTCGTGGAGGTCATGAGCGCAACTCCGTCGCAAGGTCGATGGCCGTGGCCGCCATTGCCGCGGTCGCGGCGATATCCGTCATGTACAGCGGCACCGCCTTGACCGTGATTCCGGCCAGCTCGGGCGCGCCGACAACCTCGGCGTCGGCGCTGTCGACCAGCCAGCCATCCAGCAGCTCCGCGCCATAGTGGGCGGCCACGGCCGCCGCCGTGGTCGGTACCCCGATCGCGGTCAGGCAGGCGTCAGCCATGCCGCGCACGGGCGCGCCGCCGATGACCGGGGAGACCCCTACCACGGTTTTGGCCGCAACCGCTTCGGCGATCCCCGGGATCGCCAAGATGATGCCGATGCTGACTACCGGGTTCGATGGCGGCAGCAGCACGAAATCAGCGTCGGCGATAGCGGTGAGCACGCCAGGCGCAGGAGTTGCCAGGTCGGCTCCGATGGGGATGAAGCCGCGGGCCGGAATCTTCGCGTGCAACCGCACCCACCATTCCTGGAAATGGACGGTATCAGGGCTTGCGCCGGCGCCAAGTAGCACGTGCGTCTGCACGTCGTCATCGGTCATCGGCAGCAGCCGCACCCCAGGCTGCCAGCGCTCGCACAGCCGCGCGGTGACGGCTGACAACGGCTGCCCCGACTTCAGCAACTCAGTGCGTACGAGGTGGGTCGCGAAGTCGCGGTCGCCCAGGCTGAACCAATCGGGACCGGCGCGGTAGGCACCGAGTTCGGACTGCACGGTGTAACTGTCGCAGTCACGCCCCCAGCCCTGCTCCTCGCTGATCCCGCCGCCGAGCGTGTACATCACGGTATCCAGATCGGGACTGACGTGCAGACCGAAGAGTTCGATGTCGTCGCCGGTGTTGCCGATAACGGTGACTTCGGCCTCAGGGGCCGCCGCCAGGACGCCGCGCAGGAACCTGGCGCCGCCCACGCCACCGGCCAGCAAGGTGATCCGCATGCGCCGAGTCTGCCAGCCGATCTCGGCTTGCTCCGAAGTGCCCCGCCGCACTCACTGGTGTCGCGCCAGCTATGCGTTCCCGCCGCCAGTGTCGTTCCGCCCGCGCCTTCCGGGTCTCCTGGGCGGAGTTCCGCCCGCGCCTTCCGGGCCGCCTGGGCGGCGTTCCGCCCGCGCCTTCCGGGCCGCCTGGGCGGCGTTGTCTGTCGGTCCTGGCCGGCCATTACTGCCCAGTTACTGATGCGCGTTCAGGCCCGATCGTGAGTTGGGACCCCAAGATTGTCGGCAGACTTTCCCGTCATCACGGGCAACCGGGCGGGCTCTATCACGAATCTGCCTTGACTCTTGGCAAGACACGCGGGTGTAATTTCAACAATGTAATTCTCCGGCCGGGCCGGTGGACTGGCGGTGCAGCGGGGCAGGCACCGCGAGTCAGCGCCGCGCTGACCGGAGAGCCGACGGGGTTTGCGAGGGGTGGAGGTGCGCTGTGACTGACGCAATCGTCACGCTTGTGCACGACGCGTTTGGCATCGGCGCGGATGAGACCGCAGAGCCGACGTGGCAGGATCGGGCGCTGTGCGCTCAGACCGATCCTGAGGCTTTCTTTCCCGAGAAGGGCGGCTCAACAAGGGAGGCCAAGCGAGTATGCCGCAGCTGCGAGGTCAGGACCGAGTGCCTGGAGTATGCGCTGCAACATGACGAGCGGTTCGGTATCTGGGGTGGCCTTTCCGAGCGGGAGCGCAGGCGGCTCAAGCGTGAGGCTGGCTAGCACCGGCCTCCAACGGGAGCGGTTGGTGACGGCCAAGCTCAGCGTCTGGCAGTGAGGGGCACCAAGCTTCGCGTATCGTTCGGTGGGTAAACCGGCCCGGATAAGCCTGGTAGCCAGGCTCCGGCCGGACGAGCCAGCCCCCTGAGCAACCGGATCGCCTTGTCGTCGAACGATTCTTACCCGCAATACGTCGTGACCGCGGTCATCGTCGCGCATGACGGCGCCGCCTGGTTGCCGAACGTCGCTGATGCGCTGCTTGACCAGACCCGCTCGGTGCAACGAGTGGTCGCGGTAGACACCGGGAGCAGGGACCGAAGTGGGTCGGTGCTCGCGGCTAAGTTCGGCCAAAGTGCCGTCTTCGGCATGGACCGGGCGACCGGCTACGGTGCTGCCGTTACCCGAGCGCTTTCGCATCGGGCCGCCAACCTGCCGGTTCCTGGCGGCTCAAGCGACCGGGCCGAGTGGATCTGGCTGCTGCATGATGATTGCGAACCGGCCCCTGACGCGCTTGAGCAACTGCTCCGCGGTGCCGCCGAGACCAAGGCGGCGGCGGTACTCGGCCCGAAGCTACGCGACTTCACCAGCCGCGAGGTCATACTCGAGGCCGGCATCACTGTCGATACCGCCGCCAGGCGGCTGACCGGCATCGAGCCGCGCGAGGTCGACCAGGGTCAGCATGACGGTGACCGGGATGCTCTCGCTGTCAGCAGCGCGGGCATGCTGGTGCGCAGGGACGTGTGGGAGCAGGTCGGCGGCTTCGACGTCGGCATGGGCCTGTTCATGGAGGACATCGACTTCTGCTGGCGCGTCCACGCGGCTGGCTACCGGGTCAGAGTCATCACTGACGCGGTTTGCTACCACGTCCAGGCGGCGACCAAGCATCGCCGGGCGGTGTCGGTTGGCCGCCGCTCAAGGATGCTCGATCGGCGGAACGGCTTGCTGACCCTGCTTGGCAACCTGCCATTCGGGCCGATGCTGTCGTCCGCTGGCGGCAACATCGTGGTATCGCTGCTGCGGATCGGATTCTTCCTGCTCGCTAAGCGGCTGGCGGCGGCGCTCGACGAAGCAGCGGCCGCTTCGTCGGTGCTGTGCCACCCGTTCCGGCTGATCAGCATGCGCCGTCGCCGCAGCAGGGGCAGGCGGGCCGCGTACAGCAGGATCAAGGCGGATTTGCCGCCCGGCCACTCGTTCCGGCGGCTGGCCGAGTTCGCCGCGTCCACCATGATGAAGTCGGCCCAGACCGACACCGCTGGTGCGCACCATGCTTCGGTCGACCCGACCGAAGATGACTCGATGCTGGTCGACAACGGGCTTGGCCGTCGACTGCTGACCAGCCCGACGCTGCTGAGCTTCATCGCGCTCTTGGTGGTCGCGCTGGTGGCAGGCCGCTCGCTGATCGGCGGCGGCCCACTCGGCGGTGGTTCGCTCGTCCCGGCCTGGGGCGGTGCCTCGGACCTGTGGCACACCTACTTCCAGGCCTTCCACCCCACCGGCATCGGCTCAGCCACGCCGGCACCGGCTTACCTGGCGATCCTCGCCGCCCTTGCGACCGTGCTGGCCGGCAAGCCATGGCTGGCGATTGACGTGATCTTGATCGGCTGCGTGCCGCTGGCCGGATTGTCCGCCATGCTGGCCACCCGCAAGATCACCAACTCGGCGCTGGTCAGGGTCTGGGCATCGGTCACCTACGCGTTGCTGCCCATCGGGATGGGCGTCGTCGCTGCCGGTCGGTTTGGGTCCGCGCTGGCCTTCGTGCTGCTGCCGCTGATCGCCCTGTCCGCCGGTCAGATCGTGACCGGTACCGGTCAGCGAGCTAGCCGCTCAGCCTGGGCGACCGGACTACTTGTGGCGATCGGCGCCGCTTTCGTACCGCTGATTTGGCTGCTGGCAGTGATCGGCTGCGTCATTACCGCGATCGCGCTCAGGAATACTAAGCGCGGCCTGCTGCGAAATCTGGCCATCGCCGCGCTGACCGCGCCGATCTTGCTGCTGCCGTGGTCGCTGAGTCTCTTCTCGCGGCCAGGCAGCCTGCTGCTTGAGGCTGGCTTGCCGCAGCCAGGGACCCCGACCGGGGGACTCTCCGGCAAGATGCTGCTGCTGCTGAGCCCAGGCGGTCCAGGACTGCCGCCATTCTGGGTCACGGCCGGCTTGCTTGCCGCCGCGCTCGCCGCCCTGTTCGCCGGGCGCCGCCGCAAGCTGATCACCGCCGGCTGGGGTGTGGCACTCGGCGGCCTGCTGTTGGCAGTGGTCATCAGCCACCTAGTGGTGACCCCGCCGGACGGCGGACCAGTGACGGCCTGGGCCGGCCTGCCACTGGCGATCGCCGCGATCGGCTTGCTGCTCGCGGCCACGGTCGGCGCCGACGCACTTGGTCGGATGTTCAAGGGCAAAGGCTGGACGCCGGTAAGTACCGGCCGCGGCGTCCTGGCCGCATTGATCGCACTCGTGGCCTGCTCGGCACCGGTGCTGGCGGCCCTGTGCTGGCTAAGTACCGGCATCAGCGGGCCGGTGCATCAGGTCAGCAATCAGGTGGTTCCTGAGCTGGTCGCGGTGGCCGATGGCCAGAGTCGCCAGGTGCGCACCCTGGTGTTGCGCTCGGTCCACGGCCACGTCTCCTACCTGCTGCTACGCGGACCCAGTCCATCGCTCGGTGACCCTGACCTGCAAACGCCGCCAAGCGCGCAGCAGGCGCTTGACAAGGTAGTGGCCGCGCTGGCAACCCCGACTGGCGGCCTCGCCGTCAACTTGAGCCAGTTGCTCGCTGACTTTGATATCGGCTACGTGCTCGTGCAAGCGCCGGTGAGCCAGCAGCTAAGTGACCTGCTCGATAGCGTCGGCGGACTGCGTCCCTACAGCACTACCTCGCAATACGCGCTCTGGCAGCTGATTAATCCGCCAGCCAGAGTGAGCGTGCTCGAATCCGATGGCACTGTGGTGCCTATCCCGTCTGGCCAGATTGGCGTGTCGGGTGCCACCGCACCGGCAGCGGGCGGGATCTTGATGCTGGCCGAGCCTGCGGGCGGATGGACGGCTTCAGTTAACGGGCACAGCCTGACGCCAGTGCCATCGCCAGCGGGCAGCTGGGCGCAGGCGTTCCGCCTCCCGGCGGGGGGCGGCAGTCTCAGCGTCGGCCATACGGGTCTCGTGCACGATCTTTGGCTGGCCTTCGAAATCCTGGCGCTGCTCGCCGTCATCGGGCTGGCGCTTCCTGGCATACACGTCGCCGAGGAGGCTCAGCGAGCTGAGCCGCTGCCCGCAGGCGACTCTGTAACGGCTGAGCGGGTCGGGCGGCCACGGTCTGCCACGGCGGCCGCCCATGCTGGATCGGCCGATCCTGATGACGATTCCGACGCTCCGCCCCGGGCCGGTGCCAGCCGGGCCGGGGCCGGCGGCGCGGCTCGGCGGGCCGCCAAGGTCGGTGCGGCCGGCCTCACCGCCCGGTCGGCGCGCGGCCGGAGTCGTGCTAAGGCTGGCCGAGGCAAGGCATCGAAGGACCGGGCCAAGGACCGCGCCAGTCGCGATCCGATCAAGAGCAGCGCACCGGCCAGCAGCCGTCAGGATGCTGAGCGCCCAGCCAGGAGCAGGCTTGGTGAGCTACCGGCAGGCAGCCGGTCAGGGAGCCGAGGCGATTGGAATGACGCCGGCGATCGACTGGACGCGACCGCGGCCAACCGTGACCAAGACGGCCGCAGGCAGCCCGACTGGGATGCGGCTGACCTGCCCGGCCGGGCCTGGTCCGGCCGACGGTCGGCGGACGACAGCCAGCCGGTCGCCGAGCGCGATGACAGCCGCTCGGATCTGCTCGGCGCCTGGCCGCATACCGGCCGTCAGGTCGAATCACCTTCGAGCCGGGTTAGCGGGCCGCACAGCAGAGCGTGGCCATATCAGGACATTGCTGACGCCGACAGCGCTGAGGTCGGCGGCAGAACGCCGTCGGGCCGGTCACCATCCGGTGCTGCGCCGCCGCCGCAGTGGTCAGGCCAGTCGCTACCAGACAGGGCCGCCAGGACGAGTGGCGAATTCGACCGGGCCGACCTGGGTGCCGGGCGATATGCCGGGAGTGGTTCAGGAGCTGGCCAGCCTGACTGGCGGTCAGGATCGGCAGCTGACCGTGACCGGTTTGGCGTTGACAGGGGTGCGGATAGGTACGAGCTAGATGCGCCCGAGCCTGACCGTTCGCTGCCCGGCCGTCGGCAGCTAGAGCCGTACCGGCCCGAGCCCGCCGCTCCGGCTCGATACGACAGCGATTGGAGCGAGCCAAGCCGGCCCGCCAGCGGCCGCTACGAGCGCGATTGGGACGGTCCTGAGCGATCGCTGCCCGGCCGCTACGAAGCTGACCGCCGCGACTTCGGCCAGTACCAGTCGCCTGCGGCGGACTCGGGTGCGGGCGCCTACCGCTCCGATTCCGGCCGCTATGACGTGCCTAACCGGCGTGGCGCTGACCGTGGCTACACCGAACTTGACGATCCGTCGCCTGGCCGGTATGACGATGACGCGCCGCGCCACGCCAGCGTGAATCGGTGGGGTCGGCGGGCCCTGCCCGATCGGCCGAGTGAGCCACCGAGGCCCAGTACGGCCGCCAGCCAGCCAGACGGCCGCAGGCAGTTCGATCCGCAGGCCAGCTGGCCAGGCTCGGGCGGTGATTCGCTGGAGCCGCTGCCGCCGATCTCTGGCCCGCCGCCGACCGGATCAGGCCGGACTGGCACTTGGCGGCCGGACCCGGCGAATCGGCCAAGCCGCTGGGACGACGAGAACGACGATGGGGACGACGGGTACGACGACTGGCAGCCAAGCGAGCCGAGTCATCCGTATGAGCCAGCACCGGACTATGGAACTGACGATCGTCGTGGCGCGCAGCGCTGGTCGGCCCCGCAGTCGGATTATGAAGGGGATTCCTGGTAATGGCACGGCAAGTTCGTCAGGCCAGAAACCGGGTGGTCGCTAACCGGATCATCCTGGCAGTGCTCGTAGTCGTAGTGCTGGGAGCGCTGTACGGGCTCGTCGGCGTTACCAAGCCGATCAGGCTAACGGCGGTGGCCAAAGGGACCGAGGCAAGCAAGCTCACCGTCACTACCGGGGCGCTCGGCTGCCCAGCGCCGGGATCGGCTGGCGTGACCGGTGGTGGCGTCGCCCTCGCCAGCGTGCCGCTCACGACCGCGTCCGGGCAGGTGACGCTCACCAAGCTGAGCCCAACGTCAGCCGGCACGACCGTGCAGGTGACCCCGCGCGCGGGTGAACTGGCCGTGCAGAACATCCCAGCGAGCCCACCGGTGCCGAAGAAGCGACTGGTGACGGCCAAGATGGCTGGCGGTGCCGTGCCAACAGGACTTGCCAGGGGCGGTGTGATCATCCATGCCTCAGGCGCGAATGCGCAGGGCCTCGATGTGGAACAGCTTGGCCCCGGCGGCCAGCCGACCGCACGATGCCAGCCGGCTGGCTCAGACTTCTGGTTCGTCGGTCCTGGATCGCCGAAACTGCATATCAGCCTGTACCTCATCAATACCGACGCCGAGCCCGCCGATGTAGCTGTCGGCGTGCAGACGGACACAGGTCCGCTGCTCGGTGCGCAGGACTCAGGGATCGAAGTGCCGCCGCATTCGATGGTGGTGCAGTCACTCGACAAGTTGCTGCACGCGGCCAAGGCGATCGCGCTGCATGTCACTACCAGCACCGGGCGGATTGTGGCTGCGGTGCGCGATACCTCAAGCGCCGACAAAGAAGGCACCTGGCTGCCGGTCGCCCAGCAGCCGTCGAATGTCCAGATCCTGCCGGGGCTGCCGTCGATCGCAGGCGCGCGTGAGCTGTACCTGACCGTGCCAGGAAACAAGCAGGCGCAGGTCAAGGTCACCGTGGTCACGCCGCACGGCTCTTACCAGCCAACCGGCGCCGCCAACCTGCCCCTGTTGCCGCGCCAGACTACCGGGTACTCGCTGCCCTCACTCAGCGGGTTGGTCGGTGCATTGAAGATCACCTCGAACGTGCCGGTCACCGCCGCCTTGGAGACCCCTGGTGGTCCGAACGGCGCTCCTGGCGCTTTCGTGGTTGGCGCACAGCAATTGACCGGTCAGGGCGTTGTCGCGGCTAGCCCGGGTGGCAAGGTTGGCTCGACCGTGGTGGTGCTGTCCGCGCCGGCCGCGGCGGCAACGGTCACGATCGCGCAGACCGTGCCAGGAGCGCCGCTCGCTGGCCAGCAAGGACAGACCGTCCACATCCCGGCTAAGTCGTCGGTGCAGGTCAAGCTTCAGTTGCCTAAGAAAGACTCGAAAGTGCTGATCCTCGGCTTCGTGGTGACACCGCAGGCGGGCTCGGGACCGGTTTTCGCTGGCCGGGTGGCGGTCATCGACAATTTGGTGCAGACCGTGACGCCGATTAATCCATCGCCGGCCCAGATCCAGTTGACCCCGGTACGTCAATCGCTGCTCTCGGTGCTCGGCGCCGGATCTTAGGCCCGCTGCCAGCAAGCTGGATTACTCGTCGTCCAGATAGCCAGGGTCGATCGCTTGCGGATCGATGCCAAGCAGTTTGGCGAACTCCTCGATTACCACGTCAAGCACCAGGTCGCTGAGTTCCTCCTCGCCATCGGCTCGGGCGAGCAGCGGTCGCCGGTACAGCACGATCCTTGCTGGCCTGGCCGGCCGGTCGGGGTCACCAGTCTGCGACCAGGCTGGATCAAGTCTGGCGAGCGGGATCGGATCATCATCGTCGGCGGGCAAGCTATCGACGGACAGATCTGCCGACGGCACCTCTTCAACCGCGAATTCGACCCCGGACAACTCGGCTTCCCAGCGCGGCTCAAGCTGGGCGACAGCGGCCAGCACCAGGTCATCGAAACGTTCCGACCGGCTCCTGTACAGCGGCGAGCCAGCCGGGGCGAGCGGCCCGCGCAGGCCTCGTCCGTGCCTGTCGCGGCGCCTGATGTTCGCGGTCACCGGAGGGCGGCCATCAGCCGGATGCACAAGCAATTAGCCTAGCCGCATCAAGCGCACTGAGCGCTCGACGGACCCGGTAAGTGCCCGACCTGGTGGGATTCGAGGTCCGTTCGTCGTTGCCGCAAGCAGTTATCAAGACACGATCGCGCAGAGTGCCCTGGGTGATGGCGTTACCGCCTGGCATACCGATACGGTCATCGGTTGTGAGCGAACTACGCGGGCCCGCCTTTTGCGGGGCGCTGCGGTGCGCACACTTGGCCGCTTGGTGCCATGAGCACGGCGGCACCTGGTGTCGAGTCGACGAGCAGAACCGAGCCGTGAGCGAGGTGGGTCATTGAGTTCTCGCCGCTGCTCGAGGCCCGCCTGCAAGCGCGATGCGGTCTGTACCTTGACCTACGTCTACCGGGACTCCACAGCCGTCCTTGGCCCGCTGGCCGCCTACGTCGAGCCGCATTGCTATGACCTGTGCAGTCCGCACGCGGATCGGCTGACCGCGCCTCGCGGCTGGGATATCGTCAGGCTCCCGCTTGGACCGAGCGAGGAAGCCGCAGCGGATGACCTTGAGGCGCTAGCGAATGCGGTGCGCGAGGCCGCAGCGCCGAGGAAACCGACCGAGCCGGTCGGCCAAGGAGTCGAAGTTGGCCGCCGTGGGCACCTCCGCGTGCTCAGGTCCGCTCCGCCAGAACGAGGCCGCCCCACTTAGCTCGCCCGATAGTGTTAGCCGTTGGCCGACACCCCGCGGTCTGGTTCCCGATGAATGTGTAGATCGAAGACCGCGATGCGCTGGCTAAAGTGACTGACGAGGTACTCCGCATCGTCCGGGTTGGAGACTAAGTGAAGATCGACGACTGGCTGCTTGAGATCCTGGCCTGCCCCAAGTGCCATGCACCGCTGCGCGTGGATGAGGCAGCCGACGAGCTCGTCTGCACCGGCGCGGACTGCGGCCTCGCCTACCCGGTCCGCGATGACATCCCTGTGCTGCTGGTCAGTGAGGCTCGCGACCCTGCGGCCAGCTAGCCGGTTGCCTCGCCGCCCGCGATGAGCTCAGCTGGAATGATGCCGGACAGTCACTCTGATCCTGCCGACGCGGCGGCCTCGCCCGGAGGCGGTCACTCAGAGAGCCCTCGCGCGGTCATCGCCGCACTCGCCGCGAACCTCGGCATCGCCGCGACCAAATTCGTCGCCTTCATCATCACTGGCTCGGCGTCCCTGCTCGCCGAGTCGGTGCACTCGGTCGCCGACTCAGGTAACCAGGTACTACTGCTCGTCGGACGCAGTCGGTCGCGACGCGAGGAAACCGAAGAACACCCGTTCGGCTTTGGGGCCGAGCGCTACGTATATGCCTTTATCGTCGCCGTCGTGCTCTTCGTGGTCGGCGCGATCTTCTCGCTTTACGAGGGCATCAGTCGGATCAGGCACCCGGAGCATATAGTCTCCCCGGTCGTCGCCTTCGCGGTACTCGGCATCGCCATCGGGCTTGAAGCTTTCTCATTCCGCACCGCCATCAGCGAGTCAGATCGAACCAGAGGATCGGCCAGCTGGCGCGCCTTTATCAGGCATGCCAAAGCGCCTGAACTGCCGATCGTCCTGCTCGAAGACTTCGCCGCTTTGATCGGCTTGGGCTTTGCCATAATCGCGGTGCTCCTGACGACCGTCACAGGGAACCCGCGTTGGGACGGGGCCGGCTCGCTAGCCATCGGCCTGCTGCTCGGCTGCGTCGCCGCCGTGCTAGCCGTCGAAATGAAGAGCCTGCTGGTCGGTGAGTCAGCCGCCCCCGGCGTCCAGCGCGCGATCGTGACCGCGATCGAGGCCGGTACCGGTATCGAGCGGGTCATTCACTTGCGCACTCTGCACGTCGGTCCCGAGTCGCTGCTGGTCGCCGCCAAAGTGGCAGTCAGCCGCACCGAGAGCGCCCAGGACATCGCCTCAGCCATCGACCAGGCCGAACAACGCGTGCGCGCCGCCGTGCCAATCGCCGGCCTGATCTTCCTCGAGCCCGACCTCTACCAAGCCGCCAAGTTCGACCCCACCGACCCAGCCGTCCGCGCCGTCCGCGCCGCGCACATCCCTACCACGCCAGCCACTGCGCCCGCACCCGCCACTCCGGCCGCGCCAGACCTGCCCGCCGATCCCACTTGTCCGGACGAACCGATCGCTCGTGATGAATCAGCTACTCTGGACGAATCAGATGGTAAGTTATAATTAGTGGGGATTCGTCCCGAAGCAGCCGACCTACGTCGGCGTGCTGGCTGGGGGAGCGGGGCAGCGCTGGCCCGATCTGGCAACTCGGGCCGGGCCGTCGGCGGTTCGTCGCTACGTGAGCTCGGGGAATCTTGATCAAGGGAGTCGGCGTTGGTCGCGGGGACGACGGTACTTGCTGTGCCGATGCTCGGTCGGCCAGCCTTCGAGCGCGGACTAAACATCGACTAAGCGCCGTTGAGCGGGCGGCCTAGAATGCGCGCGGCACGTTCCTTTTCGAAGTCCATTGCCATCGCCGGTAGCGGCCTGATCAGGCCGATCCTTCGGCCTAGCTCGGTCACCTCGGCTCGCGTGTTCGGGTCGGCGAGTACCCGAAGGCCGAACGCTAGCGCCGCCGGGCTGATGTCGTAACGTCGCTCGATCTCGATCCCCAGCGCCACCGCGTCGAGATCGGCCGTGCCGAACTGCCGATGCCGGGCCCGCTCCGGCGCCGCCAGCGCGTCCCGCGCTGAGAGCCGGCCGGACTGCTCCAGTCGTCCGGACTTCCCGCGCCTGGGCCGGCCGGGCTTCCCGCGCCTGGGTTGGCCGGGCCGCCCGCGCCTGGGCCGCCGGCACCGACGCCGCCTGAGCTTCCCGCGCCTGGGCCGCGCGAGTCGCTCGGGCGGCACGTACGGCGGGAAGCAGGCCGAGCGACTCCCGATAACGCAGCATTCTGGGCGATATACCCAAGCGGTCGGCGGCTTCGGTGATGCGCATATCGGTAATCTAACAAATCTGTGTTAAGAACAGGGTCCGAGGGCTGCGCTAACCCAGCTCTTCCCGTAGCGTTCTTGGTACCGCCTATCCACACTCGCCAAGGACCAGGAGTGCAGATGTCATCGGAGCAGGTTCCGTTCAAGGTCGCTGACCTATCACTGGCCGAGTTCGGCCGCAAGGAGATCAGGCTCGCCGAGCACGAGATGCCAGGGCTGATGGCAGTGCGCGAGGAATACGGTCGGGTCAAGCCGCTCACCGGCGCACGGGTGACCGGATCGCTGCACATGACGATCCAGACTGCCGTGCTGATCGAGACATTGGTGGCCCTCGGTGCTGACGTTCGGTGGGCCAGCTGCAATATCTTCTCCACTCAGGACCATGCCGCCGCTGCCGTGGCGGTCGGGCCGGACGGCACGCCGGACGACCCGCGCGGTATCCCGGTGTTCGCCTGGAAGGGCGAGACGCTTCCCGAGTATTGGTGGTGCACCGAGCAGGCACTGACCTGGCCAGGTGCGGATGGTCCGAACATGCTGCTGGATGACGGCGGCGACGCGACGCTGCTGGTACATAAGGGTGCCGACTTCGAGGCCGCTGGTGCGGTGCCGGAGGCTGCCGACGACGATCCCGAAGAGTGGCAGGTCATCCTCGGCGTGCTGCGTGCGAGTCTGGCTGCCGACCCGACGAAATGGACCAAGGCGGCCGATCAGATCCTCGGCGTCACCGAGGAGACCACGACTGGTGTACACCGGCTCTACGAGATGCACAAAAACGGCACGCTGCGATTCCCGGCCATCAATGTGAACGACTCTGTCACCAAGTCCAAGTTCGACAACAAGTACGGCTGCCGCCACTCTCTGATCGACGGCATCAACCGGGCTACTGACACGCTCATCGGCGGCAAGGTGGCTGTCGTCTGCGGCTACGGTGACGTCGGCAAGGGCTGTGCCGAGTCGTTGCGTGGCCAGGGTGCCCGGGTGATCATCACCGAGATCGACCCGATCTGCGCGCTCCAGGCGGCCATGGACGGCTACCAGGTCGCCACCTTGGACGAGGTAGTCGAGACCGCTGACATCTTCGTCACCGCGACTGGCAACCTGCACATCATCGCGGCTGAGCACATGAGCCGGATGAAGCACCAGGCGATCGTCGGCAACATCGGACATTTTGATAACGAAATCGACATGGCTGGTCTGGCCCGGCTGCCTGGCGTACGGCGAGTAAACATTAAGCCGCAAGTCGATGAGTGGGTCATCCCCGGGGTGGCGCGCGGCCGGTCAGCGGCCGAGCCTGACGAGGGCGGTCACTCGATCATCGTGCTGTCTGAGGGACGACTGCTGAACCTGGGCAACGCCACCGGCCATCCGAGCTTCGTGATGTCGTCCAGCTTCACCAACCAGGTACTGGCGCAGATCGAGCTATTCACAAAGAACGATGACTACCCGCTCGGCGTGCACGTGCTGCCCAAGTTCCTTGACGAGCGGGTCGCTCGACTGCACCTGGATGCACTCGGCGTCCACCTCAGCGAGCTCACCAAGGAGCAAGCCGACTACATTGGCGTGCCCGTTGAAGGCCCATACAAGGCCGACCACTACCGCTACTGACCGTGACGCCGTCCCCGAGCATCGCCATGACCGGTACATCGTGATGGGCACGCCATGACGGGCGCTGGCCGCATTACCTGGGCCAGTCGCGCTATGCCGGTGCTTGGCTTGCTGGCGGCGGAATTCAGCATCAGCAAGCCGTTCGCCGGCCGGTCGATCGCGGCCTGCCTGCATGTCACCCCGGAGACGGCCGTTCTGGTGGGAGTGCTGACCGCAGGAGGCGGCGAGGTTCACCTCGCCGCCTCTAACCCGCTATCCACCCAGGACGACGTTGCTGCGGCCCTGGCGAGTCAGCCTGGGGTTTTCGTTCACGCTAAGTCTGGAGTCGATCGGAGCGCCTATTACGCCCACCTGCATCGGGCCCTGGATTGCGGTCCTGACCTCGTCGTGGATGACGGTGGCGACCTCGTGCACACACTGACCGCCGAGCGGCCGGAATTGCTGCCCGGAGTTATCGGCGGCTGTGAATCAACCTCGACCGGGGTGGCACGGCTGGGCCAGATGGCGGCGGCAGGCACGCTGACATTTCCGGTTGTCGCCGCCGACGCCTCGGTCACCAGGCGCATGTTCGATAACGGCTACGGGGCTAGCCAAAGCGTGGTGGACGGATTGCTGCGAGCCACGAACCTGTTGCTGGCAGGCAAGACCATCGTGGTAGCCGGCTATGGCTCACTAGGGTCGGCGATCGCCGACCGGGCGGCCGGCCTCGGTGCCCAGGTGATCGTCACCGAGGTTGATCCGGTGCGGGCGCTCGACGCGCTGATGCGCGGGTTCCGGGTGCTGCCGATGGCAGCCGCAGCGCCGATCGGCGACGTGTTCATCACCGCGACTGGCTCCCGCGACGTGATTGCCGCCGACCACTTCCCAGTCATGCGGGATGGCGCGGTGCTCGCTAATGCCGGCCATTTCGACGTGGAGATCGACATCCGGGCGCTGGCGGACGCGGCCGTCGAAGTTAATCGCGAGGTCCGATCGCACGCCGACGAGTATGTGCTGGCAGCAGGAAACCGACTGATCCTGCTGGCTGAGGGCCGGGTAGTCAACCTCATTGCCGCTGAGGGCAGTCCGGCAGCGGTGATGGACCTGTCCTTCGCGGCGCAAGCGCTGGCGTTGGCCTGGCTGGCCAGCGGCCAGGCTAACCTCAGCCCGGGGGTGCATCCCATGCCGACCAGCATCGACTACCGGGTGGCCGGCCTCACCCTGGATGCTCTGGGCGCCCCGATTGACGAGCTGACCAAGTCTCAGCAGGAGTACCAGGCATCCTGGCGACTGGGTAGCTGACACGTCGGGCTAAGGCAACTGGTGCTCATCGTCGGATCATTTTCCGGTCACAGGCCAGCTAATGGCACCCTAGAGACATGACGACCGAGCGCACTTCCCAGCCGACGCTGCCCGGGTTGCGCGTTCCCGCCAACCGGGTCAGCCGCCGGGCCATTAGGTACTGGACCGCGCGAGCGGTATTGAGCGGCGCCGTGCTGGTCATCGCCGTGCTGGTGATCGCGGGCGCCAGCGGTTTCGGCGGGATCTGGATCGGCGTGATCGTGGCGATCGCGGTGCTAGCCGCCGCGCATGCGGTGATCATGCCGCGCTGGCGGTATCGGGTACACCGATGGGAGGTTACCGACGACGCTTTGTACACCAGGTCGGGCTGGTTCTCGGTGCACTGGCGAATCGCGCCGATCAACCGGATCCAGACGATTGACAGTCACCGCTCGTTCGGCGAGCGCATCTTCGGCCTCGCCAACGTGACGGCTACTACGGCATCGGCCGCCGGGCCGGTGCGTATCCACGGCCTCGACCGGGAACTGGCTGACACCTTGCTTGATCAGCTGGCGGTAGCGACCGGACAGACCGCCGGTGACGCGACGTGACGGCACCAGGGGTCACTGGCGCGCCGTCCGACGACGCGCCCGCAGCGGCCGCGACTGACAACTCCGACGTCAGCCTCGGCGTTGTCGACGCGAGTTGGCTGCGGCTCAGCCCGCGCAGCCTGGTGGTTAGGCCGCTGACCGACTTGGTCAGGCTATTGCCGCTGCTGGCCGGCCTGCTGATCCTGCATTCGCACACGGGTAGCGGGCTGCTCTGGGGCATCGCCGCCTCGGTGGCTGCTGTCGTCACCGGCGTTGTGCACTGGATCACCACCCGTTACAAGATCACCGAGGAGCGCATCTACGTACGCCGCGGCCTGATCAACCAGAAGGTGCTATCGGTCGCCAGGGATCGGATCAGGACGGTCGATATCACCGCGCACCTGCTGCACCGGGTGCTCGGCGTCTGCCGAATCAGCATCGGAACTGGCCGAAATGACTACCGATCCGGCGAGAGTTTCCATCTCGACGGACTGACCAGGTCAGATGCCGAGGACTTGCGCAGCCTGCTGCTAACGGCCAGCCAGGTGGTGCGAGTGGACGAAGCCGCCGTCGACAGCCCGGCCGGATCGCGTTCCACGCCGACCGCCAGCCAGTCGCCAGCCAGCCAGCCGCCCGCCACCGCCCAGCCATCTGCCACCCACTCAGCCACCGCCCAGCCATCTGCCACCCACTCACCCACCGCCCAGCCGTCAGCCGCCCGCTCACCCACCGCCCAGCCGTCAGCCACCCACTCACCCACCGCCCAGCCGTCAGCCGCCCAGCCGTCCGAGCCGGATCGGCTCGGCGGGGCGGGCACCGATCTAGCCCGGCTGCGGCTTAACTGGCTGCGCTTCGCCCCGCTGACTACGACTGGCCTGTTCATTGTCGGTGTGCTGTTCGGGTCGCTGATTCAGCTCAACAACGACGCCAACATTGACCTCGCGGCGAGCGGGCCGGTGCGGCTGATCGTCGGCGACTTCGCCGCGTTGAACGTGCTGCAGCGAGTACTCGTCGGCGCCGCCGTCGGCAGTGCCGCTTACGTGCTCATAGCGCTGATCGGCTACATCGCCGTGTACTGGAACTTCCGCCTGACCGGTTATGGCACGGACACCATCAGGGTGACCAGGGGCCTGTTGTCGATTCGGGCCACGACCATCTCGCTGAGTCGTTTGCGCGGGGTGGAGATCAGTGAGCCGTTGCTGTTGCGCGCTGCTCACGGTGCCCGGTGCATCGCGATCACGACCGGTCTGCATGCCGGGCGGGGCGCTGAGCACGAAGGCGCCGTGCTGCTCCCGCCCGCGCCGCGCAGCGTGGTGCGGCAGGTCTCCACCGAGGTGCTCGGCATTCCGGCCGAGCTAGTCTCCGGCCCACTCGAACTGCATGGCCCGGCGGCCCGCCGCCGCCGCTACCTCCGAGCCTTGGTCGGTGCCGCGTTGCTCCTCGCCGGCATCATCGCGGCAACCTTGACTAGGCATGGCCCGGCGTGGGTGTGGATCGGCTCGTTTGTCTTGCTGCCGGCCGCCGCGCTGGTCGCCGCCGACCGGTACCGCAATCTTGGGCACCGGCTGGCCGATGGCTGGCTGGTCACCAGGACGGGCACCTTTGCCAGGCGCCGGAGCATCATCGGCACGGACGCGATCATCGGCTGGCGAATCCATCAGACCTGGTTCCAGCGTCGTCAGGGCCTGCTGACGCTGACCGCCACGACGGCGGCTGGCCAGCAGCATTACTCCCTGCGCGATGTGCCAGTTGAGCAGGGACTTGCTGTCGCGGCCGCCGCCACCAGCGAGCTGATCAAGCCATTCCAGCTCGATTCCGACGCGCTCTAGCACTCCAGTCGGTGCGTCGTGCGAGAACTGCTCGACGATCGGTGAGCTGGCCGGGAACGCGGATATCAGGCGTCGAAGGGGCCGCTTCATCGTGACAGGCGCCGCGGCTCGGTCGACCTGCCACGATGAGGTGCCTCCGCCGCGCGCCAGCCACGTTCACGCCCTCGCTGGCCCATATCCTCGCGCCCGGCCCAGCGGCATCGCCGCTCCTGCGATGCGGTGCCTCGCGGCCGGCACCGCGACATCGTTGGAGCGATGTAGTCGCTGGAGCAGCAGTACCGCTCCGACGATGCTGCCCGCCAGGGAGAACGAGCAGCAGCAGGGGTTCAACGATGACGCGCGCAGGCGCGGGGGTGCGGGCGCGCGGGAGTGCGGGGGTGCGGGCGAGCGGGCTGCGTGGCGCGCGGGGTGCGGGCGCGGGGTGCGGGCGAGCGGGGGGTGCGAGCGCGCGGGGGTGCGGACGCGTGGGGGTGCGGACGCGCGGGGGTGCGGACGAGCGGGGGGTGCGGGCGCGCAGGGCGGGGCGCGGGGTGCGGGCGCGCGGCGGTGCGGGCGCGCCGGGGCGCGGGGGTGCGGGGCGCGCGGGGGTGCGGACGCGTGGGGGTGCGGACGCGCGGGCGGTGCGGGCGCGCAGGGTGCAGGCGCGCAGGGCGGGGCGTGCAGGGTGCGGGCGCGCGGCGGTGCGGGCGCGCGCGGGCTGCGTGGCGGTGCGGGCGCGCGGGGTGCGGGCTCGCGGGGGGTGCGAGCGCGCAGGGGTGCGGGCGCGCGGGGGGTGCGAGCGCGCGGGGTGCGGGCGCGCGGGGGTGCGGACGCGCAGGGCGGGGCGCGGGGTGCGGGCGTGCGGGGTGCGGGCGCGCGCCTTCCCCGCGCCTCGTCCAAGATCACGATCGTCGGCTGGAGTACTAGTACGGAGTACCGAAGCCGAAGCCCTCGGCGGGCGCGTCGGTCGGGACAGGTGCCGCCTTGGCCTGCTCTTTGGCCCGCCGAACGGCTAGCACCGCCGAAAGGTAGGCCTCGGGCGGGGTGCCCGGTGGTGGCGGCGGGCTGACGTACGCAGCTACGGCAGCGGCCAGTTGCAGCCCGACCTGCGCCCTGGCCTCAGGCCTGAGCTCACGGTACCGGCGCAGGTAGCTGCTGGCGGCAGCGGCGGTCTGGTCGGGCAGCCTGGAAAGCTCTACGTGGCTGGCCCAGTCCTGCAGCGGCGGCGGCACGATGGTAAACGCGGGGGCCAGGTCAGGTCGCTTCGGCACCCGCTCCTGGATGACGAAGGTGCCGGCGAACATATCGCCGAGCCGTTTGCCCTTCGCCGACGTCATCGAGGTGATCAGGCCGGCCGGCATGCCGATCAGGTTGATCGGCGGCAGCCAGATCTCGATGAATGCCGCCGATAGGGCCCGGATCAGCGCCTGCCTGAACCGCTCGGGGCCGCCATCGTCGCTGACGACCCTGATGCCCATGGCCAGCTTGCCGAGCGTCTTGCCCCGGCTGAGAGTCTCGAAAATGGTCGGGTAGCCGATCACGACGAGCACCAGGCAGATGATCTGCAAGGCCGGCCCTGAGGCGCCGTTGAGGTGCTTGGCCGCCTTATCAAGTACGGCCACCTCAAGCACGATCAGCACTGGCAACTGAACCGCGATATCGAGCAACTGGGCAACGATCCGGCTAGGGAACCTGGCGATCGACAAATCCAGCACGACGGCCTCGCCGGTTACCACCTCGGCCATGCCGTCCTCCGCATCGTTGCTCGCAAGCGGCCCAAGAATAACCAGTATCCAGGCTGTAGTCTCCTGCTGTGGACACCGATGTCTTCGTCGCCGAGCATCGCGCCGAGTGGGATCGGCTCAATCAGCTCACCAGGCGGCGTCGTCGGCTGTCCGGGGCGGAGATCGACGAACTCGTCGCGCTGTATCAGCGCACAGCTACCCAGCTGTCAGCCGTGCAGGCGGCCGGTCTCGATCCGGCGCTTTCCGGCACCTTGTCGAGCCTGCTCGCCAGGTCACGGGCGGCGGTGACCGGTGCTCAGTCATCCTCCTGGGAGGCGATCGCCCGGTTCGTCACCGTGTCGTTCCCGGCTGCCGCTTACCGGATCCGCTGGTGGTGGCTGGCCTGCGCGGCCGCCTCCATCGGTGTGGCCTTGCTGTTCGGAGCAGAGATCGCGCGCTCGCCGGCGCTGCAGGCCAGCCTGCTCAGCAAGTCGCAGGCGCGGGATCTGGTGACGCATGAGTTCCGGCACTATTACTCGGCCTACAACGCCAGGTCGTTCGCGGCCCGGGTGTGGACCAATAATGCGCTGCTCGCCGCCGAGATCGTGGCCTGCGGTCTGCTCGCTGGCGTCCCGGTCATCTACTTGCTGCTGGTCAACTCGCTGAACATCGGCGTCGACGGCGGCCTGATGGCTGCCTACGGCCGGTCGGGCGAGTTCTGGACGCTGATCCTGCCGCACGGCATGCTCGAGCTGAGCGCGGTGTTTCTCGCGGCGGCAGCCGGCCTGCGGATCGGCTGGTCGGTGATCGATCCTGGCCCGCGCCCCCGGGTCGTCGCAGCCGCCGAAGAGGGCCGGGCGCTCTTCACCATCGCCATCGGACTCGTGTTCGTGCTCTTCACCTCGGGCCTGATCGAGGCGTTCGTCACGCCTTCACCGCTGCCCGCCTGGGCCAGGATCGGCATCGGCGGGGTGGCGGAAGCCGCATTTCTCAGCTACGTGCTCATCTTCGGCCGCCGGGCAGTGGCCGCCGGCGAGGTCGGCGACATCAGCGAGACACCGGATCTGCTGCCAGTGGCGGGCTGACCTTACTGATTTTCGTTCAGGAAAATTTGCGGGAGTCAGCCCCGGCTACAGTCGGCCAGCCGCCTTGAGACTGAGGTACGCATCCGCGAGCGCCGGCGCGAGTCGTTGCGGTACGGCATCGACGATGTCTACGCCCCGCCGTCGTAGCTGTGCGCTGACCTTAGCGCGACTGGCCTGCGCGTAAGTGGCGGCCGCCGCGTCGTAGACGGAGGTGATGTCGCCGCGCTCAGCGGCCATCTCGGCCACCCGCGGGTCGGCGACGGCGGCGACCAGTAGCTGATGCTTCTTGGCCAGTAGCGCTAGGTGCGGCAGGTTCTGCTGGATCGCGGCCGGATTGAGGTCGGTCATCAGCACGACCAGGCACCGTTGCCTGGCCATGCCGAGGACCGAAGCCACCATCAAGGTCATGTCAAGGTCGACGAGGTCAGCGTCGAGCACGGCAAGCTCGTTCGTGATGGTCGCGAGCACCTCGCCCCGGCCTGCCCCGACCACCCTGGCTCGCACCCGGCGATCAACGGCCAGCACATCGACCCGATCACCGGCCCGCACCGCGAGCGCGGTGAGCAACAAGACCGCGTCCATGGCGGCGTCTAGCTTGGGCATGTCGCCTACCCGGCCAGCCGAGCCTCGCCCGGTATCGAGCACGATCACGATCCGCCGGTCGCGTTCTGGCCGCCAGGTGCGCACCAGGACGTCGGCCCGGCGGGCCGACGAACGCCAGTCGATCGACCTGACGTCGTCGCCGAGCACATAGGGGCGAAGCGAGTCGAACTCGCTGCCCTGGCCTCGGATCAGTGATTTGTGCTGGCCGTCTAGTTCACGCAGCCGGGCGAGTTTTTCCGGCAGGTGCTTGCGGGAAAGGAACGGCGGCAGCACGCGCACGGTCCACGGCGCGCTCAGGTTGCGCTGCCGACCAGCAAGGCCGAGCGGTCCAAGTGCTCGGACGGTGACTGGGCCACCAGTCGTGTCCCCGCGCCTGGTCGGGGTCAGTGTCGTGGTCAAGCTGATCCGCCGACCAGCCGGCAACGTGATCGCGGTGCGGGCTGGGCTGGCCGCCGCGCTCGGCCGCCAGCCATCCCTGACTTGCCCGCGCAGGGTGCGGTTGCCTTCGTTGGTGATGGCCAGTCCGACCGTGCCGGGCTGGCCGAGGTGCACTTTAGTGTCGCCGAACCTGGTGACCTGCAGTTGGCGAAGGCTAGCCGCCAGCACCAGGTCGATGCCGATCGCCGCGACGATGACGACATCGACGATGAGCACGGCGAGGCCGGTGCGGAACGCCAGTACCACCACCGCGCCGATCAGGGCGGCCAAGGCGGCCCGCCCGGTGAGCATCATCGCGGCACTGGCACGGTCGCGAGCAGTCCGTGCAGGATCCCGTCGGCCGTCGCACCGTCAAGCTCGGCTTCTGGCCGAAGCTGGATCCGGTGCCGCAATGTCGGGCCGGCCAGTGCTTTCACGTCGTCTGGAGTGAGGTAGTCGCGGCCGCACATCCAGGCCCACGCCCGGCTAGTGGCGAGCAGCGCGGTCGCTCCGCGCGGTGACACGCCAAGCTGCAGCGACGGCGAGATCCTGGTGGCCCGGCAGATGTCCACGATGTAGCCGGTCACCTCGGCGGCGACGTGCACCTGGCGCGCGGCCTGCCTGGCCTGCGCGAGATCGTGTGGTCCGGCGACCTGCTTCACGCCGGCGGCCCGCAGGTCGCGCGGGTCGAAGCCGGCGGCGTGCCGGTCCAGGATCGAGATCTCGTCTGCTCGCTCAGGCAGCGGCACGGTCAGCTTCAGCATGAATCGGTCAAGCTGCGCCTCAGGCAGCGGATACGTGCCCTCGTATTCGACCGGGTTCTGGGTGGCCGCGACCAGGAACGGGCTCGGCAGCTGATGCGGATGGCCGTCCACTGATACCTGGCGTTCCTCCATCGCCTCAAGCAGCGCGGCCTGCGTCTTCGGCGGCGTGCGGTTGATCTCGTCGGCGAGCAGCAAGTTGGTGAAGACCGGGCCGGCCCGGAACTCGAACGCGGCGGTCCTGGCGTCGTAGATCAGCGAACCCGTCACGTCGCCTGGCATCAGGTCGGGGGTGAATTGGAGTCGCTTGCCATCCAGTGACAACGCGCCTGCCAGTGCCCGCACCAGCAAGGTCTTGGCGACGCCAGGCACGCCTTCAAGCAGCACGTGTCCTTCGCAGATCAAGGCGATCAGCAGTCCGCTGATGACCGAGTCCTGGCCGACTACGGCCTTGCCGACCTCGCCGCGCACGGCGGCCAGGGCGGCGCGCGGGCCGGTCAGCGCAGCCTGGTCGCCCACCGGGAACTCGGCGGCCTGACCGCCTGAAGGGAAGTCGGTCGGCAGGTCGCCAGCCTCGAGCTCAGCGGGGGACGAGTCGGCCTGGTCGTCGGCAATCACTGCGAACGTACCTCTCTTTCCAGTTCATCAAGCTCATGAGCCAGCGCGACGAGGTCGGCATCGCTGCCCGGCGGTGGGCCGAACCCGATCGCCTCGATCTGCTGCCTGGTCCGGCTGGACCGGCTGGCCAGCCCGTCAATGACGGCGTCAGGCGTGGCCTCGACGGCCAGTCCGAGCGCGGGCTGCACTCGTGCGAGCATCGCCGTTCGCAAGGCCGCCGCAGCCCGGGCCCTCGCCCGGCGCGACTGATAGAGCCGGGCGTGCCCTTCCACCGTTTCCGACGCTCGCACCACCACGGGCAGACGTTCGGTGATCAGCGGGCCGAATCTGCGCATCCGCCACAATGCCGCAAGCAGCAGTGCCACGAAGAGTTGCAGCACGACCAGCCAGGCGGCACCAGGGATCAGGGCCGGCTTAGGTCGGCCGGCCGCGCGCGGGTGCGGTGCTGCGACCTTCGGCTCCGGGGTGAGCCACACGATCGTGTGCTGAGCGCTGAGCAGGTCGAGCGCGAGCGCGGCGTTGCCTTCCTGGCCGAGCAGGCCATCGGCGAGTAGCAGGCCGTTGCCGATGATTGTGATGGTGCGGTGCCCGGCCCGGTAAGTGACCACCGAAGGGTGCCCATTGATCGGGTAGCAGCCGGTCGCACTGGCCGGGATCTGGTAGGTCAGCCCGCCCGCGTCGGCGGAGCCGGCCAGAGTCGCGGCAGGCAGCGAGCAGGACGGGCTGATCGCCTTATCGATCGGTGCGGTGAGATTAGCCACCGCGATGGCCGGGGCGAGCGACCGCAGGGCTGCCGCGCCTGGCTCGACCAGTACCAGCTCGGCGTCGGCGTTGGCCAGCTGGCCACGCTGAGCGGCAGTGAGCAGGTCGGGGCTGGTGATCACGAGGGTCGCGGTCGGTCGGCCGGTGCGCGAGCCAATCGCGCTGAGCGCGGCGGACGGGCTGTAGACGCTGGTGAACTGGAATCCGCGCTGGACGAGAATCACCGCGAGCGCCTTGGCGCCAGTGCCCGACGCGTCGGCCGGATCTAGGTAATCGTTGGACTTGCCTTGCGGTGCCGCCAGCACCAGAACGGTGACACTGACCGAGGCGAGCGCGATCAGCAGCAGCGGGAACCGCGTCCGCTGCCAGAGGCGGGCCAGCCGACTGGGCGGCCGCTGCCAGCCAGCCGGCGTGCTGCTGGCGGGCGCTGCTGCTGTCGTTAGCGTTGTTGTACCTGGCGTTGTGCCTGGTGTTGGCGTGCCTGGTGCGGTCGGTGCGGTCGGCGGGGTCATCGCGGTCATCGGGGCACTCCCAGCGCGCCGACGGGTGCCTGGTCGGCCGTGCCGACCGCGACCGGAGTGGTCTGGACGGCCGAGTCAACCCGGCTGACCAGCTCGTATCCCGCGCGTGTCCCTGATCGGCCGCCGTATCGGATGTCGTCGAACAAACGGGTGACCACCGCCAGCTCACCGGCCAGGCCGGGCAGTTCGCGCCCGGCCTCGCGGGCGAGTTCGTCAGCCGTACGGCCCAGCCTTGGCGGCAGGATTCCCCGCTCATCGATCTCGGCCGCGATGGCCCGCACTCCCTCTAGAACGGCCTCGCTGTAGTCGCCAGTCGCGGCGAGTTGCCGGGCGGCCTGACGGTAGTCCCGTGCTGTCTTCGGCCTCCCGCCGAGCACGGCGCCGGTTCGCAGTCGCCGTCGTTTGGCTGGTCTGACAAAAGCCAGGACCACCGCGATCACGGCGGCCAGGACCACGATCAGCAGGACGATGCCGAACCATCCCGTGGGAATCTGGTTCGTGCCCGCTCCGAACAGAGCGGCGATGTCGGCCAGGATGCGGAGCCAGAGCGGTTCAGCCGCGAGCTTGGCCAGCTCCTGCCGGGCGAGTTGCTGTGCCGCGTGCCGGCCGATCTCCGGCCCGGTGCTCACGGCCGCCGCGCGCAGGAAGCCGGCGTGCAGGAAGCCAACGCGCAGGAAGCCGGCGTGCAGGAGTCTCGGCCGCGCTAGGGCGACCTGGTTAGCGTGAATAGCCATGATCAAACCGGCGGACTACCCGGCCAGCCGCCGGGCGCATCCTGCACCGGGCTGGGATCATCTGGCGTGGTGCCACTATTCGGGCTGAGCTGGCCGGGGTATGGGGGACCCAGAGCGCCCAGGTTTGGGTTGTAGGGGCCTTGGTTGTAGGGGCCTTGGTTGTAGGGGCCTTGGTTGTAAGGCGCTGGGGGGTAGGGGCCCGGCGCGTAGAGATCGGCGCTCTGGTAGCCGGGTGAGGCGGGCCAGCCACTGCCCGGCCCGGCACCGAACTCTTCCCCGGTCAGCCGCTGGCTCGCAGCCGCCTGTTGCAGCACTAGGTCCATCCCCTCCTTGCGCATCCTGGCGTCCGCGTAAAGCAGCACGATGACCGAGGCCCACAGCGTCATCACGATGGAACTGAGCGCGAAGTACAGCACCGCCGTCGCGATAAGCGCTCCGACGGCGGCGCCGCCCGCAATCGCGCCATGGCCCCGTAGCGTACTGAAGCTCACTGCGCCAGCGACGAGCACCAACGTGCCGATGAACAGGGACATCGCGATCATCACGATAAACAGCAAGGTGAAGACGCCCAAGAAGCGCCAGAAACTGCCCCGCACCAGTTGCCAGGACCTGCGGATAGCCGCCAACGAGTTCCGTCGCTCAAGTACGACGACAGGAAAGCTGAGGCACGTCATGATGCCCAGCCAAGCCGCCAGTGGGAACGCGATCAGGATCCCGAATCCGCTCAGCACGCGCAGCGGCAGGTACCAGGCCAAGGCCACCATCAGCCAGTAGCAGATGCCGCTGAGCAGTACCCAGCCCATCCTCGATGAGCGGAGGGCCTCGCTGACGCTGAGCTTGCGGCCAAGCAGTGCCCGTCCTAGCGCCGCCAGCACCCCGCCGCCAACTGCCGCGTCGAGCAGGAAGGCAGGAATCTCCGCGAGCAACTGAGCACCTGATCGGTTAGCAAGCGCGCCGAGCACAATGGCCACTATTACCCCGGCAATAGCGCCAATAAAGGCGAGTCCGACGGTCGCCATCGGATTCTGTCGAATAAGCGTGAACGTACCGCTCAGAATGTCGCCAACCCCAAGCGGACGCAGCGGCACCCCACCCGGCGCGACCATCATCCCGCTGCTGCCCTGCCAGGAAGACTGGCCGTATCGGGGTGCTCCGGCCTGCTGGCCGTATCCGGCCGCTCCGGCCTGCTGGCCGTATCCGGGTGCCGCCTGCTGATTCCCCGGCTGTCCATAGGCCGTCGGCTGCCGGTACCCAGCCTGGTCGGCTCCGGGGTGGCCGGTGGGCTCCGTGTAAGGCGTTGTGGCTGGGTCAAATACCGGCTGGTGAGGCCAAGGCTGCCCGGTCGGAGATCGGTAACTGTGAGGTGGCTGGCCGGAGCCGGTGCCGCCAGGCGGCGTGTCGGTCATCGTGGTCTCCAGATGGTGGCGCCCTGCCGCCGCGCCTAGAACGACGAGCACCTGGCGGCGGGTGGCCATCGCCCATACTCGCACAAACCGCAGGCCGATGCGGGCGGCCACGCGCTGCCAACAGCCTGCCCGGGCGTCCATCGGCGAATGGGCTCCCCGAGAACGCCCGCTCGTACCGGCGGTATCCCTCTAGAGAATGCCCGCCTTTCTACGGCGGGCCAGCCTCAGCGCGGGCCGCATGCTACCGAGAATGTGACCGGTGCCGTCGGCCGGGCTCCTGCTTGTGTCGGTTTCGCCCCGCCGCAAGTCTTCGGGCTCTCAGCAGGCCGCAGCCAGGAAGGCACCCGCGTCCTACCACGCTGGCGGTGGACCGCCACCGGGACTGCCAGGAAGGGTGGGCCCGGCCGCCCCCGGCGGCGAATCCTGCCCTGGCGGCGCATAGCCCGGTGCCGGCGGTGGATAGCCCGGCCCCGGCGGCGGATAGCCCGCCCCCGGCGGCGGATAGCCCGGCCCGGGCGGTGCATAGCCCGGCCCGGGCGGCGGATAGCCCGGCCCCGGCTGCGCATAGCCGGGCCCGCCTGGGAAGCCCGGCGCGGGTGGCGTGCCGGGATTGCGGCTGAAGGGGTCGCCCGTGCTCCTGCGCTGCCACACGTCGGTGAACTGGTCGCCGGTCACGCCCTGGCTCTGGCCGGCTTGTTGCAGCACGAGATCGAAGCCTTCCTTGCGCATTCGCAGGTCCGCGTAAAGCAATACGATGACGCCGGAGCTTATTGGCCTGGTAATGGTGGTGGCGATAATGCCGCCGATCCCGCCGATGATGAGTGCGAGGACGGTGGGCGCGGCTGTGCTGGCCAGGCCGCTCAGCGAGGAGGTGCCGCCTTGGGTGGCGATTCGCGCGATCGTGAAAGGGATCTCGATGATGCCGGAGATGATCGCCACTATGAGGGCGGTCAGCAGATAGATGCCGAGCATCCGCCACCACTGGCCCTGCACCAGCTGCCAGGAGCGCCGCAGGGCCGTCACCGGACCGGCGATTTCCAACACCACCACAGGTACCGCCACGATGAACCTGACCACCACAAAGATCGTCGCCACGAATAGCCCGATAGTTCCGACGACGCCAAGCAGGATGGCGGCGGCCGTAATCTTCGCGGCCGCCAGTCCGATGATCAGCAAGATGAGAATCGTCCACGGCACTACCACGATCATGCCGGTCAGCAGCGACAGTCCGATAACTGAGCCCACCCGGGCGATTCGCCAGGCCTCGCCGATGGTGACACGGTTTCCGATCAGGCCGTGGCCTAGTGCGCCGGTCAGCATGCCGGTGAGGATGCTCTGCACGACGAAGGTGATGACTAGCGTCAGCAGGACGAAGGGCACGTAAGAGCCGAAGAAGTGCAGCAGTGCGTGGCCGGTCTGCGCCGAGGTTGACTGGTTGTTAAGGCTGACTTGGAGTTGATGAGCAGAATTCTGCTCGGTCCAGGAAAGGATCGTGGTGAGAATCCCGGAGAGCGTCGCCACGATCGCCGAGATCCCGAGCGTGGCAACCGGATTCCTGCGGATAAGGGTGAAGGCGCCGTTCAGGATGTCGCCCACGGCCAGCGGTCGCAGCGGCACCCCGCCCGGTGAGGGTGCGGAGGGTGCCCAGCCACCTGAGGCTGGCGGCATGGCCGGCCCGTAACCCGTCTGCCCATACGGCGGCAAAGCCTGGCCGTAGCCCGGCTGCCCGTAGCCCGGCTGCCCGTAGCCCGGCTGCCCGTAGCCCGGCTGGCCGTAGGGCGGCGGCGGAGGTGGGGGCTGCCCTACGCCAGGCGCGGGCTGGCCGTAGCCAGGCGTGGGTCCGCGGAACCCTGGCTGATCGGCTGGTGGCTGGTCCTGGCTGCCCCACGTCCCAGGATCATTCATGGTGGACTCCTACCTGCCTGTCTGTCGGTAGCCGCAAGCCCGGGCGCGAGCAGCATGCCAATACTGGCACGAAACTCAGGAGGCGGCCGGCGACATAGTTACGCAACCACGCAATTTACGCACTAACTCATATATCAGTTGTCATCCAGATTGCTTGTGCTGCTGCCGACCATTGCGCCGACCACCGTCCGATAGCGCAGACTCTAGGAGTGAGCATCGCTGTTTTCCGCTGGGTTGATCCGCCGACCGGGCCTGCCATCGAGCTGCTCGACCAGACCAAGTTGCCGCATGCCGAGACCGTCGTCCGCTGCGTTGATGTGCCGATGCTGGTCGACGCGATCAGCCGGCTGGTGGTGCGCGGCGCACCGTTGCTTGGCGTCGCCGGCGCCTACGGCGTGGCGTTGGCGGCCGCTCGCGGCGACGATGTCCAGGCCGCCGCCATTGCCATAGCGAAGGCCAGGCCCACGGCCGTCAACCTAGGGTGGGGTGCCAGCCTCGCGTTCGATGCCTATCTGCGGGTTCTTGACCAGCAAGAAACCCCAGATGCGAAAATGCTCGCCGCAGCTGCTGCCCTACGCCAGGCGCGCGAGATCGAGCGGGCTGATCGACAGGCGTGTGCGGCGATGGCAGCACATGGCCTCGCGCTAGTGCCGCCCGGCGCCAGAATGCTCACTCACTGCAACACCGGCGCCCTGGTCACGGCCGGTGCGGGGACCGCTCTTGGCCTAGTGCTCGCGGCGCATCACGCGGGCCGGCTGAGCATGCTGTGGGTTGATGAGACCAGGCCGCTGCTGCAGGGCTCCCGGCTGACCGCCTACGAAGCCAGGCGAGCGGGCCTGCCGTACCGCGTGCTGGCCGATGCCGCTGCGGCTTCGCTGCTCGCGGCCGGTCAGGTCGACCTGATCGTGGTCGGTGCCGACCGGATCGCCGCTGATGGCAGCGTTGCGAACAAGATCGGCACCTACAGTCTGGCGGTGCTCGCGAGGCATCACCAGGTGCCCTTCGTCGTGGTCGCGCCGATGTCCACCGTTGACTTCGGCACTAGCGACGGGGCGTCGATCGTGATCGAGGAGAGGGCCGATGACGAGGTGACCCACTTGGCTGAGCAGCCGATCTCACCGCTCGGCAGCACCGCCTACAACCCGGCTTTCGATGTCACTCCGCCCGAACTGGTGACCGCGATAGTGACAGAGCGTGGCATCGTCCATCCCGTTACACGGGGTAATCTGCGTGTTCTGGGTGCAGAGCCGTAACCGTGCAGGCTCCGGTGCCGCCGTTTCCATGGAACGATGGGGATTATGAAAGGTCGCGTGCTAGTCGTCGATGACGACGCAGCCCTCGCTGAGATGCTCGGCATCGTGTTGCGTGGCGAGGGGTTCGAGCCGACGTTCGTTGCCGACGGGGACCGGGCGCTTGAAGCATTCAGGGAGACTAAGCCGGATTTGATCCTGCTCGACCTGATGCTGCCGGGCATCGACGGCATCGATGTCTGCCGCCAGATCAGGGCGGAGTCTGGCGTCCCTATCGTGATGCTGACTGCCAAGAGCGACACCGTTGATGTCGTGCTCGGCCTTGAGTCTGGTGCGGACGACTACATCGTCAAGCCCTTCCAGGCCAAGGTTCTGGTCGCCAGGGTCAGGGCGCGACTGCGCCGCACTGACGACCCGGCGCCGGAAATGCTGTCCATCGGCGATGTGACGATCGATGTGGCTGGTCATTCGGTGAAGCGCGATGGCGAGCCGATCAGCTTGACTCCGCTTGAGTTCGACCTGCTCGTTGCGCTGGCCCGCAAGCCGCGGCAGGTGTTCACTAGAGAGGTCCTGCTAGAGCAGGTGTGGGGGTACCGGCACGCAGCCGATACTCGCCTGGTCAACGTGCATGTCCAGCGACTGCGAGCGAAGATCGAACGGGATCCTGAGCGACCGGACATCGTCGTCACGGTGCGTGGCGTCGGATACAAGGCTGGGCCAGGCTGATCGCTGCGGCTGGTCCGGCGCACCCGGCTTGGCTGGTGATGGGTGATCGACCAGGCTGGCAGTTGATCACGCGGAGAAGACAATGACAGGCTCAGCGGCTGGGAGCGAGAAGGTCCGGGCCGGTCGGCAGGCTGCCAGATTCCAGCGGTCGGGCCAGCACCAGGGCTCGGCCGGATGGCTGGGATACGCTGGCGCTCCGGCGCTGCGGTTCGTCGGCCAGGGGAGGCGGCTGTTCGACCGGGCCAGGCGGCGCTGGGGCAGTTCGCTGCGGCTACGCGTGGTCAGCACGACCTTGGTCGTCTCCGCGATCGTGGTCTCGCTACTCGGCTTCTTCCTCATGCAGCAGATCACCGCGAATTTGCTGCGCAAGGCAGAGGCGCTGTCCTGGAGCCAGGCCTCAGACGGACTGACCTTTGCCCAGTCCCTGCCAGGCGCGGCCCGGCTGCCCGGTGCGTCGTCCGAGCAGTTCATGCAAGGCCTTGTGAAAGATCTCAAGTCAAACAACCAGAATCCGGCCGACGAGTACGGCATCGCGGTCGCGCTGGCGCACCCGAACCCACCCGTGTACGTGTCCAAAGCGTCCAACAACATCGGGATCAAGTACCTGCCGACCAAGATGCTCAAGGCTTCACTCGCGAAGCGGAATGCCCGGCCTGACTTCGTCTTCTTCCCGATGCCCTATGGCCCGCACGGGGTCAAGACGACTGGGTTGCTGTACGCGGCCAGATTCGGCAGCGGCTACGAGCTGTATTACTTCTTCCCGCTCACCCAGCTTCAGACTGAGCTCGACGTGGTGCTGCGAACGCTCGCGCTGGTTGGTCTGGCCTTGGTGTTCTTGCTGGCGGGCATCGCCTGGCTGCTCACCAGGTGGGTGGTAGTGCCGGTAGCCAGGGCGGCGCAGGGTGCCCAGCTCTTGTCAACCGGCAACCTGGACGAGCGGCTTACCGTGCGCGGCCACGACGAGGTGGCCGCACTCGCTACGTCGTTCAACGAGATGGCGGCAAGCCTGCAGGAGAAGATGCGCGAACTTGAAGGCCTGTCCCAGGTGCAGCGTCAGTTCGTTTCCGACGTCAGCCATGAGCTCAGGACGCCGCTCACCACCATCAGGATGGCGTCCGACCTGATGTACGAGGCCAGGGAGCAGCTTGAACCGCAGGTCAGGCGCTCGGCCGAGTTGCTGCAGAGCCAACTGGGCCGATTCGAGTCACTGCTCGTCGACTTGCTGGAAATCAGCAGGTACGACGCGAACGTCGCGACCTTGGATGCTGACCTGGTCGACGTCTGCGACCTCGTGCGTAACTCCGCTGACATCGCGCAGCAACTGGCCGAGCGGCGCGGCTCCAGGATCGAGTTCCGGCTGCCCGCCGATCCGTGCCTGGCCGAGGTGGACCGGCGCCGAGTGGAGCGGATCTTGCGGAATCTCCTGGTTAACGCCGTCGAGCACGGTGAGGGCCGGGACGTGGTGGTGACGTCAGCGTCGGATCGGGGTGCGGTCGCAGTGGCGGTGCGAGATCACGGCGTCGGCCTGTCGCCCGGCGAGGAGGTGCTGGTCTTCGATCGGTTCTGGCGTGCGGACCCGGCTAGGGCGCGGACGACCGGCGGCACCGGTCTTGGCCTTGCTATCGCCCTTGAGGACGCCAGGCTGCACGGCGGCTGGCTGGAGGCGTGGGGCGTGCCCGGGCAAGGTTCTGTGTTCCGGCTGACGCTGCCGCGGACTGCCGGAGCTGAGCTGGCTGGCTCGCCGCTGCCGCTCCGGCCCGCCCTCGCTGACCTGGACGGCCTGAGCGTGCACCGGCTGGTTGCGCAAGGCGACGCGGCGCAGCTGGCCGATCCTGGCGCTGCGCTGGCCGACGAGGAGCTCGGATGAGGCGCCGCAGCCGCAGCTTGGTCATTGTCCTGCTCGGCGCGATCAGCTGCCTGATCCTCGCTGGCTGCGTCAACCTGCCGACTTCCGGTGCCGTCCGCGAGGTTAACCGGCTGCCGAACGCCAATGCGCCGGCCGATGAAGGCGTTCAGCTCACGCCGGTGCAGCCGGGGGCACAGTGGCTGCCTAAGCAGATCGTCAGCGGCTTTCTGGCGGCCACCGGCGCGGCCTGGACCGGCAAGCCACGCTCGCTGAGCGTCGCTAGGAAGTACCTCACCGGCTACTACGCAGAAAAGTGGCGGCCCAGCGTGGCGGCGACGGTCATCGACACCAACCCGAAGGTGACCGAGATGCAGATCTCGTCGCACGTGACCGGTGGTCAGGCGGCAACTCAGGTGACCGTCACCAGCCAGCACCTGGAGACGCTGGTATCAGCTAACGCCACCGAAGCAGGCAGCATCAAGACCGCCATCCCGGCCAAGCCTTACCAGTTCACCTTCGCCATGACCCAGGTCAACGGCGAATGGCGGATTAAGGGGATCAGCGATGCCAGCGGTCGCGCGAACGACACTTTGCTGCTGCTTACCGACTCTGACTTCGTCAGGGACTATCAGCCGCGCAATCTGTATTTCCCGGCCGTGACCGCGCCGAACACGCTGGTGCCCTATCCGGTATACATCCCCGATCAGGCCGGGTTGCTCGGCTTGCAGCAGCTGGTTTCTGGCCTTGAATCGCTGCCGCCACCGAGCGCCGACTGGCTCTACCGCTCGGTTACTACCGCCTTTCCGGCTGGCAGCGACAGCAAGAACGTCCAAGTGCAAGTACATGGCAATCAGGCAGTCGTGACCTTGACCGGCCAAGCCGCCAAGCTTAGCCCTCGCGAACTCGCCCAGCTTAAGGCTCAGCTGGTGTGGACCCTGACCTACTCGCCCTACGCAAGCACTGGCATTGGCTCGGTCGAGTTGCAGGTCAATGGGCGTACCTGGCCCAACCAGCTGTTGTCGCACTACGCGGGCTGGGTCCCGGCGGGCGCACGTGGCCCGCTTTACGTGCAGTTGCCAGGCCCTGGCGGATCGCCGGCCATCGCCGCGGTCAAGTCGATCACGCCGCCGAAGCCACATGGCAAGCCGCAGTTCGCTGACCAGACGCTTCCCGCGGGTCTTGGCACTGGGCCGTTCTCGACCATCGCCATCTCGCCACCGTCGTCCAACCAGCATTTCAATATCACGACCTTCGCCGGTTGCCGGGGAAAGACTGTCTACGTCGCTCCGTTGGTCGGTGAGAGCAATCTGATCCCACCACAGTCGTTGGCAGCAGCCTGTACGTCGCTGAGCTGGGATAGTCGCGGAAATCTTTGGATCGCGGCCGGCAGCGACATCTTCGTTGCCAACGAGACTCCGCAAGGACTCGAACTCCACTTGGAGACGTTCTATCCGCCGCCGGCCAACGCGACCTACACCTCGCTACGAGTGGCACCCGATGGCGTCAGGGTCGCGCTGATCGTGCACGAAAAGGGCAGCACCAAGGTCGACGTCGCGGCGGTCAGCAAGAAATCCAAGAACAAGTACCTTCGCTATCTGGCCCAGACTGGACAGTTGCTAACCGTAGGCCCTGACCTGACTGATCCGATCGCCTTGTGCTGGTGGGATGCCGATCATTTGCTGGTACTGGACAAGCATGACAACCGGGCGCAACTGTACGAAGTGCCGCTGAATGGCGGGAAGTCGACCGAGGTGGCAACGCCAGACGGTGCCGAGTCGATCGCGTCCAATGGAAGCATCATCGCGGTCGGCACCGTCGGGCCGACCGGTCAGTTCTCGGTCAAGGTAGCCAGGTCGATCGGCGGTGAGTGGCACCGGCTAGCAGGTGCCAGCTTGCCGGTCTATCCGGGTTGATCAGCGTTCTTGGCGGCATATCGACGCTTACTGCCCTAGACGGCATACTCTGCCTGGCCACGGGCAGAGGTTGGTTGGCCGCTCGCTGCCCCTGCTCCTGACACGGCGGCTGAAGAGGACTAACGTCATTGTGTGGCACCCGTCCGGGTCCGTGGTTGCGCTTGGTGCTCTGTCCCGACAACGGGGCGGCGGCGCCGGCAAGCCGATGCCAGCCGCAGGCGAAACGGCCCACGTAAGGCGACTTATCGTCGACTGATCACGGTGCGGCTTAGAAGTAAGTCCTGCCCCACCCCTGGGATCCGATATCTCTTGGGCAGGGAGAAGGGTATTAGTGGCACAAGCAAGCCGCGAGGCCTTCAGCAGGCGATTGTGGGGTCGAAGACCAGGTCGGCCGGACGGGTGCTACTTCCACGCCAGATGGAAGGGGCTCAGGTCATGGAGATCATCTTCAAGGGTCGGCAGACCGAGGTGGCTGAGCGGTTCCGTGAGCAAGCGACAGCCAAGCTTGGCAAGCTCGAGAAGCTCGATCAGAAAGCGATCAGAGTTGATGTGGAAGTGTCGGTCGAGCGCAACCCGCGGCAGTCGAGCCAGAAGGAGCGGGTCGAGCTGACCATCGTCTCGCGCGGGCCGGCTATCCGCGCTGAGGCTGCCGCCGAGGATCGTTTCGCCGCCCTTGATTTGGCTCTCGCCAAATTGGATTCGCGTTTGCGGCGAGCGCTGGACCGGCGCAAGCGGCACCACAATGGGCACGGCCTTGACCGGCTCGCCGAGCGGGCTGGGCCTGAGCAACTGATGCTCCCCGAGGACGTGGAGTTGCCAGGCGACGCGGCAGCAACCGAGGGTGCCCGGCAGCCGCACACCGCCGTCAGGTCGGTGCCGCACCAGGCACCGTCCGCCGACAGGCAGCCGCTCGCCACCGGCCAGTCGCCCTCGCCTGACAGTGCGGTATCCATCGACGCGGACGGTGGCGACCCGCTGATCGTGCGACAGAAATTCCACCAGGCCACGCCGATCTCGATCGACCAGGCATTGCTGGAAATGGAACTCGTGGGGCACGACTTCTACCTTTTCTGCGACATCGAGTCGGGAATGCCGAGTGTCGTCTACCGAAGGCGCGGTTACCAGTACGGCGTCATTAGGCTTGTCGGCGAAGCGGTCAGCCCTGCCGTGCCAGCCCCGGCGATCGGGTCGGCAAGAGCAGGGTCCGCCTCGATGTCAGGCTGACGCCTCCGTGCCTTCGGCGCGGGCCGGTCGCACCTGACTGCGTCTGGCTCTCGTCGGCGGACCTGCTGATCGGCCGGATCGCGCTCGGCCGTGCTCCGGCCGATCAGCAGAACGAAAGGCATTTATCATGATGGTCAGCACGGAAGGTGACAGTGAGCGTGGAAAGTGACGCAGCGTCGGGGCTCAGGCCTGACCCGGAGCCCATTCGCACGCTGATCGTCGATGATCATGCGCTGTTCCGCCGTGGCCTAGAGATCGTTCTCGTCACCGAGCCTGACATCGAGGTAGTCGGTCAGGCAGGAGACGGCGCTGAGGCGGTCGAGAAGGCCGCTGAAGCCGTCCCCGACGTCGTGCTGATGGACGTGCGGATGCCCCGTAGCAGCGGCATTCAGGCCTGTCGCGCGATCAAGGAAGTCGCCCCGAGCGCCAAGATAGTGATCTTGACCATGAGCGACGAGGAAGAAGACCTCTTCGAGGCAATCAGGGCCGGTGCCAATGGCTACCTGCTCAAAGACATCCCGCTGCATGAAGTGGCCGAAGCTGTCCGTGCCGTGCACGGCGGGCAGTCGCTCATCAGCCCGTCGATGGCCGGGAAGCTGCTGACCGAGTTCGCCACCCTGGCTCGCCGCGACACCGAAGAGGCACCGCAGCAAGTACCAGCGCCCAAGCTGACCGACCGTGAGATGCAAGTCCTCAAGCTAGTTGCGCGAGGTATGAACAACCGCGACATCGCTAAAGAACTGTTTATCTCCGACAACACCGTCAAAAACCATGTCAGGAACATCCTGGAGAAACTGCAAATCCACTCCAGGATGGAAGCCGTCATGGTCGCCGTCCGCGAAAAACTCATCGAGCTCAACTAGCCCGCGGCACCTGGAGATTCGCCTAGCGCGCGACGAAACAATGCGGCACGGGCGTGGCGCAACGCGCACTGGCACGCGCCCGACAAGATCAGCTGATGCCAGGTGGCGATGGGACGTGCGGTCGCGGGGGTCAACTGGCCGCGAGACGGGTTTGCAGTGCGGCTTTAAGCGCAGGCGGATTGACTCGTTCAAGGTGAACGTTGTCGCAGCCGACCCAGCTTGCGGCTTCGACTAGCGCACGCGCCATCGGGTCGACCGCTTTGGGCGTGTCCAGGGTGAGCTGACGCGCGATGAGCGTCTGGCCCTCGCGGGCCGGATCAACCCGGCCAAGCAGGCGGCCGCCGGCCAGCAGTGGCATCGTGAAGTAGCCGTGTACTCGCTTATCCCGCGGCACGTATGCCTCCAGGCTGTGCTCGAATCCGAACATCCGCAACGTCCGCTTGCGATCCCAGACCAGCGAGTCGAACGGCGACAGCAAGGTAGTCCGGTGCCGCCCGGCCCGCTGCGCCCCGCCGTCGGCACCCGGCTGGTCAGCGACGGCGGCCGGGTCGGCCCAGGCCCGCGTCGCGGCGCCAGCTTTGCCGCGGATCTCCACTGGGACTAGGCCGATGGCGATGGCGGCATCGTCGGTCGAGATGCCGGCCGGATTGCGTCCGTTGCCGAAGTTGGCGATGCGGTGGTAATCGCTGAGGTCAGCCTTGGTCACCACGCCAAGGGCGCGGGCCGAGACGCCAGCGAGGTGGGTCAAGCAGTCGGCGTCAGTGGGCTCGGAGTTGAGTAGCTCGGCTGGTAGCACCCGCTCTGGCAAGTCGTAGACGCGCCGCCAGCCGACCCGCCTGGCGCAGATCACATCGCCGGTGTCGAGCAGCCACTCAACCGCGATCTTGGTTTCTGACCAGTCCCACCAGGCACCGCCATTTTTCGCGCCGCCCAGCTGGGTCGCGGTCAGCGGACCTTCGGATCTGAGCTTGGCCAGCACTTCGGCGACGACCCCAGGATGGTTGTCGTGCCAGCGCCTGCCGCGCGCGATAAAGGCCCGGCGACGGAAGGAGTAGTACGGCCACTCAGCAACCGGCAGCACACAGGCCGCATGCGCCCAGTACTCAAACGTGGTCGCGGTACCGGGGCTCCAGTACGCGTGCTCGACCTTGGACCGCCCGACTGCCCCCAGCCGGGCGTAGGCGACAAGCTCGTGGGAGCGAGCGAGCACGCTGATCGTGTCGAGCTGGACGGCACCTACTCGCCGCAGCATGGCTGGCACGCCGCCAGTCCGCGCCTGCGCCCCGATCATCCCCTGCGCTCGCAGGCAGATGAGCCTGACCTCATCAGGCGTCAACGTGAGCTGCGCAGGCGGTGCGCTAGCAGTGGCCATGCAGTGGAGCGTAGCGGGCACCTATGACAATGCACCCGTAATGTCGGTCTAGCCGACCGCGGCGTGAGTCGGTGAGGTCGGCTTAATACCAGTCTTCGAACGTGTTGGTCGCGATGGTGACCAGGAAACCCAGCACGGCTACGCCGGCGCCGGTCCAGAACAGCCACCAGATCGGGCCGTGGTGGCCGAAGACCAGGGAAAGTCCGCCGAGCAGAAAGCCCACCGTGACGATCGACACCGCGACCCAGGACACCTTGCGGCCGTGGAACGGCGGGTAAGGGCCGAGTTGCGCGGCGTGAGTCGCTGATGCGACCGCACCGTGCCCGGTGTCATGGCCATGGACCTCGGCAGGGCCGTCCGCTGCCGTGACCGCGCTGTGCGCGGTGGCACCGCTAGCTGGCACACCGCCCACTGTAGCGGGGTCCACTTGGTTCGCCATGGCGCTGCTCCTCCTGCTTAACTCTGTGCGACGTGCATATCATTGTGGCGAGGGCCGCCAGTTCGCTTGCCATCGGCCCCGTAACTTGCGTGGATCATGTTATTCGCGTCGGCATATTGGGCGCAGGACCAGCTTCGCATAGTCCGGTCCGCTCGGCATTGCCCGCCATCTCGCCTACCATGGCATTGCAAGAGTGGTACTGGCCGGCGCCCCGTTCACCGGGCGCGATGATGTGTGCTGCCGGAGGCAGAGCGCCGATGCCAGGTCATAACGATCCGCGAGGAGCCGACACGACGTGCCAGCAATCATTGACAGAGTCCTGCGCGCTGGCGAGGGCAAGATCCTGCGGAGGCTGCAACGCATCGCCCAGATGGTCAACTCCATCGAAGAGGACTACGAGGCACTCAGCGATGCCGACCTGCGCGCACTGACTGCAGAGTTCAAGGAGCGTTACGCCGGCGGCGAGTCACTGGATGATCTGATGCCAGAAGCCTTCGCGGCCGCTCGGGAAGCCGCGAAGCGCACGCTCGGCCAGCGCCATTTCGACGTGCAGATCATGGGCGGCGGTGCCCTGCATCTGGGCAACATCGCCGAGATGCGCACTGGTGAGGGTAAGACCCTGACCGGCGTGCTGGCCGCGTACCTGAACGCGCTGGCGGGCAAGGGCGTGCACGTCATCACGGTCAACGATTACCTGGCCAAGCGCGACGCCGAGTGGATGGGCCGGGTGCACAGGTTCCTCGGCCTCGAAGTTGGCGTCATCCTCTCCGAGATGGAGCCGGACGAGCGCCGGCGGCAATACGCGGCCGACATCACCTACGGCACCAACAACGAGTTCGGATTTGACTACCTCAGGGACAACATGGCCTGGGGCCTAGAAGAGTGCGTCCAGCGCGGCCATCACTACGCGATCGTCGACGAGGTCGACTCGATCCTGATCGATGAGGCGAGGACGCCGCTGATCATCAGCGGCCCGGCCGACCAGAACAGCATCTGGTACGGGACCTTCGCCGGGATCGTGCCGCGCTTGCGGCGCGGTGAGGATGGCGGCGGCGACTACGAGATCGACGAGAAGAAGCGCACCGTCGGCATCATGGAGTCCGGGGTCGCCAAGGTCGAGGACTGGCTCGGCATCGACAACCTCTACGACCCGTCGAACACCCACCTGGTCGGGTTCCTGAACAACGCGATCAAGGCCAAGGAGCTTTTCAGAAAAGATAAGGACTACGTCGTCTCCGGCGGTGAGGTCTTGATCGTTGATGACTTCACCGGGCGTATCTTGCACGGCCGCCGCTACAGCGATGGCATGCACCAGGCGATCGAGGCCAAAGAAGGCGTCAAGATCATGGACGAGAATCAGACTCTCGCCACGATCACGTTGCAGAACTATTTCAGGCTGTACGACAAGCTGGCCGGGATGACCGGTACCGCCCTCACCGAGGCCAACGAGTTCCACCAGACCTACAAGCTCGGCGTCGTGCCGATCCCGACGAACAAGCCCATGGTCAGGGCGGACCAGCCGGACGTGGTCTACCAGAGCGAGCAGGCGAAGTTCGACGCGCTGGTGGAGGACATCAAAGAACGGTACGAGGCCGGGCAGCCGGTGCTGGTCGGTACTGTCAGCGTGGAGAAGTCCGAGGTCGTCTCTCGGATGCTCAAGCGCAAGGGCGTGCCGCACGAAGTACTCAACGCGAAGTACCACGAGCGTGAGGCCACGATCGTCGCCCAAGCCGGCCGCAAGGGTGCCGTTACTGTCGCTACCAACATGGCTGGTCGCGGTACGGACATCATGCTCGGCGGCAACCCCGATTTCCTGGCCGACCTTGAGCTGCACCAGCGTGGTCTGTCGCCGGTCGAGACGCCCGAGGACTTCGAGGCGGCCTGGCCGGAGGCGGTCGAGAAGGCTAAGCGCGCGGTCGCCGAGGAGCACGACGAGGTAGTCAGCCTGGGCGGGCTCTACGTACTTGGCACTGAGCGGCACGAGTCCCGCCGGATCGACAACCAGCTGCGTGGTCGATCCGGTCGCCAAGGTGACCCTGGCGAGTCCAGGTTCTACCTGTCGTTCGAAGACGACCTGATGCGCCGATTCAACGGCGACCGGGTGGCCCAGTTCCTTGAGTGGGCCAAGAGTGCCCCTGACGTGCCGATCGAGAGCAAGACCGTGACCAGGTCGATCAGGTCGGCGCAGACCCAGGTCGAGCAGTTGAACTTCGAGATGCGCAAGGACCTGCTCAAGTACGACGACGTGATGAACCGGCAGCGCACCGTCATCTACGCCGAACGGCACCGGGTGCTGGCTGGCGAAGACCTGCACGAGCAGGTTCGCGGCATGATCAACGAGGTGGTCGCCGAATACGTCACCAGGGCCACCGCTGAAGGGTTCGCTGAAGAATGGGACCTGGATGAGCTATGGAGCGCCTTCCGGCGGCTGTACCCGGTCGGCGTCACGATCGACCAGCTGGTCGACGAAGAAGGAGGCGAGCGCTCATTCTTGAGCGCTGACATCATCATCGCCCGGATGCAAGAGGACGCCCAGGCAGCCTACGACCGCCGCGAGGAAGAGCTCACTTCCGACGTGATGCGCGAACTCGAGCGGCGGGTCGTGCTATCGGTACTCGACACCAAGTGGCGCGAGCACCTCTACGAAATGGACTACCTGCGGGAAGGTATCTCGCTGCGGGCCATGGCACAGCGCGATCCGCTGATCGAGTACCAGCGCGAGGGCTACGACCTCTTCAACGCGATGATGGACGCGATCAAGGAGGAGTCGGTCGGCAACCTGTTCACCCTTCAAGTGGAGGTACAGCAGAGCCCGATCGTCGGGGAAGCTGGTGCCGATGGCGAGTGGACCAACGGCGACGGCCACGTCCTGACTGCCGGTGCAGTGCAGGACGCACCGCCTGCGCCGGCTCGGCCGTCCGTTCGCGGTGCTGGTGCGGCGCAGACCAGTCGTGGTGGTGCTGGTACCCGGAGCGCGCCTCAAGCTCGACGCGGTGCCGCTGCCTCGGTGCAAGACGCCGTGGTCGCCCCGGCGACCGACGAGGCCGACGCTGGTTCGGCGATGCCCGCCGCATTCGCGTCTCGTGGCTTGGCCCAGCCCAAGCGGCCGACCAGGCTCAGCTACAGCGCACCGAGCGAGGATGGATCTGGCCAGTCTGTGCAGACCAGCGGCAAGGGTGGCACTGCTGACTTCTCGAAGGTCGGCAGAAACGAGCCCTGCCCGTGCGGCTCAGGCAAGAAGTTCAAGGTCTGCCACGGCGACCCTAGAAGCCGCTAGTCAGGTCAACGCGCCCTGCCTCGGTCTTGCCCCTGCCCTGTCCCGGTTCGGTCCGGGGCAGGGCAGGGGCGGGGCGGAGGGTTGTGCCCGGCCCGGGGCAGGGCAGGGGCGGAGGGTTGTGCCCGGCCCGGGGCAGGGGCGGAGGGTTGTGCCCGGTTCGGCCCGGTTCGGCCCGGTTCGGCGACGGGCGACGGGCCGGGGATGTCGCTAAGTCGTGACATGTTGATCCGTCGCCCCTTCGTATCACGAATTACCGACCCCGCTTTCGAAAAAATGCCCGATATGCGATAGTTAGCGAGTCGCTTCGCCGTGATATGTGAGCAGATGCCCGGCACATATCACGCCGAAGCGACTCGTGAGCGGTACGACCATCCGTGATCGCCCGAGATGCCCCGCCCTGCCCGCACGCCGGCCCGCCGCCTCGGCCCGCTCGTTGCTGAGGGAGCCCATGAGGCCCCGGATCCGGCAGGCTCGGGCCTGGCGAGGGCCTGGCGAGGGCCAGGTTGGACGTGCTCGGTCACGCGGCTTCGATGGCAGTGCAGCACCAGCGTCCGGGCTCGCCAGCCTGAGCCTTCGGCCCGGTGGGCTGAGCTGATCCGGTGGGCTGAGCTGGCCCGGTGGGCTGAGCTGGCGTGGCGGGGTGAGCTGGCCCGGTGGGGTGAGCTGGCCTGGTGGGGTGAGCTGGCGTGGCGGGATCGCCAACGGCGACTGGCCCGCGTTCAAGGCGGACGGCCAGGGCGCGGAATCGCTCGCCCAGCCGGACGATGACCGCCAACTCTAGGACTCCGTCGACGGGCGAGCGGACGATCACGCGCTGTACGCGCGGCTGCTGCGCGGTCGCTAGTGCGGGACCGAGTTGGGTGATCCGCTTCCTTGCCTGGTCAGTGGTCCAGGGCACGAGCTGACTTGGTGGTCGAGTGCCTGCCAGCGTCTCGGCCAGAATCTGGGCGAACTGGCTTGGCCAGTGATCGGGACCTGCTTGCCGGGACCCGGGCGCATCACGCCTGTCGTTGGCCGGTGCCGTCGCGAGGTGCTCGGATAGCGGTCGCGTGGCTGTCGACCTGTCTCTTCGCCTGCGGGCCGTGCTGGTCCGCAGTCTTGGTGGCTGACCTGCGGCACGGTCAGCAGGGTCGGCGTCGTCGCACGGCGGCAGGGACGCAGGAACTGGGATCGAGCACACGGCGACAGCGTCGGGAAGCGGGCGCCTGGTGCCGCGCCGGCGAGTCGGCCCTGTCCCTATCGGGCCAGTTCCCGCAGGCCCCACAGGCGTCGAGCTGGCGAGCATGGCACGAGAAGCCGGCGGGGGACTGGCGGTCGGCGGGATGCTCGTGGGCTTGGCAGCCGAAGCCGCCAGGGTGCTGGCGGGTGGCGGGGTGCTGGCGGGTGGCGGGGTGCTGGCGGGTGAGGTGCACCTGGACTGGACTGGAATGCGGTCTGGCATGGTTGAGTTCTACCGCTAGCCGGTGACAGTCTGGCTCGATGCCTGATCAGGCTGGCTCACTGGCTGGTCAGGGCCGGGGCAGGAATGCTCAGCTGGCCCACATGGTTCTGCTAAGCGGTCAGCAGTCACAGCTGATCTGACCGTGAAGTGACATCGTGAGTCTGGAGATAACCGTGTCATTGCCGCCGCTGGTTGAGCCGGCCACCGAACTCAGCGTCAACGAGGTCAAGCGCTACTCCCGGCACCTGATCATCCCAGATGTGGGCATGACCGGGCAAAAGCGGCTCAAGAACGCCAAGGTGCTCTGCGTCGGCGCGGGTGGTCTTGGTTCGCCAGCGCTGCTGTACCTAGCTGCCGCCGGGGTGGGCACGCTCGGCGTGATCGACTTTGATGTGGTTGATGAGTCGAATCTGCAGCGTCAGATCATTCACGGCCAGTCCGACGTCGGGCGGCCGAAGGCGCTGTCGGCTCGGGACAGCATCAAGGAAGTGAACCCATACGTCAATGTCGTGGTGCACGAGACCGCACTGGACACCGACAACGTGATGGAGATCTTCTCGCAGTATGACTTGATCGTGGATGGCACCGACAACTTTGCCACCCGATACATGGTCAACGACGCGTGCGTGCTGCTGCATAAGCCTTACGTCTGGGGATCCATTTACCGCTTCGATGGTCAGGCCAGCGTGTTCTGGGCCGACAATGGTCCCTGCTATCGCTGTTTGTACCCGGAGCCACCGCCTCCCGGCATGGTGCCGTCTTGCGCTGAAGGCGGCGTGCTTGGCGTGTTGTGTGCCTCGATCGGATCGATTCAGGTCACTGAGGCCATCAAGCTCCTCACCGGGATCGGTGAGCCGCTGGTCGGCAGGCTGATGATCTACGACGCACTGGAGATGCAATACCGCACGCTGAACATCAAGAAGGACCCGGATTGCGCGATCTGCGGTAAGAACCCGACGATCACCGAACTGATCGACTACGACGCGTTCTGTGGCGCCATCTCGGCGGACGCGCAAGAGGCCGCGGCGGGCTCGACTATCACCGCCGCCGACCTCAAGGCGATGCTCGACCGCGACGAGAGCATCTTCCTGGTGGATGTCAGGGAGCCGAATGAATACGAGATCGTGTCGATCCCTGGTGCGACCCTGATTCCCAAGGACCAGATCCTGTCTGGTGCCGCACTTGAGTCACTGCCGCAAGATCGGCGAATCGTACTGCATTGCAAGTCCGGTGCGCGTAGCGCGGAATGCCTGGCTGCGCTCAAGAACGCCGGGTTTTCTGATGCGGTCCATGTCGGTGGCGGTATCCTTTCCTGGATAAATACCGTCGACCCTGAGCTGCCGGTCTACTGAGATCGCGGGCGCTGAGCGCGTCGAGCTGTCCTATCGGGCAGGCGTGGTACCCGCCAGCTAAAGGCGGGCCTTAACATCGTCAGGTGGCTATTACGCCTGGACCAGGAAATCAGCAAGACGGATCGGCATGGCCTTCGCAGGCTCAGCCGACCGCCGGGCCCGGTCGATCCAGGCGCGGCGGGACGAACGGTACTGGCCGGAGCAGGTTGCCCTGGACGGTGGCGGTAGCCATTCTCGGCCTGTGCGGCCTGGTGCTGGCTGGCCTCGGTATCTCTGGACAGCTGATGCCGCGCAGGTTTACCGCGGCGCAGCGATCGCGGATCGAAAGCTGGGAGGTCGCAACTCGCTGGCGAACGACGCCCAAGACCAAGCTGTTCCCTGCCAGGGTGTCCTACGCCTTGTCCGGTGGGCAGATTGGCGAGCCTGGTGCACTGGATCTCACCGCCCGCCGGCTGGGCATTGCCAGGCAGGCAGATTGCCTGAAGGCAGCGGGGGCAACCCGGCCCGCCCTTTCCATGCTGGATCGTGATGGCTGCGAGGCGCTGCTGCGCGCCACCTATACCGATGCGACTAGCAGCCTGGTGCTCACCGTCGGCGTGGCGGTGTTGCGCGACCAGCGCAGCGCGCAGTCTGCGGCGCACTTCCTGACTGGCGCGTTTCCGGTCGGTGCTGGTGCCGTCGCCCGGCATCTGCTGCTGCGTCCGGTTCCGGTACCTGATTCGCCTGCGGCGGCTTTCGCCAGCCGGCAGCGTCAGCTGTCGTGGGTCGTCGGCACTGGCTCTTACCTGGTCGTGGCGACCGCTGGCTACGCGGATGGGCGGCCACGGGTGTCGGTCGGCAGCGATCCCTACACGATGATGGAAATGACGAGCCTGGCCCGCGGCGTCGCTGACGAGATCGCCACTCCGCTCGGCGCAACCCCGGCCGTGCCGCACTGTCCTGGGGAGCCAGGATGCTAATCGCTCGGCGTCGCCTTGGCTGGATCGCTGCCGCAGCCGTCGCATTGACGACCGCGACCGCGGTGCCGCTGGCCGTGGCCGTCCCCGCCAGCGCGGACATAGTCCGCCAGCGGCAGCAATGGGTGCTGACCGCACTTGACGCTCCGGCCGCCTGGAACATCACGCAGGGACGCGGAGTCACCGTCGCTGTCATCGACAGCGGCGTCGATCCCACCGTGCCCGACCTGGCTGGCTCGGTGACCACAGGGCCTGACCTGACCGGTGTGCACACGCCGTTCAGCAATCCGAATTGGGGCATCCACGGCACCTGGATGGCGTCGCTGATCGCGGGTCACGGCCATGGAACTGACGGCCAGGACGGCATCTTTGGCGTTGCCCCGCAGGCGAAGATCTTGTCCATCCGAGTGATCACCGACCGGGCCGATCCCGACTACCAGGCCTACCAAGACGAGCCGCCGAGCCGCGGCCAGCATGAGCTGGCCAGGGCGATCAGGTACGCGGTAAAGCACCACGCCCAGGTAATCAGCATGTCGCTCGGCTACGACGCGCCGAGTCTGACGGTGCGATCCGCGCTCCAGTACGCGATGTCGCGCAATGTGGTGGTGGTCGCCTCATCAGGCAATTCGGGCAACGCCCAGACTTCGCGCGGCGAAGGCCATGCGCCGTATTCGTTCCCGGCTGACTATCCAGGAGTCATCGGAGTCGCGGCGGTAGCCAGGGATGGCCAGCCCGCCTACTTCTCCAGCGACAACCTCTCGGTTGAGGTCGCCGCACCTGGTGTCGGCATGCCAGGCCGAAGGCCGCGGCGGCCGCTACTGGGCGGTCAGTGGCACCAGCCCAGCCTGCGCATTGACGGCTGGCGTCGCCGCGCTGATCAAGGCCAGATATCCAAAACTGACCGCGCCGCAGGTGCGTCGGGCGATCATCTGGTCCGCGTCTAACCGGCCGCCCGGTGGCTATGACGACGAGGTCGGATTCGGCACCGTCGACGCCTACGCCGCACTACGCTTCGCGGCCCGGCTCGCCAGCCAGGCCAAGCACGCCCGGCTGGCTACCGCCAAGACGCTGAACGCCGGCTTCTTCGGCGGCGGCCGCTCTCAAGTGCCACCGTTCCCGATCCCGCCGCGCAGCCGGGGACCGCTGCTCGCGCTCTTCGTGCTGGGGATCGGTTGCTTGCTGCTCACCATCGGTGCCATCTGGCGGCTGACGGCAGGATTGCCGAGCCAGCAGCCCGCACCGCAAACCAGCACGCCGCCGCGCCCGGCTGGCCCGGCCTGGCCGGTCGGGTACCCGCCTAGCCCGTCCTACCCGGACTACCAGGCACCGAGTTACCCAGCGCCTGGACCGTACTCGGTTCGCTCCGAGCCGCGGTGGGACCGACCGGCGGATGCCGACGGTTACGGAACCGCCGGTGACGCGCGCTGAGCCTGGACGCCAGCCGGCTGGCCTGACCGAGTTCGCCAGCCGGGTACTCGACGTGGCCGAATCGATCCCGCCTGGCCGGGTGATGTCCTACGGCGATATCGCCGAGTACGTCGGCGAAGCCGGACCACGTCAGGTCGGCCGGGTGATGGCCCTGTGGGGTGGTGGCGTGCCCTGGTGGCGAGTCGTGCATTCGGACGGCAGCTTCCTCACCGGGCATGAACGCGAGTCGTTGCGGCACTATCGCAGCGAAGGCACCCCGCTGCGATTCGGCACTGACGGTAAGCCGTCCCGACTGGACATGCGCAAGGCCCGCTGGGCCGGCGACGCCGACGCCGAGATCGAGGTCGAGAACGAGCCCGAAGTTGAGGACGAGCGCGAACCCGAGCACTCCGGCAGAACGCACTAGTCGCCGCATATCGCTCGAATAGCCAGCAGAAAAGGCGACGGATCGCGTCGTCCTTGGCAAGTCGCCAACACGATGTCGGCTTCGGATGCTGGAATGCCTTACGACTATGCGATACGACCAGGATCGGCCACCGGCCGCCTACCGTCTTGTTCGCCGGCCGGTCAAGGCGGCGGATCCGCCTGCTCTCGATGCGCAGCAGCAGCAGATCGTCAGCCACGCGGGTGGCCCGCTGCTGGTGCTGGCCGGACCAGGCACCGGCAAGACCACCGCGATAGTTGAGGCAGTCGTCGACCGGATCGCCAACCGGGGGCTGGATCCCGAGCCGGATCCTGGTGCTCACCTTCAGCCGCAAGGCGGCGCAGGAATTGCGCGAGCGAATCACGCTGCGGCTCGATCGCACCACGACTGAACCGCTGGCGATGACCTTCCACAGCTACGCATACGCGCTGGTGCGCCGCGAGTTCGTGCTCGCCGGCGACGAACCCCCGATACTGCTCTCCGGTCCAGAACAGCTCGCTGAAGTCAGGCGCATGCTACGCGGCGAGACCGTCGACGGTGCCAGGCAATGGCCGCCGCAATTGCGGCCGTTGCTCGCGACCAGGGGATTTGCCGCAGAGCTGCGCGACTTCTTGCTCCGCGCGGCCGAGCGCGGTCTAGCTGGCGAGAGCCTGACCGCGATCGGGGAGCGGGCTGGCCGAGACGACTGGGTCGCCGCCGGCGCGGTTCCTGACTAGGTACGCGGCCAGGTTCGACCTGGCACCCGTGCCCGCTTACGACTACCCGGAGATCGTCAGGATCGCTGGTCAGTTGCTCACCCGCGCCGAGGTCAGGCAGCGCGAGCGACTCGCCTACGACGTCGTCCTGGTCGATGAGTATCAGGACAGCGACCCGGCCCAGGAAGAGCTGCTGCACGCGCTCGCAGGCGATGGTCGCGAACTCATCGCGGTCGGTGACCCTGATCAGTCCATTTACGCGTTCCGTGGCGCTGACGCGGACGCGATCGAGCGCTTTCCTGGCCGGTTCCGCAATCCGGATGGCAGCCCGGCGCAGGTGGTGGCGCTGCGCACCGGCCGCCGCCTTGACCAGGTCCCGCTGGCGGCCTCCCGCCGGATCGCAGCGAGGCTACCGGCAGTCAGGGGAATGCGAAACCCTTTGCTGAAAAAGGACCATCGGGCAATCATCCCGGCGTCGAGCGCTGGCGTCGGCGAGGTCAGGATCTTGCTGGCCGCCAGCGAGCGGCAGGAGGCAGCGGCCATCGCTGACGCGCTCCGGCGAGCTCATCTGGTTGATCAGTTGCCCTGGTCGTCGATGGCAGTGCTGGTGCGGTCGGCCGTGCGCCAGGTCCCTGCGCTGCAGCGGGCGCTGTCCGGTGCCGGGATTCCGGTGGCGGTGGCCGGCGATGAGTTGCCGCTAGCCGATGACCCAGGCACGAAGCCGCTGCTCCAGCTGATCGGGTGCGCGTTGCGACCGGAGTCGCTGACCGAGGAGGTGGCCGCCGACCTGCTTGCCGGCCCGCTCGGCGGCACCGACGCCCTGGGGCTGCGGCGGCTGCGCCGCCTGCTGCGCCAGCACGGCGCCAGCTCCGAGCCGGATTCTGCCGCACCTGATGGAGCGGCGGCCGACGTGCAGGCCGGCCAGGGGGCGACGGAGTACCAGGAGGGGGAGTCGCTGGCCGCGGCATTGCTTGACCCGAGGCGGCTGGCCTTGGCCGGCTGGGAACCTGGCGAAGGCCTCGACGCGGCGAGCCAGCCCCTTGCGGCGGCCAGGCATCTCGCTGGGCTGCTGCACCTCGTCGGGCAGGAGGCGGCCAGCGGCACCGCCAGCGACGTGCTCTGGGCGGTCTGGAGCGCGACCGGGCTGGCTGAGCGCTGGCAGGCCGCGAGCGTGGCTGGCGGCATTAGCGGCGCTGCCGCTGATGCCGACCTGGACGCCGTGATGACTTTGTTCGACGCGGCCGCCCGGTTCGATACCCGGATGCCGCCTGGCTCTACTGTCCTGTTCGTTGACGGACTGGCCGGCCAGGAAATCGCCGGCGAGACCCTGGCCGAACGAGCTCAGTCCGCCGATGCCGTCGTCATCAGCACCGCGCACCGGGCAAAAGGCCTGGAGTGGGACTTGGTAGTGGTGGCCGGCGTCCAGGAAGGTACCTGGCCTGACCTGCGGCTGCGCGGCTCGCTGCTCGGTATGGATCAGCTCGTCGAGGCGATCGCGCACGGGTCGGTCGCCAACACCGACGCGGCCGCTGTCGCCCTCAGCTCCAAACTGCTCGACGAGGAACGCCGCCTGTTCTACGTCGCGGCCACCAGGGCCAGGCACACCCTAGTGGTGACCGCCGTCGGCGGTGCCGACACCGAGGACCGGCCATCCAGGTTCCTGGCCGAGCTGGCCGGCGACGAGATCGAGGTCACTGAGATCGTCGCCACCGGGCAGCGCTGGCTATCGCTGCCGGCGCTGACGGCTGAGCTGCGCCGAGCCGTCACCGACAAGGCGCTGCCGCTGCCGGTGCGGCAAGAGGCAGCCAATCAGCTGGCGCGGCTGGCGACCGCCGGGGTAGCGGGCGCCGACCCGAGCCAGTGGTATGCGCTGACGCACTGGTCGAGCACGGGGGCGATCAATGACGGTGTTGTCCGGGTGTCGCCATCCCAGGTGGACAAGTTCGTGACCTGTGGCTTCCGCTGGCTGGTCGAGTCGGCGGTCGGCGCTAGCCCGCCGTCTACCGCTGGGCACCTCGGAACCGTGATCCACGCGGCGGCGGCACTGGTGGCCGAAGGTGCCGTCCAAGCCGACATCGCGGCGCGGATCGACGAAGTCTGGCATCAGCTTGACTTCGGCAGCGTCTGGTACAGCGGCAAGCAGCGGATCGCGGCCGACGAGATGGTGAGCAAGTTCACCGACTGGCAGCGCGCGAATAGCCGCGAGCTGATCGCGATCGAGCAGCGGCTGCGGGTCAGGGTGGACAATGTCGTCATCTCCGGTCAGGTTGACCGGCTGGAGCGGGACGCCGACGGTGCCGGGGTGGTCGTTGACCTCAAGACCGGCTCGAGCAAACCTACGGCGGCCGAGCTTGACCGCAATCCGCAGCTCGGTGTCTACCAGCTTGGCGTGCTCCTCGGCGGTTTCATCGAGCTTGGCGTGACCGAGCCGGGCGGAGCGGAGCTCGTGCATGTCGGCAAGGCCAGCGGGACCAAGGGCGCGGCCGTGCAGGCGCAGCCGCCGCTCGGCGCCGATGCCGACCCCGGCTGGGCGCTCAGCCTGGTGAAAGAGGTGGCGGCTGGGATGGCAGGACCTGAATTCACCGCGACCGCTAACGACCGCTGCCGTACCTGCCCGGCGGCGCCAAGCTGTCCGGTAGATGAGCGTGGTGAGCAGGTGCCGCCGTGACCCAGGGCACGCTCTTTGATCTTGACACCGGACCTGAGCCAGTACCGGTGCCGCGCCGGCACCAGCTCACTCCAGCGCAGCTGGCCCGGCTGCTCGGGGTGGCCGAGCCGACCCCTGAGCAGTCAGCGGTGATCAGTGCGCCGCCAGCACCGCTGGCCGTGATCGCCGGCGCTGGATCAGGCAAGAGCGAGACGATGGCTGCTCGGCTGGTCTGGCTGGTCGCCAACGGTCACGTCAGGCCCGAACGCGTGCTCGGCCTGACCTTCACAAGAAAGGCAGCCGCCGAGCTGGCCACCAGGGTGCGGACCAGGCTGGCCGCGCTGCGCCTGGTCGGTCTCACCGAACCGGCGCCGCCAGTGCCGCGGCCGCGTGCCTCCGCTGATGCCGCCGAGCCCGATCCCGGCATGGACGGCGATCCGGTGGTTTCCACGTATCACTCCTATGCCGGGCGGTTGCTGGCCGATCATGCGCTACGCGAGGCGCTTGAGCCAACCATGCGGCTGATCACCCCGGCTGTCGCCTGGCAGCTCGCGGCGAAAGTGGTCGCCAGCTACGACGGGCCGATGGACGCGATCGACTGGGTGCCGGTGACCGTGACCGCTGCGGTGATCGATCTGTCCGCTGAGCTGGCCGAGCACTTGCGCGGACCCGCTGACGTGCTGTCGGCTGGCGACTGGCTGGAGCGGCGATTCGAGCAGGTGCCGGTCAGCAAGCGGCGATCGGCGCAGACCGCGCTGCGCAGTCAGCGAGTACGGGCGCAACTGCTGCCGTTGGTAGCCGCCTACGTCGCCGCCAAGGCTGAGCGCGAGGTCATCGACTACGGCGATCAGATCGCCCTGGCCGCCAGGATCGCGATCAATCACCCTGGCGTCGGCGTGCTAGAGCGGGCTCGCTATCAGGTCGTGCTGCTCGATGAGTTCCAGGACACCAGTCACGCCCAGCTTGAGCTGCTGCGGGCGTTGTTTGGCAGCGGGCATCCGGTGACCGCCGTTGGTGACCCTTGCCAGTCAATTTACGGCTGGCGCGGTGCGAGTGCGGGCAACCTGAAGCGGTTCGCCGCCACCTTCCCGCCAGCCGGCGCCGACCGGGCCGAGGTCAAGTTGCTTTCGACGAGCTTCCGCAACACCGGACGGGTGCTTGACCTCGCGGCGCAGGTGCAGCGGGACTTGCGTACGGAGGTCGCTGAGGTACCGAGGCTGATCGCGCCGCCGGAGCGGGCCGACCGCGGCTCGGTCGTCTGCGCGCTACTTGACACTGCTGAGGCTGAGGCGGAGTGGCTGGCCGGGCAGGTTTCCGCGCTGCTCAGCCTGCCTGCAGGGATGGCGCCTGACGGCGCCCCGTGGCCGGATGGCCGCACCGACCAGGTCCGGCCATCCGACATCGCCGTGCTGTGCCGCAAGCGGGCGCAGTTCCGGGCGCTGCGGGTCGCGCTTGAGGCGGCCAGGATTCCGGTTGAGGTAGTCGGGCTTGGCGGTCTGCTGACGGTGGCCGAAGTGGCTGACATCGTCGCCACGCTGCGGGTGCTGCACAGCCCGACGGCATCAGACGCGCTGGTGCGAACCTTGACGTCGCCCCGCTGGCGGATCGGTCCGCAAGACCTAGTCGCCCTTGGTGCCCGCGCCAGGGAACTCGTCAGCGACGGTGCGCAGCCCAGCACGGACGGCGCTGCCACGGCTTCCCCGGCCCAGAGCGGGACTGGCGGCTCGGAGTCGGGGCGCGACCCGATTCCGACCGAGGATTTTCTCACCCGAGCGGTGGCTGACTTCACCGCCGAGACCGGCAGCCTGATCGAGGCACTCGACGATCTTGGCGACCCTCAGGCGTATTCAGCCGACGGGTACGCTCGGCTCGGCAAGCTGGCTGGCGAGCTGCGGATCCTGCGCCGGCATGTGGCCAGGCCGTTGCCCGAGCTCGTGACCGAGGTCGAGCGGACGCTCGGACTGGACGTGGAGGTCGCGGCCAGGCCGGGTGCCGATCCGATGGCGGCCAGGGCCGACCTGGACGCCTTCGCCGATGCTGCGGCCGCGTTCGCCGGGGACGCGCAGGAGCCGACGCTTGGCGCGTTCCTCGCGTACCTGACGGCCGCTGAGTCCGAGGAGTTCGGGCTTGAAGCCGGCCAGGTGAGCGACACCGACTCAGTCAAGCTGGCGACCGTGCACTCGGCCAAGGGCCTGCAATGGCCCGCTGTGCTCGTGCCTGGGCTAGCCGCCGGGTCGCGGTCGCAGGTCTTTCCGGCGCGGGCCAGGTTGTCGAGCAAGTGGACCGACAATCCGCGGCTGCTGCCTTTCTGGCTGCGGGGCGACGTCGCCGACCTGCCTGAGCTGGCCGGACTCGACCCTGATTCGCTGTCGGCGTTCAACCGGGCCTGCACGGAACGCAGCCTCGCCGAGGAACGCCGCCTCTGTTACGTCGCCATCACCAGGGCGGCGTATTTCCTTGGCTGCAGCGGTTACTGGTGGGGGTCGGGAAAGAGCCCGCTGGGGCCATCGGTGTTTCTGAACGAGATCCGAGCGGGTTGCGAGGCCGGCGCGGGTCGAGTGGACGTCTGGACTGAGCCGCCGCCAGAGGATGCGGAGAACCCGGTGCTGGCCCAGCCGCTGACTGCCTCCTGGCCAGCGCCGCCGAGCGCGGCCGGCGCTCGCTACGCTGCCGTACAGGAGGGCGGCGACCTGGTCAGGGCGGCGCTAGCGGCGCTGGCTAACCAGGCCGGGCCGGGCGATCCGGCCGCGAGCGCTGGGCGAGGTGGCACCGCTGACTTGGCCGAACGCGCCGGGCCTGGGGGCACCGCTGACTTGGCCGAACGCGCCGGGCCGGCGGACGCGGCTGACCTGGCCGAACGCGCCGGGCCTGGGGGCGCGGCTGACCTGGCCGAACGCGCCGGGCCCGGGGGCGCGGCTGACCTGGGTGGCCGGGCTGAACGCCTGACCGCGCTGATGGCGAGCTGGGCTGCCGACGCCGATTTGCTGCTGGCCGAGCGCTTCAGGCGGCGGCCGGACGGGCCAGTGCCGGTCGAGTTGCCGCACCGGATCGCGGTGACGGCGCTAGTGACCATGGCTGATGACCCGGCCGAACTGGCGGCCAGAATCAGGCGACCGATGCCGAGGCCGCCGGTGGCCGGGGTGCAGCGGGGCACCGCGTTCCACCGTTGGCTAGAGGAACGGTTCGGGCAGCTTCGGCTCATCGACCGCGACGAGCTGACCGGCGCCTTCGATGCTGACCTGATTGATGATGACGCGGCGCTCGCGGCGCTGAAGGCCAGGTTCGAGGCAGGCGAGTGGGGCCAGCGGTACCCGGTTGACGTGGAGGTGCCGTTCGAGACCCGGGTCAGTGACCGGCTGGTGCGCGGACGGATCGACGCGGTCTTCACCGATTCGCCCGGTGGCGGGATCGACCTGGTCGACTGGAAGACCGGCCGTCCGCCAGAACCCGCCAGCCACGACGAAGGAGCCGTCGCCGTTCAACTCGCCGCCTACCGGCTCGCCTGGGCGGCGCTCGCTGGAGTGCCGCTTGAGCAGGTCAGGGCCGCGTTCTACTACGTGCGGCAGAACCGGACGGTGCGCCCGACCGACCTGCTCGACGCCGCCGGCCTAGCCGCCCTGATCACCAGTGTCCCGCTAGTCCCGCTACCCCAACAGCAACAGGGTCGCCCCGATGCTGCCAGGTGAGCAACAGGGCGACCCCGTTGTTGCTGGGTCGCTGCGGTTAGCGCTGGATTTCTACGAGGAGGATCCAGGCGTTCAAGATCACGCCGACGATGGCCAGGATTGTTTCGGCCACGAGCCAGTACATTCCGCCGCCGCCTCCGGCGAGCAGGCTGGTCCCGGCGGCGACCAGGGGCAGCGAGCCGGCCAGCACAGTCGCGAGCGGAGTCAAAGTCCATACCAGCGGATCGTCTTTCTTGCGCGGCAGTCGCAGCCGCTTGGTCGCCAGAATCCCCCCGCCAAGGATGCCTAGCGCCAGCAACTCGATCCCAAGCGCCTGCCGACTCTGCCCGGGTACCAGCACGAACACCGAGGTCAGCAGCAGTCCGGTCATCACCGACAGGGTCTCCACTGCCCTGGTCGGCAGCCCAGGGTAGTCGAGTATCTGCTTCAGGCTCAGTGACACCGCTACGAAGATCAGGCCGAGCAAGGCGGCCGAGGCGCCGGCCACGGCGACGAACATGTCATGCCACTGCTCCGGCTGGAGGCTCGTCATGACGCACAGCGTGGCACGCGCGGCGCAGCCGGAGCGAGCCGGCCCGAGTTACCGATACCGATCTGGTCATGCGGGGCAACTAGTTCTGACTCAAGGTCTACGCTGTTCGACCATCACGCTGGTAACAGCGGCCACATCCGGGTGGGCATAGCTGAGGTGGAACACGTATGGATGGACGAGTCCGTGACTACATTGACGCGCATTCCGGCGACTTCTTCGCCGCGCTGAAGCAGTGGCTCACCATTCCGTCCATTTCCGCCGACCCTGACCGAGCCGACGCGGTTGCTCAGTCCGCTCGCTGGCTGGCTGATCACCTGCATCAATCCGGCTTCCCCGTCGCCGAGGTCTGGGAGACTGGCACCCCGGAGGCACCTGGCCTGCCGACGGTTTACGCCGAGTGGCCGGCCGCCGATCCAGCCGCCAGGACCGTGCTCATCTACGGACACCACGACGTCCAGCCGGTCGAGCCGCTGGATGAGTGGACCTCGCCTCCGTTCGAGCCAGTCGAGCTTGGCGGTCAGCTGCTTGGCCGGGGTGCTTCCGACGATAAGGGCCAGGTGATGTTCCACACCCTGGGCATCGCGGCCTGGCTCGCGGCGCACGACGCCAGCGCGCCGCCGGTCACGATCAAGCTGGTGGTCGAGGGCGAAGAAGAGTCCGGCTCAACGCACTTCGCTGACCTGCTGCGCCGCGAGCAGGACCGGCTCGCCTGCGACGTGATCGTCATCTCCGACACCACCATGTGGGCGGCCGACGTCCCGTCGATGTGCACCGGCATGCGCGGCGTGATCGATGCTCAGCTCGACGTCTACGGGCCTGAGCGCGATCTGCACTCTGGCTCCTTCGGCGGTGCCGTGCCGAACCCGCTGCAGGTGCTCGCCGACCTGCTGTCAGCGCTGCACGACGAGAACGGCAAGATCATGCTGCCCGGCTTCTACGACAAGGTGATCGCGCTCACGCCGGCCGAACGTGAGCTGATCGCCAGGCTGCCGTTCGATGAGAAGGCCTGGCTGGCCACGGCTGGCAATAGCGGCGCCGCCGCCGGCGAAGCCGGCTTCTCCACCCTGGAGCGCATCTGGGCCCGGCCGACGGCCGAGGTCAACGGCATGTGGGGCGGCCACACCGGTGCGGGTGGCAAGACGATCGTGCCGAGGGAAGCGCACGCCAAGTTGTCGTTCCGGCTGGTCGCGCATCAGGATCCGGCTGACGTCCCGGCGCAGCTGAGTGATTTCATTACGCAACGTACCCCAGCTGGCATTGATGTCAGGGTGACCTGCGACGGCCCAGGGGTACGGCCATGTTTCTCGCCGATCGACTCGCCCGAGGTAGCCGCGGGTCGGCGCGCGATGGAGCGGGCTTTCGGCGGCGAGATCCTCTTCACCAAAGAAGGCGGCAGCGGTCCTGAGGCGGATCTGGCCGACATCCTTGGCGCCCCGCTGGTCTTTATCGCGGTCGGCCTGGACGAGGATCAGATTCACGCGCCGAACGAGCGGGTCGAGATGAAGTTGCTGCTCAAGGGTGCCGAGGTGGCTGCCTACCTGTGGGACGAACTGGCCGCGCTCGGCTAAGCCTGACCTATCGAGTCGTTGATGCGGTGACTAGGCGCTCGGTCAGCAGGTTGACTGCCTGACCCACGGCCCAGGCAGTCACCGCTGCTCGGTCGCCCGCTGGCCCGGCCAGTTGCCGGGCTTCGGTGCCGAACGGGTCGGCTACGGCCACGCACAAGGTGCCTGGCGGCTTGCCGTCGAGCGCATCAGGGCCAGCGACGCCGGTGGTGGCGATCGCGACCGATGACTCGAAGAGCTGCCGTACGCCGACCGCCATCGCGATGGCCGTCGGCACGCTGACGACACCGTGCTCGGTGATGATGTCACGGCTGACGTTCAGCACCGCGATCTTCATGTCGGTCGCGTAGGCGATGACGCCGCCGAGGTAGTAATCCGACGCGCCGGGCACCGAAGCGATCTGGGCCCCGAGCGAGCCGGCGGTGAGCGACTCGGCGGTGGCTAGCGTGTACTCAAGCCGCCGCAGCAACGTGCCGACCCGATCAGCGCTCATCGGCGTCTCGGCTTGCCCGCTTGTCACTCGCCGGTCTCGTCACTTCAGCTCCGTGCTCCTGAATGGTTCCATGATCAGGGTATTCGACAGACCGTATTCTGGAGCGGTGGGCCGTACGCAGATCGCTATCCGTGGCACTATTTCGCTGACGCGCAGCGCCGTTGAGCGGATGGCGCCCTTGCGCACCGACGCCGACTGGCTGGCTGCCGCCTGGGCCGACCCTGCGACCAGGGTGCTGCTGGTCGAGAACGCTCAAGCGCTGATCAGGGCCACCGATGCCGGGGCCGAGTTGATCTTCGTCTCGCCGGCGCAGGCACCCGATGGCGTCCGGTTCCTGCTCGGCGTCGATGACGACAACGTTGCCTACTTCGGCATCGGCGCGACTTTGGCCAAGCCGACCGAGCAGACCGAGTTCTGGCGCGGCGGCCTGCGTGAAGCTGGCCACCTGCTGAGCGACCGCGATGCCGGGCTGCTCACCCACGCGATCGGGTTGGCGAACTGGCATGCCGTGGCCAGATTTTGCTCTCGCTGCGGCTCACCGACCGAGCCGATCATGGCGGGGAGCGCCCGGCGCTGCACCAACGACGGCAGCGAGCATTTCCCCAGGGTCGAGCCTGCCGTGATCATGCTGGTGGCCGATGCGCAGGACCGCTGCCTGCTGGCAAGAAACGTGCAGTGGCCAAAGGGCCGGGTGTCCATCCTGGCGGGCTTCGTGGAGACCGGCGAGTCCGCCGAGCACGCGGTCACCCGCGAGGTGCATGAGGAAGTGGGCATCGACGTCACCAATGTCACCTACCTGGGCAGCCAGCCCTGGCCAATGCCGCACAGTCTGATGCTCGGCTTTCGCGCCGATGCGACGGACACCGAACTTCGGCCGGACGCCGAGGAGATCGCCGAAGCGGGCTGGTATAGCCGGGACGACCTCAAGGCCGCGATCCAGAGCCGCGAATTGCTGATGCCGCCGTCGCTATCGATCTCGCGCTGGCTGATCGAGACCTGGTACGGCGGACCGCTGCCGAAGGCACCGAAGCCGTGACGCAGACGGTCAGCGGAGCAGCAGTCGAGCGGCCAACTCCAACTGATTGGCGACATCGTTGGCCGAGGCGCGGCGGGTCACCCAGGCGACCAGATTGGACAGCCAGACGTCGCCGATCACCCTCGCGATGGCGCGCTCGTCGGCGGTGGGCTCGCCGTCGCCCGGATGCATAGCTCCGGTCAGGATCTGGTCCATGATCGCGGCGACGGCGTTGACTTCGCTGGCCGCGCTCGGATCGGCGAACATGAAGGCACGGGTCATCGCCTCGGTGAGCAGCGGCTCGCGCTGCATGTTCTTGGTCACCTTGTGCAGCACGTAGGTCAGCCGGTCAGCGGCGGCATCGCCAGGAATCGGCTGCCGGTCGAGCTTCTCCTTGGCCCGTTCGAACTCTCTGGCCAGCCCGGAGACCAGGAGGTGGATCTTGGAAGGGAAGTACCGGTACAAGGTGCCGAGTGCCACGTCGGCGCGCTCGGCCACGGCGCGCATTTGCACCGCGTCATAGCCGCCCTTGGAGGCGAGCGCCAGCGTCGCGTCGAGTATCCGCTTGCGGCGTTCGCGTTGCGCGGCCGAGCCGAGCTCGGCTTCGGCCTGACGGCTCGGCGGCGCCGCTGGACTGCTGGTTTTCACAGGCGACATAGCAGCCTTTCGTCGTGCGGCGAGCCGAACTCATCCCCGTGCCGCACCTCATCATCGCATTGTCGGTCAGCCCGGCCTAGATTCGCGGTGCTATCGCGCCGGATCTGGTCAGGCCGCTGTGCGCCGACACTAACCCCGGAGTTAAATTGTAACGCGTTCTAGTTTTGTTTTCCGGCATCAGCTCGGGAGGGCAGTTGGCTATCGGCGTCACCCCTGAGCAGTTGGCACTGGCCGAGTCGGTCAGGCAGTGGGCTAGGAAAGCCAGCCTGATCAACGACGTGCGGACGCTTGAGACCGGCGGTGGTCATACCGGCGCGCAGCCGTGGGCGGCCGCCAACTGGGCGGCGCTGGTCGAGCTTGGCGTCTTCGCCATCGGGCTGCCTGAGTCGGCCGGCGGGGCTGGCGGCAGTGCCGCTGACGTGGCGGTAGCTGCCGAGCAGCTTGCCGTCGCGCTGGCGCCGGGTCCGGTGCTGCCGACCCTGCTGGCTAGCCTGGTGCTCGCTGACCAGCCGGGCACCGCCGACCTGGCTGCCAAGGTGGCGGCCGGCACCGCTTCGGTCGCGGTCCAGCTATCGCCAGGCGGCCTCGTCGGCGCGGGCCTGGCCGATGGCAGCTTGACGGTGTCCGGCACCGCGCCGCTGGTGCTCGGCGCGGGGGACACCTCGCACTTGATGCTGGCGGCGGTCACCGACGTCGGCGAGACCTGGTTCGTGCTCGAGTCAAGCGCGGCCGGCGTGCACTTGGCGGCGCGGTCGCCGGTCGACTTCTCCCGCGCACTCGCCGACGTCGCCCTCACCGACCTGGAGGTGCCCGCCGCCCAGGTACTCGCGAACCGGCCCGCTGGCTGGGTGACCGGCCTTGGCGCGATGCTGGCAGCGGCGGAGGCCGCTGGCGTCGCCGCCTGGTGCGTGACCACGGCCGCCGACTACGCCAAGACCAGAGAGCAGTTTGGCGCACCGATCGGGTCGTTCCAGGCGATCAAGCACCTGGTAGCGGCCATGCTGTGCCGATCCGAGCTGGCCAGTGCGATCGCAGCCGACGCCGCGACCGCAGTCAGCCAGACACCAGCGGAGTTCCCGCTGGCAGCGGCCGCTGCGGCGGCGCTGGCGCTGGACGCGGCCGTCGACAACGCCAAAGACGCCATCCAGGTGCTCGGCGGGATCGGCTTTACCTGGGACCACGATGCGCACCTGTACCTGCGGCGCGCGCTGGCCCTGCGCCAGCTACTCGGCGGCAGCGCCAGCTGGCGAGCCCGCACCGCCGAACTAGCCATCGAAGGCGGCCGCCGACACCGGCAGGACCTCGGACAAACCAATATTCATAACGATACGGCCGCACCAACTGAGCTGCGCAAGGCCGCTCGCCTGGTGGCTAGTGCCGTATCCGCCGTGCCGCCCGAGCGCCGCCGTAAGGGACTGGCCGAAGTCGGCTACATCGCGCCAGCCTGGCCAAAGCCGTACGGTCTCGGCGCCAGCCCGGCCGAACAGCTGATCATCGACGAGGAACTGGCCGGTGCCGGGATCACCAGACCGGATCTGGCCATCGGCAACTGGGCGATCCCGGCGATCGCTAGTCACGGCACGGCTGAGCAGTTGCGGCGGTTCGCCGAGCCGACTCTGCGCGGTGACATCACCTGGTGCCAGCTCTTCAGCGAGCCTGAAGCGGGCTCGGACCTGGCCTCGCTGCGCACCAAGGCGGTGCCGACCAGCGGGGGCTGGCTGATCACCGGCCAGAAGGTGTGGACCTCACTGGCCGGCCAGGCCGACTGGGCGATTTGCCTGGCCCGCACCGATGCCTCGGTGCCTAAGCATCAGGGCATCAGCTATTTCCTGGTGCCGATGCACGCTCCCGGCATCGAGATCCGGCCGCTGCGCGAGATCACCGGGCGGGAGATGTTCAACCAGGTATTCCTCGATCAGGTTTTCGTGCCCGCTGACTGCCTGGTCGGCCAGCTGGGTGACGGGTGGCGGATCGCCAGGACCACGCTGGCCACCGAGCGAGTGGCGATGGTGCGGGGCGGCGGCCTGAGCGCCGAGCTTGAAGAATTGCTGACGGCGGCTGCGGATGGCTTCGTGGCTGCCGATCCGAGCGCGATCGATCAGATCGGGGCGCGAGTCGCCGAAGCGCTCGCGTTGTCGGCGCTGGATGACCGGCTGGTGGCGCAGGCCGGTGTCGCCGGGGGTGCCGGTGCTGGCGCGGCGGTGCGCAAGCTGCTTGGAGTCACGCACCGGCAGTCGGTCGCTGAGACCGCGCTCGTGCTGCTCGGTTCGCGCAGCGCCGCCGCTGACGGGCACGCGGCATCGGTCGTGCAGGAGTTCCTGCTCACCAGGTGCCTCAGCATTGCCGGTGGCACGACCCAGATCCTGCTCACCCTCGTCGCCGAGCGGGTGCTCGGCCTGCCAAGAGAGCCGACCAAGGAGGCGCGCTGAGTGGATTTTGACCTGACTGACGCCCAGCACGTTATCGCGAGCTCAGCGGCCGACCTACTGGCTGACGCACCGGACCAGGAGGCTGCCTGGCAGGCCCTGGCGAAGGCGGGCCTGCTGGCGCTGAACCTGCCGGACTGGCTCGGCGGTGACGACCTTGGCGTGCTGGACGCCGCCGTGCTGCTGACCGAGATTGGCCGACGGGCGCTCAGTGTGCCCGCGCTGGCCACCATCATGCTCGGCGTGCTGCCGGTGACCCGCTGGGGCAGCCGCGAGCTGCAAGAGCAGGTGCTGACCGGGGTTGGCACCGGCGCTGTGGTGCTCACGGCCGCGCTCAGGGAGCGATCCTCGGTGCTGCCGCCCGAGCCGGCCACGACCGTCGACCTGACCGCAGGGACGATCACCGGCGCCAAAGTGGGCGTACTGTACGCCAGCCAGGCCCGCTGGCTGCTGGTGCTGGCGATGCTGACGACGGGCGGGCGGGTGGTCGCTCTCGTCGAGCAGGCGGGACCGGGCGTCAGCGCGATGCCGACGCCCACCTCAGGCGTTGGTCCTGAGTGCACGGTGCGGCTTGATCAGGCGGTGGTCGCCGGGACACTGCCTGACGATGCGGTGAGCGACCTGTACCGGCTGGCCACCGCGGGCGCGGTGGCGCTGGCTGATGGGGCACTGGCCGGTGCGCTTGACCTGACCGCAGGCTACCTAGCCAGGCGGGAGCAGTTCGGCCTGCCGCTGGCGACGTTCCAGGCGGTCGCGCAGCAGATCGCCGACGTCTACATCACCGCGAGGACGACGCACCTGGCCGCGCTCAGCGCCTGCTGGCGCCTGTCGGTGGGGCTGGACGCTGACCAGGACTTGGACGTGGCGGCGTACTGGCTGGCGGCGCAGGCACCGCAGGCACTGCGCACCTGCCATCACTTGCACGGCGGGATCGGGCTCGACGTGGAGTATCCACTGCACCGGTACTCCTCGATGATCACGGACCTGGTCAGGTTCGCTGGCGGACTCGACTACCGGGTAACTGAGCTGGTGAGGCGCTGATGTTCATCGAGCTCACCGAGGCGCAGCAGGCGCTGCGCGACGAGTTGCGCGGCTATTTTGCCGAGCTCATCCCCCCGACCCAACGCGAAGCGATGCTGACCGACCGGCACGGCGAGATCTACCGCGGCTTGATCCGCCGGATGGGCGCGGACGGCTGGCTCGGCGTCGGCTGGCCGGTGCAGTACGGCGGGCGCGGCTTTGGCCAGGTGGAGCAGCAGATCTTCGCCACCGAGGCGGCCAGGTTCGACGTGCCGCTGCCTGCGGTCACGCTGCAAACCGTAGGGCCGACGCTGCAAGAGTTCGGCACGCCTGAGCAGAAAGCGTTGTTCCTGCCCCGCATTTTGGCCGGGGACGTGCACTTCGCCATCGGCTACACCGAGCCTGACGCGGGCACCGACCTGGCGTCACTGACCACCAGGGCGGTGCGCGATGGCGATCACTACCTGGTCAACGGGCACAAGATCTTTACCACCGGAGCGCACGACGCGGACTTCATCTGGCTGGCCTGTCGCACTGACCAGGAGGCACCCAAGCACAAGGGCATCTCGATCCTGATCGTGGACACCACCGATCCTGGCTTCTCCTGGACGCCGATCATCACCGCTGATGGCGCCCACCACGTGAACGCGACCTACTACTCCGACGTCGTGGTACCCGTGGGCATGCGGGTCGGCGCGGAGAATGAGGGCTGGCGGCTGGTCACCACCCAGCTCAATCACGAGCGAGTGATGCTGGGACCGGCCTGCCGCATCGGCGCGCTGCACGACCGGGTGCTTTCCTGGGCCACAGCGACGCTCGGACCCGATGGCCGGGCGATCGCCGAACTAGCCGAGGTTCGTCGGGTGCTCGCTCGGGCGGCCGCTACGCAGCGGGTCAACGAGCTGCTGAACTGGCAGGTCGCGGTCAGCGAAAAGGTGTCGATCGCGGACGCGTCGGCGACTAAGGTGTTCGCCTCTGAGCAGATCCAGCGGCTTGGCCAAGAGCTGGTCGAACTGGTGGGCCGGCACGGTGACCCAGCTGATCAGGCCACGGCCGAGCTGACGCGGTGGCTGGACGTGCAGTACAAGCGCAACCTGGTGCTGACCTTCGGCGGCGGGGTGAACGAGGTGCAGCGCGAGCTGATCGCGACGGCTGGCCTGAAACTGCCCAGAGTGCCGCGGTAAGCGGCTCGGGGAATGGAGACTGGCGGCGTGGTAGAAGAGCAGGCAAGCAGGGACGTTGCCGCATCGCTGCTGGCGATCGCCGAGCGGATCAAGGCGGCGGGCGAGTCGGCGCCCAGGGCCGCACGCGATCCGGTCAACCTGCCGATCATCGAGAACTGGATCGAGGCGATCGGCGACGACAACCCGGTGTACACCGACGCCGAGTTCGCCGCCACGTCGGTGCACGGCGGATTGGTCGCGCCCCCGGCGATGATCCAGGTCTGGACCATGCAGGGGCAGCGGTCGTCGGCCCCAGCGGATCGGCATGATCCCATGGGCCAGATCGTCACCGCGCTTGACGAGGCCGGGTACACCTCGGTCGTCGCGACCAACTGCGATCAGAGCTACCATCGCTACCTGCGGCACGGTGAGCAGCTCACGATCAGGGTCAGCCTGACCGACCTGGTCGGGCCGAAGCGCACCGCGCTCGGCGACGGCTGGTTCTTCACCACGAGGCATACCTGGTACAGCGGCGACGAGCCGGTCGCCACGATGGACTTCCGCATACTCAAGTTCCGACCCCCGGTGCCTGGCGACGAGCGGCAGCGACCGGCACCGGCGGCCGATCCCGAGGTCGGCCTGGTCATGCGGCCGATGATCTCGCCGGACACGGCGTTTTTCTGGGACGGCACGGCCAAGGGCGAACTGCGCCTCCAGCGCTGCACTGACTGCGGCGCGCTCCGACATCCACCTGGCCCGATGTGCCTGGCCTGCGGTTCGGCGAAGCCCGACTATGTGGTGGCGGCTGGCACCGGGCAGGTATTCAGCTACATCGTCCATCACCACCCGCCGGTCCCAGGCAAGCGCCTGCCGCTGGTACTCGCCCTAGTGGAACTCACCGAGGGCGTCAGGGTGCTCGGCGAGCTGACTGGCGTCGAGCCTGATCAGGTCAGCATCGGCCTGCCGGTGCAGGCCGCGTTCGATCGGATTGACGACGAGCTGACCCTGCCCGCCTGGCGCCCGGCCAGGTCGCCGGATGAGCTGCCCGAGCTTGTGGTGGCCGCCAGCCCCACGTTCGTAGTCGGTTCGGCCCTCGCGACCAGGGACTTCACCCGAGTGCATCACGACCGCGACTTCGCGGTCGCCAGCGGCAGCAAGGACATCTTCGTCAACATCTTGACCACCACCGGCCTGGTGCAGCGCTACGTCTCAAGCTGGCCAGCCCCGAGTCGATCGTGCGCTCGATCGCGATCAGGCTCGGCGCCCCTTGCTACGCAGGCGATACCCTCACCTTCGCTGGCAAGGTGCTAGAGCGTGACGGCGGTGCCTGCACGGTGGCCGTCACCGGTCGATGCAGCCTAGGCGACCACGTCACCGGCACAGTCAGAATTGATGTCCAGCCCTGCTCGCGCTAAGCAGCCCAGTGCTCGTGACGCACCCGGGCGATCAGCTTCTTGGACGCCGCCGGTTCGAGTGACTCCGCCAACAGGCGGCTGAAGCCAAGCCGGTACTGATGGGTTTCGACAGCGTCATCCACGTAGAGAGCGCTGCCAGTTAGCTGCTCGATATACACGATGTCGTCGGCTGGCCCGATGCCGGGAATGGGCGGGAACCGCAGCAGCATAAAGGCTCCGGTGCCGATCGGGTGCTCGGCGTCGAGTGGCAGCACCTGGATCGTCACATTGGCCAGCTCACTGATGTCGATCAGTTGCGCGAGTTGATCCCGCATGACCTGAGCATCGTGCTTGCGCCTTAGCAATACGGATTCGTCGAGAACGCAGCTGACGGTGGCGGGCTCCTGGCTAGTGAGAATCTGCTGGCGACGCAGCCTGGCCTGCACTCTGCGCTCGATTTCGGCCGGCGGAATCGAAGCCGTAGCGTCCATATGCGAGTCGATGGCAGCGCGGGCGTAGCCCTCCGTCTGGAGCAGGCCCGGCACAGTTTCCGGGCTCCAGGCGGCAATGGACTCCGCTTCCGACTCGAGCACTACGTAGGTGGCGAATCGCTCAGGTATCGACCCCGTATAGGCCTCCCACCAGCCACGATTGCTAACCCTGGCGGCAAGCGCGAGCAACTCCGTCTGGAAGTCCCCTGCCACCTCATATTTCTCCAGCAGCTTGGTGAGGTCGGCCGCTTTGATCCCGATCCTGGCGGTCTCGATCCGGCTGAGTTTCGATGAGGACCAGCCGAGTGACTTCGCGACCGCATCGCCATGGAGGCTGCGCTCTTCTCTCAGCCGGCGCAGTTCGGCGGCTAGCCGACGGCGGCGGACCAGCGGGCTTCCTAGCTCAGGCACCTGACCTGCGACTCCTTCCCGCGCGATGGGCCGGTCGCAACGAGCGGAATGCCAGCAGCCTAGCCCTGGCCGACGGTTACAGGGAAGCGCTGACGGCTGTCTTTTCAGGGATCTGCTGTGCATATTGCAAAAATCTGGGATTGGCGGTCACAATGGACGTGAGGCCATGGCCCCCCGAGGAATGGGAGGCACCCGATGAACGGCACAATGAAGCGCCGCACGGGCGACCTACTGCCACGCAGCTCGGGCTGTCGCAGGCCGCGCCCTCGAGATCCCCCGAGCCCACGCTCAGTCGTGACGCCGCTGGTAACCAATCGCGTCCAGTGCAGGGGTGAGAAGGAAGTGACGATACTTGATCTGATCAGCTGGTCACTGATTACAGGAACGGTCACCTGGCCAGTGGCTTCATTGCGGGCCCGAACGATAGTCAGCCGCCGCACGGCCCACCAGGCGGCGTTGCTTGAGGCCGAATTGGAGCAACTCAAATACGAAGCGACCCGCTGGCGCGGCCGAGCAGCTCAGCTCTCGCAACAGAGCGAAGCCTGGAAGGCAGGTCTAGCCCAAGGGCGCAATGACGTACTGGCCACCGTGCCACTACTGGTCGCCATGACCCAGCAGCAAGCAGGGTGCAACTGCGGTGCGACCCAGCCTGATCCCGACCCGAGTGAGCACGTGCTCACGACCGGGCCATCACACTAACGGTCGAACTCGCCGGCCCGCGCCTCCGCGAGGAACGCCAGCCACTCGGCCTTGCTGAATTGCAAGGCCGGTCCGGCCGGGTCCTTGGTGTCACGCACCGCGATCCCGGTCGGCAGCTGGGCGACGGCTACGCACTCACCATTACCTGCGCAAAAGGAACTAATACGCCACGTGACAGGCACCATCGCCGCTACCCCTAGGGGGCCTGTCTGCGTTCGGTTCATCTGCGGATCGCTCGCCTTCTTGGCAGGGCTAGCCCGGTGCATTGCCGGGACAACGAGCCAGCCAGCTAGGTCATCTGCGGGTTATTTCCGACTCTTGAGCTGACGCGAATGGGCCTGCTCCAGCTAGCCGGAGGAAGATCAAGACTGTAGCCGACCCTACCCCTCGACCTGGTGTCAAGCTCGGGGTTAGGCGTGAAAGTCGCCGAATCTTTGCCGTCGTAGTATGACCTGGGTGGTGGCTCGGCTGAGTTAGTCGTGAGGAGTTGCTGATGACCGGAGCGGCGATCGTCGGCATTGGCGCGACGGAGTTCTCCAAGGACTCAGGGCGCAGCGAGCTCCGCCTCGCCGTCGAGGCGGTTCGGGCTGCCCTGACCGACGCTGGCCTGGCACCTGGCGATGTCGGCGGGCTGGTTACTTTCACGATGGATAGCAATGCCGAAATCGCAGTCGCTCGCGAGCTTGGGATCAGCGAGCTGACGTTCTTCAGCCAAATCGGGTACGGCGGCGGCGCCGCGTGCGCGACCGTGCACCAGGCGGCGATGGCGGTGACCACCGGGGCGGCTGACGTGGTCGTCTGCTACCGCGCGATGAATGAGCGGTCAGGTCGGCGGTTCGGCCAGGTGTCGGTTGGCGCGGCCGCGATGGCGACTTCGGCTGGCATCGACAACAGCTGGCACTATCCGATCGGGCTGTCCACCCCAGCAGGCACGGTCGCCATGATGGCCCAGCGCTACCTGCACGTCTACGGCGCGACGAGTGCCGACTTCGGTGCCGTGGCGGTGGCCGACCGCAAGCACGCCGCGACGAACCCGAATGCCTGGTTTTACCAGCGCCCGATCACGCTCGCTGACCATCAGGCTTCGCGGTGGATCACCGAGCCACTGCGGCTGCTCGACTGCTGCCAGGAAAGCGACGGCGCCGTGGCGATCGTCGTCACGAGCACCGAGCGGGCACGTGACCTGCGACAACGAGCCGCCGTGATCAGCGCGGCCGCTCAGGGCAGTGGTACCGATCAGTTCACCATGACGAGCTATTACCGTGACGACATGACCGGGCTGCCAGAAATGGGCATAGTCGCCCGGCAGCTTTGGCGGCAATCAGGCCTTGGCCCTGACGACATCCGAACTGCCATCTTGTACGACCACTTCACGCCGTACGTGCTGATGCAGCTGGAAGAGCTCGGGTTCTGCGGGCCAGGTGAGGCGCGGCATTTCATCGCCGACGGTGCCATCGAGCTAGGTGGCCGGCTGCCGCTCAACCCGCACGGCGGCCAGCTTGGCGAGGCGTACATCCACGGCATGAACGGCATCGCCGAAGCGGTCAGGCAGCTGCGCGGCACGTCAGTGAACCAGGTCGAAGGCGACGGGCCGGTCCTTGTCACAGCCGGCACCGGCGTGCCAACAAGCGGCCTGATCCTCGCCGCCTGAATTGCCACCACTAGTCGGCCTGGTTCGGCCGGAGCCGGGTCGGGTAGGGCGGGAGCTGGCGTCGGGCGAGGTCGGGGGCAGTAGGCGGACGGCTACTCGGACGGCTCGGTCGCGTCGGATTGGGCGAAGTCGAGCATGGCTGCCGTTGACAGCTGGGCGCCGGCCTGTCGGAGCTGGCCGAATCGCTGCGCTCCGAGCGCGGCGGTCGCGGTCTGGCTGGCCGCGTCGAACCGGCCCTGGTCGGACTGCGGGATCGGCGAGCCGACGGCCGTGCGCAAGGCCTGCGAGGCGCCAATCAGCACGGCCGCCCGGCTGGCATTCCCGGCAGCGGCCTCGGCTTGGGCGAGTTCTTCGATGCCCTCGGCGATCGCGCGCGGCTCACCGCCGCTGGCGGCGATGACCAGGCTACGCCGGTGCAGCGTCCTGGCCAGCTGATAATCCTGCCTGGCCACGGCGACCAGGCCAAGGTTAATCAGCGCGACCTGCTCAAGCCGCCGGTCGCCGTGCTCGGCGGCGAGGCTTAGTGCTTGCTGCTGCAACTCGGCGGCGCGATCAAGGTCGCCGCTGTCGTAGCAGACCATGCCTAGGTTGGTCAGCGCGCCGCCGATGAGCTTGCGGTCGCCGAGCCGCCTGGCGTTCCGCAAGTGCAGCTCAAGTCGTTCCCGCGCCAGCGGCAAGTCGCCGCTGTGGATTGCGACAACGCCCAGGTTCCCGAGGATGAGCGTGGTCCGGCGCAGGTCGCCGATCTGCGCGAACTTGGCCATGCTCTGCTCGTAGTAGTCGGCAGCGCCGGCCAGGTCGTCGCCGTGCAACGCGATCCGGCCGAGCCCGCTCAGGCAGCGCGCTACCTGCTGATCGGAGCCGGACTGCTCGGCCAGGTCGAGCGACTCGGCATACAATGCGCCGGCCGCGAGGTAGTCGCCTCTGATATGCGCGACCGCGCCCAGGTCGCCCAGCGTGCTCGCGATCTTGGGCAGTTCGCCGAGTTCGCGCCAGATGGCCAGGCTCTCCCGCTGGTAGGCCTGGGCGGCGTCGTGGTCGGCAGCTACCGCGGCTAGCTGCCCGGCACCATCCAGGGCCAGCGCACGAGACCTAGGATCGGCGCTACCGTCGCGCGCGGCCCGGTCAAGCGCGGTTGCCAGCCAGCGCCGACCGTGCTCGACCGGGCCACGCGCGGCCCAGAACGGTGCCATGGCGCCGGCCAGCGCCAGTGCCGAGTCGAGGTCGGGGCTTTCGCCAGCATCAGCTGGAGTCGCGATGGCCCACTCGAGCGCGGCCCTGATGTTGTCGTGCTCGGCCTCAAGTACCTCAAGCCAGGCCACTTGATCAGGGCCGTCCAGGTCGGCATCGCCAGCTACGTCCAGCAGCCAGGCCCAGGCTCGGTGCTGCACGGCGACCCGTTCCCCAGACTCATCGAGCCGCTGCGCCGCGTACTGGCGGATCGACTCAAGCATGCCGTAGCGCATGCTGCCGGCCCGTTCCTCGGTCGTCAGCAGCGAACGGTCGATCAGGTTGGCCACGGTCTCGAACACCGCTTCGGTCGGCAGGCTGTCGTCCGCGCACGCGCTCTCGGCGGCTTCGATGGTGCAGCCGCCGGGGAACACCGCCAGTCGGCGCAGGCAGATTCGCTCGGTGTCGGTGAGCAGCTCGTAGCTCCACTCGATCGCCGCCGCGAGGGTGCGGTGCCTGGGCAGCCCGGCTCGGCTGCCGCCGGTGAGCAGCCGGAACCTGTCGTCGAGCCGACTCGATAGCTGCCGGGTGGAAAGGGCGCCGACCCGAGCGGCCGCGAGCTCGATCGCCAGCGGGATGCCGTCAAGCCGTCGGCAGATATCGCGAACGTCGATGGCGTTCTCGGCGGTCAGCGTGAAGCCTGGTCTCGTGAGCCTGGCCCGGTCGGCGAAGAGCCTGGCTGACTCGGTCGCCGCGATGCGATCGAGGTCGGTCTCGGTGGCAGCCGGCAGCGTGAGTGGCGGTACTGGCCAGGTGGCCTCGCCGGGAACGGTCAGCTTGCCCTGGCTAGTCGCCAGGATCCGCAGCTCCGGGCAGGCCTGCAGCAAGGTGGCGGTCAGCTCGGCGACCGCATCAAGCAGGTGTTCGCAGTTGTCGAGTATCAGCAGCAGTTCGCTGTCGGTGAGCGCCGCTGTGACCGTCTCAAGCAGCGGGGCGCCAGGTGTCTCGGTGACCGACAGCGCCCTGGCGATCGCGTAGATGACCAGATCGGGCTGAGTGACTGGCGCGAGTTCGACCAGCACGGCGCCGTCGGCATAGCTGGCCTGAGCAGCGGCGCGTAGCGCCAGCCGGCTCTTGCCTGAGCCGCCAGGCCCGGTCAGTGTCACGAGCCGGGACAGGCCGAGCAGCTCGCCGATCGTGGCGAGCTCGCCTTCCCGGCCGATGAAGGAGGTGGTCTGGGCGGGTAGCCGAGATGCCCGCCAGGAGCTCACCGGCTCGGCCGTGGTGGCGTCCGCCGCCGCGGTGGCAGCCGGCGCCGCGGCTCGCATCGGTGCCGGCTCGGTGCCGCTGATCTGGCTGGCTGGCGGCGTCCAGTCCAGTGCGGCGTCCTGGCGCAGAATGGCCAGTTGCAGCCGTTGCAGCTGTGGGCCTGGATCAATCCCGAGTTCATCGGCTAGGTGGGCGCGCAGCTCCTCATACGCGCTGAGCGCCTGTGCCTGCCGCCGCAGCGGTACAAGGCCAGCATCCGCTGGCCAGACAGACGCTCGCGGAGCGGGTGGTCGGCGACCAAGCCGTCCAGTTCGGCGATCAGCACCACGTGCTGCCCGCAGTCAAGGTCGGCCTCGATCCTGGCTTCAAGCGCGGTCAGCCTGGCTTCATCGAGCCTTGCCACCTCGGCTCGGGCGAACGGCAGGTCAGCCATATCGGCCAGGGCTTCGCCGTGCCAAAGTGCCAGGGCCTCGCGCAGTTCGGCGGCGGCGGCCTGCGGATCACCGGCGGCCAGCCGCTCCAGCGCGGACCGCACCAGGGCGGTGAACTTGCTGGCGTCGAGCTCGTCAGCGTCGATGCTGAGCCGGTAGCCGGGCGGCTGAGTGACTAGGGACTGAGCCGCTGTCCCCAGCGCTCGCCTGAGCCTGGAGACGTAGACCCGCAAGGTCGCGGCGCTATGCGGTGGCGGCTCGCCCGACCACAGGTCATGCGCCAAGGTGTCGGCCGGGACCACCCGGTTGGCTGACAGCAGCAGGCGCGCCAGCAGTACCCGTTCCCGGAGGCCGCCGAGGTCGACGTCGCGACCTTGGTCGATCGCCGTCACCGGCCCGAGTATCCGGTACTCCACCGTTCACCTCTCCGCAGCCGCTGCCCGGCGGGGGCTAGCACATGACCGGAGGAACGAACGGGCCTTCGGCTAGCGTGCCACCCTCGCGGCTGTCACTGATTTGTAACGCGATTCCGGCACAACGGCTCTATGTCAACCAAGACGCCGCAGTGAGCGCCGAGGCTGCCTTCCCGCTTCGACTAGCTTGGCACGAGCGACTGCCAGAAGCGGGGGGAGAGGCGGTTCTTCCGGCCGGCTCCAAGCTGGCGGACGAGGGACGCCCGGGTCGGCACTGCTTCCTGCTGATCGAAGGTCAGGCGGTCGTCGAGGTGGCCGGCCAGCAGATCGCCAGCCTGGCCTCGGGAACCTTTGTGGGATCGACTGACCGGCACGGCGTGCCCTGCCCGCCGGTCGGCCTGACCGTGCGGCTGATCTCGCCAGCCCGTGTGCTGGTGCTCGATACGCAGCGGCTGGCCGCACTGATCGAAACCGATCCGGCGGTCGCCGCATTGTGGCAACGGACCGTGCGCGGGCTGGGCGATACCCGGCCAGGGAGCCAGCAATGAACCAGGTCATGGCCTGTCAGCAGGCTGTAACGGCGATCAGGCACAACAGTACCGTGACGTCGCACTGCATACCGATCAGCCGGGTGGTCAAGCCTGCCGCCGGCCCGAGCCTGCTGTCCTGGTGTCAGCTGCTTCGATCAGCCGGCGATGAGACAGTGCTGCCTGCTGGTTGCCGCCTGACCGACGAGCGCCGTCCAGGGCGGTACTGCTTCCTGCTGCTTGACGGGGCGGCGGTGGCCGAGTCGGCGGGTCGCCCGCTCGCCACCTTCTCAGCCGGCTCGTTCATTGGCTCGTTGGATGACGACGGCCGCCCGTCGCCGTTGCTCGGCATTACCGTGCGGGTGATCGAGCCGGTACACGTTATGGTCCTTGACGCCCGTCGGCTGGCGGCGCTGCTCAGCTCCGACCGAGTGCTAGCGGCGGCCTGGCTGCGGCACAAGCGGGCTGACCCGCCGCGCCGAGGTCAGCTTCGGCTGCCAGCCATGTCCAAAGCGGCGATGTAGCCGAAGGTCATCGCCGGGCCAATAGTCGCGCCAGCGCCGGCATAACTGTGCCCCATGACCGCCGCACTCGCGTTTCCAGCGGCGTAAAGATGGGCGATAGGACTCCCGTCGGGCCTGAGCACTCTGGCTCTCTCGTCGGTGCGCAGACCGCCTTTGGTGCCGAGGTCGCCGGGCACAATCTTGATCGCATAGAACGGTGCTAGGTCGAGCGCGGCCAGGTTCGGGTTCCGCCGGCAGCGGGGGTCACCGTAATACCGGTCATAGGCCGAGCCGCCCCGGCCGAAGTCCTCATCCTTACCGGCTGCGGCGAACCCGTTGAATCGCCGCACGGTCTGCTCAAGCCCGTCCGCCGCGACGCCGATCTGGCTGGCAAGCTCGCCCAAGGTCTCGGCGCGGAACACCGTGCCTGCCTTGTACCAGCGCTTAGGCAGTGGGCGACGGGGCGGCAGGCCGGCGAAGACGTAGTTGTTACGGTAGCGCTGGTCAGTAATCAGCCAGGCCGGGATATGCGGCTTATCGTCGGTGTGCTGGTCGTACATGGCATGGACCGCGTCGACGTAAGGCGCGGCCTCGTTGACGAACCGCTGGCCGGCCGCGTTCACCATGATGCAGCCCGGCAGCGATCTTTCGGCCAGGCAGAAATAGGGTCCGCCGGTCAGCGGGATGGAAGGGCCCCACCAAGCGTCGTCCATCAGGTCAAGGCCAGCGCCAGCTTGCTGTCCGGCCAAGATGCCGTCGCCCGTATTACCCGGCGAGCCAACGGTCCAGTCGGTGCCGATCGGCTGGCGCTGGTACTGCGCCCGCATCGCCGCATTCCGCTCGAAGCCGCCGGTCGCGATCAGCACGCCAAGACGCGCGTTGATCGTCAGCGCCTGGCCGTCTTTGGTCACGCTCACGCCAGTGACCATCTCGCCTTCGATCACCAGCCCAGTGAGCGGGGTGTCGAACCAGACCGGGACGCCAGCCTTGGCCAGTCCGGCGCGCAGCCCGGCCGCCAGTGCCTGGCCAAGGCTCAGCGTGCGGCGATGCAGCAACTTGGTCTTCGCCGTTCGGCCCGCCACCTTGGCTGTCGTCCACAGGGCGCGCGGGTGCCTGGTGCCCAGGCTCAGCCAGCGATACTCAGCGGCGGTGATCGAGACGCCGGCCGGGGCCGGCAAATAGGGCGGATTAAGCTGCTCGAGGTCGGCCCCAAGCACCCGGCCGTCGAACGGCACCGGCTCGATCGTGCGGCCGCCCGCCAGCCCGCCCGGTGCCTCAGGGTAGTAATCCGCGTAACCAGAGACCCAGGCGAAGTCCACCGGCCCAGCGGCGCGCACCAGATCGAGCATGGCCGGGCCGTGCTCAAGCAGCGCCTGCTGCCTGGCCACCGCGACCCCATCGCCGGCCACGTGCGCGAGGTAGGCAGCGGCTTGCTCCGGTGCGTCTTTCACACCGGCCCGCTTCAGCACCGAGTTGCCGGGCACCCAAACCCCGCCACCTGACCGGGCGGTAGAGCCCCCGAAGTGGCTGGTCTTCTCGATCACGAGCACGCTCAGCCCGTTCTTCGCCGCGGTCAGCGCGGCGGTCATCCCGGCCGCGCCGCTGCCAGCCACCACGACGTCGTACTCGAGATCCTCCGCAGCCATCCCGCCTCCCGCCATCATACTAGAACACGTTCTAGTCCCGGCGGGAGATCCCCACGTTGGCGGTATTTCGCACCGGTTATTACCGGCGCGATGTCAAGGCCAAGCCAAAAGCGATAGGCCTCGGGACGGCTGACCAACACAAGCTCGCCGTCCCAAGGACCATCGCGGTGCGGAATCAGCCGGAGCTGCCTCCGTTCGGGCAGGACTTGAAGGTCAGCTGCGCCGAGACCGTCACGTGGGACGAGCCATTGGCGAACTGCACTGTGCCGGTCAGGTGATAGGTGTTGCCCGCCGTCAGGCTGGCACCGTTCAAGGTGTTGCTGTGCAGGGTGGTGTTGCCCAGCTTGAGCGCTTTGCTGGTCACTCGCCAGCCGCTGGCCGGCTTGCCGCCGACGCCGACGGCGACATCGACCGGCGGCAGGCAGGACTGCGGACCAGTCACGATTGTCCAGTTGCCGCGCGCCTTGCTGGCGGTGGAGATGTCTTCGCCTGGCAGCAGGATCGGCGCGGCGAGCAACTTGTTGGCCACCGTTGACTCGATCGACCAGGCCACCCAGCCCTTGCCGCGCGGGGAGGTGGTGAGCTGCGGGTCACCGCCCGCGAAGGTGCCATGCACGTTGAACCTGGTCACTGCGGCATGCCGGGTGTCGGGCAGATTCGCGATCGCGACGTCATCGCATTCGCGCGAAACGTCGGCGAGTCGGCCGCTGCCGTCGGCCACCAGATCGTGGCTGGCGGGCGAGCAGCTGTTATGGTCGCCGGTCGGCGTTGGCTGGCCGAAGCTTGAGCCGTTCCAGCTCCACACGACCGGGTAGTAATCGGCGTTGTTCACGCTGGTGACAAGCCGGATGCCGGAGGTGGTGCCAGCCAGGCCGAGCGTCGCATCCGAGGTCCAGGTGTGAGCCAGGGTGTGGAAGCTCGACCAGCGGCCGTTATTTTCTGACGCATACGAGACCGGCACCGTGATCGCGCCAGCCTTCTGGATGGCGATCACGGCCTGGTTGCCGTGGAACCTGAGCCGGGCGCCGCCGACGGTGTACGGGGTCTTCAATACAGTGATGCCGCTGCTCGGGTTGTTCAGGTCGGCGTTGATCAACAGGCCGCTGCCTGAGGAACGCTGCATCACGACCCAGATGTCGTCGCCCGGGCCGGTCCTCGCGTCGAGCAGATCGCCAAAGCTCGGTGCCGCGGCTAGGTCCACCGCCGTGTCGAGGACGCCGTTTCCGTCGGACGAAGCCGTCGCGATCTCGCTGCCCATCGGACCGCTCTCGGACGCGACCGTGTCGTGCATCCACACCAGCGTGACCTCACCGCTTGAGTTGACCAGCACCCGCAGGCCCTCGGCCGACGAGTCGCCGAGTGAGTCGATGGTCTGGATGCCGTCCTTGCACTTCGTGGAGCCTGGCGGCAGCGTGCACAGGTGGACCTTGCGGCCCGCGTTGTTCTTGTCGGAGATCCAGCCGATGTAGGTATTGCCGTTAGGGCCGGTGGCAGCGTCGTAGCCACTGAGCTCGACGTTGTTGTCGAGCACAATCGGGTTCGCGGTGCGTCCTGGCTTAGCGGCTGCCGCGGCCGGATGAGTCGGGGCCGACGGGCGGCTCACCGCGGCACTGGCGGCCGTCGCGGCCGGCAGCGCTAGTCCGGCGGCCGCCACACTGGCGATCGCCAGGCTGGTGATCCGAAGGGAAGCTGACATGACCACTCCCAAATAGGTCGTATGCGGTACTGCCTTGGAGTACATCTGAGCTGCGTAACGTCTGTGTAATGGCAGTGCGACGGTCAATGCGCTTGGCAAGTCTTGAAGGTCAGCCCAGCGGAGACCGTCAGGTGCGAGGAGCCGTTGCTGAACTGCACCGAGCCGGTCAGCTGGTAAGTGCGGCCGGCCGCCAGGCTGGCCCCGTTCAGCGTGTCGCTGTGCAGGGTAGTGTTGCCGAGCTTGAGCGCCTTGCTGGTCACCCGCCAGCCGCTGGCCGGCTTGCCGCCGACGCCGACGGCGACATCGACCGGCGGCAGGCAGGACTGCGGGCCGGTCACGGTCGCCCGGTTGCCGCGCGCGGACCTAGCCGCACTGACATCACGGTCGGGCAGCAGGATAGGTGCGGCGAGCAGCTTGGGAGAGACCGTGGATTCCTGCGACCAGACCACCCAGCCGGTGCCTCTGGGCGTGGTGGTGAGCTGCGGGTCACCGCCGGCGAAAGTGCCGTGGATGTTGAACCTGACGACCGCGGCGTGCCTGGTGTCCGGCAGGTTCGCGATCGCCACGTCATCGCACTCCCTGGACACGTCGGCCGCCCGGCCGCTGCCGTCAGCCACCAGGTCATGGCTGCCAGGCGAGCAGTTGTTGTGATCGCCAGTCGGGGTTGGGCGGCCGAAGCTTGAGCCGTTCCAGCTCCATACGACCGGGTAGTAGTCGGCGTTGTTCACGCTGGTGACCAGTCGGATGCCGGTGGTGGTGTCAGCCAGGCCAAGGACTGCGTCGGAGGTCCAGGTGTGCGCCACCTTGTGGAAGCTCGACCAGTGGGCGTTGGTGTACGCGGCGTAGGCGACCGGTACGCTGATTCTGCCAGCCTGCTGGACGGCCAGCACTGCTTGGCTGCGGTCGAACCTGAGCTGAGCCTCGCCGACGTCGTACGGGGGCTTGAGCGAGGTGATCGAGCTCGCCGGGTTGTTGATGTCGCCGTTGATCAGGAGCTTGGGATGGAGACCGGTGGGCTCCATGACGACCCAGATGTCGTTGCCAGGGCCGATCCTGGCGTCCAGCAGGTAGCCGAAGCTGGGTGCCGCGGCGACGTCTACGGCAGTGTCGAGTGTTCCGTCGCCAGATGATGAGGCAGTCGCGATCTCACTGCCCATCGGCCCTCCTTCGGACGCGGTGTCGTCGTGGATCCAGACCAGGGTGACTTCGCCGGCCGAGCTGACCAGGACTTTGAGCCCGGTCGCTGACGAGCTGCCCAACGAGCCGCCGGGCGAGGCCACGGTCTGGATGCCGTCCTTGCACGTCCTCGCGCCGGGCGGCAGCGTGCACAAATGAATTTGGCGGCCGCTGCCACTATCGGCGATCCAGCCGATGTAGGTGCTGCCGTTTGGGCCGGTGGCAGCGTCGTAGCCGCTGAGCTCGACGTTGTTGGCGAGCACGATCGGGTTGGCGGTGCGCCCTGGCTCAGCGGCTGCTGTTGCCTGATTGGCCGGGGCTGAAGGACGGTTCACTGCGGCGCTGGCGGCTGTCATCGCCGGGAGCGCGAGCCCGACCGCGGCGGCGCCGGCGATCGCCATGCTGGTGATCCGGAGGAAAGCTGACATGACCACTCCCCAATAGGTCGTAGGAGGTACTGCTTCGGAGTACAGCCGAACTGCGTAACGTCTGTGTAATCTGCCGTGGCGTGCGAACTGCCCGAGCTGAAGCCGCTGCGACCGTGGGGCCGTGTTGAGGTCCACGACCAGCTCCCAAAAAGCTGATCCACTGTGCTGTGACCCGGTCGGCGCGAACGCTCTCATCAGGCCTGATTCGGCACATGTCCTGCTTGGAGTGCAGCTAGGCAGCGTAACGTCTGTGTAATGGCGGGGGAAACACCGGACGCCGCTCCGGACCAGGAGGCGGGGGACGCGGCGGGCGCGCGGATCAGCGTCTTCGGTCCGGTCGCGGTGGCTGGCCCGGCTGGCGAAGTATCCGGACGCGCCCTAGGTGGCCGCCGGGCCCGGCTGGCGCTGGTCGCACTGGCCCTTTCGGCCGGCCCGCTGACAGCCGACCGGCTGGCCGCCATCATCTGGCCCGACCAGCAGCCGCCGACCTGGCCGGTCGCTCTGCGCGGGGTGATCAGGTCGATGCGAACCGCGCTGGCCGGCATTGGCGCCGGTGCCGAACGAGTCGTGGTCACGACACCGTCAGGCTACGGGCTTGCCGCCGATGTCAACGTTGACCTCCATGAGACGGCCAGCGTGCTGCGGGCGGCGGCAGTACTGGCCGACCAGGGTCGGCACGAAGCGGCCATCGCCACCGTTGAGCCGCTGACGCTGTTTTCCGGTGATCAGCTCCTGCCTGGCGAGGATGCCAGCTGGCTGGACAGTTACCGGGCGAAAGCCGACGCCGCCGCCCTGCTGGCACTTGAACTGGTGGCCAAGTCCGCTGCCGCCATCGGTGATCATTCTCGGTCCGCTGAGGCCGGCCGCCGCGCGGTGCAGGCCAATCCGCTGGATGAGCGGGCTCATCGGATCTTGATCAAAGCGCTGCATCGCGGCGGTGATCGGGCTGGCGTAGTGCTCGCGTACGAGGCCTGCCGGCAGGCGCTGGCCGATCAGCTTGGCATCGACCCGGCACCAGAGACGGTCGAGGTCTATCTGACAGCGATCGGCGCGACCGGCGGCACCGGGATCGGCCTGCTGCCGCAGCGAACGTCGGCCTTCTTCGGTCGCGAGCAGGAGTTGGCCGCCCTCGCGGCGGCGATCGCGGTGCCTGGTCTGACTACCGTGGCCGGGCCGGGCGGGGTTGGCAAATCCCGGCTGGCGCTACAGGCCGCTGGGCCGGCTGGGTTTGCTGGCGGCAAGTCCTGGGTGTCGCTGGCGTCGGTGTCGGCCGATGAACTGGTCGCCTCGACCGTGGCGGTGTCCTTGGGGCTTCCGGTCGGCACCGAAGACCCAGCTGCGATGGTGGCCAGCCACTTCGCACCCGTCGGCCGTGCCTTGCTGATCCTGGATGGCTGCGAGGCGGTAATCGACGGCACCGCCTCCATGGTGGCCGGCTTGCTGATTGCCTGCCCCACTCTGTCAGTCGTGGTGACTAGCCGGATGCCGCTGTCGATCGAGTCAGAAACCATCATCGTGGTCGAGCCCTTGCCGTTCGGCCCTTCGGTGTCATTTGACCTCGTCGACCTGGCGGCGAATCCGCAGGTGCGGCTGCTGGCCGACCGGGCCAGGGTGGGCGGCCGCGAACTGCTCATCGACGCCAGCACCGCTCCGGTCGTAGCCGAGCTTTGCCGGCGTTGCGGCGGACTGCCGCTGGCACTTGAGCTGGCGGCCGCGCAGCTCGCCGTGATGTCGGTGCCCGATCTACTCGATCACCTGCCTGCTCTGGTCGCTGGTGGCCAGGACTGGCTGCGCGGAGTGGCAATGAGCAGTTATGAGCTGCTCGACGCCGACGAGGCGGCGGTGTTTCGCCGGTTTGGCGTCCTAGCCGGCGCGGTCACCCTGCCGCTCGTTCGAGATGTGGTCGCCGACGCCGCGATCCCGCCGGTGCGGATCGTTCGGATCCTGCGGGAGCTGACTGCGCGCGGGCTGCTTGCGGTCGACCGGTCAGGTCCACGCTGGCGCTACCACCAAGACGATGACCTGCATCGACTGGCTGCCGAGCTGCTCGACGGGGCCGGCGAATCCGGTGCGACGCTGGCCCGCCTGGCGGCAGCCGTGCTGGCCATCGTGCCGGCTGATCCCGGTGCCGCGGCAGAGCCGTACCTGGAGCCGGTTGGAGAAGTGCTGCCGCAGATCAGATCGCTGCTCGACGCCGCTATCGATGGTCGATCCGAGCTGGCGGTCGGCCTGGAGCTTGGCTTCAAGCTGCACCGGTACTGGGCGGCGACGAACGTAGCAGAAGGCCGATTCTGGTTGTCGAGATTGCTCGCGGCGGTCGACGCCGACTCAGCCGGCAGCCGCGAGCAGGCGCACGCGGCCTACGCGCTCGGTTACCTGAGCTACTGGTCTGGCGACACCGGCGCCGCGGTGCGCGAGTTGCAGTCGGCCGTGCAGCTGCTGACCGGGCAGCCTGACGTGTACGCGGCCCGGGCGCTGATCTACCTTGGCGGTCTGGCCGATGACATGGACCGCGGCGATGAGGCATTGTCCTACGTCCGGCGGTCAATCGAGGCTGCCCAGCCCCTCGGCGTCGACTTGCAGGTCGGCGCGGTCATCGGGATGGGTTGCGTGCTGGCCGAGCGGGCCGACGCGGCTGCCGCCGGCTATGCGGCGCAGGCGATCGAGCTGTGCCGGAGCGGCGGTTCGCCCGAGCAACTCGCAGCGACCTTGCCTACCGCCGCGATGGTGTGCTGGCAGGTCGGCGAGCTGGAGCCGGCGCGTTCCTATGTAGCCGAAGCCATGCCGATGCTGGCTGACTCGCGCCGGATCGCGCGGGTGGTGCTGCTGTCCGTCGCGGCCGGCCTCGCGCTCGCCGACGAAGATCTGGCGGCGGCGATCGAGATCGGCACCGTCGCCAATACCGAAGCAACCGATCTCGGCATCGAGCGGGAGTTGCCGCTGATCCGGTGCATTCTGGCCCGAGCCTTGCTAGCGAATGGTGATGTCGATGGGGCGGCGGCCGCCGCGCTGGCGGCGGTGCGCGCGGCCCGATCGCTAACCTTTACCTTCCCGCTGGCAGTGTGCCTGGAGACGGCGGCGTTGGTGTGCGCGGCCCGGCCCGCTGATCAGGACGTGAGCCGGATCCTGCTGACCGCCGCGGCTGGCATCAGGGAGCGCGGCAACCGGCCAGGCCCGGTCACCCTCAGTGAGGCGGTTGTGCGGGCCTGGGCGTTGATCGATGACGGCCCAGGCTGGGGAGATCGGGAACCGGCCGGGGTCGGATCGGGCACCGGCACCGGCACCGGCACCGGGATGCGCCCGCCCAGGATGTGGTCGGCCGGAGAGGGTCGACCACAGCTGGCTGAGGCGGTCAGTATCGCGATCGCCGCACTCGGCGGCGAGCCAGCGGTCAAGCTGAACGGTGCCGCCAACCCACGCTAAATGGACAGCGCCCGCCCCGCCCCGCTCTGCCCCGCCCCCCGCCCCGCCCCGGCCTCCGGCCGGTGCCCCGCCCCGCCCCGCTCTGCCCCGGCCCCCGCCCCGCCCCGCCCTCCGGCCGGTGCCCGCCCCGCCCCGGCCTCCGGCCGGTGCCGGTCAAGGGCAACGGGGTCGCTCCGTTGTCGTCAGGTCAGCATCAGGGGTCCTCCGCTGCTGTCGCGGCGGTCTGGACCGGGCTGAAGTAGCCGACCAGGACGTTGATAGTGACGGCATCCTCGCCGGCTTCCTCGGCGGTAGCTGATTGACCGACCTCGTCAAGGATCCGCTGCAGTTCCTGGTGGATCGCGGCGGCGCGGGACGCCGGTACCCGAGCCGCGCTCATGCCGAGTACCGCTCGCTGATGCGGCTGGCGCTGCGCTGGCTCGTCCTGGCTGATCAGGCCGGCTCGGTGCGAGGCGAAGAACTGGCGCCGGTAAAGATCGAACGCGGCCGCGACCGTAGCCTCGGTGTCCTTGCTTGCCTTTTCCGTGTCAGTCAGGCCGGCTCCGAGCATCAGGTCGTTCTGGCAGGCCTGATAGCGGTGCTCGACGATGCCGGAGACAACCCTGCTGCTCACCGAGCGGATCAGTCCGACCCCCTCCAGGTGCTTGATGTGCCGGTAGAGCTTGGTCTGCGGCTGGTTCAACTCGGCAGCTAGCTCCTTCGCTGACATCACAGGCAGCTCCTCGCCGAGTCCGCGCATCAGCGCAGACAAGATGGCGAGCCTGGTCGGATCGGCCAGTGCCTTCAAAGTCTCGACGTCGGATACCGACCGCACTTCGCCGTTTACGGCACCGCCGGTCAGGTCGCCGTCCCGAACGGACTTGTCTGCATCAGCCACACGTCTATCTTGTCAGACCTTCACGTCCATGCCATCATTCACGTTAACATGAATGATGGCATGGACGTGAATGATGGCATGGACGTGAGAGTGATGACTCAGATCACCGGACAGAACCCGACGACTCAAGCCGCTCCGCCGGCCGCCGTGCCGGGCCCGCACCCATCGCTGCGGCGAAACGGCGCCTTCCAGACACTCTGGGCCGGCTCAGCGGCGGCTACCTTGGGGATCTCGGTAGCCGATGTCGCTTACCCGCTGGCGATCCTGGCCGTCACCGGCTCACCGGCAAACGCGGGCCTTTTCGCCGCGATGCAAACGCTCGGGCAGCTTGTCGCTGGCTTGCCTGCCGGGCAACTCGTCGACCGGCGGAGCCCCCGCTCGCTGCTGATAGCCGCAGAAGCGAGCCGAGCGATGATTACCGGCCTGATCGCGATAGCGCTCATGTTTGGCTGGCTTAACCTGCCGGTGCTGCTGGTGGCCGCCGTGCTGCTTGGCGCGGGCCAGCCGGTGACGAGCACGGCGCGCATGCTGCTAGTCCGCACCGTAGTCCCCAAGGAGCAGCTCACCCGCGCGCTCACCCAGGACGAGGTCAGGATCAACGGAGCTGAGCTAGCGGGGCCGCCCTTGGGCGGCGCGCTTTACGGCCTGCAGCTACTCAGCCACGCTGCGCCGTTCCTCTTTACGGCCGGATCCTTTGTCGTCTCGCTGATCAGCGGCTTGCTGATCCGAGCCGAGCCGGACCGGACTCCTGCATCAGCACCGGCCGGCGGCGAGGCTAGCGCCAGGCAGGCGCCGGGGATGTTCGCGGGGATCAAGTCGATCTGGAGCAACCCGATGCTCCGCGCGACTACCACGTTGCTCGGCCTGATTAACACGATCGGCGCTGGGCTCGGCCTGGTCGCGATCGTGATCCTGCGCGATCAGTCAGTCTCGCCGACCGTGATCGGCCTGGCGTTGAGTGGTGCCGCCGTCGGCGGCCTGACGGGGGCCACGCTGGTCCGGCCGCTGCACCGGCTGCGGCCTGGCGGATTGCTGATCGCAGTCTGCGGCCTGCTCGTGCCGGTGCTGGCGCTGCTGGCGTTGCCTTACGGACCCTGGTGGATGGCTGGCCTACTCTTCCTCGCGATGCTTGGCGTGCCGTCTGTGCGGGTCCTTGTCGATGTCCTGATCCTGCGGCAGGCACCGCCAGCCGAACGAGGGCGGGTCCTGGCTGCGGTCATGACGCTGCTCAGCATCGGCATCCCGGCCGGCGCGGCGGCGACCGGGTTCCTGCTGCAGTACGCCTCAGCGAGGACCGCCGTGCTCATCTTGGCCGGCTCGCTTGCCGTCGGCGTGCTTGCCGCTGCGTTTCGGCCGCAGCTTTGGCGTGCCCGCTGGCCAGAATGACGGTGGTCGGAAGGCCGGAGTCGCCCAAGCGGCCACCTGGTGCCTAGGCGACGCTCGGGCGTACTCGGCGCCACCCCGGCTAGGCGGCTGCCCGGCGCCAGGCGGCCAGCGCTGTCTCGACATCGGCCTTGCTGATGTCGCGGTGGGTGAGCATCCGCACCTTGCCGCTCACCATGGTGACCCGCACTCCTTCGGCCGCCAGCCGGGCTGCCCACTCGGCCGGCGACCGGCCGGTTCCGCCGACGTTCACGAAGACGATGTTGGTCGGCACGGCATCGGGATCCACGGACCCTGGCAGCAACTCGGCGATGCCCCGCGCCAGTACTTGCGCGTTCTCGTGGTCCTCGGCCAGTCGCTTCGGTCCTTCCTCAAGCGCGATCAGTCCGGCAGCGGCCATGATGCCCGCTTGCCGCCAGGCCGCGCCGAAGAGCACCTTGAGACGCCTGGCTTCTTTAATGAACTCCTCGTCGCCCACCAGCATCGAGCCGATCGGCGCGCCGAGGCCCTTGGACAGGCAGAACATCATCGCGCTCACGTGGCAGGCATACTCGGAAACGGCGGCACCGGTAACCGTGCACGCGTTGAAGATGCGCGCACCGTCCAGGTACAGCGGCACGCCAGCCGCCGCGCAGGCCTGTGAAACCGAAGTTACTTCCGCGACCGTCGCCGCGGTGCCGCCGCCGACCTGATGGGTGTTCTCGATGGCGACCAGGTCGACGACGGTGACGTCGTAGGGGTGCGGTTCCAATGCCGCCGCCACTTGCTCGCCGGCCAGCACGCCGCTGGTGCCAACCACGGGACGGAAGGTGATGCCGGACAGCACGGCGGCAGCGCCGAGCTCCATGCCGCACACGTGCGCGGAGGCCTCGCACACCACCAGGTGACCTGAGCGCACCAGCGCGTGCAGTGCGATCTGGGTGCACAAGGTGCCGGTCGGCAGGTAGAGTGCGGCCTGCTTGCCGGTCAGTTCGGCGGCCCGGTCTTGCAGCCGGTTCACTGTCGGGTCATCGCCGAACCAGTCGTCGCCCACCTCAGCCGCCGCCATCGCCTGGCGCATCGCGTCGGTCGGCCGGGTCACGGTATCTGATCGCAGGTCGAGCAAAGCTGGCATGGCTGCATCCCGTCCTTCGGACGTCGGCTGAATCCTCGTGTGCTGGCAGTATCCACTCTGGCTCTCAGCCTGTCTGGATGCGACCCAGCAGCAGTGCGGTTTGGCAGGCGACGCAGCGCGGCTGCGGTACAGTCGTGCCCGACCCGCCCGGTAATGGGCCGGCCGGGTCGATCGCCAGCTGGGAGGCGGCGGCTGATGAAGGCTTTGGTCAAAGCTCGAGCCGAGGCCGGGCTCTGGATCGAGGACGTGGCGGTCCCTGCGGTCGGCCGGGACGATGTGCTGATCCGGGTCCTGCGAACCGGGGTGTGCGGCACCGATGTGCACATCTACGAGTGGGACGGCTGGGCGCAGCAAAATGTCACCGTGCCGCTGGTCGTCGGGCACGAGTTCGTCGGCGAGATCGTCGAGCTTGGCTCTGAGGTGCACGACCTCGCGGTCGGTGATCTGGTCAGTGGCGAAGGTCACCTCGTCTGCGGGCGTTGCCGCAACTGCATGGCCGGCCGCCGGGTGCAGTGCGCTCGGACCAAGGGCGTCGGCGTTAATCACCCCGGAGCTTTCGCCGAATACATCGTGCTGCCAGCCACCAATGTCTGGCGCCATCCGGCCGACATCGACCTGTCCGTCGCCGCGATCTTCGATCCTTTTGGCAACGCGGTGCACACCGCGCTCACCTTCCCCGTACTCGGTGAGGACGTGCTAATCACCGGCGCCGGTCCGATCGGCATCATGGCCGCGATCGTCGCCAGGCATGCCGGGGCTCGTCACATCGTCATCACCGACGTGTCGCCCTACCGGCTCGAGCTGGCCAGAAAGGTCGGCGTCACCGTCGCCGCCGACGTGTCGCAGACCTCGCTCGCCGAGATCATGGCCGATCTCGGCATGCGCGAGGGATTCGATGTGGGAATGGAGATGTCGGGCAAGCCGGTCGCCCTGCGCGAAATGCTGTCCGCGCTGACGCACGGCGGCAAGATCGCCATGCTCGGGCTGCCCTCTGAGCAGTTCCCCATCGACTGGGCCCACCTGGTGCTCAACATGATCACGATCAAGGGCATCTACGGCCGGGAGATGTTCGAAACGTGGTATGAAATGTCCGTCCTGACACAGTCAGGAGTCGACATCAGCCCCGTTATCACGCATCGTTTCGATGCGGCGGACTTCGCTGCTGCGTTTGACACCGTTAAGGCTGGCAAATGCGGCAAGGTGGTACTCGACTGGGCTGACAAACAGCAACCGTAGCGACGACGGGAGAGCGCAGGCATGTTCACCAGCGTCCGATCGCAGATCGCCGACGAACTCGGCCAGATTCGGGCGGACGGCCTGTACAAGACCGAACGCGTGATTAACAGCCCGCAACGGGCCAGCATCGTGGTTGCTGATGGTCAATCGGTACTCAATCTGTGCGCGAACAACTATCTCGGGCTAGCCGACGATCCCAGGATCATCGATGCCGCCAAGGACGCACTGAACCGCTGGGGCTTCGGCATGGCGAGCGTCCGCTTCATCTGCGGCACCCAGGACCTGCATAAGCAGCTTGAAAATAAGCTTGCGCAATTCTTCGGCACCGACGACACGATCTTGTACCCGTCCTGCTTTGACGCCAACGGCGGGTTGTTCGAGACCATCCTTGGCGAGCAGGACGTGGTGATCAGCGATGAGCTGAACCACGCGTCGATCATCGACGGGATCAGGCTGAGCAAGGCCGGGCGGCTGCGCTACAAGAACAGGGACATGGCGGATCTGGAAGCTCAGCTCCAGGCCAGCGCGGACGCCAGACGGCGGCTGATCGCCACCGATGGCGTCTTCTCCATGGACGGCTACGTCGCCCCGCTCGCTCAGATCTGCGACCTGGCTGACAAGTACGACGCGATGGTGATGGTCGATGACTCGCACGCGGTCGGTTTCGTCGGCCCGACCGGCCGGGGTACGCCTGAGCTGGCTGGCGTGGCCGACCGGATCGATATCTTGACCGGCACGCTCGGCAAGGCGCTTGGCGGCGCCAGCGGCGGCTACACCACCGGCCGTCAGGAGATCATCGACCTGCTGCGGCAGCGCTCCCGTCCTTACCTGTTCTCCAACTCGGTTGCGCCGGCGGTCGTCGGTGCCTCGCTCAAGGTGCTCGACATCCTAGAGACCGGCGATGACCTGCGGGAGCGGCTGCGCGACAACACCACCTGGTTCCGGCAGCGGATGACCGAGCTTGGCTTTGACATCTTGCCTGGCGACCACCCGATCGTGCCAGTCATGATCGGCGACGCCGCCCGCGCCGCCAAGCTGGCTGACTTGCTGCTCACCAAGGGCGTTTACGTGATCGGCTTCAGTTACCCGGTCGTTCCGCTTGGCAAGGCGCGGATCAGGACCCAGGTATCGGCCGCGCACAGCATGGCCGACCTTGAGTTCGCCGCGAACGCGTTCGCCCAGGCCAGAGACGAACTCGGCTAGCTAGCGCCCGGCGCGGGACGGCGGCGTGTCGCCGACCGGGTATGGCCCGTTCGACCAATAATGTCCGTACGGTAAATCCCGCCTGTTTCCCTCCGTTCTCGCCCGCCGCACTGACCTGCCAGCCCTGGCCCGCCGCCCCTCGCCGGAGTGAATCTGCATGTGCCTAGGACACACCCACGCCCTTTCTGGGGCGGTGGTTGGCGGTGCCATCGGCCTGTTCGTCATGCATCTGCCCGCGCCGCAGTTGGCGTTGTTCACCGGGTTGACCGCCGGAGCGGCAGTGCTGCCCGACATCGATCATCCGAACTCCAGCCTGGCGCACTGCTTCGGCTTCATGACCAAAGCGTTCGCTTGGCTGATCGGGCGGATCTCCGGCGGCCACCGGCACCTGACGCATGCCTTCCTCGGCATCGCGGGCTTCTCGGTGCTGGCCTGGCTGGCCGTGAAATACCGACCGGACCTGGCCGGGAAGATTGGCCTTGGCGTTTTCCTTTCGCTGATCATCGCCAGCGGGATCTACACCTTCGGGCTCCGCGGTCATGCCGCCGACGTGCTTGCCATTATCGGTGCGATCGCGCTGATCGTCTCCAGGACTGGTCTGGTTCACGTGGCGGTCGCGGTGCTAGCGGGGTGTGCCACCCACGTGGTCGGCGACATGCTGACCGATGAGGGCTGCCCGCTGTTCTTCCCGTTCAGCCGCGAGCACTATCGGCTGCTGCCCCGACCACTCGCCTTCACCACCGGCACCCGCCCCGAGCTTTGGCTGCTCGATCCAGCTCTGTTCGGCGGATTTGGCTGGCTGATCTACCGAGCCGTTCAACTCGGGGTGATCAAATACAAGATCCCGTAGCGCTGCCACCTGGCGGCGGTGGGCCGGGTCGGCTGGGCGTGGTTGGGTCAGTTGTAGTCGACGGTGACCTGGGCCGACATCGCTACTGACTGACAGGCAAGCACGTAGCCGTCGGCTAGGTCTTCGGCCTCAAGTACCTGGTTGTGCGCCATCTCTACCTCGCCGCTGACCAGGCGGCAGGCGCAGGCGCCGCAGATGCCTTCCCGGCACGAATAAGGCGCGTCGAGCCCAGCGTCGACCAGCACGTCGAGCATTCGCTGACCAGCGGGCCAGTCGAGGCTGTGCACCTGGTCATCGAGGGCGACCTGCAACGTGGCCGCGAGCCCGCCGGTGGCGGCCCGCGCTTCGAACGGGTTCTCGGCCAGCGACAAGAACCGTTCCACGTGCACTCGGGTGGCCGGCACGCCAAGCTCGGTGAGCGCCTGCTTCACCGCCGCCATGTAGGGGTCGGGACCGCACATGAAGGCCTCGTAGCTGGCATACGGCCGGGCGAGTTCACGCAGAGCGGCCGGCGTCGGGGGACCTTGGATCGCGTCGAGCCAGTGCAGCACGACCAGTCGGCCAGGCGCGGCGGACTGCAACTCGCGCAGTTGAGCGCTGAAAATCACCGAGCGCTCGTCGGCGTTGGCGTAGATCAGCGCGATTCGACCGCGGCCGGCCCGCAGCGCGGACTTGAGTATCGACATGACTGGCGTGATCCCGCTGCCGCCGGCTAGCAGCAGGAAATCGGAGTCGAGCGACCGCGGCGTGAAGGTCCCGGCTGGCGGCAGTACGTCAAGCAGACTGCCGGCGGTCACCTGGTCGGCAAACCAATTCGATGCATAACCGGATGCCATCCGCTTGACTGCGATCCGAGCAGGCTCACCGGTTACCGGCGAACTGCACAGTGAGTAGCACCGGGCGACCGAGCCGCCGTCCGGCGTCGGCACCCTGATGGTGAGGAATTGCCCTGGCCGGTAGGCGAACTCCGAAGCCAGCTCGTCAGGAATGGCGAACGCGATCGAGACCGCCTGGTCAGTCTCGCCGGTAACCTCTGCCACCGGCAGCTGGTAGAAGGTGCGCCCCGAGGTCACGGAGGCAGCACTTCCACCCGGCCGCCGGCCACCGCGTCCTCGATGCTGTCGCGCAGGCTGGCGCAGGTCGGCACCAGCGCGGAGTCGCGGCCAGCGGCCGCGCTGGCCGCGAACTCGGCGCAGCCGGTCACTGCGTCGGCCGACCACTGGATGCTGGTGTGCTGCATGCTGAACTTCGCCACCTGGACGACTACCCCGCATTGAGCGCACGTCACCGGCGCATAGCGCCAGGGCCGCTCGTCAGCAAGGATTCCGGCGCGCACCGGCTAACCGGACTGCTCGGCTCGGGCGGCCAGGTTGGCGGCCACCTCGGCCTCCCAGGACTGGACGGCGCGGGTGGTGTCGATCTCATACTCGAACCGCTCGACCATGTCGGGCGTGACCTGAGCTACGTCGGTGTAGAACTGCTCGTACCAGCGCCTTAGCTGGTAGACCGGCCCGTCGTCGGCACACAGCAGCGGATTGTCGATCTTGGTCTTGTGCGTCCAGACCTCGACATCCTGCTGGAAGCCGAGCCCGATGAACTCGGCGAACTTGGCAGCGATCTTGTCGCCCTGAGCGTCGGTCACGCCGGCTGGCTTCTTCACGATCACGCCCCACTGGAGCAGGAACGAGTCGGGCGTGACCGGGTAGTGGCAGTTGATCAGCACGCTCTCCATGACCAAGCCGTGGTAGTCGTGCCAGAGATAGTCGATCATGTAAGACGGCCCGTAGTAGGCCGCCTCCGAGCGCAGCGTTGTCTCGCCGCCGTCGCTGTAGTTGGAGCCAGTGGACACATCAGGACGCGACTTGGTGTTCAGGTACTGCGCGGCGACATGGCCTTCTAGCACGTTCTTGAAGAAGGTCGGGAAGGCGAAGTGGATGTAGAAGAAGTGCGCCATGTCGACGACGTTGTCCACCACTTCCCGGCAGTTCGAGTTCGTCACCAGGATGTTGTCCCAGGTCCAGTTCGACCATTCGGGTGAGAACACGCCTTCGATCCGAGGGATCGTGACGTGCTCGGGCGGCGGATTGCCCTCAGGGTCGTTCCACACGAAGAGTTGCCTGTTCTCCTCGCAGGTGAGCCAGGACCTGGTGCGGGCAGCGGGCGGCACGCGCCGGGCGTAGGGGATCATCGCGCACTTGCCGTCGCCGCCCCAGCGCCAGTCGTGAAATGGGCAGGCCACCTGGTCGCCCTTGATGGTGCCCATGGTGAGGTCGCCACCCATGTGCCGGCAGTACCCGTCGAGCACATGCAGGGCGCCGGCCGAGTCAGCGAACACGACGAGCTTGGTGCCGAACGCCTGCACCGCGTGCGGTCCGCCCTGCCGGAACGTCTCGGCTAGGCCTAGGCAGTGCCAGCCGCGCGCGTACCTGCTCGGCAGCGGCCCGGCATCGATGGTGCGCACCCCGAGCCGGTCGTTCATCGGGTTCGCTCCCTCCCGTTAACGATGACCCTTAGACTAGAACAGGTTCTAGTTGTCATCTAGTCTAGGGCCAGTCGTGGCGGGCGTCATGCTGGCGGCTGACGCTCGCCACGACGAAGTTGCCAGGTGAGAGGATGCCAGTGAGCGAGAAGGTTGGGCAGTCCGTACTTGCTGCTGTTACTGACTTGCTGCCAGTGCTGCGCGATCGTGCGCAAGAGGCAGAAGACGCCCGCTCGATCCCGGCCGAGTCGGTCAAAGACCTGGCTGAGGCCGGCTTCTTCAAGCTGCTGCAGCCGGCCAGGTTCGGCGGGCTCGAAGCCGATCCTGTGACCTTTTACGAAGCGGTCAGGCTGATCGCGAGCGCTTGCGGCTCGACCGGCTGGGTGTCCTCGGTGGTCGGCGTGCATGCCTGGCAGCTCGCGCTTTTTCCGGCGCAGGCACAGCAGGAGGTCTGGGGCGAGGACCCGGCCACCCGAATGTCCTCGTCCTACGCGCCAACTGGCCGGGCGCGCCAGGTCGATGGCGGTTACCAGCTCAAAGGACGCTGGAGTTTCTCATCCGGCTGCGGGCACGCCACTTGGGTGCTCCTTGGCGGCATCGTCACCGACGCCGACAAGAATCCGATCGACTTCCGTACCTTCCTGCTGCCGATCAGCGACTACCAGATCGACGATGTCTGGGACACCGTCGGACTGCGCGGCACCGGCAGCAACGACATCGTGGTCGACGGGGCGTTCGTCCCCGAGCACCGATCGCTGTCCTTCGGCGCCGTCACCAAGTGTGTCTGCCCTGGCCAGGCCGAAAATCAGGCACCGCTCTACCAGATACCGTTCGGCTCGATCTTCTCCTGCACGATCACGACGCCGATCATCGGCATGGCGACCGGCGCCTATGACGCGCACGTGTCCTATCAGCGCGATCGGATCAGCACGGCTTATCTCGGCGCTAAGACCGCCGAGGACCCGTTCGCCCAGGTGCGGGTGGCGCGGGCGGCGGCTGACATCGACGCGGCCTGGCTGGCGATCACGCACAACATGACCGAGCTGATGGGGCACGTGCGGGCGGGCGAGCCGATCCCGATGCCGCTGCGGTTGCGGATCAGACGGGATCAGGTGCTCGGTACCGAGCGCGCGGTCGGTGCGGTTGACCTGCTGTTCGAGAACTCAGGTGGCCGGGCGCTCAAGAACGGGACCGCGATCCAGCGATTCTGGCGGGACGTGCACTCGGGCCGGGCGCATGCGATCAACGACCCTGAGCGGGCCTTGTCCATGTTCGGCCGGGGTGAGCTCGGCCTGCCGCCTGCAGCGGACGCGATGCTGTGACCTGCACCAGCGAGCAGACCAGCCGTTTCGCCGACACGGCGATGATGCGCTTGCATTATCACGAGGCCGGCCCTGGGCCGCAGGAGAGCGCCGACGCGGCCGACGCCGGCCAGGGTGGCGACTCCATTCCTGTAGTGCTGCTGCACGGCGGCGGCCCTGGCGCGTCCGCCTGGTCCAACTTCGGCACCAACTTGCCCGTCTTCGCCGATCGGTTCCGCACGCTGATGCTCGATCAGCCAGGCTTCGGGCAATCGGACGCGCCGCCGGTCGAGGGGAACTACTTCACGTTCGCCGCCCGCGCGCTGGCCAGCCTGCTCGACCAGCTCGGCATCGACCGGGTGCATTTGGTCGGCAACTCACTGGGCGGCGGCACCGCGGTGCGGTTCGCGCTGAGTTACCCGCAGCGGGCCGGCCTGCTTGTGCTGATGGGCCCGGGCGGGCTGAGCCTCAACGTCTTCGCGCCCGACCCCACCGAGGGCGTCAAGCGGCTGGCGGAATTCGCGGCCCCGCCTGGACCGAGCAAGGAGAAACTGGCGGCATTCCTGCGGACGCTAGTTTTCAAGCAAAATCTTGTCACCGATGAGCTCGTGGACGAGCGGTATGTGCAGGCGAGCCGGCCGGAGTCCATCGCGGCAATGGCCGCGCTCGGCCTGTCGTTCTACGATCAGGCAACCGCTGAAGATGGCATGCTCTGGCGCGAGGTGCACCGGCTACGCAACGAGGTGCTGCTGATCTGGGGTCGCGAGGACCGGGTGAATCCGCTGGACGGTGCGCTCGTCGCGCTCAAGCAGATCCGCAAGGCGCAATTGCACGTGTTCTCCGGTTGCGGGCACTGGGCGCAGCTGGAGAAGTTCGACGACTTTAACCGGCTGGCGATCGGCTTCCTTGGAGGTGCCTGATGAGCGGCATCCGGTCTCTTGGCTACCTGCGGATTTCCGCACCTGATCCTGGCGGCTGGCGTGACTTCGGCACCAAGCTGCTCGGCCTGACCGAAGGCCGAGGGCCTGAGCCTGGTGCGGTTTACCTGCGGATGGATGATTTTCCTGCCCGGTTCGTGATCGTGCCAGGCGAATCGGACCGGCTGCTCGCCTCCGGCTGGGAGGTGGCCACCGAGGCCGACCTGGCGCAGGTCGGCGCCCGGCTGGACGAGGCCGGGGTCGCGGCCAAGGCGGGGACAGCTGAGGAACTCGCGGCGCGGCGGGTGGCCGGCCTGCTGGCCTTCGATGACCCATCCGGGCACCGGCTCGAAGTGTTCTGGGGTGCCGCTCTGGACACCAGGCCCGCCTTTTGCCCCTACGACGTGCGGTTCGTGACCGGCGACTACGGCATGGGCCATGTCGTCATTCCGGCCGCTGATGACGCCGTTTCGATGGATTTCTATACCCGCGTGCTGGGTTTCCGGCTGCGCGACACCATGGCGATGGCACCCGAGTTGTTCGGTCGTCCGGCTGATGGGCCGCCGGCCATGATGCGATTTCTCGGCGTGAATCCCCGGCACCACTCGCTGGCGCTGGCGCCGATGAGCAGCCCGAGCGGGTGCGTGCACGTGATGATCGAGGTCGCCTCGCTGGACGACGTCGGCCGGGCGATGGACCGGTGCGCGCGTCGTGGTGGGCAGCTCAGCGCCTCGCTCGGTCGGCACGCCAACGACCAGATGGTCTCGTTCTACGTGCGGACCCCTGGTGGTTTCGACATCGAGTACGGCACCGATGGCCTGCTGGTGGACGACGCCACCTGGATCAGTCGCTACAGCACAGCGATCAGCAACTGGGGGCATGTGTTCGCGGCCGGCGCCGCGCACTGAAACTCTGCGGGCAGGCTACGGGAATGAACGGCAGGGTTCTGGCGCTCGGCATGTTCGTGGAGCACCTAGGCAGTCCGGTGACGTACGAGCCCGACCCAGAGCGGTTCCGGCAGGTGCTCGGGCACTTCTGCACGGGCATCACGATCATCACGGCGACGCACGATGGTGAGCCGGTGGGATTTTCCTGCCAGGCGTTCGCGGCGCTGTCGCTCGATCCGCCGCTGGTGCTTTTCTGCCCGGCGCGTACGTCATCGACGTGGCCGAGGATCGAGCGGGCTGGCCACTTCTGCGCCAACGTGCTCACCGCCGATCAAGGGCAACTGGCCACCTTGTTCGGCCGCAGTGCGGCCGACCGCTTCACCGAGGTCGCCTGGGTGCCTGACTCGGCTGGCTCCCCGATCATCGACGGCGTGCTGACCTGGGTGAGTTGCCGCACCGTCGATGTGCGCCCGGCCGGCGATCACTACGTGGTCATCGGCCAGGTACTTGAGCTGGGGGAGTGCGGCCCGCAGCGACCGCTGCTGTTCTACCGAGGCCGATATGCGACCTCAGCCGCGCCGGCGCCCGAAGGCCCGCCCGAAGTGGTGGAAACCCTGCTTGCCTGGCCCAAGCACGCCGACTGGATGTAGCTCAGCCCATATTCAAAGCACCTGCGACAGCAACGGGGGACCCCCGTTGCTGTCCTGACGACGACAGGGCGACCCCGTTGCCCTTGGCCGCCCGGCCAGGGCGGCGGGGCGGGTAGGCGCGGTGGGCGGGCTGGTCAGGTCGGCGGCGGCGGGCCGAGTAGGGTCGCGGCGATCTCGGCTTGGTGGGCTTGGGGGGCGCCGAAGAGTTGGCTGGCGCCGTGCGCTCGCTTGAAGTAACGGTGGGCGTCGTACTCCCAGGTCACGCCGATCGCGCCGTGCAACTGGATCATCTCGGCGGCGACCTCGCTTAGCGCCTGCGAGCAATAAGCCTTGGCCGCGCTCGCGGCCAGCGTGAGCTCGGCCGCCGGGTAGTGACCGGGCGAGTCTAGGCTCGCCGCGACCTGCGCTGCCCGGTACGACAATGATCTGGCCGACTCGACCAGGACGTGCGACTCGGCGAGCCGGTGCGCGATGACCTGGAAACTGGCGATCGACCGGCCGAATTGCACTCGCTGCTTGGTGTAGTCGGCGGTCAGCTCAAGCGCCCGCGCGGCTGCTCCGACCTGCTCGGCGGCCAGGGCGATGCAGGCTATGGCCTTGGCCCGGGCGAGCGCCGCCGTCCCAATCCCTTCCTGAGCGCCGAGGCCAGGTGCTGGCGCTTGGCCGAGCGGCCGGGCGGTGACGGTGGCCAGCTTGACCACGGCGAGACTGCGGGTCTGATCCATCGTGGCAACTGCCTGGCGGTCAACTCCAAGCTGGTGGGGCACGACCTCGAACAGCCCGACCGAGCCGTTCGGCACCATGGCCGCCACGATCAATACCTCGGCGCTGGCGCCATCGAGCACGTAGTACGCAGTCCCGGTGAGCGTCCAACCGCCGTCGCCGCTGTCGGTCGCGTGGCAAGCGACTAGCGCCGGGTCCCACCGGCCGCTCCTGTCGGTCCAGGCCAGCGCCGCGATCAGCTGACCGGCGCTGACGGCAGGCAGCAACCGCTCGCAGCTGTCGGCATCGCCTGCTGCCAGGATCGCCTGACCGGCAAGGATCGCTGAGCCGAGCAACGGCGACGGTGCGAGCGCCCGACCTAGCTGCTCGGCGACCAGGCACTGTTCGACCGGGCCAGCGCCGACGCCGCCGAAGTGCTCAGGAATGCCGATCCCGGCCACGCCGATCCCGCTGAGCAGGTGCCACAGCTCCGCTGAGTTGTCGCCCTTGTCGGGATCCAACTGGGGTGGCTGCCGCCTGAGCAGGTCAGCGACCGACTCACGGAGCGCTTGCTGCTCGCTGGTCAGTTCCACGGGCCAGTCTCCGGCTCACTCAGCGCGGCGAGCACGACCGCGCGGTGCTCGGCCTGGCTGCCCCAGGTCGAAGCCAATGCCCTGACCTTAGCCAGCCAAAGACTGAGGTCGCTTTCCCTGGTATAGCCAATGGCGCCGTGCACCTGCAGGGCGGTACGCACGGCCAGCCGGGACGCATCAGCGCAGGCTACCCTGGCGGCTGACACGTCCCTGGCGGCGGTTGGCGCAGTCGCGCCGACCGCGAGCGCTGCGGCATAAAGCAGCGGCCGGGCGAACGCCAGCCTGATCGCCACGTCGGCAAGCTGATGCTTGACCGCCTGGAACGCGCCAATCGGTCGACCGAACTGCTCCCTGGCCTTGGCGTGCCGCACGGTCAGCTCAAGTGCGCCTTGGCCGGCTCCGAGCAGCAGCGCCGCACTGGCCAGGGTGCCCCAGGTCAGCCCAGCCGCGATCGCCTCCTGCGCCCCCGCCGCGATCGGTTCGCCCGGCGACAACTCGAACAGGTGCCTGGCTGGGTCCATCGAGGCAAGCGCAACGCCGGGCACCGCTCGGGTGACCGTGCCAGCGTCGGCTAGCAGCACCAGACCGGCTAGGTCGGCGTCCAGCGCATAGGGCAGTTGCGGTGGGCGGGCCAAGGTCGCGATCAGCTCACCCCGGCTGAGGTCAGCCAGCCAGGACCCGAAATCGCCAGCGGCGTCGGCGAGCAGACGGGGTGCGGCCGCGATCGACTCGGCGAGCAGGCGGGGCACGGCCGCGATCGACTCGGCGAGCGGGCCGGGCACCGGGTGGTGGCCAAGCTCCTCGCAGGCGACCACGAGGTCGACCGGCTGCGCGCCGAGCCCGCCGAACGCCTCGGGCACCGCGAGCCCGGTCACTCCCGCGTCGCTAAGCGCCCGCCAGATCGCCAGGCCAGGCCCGTGATCGCCGGTCGCCCAGGCCCGCGCAGCCGCCGGCACTTCCGCCTTAGCCAGCAACTCATGCAGGGTCGCGCCGAACTGGCGCTGCTCGCCGGTCAGCGTGAACTTCATCGCGGCAGTCCGAGCAGCCGTTCGGCGATGACCGAGCGCTGGATCTCATTCGTGCCCGCGTAGATCGGGCCGGCGAGCGAGAACAGGTAGCTGCCAGGCCAGTCCCCGGCAGTCGCCGTCGGCCCGGTCAGCTCAGCTTGGGCGGCCAGCAGGTCAAGTGCCGTTTCGCAGAGTTCGACATCTAGTTCGGACCAGAACACCTTGCCCAGACTCGACTCAGCTCCGAGCGTGCCCCCGGCGGCGAGCCCGGCCACCGTGCCGAAGGTGTGCAGCTGATAGGCCCGCGCCCCGATCCAGGCATCAGCCACCCGATCACCAAGCCCGGCCAGCCCGGGCTGATCGCTAGCGCAGGCCGCCTGCCACAGCCCGAGCAGCCGCTCGGCCGCTGCGAGGAACCGTCCAGGGCTGCGCAGCGACAGGCCGCGTTCATGGCTGGCCGTCGACATCGCCACTGACCAGCCCTCGCCCGGCGTCCCTATGACGTCGTCGTCCGGCACGAACACTTCGTCGAGGAAGACCTCGGCGAAGCCCGGCTCGCCGTCCAGCTGGGCGATCGGCCGAATCGTCACGCCTGGTGCCCGCAAGTCGAACATGAAGTAGGTCAGCCCGCGATGCCGCTGCGCCGCCGGGTCGGACCTGAACAGGCCGAACGCCCGGTCAGCGAACGCCGCCCGCGAACTCCACGTCTTCTGCCCAGACAGCAGCCAGCCCCCGGCGGCTGGCCTCGCCGCCGACCGGATCGCGGCCAGGTCGCTGCCCGCGCCAGGTTCGGACCAGGCCTGTGCCCAAACCACAGCGCCGGTGGCCATCGGCGGCAAGATCCGGTCAAGCTGCTCGGCGCTGCCGTGCGCGAACAGCGTTGGGGCCAGTAGGAACAGCCCGTTCTGGCCCACCCTGACCGGTCCACCAGCCCGGTAGTACTCCTCTTCGAACACCAGCCACTGGGCCAGTGTGGCGTCCCGGCCGCCGTAGCGCTCCGGCCAGGAGACGACGGCCAGCCGGGCATCGGCCAGCGTCCGTTCCCACTGCCGGTGCGCGGCGAACCCGGCGGCGCTGTTGACCGAAGGCAGCGGCGACTCCGGCACGTTGGCGGCCAGCCAGTGCCGTATCTCGGTACGGAACGCCTCGTCGGCTGGCTCGGGATCGAGATCCACCTAGGCGCTGGCCGATTTCATCGACCGAGCGTCCATCCCGGCGAGCGAGTCCGCTCCGGTCTCAGCGTTGTGCGCATGGGCGACGTGGTGCAGCCCGAACACCGAATCCATGCCAGGCCGCATGCCCATGAGATCCTCGCATTGATTCACTGCCCGTTTGACAAGCGATAGGCCAAACGAGGGCATTGCCGCGACTCGATCGGCCAGCGCCAGCGTGGCCTGCTCAAGCTCGCCGCGCGGCACGACCCGGTTGACCATGCCGAGTTCGTACGCTCGCTGGGCGCTGAACCTGTCTCCGGTGAACAGCATTTCCTTCGCGATCCGCGGCCCGAGCACCCACGGGTGGGCGAAGTACTCGACTCCGGGGATCCCCATCCGCACCACAGGGTCGGCGAAGAACGCGTCGTCGGCGGCCACGATCAGGTCGCACACCCACGCCAGCATCAGCCCGCCGGCGATGCAGGCACCGTGCACCATCGCGATCGACGGCTTGGGCAGTTCCCGCCAGCGCCGGCACATGCCCAGGTAGACCTCCATCTCCCTGGCGTATCGAGCGTCGGCGCCCGCCTTGTCGGTGTGATCCCACCAGAGCACGGCCTTGCGGTCGTAGCTGACGTGCACGTCCCGGCCTGGGGTGCCGATGTCGTGGCCGGCGCAGAAATGGTCACCAGCCCCGGCCAGCACGATCACCTTGACCTCGTTGTCGTTGACCGCCTGCTCGAAGGCGGCGTCGATCGCGTAGGTCATCACCGAATTCTGGGCGTTCCGGTAGCGCGGGCGATTGAGCGTCACCAGGGCGGTGCTGCCGCGTCGTTCGTAAAGCACGGCTGGCTCGGTCTCGGTTGTCATGAACTCTCCCCTCGCAGCAGCCGCTTGAGCGGCTTGCCGGCCGGATTGCGCGGCAGGTCGGTACGAAGCTCGACCTGCCGTGGCACCTTGAAGTTGGCCAGCCGCTCCTTGCAGAAGTCGATCAGCTCGGCTGGCGTCGCCGCGGCACCGGGTCTGAGCACCACGAATGCCTTGCCGACCTCGCCAAGCCGATCGTCGGCGATCCCGATCACCACTGCCTCAGCGATGGCAGGGTGCCTGGCCAGCGCCTGCTCGACCTCGGCTGGATAGACGTTGAAGCCGCCGCAGATGTACATGTCCTTGAGTCGGTCGGTAATGGTCAGATAGCCGTGCGCGTTCAGTTGGCCGACGTCACCGGTATGCAGCCAGCCATCCAGATCGATCGCCTCGGCGGTGGCGGCCTGATCGTCAAGGTAGCCGAGCATGACGTTCGGCCCGCGTAGCTGGATCTCGCCAGTTTCGGCGATCCTGACTTCGAAGTCGGCGGTGGCGCGGCCCGAGGTCGTGGCGATCGTCTCGGCGTCGTCGCCGACCCGGCACATGGTCGCCACCACTGCCTCGGTGAGTCCGTAGGCGGTCAGCACGGTGTCGAAGGTCAGCTCAGCCCGCATCCGCTCGACCAAGGCGACGGGTACCACGGCTGCGCCGGTGACGGCGAGGCGCAGACTGGACAGATCGTGCTGATCGCGCTCGGGGTGATCGAGCAGCGAGGTGTAAATCGTCGGCGCGCCAGGGAAGACGGTGACCCGCTGCGACTCGATCAGCCTGATCGCCTCGCCAGCGTCGAAGACCAGCTGCGGGATCATCGTGGCACCAGTCTGCAGGCAGGCCAGGATGCCTGCTTTGTAGCCGAAACTGTGGAAGAACGGGTTCACGATCAGGTAGCGATCGGCGCTGGTCAGCTTGGCGCAGTCAGCCCAGGCCCTAGCCACGTCCAGCGCCTGCCGGTGGGTGGACATCGCGCCCTTGCTTCGGCCAGTCGTACCCGAGGTAAACAGGATGTCGCTGACGTGCCAAGGAGTCACCGCCTCGGCGCGAGCATCGATTAGGGCCGGCTCGGCCCGATCGGCCCGCTGGATGAAGCTCGCCCAGCTCAGTCCGGTGCTGGCCGTCTGGTCCTGCTGGTCCTGCTGGTCCTGCTGGACGGGAATCCGCACCGTGAGCGCGGGCAACGTCGCTCCTTCAGCGTCCGCCGCGACGGTCAGTTGCGCCAGCCGGTCGGTGCCAAGGAAATGGTCTGCGACCAGCACCGCCCGCGCCTTGGTGCGGTCGATCACCTCCAGCGCCTCTGGCCCGGTGTACCTGGTGTTCACCGGGACCAGCGTGGCACCGGCGTAGAGCGTCCCGAGCGCGGCAAGCACCCAGTGGTGCGTGTTCGGTGACCAGATCGCCACCCGGTCGCCCGGCTCGATCCCGCTCGCGATCAGCGCCCCCGCTACGTCCCGCACCTGCGCGCGCAAAGCCTGGTAGGTGAGGGTCGGGCCGTTCGGCTCGGCCACCGCGATCGCAGCGCCGAAAGCATCCGCGGCCGAATCGACGGCCGCCGCCACAGTCTTAGTCACGACCCTCCAGCTACTCCCAAGCAAGTGCTTGCTAGGGAGACTAGCCGCCGCCCACTGCCCTGACCACCTGCGGGCAAGGTCGGCAGCAGCAACGGGGTCGCCCCGTTGCTCACCTGACGACAACGGGGCGACCCCGTTGCTGCTGAGCGGGCGGGGGGGTTGGCATGCTTGGGGCGGGTGGAGGCTGGGTGGGTGGAGGGATGGGCGGGTGGAGGGATGAGCGGGTGAGGGATGCGGAGTATCGGGATCGGGTGCGGGAGTGGCTGGGGCGACAACTCGAAGGGGAGTACGCGAGGCTTCGCGGAGTTGGCGGGCCCGGGCGGGAGCATGAGGCCTTCGATGCCCGCCTCGCCTGGGACCGGCTGTTGCACGAAGCCGGCTGGACGCCGCTGAGCTGGCCGGCCGAGCACGGCGGCGCTGGCATCCCGCTGAGCCAGCAGCTGATCTTTCATGAGGAGTACGCCAGGGCGGCTGCTCCGGCCCGGGTCAGTCACCTTGGTGAGCAGCTGCTCGGCCCGACCATGATCGAGTTCGGCACAGCTGAGCAGCGGGCCAGGTTCTTGCCGCCGATCGCCGCTGTCACCGAGTTGTGGTGTCAGGGTTTCTCCGAGCCTGGGGCCGGCTCGGACCTAGCGTCGGTCAGCACCACTGGGCGGCTGGTTGGCGATCACTGGGAGATCACCGGGCAGAAGGTGTGGACGTCACTGGCGCACGTGGCCGACTGGTGCTTCGTGCTGGCGAGGACGCAGGCAGGGTCGCGGCGCAGCGCCGGGTTGTCCATGCTGCTGGTGCCGATGCGCCAGCCCGGCGTCACGATCCGGCCGATCCGCCAGCTCACGGGGACCAGCGAGTTCAACGAGGTGTTCTTCGACGGCGCGCGCACCGACGCGGCCTTGGTGCTCGGCGAGCCAGGTGATGGTTGGCGGGTCGCGCGGTTCTTGCTGGCGGTCGAGCGCGGTGCGGCGACGTTCGGGCAGCAGATCCAGTTCCGCCGGGAGTTTGACGACGTCATGGCGCAGGCGAAGCGCACCGGAGCGGCCGCTGACCCGGTGTTGCGCGACCGGATCGCACGGGCCTGGATCGGCCTTGAGGTGCTGCGGGCCTACGCCATTGACACCGTCGGCGCAGTGAGCGGCCCGCAGGCCGGCAGCGGCCCGGCGGCATCCATTTCGAAATTGCTGTGGGCTCGCTGGCATCAGTCGCTTGGCGAGCTCGCTATGGACGTGCGAGGAGCTGATGGCATGGTCGCGCAGACCACATCGGATGAGCTTGATGACGCGCAGCGGCTGTACCTGTTCAGCCGGGCCGACACGATTTACGGCGGATCGGACGAGATTCAGCTTGGCATCATCGCGCAGCAGGTCTTCGGCCTGGTGCCAGGCGGCAAGGCGTGACCGCCGGGCGCGACCTCCTCGTCGGCAAAGTGGTGGTGCTCACCGCGGCGGCCGGCACTGGCATCGGCGGCGCGGCGGCCAGACGTTGCCTGGAGGAAGGCGCCACCCTCGCGATCAGCGACGCTCATGCCGGGCGGCTGACGACCACGGAGGCTGAGTTGGCCGCCGAGTTCGGTGCTGACCGGGTCTGGTCGGTGCCTTGTGATGTCACCCGCGAAGAGCAGGTGCAAGCGCTGATCGACGGGGCGGTGGCGCGGTTCGGCCGGATCGACGTGATGGTCAACAATGCCGGGCTCGGCGGCACGGCGCCGGTGACCGAACTGACCGACGAGCAGTGGTCCAGGGTGCTCGACGTGACGCTCACCGGGACCTTCCGCTGCACCAGGGCGGCGCTGCGGCAACTGATCGCCCAGGGCGGTGGCGGGGCGGTGGTCAACAACGCGTCCGTGCTCGGCTGGCGGGCCCAGCCCGGTCAGGCACACTACGCGGCGGCCAAGGCGGGCGTGATGGCGCTCACCCGATGCGCCGCGATGGACGTGGCCGCGCACGGGATCAGGGTCAACGCGGTCGCGCCGAGCTTGGTGATGCACCCGTTCCTGGCCAAGGTGATGGCGCAGGACGTGCTCGACGAGCTGGTCACCAAGGAGGCGTTCGGCCGGTCGGCTGAGCCGTTCGAGGTCGCCAACGTCATGGTGTTCCTGGCCAGCGACTACGCCTCGTACCTGACCGGCGAGGTGATCTCGGTCAGCAGCCAGCACCCTTGACCTAGTAGCTGAAGCGGTCGGTGGTGACCCGAGCCGTCTCGCCGCCCGGGGTGATGACCCGGACGTCGACCTTGCCCCGGCCGGCCGGAGCGACGACCATGAGCTCGGTCGGCGAGAGCACCACGACGTGGATGCCGCGCTTCTGGCCGAAGTACACGGCGCGTACGAAGGAGAAGTGCTTGCCGCGCACGATGACGGTGGTGCCGCCAGCTGGCTGCCCTGAGCTCGGCTTGAGCTTGGCGATCTCCGGGGCCTGCAGCCAGTTATAGACCGCCTTGCCGGTCAGCGAGCTTGGACCGCCGCCCGAGGTGACCACGGTGAGGAAGCCGTCGCCGCGGCCGGCCGGTGCCCGCACCGTCAGCTTGGTCGCCGAATCAACCTTGACGTGCGTCCCGGCCTTAGTGCCGAAGAGCACGTTGCTGACGCGGCCGAAATTCTTGCCGGTCACGGTCACGGTGGTGCCGCCGTTGACCGACCCGGCATGGGTCGACAGGTCGGTGACGACCGGGGCCGCGCTTGGGTGGCTGTGCACGCGGACGATTACCGGCTTGTTGGCGCCGGCGGTGAAGGTCACCTTGGTCGTGCCCGGTGCGACCGAGCCGATCGTCACCGAGTAGTAATTGTTGAGGCCAATGGGCACGGTGCGGTGGACCTGGCTCTTGTTCGGCAAGGTGAGCACCACGGCTGCGGTCTTCGGCGCCGAGTTGCCTTGGTACTGCCCGGTCAGGGTGACGCTGTGGCCGGTTCGCGCCCACACCACTGACCCGCTCACCTGCGGCAGGGACCGGCTGATGGGTCGATGCCCTGGCTGCGGGCTGGCCGGCCCGGTGCCCAGCGGGCTGGTCACGGGTGCCGCAAGCAGGCCGCCGTCGTCGGTGGTGTACCAGATCGCGCCGTCGGCGGTGCTCACGCAGGAACTCGCAGTCCCGCATGAGACCAGGCCATTCTCGTTCGTCGTGTCGGCGGTCTCGGCGGACCACGAGGCACCGCCGTCGCTGGTGCCTACTAGCGCGACTGACGTGCCGGCCCCTTGCGCCCAGCAATCCGTGCCGTCGGCGCACGAGATGGAGCTGAACCAGCCCGTGTTGTCGTAGGTCTCCATGCCAGTCCAGGTCGCCCCGCCGTCGGTCGAGGTGATCTCGACCGGGCCGCCGGACAGCAGCGCGGCGCCGACGGCGTAGCAGACCGGCAGCCCGCCGTCGGTCGGCTGGCACGACGCGCTGAATACGTCTTGCAGGCCAGCCAGGGCCGGATCGGTCGACAGCGTCCAGGTGTCGCCGCCGTCGGTGGTCGACACGGCCTGCACGAATCCGTCCAGGCCGTTGTAGCCGCCGGTCACTAGGCAACTGAGCGTGGAGACGCAGGAGATGCCGTAGAGCTGATAGGTGCCGAGCGGGTTGCCGGTGACGGTCGGCAGGTTAGTAAAGGTCGTCCAGGTCGCGCCGCCGTCGGTGGTGTTGGCCACCCAGGGCGTGTCACCCAGGCTTGGAGTGCTCAGATTCTGGTCCCAGCCGACTATCCAGCAATTAGCCGTGGTCGGGCAGTCGACGTTCTGCACCAGGAAGTCATCGGTCCAGTCCGCCGGGGACTGGTCGGTCCAAGTCTGGCCGCCGTCAGTCGTCTCGGCTGCCTCAGGGGCGTCAGTATTCGAGTTCGTGCCGACCAGCCAGCACTCCGAGGTCGAGGCGCAGGAGATCCCGACCACGTTGCTAAGCGTCGCTGGCAGCGCGTTATAGCCATGCCAGGTCTGGCCGCCGTCGGTGGTGACGACGTCGCCGTAAATGGTGTCGGTGTTAGACACGACGGCAAGGCAGAACTGAGTGCCTGGGACACAGGACACCGGGACTCTTTCGCCGCTGTACTCCGAGTAGCCTGCCGGCAGGCTGGCCTTAGTCCAACCCGTTCCCGGCGTGAGATCAGCGCTGGCCGGGCCGGCCGCGATCAGCATGCCTGCGGCGAGTGCCGCCGCGGCGGCGACAGCGCTCATGCGTTGACGGCCGCGGCGCCCTCGGCCGAGCGAGGAACGATGCGAAATCATGGCAACCTGCCCTGTCTGTTGGCTGGTGACTCGGCTGACCATCTGGAGCCAGGGTCAAGCCTAGGCTGATTCGTCATCTTTGCGATATCAATTTCGTAGTCAACGTTTCTTGGTGCGAAAGGGTATAGATCTCCCCTGACCTTTGTAAATCACTGCGCGTGCCTTTATCGCCACGCCTAGTGTTGGCGCGGGCGCGCGGAGTTGCCCACTCGGACCAAGTGCTATTGGCCAGTTCGATGCAATTCTCACCTTTCATCCATGGGATCTGCCGTGAAGCTAATGAACTGCCTGGGTAAAACGGGATTGGCGGCAGCCGTCGTGGCCGTCGCCGGACTTGGCCTACCCCCAGCCACCGCGAGCGCCGGGCCTGCCAGCAAGGTCGTGCGGGCGACCAGCGCCGGTAGTGTCGCCAGCCCGGACGGGCAATGCCAGACCTTGACGCTGCCGGTCTCGATTTACCAGAACCAGGCACCGGACCTGGCTGTGGCCGGTACCTACTGCACGCCGGACAACTGGCAACCAGGGCCACCGGAGGTCGACGTGCTGACCCCAGGTGCCACCTACAACCAGACCTACTGGAACTGGCCGGTGGATCCGGCGCTGTATTCCTACGTGGACAAGACGCTCGCGGCTGGGCGGGCCACCTTCGACTACGACCGGATTGGCACCGGCGCGAGCAGCCATCCGCTCAGCACCGAGATCACCATCAATACCGAGGCCAACGTGCTCCATCAGCTAGTCACCTGGCTTCGCGGGAGCCTGGGCTACAGCCAGGTCAATCTGGTCGGGCACTCGCTCGGCTCGGTGATCTCGATTCAGGAGGCCGGCACCTATCACGACGTCAACCGGGTGGTGGTCACCGGACTGCTGCACCTTCCCATGGTAGGTCTAGGGTTCGCCGCCACGCTTGAGTCGCTGATGTATCCGGCGCTCAGCGATCCGGCGTTCGCGGCGCTCAAACTGGACGTCGGCTATCTGACGACGATTCCTGGTGCCCGCGGGGCTGACTTCTACTCAAGCTCTGCCGATCCAGCCGTCATCGCCTACGACGAGGCCACGAAGGACGTGGTGCCGCTGACTGACCTGACCACGCTGGCGACAACCTGGGCGCTGCCGCCTGGGCTGAACGTCTCCGACAGCATCACCGCTCCGGTGCTTGTCGTGATCGGGCAGCAGGATGCCATTTTCTGCACTGACCCGCCGCTGCTCGACTGCGCGCAGCCGTCGGTCGTGCGCGCGGAGGAGGCACCGTACTACGCGAGCGCGGCCAGCCTGACCGTTGACTCGATTCCCGACACCGGACACGACGTGGCACTGCACCCATCGGCTGATCAGTCGTTCGCCCTGATTAATCAGTGGATACTCGCACACTAAGCCGACTGAAAAGTGCGGCCTGACGGTGAGTGCAAGTTCAACTCGCACCACACGACCTTGCCGTACGGATCGGGGTGCCAGCCCCAGTCGCTCGCGAGCGCGGCGATGACCTCAAGTCCACGGCCGGAGACGTCGTCCAGGCTCGGGCGGCACATCACCGGCACGGGTAGGCAGGCGGAGTCATGCACTTCTATCCGCACTTGCTGGGGAGATCCGGCGAGGGCAAGCCAGACCCGTGGCTTACCCGCCGGTATCTCCCGGCCGCGAGATTGCGCCGGGACGGTTCCTGGCTGGGTTACCGCAGTGATGGCGTTGGTGACCATTTCCGACACCAACAAGATGATGGTGTCGATAACATCCGCGTCATGCGCCGGATTGGACTCCGATAGCAGGCTCGCTGTCCAATGCCGAGCAGTACGCACCGCAGCAGGGACGACCCCGAGTTCGAGGCTGCTGCGCCGGGTCACGACTGGTGCCCGGCACTCCACCGCGACGGGGGCCGATGACCAGGCCGCCTCGGTGCTGCTGCGGGACATTGACGTCATAGCCACTTCCCATGCGGTGTAAGTCATGATCACCCCGGCAATCGCCCGAAGGCGGTCATGAAACGTGAGCGCGCGGCGTCTCGCACCGGAAGCGCGTTCGGCCGATATCGTTCGGCCTGCCGCACCAATTTCGCTAGTGCAATCTTTACTGAGTTCGGCAGACTCCGACGTCCTCACCAGATCCTCCCTGCGAGTCGGGGAGGAACGGCTCGCAGGCCACTCTTGGGCCATTGATTTGGGGTTACTGTCATAGCAACCGATCGGATCGCATATGCCGGGGCCGCTACCAAGCGGGCAGCGAAGGAAACGGTGTGAGCGCTAAGCCACGTAGCGTGCGACAAGCTCAAGCGTTGCATGCTGCAAAATTGCATGAAGAAGGTCGCAGTTGGGCCGAAATCGGCGTCGCTTTTCAGGTGACCTATCGGGTCAATCCGCGGGTAGCAATGCGCCAGGCGCATGGCTGGAGCCAGCCGCAGGCCGCCGAGGAGTGGACCAAAATCTGGCCGGATGATCCGAAAACCTTTAAGAACTTCTCTTATTGGGAGCAATGGCCGGGCCAAACCGGGCACGCGCCATCGCTTGAGACGCTTGACCGGCTCGCGAGGCTCTATGAATGCCGGATCACCGACCTGCTCGGCGATTGCCGCGATTACGGCACCCGACCGACTGCCAGCCTCACGATTCGTGACCGCGGTGCGGTGCAGCGCCGAGATCACGACCAGGCCCGTCTTCACGGCGGGGCGGCCGACCGGGTGCACGGCTGGTCCCCGGATCGCCTGCATCCGCCAGGGACGCATTCGCACCTGCTGAGCGACGAGCTTCCAGCCGACCGCGCCCCGGCCGTATCGGCGGCCGCCTTGCAGGCGGCGCTTGAGACCATCAGGCGGGCCCAGGTTACCCAGCTGATCCAGGCAGGCAGCGTGGCTGAGGAACCAGGTAGGCGGCTGCGCCGCCGCACCTTGCTGCTTGAGGCCAGCAGTGCGCTCGCGGTCGTCGCCGCCGCGCCGGTACTCGAAGTACCAAGGCTAGTCAGCGGCTCGCGCAGCGGACGGCTCCATGCCGACCTCGCGATCGTGAGCTACACCAGCGAAGTGGTAGCCGGGCTGCGCCGTCTGGGCGGCACGGTCGGCCCGAGGATCACCCTGCAGCCCGCTATGGCCTTGCGCTCGGCGATGGCCGCGCTGGCTAGGAGCGTGCCTGCGGTAGTGACGCACCAGGCGCTGACGGCCTACGGCGACCTCACCCAGTTGATCGGCTGGCTGCTGTTCAACCTGGGTGACCACAAGGCCGCCTGGTACTACTACGACGATGCACGGGCCGCTGCCTACCGTGCGGGCAATAACGACCTGGTTTCCTACACCCTGGCGGCCTCAAGCCAACTCGCCGCCTCCCGGCATCGTCCAGGTCACGCGATCGATCACGCGCAGGCGGCCATCGTGGCCGGCAAGGCGAGCGGCAACCCCTACGCGATGGCCTACGCCGCCGACGTAGCCGCGCGCGCTTACGCCGAGGCGGGCCAGCTTGGTCGCTGTCAGGCGGCGCTGGACAAAGAGCAAGAGGTGAGCAGCAAGATCGGCGACGATACGCCTCGTTCGCCCTGGTGGTACTTCTACGACCGATCGTTCTACTGGGGCACAGAGAGCGAGTGCGCGCTGAAGCTCAACCTGCCGGTCGACGCATCCGATGCGGCTCGCCGGTCCCTAGGCCTGCTCGCTCCGGTTAACTGCCATAACAGCGCGCTGACGCTCGCCTTCCGTGCTGAGGCATTGATCAAGCAGGGCGAGATCAGCGAAGCCTGCGAGACCCTCGCCGATGCGGCCAGGCTTACCACGTTGAATAGCTCACGGCGCATCTCCAGCCGGATAAACACGCTGCGCCAGGATCTTCGGATGGCCGATGACACTGCCGCCGTCCGCGACCTTGACGAGAAACTGGCTGAGTACCGCAGAGCGCGCGCCGCAAGTGAAGCTACCGTCGGCGCGCGAGCCGATTCTGAGTAGCCGGGGCGACCGGATGAGATGGTCTTACTGACCGTTACCGAGTGGGGGGCGTTATGAACGAATCGAGCGTGATACCTGACGGAGTCGAGACTGACCGACCAAGCGTGGCCCGGCTCTATGACTTCTTCCTCGGCGGTCACCACAATTACGCCGCCGATCGCGAATTGGCGCGTCAGCTACTCCAGGCCGAGCCCAACGCCAGGATGATCGTCAAGGAAAACCGGGCGTTCCTCGGCCGCGCCGTGCAGTACCTGCTCGCGTCAGGGATTCGCCAGTTCCTCGATCTCGGCTCAGGTATCCCGACGCAGGAGAACGTGCACGAGATCGCGCAGAGCGGCGATCCTGAAGCTCGAGTCGTCTACGTCGATAACGACCAGGGCGTCGTCGCGCACAGCAAGCACCTGCTGCGCGGTAATCCGCTCGCCAGTGTCGTGAGCGCTGACCTGCGCGACCAGTCGGCGGTGCTGCGCCATCCTGAGGTAAGGCGGCTGATTGACTTTAGCCAGCCGGTCGGACTGCTGATGATCACCGTGCTGCACTTCATCCCAGACGACCAGGACCCCCTCGGCATCGTCCGTAAGTTCAGCGCTGACCTGGTGCCAGGCAGCTACCTGGCCATCTCGCACGCGACCGCGGAGGCGGCACCGTCAGCCGCCGCCAAAGTGGAGGACCTGTACAAGAACGCCAGTACTTCCGCCCACACTAGGTCGAGCCAGGAGATCCGGCGCTTCTTCGACGGCTACGAACTGATCGAACCAGGCCTGGTGTACCTGCCGCTGTGGCGGCACGACGGTCAGGTACCGGACAAACCTGAGCAGGCCTGGTTCTACGCCGGCGTCGGCCGGAAGCTGCCCGCTAGCTGAAACCTGGTCCTGGCCCGAACGGCCCGGCCGCCGAGCCAGCCGTGGTGATGACGGGCTGGTCGTTACTACGGCTGGCCCGCACGATGAAGCCGACGACCATCAAGACCACGCCGCCGAAAATGCCGATGAACCCACTCGATACCCCGACAGTGCAGACCAGGCCGGTGCAGGTCTGGCTCACTGGCGGCCCGGCCGCGCTCAGGATCTCGCCGACGAATCCACCCACGCAGAGGTTGAAGCCGAGTGCCACAAGTACCGATCCGATGATGCCGCGCAGCAATGCGACGGTCGGATTGCTACCCGTCACGTTAGAGAAGCCGATGGTGCGGGCCTTCGCGACCGCACGCACTCCGCGCCGCAGCGTCCGCCAGAGCAGCAGCGCCAGGAATAGGACCGCGGCGATGCCGATCCACAGGTCCCACGGCGGTACGCCGGTCGCGCCGGTGAACGTGGTCTGATCCAGAGTCGCCTCATTGAAGCTGGCGCCGGAGAGCTTCGTCTTGGACAGATTGGCACCGGTCAGATCCGCTTGGGTCAGATCCGCCCCAGACAAGTTGGCACCGACGAACTTGGTCTGGTGCGCTTCGACTTGAGTCAGGTTGGCATCGGTCAGGTTCGCGCCGGACAGGTCGGCGGTATTCAAGGTCGCCTGGGTCAGGTCAGCGTGCTCAAGGTTCGCGTTCCGCAGGATCGCACCGGTGAAATCGATCTGGATCAGGCTCAGCCCGGCCAGGTCAGCTCCGGTCAGGTTGGCGCAGCGCAGCTGACCGCTCTGGAAGCCGGCGAAGGTGCCGTTGGTGAAGTGCCGGCCGGCCAGGTTAGGCCCAGAGCCCGGCTGGCAACTGGTGTCTGCTGCCGTCGCCATCGTCGCCCACGCGATAGTCGTGATCGCGGTGAGGCCGGCCGCGGCGAGGACAGCGGTAAATCGGGTACGGCGGTGTATTGGGCTGACTTTCAAGCTGACCCACCCCTATCAAGTAAAGAAGCAACAACCTAGCGCAATGCGGGCCTGCAATCACGCGCTGAGCAGTGCGGTGGGCCTAGCATTAGTGGGTGACTGGCCGTTCTTCTCATTCCGCGACTGATCGCAAGGCTCGACTGCGCGAGCCCGCTGCGCCTGACCTGCCCGACAAGCTCGATCAGGCGGAGCTGGCCGAGGCCGAACTGACCGACGGGGCCACGCTGTGCGGCCTCGCCTTGACTGATCTTGATCTGTCCGACCGGCAGGCGGCCGGTGCCGAACTCGACCAGTGTCGCTGTCGCAACGTCAACTTCGGTCAGACCAGGCTTAACCGCACGATCATCAAGGATGTCGAATTCGATCGCTGCGACCTGGCGAACCTGCGGGCCAGGGAATGCTCGCTTAGCCGAGTGGCAGCGACCGGGACCAGGATGACCGGACTGACCTGGATTACCGGCATCGTCCGCGACGTGACCTTCGCCAACTGCCGGATGGACCTGGCCTTCTTCTCCGCCACCAAGTTCATCAACGTGGTCTTTACCGGGTGCCGACTTGACCAGGCTAATTTCGGCGAGACCGAACTGGCTGAGGTCAGATTCGACAACTGCGATCTGGTGGGCGCGCAGTTCTCAGGTGCTCGATTGAGCGAGACCAGGTTCAGCTCGTGTGACCTGACCGGCGTCGCCGGAGTCACCAGCTTGCGCGGTGCCATCATGAGCAGCTCAGACGCTCTCGCGCTGGCGGCGACCTTCGCCCAGGCGCTTGGCATCAGGATTGACGGCTGAGGGCACTAGATTCGCTCGATGATGGTGGCCGTGGCCATCGCGCCACCGGCGCACATCGAGATCAGCGCGGTGCTGGCATCGCGCCGCTCAAGTTCGTGCAGGGCGGTGGTGATCAGCCTGGCCCCAGTGCTGCCGACCGGATGGCCGAGCGCGATCGCGCCGCCGTTCACGTTGACCAGGTCAGGATCGGGCTGATGGACGCATCGCCAGGACAGCACGACCGCGGCGAACGCCTCGTTGACCTCGAACAGGTCGATGTCGCCGATGGTCATGCCGGTGCGGCGCAGCACCCGCTCGGTCGCCGCGATCGGGCCGTCCAGGTGGTAGTAAGGCTCGTCGCCGATCAGCGCCTGGCTGACGATCCTGGCGCGGGGCCGCAGGCCGAGCGCTCGGGCCCGCGCCTCATCGACCAGCAGCACGGCCGCGGCACCGTCGGAGATCTGGGATGAGGTACCCGCCGTGTGCAGGCCGTCCGGCAGCACCGGCTTGAGGTTGGCGAGGCCTTCCGCTGTCGTCTCGCGCAGTCCCTGATCGCGCTCTACGGTGGCGGACTCTCCGGTCGGCTGCCGGTCGGCGTCAAGCGTCGGGGCCTTCACCGCGAGCACCTCGCGATCGAAGTGCCCAGCCGCCCAGGCCCGCGCGGCCTTCTGCTGGCTGGCCAGGCCGAAGGCGTCCAGCTCGGCCCTGGTCAAGCCGCGCCTGGTCGCGATCCGCTCGGCGGCGGCGAACTGATTCGGCATGTCGATGGTCCAACTCGCCGGGCGCGGCGAGGTGCCCCCGGCCAGGGCGGCTGTCCCAAGCGGCACCTTGCTCATGGCTTCGACGCCGCAGCCGATGCCCACGTCGATCGCGTCGGCCGCGATCAGCCCGGCGATCAGGTGGACCGCCTGCTGAGCTGAGCCGCACTGCGCGTCCAGGGTCAGGCAACCAGTCTGCCGCGGCAACCCGGCGTGCAGCCAGGCGGTGCGGGTGACGTTGTTGGACTGCTCGCCTGCCTGGGTCACGCACCCGCCGGCGACTTGCTCAGCCAACTGGGGATCAAGCCCAGCCCGCTCGATCACGCCACGCTGGACAGCGCCGAGGATCTCCGCCGCGTGCAGGCCGGACAAGCTGCCGTTGCGCTTGCCGATCGGAGTGCGGACCGCTTCGACGATGACGGCGTTGCCCATAGCTACCCTCTCCCTCGCTCGTGGCTCAATGGTAGAACGTGTTCTACCTTTCATGGTCTAATCAGGTGCAGGGATGCGGTCGCTCGGCAGCGGAGGCAGCTATGTCCGGACCACAGATACCTGCGGGTTTTGACTTCACCGACCCCGATCTGTACGCCAGTCGAGTGCCCAACGCTGAGCTGGCCGAACTGCGGCGGGCGGCGCCGATCTGGTTTAACACCCAGCCGGCCTCCGGGTTCCCCGATGAAGGCTTCTGGGTGGTCAGCAAGCATGCCGACGTGGTAGAGGTGTCCCGCTCCAGCGACCTGTTCGGGAGCTGGGAAAACACCGCGATCATCAGGCACGGCGGCGACATCAAGGACAGCATCGACGTGCAGCGGCTCATCCTGCTGAATATCGATCCGCCGCAGCACACCCAGCTCCGCCAGATCGTCTCGCGCGGCTTCACCCCCCGGGCGATCGGCAATCTGCGGGAGCGACTGACCGAGCGGGCTAAGAAGATCGTCACGGACGCGATCGAGTCAGGTACCGGCGACTTCGTCACCGACGTGGCCTGCGAGCTGCCGCTGCAGGCCATCGCCGAGCTGATCGGGGTGCCGCAGGACGACCGCAGGAAGATCTTCGACTGGTCGAACGCCATGGTGGGCTACGACGACCCCGAGTTCGCTGACGCCGGCATGATCGCGGCGGCTGAGCTAGTTGGCTACGCGATGGCGATGGCCGAAGACCGCAAGCAGTGCCCGCGCGAAGACATCGTCACCAAGCTGGTCAACGCCCAGGTCGGCGGCGGCCACCTATCGTCGGACGAGTTCGGCTACTTCGTGATCCTGCTGTCGGTGGCGGGCAACGAGACGACGCGAAACGCCATCTCGCACGGCATGCTCGCCTTCTTCGACCACCCCGACCAGTGGGAGCTGTACTGCGCGGAGCGGCCGGCCACGGCAGCGGACGAGATCGTCCGCTGGGCGACTCCAGTGACCGCCTTCCAGCGGACGGCCAAGGCCGACACCATACTCGGCGGCCAGGAGATCAAGAAAGGCGAGCGGCTCGGGCTGCTCTACCGCTCGGCCAACTTCGACGAAGACGTCTTCGATCAGCCGGAGAAGTTCGACATCACCAGGGACCCGAATCCGCACCTCGGCTTCGGCGGCACCGGCGCGCATTACTGCATCGGGGTCAACCTGGCCAGGATGGAAATTGACCTGATCTTCAACGCCATCGCCGACGTGATGCCGGACATCACCAAGACCGGCGACGCCGAGCGACTGCGCTCCGGCTGGCTGAACGGCATCAAGCGCCTCCCAGTCAGCTACCGCTAAGGCCCCCCAGGCGGCCCGGGCGGCGCGGGGGCGGCGCCGCGCCCGCACCGCCCCGCGCGGCTTGAGCGGCGGTGCCCCGCCCCGCGCCCCGCCCCGCGCCCCACGCACCGCCTCGCGTCGCTTGAGCGTGATAAGTGGCCCCGGCTGGCTGACATTTCACGAATTGGCGACCCTGACGCGCCTGATTTAGGCCGCTCTGAGTCGTCTGGACGTCGCTTCCGCGTGATAGGACGACGGCCGCTCATGACATGTCACGCCGAAGCGACTTCGACCCCACCAGCTCGGCGAAGAAATGCCGCAAAAGGTCGGAACGTACCCGAGTGTGAACGCTGCCACGGGAAGCTCGTCCCGTAGGCGACGACTAGAGATCGCCGAGGCATCTAATCCGGGGTGTCAGCGACTACCCACATGGAGAAGTATTGGGATCCGCCGCCGTAGGCGTGGCCGAGTGCGGTCTTCGCACCTGCTACCTGGTGCTCGCCGGCCTTGCCGGTGACCTGCATTGCTGACTCGGCGAAGCGGAGTAGCCCGGACGCGCCGATCGGGTTCGAGCTGAGCACTCCGCCGGACGGGTTGACCGGGATCCGCCCGGTGATCTCCGTTTCGCCGGCCTCGGTCAGCCGCCAGCCCTGGCCTGGCCCGGCGAAGCCCAGGTTCTCCAGCCACATCGGCTCGAACCAGGAAAACGGCACGTAGATCTCGGCCGCGTCGATCTGATCGATCGGGCTGGTGATCCCGGCCGCTGCCCACAGCGCGGCGGCGGCGTCCGCTCCGGCCCGCGGGTTCACGTGGTCCTTGCCGGCGAACATCGTCGGCTCGGTTCGCATCGAGGTCGCCCTGATCCAGGCGACCGGCTGGCCGGACGCCTGCGCGGCGACCTGGTCGCCGAGCACGACCGCGCACGCGCCATCAGAGGATGGACAAGTCTCGTCGTACCTGACCGGGTCCCAGAGCATCGGCGAGGCCAGCACCTTCGCCATCGTCATGTCGGCCTGGCGCAAGTGCGCGTACGGGTTGCGGGCGCCATTACGGCGATCCTTGGCCGCGACCATCGCGCCGATGTGCTCGGGCGCGCCTGAACGCCGGATGTAGGAGCGGATGTGCGGCGCAAAGTACCCGCCAGCTCCGGCCAAGACCGGCATGGAGAACGGCGGCGAGATCGACAGCGCCCACATCGCGTTGGACTCGGACTGCTTCTCGAAGGCTACCGCCAGCACCCGGCGGTGCACGCCCGCCTGGATCAGGCTGGCCGCGACCAGCCCGGTGGCACCGCCGACCGAGCCAGCCGTGTGCACCCGCATCAGTGGCTTGCCCACCGCGCCGAGCGCGTCAGCCAGGTACAGCTCCGGCATCATCACGCCTTCGAACAGGTCAGGTGCCTTGCCGACGACGACGGCGTCAATCTGGTCGGCAGCCACCCCGGCGTCGGCCAGTGCCCGGTCCACCGCCTCGCGGCACAGGCCGGCGATCGAGACGTCCGTCCGCTTGCTCCGGTGCGAGGTCTGCCCGGTCCCGAGCACCGCCGCGCGCTGCTTCACATTGCCCTCCTAGCAGGCTCGGCTGACATGACGCACACCAGATTTTGCTGCAGGGCCTGGCCGCCGGTCGCGTGGCCGAGCGCCACGTCGGCCCGGCCCGACATGATCTCGGTGGCGGCCGAGCCGATCCTGGCCAGGCCAGCGGCGAACATCGGGTTCCCGCACAGCGCGCCGCCAGACGGATTGATCCTGGCATCGTCAGCCAGCCCGAGTGCGTGCCGCAGGATGATCTCCTGGTGGGTAAATGGCGCGTGCAGTTCAGCCACCTGGGCATCGGCCGCCCCGGCGGCTCGACCAGCGCTTTCGGTCGACGGCGAGGTGGTCAAGTCCCTGGCGCCAAGCTCCGCCGAGTCGACCCGGTGCTCGAAGCCGGTGATCCAGGCGGGCCTTTCACACAGGGATCGGGCCCGGTCTTCGCTGGCCAGGATGACCACGGCCGCGCCGTCGGCGACTGGCGCGCAGTCGTGCGCCCTGAGCGGATCAGCGAGGTAAGGCTGGTCAAGCAGGTCAGCTACTGAGCCGAGTTCGCCAGAACGGCGCAGTGCGGCCGGATTGGCCTGGGCATCGGCCCAGCTTCGCGCGGCGACCTGGGCCATCTGCGCCTCGGTCCACCGGCCGGCCTCAAGTCCGGCCCGCGCCTGCAAGGCGGCGATCGACACCGAGTCTGGCCAGAGCGGTGCCAGCAGGTAAGGGTCGAGTTGCAGGGCGAGTACCCGGCGCAATTTTCCAGCAGATGATTTTCCGAAGCCGTACGCGAGGGCGATGTCGGCTTCCCCGGTGAGTACCTTCAGCCAGGCCTCGTAGAGCGCCCAGGCACCGTCCATTTCCACGTGCGATTCCATCACCGGCGGGAACGCGCCGATCGCATCCACCGCCGAGACGAATGAAAACGCCCGCCCGGCCAGGTAGTCCGATGACCCCGAGCACCAGAAGCCGACGTCATCCTTGGTCAGGCCGGTGGCCGCGAAGACCTCTCCGAAGATTGGCACCAGCATCTCGACGCCGTTGGTAGTCGCGGGGGAGTGCCGTTCGTTGGGCGCCTGGGCGAAGCCGATCACTGCGACAGCTGTCACGAGTCGGTGTCCTTCCGGTGCAGGGGTCCGCGCAAGGGCGGGCTAGAGATGGTGCGCGTAGTAGTCGTAAGGCGCATCGGGCTCGCCGGTCGGCTCGAAGTACTCGATGTTGCGCATTGACGTCTCCCACTCGCCGCGTGGCTTCCATACGGCCTTGACCCGCATGCCCATCCGCACCTCGTCGGGCGCGCAGCCCAGGATCAGGTGCTGGAACGCGATGTCAGCGCCATCGATCAGCACCGAGGCGGCGACGTAGGGCACCGGTACCTGTTGCCCAGTGAACGGCACGTTCACCACGCAAAACGTCGTCACGATGCCGGTGTCAGGCAGTTCGACCTCGGTTGTCGTCGGCACGCCATCGACCGGGCAGGCACCGCGCGGCGGCAGGTACACCTTGCCGCAGGCCGGGCAGCGCTGCGCGATCAGCCGGCCTTGCGCGAGCGCGCGCAGGTAGCTGCTCTCGCCGGGGGAGACCGTGTGGTCGTAGCTGAGCTTGATCGGCGTGGTCAACATGGTGACCTCGATCGGGTCGGCCCGCCCGGCTGGCTCGGCTGGCTCGGCCCGCCCGGCTGGCGCGGCTGGCTCGGCTGGCTCGGCCGGCTCCGGCTCGAAGCAGGCGATGTCCGTCAGGCCGGTACCGCGCTGATCCGACCAGCGCGCCCTGACCCGCAGCCCGGTCCGCAACTGCTCGGCCGACGCCACGTCAACGGCGTGCAGCAGGGCGGTGTCCGCACCGTCCAGCCGGATCAGCGCCCAGCCGAACGGCCGGTCAAACGGCTGCCCGGCATCGGGCCGCAGCACCCAAGTCCAGCTCACCACCGTCCCGCCTGGGCCGACCTCGACCAACTCGGCCGGTGCCAGGCCCGTGACTGGGTCGTACTCGAACGGCGGTGCGTGCACCCGCCCGTCAGCCGCCCTGGCCGCCAGAATTCGGTGCCTAGCTAGTCCCGTCATGAATGCGCTCAGCGTGGCACCAAGTGACCTGGTGTAATCGAATGTGATCTCCAGCGGAGCATGCAGAGGCTGGTCAGCGGACGACTCGGGCACGGATGGCTCGCTCACGGATGGAAGTGAAACACGTTACTGGTCCGGGTGGCAACACTGCCTGGCCGTCCAGACGGCTCACCACGGCCGAGTTACTAGAACACGTTCTAGTAGCCGGAGAACCCGGAAACTGAGCGATCGCAAAGCAAAAAAATTTCCATTTGCGACGGGATTTCTCGCATACTAACCGAGTGCAGCGGGTCAACGTAGTTGGCAACTCGGGATCAGGAAAGACAACTCTGGCAAAGGCGCTGGCTCAATCACTCGGCGTCCCGCATCTCGAACTCGACTCGGTATTCCATCAGCCCGGCTGGCAGCCGCTCGATCGGGACACCTTCAGGCAGCGGGTGGGCGACTTCACTGCCGCACCAGGCTGGGTGGTGGACGGCAATTACAGCGCGGTTCGCGACCTGATCTGGGGCCAGGCCGACACGGTTATCTGGCTCGATCTGCCCAGGCACCTGGTAATGCGGCAGATCATCGGCCGGACGCTACGCCGGATGGTCACTGGTGCCGAGCTGTGGAACGGCAACAAGGAGCGGTGGCAGAACCTATTTCGGCTGGACCCGAACGAATCGATCATCATGTGGGCGCTGACCCAGCATGGCAAGTACCGGCGGCGGTATCAGGCAGCGCAGCACGATCCGGCTAACGCCGGGATCGACTTCATCGTGCTGCGCACGAGGGCCGACCTAGCTGCGATCACCGGCCGAGTTCGTCGATAGCCGCCATCTCGGCATCAGCTAGCTCGAACCCGAACAAGTCGAGATTGGTGGCGATCCGCTCGGGGTGAGCTGACTTCGGGATGACCACGATGTCGCGTTGCACGTTCCAGCGCAGCATTACCTGGGCCGGGCTCACCTGATGCGCTGCCGCGATCTGAGTGATGGTGGGGTGATCCAGCTTGACGTCCTTGATCGAGCTGTATCCCTCAAGCACGATGCCGCGCTCGGCGTGGCCGGTGACGATGTCGGCCGAGTACCGCAGCGGGTCCCAGTGCACCTGGTTTACCGCCGGCGTCTCACCAGATGCGGTGATCAGGTCATCGAGCTGGGCGAGCGAGTAGTTGCTCACCCCGATTGACCTGACCAGGCCGGCGTCCCGCAGCCGCCGCAGCTCGTTCCACGCTTGCCGGCTCGCGGCGGCGCGGGCCGGCGGCCAGTGCAGCAGCCACAAGTCAACCCGGTCAGTGCGAAGTGCGCGCAGCGAGGACCGCAGTACCTTCTCGGCCCGGCCGGCGTCGGACGGCCGCAGCTTCGTGGTGAGGAACACGTCGTCCCGGTCGATCGGGCTGGCCTCAAGCGCCTCGCCAATAGCGGCCTCATTGTCGTACATGGTCGCGGTGTCGATGTGCCGGTAGCCGACGGCTAGGGCAGCTGCCACTGAGGTCGCGACCGAATCGCCGCGCAGCTTCCAGGTGCCGAGCCCGACTAGCGGCAGTTGGCCGCCGTCGCGGAGCGGCAGGTTGGGTACGTCCGACGGCTTGGTCATGGCCATCATTATCCGCCCCTGGCAGACTGAGGACATGGCGACCGCCAAGTCCGAGCTGTTCAGCCGGGTGGCCAGCTATGCGGCCACGTTCCATGAGGTGATCGGCTACCGGCACACCGTGGCCTCGCCGCTTGGCGCCTGGCTACTGCTGGCTTGTTGCGGTCACGCGGCCAGCGGCGCTGACCGGGCGGTCGTGGCCGAATTGCTCGGCGGTGATCCGGCGCAGGCGGCGGCACTGGCCGGAGAATTGCTCGCGACCCCGCACCCGCTGGTAGCCGCAGCGGCGGCACTGTGGAGCAGGCCGGGTGCCATCGACCCGGCGTGGCTCGCTGGCCTGCCGTCGGCGCTCGCCCGGGGCGACGTGCCTGACCAGGCCGAACTCGACCGGTGGGCACGCGAGCACACCTTTGGGCTGATCGAGAAGTTCCCGCTCAAGGCGGCGCACAGCTACTTGCTGCTCGCCACCGCGCTTGCGACCAAGGTCTCCTGGGACTGTCCGTTCGAGCTGACTGCAGGCAGCGCGCTTGGCCAGTCAAGCCCTTGGGCGAAAAAACTCGCGCGGGTACTCCGCTCCCCGATACATCCGTCGCATTCGGCGTTCATCTGCGCCTGCGAGCGGGCTGGTGACGTCGCCGTCCATGTCGGTCAGGCTCGTGGTGGCCTGCTGGTGGCTTCCGTGATCGGTGCTGCTGATGTAGCTCCGGCGACGGTGCTGGCGGCTGCCTACGACATCGCCTCAGCGACCGCGCTTGGTGCGCCGGTGCCCAAGCGCCCACTGCTTGACCTGCCGCCAGGCGACTGGCCGCTCTGGTCGGTGCGAGATGAGCCGAGCACCGATCGCGTCCGGCAGCGCTGCCTAGCGGTGCTGCCGGCCTGGACGGCGGACGACAGCCACGACCTCACCGATCGCAGGCTAGGGTTCCCGGCCGCGCTGGCGGGGCTGGCCTCCGGCGATCCGTGGGACGCCAGGCAAGCGGTTCTGGCCAGCTACACCAGGACCGGGTTCGAGGCCGCGGCCGTGAGCGCGGTGGCAGTGCGGATGGCGATGCTGCCGAACCGGGGTCAGCGTCGCACGGTGGAGTTGCGCTTTGGCCATCCCTATGCGGTCGTGGCCGTGGCCGCTGATGCGGACGGTGCGGCAACGCCCTGGCGTGGTCTTCCCGTCTTCTCCGCGTGGGTCGAGCAGCCAAGTAACGCCGACGATAGCTAAGCCTCAGTCCATGCCAGCAGCGTCGTCGCTCCGACGTTGCGGTTCCCCGCACCAGGTCCAGCGACGTCGTCGGAGCGGTGCTGTCGCTGGAGCAGCAGTACCGCTCCGACGATGCTGCTCGCCAGGGCGGAGCAACGACATCAGGGGTTCAACGATGCTGCAGCGCGGGGCCGGCGCTTCCGGGTGCACAAAACGGTATAACAGGGCGAGTTTTTGCTGGCTTTAAATACGCTCAGTAACTGAGTGGCTGGCGTAGCCTCGCTGCGCTATCTGGTCAAACACTGGCGTATTGGGGCGAAATCTAATTCTCCAGATTCGGCTATCAGCTTTGGTAATCCGCGTCATGCGCCCGTCATCGGCATGCTATATCTCGCTCATCCGATGCACGCGGATTGCCAGGTGGAGGCTATTGACCGTGGAATCGACGCTAATGGGCGCGAGCGTGCTATGGCTGCTGCTCGCTAAATATGGCGGGATGGCGGGCGGTCGCTAATGGTGGCAGCCAAGCCCGCACCGGCGAACAAGTCAGGTTCGGCAAACAAGGTCGGCGTGGGAAATAAGTCTGCCCAAGCCGGTCACCAGCCTGCCCAGGGCAAAGCGGCCCCCGCCGCCAAACCTGGCCGCCAGCGCATTGGTCGACCGGCGAGCAAGACCGCCCACGCACCCGGCCCCGCCGTCAGCGGGCCGCCGACGCTTGCCCAGACCGGGGCGTCGCCCGCCGCCGCATCTCCGGGTGCCGCGTCTCCGGGTGCCGCGTCTCCGGGTGCCGCATTTCCGGGTGCCGCGTCTCCGGGTGCCGCATTTCCGGGTGCCGCGTCGCCCGCCGCCGCGTTTCCGGGTGCCGCGTCTCCGGGTGTCTTGCGGCGTCCGCTGGTCGGCCGGACTGCGGGCGGCTACCGTGCCATCGACACCGCGATGGCTGGCCGGGCCAGGGTCGATGATGCCCGTGGCTATCCGCGGCACGCGAGGTCGCTGTCGGCCAGGGCGGCGCGGCAGCGGATGCTGCTGCTGGCCTCGGTGTTTGGCGTGGTGGTGATCGCGTCGGTGATCGCGGCGCCACGGATCATCCAGCACCGGGTGCCAGCCGATCCCGCGCTCTCCGCGGCTGATATTGCCCGCAAGGCGGCCGCGATCTGGGCGCGCCGGTGGATCTCGCCAAGCGCGATCATCGCGTGTGATCCGCTGATGTGCCACGTGCTCCAGGGCGCGGGCGTACCGGCCGCTCAGGTCATTCCGCTCGCGCCAACTGCGGAAGATCCGGAAAACGGTGCTGTCGTGATAGCCACTGCTGTAGTGCGCAGCCAGATGGGCGCCAATCTTGAGTCCGTGTTCGCGCCGGTCGTGCTCGCGAGCTTCGGCACCGGCACAGCTGAAGTGTCGGTTCGGGTGGTAGCGGGCGACGGTCCCACTTACCGGCACCAACTGAAGGCGGACTGGCGGGCTAGGAAACTGGCCGGCGCCAGCTTGCTGCGCAACTCAGAGATCTCGGCTACCAAGGCGGCCGCCGCGCAGATCAAGGCGGGCAACGTGGACTCTCGGCTGCTGATCTTGCTGCCTGGTCTTGTGCAGTTCTGCGGGCCGATCCGGGTGCTTGGCTTCGCCGGCTGGGGACCGGGCCATAGCCCAGGCGTCCCGCAGTTGGCGGCGTTCATCACGCCGCGGATCCCGCCGTCGGACGGGTCACTGCGGTCAGGTCAAGGCAATGCCGCGATGGCCGAAGCGGCCACGAAGATCGAGACCTTCCTTAAGGCGCAGTGGACCGCGCTTAAAGCGGACAGTTACTCCGAGCACACCACCGCGAGTGGCCGAATCATTGTGCAGCTTGATGTGACCGACCCACCGCAGTTCGGTGCCTTCGACGGCAATCCCGTGGCGACGACGCCGATCGGCTCTCCGTCCAGTTAATGCCTGATGTCAGATCGCATGTCCGGCATCAAATCAGGAAAAGCAGAAAAGAGGGAACCATGGGATTAATATTGTCAAGATCCGGACTCCGAGCCGCGTTGATTGCCTGTGCCGTCGCTGTTGGCTTGCTGGTGAATATCGGGTCGGCATCCTCGTCAGTGACCGCCAAGACCGGTTGGCTCAGGCTTGCCCATCTATCACCCAACACGCCTGCGGTCGACGTATACCTGTACTCGTTCCGCAACCCACAGGCGATGGTGGTGCTGCATCATGTCAGCTATGGCACGGTGTCGCCCTACTTGCCGGCTCCTGCCGGTACCTACACAGTGGCGATGCGCGCCGCTGGGGCCGCACCCAGTTCGGCACCGGTGCTTTCGACTGCGGTCAAGGTGCACGCTGGGGACGCCTACACCGTGGCTGGCATGGGACCACGCAATGGGCTCAGGCTGGTGGTGCTGCGCGATGATCTGACCGCCCCGGCTGGTCACAGCATGGTCAGGGTCATTCAGGCGTCCATGCGAGAGCACCTGGTGACGGTGCGAACGACGACGCACCTGTTTGGCCGCGATCTGGTCTTCGCGTCTGCGACCGCCTTCCAGTCGCTGGCCCACGGGACCTATGTGGTGCACGCGAACGGTCAGAGCGAAACCGCTAAGCAGCGGATCAACCTGCCGTCCGGCACGATCCACACCCTGGTGATTCTCGACACGCCGAAAAATCTGAAGATCGTGGATCTGACCGATGCCGTCGGCAGCCGGGTGCTCCCGTCGACGGCACCTGCCACCGGTTTTGGCGGCACCGCGCCGATTCAGGGTTCCTCGCTACTGCCGTGGACGCTGATCAGCTCGGCGGGCTTGCTACTGGTCGCGATCGGCCTGGTGAGCCTGCGCCGGAGCCGTCGTCAGCTAGCGGGCGCGCGGTGACATGAGGAAGGCAACGGGGCGCCACGCGGTGCCAGTCGAGCCGGCCAGGCGCAGCCTGATCGTGCTGCTGGTCGGCTCGCTGGTGACGCTGGCCGGGGGAATCGGCGTCATCGCGACTAGCTTGGGCGACCGCGGTGCCTACGCGGCCGGGCGAACACCGCACGTCGCAGCCCCGCGCGGGCCGCAAGCCTCGGTCCCCGATCCTGCGTCCGATCGGCAGGTACCCAAGCCGACCTACCTGGTACTCCCAGCCATCGGCGTGCAAACCAAGCTGATCAGGCTGGGCATGACCGCGCAAGGCTCGCTCCAGGTCCCGACCACCACCAACGTAGCTGGCTGGTACACAGGCAGCCCCCGCCCAGGTGCCATCGGTTCCTCGATCATCGCCGGCCACGTCGACTCCTACCTTGGCCCTGGCGTATTTTTCCGGCTGCACGACCTGCGCCCCGGTGACCGCGCCTTCGTCCTGCGCTCCAACGGCACTGTCGCGGTCTTCACGATCACGCAGGTGCACGAATACCTGAAGGCGAGGTTCCCCACTGCGGCTGTTTACGGCCCAGTTCCTTACCCGGGCCTGCGCATCATCACCTGCGGCGGCACCTTCGACTACGCCACCCGCAGTTACCTCAGCAACATCGTCGTCTACGCCTACGAAGCAAACCACGTTTAGGCGGCAGCGACTGCTCCGTGGCGTGGGTGGCTTGCGGTCGGGTTATTCGCCGGTGAAAGCTGGCTTGCGCTTTTCTGCGAAGGCACGCGGGCCCTCTTTGGCGTCGGCGGATCTGAAGACTTCCATGCCGAGCTGGGACTCGATGGCGAACGCCTCGTTTTCTGGCAGGCCTTCGGTTTCCCTGATGGTGCGCAGGATGGCACGGACGGCGACCGGGCCGTTGGCGCAGATGAGGTCGGCCACCTCGAGCGCTCTGGTGAGGGCCTGGCCGTCGGGTACCACTTCGCCGATGAGGCCGATCCGCATGGCTTCGGGTGCGCTGATGTGGCGGCCGGTGAGCAGCAGGTCAGCGGCGACGGTGTAGGGGAGTTGGCGGACCAGTCGGACGGCTGATCCGCCGAGCGGGAAGAGTCCCCAGCGGGCTTCCGACACCCCGAAGCGGGCGCTTTCGCCAGCGATCCTGATGTCGGTGGCCTGCAAGATCTCGGTGCCCCCGGCGACGGCGGGTCCTTCGACCGCGGCGATCAGCGGCTTGCTGAGTCGGCGGCCCTTCAGTAGCGCATCGATCCGCGACAGGTCCATGCCTGAGCTGAAGGCGTCGCCGGGGTGGGACTGCGTCATCGCCTTCAGGTCGGCGCCGGCGCAGAACGCGCCACCCGCACCGGTCAAGATCGCGACCCTGATGTCTGGATCAGCGTCGACCTGGTCCCAGGCCTGTCGCATGAGTGCCATCATCGGCCCGCTGAGGGCGTTCTTGGCCTGCGGCCGGTTGAGCGTGACGATCAGGACGTGCCCGCGCTGCTCGATCAGTGCGTGCGGCTGCTCATCGCTGGTCATCGATCTGGATCTCCTTGCTGGCTCGGGTTGCCTGGAACGATAACAGGTTCTAGTTTCGTCCCATGGCTCTGAACATCGCAGATCTGTTCGAACATGCTGCTGACGCTGTCCCTGATCGGATCGCGGTGGCCTGCGGTGAACGCACGGTGACCTATCGGCAGCTTGACCAGCGCTCAACTGCGCTGGCGCATCATCTGGCCAGCCTGGGCGTTGGCGTCAATGACCACGTCGGGCTTTACGCGCGTAACTCGATCGAGGCGCTTGAGACGCTGCTCGCTAGCTACAAACTGCGCGCCAGAACGGTCAACATCAACTACCGCTATGTGGAAAGCGAGCTCCGGTACATGTTCACCGACGCCGACCTGGTGGCGCTGGTGTACGACAGGGAGTTCGCGCCGCTGGTCGCCTCCGTGCTCGCTGACTCGCCTGGGGTGCGCGGTGCCGTCGTCATCGACGACGGCACCGAGAGCGAGTCGGGCGCGCAGATACCTGGCGTGCGCTACGACGAGGCGCTGGCGTCGGCTTCGCACGAGCGCGATTTCGGACCGCGCAGCGGTGATGACATTTACTTGCTCTACACCGGCGGCACCACCGGCTACCCGAAGGGCGTGCTGTGGCGGCAGGAGGATGTCTGGCGCACTCTGGGCGGCGGCATTGACTTCCTGACCGGGGAGCCGCTGCCCGATGAGTGGGCGCAGTCCCGCAGCACGGCCAACGGGCCTGGTCTGGCGAAACTGTGCGTGGCGCCGCTAATCCACGGAAGTGCCCAGTGGACTGCGCTGATGAGCCTGTTTACCGGTGACACGGTGGTGCTGTTGCCCGCCTTCGACCCGCACGATGTGTGGCTCGCGGTGCAGCGGCACAAGGTCAACGTGCTCGTGGTGGTCGGCGACGCCATGGCCAGGCCGCTCATCGACGCCTATACCGCGGGCGACTACGACGCGTCCTCGGTCGTGTCGGTGTCGTCGAATGGCGCCTTGTTCTCGCAGAGCGTCAAGGATGCCGTCTTCGCCGCCCTGCCGAATACGGTGATCACCGACGCGATCGGATCGTCAGAGACCGGCTTTACCGGGATCTCGTTCGCCAGCGCGGGCGGCCAGCAGCAGGGCGGCCCGACGGTGCATCCAGGTCCGAACACGATCGTTATCGACGACGACGGTCATCGCGTCGGCCCTGGCCAGACCGGGCGCATCGCGCGGGGCGGGCACGTGCCGCTCGGCTATTACAAAGATCAGGTAAAGACGGCTGCCATGTTCGTCGAGGTTGACGGCAAGCGGTACGTGGTGCCCGGCGACTTCGCCAGGGTCGAAGCTGACGGCACGATCACGTTGCTCGGCCGGGGCAGCGCGAGCGTCAATACCGGTGGCGAGAAGGTCTTTCCTGAAGAGGTAGAAAGCGCGATCAAGGCGTACGACAAAGTCTTCGACGCGCTGGTGATCGGCATTCCTGATGAGCGGCTTGGCCAGCGGGTCGCCGCGATCGTGCAGCCGCGCGACGGCGAAGAAGTGGTGCTGGCCGAACTTGACGCGGTAGTACGCAAGTTCATAGCCGGCTACAAGGTGCCGAGAACGGTCTGGTTCACCGACCGCATCGGGCGCACCGCGAGCGGGAAGGCCGATTACGTCTGGGCCAGGAAGTTCGCCGACGCGAAGCTCGCTGCTCAAGCACACACGAATGGCTGACCGATGACCTTGCACACTGACCTGTGTGACCGGCTCGGGATCGATTATCCGATCCTCGGCTTTACCCCTTCCGAGCACGTCGCCGCCGCCATCAGCCGGGCCGGTGGCCTTGGCGTACTTGGCTGCGTACGCTACAACGACGCCGCTGAGCTTGATGACGCGCTGACCTGGATGGACGCCAATACCGATGGGCGGCCTTACGGGGTGGACGTGGTGATGCCCGCCAACGTGCCGGCCGAGGGCACGCAATTCGATCTGAGCAAGCTGATCCCTGACGGCCACCGGGAGTTCGTCGACCAGACGCTGCTGCGGCTCGGGGTGCCGCCGCTGCCTGCCGATGGTCAGGCGCGTGCGGGCGTGCTTGGCTGGCTGCACTCGGTGGCCAGGGCGCACGTGGAGGTGGCCTTGGCGCATCCGGTCAGGCTGATCGCCAACGCGCTCGGCTCGCCGCCCGATGACGTGATCGCCAGTTCGCGCAATCAGGGCATCGCGGTCGCGGCCTTGGCCGGCACGGCCGCGCATGCCGCCAGGCACGTCAGCCGGGGCGTGGACATTGTGGTGGCGCAAGGCTACGAAGCCGGCGGTCACACCGGTGAGATCGCCAGCATGGTGCTGGTGCCTGAGGTCGTTGACGCCGTGGGCGGTGACGTGCCGGTGCTGGCGGCAGGCGGGATTGGGTCGGGCCGTCAGATCGCCGCCGCTCTGGCACTTGGCGCGGTCGGGGTCTGGATGGGCTCGTACTGGCTGACCACCAGCGAGTACGCGCAGAGCATCGAGGTCTCTGGCTTGCACCGGGCGCTGATCAATGCCAGTTCGTCCGATACCGTGCGGTCCAAGATCTACAGCGGTAAGCCGGCCCGGCTGCTGAAGAACAAGTGGACGCAGGCCTGGGATGACCCGCAGGCCCCCGATCCGTTGCCGATGCCGTTGCAGAATCTGCTGGTCAGCGAGGCGCACCAACGGCTCATGCGGTCCGGCGACCCTGATCTCGTGCCGATGCCGGTCGGCCAGATCGTGGGCCGGATGAACGACATCCGGCCGGTGGCCCAGGTGATGGCCACCTTGGTCGCTGAGGCCGATGAGACGCTCACCCGGCTCGCGAAATTCGCTTAAAAATCCGCTACCGCCAGGCAGCGAAATACCCCCGACAAGCGTGTTGTAGACAGATATCGGGACTGTGCAGCGGTTCGGCGGATGCTGCGCGGCGTAAGCGGTGTGAGCAGGCGAGATGGAAAGCTTTGGCGTGATGTTGCGCCGCCATCGATTGCAGGCCGTACTGACCCAGGAGGAGCTGTCGGCGCTGGCGGGCCTGAGCGTAAGGACGATCAGCGGGATGGAGGCCGATCGGGTCGGCCGGCCTTATCGGCGGTCGGTCGACTTGCTCGCTGGCGCGTTGCGGCTCTCCGCCGACGAGCGGGTCGCGTTGATGGCGGCCGCGCGCCCCGGCCCAGTGCCACTAGCCGCGCCAATGGCCGCCCCCGACCGGCAGTCGCTGGGCAGGCCAGGCCCAACTGCCGCCGGACATCGCCGAGTTCACTGGCCGCAGTGAGCAGGTGCGGTGGCTGTCCACCTTGCTTACGGCGACCGATGCCAGCCAGCCGCTGCGGGTCGCTGCCGTCACCGGGACCGGCGGGGTGGGCAAATCGGCGCTTGCCGTTCACGTCGCGCACCGGCTGAGCGCGCGGTTCCCCGCTGGCCAGCTCTTCGTCGACCTGCAGGGCTCGAGCCAGGCACCGGTGCCGACCAGCGCGGCGCTGGCCAGGTTGCTGCGGCATCTGGGAGTGCCTGACGCTGACATTCCTGCCGACGTCGCCGAACGGGCGGCTGAGTTCCGTACCAGGATGGCCGACCTGGCGATGCTGATCGTGCTCGACGACGCCGCTGACGCGGCGCAGGTGCGGCTGCTGCTGCCAGGCAACGCGTCCAGCGCGGTGCTGATCACGAGCCGAGGCTGGCTCGCCGATCTTGAAGGGGCCAGGGTACTTGCCCTAGGCGCGCTTGACCGAGCCGACGCCCACGAGCTCTTCGCTGGGATCTGCGGGCGTCAGCGGGTCAGCGCCGAGCCGGACGCCACCGATTCCGTGCTCGGTGCCTGCGCCGGCCTGCCGATGGCGATCAGGATCGCTGCCGCCAGGCTCGTGTCCAGGCCCGGCTGGCAAGTTGGCTCGCTGGCTACCTTGCTCAGTGATGAGGTGCGGCGGCTCACCGAGCTCGCGGTTGGCGATCTAGCCGTCCGCGCCAGCTTCCAGGTGAGCTACACGGCGCTGCGGCGATCCGCGGACCGCGGCGAGGAAATTAGCCGCGCCTTCCGGCTGCTTGGCCTGTGGCATGGTCCTGACGTCAGCCGACCGGCTGCCGCCGCCTTGCTCGGCTGCGGCGAGGCGGCTGCGTCTGAGCTGCTTGAGCGCCTAGTGGACATTCACATGCTCGACTCGCCGGCCGCGCATCGCTACCGGTTTCACGATCTGGTGCGGGTGTTCGCCGCTGAATGCGCGAGCCAGGACGAGTCGGCTGAATCCCGCACCCAGGCGCTGGCGCGGATCGTGCAGTGGTACAGCAGGTCCGCCGCCTCCGCGCTGACCAGGCTTGAGCTGCCGCCGAGGCGGACTCTGGCCATCGGCGCTGATCCGGCGATACGTCCGATGGAGTTCGCCGACTACGACAGCGCCGCTGCCTGGCTGCAGACCGAGCAAGACAACCTGGCGAACGCGGTGTCGCTGGCAGCGCGTGAGCAACTGCACGATAGCTCCGCGCAGCTCGCCGAGGTGGTCTGGTACAGCTTCAAGCGCAGTCCGTGGGACGGCTGGCTATCGGTGCTTGAGCTTGGCGTCACTAGCGCGGCGGCGACCGGCAACGTGGCTGCTCAAGCCTGGCTGCACAACTACCTCGGAATCGCGCTGCTGTATCGCGGCCGCTGCCTGGAGGCGCTCGACCACCTGGAGTTGGCGCTGCCGTTGTCACGCCAAGCCGAAGATCGCGAGTGCGAGGCCACTGTGGTCGGCAATCTCGGCATCGCCCACAAGGAACTCAACCGCTTCGATACCGCCATCGAGCACTTCGAGCAGGCCATGCGGCTTGATCCCGACCCGCAGCGCCGGGGCCGGATCATGATGAACCTCGGTATGATCAACATCTCGGTCGGACGCCTGGATGACGGTGCTGCCAGCATGGAAAGTGGCATGGCGATCATCAGTTCGTCCGGCGATCTCCAAGCCGAGAGTCTCGGCTGGACCTTCTTGGCGCAGGCTTACCGGCATCTTGGCCGCTACGGCGAAGCCGTCAGCGCGGCGCGCAAGGCGCTGGAGATCAGCCGTCGGCTGCATGATGACTACCAGCAGGCGGCCGCCTGGACGGCGCTCGGCGAGATCCTGGTGGACTCGGGCCAGCTCGCCCGCGGCCGGTCCTGCCTGACCAGCGCTTACCGGCTGGCCGACCGGCTCGGAGTGCCCGAGGCCAAGCAACTCGCTGCCAGCATCGCCGCGCTGCCCGGGCGCGATTAGCGACCGGTCGGGCGCGAACTTTGCCGGTAAGACTTCATGGACCATTTTCCTAGCCTCGATGAAGCTGATGCTGCCGTGGAACTACCCGAAGGGAAGTGGTAACGCCTGCGCTGAGCCTGGCCGGGAGGCAAACCGGTGCAGGCCAGAGGAACGTACGACGATTTCTCCCCTGGTACATTGGCCCGCCCGGCGTTCCCGCCGGGCGGCCTTTGTCAGTCGGCCAGGGTTGGTCCATGGCGGGGTGAGCTTTAGCCCGCCAGGATCGCGCCGAGGCGGCGCAGCTGCGAGGTGGCGCCGCCGAGGGCGAACTCGGTGCGCTTGGCGGCGACGAAGTAGCGGTGGATCGGGTGGCTGACGTCGATGCCGACCCCGCCGTGCACGTGCACGGTGGTGTGCGCCACTCGGTGCCCGCCGTCCGCCGCCCAGAATTTGGCCGTGGCGATCTCGGCCTGCGCTGGCAGCCCCTGCTCCAGCCGCCAGGCCGCCTGCCACATGGTCAGCCTGATCGCCTCGACGTCGATGTAGGCGTCGGCCAGGCGCTGCGCCACCGCCTGGAACGCGCCGATCGCCCGGCCGAACTGCTGCCTGGTCCTGGCGTACTCGGCGGTCAGCTCAAGTGCCCGCTCGGTCACGCCGAGCTGGAACGCGCACAATCCGACGGTCACCCGGTCGAGCAACCAGCGGGCCGCCACTCCATCGGACTGTCCGATTAGCCGGTCAGCGGAAAGCTCAACATTAGCGAAACGAACCAGCGCCGGGCCGGTGCCGTCCACCACTCGCTGCGGTGCGGCGCTGACTCCGGCGTCCCCTGGTGCCACAGCGAGCACGGCAACGCCGGCCGGCGTGGTCGCGGTGACCAGGTAAAGACCGGCAGCGGCACCCGACGGCACGACCGACTTGACGCCGGACAGCAGCCATCCGCCGGTGGTCGGGGTTGCCCGGGTCGCTGGCTCGCCCGCCGGGTCAATGCCTGGCTCGGCCAGCGCCGCCGTGATCACCAGCTCGCCCGTCGCGGCCGCGCTGGCATACCGGTCGACCTGCTCGGCCGAGCCGACGGCCGCGATCAGGCCGGCCCCGGCCACGATGGACTCCAGGTAGGGCACTGGCGCGACGGCCCGGCCAAGCTCCACCAGGATCGCGCACTGCTCAGCTAGCCCGTAGCCGTCCCCGCCGACCGACTCGGGCAGGGCGGCGGCCAGGATGCCCGCGCCGGCCAGCTCGGTCCACAGGGCAGCGTCGAAGCCGAGGCCGGCCTGCTCAAGCTCGGTCAGCCGGTCCGGCGTCACCCGGTCGCCGAGAATGCTACGGCTGAGCGCCGACAGTTCCTGCTGCGCTTGCGTTTCGAAAAAGTCCACTGGTACTCCGTGCCTTCAGTAGCTAGCGCTTATAGGGCAGCCCGAGCGCGGCTGCGGCGATGATGTCCCGCTGGATCTCGTTCGTGCCGCCGCCGAAGGTCAGGATCAAGGCAGAGCGGTGCAGCCGCTCGACCCGCCCGGCCAGCAGTGCGCCCGGCGATCCCGTACTGACCGGCCCATTCGTGCCGAGCACTTCCATCAGCGCCCGGCAGGCTTCGATCGTTAGCTCGGTGCCGTACACCTTGGTGGCCGAAGCGGCGGCCGGATGCAGCGCTTGCCCAGCGTCGGCCTGGCCGGCGATGCGCCAGTTCAGCAGCTTCAGCACTTCGGTCTTGGCGTGCACGCGGGCGAGGTGTACCTGCACCCACTCGGCGTCGAGCACCCGCCCGCCGTCGGCTGACTTGGTGGCTGCCGCCCAGTCCGTGACCAAGGAGAGCGCCGTCTGCAGCGGCGCAGCCGACGTCAGCGCCACCCGCTCGTGATTGAGCTGGTTGGTGATCAGCGGCCAGCCTTGATTTTCGGCGCCGACCAGGTTCGCGGCCGGGACCCTGACGTCGTCGTAGTAGGTCGCGCTGGTGGCGACTCCGGCCAGGGTCGGCACCGGCGTCCAGGAAAAGCCGGCCGAGTCGGTCGGCACGATGATGATCGACAGCCCTTTGTGCCGAGGGGCGTCGGGATCGGTGCGGCAGGCCAACCAGACGTAGTCGGCGTAAGTGATCAGCGAGGTCCACATCTTCTGGCCGTTGATCACGTACTGATCGCCGTCCCTGACCGCGCGAGTACGCAGTGCGGCCAGGTCAGTTCCTGCGCCAGGCTCTGAGTAGCCGATCGAGAAGTGCAGTTCACCTGCGGCTATTTTCGGCAGGTAGAAGGCTTTTTGCTCGTCGGTGCCGAAGCGCATGATCGTCGGGCCGACGGTATTGATGGTCAAGAACGGCACGGGGACGCCGGCCACGGCGGCCTCGTCGGTGAAGATCAGCTGGTCGGTGACGCTGGCGTCGCGGCCGCCGAACTCGGTTGGCCAGCTGAGCGTGAGCCAGCCGTCGGCGCCAAGCTGGCGGACGATGTCACGGTAGGCGGTGCCGTCGCCGTAGTCACCATCAGGCCGGGCGAGTGCTGCCCGCCGCTCCGCGGTCATCAGCTCGGCGAAGTACGCGCGCAGTTCGGCCGCGAGCTTGTCCTGCTCCGGCGTATAGCTCAGGTGCACTGCGCCCTCCTGAGTCGCGCCGGCGGTCGCTCGCGCCCGGAAAGGCCGGCTCCGAGGTAGAACGTGTTCTAGTCTAACGAGCTGCCTTGACGGCCGACAGTTCGCCTCGGCTGAGTCGCGCGACCGTTCACCTGGGGTTTTTCCGACAGAGCAGAATTCGTGGTTTTTTTCAGAATACTTGCCCCTTGACGGGGTTATGTGCCGGGTTCAGGCTGTGGGGGATACCCGATGGCCTGATGCTCAGTAAGGACAAATCATGGCTAATAGGCGGCGTGGACTCCGGGGTTGGCTTTCCTTAGCAATCGCGCCAGTGACTTTGGCGGGCACTGGCCTTGTCCCGGTCACCGTTGTCGCGACCGGCGTGGCCGCCGCATCAGTGGCGGCGGTGATCGCGGCTAAGCCGGCCCAGGCGGCCGGTCCGACTGTGCTGATCTTGTCGACGAGCGTCAACGGCGGGTCGTCGAGCGCTGAGGCGCAGGCCGCCACCGCAGCCGGTGCCACGGTCACCGTAGCCACCCCTACGACCTGGGATGCGATGACGACGACCCAGTTCAAGGCCTATTCAGCCATCGTCATCGGCGACCCGTCGAGCGGCAGTAGTTGCGCCTCAAGCGTGCCGTCCGACGCCTTGTCGACGGCGGCGACCTGGGGTCCGGCGATCACCGGGAATGTAGCGGTACTCGGCACCGCGCCAGTGTTGGCAGGCAGCGCGGGCGGCCAGTTGATCGCCGACAGCATCAGCTACGCACTGGCCGGCTCGACCACCGGTCTTTACGTGTCGCTGAACTGCGAGTATTCATCGGCGGCCGCAGGCACTTCGGTGCCATTGCTTGCCCATGTGGATGGCGGCGGATTTGTGGTCACTGGCCAGAGTTCGTCTTGCCCGAGCAATTCCGGCACGGTCAATACGTGGCAGTCGGTAGCCGATGCGCAATACCACGGCATCGGCGCGGCTGGCTCGATCGGCCCGTGGCCATCGCCGGCCTGCGCCGTGCAGGAGACCTTTACCGGCTGGCCAGCAGGGCTTGGCGGCCTCGGCTACGACAAGGCGGCGACGCCCGCGGTCTTTACCGCCTCCGATGGCGCATCGGCCGGTCAGGCCTATCTGCTGGCCGGCGCCGTGCCGTCGGTTGGCACCGCCGCGCTGGCCCCGGCTACCGGCGGCGAGGTGCCGGCTGGCGCAGCGGCGGGTGGCGCCGGCAACCCGGCCGCGCCGGGAGTTGCCCAGCTCACCGCCGGTGACCCGGTGAACACCGAGAATGGCGACTTCACTCAGTCCGCGACCGATCTTTCTATTCCCACGTTCGGCCCCGCGCTGACCTTTAGCCGTACTTACGATGCGTTGCTCGCCCAGCAGCAGACGCAAACCGGCACGCCCGGCCCGATGGGCTACGGCTGGACCAATAACTGGGCCACTGCGCTATCGACCTCCCGGCCCGTGCCTGGGGACATTTACACGATCGACGGTCTGGCCAGCGACAATGGCGACGGCGGCCCGGCGGCCTCAGGCGTGCTCAACTACCCGAGCGACGTCTGGTCCGACTCAACCGGCCTGTACATCGCGGACACTGACGGCAACCGCATACAGGAAATCCCGTCGAGCAGCGGCACCCAGTGGGGCATCGCCATGACGGCAGGCGATGTCTACACGATCGCCGGCAGCCCGACCGGCGCCAGCGGCGACTCAGCCAACGGCACCGCTGCCGCCAGCGCGCTGCTTAATGGCCCGGCCGGCGTACTGGTGAACTCTGGAAATCTCTACCTGACCGACTCGGGGAACAACCGGGTACTCGAGATCCCTGGCACGACCGGTAGCCAGCGTGGCATCTCGATGACAGCTGACGACATTTACACCATCGCCGGGCACGCTAACGGCAGCTCAGGCGATTCCGGCGACAAGGGCGCGGCCACCTCGGCTTACCTGGATTCCCCAGAAGGCATCGCGACCGGGTTCGGCACCTCGGACCTGTACATCGCCGACACCGACAATAGTCGCATACAGGAGATCGCCGCCGCGACCGGTACGCAGTGGGGCACCTCGATGACCGCGAACGACATTTACACCGTGGTCGGCAGTTCGACCGGGAACACCGGGGCCTCGGCCAATGGCACCAAGGGCACCTCGGCGCTGCTGTTCGAGCCCGAGGGAGTGCGCGAAGACTCGGCTGGCGACCTGTACCTCGCCGACACCGGCAACAACCGGATCATTGAGATGCCGAAGGCCACCGGCACGCAATGGAGCATCTCCATGACCGCGAACGACATCTACACGGTCGCAGGAAACGCGGCAGGCAACCAAGGCGACAGCGGCGATAACGGCAAGGCCACCTCAGCGCTGCTGTACAGCCCGACCGACGTCGAGGTGGACAATGGCACCCAGCTTTATGTGACCGACTCGGGCAATGACCGGATCCAGGAAGTGGCCAGGACCGCTCATACCGAGTGGGGCATCACGATGACCGCGAACGACATCTACACGATCGCTGGCTCATCCACCGGCACCCAAGGGTTCTCCGGCGACGGCGGCAAGGCCACCTCGGCCCTGCTCGACACGCCGCAAGCGGTGACCTTGGACAGCTCGGTCAACATGTACGTGCTCGATGCGTACAACCAACGAGTCCGTGAGGTCGCCGCGTCCACCGGCGACATCTCGACGGTGGCCGGCGATGGGTTCACGCTGAGCACGGACGGCAATGGCGGTCCGGCGGTGACCGGGGCCTTGTTCAATCCGGACGAGGTCGCCACTGACTCGCTCGGTGACATTTTCGTCGCGGACGCGCTCAACAACCGGGTACAGGAGATCGCGGCGACCAGCCATACCCAGTTCGGCATTGCGATGACGGCCGGCGATGTCTACACGGTCGCTGGCAACGCCCAAGGCAACTCAGGTGACTCAGGCGACGGCGGACCTGCCACCAGCGCATTGCTTGACGTGCCGATCGGGGTGGCTACTGATTCAGCCGGTGACCTGTATATCTCCGACGCGGACAACAACCGGGTCCAGGAGGTCAATGCCTCCACCGGGGTGATCACCACTGTGGCAGGCTCGGCTTCAGGCAACTCAGGGTCATCGGGCGATGGCGGCAGGGCCACGTCGGCTTTGCTCGACGGGCCGTGGGGTCTGGCGGTCGACTCGTTCGGTGACTTGTACATCGCCGACGCGAATAACAGCCGGATCCAGGAGGTGTTCGCCTCCGGCGGCGAGCAATGGGGCCAGCACATGACCGCCGGCGACATCTACACGGTGGCCGGTAGCTCGGCCGGCACCTTCGGCGACTCAGGGAACGGCGGGATCGCCACGTCCGCTCTGCTCGGCAATGCCGGCGGGGTCGCCGTCGACGCGGCAGGCAACCTGTACATCGCCGACTCGGTGAACGAGCAAGTGCGTGAGGTCGCGGCGCGGACGGGACCGCACTGGGGCCAGCAGATGACGGCTAACGACATCTACACCGTGCTCGGCAACACCGCAGGAAACTCGGGCACGAGCGGCGATGGCGGCCCGGGCACCGCTGCCTTGCTGAATGACCCGATCGGGGTCACCGCGGATGCGGCCGGCGACATCTACATCGCCGACTCATTCAACGACAGGATTCAGGAGCTGGCGGCGGCCGACGGGACCCAGTGGGGCCAGTCCATGACGGCCGGCTACGTCTATACCGTCGCCGGCCAGGCGAACGGCACCGGTGGCGTCACTTCAGGCGACGGCGGTCCGGCCACGTCTGCCGTGCTGAATGTGCCGTTCGGAATCGCGGTCGACCCAAGCGGCGACTTGTTCTTGACCGATGAGAGCGGCAACCTCGTCCGAGAGGTTACCTCCTCGACTGCGACCTATATTAAGCCTGCGTCCGGCCAGGTCAGCTGGCTGTCGCCGGCTCCTGGCGGGATCACGGTGACCCAGTCGAACGGCTCTTTGGTGACCTTCTTCGCGCAGACCGGCGGTACCTGCGCCGCGCCCTACGTGGTTGCTGGCGGCTACTGCACGCTGCCGCAGGACGTGGGTGCGAGCTTGACCTTCAATTCGGGCAACAGCACCTACACCTTCAGCCCAGCCAAGGGCTCGGCTTTCACCTACACCCAGAACGGCGTGCTCACCAGCGAGTCCGATGCGGCCGGCGACACGTTGACGATCAGCTACGGGTCACCGTCGCCAGGCTCGGGCAACTGCCCGGGAACCGCGTCCGCCTGCGACACCATCACCTCCGCGGCTGGCCGCACCCTGACCTTGGGCACCAACGCAGCTGGCCTGGTGACGTCAGCCACCGACCCGATGGGCAACGCCTGGACGTATGCCTATACCGGATCGGACCTGACCAAGGTCACCGATCCGATGGGCAACATTACGACCTATAGCTACGGCGCCGGCTCGACCGGCAACCCGCTGAACGCCAACAACTTGCTGACCATGACCAGCCCGAACGCTCAGCCTGGCGGTCCTTTCGCCGGCGACTCAACGGTCAATGTGTACAACGCGGCCGGTCAGGTCGCGAGCCAGACTGACCCGGCTGGCTTCCAGACCACCTTCAATTACTGCGTCAACGCGGCGACCGGGAACTGCATGAACGCGGCGACGGGCACTGGCTACGTGACCGTCACCGATCCGGACGGTAACGCCACGGTCTACGACTACAGCCAAGGTGCGCTGGCGGCTCAGTCATCGTGGACAGCCGGCACCACGCTCACCTCCGAGCAGGACTTCGTGCCTGACACGACGGCCGGCGGCACCAGCGGCGGCACCTTGCTTGACACGGCGTCCGCCGACGGCGATGGCAACCTCACCATCAGCACCTACAACCAGAATGGCGACCTGACCAGCGCGGCTAGCCCAGATGGGGTCGGGTCCCAGACCGGCACGACGACCTCGGAGTACACCAGCTTGAACCTGGCTAGCTGCGACGGCACGGTACAGGCAAGCACGCCCTGTTCGGCGAGCGAGACAGGTCCGGCGCCGGTCGCTCCTGGCGCGGTGATCACCCCGCCATCGTCCGCGCCGCCGGCCGGGGTGACCTACACGCTGTATGACACCAATGGGAACTTGCTGTACTCCACGACCGGCGTGTACGAACCGGGCGGCGGCAGCGCTTCCTACTCGCAGACCAGCTACACCTTGTACAAGGGCAATTCCGTCACCCTCGGCGGTAACACGACTTCATGTACCGCCACCCCGCCGTCGACCTCGCTGCCCTGCGCCACGATCAACCCTGACGGGGTCGCGACGCAGCTTAGCTACGACTCGGCTGGTGATCTGACCGGAAGCTCGACCCCCGACGGTAACGGCAGCCAGCTGGCCACGACCAGCTACGGCTATAACGGCGATGGCGAGCAGACCAGCCAGGTCGCGCCCGACGGCAATGTCTCTGGCGGCAATGCCGGGAATTACACCACCATCACCGCCTGGAATAACGATGGGCTGAAGTCGTCGGTAACCCAGGCCGGCGGCTCGGGTGCGACCGTGACGCCGCGCACCACGTACTACGGGTACGACGCCGACAGTAACCAGTCGACGGTCAAGGACCCGCGCGGCTATACCACCACCACCACTTACAACGCCGACAATGAGGCGGCGCTGGTCACCGATCCAGACGGCGACGCGACCTTGCACTGCTATGACGGCGACGGCAACCTGGCTCAGACGGTCCCGCCAGTCGGCGTCGCCGCGAACAGCCTCACGGCAGCCTCCTGTCCAGCTAGCTATCCGTCCGGCTACTCCGACCGGCTAGCCACCGACGCGACAGTCACCACCTGGGATGCCAACGGCCAGCAAAGCCAGCAGACCACGCCTGCCCCAGCCGGGCAGTCCGGATCGGAGACCACCAGCTACAGCTACGACGGCGGCGGCAATCTCACCCAGATCACCGCGCCGCCGACCTCGAATAGCGGGCCTAACCAGGTCACCGTCGGCAGCTACAACTCGGCCGGTCAGCTCGCGTCGGTGACGGTCGGCTCAGGTACCTCCGCTGCCGCTACCACTACGTTCTGCTACGACCCCAATGGCGATCAGACCTCGGTGGTCATGCCGGACGGCAACGCCTCAGGTACCGCTACCTGCCAGACCGCGTCGCCGTGGGCGGTGTCGGCCAGCTCCTATCCGACTCAGGCCGGCTACCAGACCACCTCGTCCTACGATTCGATCGGTGAGCTGGTCTCGGCTACCAGCCCGGCTACCGCGGCCGCGCCCAGTGGCGCCACCACCAGCTACACCTATGACGACGCTGGCAACAAGCTCACCGCCACTGACCCCAATGGCGTCACCACGACCTGGACCTATACCCCAGGTAATCTGCCCTCGGGAATCTCGTACTCCGGATCGTCGGCGCACTCGGTAGCCAACACCTATGACGCCGACGGCAACAAGACGGCCATGACCGACGCGACCGGATCTTCGAGCTTCGGCTATGACCCGTTTGGCGAGCTGACGTCGGCCGAGAACGGGGCCAGCCAGACCACGGGTTATGGCTATAACGCCGACGGTGAGGTCACCGGCATCACCTACCCGCTGCCGGCGACGGCGAGCTGGGCCAGCACCGATACGGTCGGCTATGGCTATGACAATGCCGATCTGCTGACCTCGGTCACCGATTTCAACAACCACCAGATTTCGATCGGGAACACCGCTGACGGCTTGCCGAACTCGGACGCGCTCGGCTCGTCAGGCGACACGATCGCGACAACGTACGACGCGACCGATAGCCCATCGCTGATCAGCCTGAAGAACGCGAGTTCGACGCTGGCATCCTTTAGCTACTCCAATGCGCCGGCTGGCAACATCTTGGCTGAGACCGACACGCCGTCTTCCGCCCAGTCGCCTGCCGACTACACCTACGACGCCCAGGACCGGGTGACGTCGATGACGCCGGGCACCGGGAGCACCCAGAACTACGGCTTCGATTCGTCAGGAAACCTGACCACGTTGCCGACCTCGGCGACCGGTACCTACAACGATGCCAGCGAGCTGACCTCCTCAGTGGTCTCCGGCACGACGACCAGCTATAGCTACAACGCTGATGGCGAGTTGCTCACCGCCAGCCAGGGCGGCACCAACATCGCGTCCGGGTCCTGGAATGGTGCCGGGGAGCTCACCTCCTTCGACAACGCGGCCGCCGATATGACTGCGGCTAGCTACGACGGCGACGGCCAGCGGGCGACAGAAACCACCAGTTCAGGCGCACAGGACTTTGTCTGGAATCTGGCGCAGCCGATCCCGCTGCTGATCATGGACTCAGCCAACGCGTATATCTACGCGGGCGGCGGCACCCCAGCCGAGCAAGTGAATCTGTCCTCAGGCGGCATTACCTACCTGCTGGCCGACTCGCTTGGCTCGGTTCGCGGCACCGTGACAAGCGCGGGCGCGCTGTCAGGTAGCACCAACTACAACGCGTTCGGCAGCCCGGAGACGGCCGGCGGACTGACCTCGGCAACGCCGTTCGGCTTCGCCGGCGGCTACACCGATGCCGACGGCCTGATCTACCTGCTCAGCCGGTACTACCAGCCGGCCACCGGCCAGTTCATCTCCATCGACCCTGAGATCAGCCAGACGCTGCAGCCATATCTGTACGCCAGCGACAACCCGGTGAACAACACCGACCCGACTGGTGCCCTGCATTGCCGCCTCAAAGGCGTGCTCAGCGTGTACTGCTACTTCACCTGGAAGTTCACCCTGGCGCTCGTCGCGGTCGGCAAGACAACGTGGTTCCCTGCGCTGGTGGCGATCAGGGCCTTCATCAAGAAGTACGTGCCCCCGCCGCTCGATGACTATCTGATCGAGAAGATCGAGGGCGCACTGGTCGATGGCGTCGATGAAGCTATCAAGATCGTGGGCGGCACCAGCGAGGCCGCCCAGGAAAGGTACAAGAACAGGGCGAACAAGAGCTGCCTCTATCTGGACGGCTACATCGCCTGGTTCCAGCCTTACGTGCGATTCGGCAGCTACAAGACCCCGAAGGCGTGGTGCCTGGACACCTAGCGTCAGCTAGCCGGGCTCGGCCTTAGCCTAAGCTCAAGGTGAGGACGAGCCCGGCCCCGCTCAGAGCACCGGAGGTAGCGCGACGTCTAGTCTGCTTGAGCTGATTCCACGGCTCTACCGGCCGCGTCTTGACGGCGTTGCGCTGGCCGGGAAGGTAATCTCGCTGGCCGGGGACGACGAGCTTAGCGGGACCCTGCTGGCGGCACCGGGCGGCCGGTACCGAGCCGAGCTGACCGATGCTGACGGCGAGCAGTCGCTGATCGTATGCGACGGCCGGTCAAGCTGGGTCACGATGGGCGATTCGGCCTACCAGACTAGCTCGGACGCCTTGCCTGAGCCGCTGCTCAACCTGCTGCGTCCCGCCTGGCTGCTGGCCGACTACGAGCTGACCCTGGGTGCGCCAAGTAGTCAGGCCGGTCGGGCCGGGCAAGCCGCGGTCGGCTCGGTTCGCCAGACTAGCCGTGGCCGGCTCCAGCTGCCCAAACCCAGCCAGCGGGTGAGCCTGCTGATCGATACGGAGCTCGGCATCTTGCTCAGGTATGCCAAGGGTGCCGACGGGCGCGATGAGCAGCAGGCGGAGTTCACCGAACTCGTGATCAGCGTCGGCGCGGCGGCCGATGCTGCGCTGTTCGTGCTGCCAGTGCGGGCCGGCTCTGAGCAATCCGCTCGCCCGCCGCGGGCCGAACTCGACCGCGACGAGCTCAGCCCTGACCTGGTGAATCTGCTGTACCGCAGCGAGCGCCCGCCGCTGCGCTGCTCAGCCACGTTGCGCGAGGTCAGCGACGGGCCAGCTAGTGCGCGGGCGGCGCGCCGCGCGATGGATGCCGCGAGTCCGGCCGGGCCAGCTCGCTGGCTCGCGCGCTTCAACGAAGATCATCCGCCGGAGTCCGCGGAGCTGGTCGCCGAGATTGCGCTGGCGATGCCCGGCTGCTACCGGATTGATGAGCTCGGTGAGCGTGCTGGGTCGCCCAGCGTCGTGTGCGACGGAGTCAGGGTGTGGCGCATCTTCGCTGACCGGATCGTCGACAAGCCGGCCACGCCGCCACCGGCTGGACTGTGCCTGATCATCGATCCGGCCTGGTTGCTGTCCGGGTATCAGCTCAGCACCGCCGGCCCCACGACGGTCGCCGGCCGAGCAGGTGTGACCGTCATCGCGGTGCCGGGTCCTGACACCGGTGAGCTGCGGCAGGGGCCGCTGTCCGGAGCGTCCGTGGTGGCGGATCGGATTGAGGCGGTCATTGACACCAGCCTTGGGATTGTGGTGCGTCAGGCCTGGCTGGCTGGCGGTGACACACTGCTGACGACCGAGCTAGCTGACCTGACCGAGGATGTCGGTGCTGAGGCCTTCCTGCTGGCTGCTCGGCCAGGCGTCCGGCTGATCTCCGACGCTGGCCCGCTCGCCGACACCGGGCTTTCGCCGGGCGCGGCGACCAGGCAGCTGGCCGGCGGTGCCGCCCGGGCCGCCGGCGACGTCATACGCTGGCTTGGCCGGTCAGCCAGGGACGGCAAAGGCCAACCCGATCGCCCTAGCTAACGGTCGCCTGGCGCGGCTGTGGCGGCAGCAGTAGGCAGCTATCGCCGAACTCGTGCCACAGGTAGCCAGCCCGGTCGGCCTCGGCGTAGGCCGCGGCCACGAGTGCGGGTCCGGCGACCGCCTGCAGCAATCCCAGATGCGAGGCGCCTGGATCATGCCAGCCGGTGATCAGGCCGGTCACGACCCGAGCGGGCCGATCATGGCCGAGTACCAGGTCGGTCCAGCCGCTGATGGCATGCACGGCGCCGCTGGCGTCGGCCGCGCTCTCCACCGCTCGGGTGCAGGTGGTGCCAACGGCGATGATCCGGTTGCCCGCAGCCGCGGCTAGGTTGATCAGCCTGGCGGTGGCGGCGGGCACGGTGACGCGCTCGGGCAGTGGCGGCTCATGCGATTCCAGCGAGGCCACGCCAGCGTGCAGCGTGATCGGAGCGAACATCGCTCCGGCCGAGATGAGCCTGGCCACCAGTTCGCCGGTGAACGGCCGGCCTGCGCTCGGCATCTCGGCGCTGCCCGGATCGTGAGAGAAGACGGTCTGGTAGGCGGACAGCGGCCACGCGTCAGGCACGTAGGAGTAGCGGATCGGCCGGCCGTGGCTCGCCAGCGTGGCGACCACGTCGCCAGGTGCGGTCACCGTCGCGGCCCACATCCGGTCGCTGTCTGGCTTCGGGTAGCGGTAGTCCAGCCGGACTGACATGCCGCCGGGCAGCCGGATGGACTCGCCGGCGCTCGCGTCGAGTACGCGCTCGTGCTCGGCCGTGGTCTGCCGGAGCTCGACCAGCCAGGTGTCATCGTCCAGTGGCGTCGAGAAGTCGACCGTCACCGGCTGGTCATCGGCGCGCTTGCCGTCAGCTGCGGCGGCGAAGGTGGCCGAGGTGTTCACGATGAAAAGGTCGCCGGGGCTCACGTACCTGGGCAGGTCGCTGAACCTGCCGTGCCGCAGGCCGTCGGGAGTGGCGACGAGCAGTCGGACGCCATCGCGAGTAAGGCCGCGCGCCTCGGGGGGTCTGCTTGCGGCGGTCATCATCGAGCTACCTCCAAGTCACTGGCGGTCAGCAGGTCAGCTGACCGGTACCGCCCGCTCGCCGGGCGGACGTCGAACAGCCTCAGCAGGGCGGGGACTACTGTTTCTGGGCTCGGCCGATCCGAGATGTCCTCGCCGGGGAAGGCCAGCTGGTGCATCGCGGTGCGCATGTCACCTGGGTCAAAGGCGTAGCAGCGCAGTCGCGGCTCTTCAGCGCCGAGCACGGCGGTGAGCTGGTCGAGCCCGGCCTTGGCGCTGCCGTAGCCGCCCCAACCTGGATAGCTTTCGACGGCGGCGTCGGAGCTGACATTGACGATGGTGCCGCCGCTGGCGGTCAGCGGGCCAACCAGCAGCTGGATCAGCGCGAGCGGCGCGATCACATTGGTCTCGAATACCTGGCGCAGTTCGCTGAGCGGATAGTCGGCGAGCTGGGGAAGCGGACTGGGCCCGAGCAGGCTGGCGTTGTTGACCAGCAAGTCCAGGCGGCCGTGGGCGGCGGCCGCCGCTGCCAGCTCGGCCCGATGGTTCGGGTCAGCGACATCGCCGGGGATGGCGGTGACGGCTGGCAGCCCGCGCGTCACAGCGATTAGCTCGCCGCCGCCGCGCGCGTCCACGATCAGCGACCAGCCGCGTTCAGCGAGCGCGTGCATGATGGCGCGCCCCAGTCCCTGGGATGCGCCGGTGATCAATCCGACAGGCATGACATCTCCTTCATCCGCTTGCGTTCCTCTGTCATACTGGTAGTTGAAGTCAACTTGAAGTCAAGTCGACTTGCTGGACCTATCAGGGAGGGCGAGCATGCGCAGCAGTGACCTGCTCACGGTGGGCGAGATCGCCCGGCGCAGCGGTTTCGCCGAGTCGGCCGTTCGCTATTACGAAGGACTTGGCCTGCTCGCCGCGAGCAGGACCACCGGCGGCCAACGTCGATTCGAGCGCAGCACGCTGCGTCGGCTGGCGTTCATCAGGGCCGCCCGCAACATCGGCCTCACCTTGGACGAGATCGCCGCCGCCCTGCGGTCACTGCCGGCCCAGCGGACGCCGACCAGGGCGGATTGGGCTCGGCTGTCGCGCGGCTGGCGCCGCCGCCTCGACGACCAGATCGATGCGCTGGTCGCACTGCGCGACGGCCTGGACTCGTGCATCGGCTGCGGCTGCCTGTCGCTGGATAAATGCGGCATCTCCAATCCGGCCGATACCGCCAGGTCCGCTGGTCCGGGAGCGGCCTACCTGCCCAAGGCGCTGCGTGGTGACTCTGCCGGCGGCGAACTTGCAATCTGACTGTCGTGCTTGCATAATGCATGTGTGACAGTCTCCATCACCGTTCGCGACGTGCCGGACGAGACTAGGGACGAGCTCGCTGCCCGAGCGGCTCGCAGCGGGCGCTCGCTGCAGGAGTACCTCCGCGCCAGCCTGATCGACTTGGCTCAGCGGCCAGACGTCGAGGTGCTGATAAGCCAGATTCGCTGGCACAAGGCGGCAACCGGTGCCACCTTGTCCGCGCCGGAGATCCTGGCGTTCAAAGACTCCGATCGCCGGTGAGCGTGGGCGTCGTGGTGCTGGATGCGTCCGTCGTGACGGCCGCGCTGATCGACAATGGACCCGCTGGCCAGTGGGCGGAAGAGATGCTGGTCTCGGGTCCGATCGCGGCGCCCCAAATGATGCCAGCGGAGGTGGCGAACGTGTTGCGCCGGGCCGCGCTGGCCGGGCGAGTCTCCGCCGATGCCGCCTCGCTCGCCCATGCCGACCTGCAGGCGCTGCGGGTCGACCTGTTTCCCTACTGGCCGTTCGCCGATCGGGTCTGGGCGCTGCGGACCAACGTCACCAGCTACGACGCCTGGTATGTGGCGCTGGCCGAGTACCTGAGCTGCCCGCTCGTCACCTTCGATGCTCGGCTGGCCGGTGCGGCCGGGCCGACCTGCGCGTTCAGGACGCCGTCGGCGGTCGCCCTAGACTAGAACGCGTTCTACTTCCACTCTGGTACGGGAGGCTGGCCGTGGCGCAGGCGTTTATAGTCGATGCGATCAGGACGCCGGTAGGCAAGCGTGGCGGTGGGCTGGCCGGAGCGCACCCGGCCGATCTTGGGGCGCACGTGATCAAGGCGATCGTGGACCGAACCGGGATCGACCCGGCGGCGGTCGATGACGTGATTTTCGGCTGCGTCGACACGATCGGGCCGCAGGCTGGTGACATCGCGCGAACCGCCTGGCTGGCCGCTGGACTCCCGGAGGCGGTGCCGGGCGTCACGGTCGACCGGCAATGCGGTTCGTCGCAGCAGGCCGTGCACTTCGCCGCGCAGGCAGTGCTGAGCGACACGGCTGACCTGGTAGTGGCTGGCGGCGTGCAGAACATGAGCCAGATCCCGATCGCGGCAGCGATGCTGGCCGGGCAGGCATTCGGCCACGATGATCCGTTCACCGGTTCGGACGGCTGGCTGGCTCGATACGGGGATCAGGAGATCTCCCAGTTCCGGGCCGCCGACCTGATCGCCGCCAAGTGGGGCATCAGCCGCGACCGAGATGGAGCACTTCGCCTTGGCCAGCCACCAGCGGGCGGTGGCCGCCATCGAGGCCGGTCATTTTGCCGCCGAGATCGCGCCTTATCGGGGCGTCGCCATCGATGAGTGCCCGCGCAGAGATACCTCGCTCGGGCGAATGGCCGGGCTGGTGTCGTTGCGAAAGGAAGAAGATGGCGGTCTGATCACGGCCGCCGTTTCCAGCCAGATTGCCGATGGCGCGGCCGCCTTGCTGATCGCCTCCGAGCGCGCGGTGGCTGACCACGGACTGACGCCCGGGCCAGGATCAGGCACATCTCGCGCCCGCGGCGACGATCCGGTGCTGATGCTGACCGCGCCCATCGCGGCCACCGAGCATGCGCTGCGCCGGGTCGGCCTGACCCTGGAGGAGATCGACCTGATCGAGATCAACGAGGCCTTCGCCCCGGTCGTGCTCGCCTGGCAGCGCGAGACCGGCGCCGACCTGGCCAAGGTCAACGTCAGCGGCGGTGCGATCGCCCTCGGCCACCCGCTCGGCGCCACTGGCGCCCGGCTGCTCACCACCCTGCTCTACGCGCTGGAGCGCACCGGCGGCCGACTCGGCCTGCAAACCATGTGCGAAGGTGGCGGTCAGGCCAACGTCACCGTGATCGAGCGGCTCGGCTAGCTACTCGCCGGTCTTGCCGGTAGCGAGCTCGCAGACAACATCGAGGTGCCCGACGTGCCTGGCGTACTCCTGCAGCATGTGAAACAGCACCCGCTCCAGCGACGCCGGCGGCCTGGCCCAGCGCTCGCTTGGCTGGCCGATCTCGGCTAGGTCGTGGGCCTCGATGATCGCCTTGCTGCGGGCAGCCTGCTCGGCCAGCCCGGCGATCAGGCTCTCGACGTCCTCGTCGGCATTCACGTGCCAGCGCTCGCCGACCTGGTCGGCCCAAGGATCACTGAGCGGCTGGCCTTCGAATCCCCAAACCAGCCAGCGCCGCTCCATGAAGCGCAGATGCTTGATCAGCTCAAGCGGCGTCCAGCCAGACGGCAGGCTGCTGCTGCGCAGTTGGTCAGCCGGCAGCTCGCGCAGCTTACTGACCAGCCGGGAGCGGAAATAATTGAGATAGCTGAGGAAGACCTCGGTTCGCGAACTGGCCGGGGTGCACGCACCGAAGAACGGAACTTCGGCCGGAATCTGCTCAGTCATGGTTCAGCCCTCCTTGGCGCGGCTCATCTTGGTCCTTGGCTCATTGCCGTAATCCGCTCGCTGGCCTGCGACATGATCGAGTCGATTAGCTCGGCGCACGAGGGCAGATCGGTGATCAGGCCCGCGACCTGCCCGGATGACATCAGCCCGAGGTCCGGTCGGCCATCGACCATGGCTGCCCGCAGCAGCGTCGGAGTGTTAGCTGCCATCAGCACCTGCGCCCAGCTCAACTCGGCGGTGCGACGCAGGTCCTTGCCCTGCCTGAGCAGCTCAGGCCAGCTCAGCCCCGACACCGATCTGAACGCGGCCGCCGCTCGCACCGACCTCGCCAGCCCGGTGACGCGGCCAGCCCGGTCCAGCCGTTCCACCAGGGGCGTGCGCAGTACCCGATGCGGCACTCCGTCAACCTTGGTCGTCACGACCGTGCCCGTCACATCACTGGCCAGGTAGACCTGCTTTACCGCGTCGGCGACTGGGCTGTCAGACGTCAGCAGGAACCTGGTGCCCATCGCGATCCCGGCCGCGCCGTAGGCGAGCGCGGCCACCAGGCCGCGGCCGTCGAAGTAGCCGCCCGCCGCGATCACCGGAAGCTGGACCGCGTCCACTATCTGCGGGACCAGCAAGCTGGTCGGCACCGCGCCGGTGTGCCCGCCGCCCTCGCCGCCGGTCGCGATCACGGCATCGATGCCCCAGCTGGCTACCTTCTCGGCGTGCCGCCTGGCACCGACCGAGGCGATCGTGATCACTCCAGCGTCGCGCAGCCTGGCGATCAAGTCCGGCTTCGGGGCCAGCGCGAACGAGGCGACCGGCACTTGCTCGGCAATGATCAGCTCGATTCGCTCGCCCGCGTCGGTCGCGTCGGCGCGCACGTTGACGCCGAACGGAGCTGACGTTCGAGCTTTTACCCCGTGAATAGCTGAACGCAACTCCTGCGCGTTCATCGTCGCCGAAGCGATAATGCCGAGCCCGCCGGCTGCCGAGGTCGCCGCCGTCAACTTGGCCCCGGCCACATAGCCCATCGCGGCCTGCACGATCGGGTACCTGATGCCGAGCAGGTCGGTCAGCGCCGTCCTGATTGGCGCCGGTGCCAGCCGCCCAGCATCGGTGCTGGTCACCCGACTTCCCTGGCGGCGAGTCCAGCCGGGTCTAGCCGTCCCCTGATCAGCCCTAGTTCAACGTCGGTCGGTGCCGGGGTAATCACCAGGTCGTCGGGGATCACGAGCGGGAAGCCGGTCAGGGCCTGCACTTCATCGGCGGAGACTCCCTGATGCACCGATCGCAATCGCATGGACCCGTCGGCCGTGCGAAAGTCCAGCACGGCCTTATCCGTCACCACGATCCTGAGCTCGTGGAACGGTGCGGACAGCGCCCGCGCCCGGTCGTAGCCGATCCCGCTCACCACGTCGACTCGCTCGACAAAGACCCGCGGCGAATGCTTGGGCACCCAGTAGCTCACCGGATGGTTAATCGTGTTGCCTGGCGCTCCGCGCAGGCCGAGTAGTTGCGCCTTCGGCTTGGCCCAGTCGCCGATGGCCGAGATGTTCTGGTTGCCGTATCGGTCGAGCTGCGCGGCCCCCATCATCATGTGCCGCCGCCCGGTCGCCACGAGCCTGAGCACGTCCCGGTAGGGCAGCCAGCCCTCGACTTTGTCGGCTGCATCGAGCAGCATGGCCTCGCCGTCGGTGACCAGCAAATCTGGGGCGAATGTAAGCCGGGCGAGCCTCGCCCCGAGCGAGGGGATGAGGCCCATCGGGCTGGCCAGGATCGCCCCGTCCCCGCGCCAGGCCTGCGCGCAGGCGGCAATGCAAAGCTCAGCCAGCGAGGCCGGTCTCGCCAGCGAAGCCGGTGCCGCCTCCGGGCTAGTCATGCGGACCTCCCGACTGCCTGTTGATACTCGGCCTCATCACCGTCGAGATACGTCGCGCGGAATTGCGACCACGACTCATCGCTCGCGGCAGCCTTCGCGTACTCCGCCTGGAACGCTTCGTCCCGGCCATAGTCGGGCACGCAACTGGTGAAATGCGCTCCGTGCGGTGTCTTGACCACGCCGGCAACCATGGCCCGGTTAATGAGCAGTGCCTGCGGCGGTCCGTGCTCAAGTAGCGTGCCGTCGGGCACGATCCGCTCGCAGGAGACGAACGCCTGGTCGGCGGCCAGGCAGAGCAGATCATCGAAGTACGGGTCGGGTCCGGTGTACATGGCGTTGCCGCCCGCGTCCGCCACGTTCAGGTGCACGAGCGCCACATCCAGCTTGAGCGCGGGCACCGCGACGAACTCTTCGCCATCGTCATAGGGCGAGCGGATCATCTTGAGCTGCGGATTGATTCGCAGCACGTCCGAGCCGAGCCCGGCCCTGGTCGGCAGAAACGGCAGTCGCTGGGTCGCGGCGAGCAGTCCGAATGCCATCATGCCCTCGTCGAACTCGGTCAGCTCAACGGTGCCAGCCTGCCGGGCCCGACGAAAATGCGGCTCAAGCGGGATCGAGTCCAGCGATACGAACCCGCAGACCACCCGCCGCACCGCCCCGGCCGCGATCAGCAATCCGACATCCGGCCCGCCGAAGGAGACCACAGTGAGGTCGGTCAGCCCGGCCCGCGCGATCGCCCGTACCAGCGCCATCGGCTTACGCCTGGACCCCCAGCCGCCAATGCCGATCGTCATTCCCGGCTTGATCGTGGCGACGATGTCGTCAATTCGGTGCACCCGGTCGGTCATCGCGCCGTTCACGAATCCTTTCGGTCCACGAACGCCTGCCGCGCCTCATCGGAGATCCCGGTCAGGTTGAGTTCATAGGTGAAGCCCTGCTCGTACCGGTACGAGCGCCTGACATCGACTGGATCGATCCCGTTCAGTGACTGCTTCGCGAGCCTGAGGATGTCGCCGTTCTTGCTCGCGATCTCGTCAGCGACCGCGCGAGCCGCCGTCCTCAGCTGGTCGCCAGGCACCACCTCAAGCACCGTGCCGAAGGCGTGCAGTTGCGCAGCCGATACGTTCCGGCAGGTGTACACCATGGTGCGCATCAGTTGCTGCGGCACCAGCCTGGACAAATGAGTCGCCGCGCCCAGCGCGCCCCGATCCACCTCGGGCAGCCCGAAGTAGGCGTCCTCGCTGGCCACCACCAGGTCAGCGTTGCCCGCGAGCCCGACCCCGCCGCCGAGGCAAAAGCCGTGCACCGCCGCGATCACCGGTACCGCGCACTCATACACGGCGGCAAACGCAGCGAAGCAACCACGGTTCGCCCCGATCAGCGCGTCGTGCCCGCTGGTCCGCTGCATCTCCTTGATGTCCACTCCGGCGCAGAACCCGCGCCCCTCCGCTGCGAGCACGACCGCGCGCACCGCACGATCCGCACCCGCTTCGGTTATCGCGTCGGCCAGTTCGAACCAACCCTGCACCGGTGGTGCGTTCACCGGCGGAAAGTTGATCACCACCTCGGCGACGCCGCCGCTCTTGCTGACCTCGATCCCCATCAAGCTCCCGCCCGAAGTCCACGCGCTCGCCTATCCTGCGCTCCGGCCCACAGATCCGTGCCGAAAGCGCCGCCCAGCGGCTCGCTCGCAGCCAACCAAGCGTTTGCTCGGCAGGCTAACACGTACCCACCCACAGCCACCCGCCCACGCGCGCCTCCCCACCCCCCACGCAGACCACCCCCCGCCGCACGAGCCACCCCCGCCCGTCACGCAGGCCACTCCCGCCCCGCCATGCAGGCCACTCCCGCCCCGCCATGCAGGCCACTCCCGCCCGCCATGCAGGCCACTCCCGCCCCGCCATGCAGGCCACTCCCGCCCGCCATGCAGGCCACTCCCGCCGCGCGGGCCACTTCTGCCGCGCGGGCCACTTCTGCCGCGCGGGCCCCGCCCGCCGTGCGGGTGACCGCCGCTGCGCGGGCGACCCCCGCCGTCGCCAGGTTTCCAGTTACCTGGCATACCCTTCCACTGGCGGGATCGGCGCGGGGAGGCATGGTGCGGATAGCGGTATCAGGTCACCGCGGCTTGCCGCCCGACACCGCCCGAATGGTCGATGCCGCACTCCGCGCCGAGCTGGCCGCTCATCAGCTGCCGGTCACCGGCTTGTGCTGCCTGGCTGACGGCACCGACCACATCTTCGCCCGCGCCGTGGCCGATCTCGGCGGCGAGCTAGAAGCCGTCATCCCAGCCGAGCAGTACCGCGACGGCCTGCCCACTGTGGCGCAACCGGACTACGACGAACTTCTCGACTCCGCCGCCGTCGTGCACCGCCTGTCGTACCCGACTCCAACCCCTGACGCGCTGATGGCCGCGAGCATCTTCATGATTGAGCGGGCCGACCAGCTTTACGCAGTCTGGGACGGTCTGCCGGCCCGAGGCTACGGCGGCACCGCCGACGTAGTCGCCTACGCTCGCGAGCAAGGCGTCCCCACCAAGATCATCTGGCCAGAAGGCGCCACCCGCGACTGAGCCGCCCCAGCGCCAGCAGCCCGCCCAGCCCCGCCAGCTCGCCCAGCGCCAGCACCTCGCCCAGCCCCGCCAGCTCGCGCAGCGCCAGCACCTCGCCCAGCTCCGCCAGCTCGCGCAGCGCCAGCACCTCGCCCAGCTCCGCCAGCTCGCGCAGCGCCAGCACCTCGCCCAGCTCCGCCAGCTCGCCCAGCGCCAGCACCTCGCCCAGCTCCGCCAGCTCGCCCAGCGCCAGCACC
>CAWFPK010000019.1:0-6947 GCA_963817625.1 uncultured Actinomycetota bacterium
AAATACCAGACGATCCGTAGGCGTCCGCCGCGCCGCGGTGGCCTGCGCTGCTACTGGCTCGGGAATGAGCCGTTGTTGACATTGCCGCTGTGCGCGGCTGCGACCGCAAGCAACGCGACCGCGATCCCAAACAAGATCGTCAGTACGAGGCCGGCGTAGCCGAGCAACATTCCGGCGAGAGCTAGTCCGGCGCCATCCTCGCCGGTCTGCTTAATCTGCCTGCGGGCCATGTGGCCGAGAACGATCGCCGGGATCCCGGCTACGAACCAGAAGAAGATCTGGCAGACGCCACAGATGAGTGAAGCGATAGCGAGCCCGTTAGTCTGGCGCTGCCCGCCATAGGGCATTGGCTGGTAGCCCTGTTGCTGGTAGCCCTGTTGCTGGTAGCCCTGCTGCGGCGAGACTGGAACCTGGCCAGGCAGATCGGCGGTGAGCGCGGTCAGTTGGTCGTAGGTCTGCGCGTTCATCAGCGCCGTGCTGCGGGAGTCGAACTCGTCCCAACTGAGCCTGCCCTGCGCATGCGCATCCTGGAGCATGGACCGGACGTTCTCCCTGTCCAGGTCGGTCGCCCTGATCGGGCCGTAACCAGAGCCGTAACCGCCAGCTGTCATTTCCGATATCCGTTCGCTGTACCGCGGGCGACCTGGGCGCGACGATAACTGCCTCGCATTGGCCGACCTGCCGATAGTCAGCGCCAGCCTAGCCGCAATTGCCCGCCGTGTGCGCTCGGCTGAGGTTGATGAATTGTTCGCGATTGGGTCGTTCAGCGGACAACTCATGCCAACTTACGACGAGACTGCCTGGCCTATTTGATGTTGGCGGCTAGGACGATCAGGGTGGTGATCAAAAGGGGGATGCCCAGACCGACGTAGCCCAGGATCAGACCGGCCAGGGCCAGGCCGTCGCCTTGCTCGCCGGTGTGCTTGATCTGGCTCCGGCTGACATGGCCGCAGACGATCGCGATGATCGCGCCGAAGATCGGGAAGATGAACTGGCCGATCCCGAAGGTCAGTGAGATTGCCGCGAGGTGGTTGGTACGTGATCGCGTCGCGGGCAAGCCTAGCCCGGTGGGCCGGTACGGGACGGGCGTGCGCAAGTCGGTGGTCAGCACTGCCAACTGGTCGTAGGTCTTGGCCGCGACCAGTTTGGTCGACCTGGTATCGAATTCATCCCAGCTCAGACGGCCATCAGCGTAGGCCGCTTGGAGCACAGAGTGGATGTTCTCCCGATCCGCATCGGATGCTCGCATTTGCCCGAAGTAGCTGCCCGTTGCCATCAGTACCTGGTCCCGTCGCTCAGCTTGGCCGCCTAATGCCTTTTTCAGGGTAACCCCTGCGCGACTAGCCTGCGGATATGACCAACGCCCTGATCATCGCAGTCAACGTAGGGACCATCAAGGACATGCGCGTGTCTGGTCGACCGAACCGAAGCGCCATCGACAAGCGGCCAGCGGCCGGCCGCGTGGTGGCGGCCAAGCTTGGCCTGGTCGGCGACGAGCAGGCCGACAAGGACAACCATGGGGGCGTCGACCAGGCAATCTACGCATACGCCAGGGAAGATCTTGATTGGTGGACTGAGCAGACAAGCCAAGAATTTCGAAACGGGGCGTTCGGCGAGAATCTGACCACGGTCGGGCTGGACGTGACCGGGGCACTCATTGGCGAGATCTGGCGGCTGGGCGAGGAAGTCGTGGTGCAAGTCACGGCACCGCGAGTGCCTTGCCGAGTCTTTGCCGCCTGGACCGAAGAGGCACACTGGGTCAAGCGGTTCGCTCAGGCCCGGCGGCCCGGTGCCTACCTGCGGGTGCTGACCGAGGGCGAGGTCGGCGCCGGGGACCGGATTCAGGTACTGAGCAAGCCGGAGCAGCGGGTCACCATCGCCGAGGCGATGCAGGCTTACTACGGCGACCCGGACATCATGCGCGTGCTGCTGACGGTAGAGGGGCGGGGCAACAAATGGGACGACATCGGCGAGCAGGTGCTCGGCCGAGCCCGCGTCTAGCCGTCACGGCACCGGCACCGGGACTGGCACCGGCCCCGGCACCGGCACTGGTGCCGGCGCTCGTGCGGCCAGCGAAATAGCGATGCCTGGGACACCTCCAGACGGCGAACCAATGCCGTCAGACGGACGGCTCGCTGCGGCGGCACTCGACGAGCTGGTTGATACCGCGTTCGGAATCTATGTCCATATCCCATTTTGCGCGACTCGCTGCGGTTATTGCGACTTCAACACCTATACGGCCGCTGAGCTGGGCGGCGGGGTCTCGCGACGGGGTTATCCGGCGTTGGCGATCGAAGAGATTAAGTTCGCCCGGCTGGTGCTTGGTGAGCGGGCGCCGAAGGTCAGCACCGTGTTCTTCGGCGGCGGGACGCCTACCCTGCTGCCGCCGGCGGACCTGGCGGCTATCTTGGCTGCGGTTGACGGCGAATTCGGGCTCGCGCCGGGGGCTGAGGTGACCACGGAGGCGAACCCGGAAAGCGTCGACGAGCGGTCGCTGGCGGAGTTGCGTGCGGGCGGATTCAATCGGGTATCGCTCGGCATGCAGAGCGCCGTCGGGCCGGTGCTGGCAGTCCTTGACCGTGCGCACACGCCCGGGCGGGTGGCGAAGTGCGTGACCTGGGCGCGCGCTGCCGGGTTTGACCACGTCAGCTTGGACTTGATCTACGGCGCGCCAGGGGAGAGCGCAGCGGACTGGGACGCGTCGGTGCGAGCCGCGCTGGCTGCCGGTCCTGATCACATCTCGGCGTACGCGCTGATCGTGGAGGAGGGCACCCGGCTGGCCGCCAGGATCAAGCGCGGCGAGTTGGCCGCGCCTGATGACGACGCGATGGCCGACCGGTACCTGGCCGCCGACGCCGCGTTCAGTGCCGCCGGGCTCGGCTGGTACGAAATCTCCAACTGGGCAGCCGGGCCGGAGTCGGCCTGTCGGCACAACTTGCTCTACTGGGCCGGCGACAACTGGCTGGGCATCGGCCCGGGCGCGCACAGTCATGTCGGCGGCACTCGGTGGTGGAATGTGCGGCACCCGGTCGCCTACGCTGAGCGCGTGAATGCGGGAGTGTCGCCAGGTCAGGCGTGCGAGGTGCTGACCGAAGACGAACGGCGAGTCGAGCGGATCTTGCTCACTACCAGACTGGCGACCGGCTGCCTGGTGCGCGAACTTGGGCGGGGCGGGCAGCGCGCGGCCGAGCTTGCGGTGGCCGATGGGCTGGCCGACGCTGGTGCGCTGGCGGCTGGCCGCGTAGTACTGACAACCCGGGGGCGGCTGCTAGCCGACGCTGTCGTCCGTGGCCTCACCGACTGAGGCAGGCTCACAGGCCCGTCAGGGTGCCAGGGCGGTGCCGCTCGCCGAGGCGGCGGTGGGATCCACGGTGACCGGTGGGCGAGCCTGGCGCACACGGTGGCCGGGAGCTGGTAGAAGCGAGCACGGCAAGCCGAGGCCGCTGCGGCGATCAGGTAGCCGAAAGTGACCAGCCAGCAGAACATGATGGCGGTGACGGCGAACTGAACGCCGAGCCTGAGCGAGTCGAACGCCAGCAGCGTACCGATGATGACGGCACTGACCGAGTACAGCGCGGTGGTGAGTGCGGCGTTCAGCGCCTGCGTCGCGTGCGCTTGCAGGAAGGCTGAGCTCCGCCTGCTCAGCAGGCAGATCAAGTAGGGCGGCAGGAAGCTGAGCAGCGCTGCGCCTAGATAGGCGATCACAGCCAGCAACCGGCTGGCTAGCCGCGCGCTGTCGAATGATTCAGTCGGCCTGGCCAGGGCCGCATGACCAGCCCGGCTGATCCTGTTGGTCCGGTCAGGCTGGGTCGGGACCGCTAGGGGTTGCTGATCGGCTGCGTGCTGGCCATGGCGCTGCTGATGCTGCCGTGAGCGGTTTGTCGTGGGTCCCATCGCGGTAGCTCCCAGGGTGCCGATGCCATCGCTCCGATAACTTTCCGTAGTCGGAACAGAACTGATCGTGACATAGGTTGGAGCTCCGCGAAACCCGCTTGCGTTCACCCGGTGACTTGGCATGGGCTGTCCAAGTATGGTTCGGCCATAGACTTGGCACTCGGGAAGACTGAGTGCCAGGGGAGGTGACGCGTGCTGGATGACAGGAAGCTGGCGGTGCTTCGTGCCATCGTCGAGGACTACGTCTCCACCAACGATCCGGTTGGCTCGCGGGCGCTAGTAGACCGGCACAACCTCGACGTGTCGCCGGCCACGATCCGCAATGATATGGCGGTGCTTGAAGAGCAGGGATATATCGTCCAGCCGCATACCAGCGCCGGGCGAATCCCGACCGATAAGGGATACCGTCTGTTTGTTGATCGTTTGTCGGCGATCAAGCCATTTTCCAAAGCCGAGCGGCGCGCGATCGAGACGTTCCTGGTCGGTGCTTATGACCTAGATGATGTGGTGATGCGCACGGTTCGGCTGCTCGCGCAACTGACCAGGCAAGTGGCCGTGGTGCAGTACCCGTCGCTCAGCAAGTCAGCGGTGCGGCATGTGGAGTTGGTGCCGATCAGTGCGACCAGACTGCTGCTGGTGCTGATCACCGATACCGGGCGAGTCGAGCAGCGGGTCGTCGAGTTGCCTGGCCGCGTCGATGAGGACGAGGTCACTCACTTGCGCACGGTGCTGAATGCCTGCCTGGGCGGACACAAGCTGACCGATGTCGCCACGATTGTGGCCGATCTGCCTGAGCGCGTGGCACCGCCAGAGCGGGCCAACGCGATGGCGGTGTTCTCTGTCATCCTGGAGACGCTGGTCGCCCGGCATGAGGAGAAGATCGTCGTTGGCGGCGCTTCCAACCTCACGGCGGCCGACTTTTCGGCAGGATTGCGCGAGGTACTTGAGGCGCTCGAAGAGCAGGTCGTGCTGATGCGGCTGCTCGGGGAGTGTGACGACCAGGCATCGGTCACAGTCAGGATCGGTGCGGAAAATGATGTTCTTGGCTTGCGTAGCACGTCAGTGGTAGCGACTGGGTACGGTTCGGCCGACCGGCCGCTGGCCAAGCTTGGCGTGGTGGGCCCGACGAGAATGGACTATCCAACGGCAATGGGAGCGGTACGCGCGGTGGCACGGTATACGGGCCAGATCCTGGCGGAGTCATAGGGGATGAGCGTGGCAACGGACTACTACGCCGCCTTGGGCGTGAGCCGGGACGCGGATGCCGAGGAGATCAAGAAGGCCTACCGGCGGCTGGCCAGAGAACTCCATCCGGACGTCAACCCTGACCCGGTCACCCAGGAGCGGTTCAAGGAAATCACTCAGGCCTACGAGGTGCTGTCCGATCCGGGCAAGCGCCAGATGTATGACCTGGGCGGCGATCCCTTCGCTCGGGGCGGCGCTAGTGGCTTCGGCGCGGGTGGATTCCCGTTCAGCGACATCATGGACGCCTTCTTCGGTGGCGCTGCGGCTGGTGCCAGCCGAGGCCCGCGCAGCCGGGCCAGACGCGGGCGAAATGCCACTATCCGCGTCGACCTTGACCTGTCCGAGTGCGTGTTCGGCGCGACGCGCGATCTCACCGTTGATACTGCCGTCGTCTGCCCAACCTGCTCAGGTGAGGGCAGCGCGCCAGGCAGTCACCCGAGCACCTGCGATGTCTGCAACGGCCGCGGTGAGGTCAGCCAGGTCACCAGGTCGTTCCTCGGCCAGGTGATGACCTCGCGGCCGTGTCCTGGCTGCGGCGGGTTCGGCACCGTGATCCGGCGCCCGTGCCCGGAATGCGATGGCGATGGCCGGGTGCGCACCAGGCGCACAGTCAAGGTCAGGATTCCGGCTGGGGTCGAAGACGGCACTCATATCCAGCTGGCCGGCGAGGGCGAAGTTGGTCCTGGCGGCGGTCCGCCTGGCGACCTGTTCCTTGAGATCGTGCAGCGGCCGCACGCGATCTTCGAGCGGAATGGCGATGACCTGCACTGCACGCTCACGATCCCGATGACCGCTGCCGCGCTCGGTGCGACACTGCCGATCCAGACCCTGGACGGCCCGGCGAGCATCGACATCCGGCCAGGCACCCAATCCGGTCAGGCCATCCCGCTCTACGGACAGGGCTCGACGCATCTGCACGGGCCAGGTCGCGGCGATCTCGTCATCCACGTCACGGTGGAGACTCCGAACTCAATAAGGTTCCCCGCATCATCCCGCTCGATAACGAAGCGTTAACCCCGGGAACAGCGGCAGTTTACGGGCGAGTATTGCCTCTTTTTTCAACAGGTTGGCTGGTGGATTCGCCGTGGCGATGAGACGCTTTGCGACACCAATTCATCTCCAGAGGAAGATGGCCCCATGCATGAGACTTTTCCGTTCTTGTGGGGCCGTATCATCGAGACGGTGAAATTCGGCAAAACCCCGGATCGGATGGCGCTGGAACTCTCGGGAGGGTTCATCCTGCAAACGGAATCGTGGACGATGGACCCCCGCGACTGTTGCTACTCCTATTTCATGAAAGCCAAGCGGATCGTCTACAATATCCACGTGGGCGGCGATATAACCGAAGACGCTATCGACCACGATTGAGTTCGCGCCGGTGGAGGTTGCCTACAATAGAGCCGGAGCAGCCTTTGCCTATCATGTGCCTTCCTGCGCTAGCCCGCTGGCATCAGAGTTAAACGCCTGGGCGTTTAACTCGAGACGAATTCGGTTTTGCTCTCTCGGCAGAGGCCACGCAAGTTGGCCACGAGGAAAAATCCAGTCAATCTCCGTGTTAGTTCCTGGAGTAGCTCAGTGCTAGAGCGGTCGGCTCGTTACCGACAACTGGACGCAGGTTCGAGCCCTACCTTCGGAGCTCTAAGTTAAGTTGTTATGTATCAAGGGGTTATGAAGTTAAAATGGCGGATTTCTGGCAATTGCCAGAGGATTTGCCAGAGAGCCCGGTCTGAACGGCGTAGGTAGAATCTATGTCGGTCAATCCCCGGCCAATTAACGTCAGCTCGCTCACGTGAAGCGGGTGGTCTCCG
>CAWFPK010000020.1:0-563993 GCA_963817625.1 uncultured Actinomycetota bacterium
CGACCATCGTCGCGCTCGCGGTACGGGCCATCATCGGGTGGTGGCTGGTGGCCATCCTCGCCGCTCCGTGAGCTCGTGCTCGGGATTGCCCTGGCGGTGCTAGCGCCGGACCGGTTACGGCCCGCTGCAGGTGAGCCTTGCCGGCAAGGCGGCGACCTTAGCCTTCTCTGCTTTCCGCTGCTTTCTCGGTTCGCACCCGACATCGGCTCGCAGGCTCGCCCGCGTCTTAGGTTGGGCTTTCGCGCTCTGGGGGACTGTCCTCTACTGGTGGTGCCGCACTTTACCTTCCAAGGTCGCCGTTTGTCGCTGCGGAGCGGGTCAGTGGGGTAGACGCACCGCATTAAGGGGGGCGAACCGGAAAGGGGCCGGCGACGGTGAAGGCCGTCGTGATGGCGGGCGGCGAAGGGACCCGGCTGCGCCCGATGACGCTAACCAGCCCAAGCCACTGCTCCCGGTGGTGAACCGGCCGATCATGGAGCACGTGCTCCGGCTGCTGCCAAGCGGCACGGGTTCGACGAGACCGTCGTGACCGTCCAGTTCCTGGCCGCGCTGGTCCGCAACTACTTCGGCGACGGCGAGGAGCTGGGCATGAGCCTGCAGTACGCCACCGAGGAAAAGCCGCTCGGCACGGCGGGCAGCGTCAAGAACGCCGAGGACGCGCTGCGCGACGAGCCCTTCCTGGTCATCTCCGGCGACGCGCTGACCGACATCGACCTGACCGACGATGGTGAGATTCCACAAGGACAACGGCGCGCTGGTCACGGTCGGGCCTGACCCGGGTGCCCAACCCGCTGGAGTTCGGCATCGTGATCACCGACGAGGACGGCCGGATCCAGCGCTTCCTGGAGAAGCCCACCTGGGGCCAGGTCTTCTCCGACACGGTCAACACCGGCATCTACGTGATGGAGCCGGAGGTCTTCGAGTACGTCCCGCCCGGCGAGGTGGTCGACTGGTCGGCGACGTCTTCCCCGAGCTGCTCGAGCAGGGCGCCCGTCTTCGGCTACGTCGCCGACGGCTACTGGGAGGACGTCGGCACGCTGGAGAGCTACCTGCAGGCGCAGGCCGACGTGCTGAACCGGCGGGTGCACGCCGACATCGACGGGTTCGAGATGTCGCCCGGGCGTCTGGGTCGGCCGAGGGCGCCGAGGTCGACCCTGACGCGATCCTGACCGGCCCGCTGTGCGTCGGGGACTACGCCAAGATCGAGGCCGGCGCCCAGCTGCGCGAATACACCGTGCTCGGCAGCAACGTGGTGGTCAAGGAGGGCGCCTTCCTGCACCGGGCGGTCGTGCACAACAACGTCTTCATCGGCCGCGGCGTCAACCTGCGCGGCTGCGTGATCGGCAAGAACACCGACATCATGCGGGCGGCCCGGATCGAGGAAGCGGCGGTCGTCGGCGACGAGTGCGTGGTCGAGGACGAGGCCTACATCTCCGCCGGGGTGAAGGTCTACCCGTTCAAGACCATCGAGGCCGGCGCGGTGGTCAACACCAGCGTCATCTGGGAGTCCCGGGGGCAGCGCACGCTGTTCGGCCCGCGCGGCGTATCTGGCCTGGTCAACGTCGAGATCACCCCGGAGCTCTGCGTCCGGCTGGCCAGCGCCTATGCCACCACCTTGAAGAAGGGGTCGACGGTCACGACCTCGCGGGACGTGTCCCGGGCCGCGCGCGCACTGAAGCGGGCGGTGCACGGTGCGCTGAACGCCAGCGCGATCAACGTCGTGGACCTCGAGGCACAGCCGCTGCCGGTGGCCAGGTTCGAAACCGCGCGCAGCGAGTGCAGCGGCGGCATCGTGCTGCGCACCACGCCTGGCGACCCGCAGTCCGTGGACATCATCTTCCTCGACGAGCACGGCGCCGACCTGTCCCAGGCGGCGCAGCGCAAACTGGAGCGGGTGTTTTCCAGACAGGAATACCGGCGGGCCTTCCCTGGTGAGATCGCCGAGCTGACCTACCCGCCCAGGGTAATCGAGGCCTACACCAGCGACTTGCTCGCCGGGTGGACATGACCGGGGTCATGGAGGCCGGGCTCAAGGTGGTCGCCGATTGTGCCGGCGGCACCGCGTCGCTGGTGCTGCCCGGGCTGCTCGGCCGGATCGGAGTCGACGTCCTTACCGTCAACAACCGGCTGGATGAGGCACGCCCACCCAGTCGCCCGCCCAGATCCGGGCCGACCTGCACGGCTGGCCGAACTCGTGTCTTCATCGCGGGCCGCGTTCGGCGTCAGGTTCGACCCGGTCGGCGAGCGCATCACGCTGGTCGACGACAAGGGCGCGCTGGTCAACGACGATCGAGCGCTGCTGGTCGTGCTGGACCTGGTCGCCGCTGAGCGGCGCACCGGGCGGGTGGCGCTGCCGGTCACCACCACCCGGGTTGCTGAGCAGGTGTGCCGCTATCACGGCGTGCAGGTGGGCTGGACCCCTATCTCCGCACACGGCCTGTACGAGGCGACCGCGGCCGATGACGTGATCTTCGCGGCGGACGGGCGGGGCGGGTTCGTGGTTCCCGAGTTCGCCAGGTCGCTCGACGGCATCGCCGCCTTCACCGCGCTGATCGGCCTGGTGGCCAGGACCAGGCTGACGCTCAGCCAGATCGACGCCAGGATCCCGGCCGCGCACCTGCTTAACCGCTCGGTGCCGACTCCGTGGGCGGCAAGGGCAGCGTCATGCGCACGATCGTGGCGGCGGCCGGGGCGAGGGAGATTGACACCACCGACGGCGTGCGGGTCATCGAGCCAGGTCGCGGCTGGGTGCTCGTGCTGCCCGACCCGGCGCTGGCCGTCACCCACCTCTGGGCTGAAGGCACCGACGGCGATACCGCCCAGGCCTTGATCGATGAATGGGTGAACGTAGTCGAGCAGGCAGGCAGGGACCGAAACGGGTCCCGCTGAAGGACCGACGCGGTACTACCTGCGCATGAGACAATTACCGTGGTTAAGTGACGGTTGTCTGACCAGCAGGTAGCGGAGCGGTGCTGTTTTTTACGGCACAGTGTGTTTGCAGCACCGTGTCTTTACGGCACAGTGGTTGCAGCACAGAGTGTGCAACGTGGAAGCAGTACGGTGTTGTCTGAGCAGCACAGCGTCGGAGGTGTGCAGCGTGATCTGGCGAAGGCGTCGCAATCGGGTGCGGCCGGTTGCGGCACGGCCAGAAGGATCCGCCCCAGGCGGCTTCTCGGCCAGCCCACCAGCGCCATCCGGCCAGCCAGCGACCGCGTGGCAGGTCGAGCAGCGGCCTGTACCCCCGGTAGCGTGGCAGCCGCGCAGCGATGAGCGCTATGACGCACGCACGGATGTCTACTCGGTCAGCGCGGCGCGTCCGGCGAATGGGAGGCAGGGCGGTCAGGTGCCAGGCGTCTCTTGCCCGCGCTGCGGCGCACCTAACCCGGAGAACGCCAGGTACTGCTCGCAGTGCGCGACGCCGCTGACCAAGAGCGCGGCCGAGCGCGGCAACGCGGGCGAGACCACCTCAATGATCTTCACCGGAGCTGAGCCCATCGGCGTTGAGCCCGCCGACGCCGAGCCGACCGATCAGAGCGCCGCCGATGCTGCCGCCGTCGATACGCTGCCGCCTAACACGGCGCTGCTGGTTGTCAGGCGCGGCCCGAACGAGGGCAGCAGGTTCCTGCTCGACAGCGAGCTCACCGAGGTGGGCCGTCGTCCCGATAGCGACATCTTCCTCGACGACGTGACGGTATCCAGGCGGCACGCGGAGTTTTACCGGCAGGGCGGCAAGTTCGCCGTTCGCGATGTGGGCAGCCTCAACGGCACGTACGTTAACCGGGAGCGGATCGAGGAGGTCGCGCTCAACGGCGGTGACGAGGTCCAGATCGGGAAGTTCCGCATGGTCTTCTTGCAGGGACGGTTGTCGCACGCCGAATCTGGCGTCTAGGCGCACGGGACGGGATGAACGCATCGTTTGCGCGGGCTTACCTTGGCATTGGCGAGGTGCTTGTCGAGCTCCGGGCAGAATTTGCTGATATCAGCGTCTCAAAGATCCGCTTTCTTGAGTCAGAAGGCCTGATCAGCCCGGCTCGCTCACCGTCCGGCTACCGCCGCTTCAGTCCGGCCGACGTGGACCAGTTGCGGTTCATCCTCACCGCGCAGCGCGATGAGTACCTGCCGCTCCGAGTGATAAAAGAGCGGCTTGAGCAGCGGGCCGCAGGATCGCAGCCGCACCTGTCGGCCGAGCGCACCGAGATGGTCGGCAGGCGCGAACTGCTCGACGCCGCAGGCATGGATGACGAGGCTCTGGCCGAGCTTGAGGTGCACGGGCTGGTCAAGCGCTCGGGTCGGTTGTACGGGCAGGACGCGCTCGATATCGCGACCACGGTGGTCGCGTTGTCCGGGTATGGGGTGCAGGCGCGAAACCTGCGTGCAGTGACCACGGCGACCGACCGTGATGTGGCACTGATCGAGCAGCTTGTCGGCCCGATCCTGCGCCAGCGCGATCCGCAGGCGAGGGACATCGCCGGGCGTACCGCGAGAGAAATCGCCGCGTTGCTGCTCAGGCTGCACCGGGCGATGCTCGAAGCCGCGCTGACCGAAGCCGGGTTGCCAGGACCTCAGCTAATCGCCGAGCAGCGACCCTTGACCGGCCGCGCTGACCCTGACGGTAGGCAAGCGATGAAAGGCGCCTGACCACTTTGGGGGCTGGCGAGGTTGCCTCCACGCACATGCTGGCCCACGATGCCATGGGGTGTACGTTGGCTAGGGGAGTGCCAGCGGCGCCCGCAGGGAATACGAAGTAAAGGCTGAACCGACAGGCAATGACCGACAGGCGCAGTTGAGGACGGAGTCGCGGTGAAGGAGATGGAGGTCGTCGGCGTCCGCGTCGAGATGCCAACGAACCAGCCCATCGTGCTGCTGAAAGAGACCAGCGGTGAGCGTTACCTCCCGATCTGGATCGGACCGATGGAGGCAACCGCCATCGCCTTCGCTCAGCAGGGCATGGTTCCAGCTCGTCCGCTCACTCATGACCTGATGCGGGACATCTTGACCGCGTTGAAGGTCGAGCTAAGACAGGTCAACATCACCGCACTGCGGGACGGCATCTTCTTCGCCGATCTCGTTTTCTCTAATGGCACGACGGTCAGCGCGCGCCCGTCGGACTCGATCGCGCTCGCGCTGCGCACCGGGACGGCCATCTTCGCGCACGACGACATCTTGGATGAGGCTGGCGTCTCGATCCCTGACGAACAGCAAGAGAACGAAGACGAGGTCGAGAAGTTCCGTGAGTTTCTCGACAAGATCACGCCCGAAGATTTCGGCTCGGCGACCTGAGCTTGACCAGCGGTGACCTGGGTCGGCAACCGTTCGGCGACGCGCCGGGGCAGGTCGTTGACCTTGTCACGCTGCGGGCCTAGCGTGCGAATCGTGCGGGAACGGGGCCGGAGGTGGACGTGGCGGTAATAACAGGCGACGGACGCGATGACCATGCGCGCCGGGACGCCGCCGCGCTGGCCGGCGAGCAAGGACTGCTCTTCGATGACGAGATCGCGCCGCGCAGCGAGGACGTCGGCTACCGGGGCCCCACCGCCTGCGCGGCCGCTGGGATCACCTACCGCCAGCTCGACTACTGGGCTCGCACCGGCTTGGTGGAGCCGAGCGTCAGGCCCGCCCGCGGCTCGGGTTCGCAGCGACTCTACGGCTTCCGCGACATCCTGGTGCTTCGGGTCGTCAAGCGGCTGCTCGACACCGGCATCTCCCTGCAGCAGATCCGGGCGGCGGTCACGGTATTGCGCGCGCACGGCGCTACTGACCTGACCAAGATCACCTTGATGAGCGACGGTGCTACCGTCTACGCCTGTACCTCGCCCGATGAGGTTGTTGACTTGCTCCAGGGTGGCCAGGGCGTATTTGGCATCGCACTCGGCCGGGTCTGGCAAGAAGTCGAAGGCTCACTGGCCGAGTTCCCAGCTGAGCTGGGCGAGCCTGAGGCCCAGGAGGGTGCCGACGAGTTGGCTCGCCGTCGCGCCCGCAGAATCGGCTAGCGCTGCACTCTGGCTGACGATCGGACCACACGGCACGAGTTATATCGTGTTATGGTACGAGCCGTGCCAGCTAGCATTCGGTCCATAATCTGCATAAACGGTATGGCGACGTCGCAGCCGTCGACGGGGTCAGCTTCGAAGTGGCCCCCGGTGAGTTCTTCGGCATCCTTGGCCCGAACGGTGCGGGCAAGACCACCACGCTGGAGATCATCGAAGGTCTGCGCAAACCCGACTCCGGCGAAGTCAGCGTGCTCGGCCTGACGGCCTGGCCCCGCAATCCGAAGCTACTGCCCAGGATCGGCGTGCAGTTGCAGGCCTCGTCCTTCTTCGAGCGGCTGACCGCCCGCGAGCAGCTCCGCACCTTCGCCTCGTTCTACGGAGTGTCATCGAAGCAGGCCGACGAGATGCTGGAGACGGTCGGGCTGACCGAGCAGGCGAACACCAGGACCGAGAAGCTGTCCGGCGGCCAGGCTCAGCGGCTGTCGATCGCCAGCGCCCTGGTCCACGGCCCTGAATTGCTCTTCCTTGACGAGCCAACGGGCGCACTCGACCCGCAGGCTAGGCGCAACTTGTGGGATCTGCTCAGGCAGATCTCCGGCGAAGGCCGCACGGTCGTGCTGACCACGCATCACATGGACGAGGCCGAGTCGCTCTGCGACCGGGTCGCGATCATGGATCACGGCAAGATCCTCAAGGCAGGCCCGCCCGCCACCCTCGTGCGCGAGCTCGACCGCCCGCTGCGGATCAGCGTCCAGTCTGGCCTGATGTCGGCTGCCGAGGCGGCCACGCTTGGCAAGGACAGCCAGGTCGACGACGATGGCGTCTCGCTCACCGTCACCACGAAGGAGCCAGAGTTGGTCCTGGCTGGGCTTGCCCGCCACGATGCGTTGGCTGGCCTGCGGGTCCAGGGCGCGACCCTGGAAGACGTGTTCTTGAGCCTGACCGGACGGGAGTACCGGGCGTGAAGCTAGCCAGCTTGTCGCGGGCGATGTTCCTCGGCTTCACCAGGGACCGGGCCGCCCTTTTCTTCTCGATCCTGCTGCCCGTGCTGTTTTTGCTGTTCTTCGGTGCTATCTACAAGAACAGTAACCTGCCGAAGATCGACCTCATCGCCGTCGGCAAGGTCAGCTTGATCCGGCAGGCCGAGACGGCACCGGGGGTAGGCAAGATCATCAGCGTTACCACCGGCCACTCGCTGCCCGCCGCGCTAGCGCAGGTCCGCAAGGGCGACGCCGACGCGGTCGTCGAGCAGCACGGCGACACCCTGATGCTGCGCTACTCGATCGCTGATCCCACCAAGGCCGGCATCGTCCAGGAGGTGATCAACTCGATCGTGCAGCAGGCCAACCTGGGCGGGCGGCCGCCGACGTATACGCTCGCCTCCAGCCAAGTCGAAGACAAGACGCTCAAGCCGATCCAGTACGTCACGCCCGGCCTGCTCGGCTGGGCGCTTGCCTCAGGAGCGGCCTTCGGCTCGGCGATCACCCTGGTGAGCTGGCGGCAGAACAAGCTGCTTCGGCGGCTGCGGCTGGCCCCGGTGCGCACCGCCGACGTAGTCGCCGCCCGGATCGGGATCAGCGTCGCGGTCGGTCTGGTCCAGATGGCCGTGTTCCTCGCCATCGCGCGACTGCCGTACTTCGGGCTCAAGCTAACCTACGCCTGGTGGATGGCCATCCCGCTGGTGGTCTGCGGCATCCTCGCTTTCATGTCGATCGGCCTGCTGGTCGGCGCGATCGCCAAGACCCAGCAGGCTGCCACCTCGATCGCGAACCTGATCATCTTGCCGATGGCGTTCCTCGGCGGCGCGTTCCTTCCGCTCGACTACGCACCCAGGTGGATAGTCGACGTGTCCTACGCGATGCCGTTGCGCTACCTGGTCGTCGGCATGCAGGACGTCATGGCGCGTGGCGAAGGTCCGGCATCGGCGCTGCCCGCCATCGGCATCTTGCTCGGCTTTACCGTCGTCGTGAGCGCAATCGCGGTTCGCGTGTTCCGGTGGGATGACGTCTAGGGTCTTGCCCGTTCCGGTAAGCTCAAGATAGCTAATGACACCGTCCGGGAGAGTCCGGCCGCAGCCAGCGCCGGCGCCGAAGGGGCAACCTCCCCGGAACCTCTCAGGCACCAGGACCGGATGGGACAAGCAGCTCTGGAGTCCTGCGGCGTGGCGGCGACAGAGGGGGAGCTTAGCGAAGCGACCCCGACTCCTGGAGCGTTCAGTGACCTTCTCGCAGCGGCACATTGGTCCTGACCAGACGGACCAGCAGCACATGCTTGGTGCCATCGGCTACGCCAGCCTGGACGAGCTCACAGCGGCAGCGCTGCCCGCCGGGCTGGCCGCCGGCAAGCCGCTGAGCCTGCCCGAGCCGCTTGATGAGGATCAGGTGCTGGCGGAATTGCGTCGGCTGGCCGCCAAGAACCAGGTACTGACCTCGATGATCGGCCTTGGCTACTACAGCACCATCACCCCGCCGGTGATCCGCAGGAACGTCCTAGAGAGCCCGGCCTGGTACACCGCTTACACGCCGTATCAGCCGGAGATCTCGCAGGGCCGTCTTGAGGCGCTGCTGAACTTCCAGACCATGATCGAAGATCTGACCGGCTTGCCCGTCGCCGGTGCCTCGATGCTGGACGAAGCGGCTGCCGCAGCCGAAGCCATGACGCTCGCGCACCGGGCCTCGAAAAAGGGCCACATCTTCCTGGCGGACGAAGACTGCCTACCGCAGACGCTCGCGGTGCTCGGCACCAGGGCTGAGCCGCTCGGCCTTGAGCTGGTGATCGGCCCGGTGACGCCTGAGCTGATCGACGCACAGCCGACCGGCGAGTTGTTCGGAATCTTGCTGCAGTACCCCGGTGCCAGCGGTCAGGTCCGTGACCTTCGACCGGCGATCGAGGCCGCGCGCGCTCGCGGCGCGCTGGCCGCCGTCGCGGCCGACCCGCTCGCACTCACCCTGCTCACCCCGCCGGGCGAGCTTGGCGCCGACATCGCCATCGGCAGCACTCAGCGGTTCGGCGTGCCGATGGGCTTCGGCGGCCCGCAAGCCGGCTACATCTGCGTCAGTGACGACCTCAAGCGGCAGCTGCCAGGGCGGCTGGTCGGGGTGTCAGTGGACGCCGACGGCCATCCGGCCTACCGGCTCGCGCTGCAGGCCCGCGAGCAGCACATCAGGCGGGAGAAGGCGACAAGCAACATCTGCACCGCCCAGGTCCTGCTCGCGGTGATCGCCGCGATGTACGCGGCCTACCACGGGCCCGCCGGGCCTGACCGCGATCGCGCAGCGCGTGGCTGGCAAGGCAGCGACCCTGGCCAGGACGCTGGTCGAGGCAGGTTTCGAAAATAGCTCGCAGGCGTACTTCGACACGGTCAGCGTGATGTTGCCGGGAGCGGCCGCGGCGGCCGTGGCCAGGGCGCGTGCGGTCGGCTACAACCTGTACCTGGCCGGGGAGGACCGGGTGCAGATCGCCTGCGACGAGACCACCACCGATCAGCACTTGTCCGACGTGGCCGCCGCCATTGCCGGGCGGCCAGTGCCGCTCGCGGTCGCTGAGCCCGCGTTGCCGGCTGAGTTGCTGCGTACCAGCGAATTTCTTACCCATCCGGTGTTCTCCGCGCATCGCAGCGAGACCGCGATGCTGCGCTACCTGCGCAAGCTCTCCGATTTCGACATCGCGCTCGACCGGTCGATGATCCCGCTCGGCTCCTGCACGATGAAGCTGAACGCCACCGCCGAGATGGAGGCGATCAGCTGGCCCGAGTTCGCCGAGCTGCACCCATTCGCGCCGGCCGATCAGGCGGCCGGCTACCACGAGCTGATCAAGGGGCTGGCGGACGCACTGACCGAGATCACCGGCTACGACGCGGTCAGCCTGCAGCCCAACGCCGGGTCGCAGGGTGAGCTGGCCGGGCTGCTGGCGATCAGGCACTACCACCGATCTCGGCAGCAGCCGGAGCGGACAGTCTGCCTGATCCCAGAGTCGGCGCACGGCACCAACGCCGCTTCCGCCGTGCTGGCGGGGCTGCGAGTGGTCGTGGTCAAGTGCGGCTCGGACGGCGCCATCGACCTCGGAGACCTGCGCGCCAAGCTGGACGCCCACGCAGATGCCGTCGCCGGGATCATGCTGACCTATCCATCGACGAACGGAGTCTTCGAGTCCACCGTCGGTACTGTCTGCGAGCTGGTGCACGCGGCCGGCGGTCAGGTCTACGTGGACGGCGCCAATTTGAACGCCATGGTCGGGCTCGCCCGCCCGGCCGAGTTCGGCGCTGACGTGTCCCATCTGAATCTGCACAAGACGTTTTGCATCCCGCACGGTGGCGGCGGCCCTGGCATCGGCCCAGTCGCCGTCCGTGCGCACCTGGCGCCGTTCCTGCCCGGACATCCGGCGCTTGGGACCTTGGGTCCGGTCGCGGCGGCACCGTACGGCTCAGCCGGCATCTTGCCGATCTCCTGGGCCTACGTACGGCTGATGGGCGCCGCCGGACTGCGCCAGGCCACCCAGGTCGCCATCTTGAACGCCAACTACATCGCCAAGCGGATCGGCCCGCATTTCCCTGTGCTCTACACCGGCCAGAACGGCCTGGTCGCCCACGAGTGCATACTCGACCTGCGGCAGCTCACCGCGCAGACCGACGTCACGGCCGAGGATGTGGCCAAGAGGCTGATCGACTACGGCTTCCACGCCCCGACGATGTCCTTCCCTGTCGCTGGCACCTTGATGGTGGAGCCGACCGAGAGCGAGAACCTGGCCGAGATCGACCGGTTCTGCGACGCCATGATCGCAATCGCCGGCGAGATCGCTGGCGTAGGCTCGGGAGAATTCGACTCGAAAGACAACCCGCTCAAGAACGCACCGCACACCGCATCGATGCTGCTCGCCGACGACTGGTCGCACAGCTACTCGCGCACCCTGGCCGCCTACCCAGGCGGCGGCGACCGCCGCGCCAAGTACTGGCCGCCCGTCCGCCGCATCGAAGCCGCCTACGGCGACCGCAACCTTGTCTGCGCCTGCCCCCCACCCGCCGCCTTCGAGTAGGCCGACCACCGGCCCGCATCTGGCCAAGCGGCCCCTGAGATTCCTCTCATCCTCCCGCCGTCCTGCTCCGCCCGCGCCGTGCTGCTCCGCCCGCGCCGTCCTGCTCGGCCCGCGCCGTCCTGCTCGGCCTGCGCCGTCCTGCTCGGCCCGCGCCGTCCTGCTCGGCCTGCGCCGTCCTGCTCGGCCTGCGCCGTCCTGCTCGGCCTGCGCCGTGCTGCTCGGCCCGCGCCGTGCTGCTCGGCCCGCGCCGTGCTGCTCGGCCCGCGCCGTGCTGCTCGGCCCGCGCCGTGCTGCTCGGCCCGCGCCGTGCTGCTCGGCCCGCGCCGTGCTGCTCGGCCCGCGCCGTCCTGCTCCGCCTCCCGTCCTGCCCGGCGAAGGTCGGTACTGTCAGCAACGGGGTCGCCCCGTTGCTCACCTGATGACAACGGGGCGACCCCGTTGCTTACAGGTGAGCGGGAGCCGCGGCGGCGCAGGCCGGTTGGCCTCGGTTTTCTGGCGCCGTAGGGCTAACTGGCCTAGCCCCAGCCGCGCGTCGGCCGCCGTCATCCGCGTCCGCTGTCTCGCCGCATTCTGCTGCCCCCGGCAGGCGAAGGCGGGGGGCTGTCAGCAACGGGGTCGCCCCGTTGCTCACCTGATGACAACGGGGCGACCCCGTTGTCATCAGGCGGCGGGCGTGGTGGCGGGCGCGGGGGAAGTGTCGGTGGGGGGTGGAATGGTTGGGGCATGAAGCTATGTAGTGATGAGGCTGATCGGGTTATTGGAGCGGTCTTACGGCGGCAGGGCGGTGTCATCAGCCGCAGTCAACTGCTGGCGGCGGGCTGGACGCCGGCCGCGCTGCGCTACCGGACGCGCGCGGAGGGGTCGTTGCAGCTTGTGCTGCCCGGGGTCTACCTGGAGCATAACGGCCCGCTCGCTGGTGGCCAGCGCGAGATTGCCGCCATCCTGTACGCGGGCAAGGAATGCGTGATTACCGGCCAGGCCGCGTTGTTTCAACAGGGGGTGCGTGCACCTTTGACCGACTTTGTTGACGTGCTGATCCCGCACTCGACGAAGTTGCAGAGCATCGAGTTCGTCCGCACTCTCCGTACTAAGCGACTGCCGGAGAATGCGTGGCTACGGGATGGCATTCGCTGGGCACCAGTGGCTCGGGCGGTTGCTGACGCCGCGCGTGGCCCGCTCGGATTGCGTGAAGTCAAGGCCATGGTCGCCGACGCGGTACAGCAACAGCGCTGCACCATAGGCCAGCTGGCTGAGGAGCTGCGGGCCGGACCGAACCGACAGTCAGCGTTCTTGCGGACGGCGCTCGATGAGGTGGCAGACGGGGTTGCCTCGGTGGCCGAAGGCGACCTGCGGAAGCTGGTCAAGACTGGAGGGCTGCCTGAGCCGCTTTACAACGCCAAGCTTTATATCGGCTCGGACTTCCTTGCTCAGCCAGACCTATGGTGGCGGGCGCACGGGGTAGTCGGCGAGGTTGACTCTCGTGAATGGCACCTGTCGCCTGAGCAGTGGGCGCGGACTATGGCCCGGCATGCCCGGATGACCGCGCAGGGCATTCTCGTGCTGCACTTCACCCCGAAGAGGATCAGGCAAGACGGCCAGCGAGTAATTGCTGAGCTCAAGGCCGCCCTAGAAGCAGGCAGTCACCGCCCGCCCCTGCCGATCCGCACCTTCCCCAGCTAACCCGGTGGCCGATGGGCGTTGGGGTCGCTCCGTTGGGGTTAGGTCAGCGACGGCGGGCCTCCGTTGCTATGGCGGTGCGGCCCTTCCATTCGCCGCTGCGGCCCTGGTAGTGGCGGCGGGCTGAGCTGATGGTCATCGCCGAGTAGAGGGCGGCTAGCAGCGGCAGGGCGGGGGCGCGGGCGGGGGACAGACGGTTGAGGCGGAGCAGGGGCAGATAGGTCAAGGACATGATGGCCCAGGCCGCGGTGCCGGTAGCGGCCAGCCATCCGGCACCCGCACTCGCACCGGCGGTGGCGGCCAGCAGGCCGAAGCCGGCCAGGGTGGCAGCGGGCGGCAGCAGGTAGAGCCAGGTCAGCCCGAGTACGGTGCCGACCAGGGCGGCAGGGGAGTAGCCGAGCTGGATGTAGGCGCTGCGCGCGACCATGTCCCAGATCGGACTGATGGTCGAGTACACCCGCCGGCTCGTCACGTCCGTGGTGAAGCCGAGCCAGCAGCCGTTTCCTGCTCGCTTCAGCAGTCGGCCGAGCGCGACATCGTCGATTCTGGCTCCAGCGATCTTGTCAAGGCCGCCTGCCGAAACGAGTGCATCCCGGCGCACCAGCATGCAGCCGCCGGCCGCGGCGGCGGTGCGGGAGCTGCGGCTATTGACCGCACGGAAGGGGTAGAGCTTGGCGAAGAAGTACACGAAGGCCGGGATCAGCAGTTTCTCTGCGGCCGTGTCGCAGCGCAGCAGTGCCATCTGGGAAACCAGTGCCCGGTCGCCGGCCGAGGCGACCAAGGCGCGGACGGTGCCAGGCGCGTAGCTGATGTCCGCGTCGGTGAAAAGCACATAGTCGGCATCGGTCGTGGCCGCGAAGCCCTGGGACATGGCCCAGACCTTGCCGGCCCAGCCAGCGGGCAGCGGGGCGCCGGACAGGACGGTGAGCTGGCCGTCATGGTCGAGCGACTTGGCCACGTCAGGCGTGCCGTCGGTGCTCTCGTCATCCACCAGGATCACTCGGAGCGGGTAGTCCTGGGCGAGTAGCGTCGGCAGCGTCTCCGGCAGGATGTCGGCTTCGTCGCGGGCCGGCACCACCGCGACTACCTTCGGCCAGTTCACATCCGGGCCTGCCGGGCCTGCCGGGCCAGCCGGGCCTGCCGGGCCAGCCGGGCCAGCCGGGCCAGCCGGGCCAGGCGGGCCAGGCGGGGGCAGCCGCTGATCGGTGCGCCAGTAGCCGCCGCGCAGGGTGAGCAGGTAGATCCAGGCAACCAGGGCGAGGCTGGTTGCCGCGATGGCAAACAACACCAGCACAGCCTGGCACACCTGGGCTTCGCGATACTGTGCCAGCATGCAGGTGATTGAAGGCGCAGGGAAGTTCACCCGGCCAGTTCGCCCGTTCGACGCGCACTGGGTCGAGCAGTTCCGGGTGCCTGACCTGTCGGTCGGTACCTACTCCATCCCAGCTGGCGGCACTGATGCTCAGGAGCCGCACACAGAGGACGAGATCTACGTGGTGACGGCCGGGCGTGGCCGGTTTGAAGCAGGCGATCGGCGGATCGCGGTCGAGCCTGGCATGGTCATTTTCGTGGCCGCAGGTGAAGAGCACAGGTTCGCCGACATAACTGAGGACTTGGCCGCGCTGGTGCTGTTCGCGCCGGCCGAAGGGCTGCGCTCGGTGCCCTGGTCGTATGGCTTCATCACCAATCACGTCGAGGCATTCAATGACGGCGTGAGTACCGGCGACTTCACCAGGCTGCTGGCTCGGTTCACCGACGACGCTGTGCTGCGCTTCGAGGGCCTGCCGATGGGCGGTGAGCTTGAGTTCGCCGGGCGCAAGGCCTACACCGCCGCCTACCTGGAGCGGCCGCCGGATGATCAGATCGAGCTGACCAGCGACCCAAGGGAGGACGACGGCGCAGTGGTCGCTGACTTCGTCTGGCGCCGGGATCGCCAGCCGGGCCAGCTCCGGCTGACCGTGACCGACGACGACCTCATTAGCAAGATGATCGTCCGATTCGGCTGACGTCGGCGTGAGCCGCTGCGGGATTGACTGTCGCTGATACTGACTAGCATTTACTGCGTGGCAGATCCGGCTTCCTATCGACCGGCGCCGGGCTCGATTCCGGAGTCGCCAGGCGTCTACCGGTTCCGCGACGCCCGCAGCCGGGTGGTCTACGTCGGCAAGGCGAAGAGCCTGCGGTCCGCGGCTGAATTCCTACTTCGCCGACTTCGCCAGCCTGCACCCGCGCACCCAGGCCATGCTGCTACGACCGCGGCGAGCGTGGACTGGACCGTGGTCGGCACCGAGGTCGAGGCGCTCCAGCTCGAGTACTCCTGGATCAAGGAGTTCGACCCGCGCTTCAACATCAGGTACCGGGACGACAAGAGCTACCCCTACCTCGCGGTCACCCTGAACGAGGAGTACCCGCGGGTCACTGGTGATGCGCGGCGCCAAGCGGCAGGGCGTCAGGTACTTCGGCCCGTACTCGCACGCCTGGGCGATCCGGGATACCGTCGACACGCTGCTGCGGGTATTCCCGGTGCGGACCTGCTCAGGCGGCGTCTTCAAGCGGGCTGGCCAGATCGGCCGGCCGTGCCTGCTCGGTTACATCGGCAAGTGCTCGGCGCCGTGCGTCGGCCGGGTCAGCGCAGACGAGCACCGGCGCTGGCCGAGGAGTTCTGCGACTTCATGGCCGGGCAGACCGGCCAGTTCACCAGGCGACTTGAGGCGCGAGATGCGCGAGGCCGCGGCAGGCTGAGGAGTTCGAGCGCGCGGCCCGGCTGCGCGACGACTTGCAGGCGCTCGAGCGGGCGATGGAGAAGCAGGCGGTGGTGCTCGGCCGACGGCACCGACTGCGACGTGATCGCGCTGCCGAGGACCAGCTCGAGGCGGCGGTCCAGGTGTTCTACGTGCGCGGCGGCCGGGTCCGCGGCCAGCGCGGCTGGGTGCGTGGACAAGGTCGAGGAAGTGACCACCGCCGGGCCTGGTCGAGCATTCCTCGGCCAGGTCTACGGCGACGAGCCCGACCGAACGCCGAGGCGGTCGAGCGGCATGCCCCGCGAGGTGCTGGTGCCCGAGCTGCCGCCGGATGCCGGCCGCGATGACCGAGTGGCTGGCCGAGCGCCGGGGCGGCCCGGTCAGCCTGCGGGTGCCGCAGCGCGGCGACAAGAAGGCGCTGCTCGACACCGTCGCCCGCAACGCCGGCCGAGGCGCTGGCCCTGCACAAGACCCGGCGGGCCAGCGACCTGACCACCCGCAGCAAGGCGCTGCAACGAGATCGCAGGACGCGCTCGGCCTGGACGACGCGCCGCTGCGGATCGAGTGCTACGACGTCTCCAACCTGCAGGGCACCCACGTGGTCGCCTCGATGGTGGTGTTCGAGGACGGCCTGGCCCGCAAGAGCGAGTACCGCCGGTTCGCGATCAAGGGCCGGATGGCACCGACGACATCGGCGCCATCCACGAGGTGATCACCCGCCGGTTCCGCCGCTACCTGGCCGAGCGCGGAGCCGAGGACTGCGGCCGCGGCCCGGGTCGCCGGACGATCTCGAGGCGGCGATCGAGGAGGCGGGCAAGCGCAAGTTCGCCTACCCGCCGAACCTGGTGGTGGTCGACGGCGGCGCCGGCAGGTCGCCGCGGCGGTGCGGGCGCTCGGCCGAGCTCGGCATCGACGACGTGGCCGTGTGCGGGCTGGCCAAGCGGCTGGAGGAGGTCTGGCTGCCTGGTGAGGATGCCGGTCATCCTGCCGCGCAGCAGCGAGGGACTGTACCTGCTGCAGCGGGTCCGGGACGAGGCGCACCGGTTCGCCATCACTTACCACCGGCAGAAGCGCGGCAAGGCGCGCGACCGTGAGCGCGCTCGACGACGTGCCCGGGCTCGGGCCGGCCCGGCGCGCGGCGCTGCTGAGGCACTTCGGCTCGGTGCGCAAGCTGCGGGCCGCGAGCGCTGAGGAGATCGCCGCGGTGCGCGGGATCGGGCCCGAAGCTGGCGGCGTGCCGTCGCCGACCGCGCTGGGACGGAACGGGGGCAATCGGCATGCGGATCGGGTACGGCGCGGCACCTGACGATCGTGATCATCACCGGGATGTCCGGGGCCGGTCGATCAACCGCCGCCAAGTCCCTGGAGGACCTGGGCTGGTACGTCGTGGACAACCTGCCGCCGGCGCTGCTTCCCACGATGCTCGACCTCGCCAGCGAGGGCCAGCGCCGTGCCGCGGGTGGCCGCCGTCGTCGACGTCCGCAGCCGGGGCTTTTCGCACCGACCTGAAGTCCGCGCTGTCAGAGCTCGAGCAGCATCGGGGCGCACCCCTACGTGGTGTTCCTGGAGGCCGTCGACGAGACGCTGGTCCGCCGCTTCGAGAACGTGCGGCGGCCGCACCCGCTGCAGGGCAGCGGCCGGGTGATCGACGGCATCGCCGCCGAGCGGGACCAGTTGCGGGTCCTCGGGGAGATCGCCGACCTCGTGGTCGACACCTCCGCGCTGAATGTCCACGAGCTGCGCGCCCGGATGCGAGACGTGTTCGGCGACGGCCAGGACACCGCCATGCCGGGTCGCTGATCTGTCCTTCGGCTACAAGTACGGCCTGCCGGTGGACGCCGACATGGTGGTGGACTGCCGGTTCCTGCCCAACCCGCACTGGGTGCCGCAGCTGGCGCCGCTGACCGGGCAGGACGCAGCCGTTCGCGACTACGTGCTCGGCCAGCCCGGCGCTGCCGAGTTTCTGCGTGCCTACGTGGAGCGCTGGGGTCGTGCTGTCCGGCTACGACCGGAGGGCAAGCGTTTCATGACGCTGGCGGTGGGCTGCACCGGCGGCAAGCACCGCAGCGTCGCCATCGCCGAGGAGCTGGCCAACCGGCTGGCTGCCAACTGGCCAGGGATCCAGGTGACCCACCGCGACCTTGGACGTGAGTAGCCGGGATCTCCGCCGACGCGCCGCTGAGCCTGGCGGGTGACGGCCAGCGCGCCGACGCGTGGTGGCGCTGGGCGGCGGGCACGGGCTGGCCGCCTCGCTGTCCGCGCTGCGGCGGGTGACCCCGGACGCTGACCGCGATCGTCACGGTCGCCGACGACGGCGGCTCGAGCGGCCGGCTGCGGCGTGAGTACGGCGTGCTGCCGCCCGGCGACCTGCGGATGGCGCTGGCCGCGCTGTGCGGCGACGACGAGTGGGGCACGACCTGGGCCAGGTGGTGCAGCACCGGTTCGGCGGCGACGGCGAGCTCGGCGGGCACGCGGTCGGCAACCTGCTCATCGTCGCCCTGTGGGAGCTGCTCGGCGACCCGGTGCCGGCCTGGACTGGGTCGGCCAGGCTGCTCGGCGCGCACGGGCGGGTGCTGCCGATGGCGTCGGTGCCGCTGGACATCGTGGCCGAGGTGGAAGGAGTTGACCCGAGTCCCGGCACCGGATCAGCACCGTTCGCGGGCCAGGTGGCATGCGCGACGACGGCGGGCCAGGTACGGTCGATGTCGTTGGTGCCTGCTCGATCCGCCCGCGTGCTGCGAGGCGGTGCGGGCGGTCCGGAGGCCGACTGGGTGGTGCTCGGCCCGGGCTCGTGGTTCACCAGCGTGCTGCCGCACCTGCTGGTGCCTGAGCTCGCCGCTGCGCTGCGTCGCCACCCCGGCGCGGACGGCTGGTCACGCTGAACCTGGCACCCCAGCCGGGGGAGACCGAGGGCTTCTCCCCGCATGCGCACCTGGAGGTGCTTGCCGGCCACGCCCCGGACCTCGCTGTGGACGTCGTGCTCGCGGACACCGCGGCCGCCGCGAACGGGCACGACCTGCGGAGCTGGAGAAGGCGGCGATCTGCTCGGCGGGCGGCTGGTGCTCGCGGATCTGCGCCGATGGCCGGAAGCGCCGACGCCATGACCCGCGACTGCTGGCCGGGGCGTTCGCGCGGATATTCGACGGGGGAGTGACGATTGGTGGCGATGACCAGCCTGGTGAAGGACGAGCTCAGCCGGGTGAGCGTGATCAAGCCGTGCTGCCGCAAGGCCGAGGTATCGACGCTGCTGCGATTCGCCGGCGGCCTGCACCTGGTCGACGGCCGCATCGTGGTCGAGGCGGAGCTTGACACCGGCGCGGCCGCGCGGCGGCTGCGCAAGGACATCACCGAGATCTTCGGGCACAGCTCGGAGCTGATCGGTGCTGGCGCCGAGCGGCCTGCGCAAGGGCAGCCGGTACGTCGTGCGGGTGGTACAAGGACGGCGAAGTGCTGGCCCGCCAGACCGGGCTGGTCGATGGTCGGGCCGGCCGGTGCGTGGACTGCCCGCGCCAGGTGGTGGCCGGCGGCAGCTGCGACTGCGAGGCGGCCTGGCGCGGGGCGTTCCTGGCCCACGGCTCGCTAACCGAGCCCGGCCGGTCCATGTCACTTGAGCTCACCTGCCCTGGCCCGGAGGCGGCGTTGGCGCTGGTCGGCGCCGCCCGGCGGCTCAAGATCGCGTGCCAAGGCGCGTGACGTTCGCGGCGTTGACCGGGTGGTGATCCGCGACGGCGACGCGATCGGTGCCATGCTGACCCGGCTCGGCGCGCACGACAGCGTGCTGGCCTGGGAGGAGCGCCGGATGCGCCGCGAGGTTCGCGGCACCGCCAACCGGCTGGCGAACTTCGACGACGCGAACCTGCGCCGTAGCGCCGGGCGGCCGTGGCTGCCGGGGCCACGGGTGGAGCGGGCACTGGAGATCCTCGGGGAGGAGGCGCCGGAGCACCTGATCGTGGCCGGCCAGCTGCGGATCAGAGCACCGGCAGGCCAGCCTGGAGGAGCTCGGCCAGCTCGCCGACCTGCCGCTGACCAAGGACGCGATCGCCGGCCGGATCCGGCGGCTGCTCGCAATGGCCGACAGACGGGCCACCGAACTTGGCATCCCCACCACCGAAGCCCGCCTGACTCCGGACATGCTTGTGCCTTAGTGCGCGTTAGTACTACAGAACATCCACGAGGCGAACGGGAGCATCGCGTGACTGTCCGGGTAGGAATCAACGGGTTCGGCCGGATCGGCCGAAACTTCTGGCGGGCGGTGCACGCCAAGCCGGCAACCAGGGATTGAGATCGTCGCGGCCAACGACCTGGGCGACATCAAGACCTTGGCGCACCTGCTGAAGTACGACACGCTGCTCGGCACGCTCGACGTCGAGGTATCGGCCGCCGATGGCAGCATCACCGCGTCGGCGACTCGACGATCCTGGTTCGCCGAGCGCGATCCGGCCGCGCTGCCCTGGGGCGACCTCGGCGTGGACATCGTCGATGGAGTCGACCGGGCAGTTCACCGACGCCGCCGGCGCGGGCAAGCACCTGCAGGCAGGCGCGAAGAAGGTGATCATCTCCGCGCCGGCCAAGGGCGAGGACATCACGATCGTGATGGGCGTCAACGACGACGACGTACGACCCGGCCAGCCACCACATCATCTCCAACGCCTCCTGCACCACGAACTGCGTGGCCCCGATGGCCAAGGTGCTGCATGGACAACTTCGGCATCGTGCACGGGCCTGATGACGACGATCCACGCCTACACCAACGACCAGGTGATCTCTGGACTTCCCGCACAAGGACCTGCGCCGAGCCCGCGCGGCCGCGCACAACATCATCCCGACCACCACCGGTGCCGCCAAGGCGACCTGCGCTGGTGCTGCCTGAGCTCAAGGGCAAGCTGGACGGCTGCTCGCATGCGCGTGCCGGTGCCGGACGGCTCGGTCACCGACCTGGTCGTCGCAGCTTGAGCGCGAGGTCACCAAGGACGAGGTCAACGCCGCGTACAAGGCCGCCGCCGAGGGCCCGCTGCAAGGGCGTACCTGCACTACACCGAGGACCAGATCGTCTCCTCCGACATCGTCGGCACGCCGTACTCCTGCACCTTCGACTCGCTGCTCACCATGGCCAGCGGCGACCAGGTCAAGGTCATCGGCTGGTACGACAACGAGTGGGGCTACTCCAACCGGCTGGCCGACCTGACCGCGATGGTCGCTGCCCGGCTGGAGGGCTGATGCGGACGGTCGCCGACCTGGACGTCACTGGCCAGGTCGTGCTGCTCCGCGCCGATCTGAACGTGCCGCTCGACGGCACCGATCATCACCGACGACGGCCGCATCAGGGCGAGCCTGCCGACCATCAATGAGCTGACCGGCCGGGGCGCGCGGGTACTGATCTGCGCGCACCTCGGCCGTCCTAAGGGCGATGACTTCGCCGCCAAGGCGGCCGCTGGTCCGTCGCTCCGCCCGGTTGCCGATCGGCTCAGCGAGCTGATCGGCCAGCCGGTGGCGCTCGCATCCGACGTGGCTGGCCCGAGTGCGGCTGAGCTGGCTGGGTCGCTCGCTGACGGCCAGGTCGGCCTGCTGGAGAACGTCAGGTTCGAGCCGGCCGAGACCGCCAAGGACGACGCCAAGCGCGGCCGAGTTCGCGACCAGGCTGGCCGCGCTGGCTACTCGCTACGTCGGGGACGGTTTCGGCGCGCTGCACCGCAAGCACGCGAGCGTCTACGACGTACCGCAACTCCTGCCGCACGCGGCCGGTGAGCTGGTACGCAAGGAAATCGACGTGCTACGGCGGCTGACTGAGCAGCCGGATCGACCGTACGTCGTGGTGCTCGGCGGTGCGAAGCCGTCGGACAAGCTCGCCGTCATCTCGAATCTGCTTGGCAAGGCGGACCGGCTGATCATCGGCGGCGGCATGGCCTACACCTTCCTGGCTGCCCAGGGCTACGAGGTCGGCAAGTCGCTGCTCGAGCGGCGACCAGACTCGATAACGTTCGGCACGTGCTGGCCGAAGCCGAGCAGCGCGGAGTGCAGATCGTGCTGCCGGTCGACCTGGTGGCGCGCGACTGGATTCGCCGCCGATGCCGAGCATCAGGTGTACCCGGTAGGCGAGTTCCCGGCCGATCGGGAGGGCCTGGACATGGGCCCGCAGACGCGCGCACTGTTCGCGAGCAAGCTGGCTGATGCCAAGACCGTGTTCTGGAACGGACCAGTCGGGGTGTTCGAGTTCCCGGCCTTCGCGGCGGGCACCCGGGCAGTGGCCGAGGCGATCAGCCAGGTGCACGGGCTCACCGTGGTTGGCGGCGGTGACTCCGCTGCGGCGGTTCGGGAGCTCGGTTTTCCTGACGACTGCCTTCAGCCACATCTCCACTGGCGGCGGGGCCAGCCTGGAGTACCTTGAGGGCAAGACCTTGCCTGGCCTGCGCACTGGCGGTACTCGCGTGAGCCCAAGCGCATGCCGCTGGTTGCCGGCAATTGGAAGATGCACAACAATCACCTCGAGGCATCGCGCTGACTCAGCAAGCTCGCGTTCACGGCTGAACGACAAGGATTTCAACGCGGTCGACATCGCCGTGCTGCCGCCGTTCACCGCGCTGCGCAGCGTGCAGACGCTGGTGCAGGGCGACAAGCTGCGGTTGCAGCTACGGCGCGCAGGACATCTCGCCGCACGACCGACGGCGCCTACACCGGCGACGTGTGCGGGCCGGATGCTGGCCAAGCTGGGCTGCAGCTACGTGCTGGCCGGGCACTCCGAACGGCGGCAGTACCATCACGAGTCAGACGAGCTGGTGAATGCCAAGGTGAGGGCGATCTTCGCCAGCGAGCTGACGCCGGTGCTCTGCGTCGGCGAGTCGCTCGGCATCCGCCAAGCTGACGGGCACGTCTGGCGCACTGCATGGCGCAACTCGACGCCGGGCTAGCTGGCCTGAAGGCCGATCAAGTCGGCAGCATGGTGGTGGCTTACGAGCCGATCTGGGCCATCGGCACCGGAGAAGTCGCCAGCCCAGATGACGCTCAGGAAGTATGCCGGGGCAATCAGGGAACGGATTTCCAGCGTGCACGGTCCCGAAGTGGCGGCTGACTGTGCGTATCCTGTACGGGGGATCAGTGAAACCCGACAACATGCCCGTCATCATGGCGCAGCCAGACATTGATGGTGCGCTGGTCGGTGGCGCCAGTCTTGATTACGACGGATTCGTGAGGATCTGCCGGTATCGTGAGGCGTACACCTGATCGGCGCTACCCGGAGGAACAGCGTTGGTTATCGGATTCTCGATCGTTCTGATCATCACGAGCCTGCTGATGGTCGTGCTGGTACTGCTGCACAAGGGCAAGGGCGGCGGCCTGTCTGACCTTTTCGGCGGCGGCATGTCCTCGTCCCTCGGTTCCTCTTCCGTAGTTGAGCGAAATCTGGACCGGATCACGATTTTCACTGGTATTTTGTGGTTCATCTGCATTGTCGCGCTTGGCCTGTTGCTTAATCACTAGCACAGTCGCGCCAAGCCGGGGGATCCTGACGTTTCAGAAAGAGGCTTGTAGTGAGTAGTGGCAACGCCATTCGGGGCAGCCGGGTCGGAGCCGGCCCCATGGGCGAAGCAGAGCGTGGCGAGGCGGCACCCCGGGTAAGGGTGGCGTTCTATTGCTGCAACGGCCACGAGACCGTTCCGAGCTTCGCTAACGACGCGCCCGTACCGGACACCTGGGACTGCCCGCGGTGCGGTGTCCCGGCCGGTCAGAGACGCGGCAAGCCCGCCATCGCCGCCGCACGCCGAGCCTTACAAGACGCACCTGGCCTACGTGAAGGAGCGCCGCTCGGCAGGCGACGGTGCCGCCATCCTGGCTGAGGCCCTGGACCGGCTGCGTCAGGGTGCCGGGAGCCGGGCCTACTAGCGGGTGTAGCGGCTCAGCACGAAGCCGTCGTCCGTGCAGCTGGCGGCCAGCTTGAGCGGTACTGGTGTGGCAAGGTCGGCGACTAGCAATCGGCTGTTGCCGCCCGCTAGCATCGGGCTGGTCGTGATGCACAGCTCATCGAGCAGGCCGGCGGCGGCGAAGTCGCCAAGCAAAGACGGGCCGCCCTCGATCAAGATCCTGTGGTAGCCCAGTCCGCTGAGCTGGTGCCGGATATCGGTCGCTGACACGTCGCTATCGCCGGTCACGATGACGTCGGCGGTCTTGGCGGCCAGTGCTAGCTGGTCTGCTGGTGCCTGCCGGGTGGTGAGCACGATCGTCCTTGGCAGTTGACCGCGCTCGCCGTGGATTAGCTCACTGTCCAGGTCAAGGTGCAGGCTCCTGGTGACGACCGCGATCGGTGGGGTGGCTGCTCGGCCGCTCCGCAGCTGCGGCCACATGCTGGCCGGCTTGGCCAGGCCGTACTTCTCGGCCCGCGCCGTCCCGGCACCGACCACGATCACGTCGGCCAGGCTGCGCAGCACGCCGAAGACAAGCCGGTCGGCTGGTCCCGACAGTCCGCCGGATCGTCCCTGAACCGCGATCGAGCCGTCGACGCTGGTGATCATGTTAGCCCGGACCCAGGTGCCTTCCGGGTAGGCGTAGATCTCGGCCAGCTTGTCGATCAGCCCGGCTGCGGCCGGATCGCCTGGCTTGATGGGGGGACCGGCCCGCAGCGGCTCGGCCGGTCCCAGCGGCTCGCTCGATGACGGAAAGATCTGATGCACGCTCGCATGGTAGGTGGCTTCATAGCGAGCCGATAGTCAGGCACGCCGGCGGAACCGGGAGTAACATGCAGCGTCATGCGGCTTATGCAATGGTTCGGTGTCATTGTGATGTCCGGCGTTCTGGCTTGCGCGTCCAGCACCGGAGCGGCCTTGGCCAGTCCGACGGCGGGACCACGCCACCTGGTCGGGAACGGGACGGCAGGCAGTTGCACCTCGGCTGCTTTCGTCAAGGCCGTGGCCGAAGGCGGCGTCATCACTTTCGCCTGTGGCGCGGAGCCGGTGACAATCGTGCTGCGGGCGACCGCCAAGGTTCGCAATACGAGCCAGCAGGTTGTCATTAATGGCGGCGGCAAGGTCACTTTGAGCGGCGACGGCCAGCGGCGCATTCTCTACCAGGACACCTGCGACCCGCACCAGGTGTGGACCACCTCGCACTGCCAAGATCAGGCGACGCCCAGGCTCGTGCTAGAAAATCTCACCTTCGCTGACGGGAACTCAACCGGCCAGACCTTCGACGGCGGCGGCGGTGGCGCGGTCTTCGACCGTGGCGGTCAACTCAAGATCGTCGACTCGCATTTCGTGAACAACCGCTGTGACAAGACCGGCCCCGATCTCGGTGGCGCAGCGGTACGCGCGCTCAGCCAGTACCGCAACCGGCCGGTCTACGTCGCGGACAGCACGTTCACCGGCGGAATCTGCTCTAACGGCGGCGCGATCAGCAGCATCGGCGTCTCCTGGGACATCGTGAACTGCCGCATGACGAACAATCACGCCATCGGCTGGGGCGCTAACCCCGCCAAATCGGGCACGCCCGGTGGCGGCAGCGGCGGCGCGATCTACAACGACGGCGATGACTACTACCTGCACATCTCGGGCAGCGTCATCAAGAACAACTACGCCCGCGAAGGCGGCGGCGCGATCTTCTTCGTCAGCGACAACCTGACCGGCACGCTCCGCATCGCGCACTCCACCGTGCACCACAACCCGAACAAGGGCTTCTACACCACCGGCTATCCGGGCATCTTCTACCTCGGTGCCGGCAAGCCAGTAGTGATCGACTCCAAGATCAGCTAGCTGCCCGGGTTCGCGTCTCGGCGGGGTGCGCGCGAACTGGGGCTGGCGGGCTCTGTCGGCGGGAGCGGCAGATCGCTGTGGAGGTTCACTGAGGTGCGGCCGCTCTGAGCACGATCATGGTGTGTGATCCGACCTCAACTGAGCTGCCGGCCTGGTCCACGGAGATGCTGGTCGGTGCTCCGGTGTTGACTACGACCTGCCAGGATCCGCTGCCGACTCCCGCCGGAATACAGAACGGTACCGTTTCGGAATGTGCGTTTAGCAGCAACACGAAGTCGGCGTCGGTGATCCGTTCGCCGCGCGGGCCTGGCTCGGTAATCGCGTCGCCGTTGAGGCAGACCGCCAGCGACCGGGCGAAGCCCCCGCTCCAGTCCGAGCCGGTCATCTCGGCACCGGTCGGGGTCAGCCACAAGATGTCGCGCTGGCCATCTTGCGAGCCGCCGGCCTGGCCGCTGAAGAATCGGCGCCGCCGGAACAGCGGATGCGCCTTGCGCAACGCCGACAGCGAAGCGACGAAGTCGATCAGGTCGGTGTGCTTGCCAGCGGCGTCCCAGTCCACCCAGGAGATCTCGTTGTCCTGGCAGTAGCTGTTGTTATTGCCGCCCTGCGTCCGGCCGAGCTCGTCACCGGCCAGCAGCATGGGAGTGCCCTGGGAGAAGAACAGCATGGTCAGGAAGTTCCGCACCTGCCGCTCTCGCAAGGACGCCACGGCCGGGTCATCGGACGGTCCTTCGAAGCCGCAATTCCACGAGCGGTTGTCGTCGGAACCATCCCTGTTGTGCTCAAGATTCGCCTCGTTGTGCTTGGCGTCGTAGCTGACCAGGTCCGTCAGCGTAAAGCCGTCGTGGCAGGTGACGAAGTTCACCGAGGCGACTGGACGCCGCGCGCTGGTCTCGTACAAGTCGCTCGAACCGGTCAGCCGGGAGGCCAATTCTGGCAGCTGCCCTGGTTCACCGCGCCAGTAGTCACGCACCGTGTCGCGGTACTTGCCATTCCATTCGGTCCACAGCGGCGGGAACTTGCCCACCTGGTACCCGCCCTCGCCGACGTCCCACGGTTCGGCGATGAGCTTGACCTGGGACACGATCGGGTCCTGCTGTACCAAGTCGAAGAAGGCGGACAGCCGGTCCACGTCATGCAGTTCGCGCGCCAGTGCCGAGGCGAGGTCGAACCTGAAGCCGTCGACGTGCATGTCGCCAATCCAGTACCGCAGCGAGTCCATGATGAGCTGCAGCGCGTGCGGGTGCCTCACGTTCAGGCTGTTGCCGCAGCCGGTGTAGTCGAGATACACCGAAGGATCATCGTCGGACAGCCGGTAATAGGCAGAGTTGTCGATGCCACGGAAGCTCAGCGTCGGCCCGAGGCCGCCCGATTCGGCGGTGTGGTTGTAGACGACGTCGAGTATCACCTCAATGCCCGCCTGGTGCAGCGTCTTGACCATCGACTTGAACTCGGCGACCAGGCCGTTCGGTGTCGTACCGTACCGATTGTGCGGCGCGAAGAAGCCAATCGTGTTGTAGCCCCAGTAATTGGCCAGTCCGCGATCGGCCAGGAACGGCTCCGATACGAACTGATGCACCGGCATTAGCTCGATCGCGGTCACTCCGAGCTTTTGCAGATGCTCGATGATGGCCGCCGAGGCAATGCCTGCGTAGGTGCCGCGCAACTCCTCAGGGACGCCAGGATGGCGCAAGGTAAGCCCGCGCACATGCGCCTCGTAGATCAGCGAGTCCTGATAGGGCGTACGGAGCTGCTGATCGCCAGCCCAGTCGAAGTACGGGTTGATCACGATATTTCGCGGCATAAAGGGTGCGCTGTCGTCGGTGTTCAGCGCAGCCTGATCACCAAACTCGTACGCGTACAATGCCGGGTTCGGCGTGACCTCGCCGTCAATCGCCTTGCCGTACGGGTCGAGTAGCAGCTTGGCCGGGTTGCAGCGATGGCCACGGCGCGGCTCGTACGGCCCGTGCACCCGGAACGCGTACCGCTGGCCAGGTCCTACGTCAGGCAGGTAGCAGTGCCAGACAAAGCCGTCGACCTCGGCCAGTGCGATCCGTTCCTCGCCCCCGGCTTCGTCGAAAAGGCACAATTCTACTAGTTCGGCAACTTCAGAGAAGATAGCGAAGTTTGTGCCCGAGCCATCCCAGATCGCCCCGAGCGGGTACGCATTGCCAGGCCAGACGCGCATTCAGCCGACCCTACCGCCCGGCTTGATTCGGTCAACTACCGGCACGAGTGCAAGCCCGTCCGGCAGCATGCCAAATGACCCACAAGGAAGCCTGGTACCGCCTAGTCGCGACGCGCAGAACGCATCGCTCACGGCGACTGGAGAATTATTGAGCAGCAACGCAGCCTGCCAGACGACCGTCAGCATCCCGGCCAGCCGCCTGGCGCGCAACTGGGCGGTGACTTGGTCAGCGGCGAGTAGGGCGGAGATTTCACCAGCCAGTTGCTCGGCGGCTCGGTCAAAGCGGCGGTCAGCGCCGGTGGCCGCCGCGAGTTCGGCTCTGAGCACCTCGACTCCATCGCCTGAGCGGGACAGCGCCCGCAGCAAGTCAAGCGCGGTGACGTTGCCTGAGCCCTCCCAGATCGAATTCAGCGGTGCGTCTCGGTACAGCCTCGGCAGCACCGATTCTTCGATGTAGCCATTGCCGCCGAGGCACTCAAGCGCTTCGCCGACCGCCATAGGCGTCCGCTTGCAGACCCAGTGCTTGGCCGCTGGCAGCATGAGCCGCAGCAGCGCGGCCTGTCCGGAATCCCCGCGCGAGGCGCGGTCGGCGGCGTCAGCAAGGCGCATCGCCAGCATCGTCGCGGCCTCGGACTCCAGCGCCAGGTCGGCGAGCACGGCGGTCATAGCGGGCTGGTCGATCAGGGCGGTGCCGAACGCACGGCGGTGCATCGCATGATGAGCTGCCTCGACACTGGCCTGCCTGATGGTGGCAGCGCTGCCAAGGACGCAATCCAGTCGGGTGGAGCTCACCATTTCAATGATCGTCGGCACCCCCCGGCCGAGGTCACCGACCGGCCACGCGACGGCATCGTCGTACTCGACCTCGACTGACGCGTTCGAGCGGTTACCTAGCTTGTCTTTCAGACGTTGCAGGCGCATCGAGTTGCGCGCGCCGTCCGGGAGCACCCGGGGGAGCAGGAAGCAGCTCAGTCCCTCCTGAGCTTGCGCCAGGATCAAGAACAGGTCGCACATCGGGGCTGAGCAGAACCACTTGTGCCCAGTGATCAGGTAGCTGCCGTCTCCGGCTGGCACCGCTCTGGTGGTATTCGCGCGGACGTCGGAGCCACCCTGCTTCTCGGTCATTGCCATGCCGGCCAGCAGCCCGGATTTACTGCTTGGCACCCGCAGACCCTGGTCATAGCTCCGGCTGGTCAGCAGTGGTTCGTAGCCGGCCGCCAGTTCTGGCGCGTGCCGGAGCGCGGGGATGATCGAATACGTCATCGAGATCGGGCAGCCGTGACCGGCCTCGGCCTGCGTCCAGACGTAGAACTTCGCCGCCCGAGCTAGGTGCGAGCCGGCCGCCTGACTCGCCCAGGGAGCAGCATGCAGGCCGTGGCTCACCGCCGTTGTCATGAGCTGGTGCCAAGCCGGGTGGAATTCCACTTCGTCGATCCGGTGCCCGTACCGGTCGTGAGTGCGCAGCACGGGGGAGTGCTGGTTGGCCAGCCTGGCCAGTTCGGTGGTTTCCGCAGCACCGGCTAGGCGGCCGAGCTCGTGCAACTCGGGCAACTCGGGCAACGTAGCTAGTAGTGCCTGGTCTTCGGCGACATCATGCCCGGCGAGCGGCGGTACCTGATTGACGACGTCGTGCGTGCTCAGGTGTGGATACCGCATTCAGTCTTGGCAGTGCCGGCCCAGCGCCCGCTACGGGGATCGGCGCCTGGCGCGACCCGTGCCGTGCAGGTGCGGCAGCCGATGGACGGGTAACCGTCATAGACCAACGGGTTGACCAGCACACCGTTGCTCGCGATGTAATCGTCAACCTCTTGCTGGGTCCATTCGATGATCGGATTGACCTTGATCATCTGGCGCTTCGGGTCCCACTGGACGACCTTGGTGTCGGTCCTGGTGGCGGTCTCTTCCCGCCGCACGCCAGTAATCCAGGCGTCGTAGGGCGCCAGCGACTGCTCAAGCGGGATCACCTTGCGCAGATAGCAGCATAGGTCAGGGTTGCGCGCATACAGCTTGGGACCGAGCTCGGTGTCCTGCTCTTCGACAGTCGTGGCTGGCGTGACATTCACCACATTGACGGGATAGACGACTTCGACCGCGTCCCTGGTGCCGATCGTCTCGGCGAAGTGATAACCGGTGTCAAGAAAGAGCACATCAATGCCAGGCAACTCGCGGGACGCCAGGTCGATGATGACCGCGTCAGTCATCGACGAGGTGATGCAGACTCGTTTGCCGAACGTACGCGCCGCCCACTTGATGACCTCGCTAGCTGGCGCTCCTTCGAGTGCTTGCGCAGCCTCCGCGGCCAGCTGCTCCATCGTGCGTGCCTCCGTCTCGGGGGTCATGCAGCGTCCCTAGGGAATGCGTCCCTACGATCAGAGTAGGCCAAAAAGGCACAGAACACACTCCCACCCCGCCTACCAGCATAGTGATCGCCTGTCGAAGTCCGCTCTAAGAACCGCCCCAACCGGCGGTATATTCCGGTGAGCTACCCCTGCCTGACCCAGCCAAGCTTCGGCTCAGGCTCGACTTCACGCTTGTGCTGGCAGTCGCACCAGGTACCGCCCCGGCACAGCTCGTGTTTCCTCGCACGACAGCATCGGCACACCATGCCATCCATTGTGGCTGGTTGGTGCGAGGACGGGGCGGACTGGGCGGCGGGTAAGGCTAAATCAGGCGGCGGCGCCAGCGTTAGCGCGACGCATCCGACGGCGCCGCTCAGCGGATCGCTCGTCCTCGTTCAGGCCACCCCAAGTGCCGTACTTCTCAGGCCGGCTGACGGCATAACCCAAGCAGTCCATCCGAACCGGGCAAGCCGCGCACAAGTTCTTCGCCTTACGCTCACGGACATCGCGCTCTGGCTGCCGCTCACCATCCGGGCCGAAGAACAACACAACATCCTCACCGCGGCATGCGGCTCGGTCCTGCCAACCCCAGTTAGGCCGCGGCAGCAACACGGCCTGACGGCGTACCTCAGACATGAAAAGCTCTCCTCAACCAAATTGCCGTAACTTAGTCGTCAGCGGACCACCTGGCTCGCTAGACGCAAACACAAGGAAATCGCGCGATACGGCATCCGCCCCGTCGCATCTAGCAAACGCCTTGCAGCGCTAAACTGTTCCCTTTCGCGCCTGTAGCTTGCGGGTCTGTGCCGGTTGGCAACGCTGTTCGTTGACACGCTTTGCCTTACCCGGCTGCCCGCGCCTGGGGCCGAGAAACCTAGATTCGGCCGGCTGCAGGGCTCAGTGCACCGCTGGATCATCATGCCATCGTCAGTGCCCGCGCACAGCCTAGATGACAATTCTCACCCGATTTAGAACTCGCAGTAATCATCGGCGGCCTGGTGGCCACACTTGATGGCTGCAGACGGCCTCAATACGTGCATTGGCTGGACAACCCGGGCAAGGCGGAGCGACGATAGAGACCATGTCCGAGCCGGATGCCGTTCCGCTGCCCAGAGCTGGCGAGGTCTTCTTTGACGTTCGCGGTGAGGCCAGGAGCATGCGGCTGAGCTGGTACGCCGACAGCAACGTCGCGGTATTCAGCATCTGGCAGGCCAATCGCTGCACGGGAACGTTCCGGCTGCCGTTCACTGACCTGGCCAGGATGGTGCAGACGCTGCAATCTGGCCCGCCGTTGCCCGCCAAGGCGGCGGACTACGAGCACACCAGCTACGGCTATGAGGGCACTGGTTACCAGGCTCCGGCCTATTCCGATCCTGACTACTTGTATGGCGCTGGTTCGGGTGCCGCGGCGGCTGACAGCGGATTTGCTGACGAGCCTGGTTACGGCGAGCACGGCTACCCTTACGGCGGCGAGCAGGCCATTGCGCCTGGTTACCAGGTCAGTCCGAGTGAGGTTGCGGCTGCTTACAGCCTGCCGGATTATGACCCGCCCGCCTACACGGCGCCGCCCGCCTACACGGCGCCGCCCACCTACACGGCGCCGCCCAACTACACGGCGCCCGCCTACACGGCGCCGCCGAGTTACCCCGAGCCGCCTGCTTACACCGAGCCGCCGAGCTATGCGGCGCCGCCGCCTGGTTCTTCCGAGCCCAGCTACCCCGAGCCTGCCAGCTACCCTGAGCCGGCCAGCTACCGCGAGCCGGCCAGCTACCGTGCAGCCGGCCAGCTACCCTCAGCCGGCCAGCTACCCCGAGCCGCCTGCTTACTCTGAGCCGCCCAGCTATCAAAGTCCACCGCAGCCCCGATCGCATCGGCGGACCGACTTTGCCGATGAGTACCTGGACGTTCAGGCCAATCACTTCGATGCCGACCTGACATCACCTCGCGCAACGGAATCAGAATCGGATTCTGAGCGCGCGATGCTGAGCTTCCCGTCAGTCCCGGCGAGGAACGGCCCCTACCGATAGCCGTTCTGGCGGGCTGAAAACACCTGATCTAGCAGCCGCTTCAGGTTGGCCGCAGGTCGGTCCTGATTGCTTACTGCGATGACTCTGTGAGATTGACTGATCACACTCTGTTATGAGCCGCCTGAACGCGGGAATATTGTCGCGGTTGGGGAAGGGGGGAACAGACGTGGCACAGAAGGTTTCAGTCACATTCGCTTGCGACTACGACTCAAAGGAAATTCCCAACGGCGAGCAACTGACTCGCACGTTCAGCCTGGATGGTCGGGACTATGAGATCGACCTCTGCACGAAGCACAGCGAGAAGTTCGACGAAGCAGTCAAGCGCTTCGCCGATCATGGTCGCAAGGTGTCGTCGCGCGGGGGCCGCACTAAGCGGCGGACGACGGCGCACCGCAGGCGCAGTGCCGAGATCAGAGCTTGGGCAAAGCGCTCCGGTATGGAGGTCAGCGATCGGGGCAGGATTCCGGCTCAGGTTATCTCGAAGTATGAAGCGAATCACTAGCTGCCGTTAGTGGCCGGCACCGGCTGCGGGTGCCGGCCATCGCGGTTACTCTCCGGCCTCTGCAGGCGGCTGAGCTGCTGGCTGACTCATCGGCGGTCGTGGCGCAGATCGGCCGAATCTTGGATGTCGGTAGGTGGTCAGCAGGCCATCTCTAGGCGCGGACCTGATCGGGCTCACTGCTGAGGCGAGTACCTGGGCGTTGGGCAGCAGCACCCGGCCGTCGTCGTTCTCCAGGGTCACGTAGGTGATGCTGATCTCGGTGACGACGCCTTCGATCGTGCCGGCTAGCGAGCCTGAGCGCACCCAGATCGCGTCGCCGACCCGGAACGGGTGCGCGAACTGCAGCATCAGCCCGGCGAAGACGTTCGACAGTGCCTGCTGCGCGGCTATGGTGACCAGCACCGCAGTGACTGTGCCGCCCAGTACCAACTGGCCGACTCGGAAGCCGAGCATGCTGAGCGTGATCACCAGCACGATGCAGAAGCCGAACAAGATCAGTACATACCGCACAATCGACCCGTAGGCGAGACTGATCAAGCGGATAAAGATGTCCCTGGCCCAGCGCGCCCAGGCGAATGTCGAGATCAGGCCGAAGATGATAAACGCCGCGGTGCCGCCGATGGTGATCAGATGGCTACTGACGATCGGCATCGATGTGTCGAATCCGGCTCGCTCGGCACCGCTCAAGGTCTTGATGTGCAGCGGAATGCCGTAGAGATTCACGCCAACAGCAGCGGCACAGGCGAGGATCAGGCTGGTCACGGCCCGCAGTGGCCGGTTGCGACGGATGGGTTCCTGTTGCTCTGGTTGCCGATTCACGGCCTTAAACCTACCGACAAAGCAATCGCCCCGGAGCGGGGCCTAGTGGGCCGCTCCGGGGCGAGCGCGATACTGCGACGGGGCTAGACGGACGAACCGCCCAGCTTGAATACCGGGCCGCCGACCGGCAGGATCTGCCGACCAGTGACGCCTGAGCCCACGCCAGCCGCCGAGGTGTACCAGGCCACGAGTGCGGTCAGGACGCCGAGGTAGCCGCCTATCTTCACGATCTGCGCGTTGCCTGCGAATACGCCGGCGAACAGTACGATCTCGGTGGCCTCAAGGGTCAGGAACACCGAGAACACGGCCATGTTGAGCTGGCTGCTCCACAGCAACATGTAGGTGTTGAAGATAGCGAAGGCCAGCAAGATCCAGCCGACGTCCTTGCCTTGGGCCGAGGCGACGAGCAGCGCCCACAGGCCGAGGCCGATCCAGAAGCCGCCATAAGTGGAGAACGCCGTCGCGCCGAAGACGTTCCTGTTCCTGAACTCCCACATGCCTGCTAGCAGCTGGGCAAGGCCGCCGTAAGCGAAGGCGTAGCCGAGGAAAGCAGCGCCGCTCGCATTGCCCATCCAGCCCGCGTTTTTCGCCGACAGCAGGAATGTGGTGAGCGCGAAAGCGGCTAGGCCAAGTGGCGCCGGATCCGCTGCGAGATTCTCATTGGGGGTGCTCACGTTATCCTCCTTAGGAGGTTGGTGCCGTTCGCAGGCTAGTGAGCTGGAACGGCGAGGTTGAACTTACCCGGAACCGAACACATGCGATGTCGCAGGCCATGAAGGCACTAACGACGTAAAACCGGGGCCAGCGGAATCGGTGCGCTCGCACCGGCTGGGTGGCTTGCGATGTTCGCCGTGTCCAGGATTTTTCGAGCCAAAGGCTCGGCGCGCCATCCCGAACCGCGTAATGGGCGCTGCTCGCATGGCAGACATAACGGAAGACACGCGTTTCAAGTTCAGACGCGCGCGTAATCCGCCAATTGCCCATGGCCCGGCCTTCCAGACTTCCATGCCGGCATGCTCACCAGACTCATATGGAAGATCTGCCCTGAGCGTAACTCTGGTTGTCCATTTGCGGGAGACCCCGATTCCGGCGGTATTTGCCCGCTTGCCGGAGTCGCCGCCGGCTAAGTCGTCAGGGTGACGCGGTGCGGCTTAGCTGCCAGGGAACCTCAGCCGCGGCCGCTCTGTCCAGCAAGAACAGAGTCTGCTGGCTGCCGCGAGCACCAGCGGCTGGCACCTGGACCGGCCCAGCTTCCGACAGGGCGAGCCGGACGGCGCCAGCCTTCTCAGCGCCGGAGGCCAGGATCCAGACATCGGAAGCAGCCTTGATAGCCGGCATGGTGAGCGAGAGCCTGGTCGGTGGCGGCTTAGGCGCGCCGCGCACCGCGACGACGGTACGGTCCTCCTCGTAAAGCGCGGGCAGCCCGGGGAAGAGCGAAGCAACGTGCGCGTCAGGCCCGATGCCAAGCAGCAGCACGTCGAATCTCGGCACCCCGGTGCGGTCCTGCGGCTGGGCGGCCGCCTTCAAGGCCCGGGCGTAGCGGTCGGCAGCGGCTTCAGGGTTCGCGCCGTCAGGCCCGTCTGGGCCGGGCATTGGATGTACTCGGTCGGGCAGTACCCCGACGTGGTCGAGCAGTGCGCTGCGGGCACCGGTCTCGTTGCGCTCAGGGTCGCCGGTCGGCAAGAAGCGCTCGTCGCCCCACCAGATCTCGACCCGGCGCCAGTCCACCGCGTCTCGCGCGGGCGCGGCGGCAAGCTCGTTCAGCACCGAAGTGCCGATGCCGCCGCCGGTGAGCACCAAGCTGGCGACGCCCTTCGCGGCCACCGCGTCTACCAGCCTGGTGACCAGGCGAGCGGCGACGGCCTTGGCGAGCAGTTCACCATCACGGTGAATCAGGAGCTGGGGGACAGCGATGACTTACTCCTCTCCGAACGGGAGCGCATCGGCCGCCAGCCGGGCGAGGGCTTCGCCGTACACCTCGTCGGGGTCGAGCCTGCGCAGTTCCTCGGCCAGCAACTCGGCGATCTCCCTGCGGTGCAAGGCGACGTACCGGTCAGGCTCGCCCGGCCTGGACAGCGTCGCGTTGCGACCGTCGCCGCGATTGATCACGATCTTGCCGCCATCGGTCAGGAAGCTGACCTCAGTGATCCCCGGGCCATCGGAGACCTCGCGACGGGCGGGTACGCCAAGCCGCCCAGCCAGCCAGGCCACCATCAGCTCGGCGCTCGGATTGTCGGGCTCGGCCGCCACCGTGGCCTCATAGATGCTGCCAGGTGGCCGGTCGAGGGTCGCGGCCAGCAGCGACCGCCAGGTCGTGGTCCTGGCCCAGGCCAGGTCGGTGTCGCCGGGCCGGTAGCAAGCAGCGAGCTGGAGCAGCCGACCAGGCGGGCTATTGCTAGTCGCCGAGTCGGTGATGCGGCGCTGGCCGAGCAGGCCAAGCGGATCCGCTGACGGTGCGAGCGGTGCGTTGCCCGGCCACCAGATGACAATTGGCGTGTCGGGCACGAGCAACGGCGTCACCACCGAGTCGACGTGCTCATTCAGTTCGCCGTAAATGCGCAGCAGCACCATCGAGCCAGGGGAGCTCTCGCCGACCGAGATCTCAGCGTCCAGCCGACGCGGGCCGCCCAGCTTGCGCGCAATGACGCCGAGGATCTGGCACGGATGCTCGCGGGCGGCCTGGCTCGCTGCCCGCAGCGCATCGTACTGATCGCTCTCATCGGTCATCACGACCAGGTTGAGCACTACCCCCGAGGTGAGGCCGCCGAGTTGGGACGCCTTGATCAGGGCGTTGCGGACTTCGCTGGCGGTGGTGTCGGTCAGTTCGGTACGCATCTCTTACAGCCTCCGCCAGGATCGGCCATCGCGCGCCATCATCGCGTCGGCGCTCGCGGGGCCGGCTGATCCGGCCGGGTACGGCTCAGGATGACCGCCTTTAGCCCAGAATTCCTCGATCGGGTCAAGTATCTTCCAGGACAGCTCGACTTCATCGTGACCGGGGAACAGCGGCGGGTCGCCGATCAGCACGTCGAGCAGCAGCCGCTCATATGCCTCAGGACTGGACTCGGTGAAGGACTCGCCGTAGGCGAAGTCCATGTTCACGTCCCTGACCTCCATCGACGAGCCCGGCACCTTGGAGCCGAAGCGCAGCGTCACGCCCTCGTCCGGCTGCACCCTGATGACTAGCGCGTTCTCGCCAAGTTCGCGAGCGTCTGTGGCCTGGAACGGCAAGTGCGGCGCCCGCTGGAAGATCACCGCGATCTCGCTCATCCTGGTCGCCAGCCGCTTGCCGGTGCGCAGGTAGAACGGCACGCCGGCCCAACGCCTAGTGTCGACGCCGAGCTTGACCGCCGCATAGGTTTCGGTCACCGAGTCGGGCGGGATGGCCTCTTCTGACAGGAACCCAGGCACCGGGATGCCGCCTTGCCAGCCCGCTGAGTACTGTCCGCGGGCGGTGCCGGTGACCAGATCGTCGGGGATCTGCACGGCCGAAAGCGCCTTGCGCTTCTCCGCCCTGAGCGCGTCAGCGGCGAAGGACACCGGCTCTTCCATCGCGGTCAGCGCGAGCAATTGCAGCAGGTGATTCTGGATCACGTCCCTGGCCGCGCCGATGCCGTCGTAGTAGCCGGCCCGGCCGCCAATTCCGATGTCCTCAGCCATGGTGATCTGCACGTGGTCAACGTAACCGCGATTCCAGATCGGCTCGAACAAGGTGTTGGCGAAGCGCAGCGCGAGCAGGTTCTGCACCGTCTCTTTGCCCAGGTAGTGGTCGATGCGGAAGACCGAGTCGGCCGGGAATACCGACGCCAGCAGGTCATTTAGCTCCCTGGCGCTCGCCAGGTCGTGGCCGAACGGCTTCTCGATCACGACCCGCCGCCAGCCGGCCGAGCCCTCGTTGCCGCTTAGCCCTGACCGCTCAAGCTGGCCGACCACCACAGGGAACTGGCCGGGCGGGATGGACAGGTAGAACGCCCGGTTGCCGCCGGTGCCACGATCCGCGTCCAGTTCGTTGACGCAGTGCGCCAGCCGGTCGAAGGCCTCGTCATCGGAGAACTCGCCGGAGACGAACCTGATGCCCTCCCTGACCTGCTCCCACACGGTCTCACGGAACCTGGTGCGGGCATGCTTGCGCACGGCCTCGTTGGTCAGCTTGGCAAAGTCCTGGTCATCCCAGTCCCGCCGGGCGAACCCGACGAGCGAGAAGCCAGGTGGCAGCAAACCGCGATTGGCCAGGTCGTAGATGGCCGGAAGCAGCTTCTTTTGTGCCAGGTCGCCAGTGACGCCGAACATGACGAGCACGCTCGGCTCGGCGACCCGAGGAATCCGGCGATCCCTGGGATCCCGCAGCGGATTGCCAACTAGCAAAGGAACAGCGCTCATCTGCCCGATTCGAGTTGCGACTTGATGGTGCCAAGCAGGTCGTTCCAGGAGTCAGCGAACTTGCTGACGCCCTCGTCCTCAAGTACCTGGACGACGTCGTCGTAGCTAATACCCAGTTTGGCCAAGTCGGCGAAGACCGCACGGGACGCCTCGTAGGTGCCGGCGATCGCATTGGCGACGACCGTTCCGTGGTCGGCGGTCGCGTGGATCGTCGCCTCCGGCATGGTGTTGACCGTGTCCGGCGCGACCAGGTCGTCCACATACATGGTGTCCTTGTAGGCGGGATTCTTCGTGCTGGTGGAGGCCCACAGCGGGCGCTGCACTCTGGCACCGCGAGCGGCCAGTGCCTGCCAGCGCGGCGTGTCGACCCGCTGCTCGAACAGCTCGTAGGCGAGCCGGGCGTTCGCGATCGCGGCCTGGCCGCGCAGCGCCTCCGCCGCGGGGGTGCCGATCGCGTCTAGCCGCTTGTCCACTTCGGTGTCGACCCGGCTAACGAAGAATGATGCCACCGAAGCCAACTCGACTAGGTCTGCTCATTGGAGGCTGCCTCAAGCCCGGCCATGAAGGCGTCGATGACCTTGCCGTAGCGCTCAAGGGAGAAGATCAGCGTGACGTTGACGCTGATGCCCTCGGTTAGACAGGCGGTGATGGCCGGCAGGCCTTCCACGGTGGCCGGGATCTTGATGAACAAGTTGGGCCGGTCGACCAGCCACCACAGGGCTCGGGCCTCGGCAATGGTCTTGGCGGTGTCCTTGGCCAGCCGGGGGTCCACTTCGATGGACACCCGGCCGTCCACGCCGGCTGACTCGTCGTAGACCGGCCGCAGCACGTCGCAGGCCCAGCGGATGTCGTAGGTGGTCAGCGCCCTGGACGCTTCTTCCACGCTGACGCCTCGGATGGCGAGGTCGTCAAGCTGGCCGTCGTAGGCGGCGCCCTTCTCCATCGCATGGGCGAAAATTGTCGGGATTGGAGGTAACTCCCCTGACGTGACTCTCTTTTACCAGCTCGGCCAGGTTTCCGGTGTTGAGCCGGTCCCGTGAGATGTCGTCAAGCCAGACGGAGACGCCTGCGGCAGTCAACTGGCCAAGGATGTCGGGCTGCGCGCTCATTTGTCTTCCTCCCCGGCCGCGCGGCTCATGCTCAGCTTCGCGGCCTGCGTCACCCGTTGCGGGGTGATCCCGAATTCTTCATACAGCTTCTCGTAAGCGGCTGACGCGCCATAGTGCTCCAGGCTGATGGTCTCGCCCGCGTCACCGATAAGCCGATGCCAGCCAAAGCCAACGCCTGCCTCCACGCTGACCCTGGCCTTGACGTCCGGCGGCAGTACCTCATTGCGGTATGCCCTGTCTTGTTCGTCGAACCACTCCAGGCACGGCATCGATACCACCCGGGTCGCGATCCCTTCGCGCTGCAGCTCATCGCGGGCGGCCAGGGCGATGTGCACTTCGCTCCCAGTGCCGATCAGGATCACTTGCGGCCGGCCACCTTCGGCCTCGGCGATGATGTAGCCGCCGCGAGCTGTGCCTGCCGCGCTGCCGATCCCGGCCGCGCCACGGTCCACGATCGGCAGCTTCTGCCGGGACAGCAGCAAGCCGGCCGGGCGGTCGGTGCGCTCAAGCACGGTGCGCCAGGCGACCGCGGTTTCGTTCGCGTCGGCTGGCCTGACCACGTGCAAGCCTGGAATGGCCCGCAGCGCCCAGTAATGCTCGACTGGCTGGTGGGTCGGCCCGTCTTCGCCAAGGCCGATCGAGTCGTGCGTCCAGACGTAGATCACGGGCAGTTCCATCAGCGCGGCCATCCGCACCGCCGGGCGCATGTAGTCGGCGAACACCAGGAAGGTGCCGCCGTAGGGCCTGGTCAGGCCGTGCAATGCGATCCCGTTGCAGATCCCGCCCATGCCGAATTCCCTGATGCCGAAGTGCAGGGTGCGGCCGTAGGCGTTGCCTGGGAACATCTTGGTCTGGTGCTCGACCGGGATGAAGGACGGCTCGCCGGCCATCGTGGTGTCGTTGCTGCCGGCCAGGTCGGCCGAGCCGCCCCAGAGCTCAGGCAGTACCGGCGCGAGCGCATTCAGCACCTGGCCAGAGGCTGACCTGGTCGCCATCGGACCCTGCGTCGGCACCGAAGACCGGGATCGCGTCGGCCCAGCCGGGCGGCAGCTCCCTGGCGGTCAGCCGGTCAAGCAGCGCCCGCTGCTCCTGGTGCGCTGCCGACCAGGTGGCGAACTGCTCATCCCAGTCCGCGTGCGCCTGCTTGCCACGCTCGCCCACCTGCCTGGCTCGGGCTAGCGCCTCCTCGTCGACCGGGAAGTTCACCTCGGGATCGAAGTGCAGGATCTCTTTAGTGGCCTTGACCTCGGGAACGCCGAGCGCTGAGCCGTGCGCTTCGCCGGTGTTCTGCTTGGTCGGCGCTGGCCAGCCGATGATGGAGGACAGCGCGATGATCGATGGCCGGTCGGTGTGCTCTTTGGCTGCTAGCAGCGCGGCGTACAGCGCGGGCACGTCCTCGTGATAGCCGGACGGCGTTCGCCAGCTCACCCGCTGGGTGTGCCAGCCATAAGCGGCGTAGCGGGCCAGCACGTCCTCAGACTTCGCGATGGCCGTGTCGTCTTCGATCGAGATGTCGTTGTCGTCGTACAGCACGATGAGGTTGCCTAGCTGCTGGTGCGCGGCGAGCGAGCTGACCTCGTGGCTGACGCCCTCTTCTATGTCGCCGTCCGACACGAAGACGAAGACGTGATGATCAAACGGGCTAGTGCCGTCGGCCGCGTCGGGGTCGAGCAGGCCGCGGGAGCGGCGGGCGGCCATCGCCATGCCGACCGCGTTCGTCAGGCCCTGGCCGAGCGGGCCGGTAGTGGTCTCGACGCCAGGCGTCAGGCCATGCTCGGGATGCCCAGGAGTGATGCTGCCCCAGGTGCGCAGTTGGCGCAGGTCATCCAGGGTGAGTCCGTAACCGGACAAGTAGAGCTGGATGTACAAGGTCAGGCTAGAATGACCGCACGACAGTACGAACCGGTCACGACCCGGCCAATCGGGGTCGGCCGGGTCATGTCGCATGACTCGCTGGTAGAGCAGGTAGGCCGCTGGCGCCAGGCTCATCGCCGTGCCAGGATGGCCAGAGCCTGCCCGCTGCACCGCATCCATCGCCAGCACCCGGGTCAGGTCTACTGCCCTGGCGTCGGCCGCTGTCCATTCAAGTTCGGTATTCGTCTGGCTGGTCAACTCTCGCACCATTCTGCATCCGATCGACAAGGGCCAGATCTGACCCTATCGCCCGGAGCGAGGTGGCCTGGGCTGGCCTAGCGCCTCATTCGGGCAGCGTTCCAAGGAAATTCACGATCGCCGTGTTGACTTGCACCGGATGGCTGACGTTGGCCGCGTGCGTGCCTGCGTCGATCACGCTGAAGGTGACCGGCCCGGCTAGCCCGGCGCGCATCTGCTCCGCCTTCGCCATAGGGATGGCCGCATCGTCAGTTCCATGCACGATTAGCGCCGGGCAGCTGATCTCGCCTAGCCTCGCGGTCAGGTCGTCCCGGTTGATCAGAGCGCCGAACGCCAGGCTGAACTGCTCCCTGTCGCCCGCCGCCCATTTGGCGTACCACTCGTCCCAGTTGCCAGGCCCGAGGATGATGGCCGAGACAACCTCTTGCACCGGTGCCGGGCCGGCGTCCATCCAGATTTCGTGCAGTTGCTGATAACTTTCGGCATTTGCCGGGTCTTCCAGCCCAGCCTGGGTATCGATCAAGATCAGGCCGCGGACCCGCTGCGGTGCCGACAGCGCGGCGCGGAGGCTGAGGAAGCCGCCCTGCGACATGCCGCCGAGCACGGCTCGCTCGATGCCTAGGTGGTCGAGCAGGGCGAGCACGTCGTTGGCCGAGTCCCAATAGCTGAATGGCCCGGTGGCCACTGTGCCGCCGTGGCCGCGCTCATCCCAGGTGATCACCCGGTAGTGGGGTGCCAGCGCCGCGACCTGCTCGTCGAACATGGACCGATCCATCAAGATGCCGTGGCTCAGCACCACGACCGGCCCGGCACCACCGGAATCGGAATAGCTAACGTGAGTACCGTTTATCGGGGCGGTCGGCATATGCCGGACGCTACCGTACCCCTGCGCTCGCGGCCACCGGCTCGCCCTGCGCGTCGGCCGGGTCAAGCACCGAGCCCCGGTCGCTGAGCGCGAAGTTCAGCCGGAGCACCGCGATCCAGATCAGCGCGGTGTTGGCGACATGGAGCCAGACCAGGCCAGCGGGCAGGCCGGAGAAGTACTGCACGTAACCGAGCACGCCCTGGATGCCGATCAGCGCGAGCACCAGCCAGCCAAGCCGGATCGCGCGGGGCGGGGATGGCGTGAAGTGCAAGCAGGCGACCAGCATCACCGCGACGGTGCCGAGCACCCAGCCGATGTCGGCATGCAGTTGGGTCACCCCTGACAGCGGCAGGAAGTGGTACCGCTGCACGTCGGCAGCGCCAGCCAGCGGACCTGATCCGGTTACCAGCGTGCCAGCCAGCATCATCACGGCCGTCACAGCGATCAGGAATCTGGCGACCAGCCGCACCAGCGGCTGGGTAAGCGGTTGTGCCCGCCCGGTACCTTGAGTGCACCTGACGTGCAGCGCCACCGCTGCGGCGAGCACCGGCAAGGTGGCGATGAAGTGCAGCGATACCCAAAATGGTGCGAGCTTGGTCAGCACCACGATGCCGCCGATGATCGCCTGCAAGGCGATGCCGGCTGGCTGCGCGGCGGCCAGCCAGACCAGGTCACGACGACGCTGGCCGTTCGGGCGGTACTGCCACGCCGCGATGAAGACCACGATGGCGATGACGAAGATCAGGTCAGTTGCCAGCCGGTTGCCGAACTCCACCCAACGGTGAATTAGTGGGTCGCCGGTCACGCCGGAGGCGATCAGGCTGGCGTTGGTGCACTTAGGCCAGGTGGTGCAGCCGAGGCCGGACTCGCTCAGCCTGACCGCGCCGCCGGTCCAGATGATCAGCGCGGAGGTGATCACTCCGGCCAGCGCGAACCTGCGCATGGCAACCGGGCTCGGATGGATCAGGGCGGACACGAAGCTCATGCTATTGCCCCAGCTGCGCCAAACGCGGCACCGGCACTGGCGACGACGACGCAGCCGATGGCTAGCCACTGCAGTCCGAGCAGCGCCTGGCCGAGCAGGACGACGCCGACCAGCGCGGCCACGGCCGGCTCAAGGCTCATCCAGATGCCGAACGCCCTGGCTGACACCCGGCGCAGCGTTTCCAGTTCAAAGCCGTAAGGGATCACTGAGGACAGCAATCCGATAACGACCCCCACGCCAAGCACGGCCGGCCGCAATAGCGCCGTCCCGGCGCTGGCCACTGCCACCGGAGTGATCGCTATCGCCGCCACGGTCATCGCGATGACCAGGCCGGACGAGCCGGAGAACCGCTTGCCTGTGGCTGCGGACAGCAGGATGTAGCAGGCCCAGGAAAGGCCAGCGAGCAGAGCGTAGCCGACGCCGACCAGGACCGTGTGGGTGGCAGATCCGGCTCCGTACCTGGCCGCGGTCGAACTGAAAGTGGCGGCCGAAACGCCTGCGGTGCCGAGCAACGCTACGCCGGTGCCGGCCAGCGCGACCCAGATCAGATCGATCAGCCGTCGCGAGGTAGCGATCGCGACGCCGAGCGGGCCAAGGAACTCGATAGTGACGGCGATGCCGAGCGGGATCCTGGCGAACGCCTGGTAGATCGAGAAGTTCATGATCGCGAGCGTCAGGCCGAAGCAGCCGACAACGGCCGCATCGGACCAGGCCCGATCGGCAATGACGCCGCGGCCGGCCTTGATCGCTGGCCGCGCGCCGATACCAATCAGGATCAGGCACCCGGTCCACAGCCGCAGTCCGGTCAGCCCGGCCGCCGAGACGGTGCCGAACATGCGGGCCGCGAGGCCCGCCCCGACTTGCACGCTGATGATGCCGGCGGCGAGCAGCGCCGGGGATGGCACCGCGCGCAGCGCGCTCCGCTGCGCGTTGGCGGGCGGCGCTGTCGGCTCGGACAGCGAGATCACCGCTACTCCCAGCGGAAGGTACGAGCGGCGACGGTGATGCTGATGACGGCCCAGCAGGCCAGTACCAGCAGGTCCTTGGCTGGCCAGCCAGTGCCATAACGCAGTGCGGCCCGCACTCCGTCGGACATCGCGCCTGATGGCAGCAACAGCAACGCCGGCCGGATGGCGGGCGGGAACTTGGACAACGGGAAGAGCACTCCGCCGATTCCGAGTAGTACCAGGTACACCAGGTTGGCGGCGGCCAGCGTCGCCTCGGCCCTCAGCGTCCCGGCCATCAGCATGGCCAGGCCGCTGAAGGCCGCGCTGCCAAGCGCCAGCACGAGCAGCGCGGCGAGCACAGCAACAGGGGTAACCACCGGATGCCAGCCGAGCAGCAGGCTAACCGCGACAATCAGCACGACCTGGGCAGCCTGCACCGTAAGCACCGAGACCGCCTTTGCGCCGATCAGGCCGGTGCGCGACAGGGGGGTCGAGCCGAGCCGCTTGAGCACGCCGTATCGGCGCTCGAACGCGGTGCCGATGGCCAAACTGGTGAAGGAGGTGGACAAGATCGCGAGCGCCAGAATGCCGGGAGCGATAAAGCTGATCCGGCTGCCTGGCCCGACGCTGACCAGTGCTTCCGAGCTGAACACCACCAGCAGCAGCACCGGGATGATCAGCGTGAGCAGCAACTGCTCGCCATTTCTCAGCAGGATGCGAACTTCGAGACCGGCCTGGGCGCCGACCATGGCCGGCAGCCGGGCCGCGCCCGGTGCCGGGGCTGGCCAGTCAGTCACGATCGCAGCTCCCGTCCGGTGAGCTCAAGGAAGACGTCCTCTAGGGTACGGCTCTCGATCTGCAGGTTCCTGGCCAGGACGCCCTGCTCCGCGCACCAGGCGGTAACGGTCGCGACTACCTGCGGGTCCACCCCGGCAGTCAGCTCGATCAGGTACTGACCGGCCGGTGATTCCTTGGCGACGCTGTCTGACGGCAGCGCGGCGAGCAGGCCAGCCAGCTCAAGCGCTGGCTCGGCGGCGAACCGCAGTTGCCGCTCAGCTCCGGTCAGCTGGGCCGGACTGCCCGCAGCCACGACCTTCCCGTGGTCCACGATCACCACTTGATCGGCGAGCCGTTCGGCCTCCTCCAGGTAGTGCGTGGTCAGCACGATCGTGGCCCCAGCCGCGCGCAGCCCATTGACCAGGTCCCAGGTGGCGTGCCTGGCCTGCGCATCGAGTCCGGCGGTCGGCTCGTCAAGAAAGACCAGCTCAGGGCGGCCGATGATGGCGGCGGCAAGCGACAGCCGCTGCTGCTGCCCACCGGACAGCCGGCGAAATGGCGTGCGCGCCGAGCCGGTGAGCCCGAGCTGGTCCATCAGCAGGGCCGGATCGAGCGGCTCAGCGTAGAACTTCGCCAGCACTTTCAGATAGTCACTGGCTCGGGCTGCGGTCGGGATGCCGCCTTGCTGCAACATGACGCCGACCCGCGGCCGCAGCGCCCTGGCATCGCGCACCGGGTCGAGCCCGAGTATCCGCACGGTGCCGGCGTCGGGCCGCCGGTAGCCTTCGCAGACCTCGATAGTGGTGGTCTTACCAGCGCCGTTAGGCCCGAGCACGGCAGTGACCTGGCCGCGCTCGGCGCGCATCGACAGGTCGGCAACAGCCTGGGTGCGGCCGTAATTCTTGACCAGGCCGCAGATATCGACGGCCGGTGCATCGCTCACGCACGCGAGTCTAGGGGCGAACTTGCATGCTCGGTGAAAATGCCCCTGCCTGGCGGAGTACTGTCTGTCAGCCCGGAATGATAATTTCGCTAAGGCTGCGGGCGCGCCGAGGAGCATCGATGACACGGGTCTTGTGGGACGGGGATGGCACCGTGCGCCGCGCGCTCCGGTCGATCGTCGGCGACCCGAACCTCGGGGCGACGGCGCTGTCCGAGCCGCATCTGATGACCAACCTGCTCAAGGACCTGCTGCCAGATGAGCCCAGGGAGTCGGCAGTGCTGATCGCTGCCGCTCAGGTCGGCCTGCCTGATGTGCTGCAAGGTCACCTGGCTGAGGGCATGGACCTTGGCACCGCATCGAGGCTGACCGCCGGCTGGTTCGCCAAGCGGATGCCGTTTACCAAAGACGCATGCAGCTGGGTGGTCGGCGAGATCGCGATCGCGATCGGCGTGGACCCGACCGCGCTGGCCGACGTCACCATGCCAGACACGGTGCCGTACGTGGTGAGCTTCGACGACGGCTACGAGATCGAAGAGGCCGGAGTCGTCATCGGCTGGGGCGACAACGACGAAGGCGAGACCGACATACCTACCGGGCTGGACAGCGTCATCGCCGTCGCGGCCGGCTGGTACCACAGCCTGGCCGTCACCGGCGATGGCAAGGTGGTGGCCTGGGGGAGCAGCGCCAGGGGCATGATCGACGTGCCAGCTGGCTTGTCCGGTGTCATCGCGGTCGCGGCCGGGCAGTACCACAGCCTGGCACTGACCGCCGCGGGAAACGTCGTGGCCTGGGGCGGCAACGGTTACGGACAGTGCGCCGTGCCGGTCGGCCTGGCCGGGGTGACCTCGATCGCGGCCGGCTCTGATCACAGCCTCGCGGTGTCGCAAGGCCGGGTGATCGCCTGGGGTGGCCACGGAACTGGCCAGACCAACGTGCCCGACCTGCCCGTGGTGACGGCGGTCGCGGCGGGAGCCGGGCACAGCCTCGCGCTCACCGAGGACGGCACCGTGATCGGCTGGGGGCTCAATGACTTCGGCGAGATCTCCGTGCCGGCCGGGCTGGCCGGAGTGGTAGCGATCACCGCCGGAGTCAATCAGTCAGCGGCGGTCACCGGCGATGGCAAGGTGGTCGCCTGGGGCCGCCAGGATTACGGCGTCACCGCCGTGCCGCCTGACCTCGCCGACGTTGTCGCCATCTCGGGCAACGGCACGCACTGCCTGGCGCTCACCAGCGACGGCCTAGTGCGGGGCTGGGGCAGCAATGACTGCGGCGAGGCTGACGTGCCCGCAGTGCTGTCCGGCGTCACCGCGATAGCGGCCGGCTACGGGCACAGCCTCGCGGTCATGCCGGACTAAGAGCTCAGTTACCCGGCGACGAAATCGGCCAGCCGGGCGGACTGGTCCAGCCTGCTCGGCTCGTGCATGTACATCATGTGGCCGGACTCGTAATAGGCGAACTCGATGTTGCCAGTCAGCTCAGCCGGGATGGCCAAGTGCGCGAAGTCGGTCTGCGCCGCGAAGTACGGCGTTGCCGCGTCGTAGTAGCCGCAGGCCACGTGGATCCTCAGGTGCGGGTTGACCCGGATGGCCTCGGCCAGCTTGTCGAGCACGTACAGGTGCTTGGCCTCGAATTCCTTGTAGGACCAGGGGTGCACCCGATCGGTGAGCACCTCGTAGTTCAGGTCATTGGCGTAGCCAAGCTCGGCTCGTACGTAGTGGTTGAGCACGGCGGCGTAGGGCCCGACGATGGCGTCGATGGACGGGTCGGTGGTCCACCGCTCGCGGCCGTAGTTGCTGTCCCAGCCAAGGAACCGGCCGTCAATCCGGCCGACCGTACGGCGCCGGTCGCGCAGCAACTCGGTGAGGAACCTGATGTGCTCAGGGCGCAGGTCGATCCGGTCGACGTAATCCGCGCTCAGGCCGGTCAACTCGGCAACCTTCGCGATCGCCGCCGCCCGCTCGTCGGCGCTGGCCCTGGCACCGAGGCCAAGTACCCGCCGGTACTCGCCAGCCGCGAAGGCCTCAGCCTCGTCCAGGTGCTCGCGCAGCGGCCGGTCGCTGGTCTTGCCGTGGTAATGCGCGATCGCCGCATAAGTCGGCAGGTAGCTCACGAACGGCTCGTCGTTACCCGGCGTGAACATGATCGAGCCGCCGTCCAGGAAGGTGGAGAGCAGGATCAGCCCGTTGAGATACAGGCTGGCGCGCTCCTGCAGGTACCTGGCGAGGCCAGCGGCCCTGGTGGTGCCGTACGACTCACCGCAGAGGTACTTGGGTGACATCCACCGGTTGTGCCGGGTGGTCCACAGCCTGATCACCTCGCCAACCGACTCGATGTCAGCGCCGTAGCCATGGAAGTCCTTGGACTTCTCGCCTTTGACCGCGCGCGAGTAGCCGGTGGACACCGGGTCGATGAAGACCAGGTCGGAGTGCCTGAGCAGGGTCTGCTCGTTATCCGCGATGCCGTAGGGCGGCGGGAGCAGGTCGCCGGCGTCGCCCATCAGCACCCGGCGCGGGCCGAGCAGCCCGAGGTGCAGCCAGATGCTGGCCGAGCCAGGGCCGCCGTTGAATGCGAAGGTCACCGGCCTGCGACCGCGCTCCGTCTCGTCGACGTCAAGAACGTAGGAGACCATGAAAACCTCGGCCTTGGGCTCGGCCCCGTCGAACTTGTCGTCGGTGTGGCCCTCAGTCCTGAGCACGATCCGCCCGGCGGTGGCGGTGTACTTCAGCTCAGTCCCGTCGACTGTGATCGAGTGCTCGGTAGTGACCAGGTCGTCGGCGGGCTCCGGCTTCTTGCTCTCCTGTGGCACCTCGTCCGGCATTGTCGCTCCCAATAGCACAGCATCGTTGGCGTGGACTTCGCAGGATGCTAACGGGTGCGCCCACTGCGTTCGACACCGGAGTCCGGCAAGCTCAGCGAGCGAACCTGGGTCACGAACCTGGCGGTAGCTGCTTGATCGACGCGCCGACCTGGTCGGCCTAGCAGCCTGACCAGGCTACTCAGGACCGCCGCTGCCCGGCTGCCTCGATCAGGGCGTGGAAGATGCTGTGCTCATCGCCAGCTTCAGGATGCCACTGCACGCCGATGGCCAAGGAAGCCTGGTCGAGTTCGAAAGCCTCGATCAGCCCGTCTTCGGCCCAGGCGGTAGCGACCAGTCCGTCGGCTAGTCGGTCGACGCCCTGATGGTGATGCGTCGGGACGACGGCTGGCCCGGTGCCGATGATGGCGGCGAGCCGGCTGGCCGGATCTACGCTGACCTTGTGCTCGCCCATAGCGCCCGGCACAGGGGAATGCCCGTCGTGGCCGACAACGTCGGGCAGGTGCTGTATCAACGTCCCGCCCAGCGCCACGTTGATGAGTTGCATGCCCCGGCAGATCCCGAGTACCGGGCGGCCGATGCTGAGGGCCGCGCGGAAGAGCGCGAACTCGGCTGCGTCCCGATCGGGCCGCATTACCACGGTCTGCGGATCAGGCGCGGCACCGTAGCGGTGCGGCTCGACGTCAGGGCCGCCGGAGATGATCAACCCGTCGAGCGCGCTCACCACGTCATCGATGCCAGCCACCGGCGAGAGCAGCACCGGAACGCCGCCGGCCTCGGCGACCCGGTCCACGTAGTTCTGCGGCAGCAAGGTGGCCCGCTGATCCCAGACGCCCCAGCGGGCGACCTCGCTGTAAGCACTTATTCCGATGACTGGCCTCATAGCGGCGTCACGTAAGCTCCGGCGATGCCGCCGTCCACCAGGAACTGCGACGCTGTGATAAAGGACGAGTCGTCACTAGCCAAGAAGGCCACCGCAGCCGCGATCTCATCCGGCTGCGCGAACCGGCCCATCGGCACGTGCACGAGCCTGCGCGCTGCCCGCTCAGGATCTTTGGCGAACAGCTCACGCAGCAGTGGCGTGTCGACCGGGCCTGGGCAGAGCGCGTTGATCCTGATGCCCTCGCGGGCGAACTGCACCCCAAGTTCGCGGCTCATCGCCAGCACACCGCCCTTGGAGGCGGTGTAGGAGATTTGCGAGGTCGCAGCGCCGAGCACGGCAACGAACGAGGCCGTATTGATGATCGAGCCCTTACCCGCCTGCCGCATATGCGGGATGACGTACTTGCAGCACAAGTAGACCGAGGTCAGGTTCACTTCCTGGACGTGGCGCCAGGCGTCGATGCCGGTGGTCAGGATGGAGTCGTCCTCAGGCGGCGAGATCCCCGCGTTGTTGAACGCGATGTCGATCCGTCCGTACTCCGCCGCGACGCCATCGAATAGCTGCCGCACCTCGGTCTCGCTGGCGACGTCGGCCCGGACGAACCTGCCACCGACCTGCGCCGCCGCGGCCGCGCCGGCTTGCTCGTCGATGTCGACGGCGACGATCGTGGCCCCTTCGGCGGCCATCCGCTTCGCACTGGCCAGCCCGATCCCGCTGCCCGCGCCGGTCACGACAGCGACTCGGTCCTGCAAGCGCTGCATGTTGCTCCTAATCGGTTGAGATGAACACGTTCTTGGTCTCGGTGAACGCCTCGAGTGCGTCGGGCCCGAGCTCCCGGCCGAGCCCTGACTGCTTGAACCCGCCGAACGGCGTCCAGTACCGCACCGAGCTGTGCGAATTCACCGAGAGGTTGCCGGCCTCGATCGCCCGCGCTACCCGGATTGCCCGGCCCACGTCGCGGGTCCAGATCGAGCCTGACAGCCCGTAGGGGGTGTCGTTGGCGATCTCGATCGCCTGCGCCTCGTCGTCAAAGGGCGTGACCGTGACCACCGGCCCGAAGACCTCCTCAGTGTAGGCAGGCGCATCGAATCCGATCGGCGCCAGCACGGTCGGCGGATACCACCATCCTGGGCGCTGCGGCGCGTTGCCACGGAATGCCACTGGCGCGCCTTCAGGCACATAAGCAGCAACGTGGTCGCGGTGGCTGGCCGAGATCAACGGCCCCATCTCGGTGTCAGTTGATGCCGGGTCCCCGACCTTGACGCCTTTGACGGCCGGCTCAAGCAACTCCATGAATCGCTCGAACGCGCTCGCTTGCACGAGAATGCGCGACCGAGCGCAGCAATCCTGCCCGGCGTTGTCGAAGACCGCGTAAGGCGCGGTTGCCGCTGCCTTCGCCAGGTCGGAGTCAGCGAACACCACGTTGGCGCTCTTGCCACCGAGTTCTAGCGTGAGGCGCTTGATCTGCCTGGCGCAGCCCGTCATGATCTGCTGGCCGACCTCGGTCGAGCCGGTGAACACGATCTTGCGCACCGCCGGGTGATCCACCAGTCGTTGGCCGACTACCGACCCCTTACCGGGCAGCACCTGGAACACGCCGTCAGGCAGTCCGGCCGCCAGCGCCAGCTCGCTGACCCTGATCGCGGTCAGCGGAGTCAGCTCGGCGGGCTTGGCGATCACGGCATTTCCGGCCGCCAGTGCCGGGGCGAGCCCCCAGGACAGGATCGGCATCGGGAAATTCCATGGCACGATCAGCCCGACCACGCCGAGCGGCTCGGCGAAGGTGACATCGAGGCCGCCTGCGACCGGGATCTGCTTGCCGATCAGTCGCTCCGGCGCGGCTGAGTAGTACTGGATGACATCCCTGAGCTGGCCGGCCTCCCAGCGGGCGGCGCCGATGGGGTGGCCGGAGTTCGCTACCTCAAGCTGAGCCAGCTCCTCGGCATGGGCGTCGACCTCGGCGGCGAAGCTGCGCAGCAGCTTCGCCCGGTCGCCGGGCGAGACCGCGCGCCAGGTTCGCTGCGCCACTTCGGCGCGGGCGATTGCGGCGTCTGTCTCCTGCGCTGACGTGCCAGGAACGGTCGTGACGACCTGTTCGGTGGCAGGGTTGAGCACGGTGAAGCTCGACATGGTCCCCTCGTTACAGCCGCTCGAAGCCCCGGCGCAGCTCCCAGTCGGTGACTGCGGAATCGAACGCGGCCAGTTCTACCTTCGCATAGTTCGCGTAATGCGCTGCGACCTCAGCCCCGAACGCTTGCGTTACAAAATCTGATTTTTCCCACAGTTCCAATGCGTCCCTGAGCGTGTGCGGCACCTTAGGCCCGGTGTCGGCATAGGCATTGCCGGTGAACGCGGGTTCGAGCGGTAGCTCATGGTCGATGCCGTACAGCCCGGCAGCGATCATAGCCGCGACTGCGAGGTACGGGTTGACATCGCCGCCCGGAGTGCGGTTCTCCACCCGGAGCGAGTGACCGTGGCCGACCAGGCGCAGCGCGCAGGTCCGGTTGTCAACCCCCCAGCGGATCGCCGTCGGAGCGAAGCTGCCAGGCACGAAGCGCTTGTAGGAGTTGACGTTGGGGGCGTAGGCCAGCGCCAGCTCGCGCAAGAACGCGAGCTGGCCGGCCAGGAAGTGTTCGCCGAGCTTGGACAGGCCGTGCGCGCCTTGACCGGCCATGATCGCCTCGTCGTCCTGCGTCCTGATCGACAAGTGGATGTGACAGGAATTGCCCTCGCGCAGGTTGGGCTTGGCCATGAAAGTGAGCGACATATCTTCCTGCGCCGCGATCTCCTTGGCGCCCGTCTTGTAGACCGAGTGGTTGTCGCAAGTGGTGACCACCTCGGCGTAGCGGAAGGCGATCTCGTGCTGGCCGAGGTTGCACTCGCCTTTGGCCGACTCCACATACAGGCCCGCCGCCATCATTCCGCCGGTGATCCGGCGCAGCAGCGGGTCGACCCTAGTGGTGCCCAGGATTGAGTAGTCGACGTTGTACTGGTTGGCCGGGATCAGGTTCACGAAGTTCTTGTCGCTGGCCTGCTCATAGCTGTCCTTGTAGACGATGAACTCAAGCTCGGTGCCGGCCAGCGCTAGCCAGCCGCGCTCATGGAGGCGGGCCACCTGAGCCTGGAGGATCTGACGCGGTGAGGCGACCACCGGGCTGTCATCCATCCAGGTCAGGTCGGCGAGCACAAGAGCGGTGGCTGGCAGCCATGGCACCCGGCGCAGGGTCGACAGGTCGGGCTTGAGCATGAAGTCGCCGTAGCCGCGCTCCCACGAGGACATCGCGTACCCGGGCACGGTGTTCATGTCGACGTCCACCGCGAGCAGGTAGTTGCAACCCTCGGCTGCGTGCGGCACGACCTCTTCGATGAAGTACTCCGCTGACAACCGCTTGCCTTGCAGCCGTCCCTGCATGTCGGTGAAAGCGAGGGTGACGGTGTCGATCTCACCCCGCTCGTAGCCGCCACGCAGGTCATCCAAGCTCAGCATGCCGCGCCGTGGGCTGGTGCCAGTCAACGTCAGACCTCGAGTTCCCGTTCGATAGCGGCCAGTTCTTCAGCGGTGCCCTGGACCTTAGGCCCGGTGAACCACTTACGCGCCGAGACTAGCCAGTAGATGCCGGCGTAGCCGATCACCACCACGACCGCCACTACCGCGTAGTTGAAGGTGTCAAGGTCCAGCGTTCCGCCGCTGGTCACCGGGCCGAACTGGGGAAGCATGAACAAGATCGTGATGGCCGCGACCCAGACGACGGAGATCCAGCCGATCGGGGCGCTCCACCGGCCCAGGCTCCAGGGGCCTGGCACGAAGCGCGAGCCTTGCAGCCGGCGCAGCAGGGTGGGCAGCACGTAGGCGATGTACAGGCCGATCACCGCGATCGAGGTGACCGCGCCGTAGGCGACGCCATTCCACAGGTAGGGCAGGCCGAGTATCAGCGCGCCGACGGCGCCGAGCCAGATCGCGTTAGTTGGCGTCCTGGTCCGCTTGTTTACCACGTGCCAGATCCGCGAGCCTGGCAGCGCGCCGTCGCGGGAGAACGCGTAGATCATCCGCGAGTTCGCGGTGATCGAGGACATGCCGCAGAAGAGCTGGGCGCCGATCGCGATCAGCAGCAGGAACTTCGCGCCGTTCACGCCGATGGCGTCCTGCCAGATCTGGGCCGGAGCAGCGGGGCCAGCGGCGGCCTCGCCGAGGTACTTCGCGCCACCGACCGTGCCCTGGATCGCGAAGGTCATGCCAAGCAACAGCACGAAGCCCGCGATCAGGGAGACGAGGATCGACATCACGATGCCGCGTGGCCCAGCGGTGGCTGCCTGGTGCGTCTCCTCGGTCATGTGCGCGGAAGCGTCGTAGCCGGTGAAGGTGTACTGCGCGGTGAGCAAGCCGATCGGGATGATGTACCACCAGCCGATGTTCAGGCCGCTGTTGTTGAACAGGCCGGTGAAGACGTCCTTGGCGGGCAGGTGGTGGGCCGGCACGAACACCAGCACCACGACGATGACGAGCACGCCCAGAATGTGCCACCAGACACTGATGTCGTTAAGCCTGGCCACCAACCGGATGCCGAACTGGTTGAGCGTGCCGTGCAGCAACAGGACCAGCGCGAAGATCAGGATCGTCTGCCAGTGCGCCTCGCCCATCCCGAACTCCAGGTTCAGGAACGCGTTGATGAAGAAGGCGGCGCCGAAGTCGATGCCGGCGGTGACCGCGACCTGGCCGATGAAGTTGAACCAGCCGGTGAACCAGGACCAGGCCGGCCCGTTCTTCGGCGCGAGCTTCGCCGCCCAGTAGTACAGGCCGCCGGCCGTCGGATAGCTGGAGCACACCTCTGCCATCGCCAGCCCGACCAGGAGCGTCATGACGCCGACCCCGAGCCAGCCCCAGACGATGACCGCCGGGCCGCCCAGGTCCATGCCGAAGTAGAACAAGGTCAGGCAGCCAGACAGGATGGAAATGATCGTGAACGAGACGGCGAAGTTCGAGAACCCCGACATCCGCCGCACGAGTTCCTGTGCGTAGCCGAGTTTGTGCAGCGTCTCTTCGTCGCTCAGGGCGACGGCGGGCGCCTGATCATTGACCGACACGACGTGCTCCTAGTGGGGTCTGGTCGCTGGTGCAGCTTTAATGGTCTAATAACAGACCAATTGATGGTGTAGTCCGGTTGGAAGTCAAGAGGGCGGGCAAAGAAATCGCCAGACTCCGGCACGCGGGTATGGGGAGGCCTGCGTGCCGGACTTGGCGTGCACTCGATCGCCGCTGACCGCGAAGGATGTGATATGACCATCGGCGTTGACCTGACGGCCTTGTTGCGCCCGGTGCGGGAGGGAAACGCCTTCGAGGAGACCGTCGAGCGGCTGCTGACGATCATCAAGCTTGGCCTGGTGGCACCGGGGGAGCGGTTCCCGCCCGAGCGAGAGCTGGCCGCCAAGCTCGGGATCAGCCGCCTGACGCTGCGTGAAGCGATAAGCGAGCTGAACCAGGCCGGCTACGTGGAGTCCAGACGGGGTCGGCTCGGTGGCACCTTCATCACCTACACCAGGCCAGCTCCGAGCGTGACCGAGCTGCGCCGGCTCGCGCACGAGGATGGCGACAAGCTGACCGACGCGCTGACGTTTCGCTTCGCGGTCGAAACTGGTGCCGCCGATATGCTCGCCCAGCGACTCGCTACTGGCGGAGGCGACGCCCAGCGGGCCGCGTTGCTCAGTCGGCTGGCCGACGTCAACGGAGCCGGCCTGGCTGACTACCGGCGGCTCGATACCCTGTTCCACTTGTCGATCGCCGAGCTGACCGGGTCTAGCTTGCTGTCCACCGCTTGCGCCGATGCCAGGATGCGACTCAACGACCTGCTCAACGCGATCCCGGTGCTGAAGCTGAACATCGCCCACTCAGCAGCGCAGCACGCCGAGATCGTGGATGCGATCGTGGCCGGCGAGTCTGAGCGGGCCAGAGTCGCGGTGGCCGAGCATCTGGCCGGGACCGGCGCCCTGCTGCGCGGCTTTCTTGGGTAGGCACTAGCCCAGGCTGATCACCATGTGGTCAGGGCCGCGCAGGTTGAAGTTCGGCTTGTAACGCAGCGAAGCCTCGTCCAGCTCAGGCCGGGTGGCGCGGGATGCGATCGCACGCAGCGCGATGGCCGCCTCCAGCCTCGCCAGCGGAGCGCCCAGGCAAAAATGCGGGCCGGCCGCGAAGGCGAGGTGCTCGCTGGTGCCTCGGGCGGTGCTGCGGCCGGTGCCGCGGTGCAAGTCGAACACGTCGGGGTCGGTGAACACCCGCTCGTCCCGCCCGGTCGCGGCGAGAAGCAGCAGCAAGATCGCGCCGTCGGGGAAGGTAGCGCCGTCCAGGGACATGCCCTTGGTCGCGATCCTTGCGGTCAGCTGGACCGGAGAGTCGTAGCGCAAGGTCTCTTCCACCGCTGCGCTGGCCAGTGCAGGTTCGGCCATCAGGGCGGCGAGCTGATCGGGATGGCGCAGCAGCGCGAGCATCGCGTTGCAGATCAGCCCGACGGTGGTCTCGTGCCCGGCCACGAGCAGCAGCACGCAGGTGGCGATCAGCTCGTCGATCGTCAGCCGCTGGCCCTCGTCCTCTGCCTTGATCAGCTCGGTCAGCAGGTCATTGCCTGCCTTAGCCCGCCTCGCCGCGATCAGCTCGGTGAAGTAGTCGCGGAATTCCATCGCGGCCTGATCGGCTGCGGCCACCTCGGCTGGGTCAGGGGTGCCGAAGCTCGGCTGCACCGAGTGGGCCAGCCGGGCCGACCAGCCGGCGAAGGTGGCGTGGTCCTGCGGCGGGACGCCGAGCAACTCGGAGATGATCCGCACCGGCAGCGGGTAGGCGAGCTGGCTGACCAGCTCAATGTCGCCTGAGGTAGCGCCGAGCAGTTCGTCGGTAAGCTCACTGATGCGCGGTGCCAGCGTGCTGACCACGCGCGGGGTGAACGCCTTGGACACCAGCCGGCGCAGCCTGGTGTGATCGGGTGGGTCAAGCGAGAGGAACGAGCTGCGCCGTCTGGTGTTCTCCCGCTGAGCCGGGGCGAGTGCCGACTTGTCCCGCTCGCTGCTAGCCTTCGGGTCGCGCAAGATGCGCGAGCAGTCCGCGTACCGGCCGAAGACGATCAGCGCGCCGTCGAGCTCGGTGAATGGCGACGCCTGGCGCATCCTGGCGTAGAGCGGATAGGGATCGGCGATCACGCTCGGGTCGGCCAGGCTGATCAGCTCGGCCAGGCCAGGCGCGGTGTCGGCGGTCATCGGGCGGCCTGCGGCGAGGGGACCCCGATCGGATTGGGGAACGGCAGCTCAGCGCCGCACGCGATCGCGATCGGCGTCATCACCTCAGTCAGCTCTGCGGTCAGGGCGGCGTCGTGCCAGGGCCTCGCGGCTGCTCGGTCGGTGGCGCGCTCGACGTCGGCGCGCAGCTCCTTGCCGCTCTCGGTCAGCTCGCCGTCCATGCTGAGCAGGCCGCGGCTGGTGAGCCTGGCCGTGGCCGCGTCCCACTCGTCATCGGTCCAGCCGCGCAGTGGCTGCATTCGCGCACGCGGCAGCCTGACTGTGCTTTGCAGCGCGAGTACTTCGCAGCCGTCAATGTCGGCGGCGAGCAGCGCGGCGAAGTGCCCGTCGCCTCGGTGCTCGCGCAGCAAGGTCGTCGCGTGCCAGAGCCGCGCGTACGGCTCGTCGGGCCTAGGGAGCGCCGCGTTCGCGCTGGCCAGCACCCGGCCCGCGCAGCCGAGCCCGGCCAGTGCCGACGTCAGCAGGTCAGCCGCCCGCTCGATCTCGACGTCCGCGTCGGCCAGAATCCGATGCAATGCCTTGGTGGCGCCGGCCTGCCTGACCGCCAGTGCCCGCTCTGGCGCGATCAGGTCCCATACCGCTGGTAGCGCCCTGGTGACCATCGCGGGCGCGAAGTTGTAGAACGAGGCGATCACCGGGGCCGCTCCCACCCGACCGAGCGGCGCTGATCGCCCAGCGAAGTAACCGCGCCAGAATCCGCGCAGCCCCGCATCCTCGAACGCGGCCTTGGCCTCGGCGGCGAAGTAAGTGACCGCGTGCACCGGCTCGCACAGCATCCACATCCGCCGCGCGAGCTGCTCAACCCTGTCCACCACGACTCCTCTCACCCCCACCCCCGACCATAACCCCACCACCCCCACCCAACCCCGCCCCCCACCCGCCCCCCACCCCCCACCCGCGCCGACAGCACCGTCGTCCCCGAGGTGCTGTCAGGTGCGCACCGTCGGCGCGTTGGTGCTGTTGGGGTGGGGAGTGTCAGTGGCTCGTGGGACCGTTGGGTTTATGAGACAGGTATCTGAGGGGGTTGATCGGGCGGTCGCTCGGCTCTTACATCAGCAGGGCGGGGTCGTGAGCCGGGCTCAGTTGCTCGAGGCGGGGTGGACGCTGGCCGCCCTCCGCTACCGCACCCGCGCGGACGGGCCGTGGCGACCGGTGCTGCCCGGAATCTACCTGAATCACAATGGCCCGCTGGCCGGCGGCCAGCGGGAGCTCGCCGCCGTTCTTTACGCTGGCAGGGAATGTGTTATTACTGGTCAGGCCGCTCTGCTTCGGCAGGGCGTGCGCGCTCCGCTGACCGACTTCATCGATGTGCTGGTCCCGGACTCGATAAAGGTGCAGAGCACTGGATTTGTTCGCACTCATCGGACCATCAGGATGCCGTCCGATTCCTGGCTGCGTGACGGCGTCCGGTGGGCACCGGTCGATCGCGCAGTTGCCGATGCCGCTCGCGGTCCGCTCGAGCTTCGCGACGTCAGGGCATTGGTCGCTGACGCCGTCCAGCGTCAGCGGTGCACGGTCAGCCAGCTTGCTACGGAACTGCGGGCCGGCCCGAGCCGGGGATCGGCCGCCTTGCGATTGGCGCTGGAGGAGGTGGCCGACGGTGTCGCTTCGGTGGCCGAAGGCGACCTCAGAAAGCTGATCAAATCCGGGCGACTCCCCGAGCCGTTGTATAACCCCAAGCTTTATCTCGGCTCAGAATTCCTGGCCCAGCCAGATGTGTGGTGGCGCGATTTCGGGGTCGCCGGTGAGGTCGATTCCCGCGAGTGGCATCTGTCACCTGATCAATGGGCTAGGACCATGACCAGGCATGCGAAGATGACCGCGCACGGCATTTTCGTGCTCCATTTCACTCCCAAGCGGATCAAGCTCGACGCCGCCCAGGTACTGACGGAATTGCGCTCGGCCATCGAAGCTGGCCGCCAGCGCCCGCCCCTGCCCATCCGCGTGCATCCCACTTCGTGAGCACCGTCGCCCCTGAGGTGCTGTCAGGTGAGCACCGTCGCCCCTGAGGTGCTGTCAGGTGAGCACCGTCGGCCCGTTGGTGCTGTTGGATTGGGCCATTAGGGTGATGAGGTCGTAGGCGACGGTGGCGGCGGCGATGGTGGTGAGCTCGGCGTGGTCGTAAGCGGGAGCGACTTCCACCACGTCAGCGCCGACTAGCTGGAGGCCGGTCAGGCCGCGCAGCACCCTGAGCAACTCCCGGCTGGTCAGACCGCCAGCCTCCGGGGTGCCTGTGCCCGGCGCCATCGATGGGTCGAGCACGTCGATGTCGACCGACAGGTAGACGGGCAGATCGCCGACCCGGTCGGCGATCGCGTCGATGGTGCCCCTGATGCCCAGGTCATCGACGTCGCTGGTGCGCAGGGTGCGGAAGCCGAACCTGCGGTCATCGGCCAGGTCGGCCTCGCCGTAGATCGGGCCACGGATGCCGACGTGGATCGAGTGGTCCTCGACCAGCAAGCCTTGCTCGAAGGCCCGGCGGAAGATGGTGCCGTGCGTCGTCGGCGCGTTGAAGTAGGTGTCCCAGGTGTCCAGGTGCGCGTCGAAGTGCACCAGCGCGACTGGCCCGTGCTGCGCCGTCACCGCCTGCAGTAGCGGCAACGCGATGGTGTGGTCACCGCCAATCGAGACCACCCGGCGATCGCCGGTCACCAGCTCAGCGGCATGGTCACGGATCTGGGTCATCGCCGTCGCGATGTCGAACGGCGTCACTGCCACATCGCCGGCGTCGGCCACCTGAATCGCCTGGAATGGTGCGAGGCCAAGCTCCACGTGATAGCCGGGCCGCAGATGCCGCGAAGCCTGCCTGACCGCCATCGGCCCGAACCGCGCGCCCGGCCGGTAGGAGGTTCCGTTGTCGAAGGGAACGCCGAGGATCGCCACGTCGTAGTCGGTGACCCGGTCGATCTCTGGCAGCCGGGCGAAGGTCGCCGATCCGGCGAAGCGGGGGACGAGGCGGCCGTCGACTGGTCCGGTTGGTTCGGCTGACAAGGAAATTCCTCCGGAAGGATTGAAAGTCAAGCTCGGGTTCTCGTGACGCCGCCGGTTGGTTGCAGCACCTGGCCGACGAATGCGCTGCCGCCGGGTCCGGCTAGGAAGGCGACCGCGCCGGCGATGTCGGCCACCGTGGCGAGCTGGCCGGTCGGGATCAGCTCCCGGTACTGCTGGCGCATCTCATCCAGGCTGATCCCTGCATCGTCCGCGTCGACCTGAAGCTGCTCGGTGTCGATGTAAGACGGGGCGATCGCGTTGGTCAGGATGCCCAGCGGTGCCAGTTCCCGGCCGAGTCCCTTGGCCAAGGCGACCAGGCCGGCCTTGGACGCCGCGTAGGCGGTGGCATTCGGGTGCCCGATCACGCCCCAGCCTGAGGCGATCAGCACGATCCGGCCACCGCCAGCGCGGCGCATCGGCGGGATGACAGCCTGCACCAGGCGGAAATGGCCGGACAGGTTGACGTCGATCTGCCGCCACCAGCGGGCTGGCTCTTGGGTAAGGAACGGTCCCATCTCCATCGCGGCGGCGTTGGCCACCAGCACGTCGATCCGGCCGTACGCGTCGATCACGGCCGCCGCCATCGCCACTACCACCTCGGGATCGGCGATGTCGCCCGGCACAGCCAGGCCGCCGATCCGGTCGGCCAGCTGAGCCAGCCTGTTGTCGGTGGCGATATCGTTCACCGCGACAGTGAAGCCGTCGGCTGCCAGCCTGAGTGCGGTAGCGTGGCCGAGGCCTTGGGCGGCACCGGTCACGAGTGCGACCTTCTCCGTCGTCATGGTCAGATCACCGCCCCGGCGTTGGGTGACAATACTTCGCCGCAGTACAGCTGGCCCTCGGTCGCCAGGTAATAGACCGTGGCCGCGACCTCCGCCGGTGTGACCAGTCGGCCGAGCGGGAGCGTGGCGAGATAGTCCGGCTTGCGCCACAGCGAGTCGGGTGCGAGCAGTGGGGTGTCAGTCGGCCCCGGCGCTACCGCGTTCACCCGGATCTTGGTCCCCGCGAACTCAGCCGCCAGTGACTTGATCAGCCCGAGCACCGCTCCCTTGGCCGCGACGTAATGCAAGTCGGTAGCACTGCCGCCGAGAGCCAACTCCGAGGAGATCGCGATGACCGAGCCGCTGTTCCTTGCCTGCAGGTAGGGGAGGGCCGCGGCCAGGGTGTTGACTGTGCCGCCGAGGATGACCTGCAGCATCGAGTCCCACTGCGCCTTTGCTATGGCCCAGACGTCAATGCCTTCTTCGTAGTAGCCCGCAGCGGTCACGACCACGTCAATGTGGCCGAAGGTCGCCGCGGCGGCGTCGACCGCCGCGCGGACGGCGGCGGCGTCGGTGACGTCAGCCTGAGCGGACCGGTCAGTAGCTGACGGCCGTAGGTCAATGCCCGCTGTCCGCCAGCCGCTGGCGCGGAACAACGCCGCCGTGGCTGCGCCGATGCCGCTTGCGGCACCGGTGATGACCGCGACCTTGGCTGTATCGCTGTCGCTCACTCGCCCTCCGCATCGGTCACGACCGGGGTAAAGCCGGTGGTGGCGGCCTGGCCGCCGGGCCGGAAGATATAGCTGGAGACGGCGACCCCGATGATGCCGAGCACCACGATGACCAGGACGATGCCCCAGTTCAGATACCAGACGCCGCCGTAAGTGTTACGCGGCCAGGCGATGTTGATGATCTCGACGATCATCCAGGCGGCCGCGAAATAAGTGACGGTCGCCGCGGCCTTGCCCATCGAGACCGGGCCAGCAGTCCAGTTGCCCCGCAGCCTGGTCACGGCCGCGCCGACCACCGGCAGTGCGTAGGAGACGAAGAAGCCGGCTGTCGCCGCGCTGAGCAGCAAGGTGAACGCGTTCGCGTTGTGGATGAACAGCAGCACTCCGGCGACGATCAACGTCAGGGCGATGGCGTGTCTGGGCAGTCGCTCAGGTCCGCTCAGCTTGCTGAGCAGGCCAGAGGCTGGCAGCTCGCGAGCCCTGGCACTGGCCCAGATAGAGCGCGAGACCGCGGCCTGCACGGCGATCATCGACGCGGTGAAGCCGATGGTCAGCATCACCAGCAACAACCGGCCGGTGGCTGAGCCAAGGCGGGTCTCCAGCGTAGTCGCGATCGGGTTGCCGTCCTTGCCCGCCAGCACCGCGCCCAGGTCGGGCAACGCCAAGATCAAGCCAAGCGTGGCGAACATGACCAGCAGGCCAGCTGCGAGCAACGACAGGCTAATCGCCTTGGGCAGCACGTGCCTGGCGCCCTTGACCTCCTCGGCGATCGAGCCGGCCGACTCGAACCCGACGAAGGAGAAGCCGATGAACGCCACGATCGTCAGGAACGGCCCGAACAGCCAGCCAGCACCATGCGCCGTGCCGGCACCATCGAACAGGAACGAGAAAGAGTGGGTGCGGTTAAAGAAGAGCAGCGCGATGCCGATGCCGAGGGAGGCGATCAGCTCGGCGGTCATCGAGATGTACAGCAGGCCCTTGAGAAACTTGCTGCCGATCATGTTCGCGAAGGTGCCGAAGAGCAGCACACCAAGCGCGAGCAGGCTGGTCTGCGTTTCGGTGAGCGAGTCGAGCCCGATCGCCGGGCCGAAGAACTGAGCGGCCGCGAGCGCGACGGTGGCCAGCGCGATCGTCAGCCCCCAGCTGTAGGCCCAGTTCGCGAACCAGCCGTACCTGGCGCCGAACAGTTCGCGTGCCCAGGCGTAGACGCTGCCCTGGAATGGCCACTTGGAGACCAGGTCGCCGAAGACACCGGTGACCGCGAGTTGGCCGATAAGCACGACGGGGAAGCCCCAGAAGAACGCCGGCCCGGCCGCGAGCAGGCCGATGAAGAAGACCGAGTAGATCCCGACGATGGGCGACACGTCGGAGAACGCGAGCGCGAACGCTGACCGGAGGGTGAAATCGCGGACAGGGGTGTGTGACAGGTCTGACGTCACGGCCTGCTCAGGCGCTATCTCCGCCATGCCGGCCTCCTTCGGTGTCGTTGTCAGTTGCTGGGCGGGCGATCCAGTAGGCCGCGTCGGGCAGCACGGGCTTAGGCAGCGTCCTCGGCTTGAGGTCAAGGCTGGCGATGTGCTGCGCGAGGTCGCCGACGGTGGTGATCCACAGGTCAGGCAAAGCGGCCATCTGCTCGATCAGTTGCTCAAGCGCGTACGCCCGAGCGGGTCGGCCGGATAGGAAGGGATGGCAGGTGAGCACGAACGCGGCGCCGATTTTGTGGTAGGCCGTCAGCTCAAGCGACCACATCTGCAGTGCCTTGGCTGGGCTTTCGATCACGCCTGAGCCGATCAGGTCGGGCACGAAGGCGTACTGCTCCCAGTCGTCCAGGCCCCACCACACCGGGATCTCGGCCAAGCTGGTATCGCCGACCGCGAGCCGGTAGGGATAGTCGGCGTCCATCAGGCTGGAGTCGTAGACGAAGCCGCGATCGGCTAGCAACTGCGGCGTGTGGTAGGTCAGCTCCCACATCGGTGCCCGGTACCCGATCGGCCGGACGCCGGCCACGTCCCAGAGGGCTTGCAGACCCAAGTCGAGCATGTCGGCCTCGGTCTTGGCGTCCATGCCGATGGTGTTCTCGTGGAAATAGGAATGGTGCGCGATCTCGTGTCCGGCTTCAGCGATCGAGCGCACGGCGGCGGGATAGCGGTGTGCTGAGTAGCCAGGAACGAAGAAGGTGGCCCGCACCTGATGCCTGGCCAGCAGGTCGAGAATCCTGGGCAGCCCGGCCAGCGGCCCGTAAGCCTGGTGGCTCATCGGGCTCATCCGGTGGATTGAATTAATGTCGGCGGTCAGTGCCGCTGCCTCGGCATCGAGGTCGAAGGTAAGGCAGGCCGCGGCCGTGTAGCCCGCTGGCCACGCCACTGGCCCGGCCGGACCGACGTGCTGGCCAGGTGCTGAGCAGAGCTGCCGTTCATGCCGGCAAGCATCGTGGCTGGTGGGGCCATTGACCATCCGACTGCGGCGCAGACTTCCCGAACGTACTCATAACGTGGTATGACGGTGGATCACGCCCAGGCCGGATGCGGCTCGGTCTACCCGCGCGGGAGGGCAGGAATGACGATGACCGTCCGCGGCCTGCTCGCGCAGCCGCGACTTGAACTCGCCCTGGTCGGCGGTGCCTCAGGACTGGACAGGGAGATCACTTGGGCGCATATCTCTGATCTGGCCGCGCCCTGGGACTATCTGGGCCCAAGTGAACTACTGCTGACCAATGGCACTGGCATCGGGTCAGCGCCGGCCGATCAGGTGCACTTCGCCGAGCGGCTGGCCAGCATTCAGGCCAGCGGGCTGGTCATTGGCCTTGGCACCGGCGGACCGCCGGTCACCGCCGAGCTGGCCAGGCGGTCAGGTGAGCTTGAGCTGCCGTTGTTGACCGTGCCTTACTCGGTGCGGTTCAGCGACATCGCGCGCACGGTCGCCGAAGGCAACGATCAGGCCGGACCCATGCCGCTTGATGATCTGGCCCGCTTCTACGACGTGCTGCGGCTGTCGCTGGCGGCCGGCGACCTAGGCCCGGCGACCTTCGACGCGCTTGGCCAGCAGCTTGACCTGCGGTTGCACCTGATTGACGCGGAGACCGGCGCGTCGGTGTTCGACGACGAGGTCGTGCTGCCGCTCGGTCCGGCGCTCGTTCGTTGCGTGGCTGACCACGGGCACGCTATCCCTGGTCTGCTGCGGCTGAGCCGGGACGGCAGCCTGGACGGCGAAGTCTGCGCGCTGGCGGTGGCGATTCCTGGTAATTCAGCTATCGCCTTGGTGGCTGAGCCGCTCGGCGCACGGTTGCCGACAGCGGCGATCTTGCAGCACGTGGCTATCGCCGGAGCGGTGCAGCTCGCGCAGCTAGTCGCGCAGCGCCAGCGGCTCCGTCGGCAAGGCGGTGAGTTGCTCGATCAACTGCTCGACCGGCGTCATAGCTGGCGGGTCAGCGGCGCGGCTGGGCTGGCCGGGCTCGACCCGGCGGTCGGTGTGCTGCTGGCCCTCCGGCCGGTGCGGCCAGGTGCTGAAGATGCCCTGCACCGCAGTTGCGCGCGCGCGCACGTCCCCAGCCTGCTACTGCGGCGCGGGACTGAGCTGTACGCGGCCGTGCCGCAGGCGGCGATCACCGCACTGCTGCCGCGACTGGCCGAGCTCGGCAGCCGGGTCGGCGTGAGCGACCTGCTTGGCGTGGCCGAGCGGGTGCCGGACGCGGCGGAGGAGGCGGTCTGGGCGCTGGGCATCGCGGAGGCGAACGACCTGGCGGTGGCGCGGTGCGGCGATGGTGCCGGATTGCTGATGCCAAGAACGCCGGTCGAGGCGCAGCTGCTTGTGGATAACGTGCTCGGGGTGCTGCTGGCGCACGACCGGGAGCACGGCACCCAATACCTGGCGACGGTTCGGGCATTCATCAGGGCCGATGGTTCCTGGCAGCGCGCCGCCATCGAGGTGCACGTGCACAAGCAGACCCTCGGCTACCGGTTGCGTAAGGTGGAGGAGCTAACCGGGCGTGGGTTTTCCCGCACTGAGCATCTTGCTCACTGGTGGTTCGCTTTGCAGGCATTTGACCTGCTGACGGCCTGTCGCCGGGAGTTAGGGCAGGGTCAGTTTGCAGGGCGGGAACGAATTACGGCACAATGATGTTGTGAAAAACATGGGACAGCACGGCTCCGCAACCGCGGCCGCCGCTCAGGACCCCGAGCGCAGCCTGCGCACGCCGGGTTCTGAGCAGGGCACGCGCGCCCGGATCGCCCGGCTGATCCTGGAGAACGGTCCGGTCAGTGCGGCGGCGCTTGGCACCACGCTCGGGTTGACCCCGGCGGCGGTGCGCCGTCATCTCGACCAGTTGCTTGATGGCGGCATGATCGAAAGCCGGTCAGCCCGGGTGTACGGCAACCGAGGCCGGGGCAGGCCAGCCCGGGTGTTCGCGATTACCGATGCGGGCCGCAGTGCTTTCGAGCACACCTATGACGATCTGGCGACCAGCGCGCTGCAGGTTCCTGGCCGAGCGCGCCGGCGATGCGGCCGTCAGCGAATTCGCCCGGCGTCAGGTGGCCGAGCTTGAACGTAAGTACCGGCCGGTGGTTGCCGCCGCGCCCGCTGGCGGTAAGGTCAGGGCGCTCGCCGAAGCGCTCTCCGCCGATGGTTATGCGGCCACTGCCACGGCCTTGGGCCATGGGGTAGCCGCCGCTGGTGAGCAACTTTGCCAGCATCACTGCCCGGTGGCGCACGTTGCGGCCGAGTATCCGCAGCTGTGCGAGGCGGAGACCGAGGCGTTCGGACGGCTGCTCGGCACCCCGGTACAGCGCCTCGCCACGATCGCTCATGGCGATGGCATGTGCACGACGCACGTCACCGCCCCGTCGCTGCGGGGCAGTACCACAACTGCTAGCAATGCCAGCAGCGCCGATACCGAGGTCGGAGGCCTGTCCGCATGACTACTACCGTCCGCCCAGAGCTTGAAGGCCTGGACCGATACAAGTTCGGCTGGGCCGACTCCGACGTCGCCGGCGCCACCGCGCGCCGCGGCCTGTCCGAGGAGGTCGTTCGCGACATCTCGGCCAAGAAGGACGAGCCTGAGTGGATGCTCGAAGCTGCGGCTCCGCGGCCTTGAGCTGTTCCACCGCAAGCCCATGCCGACCTGGGGCTCTGACCTGTCCGGCATCGACTTCGACAACATCAAGTACTTCGTCCGCTCGACCGAGAAGCAGGCGGCGAGCTGGGACGACCTGCCCGCCGACATCAAGAGCACCTACGACCGGCTGGGCATCCCCGAGGCGGAGAAGCAGCGGCTGATCGCCGGCGTCGCGGCGCAGTACGAGTCCGAGGTCGTCTACCACAAGATCCGCGAGGACCTTGAGGAGAAGGGCGTCATCTTCCTGGACACCGACACCGCGCTCGCGAGCACCCGGAGCTGTTCCGGCGAGTACTTCGGCACGGTGATCCCGGCCGGCGACAACAAGTTCGCCGCGCTGAACACCGCGGTCTGGTCCGGCGGCTCCTTCATCTACGTGCCGAAGGGCGTGCACGTCGACATCCCGCTGCAGGCCTACTTCCGGATCAACACCGAGAACATGGGCCAGTTCGAGCGGACGCTGATCATCGTCGACGAGGACGCCTACGTGCACTACGTCGAGGGCTGCACGGCGCCGATCTACTCGTCGGACTCGCTGCACTCGGCGGTGGTGGAGATCATCGTCAAGAAGGGCGCTCGCTGCCGGTACACGACGATCCAGAACTGGTCGAACAACGTCTACAACCTGGTCACCAAGCGGGCGGTGGCCCAGGCGGGCGCGACCATGGAGTGGATCGACGGCAACATCGGCTCCAAGGTGACGATGAAGTACCCGGCCGTCTACCTGATGGGCGAGCGCGCCAAGGGCGAGACGCTGTCGGTGGCCTTCGCCGGCGAAGGCCAGCACCAGGACGCCGGCGCCAAGATGGTGCACTGCGCGCCGAACACCTCATCGACGATCGTGTCGAAGTCGGTCGCCCGAGGCGGCGGCCGCACCTCCTACCGCGGCCTGGTCCAGGTGCAGGAGGGCGCCGAGCACTCCAAGTCGACGGTCAAGTGCGACGCGCTGCTGGTCGACACGATCAGCCGGTCGCGACACCTACCCGTACGTCGACGTGCGCGAGGACGACGTCGAGATGGGTCACGAGGCGACGGTCTCGAAGATCTCGCGAGGATCAGCTGTTCTACCTGATGAGCCGAGGGATGACCGAGGACGAGGCGATGGCGATGATCGTGCGCGGCTTCGTCGAGCCGATCGCCCGCGAGCTGCCGATGGAGTACGCGCTTGAGCTCAACCGGCTGATCGAGCTGCAGATGGAAGGGGCGGTCGGCTGATGAGCTCGCTCGCAGGGGCCGTCGAATCGGTCGGCCCCGTGTCTGGCTTGCACGGATCGGGCTCCTTCGATCCGTCCGATTTTGCGGTGCCGACGGGGCGTGAGGAGCAGTGGCGGTTTACGCCGCTGCGTCGGCTGCCGGGCACTGCACGACGATGCGCCGCTGGATCGTCGGCAAGGTTGGGGTCGAAGTCAGTGCCGATTCCGACATCACCGTTGAAAATGCAGAGCGCGCTGATGCTCGGATCGGCACCGCCCTCGTGCCGTCGGACCGGGTGAGCGCTCGGGCGTTCGCCGGTTTCCGCGAAGCAACAATCGTGGCCGTCCCCCCTGGCGTAGTCGCCGCGGCAACCCACTGTCATCAGTGTCGTTGGCGAGTCGGCCGAGCACGCGGCGGCTGGGCACATCGTCGTCGACATTGGAGCGAATGCATCGGCGGTGGTAGTGCTCGAGTACAGCGGCTCGGCGACGTATGCGGACAACGTCGAGTTCTTGGTGGGGGACGGGGCATCGCTGAGCGTGGTGTCAGCTTGCAGGACTGGGATGACGACGCGGTCCATCTGTCGTATCAGGCGGCGCTCGTGGGCAAGGACGCGACGTTTGCGCACACGGTGCTGTCGCTCGGCGGGTCGGTGGTGCGGGTCGCGCCCTCGGTCAAGTACTCCGGCTCCGGGGGGAACGTCGAGCTGCGCGGGCTCTACTTCGCCGACGCCGGACAGCATCTTGAGCACCGGCTGCTTCGTCGACCACAACGAGCCGAATTGCCGCAGCCGGGTCACCTACAAGGGCGCGCTGCAGGGCGAGGGCGCGCACGCGGTGTGGATCGGAGACGTGCTCATCCGGACGACTGCTGTCGGGACAGACAGCTATGAGTCAAATCGGAACCTGGTGCTGACTGACGGCACCCGAGTCGACTCGGTGCCGAACCTGGAGATCCTGACCGGTGAAGTGGTCAGGGCCGGGCACGCGAGCACGAGCGGGCGACTGGAAGACGAGCATTTGTTTTACCTGATGGCACGCGGCATTCCGATGAAGGAAGCGCGTCGGCTGGTGATCCGGGGATTCTTCGGCTGAGCTGATCGGCCAGGTGGAAGTGCCTGAGCTGGCTGAGCGGCGTGATGGGCGCCGATCGAGGCCGAGCTTCGAGAAGGGCATGTAATGACCAGCTTCATCCGCGCCTGCGCGGTCGGCGATTTGCCTGATCTCGGCACGCTCGCGGTCGAGCTGAATCGGCGACGCCGCTGGTGCTGGTCAGGAGCGAGGGCGAGATCTTCGCGCTGCGACGAGTTCTGTACTCCACGAGGAGGTGTCGCTGGCGGACGGCGAGGTCTACGACCACACCGTCGAGTGCTGGCTGCACGGCTCCTGCTTCGACCTGCGCACCGGCAAGCCGACCGGGCCCCCGGCCAGCAAGCCCGTCGCCGACCTACCCAGTGCGGATCGAGGGTGACGACGTGCTCGTCGGCCTGCCCGCACGGAACCAGGAGACAGTGAATGTCAACCCTTGAGATCCGTGACCTGCACGTGCCGTGTCGTCCGGGCCGACGGTGAGCAGCCAGGAGATCCTGCGCGGCGTTAACCTGACGGTGGCGTCCGGGCGAGACGCACGCGATCATGGGTCCGAACGGCTCGGGCAAGTCGACTCTGGCGTACTCCATTGCCGGGCACCCTAAGTACCAGGTCACCAGTGGCAGCGTCACGCTTGACGGAGAAGACGTACTGGCGATGAGCGTCGACGCGCGGGCCAGGGCTGGCCTGTTCCTGGCCATGCAGTACCCGGTCGAGGTGCCGGGCGTGACCGTGTCGAACTTCCTGCGCACGGCAGTGACCGCGGTACGCGGCGAGGCGCCGAAGCTGCGGGAGTTCGTCAAGGAGCTGCAATGGCGCGATGAAGGCCTGTCCATCGACCCGGCGTTCGCCCAGCGCAACCTCAACGAAGGCTTCTCCGGCGGCGAGAAGAAGCGGCACGAGATCCTGCAGCTCGAGCTGCTCAAGCCGAAGATCGCGATCCTGGACGAGACCGACTCGGGTCTCGACATCGACGCGCTCAAGGTCGTGTCCGAGGGCATCAACGAGTACCGCGAGAACTCGGATCACGGGGTGCTGCTGATCACCCACTACACCCGGATCCTGCGCTACGTCCGGCCAGACTTCGTGCACGTCTTCGTCGGCGGCAGGATCGTGGAGGAAGGCGGACCTGAACTGGCTGACGAGCTCGAGGCGAACGGCTACGAGCGCTTCTTGAACGCTGGGGCGGTCGCATGACCTTCGACGTCGCCAGGATCCGCAAGGACTTTCCGATCCTGGATCGGACCGTCCGCGATGGACGGCCGCTCGTCTATCTGGATAGCGCCAATACCTCGCAGAAGCCGCGCCAGGTGATCGACGCCGATCAGCGACTTCTACGAGCGGCATAACGCCAACATCCACCGGGCCACGCACGAGCTCGGCGAGGAGGCGACGCAGGCCTACGAAGGCGCCAGGATCAAAGCGGCGCGTTTTCATCGGCACGCCCGACGAGACCGAGGTGGTCTTCACCAAGAACGTCTCCGAGGCGATCAACCTGGTCGCCTACTCGCTCGGGAATGCGCGGACGGGACAACTCGTGATCAGCCCGGGCGACGAGATCGTCATCACCGAGATGGAGCACCACTCCAACATCGTGCCCTGGCAGCTGCTCTGCGAGCGGACCGGCGCCACGCTGCGCTGGTTCAGCGTGACACCGAGACGGCCGGCTCGACCTTGATCAGGCCGCTGACCTGATCAACGAGCGAACCAAGCTCGTCGCGGTGGCGCATCAGTCGAACGTGCTCGGCACGATCAACCCGGTGCGGCGAGATCGCCGCGCTGGCGCACGCGGTCGGCGCGCTGGTGCTGGTCGACGCCGCGCAGTCGGTACCGCACGGGCTGGTCGACGTCAGCGCGCTTGATGCCGACTTCGTCGGCATTCACCGGTCACAAGATGTGCGGCCCGACCGGCATCGGCGTGCTGTGGGCGCGGCGCGAACTGCTCGATGAGATGCCGCCGTTCCTCGGCGGCGGCGAGATGATCGAGTCCGTGTGGATGGACCGGTCCACCTATGCTGCGCCACCGCACAAGTTCGAGGCCGGCACCATGCCGATCGCCGAGGCCGTCGGGCTAGGTGCGGCCATCGACTACCTGAGCGAGCTGGACATGCCCGCCGTTCGTGCGCACGAGCATGAGCTGCTCAGCCAGGCGCTGCAGCGGACTAGGCGAGATTGCCGGGCTGCGAATACTAGGGCCGACTGAACCGGTGGACCGGGGCGGCGCGATTTCCTTCACCGTCGAGGATGTGCATCCGCACGACCTCAGTCAGGTGCTTGACGATCGCGGCGTCGCGGTACGGGCTGGGCACCATTGCGCCTGGCCGCTGCACCGTGCGCTCGGGGTGCAGGCCTCCACCCGGGCGAGCTTCTATCTGTACAACACCTCTGAGGAAGTGCAAGCGCTGGTCGATGGCATCAGAGCGGCGCAGAAGTTCTTCGGAGTGGCATAGATCTTGATGTTTGAGACACAACGGCGCACCGAGGACGGAACACCCCGCTATGCCGTGATGTTGGAGGCGGAGTGATGCAACTCGAGTCGATGTACCAGGAGATCATCCTGGATCACTACCGTCACCCGCACCACAGGGGCCTGCGGGAGCCGTTCGACGCCCAGGTACATCACGTCAATCCGACCTGCGGTGACGAGATCACGCTGCGGGTCACGTTGAAGGACGCGGGTGGCGAGCCAGCGGTGGCCGACGTGTCGTACGACGCGCTCGGCTGCTCGATCAGCCAGGCCAGCGCTTCGGTGCTGACCGACCTGGTGATTGGCAAGCCAGTCAGCGAGGCGATGGATATCAGTGCCGCCTTCGTCGAGCTGATGCATAACCGCGATGCCGAACCGGACGATGAGGTGCTTGGCGACGCCGTGGTCTTTGCTGGCGTCGCCAAGTACCCAGCGCGGGTCAAGTGCGCGTTGCTTGGCTGGATGGCGTGGAAAGATGCCACTGCACGCGCGCTTGGCGAGCTGGATGGGGAGCAGAAATGACGCAAGCCAACTCAGAAACTGAGTTCGACGCCGACGTAGAGCCGGAGTCCAACTTGAATCCGCAGAGCACCCCGGAGATCGATGACCTTCTTGAGGCGTTGCGTGACGTGGTGGACCCTGAGCTTGGCGTGAACGTGGTCGACCTCGGCTTGGTCTATGGCGTCAGCCTGGATGCCGAGCGGGTCGCCACCGTGGACATGACCCTGACTAGCGCTGCCTGCCCGCTCACCGACGTGATCGAGGATCAGGCTCAGGCTGCGCTGGAGGGCCTGGTGAGCGGCTTTCGGATCAACTGGGTTTGGCTGCCGCCGTGGGGCCCGGAGAAGATCACCGAAGATGGCCGCGAGCAGTTGCGCGCACTCGGCTTCAACGTCTGAGCACTGGTCATGACCCCTGGCCCGGCCCGCAGGCTCGAAGTCGCGCCGGGTCGGTTTCCGGGCTGGATCGAGTCGTTCGGCGAGCGGCACGGGTCGGTAACGGTAGCGAGCGATGCTGAGGCGGCGACCTTTTCCTCGGCCGACGGTGCCGTTGCCCGCTGCCTAGTCCCGTTTCCGCCGCTGGCCGAGGTTCGCGATCCTGACGCCGCCAGCCTCGCGAAACTGATAGCCGAGCACGCCTGCGCCGACCGCGTCGTCGGCGTTTTCCTGGTGCGGCTTGGCGGCTACGCCGCCGGAGTGTTCACCGGCACCGGTCCGATACTGGTCGCCTCGAAGGTCGGCAGCAGGCTCGTGCACGGGCGCAGTGCGGCCGGCGGCCAGTCCCAGCAGCGATTCGCCCGGCGCCGCGAAAATCAGGCCCGTCAGGCACTGGGTGCTGCTGCCGATACCGCGGCGGCCGTCTTTGGCCCTTATCAACTTGATGCGCTGGTGCTCGGCGGCGACCGCCGGGCGTTCACCATGATCAGGAACGATGCCCGGCTCGCGGCCTACTTCACGGTCGCGGTCGATGCGTTCTTGACCGTGCCCGATCCCCGGTTGGCCGTGCTCAAAGAAGCACCTAAGCTCTTCCGGTCCATCAAGATCACCTTGTCCGAGCCAGCCAAGTAACTCGCCGACGGGTGGTCGAACAGTAGGGGGTCCGCCTTAGTTGAAAAGTGGTCTGATATCAGATTGATGCGCATTTGAAAGTGACGAATGGCAGCAGTCAAGCGCACCGTTGCGGTCGAAACAACGCTGGCGTACAGTGCCACTGACGCCAGGATAGATAAACTAACGACAATTCGGCCAGTTAGGCACGTTGAATGCGTTATGTCTACCTCGATCACACAACTGAACCTCTCGATGTCCTGGGCAAGCTTCATGGTCGTCTCATCAATGACCGTTCACAATTGCAAGTATCAGGGTTGCTTCTGCACACCTGCCATCGCGTCGAGTGGTGCTCGGCCGCAGGCGGCGCCCCTCCGGTACCTGAACTTGCCTCGGGCACAGAAACATTAGGCGCACGGCGAGCGCTTAGTCGTCTCAGCAAGATCGCGGCCGGAGTGATGTCCATCATCGTCGGCGACAGACTCGTCTTCAACCAGGTGCTCGAAGCGGGATCTCAGCTTGATAGCACCTCCGCGGAATACGTCCTTCTCCACCGCGCTCTGGGAATCGCCCGCCAGGCCCGGCAGCGGTTCGGCCTAGAGCCGGTAATTGACTACGGCGACATGCCAAGGACGCTGAGGTCTATCGACTCACATCAGGGTCGTGCGCCAGTCGCGCGCCTCGTGGTGGTCGGCGGCGGCATGCTGGCACAAGCCATTGCGCTAAGATCTGGCCCCGCTTATGGCAACGTCGTTTTGGTGACAAGAAATACCTCGCGCCTGCACAAGACATTGCACTCCAGTATGGACGCCAGCGTGCGTGCTAAAGTCGTGAGCCCAGCCGCGGCAATGGCAGAAGCCGCTCGCGAGCCGTTTGATCTTGCGCTCACTTCTACCAGCACCAACCGTACCTACCTACGCTACATAGACACGTTGACGGCTCATCCCAACCTCGGCCGAGCGCTCGACTACCGAGCCACGCCGGCACTGCCCCGCGCTACCCACAAATATGGGCACATCTCCGACGCGGACATCCTGCGGCAGGTAATCGAGGCCAACCGCGTCGTAGCGGATCGCGCACGAGAAGCAAGCGGCTGGATCGACCGCGTGACTGATGAGGTGGAGGATGTGTCGTGACCGGCGGCATCGATCGCCCGCGGCGAATATCCTCTCCGACTGGAGATCTTGCGGCCGAGGCGGCGCGTTGTGCCCAGGTCATATTTGGCAACGAACTGCTTGCCGCGTTCGTAGGCGGCTCTCGCGCGGTCGGCCGTCAACGTAATGACAGCGATATAGACGCATTCGTCTTGATCGAACGTGGCGATCGCGACAAGGAAACTCAATACGCCGTAGCGCTCAAGACGCTGCACGAAGCTAACGGTCTGATGTTTGACCACTATGGCGAGATATTTGATCGCGCGACGCTTGAGTCGCTACTGAGTTTCACCGAACTGGTCGACCAGACGGTACCCTGGATGAGAAGCGAGGCACCTTGTTATCGAGGTAACTGCCTTCTTTCGATCTATCGAAAGGGCAGGGTCGTTCTTGAGTTTCTTGCGGCCCCGAAGATCGAGGTGCTCGATCCGCATGGAGCGCTCTCCAGACTCGAATACCGAGCTCAGCGTCATTTGGCTGGACACCCAACTGACCTGCCGTCACCGTCCGCCATAGTGAATCTCGACCACGACACAAAGCAGCGCCTGCTACGGGACCTGTGGAGACCAGGCAAGAGCAATTCGGATGGGCTAGACACGCCAATCGGAGTAGGTCTACGACGTTGGTTTGGTAGTGAGCTAACTCAGCGCCGCCAATACGTCTCCCTTGACCAGCTGCCCGATGTCGGACCCGGTACCGCACTTGATTGCCCGCTGTCACGAGAATCAACACCGCAACAAGTCGCGTACTACGCGCAATGCCTAGCGTGGCCTACCTAATGAGCGAGAGTAAGCCAGTAATATTAGTCGAGGAATCGAGGTAGCCGTGGTCCCGCAGACAATCAACTGGTCCCACTTCCAGGAACTTTCCCTGTCGGCCAGACGGGATGCGCTTACTAAGGGATATGACTCGCCTGACACCTCACGCGCCGTCACGGAGATCATATCTAAAGCCGCAGGCGGTCACCTGTCAAATACTACTCCCTTGCGCGACCTCCAGCGGGTGCTCGATCAACTCCGTGCGCTGCCGCCGGGTATAGAACGGGTTTGCGGCATGAACGCGTTCGTACGGACGTTGGGCCGTCCGGAGAACCTAGCGTCGCTGTTGGATGTGCTCCGATCCTCTCTCAACAAAGACGACGAATTCGAAGCTACATTGTCGGAAAGATCGCGCCGCGGCCGGATGCATTGTATTTACGGCTGGGCCGGGCAGAGCTTGATGCTGGCATCTCATCCCGATCCGACGATTGGAACTGAGACTCCGGCTCAAGACATGACTTTCATCGGATATCCGCCGGCCGAGTGGGATATGAGTATTCATATCTGGCAGCCAAACCCCGGAGCGATCGGCTTCGCTTCTACCAAGCGGGTCGAACCTTCCGTGATCGTTGAGCCGCCGCACTCGCATCCGTTCTCCTTCGTGTCCTACGTAGCGAAAGGACAAATGCATCAATCTATCTACGCCACAGCGGCGGCGCATCAGGACGACAGTTATGCGAACGGCAGTCGATACTCGGGAGTTATCCTGCAGGAAGTCGATGGCGTATGGCCACCACATGAGGACTACACTCCCAAACGACTGCGCACCGTTGAAGATCGGATCCAACTATGCGAGGGAGACAGCTACTTCCTGCCGTCGAACGCGATCCATGACGTGGAGATCGATCGGCAATCGGCCGCCGATAAACCCACTATCACGCTCTTTCTGTGTGCCGAGGCAACGGTCAAGCCGAAAGCATACCTAGCACCAGAGATGGCCGATTTCCATCGATTGAATCCCGACCTAAAAGAGGTCGCGGTCGCGTTGTCGCCGTCGCAGTGGGACGAGAAGCTCCGACTCGTCGCGAGTTATCTGCGGGGCGAGGCCGCTAGCCTCCGGCTAGCTGACGTGGTGCGCTGCAATAGCACCTACGGCTTCATGCACGTGTGACAGCGAAGCCCGACCTGGCGTGGTACCGCTTACGCCATGAACAATAGGTGGATCGAGCTTGAGGGCGCTGCCAATGTCCGTGACCTGGGCGGACTTGCGACGGTCGATGGCCGCCAGACGTTGCCGAGACGTCTGCTGCGATCAGACAACCTGCAAGACCTCACTCCACCCGACATTCGGACGCTGGTCGTTGACATCGGCCTGACGACGATCATCGATCTTCGCAGTACCGGCGAACTGGCGTCCGAGGGGCCGGCGCCGCTCGACCAGGTACGGTCGGTGCGCCACCTCCATCGCTCCATCCAGGCAGAGCCGGGAATGTCCGCTGACGGTGCCGTCGAGGTAACGCTGGTGAGCCAGGTCGATCAGACGTCGAACAATACTGCGCCGATCGGTGCCCACTACCTCGGGTATCTGCGGCAAAGGCGGGCTCAAGTTGTCGCTGCGCTGCGCGATATCGCGGCAGCTCCTGGCGCGGCGATCGTGCATTGCGCCGCCGGGACGGATCGGACTGGCGTGGTTGTCGCGCTGGCGCTTCGCGCCGTCGGCGTCGGCACGGATGCGGTGGCGGCTGACTACGCGGCCAGCGGAGAACGCCTCGCCGCAGTATTCGATCGGCTGCGGCTGTCATCGACGTACTCGGCCAGCAGCCCGGCGAGGTCCGCCGACTCGCAACGGCCCCAGCCTGAGACGATGGCGAGGTTTCTCGGAGAACTCGACTCACGATACGGCGGCGTGGTCAAGTGGCTCGCGGCCCATGGCTTCGGTGCCGAAGACGTGCACAGGCTCCGCGTCAAGCTGCTGGGCTCCGGGTCGCCGTGAGGCCGCCAGCGCCTGGGCTCGCTGCGCGGCCGTAGCGGGCTCAGGGTGACAGAACGTTGCGGTATATTGGCTCGATGTTGACAGTCGAAACACGTGATCGACTTGTGCCCTTTACCGGCCTAACTCCTGAGTCCTTGGAGCAGCGCTATCCACCGCGATCACTGCGCGCTGGTGCTGAGGTCACTCGGTTCGCACCCAGCCCGACCGGTTATGTGCACGTCGGCGGCATCCTGGTAGCACTAATTGCCCAGTCTATGGCGGCTTCCACTGGTGGTGTCTTCATTCTGAGAATAGAGGACACCGACCAGAGCCGCTATGTTGACGATGCCGTGCCGCAACTGTTTCGCGCCCTTGAATACTTCAGGCTGCTTCCCGACGAGAGCATCAAGGCCGGCGACTATGGGCCTTACCAGCAGAGCGCTCGTCACGAAATCTACGACACCTATATTAGATCACTCCTAGAGAAGGATCGTGCCTATCCTTGCTTTTGCTCCGCAGCTGACCTGAAGCTCATGACTGAGCGCCAGCAGGCGGCGGGAGTCCCAGCCGGGTACTGGGGAGAGTGGGCCAAGTGCCGTACCTTGAGCGAGGCGGCGGTTGTCGAACAGTTGGATAGCGGAGCAGCCCACGTTATTCGTTTCCGCGCACCTGAGTTCACGGGCAAGAGGATTCACTATGTCGACCGTGTGCGCGGTCAGATGGAAATTGACGACAACCGAAACGATGTCGTCATCCGCAAGACTGTTGGCCTGCCAACCTATCATCTTGCGCACCCAATCGACGATCACCTCATGCGAGTAACCACCGTCGTGCGAGCGGACGAGTGGTTGTCTTCGGTCCCACTGCACCTCCAGCTATTCGCAGCGCTCGACTTTGAGCCGTTGCCCTATGGGCACATCGCCCCAATTCTCATGATGGATGGGCGAAGCCGGCGGAAGCTTAGTAAGCGAAAAGACCCGCAGGCGAATGTAGATTTCTATTTGACCTCGGGATTCCCGGTGGAGGGCGTGCTCTGTTATCTGCGCGGCTTGGCCAATAGTCGATTGCAGGACATGCCGTGGCGTGAGGTACTGGCGGCGGAGATCATTCTTAGCGAATGCTCTTCCAGTGGACAGTTGCTTGACCTCGACAAACTAGCCTACATATGCCGCGAGGTGATCGCGGACCTGACCATCCCGGAGATCGCGGAACGCCTTGGGGAGTGGGCCAGGGCCAATGATGAGCGGATAGCTAAGGTACTGGCCGAGAATCCGGATTCAGTACTAAAAGCTCTCACTATTGAGGAATTCGCGCCAGGCCACGCGCGTAAGGATCTCGCCAAGTGGTCCGAATTCGATGAAAAGTACGGGTTTTTGCTGCCAGAGCTCTTCCAGGTAGTCCACGATCCAGCTGACGCAAGGTTCGCGTCGCTCGCGCCAGATCTGGTCCTTAAAATGGCTGCTACCGTCGCTGAGAAATATCAACATGCTGGCGACGCGGCGACCTGGTTTGATCAGATACGAAGGGCGGCCGCAGATCTGGGATTTGCCGCCACCGCCGGCGAGTATCGTAGCAATCCGGAGAAATTCCACGGCGCGCTAAAAGACGCTGCCAACGTGATCCGAGTTTTGCTGACTGGGCGTACCCGAAGTCCGGATCTCTATCAGGTCTCGCGGGTTCTGGGCGGAGAAGAAGTCCTTCGAAGGTTGACCTCTCTGCCCGATCTAGCCTGATCCGGCCGGCCCAGGCGGCATCGACCGGGCAGCTCGCCCATCTGGCCCTATGCCCGGTTTAGGTGATTAGCCCGGGCAGTGGCGGGTCAGGTCAGGCGTGCGCCGAACCCTTCTATGAGGTCATCCCGCCGAGGCCGACTAGACCTCTGGCCAGCTCGATCTCGCCTAGATGGCGCAGTCCGTGCTGGTAGAGCCAGCATTCGAAGCCGTCGAGCACGGTGATGCCGGCCGGCCCGGCGCAGCGGGCGCTGTAGGTGTCGGCGACGACTGGCGGGAAGGGCCTGGTGATGATCACCGGAGTGAGAGCGGCCACTTCGATCGTGTCCAGGTGGGCTTCGGTGCGGTCGAAGACCTCGCGCTGATAGTCGATGAACGCCTGGTAGTCGCCAATCTGCTGCCGCTCCATCTCCGCTACGGTGCGTTCTTTGCCGTGGTCAGGTACCGCCATCTGGACCCGGTCCTGCCACTGGTCGGTCCAGATCGGCGGCTGGCCGGTCAGGAACAGAAAGCTGGCATCTTCCATGTTGGTGTAGTGAAACAAGGAGAAGGCGATCGGCAGGACACCAGGCCGTTCCAGATGGTTGACGTGATCCACGGTCATCGTGCTGACCGCCTGGTAGTACAGCGAGTGCATGGTTCGCATGCGGCGCTGAAGCGAGTCGAGCAGCAGGTCGGTCATGGCAGCAACTGTAGACCGAAATGCGCAGGGTTCTTGTCCAGGCCGACGGCGCGGGCCGAGGCTACGTACTGCAGGTCATGGTGCGGATTCGCGTCGGCGTCAGCACTAACCACGGGTGAAGTTTGCCACCGCCGCCTGCCAGTCGATCACCACGTTCTCCCTGATGGTGTTCGGCAGGAACTTGCCAGGCACCTTGGATCCTGGAAAGACCAGCGGCAAGCCCTCAGGCGGCACTGGGTTGCCGACCTGGATCTGGTACGGGGCCTCGCCTGGCGCCATGATCGTCAGCGTGAACGCGTACATGTCGTAGCCGGAGATCGAGCTCTTAACTCCGAGCGGCTGGGACGCGATGATCACCACCTCGCACGCGGTGCCGCGGTCCAGGATGTCCTGGGCGGTGATCTTGCCTGCCGTCTGCGCCAGCCTGACCGTCGGCGGCTCGGTGCTGAAGTCGATGCCCACCCGTGAGTGGTCGCTCGGGTCCACCCTGACGGTGACGACGGTACGTCCAGGCTGAATGTCGGAGATCGCGTACACCGGGACGCGCTTGCGCACCTGAGCCTGGAACGGCGGGGTGTCGTCCAAGTAGACGACCAGGTCGAACAGGCATAGCTGCTCGGGCGGCGCGCCACCGTGCTGCACCGAGGTGCCGGTGATCTGGACGTTCATTACCTCGGCTCGGCCAAGCTGGCCCATCAGCATCAGCTGCTGGTCATCGCCGCCTATCGCGGTCTTCATCTTGTTAAGAAAGCCCATTGCCTGGTGCCCCTTTCGCTAGCTGCCACGATCAGGCTATGTGCACATTTCCGCAGCTAACTGGGTATCGGGGTCTCTAATCAGTCTCGCCTGAGTCCGCTCACGGAGGTGAGATGTGCGGCGGCTTGCCGTTGCCGAAGGCCCAGCCTTCGACCCAGCCAGCCTTGGGGTGATAGCTGCTTGCGCCGACCTTGCTGTAGGTCCACTTACCGTGCGGCTTAGCGTGCCAGTAGGACCAGTAGGCCGAGGCCGGAGCGCCATTGCAGCTGTTGGGCCGGTGGTCGATCGTGCAGATGAAGCCGGGCAACCTGGGCACGAACGTGTACCTGAAGCCAGCCGCTTTCAACGCGGCCAGCCCGGTGGCCGGCTTCTTGCGATCACAGCCGAGCTTGACCGAGCCGTGGAACGCCTTGAAGTCGACTACGACCGTGACCCCCGTCTTGCCCGTGCACGCGGCCGCATAGGCCGGCGTTGCTCGGGCCACCCCCGCTGCCAGCGCGGCCGCCAGCAGCACCGAGATCACGATCATGGACAACCCCGTCCGACCAGCGAGCGGCCGGGCCAGCACCCGGGCGGTCATGCCGCGCAGCCCAGGTGCGGAGCGCCATCGCGGGCGCCGTGCGCGCTCAGCTTGGCCAAGCTGACGTCGGCGACCCCGAGCAATCCTTGGGCGGTCGCGTCGTCGGCTGTGCTGGCGAGAAATCCGGTCTTGTCGAAGGCGATGGCGCCGACCTGGCTAGCCTTGCCCGAGCAGCCAACTTGCAGGCTCAGCAAGAACTTGGCGGCGCGAGCGGCCCGCCTGGTCCAGCCGGCCGCAGCGAAGGCTTGGCCGGCCAGCCCGGTGCTGTTCGCGTTCGGTGCGGCGCTCGCCGATGCGGCGAAGCCGCCGTTCGCGCGCTGCGCCTTCGCCAGCCAGCGCAGCCCGCGCGTGGCCGCGCCGGTGCGGCCGGCCACCAGCAGCGCTTGCACCGCCATGCCGGTCGCGTCAGCGTCGCTCGTACAGGTCTTGTGCCCGAAGTACAGCGGGAAGCCGCCGTTCTCGCACTCGGTGCCGACCAGGTAGCTGACCGCCGAGGCTGGTGCCTGGCCCGACCGGGCCACCGCAATGATCGCCAGCGCCTGGCTGAAGGCGTTGCTGTAATCACCGAACGACGAATGGTCAGAGTAACGGCCAGACTTGGTGAGCAGGTTGGCCAGCCGGGCGAGCAGGTTAACGCCGCCGAATTTGGCCGGGTTCAGCCCCCTGACCTCCGCGGCCAGCGCCACCTTGGCGGTTGCTCCGGCGTAGGAAGAGCTGGTGCCGTCGCCGATGTAGTTCGACAGCACCTTCGGCTGCTCAAGCCAAGTGGTAGCACGGGTGGCGTAGTCGTTGGCGGTGCGGGTCGCGGCAAAGGCGAGAATCGCGTCAATGGTCTCGCCCTGGTTCGGGTAATCGACGCCTTTGTAGCTGGTGGTGAAATGGCTCCGGCCGGTGAGTTCGCGAGCGAGCCAGCCTGCCGCGGCCTGACCTCTGGTCGGAGCGGGCACCGGGGTGGCGGCGCTGGCCGCTGCGGCAGGTACGCCAAGGACCGCCGCAGCGATGGTGGCGGCGAGCGGGACAATAAGAACGAAAGCTGGGCACCGGGTCATTCCATTGGCCCCTTTCCGGTCCGGTTTTCCGGGACCGGACCCGCGGGGAGCCCAGACTCCGGCCCGCGGACCACGACGGGTGGGGAGTGCGTCGCGACGATCGTGGGTAACCGGGCTCGCCGACCTCGATGGGCCGTTTTACCGTTGCGGGTCAGCGCCGGGATCTCACCGGACTTCCCCCACCAAGTCGCCTGTTGAGTTGTACTTGCTCATGCCAGACGTTACTGTCTCCCACCGTCGCGGCGCTGTCAACACCTGCGTTGACCCTGCCAGTGCCGGTGTGATCAGATGGGGCGTCAATGTAGTCAGGGGAAGCCGGTCAGATTCCGGCACTGGCCCGCAGCCGTGGGTCCGCACGTCGTGCGGGCGAGTCGGAGCACCTGGCGTGACAGCAATAGTCGTCTTAGCGTCGTCGCGGACCACGGCGCGGAACGTTCAGGTTTCCCGAAGGGCCGGGCGGATCTGAGGTTTCGCTACGCGGGGCCGCCCCTACGGGAGAGTCATGCCGCTCGCACTGGCCAGTCGGCAGGCTGCCCGTTGCCTGGCCGTCGCCGCCACCGCGCTGGTGCTAGCGACCTGGGCCGCGCTGCCGCCCGCGCACGCGGCCGGCCCAGTTCGGCCTAACCTGGTCGCCGGGACCGCCTACCTGGTCAAGCCCGGCAATCTGATCGACCGCCATTTCTACGAGTCCTTCCCGCACACCGCCGACTTCGGTCTCACCATTGACGCCGCGCTCGCCCTCGCCGCGACCGATGACAACAAGGCAATTCTGGAAAAAATCGTCGACTTCATCGCCCATGACGGTCGGGATCCGGCTGGTAAGACGGTGAATTACTGGACCGGGATCGGCACCGCGTACGCAGCCGGCGGTGCCATGGGCAAGGAGGCGCTGCTGGCCGAAGTCGTGGGCGCTAACCCGCGCGACTTCGGCGGGCACAATCTGATCGCCGCGTTGGCTGGGTCGGTCTGCCGGGCCGCGTCGCCCGGCTCATCAGGTCCGTGCGCCGGGCCGGGTAACTACCGCAACGCCACCTCGGTATTCGATCAGGCCTACGGCATCTTGGCCCAGCTTCGCGCCGGTCAGGCGAGGCAGGCCGCCGCGCCGATCGCCTTCCTTGAAGGCCTGCGAAATTCGGACGGCTCGTTTCCCAGCCTGATCCCTGACAGCCACGATCACGACGTGGACAGCACCGCGATGGCAGTGATGGCACTGGCGCTGGTGCCGACCGCGCGGGCGCGGGCCGACGTCGCGGCCGGGCAGGCCTGGATCGCGAGCCGTCAGCAAGCTTCCGGCGGATTCCTTGGCAGCGGCGGAGTGTCGATCAACTCGACTGGGCTGGCCATCCAGGCGCTTTCGTTGCTGGCGGCTCGCTACCTGGCGCCGATCGGGCGGGCCGAGGCTTTCCTCGCCACCGCGCAGAACGTCGACGGCGGCTTCAGCGCCTATGCGGGCCAGCGCGACTCCAATGTGCGGGCGAGCACGCAGGCGCTGAGTGGCGCGGTCGGCATCTCGTTCGGCACCATGCGCCGCGTACTCACGCCCACTGCGACCAGGGACCATGGCGGCCGGGCCGGCGGCTGGCTGGCGATCGGCGTGCTGCTGATCGCGGCGATGACGGCCCTGGCGTTCGCGCTGCGCCGTCGTCGGCGAACCGAGCCTGGTCAGAACGTCCGCACGGTACGTGACCGGGTCGAACCATGAGCCGCCTGGCCGTGGCCGGCCTCGCTGCGGCCTGCTGCCTGTGGGTCGCGCTCGGCAGCGCCTGGCCAGCCGTGGCGGCGGCTCGCCCGGTCGGCGATTGCACGACCACGACGGGTGCGACGCTCATTGTCGACTTCAAGCCGTGGGGCGGCCCGGTCCTGCGCGCTTGCGGCAGCACGCCGACTACTGGCTGGAGGCTGCTCAACCAGGGTGGCTGGGCTACCGCAGGCGATGCCCACGATGGCCCTGGCTTTATCTGCCGGATCAGCTATGCGGGCTTCAGGCACGGCGCCTTCTACCCGACGGCCGCGAAGCAGGCGTGCGTTGACACCCCGCCTGGCAATGCGTACTGGGCTTACTGGATGGCCGGGCCTGGCCAGAACACCTGGCACTACAGCCAGGAAGGGGCCGCCAGCTATCACCCGCAGCCCGGCAGCATTAGCTTGTGGGCATTCGGCGGTACTAGCATCACCGGGACCTCGGGCAGTGCCAGGCCGAAAGTGAGCCCGGATGAGTTGCGCCGCGAGGTCGCGGCGGCCAGCCCGGCGCTGACGAGCGCACCGCCGGCCGCGCCGCCGGCCGGGAACGGCGGATCGGCCGGGCCGACAGTGCTGGTGCTCCTGGTGGTGGCCATGCTGGCGGTGGCCGCAGCCGCCGGGACGTGGCGGCGCCGGACGCGGGCCCGGGCGCTCGGGTGAACGGCCGGCTGCCTCGGGCGCTGCACCCGGTGGCCTGGTGGGCCTGGGCGACTGGCCTCGCCACGGCGGCCAGCCGGACGAGCAACCCGTTGCTGCTGGTGCTGATCTTCGCGGTGCTCGGGCTAGTCGTCGCCCTGCGCCGGTCGCAGGCACCGTGGGCACGCGGATATCGCTTCTACCTTCTGATGGCCGGCCTCGTGGTCGGCATCAGAGTGGCCTTCAGCATCGTGTTCGCCAGTGACGGCACAGCCGGCCAAGACATTTTGTTTCGGCTCCCGGTCTTTCCGATGCCCAGCTGGTTCGCGGGAGTTCACGTTGGCGGGCCAGTCACGGCGGCGGCGATGCTGTCATCGGCAGTCGACGGGATTCGGCTGGCGTGCCTGTTGTGCTGCATCGGTGCCGCGAATACGCTGGCGAACCCCAAGCGGGCGCTGCGCGCACTGCCCGGTGCGCTCTATGAGCTAGGCGTCGCGGTCACGGTCGCGCTTTCGGTCGCGCCGCAGCTGGTGGAGAGCGCCGTCCGGGTGCGGGCCGCGCGGCGGCTTCGCGGCGAGACCGGCCGGCGGTTCTGGGCGCTGCGTACCATCGCTATCCCGGTGCTGCAAGATGCGCTTGACCGGTCCTTGTGGCTGGCGGCCGCGATGGACGCGCGCGGGTACGGGCGCACGGCTGGTGCGAGTCGGACGAGCCGTCGGCTCACCAGCGCCTGCCTGCTCACTGGACTGGCCGCGTTGTGCCTCGGCGGCTACGGGCTGCTTGATCCGACGGTGCCGCAGGGGGTCGGGGCTGGCGGCTTCATCGCCGGGGCGGCGCTGAGCGTGGCCGGGCTCGCGCTCGGCGGCCGGCGGGTGTCGCGCAGCCGGTACCAGCCTGATCCTTGGCGCTGGCCGGAATGGGTGGTGGCCGGCTCCGGGCTCGGCTGCGCGGTCGTGCTGTGCGTCAACCTAGGCTACGGCCCGGCGTCGCTGAACCCGGCTTTTTATCCGCTGCACTGGCCCACCCTGCCCTTGCTGCCGGCGCTGGCGATCCTGGTGACCGCCGTGGCAGCGGTCGCCGCGCCGCCGGTCGCGGTTGCTGGTCCGGTGCCTGCTCCTGCGCCTGAAGTAGTAGCGATGGGGGTGGCCAGTGATCGAGTTCGACCGGATGGGCTTGCGGTATGACGACGCGACCAGGCCGGTGCTGACCGACATCAGCCTGCGGATCGATGAAGGCGAGTTGTGCCTGGTGGTCGGGCCGACCGGCAGCGGCAAGTCGACGCTGCTCGGTGCCATCAACGGGCTGGTGCCGCATTTCACCGGTGGCACGCTGACCGGGCGGGTGCGGGTCGCTGGCCGGGACACGGCCAAGTTCCCGCCCCGCGAGCTGGCCGACGTGGTCGGCGTGGTCGGCCAAGATCCGCTGGCCGGGTTCGTCACCGACACGGTCACGAGGAGCTCGCCTACACGATGGAGCAGCTGGCCGTCGATCCCGGCGCGATGCGCGCCCGGGTGCGAGGAGACGCTCGACCTGCTCGGCATCGCCGAGCTGCGGCACCGGGCCTTCGCGCACGCTGTCGGGTGGCCAGCAGCAGCGGGTCGCCATCGGCGCGGTGCTGACCGCGCATCCGGCGGTGCTCGTGCTTGACGAGCCGACCTCGGCGCTCGACCCGACCAGCGCAGAGGAGGTGCTGGCGGCGATCACCCGGCTGGTGCACGACCTCGGCATCACGGTTGTGCTGGCCGAGCACCGGCTGGAGCGAGTGGTGCCCTACGCGGATCGGCTGGTGTATCTGGCCGGAGACGGGACGGCCGTGGCTGGCGAGCCGGCCACGGTGCTTGCCGCGGCGACGATCTGCCCGCCGGTGGTGGAGCTCGGCAAGCTGGCCGGCTGGAAGCCGCTGCCGCTGTCGGTGCGCGATGCCCGGCGGCGTGCGCCTGAGCTGCGGCGGGCGTTGCCGCAGCAGCCGCCTGCCGGGGCAGCACGGCCAGTGCGGGAGGCAACCGCGCTCACCGCGCGGGGGATCGTGGTGCGCTACGGATCAGTTGTCGCGGTGCGCGGGGTCGGGTTGACGTTGCGGGCGGGCGAGATTACCGCTCTGATGGGGCGGAACGGCTCTGGGAAGTCGTCGCTGCTGTGGGCGCTGCAAGGATCTGGGCGGCGAGCTGGCGGCACGGTGGCGGTTGGCCCGTTGGCTGCGGACCCCGGGAAGCAGTCGGCGGCCGCGGCCAGGCGGCTGGTCGGCCTGGTCCCGCAGACGGCGGCTGACCTGCTGTATCTCGACACGGTGCGGGCTGAGCTCGGGCACGCTGACCGGGACGCCGGGCGGGGCCGGCGGGGCCGCGCTTGCCCTACTCCATGCGATCGCGCCCGGGATTGAATTGGATAGTCATCCTCGAGATCTGTCCGAGGGCCAACAACTCGCCCTTGTGCTGGCAATCCAGCTGGCGGCCGGCCCGGCGGTGCTCGCTGCTCGATGAGCCGACGCGCGGACTTGACTATCCAGCCAAGGCGGCGCTGACCAGGGCGCTCGACCAGCTCGCCCGGCGTGGGCACGCGATCGTGATCGCGACCCACGACGTCGAGTTCGCCACCCGCAGCCGCGATCGGGTCATCGTGATGGCCGAAGGCGAGATCGTGGCCGACGGCGAGGCCGCGACCGTGCTGACCGCATCGCCGACCTTCGCGCCGCAGGTGGCCAAGGTGCTGGCGCCGCTGCCGTACCTGACCATGGACCAGGTGGCGGCCGCACTTGGACGGGTGCGGGCGTGACGCGCTGGCGGGCCGACGGTCTTGCGGTCGCGATCCGGGTGCGGCGGCGGTCGGTGCTGGCGATCGGGCTGGCGTCATTTCTCGGGTTGATCGCGTTTTGCTGGCCGCTTGTGATCGCGCCAAGCTCGGCGGCCTCGGCCGACACCTGCGCCGCTGATGTTCGGCGTGCTGCTGCTCGGCGTCGTTGCCGTAGTGTTCGCCGAGCTCGCCGACGGCGGCATCGACGCCAAGGCTATCGCCATGCTCGGCGTGCTGGCCGCGATCAACGCGGCGATCCGGCCGCTTGGCGGCGGCACGGCCGGGGTCGAGACAGTGTTCTTCCTGCTGGTGCTGGCTGGGCGAGTGTTCGGTGCGGGATTCGGGTTCGCGCTCGGCTGCACGTCCCTGTTCGCGTCGGCCTTGCTGACCGGCGGCGTCGGCCCGTGGATGCCCTACCAGATGTTCGGCTGCGCCTGGATCGGCATGCTGGCGGGCCTGCTGCCGCCGCTGCGCGGCAAGCTCGAAGTGCTCATGCTCGCGGCGTACGGGGCGGTGAGCGGGTACCTGTTCGGGTTGCTGCTCAACTTGAGCTTCTGGCCATTCTCCGTCGACCAGTCGAGCTCGATCGCCTACCGGCCAGGACTGGCGTTCGCTGATCAGCTCCACCGGTACCTGCTGTTTGACGCGAGCACGTCGCTGGGCTGGGACACCGGTCGGGCCATCACGACCGCACTGGCCATCATGATCATCGGGCCGTCGGCGCTGAGCGCCTTCCGCCGAGCCGCCCGTCGCGCCAACTTCCAGCCCACCGTGGCGTTCGAGCCGGCCCTGACGGCTAGCTCAACGGCCGTGGCGGTGCGGTCGGGGGATGGCGGCGTCTCGGTCGGTGATTAGCTTTTCCAGGTGGGTCAAGCGGTCGTCAAGGTCATGGGTGGTGACCACGTCGGCGAGGGCAAGCCGGACGGCCGCCATTTCCCTGGCCAGGAACTCGGCGTCGTCCTGGGTGCGGGCAGTCACCTGCCGGTCCCGTTCGATGCTGGCCCGATCGCGTTCATCTTGGCGGTTCTGGGCGAGCAGGATCAGCGGGGCGGCGTAGGCCGCCTGGGTGGAAAAAGCCAGATTCAGCAAGATGAACGGGTATGGGTCCCAGTGTCGGACGATGCCGACCGTGTTCAGCGCGATCCACACGATGACGAACACGGTCTGACCGACCAGGTAGCGCCCGGTGCCTAGGAATCGGGCGATGCCCTCGGACATCCGGCCGAAGAAGTCGGCGTCGTACCTGGCGCTGATCCGAGGCGCCGAGCCCCGGGGCGCGGTGAGATCGCCGCCGTCGGTGAGCCGGTGGGGTGGGACAAATTGCATTCTCATGTGGTGTCGCTCTTTCGCCAGCCGGTCGGCAGGATGCGGTCGAGTACGTCGTCGACGGTGATGGCGCCGAGCAGGCGGCAGGCCTCGTCGCACACTGCCACGCCGATCAGGTTGTAGGCGGCCATCCGCCTGGCCACTTCCCTTTCAGTCAGCTCAGGCCGGACGAACCCGCTCTCCTCCACGCACTCGCCGACGGTGGCCGACGGCGGCGTCCTTACCAGCCGCTGGAAGCCGACCGTGCCCAGGTAACGGCCCGTCGGCGTGACCGATGGCGGCTCGCAGACGAAGACCTGCGCGGCCACGGTCGGCGCTAGCTCGGGCACCCTGATCTGGGCTAGGACCTCGGCAACGGGGGTATCAGGCGACACGATCAGCGGATGCGACGTCATCAAGCCGCCAGCCGTGGTCGCGTCGTACCTGAGCAGCCGCCGAAGATCGTCCGCCTGCACCTTCTCCATCGCGGCCAGCAGCCGCTCACGCTGCTCGGCCGGCATCTCGGCGAGCAAGTCAGCGGCATCGTCTGGCTCCATCTCCTCGACCACATCGGCGGTGCGCTCGATGTTCAGTCCCGCTAGCAGCCTTAGCTGATCTTGCTCAGGCATCTCCTCAAGCAGGTCGGCGAGCTCCTCGTCGTGCAGCGCCTCGGCTAGCTCCTTGCGCCGCGCGGCCGACATGACTTCGACCGCGTTGGCCAGATCGGTCGGGTGCATCTCCCGCAAGCCGATGAGCTGCTCGGCGAGGGGCCGGCCTTGAACAGGTCAGGGTACTTGTCCCAGGGCACGATGACGGTGGTGTGGTGCCGCAGACTGAGGCCGAGGGTCAGCCCGTGCCCGATGGCGAGCGCCGATACCTCCCAGCCGCCACGCCGGCTGCTGGATGCCGTGATGCCGATGTCCATCACTCGACCCGCGCCCGCTCGCTGTCCGTAGAGCTCGGACCCCAGCAGTTCGCCGGTGCGCTGGTTGAAGCGGCGCAGGTCGATAGTGCCGCCCCTGAGCCGGACGCCGTCAATCGAGATCTCAGCGATCCGGCCGAGGTTGACGAAGATCTGGCGTCGCTGCAGCGTGACGACTAGGCCGAGCACCCACGGCGGCTCGCCACCGGCGGATGGCAAGATCACCACGTCGCGAACCCGGCCGATGGCCACCCCGTCGCCGTCGAGCAACTGGCGGCCGGTCAGCCGAGAGGTGAAAACGGGCGATGCGGTCATGGTCACCTATGCTGCCCCACCCGGCGGGCGGAAACTCGGCTGCCCCGGCACTAGCAGATGCTAGTGAGCCTGGGCTGTTCGCGCTACCGCGCCGGCCCGGCGATCCTGGCCGCCAGCAGTACAGGAATGATCGTCAGGCCGATGACGATGGTCACCACCGCGTTAACCTCAGGTAGCTGCTGGCCGAGCCGCAGGGCACCGAAGATCCAGATCGGAAGGGTGTTTTGCGCGCCCGAGGTAAAGACCGTGACGATCACCTCGTCGAAGGACAGCGCGAACGCCAGCAGCGCACCGGAGACCAGCGCCGTCGCGACCGATGGCAACGTGATGTAGAGCTGGGTCTGCCAACCGCGCGCGCCGAGGTCCGCTGATGCCTCGGCTTGCGATCGAGGCATCCGCCGCAGGCGGGCGATCACGTTATTAAAGACCATGACAATGCAGAAAGTCGCGTGGCCGATCACGATCGTCCACAGCGACAACTCGATGCGGGTGAAGCTGAAAAAGGAGTTGAGCGCTAGTCCGGTGATGATTCCTGGCAGCGCGATCGGCAGGATCAGCAGAAACGAAATGCCGTCCCGGCCGAAGAAGGTGAACCTGTGCAGCGCGTAAGCGACGGCCGAGCCGAGCACTAGCGCGATCCCTGTGGCCAGCAAGCCGACCTTGACCGACAGCAGGAAGGCGGTCCTGACCTGCTGGTCATGCCAGGCGACGCTGAACCAGTGCAGCGTCAGCCCCTGGATCGGCCAGCTCTCGACCGTCGCCGGGTCGAAGGCGTAGAGCACGATCAGCCCGATCGGCACGAACAGGAACAGCAGGACGAGCACGACCCACAGCCGCAGCGCCAGCTTCAGCCCGCGCGATTCCATCACAGCTCCTTGAACGCGCCGAGCGCCCGGGCGCCAAGCAGGTAACCGATCATGATGACGATCGGCACGAGCGCCATGGCCGCGCCCAGCGGGACGTTGTTGGACAGGAAGCTCGTATAGGCGACCGAGCCGATGAACACCGAGTTGGTGCCGCCGAGCAGTTCTGGGGTGATGTAGTCGCCGAGCGTCAGCGAGAACGTGAAGATGGATCCGGCCACGATGCCGGGCAGCGCCAGCGGCAGGATGACCGACCAGGTGGTGCGCAAGGTCCGGCCGCCTAGATCCTGCGATGCCTCGATCATGGATGCCGGGATCCGATCCAAGGCGGCGTAGACCGGGATCACCAGGTAGGGCAGCCAGATGTAGCAGAACGCGATGAAGACGGCCCAGTTGGTGTCGATCAGGCTCAGCGGGCCGAGCGCCACCTTCCCCAGGCTCCAGTTGAGCAGGCCGTCCTTGGTAAAGATCAGCTGCCAGGCATACACCTTGGCCAGGTAACTCGCCCACAGCGGCAGCAGCGTCGCTACATACAAGATGGTCCTGGTGCGCCTGGACGCGATCCGCGCCATGTAGTAGGCGAACGGCAGCGCGATGACGATGTCCACCACGGTGACGGCTGCCGCCATGCCGACAGTGCGCGCGATGACCTGCAGGTAAGCGGACGTGCTGACGATCTCGGTGAGGTTGCTGAGGGTCCAGACATGCACCAGATTTCCGGTGAAGGAATTGGTCTCCCAGAAGGCGGTGATCAGCAGCACCACCAGGGACGCCAGATAGATCAGCAGGAACCAGGCCAGCGGCGGCGTGAGCAGCAACGTCGCCAGTGCCCACGGCCGGCGCCACAAGACGCCGCCGATCCCAGCGCCGGGGCGGCCGCGGCGCCGGTCCGCCACGTCCGCCCCGGTCTGGTCCTGGCCTACTTGACCTGGGTATTCCACGCAGTCACCCACTGGGAATACGGCACGCAGTCCGACTTGCCGTTGTCGCAGGTCGCGATCGGCGTCTTCCACAGCTCGATCGAGTTCAAGTAGGCGGCTGGCGCATTCGCGTGGTACTCGGCGCACGACCCTGGCTGCATCTTATTCATGTAGCCGCAGGCCAACATGTTGTCCGGGGTCTCGCCGTAGTTCAGCGCCTGTTCGGCCTGCACCTTCGGGGTGCTGATGTAACGCATCCACATGTAGGCGCAATTCGGGTGCGGTGCCTTGGCGGCGAGCATCCAGGTGTCGGCCCAGCCGGTGGCGCCCTCACTTGGGACCACCGAGCCGATCGCGAACTTGTCCGCCTTCAGCGCGCTCACTTGGTAGGGCCAGCCGGCCCCGAGCGTGACGTCGCCGTTCTTGAAAGCCGAGATCTCCTGCGAAGCCAGGTCCCAGTACGACTTGAGCAGCGGGCGCTGGTCAGCCAGCAGCTTGACGGCAGCGGCGAACTGCGGCTGGGTCAGCTCGTAGGGGTCAGAGATGCCCAGGCTCGGCTGGTGCGTCTTGAGGTACAAAGCCGCGTCGGCGATCTGGATCGGGTTGTCTGGGACGGTGATCTGGCCCTTGTACTTCGAGTTGTAGATGACGCTCCACGAGGTGGGCGGCGTCGGGAACGCCTTCTTGCTGTACATCAGCACGTTCGGGCCCCACTGCAGGGAGACGCCGTAGTGCACGCCGTTGACGGTGTTGAACGCTGGTGACTTGAACTGCGGGAAGAAGTCCTTCCAGCTTGGAATCAGGTTGATGTTGACTGGGCGGGCATCACCACCGTAGATGATGCGCAGGTCGGCATCGCCGGACGAGGACACCATGTCGTACTGGCCGCCGCCGCCGTTGGCCATCAGCGCGACCATCTCATCAGAGGTGTTGGCGTACTTGGCATTCACCGTGCAGCCAGTCTGCTGCTCGAACGGCTTGACCCATTCCGGCTGCAGGTAGCCGGCCCAGGCAATCAGGTTGAGCTGGCCTTCGCCCTTGCCGATGTGCTTGAGCACGGGCAGATTGGCCGTCGGGACGGCGCCGGTCGGTGCACCGCCGCCGGACCCGCCAGCTCCGCCGCTCGGAGTGCCGCCGCTGCTGCTGCAGCCAGCCGCCAGCAATGCGGTAAGGCCGAGTACCGCGATGCCCCCTGCGAGCCGCCGGTACGTTCGGGGTTGCCTGATCATCTTGTGCCTGCCCTTCCGCGCGTCATGGTTGGCGCGCGTCCTGCACTTGCGGAATGGTGCTGGCCTGGCTCGGCAGCCAGGAGATCCGAGCTCGTGCTCCGGCGACTCCGTCGGCGGCTTGCGGAGACTGCTCATTTTGCCGGGCGACGACGAGCTCGCCGCCCGCGTCCAGGTCGATCACGTATCTGGTGAAGACGCCCAGGTAGATGACGTCGCGGATGACGCCGGCCTCGACGTGCGCGCCTGCCGCTGGCGCCACGCCGTCGGCGAGCAGGCTGATCTTCTCCGGCCGGATCGTCAGGTGCACGCCCTCGCGTTCGATGACGTTCGACGTTCCGATGAACCCGGCGACGAACTCGGTCTGCGGTCGCTCGTACACCTCAAGCGGCGTACCGACCTGCTCGATCCTGCCCTGGTGCAGCACGGCGATCCGGTCGCTCATCGAGAGCGCTTCTTCCTGGTCGTGCGTCACGTAGACGAAGGTGATGCCCACCTGGCGTTGCACGTGCGCGAGCTCAAGCTGCATGTCCTGGCGCAGTTTGAGGTCGAGTGCGCCCAGTGGCTCATCAAGCAGCAGCACCTGCGGCTGGTTCACGATCGCCCGGGCAAGCGCGACCCGCTGGCGCTGGCCGCCGGACAGCTGCGCGGGCCTGCGTGCACCGAGCCCGGAAAGGCGCACCATCTCAAGCGCGCGCATCGCCCTGGTCCGGCGTTCGGCCTTAGGCACCTTCTTGACCCGGAGGCCGTACTCGATGTTTTGCAGCAGCGTCAGGTGCGGGAACAGCGCGTAATCCTGGAACACTGTGTTGACGTTCCTGGCGTACGGCGGGACGCGGGAAATGTCCTGGCCACTTAGTTCGATCGTGCCGTCGTCAGGTCGGTCGAATCCGGCGATCAGCCGTAGCAAGGTGGTCTTGCCTGACCCAGACGGCCCGAGCAGCGTGAAGAATTCGCCCGCCCCGATCTCCAGGTCCACCCCGTCGAGAGCGGTAAAGTCGCCGAAGCGCTTGCGAAGCCCGCGGACCCGGATGGCGGGACGTGCTGCACTAGCCTGGCCATCCGCGGCAGGCAACGCAGAACTAGCGTTTCTCGGTCATTCGGCATGTTGTACCACGCTCAGTCCGAACGGACAACGATCAGGTATGCAGCTCGCTGGATTGTTATATTAGTAATATATGTGCGATATTCGGTCACATACCGCGCTGTTCTGGTTCATAGCGACTCGCGCCCGCGAGTTATTCTGCCGATGCTAGGTTCGCCGGACCGAGGAGGGCACATGCCCGAGCGCTCGTCCTACCGAGTCGTCATCATCGGTGCCGGATTCGGCGGCATCGGCATGGCGCTTGCGCTGCAACGAGCAGGCATCGACGACTTCTTGATCGTGGACAGTGGCGAAGGACTTGGCGGGACTTGGCGCGACAACACCTACCCAGGTGCCGCTTGCGATGTGCCGTCGAGTCTGTACTCCTACTCCTTCCGGCCCGAGCGCTGGACTCGCCGCTTCCCGACCCAGCCAGAGACGCTCGGCTACCTTCGCACGGTGGCGACCGAGCACGACCTGGACCGCAAGCTGCGCTTGCGCGCACGAGTGGAGGCCGCGAGCTTTGATGAATCCAGTGCTCAATGGACCATCACGCTCGCGGGCGGTGAGCAACTCGTCGCCCGCGCAGTAGTCAGCGCGGTCGGCCAGCTCAACCGGCCAAGGATTCCCGAGCTTGCCGGTCAGGCTGACTTCACCGGGCCATCGTGGCACTCGGCCCGCTGGAATCATGACGTCGATCTCACCGGCAAGCGAGTGGCCGTGATCGGCACCGGGGCCAGCGCGATTCAGTTCGTGCCTGAGGTCGCGAAGGTCGCCGCGCACGTGGACGTCTACCAGCGCAGCGCCCCCTACGTGCTGCCCAAGCCGGATCGGCCCTACCGCGCGGCCGAGCACACCGTGTACGAGCGGCTCCCGCTGGTGCGCAAGGCCGACCGACTGCGCACCTTCCTGACCGGGGAGGTGCTCACCAGTGGCTTCGTGCTGTCGCCCAAGATGCTGGCCATCCCCATGCGGCTGTGGCACCGCCAGCTCAACGAGCAGGTCGCCGATCCTGACCTGCGGGGCAAGTGCGTGCCGAACTACCTGATGGGCTGCAAGCGAGTGCTCTTCTCCAACGACTGGTATCCGACCCTGGCCAGGTCCAACGTCGAACTGGTCACCGATCCGATCGGCCGGCTTGCGGCCGGCGGAGTGATCGGCGCGGATGAGACCTTCCGCCCGGCCGACGTCGTCGTCTACGGAACTGGCTTCCATACCCTGGACTTCCTGGCGCCAATGAGGATTATCGGCCTGAACGGGCGTGAGCTGAATGACGCCTGGCGCGATGGCGTACAGGCGTACCTCGGCATCTCGGTGGCTGGCTTCCCTAATTTCTTCATGCTGTACGGCCCGCACACCAATCTGGGCGGCAATTCGATCATCTACATGCTTGAGAGCCAGATCCGCTACACGGCCAGCGCTATCTCGGCATTGCACCGGGAGCGCCTGGACTGGCTGGACGTGCGGCCGGAGGTGCAGCGGGCGTTCAACGCCTGGGTGGCCAGGGCCAGCAGCAAGTCGGTGTGGGAGAGCGGCTGCACCAACTGGTACACCACGGCGGCCGGCCGCAACATCAACAATTGGCCCGACTACACCTTCAGCTACCGGCACCGGGTGCGGCACTTCGAGCTAGCCAAGTACCGGCTGATGCCGAGGCGGGCCGCATGAACCTGCCGCCTGCGCTGCTCCGACCCGGCGTCAGGCAACTGCGCCGCCATGTGCTCAATCCGGCCCTGCCGTGGGCGACCCAGCGGACCAGGCTGGACAAGTTCGCGCAAGCCTCGCCGCCGCCGCGCGGTGCCAAGGTCACCAACCGGGACGTGGGAGGAATCCAGGCCGAGGTCGTGACGGCTCGGCCTGGGAGCGTGGCAGGCACGGTCGTGCACTTCCATGGCGGCGGCTACTGCGTGGGTTCGGCCGCCATGGCCCGCGGCTGGGGGGCGGTGGTCAGCGCCAAGACTGGCTGCCAGGTACTGCTGCCCGACTACCGGTTGGCACCCGAGCACCCGCATCCCGCCGCGCTTGATGACGCCCGCCTGGTGCTCACGGCGCTTGCCAGCGAGGCGACTACCGGGCCGGTCGTGGTCTCCGGCGACTCGGCAGGCGGCGGCTTGGCCCTGGCGCTGCTGCTCGCGCTCAGGGACGAGGGCCAGTCGATGCCTGCCGCTGCATCCTGCTGTCGCCGTGGCTCGATTTGTCCGTCGACCGGCACGCCGACCGGCACCTGGTACGTAAGGACATCCTGCTCGACCCGGATTGGCTGGCCGAATGCGCCAGCGCGTACGCCGGATCAGCGCCAAGGACCGCCCAGGCGATCTCGCCGTTGCTGGCCGACCTGCACGGCTTGCCACCGCTGCTGGTCCAGGCCGGCACCAATGAGCTGCTCGCCCCTGACGCCGAGCGGCTGGCCGCCAAAGCATCGCAAGCCGGCCTCGATGTCAGCTATACCCGCTGGCCGGGCCTATGGCATGACTTCGCGCTGCAGCCAGGCCTGCTCGCGGCCGCCGACAGCGCGGCCGATCAGGCCGCCTGGTTTGTCAAGCAGGTGACGGCTAGCTAGTCGGGGGCTCAGCCGATGGCCGACAACGCTTCGGCGAGCGGGGCAAGCACCGCCGGGCTGAGCGGTGGCCGCAGGTACACGATCGCGAGCTGCAGCCCTACCTCAGCGAGTGCGGTGATCTCGCTGATCGCCGGCTCGACCTCGTTGTTCTCGCCGAGCCTGATGTGGCTCGAGAGCGTGATCTCCGCCGGATCCCGGCCGACGGCGGCACAGTGCTCGAACAGCACGTCCCGCTTGCGGGCGAAGACCTCAGGCGACCCGCCGACCGAGTTCCAGTGCTGCGCGTACTTGGCGGTGGTCAGCAACGTCCGCTTCTCGCCGCTGCCGCCAATGCAGATCGGCGGGTGCGGCTGCTGCGGCCCCTTTGGCTCGTTGCGGGCGTCCTTGAGCTGGTAGTACTGGCCATCGAAGGTAGTGGCCTGCTGCGAGAGCAGTCCGATCAGCACCTGACAGACCTCTTCGAACCGGTCGCTGCGCTCGCGCGGGGTGCCGAGCTCAATCCCGTAAGCGCCGGATTCTTCCTCATTCCAGCCCGCGCCGATCCCGATCTCCAGCCGGCCGTCCGAGATGATGTCGATGGTGGCGGCCATTTTGGCCAGCACAGCCGGGTGCCGGTAGTGGATGCCGGTCACCATATTGCCGATGCGCAGCCGGCTGGTCGCTTGTGCGAGCGCGGTCAGCACGCTCCAGCCCTCCAGGCATGGTCCGGTGGAGTCGCCCATGATCGGATAGAAGTGATCAAATACCCAGCCTGACTCGAATACCTCGATCTGGTCGGCCTCCTGCCAGACCGCGAGCAGTTCGGCCCAGGTGGTGTTTTGCTGAGCGGTTTTGAAAGCAAAGCGCACTGCATCTCTCCCTAAGGGAACTGACTGTTGGCGCGGCCGGCGCTTAGGCGGGCACCTCGGATCGATCTCCTGCCCAGTACGTGTGGAACGAACCGGCCTGATCAATGCGCTGGTACGTGTGCGCGCCAAAGTTATCCCGCAACCCCTGGATCAGGGCTGCGGGCAGTCGGTCCCGGCGCAGCCCGTCGTAGTAGGCAAGCGAGGAAGAGAAGGCTGGCGTCGGCACGCCAGCCAGTGCGGCATCAGCCACCACCCGGCGCCAGCTCGCGACTCCGGCCGACACGGCCGCGGCGAAGTACGGTGCGACCAGCAGGCTCGGCAGGGTCGGCTGATCGTCGTAGGCCTCCCTGATCCGGTTCAGGAAGCGTGCCCTGATGATGCAGCCGCCTCGCCAGATGGTGGCCATGGCGCCGCGGTCGATGTCCCAGTCGTACTCGTCGCTGCCGGCCTGGATCTGGTCGAAGCCCTGGGCGTAGGCGACGACCTTGGAGGCGTAGAGCGCCTTGCGTACGTCCTCGGTGAAGGCGGCCGGGTCATCGATCGCGAACGGGCTCAGCTCGCTGCCGTAGGCGCGGCGGGCGGCCTCCCGCTGATCGGCGTGACCGGACAGCGAGCGCGCGAAGGTCGCCTCAGCGATGCCGGTGATGGGGATGCCGAGGTCGAGTGCGCTCTGCACGGTCCACCGGCCAGTGCCTTTCTGCTCGGCCTGGTCGAGCACGACGTCGATGAACGGCTGGCCGGTTGCCGCGTCCGCGTGGCCGAGTACGTCGGCGGTGATCTCGATCAGGAAGGACTCAAGATCGCCTTCATTCCAGGTGCGGAACGTATCGGCGAGCTGCGCAGGAGTCGCGCCGGTGCCCGACCTGAGCAGGTCGTAGGCCTCGGCGATGAGCTGCATGTCGGCGTACTCGATGCCGTTGTGCACCATCTTCACGAAGTGCCCGGCGCCGTCAGGGCCGACGTGCACGCAGCAAGGAGTGCCATCGACTTTGGCGGCGATCGCCTCGAACATCGGGCCGAGCGTCTGGTAGGACTCAGCCGAGCCGCCGGGCATGATGCTGGGGCCGTTCAGCGCGCCTTCCTCGCCACCAGACACCCCGGAGCCGACGAAGTGCAGGTCGCGGCGTCGCAGCTCGCTCTCACGGCGGCGGGTGTCGGTGTAGTGCGCGTTACCGCAGTCGATGACGATGTCGCCGGGATCGAGCAGCGGCACCAACTCGTTGATCACCGCATCGGTCGGCTCGCCGGCCTTGACCATGATGATGATCGCTCGCGGCCGCTGCAGCGACGCGACGAAGTCCTTGGTGCTCTCGCTCGGCACGAACGTGCCTTCGTGGCCGTGCTCGGCGACCAGGCTCCTGGTGCGCTCTGGCGAGCGGTTATGCAGTGCCACCTGATAGCCGTGCCTAGCGAGGTTGCGGGCGAGATTGCGACCCATCACTGCCAGGCCGGTGACGCCGATCTGCGCGGTTACTTGAGTCTTGGTCATGGACAACATCCTGGCACGCGCCTGACCCGTCGGCACCGGCCTGACCCGGCAGCGGCGGCAAAGACGCAGGCCGGCTATGCTGGCGCGATCATGATGCGGCAGCTGCTTCTTCGCAGCCGCGGCGAGGCCCGGTAACCTACCGGTCGGCCCCTCGTCGCGGGGGTTTTGCGCTGCCGGCCGGAATCTCCGGCGACCCGCAGGGAGCAGCATCATGAGTACCTTCCAGCAGACGACGTCTGGCATGCCTTGCCATCGATACCGGCCGTTCTTGCCGGTCGACCTGCCTGACCGGCAGTGGCCGTCCCGCTCGATCACCAAGGCGCCCAGGTGGCTGTCCACCGACCTGCGCGACGGCAATCAAGCGCTGATCGACCCTATGAACGCAGCCCGCAAGCAAGCGATGTTCGACCTGCTCGTGCGGATGGGCTACAAGGAGATCGAGGTCGGCTTCCCGTCAGCCAGCCTGACCGACTTCGACTTCGTGCGGAGCCTGATCGAGTCGGGTTCGATCCCTGATGATGTCAGGATCTCGGTGCTGACGCAGGCGCGGGAAGAACTGATCGAGCGAACCGCGCAGGCGCTGATCGGCGCCAAGCAGGCCACCATCCACATGTACAACGCGGCGGCGCCGATCTTCCGTGACGTGGTCTTCGGCTGGAAGGGCGACGGACGCGAGGAGTGCAAGGCGGTCGCTGTGCAGGGCACCCAGGCGATCGTGAAGTACGCGGAGTACTACCTGCACGGGGTCGACTTCGGCTATGAGTACTCGCCCGAGATCTTCATGGACACTGAGCTGGACTTCTCGCTGGAGATCTGCGAGGCGGTGATGGACGTCTGGCAGCCAGGCCCTGACCGGGAGATCGTGCTGAACCTGCCGTGCACGGTCGAGCGCTCTACGCCGAACGTCTACGCCGACCAGATCGAGTGGATGTCGCGCCACCTGCGCCGCCGCGAGCACATCGCGCTATCGGTGCACACGCATAACGACCGGGGCACTGCCACGGCCGACGCCGAACTGGCGATGCTGGCCGGGGCGCAGCGAGTGGAAGGCTGCCTGTTCGGCAACGGGGAGCGGTCAGGCAACGTGGACCTAGTCACCCTGGGGCTGAATCTGTACAGCCAGGGCATCGATCCGATGATCGACTTCAGCGACATCGACGAAATCCGGCGGACGGCCGAGTACTGCAACAGGATCTCGGTGCACGAGCGGCACCCGTACGCGGGTGACCTGGTATACACCTCATTCTCCGGATCGCATCAGGATGCGATCAAGAAGGGCTTCGACCGGCTTGAGAAGATCGCCGCCGCAGCCGGCCGCCCGGCTGGCGAACTGCCCTGGCAGATGCCCTACCTGCCGATCGACCCGAAGGATGTCGGCCGCACCTACGAGGCGGTCATCAGGGTCAACTCGCAGTCAGGCAAGGGCGGCGTCGCCTACATCATGAAGCAGGACCACCACCTCGACCTGCCACGCCGGCTCCAGATCGAATTCAGCCAGGTGATCCAGCGGTACACCGACAGCGAGGGGGGCGAGGTTGACGCGCCGCAGATGTGGTCGGCGTTCGAGACTGAGTACCTGGCACCGGGCGCATTCGAGTTGCTCAGCTTTAGCTCGGTCAGCGAGGAAGGCATTGAGCGGATTACCACGACGGTCAAGGCCTTCGGTGCCGAGCATGAGCTCAGCGGCGTTGGCAACGGGCCTATCGCCGCCTTCTGCCAGGCACTGTCCGAGCTTGACCTCGGACTTGGCGGCGTCGGGGTGCGCGTGCTCGACTACGCCGAGCATGCGCTGTCGGCCGGCCGGGACGCCGAGGCCGCCGCCTACCTGGAGATTGAGATTGGCGACCGGGTCTACTGGGGCGTCGGCACCAGTGAGTCGATCGTCAGGGCCTCGCTGCGCGCGGTCGTGAGCGCGTTGAACCGCGCGGCTCGGCGCAAGCTAGCCGCCGAGGACCCAACCGCCTGATCCCGCGTCAGCCGGCCCTGATTCCGCACGCGGGTACCAGGGCCGGCTGAGCCTTAACCGCCTTTAGTGTGCGTCAATCATGGCGGTGATGGTGCCCGAGTGCACCTGCACCGGCGTTGCCGCGGCCTGCGTCGCGGCACCATCGAACCACTGGGTGTGGTACGAACTCACGCCGCAGCCAGCACTGAACTCGACGGTGTAATGGCCAGGCGTCAGGCCGTCGAGCTGGTAACTGCCGTTGGCGGCGGTCGGCGCGAGCACCGGCAGGCCGCCGCCCGCAGGAAAGGCGATCGCGCAGACCTGCGCAGTCGGCGTGCCCGACACCTCGACGGTGCCGGAGATCCCGCCGTCGGCCGCCAAGGTAGCGTCGACTCCCGTACTGACGGCGCCGGCGGCCACCCGGACGACATCAGCCTTGGCCTTGGCCGATTGCCCGTTGAACCACTGCGGCGCAAAGCCGCCGACGCCGACTGGGCAGTTGCCGGTGAACTCAATCCGGTACTTGCCCGGTGCCAGGCCGACGATCTGATATTGGCCCCACGCCCCGGTTCGCCCAAGTCCCTGCAGGCCAGAGCCTGTGGCTGGAACAGCTTCAGCGCAGATGGCCGGCGCGTGCCGCACTGGATCGCCGCCGTCCACGGTGCCGGTGATCATGCCCGCCTTAGGCAAGGTCAAGTTGGCGATCACCGGCTTCGCCGCGGTCACCGTGATCGGTACCTGCTCGCTCGCGAGCGGCGAAGACCGCAAGCACGAGAAGAAGGCCAACTCGTAATGCCCGGGCAGCAAATGCTTGATCAGGAACCTGCCGTTGCCGTGGGTGGACACGAGCCGCTGTAGGTCTCCTGACGAATCGAGTGCGCCGACGCACTCGACTGCGACCGGCCGTTTGGTAATGCCCGAGCTGACCTGTCCGGACACCTGCTGACCAGCCGACATCACCGGGTCGATCCCGGTGACGGCATGCCCGCTGGTGACCGTGATCGTGGTCGCCGACCGCTGGTCGCCAGCGTGCTTGTACCAGGTGGTCGCGTACGCTTGGCCGTTGCACGGGAGGAACTCGACCCGGTACTGCCCAGCGGCCAGGCCCCTGATCAGGTAATGACCGTTCAGGCTTGAGCCGCCGCCGGTCAGCGCGGCGATCAGGGGGCCGCCGCGCGGCACCTGGCCATTCAGCCCGAGCGGTACGGCGCAGATGCCGCGCAGCGGTGCGCCGGTGGTCGACCTGATCACGCCGGTGATCGATCCGGCCGGTAGCATCCTGGCACTAGCCTCGATCGGCTCACCTGCGCCCACCGACACCCAGGCCGGGCCGCCAGTGGTGGAGCCTGGCTGGAACCATTGCGCCGCGTAGTTACGGCTGGCTTTGCTGCAGCCGGCGAACGAAATGCCGTACTGACCCGGTGACAAATTGGCGATTCGGTACCTGCCGGTCGGACCTGATAGGCCGGCGGCTACGCCAGGTACCACGCCGAGACCGTCGAGCAGCAGGCCGATCGGCGTCTGGCCAGCGCCGGCGAAGGACTGCGGCGTGGTCGCCGAGACGCAGATGCGGGGTAGCGCCGAGCCCGACTGGCTCGTGACCTTGCCGGTGATCGTGGCACCAGGCTGCAGGGCCGCGTCGATGCCGGTGAGGGACGTTCCCGCGGCGACGGTCACGCTCGTTGGCACGATCTGCTGGTCGTCGTAGAACTGCGGAGCGTAGCTGCCCTTATTGCCGCAGCCCCCAGTGAACTGGACTTGATAGCGCCCGGCGGGCAACCCAGGAACGGTGTACTTGCCCTCGCTATTGGTCGCGGATTGGCTGCCGACGTTAGCGCCATCGGCGACGACGCAGATTCCGGCGATCGGTGCCGCGCTGGTGTCGGTGACCGTACCGGAGATCGATGAGGCCAGTGCTAGTACGACGTTCAGCCTGGTGGTCTGGCCGGCCTTCACGGCGAGTTGGTGCGGATAGGTCTCGCCGAGATAGTCGCCCGAGTTGCCGCCGCAGGGCTGGAAGTAAAGCGCGTATTTGCCGCTGGGCACACCGGTGAGGGTGAAGCTCCCATGTTTGTCTGAGGTGCCGTGCGCCGGCTCGAGGATCTGGGCGCCGCCCGCGGCCGGTACGACGAGAAACGCAGACCTTGCTTAGCTCGGGACCATGGCTGCTGCCGCCCCTGATCGTGCCGGCGATGATGGCGCCAGGGCCGAGCTTGCCGTCAATCCCGGTGACGCTGTGCTGGCCCAGGTGCAAGACGGTTGCCTTGCCGAAGGTAGTGACGCCCTTCCACCACTGCGGCGCGTAGTTAGCCTTGCTGGCACACCCGTTGGTGAAGGCGACCCGGTACTTGCCTGGCCGCAAGCTACCGGCCGGGAAGCGGTAGCTCCCGTCGCGCGATGTCCCGATGCCCTCGCCGCTCTCGCTGTCGGCGGTGCGGTTAATCACGAAGGCGCACATGCCGGCGAGTGGATGCCCAGAGGCCGAGCGCACCACGCCGGAAAGCTCTGGGCGCTGCCCGCTCCTGGCATCGGCCGTAGCCAGGCGGCGCAGTCTCGCGCTGGTTGCCAGGCTGATGGTCATCTGGCTGGTCGGCACCAGCGTGACGGGCCGCAGGATGGTCGGCTTGCCTGGTGTGATCAGCACGACCGTGCCGCCGGCCAGGGTCGTGGTGCCGCCGTAGAACTGGTCGAAGTAGCTGGCAGGCCGACGGCAGTCGCTGTACCTGAGCCGATATCGACCGGGCCGCAGGCCAGTGATCAAGTACCGGCCGCCGGCCGAGGCAGTGGCCAATCGGCTGCCGCTTTGGCCACTGGCGACGACGCAGGCGCCGTCCAGTCCGCGCTGACCGGCGCCCAGGATCAGGCCAGTCACTGAGCCAGTCGCGTCGGCAAGGGGAGTGGCAACTCCTGCGGTCGGCGCAGCGATCGTGCTCGCCGCAGCCCGATGAGGCGCGACTCCTACCAGCGAGGCAGCGACGATGGCAGTAGCTGCGAGCGCGGTGCCGCGCCGCGCGACTGCCTGGGCTGTCAGCCCAAATGGATGATTCACAGCGACGACCCTAGACCTAATTGCCGTAATACCTGCGGTTGTCAAGAAAGCTCCACGCCTTCCCATCACCGGCGGTTTTGTGATCGCGGCTACCTCGCCTTATCTCGCCAGTGACGCACTGCGCGGCGGGGTTGCAGGGGCGGGGGAGGCGGCGGCGGGGTAAATGCGTCGGCGGTGCGTGGGTGGTCGGGTACACTCGCTGGCATGCAATCGCTCTGCTCTTAACGGAATGCGTGGCGCCCGCGCGGGCGTCCGCCGGCAGATGCCCGTTTTGTCGTAAAGTTCCGTTTAGTAAAACTCTGGAGCGAGTGACTTCCGATGATCTCCGTTCACGACGTTGAGTTGCGCGCTGGTGCGCGCCTCCTGATGGAGAACGTGTCGTTTCAAGTCGCCGGCGGCGACAAGATCGGCCTGGTGGGCAGGAATGGCGCGGGCAAGACGACCTTGCTGAAGGTGCTGGCCGGTGAGGGTCAGCAGGCGGCGGGCACCGTGCAGGCCGGCGGCACGATCGGCTACCTGCCGCAGGACACCAAGGTTGGTGACCTGAGCGTGCTGGCGACCGATCGGATCCTGCAGGCGCGCGGCCTGGATGAGGTGCTCGCCGGCCTGCGCAAGGCCGAGCTAGGCATGGCCGAGCTGGATCCGGCCAAGCGAGATAACGCGGTTCGTCGATACGGCCAGCTTGAAGAGCGGTTCACGGTACTCGGCGGGTACGCAGCCGAGGCGGAGGCTGCGGCGCTGGCTTCCAGCTTGGGCCTGCCGGCCAAGGTGCTCAAGCAGTCGCTCGGCACCTTGTCTGGCGGTCAGCGGCGCCGGGTGGAGTTGGCCAGGATCTTGTTCGGCGGGTCGAAGACGCTGCTGCTTGATGAGCCGACCAACCACCTCGACGCGGATTCGGTCACCTGGCTCCGCGACCATCTGCGCACCTTCCGCGGCGGGCTGATCGTGATCAGCCACGACACCGACCTGCTCGCCGCCGTGGTCAACAAGGTGTTCCACTTGGACGCTGACCGCACTGTGATCGACATTTACAACGTCGGCTGGCAGGCGTACCTGGATCAACGGGAGACCGACGCGCGGCGGCGGCGGCGCGAGCGACTGAACGCGGAGCGGCAGGCGGCCGCGCTGAACGCGCAAGCCGACAAGATGCGGGCTAAGGCGACGAAGGCTAAGGCCGCGCAGAACATGGCCAAACGGGCGGAAAAGCTGCTGGCCGGAGTCAGTGCCGACCGGGCGGCCGATCGGGTCGCCAGGCTCCGTTTTCCTGAGCCAGCGCATTGCGGGAAGGTGCCGCTGACGGCTGAAGGACTGTCGAAGACCTATGGCTCGACCGAGGTCTTCACTGACGTCGATATGGCTGTCGACAAAGGCGCGCGCATTGTCGTGCTCGGTCTGAATGGCGCAGGAAAGACGACACTGCTGCGATTGCTGGCCGGTGTCGAGCTTCCTGATACCGGCGAGATCAAACCGGGGCACGGGCTGCGGATCGGCTACTACGCGCAGGAGCACGAGACCCTGGACAATGCCAGGACCGTGCTCGACAACATGCGGACGGCGGCACCCGAACTGACCGAGGCCGATCAGCGCGGCATTCTCGGCTCGTTCCTGTTCTCAGGTGATGATGTCGCCAAGCCGGCCGGCGTGCTGTCCGGCGGCGAGAAAACTAGGCTGGCGCTGGCGTTGCTGGTGGTGTCGGGCGCGAACGTACTGCTGCTTGACGAGCCGACGAACAACCTCGACCCAGGTAGCCGAGCCGAAATCTTGTCCGCGTTGCGTCGCTTCCGCGGGGCGATCGTGCTGGTCACCCACGATGAGGGGGCAGTAGAGGCGCTTTCGCCTGAGCGGGTGCTGTTGTTGCCTGATGGTGTGGAAGACATCTGGAGTTCCGAACTCGCTGACCTTGTCGCACTCGCCTGACAATCACCGCAGCCGACAAATCGGGCCGTCATCGCGACGAGTTCAGCTGGCGCGGCTGGGATAGACCGCAAATGTCCCGATCTTTTTGCTGCCGTGTGGGTAGCCGATCACGAGTTCATGCGTGATCATGGCGGGATACGGCGGCGTAGCGCTTGCCAGAGTTCACCGGGAGGAAGGCGTGACGGAAACTCTCAAGAAGGGCACCAGAGTTACCGGTGCCGATCGAGCCAAGCTGGCGTCCGAGCTACAAAAGCGGTACAGCGCCGGCGAAAGCATCCGGGCACTGGCCGCTTCGACCGGCCGGTCGTACGGATTCATTCACCGGATCCTGGCTGAGTCTGGCGTCACGTTGCGCAGCCGCGGTGGCGCTACCAGAGGACGAGGCAAGGCGAAGGGCTAGGCCTGAGCGCAGGGGGAGAGCTAGTGGCATCCAGCCTGGTCGAGTTGGCAGCGGGCGCGGTCACGCTCGCGATCGATAATCAGGTCGCGACGATCACGCTAGCCAGGCCGGAGCGCAGGAACGCGCTGACGCCTGCGGTCTGGCACGCGCTCGCGGCGATCGGGACTGACCTGCCCGACGACGTCAGGGTCGTGGTCGTGCGCGGTGCCGGGCCTTCGTTCTGCGCGGGCATCGACCTGAAGTTGCTGGCCGGAGCGGACGTCGCCGGTGAAGAGCCGGTCGCCAGCGCCAGCGATGATGACTTCGATCAGCAGGTGGCCGGATACCAGGCTGGCTACCTGTGGCTGGCCAAGCCGGAGATCGTCTCGATCGCGGCCGTGCATGGGTATGCCATCGGAGCCGGCTTCCAGCTTGCGCTCGCTTGCGACCTGCGCATCCTGGCCGATGACGCGAAGTTCTGCATGAAGGAGCCGGCGCTTGGGCTGGTGCCCGATCTGACCGGGACCAAGCCGCTGGTCGACATCGTCGGCCTGCCGAGGGCCATCGAACTCTGCCTGACCGCCCGGACCATAGCGGCGCCCGAGGCAATGCTGCTGCGGTTGGCCGAGTTGGTCGTGCCGGTTGACGAACTTGACGCCGCAGTGGCCGATCTGGTGGCCGCGCTCCTAGCCACCGACGCGGCCGCGGCTCGGGCGACCAAAACGCTGCTCAAGCAGGCAGCGACGAATACCAGAGAGGAGCAGGCGCGGGCCGAGCGCCTGGCGCAGCACCAGTTGCTGCGTCGCCGGCTGCCCGGCTAGCAGCAGCCCGTTTTCGCCCTTAGCTAACCGGGGAAGGCCAGCGCCCGGCCGGAGGTTCGCAGTTACCATGACGTACGCCAGCTGGCACACGATGCGATCGTTCTCGCGCGACCGGTCGGTCACTCGACAACGGCTAAAGCCCGGCACGGTGCGCCGGATCTTCTCCTACGCCAGGCCGTACCGCAGGGACCTCGTCTTCTTCCTGATCATCGTCGCCCTGGACGCGGTGGTGACGGTTGCCGTCCCGTTGATGCTGCGTGGCCTGATCGATGACGGCATCTTGCCGCACAAGACTGGTGTGGTACTGGCTATCGGCAGTGTGGTGGCCGGGCTAGCGCTATTTGACGCGGTGCTGGGCATTGGCCAGCGTTGGTACTCGGCCAGAATCGGCGAAGGGCTGATCTACGACTTGCGCACCGAAGTCTTCGCGCACGTGCAACGTCAGCCGATCGCGTTCTTCACCAGGACCCAGACCGGGTCTTTGGTGAGCAGGCTGAACAGCGACGTTATTGGCGCGCAGCAGGCGCTGACCTCGACCTTGTCTTCTGTGGTCGCCAACGTGCTGTCGCTGGCACTCGTGCTGGGCGCGATGATCTTGCTGTCCTGGCAAGTGACGCTGGTCGCGCTGGTGCTGATCCCGCTCTTCATCTTCCCGGCCAGGATCGTTGGCCGTAAGCTGCAGCGCCTGACCAGGGAGTCGATGCAACTCGATGCGGCGATGGGCTCGACCATGACTGAGCGGTTCAATGTGGCCGGTGCCATGCTGGTGAAGCTGTTCGGGCGGCCGACCGAGGAACTCGACACCTTCCGCGGCCGGGCCGGGCGGGTGCGCGACATCGGCGTCACCACCGCCATGTACGGGTCGTCCTTGTTCATCGCGCTGACGCTGCTGGCGTCACTGGCGACCGCCGTGGTGTACGGGCTTGGCGGCGTGCTTGTCATCGACAACATCTTCAAGATCGGCACGCTGGTCGCGCTAGCCGCGCTGATCAGCCGCCTCTACGGGCCGATCACCTCACTGTCGAACGTCCAGGTTGACGTCATGACCGCGCTGGTCAGCTTTGACCGGGTCTTTGAGGTGCTTGACCTCAAGCCGCTGATCACCGACGCGCCCGATGCGGTGCCGCTGCGGATCGGCACGGCCGCGCCGGCCATTGACCTGGATCACGTCAGCTTCCGCTACCCAACAGCGGCGGAGATCTCACTGGCCTCACTCGAATCGATCGCGCTGCCAGTACCCGAGCACACCGAGGCTAACGCCGATGTGCTCAGCGACATCAGCTTCCATGCGCCAGCTGGCCAGCTGACCGCGCTTGTCGGTCCGTCTGGGGCGGGCAAGACCACGATCACCCAACTGGTGGCCAGGCTGTATGACCCTGACTCTGGGCGAGTGCTGATCGACGGGGTAGACCTCACCGCGGTGACCCAGGATTCGCTGCATGAGGTCATCGGCGTGGTAACCCAGGACGCGCACATGTTCCACGACACCATCCGGGCCAACCTGCGCTACGCCAAGCCGGACGCCACCGACGAAGAGCTCGTGACGGCCTGCCAGTCGGCGCAGATCTGGGGCCTGATCTCCGGCCTGCCTGACGGACTCGACACCATCGTGGGCGACCGCGGCTACCGGCTCTCCGGCGGCGAGAAGCAGCGGATCGCGCTGGCCAGGCTGCTGCTGAAGGCGCCGTCTGTGGTGGTGCTTGACGAGGCGACCGCGCACCTGGATTCAGAGTCAGAGGTCGCGGTGCAGCGCGCGCTCAAGACTGCCCTGGCCGGGCGCACCTCATTGGTGATCGCCCACCGGCTGTCCACCATCATCGCGGCCGACCAGATCCTGGTCATCGACGCGGGCCAGGTGGTCGAGCGCGGCACCCACGACGAGTTGCTCGCACGTGACGGGCTGTACCGCGATCTTTACCTGACTCAGTTCGCGAGCCAGGAGGGCGGGCTAAAGCAACCCGCCCCGGCGAGCTAACCGACGCTGACGAAGGTTAGCGCCTGCGCTCCAGCCCGAAGACCCGCAGCAGGATCAGGACAATGATGGCGCCAATGATCGAGCCAATGATGCCAACCGTGTGGAAGTGCGCTGGAGCAAGCCGGTGATATTCGATCAGGTTCCACAGGAACCCGCCAACGAACGAGCCAACGATGCCGAGCACAATCGTGCCGATACAACCCATCCGGTCCTTGCCGGGAACTAGAAACCGCGCGACAGCACCGGCGATCAGACCCACGATGATGAGAACGATGATGTAAGTCAGCATGGCGGTTAAATACCACAGTTTTGCCCACCTATGCAGTACCTGAGACCGCGCAGGTACGTGTCGGCGTCGCGGGCGGGCGACGAGCCGGCACCCGTACGGCGGCTTGCTCAGCAGTGCCACACTTGATCCAGCCATGCCAACACGCTCGTACATCCTGGTCGTCAATGGGCGAAAGGTCCGCCAGCCGGTCTTCGTGATCGGTGCCCCGCATTCAGGGACGGACCTGCTTGCTCGCGCGCTCAAACGCAGCCAGGGTTTCCACGTCACGATCGGCCAGCCGAGCGTGCTGAGCGTGGTCTACGCGTTCGCTAGGACGCCGTCCATCCAGCAAGGCCGGGGCGAGGCTGCGGCTACCGTGCTCCGTGATGCCTTCGCCCAAGCCTGGCAGGTCACAGCGGAGGCATGTCTCACCTGCAGCGCGCAGTGCCAGCTGGCCAGGGCCAGCTCCGAGCCAGGCATCTGCGTGGACGAGCGGGAGATCGCCAGGTTCGGTGATGCCACCCCGGCCTTGATGTACTGCGCCGAGGCCCTGGTCGAGGCCTTTCCTGATGCCAAGATCGTGCAGATCATCAGGGACGGCCGGGACGTGGTCGCGGCTATGTTGTCCGACCCGGACGAATTGGCCTGGTTCCGGCGCGGCATCGCCAACGTCGACAGCGAGTTCCCCAACCCGTTCTTCGGCACCGAGACCGAAGCGGATCGCGACGGCTGGGAGAAGCTCTCGGCCACCGGTAAGTGCGCGATGCGCTGGCGCGGCTCGGTGCACAAGCTGGCGCGGCTGCGCAACTCGCTGACCGCTGAGCAGCTGACAACGTTCCGTTATGAGCAGCTTGTCGCCGGGCCACAGGCGGCGACTGCGGCGCTGGCCGAGTTCGTCGGGGCGAAAGTGGAGCGGATCGAGGTGCCTAAGCGCGGTCAGGAGCCGCAGAGCTGGCGACGGTTGCTCAGCCCGTCCCAAGTAGCCGAGATCGAACGGATCGCCGGACCGCAGTTGCGCCGGGTTGGCTATGGCTGACCGGCCGCCCCGGCGATGCCGCCGGCTCGGCGGCGGCTCAGGTCGGGCGCATGGTCGGCCAGGTTCAGCGCGACGTGGATCAGCGGCACGTGGCTAAAGGCCTGCGGAGTGTTGCCCACCTGGCGCCCGTAGCGCGGGTCGTATTCCTCGCTGAGTAGCCCCAGGTCATTGCGCAGCCCGAGCAGCTTCTCGAACAACGCCGTGGCCTGAGCCTTGTCGCCGATCAAGTGCAGCGCGTTGGCCAGCCAGAAGCTGCAGGCCAAGAACGCGCCTTCAGCTCCTGGCAATCCGTCGACGGTCGATTTGCCGCCAGTACCATCCGTGCTGGCCAGGTTCGAGTAGCGGAGCAGCAGGCCGTCTCGCATCAGCTCGCGCTGGATCGTTCGCACCGTCGAGACCACCCGCTCATCATCGGCAGGCAGGAAGCCCACGTCAGGGATGAGGAGCACGGCGGCATCAAGCTCCGTGCTCCCGTAGAACTGAGTGAAGGTGCCTCGGTTGCGGTCATAGCCGCGATCGCAGACCTCGGTGTGGATCGCGTCCCTGGTCTTGCGCCAGCGGCGCAGGTCATCGTCCTGGCAGGCGGCCTCGCCGGCTTCGGCTAGCTTGATCCGGCGGTCGAGCGCGACCCAGGCCATTACCTTGGAATGCACGAAATGCCGGCGCGGACCGCGGACCTCCCAGATGCGCTCGTCCGGCTCGTCCCAGTGCCGGTCAAGGAAGTCGACCAGGCCGTCGATCAGCGCCACGGTGTGCCGTCCGAAGGTCAGCCCGGCTCTGCCCGCCAGCATGAAGGCGTCGATCAGCTCGCCGTAGATGTCGAGCTGGCGCTGGCCGACCGCGTCGTTGCCGATCCGCACGGGCGCTGAGCCCTCATAGCCGGGCAGCCAGTCAGCAGTCCACTCGGCCAGCCGCCGCTCGCCGGCCACTCCGTACATGATCTGCACATCGTCAGGCGAGCCCGGCCACCGCGCGGCTCAGCCAGCCCCGCCAAGCCGCTGCCTCGTCGGTGTAGCCGGTGCGCAGCAGTCCCTCAAGCACGATCGTGGCGTCGCGCAGCCAGCAGTAGCGGTAGTCCCAGTTTCGCACCCCGCCGATGTCCTCTGGGAGCGACGTGGTCGCTGCGGCGATGATGCCGCCGGTCGGTGCGTAGGTGAGCGCCTTGAGAGTGATCAGCGAGCGGATCACCGCCGGAGCATAGCGCCCCTGGTAGTCGCACCGGCTCGCCCACTCGGTCCAGAACGCCGCTGTCTGCGCGAGCGCGCCGACCGGATCGAGCAGCGGCGGCCGGTGCTGCAGGTGCGAGGGCAGCCAGGTCAGCACGAACGGTATCTGGTCACCGGGTCGCACCGTGAATCGGCCGACGTGAGCGTGATCCTCGCTGGTCAGCGGTACGCCGGCATCGATCCACACCGAGTCGGGCCCGGCCATGGCGTGCAGCGCGTGATCAGCGCGCCTGACCCAGGGCAGCACGCTGCCATAGCCGAAGCGGAGCTTGATCGAGCACTCGAAGTCGACCGCGCCGCTCACGCCGGTCACGATCCTGACCAGCGATGGCAAGGCCTGGGCCGCAGCCGCGTCCGCGCGCGGCGGCATGAAGTCGGTCACCTTGACTTCGCCATCGGCCGTGCGCCAGCGCGTTTCCAAGATCAACGTGTCGGGCCGATACTGCCAGCGCGGCTGGCAGTCGGCGGGCCGCAGCGAGGCCGCAGCGACCGGTGCGATCCGCCAGTGGCCATGGGACTCATCGCCAAGCAATGCCGTAAAGACGGAGTCTGAGTCAAATCTGGGCAGGCAGAGCCAGTCAACCGAGCCGTAACGGCTCACCAGCGCGGCGGTGTGCAGGTCGCCGATCAGCGCGTAGTCCTCGATCAGCGGCGGGTGCGCGCTCGTTGTCTTCATGACGGCCTCTTTCAGTGTCGACTGGGCTCGGGCTGCTACTACCGCGTCAGCGCGGGCCTAAGCTAGATCCGTGCCAAGGCCGGTAATCCCGTTCAGATCCGTCGCCCTCGTGGCCGCGACCATCGCCGTCGTTCTCGGCCTGGCCGGCTGCGCCAAGTTCGACCAGGCGCTCGGCCAGCAATGGGTGGTAGTGACCTTCGCGCCCAACACCTCGGTGGCGACGGCCAAGCACGTCACTTCGGTCTGTTCACACGTGCCCAACCTGCCGCTTGAGGGCAAGGTCAAGCCGACCACCGCGCAGGCAGGCGTAGTCGATTCGGTGAACTACAACGCGACCAAGGCCAGCGATGCTCAGCTAGCTGAGCTTGAGCAGTGCCTGAGTAAGTTCCCCGCGATCGTGCAGGGTTTCACTGAGATGGACCAGGGCGACAACTAGTCCGCCAGGGCGGCGAAAACTCTCAAACCCGGCGGGAACCTTCGGCGGCGTATTATAGTTTCCTAGTATAGATATTGGGATAGTATCTAGATCACAAAATTAGAGTATGGGGAGCCGACCGGCAGGCCCCAGGTGGCAAGGGAGGCATCATGAGACGCGCACTCGTCGCGTCAGTCGTAGCAGGGATCGCGGCAACCACAGTTATGGCGGCCGGCTGCTCATCTTCGTCATCGACGAACGGCAGCTCAGGTGGCTCAGGTGGTTCCAGCGGTCCGGTCGTGCTACGGCTGGGATTCCTGACCAACATCACGCACGCCCCAGCGCTCATCGGTATCTACAAGGGCTTCTTCGCAACGGAGCTCGGCAAGAACGTCAAGCTTGACCCGGTGCCGTTCAGCACCGGCACTGAGGAAGGTACCGCCCTGCTTGCGGGTCAACTTGACGCCGCCTACGTAGGGCCGAACCCGGCCATCAAGGCGTGGCAGACCTCGGACGGCAAGCTGATCAAGGTCATTTCTGGTGCCGCCTCCGGCGGTGCCGCGCTGGTCGTGAAGAAGAGCATCACCGCGCCTGCGCAGCTAAAGGGGCAGAAGCTGGCCACGCCTTCGCTCGGCAACACCCAGGACGTGGCACTGCGTTACTGGCTCAAGCAGCACGGCCTGACTTCGACGCAGACCGGCGGTGGCGAGGTCCCGATCACGCCGATCACGCCGAACTCGGCCGCCGTACTCGACTTCAAGTCGGGTCAGATCGCCGGCGGCTGGGAGCCAGCGCCCTACGACATCGAAATGGTGCAGGACGGCGGGCACATGCTCGTCAACGAGGCGACCTTGTGGCCCAAGGGCCAGTTCGTCACCACCAACTTGGTGGTGACCACTAAGTTCCTCGGCGCGCACGCCTCGGTGGTGAGCGACCTGCTCAAGGGTCAGATCGAGGCGAACAACTACATCCACAGTGACGAGTCAGCGGCCGAGGCCGCGGCTAACGCTGAGCTGGCCAAACTGCTCGGCAAGGGTCTTGACCCAAGCGTGGTCTCGGCGTCGTTCCAGCAGGTCAACTTTACCGACGACCCGATCGCCTCCTCGCTGGCCGTCGACGCGCAGCATGCCGTCGACGTCGGGCTGCTTTCGCCGGTCAAGGACATCAACGGCCTTTACGACCTGGGGCCATTGAACGCGTTGCTCCAAGCCGACGGCCAGTCACAGGTGAGTCGTGAGCGTCGCCCAGCGGCGTGGCGCGCCCCCGGAGCAGGCTCCGGGGGCGTCGCCTTTCCTGGCGCCGCCAGACGCTAGCACCGAAGCGGACCAGGCCGCGATCAGGCTAACGGACGTATCCAAGGTCTATGGCCGCGGACCGACCGCCTTGCTCGCGGTCGACCGGCTGTCGCTGACCGTCAGGCCAGGCGAGTTCGTCTGCCTGATCGGCGCCTCCGGGTGCGGCAAGTCCACCCTGCTCTCGATGGTGGCCGGGCTGGATTCCCCCACCTCGGGCAGCGTAGATACGCCAGGGCCGGCCGGTCTCCATGATGTTCCAGGAGCCCGCGCTCTTCCCCTGGCTGACCGCGCGCAAGAACGTCGAACTGGCAATGCGCGCCAGGGGAGTGCCGACCGCCGAGCGCAAGCGGCTCGCTACTGACCTGCTCAACACCGTGCACCTCAGCGGGTTCGCCGACAAGCGCCCGCACGAGCTGTCCGGCGGCATGCGGCAGCGGGTCGCGCTGGCTCGTGCCCTGGGTCAGAACGCCGACCTGCTGCTGATGGACGAGCCCTTTGGCGCACTCGACGCAATGACCAGGGACCTGCTGCACGATGAGCTCGACCGGATCTGCTCGGACCGGTCGCTGACCATCCTGTTCGTTACGCACAACGTGCGCGAGGCAGTCCGCCTGGGTGACCGGGTCGTGGTGCTCAGCAGCCGCCCTGGCACCGTGATCGAGGAGTACCAGGTGCCCAGATCAGGCCCGCGCCGGATTGACTCCGTCGAGGTCGCCGAGCTGGCCGCCAAGATCACCGACCGGCTGCGAGAGGAGATGAGCCTGCATGGCAGTTAGCACGGACACGCCAAACTCGGCCATCAGCGGGCTGGACAGCCTGGAACTTGCGCAAGGCCTTGGCGAGCGCAAGTCGGCCAGGATCGCGCGGAAGGCGTGGGCAAGCAGCTGGCCCGAGCTGCTCGCGATCGTGATCGCGCTGGCCGCCTGGCAGCTCTTCTACGCGTCGAACTTCCACGGCGACACCGCTGACCATTTCGTCAAGAGCCCGGCGTACACCTTGGGTGACCTCGCCGACCAACTCGGCCACGGCCAGCTCTGGTCGGCGATCGCGATCACCGTCGAGACCGCCGTGACTGGCTACCTGCTGGCCCTGGTGATCGGCTCGGTGATCGGAGCGGTGGTATCGCGGATCCCGCCGCTGCGCGCGGCGGTCGGATCGATCATCAGCGCACTGCAGACGATGCCCTCGATTGCCTGGTTCCCGTTCGCCATCATCCTCTTTGGCCAGACCGAGTCAGCGATCTTGTTCGTGATGGTGATCGGTGCGGCGCCGTCCGTCGCCAACGGTCTGATCACTGGCGTTGACTACACGCCGCCGCTGTTGCTGCGAGCGGGTCGGACCATGGGCTTGCGCGGCTTCGCGCTGTACCGCTACCTGATCCTCCCCGCCTCGCTGCCGGCGTACGTAGCCGGGCTCAAGCAAGGCTGGGCCTTCGCCTGGCGCAGCCTGATGGCTGGCGAACTGCTGGTCATCATCATCGGCAAGCTCTCGCTCGGCCAACTGCTTGCCACAGCGCAGCAAAACCTGGACCTGTCGGGAGCGATCGCGATCATGATCGTCATCTTGGTGATCGGCATCGTGGTCGACATGATCTTCGCCAAGCTGGACCTGACCGTCCGCCGCCGCCGTGGCCTGCTCGACTCGGCCGCAGCGGGCTGACCCTGACCCGGCCCCAAGCCTGGCCGGGTGACCGCGCGCGAACCCGCGGTCACCCGGCCAGCCTGCCTGCTAGCGGGCGATGCACTGGCCGCTGGGCGCGATCACATCAGCAATACGCGCCAGCAACGCGATCCGCTTACCTGCGCACCGGATTTTCCGCCAGCACTCGCTGCCGCCCGGTGTAGACGTTCATCGAGCTGCCGCGCAGGAAACCGACTAGCGTGAGGCCGCTCTGGTCGGCCAGGTCGGCCGCCAGGGACGACGGCGCGGACACCGCGGCCAGCACCGGGAAGCCGGCCAGCACCGCCTTGTGCACCAACTCGAACGAGGCGCGACCGCTGACCAGCAGCACACAGCCCCGCATCGGCAGTCGTCCTGAGCGCAATGCCCAGCCAATGATCTTGTCGACCGCGTTGTGCCTGCCGACGTCCTCACGCGCGCACAGCAACTCGCCTTCAGGCCCGAACGCCCCGGCCGCATGCAGCCCGCCGGTAGTGGCGAAGACCCGTTGGGTGGCTCGCAGCAGTTCCGGCATGGCAGCCAGCCTGGACGCGCAGATGGCGGTGTGGTCTTCGTTAAGCTCCCAGATTTTCGAAACGGAAAGCTCGGCGGCACTCGCCTTACCGCATACGCCGCACGCGCTCGTGGTCAGGAAGTTCCGGCGCGGGACTTGGCCGGTGACGCCGGGCGCGAGCCGCACGTCGGCGACGTTGCCGGTGCCTTCATGACCAGCGTGACCGCAACTGGAGCCGTCGCAGATCTTGATCTCCTCGATCTGCGTCGCCGTGCGGACGATGCCTTCGGTGAACAGGAATCCGGCGGTCAAGTCGAGGTCATCGCCCGGGGTGCGCATGGTGAGACTCACCGCGCGGCCGGCGATCCTGATGCCGAGCGGCTCTTCGGCCGCGAGCAGATCGGCACGGTCAGTGCTGGTCGACATCACGGCGGGCGCCGACGCGCTAGAACCTGACTCGGCGAGGCGGATCTTGGTGACCAGCCGCCGCGCCGTCCTGCCGCTCATCGTTACCTCCTGACCTGCCGCAAGTCCGCCGCCGTCACGCCGCCTGGTATTGCCTTGAGGGTACGTGCTTGGATGTGACTTGTGGAGCGACCAGGCTGGCTGGTGAACTGGCCGGTTTATCGCCAGTTGACCGGAACCGATGACCTCGGCCGTGGCCGGGCCGTCCGGTCACCGCACACTGAGCACGCCCAGCCGCGCACCGAGACCGCGAAGCGCGTCGTCTCCTCAATCTGCCCGTACTGCGCCGTCGGCTGCGGCCAGAAAGTGTATGTCGCCGAGGTCGGCGGCCAGGAGAGCGTCACCCAGATCGAGGGCGACCCGGACTCGCCGGTCTCGCGCGGGCGGCTCTGCCCGAAAGGTGCGCAAGCAAGCAACTGGTAACCCATCCAGGTCGGCAGACCAAGGTGTGGTACCGGCGGCCGTTCGGCACCGAGTGGGAGGCGCTGGACCTGGACGCGCGATGGACATGATCGCCGACCGGGTGCTCGCGACGCAGGGCAGCAACGTGGCAGGAGACGACGGCGGACGGCAAGCGGGTGCGCCAGGACGCTCGGGTTCGCCAGCCTGGGCGGGGCGACGCTGGACAACGAAGAGAACTACCTGATCAAGAAGCTCTGCACGGCACTCGGCGCGATCCAGATCGAGAACCAGGCCCGGATATGACACTCCGCCACCGTCCCCGGTCTGGGGACTAGCTTCGGCCGCGGCGGCGCTACCACCTTCCAGCAGGACCTGCATGAACTCGGACTGCATCGTCATCTGGGGCTCGAACATGGCCGAGTGCCACCCGGTGGCGTTCCAGTGGGTGATGGAGGCCAAGGAGCGCGGCGCGAAGGTGATCCACGTGGATCCCGCGGTTCACCCGGACCAGCGCGCTGGCCGGACTGCACGTGCCGATCCGGGCGGGCGGCGACATCGTGTTCCTCGGCGGGCTGATCAACTACGTGCTGTCCGGCGGGCAGTAGTTCCGCGAGTATGTCGCCGCCTACACCAACGCGGCCGACCTGCTGACCGCGGACTTCGTCGACGCCGAGGACCTGACGGCCTCTTCTCCGGCTACGACCCGAAGACGCAGGACGACTACGACAACTGGCGTACCGGTGGCACGCCGACGGCGGGAGCGCGACCGGGTCACGCTGACGGCGAGCCGGCGACGTCCGCCGTGCGGCCCGCGGCGAGGCGCACGGCGCGGGCGGCGCCGACGCTGACGCGGCCCGGACCGGGACGAGACCCTGCAGCATCCGCGCTGCGTCTTCCAGGTACTGAAGCGGCACTTCGCCCGCTACACGCCGGAGCTGGTCGAGCGTCTGCGGGATCGCCAGGACGCTTGGTCGCCCGCGTCAGCGGCCGGGCACGAAGACCACCTGCCTGGGTGCTACGCGGTCGGCTGGACCCAGCACTCGACCGGCGTGCAGCACATCAGGACCGCGTCAATCTTGCAGATGCTGCTCGGCAACATGGGCCGGCCAGGCGGCGGCATCCTGGCGTTGCGCGGCCACGCGAACATCCAGGGCTCGACCGACGTGCCGACGCTGTTTCACCTGCTTGCCGGGTACCTGCCGATGCCGACGGGCGGCGAATCACTTGACGCCTACCTCGACCGGATTCCTGGATACCGGGTTCTGGGGCAACAAGCGCGCCTACCTGGTCAGCATGCTGAAGGCCTGGTTCGGGGACGCGGCCACGCGCCGAGAACGACTTCTGCTTCGGCTACCTGCCCCGGATCACCGGCGATCACGGCACCTACCGGACCATCCTTGACATGATCGACCGCAAGGTCAAGGGCTACTTCCTGCTGGGCGAGAACCCGGCGGTCGGCTCGGCCAGCGGGCGGCTGCAGCGGCTCGCCTGGCCAACTTGGACTGGCTGGTGGTCAAAGACCTGGCCATGATCGAGTGGGCGACGTTCTGGCGGCAGGGGCCCGGAGATCGAGAGCGGTGAGCTGGTCACCGAGCGAGATCGGCACCGAGGTGTTCTTCCTGCCTGCCGCCGCGCACGTCGAGAAGGACGGCAGCTTCACCAACACGCAGCGGACTGCTGCAGTGGCACGCACAAGGCGCTCGAACCGCCCGGCGACGCGCGCAGCGACCTGTCGTTCATCTTCCATCTGGGTCGGCCGATCAGGGCGAAGCTGGCCGGCTCGGATGACCCGCGCGACCGGCCGGTGCTGGACCTGCGCTGGGACTACCCGGTCGAAGGTGCGCAGGAGGAGCCGTCGGCCGAGGCGGTCCTGGCCGAGCTGAACGGCTTCGCCGCCGACGGCACGCCGCTGGCCAGCTTCACCCAGCTCGCCGATGACGGCTCGACCTCGTGCGGCTGCTTGGATCTACTGCCGGCGTCTACGCCGGCGGCGTGAACCAGGCCGCCCGCCGCAAGCCTTGGCCTGAGCAGAGCTGGGTGGCGCCCGAATGGGGCTGGGCCTGGCCGGCGAACCGGCGCATCCTGTACAACCGGGCCTCGGCTGACCCCGAAGGCAAGCCGTGGAGCGAGGCGAAGGCTTACATCTGGTGGGACGCGGACGCGGCCGAGTGGACCGGCCACGATGTGCCAGATTCGAGAAGGCCAAGCCGCCGTCTTACCGGCCGGCCCCTGGTGCCAAGGCGAAGCCGCGCTCGGCGGCGCTGACCCGTTCATCTTGCAGGCGAACGGCAAGGCCGCGCTGTTCGTCGCCAAGGGCCTCGCCGACGGGCCGTTGCCGGCGCACTTCGAGGCCGCGCGAGTCACCAATCCGCAACCGGGTCTATGGCCAAGAGTGGCAGCCCGGTCTCGATCGGATATCGGGACCGGCGATCGACCAGGGGGCAGTCGGCCGGGCATGCCGCGACGTTCCCCTACGTCGTGACCACCTATCGGCTGACCGAGCACCACACTGCCGGCGGGATGAGCCGCACCCTCGGTCGCCTGGCTGAGCTGCAGCCTGAGTTGTTTTGCGAGATCTCGCCCGGGCTGGCCGCCGAGCGTGGGCTAGCGAACGGCGGCTGGGCTACGATCGTGACCGCGCGTGCGGCGATCGAAGCCCGAGTGCTGGTCACCCGTCGGATCCGGCCGCTGCGGATCCCTGGTGAAGGCGTGATCCACCAGGTCGGCCTGCCCTATCACTGGGGCAGCGAAGGCATCGTGACCGGCGACTCGGTGAACGACCTGCTGCCCGTCCTGCTCGACCCGAACGTGTACATCCAGGAGAGTAAGGTCGCGACCTGCGACATCCGGCCTGGGCGCCGGCCGCGTGGTGCTGCCAGGATAGAGCTCGTGCGCGAGTACCGAGAGCGGGCTGGTCTCGGCGACGAGGCCGCGGCAGCTCCCGCCGAGGCCGGGCGTCCAGCGCCGCCCGGCGGGACGGAGCATCAGCCATGAGCCGGCTGTCCGGCCCGCTGGACGACGTTTGCGGCGACGCCGGCTACCAGACGCATCCGCCGCGAGTCGGGTTCTTCACCGATACCAGCGTCTGCATCGGCTGCAAGGCCTGCGAGGTGGCCTGCAAGGAGTGGAACGGACTGCCCGACCCTGACGAGGATGCCCTGCGGCTGACTGGCATGTCCTACGACAACACCAGCGAGCTTGGGGCCAACAGTTGGCGGCACGTCGCGTTCATCGAGCAGGCGATACCGCCGACGTCGGCGCTCTCAAGGGACGGCGATGGTGAGCTGATCGAGCTTGGCGTCGGCGGGCGACACCGACGATGCGGGAGCGGCTACCCGCTGGCTGATGGCCTCCGACGTGTGCAAGCACTGCACCCACGCGGCCTGCCTGGACGTCTGCCCAACAGGCGCGTTGGTGCGCACTGAGTTCGGCACCGTGATCGTGCAGCCTGATGTGTGCAACGGCTGCGCCTACTGTGTATCCGCCTGTCCGTTCGGCGTCATCGACCGGCGTGAAGACGATGGCCGGGCCTGGAAGTGCACCATGTGCTACGACCGGCTGCGCGGCGGGCTTGAGCCAGCCTGCGCCAAGGCCTGCCCGACTGATTCGATCCAGTTCGGCCCGCTGGACGAACTCCTCGCGACCGCGCAAGGGCGGCTGGCTGAGCTGCACGCCGCTGGGGTCGGCGAGGCCAGGCTGTATGGCGCTGACGCCGATGACGGCGTGGGCGGGACGGCCGCGTTTTTCTTGCTGCTTGATGAGCCGCAGGTGTACGGGCTGCCGCCAGACCCTGTGGTCACTACCAAGGACCTGCCGGCGATGTGGCGCTGGGCCGGAATCGCGGCCGGGGCGCTCACCGCCGGGGTAGCAGTCGCCTTCGCCGGGAGGCGCAGGTGACTGAGCAGCTACAGGTGCCGCCGGCCGAGTTCCAGTCCTACTATGGGCGCCCGATTCTCAAGGTGACCCGGTGGCGTGAGCCGCATTTGCCGATGTACCTATTTCTCGGGGAATTGTCTGGCGCGGCGGCCGTGCTCGGCGCCGTGGCGAGCGCGACCGGGCGACGCGGCCTGGTCAGGGCCGGGCGACTGGTCGCCGCCGGTGCCGCGGCCGGGGGCGCGGCCTTCCTGACCGCCGAGCTTGGCCGCCCAGAGCGCTTTCTGCACATGCTCAGAGTGGCTAAGCCCACCTCGCCGATGAGCATAGGCTCCTGGATTTTGGTGAGCCACAGTGGCCTGACCACGGCCGCGGCGGCGAGCGAGGTCACTGGCCTGCTCAGCGGCATCGGCTCGGCGGCCGCTGCGGCCTCGGCGGTGACCGGCCCGCTGCTCGCGGCTTATCCGGGCGTGCTGCTGGCCGACACCGCCGTCCCGGCCTGGCATACCTCCTACCGCGAGTTGCCGCTGCTGTTCGCTGGCGGTGCGCTCACGGCCGCTGCCGCCACTGGGCTGGTGGCCGGTGCCCTGACCGGCGACCTCGCCGACCTTCGCCCAGCCCAACGCCTGGCCCTAGTCGGCGCGGCGCTAGAGGGGGGTGCCGAGCTTGCGCTCGAACGCCGTCGTGACCTCGCGGCTGAGCCGTATCACCAGGGCGATGGCGGCAGGTTGCTGCGTTACGCCAGGATCGCGACCGTTTCCGGTGCCGCCGCTGCCCTAGCGGCGCGGCGCAGCCGGATCGCGGCAGTCGCTTCCGCCGCGCTGCTGGTCGGGGGCGGCCTGTGCGTCAAGTTCGCCGTGCATCGCGCCGGAGTGGATTCAGCGAAGGACCCCAAGTACGTGGTAGCCACCCAAACGACCCGGGCCCGGCCAAGCCGGCCGGCAGCGACTGTCACAAGCAGCAATAGCCAGCCACCTGGTGCGGCTGACGGGATGTTAGGTTGCGGGAGCCTCGGGTAGCGGACTGGCAGAGGGCCCGGTCACCAGGTACTCATGCCCGGCCGGGCCCTCCCCGGTGACCAGCGGGGAGCGGGCCAAGATGGCGATGCCGGTGCACAGGACGGCGATGGCGAGCACGTCGACGGTGGCTGGCAACGCGCCGGAGTGCAGGTGCTCGCCGAATGCGGTCACTCCGATGATGATGCTGACTAGCGGGTTGACCACCACGTTGGCAGTGCGGGATGCGGTGATGGGGCCGGCGACCAGAGCGCCTTGCAGCACGACCAGGCCGGTCGCGCCTGAGACGGCGATCAGGTACGGGTCGAAGCTCTCGAAGAGCCGGGGGAGGCCGCCGTCGCGCAGCAGTGCGGTCAGCGTCTTGGCCAGGGCGGCGTTGTAGGCAAACAGTGTCGCGGCCGAGGCGCCGAGAACCGCCGCTCGCCACCAGCGCGGGCCGACGCGCCCGGCGGCGAGCATGGCGAGAGCGCCGGCCACCACGATGACCGACAGCACCACCCACGTGGTCCCGCTCGGCTGGCCGGTGCCGACGGCTGGCGAGGCTGCCGCGAAAAAACCCGCCAGGCCGACGATGATCAAGCCGATCCCGATCAGTTCACGTCGGCCGACTCGGCGGCGAAATCCGACGACCAGGATCAGCACCAGGAAGATCAACTCGGTCGTGAGTACCGGCTGGACCACGCTGAGTTGGCCGAACCGCAGGGCCGAGGTCTGCAGGGCGAAGGTGCACAGCATCAGGCAAAGGCCGATCAGCCAGCCGCGCTTGCGCAGTGCGTGCGACATCAACCGCGGACTGAGGCCTCCAGCCGTCGGGCCCGATTCGAGTGCGACGCGCTGAAACACCACGGCCAGGGCCGAACAGAACGCCGCTCCGGCTGCGAGCAGGACTGCGACGGCCATCGGCGGTGACGTCCTTTCGGTCCGGCTTGTCCCCACACAGTAGTACGACGGCCGAAACAGCCGGCTGGGCTCACGTTGTGAACTTGGTGATTGTGCCGCACTATGGCTGGATGGCTTCGACAGTCGGCGGGCCCGGTCAGCACCGCACCAGTTACCACCACGGTGACCTGCCCAATGCGCTGACCGACGCCGCGACTGAGATGGCTCGGCAGGGCGGACCTGACGCCGTGGTGCTGCGTGCGGTCGCGCGGGCTACGGGGGTCTCGGCGGCGGCGGCTTACCGGCATTTCGCTGATCATGGTGACTTGCTGCACGCGGTCAGGCAGCGGGCGCTCGGCGCGCTGGCCGATGCGATGCGGGCCAGCCTGAATTCGGGTGAGCGGCTAGCTGACCCGGCCCAGGAGTCGATTCGCAAGCTGCGGCTGCTTGGCCGCGCCTACATCAGCTTCGCGCTTGAGGACCCAGGGTTGTTCCGTACCGCGTTCTGCCGCCCGGATCGGCCGATGGCTGATGTGCCCGAGCGGCTAGCGCAGCAAGGTCCGTTCGCGCTGGCCAGCGAGGTACTCGACGAACTGGTCGCGACCGGAGTGCTGGCTGAGCAGCGTCGGCCAGGGGCTGAGATCGCAGCCTGGGCCGCCGTGCACGGGCTGGCGACCTTGCTGCTCGACGGCCCGCTGGCGTTGCTGACCGAGGACGAGCGAGCGCACGCGATCGCTAAGGTGGGCGACTTCATGCTGGCGGGCATTGTCGGGCGCGACCCAGCCGCTATTTCCTGATCAGTAGGAAAAATATCGCCCGGCGCTGGTGCCGCCAGCGGCCGTGACTGTCACCTCGACTGTGCCATCGCCGGGCGGCGCGGTCACTACCAGCTTGGTGGCCGAGGCGACCCGCACGCCAGTGCCTCTGCCGGCGCCGAATCGCACCGTCACGGTGCCGAAGAACCCAGAGCCGCGGATGGTGACCTTAGTGCCGCCGCCGCTCGCCCCGCTGCTTGGCGATAGTGAACTGATGGTGGGCGGTGCCACCCGCTGGTACCGATCGGCGGCCGTGACCGGACTGGCACCGAAGTCCTCGGCGTCGATCTGCACGTCAACCGGGCCGATCGAGCCCGTTGGCACGATGACGGTGCACTGCGTCAGGCTGGTGCAGGTGGCCGGTACGCGCGCCGAGCCGATCTCAGCGACGTCAGCGCCGGCGATCGGCACGAAGCCCGTGCCGGTGACCGTGATCTTGTGCCCAGCCGAAGTCGGGCCATAGTGCGGCGAGATGCCGGTGACGCTCGCGCTCTGCACATTGTGGCCGTAGACCAGGCACATCAGCGCGGCTAGCCCGGGGTAGAAGGTGCTGCCGCTGCCGTTGGCGATCCCGCTGACCAGCGGGGTGCCAAGCCCGGTCGCTAGGTCGTAGCCGGTCGTGGCCGGGTACGAGCCGCCGGTGTAGCCGGAAGTCGCGTAGTCATTGTCGCCGGCGGTGACATCAGTGAGCCCTTCCGGTTGCGCGCCGTAGATATAGCTCTCGAAATCGGCGGCGACGAAGTACAGCCCTGGCGGCCGCGCTCCGGCATCGCCGGACTGCCAGACCCGGCAGAACGGTGACGCGTCGATGAGCGCAGCTACCGATGCCCATAGCGGCGCCGCCGCGCTGGTGCCGTAGAAGATCGACCAGTGGCCGAGGTAATAGCCGAGATAGCCGGAGGCAAGACTACTGGCGGCCGACACATCGGGGACCTGGCGCTGATACTTGGTGCCGGTGCTTGACTGGCAGCTAGGGTTGGGCACGCTCCCGGTGCCGATCAGTCCTGGGATACCCGGCTGGTCCTGATAGCTCGGCATGCACCAGGCGGCGGATGGCCCGCCGCCGCCCGCGCCCTTGCCGATGGCCGAGTCGTTCCACGTTACGTCACCGGATGTGGTCATGGCCGTGCCGCCGACGCCGAGCACGTTGGGCTGGCTGGCCGGGTCTTGCACGGCGAGAGCATCGTTGCCGTGGTCAGCTTGGTAGCAGCCGGTGGAGCCACTGTCGCCCGCTGCCGCGATGACCGTCTGGCCCTGTGCCGCTGCCTGGGCGAACAAGTCTTGCTCGGCAGTGAGCTGGCCGGCGGTCAGGTTAGCTTCGCAGCTGCCCCAAGATGTCGAGATCACCTGGTCCTGCTGGCTCCCGGTGGCATTAATGATCTTCTTGTAGACGTCGTAGGCGTCGTTGTCGGCGGCGTCTGGGCCCTGGTAGACGTCGACGGTCACGCCGGGGCTGAGACCGATGATGTTCTCAATGTCGATCGCCGCCTCGCCCGAGCCGGCGCCGCTGCCTGCGCCCCCGTCAACTTGGCGGTAGCTGACTGGTGTGTGGATTCCGAAGCATCTCTCGTCGGCGCTGATATCGCTCGGTAGGTCGGGCTCAAGTTCGACTAGTGCTACTCGTACGCCGGCCGAAGTCACCGAGCCCGTACATCGGCGACATCCCGTAGCGGGCCGCGAAATCGTTGATGGTGTGCCCGGCCGCGCCGCTTGGCACCGAAGCGCACGGTTGCGGTCCGCTGCCGTCAGGGAGCGTGGCCCCGCCCGAGGTCGGCTTAGCCGGAAGTGGCCGTGGGGGTGCCCCGAGCAGGTGGCGCGGGACGGTGATGCTGGCGAGTCCAAGTATCGTCACGACGTCGCCGGACACGGCTTCAGGAAGTTTCGGTGCCGTCGCGGTGGTGTACGCGATCCGGCCACCGGGCAGGCGGTACCGGTCTAGCGACACCCCGAAGGCATGCTCAATCGCGGCGGCCGAGGCGGTGACCGGGAGCGACAATCGATCCGCTGCCGTCGGCCCAGGCCTGAGGCCGGCCTGGCGCAGCGCGGCCCTTACCGCAGTCACCGTAGCCAGGGCGGGGCCGAACCGTGGGCCGAATTGACCGGGGCGCAAGAACCGGCCAAACAACGGCGATCGTCGATCACTCACGGCAGCGAGGAACGCGTCGACCGCACCTGGATGCGGCAATGCCAGCACCACGTCGAGCCGCAGTGAGGTGGCAGGCGGCACGACGCCAAGCCGCACCGAGCCAGCCGGCACCGCCTGCGCGCCAGCGACTGCGACCAAGCGCGGGCTGGCGCTGGCGATAGCTGGCGTGGCAGTCAGGCCGGCGAGGCCGGCCAGGCTCAGCACGAGGAGCTTGAGACGGATTCGCACCAATCGAGGATGGCAGAAAAGATTCTGCCCAACTTAATGTTGACAACGTTCACTTTATGGTTCATCCTAAGTATGTAAACACCGTACACATGGTACGAGGGAACGAACGAGCGGGTCTGACCTGACGGCCAGGGGCCGCAGAGTTAGAAGGTGAACGAGATGATCGACATGCACCTGATCAACATGACGCTCGCTGGTTATGGCATTCTCACCGCCGTCGCGGTGGTGATCGGTGCCGCGATTATCGCCATCGGCGCGATCCGGCTGCACGGCACGAGCCAGCGGACCGGCGTTGCTCAGCGCCGCGAACTCAGCCTGGCCGGGCAGCACGAGCGCATCGACGCTCAGGTCAAGGAGCACCAGGCGGCCTAAGCCGCCACTGGACTTGAGCCGGCCGATGGCAGCTAGCCGTCGGCCGGCTGCGCTGTCCTGCTCGCCTGGCTGAACGTGCTGACCAGCGAATCATTGGCTTTGAGTACCGCATCGGCCCTAGCCAGCAGCGCGTCGATCGGGCTCGGTGCCGCATCGTCATCGTCGTCAGGGTCCGACGGCGGCCGAGGGCGACGGATCCAGACCAAGATCGCTGTCACCACCATGATCAGGTAGATCACTAGCCCGGCGATCACGAACAGGTTCCAGGTCAGCGTTTGCCAGCCGTGAATGCCGCTGACGTCATAGGTTTGCGGTGCCTGCGCGAATCCACCGAGCAGGCCGCGTTGCGGCACGTACGCATCAGGGCCGCTCCACTTCCACGGCCAGGAGCCGAAGACGGCTGCTGTGGCGAGGCCAAGCGGCAGCCAGATCCACCTGGTGATGCCCCGGCCGCTCATCGTCAGCCCGGCGAGCATGGTGACGACCGGGACCACCCACACCCAGTGATGATCCCAGCTAATCGGCGACACCAGCACGCTGGTGACCCCGACCAGCACCCAGGCCTGAGTTGGCTGGCCAGCCCGCCGCAGCAGCGCGCCGCCGATGACTCCGGCCACGGCGACCCCGAGCGCGATCGGCAGCCAGCTGCCCTGAGCTGCGTTTCCGTTGCCCGCGTGCCTGGCCAGCAGGCCAAGCAGGGACTGATTCACCAGGGAATCGACCCCGCCAGTTCGGCCAGGCCGGACGAAGTAGCCAGTGAGCCAGTACGAGGCCGAAGGGCCGGGCAGCACGATGAAGCCGATGAGCACGCTCGCGACAAAGGCACCGGTGGCGAAAGCCGCCTGCCGGTATTTGCCGGCCACCAGCAGATAGGGAATGAACAGCAGCGGGACGAGCTTGATCCCGGCTGCGATGCCCACCCCGATGCCTTTGAACCGGCGGCTGTCGTCCAGCGTCAGGTCCCAGATGACCAGCAACAGCAAGAGCGGCTCGATCTGGCCGAGGAATAGCGCCTTAGTCACAGGCTCGGTCCATAGGCAAACGCCGCCGACCAAGAGAGCCATGGCGGCTCTGGCCATGCCTTTGCGGCCCATGGCCCCGAGGGTGAGCCAGGCTGCGGCCGGCACGGCCAGCAGGCTCGCGATGGTCATCAGCCAACGCAGTACTGGCCAGTTCAGGAAAGAAAAGCCGGCGAAAACCACGGCAGCGAACGGGGTGTAAGTGAACTTGACCGTCGGCCCGAGCTGCCAGATATACAGATAGGACGGCAATTGCCTGGTGACCAGCCCGGCGTCGTTGTAGACGTTGAGGTCAAACCAGTTGAGCACGTCACCGGGATGCACCACGGCGTCGATGATGAAGGCGGTCAGCGCGGTCGCGAAGAACAGCGCCGCCACCGCCAGCGTGGCGATGCCGACCACTCGGTGCCACGGCAGCGGCCGATGCCAGAACCGGCCAGGGACGGTGGTCCGGTCCAGCTCTGCCTGTACCTGCAACGGGAAGTCCTCCTTGGCTCGCCGCGCGCGCTAATGTTGCGGCGGGCACAGCTGGCACCTAAGTGAACCCGGTGCGCCCGCCCGCCGCATCTGAACTACCAGATCGGGATACGGCAACTACTAAGAGTGATTGTTACATCACTTTAAGTATGGCATTCGTCCGGGGAACAAGCTCACCAATCACGGTGGCCCCGGGAACCTCCCCAGCGATGAGCAAGCCACCGGACGTTTGCGCGTCGGCGAGCAGCAGCGACTCCTCTTCGGACAGCCCGGAGAGGTCGGCGTGCGGCGCGACCCAGGTTAGGTTACGCCTACTGCCGCCCGGTATGTGACCCTTCTTCAGCGCTTGCCTGGCACCATCAATGACCGGCACCAACTCGTGATCAATGACCACCGTGACGCCGCTGGCACGGGCCAGCTTGAAGGCGTGACCGAGCAATCCAAAGCCGGTAACGTCGGTCGCGCAGCGGACGCCGCTGGCTAGCGCGGCCTGGCTGGCCGCCGCGTTGAGGGTCGTCATGACCTCGATCGCGGTCTCGTTGACCTGGCCGGTTGCCTTGTGCAGCGAGTTCAGCACGCCGATGCCGATTGGCTTAGTCAAACTGAGCGGCAATCCCGGCTGCCCGGCGTCGATGCGCAGTAGCCGGTCGGGATCGGCTAGCCCGGTGACGGCCATGCCGTACTTCGGCTCCGGGTCATCGATGCTATGGCCGCCGGCCACGTGGCAGCCCGCCTGCTGCGCGATCTCCAATCCGCCGGCTAGGACCTCGGCGGCCAGGTCGGCGCTGAGCACGTCCCTTGGCCAGCCGAGCAGGTTCAGCGCGACCAGCGGTTCCCCGCCCACCGCGTAGACATCTGACAGCGCGTTCGCCGCCGCGATCCGCCCGAACGTGCGGGCATCGTCAACAACCGGCGTGAAAAAGTCGGCCGTGGCGACGACTGCCCGGGTCGCGCTGATCCGCACTACCGCCGCGTCATCACCATGCTCGACGCCGATCAGCAGCTCGGGCGACTGATGCTCGGGAATGAGCCTGGCGACGGCCTCCTCAAGCTCGCCCGGCGGGATCTTGCAGGCGCAGCCGCCGCCGCGCGCGTATTGAGTTAGCCGGATCGGCGCATCGTGCTGCATTGCTGAACCATAGCCAACGAGGCTTGCGTACCTAAGCTAAGCCGTGGTGGCATATCGCCCAAGTGGATCGGCGTCTGGGAGGCGGGGCAAAGTGAGCAGTTCAGTTCTTGAGGAACGGGCCGCGATCGAGGCTGAGGTCAGCGGTCGCACGTTGTGCGACGTGCTTGCCGCCACCGTCGCCAAGTACGGCGACCTGCCCGCCTATGCCGACCGGGACGGCAGCGATCCTTGGCACACGCTGAGCTGGCGCGAGTTCGCCGACCTGGCCAGCCAGTTGGCGGCCGGGCTGGTCGAACTTGGCTTGCAGCCGGGGGAGCGGGTGGCGATGATGCTGCCGAACCGGCTTGAGCACCTGCTGACCGACCAGGCTGTCGTGCAGGCCGGGGGAGTGCCGGTCACCTTCTACGCCACGCTCGCCGCCGACCAGATCAAGTACGTGGCCGGAGATTGTGACGTGCGGATCGCCGTCGTCGACGGCGCCGACGAGCTGGCCCGCTGGCAGCCGCTGCTTGCCGACCTGCCCGGCCTGAAGAAGGTCATCGTCCGCGACGACGGCGCTTGCCCGGCGGGGGAGAGATTCCTGAGCTGGGCTACTTTCCGCCAATTGAGCGAACAGGCCGCGGCAGGCGCCGCAGCTACCGAGGTGACCAGCCGGATCGCGGCGATCACGTCGGCCGACCCGGTGACCCTGCTCTATACCTCGGGCACTACGGGCAACCCCAAAGGCGTCGTCATCACCCACGGCGGGGTGCTTTACGAGTGCGCGACCGCGACCAGGTCGGGCAGCGCCACCTTGCATACCCGGTGGGTGTCCTACCTGCCGCTGGCGCACATCGCGGAGCGGATGTTTCTCGGTGTATCTGGCGATTTACAACGCCGGGCATACGTACTTCTGCCACAACGCCACCACCGACCTGATCAGGACCGTGGGCGAGGTGAAGCCGACCGCCTTCTTCGGCGTGCCGAGGGTGTGGGAGAAAATTCAGGCAGGCATTCAAGCGCTGCTCACCGCCGAGCAGGACGAGTCGCGCAAGGCAGCGGTCGCGGCGGCGATGGACGTCGGGCGGCGCTACGTGGAGAGCCGCCAGTTCGGGCACAGCACTTCCGACGAACTCGCGGCCGTGTTCGCTGCCGCCGAGGCGGGCGTGCTCAACTTGATCAAGAGCCTGCTCGGGCTGGGCGAGGCCACCGTGGTGGTAAGTGCCGCCGCCCCGCTGCCGCCGGAGGTAGGCGCGTTTTTCGCCGGGCTCGGCATGGCGATGCTCGACGTCTACGGCATGACCGAGACCACTGGCGCGTTCACGACGAATACGCCTGAGGCCTTCAAGCTCGGCACCGTCGGCCGGGCGGTCGCCGGCATCGAAGTCAAGATCGCCGAGGACGGCGAGATCCTGGCGCGCGGTCCGCTGAACACCCCCGGCTACTGGAACCTGGCCGCTCAGACCGCTGAGCTGCTCGACGCCGATGGCTGGCTGCACACCGGCGACATCGGCTCCATCGATGACGACGGCTTCGTGTCCGTAGTCGACCGCAAAAAGGAGCTGATCATCACCTCGGGCGGTGAGAACGTCTCGCCTGCTGCCGTCGAGGGCGTGCTGGTGGCGAACCCGCTGATCGGCCAGGCGCTGGCCTACGGTGACCGGCGCAAGTATGTGGTCGCGCTGCTCACCTTGGACGGCGAGGTCGCGCCCGCCTGGGCCAAGGCTCGCGGGATCGAGGCTTCGTCCTTGGCCGAGCTCGCTGAAAACGAGATCGTGCTGGCGGCCGTGCGCGATGCCGTGGCCGAGGCGAACACCCAGTTGGCTCGGGTGCAGCAGGTCAAGCGCTGGCGGCTGCTGCCGGTCGAGTGGACCGCCGAGAGCGAGGAACTGACGCCGACGTTCAAGCTCAAGCGCCGGATCATCCACGCCAAGTACACCGACGTCATCGACTCCCTCTACGCCGAGTCGGACGCCTGACCCGCCGCCTGGCGGGTGCCGGTCGCGGCACCGGGGGATAAGGTGCGGCGTGGAGGCGTCTGGGCACCTGGTGGGCTCCCCGGTCTTCAAAACCGGCGGACGGCGCGCAGCGTCGTCGGCGGGTTCGATTCCCGTCCGCCTCCGCCACCAGGCCAACGCGAGCTGCCCGGCTCGCCGGGCCTCGGCGATGACCTTGACGGCGGCAGTCAGTCGGACGGGACCAGCAGGCGGTGCAGGTGGACGGCCTGGCTCCGGCTGAGCAGGTTGATCTGTGCCGCCCGCAGGGCGTTGAATCTGCTTGGTGGTCGCGGTGCCTGCCAGAGCTTGCCGGCGACGCTCATGCCGAGAGCATCGCCGAAGGCATAGGCCTGCCGGATGAGCGCGGTCAAGGCCGGCACGTTGGCGGTGGGAAAGGCGACGACGAATCCGTACCAGGCAGGCCCAGATTGCTGCCGGTAAGTGGTGACCGAGGAGACGCGAGCGGAAGTGATCGTGACCGAAGCTCCGACCGGCAGGTAGCACGCTACGCCCGTCGGCGGCGCGGTTGGCGCGGTCGGTGGGGTCGGGCTCGCGGTGCCGACGGGCACCGGACGGGACGTAGCTACCGAGGCCCGCGGCACGTTGGGGTCAAGTCCGAAGAGGTCGATCGAGTCGGCCGGGCATTCGCCCGCTGGCGTGGGGGACTGGCTGCGCATGACCTGCACAACGATCGGTGACCCCAAAGTGGCCGCTGGTGGCAGGCTCGCTGGTGCCGGGTCCGGCCCTAGCGGGGCGACGTGGCCGCAACTGGCGACAGCGAGCACGGTGGCTGCTGCAGCCAGCGCGCTGGCCAGAACGGACAGCGGGCGAGGCGGACGCTGGAATGGCATGTCCTGAATCTTCCTAGGCGGCAATGGCGCGGGGATGAGGCGGCGTTACTGTCGGCGCGCGGCCGGCGTCGGGGCCGATCAGGGCCACCGCCGCCGCCATGATGAGCAGTTCGGCCAGGCTCACGATGATCAGGTGCGGGTCGTTCAGGTAGCCGGTGAGCGAGCTGATCCGGTAGGCCCCGGCCACGGCGGCCAGCAGGGCCAGGGCCAATGACCACTGCCCAGTGTCGGCGACCCGGCGGGACCAGGCCCTGGGCGCATGCGCCAGGCAGGCAAGGCTGACCAAGACGCAGCACAGCCCGGAGAAGTCCGGCAGCCAGGCGGAGTTCCCGGTCGCCTGGAGCGCGAGCAACGGTCCGTACACCAGGAAGTATCCGCTGGGTAGTGCCGCTAGCCAGGGCCGGGCGGCGGCCGCCGCGGCGTCCCGGTGGAACGCCGTCATGGCCAGGACCGGCACAAGGTCAAGCAGCACCCAGAAGGCCCATGGCCCGAACGGTGCCGGCGGGACGCCGGCCAGCTGGGCTTGCAGCAAGGCGACCAGGCTAGGGATGATGGCCAGCGCCGCCAGGACCCGGGCAGTGCGGTAATGACCGAGGGTCAGAGCCAAGAAAATCGCGATCCAGGCGACGTTCACTAGGTAATACACCATGGCCCAGACGCCGGCGGGCGGGATCACCAGGCTGGCGGGCGACGGCGGCAGCCAGCCGACCAGACGGCGGCTCAGCAAGAGGAATACGAGTATGTTGACTGCCAGCACAGCGTGCACCAGCAACATGGCCAGCACCGCACGCCGGATGGCCTGGCCGAAGGCGTACCGGCGGGGGGTGCGAGGGCCGCGCAGGTGCAGTCGGATGGCCAGGCTGACCACGCTGGCAATTTCCGCCCCGCTTGGCCCGGTCGCGTGACCGACGTACTCAGCTGCCTCCGGGTCGTTGGCCAGGCAGCCGTCAAGAAACGCGGCGACCATGTCCTGCTCCCACCGCTCCCGGTACCAACCAGGCAGCAGCCGCAACACGCACCGGTAACGCCGCTCCAGGTCGCCGCTCATCCGGCCGCTCCGGCCGCCGCCGGACCCGTCTGGTCTAGCCTCGCCCGCACCACCCGAGCGGTCGCGGCGCGGAGCTCGGCCTCCTCGGCCAGCGCCCGCCGCCCATCTTGGGTCAGCCGGTAGTAGCGGCGCAGCCGGCCGTCGTGCGCCTCCTCCCGGTCAGGCTCGATCAGCCCTTCGGCGGCGAGCCGTTCCAGCACCCCGTACAGGCTGCCGATCTTCAGCTTGGCCCGGCCCTGCGAGAGCTCGGCGACCTCGCCCACGATGCCGTACCCATGCCGCGGGCCATCGGCAAGCGCGGAGAGCACGAAGAACGCCTGTCCGGTCATCGGGTGTCCTGCCACGACCTCAATATAATGGAAGACAGGATATTGGTCTATCCCAAGGTTCGTGCGGGCGAGCAGTTGCTAGCTGACCAGCAGCCCCAGTGGGCGGCATGCTCGCTACTGACGCACGAGCGGATCAGGACCAGTGATCTCGCGCACCGCAGCGTTCCTGCGATTAGTCGCGCGATTGCCAGCTTGTTGCTGATTTGAGGTTATGCGCTCGTGAGCTGGATTTGGCGGATGCGCTACGACCTTGGGTGAGGTCGTTCCGGGTCCGGCAGAAGGTGGATAAGCACAATCGGTCGTCGGAAAATGCCGGTTAATACCGGATACCTATAGGCTGTCTTGGCCAGCGCGGGCCGATATTATCTGACCAAACTTCGTGCAAATCCGGACGAGTTCGAACGGCTAATCGCAAGGTAGCGGGGGCGTGGCAGACAATCCAGCGGTTCAGAGCTTCAGCGAAGATCTTCGGCGGCTGCGGGTAGCGGCCGGTAATCCATCCTTGAGCGCTGTCGTGACCTTGAGCGGTAAGATGCTAGAGCGAAGCACGATTTCTGATCATTTGTCAGGGAAGCGGGCTAAGCCGCCGCCGTGGGATTTCGTTCGCTACTTCGTAGCGGCTTGCCTGGCTAATGCCAAGTTGCGTGAGCGAGACGTCGAGGTTCTGGGTACCGCAAAGGAGTGGGCTGACCGTCTCGACGCCGCCACGAACGGGGTCGTCGATGTTCCGTGCCCCGTGCGGGGCTGGCCTGACAGCATCGGCGCGGTGGCGCCGGCGCCAGTCATCCAGCAGAAAACCCCGGTACCGGCCCCTGACGTGACGCCGGCTGAGCACGTCAGGCTGGGTGGTAAGCCAAAGCTCTATCAGATTGCCTATATCGTCCTTGCCGTGGCGGTGGTCATTGCCGCCATCGTCGTGGTCCCCCGGCTTGTCCGGCAGGCGGATCCGAAGAAGCCGAATCACGCCGTCTCCCCGGCGATCCCCGTGCCGGTCTGGCGGCATGTCACTGCCAACTCAGTCGATGGCAGTCCCGTGCTGGCTAACGGAGTCGTCTACCTAGCTGACGACAGCGGTGTCATCTATGCGCTGAGCGCTCAGACGGGCGACCAGATCTGGGCCTACCGTACGCATCAACTGATCGACTCCACCCCCGCAATTGACGGCAACCGGCTCCTGGTCGGCAATGATCAAGGCAGCCTTTATGCGATCGACACTCGTAACGGCTCGCTGCTATGGATGAGGAAGTTCGCCGGCGGTATCGACTCGAGTCCCGCCATCTCGAACGGAGTCGCCTATTTCGGTGACGGCTATGACTATGTCGATGCGGTGAACGTTGCCAGCGGCCAGACGGTATGGCGGTACGAGACTGGCAAGAACGTCGACTCGAGTCCGGTCGTGTCGAACGGTGTGGTGTACGTCGGAAGTAACGATCGTTATGTCTACGCGATCGACGCCACGACCGGCATGGCCCTATGGAAGCTCGCGACCAAGGGCATGGTCGGCTCAAGTCCGACGGTCGCAGACGGCACGGTCTATGTCGGCAGCGATGACCATTACCTGTACGCACTGGACGCGCAATCAGGTCAGATAAGGTGGGCCGCGCCGACTCATGGTGCCATTACCGACCGTCCGTTCGTCTATCAGGGAGTTGTATACGTTGGCAGTCACGACGGCGCGCTGTACGCCTTCGCTGCCGCGAGCGGTCGGCAATTGTGGCGAGCCGAGCTCGGCAAGATTACCAACTCAAGCCCGATCATTAGCGACGGCGTCATCTACATCGGCAGCGCCGTAAGCGACTCTAACGGCCGAGTCGACGCGTTCTCGCTGCGGGGCAAATTGTTGTGGTCTTACCAGACGTCAGGTGAGGTTCAATCAAGTCCTGCCATCTACGGCGGCCTGGTATATATCGGCAGCGATAACGATGAGGTCGTCGCGCTCAGGCAGGCGACAACAGGCTAGGTGCATGCCTGTCGCCACGGACCGAGGTTAAGACCTTTGCGAATGGCGTTAAAGTTGTCCTTGATCGCCTGCGGGCAGAACTGCGTCCGCTTCAGCTTGTACTCGATATCAAAGACCGCTTTGTGGGCGGCGGTGAATTCGTCCAAGCCATAGCCGCCGTTTTGCGCGCTCAAGCAGTCCCGGTACTGAAAGCACTGCTCGTCAACGGCGAAGTCGAAGTACTTCAGCAGCGTCGGCACCTGAGCGAGGTCGTTTTTCAGCGCGACCGCCAAGCCAAGCCGGTGGGCGGTGTTGGCCAGAAAAATGTCGTAGTGTAGCTGATCAGCAGCCGTGAGAGCGAAGCCGGTCTTGTTTGCGTAACCGTCGACGTTGTCGAAGTCGATCGCGTTGAATCCCTTGCGCTGGCACATCCGGGCGCGCGCCTGCATGATCTGGCCAAGTATCCCGTGAAATCTTGCTATGTCGAGCCAGCGTTCACCATGCCAGGGGCCATCCGGCTTACCAAGCAGGTAGCGAGGGAATTCGCGCGCATCCGGACGCCAGTTTTCCCAGGTGCCGGCATCGATGTAACAAACAACGCCGCGGCCTGTCAATGTTCGATGCAGAGCGGCAACCGTGCCGGCGGACGTGTCGAATCCGTCCACCTCGGTCATGGCGACCTTCAGGAACGGCCGCTTGGGCGTCGAGTCAAGCTGGATCTGCCAGCTTTCGTGCTGGCGGGGGTGCCAGCACGACTTGCACGGCACCGGCGGCGGCAGGGCGCTGTTCGTGCTGGGAGAGGTCGTCACCGCGATGGCGCTGGCTCCGGCGAATACCCCTGCCCGAGCAAGAATCGCGAGCGAAACCGTCACGGTGATGACGATCACGACGATCGCGACCAAGACCACCACGTCCCACGGCGATCGACTCAAGTGCCCTTGCCGACCGACCGCCGAGCCAGGGCCCGCCGCTGGGCGGGTTGGTCCCCGGCTCGGCCATTTCGACATCTGCGTCAATTTCATCTGCGGATCAGCATAGGCCGAAGAAGCAGAGCAATACGGTAATGATCGTGCCAGCGACCGCTCCTGCGGCGCCCTCCGCCACCCCACGGACCCCCGAGTCAAGCACTCCCCACCAAGGCGAGGGGCTGCTGTGGTATCCAGCGTTACGGGTGGGCCGCACGGTCAAGGTGACGATTCGAGATGCCGTAACGAAACGGCTGCCGTCGGTTACTACGATCTTGAACTGAAATGCGCCAGCGGGGCTATCCGATTCGGTTATTACTCCCTGCCTTCCCAGTTGACCCGGCAGCGCCTTCCAGGTGCCGCCGATCATGCGGCCGTCCAGCTTGACTGTTGATCCGCTGGGCAGGTCGCGAACTGAGTAATGGAGCCGGATAGCGCCGCCCTCGCGGATGTGGCTGGCACCGAGCGACAGCTGAGCGGCGGGCGTGGTCGCCGCCTGCGCGGCCAGGGGCACGCACAGGGCGGCCAGTCCAGCCACCGCAGCTAGGGGGATGAGCTTTCGCATTACAACGCCTCCTTGGTTTAGTTGCTTCGCTGCGATCCTTTTGCTGGCTTCAAGGTAGGCACTGGCGAGCGACTGCGGCGGAATGCGCCCCAAGCCCGGACGACGTCGCCATGCGTCGGCGGCTTCCGGACGGCTAGCGTCTTTCTCCGGACGAATTCGGATGGTCATTGCTGCCCGGCCCCGCGCGCCGGGCTTGGCGGCAAGGTACTGAGTCCACCATCAGGACGCCCGAGCCCGCCGGCATCTACGCTGGCCGCACGGCCGATGCGGACATGGCCGCCGGACAATCCTGGCTCGGTGTCGGATCGGGTCGCCGCCGTTCGTAGAGACGGCGGAGGGGTGCCCGCAGTGGGTTGCCCCGGCAAAGGAGGAAAGATGACCGAGTACCTCATCGCCTTCAACGACGAGTGGGTGCCCGACCATACGGTCGAGGAGTTGCGCCAGAAGTCCAGGAACGTCCAGGCGCTGGTGGCGGAGATGAAAGCGGCCGGCGTCTTCGTCTTCACCGGTGGCCTGGACGATGCCACCCCGGTGTTCAGCGTCGATGCGTCCAGCGGCACTCCGCTGTTCACCGACGGGCCGTTCGTCGAGTCCAAGGAGCACCTCGGTGGCTTCGCCATCGTGGATGTTGCCAGCGAGGATGAGGCACGGCTGTGGGCCGCGAAGATCGCGGTCGCCTGCGGGTGGCCGCAGGAGGTGCGGCGCTTCCGGGTCCCGCCACGGGTTCGACCAGCTCACTGAGGTGCGAGCCGAAATCCTCACCACCTACTGGCCGCGCGGACACCGAATCAGCGAGTGCCGATTACTTGCATTCCACAAGTAGGTCGTGGATTGGCGCGGATTGTCGGCTGTCCGGTTGGCAAGGAGCCCGCTTTAAGGCTGCCTGACACGAACGCCCGACTCTGTTGCGGCTTGCTGGGTGTGGATTATTCTGCGGAGGTGCGCGAATCTGGAAGGACTCGGGGAGGGATGACGGATGAGCGGACCTGATCCGGCAGGCTTCAGCAATCCTGATGGCAGGCCGACGTCCGAGCAACTGGCCTATCAGCAAGGCCAGCGGGACATGCTGCGAAGCCTCGCCACGCCGCGGATGACGGTATTCCGCGGGATCTGCGGCGTGATCTGGGGCGTGATCTGCGTCGGCTTCGCACTCGGCGCGATCTATAACATCGGTCAGCACGCCTGGGGAGAGGTGGCACTCGGGTTGTTGATCGCGATCTTGGCCGGCTGGTATGACTACCGGATCTGGGCGCTCAAGGCACGCAGACTCTGGCTGATTATCTGACCGAAAGCTCGCTGTGCTGACTGCGTCGGCGGCCAGACCGAATATGGTCGGCTGAGTCCTGCCCGCGTTTGCGGCAGGACTCAGCGGTTAGTGCTGGCCACGGAGGGCCGGGGCTCAGGCTTGCGTCGGGAGATCTTTGAGATCGTTCCAGAAGGTGCGGAAACGCCCTTCGAGCCAAGTGCGGAAATGAGCGGGCCGCTCAATGGGGGCACGCTGGAAATGGGGCGCGATAAAAGTTGAGTATGCTCGCCGGTGAGCTAACGTTGCCGGCACGAGGCGTCGCAGCAGAAATAAAACGGACCCTTGCTGATGCGTTCGCAAATCACGCGAGCATGTTGGCCTGGGTCCGGAGCTTTATCTTTACTATACGCTTTTCTCGCTTATGAGCAATGCCGCTTAGGTCAATGCCCGGGCGTCGAGTCTGAGTTGAGGCCAGATTGGCAGTGCATTTGCCGCCGCAGGCGTGTGGTCACTGCCAGGCGGAATTGCTGTGGTGGAGTGCCGTCACGCTCGCAGCGCCAAATCTGGCGCTGCGCTCACGGGTCATCCGGTCGGACGGCCGCTGCATGGCGTGGCGTTCCTCCTGCGTGGTTCCGCCCCAGATGCCAGCCTGCCCAGTGGCCAGGGCGTAGGACAAGCACGCGGCACGTACCGCGCACCGAAAGCAGACGGCCTTGGCGGCGAAGACTTGCGCTAGCGCGGGGCCGGCCGTGGTGATGGGGAAGAAAAGCTCGGGATCCTCACCCTGGCAGGCCCCCTGCGGCATCCAGCTAGGAGAGCCGCCGAGGAATTCTGACCTCGGCATGATCAGGCGGCCAGGTCCGGGTCGGAAGCGCCCGCTGGGACCTCGACGGCTGACCGGTCGACGGGCGCGGCCGACTGTCCGGCGGCCGGTGCCGCAGCGAGCCAGTGCCTGACGCCGCGGAGCTTGCTCCAGCGATTGTCGGCCGGCCTGGGCGGGGTCGCGCGCCGGTCGGTGCCGCTGACCGGCTGGCCGGTCGCCTGGGCGCGGGCGGTCTCGCGCTGGTCAATCAGGTCGTCACGTTCCTGGCTGACCGCTGCGGTCTCGCGGCGCGACTGCTGAAGCCGCCGCCGCGCGGTGCTGTGGCGGCGGGAGGTGCGGCGCGCGCCGGTCAGCAGCAGGTACAGCCCGAGCAGGCCGGCTGCGCCCACCACGATGCCGGCCAAGAACAGCGTGCCGGCCGATCCAGTCAGGTGATAGCCGAGGATCGAAAAATGGCTGACCGCGTGCGCGCTGCCGCCGTTCCCCAGAACGCCAGCCACGCCCACTACCAGGGCGGCGGCCAGGATGATGAGCCCAAGAATGATGATCATGACAGCTCCGAAATCAGGTCGTGGAAAAGGGACAGTGCGAGGCTCGCCCAACTAAGGCGCGAGATGCGGAGGCCAGACGCTGAAGCTGGGCCAGGGGCAGGCCGAGAGCCGGAGCGGCCCCTGGCGGTCTATCAGCGGTGCGCGAACCGGCCGCGGCGGCTGGACGACCGGCCACTGATCAGGTGGTAAACGAGCAGCAGGACGGCCGCCCCGACGATGGCGGTGATCCAGGTGGACAGGTTGAAGAACCCCTTGATGCTGTGGATGTGGAATAGCTTGGTGGCGACCCAGCCGCCAAGCAGCGCGCCGACGATGCCGATGACGCAGGTCAGGATGAGTCCCTGCTGTCGGCGTCCGGGGATCAGCATGTTGGCGAGCAGGCCTGCGATGAGGCCAAGTACGATCCACGCGATGATGCCCATAACTGACTCCTTAGCCGGGGTGATTAGGTGGGGTAGGCGGCGAGCCAGGCGGCTACGGGGAAAATAAAAACTCCGGGCACTCAGGTACGTGTCCACGAATTCGTGGATACGGCTACCGAGGTCCGGAGCAACCCCCTCAGACTACGCGCGCATTGCCTGCAGCGCAAACAGCCGAGCGGCAGCCAATGGCCCTGGCCGTTCGCCGCTATCCTGCGGGGTCGGCAACGCTGGACTGCTCATCAACTGCGGCTTGGCGGATGTCGCGGTGCGACTCGTGGGCGGCGCGCAACTCGTCGCCAGAGGCATGCTCAAGCATCAGCAGGGAGTTGTCGGCACCGGGCAGGGCTTGCAGTATCTCGTCGAGCTTGCGCTGGGTCGCTGCCTGCTCCCGAGCCTGAGTGTGCTGGATGACGAAGACCATGGCCAAGGTGACGGCCGCGACCAGGGTCTGAAAGACGCGTTCCCCCAGCCCAGGAAAGCCGACAGCGAAGCTGAGCAGGACCCAGGCCAGGTCCGCGACGATCACGGCCAGCGCGACGAGCGGACGTGAAGCCCACCGGTCCACGCCCGACAGCAGCCGTCGGCTCGGCGACCGCTCACGATCGGTTGGCGGCTCTTCTTCTGGCATGCCGACTCCTGCCTCAGAAGCGTCAGACGACAGGCAGCATTTCGCCCGACGCAGTATGCGAGGTCACCATATACGGCGGGTGATCAGGGTTGTTTCGCCAGGTTTCGTTCCTGCGCGTTATCGCTGCGCGGGCGGGAACTGCTGCTCCTGGGTTGGTCCGGCCAGCGGGTCGGTCTGCGACTGGGTTGGCGGGTACTGGGTCTGGCCCGGTGAATACGTGACCGGCCCGCCGGGCGTATAGCTGCCGGGGCTCTCGCCGAACGGATCGGCCGCGCCAGGGTAACCGCTCTGCGCAGTCGGGAATGGCGGTCCCTGGCCGATCGTGTCCTGATTGACCGGGTACTGGCTGGGGAACTGTGCTTGGCCGCCCACTACCGGCTGCTCGGCCGCAACGGGGTCGTAGGACTGGCCGCCGCCGAGATCAGGCTGATACTGCGTGGGCTGGTACTGGGTTGGCTGATAGCTGTCGAACGGCGGATTGCTACTGGCCAGGCCGACGTTCGCTAGGCCGCCTGCGGCTGAGTCGGCTGGGTCGCCGAACCGCAGGAAGTCCTTGTAGGCGCCAATCGACATCCGGCCCATTGCCAGTGCCGCGAAGAACACGATCAGCAAACCCACGCCCGACAGGCTGCCGAGGTTGGTCAGCACGATCCGAGCTGGCGTCGTCGCGATCGGCTGGCCGACGGTGACGTTAGGCCCGGTCGCTCCGGCAGCCAGCAGCAACGCCGTGCCGATGGCGAACCAGGCACCGGCAGCGGCGGCGATCAGTGCGCAGAACGCGCCGAATCCCCGGCTCCTGGTCACCAGGATGACGAGCCCGGCAAGAACGGCCACACCGCCAGGAATCATCGTCAGGATCAGCCTGCCCATGGTGTAGTGCCAAGGCTGGTTGGGCTCAAACCCGAAGCCGAAGTACGGCCCGATCATGGGGGCCAAGCCGCCCCAGGCACCTAGCAAGATCAAGGCAAGCCCGGACAAAGTACCCCTGCTCCGCGACATTCGGATGCCTGCGGCCATGTCAGCTCCTACTTACTCGCCGTCAACTCAGCAAAGCGTGGCACACCAGTACCTTTGACGCGCGAATTGGGATAACGATGCGTCCGTGTCGCATCTGCCGTCCGTACGCGACGGCGGTATCTTCGCGCTCGTGGATGATGCGCGTCGGCTAGTGCCGAGGACCGACCTGGTAATGGCCGATCCGCGACTCGTTGCTGCCGAGCTTAGGCTGGGCCGGCCACTGGTCAGGTCGGTGGTGCAACAGGCGCAGCAGCAGGCCAGGGCCGGGCTGATCGATCCGGCGCAGGTGCCCGACGTGGCCGTCGCTTGCCTGCCCGCGCTGGCGGCCAGCCTTCATCCGGTGCTGAACGCGACCGGCGTGCTGCTGCACACTAATCTCGGCCGGGCACCACTGTCGGCGGCCGCCCGAGCCGCTGTCGTCGCCGCTTCCGGCAGCACCGACCTTGAGTTCGACCTGGCCACCGGGGCTCGGGGCAAGCGCGGTGCGGCCATGCTGGCGGCGCTCGCCCGAGCCGTGCCGGCCGCTGAAGCCGTGCACGTGGTGAATAACAACGCCGCCGCGCTGGCGTTGACCGCGACCGCGCTGGCGGCCGGCCGGGAGATCGTGCTGAGCCGGGGTGAGCTGATCGAGATCGGTGACCGGTTCCGGCTGCCTGAACTGCTGGAGAGCACCGGCGCGAAGATCCGCGAAGTCGGCAGCACGAACCGGACAAGCATCGCTGACTACGCGGCGGCGATCGGGCCGCAGACCGGTTTCTTGCTCAAGGTGCATCCATCGAACTACCGGGTTGAGGGATTCACCGCCAGCGTCGGGATCGCTGAGCTCGCGGAACTCGGCGTGCCCGTGGTCGGCGACATCGGCTCAGGCCTGCTCGTCCCGCATCCAGCCCTGCCCGACGAGCCAGACGCGACGAGTTGGCTGCGGGCCGGTGCCGGGCTTGTCACCGCCAGCGGTGACAAGTTGCTCGGCGGCCCGCAGGCGGGGCTGCTGCTCGGCCGGGCCGACCTAGTCAGTCGGCTAGCCCGGCATCCATTGGCCCGGGCGCTCCGGGTGGACAAGCTGACTGTCGCCGCGCTCGAAGCCACCTTGGCTGGTCCCATCCCGCCGGTGCTGCAAGCTCTCGCCGCCGATCCTTCGGCACTAAAAGACCGGGCGAAAATGCTCGCCGGACGACTCGCCAGTGCTGGCATCGGCGCCTGGCCGGTGGACTCGCAGGCCGCCGTCGGAGGCGGCGGTGCCCCAGGGGTACCGCTGGTCAGCGCGGCGGTCAGCCTGCCCGATGAGCTGACCGGGCGGCTGCGAACCGGTGCCCCGGCGGTCGTCGGCCGAGTCGCCGACGGGAGGCTGCTGCTTGACCTGTTCGCCATCGAGCCGGCCGACGACGCCGTGCTCGCTGACGCGGTGCTCGCCGCAGCTGGCCTGGACGGCTAACGATGCAGGTCATCGCGACTGCCGGGCACGTGGATCACGGCAAGTCCGCGCTGCTGCGCGCGCTGACCCTGATGGAGCCTGACCGGTGGGCCGAAGAACGCCGCCGGGGGATGACGATCGACCTCGGCTACGTCTGGCTAACCCTGGCATCGGGGGAGAAGCTGGCATTCGTCGACGTGCCTGGGCATGCCAAGTTCGTGCCGAACATGCTGGCCGGCGTCGGACCAGTGCCAGCCGTGCTATTCGTGGTGGCCGCCGATGGCGGCTGGATGCCGCAGTCAGCCGAGCACCTCGCGGCGATCGATGCGCTCCGGATCAGGCATGGCCTGCTGGTGGTGACCAGGGCGGATCTGGCTGCGCCTGCGCCCGCGCTGGCGCAGGCGCAGGCGCAGCTCGCCAAGTCCAGCCTGGGCCAGGTCCCGGCGGTCGCGGTCAGCGCCATCACCGGCCGGGGCCTGACCGAGCTCACGGTCGAACTTGAGCGGCTGGCCGCGAGGCTGCCGCGACCGGACCCGACTGCCCCGGTGCGGATCTGGGTAGACCGCGCGTTCAGCATCACCGGAGCAGGCACCGTGCTGACTGGCACGCTGCCGGCCGGGACTGTCAGCCGGGGCGATGAGCTGCTGCTGACGCCGTCGCTTCGGCCGGTCAAGGTGCGCGGGCTGCAGTCGCTCGGGGAGCAAGCCGACGTCCTGACCGGGGTCGCCAGGGCCGCGCTGAACGTGCGCGGCATCGAGGCCAGCCAAGCCGGTCGCGGTGCCGCGCTGATCAGGCCGGGCGAGTGGACCTTGACCGCGGTGATCGACGTCAGGATCACCGTGGGCGAGCTGCCAAAGCTGGTCATCGTGCACGCCGGATCGGCGCGGACGCCAGCCAAGGTCAGGCCGCTGCACGGCGACTTGGTCCGGCTGACCTTGCGGGACGCGCTGCCGCTGCACGTGGCCGACCGGCTGTTGCTGCGCGATCCTGGCGCGGCGGTGGATCGAGCAGGCGGGGCCAGGAGCGACCTGGCGGCTTCGGCGCCGGCCGCTCCTTGCTGGCCAGGACTGGCCGGTGCGGTGGTGCTTGACGTCGCTCCGCCGGCCGTCAACCGCCGGGGCGCCGCCGCCAAGGCGGCCGCGCAGCTGGCATCTTGGCCAGATCAGCCGGCCGCCGCGGAGCTGCTGCAGCCGGCACCGGCTGCTCCGCTCAGCTGACCTAGCCGCCATGGGCGTTGCCGCCCCAGCCGATCAGGTCGCGCCCGGCTGGCATGCCGATCCCGAGCACTGGGCCAGACTCCAGTCGGCCCTGACGCAGGCCGTGGCCGCACATGCGGCGGCGCATCCGCTGGCCCCTGGCCTGCCGGTCGATGTGGCCCGAGCCAGCGTCGGCCTGCCCGACCGAGAGCTGGTGGGTGCGCTCGTCGTTTCGCCGCTGGTCGTGAAGTCCGGGCTGATCATGACGGCTGCCCCGAGCGAGCCGTCAGGTACTGATCCGGCTGGCGGCGGGACAAGCACGCTGCCGGCCGCACTAGCCGGGCCGGTGGCCAGGCTGCTGGCTGACCTGGCGGAACGCCCGTTCCATGCGCCCGATGCAGCCAGGCTGCGCGAACTCGGGCTTGACCACCGGGCGCTCGCGGCGGCGGCTCGACATGGTGCCCTACTGCGGATCGCGGATCAGCTGGTGCTCGCCCCCGGGGCTGATCAAGCGGCTAGCCGGGTGCTGGCCGACCTGCCGCAGCCGTTCACGGCGGCGGAAGCGCGGGCGGCGCTCGACACGACTAGGCGGACCTTGATCCCGCTGCTTGAATACCTGGACCGCCAGCAGCTCACCAGGCGTTGGGCTGACGATCGCCGGGAGATCCGCTAGCCCGGTCGAACCTGGTGGCGCTCCAGGCCCCGGTCTCTGGCGGCGGTTTATCCGCCGAGATCCAGCGGGCGAGCGCCATTCCGGTCGCTGGCGCGTTGAGTATGCCGGTGCGGAAGTGGCCTGAGGTCAGCCAGGCGTTCGCCAGTCCTGGCACCCGGTCGATTACCGGTCGGCCGTCGGGATGGCGTGGCCGGAAGCAGCACCACTTGTGCGACACCTTGACGTCACGCAGCCCCGGCAGCGCGGCCCGCAACCCGGCCACGATCGCGTCCACCACCTCATCGCGCACGACCGGACTTTCGTCGCCATAGTCGAGGGTGCCGCCGGCCAGCAGCCTGCCGTCTTCGAGTGGGGTCGCCACTGGCACGATCGTGCACGGCAGATGCACATTGGCCGGCTCGGTGACCACTAGATGACCTTTGACCCGGTCGGCCGGGATTTCCAGGTCAAGTCCGTCGAGCACGGGCGGCTGACCGGTAGCGAACACCACCGCGCCCGGGCTGATCTCGCCGGCCGACGTGGTGACCGACTCGATCCGGTCGCCGTGCACGCGCACGGCAGTAGCCGCGACGCCGGTACTGACGCAGTGCAGCGTGTCGGCCAGGCCGACCAGCGCCCGCAGCGGGTTGATCCTCGCCTGATGCCTGATCAGCGCGCCACCTAGGTGCCAGGCCAGGCCAGGCACGAGCGCCGCGATCTTGCTCGCGTCCAGCCACTCCACGTTCTTTGGCTGATGCGCGGCGAGGCCACCTGGATCGGGAGCGAGCCCGATCCAGTCGAGCTCGACCAGGCCGAGGCCGCCCGGCGTGGCCTGGTCCAGGTATCGCCACCGCTCCAGGCTGGCCCGCTCGAGGTCGACGAAGGTCTCAGGATCGCTCCACTGGTGCGGCTCAGGGACCAGCAGGCCGGTCGCGCCACCGGTCGCACCCGAGCCCAGGCGGCCAGCCTCGATCAGCTGCACGGAGCCGAGCCTGGCATCTTGGATCGCGGCCGCTGTGGCCACGCCAAGGATGCCGCCGCCGACCACGAGCACGTCGGGACGGGGGTCGGCGATGGTCCCCGCACCCGCACCGAGCAGTTCGCGCTGCTCGCTGGTGAGCTGGTCGCGCCAGATCGCGCCGGTCACGGTCATGAGCACTCACAATAGGCGGTCGGGAACGAATCAGCTGCCGCGACGCTTGTTGCAGACAGGTTGACCAGTACGCTAGGCGAGCATGGGGTGACCGTGCCGCGAAGGGGAGGTGAGTGATGCTCGCCGACTCCTACGGTCGGATTGCGACTGATTTGCGAGTGTCCCTCACAGACCGGTGCAATCTGCGCTGCGCCTATTGCATGCCGCCAGAAGGGCTGGACTGGCTACCGAACGAAGACCAGCTGACCGATGATGAGCTGATCCGGTTGCTCGATCTTGCCGTCCGACAGCTCGGCGTTACCGAGATCCGCTTCACCGGTGGCGAGCCGTTGCTGCGGCGCGGCCTGACGGGCATCGTGGCCAGGACGGCAGCCTTGCGGCCGCGCCCGGAGATCTCGATCACCACGAACGGCATCGGACTGGCCCGGCTAGCCAAGCCGCTGCGCGCGGCTGGGCTCGACCGGATCAACGTTTCGCTGGACACTTTGGATCAGCAAACCTTCATCAAGCTGGCGCGCCGCGACCGGCTGGCTGACGTGCTGGCCGGGCTGGCCGCCGCCGCGACCGCCGGTCTCACCCCGGTCAAGGTCAACGCCGTGCTGATGCGCGATCTCAACGATCACGAAGCGGTTGACCTGCTGCAGTACTGCCGAGACCACGGCTATCAGCTCAGGTTCATCGAGCAGATGCCGCTGGACGCGCAGCACGGCTGGCGCCGGGACAACATGGTCACCGCCGATGAGATCCTGGCCATGCTGTCAGCTAATTTCGCGCTGACCGCCGATGACCCCGCTGGCCGCGGGTCCGCGCCCGCTGAGGCGTTCCTCGTCGATGGCGGGCCAGATCGGGTCGGCGTGATCGGCTCGGTGACCAGGCCGTTTTGCGGCGCGTGCGACCGGGTCAGGCTGACCGCCGACGGACAGGTGCGGAATTGCCTGTTTGCCAGGGAAGAAAGTGATCTGCGCGCGCTGCTGCGGTCCGGAGCTGACGATGACGAGCTTGCGGCTCGCTGGCGGCAGGCGGTCGCCAGCAAGCTGCCTGGCCACGGCATCAACGACCCGGATTTCCTGCAGCCCGGCCAGGCCGATGTCCGCCATTGGCGGCTGACCCGCAGCCTCGCCGGGCTAACCCAGGTCGTCGGCCGGTGGCCAGCCCGCAGCCCTCGGCGGCAGCGCCGCAGTTCGCTGCGCTGGTGCTGGCTGGCGGCCGAGCCCGACGACTGGGTGGCGCTGACAAGCCAGCGCTCCAGGTCGGCGATCGGTCGCTGGCTGCCGCCGTCACTGGCGCCTGCGTCCAGGCCGGGGCTAGTCAGCTCATTTTGGTCGGCCCGCCGCGCGGCTCGCTGGCTGCGGAGCTGTCCTGCTGTCCGATCCCGGTCGAGTTCACCAGCGAAGACCCGCCCGGTGCCGGTCCGATCCCCGCGCTGCGGGCCGGCCTTACGCTGGTGGCCGCGCCTTGGCTGCTGCTGCTCGCCGCCGACTTGCCGTTCTTGACCGGACGGCTGCTGGCTGAGCTGGCTAGTTCGGCCCGGCCAACGTCCGGCGCGGTGCTCGTCGATGACCGGGGCAATCCGCAGTGGCTCACCAGTTGCTGGCGCACCGCCGCCTTGACCGCTGCCCTAGCGGCGTACCAGGGCGGCTCGCTGCGCGGATTGCTTGCCCCGCTGCCGCACGTCGTGCGGGCAATTCAGGTCCCGCCCGGCGAGCCGCCATACTGGCTGGATTGCGATACCCCGTCCGACCTGGCCGCTGCCGTCGAGTGGTCGGCTTTGAGCAGCCAAGGAGGCCCATGAGCAGACTTACTGACTGGATCGACGCCTGCTGCCCCGAGCTGGGGATTGACCGGGACGACGTGGTCGAGCGAGTGATACTCGACCTCGCCAGGGAAGTCGCGCACGCCGTCGACCGGCCGGCTGCGCCGGTGACGGCGTTCCTACTGGGGATGGCAGTCGGCCGCGGTGCCCCCTTGCAGGAAGCGGCCGACCAGCTCAGCTCGCAGGCCCAGGCCTGGCCCGCCCCGCCTGAGTAGAACTGGAACGGCAAAGCGGTCGATAGCGGTCAGGGACGGCTGGGCGACGGAGTCAAGCGGGGGCGGATTACGGTCAGGGCGGCCGGCAATACCCGGATCCGTAGCGGTGTCCCGGCGGGGAGGGGGCTGGCGCAGGCCAGCGGCTCGCCGTCGGCTGCCGCTGGCAGGTCGCGGCTCATCGTGATCGTCACTTCGGTGCCGCGATCCAAGCCGATCTGTGGCAGTGCGACGTGCTTGCCGTCCTTGATCGCCAGCAGCGCCCGCACGAAGGTCAGCTTGGCTGCATGCCGCATCAGCACCAGGTCGAGCACCCCGTCATCGAGCAGCGCGGGCGGTGCCACCTGCATCCCAGCGCCGAAATACGGTGAGTTGGCGACCACGACGGCGTAGCCAGCGAACTCATCAGCCTGCGACTGGCCCGTGAGCTGCACGGTAAACGTGACTGGACGCCAGCGCGCGAGTACTCGCAGCGCCGCCACTGGGTAGACCAGCGGCCCGCGTAGCAGCTTGGTCGCGTTCGCCACCTGTCCGGCGAGTGCGGGCAGGCCCGCGTAGACGCTGCCGGCCACGATCGCTTCAGGCTGGCCAGGAACGCCGACGCCGATCAGGTCGATCTGACCGACTTCGCCGCTGGCCAGCACGGCCGCGGCGGCCGCGGCGCCAGGCGGCACGCCAAGCACGGTGGCGAGGTCATTGCCACGGCCGGCCGGGATGATGCCGAAGCAACCAGTAGCGGTGGCGGTCGCACCGGCCAGCGCACCGGCCATGCCGTCGCCGCCGACGGCGACGACTACCTCGCCATTCCCCGCTGCCTCGGTGGCGAGCTCCCTCGCATGCGCCAGGCTTTGCGATTCCACCACCCGATGCTCGACGCCGGCCTGAGTCATCGCCCCGGTCGCCTCCGGTACAAGCGAACGGGCCCGGCCGCTGCCGGCCTGCGGGTTCACGATCAGACACATGCGACGCGGCACGCAAACCTCCTCGATTGCCGAGAACGCAAAGGCTATCGCTCACTGGGCGTAATATCTTCAGGTATGGCAGCCGGCGAGGCATCGTTCTTGCAGGTGCAAACCACCACAGATTCCCGCGCTGAGGCAATGGAGCTAGCGCAAGACGCAGTCGAAGCGCGGCTAGCGGCATGTGCCCAGGTCGCCGGGCCGATCGCGAGCACGTTCTGGTGGGAGGACGGCATCGAGCGTGCTGAGGAATGGATCGTCGTGCTCAAGCTCCCGGCCGACCGATTCGGCGCGCTGGCCGAATTCCTGACCGAGCGGCACAGCTATGACGAGCCGGAAATCATCGCGACGCCGATAGTCGCCGGGTCGGCTAGCTACCTAGACTGGATAGCCGAGGAAGCCACGCCTCGGTAGCCGGGTCAGCGTGGGTTCCGGCAGCTAGACCAGCCGGGGAGGCCAGATGACGACGACACCGCCTCCGGACGGGCTCTTCGGCCCTGACTCAGTGACCTGGCGGGTGCTGGCCGAGCCGATCATGTGGATCGCTGGGCTGCGGGCCATGTACCTGCAGGCGCTGCATCCCAGGACGATGCGCGCCACCTGGCAAAATACCGCCTTCGCCAAGCCCGGCGAGGCGTGGGGCCGGTTTGCTCGCACGGTCGAGTTCGTCCGGGTCAGGACCTACGGCAGCCTGGCTGAGGTGGACCGGGCTGGCCGCCGGGTCCGCAAGATCCACAGCTGCTTGACCGGAGTGGACGTCGACGGCTCAGTAATTCGGCTAGACGAGCCTGAGCTGCTGCTTTGGGTGCACTGCGGGGAGATCGCCTCCTATGTGGATGTGGCCAGCCGGTGTGGCATGCGGCTCAGTACCGCTGAGCTTGACCAGTTCGTGGACGAGCAGCGCCGCAGCGCTGCCGTGGTCGGGCTTGACCCGGCTATCGTGCCTGCCAGCACCGCTGAGCTAGCCGCTTACTACGAAGCGACTCGGCACTCGATTTATGCGTGCGACGAGGCTAGGCAGGCGTTGGCCCGCTCGTTCGTGCCGGACATTCCCTGGCCGTTCACCGGGCTCAAGCTTGTCGTTCCGCCGCTGAATGCGCTCGCTTTCGCCAGCCTGCCGCGATGGGCGCGACGCCTGTACGGGGTGCCCACCACCCCGGTCACTGACCTGAGCACCACCATCACGTTGCGGGCGATGCACCAGGCCACCAGCCGGATCCCGCGGCAATTGCGCGGCCTGCCTGCGCAGACGCTGGCCGCCTAACCCGGCACCGGATTGCCGCGGCGAGAAATCGGCCGGAACCCGATCGGCCATTAAGTACGTCCAATGCGCATGACATACGCTCGCCGGATCGCCGCCGTGACAGCGGTACTCGCGCTTGGCGCCCTCAGCGGATGCGCCGCGACCCGCCACCCTCAGCACACGGCCAGCAAGCCAGTCGTGCTCACTGCCAGCCAGATCGCTACCCTGCGCAGCTACGGCGCTGGCGACACTGCCTTCGGACTCGGCCTGCTCAGCTCGCTCTGCGCCAGTCAGCCCGGCCGGAACGTCGTGATCTCGCCAGTCAGCATCGCCAGCGCGCTCGGGCTCGCCTACCTAGGCGCCAAGGGAACGACAGCGGCCGCGATGGCGCAGACCATGCACTTGCCCAAGGTCCCGCTCGCCAGCCTGGAGGCCGGCCTGCTGGCGCGCTCGGAGTTGCTCAGCTCGCTGGCCAGCAAAGGCGTCACCTTCACCCAGGCCAACCGGATCTGGGCGGATAAGTCGCTGCCCACCAAGCGCTCCTACGTCGCCGCCCTGCGCAACGCCTACCGGGCCTCCCTGGCGCACGTTCCGCTGCTGTCCGACCCGGCCAGCGCCACCAAGACAATCGATGCCGCCATCGCGAGACAGACGCACGGGCACATCCCGCAGTTGCTGGCACCGGGCGCGCTTGACGGGTCGACCGGCTGGGTGCTGACCAACGCGCTTTACCTGAAAGCGGCCTGGGCGCAACCGTTCGAGCACTCCAAGACCGCGCCTGGACCGTTCCACACCGCGTCTGGCCAGGTTCGGGCGCACTACCTGAACGGTCAGGGCTACTCCTTCGCCACCGACGGCGGCTGGAGCGCCGCGCGGTTGCCCTACCAGGGCGGCAGGCTCAGCATGCTCGCCCTGCTGCCGCCGACCGGTGTCAAGCGTCCGTCGACGGCCGGCCACCTGGCCGGCCGCGGCTGCTCGCTGCCTGAGGCCAGTCAGCTCAGCGCGCTCGCGGCCAAGCTGGCCAAGACCAGCCAGACTGCCGGGATTGCGCTACCCAAGATCAAGCTGAGCTGGAGCGGTTCGCTGAGCGATCAGCTCAAGGCGCTCGGCATGGGCATCGCGTTCGGGCCTGAGGCGAACTTCACCGGCATTTCGCCAAAGGCGTGCTGCATCAGCCTGGTACAGCACGCGGCGACGCTGCAAGTCGGCGAGAAAGGCACCGTCGCGAGCGCGGCCACGGCCGTCGGCATCGGCGTGAGCGCGGTCGCGCCTGAGGCCACTATGCTCCGCTTCAACCGGCCTTACCTGCTCGCGATCGAGGACTCGCGCACCGGCGAGCCGCTCATGCTGGCTTGGGTCGCCAACCCGACCACCAGCTAGCCGGAGCGGATCAGCTCGCGGGTGGCACGTTCCATGAGCTGATCACCGGCTCTTCGTGCTCGGCGCCAAGGCTGGACACCGTACCGGTGTCCAGCTGGAACAGCCGGCCGTCCACTGGCTGCAGGCCAAGCCAGCGGGCGGCGAGGATCCGCAGCAAGTGCCCGTGCGCGACCAGCGCCACGTCGCCATCGACGAGCAGCGGTCTGACCCGGGCGAGCACTCGGTCGGCGCGCGCGCCGACCTGGTCGACGGTCTCGCCTGGGTGCTCGGCGTCGCCGGGGATGACGCCGTCGCGCCACAGATACCAGCCGGGCCTGCGCACGCTGATCTCCGCGCTAGTCAGCCCCTCGTACCCGCCGTAATCCCACTCCCACAGGTCAGGATCGATCCTCAAGTTGGTGAGCCCGGCCAACTCGGCCGTACGGACGGCACGCTGCGCCGGGCTGACGAAGGTCGCCACGAACGGCCGCTTGGCCAGTGCTCCGGCGAGCGCCAAAGCGGTCGCCTCGCCGGCCGGAGTTAGCGGCAGATCGGTACGGCCGGTGTGCTTGAGCGCTCGGCTCCAGGCCGTCTCACCATGCCTGATCACAATCAGCTCACCCATGCGGCAATCTTCCCCCATTGCCGATGGACGCCGTGATCTGCGTCACTCCGCAGCCGCACCGCAGCCGTGATCTGCAGCTTAAGCCGAGGTCAGAGGTAAGAGGCGTATCGCTGTTCGGTCAGGGTTCGTCCAACTTGCCCAGCTAGCCCGTTACCGCGGGTATTCTCCGTTGCAATCCAAGCGCGACCATCCCCTGGACCCCGGTCAGCCGCGCCTTGTCGGTTCGGGCAACGCCAACGGCGGCTGTGCCCGAGTAGGCATCACCACAACTGAGATCCGCCGGAGCGCTGGAACTTTGCGCGTCTCCGCATCGCTGAGCAGGTAAGCCCGCCCGCCGGAAGGTCTTGTTTTTAATGCAGCTGAGCAACCCGTCGATGACGGCGTCCCCGCAATCGCAGGAGGCGGGAGCGGCAGCTGATCCGCAACCAGCAGGACGATCCACCCACCGGTCGCGGCGACACCGGCCGATCGTCGAGCGGATCGCTTGCTGGAGCGCTCGGCACCGGGCCATCGCGCTGATCGGCTGGCTGTTCATGGTCGGCAGCGCGCTCCTGGCCGGCCATCTCTACGGCACCGCCAGCTTGCCGCAGTATGACCCGGGGCAGTCCGGTGTCGCCGAGCGGATGCTGACCAACCTGCGCGTGGTGACCCCGCCGTCGGAGAGCGTGCTGATCCAGTCGAGGACCCCAGGTCCCGAGCGCACCTTCGCCGCCTATCAGCCGATGCGGCTGGCCGCCCGCCAGGTGGTCACCGCGCTGAGAGATCTCCCTGGCGCGGCGGCCAGCATTCACTCGCCTTTCGGGCGGGACGGCAAGGAGCTGATTTCGCCGCACGGCGGCGGAGTGCTGATCACCTTCCTGGTCGCCGGGCCGAACGACAATGCTGACAACACCGTGGTCCGCGCCTTGCACGCGATCGCGGCTGTGCAAGCCAAGCACCCAGACCTGATCGTGGCCGAGGCCGGTGACGCGAGCGTGGATCGAGCGGCGACCGCGATGCTCGGGCAGGATTTCCATCAGGCCGAATGGACGTCGGTGCCGCTGACGCTGCTCTTGCTGCTGCTGGTATTCGGCGCGCTGATCGCGGCCGCCATTCCGGTGATTTTGGCCGGCACTGCGGTCGTGACGGCCGTGTCGCTGCTCGCCATCCCCAGTCGGCTGCTCCCGATCGGACAGGGCACCTCTGAGGTGGTGCTGATCATCGGGATGGCGGTCGGCATCGACTACACGCTCTTCTACCTGCGCAGGGAGCGAGAGGAACGGGCGGCAGGCGCAAGCTTCCACGACGCGCTCCGCACCGCTGCCGCTACCTCAGGTCGGGCCATCGTCATCTCCGGACTGACTGTCATGATCTCGCTGGCCGGGTTGCTGTTCACCGGCATCGACATGTTCACCGGGTTCGCGATCGGCACGATGGTGGTGGTCGGCGTGGCCGTGGTCGGCTCGGTGACCGCGCTGCCTGCCCTGCTATCGCTGCTCGGCCCGTGGGCCGATCGAGGCCGGATCCCGTTCTTTGGCAAGACGGTCACCCGCGGCAGCCAGTCCAGACTGTGGCACGGCCTGGTGACCAGAGTGGTGCGCCGCCCGCTGGTCTGGGGCGGCATTGCCGTCGTCGCGCTCGCTGCGCTCGCGTTCCCCGCGCTTAGCATGCGGCTCGGCTCACCCAACATCAACTTGCCAACGAACTTGCCGATTGTTCGGACCTTGGCGCTGATCCAGCACGACTTTCCTGGCGGGCCGGCCCCGGCCCAGGTGGTGGTCAGCGGACCTGGCGTGCAGAGCCAAGCAATGGCCAAGGCGATTACCGAGATCAAGGCCATCGGCGGCAATGGCCGGGCCATTCACGGCCCTATCACGGCGCTGCCCGTCGACGCCGGCCGAGGCGAGTTGCTCTCAGTCCCGTTGGTAGGGGCCAGTGCGAGGTCGCACAAGGGCGCCACAGCCACTGAGTCGCTGCTGACGCTGCGCAATCAGATCCTGCCGGACACGCTCGGCAAGGTGCCTGGCATCAGCTTCGCGGTCTCCGGCGACACTGCGAACAGCTACGACTACAGCGCCACCCTGCGCTCGGCAGCGCCATTGGTATTCGGACTAGTTGCGGCGCTTGCTTTCATCTTGCTGCTGGTCGCCTTTCGATCACTGACCATTCCGCTCGTCTCCATTGGCCTGAACCTGCTGTCGGTCGGCGCCGCCTATGGCGTGATCACCATCATCTTCCAGCAGGGCCATCTGGAGGGGTTGCTTGGATTTACCTCGTTCGGCGGGATCATGGACTGGGTCCCGCTGTTCATGTTCGTGTTCTTGTTCGGGCTGAGCATGGATTACCACGTGTTCATCCTGAGCCGGATCAAGGAGCTGCGGGTGCGGGGCGAGCCGACCACTCAGGCCGTCATCGGCGGCATCTCGACCGGGGCTGGAGTCGTCACCAGCGCGGCCGTGATCATGGTGGCGGTGTTCTCGATTTTCGCGTCGCTTTCCACCATCGACCTGAAGATGATCGGGGTTGGCCTGGCGTTCGCGGTATTCATCGACGCGACGGTAGTTCGCGGTATCTGCGTGCCGGCCGCGCTGGCGCTGCTCGGCGAGCGGAGCTGGTACCTGCCCAGGTGGCTGCGCTGGCTGCCGGAGTCGAAGTCCGATGTCTACGTCTGTGACCAGCCAGCATCGCCGAGCTTGGTCAGCGGGCCTGGATCGCTGCCAGCAACACAATCAGCAGGGTGAGAGTGGCGCAGGTGCCGTGCACGCTGATCACCACCACCGGAGGCCGTGCCCTGGTTGATGCTGGCCGGGCCGGATCGGGTATGGCCAGCAACAGTGAGCCGATGCCGAGGCCGGTCACCGGCAGTAGCAGGACGGCCGCTATCCAGGCAAGCGCCACCCAGGCAGTCAGCTGATAACAGGTCCAGGTGATCAGACCGGCCAGGGCAAGCCCGAAGTGCAGCAGCACCACCGGGGGAGACCGGCCTCGGCCAGCGCGCGAGTTGCGCAGGCCGCCGTGGGCAAGCCAGCCTGCCAGCAGGTAACCGCCACTGGCGGCGGTCAGCAGCCAGGTCACCAGGGCGGCCACGCCGATCGGGACGCTGAGCTGCGGAGCGGCTTGGGCCGCAGGCTGCTTGCTCGGCCCGACGTGCGGCCTAGTCGCCCGCTCGGTCTCGGCGAAATCGATCAAGAAGCTCAGCTTGGCCTCGGCTTGCGCGGCCAGGTGCCTGCGGCTGACCTTGGCGCCGTGATCTGAGCTCTCATCGATAGCGGTCGCTGCGGCTCGCTCAACCGCGACTGGCGGCAGTCCTCGGCAGGCAGGTGGCAGCGTGGTGAGAGCGCGGTCGTGCTTGATGGCCCGCACTCCGGCGGCGACGCAGCCAGGGTAACTCGCGTGGCTCGCCAACGCCGCTGGTCCGGTCACGCCCAGAAGCAGCGCGCCGACGCCGGCAGCGAGACCACGACCAAGCACGGGGCGTCAGGGCAGGGTCAAGATCTCGTGACCGGTTGGGGTCACCAAGATGGTGTGCTCGAACTGGGCGGTGCGCTTGCGGTCCTTGGTGACTGCCGTCCAGCCGTCATCCCACATGTCGTATTCGATGGTGCCGAGGGTGAGCATCGGCTCGATCGTGAAGGTCATGCCTGGCTCCATCACCAGGTCAGCGGATGGATCGTCGAAGTGCGGCACGATCAGTCCGGAGTGAAACGTGGTGCCGATGCCGTGGCCAGTGAAGTCCCTGACCACGCCATAGCCGAAGCGGCGAGCGTAAGACTCGATCACCCGGCCGATCACGTTAAGCGGTCGGCCGGGCATGACCGCCTTGATGCCGCGCATAGTCGCTTCGTGGGTACGCTCGACCAGCAGCCGGGATTCGTCGGCGACATCGCCGGCCAGGAAAGTCGCATTGGTATCGCCGTGCACGCCGCCAATGAAGGCGGTGATGTCGATGTTCACGATGTCGCCGTCGTTGACCACTGTGTCATCGGGAATGCCATGGCAGATCACTTCATTGAGCGACGAGCACAGTGACTTCGGGTAGCCGCGATAGCCGAGCGTGCTCGGATAAGCGTCGTGTTCGACCAGGAAATCATGGCCTACCCGGTCCAGCTCATCGGTTGTGATCCCGGGTTGCACGTGCTTGCCGACCTCGGCCAGCGCCTGCGCGGCGATCCGCCCGGCGATCCGCATCCGCGCAATGGTCTCCGCGTCTTTGACGTGCGGCTCGCCAATCTTCGGGTAGCGCTTGCCGACATACTCGGGCCGTTTGATCTGCGCCGGAACTTTGCGCTGTGGGGAAATCCGGCCGGGTCGCAACGTCGTCACCATGATCTGAGAGTCTAGTTGCCATGGACACGCAGCAGCAGTGGTGGTTCTGCCTGAAGCATCACACCGTCGAGTCAGACACCGTCTGCCCACCAAGGACCGGCTTGGTCCGTATCCGAGCAAGGAAGCCGCCGAGCACGCGCTTGATACCGTTCGAGAGCGGAACAAAGAGTGGGACGCCCAAGATGGCAGCTGAGCGGCGTCGCACCAGCTAAGGGGGCGTTGCCATGGCGACATCATGGTCAGGCGAAGGTTTGCCGCCGGTGGCGCAGGCCAGGCTGGCCGAGATCAATGCCAGCGGCACCTGGAGTTCGGCGCTGTCCACCCCGGAGTTCGCGGCGATCAAGTCAGCCGGGTTCGAGCCAGCAGGCCAGGTGCTCGGCGCAGCGGTGTACAACCTCGGCTACCGCGGCTACGGCGGGTATGGCTACGGTTGCCCGAGCGGGATGGCCTTCACTACCTACAACCGGATGGTGGCCTGGCAGCCCGGCTTTACCGCGCTGTCAAGCGCCGGCAACCAGACACCGTACGGCGCCCTCGTGCGGACCTTGTACAACGCGCGCAGGAAGGCGATCAACCGGATGGCTGCCGAGTGCAGCGGGCTTGGAGGGCACGGCGTCGTCGGGGTCAGGCTCAGCATCCGCCGCTTTCCGGCTGGCGGCCTTGAGTTTCACGCCATCGGGACGGCCGTGCGAGCACCCGGCGTGCCGCCGCTGCGGCAGCCCTTCACCTCCGATCTGAGCGGTCAGGAGTTCGCCAAGCTGATCGCCGACGGCGTCGTGCCAGTCGGTCTGGCGCTCGGCATCTCGATCGGCAGCCGCCACGACGACTGGACCACCAGAGCCCAGACGAGTTGGGGTGCTGGCAACACTGAAGTCGGCGGCTACACCGAGCTGATCAATATGACCAGGCACGATGCCCGCGATCAATTGCGCCGCGATGTCGCCAGGATGGGCGCGGAAGGCGTGGTCATCGAAAGCATGGACCTGCACATCGGCGAGCAGGAGTGCGCCGCCTCAGAAAGGCGCTCGAGATCACATTGCCGAGGCGACCTTCATCGGTACGGCGATCACGCATTTCACCAAGTCACGTCGCCAAGCGGAAGGCCCAAGCCTGGCGATCATGTCGCTGGACCCTGAGCGCCGCCGATCGGTGCGGCGCGGTATCTCGAACTAAGCGGTATAACGGATAGCGGCATCCCGGGAGGGCGGTGACAGTGCCGGCGCAGCGATACGACCAGGTTCTGCCGCCAGCCGCGCGCGAACGGCTCGCCGAGATCAAGTCCTCTGGCACCTGGGGATCGGCGCTGTCCACCCCCGAGTTCACCGCGATCAAGTCAGTAGGTTTCGAGCCGGTCGGGCAGGTGCTGGGCGCGGCCGTCTTCAACATCGGCTACGCCGGCGGCGACGTCTGCCCGACCTACGGCAGCCGCGATACCGGCGGGAGCAGCGGCGTCGGCGGTCGGCGGTACACCCCGGCGGTGTTCACGGTGGTGTCCGGCGCCGGGTCAGCGTCGGCCTACGGCCCGCTGGTCAACGCGCTGTATGAGGCTAGGCGGCGGGCGATCGGCCGGATGTCGGCCGAGTGCGCGGCACTGGGCGGACATGGTGTCGTTGGCGTGTCGCTGACGATCGGCCCATTCAGCGGCGGTGGCGTCGAGTTCCGCGCGACCGGCACCGCGATTCGCGCGCCGGGCGGTATCCGGCTGAATGAGCCGTTCACCTCTGATCTCACCGGACAGGAATTCGCCAAGCTGATCATGGCAGGCTCAGTGCCGGTATCGCTGGTGCTTGGCATCTCGATCGGGGTGAGGCACGACGACTGGCTGACGGCCGGCCAGAGCCGATGGGCGACGGGGAACGTCGAGGTCAGCGGGTACACCGAACTGGTGAACCGGACCCGCAGGGACGCCAGGGAACGAGCTGATGCTCGACGTCAGCCGAGTCTGCGGGCAAGGTGTGGTGATCAAAAGCACCGAGCTGCGAATCACCGAGCAGGAGTGCAAGGGCGTGGGCACCGGCCAGGTCGCGGCCAAAGATCACTGCGCCGAGGTCACCATGATCGGCACCGCGATCACTACCTTCGCCAGCGCACGGCGGACCAGCCAACGGCCGATTTTCGCTGTGCTGTCACTTGATCCGCAGCGGCGACTAGCGGCCCGATCCGCGTTTCGACAGGCCGAGAGCCCACGCGAGCCCCAGCCGGTGGCCGGGGAGCGAGATAATCTTGAAGACGCGAATATCGCACCGGAGGAGCAGCAATGACGCAGCAGTCCATCGATCCAGGTGCATCAGGCGTCCCCGAAGACGCCATGCGGCGGCTGGCCGAACTGCAGCCAGGCAAGGCAGGCTCGATCTTCACCTCTGACCTGTCCGTCAACGAGTTCCTCCTGGTGCGGGAGGCGGGCTTCCGCCCGCTCGGCCTCGTACTCGGCAGCTCGATCTACCATGTGGGCCTGCAGCGGGCCCGCTGGGGGCAGAATCAGGAACTGACCGTCCTGTCCCAGGCCATGTACCACGCGCGGGAGCTGGCCATGAGCCGGATGGAGGTCGAGGCCAAGACCCTCGGTGCCGACGGCGTGGTTGGCGTCAGGCTGGATGTCGAGCTCAAGGAGTTCGGCGCGGACATCGCCGAGTTCATCGCCATCGGCACTGCGGTCAAGGGTGAGCCAGGCGCAGGCGGCGGTGGTGTGACCAACTGGCTCAACAACAAGGGCCTGCCATTCACCTCCGATTTGTCCGGGCAAGACTTCTGGACCCTGATCAGGGCCGGCTATGCGCCGCTCGGGATGGTCATGGGCACCTGCGTCTACCACATCGCGCACCAGCGCATCGGCAACGTGATCGGCAACATCGGCCGCAATGTCGAGATCGAGCAATTTACCCAGGCCCTCTACGACGCCCGCGAGCTGGCCATGAGCCGGATGCAGGCCGAAGCAGAGTCCCTGCACGCCGAGGGCATCGTTGGGGTGCAACTTCGCCAGCACTCGCATACCTGGGGCGGCCACACCACCGAGTTCTTCGCGATCGGCACCGCCGTCCGTCCACTCCGTGACGACCACGTAATCGAGCGCCCCACCATGGTCCTCAGCCTCGACGCCTGACCAGCCTCCCCGCCCGCTCCCGCCAGACCACCGCCCGCCCGCCCGCATTGAGCGGTGCCCGTTCATGCCGCCTGCCCCTTCCGGGCAGGCGGTGCCGGTGGAATTGCGTATGATGCGGGCGAAACGGGCAAACGTTCGCTCCAATTCAGCGGGCCGTCCGACCAGCGGTGCGTCGTTTGCGCGGGCTGCCGGGCGGCGGGCGTTTGAACGTGGCGGCCGGGATAGTGGGTCATTAGAGCAGGCCGCGCAGGACGATGATCTTGATCTGCTTGCGCACGCTTGCCAGGTCTTGACCGGTCACGGTCAGCGGCGGGTTGGAGCCGGTCAGCACTGCCTTCAGGCGTCCGTCGATTTCGACTCGCAGATCCCAGTGCGGTCCTGGCTCATCGTCAAGGTCGGGGCTGGCTGGACCGGGGACGGATGGCGCGGCTGGCTGGTCCGCGGCTGGCTGGCGATATCCCATGCGGTCAAGAATAGAGCACCTAGAGCAGTCGGTGCTAGCCAAGGTTTACGTACCTGATTAACTGTCTACGTTGAGCAACGTGTCGTTGATTGATCCGCTTGGTGGCCCGGATTTCACCTATATACAGGTGGCTAATAGCATTGCGGCGCGCATCGAGATCGGGGAATTCACCCACAAACTGCCACCTGAGCGCGCACTTGCTGAGGAGTACGGCGTTGCTTACCAAACGTTGCGGCACGCCATGGAAGTACTGCGCGAGCGTGGATTGATCATTACTCGGCAGGGGCGCGGTACCTTCGTCTCACCAACTGCTCGCCCCGCCAGTTCCCAGTAACGCCGGGCTCGGCAGTTGACCCGCCGGGGTCCAGTAGCTAGCCGGGTGGCGGCCCGCTGATGGCACTCAGCATGCGGTTGAGCTTGCCGCGCCAGCCGGGTGGGGCGACAGCGCCGAGGCGAGTACGGGCAAGGCCGCCGGTCGACGACTGCTGCCAAGATGCCAGTTCGCCGAGTTCGTCGGCGGTTGGAACGAGGTCAGGGTCCGCGACAGCGAAGCTCACCAGATGCTGGGCCGCGTCGAAGGAGATCGGGGCCTGCTCGGGGTGAATGGCCAGTGACTCGTGCACTAGTGCGTCTAGTTCGGGATCGCCCTGGTCGAGTGCGAAGATCGCGGCACCAGCCTTCCTCGCGTCGGCGACCCGGTCGAGCAGGCGCTCTGGAGCGCGTTGCGGACTCACCACCAGTAGAGTCTCAGCTCGGCCTGCTTGCTCCAGACGCTCGATGCCGATGGCCAGATGTGCGGGCGCATCCGGCGGTGGCGTCCAGCGCACCAGGGTGGGCATCAGCTCGGGCAGGTCAGCGAGCCTGCTTTCCTCAGCTAGGTGCGCGGTCATGTGCCACGGCTCGTCGCTGGGTGTGCCAACAATGAGCAGTCCTTGCGGAGTGCGGGAACGACGGCGCAGCGCGCCGGCGAAGTGTCTGGTGCGATCGACCCAGCCAGTCGGCGCGAGCAACGCTCGCAGCGCCTCGACCTGAGCTGTTTGCACGGATCCATGCTGCCTGATGCCTGCGGCTCACGCAGCACTACCGGCCAAGTTGGCGATACCAGCCGGAAGTAACGGCACATCGAGGCTGTGCAAGGCTAGCGAAGAGACAACTGCCTATCTCGGAGGCCGTAAATGAGTCGTGCGCATGTCGGTTATGCGGCAATGCTTGAGCAGTTTGGTCCGATGGAGGTGACCGAGTACACCGTCGCTGCCGAGGCCGCTGGCTTTACCGGCGTGATGGCTGCCGACCACTTCCAGCCTTGGGTGCCTAGCCAAGGTCAGGCACCCTTCGTGTGGAATGTGCTGACCGCGATGGGTGAGCGCACTACTGGTGACCTAGGTCCAGGAGTGACTTGCCCGTCGTTCCGATTCCACCCGGCGATCGTGGCGCAGGCGTCGGCAACCCTAGCCGCGATGTACCCAGGCAGGCACTGGCTTGGACTCGGCTCGGGCGAAGCGCTCAACGAACACGTCGTCGGCGGCTACTGGCCGGAGGCAGCCGAACGTCTTGAGCGGATGTGGGAAGCCATTGAGGTGATCCAGAAGCTCTTCACCGGTAAGGATGTCAAGCACCGGGGCACCCATTTCAGGATGGAGACTTGCCGCCTCTGGACGCTGCCCGACGCACCGCCGCCGATCTACATCGCCACCGCTGGGCCGGTCACCGCCAAGCGGGCTGGCCGGGTGGTGGATGGCATCATCACTCCAGGTGCCCCGGCCGAGAAGATCTCGAATCTGCTGAGCCGCTTCGAAGCCGGCGCTCAGGAAGCTGGTCGCGATCCGTCGACCCAGGTCAAGATCTTGCAGTTGCATCTGTCCTGGGCGGAGACCGATGAGCAAGCGCTCGCCAACGCGGTCAGTGAATGGCCAAACGGCGGCATGAAGTTCCCCAAGCAGGACATCAAGTCGCCGTTCGACTTCGAGCAGATGGCGCAGTTGGTCCGGCCGGAGGACTTCACCGGGCGGATGCTGATCACTTCCGACCTGGACGCGCATCGTGCCGACATCCAGCGGTATCTGGATCTCGGCATCGATCGCATTTACCTGCATAACGTGGGCCGCAACCAGCGCGAATGGATCGAGGCCTTCGGCAACGAGGTGCTCCCCAAGCTGACGAGCTGAGCTTGCGTGGCTGGGCTGGCCGAAGTCGGCCCAGCCACGTAAGGCAGCTAGCGGTAGCTGTACTCGGGCGAGGGGTACTGACCGCCGATGACTTCGCTGGCGAATGACTGGGCGGCCCGCTTAAGCGCGCCAGCCGTATCGGCGTATCGCTTGGCGAACTTCGGCACAGTTGGTGTCAGCCCCGCCATGTCCTGCCAGACCAGTACCTGAGCATCGCAGTCCGGGCCAGCGCCGATCCCGATGGTCGGGATGCTGATTGCGTCAGTCACCTGCGCAGCGAGCTCGGCTGGCACGCACTCAAGCACGACGGCGAAGGCACCCGCTGCCTGGAGCGACTTGGCGTCCTGCATGATCCGCTCGCCATCTTCGCCCCGACCTTGCACCCGGTAGCCGCCGATAGCGTGGACGGACTGCGGCGTCAAGCCCAGGTGCGCCATCACGGGGACGCCGGCGGCCACGAGTTCCTCGACCGCACGCAGCACCCGATGGCCGCCTTCGAGCTTGACCGCGTGCGCGCCGGTCTCCTTCATGAACCTGATCGCAGTCTCGACCGCGCTTTGCACGGACGCTTGGTACGAGCCGAACGGCAGGTCAGCGACTACCAAGGCACGCTTGGAGCCGCGCACTACGGCGGCCGTCAGCGGGATGAGGTCATCGACCGTCACCGGAATCGTTGTCTCATGTCCGTACACGACCATCGCAGCTGAGTCGCCCACCAGCAGCACCGGGATGCCCGCCTCGTCGAAAACCCGGGCAGTCAGCGCGTCGTAGGCAGTGAGCATCGGCCATTTTTCGCCTCGTGCCTTGGCTGCGGCAAGGTCGCGGATGGTGATGCGGCGGGTGCTCGTCCCGCCATAGAGCGCCTCCGGCTGCGCCCCCTGCCCCTGCACTGCCTGCGCCTGCACTGCCTGCGCCTGCACCTGCGCCGCGTGCGCCTGCGCCTGCGCCGCGTGCGCCTGCGCCTGCGCCTGCGCCGCCGCCTGCGGTACTGACTGCGGCCACACTGACCGCGGAGGGGTCAGCGGCGGCTGGGCCGCATCCGGCTTGGCCGCATCCGAGTGGGCCGCATCCGGCTGGGCCGCATCCGAGTTGGACGGCTGCGGATGGGTCGGCTGCGGACTGGATTCTGACGGGACAGACTCTGGGCGAGCTGAATCAGTCTGAACTGGGGCAGAGCGGGGCTCTTGCTGACCTGGCAGCATCGTTGTCCTCCTCGTCTCGTGGCGCCACGATGGCGTCCCCGGACCTTTTGGAATGATGACACGACATACGGATGGGACGGTAGAGGGTGAGCCAGTCGGCTGCGCGGGCGAGGCACCCGCATCGTTGAACCACTGTTGTTGCCACTGCGCTCTCGTGGGCAGCATCGTCGGAACGGTACTGCTGTCAGGGCGACGTCGCCGCTCCAACGATGTTGTACCTCGCGCCCGACCGTGCGACATCGTCGGAGCGGCGACGTCGCTCGTGCGTGCCTGGGCAGTGACCGGGGCTGGCCACAGGAAGTGGCTTGGCTGACGCGGGACGTCGGTGCTGGGTACTGGGTGGTAGCCATGGGGATGGGCGGCGGCGATCTGCGGTCGGTTCGGATGAGCTGCGGTTGGCGGCGCCTTGGGACCCGTCACACCCAGGATCACGAACTACGGCTGGGGCATTAACTGGAGATGTAGGTGGTGGCGGAGTAATCTTAACGATACGATGTCGTTCCGTATCGTTATATGCCTGGCGCACGGACGCCCGGTTGTGTTTACCCGCCTAGCCAGCAGGAACTGGCCGGGCGCGCGCAGAATGTTGAGTCGTCTAGATGCTCAGGTCTCCTCGCCGTCGCCAGCAGCTGTGGTCGGCTGCAGCAAGTATCGGCTTTGGCGAGGCAGGTCTGCGGCCCGGCCGCGAAGTGCTTCGGACGACCAGTGGTGCTGGTGTCGGGAGATGGCGGCCGCACTACGGGACGGTTCGGCCGATCACTGGCGGACTGGGCATTCTTGTTATCGTCTGCGTGTATGAGGCCAATGCGGCGCTTCCATCACTTATTGTGACGCTTCTCCGTGGTTCCAGGCTGTTCTTGGCGGCCGGAGTCATCGGCCTGAACTTTTTCGTAATGGCGGGCGTGTATTTCATCATGAGCCGTTACGTCTGGAACGTGCGGGGATATAGTCCATTGCGAGTCGGTTTGCTTACGACTCCGGTCTTACCTGGTCAGTTGGTTACAGCTAGACGTAACGTTCACCTGTTCGACCGGTTCGGCACCAAAGTTGTCGCTGTCGGCGGGTTGCTATTGCTCGCTGGTGCCTTTATTGGCTATCACTCACTGAGCTTGCAGTCTCCGATTGTCCTAGTCGAATTGATCTTCTTGCTACAAGGGGCGGGAATGGGCATTGCGGTGCGTGGTCGCCAGATCAGCGGCAGTCGTATCAGCCGCCATCGAGCGGCGCGGCTGCCAGCGGGTCAGTCGGCGCTGGCCCAGGTGTAGAGCGGCGATGACGACGACGCAGGCACTATCCCAGCCCGCCCGGCGTGAGCCGCCGCGACACGAGCCGCCTCGACCTCAGCCGGCGCGCCGCGAGTCGCCGCGACCTAGCAGGCCCGCCGCGAGCCGCCGCGGCAGGAGTCGGCCCGCAGGGTCGGTCGGCCCCGCAGCGTGGTCGCTGAACGGGCCATAATCGCCGCTGCGCTGGAAGAATTCGCCGAGGCTGGGCCGCAGGGTCTGTGCATCGAACGGGTGGCAGCCAGGGCGGGGGTCGGCAAGGCGACGATCTACCGGCGCTGGCCCGGCAAGGAAGACCTGCTACTTGACGCCATCGCGGCGATGCGCGTAGCGCTGCCCGAGCCTAAGGGCGAGTCAGTGCGTGAGGATCTGGCCACCTTGCTCGATGCGATGGGAAGGGAAGGCGTTGATCCGCGCCGCGCCCGCCAGTTCGCGTTGCTGCTTGGCGAGGGGGCGGCTTATCCGAGACTGCTCGAACGCTACCTAGATACCGTGGTCGAGCCGCGCCGGGAAGTGGTCCGCGCCGTGCTTCGCCGGGGCGTGGCTACTGGCGAGTTGCGTGAGGGGACCAACATCGAGGCCGCAGTGGATCTGCTCACGGGCGCGGTGCTCGCGCGCCCGCATGCGGGGCGGGAACGACCCGATCGTGGGCACGCTCGTAGGGTGGTTGATGAGCTACTGATCGGGCTCTCATCGCGATAGGTTCGACCTATTCCCCACGCGAGGAGCGACCAGATGCGATTGACCAAGCTCGGCCATTCTTGTGTCCGCCTGGAAAAGGACGGCGCGACATTGGTGATCGATCCTGGTATCTGGAGTGGACCCGACCCGCTCGCTGGTGCCGACGCCGTGCTGATTACCCACCAGCACGTCGACCACCTCAACGCGGACGTCGTCAGGACGGCGCTGGACCGACACAACGAGCTTGAGCTGTGGACGACTCCCGATGTGGTCGAGCAACTCGGTGACTTCGGCGGCCGGATCCATGCCGTGCGGCAGGGCGATACCTTCACCACGGCCGGTTTCGGCGTGCACGTGTACGGCGAGGAGCATGCGAAAATCTATCCGGACATGCCGAGCCTGCCGAACGTTGGCTTCCTCGTCGAAGGCAACGTCTTTCATCCGGGCGACTCGTTCACTGTGCCTGGTGAGCCGGTGCGGACGCTGCTGCTGCCCATCAGTGCGCCGTGGCTCAAGGCCGCCGACATGCTCGACTTCGCCAAGGCAGTGCGTCCGCAGGTCAGCTATGGCATTCACGACGAGTTGCTGAATGCCAACGGCATCGCGCTGGTGCAGTCGGTGGCCGACGGCATGATGGGGGAGGCGGGCCCGTACCTTCGGCTGGAGCCCGGTGCCAGCGCCGAGGTCTAGCGACCGGTTGGCTCGCGAACGAACCAATCGGCTAGTTGGTCTGGGTGATGGACGACGAGACGATCTCGCCGTCCTCGACGCCGTAGCTGCCTGAGTAGTCCTTGGCCGAGCCGTCGGTCTGGTAGGCGATGAAGCTTACCGACACGGTGTCACCAGAGACGCTCTCGATGGTCAGGGCTACTCGCTGCAGTGCCGGCGAAGCCCGCTTTGTACTCGGCATACGAGCTCAGCCTGTGCGCGGACTGATTGAGGTGCCAGGCGCGGGCGTAGTTGCCCACGTTGACCGCTTGGTAGTAGGCGCGAACGGTCGCTTCGGGGCCGAGCACGGCTGGTGGCAAGCTGCTTGCGCTTGACGGGTGCGACGCAGGCGTGGTGACGGCCGGGCTGGTCGGATGGACCGTGACCACTTTGGTTGGCCGAGGGGTGGCTGAGCCGGTGTTGTGCAAGTGCAGCACGGTGAAGCCGATACCAGCCAGGATGACCACGACGAGCAATCCCACCAAGATGGGCACGGTCTTGCCTCGTCGTTGCTGCTGTGGTGGCTGCGGGCCGTCGGGCGGATAGGTGTACCCGCTTGGACTGCCTGCCCCGTACTGGTACTGCGTCTGCGCCTGCCCGGCGCCGTAGCCTGATCCGCCATAGCCGGGACCGGTGGGCTGGCCGTAGCCTTGGCCGCCAGAGCCGCCAGGATCGCTCGGCACCCCGCCATAGCCAGGGCCACTCGGCGAATAGCCGGGACCGGCGATGACGGGCGTCGGGCCGGTCGGGGCGTAGCCCGCCTGGTAGGCCGCATCCCCGCCCGGGTAACCCGGATACCCCGAACCCTGGTTGCCTGAGTCGCCGAAGCCAGCCGTGGCCGGCCCGGCCGCCCCGGCCGCCCCGACTGACCCGACTGACCCGGCCGCCCCGACTGACCCGACCGCCCCGGCCGCACCGACCGCACCGACCGACCCAAGCGGCCCGGCCGACCCAGCAGGACTGACCGACCCAGGCGGCCCAGTCGGTGCGCCAGGAGTCGCGGCGCCGCCGGGATAGCCAGCACCGCCAGGTGGCGGGGTCGGCCTTCGATCGTCGGCCAGCCTGCTGACTGTCGCCTCGTCAGCGGCAGCCAAGGCCCCTCCAGCCGCGCCTCCGGCCGCGCCTCCGGCCGCCCCTCCGGCCGCGCCTCCAGCCGGGCCGCCGCCGAGTGCGCCGCCCACCGCGCCGAACGCAAGCTCAGTCGCGGGTCTCACCGGTGGCGTGACGGCTCCCGCTTGGCCAGCACGACCGCCGCCTGAGGCGCAGGCAGCCCGTAGCCCCTGGGCGAACTCGGTGCACGACGACTGCCGGTCCTCTGGCGCTTTGGCCAGCGCTCGCGCCAGGACCTGATCAACGGCGGGAGAAAGGTCGGATCGCCGCTGCCGTACTGAGGGCGGCTGCGCCGACACCTGCGCCCACATCACGGCCAGGTTGGCCTCCCGGCGGAACGGCGGCTCACCTGTCAGCATCTCGAACGCCGCGCAGGCCAGTGCGTACAGATCGGTCCGGCCGTCGACCGGGCGGCCACCTATCTGCTCTGGCGACATGTAGTCGAGCGTGCCGAGGAACTGACCAGTGCCGGTCAGGCTGGTCGTCGCCAGCGAGTCCTTGGATAGTCCGAAGTCGGACAGATAGACGTAGTCAGCCGCGACGCTGTCCCGGTTGTCGGCCAGCAGCATGTTCGCCGGCTTCACGTCCCTGTGCACCAAGCCGTGCTCGTGCGCCGCGTCGAGTGCCGAGGCGACCTGGGTCACGATCGCGACCGTTCGGTCGGCCGGCAATGGCCCTTCGCGCTCGATCAGCGCCCGGACGTCCTGCCCGGTGACATAGCGCATCGCGATGAAGAGCACGCCATCGGCGTCGCCGGCCTTAAAGACCGGGATCACGTGCGGGTGATCCACGGCGGCGCCCGCACGTGACTCCCTGATGAACCGTTGCCGGAAGGCATCGTTCCTTGCCAGCTCGCCGCTCATGATCTTGAGCGCCACCATGCGGTCCAGGCGCACGTCAGTAGCCCTGTATACCGTTGCCATGCCACCGCGACCGATCAATTGCTCGATCTGGTAACTCGCGATCCGCGCTCCGGGCAGGAAATCACCGAGAACCGGAGGAATGTCGCCGCTCACTGCCCGCCTCCGAAGCGTGTCCCTTTACTCGGTGGCCACGTCATCACGTTCAAGCGATGTACGCCACCGGTTTGTCAGATTATTGGTACGCGAGTGGTGTCGCGGTCAGCCGGGGAACGGCTCCCGCCAGCGATTGGTGATTGGCAGGCGCCGGTCCCGGCCGAAGTTCTTCGCAGAAATCTTTGGTCCCGGCGGGTACTGCCGCCGCTTGTACTCGGCCCGGTCGACGAGTCCGGATGACTCGTTCGACCAGTGCCGGGTCATGACCGGCTGCGATCAGCTCGGCTGCGCCCAGGTCCTTCTCCACATAGTCATCGAGGATGCGCGTCAAGTACCGCATAGTCCGGCAGTGAATCGGTATCAAGCTGGCCAGGGCGCAACTCGGCGCTTGGCGGCTTGGTGATCGAATTTTCCGGGATCGGCGGCACCGCGCCGGCCTGTCCGCCTGCTGCGTTGCGCCACTGGGACAGCTCCCAGACCAGCGACTTCGGCACATCCTTGATCGGCGCGGAGCCCCCGGCTGAGTCGCCATAGAGGGTGGAGTAGCCGGTGGCCAACTCGCTCTTGTTGCCGGTGGTCAGCACCAGGTGCCCCTCGGCGTTGGACAGCGACATCAAGGTCATGCCGCGTACCCTGGCCTGCAGGTTCTCCTCGGCCAGGCCGACCAGGTGCAGGTCATCGTCGAACGCTGTCACTACCGGCGCGATCGGGACCGTCATTGCCTGCAGTCCCTGGCGCTTGACCAGATCTTCGGCATCGCTGATCGAGTGGTCTGAGGAATACTTGCTCGGCATCAGCACCACCTGCACCCGATCAGGGCCGACGGCGTCGGCCGCGATCGTGGCCGTCAGCGCTGAGTCGATACCGCCAGACAGCGCGACGATGACGGACTTGAAGCCATTTTTCCGAATGTAATCTCGTAGCCCGAGCACCAGCGCTGGTAGACCTCGGCTGGATCGTCGAGTCGCGGCCATAGTGCCCTTACCTCGGCACCAGGTCTGGCTGCGGCCAGGCGCAAGCGGGGGCAAGGTAATCCGTCGGATCGTCATCGTGCTGCCGTCGCAGGCATCCAGCCACATGTCGCCGTCCTCGATGGCCGGGTCGGCGGGCGGTAGCTCAAGATCGACCACCACCAGCGCCTCGTCGAACTGCGGGCCGCGGCCCATGCACCGCGCCGGCCGCGTCCACCACGATCGAGTCGCCGTCGAAGACCAGTTCGTCCTGACCGCCTACCATGTTCACGTAGGCGAGCGCGGCCCCAGCCTCGCGGGCCCGGCGCAGGCACAGTTCGACCGCACGTCGTCCTTGCCGCGCTCGTAGGGTGACGCGTTCGGCACCACCAGCAGCGCGGCACCCGCCTGGTTGGCCACCGCGACCGGACCGCCGTCCTGCCATAGGTCTTCACAGACCGCGACAGCGACGTCGATCGGGTCACCGGCGTTCGCCGGGACCCGGACCACCGGCAGCACGTCACCAGGTACGAAGTATCTGAACTCGTCGAAAACGCCGTAGTTTGGCAGATGGTGCTTGGCCGAGGTTGACCACGACTTGCCCGCCGTACAGCACCGCAGCCGCATCCAACGGCGCACCGTTCGGCAATCCGACCCGCGGTCGCACCCCGGCCTGCGGTCCAGGTAGCCGACTACGACGGCGATCCCGCCAAGACCGGACTCGGCCAGTCGCGCGGCGGTACGGTCAAGCGCGGCGATCGACGCGTCGACGAACGACGCCCGCAGCGCCAGGTCTTCGACCGGATAGCCGGTCAGCATCATCTCCGGGAAGACCACGATCCTGGCGCCGCCGCTACCGCCTTCCCGGTCCAGTCGACGACGGCGGCGCAGTTGCCGTCCAGGTCGCCGACGGTGGAATTAACCTGGGCAAGCGCGATGCGAATCTCAGACACCCCACAAGCTTAGAACCGGGCGCAACGGCTCGCAGTGGCCGATGTCGCCGACGGCCTGGACGTGCTCGTGGCAGAAACTGGTCACAGCCAGCTGGCGGGACTCGTTACACCAAAGACATGTCGGACCGGGCAGACTGGCAGGCGTGGACAGGCAGGAAGAGTTCGTGCTGCGCACGCTGGAGGAGCGCGATATCAGGTTCGTCCGGCTGTGGTTTACCGACGTGCTCGGTCAGCCTCAAGTCGGTCGCAGTCGCGCCAGCCGAGCTGGAGGGCGCTTTCGCCGAGGGCATCGGCTTCGACGGCTCGGCGATCGAGGGTTTCGCCCGGGTCTACGAGGCCGACATGATCGCCAGCCCGGACCCGCGACGTTCCAGTTGCTGCCCTGGCGCGGCGAGTACGCCGGGCGTCGGCCCGGATGTTCTGCGACATCTTGCTGCCCGACGGCATCGCCGTCGCACGCCGACCCGCGCTACGTGCTCAAGCGCGGCGCTGGCAAGGCCGCCGAGCTGGGCTTCACCTTCTACACGCACCCGGAGATCGAGTTCTTCCTGCTGCGGGAGCGGCCCGAGCCTGGCGGCCAAGCCGCGGCCGATCGACTCCGGGCGGCTACTTCGACCACACCCCGCACGGCATCGCGCACGACTTCCGCCGGCGGCGATCACGATGCTGGAGGCGATGGGCATCTCGGTGGAGTTCAGCCACCACGAGGGCGCGCCCGGGCAGCAGGAGATCGACCTGCGCTACGCCGACGCGCTGACCACGGCCGACAACATCATGTCGTTCCGGCTGGTGATGAAGGAGGTCGCGCTGGAGCAGGGCGTCTACGCGACCTTCATGCCCAAGCCGTTCACCGAGTACCCGGGCTCTGGCATGCACACCCACATGTCGCTGTTCGAGGGCGACCGCAACGTGTTCTCACGATGCGGGCGCGCGAGTTCCAGCTGTCCAAGTCGGCCGGGCGTTCATCGCCGGGCTGCTGCGCGCACGCGCCGGAGATCACCGCGGTCTGCAACCAGTGGGTGAACTCCTACAAGCGGCTGTGGGGCGGTGCCGAGCGGATCGCCGGGGCAGGCGGTGAGGCGCCGGCCTACGTCTGCTGGGGTCACAACAACCGGTCGGCCCTGGTCCGGGTGCCGATGTACAAGCCGAAGAAGGGCAACTCGACCCGGGTCGAGTTCCGCTCGCTCGACGCCGGCCTGCAACCCCTACCTGGCCTTCGCGGTCATCTTGGCGGCCGGGCTGAAGGGCATCGAAGAGGACTACGAGCTGCCGCCCGGCGCCGAGGACGACGTGTGGGCGCTGACCGGCGCCGAGCGGCGCGCACTGGGCATCGCGCCCGCTGCCGCAGAGCCTGTCCGAGGCCATGCAACGTCATGCAGGACAGCGAGCTTGTGGCCGAGACGCTGGGCGAGCACGTCTTCGACTTCTTCCTGCGCAACAAGCGCGAGGAGTGGCAGGAGTACCGTCGCCAGGTCACCGAGTTCGAGCTCGACCGCTACCTGTCCGTTCTCTAGGCCAAACTTCTGGCAAAGGTCGCGGAACCGCTATTGCCCAGCCCGCGTCCAAGGCATCGACAGCAACGACGCAAGTCTGCCAAGAAGCCTTGAGGCGAGGTACTCATGAGCAACGACCCCACCAACCAGCCGCCGCCGAGGCGGCTGGCGGTCGCCACCTACAGCGGTCTGGCCGTCGTCGGCCTGGTCGCGATCGCACTGACCGGATGCGGGAGCCAGGCACCAGGCTCAGCCGCCAGCGCCAGGCTGAGTTCGGCCAGCGCGGGGTCCTCGGGCCGAGGCGAACCGCCGTCCGGCACGAAGGCCGAATCCCGGCGACTCGCGAGGCACCTGCTCGGCAAGGCAGTGCTGCCGCCTGGCAGCCGGCGTTTCACCGGCAAGATCCCGTCCAGCCTGCGCACGACCGGCACCGTGATCTCCGCGACGAGTTCCGTCGACTTGTCCAAGGTCTTCGCTGACCGGTGGTCGATGCGGCGCACGTTCGCCTTCCTGAAGAAGCACCACGCCGCCGGCTGGTCGCAATCTGGCGTCGGCTCCAGTTACGACACCGTGCACGGCAAGCGAGTCTCGTTCCTCGATGAAGTCAGTTACGCGCCGAAGCGGCTACCAGTCGACGACGACGCAATCTCGATGAATTTCGAGGTTGTGTCATTTGGGCACGGTCACGCGCTGGTCCGCGAGGACGTCCAGGTGATCTGGTATCCGGCCAGGTCGTTGGCGGAGCACCTGGTGCCGCGCGACATCCGGAGCGTGACCATTATCGGACGGTACCTGAACCCGCATTCCTACTCCGTCAAGCGCACCTTCCGGCAGCAGGCGATCATCGGCAAGCTGGCGCGGCTGCTGAACTCCCAGCCTGCTTCGCCCGGCGGCTGGGTGAGTTGCCCGGCCGTTCGCGTCCAGTACGAACTGCGCTTCCTTCCCACCGCTGGCCACGCCGAGACGACGATCTACGCGGGCGGCTGCTTCCAGTACCTCATCACTGTGGGCGGCCACAGCCAGCCGCCGCTGGTCGACAACGGCGGCATCGAGAAGATCTCCAACCGGCTGCTGCCGCACCCAGGGACCAACCCATCGGCACCAGCAACGCCGTCCGGCGGCCCGGCCAACTAGCCAGAGCTTGGCCCTGCGGCACCCTCCTCAGGCGCGCAGGGCCAATGCTCAACCCCCGTCAGCCAACCCGCTCGCCCGACCGCAGCCCACCCATGACGGGTCGAACAGGCGGGTCAGTCAGGCAGCGCGGGATTCCAGCGCGAGCGCAGCCCAGACCGACTTGCCGTCGGGTTCACGCGCGAACCCCCAAGCGGAGCTGAGGCTTCGGACGATATGCAGGCCACGGCCGCTCACGGCCGAGTCGCTTTGGACGCGCTCCACCGGCAGGTCCGGGCTCGCGTCGCACACTTGCAGCACTAGCTGGCCTGGATATTCATCGATGGCCAGCTCGATCGGGCTCGGTGCCTGGAGCTTGGCCGTCGCCTCGACGGCATTCGTCACGAGCTCGGAAATCAGTAATTCGGCGTCTAGCGCGATCGGTGCCAGTCCCCACGCTCTGAGTGCTTCTCTCGTGTGGTGCCGAGCTTGCGGCACGGCAGCGGGGACCGCTCGCAGCTCCAAGCTGGTGTGGTGCGTCGGAGCCGAGGTCAGTATCTGCAGCTGGTTTCTAGTCGGAGCAGGCATCGCAAGATACCCTGCCCGGCTCGGGCTGATCAGAACCATCTGGCGAAGACTTAACATGGCGAACATCCCGTATCAGCTCTTAACTGTCGCAACATCAGCGCCTCTCAACCACAGCTCACGCAGGCAATATGTGAACTCATCATTAAGATCGCCGACGGACTCAGTTGGTTGTCACGAGCGATCCGCCGACCCTGGAATCGTACGAAGACCCACCGACAGCGAGATGGCGCGTTAACGGTTGTCCGCCGGGTGCCGCCTACGGTGCGACGGATCGGCATCCAGGTCGCGACTGCGGCTCGCCTGGGTTAGCGTCGATTCGTGCCCGACTGGATCGAGTTGCTTAAGCAGAACGCCGCCGCCTACGCCCAGATCGCGATCGAGAAACATCGGTAGGGAGTTCCCCTACGGGATCCACCACGTGATGATCGAACCTGGGGATGCGCCGCACCGGCCAAGGGACAGCTCGCCGGTATTCGGCGGCAGCTTCGACTGGCACTCATGCGTCGAGATGTACTGGCTGCTCGTCCGACTGCTGCGGGTCGCCGCTGATCAGATTCCGACCGAGGAGATCAGCGCGGTCCTTGACCGCGAATTCGACCCGGTCGCGCTGGCGGCCGAAGCCGCCTTCATCGGTGGTCCCGCTGGTCGAGGCGAGCGGCCGTACGGCTGGGGCTGGGCACTACAACTGGTACACGACGTGTCCGAACTCGCCGCCGCAACCGACCAGACGCTCGATCCGAGGCCAGCCAGGTGGTCATCGGCGCTTACCGTGCTGGGTGACGCGGTCACCGAGAACTATCTGGGTTGGCTGCCCAAGGCGACCTATCCGGTTCGGTACGGCATGCACCAGAACAGCGCGTTTGGCCTGGCGCGGGCGTTGCCATATGCATTCGACCGGTCCCAGGCTGGCGACGGGCGACTAGCGGCGGCCATCAGCGAGTCGGCCAGTCACTGGTTCGGCGCGGATCGAGACTATCCGGCGGCGTGGGAGCCGTCCGGCTCGGACTTCTTGTCACCGGCCATGGCCGAGGCTGAGTTGATGACGCAACTGCTGCCCGCTGAGCAGTTCGCTGACTGGCTGACTGGCTTCCTGCCGGGCATCGAGGCGAGGGAGCCGGCCACTCTATTTCGAGACGTTACCGTCTCGGATCCGACCGACGGTCAGATCGCGCATTTGCATGGGCTGAACGCGAGCCGGGCCTGGTGCTGGCGGCGGATCGCCGCCAGCCTCCCTGACGGCGACCCGCGGATCGAGGTCGCTCACGAGGCCGCGGCCGTTCACGCCGCCGCAGCCCTGCCGCACGTGATCGGTGACCACTACATGGTCGAGCACTGGCTAGCCGCCTACGCCGTACTGCTCTTGACCTAACGGTCGAGTCGTTGCCGTTCGCTTGGGAGAATGGTTATACGGGCTGTCAGCGGGTGGCATCTTCCACGCCGGAAATTTGTCGGACGCATAGGCTTCCGGACAATTTCGGCGGCCAGGCGTTAGCCTCGAAAATCCCTGACGCAAATGCGCGAGCTACCAATTCGGTGCGAGTCGTAGCGGATACCCGGTCGCGCATCGCACGCAAATGATCCTCGGTAGTACTGACCGCGATGCCCAGGCGCTGTGCTGCCTGCGGCACGGTAAGCCCAGTCGCTACCAGTGCCAACACCTCAGACTGGCGAACTGTCAGATGCGGGCCGCCGCAGTCGCACGCTGAGTCGTGAGCTCGCTCAGCGGCAGGGGGCACGCGGGAAAGCAATAGCTGATTCGCCATACTCCGACGTTATCTCGCCAGAAATCTGGGTGCCGCAGAAACAGCGGCTAACCCTGGTTTTATGGGATGTACATCAGTTTAGCGTCCGCTCCATGATTGGCAGCCAGATACCACCGGAGCCAATTGGAGATCTCGTGACGCTCACCCGACCGAACCGTCAGTGGTCGTTAGCTCGCTGCTCACTCGCGCCACTGCTCGCCGCCGCTGCACTGGCACCGGCACTGGCACTGGCACTGGCTGGACCAGCAAGTGCTGTTTCTGCAGCGGCGACCAGTCGGACAGCACATGGGCACCCGATCACGATGCGACCCACCAGCTCGACGTCGGGTACCCCGTCCTGCCGATTGGCCATTGATCACTTCGATCGGTTCGCCGAGTGCGCGGAGGCACCTTGGACGATGGATGTCGTCAACAGCGACGGCAAGCTTGTCGGTACATCCACGGGGGTGACTGAGCTTCGGGCGACCCTGGCCTATAACTCGCGTACCTGGGATGAGCGGATCAAGGTAGTGGTCGCGACTGTCACCGGTGACGCCGACGGCACTACGTTGCAGGCACCGCTGTCCTGCGTTGTAGCTCAGGGCGGAGGCAATTGCCAGCCGACTGGACGCGGCTCTTGGGCGGGGCAGGACGGTGCCTTGCTTGCGGTGCCAGGGGCCAGCTACTCAGGCAGTCTTTGGTTCACCTCACCGGTACCAGACACGACCTGGATGTACTTCGAAGTCAACATGAACTTCCAGCCGCCGGACGCTAATCCAGTACCGATCACGATCGGCCCGACCGAGACCATCCGCTGCGACTCACTCGCCATCTTCCGCCCGACCAAGGGCGGCTGCGTCTTCTTCTACGCGGTAATGACCTCGTTGGAGATCTCCCTCAAGGACCACACCGTGACTAAGGCGGCCGAGTTCATAGCGGCCAGCGAGAAGGCATTGCCACACCATCCAGGAGTTCCCGAAGGCGGATCGGCCTTGACTCGGTTGACCAACCGTAGTGCAATCCGGCGCAATCGGCGCGCAGCTTGCACGACCGTCAAGGTGCAAAAAGGGCAGAGCTGCGACGAGTATCCTTTCGCATCGACCTATCAAGGCGCGGCGTTGGCGGGACCTGATCACTACAAAAGCAGGGGAGTACCAGCTGATCAGAACTCCAAAGTCGGCAGTTATCTCGGCCGCTTCTATCTGAGATATCGAATCGCTGACGGTGACCCGTTCTATGTCAAGATCGTCGGGTAGGCGAACGTGCGGGAACGGAGGGTGCGGTGAGCGCGAGCATTGACCGGATGGCGCGCGTATCGGTGGATTACTCCCAATATTGGGTAACGGCTGGACCAGATGTCGGTGCCAACGAGGATCTGATTCCTGGTCTGCTTGAGGGACTTGGTCCGCAAGCGATACTGATCGTCACCGGCCGGCAGTGGGGCCGCGTACCAGTCCGCGTGCTGGCGACGGCCGACCCTCCCGCTGGGCTCGAACCTGGCTGGGACGTTGTAGCCGAGGTGGACCTAGAGTGCCCCGACGGCGAGATCTCAGTGCTGGATTGGGGCGGGCCGGATCATCCGGAATTCGGCCAGCTGGCGGTTGCCGGTCCGGGCCGGTACCGCTTCCGAGTGCATGCGAAGAACCGCGTGCAGACGACCGACGGACAACGCTCGGCTGAAGAGCACTACTTGCGAATCTGGCCAGTTAGCGACGCCTGTGCAGCGAGGTTGGTCACCGAGCTCGACAATTTTGGCATCGAATTCACCCGCGCGAACCAATCAGAGGCCCCACCGATGGACATTCTCGATCTTGCCGCTGCGACGGCGATCGAGGAACTGGCGGCGCTAGTTCAACGTCCCGATCCGCCAGAATTGTCTGGCGAACTGGCGCAGGTGCGGTCGCAACTAGTTGTCCCCGGCACGGCGAGGAGAGCCTGGAGCGTTGTCGCTGAGCCGTGGACCTGGGTTGGATCGGTTGGTGGTAGCAGCTCGGCAGATTTCACCGTTTCCCTGGACTGGCAAGAGTTGGAGGTACGCGGCAGTGTGGTGGTCAGCGAGCCGGGGAAGCGGGTCGCGTTTACCTGGTCTTGGACGACAACCCGGGCGGAGTTCGTTGACCGGCCGGTTGAGTACTTGCTGAGTTACGACCCGAGACGCGATGTGTCCAGCTATCGGCCGGTGGGTGGGCGTACTGAGATCAGGGTTCCGTCCTGGCGGTTGCCTGCCGAGCCGAGTGTGGTGGAGATCAAGCTAAGTCGGCAGGGGAAGGGCGAGACGCTGGTCGAGCTTGAGCACCGAGGGCTGCCAGTTGAACTGGTCGGGCAGGCACAGCCATTCTGGGATTGGGCGCTGCGGGAGGTGGGCAATCGGCTGACCAAGGCACCGTTCTATGGCTATCCGTGGACGCGGTGATGCTGGTCCGCAGATGCGGTGATGCTGGCGGAGAGTTACAGTTCATAAACACTCCGTTTACCGCCAGCCTGCGGGAGGCCCCATGGCCGAAGGCGCGACAACAGCAGAACCGGACGAGGCTGGCCAGGTCCCGCTTGGGTTCGATGCTGCGGCTGGGTTCGCCCAGCTAGACCAGACCAGTCCGGCCAGGGCCGGGGCGGTGCGCGCGCTGGTCGATGTGGAACTGCGCAACCAGCCGGTCACCGAGTTGCGCATTCACGGAGTCTCCGGTTCCAACGGCCCAACTATGCTTGAGCACCCGACGGCGCTGCAGGTAGGCGGAGACCGGGTGGCCGGGTTTTACCGGCGGTGGAGCCCTGACGGGCAGGGTCGGGCCAGCGTCAGATGGAAGCTCGAAGCCTATTCCTGGGGCGGGCTGACCGAACGGCCGCTAGCGTCGGCGTCCTGGCTGCTGCTGGCGCCATTCATGATGTACAACCTCGCGCATTTCATGCTGCCAGCTCAGCGTGCCCGGAGTGGGGGACCAGCGGGTGACCCGGCGCCTCGGCGAGCGACGGGTTGGGCCGCTCATGCTCTGCTGCGGTTGCTGGCGGTCGGGGCGACGGTGCAACTGACCGTGGGGGCGGCGACTGTCATGGTCAGCACGGTGGCCTGGCAGGCGGGCGCGAAGAGCATGCTGCCGATCTGGATGGGCTGGTATGCCGGGTTGCCGACCGGCTGGCGGATGGCAATCGCGCTGGCTGGCGTGGTCACCGTCGTGGGCGTGCTATGGCTGATCAGTGTGACCACCGCGAGCCGCTATGAGGCCAGGACGACGACCGTGCGGCCTGAGCCTGAGGTTGCCTGGCCGCTGGCCAGGCCAGGATTCTGGCATGGCCAGGTGCTGGTGCGTCGGCAACGCTCGCTGCATGTCGCGGCCGCGTGCTCGGCGGTCGCGCTGATCGTGGCCCTCCCGGCCGGCGCCGATCCGGGCGCGCGAGTCGCCGCGATCGTGGTCGCAGCGGCCGCGCTCGCGGTCGCGGTTGGCCTGCTGTTCACGCCAATGGCCGACTGGCACCGGCTGGAGGCGAGAGAGAACGCTCGCAGCGCATCCGGTGACGACGCCAAGAACAGCAGGCCCGACCGCGCTGACTTGGCCTGCCGGCTCGTGCTGGCCGGGGCGGGCCTGGCCGTGCTGCTGAGCGGGCTGGTGGCGGGCCTCGGTGATACCCGGCTTGGCTCGCGGGCCGGGTCGCTGCCCGGTCTTGCTGGGTTCAGCCTCGTACTGCTGTGCGCGCAACTCCTGCTCCTGGTAGTGCTCGGCGCGGTAGTGGCGGTCGTGGCCATCCGCAATCCGGCACCCGGTGGCCGGGCCTTCAGGCCGTACCTGGGCGGTGGGCTGGCCGAACTGTTCGCCATTCTTGCTTTCTGCCTTGGGTCGATGCTCACCGCCGTGGTGAGCATTGGAGTCGCCAGAATTCTCGGCTCACCGGTGCCCGGCGGCTTCCGATTCAAGAACCCGCCGGCCAACCCGCTGGCCGTGCCCTGGCCGGTATATGCGAGCGGTGCTGGCGCGTTCGGCTTGGTCGCCGGACTGGTATTGGCCACGATCCTGATCGTCGGCTACTACTTGCGGCTGAGGCGCCAGTTCTACCGCGACCGGGTCGGCATCTCGATCACGGCCGCGTACCGAGGGCGGGGCGGCGGAGCGGCCAGCGATCGCGGCCGCCGCAAGTTGGCTGGAGTCTGGGCGGCTGGCCAGCTTGCCGACGGCATTGCCGCGCCGGTGGCCGTTTTGGTTGGCTGCTGGCTGGCGGCGATCATCGCCGCCGAGATCATCGCCTACCACTTCGCTGGGACCACGACGGCACCGCACATCCTGCGCGAGTCTGGCTGGCTGCACGGTACGTTCTCGCTGATCGCGACCCTCGGCGTGGTCGTAGCCGCGATCCTCGTGATCGTGTTGCGGCTGGACTACACGAAGGTGTCTGACCGGCGGACGATTGGCGCGCTCTGGGATACTGCGACGTTCTGGCCAAGGGCTACCCACCCGCTGGCGCCGCCGTGCTACGCCGAGAGAGCCGTGCCTGAAGTGGTCGACCGGATCCGGCTGATCACCGGCAGCACGCGACTCGGCAAGAACGATCCAGTCTGGGCACTGCGCGCGGCCGAGCAGCCCGACCTGCACAACCTGCGCGGCCTGACCGTCGCACCTGGACCGGTGCTACTCACTGGCTATAGCCAGGGAACCGTGATTGCCATCGCGGTCATCGCCCAGCTACCCAAGGACGTGCGCGACAAAGTCGCCCTGCTGACATTGGCCTGTCCAGCGCGACGGTTGTACGGCCGCTCCTTTCCGGCTTATTTCGGTTATCACGAGCTCACGCAGCTGAGTCGGATGCTAGACAAGTCGATGGCGGCGGCCGGAGCTGACGATCCGGCCGAGGCAGGATTTCGCTGGCGGAACGTGGCGCGCCGCAGCGACTATATCGGCGGCTGGATCTTCACCGATCCGATCGAGCACCTGAGCGACGCGGACTACGACCACGCCGCCTGGCTGGCCGCACGGATCGATCAGCCGTGCTGGGATCCGGTAGTACTTGTCTCCGATGCCGATCCGACGCCGCCCCCGGTGCACCGGCACTCGGCCTGGTGGCAAGATCCGCGCAGTGGCCAGGTCGGCATGCTCCTGGTCGACCGGCTGACGGAGATGGCGCTAACGTGCTTGGGTGACCATGCCCCGGGGGGTGACGCTAGCCGGGCGGCTCGCCGCATTCGGCTTCGCCGATACCGCGGCCGCTGAACGGCGCCTGGTTGAGGAGTTGCAGCTCGACGTCCAAGGGGCGGACGCCGAGCTGGTGACCGAGTTGGCCGCGGCGGCTGATCCCGACTTGGCGCTGGCCGGGCTGGCTGGACTCGCCGGGCTGGCTGGGCTGGCTGGACTGGCTGAGTCGGCTGGGCTGGCTGGGCTGGCGCCAGGCACGGAGCTGCTAGCTGAGCTGCGATCAGATCCAGCGCTACGGCATCGCCTGATCACGGTGCTCGGCACCAGCTCCGCCCTGGCCGATCAGCTCCGGCGGCGTCCGGCCGACTGGCGGCTGCTCGCTGGTCCTGCTGCCCAGCGGCGGCCAGCGCCGGGGGAGCTTGCCGTTGAGCTGGCGGCAGCGGTCGAACAGGCGGACTCCGCTAGTCAGCTGGCGCAGGCTGACGCGCTGCGGATCGCTTACCAGCGTCGGCTGTTGCTGCTAGCGGCCAGGGACCTGACCGGCCTGGCGTCGCTCGACGAAGTGATGGCCGAGCTCGCCGACCTCGCGGCCGCCGCGATCGAGACCGCGCTGGCCATCGGCCGCCGGCAATTGCCGCCCGACGCTCCATCGGTGCGGCTGGCAATCATCGGGATGGGCAAGTGCGGGGCGAGGGAACTCAACTACGCCAGCGATGTCGACGTCATCTTCGTCGTGCAGCAGGCCGACGAGACCGCCGAACTACGCACCGCCACCCAGCTGGCGAGCGCCGTGATCAGGATCTGCTCGGACACCACTGCCGAGGGCTCGCTCTTTCCAGTCGACGCGAATCTGCGCCCAGAGGGCCGGATCGGCCCGCTGGTCCGCACCGTTGCCAGCCACCTCGCCTACTATCAGCGCTGGGCGAAGACCTGGGAGTTCCAGGCCTTGCTAAAGGCAAGGCCGATCGCCGGCGACGTCGCGCTCGGCCAGCAGTACCTCGCCGCGGTCACGCCGCTGGTCTGGCAGGCGGCTCGCCGCGCCGACTTCGTCGCTGATGTGCAGGCGATGCGGCGGCGAGTGATCGACAACCTGCCGGCCAGTCAGGCCGACCGGGAGATCAAGCTCGGTCCTGGCGGGCTGCGTGACATTGAGTTCGCCGTCCAGTTGCTGCAACTTGTGCACGGCCGCGCGGACGAAACGGTGCGCGACCCGGCCACGCTGCCGGCCCTTGCGGCGCTGGCAGCGGGCGGGTATGTCGGTCGCCAGGACGCGGCGAGCCTGGCTGAGTCCTACCGGTTCTTGCGCGCGGTCGAGCATCTGCTTCAGCTCCGCCAGCTGCGGCGGACGCACTCGCTGCCGACGGATCGCGAGGTGCTGCGGCAACTGGGCCGCGCGCTGAAGTCGCTCGGCTACCTCGACTCGCCTGCGGCGACCTGGCAAGCCGACCCAGCCGATGAGCTCACCGGGCAGTGGCGACGCCATGCCACGATCGCCAGGCAATTGCATGAGAAGCTTTTTTACCGGCCGCTGCTCGACGCCGTTGCCCGGCTGCCCGATGACGTGATCAGGCTCACTTCGCAGGCCGCGAAGGACAGGCTTGAAGCGCTCGGCTACGTCGATCCAGCTGGCGCGCTGCGCCACATCGAGGCGCTGACCACCGGCGTGACCAGGCGGGCCGCGATCCAGCGCACGCTGCTGCCCGCCATGCTCGGCTGGTTCGCCGACGCTCCGAGCCCAGATGCTGGACTGCTGGCGTTTCGCCAGGTGAGCGAGGCGCTGGGCAACTCGCCTTGGTACCTGCGACTGCTGCGCGACGATACCAACGTGGCCTGGCGGATGGCGCGGCTGCTCGCCTCCGGCCGATACCCCACTGACCTGCTGATGCGGGCACCCGCTGCGGTCGCGATGCTGGCCGATGAGAAGCAACTCGCTGCCAGGGATCCTGTCGGCCTGCGCGCGGAGGCTGATGCGGTACTGCGGCGGCACGACGCTGACCCGGCCGGTGCCGTGACCGCACTGCTGGCGGTGCGCCGGGCCGAACTGTTCCGCACGGCTGCCGCTGATGTGCTTGGCCTGGCCGGCTACGACGAGGTGGCCGGCGCGCTCACCATGATCAGCGCGCTTACCATCGACGGAGCGCTCCAGGCGGCCAGCCGGTCAGTGCAGCAGTCGAGCGGCGGTGAGCTGCCGGCCAGGATCGCCGTGATCGGGATGGGCCGGTTTGGCGGCGGCGAGGTCGGCTACGGCAGCGACGCCGATGTGCTCTTCGTGTTTGCGCCGGCACCGGGCGCGGCCGAGGAGGCGGCGACCAGGGCAGCCCACGCGATTGCCGACCAGTTGCGCCAGCTACTGAGCCGCCCAGGACCCGATCCGGTCCTGATGATCGACGCCGACCTGCGGCCAGAAGGCAAGCAAGGCCCGCTGGTGCGCACCCTGGCGGCCTACCGGGGATACTACGACCGGTGGGCCGCGCCGTGGGAGGTGCAGGCGCTGCTGCGGGCCGAGCCAGTGGCCGGTGATGCCCCGCTGTGCACCGCGTTCGTAGCACTGGCCGACGAGGTTCGCTTTCCAGCCGGGGGTATCGACGAGCTTTCCATTCGGGAAATCAAAAGAATAAAAGCCCGGATGGAAGCGGAAAGAATGCCGCGTGGCGTCGACCCGGCACTCCAGGTGAAGCTCGGCCCCGGCGGGCTCAGCGATGTCGAGTGGGTGGCTCAGCTGCTCCAGTTGCGGCACGGCGGCGCGGTACCGGCGTTGCGGACCACCAGGACTAGGGAGGCGCTGGCGGCGGCGAGCGAAGCCGGACTACTTGAGCCGGGTGACGAGACGGCGCTCGGTGCGTCCTGGCTGCTCGCCGCCCGGATCAGGAACGCCGTCATGCTCGCGACCGGTCGGGCCGGCGACGTGCTGCCGACCAGTCAGCCTGAGTTGGCTGTCGTCGCCCAGTTGCTCGGCTACCGCACGGATGAGTCCCAGCACTTGGTGGAGGACTGGCGCCGGGCCGCCCGCCGGAGCAGGGCGGTGATGGAGCGGGTGTTTTACGGCTGACCTCGCCGCCCGAGCGCGAGATAACCGGCAGCGATCGCGATCCAGGCCAGCTCGAAGCCGAGGAAGATCCGCTCGTACAGGCCGCCAGGTGCGTGGTGGTGCCCGAAGGCATGACCGAGCAGCAGGAATCCGGCCACGCCGAGTAGCGAAACCGTCAGCAACGTCGCGGCGACTGGCCGCCACTCCTGGTAGGTCCGCAGGCTGAATGAGATCAGGACGGTGCCCACCAGCACGCAGCAGAACGCGATCAGCGCCAGCCCAAGGTGGACCAGTCCGCTGCCGTGCACCGGCTGGCCTTCCACATCGTCAGCGAAGAAGGCCAGTAGTCCAGAGCATGCCGCCCAGATCGAGAGCAGCACGACGCCCGCCCGGCCGCGCTTGTCAAGCTGGACGGTTCGAACGATGGCACCGGCCACTGCCAGCGACACTGCGCAGCGCAGTAGGAAATTCAGATCCATCAGCCAGAACCAGGGACCGCGGCCGTAGTCGCTCTCGGCGTTATAAAGCAAGCTGTACTGCGGCCGGAGGAATCTCAGCGCCACGTCAATCGCCACGTAGGTGAACACTCCGACGAACGCGAACCAGGCCAGGGACGTCGAGCTGAGCCGGGATTCGCGCACCTGGACCGGGCTTGGCGTGGCTGTCATGGCTGGGTCTCCCGGTGTCGCGGGTCAGATATGCAACCTAGTTGCATATCTGAAGTATGCTGGGATAGTGCTCGTGCCGTCAAGCCCGCCTTATCCGTTCGGTGACCTGCTCGCCCTCGCCAGGCAGAGCTGGCTCGGGGAACTGTCAGCCCGGCTGGCCGCTCGCGGCTATGCCGACTACCGGCGCAGTGACGCGGCTGCGATCCGACTGCTGGGGCGCGGGCCGGCGGCGATTGGTCAGCTCGGTAGCGCACTCGGCGTGACCAGGCAAGCAGCGAGGAAGGTTGCCGACGGCCTCGAGCAGCGCGGCCTGGTCAGCACGGAGCGCGATCCGAACGACGCGCGTCAGCTCAATGTCACGCTGACCGAGGCTGGACAGGCCTATGGCGTGGCCGTGGTGGCCGTGATCGCCGACATGAACCGCGACGTCAGCCACCGGGTCGATCCGGCCTTGCTAGCGGCGGCCGATACCGTGCTGCGGGCCGCGCTGTTCGACGACAGCGCGCGCACCAGGTCCGCTCGCCTGCCGCCCCCGCCCCCCGCGCCCCCGCCGCCGCCGGCCTGAAGCGCGCCCCCGTTCCCCGCCCCCCGCGCCCCCGCCCCCGTCGGCCTGAAGCGCGCCCCGTTCCCCGCCGGCCGCGTCCCCGCCCCCGCCGGCCTGAAGCACGCCCCCGTTCCCCGCCCCCGCCGTCCCCCGTCCGCCCCCGCCGTCCCCCGTCCGCCCCCGCCCCGTCCCCCCGCCCCGTCCCCCCAGCCCCGTCTGGCGACAACGGGGTCGCCCCGTTGCTCACCTGGCGACAACGGGGCGACCCCGTTGCTGTTGAGGACGGGCTGAGGACGGGCTGAGGGCGGCCGAGGGCGGCTGAGGGCGGGCCGAGGACGGCTGAGGGCGGGCTGAGGGCGGGCTTAGGGCGGGCTCAGGACCATCAGCGAACCGAGTGACGGTGGTTTGCCGCTTTTCGCCCGTCTTGGTGCCGACCGTGGTCAGGTATGCAGGTCCATGCCCTGAAACTTGCCGCCAGCGCGACGGTGCCAGCTCGTCATCGCCCGCATCATGAAGCGACTCACTGGGTTCGAGCTCATGCCCTTGCCGCCCCGGGTGCCGTTGGGCGTCTTCTGAAAGGTCATAGCGCCTTTTTGTCTGCTGCGGCCGGGTCGGCCAGGAGCCGCGCGAGCACGGCCGGATCGCCGTCGGCGACGTCAATCACCTTGGTACGGCTCGACCTACCCGCAACCAGGGTCACGGCTGAGCGGCGGACGCCGAAAGCCTCAGCAACCGCCGCCAGCGCCGCGCGGGTAGCCTTCCCGTCCACGGCCTGGTCACTCACCCGTACCACGAGGGCGCCAGCTCGCTCGCCGCCAAGACCCGGCCGGACTGACCCGGGTTTTACCCAGATAGTCAACCGCACCTCACCAGTATGCCGGGCGGCAGACGGCACACTGCGCAGCCGTCACTCGGCTGCCTGACGATCAGTCAGGTCAGAGCATCTTGACGTCATGGCCCATGACGTCAGCTTCTTCCAGGCTGTCCAGCCGGCGCTTGATTGAGTTGAGCACCGTAACCTCGTCTTCGGTCAGCGCGGCGAATACCGCCTGCTGTTCCTCGGACAGCAGGTCAACTGGGTTGCCAGCGGCGCGAAGCGCTGCTAGAGAATCGAATGCCATCAGATCGCTCCCTCAGACCCTAGCCCGTCACATCGCCGGCTGGCCGCCGGGCGAGTGCGGACGAGCTTGACTTTCAGTGTCATCTGCCTGGGATGTACCGGTCCATGCGACTTTCGGGCCATCATCGCCCCCGACCAGCAAAGAGGTGGCCAGCAAGGCGGTCAGGCCGGCCTGCAAACGTGACGTCAGTCCGAGCTTAGTGAGGATGGCAGTGACGTGCCGCTTGGCGGTGCGCTCGCTTACCTCGAGAGTGCGGGCGAGCGATCGGTTGTCGTAGCCCAGGCCGAGTAGCTCGAAGACAGCCTTCTCCCTGGGCGACAAGCTGGAGGTGAGCATCAGCGCGGCGGCGATGTGCTCGGGCAGGGTCGCCTTCAGGACGACGTCGCGTACCGACAGCCCGTCGGCAAGCTCGCTGCCGCAGAGCGGGCAGCGCTCAGCGCTGGTGAGCTGGTGGCCGTTGACCTCAGGAATCGCCGCTAAGGTGCAGCCGTCCGCGAGTAGATCCGACACCTGCGCCTCAGGGTGGTGGTGAAAAGGGCCGCCGACAATAGGAATTGCCGAAATGGATCGTGAGTTCCGACAGTCTGCCATTAATTGTCCTATAACGAGCAAACGCCCTTGTCAACTGGGCTGTGCCGGCCGCCCGACAGGAAAGTGACTGGATTGACCGCCATTCCCGAGCTGGCCGTGCCAGTCACTTGCGCATGCAGGTCGCGAAGCATGGTGACAACGGCCTTGGTGACCGGGTTGGCCGCCAGTTTCGTCTCCAGCCAGCGCCAGTCACCACTCAGGTTCACCTCAAGGAAAACCGGGACGTCGGCGGCGACCAGGAAGTCGAAAGCGCCGAACTCGATCGCCATGGCCGCGGCCAGGGTAGCGACGGCGGCAGCAACGGCAGGAGGCGGATCGATCAGGGTCGCACCGACCTGCCCGGGATCCAGCCAGGGCTGGGCGGGTGCGGACTTGGCGATCGCGAAGGCGGTCAGCGCCCCGTGGCTGAAGTACACCCGCACTTCCTGGTCGTGCGGCACGTACTCCTGTACCAGCACCGGCAGGCCGGCGTCGGCCGTGGCCATCGCGTCCGGCTCGATGACTTCGGGGAAGACTCCGGTGAGCAGCCCGGGGGAGGCCTCGGCGAAATGCTCAACCACAGCCTTGACGATGACCCGGCCGCCGCCAAGCAACTCCCTAGCCGTCGCTACGTCAGCTGTCACCACTGTGGCAGGTACAGCCACCTGATGCGCACGGGCGATCTCAAGCTGACTGAGCACGCCAGGCCCTGGCGAGATCATCGGCACCGAGCTGAGCGCGGCGAGCTGCTCAGCCAATTGCTGCCAGGAATCAAGGCTGACCAGCTGGCGCACCCCAGATCCGCTGGCAGTCATGGCCCGGGCGGAGAAGTGCCGCAGCCAGGCCACGGTCGGGCGGATCCATCGGCCGTGCAGTCGCACCGCGTTGCCGCTGAGATCGATGAGCAGGCCAGACCGGGACGCGGTTTCCGCGTCAAGCCTGACCACCGGCACACCGATCGCGGTGAGCAATCGCTGTACTTGGCCGATCTCCGCGTCAGCCGCCCGGCTGAGCAGCAAAACGGCTGGCACTGGCGGTGCGTCGGCTGACCAGGGCAGCCAGTGATCAGGCGGGGCTTGCTGGCCGCCGAGAGCCGACCGCAGGTCAAGCTGGTAGCCGCCCCCGTCCAGTTGCCAGGTAAACGGAGGCCGCTCAGTGGCAGGCATGTCGCGCTGGTCAGCGCGACACGTCAGGCATGCCCGCGCTGGTGGATGCCAGCAGGTCATCAGCGGTGGCGAGCAGCCTGCTGACGGTCGAGGCGATGGGCTCGCTCGCGTAGGGCAGCCGCTCAGCTACCCGGCGCAGCACGTCGAGGTCGGCCGTACGGCCCGGCGGCAACTCAGGTTGCTGGCCGGCCTGCCAACGAAGCTTGACCAGTAGTTCGAGCCCGAGCGCGACCTCGGTGGCCAGCATGCCGATGAGATCGACGTCAGAGAGATCGTCACGCGGCTTCGCGCCCCGATCAAGGACCTCGAGCACGCCGATGCAGTCGCCGTTCCTGATCAGCGGTGCCGCCATGATGCTGGTCGGCACGTAGCCCGTTGACTCGGCGGCATCCCTGGCGAACTGCGGGCTCTGCGCGACGTCGTCAACCAGCAGCGACTGCCCCGACATCACCACCCAGCCGGCCAGGCCAGTACCGCTGGGGAACCGCGTGCCGACGAGGTGCTCTTCGCCTTCGCCAGCTACGGCTTCGAAAACCAGTTCGTCGGTTTCCTCGTCGAGCAGGAAGACCGAGGCGGCGGCAGCGCCGAACACGCTGCGCGCGACTTCGACCACCGATTGCAGCAAGGTGCGCTCGGTGATGTCGGCGTTACTGGCTTGCATTGTCGCCTCCCGGTCGTTGGGAAACATTGCTGGCGGCCAGATAGAGCACAGACTTCAATTGAAACGGCGTCAGCATCGGATGCTTGCTGAGAATTCTGGCGCAGATACCGGTGATGTGCGGCGTGGCAAAGCTGTTGCCGGTGCTGCGGATTCGCTTCCCGCCCGGCCATGCCACTTCGACCCGGAGGCCACGGGCATAAAAGTCGACCGGCGGCGAGGGGTTGTAGTAGTAGATATCCGGATCTGGCTCATCATGGCTGGCTACTGAGATCACTGAGGCAAACGGCCAGGGAAAGCTCCGCACCGGCATATTGTGCGCCGAGGCGACCAGCACGCACCGGCGGAAGTAGGCCCGGTCGGCTAGTTCGTGCAGTGCGAGCACGAACTGTGGCTTGCCCGTGGACAGGCTCATGTTGATGACGTCGTAGCCTTCGTCGATCGCCCAGCTCAAGCCGGCGATCAGGCCGGCCCCTGTGCCGTGTTTGCCGTTGGTCAGCACCCGGACGGAGGTCAGCGCGGCACCGGGCGCGATCGAGCTGATCACCCCAGCGCAGGCGGTGCCGTGGCCGGCCGTGTCAGTGGGCTCGCAGTCCTCGACGGTGAATTCGCCGTCTTCGCCCGCCACGATGCCGACCGACCGTTCCAGGTGGCTCACCATCGGGTGCGCGCCGTCAATGCCGCTGTCCAGTACCGCCACCCGTACGCCCGAGCCATCCGAGCCGCCCCAGGCCCATTCTGGATCTACTCGCGGCAGTGGCGTGAAGGCGAAGTCTTCCTCGCGCAGCGTTGCGGTCGGCGCGCCCCAAGCGGGAATTCCTGGGAAATGGTGCCGGGGCGGGCGCCGCCAAGGCGGAAGGTCGGCTAGATCGGACTCACCGGCCAATTCCGGTGGTGCCGAAGTGTCCTGCTCTGCTTCGGCACTCACTCCTCGCCGACCATAGCTATCAGCTGCTGTGCGCGCACCGTGTGCATGCTTGCGCCCTTCGCCCGGTACCGGTCCAGTCCAGTCGTAGCCGCGTCGGCGGCTGCGACGCTCTGGCTAGCCTGTGCCGCCACAATAGCGAGATCTGCGTAGCAATCGCCCTGCAGGTAGAGATCGTCGGTCTTTTCGCTCAGCTCGGTTGCTTTGACCGCTAGCTCAATTGCCCGATCCAGCTCACCGTTCGCAGCATTGATCCTGGCGAGCAGCGCGGTGCGGACGACGTCGGTACGCAGGTCCAGCGCGGGCGCCTCGGTGATGAGACGGTCGGCGGCCTGGTCCGCCGCGCCAATGTCGCCTTGCTCGAAGAGCTCGCGGGCCGCGTAAGCGCCATAGACCAGTGCGTCCTTAACCCGGCCCATCTGTACCAGCAGAGCGTGACTGCGCCGGTAGCCAGCCTCGGCCTCGCGATGGTCGCCAGCCAGCGAATCGACCAGACCAGTCAGTGCCGCCAGCACCACTTCGCCGACGTCCAAATGCAGGTCGCTGATGTACTCGCGAGCGGCACCGAGCGCGGCCCTAGCCGCGTCCAGGTCGCCGCCGATCGCGGCGAGCCTGGCTTTGGTAAAGAGCACCGGCACCAGGAGCACCCTACTGGTAGCGAAACGCTCGACCAGTTCGTCGCACAACGCGAGGCTCACGCTGACGGGTGTCGGTGCCCATTGCGCAAGTTCGCAGAGCGCGCCGAGCAGCCAGTCGGTCTCATAGTCGTCGCACACCAGCTTGGCGGCCTCGAGCGCGTGTCGTAGCTCACGTTCCGCCTGCGCGGTCCGCCCGTTGGCCAGATGCACGTATGCGTTCAGCTGGTGCAGCCGGCCGCGGGCCCGGTGGTCAGGCGGCGTCTGCTGCCGCGCTTCGCTGACGAGCTGATCAGCCCGGGCGGTGATCTCGGCGCTGCTGGCGATGCCCTGCCTGAGCTCGATGATGCAGCGCTGGATCCGCCCGATCAAGTCCGCCCGGCCGTCTCCAGTCGGTGCCACCGGGCCGCTGGTCAGTGCCGCGATAGCCCGGTCAGGATCGGACATGCCGAACCAGCAGTCGGAGATATAGAGCATCAACGGTATCTGCTGCTCGTCAGCCGGGGAGAGCAGATGACGGCCGCGCTCAAGCAGCGCCGCGGCGCTGGGCAGGTCACGGCGATGCAGTGCCTTCGTTCCTTCGGTCAGCAAGATCTTCGCGGCCTGCGGCGCTAGCCTCGGCTGATCCTCGTCACCTGGCCGCAGCTCCCGCTGCAGCAGGCTGGCGGCTTCCACGTGATATGCCAGCGCCAGCTGCGCATCAGGTAGCGTCGCAGTGCTGCCGTTGCTAATCAGCTCAGCCATCTGGTCGGCGAGCAGCAAGTGCCAGCGCTCGCGCTTGCTCTTCGGCGACAGCGTGTAGGCGGTATCGCGCATGAGCGTCTGGCCGAACCGGTAACCGCCGTCGACCCTGGTAATGATGCGGCGACGGACCAGCCGGTCGATGATGTCCTGAAGATCGGCGTCGGCGCCGGTGTCGGCGGCCAGCATTGCCCGCAGCACGTGCGGTGAGAAATCCCGGCCGATGGCCGAGGCGACCTCAAGCAGTTCACGCTCGTCGTGCGGAAGCTGATCGAGTCGCGCGGTGAGCAGCGCCGAGATCGTCGGCGGCAATCTGGTGCCTGGTGCGGATTCGGCGAACACGTCAAGCATCAGCTCCGCGAACAGCGGGTTGCCCTCGCACTCCTGCGTGACTCGCTCGCACAGCGCTTCGGCCTGATGCGCGTAGACCTCTTCCCTGGTGGTGATCTCGGCGACCAGCTTCGCGCTCTGCGCCGGGCTCAGCGGTCCCACTTCCAGCGCCATCGCGGATGACTTGCCGCCGCCCCAGGACGGCCGGGAATCGAGCAGGTCCATCCTGGCCACGCAAAGCAGTAGCACCGGGACATCGGTCAGCCAGTTCACCACGTCATCGATCATGTCGAGCAAGGTCGACTCGGCCCAGTGCAGGTCTTCCCAGACCATGATCACCGGTTTCCTGCTACCCAGCTGCCCGAGCAGGTACCTGACCGCCCAGGAGATCTCTTCGATCCCGACTGCCTCGCTGATGACCGAGGTGCCATCCGTCATGATCTGAGCCAGGCTCTTGGCGGCTCGCTGGGCCTCGCTGCCGCCAGATTCCAGCCGCTTGGCCTGCTCGGCCCAGCCGCTGGCGGTCAGCATCTCGGCCAGCGGCTGATAGGTGATACCCCGGCCGTAGGCCGAGCACTTGCCGGTCAGCACGGTCACGTCAGCCGGGCCGAGTGATCTGACGAAGTCGCGCACCAGCCGGGACTTGCCGATGCCTGGCGCTCCGAGCACGGTGACCAGGTACAGCTGGTTGCGCTTGGTAACCCGCCGGAAGGCCGCCTCCAGCTCGTCGAGTTCGTCCTCCCGGCCGATGAGCGGCGTGAGCGGCTGGTCGACGGCGGTGTCTGCGGACAGGTCCCGGCCGGTTACTCGCCAGGCCGGGACCGGCTGCGCCTTGCCTTTCAGATGCAGCGGCGGGATCGGATCAAGGCCGACATGCGCCCTGACCATGCTCGCGCTGACCGTGTCGACGAGGATCTCGCCTGGCTCGGCGGCCGTCTGCAGCCGCGCCGCGGTATTCACCGGGTCGCCGATGACGCGGAAGTCGCCTGGCGTGGTAATCGCGATGACCTCGCCCGAGCAGATGCCGCAGCGCACTTCGAGAGTGACCTTGTGCGTGGCGACTAGGCCCGCGCTCAGCTCGTTGACTTTGGCAACGGCTTCCATGGCGGCACGCACCGCGCGGAGCGCGTCGTCCTCGTGGCTGACGGTGGCACCGAAGACCGACATGACGGCGTCGCCGATGAATTTCTCGACCGCGCCGCCATGCGCGGCGATGGATGCGGACGCGGCGGCGAAATAGCGGTCCATGATCTGCCGCAATGGCTCCGGGTCGAGTGATTCGGCCAGCGCCGTCGATCCGACCAGGTCCATGAACAAGATGGCGACGTTCTTCCTGGCTTCGCGTGGTACGGCCGGCGCGCTCACCGGGGTGCCGCACATCGGGCAGAACCTGACCTCATCGCCAATCGGCGCGTGGCACGCGGAGCAGGTCATCGGCTGGCGCCTGACTGGTCCACTGAGCAAAGCCTCCCGGGTAGCCGAGATCCCATCCTGCGCAGCGTTCGCGGCATACCGCAAGCGCGCCGACGGATCCGGCCTTTTGCCGACATCTTTATCCGGTCGCGCTTGGCCGTCTATGCGACTTTAGGGCCAGTTGTCCGCTGTGGGCGGGCGGTCAGTTTGCCCAGGCCAGGCAGGACTGATTGGCTGGCTCTCCGTGATCGAATCTGGAACCATTGCCGCGCTGGTGTCCGCTGGCGGTGCCGCGCTCGGCCAGCGGCTGCGGGCACCCGTTGTCCTGACCGGTGGCAGCGATCGGTCGGCAGTGCTGAGGTGCCAGTCTGAGCTCTCCGGCCCGGTCATCATCAAGGCGCATCCAGCAAGCGCTGACGGCAGAGCCGCCTTCGCCACCGAAGCGGCGGGCCTGGCGTTCACTTCGGGCCACGGGATTGGCCCCGACTTGCTCGCCGCCGACCCGGCCGAGCAGCTCGTCGTGATGACCGACCTTGGCGACTCGCCGAGCTTGGCTGACCTACTGCTCGGTACCGATACTGACCTCGCTGGCGCCACCCTACTGAGCTGGGCCAGCGCCTGCGGCGACCTGGCCGTGCTGACCGCTGGCGGTCAGCAGCGGTTCGCTGAGCTGCGGCAGCAGTACCTGGCCGGGACCCCGGTGGCTGGTCGTCAGCCGCACTGGCTTGAGCGCCGCATCGGGCAGATCCCCGACCTGCTCGCTGACCTGTCCTTCGCGGTGCCGTCGGGGCTCGGCGCCGAGCTGGCCGAAGTTGCCGCTATCACCAGGCCGAGCGGATTCGAGGTGTTCTCACCAGGCGACATCTGCCCTGACAACAACTTGATCACGAAGGCCGGGGTGCGGTTTATCGACTTCGAAAGCGCCGAGTTCCATTCGGTCTTCCTGGACGCCGCCTATCTGCGCATGCCATTCAGCAGCTGCTGGTGCGTATTCCGGCTGCCGGCCGAGTTGGCCGCCCGAGCCGAGTCCGCCTATCGCGACCGGGTGGCCGGCATCTTCCCGCAGCTGGCCGATGACACGATCTGGGAGGCTGGCCTGCGGCGGGCGCTGACTGCTTGGACGATGCACGCGATGACCTACTTGCTTGACAAGTCGGCGATCGCCGACGGCTCGATGAACGGCGCGGCGGTAACCGCTCCGACCGCCAGGCAGTTGCTGCGGTACCGATGGGAGCAACTGCGGGCCGAGCTCGCGGCGGCCGACGAGTTGCCCGCCGTTCGTGCGCTGATGACTGAGCTACTGGTCGGCACCCGCGGCTGGCAAGCACCCGAGCTGCCCTGCTATCCCGCCTTCGGTAAACTGCCGGGCCGCCCCGAATCTTGGACAGCCCGGCAGCAGTGAGTCAGAACGCCCTGATGCCATCCGGCGTGCCGAGCCCGGTTGGCGCGTCATAGCCCTTTTTGGCCACGCACAGATAGTCATTGCCGCAGGCCAGCTTCGCTGGCTCGAACCAGGCGTTGGCACCGTGCGTGACGTCGAAGAGGAACTGCCGGTGACTGTAGGCGTAGCCGAGCGGAATCGTTGAGGCGTTACCTGCGAGTCCGTAGATGCCGGCGACCAGCGGTGCCGACACGCTCGTGCCAGCGACGGTGACCCAGCCACCCCAGTTCTTGTTGTAGATCGGAATGTTGGTCGCGACCGCCGACACGTCGGCGACCGTCCGGCCAGGGCAATGCGCGTCATGCTGCCAGGCCGGCTTTGCCACATAGGCCGAGCAGCCGCTGCTACCCGCGCCTAGCGGGGCGTAGTTCCAGGTGCGCTCCCACCAGCCGCGCTTGTTGTGCGCGTGCGCCAGGTGGGTACCGCCCACCGAGGTCACAGTGGTCAGATCGGCGGGGAAGTTCGCAGCGGTGTACCCGGTGTCGCCAGCCGACACGACGATGGTGTGCCCTGGATGGTCGTAGGACCTGGCCCAGGCGAGCGCGAAGCCATTTTCGCGGCCGCCGTAACTATTGCTGATCACCTGAGCGCCAAGCGCGGCGGCAGCGTCGTCGGTGTGCGCCAGGTCGGCGTAGCTCGGTGACTTGCCCTCGACCACCAAGATCTTGCAGTGCGGACAGGCGACCGAGATCATGGACACATCGAGGGTAGCCTCAAGATCCCAGCCGGAGCCGACACCCGAGATCGGCAACGGCGATGCCTTGCCGTGCTGATTTACGACCCGGAAGCAGCCGCTGCTGACCGTGCACGGTGGCAGCCCGAAATACTTGCGGTAGGTGGCCAGGTAGTCGGCCAGCTTCGGGGTGTTGTAGGCGATCGAGACGGCGACGGTCTGATGTGAGTCGCGGTTGACCGGCAGCCGGTAGGCCGCCTCGATTCCCTTGGGTGCCAGTCCTTTCGGCTTGGACGCCTTGCCAGTGATCCCGGCGGCGATCGCGCGGTTGACGCTGGTCTGCGGCCGATACAGGGTAAAGCACTGCAGTTGGTCGGCTTTGGCTTGCTGGCAGGCCGGCCGGAAGCCAGTTGCGGCGTGCGCGTGCGGCCTAGCTGCAGCGGGCGCCGCTGCGGCCGGGATCGCCAGCGCGGCACCAGTCAAGATGACGCCAGCGGCCAGAGCGGATACCGGCAGCAGCCGGGCGACGAGCAGCACCTCGGCGCCGCAAGGCGGCGGGGTGAATTCTTGAGATCGTCATCCTCATCGTTTCCTTATCCGCTCAGACTTACGGGCCGACGGCGTAGGCGTTGGTGATCGTCTCTGATACCGAATTGCCGGCCGCGTCGGTGGCGGTGAGCTTCAGCGAGACGTCGACGCCAGGCGGCGGATTAAAGCTGACCGCGTACTGCCCGGCGCCAGTGCGAGTGACTGCGGCTGACTGCCAGAACAAGCCCTGGTCCCACGAGACCTGCGCACTGACCGAGGTGATCGCCGACGCATTCGCCAGGGCGATGTGGCCCACGGTGACATCGACGCGCTGCGGGCCGCTCGGGTCAACCCCCGTCAGCGCCAGCCCCTGCACCTGATAGTCCAAGGCGAGCAGGGGCTGGATCGCGCAGTGGCGGATCAGGGAGAAGTCCGCCGAGGCGCAGACCCACGAGTTCGGAATCTTGACCTGACTGGTGTTGAGATGCATCGTCCAGGTGGTGTTGGTGGCCGGCGATAGCTGAGTCAGCGGGTTGGACGCAGTGGCCTGCAGGTGGAAGGCGATCACCGAGGAGGCCTGGGCGGCGGGCAGCTTGACGCGAAGGAATTCGTCATACCGGCCGCGCGCCAGGCGATGCCCGTTGTCAGTCACGGTGAAACTGGCGTTGGCGAAGTTGCCGCCTATGTGCCCGTACTGGCTGTCGTTGTCGGAGAACGGCGCGGCTATCAGCCAGAGGTAGTTGTCAGCGGCGAACGCGGACGGTACCTGGGGCAGCGCCGCGCCGAGCGGACCGGATAGCAACTGCACCTCGGGCTGCACGTGCAGCGGGTACTGATTCCAGGTCTCTGTGGCATTCTTATCGGCAACCAACGTGTGGAAGCTGTCCACCTGGCCGGCCCCGTTGAAGCTGAAGAACTGGGTTTGCCAGGCGATGGACTTGCTGCCGGTCAAGTACTGCGTCTGCAGTCCTGGCACCGGGAAGGTGCTGATCGCTCCGGTCAGGGTGCCGGTCTCCAGTTGGAGCAGATCACCGCCGCCGGTCGCCCAGAAGGCTGATGACTTCGCGTCGAGGTAGTACCGGTTGGTGACGGTGGCGAGGGTGGCGGGCGAAGCCACCCAATGCTGCGTGGGGATCACGCCCATGGGCCCGATGAAGTCCAGGCTGTAGGCGTAGGGCACGCCCTTGACGTGTTTCGGGGAAGCGAGCTGCGCGGTCAGCGATGACTGGATGGAGCCGCTTGACGGCTTCTTGGTGGTCGGGCTGATCCACAGCGGCGAGCCAAAGGTCAGCGTGCCGGTGGCGGAGAGGTTATGGTGCAGGCCAAACCTGACTACCGTCCAGAAGTCGAGGTCATTGCTAGCCGGCCGCGGCGTGCTAATCTGCACCTCGCTGTTGGCCGACTTGGCGGCCAGCGGCACGGTGGACTTCCCGCTGCCCACGGTGAACTGCGGCAGCACGACCATGCGTTGCGAGAAGGACCTCTTGAGTACCTGGAAAAAGTCAGCGACGGCCCAGTAGTGCCCGGCGGGCAGGCTGTACTTCGCTGAGCCATGGTCGAAGATATTGAATGCCTCATCGGGGTCACCGAAGATCTGGGCGTTGTCGGCGTTGATGAGCAAAACCTCGTCGCCGCTGTCCGGCTTGCCGCGTTCGTTAGTCGCCGTCACGGTGACTGTGTGCATCGGATAGGCCGGCTGCACCGGCTGCGGCACGGCCACCCCGGCCAGCGAGATCGTAGCGCCGCCGAACAAGCTGGCACTGCGGTAGTTGCCCGTCGCGTGACCGGCCCTGAACTGCCTGGCCAGTGCCGCGCCAAAGGCGCGGGCGGACTGCGCGGTCAGGTAGCCACTGGCCGTGTCGACGCCCCACCTGGTGATCGTGATCCCTGGCAGGTCCGGATGCTGGCCGGTGAAGCTCAGCCGGACCGGTAGCCGGCCGTGTGACTCGATCCTGGTGAGCAGCGACAGGTTGAACAGGCTCGGATCAAGTCCGTGTCCGAGATACGGGACGGCATCGATCGGAATGTCATACGTCGAGCCAGCCAGATGCAACGTCCAGAGCGGGACCTGATCGGGGTGAGCGAGGACGGTAGCCAGTGATCCGCCGGCCGCGGGCGCGACGGAAAGCCGGTCGCCGTTCAGCAGCACAACCCGGGTCGATCGGGCCGCCGGCCCGATCGCTTTGACCACAGCCGGCGCCGTGGCTGACTGCCTGACCTGTGTCGACGCACTAGCTGAGAGCGCCGGTATCAGTGCCGCCGAGATCAGTGCCGCCGACGCGGCGATTGCGGCCGCCGCAGCGACCGATGGTCGCGGCATTCTTGGCCATTGGCTGGGCAGTTGACGAAGCACGCGAACTCCTTCTCACCCGGTTGGCCTAGCGCAGCCACCGCACCTGGAGCGCCAGCTCGCCAGTTAGGCAAGCTGTACCGCCATGTCTTCAGACAGGTTTCAGAACATGTCCGTTGAAAGAGACGCTATCGCGGCATCTCGCGTTGCATCATGACATGACATTTTTCCGGCGCGTAGGTCACATTACGGATTCGGCGAGATTGCCGGATCGTCGGCTATTGCCGCGACATTGCCTGCCGGGCCTGCGCCTGCGCCACCTGGTCGGCCGGGGCGTCATGGGCCGCAACGGCGCTTGCCGGGATGAGCTGGATGTCGAGACGGTCCAGCGTTCCTTCGAACGGGAACGGTGCCGAGTACCGCCGACTGACCGCCGAGCCGTGATCAAAACCCACGCTCGGGCCGATGCTCGAAACGATGAGCATGACGAAGGGAATCTCCACCTGGCCGCATTCGGCGTCGTTGATCACCAAGGTGGCCTGTCCGTTCTTGGTTGGCAGGCCACGGAACCGCACGCCGAGTACCGACCCCCCGGTCGGCACTTCGAGCTCGGACTCGATGATGGAGTGCTGGCCGAAGCAGTTGTAGTCGAAGACCAGCCGGTCACCCTGCACGAAGAGACTGAGACCTGAGTTGCGGTTTCCGCTGGCATAAAGCACACCGCTTGCTCCGGCCGGCCGGTCAACGGTCGCGCTGAGGTCCCAGTTGCGGCCGCTAATGCGAGCGGCTGCCTGAGCCGGCATCGGCGACATGGGCGGCCGGTAGGTGTAATGCCTGCTGGCCGGATGGGGTGAGTGGTAGTCACGGGTGCGTGCCGATCGGCCTGCCCCGGCCAGGCCAGCCAGTCCGCGTGAGATCTGGCTGGCGGCGGCGCCTTCCCGCCCGCCGAATAGCTCGATGGTCCGGTCGTCGAGCGGCAGCACGCCATGCGCACGGGCTTGCTGCCACCATAGGTCGACCATGGCCGTGAGCCGCTCAGGCTCGGTCGAGGCGAGATTCACGCACTCGGAGCGATCCTGGTCGACGTGATAAAGCTCCCAGTCATCGTCGTCGAAAGAGGTGCCTGGGGCATGTTTGGTCACTGCCTTCCAGCCATCGGCGTAAATGCCGCGGTGGCCCATCATCTCGAAGTACTGCACCTGCTTGCGCGACGGAGCGGTTGCTTCAGCCAGCGTGTACCGCATGGACGTGCCGGTGATCGGCATTTGCTCATAACCTCGGTACACCTGTGGTGCGCTGACCCCGAGCAGGTCATAGATCGTCGGCGCGAGGTCATTGACATGATGGAACTGTGGCCGTAGGCCACCCCGATCGGCAGCGGGGATCTGAGTCGGCCAGTGCACGATCAGCGGCACATGCACGCCACCTTCGTGCGTATTCTGCTTATACCATTTAAAGGGAGTATTGCCCGCCTGAGCCCAGCCCCAAGGGTAATTAGTATGGCTATCTGGCCCGCCTATATCGGCTAGTTTGGTGACCGCCTCATCGGGTGATTCAGCCAGGAAGTTGAAATACTTGAACTCGTGGATCAGGCCAAGCTCGCCGCCCTCTTGACTCGCGCCGTTGTCCGAGAGCAGCAGGATCAGGGTGTTGTCGAGTAGCTCAAGCCGCTCGAGCGCGGTGACCAGGCGGCCGAGTTGCGCGTCGGTGTGGTCGAGGAAGGCAGCGAAGGCTTCCTGGAGCTTGGCGGCCAGGCGGCGCTGATTTACCGGCAACTCTGACCAGGGCTGGACGCCGGGATTGCGCGGGGCGAGTTGCGTTTCGGCGGGAAAAATCCCCAGTTCCCGCTGCCGCGAGAACCAGGCTCGCCTAGCCTCATCCCAGCCATCGTCGAAGGCCCCCTCGTACTTGGCCAGGTAGTCGGCTGGTGCCTGATGCGGGGCGTGCATGGCGCCCGGCGCGAGATAGAGGAAAAAGGGGCGATCGGGCCTGATCGATTTCGAGTCGTGCATGAAGGCGATCGCGTGATCGACCAGATCCTCGGTGAGGTGATAGTCGGCTTTCGCCGGCGGATCGACCCGGTGATTGTCATAGACAAGCTCGGGATCGAATTGGTCGGTCTCGCCGTCGAGGAAGCCGTAGAACCGGTCGAATCCGCGCTGCAGCGGCCACTGATCGTAGGGCCCGGCTGCGGACGCGTCCTCCATCTGGCATAGGTGCCATTTGCCGACCGCGAAGGTGGCGTAGCCAGTGTCGCGTAGCACTTCGGCCATGGTCGCGGCGTGGTTCGAGATGCTGCCGCGCATATTCGGGTAGCCGGTGTTGAAGTTGGCCAGCGACCGCATGCCAACCTCGTGGTGGTTCCGGCCGGTCAGCAAGGCTGCGCGAGTCGGCGAGCAGAGCGGGGTGACGTGGAAGTTGGTATAGCGCAGCCCGTTCGCCGCCAGCCGGTCGATGTTGGGCGTGTGCATGGTCGAGCCATAGCAACCAAGCTGTGCGAACCCGGTGTCGTCGAGCAGCACCACGACGACGTTCGGCGCGTCCTGGCCAGGATGCGGGCGCTGCGGCCACGATGGCACCGACTCGGCGACAGTCGGCCCGATCACCCCGTCGAAATTGTCATAGCTGGTCATAGCCCGCGCCCGCCCCTCCGCTGTCAGACCAGGAGTGGGCCGAGATTATCACTGTTAACTTTGCTGGACGAGGTCAGCGAGCGGGCGTTTCTCCCGGTAACCGGTCAGCAGCTGATCGCGGAGCTGGCGCCCGAGCGGCTTGACCGCTTCGCGGATGGTCACTCCAGACACCAGGTGCAGCCGCGGTGCCAGCCACTGGGCGACCAGGTCTGGCTGGCGTTTCGCGGTCTCGCGTAGCACCCAGCCGATGGCCTTGCGAATGAAGAACTCGCGCTCTTCCAGCATCGCGTCCGCATAGCCGGCGAACCGCTCGAAGTCGCCGCCGCCAGCGCGAAGCGGCCGAAGCAGCGCGAGCAGCGCCGACCTTCTGATCCAGAAGTCCTGGTCGGCGGCCCAGCGGTCCAGGGTCGGCTCGACCTCGGCCGAGAAGTGTTCGGCCAGCTCGCCGGCCACGTTGGCGGCCAGCCCGTCGATCAGCGCCCAAGTTCCGCTATGGCGCAGGAAGTGCTCGATCAGGCCCAGGTCGGCGGGCACGAGCAGCTTGGCGTTGAGCTCCAGCATGATCTCCGCCGCCAGCCTGGCCTCGAACAGCCGGCTTGTCCAGAGTTCCTCGGTGATCGCGGTGAGCTCGTCGTGGCTGAGTCCGCCACGCTCCTTGGTCCAGGTCCGCACGGTGGACCTGATCAGCGGCACGGTCAGGCCGGCGAACTCAAGCTCGATCTTGAGATACGCCTTCTCGCTGCCGGCGCGATCCGGGGAGCCCAGGTCGCGCAATACCTGCTCAAGCTGGCCCGCTTCTTGGCTAGCCGTCTTGTCTCGCACTTGGCCGACTCTACGCCTGGCCGACTCGCTCGGATCGAGTCATACGGCAAGCTAGTGGCGTGCGGATCGAGACTGAATTCACCGGTCAATCCAGGCGACCGGTAGCTGAGCTGATCGGGCGTGCCGTCGTGGTCGCCCCGATGGCCGGCGGAGTGTCGACGCCTGAGCTTGTGACTGCCGTCGGCGGGCGACCGGCGCGAGGCCTGCTCAACGACAGTCCCTGTGCGTGGCGACAGGCTGAGCGGCAGTTGGCCGCTAGGGCGCGACAATAAAACCACAACAGGACGAGGAGTTGGTCATGTCTTCTGATGAGGTATTCGTGATCGTCGGCGCGAGCCTGGCCGGCGCGAATGCGGCGCAGACGCTGCGTGACGAAGGATTCACCGGATCGGTCGTGCTGATCGGCGACGAGTCCGAGTTGCCGTATGAGCGACCGCCGCTGTCCAAGGACTATCTGATGGGCAAAGCCGGCCGAGACAAGCTGTTCCCGCTGCCAGCCGACTGGTACGCCGAGCACAACGTCGAGTTGCGGCTCGGCGAAGCAGCCAGTGGCATCGATCGCGCCGCTCAGGAGGTCATCCTGGCGGGCGGCGGCACCGTCCGCTACGACAAACTGCTGCTCACCACAGGCTCATCGGTACGCAGGCTCAGCGTTCCCGGTGCCGATCAGGATGGCGTGCACTATCTGCGCAAGATTGGCGACAGCGACCAGCTCAAGGCCGCGATCAGCGCATCCCGGCGAGTCGCGGTCATCGGCGGCGGCTGGATCGGGCTCGAGGTCGCGGCAGCGGCCAGGGCAGCCCGGCCTCGACGTGAGCGTCATCGAAATGGCTGAGCTGCCCTTGCTGGCCGTACTCGGCAAGGAGGTCGCTCAGGTCTTCGCCGACCTGCACACCGCGAACGGGACTCACCTGATGCTGAATGCCAGGGTTGAGGAGATCAGCACGAGCGACGGCAAGGCCGACGGTATCCGACTGGCTGATGGCGCCCACCTGCCCGCCGACGTGGTGGTCGTCGGCGTGGGCATCAGCCCCAACGTCAGCCTGGCCGCTGACGCCGGGCTTGAGGTCGACAACGGCATCGTGGTGAGCGCTCAGCTGCAGACCTCCGACCCAGCCATTTACGCGGCCGGCGATGTCGCGAACGCGTTCCACCCGAGGTACGGCAAGCACCTGCGGGTCGAGCACTGGTCCAATGCCAGGCACCAGCCTCGGGCCGCCGCCAAGGCCATGCTCGGCCAGCAGGTCAGCTTCGACCGAGTGCCTTACTTCTTTACCGACCAATATGACCTGGGCATGGAGTACGCCGGTTATGTTGAGCCGGGCGGCTATGAGCGGGTCGTGTTCCGTGGCAACGTGCCAGGACGCGAGTTCATCGCCTTCTGGCAGGCGGCTGACGGCAAGGTGCTGGCTGGGATGAACGTCAACATCTGGGACGTAAACGAAACCCTCGCCGAACTCGTGCGCTCGGGTAAGCCAGTCGATGCGGCGGCACTCGCTGACCCGTCGGTCCCGCTAGAGTCGCTCGCCGGCGACTGAGCCTGGCGGGCCGGGATCAGGTCCACGTGGCCGCCGCCCAGTCTGGTCGCTGCGGCAGGCCTGGCCTTGGTGCCCCGATGCTCGCGAAGCGCAGCTTGCCCTGCCGCCTCGCTGGCGTAGGGGCCGCGTACCCGCTGCAGGAACGGGCTGACCGTGCGGAAATCCAGATTGAGGTCATCGCCGCAGGCCGGGCAGATGATCTCCCATTCGTCCGTCCAGCCGCCGTCATTCTCGCCATTGATCATCCGCACTGGCCGCCGCCTGAGGCTGGCCGCTCCGCCGTGACCGGGCTCCGTGGGCCGAATCTTCTTCATGAACGAAGATTCTGCGTCAGCCGCCCAACGCTCGTCACGCGTTGCGCTCAATTGATTACTGTTCGAATTCGGTCATCAACGCTGGCAGTTGGATAACGAGACCAGGCAGTCGATCAGCGGTGGGCTCGCTGCCTGGTCTCGTTCCGTCTTTGGCGTCCATCGGTTCGGCTAGACGTGGATCAGCAGCAGCACCGCGATGACGCCGAATACGACGAGCAGTACGAGCATTCGGCCGACGGCGGCTGCCGTCGCGATCAGCTGGGCCACCAGACTCGCCAGGGCCGAGTTAACCCTGGCTACCATCGAGATGCAGATCCCAGCGAAGATCAGCACGATCACCAGGCCGGCGATCGCTCGTGGCTGAGTGGCGGCAGTGGCGATTGGGACCCGAGCAAGCCCAGGGGAAAGGGCGAGTCGGTGTGTTGTCATGGACAGCAAAGTGTCTACTCTGGACATGAAAGGTCCTCCCGGCACAGGGCTGGATCGTTTTCAGGCGGGCGTTCTCGTGGCTGCGAGAACGCCCGCTGTTGCTGTAGTACGCTGGCCGGATTCCGCAGGCGGCCCGACTGGTCGGCGCTGCGCCCGGCGATTGCTTCACCCCCTTTAGTTAACTTCAGTTTTTGCGTTTGGCGTGTAGCGGCGTCGGAGCTGCACTAGCCTTAATAAAGTCTTTACCACCGCCAGGGTTACTGAACCTCAATGACGAGGTACGAGCTTGCTACCTTCCAGGTAGGCCCGGCCCTGACGGGTCGGACTCGTCAGCTAGATCAGGCCGTTAAGCTGGAGTTTTGCGGGAATGATCGAACGTATGAGAAGCTTTACCCCAGGAACTGAAGTTCAGTTGAATGGGGAGGGCGCATGGCCGAGGCCGACAGCCCGCAGCAGCTGCTCGCGCTACGACTCAGGAAGCTACGCGAAGAGCATTGGTCAGATCGCAAGGTCACTCAGGCCGAGTTGGCCCTGGCACTCGGTGGAGGCAAGCCGTTGAGCGTGCCGCTGATCTCCTCGTGGGAGTCGGTCGCCAGGCCGACCGTCCCGCCTGTGCGCAGGCTTGAGTCGTACGCGACCTTTTTCGCGACCACCAGGTCCACCGTCGGGCGGCAGCCGCACCTGCTCAGCGAGGGCGACCTCACCGAGGCGGAGCGAGCGGAAAGAAAGCGGTTGCTAGACGAGCTCTTGCGGCTGCGCGCTCAAGCCCTGGGGGCAGCAGGCCCGAACCTGACCGGCACCACCCCGGCTCGGTCGCCGGATGAATCGGTGCGGTCGGCGGTCTCCAGAGGACTGATCGAGTCACTCAATTCCGGTTACTGGCACTTCGCCGACGGCGGCACAGTCACCTTGGTCTGCGCGCAGGTCCCAGCCGAGATGCGGAAGCAGATCCCTTACTCCGACCCGACTGATCCCGATTACGTGGCCCTGTATGCCTACGCCGACCTTGATGCGTTCGTGGAGTTGCATGGTCACGTACGAGCCGCCAACCCAGGCAACCACGTCTACTTTCGTACGGCGGAACAACTGGCTGCCGACGACTACAGCAGCCACCTGATTTCCCTAGGCGGGGTCGACTGGAACCACGCGACCAGATCCCTGCTTGGTCGGCTCGACTTGCCGGTCGTCCAGGTGAGCGACTGGAAGTCAGCGGCAGGCCCGTACTTCGAGGTTGCCGGTGAAGGATCGCACACCAAATTCCATCCGGTGCTGACCTCGGCCGGCGACCGGCGGTGGCTTAGGGAAGACGTCGCGATGTTCGCGCGCTCAAGGAATCCTTTTAACCAGGAGCGCACCGCGACCATTTGCAATGGAATGTACGCAAGTGGAACTTTTGGGGCCGCTCGTGCGCTGACTGATGCAAACTTCCGTGATCGTAATACCAGGTACCTGAAGCGCAGGTTCGGTCAGAGCGAAACCTTGTGCCTAGTGACTAGGGTGACCGTTGAGCGCGGAGTTCCAGTGACGCCGGACTGGACGGTACCTGAGAACATCTTGTTCGAGTGGGCGAGCCAAGCCTAATGACCCGTACGGACCTGCCTGACCACCATGGCTCGCATCGCGCCCTGCTTCGGACTCCGACGCCGTCCGCACCCGGCAAAATCGACGCGATCATTGTCCCTACGGTCAGGCATCCGGCCCACCTTGCCACCGCGAAGTCCCTGTCGTCCGAGCTTGGCTGCACATTGGTGACCTTGCATAGCGGCAAGTGGACGAGCGCTGGAGCCGCCGTGAGCACTCGATGGCCGAATTTGCGGCACATCGCGATCGACGTCCCTAGCCCGACTGGTCTGCGACTAACCGACTTCGAGAGCACCCGGCTGATGACTGGAGTGCATACCCGTCGCAAGGACACCAGCGCCAAGCGAAATCTTGGTCTGCTGCTTGCTCGCCTGGTCGGCTGGCAGCGCATCGTCTTTCTTGATGACGATATCTGCGTGTCCGATCTGAGCGACCTTCGCGACGCTGCAGGACTGCTCAGCACTTATAACGCGGTCGGGCTATCGATCGGCGGCTTTCCTGACAACTCGGCAGTATGCCATGCCTTCCGTGCGATCGGCGGGCGGCAGCAATCCTTCATCGGCGGTGGCGCACTCGCTGTCGAGACGACGCGCAATCTTTCCTTCTTTCCTGACATCTATAACGAAGACTGGTTCTATCTGCTTGATCCCGATGTGGGTTTGCAACCGCTAGCCGTGACCGGCAAGGTGATCCAGAGCCCTTATGAGCCGTACCGAGAGGAACGTGCGCGTAATGAGGAGCTGGGGGATGTGCTGGCCGAAGGTATCTTTTGGCTACTTGATCAGGGCCGTAATCTGGAAGCGGCAGACAGCAGTCATTGGCGCGAGTTTTTGCCGCGGCGAAAGCGGTTCATCGAATATATTATCGCCAACATTCATCGGGCTGAGACTGCACCGGACGAGCGCGCGAGGATGGTGGCCACTCTGCGTGCCTCGCTCGGACGACTGGCGCTGATCGAGCCGGAATGGTGCGCCATATACGTCAAGGCATGGCTATACGATCACGGAACATGGGAACGCCAGATCCGGAGCCTAGGTTGTGGGTTGAATCTGTCGGAGGCAATGCGAACTCTGAGCACGAAAGGTCGCTGTCCACTCAACTATGTCATTGCTGGCAGCATTTCGTGACTTATGGACGACGATGACCTGCCGAGTTCGTCGTCTCCCTTCAGGTCCGGCCTCTTGGCCGAGGCTATGACGGGAGTGGATCGGCGACGAAGGGTAATCCTCAGTCGTGACATAGTCGCCTGGCGGGGCGTCACCGGACGATTGGCCGCTCCAGGCAGATCTCATGCTCGGTGGTCCGCTCCGGTACCTGGGTTGCGAAGCCGAGATGGCGTAAGGTTTCCACGACGTCGGTGTTGCCGCGCAGCACGGACAGCCGGATGAACCGGCGGCCTTCGCTGAGCGCCTCGGCGATGATGCTCTCCAGGATCGGCCGCGCGACGTGCTCATGCCGGTGCTTCTCGCGCACCCAGAACGACTCCACATAGCGCTCGTCTGGATGCTGGGTGTAGCTGACCGACCTGGCGATGCCGACGAGCTCGTCCTCAGCGAAATACCCGTGCCAGGAGGCCGAATCGAAGGTCTGCCGCCACTCGTGCTCGCGGTAAGAGGACTCCTCGGCCAGACTGCCGAGGAAGGCTCGGGGCGAATCGGCGAGCGCCTCCAGGCGCGATTGGCGCACGAGGTCCCATTGATCTGGGGTGAGAATCGTACAGCGAGCATTGTCAGACCATCGCAACTCACCCACGTGCTATGCGCCTCTCCGACTCATTGCCCCGGCTGCGACGGTATCAGAACGGTTAATAACTGTTGGTTACCAAGCGGAAGAAATCTGCTACCAGCGTCGAGGTTGTCAACCGGAAAGGCGCACCAGGCGTCATATCAGCACCTAGCTCGACGCATGCCGTAAATCAGTCGGTCCCGCACGCAATGATTCATGGAAAGCTCGATGATGCCCCACTCTCAGCGCGTTGGCCGCTATGGCCTAGTCCTCGCCGTCGTCCTGCTGGTCGTCGCGTCGTCCACCCAGGCGCTCGCGTCAAGCGGGCCTTTCATCACGACGATCGCTGGCGGTGTCGGCGGCCCAGGGCCGGCGACCGGCGTATCCGTCGGCCGGGCGTGCGCGATGACCTTTGAGCACGGAGTCCTGTACATCGCATCGAATCAGCCGGATACCGTGATCCGCGCGGTCAGCGCGCGGAGCGACCAGTTGACCACGCCGGTCGGCGACGGCTACCCGACGCTGACGCCCGACGGGACGCCGGGAGCGCTCGCCGGTTCTGGCGCATCATGCGGCGTCGTCGTCGACAACAGCGGCAACATCATCTGGTCGGACAGCACCAGCATCGCGGGCGGCGCGCTCGGCACCGGCCATGACGTGATCAGGATGCTGGCGGCCAAGAGCGGCACCTTCTACGGTAGGCACGTTCAGGCCGGCCGGACCTACACCATCGCCGGAGACGGCACGGTGGGGTACTCAGGCGATGGCGGCTTGGCCGTCAACGCCAAGCTCGCCGGGCCAGCCGGACTGGCGATCACTCAGGGCGACATCTTCTTCGCCGACACGGGGAACGACCGCATCAGGGTCATCGCCGGCCGCACCGGCTACCTGTATGGCGGCTTGAGCAGCACCAAGCTGATCGCCGGGCATATCTACACGATCGCTGGCGGCGGGAACAGCACGGCTGACGGCGTCCCGGCCAGCACGGCCGCGCTTGCTCTGATCCCGCCAGGCACCTGGCCGGCCGCACCGGACGGGGTCAGGGTCGACAACGGCGGCAACATCGTCTTTGCCGACAGCGCTGACTGCGAGGTGCGGGTCATTGCCGATGCGGACGGGTCGTTCTACGGCATCAGTATGGTCGGGGGCGACATCTATACGATCGCCGGAACGGGCACCTGCAAATCGCCGGGAACTGGGCACGATCCGGCCAAGACCACGCCGATCGAGGCGCCGCTGCAGCTGACGACTGACGGCTTTGGCGACGTGATCTTTAACGAGGCCGATGGCAGCGAGTTCCTGGCGGCGACGACTGGCCGGGCTTATGGCATGAAGGTCATAGCCGGTGACCTGTATGACCTCGGCCAGATCGATGGGCTGACGGCGGACGCCAAGGGCAACCTGGTGGAGAGCGACTTCCTCGGGCCGACGCAACTGCTTGGCTACCGCTCAGGCACCGACTTCGGGAAGACGGTGACCGCCGGGCGCTTCACCACGATCGCCGGGAACTTCAATAGCTGGTATTCAGGCGACGGCGGGCCGGCCTTGCGAGCGCAACTCGGCACAAGCTTCGCCGACTCGACCTTGCCTCGGGTCATCGTCGCGGACCAGCATGCAGACCTGGCGATTTCCGTGGACGGGCGGGCTCGCTTCATTCCGGTCAGGTCCGGCACCTATTTCGGCCGGTCGATGCGAGGCGGCCAGATTTACCCGCTGCTCGGGCGGACTGGCATCGGCTGCTCGAACAAGCTGCTGCCGGCTCGTGACCCCAGCGTCAACGTCCGGGCACTCGGCTTCGACCAGGCAGGGAACGTCATCGCCGCCGACACCTGCAAGGCGGGCCGACTGCTCGTGCGGGCCGTGCGCTCCGGCCGGTTCTACGGCAAGCAGATGCGGGCCGGCTACGTTTACCTGATCGCCGGTGGCAGGCCGGCCGATGACCTGCTGCCCGGGCCGATGGGGCTCGGCGTGGATCAGGCCGGCAACATCGTCATTACGCTGGCGACGTCGATCGCGGTATACGCGGTGCACACCGGCCACCGTTACTGCACCGACCTGACCGCCGGGCACCTCGCGACCATTGCCACCGGGATCGCCCCTGGACCTGTAGCCATCGATCATCTCGGTGACGTGCTGGTCGGCGAGCCAGGCAGCGGGCAGGTCGTGCTGTTCGCCGAGCATTCTGGTCGGCTTTTCGGCCGACCGGTGACTGCCTGCCACAGTTACCCGATCGCTGGCGGCGGGACTTCGCAGGCCAACGGAATCCCGGCGACTGCCGCCAACGTTAGCCCGGCTGGAATCAGAGTCGACCCGGCCGGCAACCTGATCATCGCGGACGGCAGGAAGGTCCGCGTAGTCGCCGCGAGCACAGGCCAGGACTACGGGCGACAGCTGATCGCCGGCCGTATCTACACCATCGCCGGCACCGGCGCCAGCGGCTACTCCGGTGACGGCGGCCCGGCCAGTCAGGCGGAACTCTGGGATGCCCAGGCGGTCGGAATCGCGCCCGGCCACCGCATCGTGGTGCTTGATGGCTACCGAATCAGGCTGATTACCGGTTAATCCGCCAGAGACCGACGGGCACGTCGGCTTCTTAGCAAGATCTTGGCTCCGCGGAAAGGTCGCCAGGAATGTACCGTTTTACCGACCGTGCTCGGTTCAGCCTGCTCCTGGCTGTGCCGCTGATAGTGGCCACGCTGCCGGGCCACGCACTCGCGGTCACCGAGCCGACCATTACCACCATCGCCGGCGGGGTCGGCGGACCTGGCGCTGCGACCGGCATTTCGCTCGGACCTTCGTGCGGATTGACCTTCGCTCAAGGGGTCCTGTATACCGCGTCAGGGCAATCGCAGTCCGTTATCAGGGCGCGACGGAACGCCGGGGTTCGCTGGCGACCGCGGCCCGGCCACCCAGGCCAGGCTGTGGAACGCGGTGGCGATCGGGATCGCTCCAGATCACCGCATCCTGGTACTCGACTCCTACCGGATTCGCGAGCTCGCCGGATAGGCGATAACGACCGAAGGCCCAGGGCAACGCCCTGGGCCTTCGGCACGCTCGTGCTCAGCAGTCGAAGTACATCTCGAACTCGTGCGGGTGTCGGGCGCAGCCGGACCGGGTCGATCTCGGCGGTCGCGCTTGTAGTCGATCCAGGTCTCGATCAGGTCGGCGGTGAAAACGCCGCCTTCGATGCAGGCAGTCGTGATCGGCCTCCAGGTTGTCGAGCACCTCTGTCCAGTGACGCCGGGCACCTGCGGGATCGCGGACGCCTCGTCCGGCGGCAGCTCGTACAGGTCCTTGTCGACCGGCTCCGGCGGCTCGATCTTGTTCTTGATGCCGTCTAGGCCGGCCATCAGCATCGCGGCGAAGGCGAGGTAGGGGTTGCAGGACGGGTCGGGCACGCGGAACTCGATCCGCTTGGCCTTCGGGTTCGGGCCGGTGATCGGGATGCGGACGCAGGCCGAGCGGTTCCGCTGGCTGTAGACCAGGTTGACCGGCGCCTCGAAGCCGGGCACCAGCCGGTGGTAGGAGTTCACCGTCGGGTTGGTGAAGGCCAGCAGCGATGGCGCGTGCTTCAGCAGGCCGCCGATGTAGTAGCGGCCCAGGTCGGACAGGCCCGCGTAGCCGACCTCGTCGTAGAACAGCGGGACGCCGTCCTTCCACAGGCTCTGGTGGCAGTGCATGCCGGAGCCGTTGTCGCCGAACAGCGGCTTGGGCATGAACGTCACCGTCTTGCCCGCCGCCCGGGCGGCGTTCTTGATGACGTACTTGAACAGCATGAGCTTGTCGGCATCCTGCAGCAGGCTGCCGAACCTGATGTTGATCTCGGCCTGGCCAGCCGTGCCGACCTCGTGGTGCTGCATCTCGACCTCGATGCCGCACTCGAGCAGCTTCGTCACCATCTCCGCGCGCAGGTCGGCGTAGTGGTCGCATCGGCGGCACCGGGAAGTAGCCGCCCTTGTACCTGGGCTTGTAGGCCAGGTTGCCGCCCGGCTCCTCGCGGCCGGTGTTCCACGCGCCTTCGACCGAGTCGATGTGGTAGATAGCCCTCGTTCGGCCTGGTCGAGAACCGGGCCGAGTCGAAGATGTAGAACTCCGCCTCCGGGCCGAAGTACGCGGTGTCGCGCGATGCCGGTGCCCCGCAGGTAGTCCTCGGCCTTCCTGGCGATGTTGCGCGGGTCGCGGCTGTAGGGCTCGCCGGTGAGCGGGTCGTGTACGAAGAAAGTCAGGTTCAGCGTCTTATGCGTAGCGGAACGGGTCGAGCACTGCTGTGCTCGGGTCGGGCAGCAACTGCATGTCGGACTCGTGGATCGCCTGGAAGCCGCGGATCGACGACCCATCGAACATCAGCCCGTCGGTGAAGACCTCCCCGTCGAACGCGCTGGCGGGAACGGTGAAATGCTGCATCGTTCCTGGCAGGTCGCAGAACCTGACGTCAACAAACTGAACGTCGTTGTCGGCCAGGTACCGCAGAACATCTTCGCCGGATGTGAACATCAGCTCTCCCTTGCTCGCTCACGTGTCGTGCCACGCATGTCGAAGGTCGGATCGACTCCCGACCCCAATGGGCGATCTCCAGCGGTCGGCTGAGTCTGGTTGACGCTAGCCGGTCACCGTTTCCTGTCCGTGTCCCCGATGTTTCAGCCGCGTTACGGCTAGGCGGTCGGCGCTCCCGCCCGGACTCGGTACTGTGAACTCGTGACTGCGCAGCATCCGCAATCCGCCGCCAGCGTTGGCCGCGATGATTCCCCCAATGCCACAGGCTACTACCCGGGGGAGAACCTCGGCCTGCCAAGGACCGGCCGTGGCTCGGCGTCAGGCATGGCCCGCCGGATCGGCGCGATCTTCATCGACTGGCTGCTCTGCACGTTCATCGTGGTAGTTCTGATCCGGCGGGCCCGCCCTGACGTTGAGTACTGGACGCTGCTGGTCTTCGCCGCTCAGGACTACGTGCTGACCGCGCTGACCGGGTTCACGGTCGGCAAGCGGCTGCTCGGAATCCGGGTCGCCAAGCTCGACGGCAAGTGGGTCGGCCCGCTCTGGGGTTTGCTCAGGACGGTGCTGCTACTCACGGTGGTGCCGCCGCTGTTGCTCAACCGCGACTTGCGCGGCCTGCACGACCGCGCGTCCGACACGGTCGTCGTCAGGGTCTGACCGCGCACCAACCCCAGCCGACGCACTAACGGCTTAGCGAACCTTCGGCCGGGGTGGCTTGGGCATCCGGCCCTGGCGCGGCATCGGGCCGCGCGGTGCCTGAAGCGACGATGGCATGGCCTTGAGCCGGTTATTCAGGTCAGTCACCGCGCCTGGCTTGAGCTCGCGGGGGAGTCGCATCAGCTTGCGCTGCAGCTTGCTGATCGGGACCTGGCCGTCCTCGTCGCCGACCTGCATTTCGATGATCGGCACGCCGTAGGCGATACGGGAGATCTTGCGCTTCTCCGCCACCATCAGGCTGGACAAGCCGTTGGGCGCGCCTTCGCCGATCAGGACCACCCCAGGGCGGCCGACGACGCGGTGGATGATGTCCATGTTCCTGTTGCCGGCTACGGCTGGCGTGACCGTCCAGTTACCGCGCATGGACGAAACGATCGCCGCCGCCGCTCCCGGCTGCCCCTCGATGGCCTTGTACTGGGCAGACTGTGCATATCTTCCGAAAAGGATCATCGTGGTGCTCAGGCCGAGCAGGACGCCGAGTGGTATCAGGAACCCGCCAAGCCCGGTCAGCAGGCCGACCACGACCATCACGACGATCACGGCCAGACCGCTGCCGATGATGATCGGCAGCGCCTTGGGGTCGGATTTGCGGATGATTCCGGCGACCATGCCGATCTGCTTCAGCCGGCCTACCTGGGGCTGGTCGGCTGAGCCGCTGCTCGGCGCGGGCGGCGGCGTCTTCGCCGAACCACGGCGGGGGATCTTCACCATGGTCGAGAGGATACGAGCAACTAGCTACCGAGCGCGAACCGTGGTCAGACTGGCGCGCTGTCGGATGCGCTGACCTGCGCCTGAACCTGCGCCTGTGCAGGCACTGCGGCCACCGCTTGGCGGTAAAGCCGCCCGGCCCGGTAGGAGGACCGGACTAGTGGGCCAGACATGACGCCGGCGAATCCCAGTTCCTCGGCTTCTTGCTTCAGCTCGATGAATTCCTCCGGGCGCACCCATCGGGCGACCGGATGATGCAGCGCGGATGGGCGCAAGTACTGGGTGATGGTGAGCACGTCGCAGCCGGCCGACCTCAGGTCAGCCATCGCCTGGCTGATCTCGGCCCGATCCTCGCCCATGCCGAGGATCAGGTTGGATTTGGTGATCAGCCCGGCGGCCTTGGCGGCGGTGAGCACCGTGAGCGAGCGCTCGTACCGGAATCCCGGCCGGATCTGCCGGAAGATGCGCGGCACCGTCTCGATGTTGTGCGCCAGTACCTCGGGTCGCGCGGCGAACACCTCGGCGAGCTGCCCAGGTGTGGCATTGAAGTCGGGGATCAGCAGCTCAACCCCGCAGCCAGGTACCTGGGCGTGGATCTGCGCACAAGTCGTGGCGTACAGCCAGGCACCGCCGTCGGGCAGGTCATCCCTGGCCACGCCGGTCACCGTCGCGTAGCGCAGGCCCATGGTCGCGACCGACTCGGCTACCCGGCGCGGCTCGTCGGTATCGAGCGGCCCCGGTTTGCCGGTCGCGATCTGGCAGAAGTCGCAGCGGCGGGTGCACTGGTCGCCGCCGATCAGGAAGGTGGCCTCGCGGTCTTCCCAGCATTCGAAGATGTTCGGGCAGCCCGCCTCCTCGCAGACCGTGTGCAGGCCCTCGCTCCTGACCAGCTCCCGCAGCTTGGTGTATTCGGGGCCGGTGCGCAGCCTGGTCTTGATCCACTCTGGCTTGCGCTCGATCGGGACCTGGCTATTGCGCGCTTCGATCCTGAGCAGCCGACGCTCTCCTGGTGCGAGTACCACGCCCTTAGGCTAAACCAAGGTGCCGACTGCCCTGTGGTTCAGGGATCATGGAGTCATGCCAACCCAGTTCGATCCGCCGTCGGGCACGCGTGACTTCCTGGCGGCCGACTACGAGAAGCGGGAGTGGGCTTTCAGCGCGCTCCGTTCGGTTTTCGCCAGCTACGGCTTCCAGCCGCTGCAGACGCCTGCCTTCGAGCGCATCGACGTGCTGCTCGGCAAGTATGGCGACGAGGCCGACAAGCTGGTGTTCAAGATCTTGCGCCGGGGTGAGCATGAGGCATCTGGCGAGGCCGACCTGGCGCTGCGCTATGACATGACAGTGCCGCTGGCCCGTGTCGTCGCCGCTTACGGCGGCCAGATCCCGATGCCGTACAAGCGCTACGCGATGGGCTCGGTGTGGCGAGCTGACCGGCCGGGCAAGGGCAGATTCCGCGAGTTCACCCAGTGCGACCTTGACACGCTTGGCAGCACGTCGCCGCTAGCCGACGCCGAGGTGCTGTGCGCGCACCACGACGCGATGGCCAAGCTCGGCCTGACCGATTTCACCATCTTGCTGAATTCCCGGCAGGTGCTATTCGGGCTGCTCGAAGTCTTCTCGGTGCCAGCCGAGCTGGGGGAGAGCGCGCTGATCACGCTGGACAAGCTGGACAAGCTCAGCCCAGCGGCGGTGATTGACGAGCTCACCGAGCGTGGGGTGGCGGTCCAGACGGCGACCGAGCTGGTCGGGGCCATGACCGCGGCCGATGCCGAGGACCGGGTCAGGACCGCGCTCAAGGGCAGCGATCAGGGCGCGGCCGGCCTGGACGAGATCGACACCGTGCTTGGGCTGGTCAGGGCCCAGGTGCCGGCCGAGCGGATCGCGTTCACGCCCAGGATGGTGCGCGGGCTCAGCTACTACACCGGGCCGATCTGGGAGCTGGTCGCCGCTGGCGTGCCAGGCTCGATCGGCTCTGGCGGCCGCTACGATCACCTGATCAGCCAGCTTGGCGGCCCGGACGTGCCGGGCACTGGCAGCTCAGTCGGCGTCGAGCGGGTACTGATGCTGATCGGCGACCAGGTCGCGGCGAGCGCGGGCCGGATCGACGTCGCTGTGCCTGTGCTCGACGCCGACCTGGCGGCTGAGGCTTTCGCGCTGGCAGCCGCGGCCCGCAGTACCGGACTGCGGACCAGTGTGTACCTGGGCTCGTCAGGCAAGCTGAGCAAGCAGCTCAAGTGGGCGTCGGATAGCGGCGCCCGCTGGTGCCTGATCTACGGTAACGCCGAACGGGAGGCAGGCACCGTCACTGTGCGCGACCTTGCGAGCGCCGAGCAGCGGGCGGTGCCGGTGCCGGACGTGGCCGCCTACCTGGCGCGCGCAGACGGCGTGACCGGTTGATGACCCAGCCCGGCTTTACCGAGGCCAACGTCTGGTTCGCCGGACTCCCTGGCATCGTCATAGCAGCCGGGGCGCTGCTCACCGACGACCAGCAGCGGGTGCTGCTGGTGAAGCCGAACTACCGTGCGCTGTGGTCGGTGCCCGGCGGCATCTGCGAGTTCGGTGAGCCGCCGCACCTTGGCTGCTACCGCGAAGTGGCTGAGGAAGTCGGGCTGGATGTCACCGTCGGCCAATTGCTAGTGGTCGACTGGTCCCAGCCCTACGGCGACGAGATGCGGGCGATCATGCATTTCCTGTTCGACGGCGGTCAGGTCGATGACCCGAGCGAGATCGTGGTGCAGGAGTCCGAGCTCGATGGCTTCACCTTCGCGACCGAGGCCGAGTTGCCCGCACTGCTGCCACCGCGCGGTTTGGAGCGGCTGACCGCAGCGTTGAGTGCGCTGGCCGATGGGTCGACGTGCTACCTGCCGCACAGCGGTAAGTTCGGCGGCAGGTCCTGAGGTCAGCGTGCCGCCAGTGCGGTCAGCGTGCCGCCGGTGCGGTCAGCGTGCCGCCAGTGCGGTCAGCGTGCCGCCAGTGCGGTCAGCGTGCCGCCAGTGCGGTCAGCGTGCCGCCAGTGCGGTCAGTGCGGTCAGCTGGCCCGCGACTGGCTGGCGGCCGCTGAGGTCGGCGACGCCTGCCACCTCCCGCACGCTGGTCGCTCCCAGGGCGCTGGCGACCTGCTGACGCACCGAGGGCAGAGCGTCGGCGACAGTGACCCGACGACCCAACTCGGCGCTCAGCGACGTCACTGAGGCATCACTGATGCCACACGGCACGATCCGGTCATACCAGCTCAGGTCGTTATCGCAATTCAGCGCGAAACCGTGCATGGTGACGCCGCGTGCCACCCTGATCCCGATCGCGGCGACCTTGCGATCCTGCTGCGGCAGGCCAAGGGAGCTGACGCCGGTGACGGTACTTGCTCGGGTGGCGGTGCGCGTGGCCGTGGCATTGGTCGCGGTGCTCGCATTGGTCGCGGTGCTCGCGCTGGTCGCGGTGCTCGCGCTGGTCGCGGTGCTCGCGCTGGTCGCGGTGCTCGCGCTGGTCGCGGCGGTGACCCAGGCACCGCTGCGACCATCGACTCGGTCGACGACGAGACCCAAATCGGCGCAAGCGGCGATCATGGCGGTCTCGATTGAGCGCACGTAGGCGATCACGTCGATCGGATCGGCGAGCTTGATGATCGGGTAGCCAACGAGCTGCCCCGGCCCATGCCAGGTGATCTTGCCGCCTCGGTCCACTTCGATCACCGGTGCGCCCGGATCGCCGACCGGCCGGTCGGACGGCTCGGTGCGACGCCCAGCCGTATACACCGGCAGATGCTCGAGCAGCAGGCAACAATCGGGAATCGCATCGGCGACCCGCAGCGCGTGCAGTTCGCGCTGCAGCTCAAGCGCCTGGTCATAGGGCAGCGCCGCCGAGCCCAGCGCGGCAGCGAAGAATGCTAGCTCACCGTCCACGGCCCCAGCCTATGCCGCAACTGACCCTAGCGCCCCTAGCGTTTCGCCGGGCGTTAGCTAGGCTTTTCGTAATGGACGAGAAGTTTGCTGCTGACGCCGTGCAGGATCTCTCCGCAGATCAGCGCCGCCAGCTACTAAGGGAACTTGTCGAAACCGAGCAGCACGCGGGTGTCCGGCCAGGCTCAAGCTGGAAGTGGGACCTGTTGCTCGTGGTGATCATAGGCGGCTGCATCCTGCTAGCCGCCTGGATCGGCTACCTGGCGGTCAGCCTGCCGAGTTTCTACCGTACCGGTAGCTGGCGTGGTGCTTGGGTCGGTTTCGACCTGGCTGAGCTGGCCGCGTTCGCCTGCACTGGCTGGGCGGCGTGGCGGCGCCGCCAGGTCCTGATCATCTGCCTCGTTGTGCTGGCCACCCTGTTGCTTTGCGACGCTTGGTTCGACGTGGTGCTTGACGCTCGGACGGCTGGCTTCCTCGGTAGCTTGCTGTCCGCACTGCTAATCGAAATGCCGGTCGCGCTGCTGGCGGTCTTCGTCGCGCGCCGCCTGTTGAGGCTGACTATCGGGCAGGTGATCAAGTATGAAGGCGGCCGTGGCCCGGTGCCGCCGCTGTGGAAGATCCCGCTGTTCGGGCCGGATGACGGTACTCCGCTTGAGCGGCTGATCAAGGCGGCCAAGGCGGACGGCCAGTCGCCTAAGCCGAGGCCGCCCGCCGAGGGCGGCGATGCGATCTGGCCGGAGTCCGAACCCGAGCCCGAGGACAGGCACCGCTAGTGTGCTTGCAGCAGCAACGGGGTCGCCCTGTTGCTCACCTGACGACAACGGGGCGACCCCGTTGCGGTTGAAGGCGGTTGGAGGCGGTTGAAGGCGGCGCTAGGCGGGTGCCACGATGGCCGCCAGGGCGGCCTGGATCGTGGGGTAGGTAAAGGTAAAGGCTGCTGCGGTCAGCTTGGCAGGCACCACTCTGGCGCTGCCGAGCAATTCCACCGCCACTTCCCCCAGCGCGCCGCGCACTATCGGCGCTGGCACGGTCAGCAGATTCGGCCGCCCGACGGCACTCGCCAGCGCCTTGGTGAATTCGGCGTTCGTAACCGGGCTCGGCGCGGTCAGATTGACCGGGCCGGTGACCTCGGACTGATCGAGCAGGAACCTGATCGCGCGGACCTCGTCGGTCAAGCTGATCCAGCTCAGGTACTGCCTACCCGGGCCAATCTTGGCGCCAAGCCCAAGCTTGAATGGCAGCAGTAGCGAGCCGAGCATCCCACCACCGGCCGCCAGTACGATTCCGCTGCGGATATTGACCACCCGGATTCCGGCTTGCACCGCGGGCTCCGTCGCCGCTTCCCAGTCCCGCACCAGCTCAGCGAGGAAGCCGGTGCCTGATGGCGCGGTTTCATCAACGCTGTGATCGCCGGTGTCGCCGTAGAAGCCGATCGCCGACCCGCAGATCAGCGCGCCTGGCGGAGCATCGGCGGCAGTCATCGCCTCGACCAGCGCCCTGGTCGAGGCGATCCTGCTGACCCTGAGCACCGCCTTGCGGCCGGGCGTCCAGCGCCGCGGCGCGACCGGTGCACCAGACAGGTGCACGACCGCGTCCAGGCCAGCCAGTGCCCCAGGATCGAGGTTGCCACGCACCGCCAGCGGGTCCCAGCTGACTTCCTGCGCTGACTTGGCCGGTCGCCGGACAAGCGTGCGTACGTCGGCGCCGGCTGCGGTGAGTTCTGCAGCCAGCGCCGATCCGATCAGGCCCGATGCCCCCGAGATCGCGACCCGCATGTCGGCCCCTAGAAGCCGAGCTCCGACTCGAACGCGCCTTCCTCGAGTCGAGTCTTGATGGTGACCAGGAACCTGGCCGCGTCAGCTCCGTCGACCAGCCGGTGATCATAGGTGAGCGCCAGGTACACGATGGACCTGACGGTGATCACCTCGCCGAGGTCGGGGTCATCCACCACAACGGCCCGCTTGTTGACCGTGCCGGTGCCGAGGATGCCGACTTGCGGCTGGTTGATGATCGGCGTGTCGAACAGTGCGCCCCGGCTGCCGGTATTGGTCAGCGTGAACGTCCCGCCGGACAGGTCGTCCGGGCTGACCTGGCCCGCTCTGGTGCGGTGGGCGAGGTCAGCGATCTTGCGGGCCAGTCCGCCGATGTTGAGATCGCCGGCGTTCCTGAATGACCGGCACCATCAGGCCACGTTCGGTGTCGACCGCGATGCCCAGATGCTCGGCGTCGTGGTAGGTGACTGTCCCGTTCGTGACGTCGATGACCGAGTTCAGCGTTGGATGCACCTTAAGTGCCTCGATCGTTGCCAAGGCGAAGAAGGGCAGGAACGAAAGCTTGACCCCTTCTCTGGCCTCGAAGGCGGCCTTCGCCCGGTCGCGGAGCCTGGCTATCGCCGTCACATCGGCCTCGACCACGGTGGTGAGCTGAGCCGAGGTCTGCAGCGATTCGACCATGCGCTGCGCGATGACCTGACGCGCCCTGGACAGCCGCTCGGTGGTGCCGCGCTTGGCCGCCGCCGCCGCTTGGACCGCGGCCCGATCCGAACTCGCCGCGGCGGCTGCCGCCCTCGCTGCCGCCGCCGCGCCGAGTCCGGGCGGTGGAGCAGGCTGCGCTGGTGGCAGCGGAGCAGCCGGGGCTGGTGCGGCCTGGGCCGGGGCGGCGTGGGCCCCGGCCGGGGCCGGGGCGGCGTGGGCCGGGGCGGCCGGACCAGGCTGCGGCGGGACTGGCGGTGCGGGGCTCAGGTGAGCGTCGGCTGAGTGAGCGTCGGCTGGGTGAGCCGACGGCCCCTGGGTCGCCTGCTGACTCGCCACGAAACCCGGAGCCGAGTCGCCGCGCTGCGCTCGCGCAGCGTCAAGCACGTCCTGCTTGCGGATCCGGCCACCAACTCCGGTGCCGGGGATGGCGGCGAGGTCGATGCCATGCTCGGCGGCGAGCTTGCGCACCAGCGGGGTCACGTACGGACTCTCAGCGCCGTCAGCCGCGGCCAGCTCAGGGTCTGCCACCGGTGGCTCAGCATGGCCGACGCTGGCCGGCTCTTGGGCTGGCTCGACCTGGTAGCCGTACGCCTGGCCGGGAGCTTGATACTCAGCTTGCGGCTCGGCGGCCTGGCCCTGCGTAGGCTGATAGGCGGGCGGCGCATAGGCAGGCGGCGCATAGGACTGCTGCTGATAGGCCGGTGCCTCGTAGGCGGCAGGCTCGGAAATGGCAGGCTCGGACGCGGCTGGCTGACCGCCTGGCTGGGCTGCGCCTGGCTGGGCTGACGAGTAGTCCGAGTGCTGCGAGAAGTCGTAGCGATGCGGCCCAGGGTCAGCGAACTGGAAGCCGACCGGCGCCGATGGTGCGTACGGTTCAGCGGGCTGCGCCGGTGCCTGCTCGTACTGCTCGACCGGCGGCGAGTAAGCGGGTTGCTCTGGTGCTGATGCCTGCTGGGCGCTGGTATCGACGGCAGTTGGCGCACCGTCGTGCGCACCGGCCGCACCATCCTCGTCGATAACGGCAAGCTCAGCGCCAACGGCGACGGTCTCGTCCTCAGCGACCGTGATACCGCGCAGTATGCCGGAGACGGGCGAGGGAATTTCGGTGTCCACCTTGTCGGTCGACACCTCAAGCAACGGCTCGTCGGCCGAGACATGATCACCCTCATGCTTCAGCCAGCGGGTAACGGTGCCTTCGGTGACGCTCTCGCCAAGCTGCGGCATGGATACGGAGACCGACATGGCTTCGGCTGACCCCTTCACTTAGTTCACAACAGTTTTTGCGGTAGTTACTTAGGTGGTGCTTGGTCAGGAATGGAAGTGCAGCGGCTTGCCCGCCAGTGCGAGGTGCGCTTCGCCGAGCGCCTCGGACTGAGTCGGATGTGGATGGATGAGCTTAGCCACGTCCGCCGGGAACGCCTCCCAGTTGTAGATCAGCTGCCCTTCGGCGATGAGCTCACCAGCCCTGGCGCCCACCAGGTGGATGCCGAGCACCGGACCGCCGCCCTTGGCGGCGATCACCTTGGCGCTGCCCTGCGTCTGCAAGATCACGCTCTTGCCGTTGCCGCCTAGGTTGTAGTTGACCTCGTCAACCTCGATGCCTCGAGCCTCCGCCTGGGCTGAGGTGATGCCGACTGACGCGACCTCAGGATCGCTGTAGGTGACTCTGGGCACCCCGTCGTAGTCGATGGGAGTCACGGGCAGGCCGGCCAGCCGCTCGGCTACGCCGATGCCTTCGGCGAAGCCGACGTGGGCTAGCTGCGGACCCGGCGTCAGGTCGCCCACTGCCGAGATGGTCGGGATGTTGGTCTGCCAGTACTCATCGACCAGGACGAAACCGCGGTCCATGGTCACGCCGACCTCTTCATAGCCGAGCCCGGCGGATACCGGGCCGCGGCCGACCGCGACGAGCAGCACCTCGGCTTCGATGGTCTTGCCGTTCTCCAGCGTCACCAGAACGCCGGCTGGAGTGTCCTTGACGTCGGAGAACCGGACGCCGAGGTGAGTATTGATGCCACGGCGGCGGTACGCGCGCTCCAGCAGTTTCGAGCTGGCCTCGTCCTCAGGCGGCAGCAGGTGCGGCAGCATCTCCACGATGGTGACCTCGGCCCCGAACGAGCGCCACACACTGGCGAACTCGACCCCGATCACGCCGCCGCCAAGGATCACCGCTGATGCCGGGACTCGGTCAAGCGCCAGCGCATGATCGCTGCTGATCACCTTGACCCCGTCGATGACCAGGCCAGGCAAACTGCGCGGCTCTGAGCCCGTGGCCAGCACCACGTGCTTGCCTTCGTAGCCGACGTCCCCGACGGCGACCTGGGTTGGCGCGATCAGCCGACCTTCGCCGTGCACGATCTCCACTTGCCGGCTGGCCAGCAATCCCTGCAGGCCCTTCCACAGCCGGTCAACGACCTTGTCCTTATAGACGTTGACGCCCGGCATGTCGATCCGGTCAAAGCTCGCCACGACTCCGAAGTCGGCTGCGTCCTTGGCCAGGTCAGCGACCTCGGCGGCGTGCAGCAGCGCTTTAGTCGGGATGCAGCCGCGATGCAGGCAGGTGCCGCCTACCTTGTCTTTCTCGATCAGCACGACCCGGCTGCCCAGTTCGGCGGCGCGCAGCGCGCAGGCGTACCCGCCGCTGCCGCCGCCGAGTATGACCAGGTCATAGCTACCGTTCTCGGTCACCACTTGCTCCTTGCTCCCGCTGCGTTCTAGAGCTGGCCGTCGGCCACGTCGTGGGCGATCTGAATCAGGGTCCTCGCGGCGCAGCCAGTGCCGCCCTTCGGGGTGTAGCCGTAGGCCTCGCCGCTGTTGAACGACGGTCCGGCGATATCCAGATGCGCCCACCTGACGCCGTCCGGCACGAACTCGCGCAGGAAAAGTCCGGCGGTAAGCATGCCGCCGTCCCGGTCGGCGGCCACGTTGGCGAGATCGGCGACCTTGGAATCAAGTCCGCGGCGCAGTTCTTCGGGCAACGGCATCGGCCAGAACGCCTCGCCGGCCTGCCCGGCAGACCGGACCACGCCGTCCCGCACCTTGTCGTCGTTGGCCATGACGGCGGCTACGCGCAGGCCGAGCGCCACTACCTGGGCACCGGTCAGCGTAGCCACGTCGACAAGGAGATCCGGTGCGTCTTGCGCTGACCTGGCCAGCGTGTCGGCCAGCACGAGGCGGCCTTCAGCGTCGGTATTCAGGACTTCGACGGTGGTGCCGCCGTAGATGGTGATCACGTCCGATGGCCGCTGGGCGTGACCGCCCGGCATGTTCTCGGCTAGCGGCAGGTAGCCGATGACGTTGACCTTGGGCCGCAGGGCGGCGATGGCTTGCAGGGCGGCCAGGACGGCAGCCGCACCGCCCATGTCGGACTTCATGGTCTCCATGCCCTTGGCCGGCTTCAGCGAGAGGCCACCAGAATCGAACGTGATGCCCTTGCCGGCAAAGACCACTGTCTTGCTGGCTTCTGGATGCCGGTAGCCAAGCCTGACCAGGCGGGGTGGGTGCACGGAACCTTGACCCACGCCTGCGATCCCGCCGTACCCGCCATCGGTCAGTGATTTCTCGTCAAGCACCTCGACGTCCAGTCCGGCGTCGCGGGCAACTCGCTCGGCCTCAGCGGCGAAGGACTCCGGGTACAGGTCGGACGGGCTGGTGTTGACCAGGTCCCTGACCAAAGTGACGGCCGCCGCGATTACCTTGGCGCGGTCAACAGCCTGCTTGGCCTCCGGTGCTGAGCTGATCACGGTGAGCTCGGGCGCGGACTGGCCGTTGGCGCGGTAGCGGCCGAAGTAGTAACTGCCGAGCAGGGCGCCGAGTGCGATCGCCTCGGTCGACTCGGCGTCAGCGGCGGGCAGCGCCAGCGCGATCCTGGTGGCCTTCGCCGAGGCTAGCGCGCGCACGGCCGCGCCGGCGGCGCGGCGCAGCGCCTCAAGGTCCGGCTTGCCGTCCGTCAGCTTGCCCAGGCCTACCGCGGCGATCACTGGCGCGGCCAGCTTGCCTGCGGACAATGTTTTAGTGATCTCCTCGGCCTTGCCGGTCGCGCCGAGCGCGATCAAGGTCGAAAGCAGCTCGCCGCCGGCCGCGGCAGCTACGTCCTGTGACCCGTCGGCCAGGGTCGGCTCGCCGGGCTGCTGGCTGATCGCGATTACGATGGCGTCGGCGCTGACATCCTTGGCTGGCGAGTTGGTCATCGTCATGGTTGCTGTCACGGATCTGAGCCTAGTGCCTGCCAGGTAGACAGATGGAACACCGGTCACGCCGACAAGCCGCTAAGGCCGCGTCAATACTTCGCTGGCCGGTGTTAAGGCTGCGTCAAGATCATCGGGATCCCGCCAAGAGTGCTGTGCACTGGTAGCTGCCATGTATGACACTCCGGCTAGCCAGGCAGCGGCACGGCGTGCGGTGGGGGCACCGTACGCCGTGCCCATCGCCCTCACCGCACTGCTGCTGATCGGTGCCATCGCCGCCGCGACCGGCGGGCTGGTGTCGGCGGGCTGGGTGCTGGCGCTTGCGGCCGCCGTCACGGGCACCGTCGGCATCATCGCCGAGCCGGCCGTCGCGCTGTTCGTCACGGTGGCCGCCTGGCTCACCACTGCTGGCTTCTCCGCGCCGCCCTATGCCCAGTTGCGAGTCACTCCGCTGGCCGGGGCCAGAGCCGCATTGGTCCTTGCTTGTTGCGCTCTAGCCGGTCTCGCCATCGGTTTGGGAGTGCGCAGGTGGCAGTCGTCGTTCACACTGAGGATTGTGGACGTGTCCGATGCCGACCGGTTCGGCGACGCTGACGCCCAGGCACAGGACTGGCTAGCGGCCGCTGGGCCAGACCAACCTGCGGTCAGGATTGTCCATGCGGTGCCAGCCGAGCTGAGGCACGACCGCTCGATGTGGCGGCGGGTGCTCAGCTGGCGCGGTGGCATCGACCGGCGCCGTCAGCTGGCCGGAGTACTGCTCGTCGCGCTGATGCCGGCGCTGACCGCCGCGCTACTTCCGGCCTCGCGTTCGCTGAGCCTGCCGGACGACTCGCTGATCTTCCTGGTGTGCGTGGTCGGCATCGCGGTAGTTGGCGGGTTCTGGCCGGCTGTGCTGGCGGCGATCTCCGCCAGTTTGCTGCTGAACTGGTATTTCACGCCGCCAGTACACACGCTGACCATTGCCAACCCTAAGGACATGCTGGCCCTGCTGCTGTTTATCACCGTCGCGGTGTCGGTGAGCAGCGTGGTGCATCTCGCGGCCCGGCGGGCCGTGCAGGCGGCCAAGAGCACTCAGGACGCCGCCGCGCTGCTGACCCTGGCCCAGACCGTGCTGGGCGGAGCGGACACGCCAGCGGCCGTCCTTGGTCACTTGACTCAGATCTGGGGTGGCCGGGCCGAGCTCGTCGAGCAGGTCAACGGCCAGTGGATCAAGGTCGCCGCAGCGGGCAGCGCGCCAGATTCGGCGGCACCGACCAGGGTGCGGGCCGGTGCTGACCTGGCATTGGTGGTAGCCGGCCAAGTCGAGCAGATCACGCCGAGGCTGCTCAATGGCTTTGCTGCCCAGGCTGCCGCGGCGCTCGACCGGGACCGGCTGCGCACGCAGGCCGCGCAGGCTGAGGCCCTTGCCGAAGGCAACCGGATGCGCACCGCGCTGCTCGCCGCCGTCAGCCACGACCTGCGTACGCCGCTGGCGTCGATCAAGGCAAGTGTCAGCACGGTGCGCCAGCCCGGCGTCCGGCTCACCAGCGAGGACGAGCAGGCGCTGCTCGCCACCATCGAGCACTCAGCCGACCGGCTTAATGGGCTGATCGGCAATCTGCTCGACATGAGCCGGCTTGCGGCCGGGTCGCTTGAGCCGTTCCTGCGGCCGGCCTCCATCGACGAGGTCGCCCCGCTGGCCCACGCTGAGCAGGAAACTCCGCTCAAAGTGCAGTTGCGGGTGCCGGACGACCTGCCGCTGGTGCGCACCGACCCTGGACTGCTTGAGCGAGTGCTGGCCAACCTGTTCGCCAATGCCGTGGCGCACTCGCCGGCCGGCCAGCCGCCAGAGATGATCGCCAGCCAGGTCGGGCAGTGCGTGGTGCTGGACATCGTGGACCACGGCCGGGGCGTTCTTGACGAATTTAAGTCAAGGATCTTCGAGCCGTTCGAGCGGCTGGACGAACGCAACACCGGTACTGGAGTCGGCCTCGGACTGGCGGTCGCCAAAGGATTCCTTGATGCGATGGGCGGCACTATCGAGGCAATCGACACGGCCGGTGGCGGGCTCACCATGCGGGTCACTTTGCCGGTCGCGGCCAGCTCGGCCAATTCGATGCAGGCCGCCGACCAGTGACTAAAGTGCTGGTGATCGACGACGAAGAGCCGATCCTGCGGGCGCTGCGGATCAACTTGACCGCGCACAAGTACGAGGTGAGCACAGCCGCCGACGGCAGATCGGGCCTCGCCGCCGTCGCCAGGGAGCGGCCCGACGTCCTCATACTCGACCTCGGCCTGCCCGACATGGATGGGACCGAGGTGATCAGCGGCGTCCGTGGCTGGACTTCGATGCCGATTATCGTGCTGTCCGCTTGGGGCCAGGAAAGCCAGAAGGTGGCCGCGTTGGACGCGGGTGCCGACGATTACGTGACTAAGCCGTTCGGCATGGGCGAATTGCTAGCCAGGCTTCGGGTGGCGGTGCGGCGGGCCGCGCCGGCGCCGGACGAGCCGGTGATCACCAACCGCGATTTCACCGTCGACCTCGCCGCCAAGCGAGTCAAGCGTGATGGCGCCGACGTGCGGCTCACTCCGACCGAGTGGCAGTTGCTTGAAGTGCTGGTCAGGCACAGGGAAAAGCTGGTGACTCAGCGGCAGCTACTGGCCGAGGTCTGGGGACCTGAGTACCAGACCGAGGGCAACTACCTGCGGGTCTACATGGCCCATTTGCGCCGCAAGCTCGAGCCAGACCCGTCGAGGCCGCGCTACCTGGTCACCGAGCCTGGCATCGGCTACCGCTTCACCTGCAACGAATCGGCTGCCTCACCGCCGGCTGGCCTTAGCTCATAATCGGGGTTGTAGATGGCGGGCACGCCCTTGATTGTGGCAACCCGGCCCGTGGCGAGCAGCCGCCTACCAGGCTCGATGCCCGGGATGTTGCGGCGGCCAAGCCACACCAAGGTGATGCTGCCCGAGCCATCCCACAAATCGGCTTGCACCGACGGGCTGATGCCGCGCGGGCCGGCTGTGACGGCGCGGAGTGTACCCGCCACGGTCGCGAAGTCACGGTCGTGGCACGAGCCGATCGGCGTGGCGTTGACCTTCGTGACGTGATCCTGCAATTCGGCGATCTGGAGTTGGTCGTTGGTGAGCCAGCCCCTGGCCGCCTTGGGCTTGGCCAGCCTGGGCGCTGACCGCAGTTGATAAGGCACGCTGGCCACGATCACGCCGGGTAGCAGCAGGAGCCTGGCCTTGAGCCGGAGCGCGCTCTGGTTGTGCAGCAACTGCTCCCACCAGTGCCCGACGACATACTCGGGAATGAACACCGTCACCACGTCGCGCGGGCTCTCCCGGCGCAGCCGCGACACGTAGGCAACGACCGGTCCGGTGATATCACGGAACGGCGACGCCACGATCGTCAACGCCACCGGAATGTCGGCCCGCTCCCATTCCTCCCTGAGCCGAGCGGCCTCGCTCGCGTCCACGCTGACGGTGACGGCCTCGAGGTGGCTTGGCTGGGTGGCCCGGGCGTAGGCGACGGCGCGCAGGGTCGGCAGGTGCAGCTTGGAGACCAGCACGATGGCCCGATTGCTTGAAGGCAAGGTGACGGGCTGGTCAACCGGTGGCGTCAACTCGACCGCCACCTTGGCGTAGTGGCGGCTGATCCCGCGCATGGTGATCCAGATCGCTGGCATCGCGAGCACCACGATCCACGCGCCGCTCACGAACTTGGTGACCAGCACGATGACCAGCACGGCGGCAGTAACGCTGGCACCGACCGCGTTGATCACCCTGGTGCGTTTCATATGCCGCCTGGTGGTCGGATCCGTTGTGGTGCGAAGATTCCGGTTCCAGTGCCTGATCATGCCGGTCTGGCTGCATACGAACGAGACAAAGACGCCGATGATATAGAGCTGGATGAGCCGAGTAGGCGACGCATTGAATACGATGATTAGCAAGATCGCGAAGCCGGAAAGCAGCAAGATGCCGTTGCTGAACGCCAGCCGATCGCCCCGGTTGTGCAACTGCCTGGGCAGGTAGCCGTCCCTGGACAAGATGGACGCCAGGACCGGGAAGCCGTTGAAGGCCGTGTTGGCGGCCAGCACCAATATCAGCGCGGTCACGAACTGGAGCAAGTAGAAGAGCGGCGACGAGCCGCCGAACACCGCCCGGCCGACCTGGGCAATGACGGTTCGCTGGGCACCGGAAGGCAGTTCGTGTACATGGCTGATCAGGGCCAGTGCCGTGACCCCGATGAACATGGCGACCGCGACGCCGCCGAGTAGCGCCAGCGTGGTCGCCGCGTTCTTGCTCTTCGGCGGCCTGAAGGCCGGCACGCCGTTGCTGATCGCCTCGACCCCAGTCAGCGCGGTGCACCCGGACGAGAAAGCCTTCAGCAGCAAGAACACCAGCAACAACCCGGTGTAGTGCTGAGCTGCCGGGATCGCCAGGTGGGCGCTTTCGGCGACCGGCGGATGCCCGAACGCGACCTTGATCAGGCCCCAGATGATCAACAGGCCGATCACGCCGACGAAGGTGTAGGTGGGGATCGCGAAAGCGGTACCCGACTCGCGCACGCCGCGAAGGTTCATCACCGCGATCAGTGCGACGATCAGCACCGAGATCAGCGCGACATGAGCGTTAAGCGCCGGGAAGGCCGAGGCCAGGTTGGCCACGCCTGCCGACACTGACACCGCCACGGTCAGCGTGTAGTCCACCATCAGCGCGCTGGCCACCGTCAGACCGACCCTGGGCCCGAGGTTGGTGGTGGCGACCTCGTAGTCTCCGCCGCCGGATGGATAAGCGTGCACGTTCTGCCGGTAGGACGCGACTACCACCAGCATCAGCACGCCAACGCCGGCCGCGATCCATGGTGTGTAGTGCAGCAACGCGAGCCCGCCCAGGGACAGCACGAGCAGGATTTCCTGGGTGGCATAGGCCACAGAGGACAGCGCGTCGCTGGCGAACACCGGCAGCGCGATCTTCTTAGGTAGCAGCGTGTGGCCTAGATGCTCGCTTTGCATCGGCCGCCCGACCACTAGCCGCTTCGTTGCTCCAAATAGGCCAGCCACGAGCCGCATGTTAGGCCCTACCGGGCGGGTTGGCCAGAGTCTGTACCTTTACGTGGCAGATCTGGCCTGCCCGGTTGAGGCGACCATGATCGTGCTGGCGGCCGCGATCACCCGGCCAGCGTGATACTCGGCAGCACGGTCTCGGTCGCCGTGCCATCGTCGGCCCACTGCACCTGGTAGCCATGTGCACCGGGTCGGTCCACCACGATCTCCGCTAGTTCGTCATCGACGAAGTGCGCGGCGGCGCCGTCGTCGCAAGCGATCCCGGCCGCGAGCGTGCCGTCGCTGACCAGCTTGCGATAGGTCGGGCGGCGCAGGGCCTCGGAGTTGTAGTGCGGACAGTAGCTGCCTGGCAACATGCCAAGGCCGTCGGTGAAGGGCTGAAGTTCTGGACCAAACGAATCGGTCGTGCCGCCGCCGAACCAGCAGATCGCGCCGGCGCTAACGCCGGCCAGCACCACTCCGGCGTGCCAGGCCTCGCGCATGACTTGGTCAAGGCCGTGCGCTCGCCAGACCGCGGCCAGGTTCGCGACGCTGCCGCCACCGACGAAGATGACGTCTTGATCCAAGAGCAAGTCAGCTGGGTCGGTGACGTTCGGCATCGGAAAGAGTTGCAGGTGGCTGATCCTGGCGGGCATGGCCGCAAGCGCGCTGTAAGTTCGCACAAGAGCGCCCGCGTCGTCGCCGGTCGCGGTGTTGACTACGCAGATTTTCGGCGAGCTGGTCCCCGCTAGCTGCGCGGCATAAGCGAAGAAGAGCGGTACGCCGTTGGCTGTCGTCCCAGTGTCCTCCGGGCCGCCCGTTCCCCCGATGGCCAGCACATGCCGGCGTCCATCCGCTGCCACGCCGGACACGCTACCGTGCCAGGGTGACCGACTGCATCTTCTGTGACATAGTCGCCGGCGTCGCACCGGCCCACCAAGTGCTCGCGGACGACAACGTTGTCGCCTTCCTCGATGCCAGACCTGTGTTCAAGGGGCACGTGCTGGTCGTCCCTCGGCAGCACTGGGTGACGCTGGCCGATTTGCCGACCGGCCTGATCGAGCCGTACTTCGAGGTGGTGCAGCGCCTCAGCAGCGTCGTCCCGGCCGCGCTTGACGCGCAGGGCAGTTTTGTCGCACTGAATAACATCGTTAGTCAAAGTGTGCCGCATCTGCATACGCATGTCGTCCCGCGAACTAAGGGCGATGGTTTGCGGGGTTTTTTCTGGCCGCGAGGTCGCTATGAATCCGATGCCGAGGCGGCCAAGTACGCCGAGGCAATTCGACTCGCACTTAAATTACGCCAACGGCGAACGGCCGGGCCAGCGGGAGCGGGATAGCCTGGTTTGCATGGCTGAGTGGTGGTCCATCGAAGTATTCGATTCCGAACTCCAGGCCGCGTTGCGCTGGAAGGACTCATACCGGACCCAGCTCGTCGAAGCGGCCATCACGGCCGGGGCAGCCAACTGGAATTGGATCGAGCACAAATCCGGCGTCGTCTTCGAAGTCTGCTTCGCAGCCGAGGACAGATGGGAGTCCTTCCGTAATCTGGCGATAGTCACAGCCGCACTCGACGCGGTCCCTGATCCGGCCTACGGCCTGCTGGTCTATCGCGGCCGGGGCGGCAGCGCCGGTGCTCGCCAGCCGAAAAGGCCGAAGCCAACTGCCGGTGCCGGGGCGATGGAACTGCCTGAGCCGACGGAGCAGCGAGTACTCAACGTCACATCGGCCGAGTTGGCCGGCCTGCACGGCGGGCTTGCGGGTGGCAGCAGCGGTGCCGACGCAGGGGCCTAGCGCTGGTGGCGGGTTTACGCTGCATCTGTGACCAGTGGACGAAGAAGGCCGTGCGGCAGGGCAGGATGGGTGCATGAGTACCACGGCATCCGCCGACGAGTTGCTGTCGGCGATTGAGCGAAGCGGCTATTACCCAGGGATCGTCGCCGATGCGATGTTCTCGGCAATTGGCTCCGAGCCGGTTGTGTCGTACTTCGTTCATCATGACGCGCACTTTGACCCTGGCATGGAGGTGCGACGGCATATGACGGTGCTCGCACTGACTCCGACCAGGCTCGTCTACTCGCACACCGATGAGTACCCGGCCGATGAGAACATGCCGGACTCCCGGCCGCAGGCAGAGACCTCGACCGAGGCTATCCGCTGCTCCCGGGTGTCGTCGGTGGCGTTGACCAGGGTCATTCCCGATCCGGCTAGCTACCAGCGCGGCGTCACCATGCCGTCCGAGGTCGTGCTGACCATCGGCTGGAATTCGCTGCGGCATCTCGAGCTCGAGCCTGCGCATTGCGGCGACGAAAGCTGCGAAGCCGACCATGGCTATACCGGCGCGATGACGTCCGATGACGTCACGATGCGCATCAGCGAGGCCGCGGATGGCGCGGAGGCAGTGGCGCAAGTACTCGCGTTTGCGCACGCGCTTTCTGCGGCAACGAGTTAGATGTGACCACGCAGGCCATCGAGCCAACGCTACCGAAATACGCCGAATCATCACTAGACGCACTCGCCACATCGATCCTGGCGTCGCTGGGTGTGCCTGATGAGGGCAATCCGCTCGAGCTAGCCCCCGCCGACCGGGTCTGCCTGCTGCTCGTCGATGGACTCGGCTGGGAGTTGCTACGGGCGCACCCGGCGGCCGCGCCGTTCCTGTCCGAGTTCGCTGTGCTGTCGGCGCCGCTGACCGCCGGCTTCCCGGCCACCACGGTCACCAGCCTGGGCTCGCTCGGCACCGGCCGTGCCGCCCGGTCAGCACGGCCTGTTCGGCTATCAGGTCGCGGTGCCAGGCAGCAGCCCGCTGCGACTGCTCAATGCGCTGCGCTGGGATGCCAAGGTCGACCCGGTGCGCTGGCAGTCGGGCAGCACGATCTTCGAGCGGGCCAACGCGGCGGGCGTGCGAACCTACCGAGTGGCACCAAGGAAGCTCGACGGGACCGGTCTATCGGTCGCCGCGATGCGGGGTGCCGCCTACCTGCCCGCTGACACCTTGGGCGCGCTGGTCTCGCGGTCCGCCGCCGTGCTAGCGGCGGACGAGCGCGCGCTGGCGAGCGTGTATTACGGCGATCTCGACTCGACCGGGCATGCGCTCGGTTGCGGTTCTGATGCCTGGCTGTACCAGTTGGCGCATGTCGACAAGCTAGCGGAACAGCTCGCGTCTGGACTGCCGCGAGGCACGGTACTGCACATCACGGGTGATCACGGGATGGTCGATGTGGCGCAGGCCGACAGGATCGACGTGGATGCCATCCCAGAGCTGAGTGTCGGCCTGCGGCTACTCGGCGGCGAACCGAGAGCCAGGCACCTGTACTGCACGCCGGGTGCCACGGCTGACGTGCAGGCCACCTGGCGAGCGATCCTGGGCGAGCGAGCTTGGGTGGTGACCAGAGAACACGCGATCGCCGATGGCTGGTTCGGTCCGGTGGCTGATGACGTGCGCGCCAGGATTGGTGACGTGATCGTGGCGCCATCGGGTCCGTGGGGCATTGTCGCCACTAAGCGTGAGCCGCGCGAGTCGGCCCTCGTAGGCTTGCATGGCTCCCTGACCCAATCTGACCAGCTTGTCCCGCTACTGTCGGTAACTACCGGCTGAATGGGCGTTTGTCCACAGGGGGGGACGGGAACCGCTCCGCCCATGGCGGGGTTATCCACAGAACTCGGGAGGTTATCCACAGTGTCGAGTCAGGCTGAGCGGAGTCAGGCTGAGCGGAGTCAGGCCGATAGGCCGGTCATCGACTGCGCCGAGCTGACCAGGCTTCTTGAGTCAGCTGATCCGCCCGTAGTGCTGGACGTCCGGTGGCGGCTCGGCGGTCCCCCTGGAATTGAAAGCTACCTCGACGGGCACCTTCCGCAGGCTCGTTTCGTCGATCTGGACGCGGAACTTTCCGCGCCGCCTGGTCGCGGCGGCCGGCATCCGCTGCCTGAAGCGGCAACCTTCGAGCAGGCGATGCGCACGGCCGGGCTCAAGGCCGGCCAACTCGCGGTCGCCTACGATGACGGCGACTCGACGGTCGCCGCCCGAGCCTGGTGGCTGCTGAGGTACTTCGGTCACCGGCGCGTCGTCGTGCTGAATGGCGGCTACCGGGCCTGGGTCAACGCCGGATTGCCGATTACCAAGCTGGTGCAGCGGCCGCAGGCCGGCGATTTCGTCGTGACTGCGGTTGGCGACATGCCCATGCTCGACGCTTCTCAGGCCGGTGAGCTGGCGCGGTCAGGCTTCCTGCTCGACGCCCGGCCTGGCGAACGGTATCGGGGCGAGATCGAGCCGATCGATCGGGTCGGCGGTCACATTCCCGGTGCGATCAGTGCGCCGACCAAGCAGAACGTCGGCGAGGACGGGCTGTTCCTCGACGATGCGACACTGGCCAGCCGTTTTGCCGGACTTGGCTTGCCGTCGTCAGCCGAGCAGGCAGTGGGTGCGGACGGGGCGCCGCTGATCGCCGCATACTGCGGTTCCGGGGTGACCGCCGCCCACCAGGTACTGGCACTCGAACTGGCCGGCCTGCCCGCCGCGTTGTACGTCGGCTCCTGGTCCAGCTGGTCCGCTGATCCGACCAGGCCGGTCGCCACCGGCGCAGAGCCTGGCTAGCGGAACTCGCGGTAGCTGGCCAAGGCCAGCCAGGTGGCGATTCCCACTACCAAGCCGGCGCTGGCCGGGCCTGGTGCCGCGAGCACCAGGCCGCCGCTCGCAGCGACGGCTAGAGCGGCCCTGAGTAGCAGCCTGCCTAGTCGGCTCGATGGCCGGCCGGGCTGTTCGGCCCTGGCCTCGTTGCGGCCGGTCGCGGTGCGCAAGTCGGTGTAAGCGGCGGCCGCGCTCGCGAATCTGGCCGGGTCACCGCCATCGGCGCGATCGGGATGGGTCGCAGCCGCGAGTCGGCGCCAGGCAGCACGGACGTCATCGTCGCTGACTGATCCGGCTGGATCAAGGCCGAGCACGGCGAACGGGCTGGCCGGCCGGGCCCGCCGCCGAGCGGTCGTCGGCCAGCGCACAGGGAAAGGCCGTAGTGATCGGCCGGTCATCTGGTCAGGCCAGGGCCGAAGGCGGCATCGAGCACCGGGCTGACGTCGGGCAGCGGCACCCGGTCAGCGACCCCGGTCGCCTCGATGGACACAGCTCCGGCGACCTCGGGTACGACCGGCCAGCACTGTGCTGACTCGCCAGCCGCCTGATCGGTCAGCGCGCTAGCGCGAACTCGCTGTGGCACTGCCGCCGGTGCTGCCACCAGCCGCTTAACCTGCACGTAGGTAACGCCACCGCGATAGATGTAAGCCACCTGGCCGATGTCCATGGTGCGGATGAGTACCGGATCAACCACCGGAACCTCGGCCAGCCGTGAAGTCCCTGTCGGTGCCCAGAACGGGAACCGGCGCAGCCGCCGGGTGGTCTGCACTTCCTTGCGCATCCCGGCCAGCGCGATGACCGGCTCGGGCTGCGGGGTACGTAGCAGCCAGATACCGCCTTCAGCGGACGATGCGATCCGGTTCCGTTCGTCATCAGCCACACCGAGACCGTGCCAAGACTGCGCAGATACCTGTACAGCCAGTCCGAGTGACCTGGCCCGTTCATAGAGCTGCCAGATCGGCAGCCGCCGTGACACGGCGCTGAACTCGTCCACAGCAAGCAGGATCTCGCGCCTGGTCGGGCCGCGGGCGGCAAAGCTGGCGAGCAGGTCGACCAGTGCCCTGGCCTGGCCTTCGGCGACCGAGATCTGATCGGTGCCCTCCAAGATGCAGTACCAGGCGTCCGCGTCGCTGAATCCGAGCGCGCCGTCGAAGCCGTCTCCGAGCCGACGGAACAGGGTGCGAAATCGGAGGGCCACGTCCGCCAGGTGCCGCGACGCCGACCTGATCAGCTGGTGATCGGCCGAGCTGCCGATGGCGGCATAGGCGACGGTCAGCCAGCCGGGCTCTAGCCGCTGTAGCAGTTCCTGGCTGCTGCGCGGCGGCCCGCAGGGCGCTTCGACGGCTAAGGCGACTAGCGCCTCCATGACGTCGGTGTAGTAGGCCGCCGAGCCGGTGCCGTGCTCGATCAGGTCAACCAAGGTGGTGGTGAGCTGGCGCGGTGGCAGCGTCCAGAGCGACAGGCTCGCTTCATCAGGCCAGATCGCGGTGGACCGGGCACCGGCCTCGCGCAGCACCCGCCTGGCCCGGTCAGCTATCCGCCTGGCGTCGGCACCGCCCTTGCAGTCGAGTACCACGAGCAGCGGCGGATCGCCGCGCCCGGCGGCGTGCCGCTGCAGCCCGGTCGCCATGAACCCGGCCCACAAGCGCAGCAATAGCGTGGTCTTGCCGGTGCCGGTCGTGCCGACAATGACCTGGTGCGAGCGCATCCGCTGATAGCCGATCGCGGCAACTGGTCCGGCCCGATGGCCGACTGACCTGATGACGGCACCGACCACGAGCAATTCGTTACGCATCATGATAGGCATTGATCCTGGCGCAGAGCTCCTGGCCTGGGCGGTACGCACCTGATGCCGCCATTGCCGCTGGTCGAAGGTGACCGCGGACGCGGGGGAGAGCCCGCCCGCGCCGGTGCGCAGCGAGCGGATCCGGTAGGACCAGGCGACTCCGCCCGCGACTAGGCCGATCGGGATGGCAGCCGGACCGATCGTCACTGCCGCGCGCAGCACTGAGCCGTTCCCGACGAGATGCCAGAAGACCAGCCAGGCCTGATAAGGCGCGCCCGGCGAGCCGGCCAGCGCGGAGGCGACGAGCCAGGTCGCCACCATCGGAGCGGACCAGGCGGCAGCGGCGAAGAGGCGCCAGGGCGGCCAGCCCCTAGCCCAGGCGGTTGCCACCGCGCCTGCGGCCACCACTGACGCCGGTGCCGCCGCGATGGCCAGCGCAAGCCCGGCGATCCCAAGGAAAGCCCAGCCTGCGACCCTGATGATCGCCTGGGCGAGCATCAACCCGAGCCAGCGCCTGGTCATGCTGGCCATTGCGCGCCCGGCGGCAGCGCCCTGACCTCCACCCGCAGGCCCACGTCGCCCAGCGTCGCGCGTGCCTTCATCACGATGTGCTGGGCGGCGGGGGAGCACAGGTAGATCACCCGGTCGTGGCGCGGAGGTTGACCAGCCATCAGCACGGCCGCGGGCAGGCAGCCGTAGTCGCCGGTGCGGGTCAGCAGCTCCCGCATGATCGTCGCGGTGCGCGTCACGGTCTTGGGCGTCAGCTCGGCCTCGATCGCCCAGCACTCGCCTGACCAGCCGAACGTATCGGTATCCGGCCAGTGCACTTCGGCATCGGGCACGTGCTCGCGAGTGCCGATCGGGCGGCCGAAGCGGGTCCTGAGTCGGCGTTCACTTCGCCAGAACCCGTCGCCCTCGGTGAACTGCGTCGTCGCGGCCAGTGCCAGCCTGGTCGCGGTCACCGCGCGCAAGTGCGCGAGCCTGGATAACGCCGGAGTCACGACCGGATAAGGCAGTCCGCAGCTGGCTAGGCCCAACTTGGTCAGCCAGACCCACCGCTGTCCAGGGCCGAGCCGATCCCAGTCGGCCAGCCCGGCGGCCCGCCACTTCGCCACTAACGCGACGGTGCTGCGCAACGATAAGTCGAGCGCCTCGGCCAGTTGATCGATCTGCACGCCGTACATCTCGCCGACGAAGATCAGGCCGCGACCTGACTCAGCTGGACCGCGCTGGCCGGCGGTGGAGGTTAGCTCCCGCTCTGGCGGCGGTGGCGCCGGATCGGACGGCGCTGGCTCTTGTTGCCCGGCTAACTCGGACAACCTCGCTGCCCGCATCATGCCACTATTTCACCACGCGTCATGGGCTCCGCCTACCTCCTTGCGCAAGCGCGGTCAGGCGCGGGTGGTCAAGGTGGTGATCACATGCTGGAGGTACGCCTCCTGATCGGCACGGGCGCGCGGCAGGATGCCGGGGGCAGATCGGGCTAGCTCGGTGTGGCCGAGGTGGGCGCTGTAGGCCAGCAGTGACCGGTACCGAGCCTCGCGGGGCGGGAATCCGATATCACGAAACAGGGCGGCGGTGTACTGGACGCGCTGTTCGGTGATCCTGGCGAGGACCGGCGCGACCGCCGGATGGTCGGCGGTCGCGATCAGCGCCACGTAGACCGAGTCGGTCTCGGCGAGCGAGGTGACCCGCCGGATCAGCAGCCGCAGTCGCTGCACGGGATCGACGCCGGTCCTGGTGTTTTCGGCGGTGACGGCGGCGGTGTACTGCTCCTCCCAATGCGCCAGCGCGGCACAGACAAGCGCGTCCCGATTCTCGAAGTGCCAGTAGAAGCTGCCTTTGCTGGTCCCGAGCCGGTGCGCCAGTGGCTCGACCGCCACTGCGGCGAGGCCGCCTTCGGCGATGGCTGCGAGCGCGGCATTTACCCAGTCGGCCTGATTGAGCCGTCGTTTAGTGCTTGCCACTGTGCCAGCCATGGACATACGCTACCGTACGGAAAACCATACGGTGCCGTATGGTTGACAAAGACGGCAGGAGGACTTCTATGTCTCGTTACGACTGGGATGGCAGCAACTCGTCCATTGAGGAGCTCAAGGCGGCCATCGAGCCGATTCGCCGCGAAGTGGTCAGCCACCCCCTGTATCACCAGCTCGGCACCAAGAAGGCTGTCACGACCTTCATGGAGCATCACGTGTACGCGGTGTGGGACTTCATGTCGCTGCTCAAGACCCTGCAGCGAAACCTCACCTGCGTTGAGGTGCCGTGGGTGCCCACCGGCGCCACGTCGAGCCGCCGCCTGATCAACGACATCGTGCTCGTTGAGGAGAGCGACGAGCGGGACGACGGCTTCATCAGCCACTTCGAGCTGTACCTGGAGGGCATGCGGGAGGCAGGTGCGGACACCACCTCCATCGACGCCTTCATCGACTTGGTGCGCCAGGGCAAGCCAGTGCCGCAGGCGCTCAAGGAGGCGGGCACTCCTGAGCCGTCCGCTGAGTTCGTCGGCACCACCTGGGACATCATCGAGCACGGATCGCAGCACGCCCAGGCCGCGGCGTTCGCATTCGGCCGCGAAGACCTGATCCCTGACATGTTCGACCAGGTCGCCGCGCTGGAGAGCGAGATCGGCGGGCTATCGGCCTTCGTTGACTACTTGCGGCGCCACATTCAGGTCGACGCGGAGGAGCACACGCCGATGGCCATGCAGATGCTGGCCGAGCTATGCCAGGACGACCCGGCCAGGCTAAAGGAGTGCCAGGAGACCATCTCCGTCGCGCTCGCGGCCCGGATCAAGCTCTGGGACGGCATCGTCGCCGCGATCGCCAAGTCGGCTAGCTAGCCAGCATGCCCAGCCGCCCGATGCCCTTCTGATCACTTAGCCAGTCAGAAGGGCATCGACTCGCGGAAGTTGGGGGCGGTACTGGTGCGGGCAAGGTCCGTACTGCACAATGTTCGTGGAGTGTCAGTAGCACCGCCAGAGGGCTTAACCGCCTGACCGCACCGCTGGCCTTGAGGTCGTTGGGGAAGACGCACCTCGTCCGGCTGGCAGGGAGGTCTGGTGACCGTTCGCGGCGTGCTGCAGGTTCATTCTGCGCCCCCGGCGCTGAGCCCGCACATCGAGTGGGCAGTGGCCGGGATATTTGGTGTGCCCGTAAGTCTGCACTGGATCGAGCAGCCGGCGGCACCTGGCTCGGTTCGCACCGAGCTGGCCTGGCAGGGGCGGCCGGGGATGGGCGCCGAGATCGCCTCCGCGCTGGCCGCCTGGAAGCTGCTGCGGTTCGAGGTGACCGAAGACGCCAGCGCTGGCTGTGACGCGATGCGGTACAGCTGCACGCCTGCCCTTGGCATTTTCTCTACCACGGTCAGCGCCAGTGGCGACATCATGATCAACGAGAACCGGCTGCGCGCGGCCATGACCCTGGCGGCCAATTCGGCGTCAGGTAGCCACTCGACAGACCGGATCGGCGGTCTGCGCGAGCTACACGGATCGCAGCACCCGGCCTTGGGCGGCTCGCTTGAGGCTGAGCTGGCACTGCTACTCGGGGACGCTTGGGATGCTGAGCTTGAGCCTTTTAGGCATGCCTCGGCGGGTGCGCCGGTGAGGTGGTTGCACGCGACCGGCTAAAGTCCGGTTTCGTGCACCCTGAGCTTCCTGACCTATCCAGCACCGAGCGAACCAGGCACCGCCGACTGCGTGAGCAAGGCCGAACCGACCGGGCTGCGCTGCGAGCCGTGCTGGCTGCCGGGCTCATCGCGCATCTTGGCGTCATCATCGACAACGCGCCGATGGTGATCCCGACCGGCTACGGCTTCGACGCCGAGCACCTGTACCTGCATGGCTCGGTGGCCAGCCGGAGCCTTCAGTACAACCCGGATGCCGTGGTGTGCGTGACAATCACCCTGCTAGATGGCTTGGTGCTGGCCAGGTCCGTATTCGAGCACGCAGTCAACTACCGCAGCGCGATGATCTACGGGGTGCCGAGGCTGGTCAGTGACAAGGCGGAGAAGCTAGTCGGGCTGCGCTGCCTGTCTGAGCACCTGGCACCGGGCCAATGGGACTACGTCAGGCAGCCAAGTCGTAAAGATCTGGCCGCCACCACATTGCTGGCCATCACCCTCGATGAGGCGTCGGTCAAGATCCGCACCGGCCCGCCCGACGACGCCGACAGCAAGGACGCCGAGCTTGGCCTGTGGGCCGGTGAACTGCCGCTGCACACCACCTGGGGTGAGCTGGTTGCCGATCCGGCGCTTCCGGCGGGGATCACACCACCGCCGCACCTCACCGCCCGAGTCGGCACCGTCGCATTCGGCCCGATCGGGTAGGGCCCGGTCGGGTAGGGCTCGGTCGGGTAGGGGTCGGCTGCGCAGGGGTCGGCTGCGTAGGGGTCGGGCTAGCCGTCGCCGGCCAGCGCGACGGGTCGCTCATCGACCGGCCGGTTCGCCGTGATCCACTCGTCGATCCGCTCCCACCAGGCGAACAGCCACTGCAGCTGAGCCTCATGATCGAGTTCGCGCGGCACCTGGTCCACCGGCACCCGCCACCACTTGGCCCTGATGGTGTGCCCGACGTTGAGGTGCCGCCAGATGTCACTCGACGGTGACAAGATGGTCAAGCCCGGCATGCGCGACGAAGATCACATCCGCGTCCGGGCAGGCGTTGATCGCGGCGAACGCACCGCCGCTGCGCGGCGGCAGCAGGTTCGGCATCTGGCTGGCCCGCTCGGCCAGGTCAGGCCTGGTCTGCCGGAGGCGCCTGATGCCGCGCTCCCACCGGTTCGGCGTCCAGTTCCCGCCTTCAGGGAAGATCACCAGCGCACCGACCTGGTCCAGTCCGCCGGCGATCCGCTCGATCTGCTCGATGAATAGCCGGTCCCCGGTCTTGGCGTGATTGATGAACACGTTCGGCAGCCGGTTCGCCACCACGTCGACCCTGGGATCAAGCTGCATCGTGCGCCTTCATGACCACCCGCGGCCTGTCGCTGGTAGACGCTCAGCAGCTGCCGCACGAGCAAGAACGAGTCGCCCGGCCCCGCGTGCCTGCTCAGCACGATGACAGGCCGGGCGAGCCTGGCGCGGCCCGCTCGGCGTCGGTCAGCGGTGGCTCATCCACCTCGACCACCAGGCCGAAGGAGCGCCTAGCCGCACCGGTAAATAGAGTCAAGGAACCAGCGCATGACCGCGTAGTGCCTGACCTGGAACGGCTCGGTACGCAGCCGGCCGCCGAACCTGCTGGCCATCCACAGGCCCAGGCACATGAACAGCGGGCAGTCTCGGCGAACAACCAGATCAGCGCGAACAGCAGCAGGCGCAGGTGACGCAGTGCGGCGCGGCCGGGACCGGCCGAGCCAGCCGAATAGCATCGAAAGCAAGGCGAGCAGCGGGAACAGCACGATGAGCGCGATCGCGATCAGCACGGCCAATGGCGCTAGCACCAGCCTGCGGATCAGCCGGGGTGGCAGCATGGCCGACCCTCGCCGTCGATCCGACGAGGTCAGGTTTCCCGGCGCGGCAGCGAGATAACTTGCGGACGCCTCGTAGGCGCGCTCGATGCTCTCCCGCACCTAGTCTTGTCCCGGTAGCGGAACTGGGATAGCTCCGAGGGGCGCCGGTTTCCGCCGGTCGGCAGCACATGAACTGAATGCCGTCAGGGAGCGACGACATCTCTTCATGGAAACGGTGCCGACGGGCGATCTCGAACGCGATTAGGCCGACCTCCCATGGGCGTTTCGGCGACTGACAGCGGAGCTCTCGATCCGGCCCACCTGCAGCACGTAGACGGTGGTGGCGCCCGAGCGCGACGGCGCGTCCGACCGGGATGGAGTCGACCAGGCCGCCGTCGAAATAGTGCTCGCCGTCGATCTCGACCGGCGGCAGCAGCCCGGGCACAGCGCACGAGGCCATGACGGCCGGCACGACCGGCCCACTGCTGAACCAGGCCGGCGCTGGCCCGTCTCGATGCTGGCGGCCACGCACTGGAAGGGCAGCGCCAGGTCGGCGAAGTCGCTCGCCGGGCAGCAAATCGGCCAGCAACTCGCCCAGCGGCTCGAGGGAGTGCAGGTGCGTGCCGGAGCGCGCCAGCCGGACGGCCCGGCCGAAGACGGTCTCGCTGAAGGCTTGCGCCAGCTCGTCGCCGTGCCACATTCGGTCGAGCCGTGCGGCTGACCCAGCCGGGTCGGCGGCAACAAACGCGCCGTTGATCGCCCCGATCGAGGTGCCCACGACTAGTTCGGGCGTGATCTTGGCTTCGGACAGCGCGCGCAGCATGCCCGACCTCGTGCGCTCCGAGCAGGCCACCGCCGCCGAGCACGAACGCAGTGGTCACGACGGCCTCAGCGAGACTGGCTCGGCTGGCCTCGATGCACCGTGCGGTCCAAGATGCCCAAGGTGGCCCGCAAGGCGGCTGCCGAGATCACCGGGAAGATGCCGGCCTCGCGCCACTTCTGGTCGATGTCTGACCAGTCGTAGTAAGAGGTAACCAAAGTACCTTCGGCTACCGGTTCAAGCCGGTAGCCGTAGACGTGGCCGATCTGCGGCCGGATCTGACCGAGAATCGTCCAGGCGATTTCGCGGTCGGGCTCGAAGGCTGAAATGCTGACCGTCACGTCGTAGCGGCCGAGCGGGTAGTCGTTCAGCGCTTCCCTGTCCATGTGCACCACGAAGCTGTCGCCGACGCCGCGCACCGGCTCGCCGTCAGCGGACTGCAGCATGCCTGAGCTATCGATAGCGACATGCCCCTGCGGGTCGCACAGCACGTTAAAGATCGCAGCCGGCTCAGCCGCGATCAGCCGCGCGACCTCAATCCGCTCAGCTGCCTGCGCGTCCGGGGCCGCCGCATCCCGGGCCGTTGCCGCCGCGGCGGTGCTCTCAGTCGGCTCAGTCCCCATAGCGCCCATTGTGCCAGATGCCTTTTCGCCGTAATGCCGCCACTCAGCCCCGCACCAACTAGCCTGCCCCGCTCCGTGACCCGCCCCCGCCCCGGCCCGCCCCGGTCCCGGTCCCCGGCCCGCCCCGGCCCCAGCCCCGGCCCCGGTCCGGTCCCCGGCCCGCCCCGGTCCCCGGTCCCGCCCCGGTCCCCGGCCGCCCCGGTCCCCGGTCCCGCCCCGGTCCGGTCCCCGGCCCGCCCCGGCCCGCGACTCAGGACAGCAACGGGGTCGCCCCGTTGCTGTCCTGACGACAACAGGGCGACCCCGTTGTCGTAGATCGACTGGAGGAGCGGACGAAAGCGAGGCTGACTGGGGCGGCAGCGGGGCTAGCGGGTGCGGCGGCGGGGGAGCGAGCGGGGGGGTGGCGCGGTTAGGCGTCGGTGAAGATGACGGCTACGTTCGAGCCGCCGAAGCCGAACGAGTTGTTGAGTACTGCCATCGGGGCGTCGCTGTGCTGGTGCAGTTCGGTGGGCTTGACCGCGATCTCGACGCCTAGGTCGTCCTCGGGGTCGTCCAGGTTGATGGTGGGCGGTGCCATCCGCTCGTGTAGCGCCATGATGGCGGCGACGGATTCGACCGCGCCGGCTCCGCCTAGCAGGTGGCCGGTCATCGACTTGGTCGAGGAGACGACGACGCCGTCGGCGGCGTCTCCTAGGGCTGCTGCGATTGCCCGGGCTTCGAGCACGTCGCCGGTTGGGGTGGAGGTGGCGTGCGCATTGACGTGCGTGAGCTGCTCGGCTGCTACCTGGGCGTTGGCCAGGGCTCTGGTAATGGCCAGCCTGGCGCCGCCGCCCTGCGGATCGGGTTGGGCGATGTGATGCGCGTCGCAGGAATAGCCGGCGCCTGCCGCGACCGCGTAGACGCGAGCGCCACGGGCGGCCGCGTGCTGCTCGGACTCGAGCACCACGATGCCGGCGCCCTCGCCGAGGACGAAACCGTCCCGACCGCGGTCGAAGGGCCGGGACGCGCGCTCCGGCTCGTCGTTGCGCTGGGATAGCGCCATCATTCTGGCGAATGCGGCCAGGTTCAGCTCGATGATCGCCGCCTCAGTGCCGCCGGCCACGACCATATCGGCGCGGCCTGACTTGATCATGTCAATGCCGTAGCCGATCGCTTCAGCGCCGGACGCGCAGGCGCTGACGGGAGTGTGGACGCCGGCCCTGGCGTCGAGCTCGATGCTGATCCAGCCCGCGGAGCCATTAGGCATCAGCATCGGCACGGTAAAGGGGGACAGCCGCTGCCAGCCGCGCTCCTTGAGCGTGTCGTAAGCGGACAAGGTGGAGCTGATGCCGCCGATGCCGCTGGCCACCACGACGGCGAGACGCTCAGGGTCCACGTCGGGCTTGCCAGCGTCGGCCCAGGCCTCCCTGGAGGCGATCAGCGCGAACATCTCGCACCGGTCCAGCTTCCTGGCCTGGACCCGGTCGATCAGGGTGGCTGGGTCAGCGGCCGCCGGCGCGGCGATCTGGCACGGCAGCCGCTTGGCCCAGTCCTGCGTGAGGGATTTGACGCCGCTGCGACCTGCCAGCATGGACTGCCAGGTGGTAGGGGCGTCAGCACCGACGGGCGTAATCGCTCCCACGCCGGTGACAACGACCCGGGTCGATGCAGTGACCACTTGGAGAGCTCCTTTGCTGTCGTCGGCCAAGTGCGGCCCCGGTCAGGGCAATCAGGCAGATACGGACGAGCGCTCGACGAAGTCGATCACGTCCTGCACCGTCTTGAGGTCCTTGAGCTGGTCGTCAGGGATCTCGACGCCGAACTTGTCCTGGGCCGCAACCGCGATCTCCACCATCGACAGGCTGTCGATGTCGAGATCGTCGACGAAGGTCTTTTCCGGCGTCACTTCATCGGCAGGCACGCCGGCGATCTCGTCGATGATCTCGCCAAGGCCGCTGAGGATTTCCGCTTGAGTCATGGCCATTTCTGGTCTCTCCCTTTGTTATGTGAGTTGGGTTAAGTGACTAATGAGTTGGTCGGGTCGTCAGGGTAGCGTGATCACCTGCGCGGCGTAGCAGACGCCCGCACCGAAGCCGATCAGCAGCGCCTTGTCGCCGCTGGCCAGCTCACCGCGCTCGATCATCCGGGACAGCGCCAGCGGGATCGAGGCGGACGAGGTGTTGCCCGCGGTCACGATGTCCGTGGCCACCTTCGCCTGCGGTGCCCCGATCTTGCGCGCCAGCGCCTCGATAATGCGCAGATTCGCCTGGTGCGGGACGAAGACCGCCAGCTCAGTCGGGTCCACCCCGGCTCGCGCGCAGGCGTCAAGCGCGACCGGGTGCAGCGCGGTGGTCGCCCACCGAAAGACTGATTGGCCTTCCTGGAAGATGAAGGAGTTGCGGTCCTTAATGAAGATCTTGTCGGCCATGTCGCCGTCGCTGCCCCAGGCGACTGGCCCGATGCCGGGTCCTTCGTCGTCTTCGGCCGCGCCGATCACGGCCGCGCCCGCGCCGTCGGCAAAGATGATGCAGGTGGACCGGTCGGTCCAGTCGACCCACTGAGACAACTTCTCGGCTCCGACGACCAGCACGTTCTTCGCCGATCCCGAGCGAACCGCGTCGCTCGCGTTGGCCATCGCGTAGCAAAAGCCGGCGCAGGCCGCGTTGAGGTCGTAGGCGCCTGGCGCGGCGATGCCCAGTCGCTTAGCTACCACAGCGGCGGTGTTCGGGATCATCACCTCAGGTGTGCAGGTCGCGACGATCACCAGGTCAATGTCGGCGGGGGACCGGCCGCTACCGGCCAGGGCCTTGCCAGCGGCATTCACCGCCATGTCGGCCACGGTCTCGTCAGGTCCGGCGATCCGGCGGCTGGCGATCCCGACCCGGCTGCGGATCCACTCGTCGTTAGTATCGACGGTCTGCGCCAAGTCGTCGTTGGTGACTACCTTCGCCGGCTGGTAGCCGCCGAAGGCCAGGACTCTCGCGCCCGAGGCGCCTTGGTGGGTTCGCATTCCGCTACTGCCTTTCCCTGGTTTTGTCACCCATGCCGTGCAGACTCAGATTCGCAAGTGTCGTCTGCATGCTCGGCGAGCAGCGCCTTGGCCTTATCAAGGTCGGCCGGGCTCTTCAGCGCGAGCAGCGTGACACCAGGTAGCGAGCGCCTGGCCAGGCCGACCAGGGTGCCTGCCGGCGGCAGCTCGATGAACGCGGTGATGCCAAGGCTACCCATCGTCGCCATGCACTTGTCCCACCGGACCGGGGCGCTGACCTGGGCCACGATTCTGTGCAGCCAGTCCGCGCCCGTGCGCACGGCGGTGCCGTCGGCGTTGGACAGCACCGTCAGCCTCGGATCCTTCGTCTGGACGGTCGCGGCGACTTCCTTGAGCGCGGCGACGGCAGGCGCCATGTGGCTGGTGTGGAACGCGCCAGCCACCTGCAGCGACCGCAGCTTGGCCCGAGGTGGCGGGTCAGCGGCAAAGGCCGCTAGCTGGTCGACCGTGCCCGCCGCGACGATCTGGCCGGCTCCGTTGATGTTGGCCGGGGTAAGTCCGTGCTTGGCGATTGAGCTAAGCACGTCCGACTCCTCGCCACCGAGTACCGCGGTCATCGAGGTCGGCTCGATCGCAGCGGCCGCCGCCATGGCCCGGCCGCGCACCCCAACCAGCCGCATCGCGTCATCGCCGCTCACCATCCCGCCGATCGCGCCAGCAGCCAGTTCGCCGACGCTGTGACCAGCTACGATGCCGTCCCGCAGCTGAGCAATGCCCAGCACGTGGGCGGCGGCGAGCGCGGCGGCCACCAGCAGCGGCTGGGCGACCGAAGTGTCCCTGATCTCGTCGGCGTCGCCGACAGTGCCATACCTGATCAGGTCGCAGCCGACTAGCTCGGACCAGGTGCCAATGCGCTCGGCAACACCGGGGAACTCCAGCCAGGGGGAAAGGAAGCTTGGACTTTGGGCACCCTGTCCAGGCGCAGCGATCGCGAGCATCTATCTACCTTGCACTGTAGGAGTCCGCCAGACGAACAAAAAAGTCTACGAACTTATCGACCTGCGAATTGTAGGTATTCGACAAATCACGTGGGCTTGTGGCCTAGTCGGCCATAGACCACGGCGAGCCAGAGCGCGAATCCGCCGCGCCCGTCACCTGGGTTGAAGCCGGTGAGCATGGTGGCCCGGCGTAGCCGGTAGCGGACTGTATTGGGGTGCACGAACAGCATCCGGGCGGTCGCCTCAAGCGAGTGCCCCTGCTCCAGGTAGGTCGTCACCGTATCCAGCAAGGCCGCACCGCCGTTATGCAGCGGCTTGTAGATATTCTCAATCAGCTCGGCCCTGGCCCCTTCGTCGCCGTCCAGCGCGCGCTCGGGCAGCAAGTGCGAGGCGAGCACCGGCCGGGGCGCGTCCGGCCAGGCCGGCGCCGAGCGCAAGCCGGCGAGCGCGGCCTTGGCCGACCCGGCGGCGGTTTCGATGGTGTCGGCGGCCGGACCGACCACCACCGGACCTGGTCCGAACCTGGACGCCAGTTGCCTGGCCACCGGCATCGCGTCACCAGGGCCGCCGAGCACCACCACAAGCCGGTGCCCGTGCACCCCGGCGAGCAAGTCGAACTTGGCCCGCCTGGCCAGCAGCCGCAGCTCGTCGATCAGGCCCTCTGGCTCGTTGTCGGCCGCGTGCCCGGCCAGCACCGTGACCGGGGCCGGCGGCCAGTTCAGCGCCGACGCCCAGGACGGCAGGCTCTCGTCGATCTCGCCGCGTACCAGCGAGTCCACCACCAGCGCCTCAAGCCGGGCGTCCCAGGCACCGCGGGCCTCAGCTGACTTGGCGTAGACCTGGGCGGCGGCGAACGCGACCTCCCTGGTGTACCTGAGCACCGCCTCGCGCAACTCGGTCTCGCCGCCGGGCGCGGCGAGCTCGTCCACCTTGGTCTCCACGACGTCCACGATGATCCGCACCATCTCGACGGCCTGTTGCAAGCTCACCGCCCTGGCCAGCTCACGCGGCGCGGTGCCGAACACCTCGCCGGCCACCGCTGGCCTGCTGCGTTCAGGATGCTTCACCCAGTCGACGAAGGCGGCCACGCCGGCCTGGGCGACCAGCCCGAGCCAGGATCTGTTCTCCGCGGACAGCGCACGGAACCAGGGCAGCCGCTGATCCATGGACGTCATCGCGGCTGTGCCGAGCGCGCTCATGGATTGCTCGAGCCTGGCGATCGTCTCCGCCCGGACTCGGCTCCTGGCCCGGCTGCCAGTCCGCGCCGATGATGTAGCCTTCGCGCTCACGTGATCAGGGTGTCATGTCACGATCGATGCCAACAGCTTGGCCTGCTCAGCCGTTGTATCGGTGGGAAGTTTGCCGCACAGTGTGTGAAGCGGTCGCCGGCAGGGGGGCGGCCCGCAGCACAGAGAGGAACGTCAGCAATGACCACCACCCGCCCCGCGCAGCGAATCTGCCAGGACGGCGCTACCAAGTCCCATGCTGGGACTAGTCGCCTGCTACCCGCTGTCGTGGCTATAGCGACTGGTCTCGGCCTGGCGCTGACGGCTGCCGCGGCGCCGGCCTTGGCCGGTCAGTCCGTCCCGGCCAGATACAGCTTCCGCACACTGGACAACCCGCACGACGGGACGTTCAACGAGTTGTTCGGTATCAATGACCGCGGCAAGATCGCCGGATACTACGGCTCAGGCGTGCATGGGCATCCGAGCAGGGGTTATCTGCTCGTCGCGCCATACGGGGCTGGCAATTACCATATGGCGGCGTTCCCGGGCTCGGCCCAGACCGAGGTCACCGGGCTGAATGACACTGGCGTGGCAGTGGGCTTCTTTTCGCGTACCAACAAGGTCAATCCCAGCCAGAACGGCTATTCGGGCTTTTATTTCAAGAACGGGAGGTATCACGCCGTCTCGTACCCGACCGGCAATAACTCCGACCCGGCCGTCAATGAGCTGCTCGGAGTGAACAACTCGGGGATAGCGGTCGGTGACTTCACCGACGCGCTCGGGATCTCGCACGGTTACCGCTACAACACCAATACGCACAGGTTCGGCAGAATCAACATTCCCGGCGTTGGCAGCGTGACCGCCACCGGGATCAACGCCGGCGGCAGCGTCGTCGGCTTCTACACGAACGCGAGCGGCAAGGTCATCTCGTTCCTGCAGCGGCCCAACGGCGTGGTCTACACCATCGCCAGGGCGGGCGCTGACATGACTCAGGCCTACGGGGTGAGCAAGAACAGCGAGGTCGTCGGCGCTTTCACCGTAGGCAATAGCACCTACGGCTTCACCTGGCACATCAACGGCAACTTCCGCACCGTCAGCGATCCGAACGGCAAGGGCAGCACCATCGTCAACGGCGTCAACAACGACGGTGACCTGGTCGGCTTTTACACCGATATCAGCGGCAACACCAACGGCATGCTGGCGATCCCGTAGCGCTGCTCGGGTGGTTGGCGGCCCACCCGAGCAGCGCGGCTAGCGCGAACCGTTACAGCTGGCTGACGGCCAGATTCAGCCCGTACTTGGTGATCGCCTCATCAAGCACCTCGGCCTTGAGGTCACCCTGCCTGGCCAGTTGGCTGAGCACCGCAAGGGTGATCGACGGTGCGTCCACGTGGAAGAACCGGCGAGCGGCCGCCCTGGTGTCAGAGAAGCCGAAACCGTCAGTGCCGAGCGAACTGTAGGCGGCGGGGACCCAGCGGGCGATCTGGTCGGGCACCGACTTGATCCAGTCGCTGACCGCCACGACCGGCGCTGAGCTGTCGCCAAGCGCCTGCGTCAGGTAAGGCACCCTGGCCGGCTCGTCCGGATGAAGCAGGTTCCACTCTTCGCAGGCCAGGCCGTCCCGGCGCAGCTCAGTCCATGAGGTGGCCGACCAGACCTCCGCGCTGACGCCCCAGTCCTGCGCCAGCAGACGCTGCGCGTCCAGTGCCCAGCGCATGGCTACCCCAGAGGCCAAGATTCGCGCCCTTGGCACTGCGTTATGAACGGGTTGCGATGGGCTTTCTGCTTGTCCGGCACCGGCACCTTCGAACTCTGCATTCGCATACCTGTACAGGCCGCGCAAGATGGCGCGCTCAAGCGCCTCAGTGCCGCCCGGGTAGTCAGGCTGAGCGGGCTGCACGTACGGCTCGTTGTATACCGTCAGGTAATAGAAGATGTCCTCGCCGTCGGGATGTTCAGGGCTTGACCCGTACATCCGGCGCAGGCCGTCCTTCACGATCGCGGCCAGTTCGTAGGCCCAGGCCGCGTCGTAGGCGACGCAGGCCGGGCTGACGGAGGCGAGCAGCACCGAGTGGCCATCGTTGTGCTGCAGGCCCTCACCGGTCAAGGTGGTGCGGCCAGCCGTGGCCCCGAGTAGGAAGCCCCGGCCGAGTTGGTCACCGAGCGCCCACATCTGGTCACCGGTCCGCTGGAACCCGAACATCGAGTAGAAGATGTAAATCGGGATCATCGGGGTGCCGTGCGTGGCGTAGCTGGTGCTCGCGGCGATCACGGACGCCATCGCGCCGGCTTCGCTGATCCCCTCGTGCAGGATCTGGCCCTGCTCAGACTCCTTGTAGGAAAGCAGAAGCGCGCGGTCGACCGCCTCGTAGGTCTGGCCGTGCGGACTGTAGATGCGCGCGGTCGGGAACAGCGAGTCCATGCCGAAAGTCCTGGCTTCGTCCGGAATGATCGGGACGAACCTGTCGCCGATCTCCGGGTCCTTCATCAACTCCTTGAGCAGCCGGACGAACGCCATCGTGGTGGCGACGGCCTGCTTGCCAGAGCCGCTCTTGAGCTCAGTGAACGTGGCCTCCGCTGGCTGGGCCAGTGGCTTGGCGCGAACGACCCGCTTGGGCAGGTAGCCCCCGAGCGCCTGGCGGCGCTCCTGCATGTACTGGATCTCCTCGGAGTTCTCGCCCGGGTGGAAGTACGGGGGCAGGTCGGCCTCGAGCGCCGAGTCAGGGATGTCCAGATAGAGCCGGTCCCTGAACTCCTTGAGTTCGGCCACCGTGAGCTTCTTCATCTGGTGGGTGGCGTTCCTGGCCTCGAAGTCGGGTCCGAGCGTCCAGCCTTTGATGGTGTGCGCCAGGATTACGGTTGGCTGACCGACGTGCTCAGTCGCGGCCTTAAAGGCGGCGTAGACCTTGCGGTAGTCGTGCCCGCCGCGCGACAAGTTGCGTACCTGGCTGTCGGACAGGTTCGCGACCATGGCCCGCAGCCGAGGGTCGCCACCGAAGAAGTGCTCGCGGGTGTACGCGCCAGATTCAACCGCATAGGTCTGGAACTGGCCGTCCGGGGTGCTGTTCATCTTGTTCACCAGCACGCCGTCGACATCTTGGGCCAGCAGCGGGTCCCAGTCCCGGCCCCAGATCACCTTGATCACGTTCCAGCCGGCGCCGCGGAAGAACGACTCAAGCTCCTGGATGATCTTGCCGTTGCCGCGCACCGGGCCATCCAGGCGCTGCAGGTTGCAGTTGATCACGAAGATCAGGTTGTCGAGTTCCTCCCTGGCGGCTAGGCCGATGGAGCCGAGTACCTCGGGCTCGTCGGTTTCGCCGTCACCGAGAAAGGCCCATACGCGAGACCGGCTGGTGTCCTTGAGCTGCCGTGCTAGCAAATATCTATTGAAACGGGCCTGGTAGATAGCATCAATCGCGCCGAGGCCCATCGAGACTGTGGGGAACTCCCAGAAGTCTGGCATCAGCCGAGGATGCGGGTATGAAGGCAGGCCGCCACTCGGCGATGACAGCTCCTGGCGGAATCCGTTGAGCTGATCTTGCGTCAGGCGGCCTTCGAGGAAGGCACGGGCGTAGATGCCGGGGGCAGCGTGCCCCTGGAAGAACACCTGGTCGCCGGACTCACCATGATCCTTGCCGCGGAAGAAGTGGTTAAATCCGACTTCGTAGAGACTCGCCGCAGACGCGTAGGTGGCGATATGACCGCCGACGCCGAGGCCCGCTCGGTTGGCGCGAGAGACCATGATCGCCGCGTTCCACCTGATATAGGCACGGATCCGGCGCTCGATGTACTCATCGCCGGGAAACCACGGCTCTCGCTCCGGCGGGATCGTGTTGATGTAGTCGGTGCTGCGCAGGCCAGGAACGCCGACTTGCTGCTCACGTGCGCGTTCGAGCAATCTGAGCATCACGTACCGGGCGCGCGCACGGCCACGGGTCCGCACCACGGTGTCAAACGACTCAAGCCACTCTCTGGTCTCGTCTTGATCAATGTCAGGAAGCTGATTGGGCAGGCCGTCTGTGATGATCGAGTAGGGCTGGCGTCCTGAGGCCACGGGTAGATCCTCGCCTTCCAGGCGGTTCGACGTTGGTTACAAGTCCCATCCTGATACGCGCGGAGCAGTAGCGCATCCATGGCCCTGCGGAGAGTGGCCAATCGGTGCAGTGATAGCGACCTACTAATCCGTACTTAACAGTCTAAAACCGGGTCTGAAGATGCTCCTGCGTAAGCCGACGGCAGACGGGGCAAGATCGAATGATGACCTTGGTTAACTGGCTCTGCACGAATTGTGACTTGCGTAAGACGCCTGCTGAGTGTGGACTGTCCCAGCAAGAGGCACAGACGATGCCGGGACAGGGAGGACGTTAGTGAGCGCGACCGCTGGCCAGGCGGCCGATCAGCATGACCTGGCCGAGCGGCTCGGCATCAAGCCGGGCCATGTAGTTCAGGAGATCGGCTACGACGACGACTGCGATGAGCAACTGCGCGAGATGGTTGCCGCAGGTGACGGCGTCGAGCTGGTGGACGAGGACTACGACGATGTCGTGGACGGGGTGCTGCTCTGGTGGCGGGACGAGGACGGAGACCTCGTTGACGCCCTGGTCGATGCCAAGACCCCACTTGCCGACGGCGGCTACATCGTGCTGCTTACCCCGAAGGCTGGCCGTGATGGCCACGTCGAGCCAAGTGAGATCGGGGAAGCCGCACCGACGGCAGGTCTGTCGCAGACGTCCACGGTGAGCGCGGGCAAGAACTGGTCGGCCAGCCGCCTGGTCGCACCCAAAGCCAGGCGCTAACCGCGGCGACTGGCCTGGCTCCGTCCGCTACCGGGGCGGATCGGGGCGTGGCGCGCCAGGACCGTGCTGGCGTGGCTGGCTGGCTTCGCGCCTAGTGGACCGCGGGCCGCTCACCACTCCGGTCGATGAATGCTGACGTCGTACGGTACCGATCGATAGATGTGGCAGACTCGGTGACATCCCGTCGCGCAGCGGCGATATCCCCCTTTGCGGCCCCGGCTCTGGTCGCCGCATCCGATCCGCTGAAAGGAATTCGAATGGCGGTTGAGATCGGCGATGTGGCACCGGACTTCGAATTGAAAGATCAGCACGGTGCCCCCGTCAAGCTGTCCGACCGGCGCGGCTCGAAGAACGTGGTGCTGGTGTTTTACCCGCTCGCTTTCAGCGGCGTGTGCAGCGGTGAGCTGACCGAGCTGCGCGACTCGTTCCCCGAGGCTGACCGCAAGGACGTCGAGGTGCTGACGGTCTCGGTCGACTCGGTCTACGCGCACAAGACCTGGGCCGATCGGGAAGGCTACGAATTCGGCCTGCTGTCCGATTTCTGGCCGCACGGCGACGTGGCCAAGGCGTACGGTGTCTTCGATGACGAGCGGGGCTTCGCCACCAGGGGCACGTTCATCATCGACAAGACCGGCGTTGTCCGCTGGAAAGTGGTCAATGCCATCCCGCAGGCTCGCGAGCTGGCGGACTACTCTAAGGCGCTCGCTGAGCTCGACTGAGAGCTAAGTCAAAGAGAGCTGAGCTGGACGGAGAACAGGCGGCAGATGCCCTGTTATCGCTGCGGCACTCGGCAGGTCGACCCTGACCGAGGGGCAAGTCCCTGGTTGCGTGGGGTCAAGGCCGATCGCCAGGTGCTCATCTGCCCTGGCTGCCAGGCAGACGGAGAGTGGGTCACTGACCTGGATCGATGCTCGCTATGCGCGAGCGTTCACCTGGTCAGGCGACTGGGCGAAGTCGAGTGCCGTGAGTGCGGCGCGGTCGGGGCAGGATCGTCGGCAGCCCCGACGTTCGGCCCGGTCGAGGCACCGCCGCCTGGCCTGACCGAAGAGGTCGAGCAGGCACTCGCCCGGGTGCTGCGCCCCGTCCCCGACCTGCCCGCAGCGGACCCGGTAGCGGGTGCCGGATAGCGGTACGCTTAGCTGGTCGTCGCGCGAGGCCGCGGCGACTTTCGGGTGCATAGCTCAGCGGTAGAGCACTCGCCTTACAAGCGAGGGGTCGCTGGTTCGAACCCAGCTGCGCCCACCAGGTCAAACACCAGGTCAATGGCAGCCTGCTTGACTGGGGGTAGTTGCCCCTTATTAGGTCGCATGGGCCAGGGGCCTCTTGCCGGCGGAGCACGATCCGCTCCGGAGGCCGGGTCGGGGCAGCTCCGCGCCGCCGTCGAGCTCCAAGCCGGGCGGCACGTACACGGCAAAATCGTCATCGACCTCTAGTTCCCGTCCGCCGAGTCGATCGGCGGCCGGCTGGCGGGTTCAGATCGTGGCGCGCATCACCCACCGCCACTTGGCGATCCTCCGGTCCCTGGTGAAGCCGTATCGCGCGTACAACTCCTCGGGTCCGGTGTGCAGGTAGGCTCCCCGCTGCGGCGGCCGATCCTGGGTCTGCTCCGGATAGGCCTCGACTACGCCGCCGCCGGCCCGCTTGATCTCCTCAAGCGCCGCTGCGACCGCCGCGGCGGCGACGCCCTTGCCGCGGTCCTTCGAGTTGGTGAAGATGCAGCCGATCCGCCAATCCGGCAGCTCGGCCAGGTCCTTCTCATAAGCCTTGGGGTTCTTGATGGTCGCCACCTCGGTCGGCGGCCCGAACTGGCACCAGCCGACACAGCGCTCACCGTCGTAGACGAGCACCTGGTGGACGGTCCCGCGCATCACATGCCCGCGCTTCAGCTCCCGGTTTCCCTCGCGTCCGTGGCCCACGCCCTCCGGGTGGAATCCGATGCACCAGCAGCCACCCCAGACGCCGTTGTTCGCCTCGACCAGCGCCGCGAAGTCATCCCAGGTCTCCGGTGTGAGTATCCGAGTCGTCAACATCATGGCCCTACCATGCCCGACCGGTCTGACCTAGCGCGGCGCGATCGGCTGCGTTCTCCTACGATCGCTGCGGGCGGTGTTACCACGCGAGCCGCGTGGCCGCCACTCGCAGGTGGCGGCCACGCGGTCACGTTGGGGGTGCTAGCTGCAGGTGATGTTGCTGGACGTGTCGGCTACGCAGTTGATGGTCGCGGTGCCGTCGTTGGGGTCGATCGGGTAGGGGTCGGCCTGTGTGCGGGTGAGGGTGATGGGGTAGCTGGTGCCGGGGGTCAGCGTGCCGATGGTGAAGGTGATCTGGACGCTCGTGCTTGCGCCGCTGGCGACATTTCCAATGAGGAGGCAGGAGACGGTGCTGGCGGAGCTGGTCATGCAGGTGGAGGGCAGGACCGGGCTGGAGAACACGGACGGATAGGCGACCTGGAAGCCGGCCAGGCCCATGGCGCTGCTGCCGAGGTTGAGCAGCCCGGCTGTCACGGTGATGGTGGTGCTGCCTGCGGTGGCCGAGGTAGCGGGGAGTAGGGGTACCGGGTCGGTGGTGGGGACTGGGGGTGAGGGGTCTGAGGGCGGGCCCTGGCCCTGGTTGTTGATCGCGGTGACCTGGGCCTGTGCTCCGTCGGTGGCGAGCTGTTGCATCCGGTCGTCCGGGATCGCGAGTGAGGTGGCGGTACCGGAGGTAGTGCCGAGCACGGTCTGGGCGCCGGCCGGGTTGCTCGGGTCGTTGAGGATGGTGACCACGTAGGAGGTGACGGTGCCGCCGTCAGCGGGCGGGGTCCAGTAAACTATCGGGCCGAACCCGCTGGCCGGGTTGATCCCCACTCCGGTCGGGGCACCCGGTGTGCTGCCTCCGTAGTGGACGGGGATCTGGGAGGTCACCGGCGGACAGCCGGTGCTGCCGGCCGTGGTGGCGTCGATCACGTCGGTGAAGTCGACTCCTGGCAGCGGTGAGGGCGGGCTGTACAGGCCGGTCTGGTCGACGGTGCCGAGTGATCCTGGCGCCATGGACCAGGTGACCGCCTCGCCGGGGTCGCAGGTGGCCGGGAAGTTCTCGGTGTACTGGCTGCTGCTGCCGTCGCCGGTCGACTTGCTGCCGGACAGGTACGGTATCGGGAACGGCCCGCTGGCCTGGTAGATCGGGAACGATTTATCCAGCACCGTGCCCCCGAATGAGAAGGTCGCGAACTTGACGTCCAGGACGAAGAAAATCCCCACTTTCACCCGCACGTCCACCGAGAGCCAGGGATTTGCCGAGGTGTCCGCGGTCAGCTCAAGGGAAGGGGTAATGGTCAGTTCCGGTCCGTAGAGTCCGTAGACGAGGATCTGGAACGAGATCGGGAAGGAGAATGTCAGCTTCGCCGCCGCGGTGAGGCTGTAGTTGAAGGTGGCGACCCCGGCGGTGGTGATGTCCTTCTTGGTCGTCGTGCCAGACGCGTCCCTGGTGATCTGGCCGCCGAAGGTCTTCTCGTAGGAAGCGGAGAAGGAGAAGGTGACCGAGCCGTCGACCGAGGCCTGGGCGTAGAGGGTCAGCTTCGGGCACATCGCGATCGCGTAGACGAAGAAGCAACTCGGCGCGACGGTCAGGATCGCCTTGCGCTGGGTCTCTGACTTATAGGCGATGCCAAGGCTGCCGCCGATCGATGCCTTCGGCGTCGCCGTGGCCTTGAAATCGTAGGTGAAGGTGCCCCAGGTCGTCGGGTCATACCAGACTGAGTTGGCACTCTTGACCAGGTCGGCGCTCAGGTCGAAGTTCAGCGGCACGCCCAGCCCGATGTTCAACAAAGTGGAGACGCTCGGGTTCTGCCCGAGCCGTTCCTTCTCCTTCGGGTCCTTGGTCAGTTTCTCGGCCAGGTCAATGGTGAAGGTCTTTTCCAGTGGGATCTTCAGTTGCGGTGCCAGCGAGGCCTCGAAATCCGGGTCTAGCACGTGGATGGCCATCGGGGAGTTCGAAGACGGCAGGTTGGAGTCGTTGCCTGAGGCGGTGAAGTCGAGGTTGTTAAACGCCTCGGGCAGCGGGGCCTGGCTGGTCGTCAGCGTCACCGTGCTGCCCGAGGTGCTGATCTGGTCGATCGAGCGGAGCAGGCCGTCCGCGGTCAGCGGATTGGTGTTCTGCTCGACCACGATGATGTTTCCGGTGGCCAGGCCGGTCACCTGCGCCGGCGGGCTGGTGAAGACCACCGTGGTGGGGGTGACCGAGGTGATGGCGGCGATCGAGGCGGCCGACAAGAAGATCGTGCCCGCCGCCGGAATCGGAGCGGGGGCCGCAGTGACCGGGGTGCTGACAGCGCTCGGGTTCCCGTTGTGCTGGGTGCCGAAGACCGTGATCGAGTAGTTAACGTCCGCCGTGAGGCCGGTCAGGGTCGTCTGGGTCGCGGGGGCCGTGACGGTCGCGCTCACCGTCGGCTGGCCGGCCGCGGTCGCGTTCACCGTGTAGCTGTCGATGGCGCTGCCGCCGTCGTCGAACGGTGGATCCCAGCTCACCACCAGCGACGTCGGGTCGGGCTGGCTGCCGTCGGAACCGACAGGTGGTGGCGCGGCCGAGACGTCCAGCGGGGCGGTGGCGCCGTAAACGGTCTGCGGGGTCACGGTGCCGTCCGCAGCCGCGCCCTGAGTCTCGCTGTCGGACTTGCCGGCCGGGCTGGTGCCGATGGTGTTGGTCGCGGTGACCGAGATCGTGTACGGCACCCCGTTGACCAGGCCGGTGATGTCGGTCTGGTCATCCTTGCCATCGGTGGTCACGGTCACCGGGGAGTTGCCAGCGCCGGTGGGCGTCGCGGTGACCGTGTAGGAGGTCACGGGCGAGCCGTCAGGATCGGCCGGGTCCCAGGCCGCCTTGATCTTGGTGTCGCGGCCGAGCACGTAGGCGAGCGTGGGGGCGAGCGGTGCCGTCGGCGTCACCGGACCGCCGATGGCAACAGGTGATTGGGCGGAGACGCGATTGCTGGCCGTAACCTCGGCAGCCCTGAACCCGTACTCGGTATTGTCGGTCAGGCCCTTGACGGTGACCACTGGCGGGTTGAGCGGATCGGGGTTATACACCACCCCGAAGGCCACCCGGTCGCCGGTAACGTTGCCGTTCGCGTCGAGCAGGTAAGCATCGACCTCGAGTTGGGTGACCTTCTCCTGGGCCGTGTCGCCCGGGGTGACCGTGACCTGCACGGTGCCGTCAGCGATCGGGGCCACGTCGTCGATCAGCGGTGCCTGCAGCGTCTGCGACGCAGCGCTCACGGCGGGCCGCGACCCGGAAGCGGTCAGGGCCGGAGCGGTGGCCGCGCTCGCCGGGCCGATGCCAAGGCCGGCTACCAGCGCTACGGCTAAGAACGGATAGCCCCACGCCAGTTTCGGTAAAGCCTTACTCGGATGCCACATGGGTATAATTCACACCTTTCGGCCTGCGGGCATGCCGGATCCCGCGCGGCTCATTGGAGAATCACGCACGTTAATGGAGGGAGGATCGGGTATGCGAGCCCTGAATAACAGGTAAGCGGGCCCTTTAATAAGGTGCGCTCCGGCAGTCCGCACAATTAAGGACGCTACCTACGCGGCCGACAAAAAGATAGAGGAAACTTGAGAAGTTCTCCAAACCGAATAGTGCCCGCACAATGCGCATGGGACTCGCGACGTACCCTTTACCGCCATATTTGTGCTAAAGGCTTCTGGTATGGGAAAACTACATCAAGAAGTACCATTGCCCTGGTTGGCCAGGGTCGCTGCGAGCACATATTGGCGTCTGCGTGTGGGTGTGGGAGGATATGGCTGCCATGCCGTTTCGCACTGCTGAGAGCCTGCCATGAAAGCTTGGTCTGTTGTCCGGGGCATCACTGTCGCCTTGGCGGTCATCGCGTTCGCGGGCGCTGGCGGTGAGGCGGCTTTCGCTCAGACGCCCATCGGCCCGCACCAGCATTTCGCTGGCATCGTGAACGGGGTCGAGGGCAGCGTGGTCGTGGATACTGTCTGTCCGGCGGCCGGCGGCCATCGCACCGGCCCGGTCGAGAAGGGCCAAGCCATGGAAGTGGCGGAGGTGGCACACCGGCACGGCGACACCGGCGTGTTCAGCCAGGTCTACGCGTGGTTCGCGCCGGTTCGGGCCGGCACCAAGCCGGTGATGCTGACCTTCACCAAATACGGCCGGTCCAAGACGATTCCTCGTTCGGTCCGGGTGCCTTGCGGCGGCAAGGGGGGAGCGGTCTTCAGCTCGTGCCCGTACCTGGCACCGTGCGCGGCCGGCTTCGTCCAGGACCGGCTGAAGGTGAAGTTCGAGAACGTCGCTGCGCGGCCGGTCGTCGGCTTCGCCAAGAAGCTCAAGCCGGTCGGCTGACGCCCGGCTGACGCCCGGCGGCTCCGCTCGGTCGCGGCGGATCAGCGGTGGACGCTGTCTTCCGTCGTGTCCAAGACTGCTTGCTCAGCGGCGTATGCGCGCAGTAGATCATGCATGGCGAAGTGGCCGGGCCCGATGCGGTACGTCAAATGCGCACGGGTCAGCTGATCCAGCAGCCGGTCGGCCTCTCGTACGGTGGTCCCGCAGAGTTCGGCCGTCGAGTAGCGGTCAAGGTCAGCGGCCGGGCTCTTGCCGAGCCGCCAGAACGCGCGCCGTGCAGGCGCTTCCAAACGTGCGCAGGACCAGGAGAACATGGCTCGGATGCCAGTGCGAGGATCCCCGTCGGCGTCCAGCAGGTCCAGCCGTCTTCGTGGCTCAGCCAGCTCGCTGACCAGGTCAGCAAGCGAGCCGGCCGGGTGCGCCGATGCGAGTTCGCCGGCGACGCGCAGCACCAGCGGTAGCCAGCAACATCGGGCAGCAAGCGCAGTAGCGGCAGTGAGGTCGTTATCGACTCGATCGCCGATCAGTGCGCGCAGTAAGTCCAGTGCGTCAACCGATGCCAGCACGCCTAAGTCCAGGCGCCTGGCGCCTTCGCTGGCCACCAGGCCAGCCAGGGAGTCACGACTGGTGATCAGCGCCAAGCAGGATGGGACGCTGGGGAGCATCGGCCTTACCTGCTCTGCGCAGGCCGCGTTGTCTAGGACTACGAGCATCCGCCGTCTGGCTAACAGAGTGCGGTACCGCGCGGCTCGCTCGTCTGTGCCTGGCGGAATGTCCTGTCCCGGCAGACCAAGCGTGCGCAGGAAGCCGGCCAGTGCCTCGGCGGCGCTGACCGGCTGGCCGGGGTCGTAGCCGCGGAGATTGACGTATAGCTGCCCATCTGGCCATCGGTGGGCCACCTGATGCGCCCAACGCAGGGCCAGCGCGGTCTTGCCGACGCCAGCCGTCCCGACGATCGTCCAGATCACCGCGGTTCCTGCCATTGCCGCGGAGTCATCAAGCACGCCGGTAAGCGTGGCCAGTTCTGATTGCCGTCCGACGAAATGCCTAGCGGTAGCGGGCAGTTCCTTCGGCACCACCGGAATAGCGTAGGCGCCGTCGTGAACCACAAACCGCGCTCTGCTGGCCGACGGAACTTCCTGACGTAAGATCCGCAGGTGCAAGGAGGTGAGCTCAGGTCCAGGCCGCACTCCGAGTTCGGCGTCGAGGCGCCTGCTCAGGCCTTCGTATTCGATCAGCGCGGTAGCCTGCTGGCCTGCGCTGGCGAGCGCGATCATCAGCTTGGCGTGCACCTTTTCGTCCAGCGGTTCGCGGGCAGCCAGACTCCACAGATGGGGCAGCGCCTGGTCAGGCAGGCCCGCGACACATGCAGCGTCGGCATAGTCACAGATAACCGCCGATTGCCGCCTGGTGATGTGCAGAAAGGCTGGGTGGCTCCTTAGCACATCGACGTCCGCCAGCAGTTCGCCGTGCCACATCCCGAGTGCCTGCTGGTAATGCTCACATGCTTCGACGACGTTGCCGCGAACGCAGGCGGCGCGGCCGCGCCTGGCCGTGCGCTCGAAAGTCAGCAGGTCCAGCTGGCCGTCGTTAACTCGCAGGCAGTAGCACGCGCCTGCTAAGACGATCATCCCCGCCGGATCGCGAGACGCCCGGCCCGGGTCCAGCGTGCGGCGCATTCGAGTCACGTAGTGACGCAGCAGCCTGACCGCCGTCGCCGGCGGGTCGTCTCCCCATACAACGTCGACGAGCCCGTCCTGGTGCACCAGGCTGTTGGGGGTCATCGCCAGGAGGCCGAGAATGATGCGGTGCTTCGTCGAACCAGGATCGAGTTGCTTGCCACGGAGCCAGATCGCAAGAGGGCCGAGTATCTGGAGCCACAATCGTGCCCCTCGGCGCCAGTCGGGTGGCCCGCCATCGGATTGCACCGCGCTAGCCTCGCCGAGAAGCTCCCGCATTCTCTCGGCGTCGAGAGCGAGCACATTCGCCAAGCGGCCGACCGATTCGCGGCTCGGCCGACAAGTGCGACCCTGCTCCAGGTCACGAACTGTCCCTAGCCCTAACCCCGCGCGGCGTGCCAGCTCTGCCTGGGTAAGTCCGGCATGGTGACGACCGGCCCGAACTAACGTAGCTACTTCTGGGTTCACCTTGGCGGCTGCCACGTCGTTGAGCCCCAGCGGCCCGCTGCCCGAATTTGGCACGGTTATAAGCCTGATTCTCATGAAATATTAGAACTCCGGCGTTTTGTATGCCCACCAGGTGATGGCGTGAAACTCTGCCGACGGCACTGGCACCGTGGCAGCTTGCGACCTACCGGGACCGGCCAGTACCCGCGCCAGTAGCACGCCCGCACCTTGCCAGCACAGGACCACCGGTAGTGCGTTTGACCTGGGCTTATATCACCAGGAAACGTCAAGGTACGGAGCCAGGATCGGCGTCATCGTTGACCGAGCTCTGCTGACTCGCCCTGTCATGCTTGGCAAGCACAAGCACAAGCACAAGCGCCAATCCGTCCATGGACACGGTGGCAGTCACGATCCGGTGTTGTTGGGAGCCGCCTATGCCGAGCTAATCAAGGAACGTACGCCTGAGCACCACAACCTAAATCCTGAAGGGGTCCAAAAAAGAATGTTTAGCATGGCCAGTAAGGCCGCGAGCCTTATCCCCAACATGATACCCGAAACGACGGCTCAGGCCTCGTCAAGCCATTCCTGCAGAACTTACATAAGGTGCGTCGGCTCAGGCATCACTGAGTGGTGCGTATGCTGCAGGCTCTGCAATGAAGGCTACTCGCTGCCTCGGTGCTATTCCTGGGGCTGCACGTCACATTGTACAAAGTGTAAATAGTCTGGTAATCGCTGGCTTTCGGTTGCCAGCCTTATCCGACCCAGTGCCTGTTGCCCAAACGCGATGGGCACTGGCGTTGTAGCCGTTATGACAGAGAGTGGCTGAATGCGCGATGACCTACGCATCGTTAGCTTGTCGAGTGATATGCTGTCTTGTCTTCGCCGTTTCCTCCTACGGCAAGCTGCACAGCAAGTCGGCCTTTCAGGATTTCGTTTCTTGGGTTGGCTCCCTCTGGGCGCTGTCCGCCCGATTTCGCCGACCGCTAGCTGTTGCCGTCGCCGCTAGCGAGATTCTGGCCGTGCTTCTGATCGCCTTTCCGCGCACTTCTGCCGTTGGTCTGATACTGACCGCATCACTCTTCCTCGCTTTTAGCGCCGGCATCTTCGTAATACTTCGCTCGAAACGCACGATCGGATGCAACTGTTTCGGCGCATCCGCTGCGCCGGTAAGCATTCGGCACTTGGTCAGGAATATGCTTTTGTGTGCAATAGCCGTGGCCGGAATCGCGTCAATCGGACCGCGCGCCACTGACCCAGCGGGAGTAGTTCTTGTCATCGGTATTGCCCTCGTCGTCGCGACGCTGCTGGTTTCGCTTGATGAGATCGGAATACTTTTCGCTAATCCAGTGCCCAATGCCGAAATGATCACGAGAGAGCAGGCAAGATAAAGATGATAACAGGTCTAGCTGTCAGCCTCATTGGCATCTTAAGTCTCTTTAATCTCTATCTGACTCTCGCGGTCGTCAGGTACCTGCGCCGCGAGGACGAGCGGATTAATCGCCGCACGGCTCCGGTCAAGACGGTTAATTCCGGCCTGCTCAAACCTGGCACTCAGGTGCCCGAGTTCGAAACCGTCACGGTCGCCGGTGATGCCCGCTCGCTCAGCGGCATGATCGGGGCACCAAGTCTTGTCGGATTCTTCTCCGTGCATTGTCCGTCCTGCCTGCGGCAGGCACCAGAATTCAGGTCGTACGCAATCGCTCAGGGATACGCCGAGGCGCACCTCCTGGCGGTCATCATCTCGCCCGAGCACGAGGGTGCGGCGGACCTTCGCGAGGAACTCGTCTATGCGATGCCGGTCGTGGTCGAGGCACCGCGCGGCACGGTATCTTCCGCATTCTCCGTATCGAGCTACCCGGCGATCTTCGCGCTCGACGAGCATGGCCGGGTACAGGACAGCGATATAACCGTCCGTAATATTACCGCCGCTCCTATCGGCCGCGAATCGGTACTCCATGACCGATAGGTTGCAGGCGGCGCGGAAGAATGGCGACGGGCAGCGAGCGCAGCTTGCCTGGCGGCACGTTCCCGGCCGGCTTCGGCTCGTCTTTGGCTTAGTCTGGGCGGCCTCGCAGGCCGGATTGGCGGGCATGCTCGTCGTCACCGTCATCTCGGGAGTGACACCGACCGCGTACGCATGGATCATTCGTGGCGTACTCGACGACCTGCTACCGCCCAGCGGCACGACCCAGTCGGTCGCCGAGCGATTCAGCCACCTCGCGCCGCTGATCGTGCTCCTTGGCCTGGTCAACCTCGCGGCCGCGGTGATGCCTCAGTTGACCGCGTATCTGTCGGCCGAGGAAGGCCGTCACTTCGAGTTGACCATGCAGGCAAGGACCTATCGGGCGGTCAATTCTCTGCCGGGTATCGGCCGGCTAGAAAACCCAAGCTTTCATGACAAGATCCGGGTCGTCCAGAACCTGATCGTGTCGGCACCAAACCTGCTGGTGACCGGCGTCTTCAATGTCGCCCAGGCACTTATTACTGCCATCACGATGCTCATCGCGCTCCAGGTTGTCAGCCCATTCCTCGCCTTCTTCGTGGCGGCCTCGGCCGCACCGGCCGTCGTCGCGCAGTTCAAGCTACGCAAGAAGCGGGCAGAGGTCGAGTGGCAGAATCTTCCTGAGAGCCGCCGCCAGATCTTCTACTCCAGCCTTTTGACGGATCGCAAGGCGGCGAAAGAGATACGCGTTCTTGGCCTGGGTGACTTCTTGCACGATCGCATGACACGACACATGCGCTCGGTGCACTCCCAGCGGAGGATTATCAACAAGCTGACGTTCCGTACTGAGTCAGGGCTGATGTTGCTGTCGGTGCTGGTTACCACGGTCGGGATCCTCTTAGTAGTGCGGAGGGCGCTGTCTGGTGCCATTTCGATCGGTGACGTGAGCCTCTTTATTGGCGGCGTTATGAACGTCCAGGGAGCTATTTCTGGCATGGTGACGCGGCTGGCTGACATATTCCAGATCCTTACTCAATTCGGGCACTATGAGGACGTCGTCACCGCCGGTCCCGATCTCACGCTGGCAGCGTCTCCGCGAGCGGTCTCTGCCCTTCGCAGCGGCATCGAGATACGCGACGTATGGTTTCGTTACAATGCCAGCCATCCGTGGATATTGCGCGGGCTGAGCATGCACATACCGGCTGGCTCTGCGGCCGCTCTTATCGGCGTCAACGGCTCGGGGAAATCGACTCTGGTTAAGCTGCTATGCCGACTCTACGATCCCGATCGCGGCAGCATCACTTGGGACGGCACGGACATCAAGGAGATGTCACCGCAGGAGCTGCGGAACCGGATCGGCACTGTCTTTCAGGACTACATGACCTATGACTTGACGGCGGCCGAGAATGTGGGCCTTGGCGATCTCAGCCGACTCGACGATCGGGCCTCTTTGCGCCGCGCGGCGGCTTTAGCCGGTATCGACGACACCTTGGCGAGCCTCCCTGCTGGCTTTGACACCATGCTGAGCCGAATCTTCATAGCGGGAAAGCAACGGGATGATCCGGAAGCGGGTGTCCTGCTATCCGGCGGCCAATGGCAGCGCGTGGCCGTCGCTCGCGGGTTTATGAGGTCCGATCGCGATCTGCTCATACTGGACGAGCCGAGCGCCGGTCTTGATGCCGAGGCGGAGCACGCGATCCATCGCCAACTGGCCACCCTGCGCCGTGGCCGCACCAGCCTGCTCATCTCGCACCGCCTCGCATCCGTGCGGGACGCAGATGTGATCTTCGTACTCGCGGATGGACGAATAGCCGAGGCAGGAACTCACGACGAGCTGATAGCTACCGGCGACCTCTATGAGGCGATGTTCGCGCTGCAGGCCAGCGGCTATCAAGACCTCGATGCTCCGGCCGGGTCCGAAGCGCTGCGCGCGTCGGCCCGCACCCCGGCTCGACGCGGGGAGCTGAGCACCTCATGACGTTGATCCTGATCGCCGTAACCGGGCTGGCCTGCGCTGTGGTCCTGTATCTCGCAGCGCGGAGGGCTTTCGTCGTTGTCCAGGTCCGAGGCGACAGCATGGTGCCGACGCTGAAGGCCCATGACCGGGTGCTGGTGTCGCGCATCATGAGTAACCGGCTCCGTATCGGTTCCATTATCGTCCTGCGTTCCCCGCTCGATCCGCTCCCGCGGGCCAGGTGGCCGTTCGCACCGCCACTCAGCCAGACGCCATGGGTGATAAAGCGGATTGCCGCGCTGCCTGGCGACATCATCCCGGCGCGGATGCGCGCGGCGACCGGCAAGGCACGCGAAGTGCCACCAGGAAAGCTCCTGGTGACGGCGGACAACGCAGCCGGCCATGACTCGCGGCAATGGGGATTCATCGCCAGCCAGCTGGTGCTTGGCCACGTCATCAAGACTCTTTGGTCCGACCAGCAAGACGCAGCGCCCAACCCGAGAAGTAAGGACTGAACATGGAGAAGTCGACTAATGAAGATGCGATGCCCGGCCGGTCTACCGCGCCCGCATTCGTCCTGACCACCAGTCGGTCTGGATCAACATTACTGAGGTTCATCATCGATAGTCATCCTGATTTCGTCTGCCCGCCAGAGACGAATCTGGCCGGCGCGTGTGCGCACCTAGCCCGCGCATGGGACTCGCTTGAGCAGGCCGCGTCGCCGCGACGGGAGGGGCCGCCCGAGCTCGTGGAGCCGTCGGAGACCGCTGCGGCGGCGATAAGGGAAGCTGTAGATCGGGCCTATTCCAATTATCTCCACTATCGCGGGAAATCGCGGTGGTGCGACAAATCACTGGATAGCTATCAGTTCGCGGATATTCTTCTCAGGGTCTTCCCTGATGCGAAATTCTTAGTTCTCACCCGGCACTGCATGGACGTCATTGCCTCTGGTGTTGAGATTTGCCCATGGGGTGTCAGCCGGTTTGGCTTCGACCCTTACGTGGCGCAGTTCCCAGGGAACAGCGTCGCCGCCATCGGGAGCTACTGGATTGCCTGCACGCGGGCAAACCTCGCCTTTGCGGAGGCGCACCCGGCGTCCTGCCACAAGATTCGCTACGAGGATCTGGTCACTGCGCCTGAGGAGACTGTCGCCGCGATGTTCTCCTTCCTTGGGGCGGACTACGTCCCTGGCAGCGCGGAGGCGTGCCTGCGGATGCCGCATGACAGTCACGGGCCTGGCGACGGAAAGATCTGGTTCACCGGTGCGATCAAGGATGATTCAGCCGGCCGCGGCGTCATCGTCCCTGCCGATGCGCTTTTGCTGCCGCTGCGAAATGAGATGAATAACATCCTGACGCAGCTCAACTACCGGACCGTCGACGAAAGCTGGAATAACGCCGTCGGTCGGGTCGACCCGCGCGCGGACTCACCGGTGCCTGCCACCGCGGCAGCCACCGGTGAAGCATCTGGCGTGCTGCGGGAATGCGTGATGGCGATCGGTTCGCGGCTCGACTCCCGGCGATCTACTAGCATGCGCGAGATCCTCGCGAGCTGGCCTTCAGTCGCCGGCGCCACGATCAGATTGGTCGTTCAGTCCGACGACGGTGACACGGCCGAGGTGAGCTGGCAGTTCGATGATGACGACGCCAAGCGAGGCGAGCCACCGGCACGCACCCACAACGGCGACCACAGTCACCGGCACGCCAACGGGCCAGATCAGTCAATCACAGTGGTCGCAAGTCCCGGCTCGTGGTTGTCCCTGCTTGCCGGGCGAGCAAATCTGATTACTGAGATGACGACGAGCCGCATGCGGTTCATTAGCGCTGACGACGCTCATCTGCTCCGGGCCGACGAGGTTCACGTTGTCGCCAATCTGCTCGGCTTGGACAACGTGCCGGTGCGGCAGGCAGTCGACGACCTCAGACCGGAAGTGCCGCTGTCACTTACCGATGGAGTACCCGCCTGCTGACAGCTGCCGGACGGGCTCCTTCCCCTTGGTTCGCGAGGTCGTTGCCTAGGCCCTAGGCGGTTAGGCCGATCGGGCGCGTGAGACGATGCCGCGACGTGACCATGGGAGAAAGTGGTGCAATCGTGTGGGAGCGGCTCGAAAGTCACGAGTTGAGACGGCGAGCGCGCGGCGTGGCCGGGCCGGACGCGGAGCGGCGTCCCGAGCCAACTGCGCCAGTCGGCACCGATCTGCTGCCGCAGATTGAGCACATCGTCGTGCTGATGATGGAGAACCACTCCTACGACAACTACTTCGGCATGCTCCAAGGCCGGGGTGAGGGCTTCCCGCTGGGGCCGGACGGCGAGCCTGCGATGTCCAACCCGGGTGCGGACGGCACGCCCGTCCACGCGCACCACCTGCCCTCGACCGTTCAGGATCGGCAGGCACCCTCGCAGAGTTGGCACGCGAGCCATCTGCAGTGGCGGCACGGGACCTGCGAGGGGTTCGTGGCCAGCACGGAGACGGTACTACCCGACGCCGATCCCGCCGTCGGAATGGGCTACTGGACCGAAGAGGACATCCCCTTCTACTACGGGCTGGCCCGTACGTTCCCGCTTGCCGACCACTGGTTCAGTTCCTGCCTTGGCCCCACGTTCCCCAACCGACGCTTCCTGGTCGCAGGCACGGCCCACGGCCTGATCGATGACCTGCCGTTCGACCTGCTCGACTACCCGCCAGCCGGGACCATCTTCGACATGCTGAGCAGGCAAGGAATCTCCTGGATCAATTACCACTCGGTGCCGGGGGACAAGTCCATGACCCGGCGCTATTCGCATCATGCGCGTCGCATGGCCCGGCGCCGGCTGCAGCGGCTCGGCCGGGCGCTGCGTTCGGTTACCCAAAGCGTCCAGAAGGACCTGCAGTTCACCGCCAACGTCTTCCCGCTCGGCATCGCCAGGTACATGCTCCACGTCAAAGGCATCGACCAGTTCTTTACCGATGCCGACAACGGGACGCTGCCAGCCTTCAGCATCGTCGATCCCGACTTCGACACCTACTCGGAAGAGAACCCGCAGGACATCAGGAAGGGTGAGAGCTTCGCCGCGGAGGTGATCAACCGGGTCATGCACGGCAAAGGCTGGCCCCGCACCTTGCTGATCTGGGTCTACGACGAGCACGGCGGTTACCACGATCATGTGTCGCCGCCCGCTGCCGTTCTGCCCGATGACGTGGAAGCCCGCAGCCTGATCGGCGGTCACACCTGGCTGCATCGCCTGCTGCGGCCATTCTTTCCCGGTCCTGTCGATAGCGCGCAGCATCAGACGGAAGGGCACCACCGCTACGACAAGTACGGGTTCCGGGTGCCCGCTGTGATCGTGTCACCTTACGCGCGGCCCGACTACGTCTGCTCCGAGGTATTCGACCACACCTCCGTGCTCAAGTTGCTGCAGGAGAAGTGGAACCTCCCTGCGCTCACCGCGCGGGACGCGGCGGCGCTCTCACCGCTGATCGCGTTGGATCTCACCGGGCCGCCCGCCTTTCTTGACCCGCCGTCCCTGCCCGAGCCCGCCCTGAAGTGGGGTTCGGGGTAACTGCCCCAAATACGGCGCTGCGTACTTGTTTGGCGGCTCGCTTAGGTGGAAGAGACAGGCATGCGAACAATGACTGCCGCTCGTGCCTCAGGGACAGCAAGGCGTGCCTCAGACAGTCCCGCCGCGCGGGCACTGGCCAGGGCCGGACTAACCGCGCGTGGTGTGCTGTACATCCTCATCGGCTGGATCGCGATCCTGGTGGCGTTCGGCCACCGCTCGCACGAGGCTGACCAGCAAGGCGCGCTGCAGTTGCTGGCTCGCCAGCCCTACGGCCTGGTCTCGTTGTGGCTACTTGGCATCGGATTTGTCGGCTACGCGCTCTGGCGGCTCAGCGAGGCCGCCTTTGGCGTCCCTGGCGAGGGCAACGGCGCGGGCCCGCGACTTAAGTCCTTGGCCAGGGCACTGATCTATGCGTTCTTCGCCTACCTGACTTTCAAGATCATCTCCGGTTCCGGTGGCGGCAGCCAGGCCACCAGGCAGGAGGACCTGACCGCCTCCGTCATGCACCACTCAGGTGGCCGGTGGCTGATCGGCATCGTCGGCCTGGTCATCGTGATCGCCGGTGCGGTGCTCGTGTTCGAGGGCATCCGCCGTAAGTTCCTTAAGCACCTGCAGCTGTCGGGGCTAAGCCTGCGCACGCGACGGCTCGTGGAGCGGCTCGGCATGATCGGGACAGTAGTCCGCGGCGCCGTTTTCGCCCTCGCCGGAGTGCTGGTCATCGATGCGGCCGTCACCTACAAGCCGTCCAAAGCCGGCGGCATCGACAAGGCACTGCTCACCCTGCGCGGCCAGCCATTCGGCGAGGTGCTGCTGGTTCTCGCGGCACTCGGGCTCATCATCTTCGGCATCTACGGCCTGTGCGAGGCCCGCTGGCGGCGGGTCTAAGCCGTGGACCTGGCCCGCGCCGCCGAAACCCTGGTCACCCGGCTCGACGAGCTGGTGAAGCCCGCGCCAGAACCTGAGAACACAGTGCTCGTCGACAACGCGCGGGTGGTGCGGTGGGCGGGCCCGGCGTTCACGTTGTTCGCGCTGATCCTGCTGCCGTGGACCGCCTACTTGGGGTACTCCCTGCCCTCGCATCAAGTGGCAGCCGACTACGACGTCGCTTGGGCTGGCTTCGACGTCATACTCCTGACAGCGCTGGCGAGCACGGGTTACTTCGCGCTCCGCCGGTCCAGGTTCCTGGCTAACGCGGCGATCGCGACGGCGATGCTCTTGATCGTGGACGCGTGGTTTGACGTCATGACCACACCGCCGGATCAGCGCCTCGAATCGATCGCCATGGCAGTGCTGGCGGAGCTGCCGCTGGCGGCGGCGTGTGTCTGGCTGAGTCTGCACGCGCAGCAACTCGCCGAGCGACGCCTGGTCTTGCTGCTGCGCCGCGGTTCGACGAGAGCGCCAGGGAGTAACGCTGACCGTCGACGGCGCGGTGCCCGCGCCGTCAGGTGACGGTGTCGTCAGGAACGCGGACTAGCAAGCTGCCCGGCGTGATGCTGATGTCCAGCCGGCGCGTGTAGCCGACCACCTCGCCGTCGACCTCCCAGGGCCGGCCGCGACTGGCGCGGACGGTCAGCTCACGGCAGGTCAGCTGGGCCAGTCGGCCAGTGGTGCGCCGCAACAGCACATCGGCGGCGAGCCGCAGCCACTCGATCCATCCCCAGGCAGCCAGCACCGCGACGTCAAGAACGCCGTCATCGGGCACCGCAGCTGCCATCAGGCGCACATTTCCCGGCAGCAAGCCGACGTTGCCGATGAGCACCGCGCTGGCCAAGCGGCGCTGGGCGCGGCCACCGTCAACTTGCAGGACCGTTCTGACCGGGCGTTTACGCAGCTGGTGCAGCGCGGACAAGACGTAAGCGGCCCAGCCGACCCTGTTCTTCAGCCGCTCGTCCGCACCGGCGAGCATCTCAGCGTCGAACCCGATTCCCGCCATCACCACGAACGGCCGGCCGTTGGCGGTCCCGACGTCAAGTCGCCGGTCGCGTCCGGTCAGCGCCACGGTCAGCGCTTCGTCCAGTGACAGCGGTAGTCCGAGATTTCGCGCGAGCATATTCCCCGTCCCGCACGGCAGCACCCCCAGCGGTACCAGCGAGCCAATCAGACCGGCCACACAGGCGGTGACAGTTCCGTCGCCACCGCAGGCCAGTATGAGGTCGGCACCGGATCGCACCGCCTGCCTGGCCAGCCGCTCGCCAGTGTCGTCTGGCCTGGTCTCAAGCCACAGCGGATCGGCCCAGCCCAGCTGCGACATGCTAGCGCAGACGGCCGCACGGAAAGCAGCGACATCGTCGTGCTTCCCTGGATGGACGATCACCGCGGCGCGGGGCACCGGCTTGGCGTCGGTAGCTACCTGGTGAGCGTCATCGAGCTTGGCGGCAACCGTTTCCTCTAGCATGGCAAGCTGCTCCTGTGGTCTTGTGCTACCGGATGGAACTAACGTTGGCCCGCTGGTCACGCACATCAGCGTGCTCCGCGCGGCGCCGACGGGCGTAACGCCAGCCGAAGGTGATCACGGCGATCACCACTAGCGCGGCGACAATGTACGTGGGTAGGCGGAAGCCATTAGCGATGGATTGCCAGTGAGCGCCGACGGCATAACCGGCGTAGCCGAGTGCGGCAGTCCAGGGAATGCAGCCGATGATCGTATAGACGCCGAATCGGATCGGAGCCATCCCCGCGATTCCGGCCGGCAGTGAGATGAAGGTCCGAACCACTGGCAAGACCCGGCCGATCATGACGGCCCTGGGGCCGTACCTGGTAAACCAGCGGTTCGCGCGATCCAGATCCTGATCGCGCACCAACAGTCGGTGCCCCCACCGCTGCAAAGCAGGTTGTCCGCCGAATCTGCCCGCGGCCCAGGCGAGGTAGCTGCCGACAAGATTGCCAGCCACCCCGGCGGCTATGACCGCGATCAGGTTGAGTCTGGATCCCGGCACCGCACCTGCGGCGAGCGCGCCACCCAGGGTCATGATCAGCTCGGAGGGAACGGGTATGCTCGCCGACTCCGCTACCATCAGCACGAACACGGCGGCGTATCCATAGGTGGCTATGAGGTGCTGCATGGTCTGCTTTCGTCGTCGGGGAGACCGCCATCGCCACCCGTGCTGGCCCGCGCCGGCGGCATGAACAGCACCGCTACCCCGGCGAGACCCAGCTATTCGGCCTTAGGGGCAGCGTCTCGCTGACTTGAAGTCACCGGGGCCCGCTGGCGGCGGGCTAGCTTGCGGCTGGCCATGCTCAGCTGACGGCTTGGCTGACGCCCGCGACCTGGCGCCCTTCTTCTAGGTAGACCAGCGCCTGCGTCGACGTTGCCGCCCTGACCCGCCGTCGTATCGGGCGGCGTAGCAGCGCAAGAGCTTCGGGCAGCGCCGCCATTCGGTGCTCGCTGATCTCTTCGACCTGGATCGTGATCGCGGCCAGGCAGCTGTTATCGACGGCACCGCAGTCGAACAGGAACCGGACGCCACCGGGGCTGCCCGGCCGAGGGCGCCGGAAGTCCACGCACGCGAGTCGGCCGCGGCGCACCTCGATCCCGCACTCCTCACGAACCTCGCGCCTGCACGCCTGCCAGGGCGTCTCCCCGTCCGCTTCCATGACGCCGCCGGGGATCGTCCAGCCAGACTTATACGTCGGCTTCAAAATGAGCAGCCGGCCCGATCGATCGAAGATCAGAGCGCCGGCCGATACCGGAATCGCCGGCAGCGCCAGGTCCGCAGCGATACCCTCGGCCGGCTGCTCGCTGTCGCTGATCATGCCAGTCAACATACGCGTCTAGGTCGCCTGTCGCGGCGGGCGACGCCTGCCGCCGCGAGCCGTTACGATCAACCGATGGCCAATGAGTTGTTCGTTCCCGCGGACTTCGCGGTACCCGATGGGCTCGTCGCCGGGGAATTCCACCTGGCCCCGCTCGGGCCAGCGCACAATGAGGCCGACTACGCCGCCTGGACGACCAGCATTGACCACATCCGGAGCACGCCGGGCTTCCCTGATGGCAATTGGCCGCACGAGATGTCCCTGAATGACAATCTCCGCGATCTAGAGCGGCACGCACAAGACTTCGCTGAGCGCCGCGGGTTCACCTACACCGTGCTCAGCATCAGCACCGGAGACGTCATCGGCTGCGTGTACATTTATCCGGCCGGTGGAAATGAGCCTGGCGGCGCCGATGGCGGACGGCACGCGTCCGTCCAATCCTGGGTACGTGCCGACTGCGCCGCGCTCGATCCGGTTCTCCACGACGCGGTCGTCGCGTGGTTGCAGCGGGACTGGCCATTTGATTCGATCGAGTACGCGCCGCGAACCTAGCGCGTTGGACGGCGGGTGCCCGGCGTCGCCGCCGGGTTAGGAGTCGTCATCGGAGCGGCTGGTCAGCCGGGTGACGGCGATCAAGGCGGTAACGAAGACCGCGACCATCGCGATCTGAAGCGCCAATTCCGAGGTGGTGACCTGCACCTTGACGCCTGGGGTCAATACGAACAAGATCCGCCTGATGACGGCGACCAGCCCGATGACGATGAATGGCTGCGCCATGAGCTGGTGCGTGCGAAGCGAGAGCACGACGGTGTGCACGATCTCCACCAGGATCAGGACAAGCAGGGTCTCGTCGAGCAGGTTTGGCGCGGACGACGACACCGAGCCGGGCGAGCGGAGGAAGTCCACGATCCCAGAAACGAGCAGCACGCCGCCGAGCGCGATCAAGACGATGCCTACCGCTACCGTAACGGCGTCCTGCGCGTGCTCAAGCAGCCAGATCAGTCCGCTGATGCCGCGCCACCGGCTCCAGGCATCCGCGTCGTGATGGTCGTTGCTGGCAGGAGTTTCCTCGGTCATTGCGTTATTGTGCCCTGATCGTCCGGGTCGCGCAGGGAAGACGTGCCACTGCGCTACTCGGCGACCAGCGCGTCGGTGAGCGTATTGATTCCGGTCAGGCTTATCTTGGTGGTGACCTGCGCATCTGTCCAGTTGGTCAGGGCCCACTCCGCTGCGGATGCCCCTGGCATGACGAACCCCCGAGATCAGGACCTTCGCGGGGACCTGATCTCGGGGGTCATCACTACGCTCTTGTCGGGATGCAAAGCTCACCGCCAAGAGCGGAAATAGCTCAGATCGACTACAGCTAGTCCTTCACGATGAGGTCGTCCTTCATTCTCGTGCCTCCCTCCGGACTCCTGGCCACACGTGGCAACGGGGCGGGCTGCGGGTGCGAGCATCACGGCGAAACAACCGCGCGGCGCGCACCCCAGGCGATCGGCCGGATAGCCCGGATCGATCACCTACTGGTCAGATTGAGGTTCTCGCACCGATATGTCAAGTAACGGAAACTTCATCCCTCGCCGATTCCGAGGTTATAAAAACCTCACCATTAGGAAAGATTTTTATGACCTCCTGCCGCCTCCATTTAGTTAGTGTTATTTCACTGTCTGGAGTCAATCAAGGTCGGGAGGCGTGCTGGCTCCGCCGCTCGCGCGCGCAGCTGATCGCGCAAGAACGCGGCCTGGACGCCGACCGCGGCCGCACTGGACGGCCGGCCGCCCGGATCCTTGCTGGTCAGTTCCTTGAGCAGTTGGGCTGCCGCAGCCGGGACCGTGGTCGGCACGGCCGGCAATTCGCGGAGCTGGTGCGCCAGGGCAACTTGGATGTTCGTGCCGCTAAAGGGACGTGCGCCGGTCAGGCACTCGAACAGGACGATGCCTAGTGAATACAGGTCGGAAGCGACGCTTGCTGGCTGGCCCATCATCCGTTCGGGCGCGAGGTAGGCGGCGGTGCCGAGCACAAGCTCAGCGCATCCGGCCTGGTCGTCGGCCAAGCAGGCGATGCCGAAATCAGTGAGCTTAATGTCGCCGCTACGACCAACCAGCAGATTAGCCGTCTTGATGTCTTGGTGCAGGATGCCTTCGCGATGCGCGGCGTCCAGTGCCCATGAAGCCTGCGCAATGACGTCAAGCGCGAGGTGCGGCTCAAGCGCTCCGCCAGCCAGGACCAGGGCGAGTGATGAGCCATCCACGAGTTCAGTCACCAGGAAGGGGCGACCCGCCTCGCCGTAGTCGTAGACCCGGACGACGCCGCGGTGGTTTACCCTCCCAGCAAGGCGCGCCTCGGCCCGGAAGCGCTCAGCCGCCCCAGGTACCTGCGAATAGCAATCCCTGATCAGCTTGATCGCCACTGGCCTGGCCAGTGCCAGGTCCCAGCCGCGCCACACTTCACCCATGCCGCCGATCGCAAGGCAGCTCTCCAACTGGTAACGCTCGGCGAGCAGCGACGCGGACATGAGCCGGCGGCTACCCAGGGGAGTTCGAGTTAATCCTGAGATTTTCCTGCCGCTCTGTCGCCTGGCCAGCCCGCGGCGTCGAACACGGCGATCGGATCGAGATAGTCCCGCCAGTGCGTCACCTTGCGGTCCTTAATGGTAATGACGGAAGCAAAGCGGTTGTCGTATGGTCGGCCGGTCTGCGCCGACGCGCCGTGCACCTCATATTCCAGTACGACGACCGACGCTTCCCTGTCTCGGTAGACGCGGAGATTGTCGGCGCTGTGCACCGTCATGACGTCGCCGTAGCCGCTGTACAGGTCGATGATGGCCGGTCGTCCTTCGGCCCGCCTAGGGTATCCGGGCACCGAGATGACGTACTCGAAGACCACGTCGTCGGCCAAGAGGTCGAAATAGTCCTCGCCATCGACGAGACCGGCGAGTCCTTCCCTGATGATGCGAAAGAAGGGGCCGTCAGCTCCGAAATTAGAGCTGTCACTGGTGTACTTGGTCACATTTCCTCCGTGCCACCAGTCATCGGCGTGGGCTGGCCGATCCCGGGTTGTCGTCTGACGATTATGGCAGCACGGTTGTTACTTGAGTCGCCCCCGCTGACCTGGCTGTGGGGACGTGCGTATGCCTTAGGTCGTACGCGGCCGGCGAAGTGTGGCTTGGCGGCAGATGTGCGGTGGTGGCCGGGTCCGTAGCGTTCTGACCTGGCCGACTGATCGGCCCTTGCCTGGTTGGAGACGTCAATGGATCACGTAGCCGTAATGCGCCAGCGCGTGCTTGCGCTGTTTGTCCCCCTGGCCGCTGTGCTGTATGTCAGCGCGGAGGCCCTCGATCCCCGAGGCACCGATCGGGTCATTTCGACCATGGCCGATGCACAGGCCATTCTGCCGATCGCGGCCACGCACCCGGCTCAGCTTGACGTGTCGGGCTCGTTGTCGCTGCTCGCGCTGGGCGCGCTGGCGGTCTCGTATGCGGCGATCGCGACTTTGGTCAAAGGACGCGGAGCGATCCTCGCCACGGTGGCCGCGCTGATCGGCGGGTTCGGTGCGTTTTGCGGGGCTCTCGTCAACGTGCTGGTCGGCGTCAACGTCGCGGCCGCCGCGAGCGCGGGCATCACCAAAGACGCAGCCGGGCGCTTCTTGGTGACGTCGTTCAATTCCGGCTTCGAGCACGCGTTCTCCGGCGTGTACTTCCTCGGCATCCCCGCACCTATCGCTGGCCACTGGGCTGCTGGTCGCGGTCGTGACTGCTGTGGCGCTCCCGCTGCGGCGGGTGTGGCCAGGTCCGGTTTTTGGGTGGACTCTGCTTGCCGCTGTCGTGGTAGCGCAGTGGCCGGACGGCGGCGCGCTATTCCCAGTGGCTCTGGCGATTAGCCTGTATACCGTCGCCGTCACTATGCGGCGGGGTCAGGCGGTGGCCGCAGCGGCCCTCGTGGTCGGCGCGACGATGCTGGTGGTCGCGCAGGACGGCACCCGCCACTGGGCGGTCGCCGCCACTGACGCCGTTGGCTTTGCGGCCGCGATCTTGCTAGTGGGGCTCTACGTCGGCACCCGCCGCGCCTACCTGGCGGCGCTGCGCGACCGGGCCGAGCGACTTGAGCGTGAGCGTGACCAGACCAGGGCGCTGGCCGTGGCGGGAGAGCGGGCCCGCATCGCCCGCGAGTTGCACGACAGCGTCGCTCATCACCTGACCGTGATCGTGGCGCTTTCTGACGGCGCTCTCCGCGCCGTCACCCGCGCGCCCGATCAGGCGGCCGATGCGATCAGGGACGTGTCGGGCACAGCCCGGCAGGCTCTCGCCGAGACCCGCCAGCTGCTCGGCGTGCTCAGGACTGACGTCGGCCAGGAACCACGGCAGCCGCTGCCCGGCCTAGCTGACCTCGATGATCTGCTCGGCCGGGTCCGTGCTGCCGGGCTGCCCGTGCACTACGAGCACACCGGCACGAACCCGGAGCTTTCGCCTGCCGTCCAGCTTGCCGTCTTCCGGCTCGTGCAAGAGGCCTTGACGAACACGATGAAGCACGCCGGCCCGGGAGCGAGCGCCGCCATCCGATTGCGGCTGACCCCGGCCGAAGTGCAGGTGGCGGTTGAGGATGATGGCTCAGGACGCGGCCATGGAGTCGGCCCGGCGGGAGGCGGCCTGACCGGGATGCGGGAACGGATCGGCGCGTTCGGCGGCGAGCTCGACTTCGGCCCGCGCGATACCCGCGGCTGGCGGGTCACGGCCCGCTTCAAGCTCGATCAGGGCGCTGCGGCATGATTACCGTTTTGCTGGCTGACGACCATGCCTTGATCAGGAAGGGCTTCCGGCTCATCCTCGACGCCGAACCCGACATTGACGTGGTCGGTGAGGCCAGCGACGGAGCGGCTGCGGTATCCATGGCAACCATGCTGCGACCTGATGTCGTACTCATGGACGTGCGGATGCCTGGCCGTGACGGCATCGAGGCGACGCGCGACATCACCGGCGCCGGGCTGCCGTCCAAGGTGCTCATCCTGACCACGTTCGACCTCGATGATTACGTGTACGCGGGCCTGCGCGCGGGTGCCAGCGGCTTCCTGCTCAAAGACACCCAGCCTGACAACCTGACCGCCGCCATTCGCACCATCGCCGCCGGGGACGCCGTACTCGGGCCAGGTGCGACCACGCGCCTCATCCGGCAATTCATCGCACAGCAGCCAGGACAACCTGGCCGTCAGCGCGCTGACCAGATCCGCCAGGCACTTACCACTCGCGAACTCGACGTCTTTTCCCTCATCGCCACTGGCATATCCAACAGCGAAATCGCTGCCGTTCTGCACCTGTCAGAAGGCACGGTGAAAGTTCACGTCGGCCGGATCCTCGCCAAACTCGGACTGCGCGACCGCGTCCAGGCCGTGGTTCTTGCCTACGAGTCCGCTCTGACAGTCCCTGGAGCGCACCCGTCCTCGGCAGGCTGAAGCGTCCATAGCACGATACAGAGCGTCAGGCTCAGCTAGGCCGTCCCTTCCCGCCAATGGTCGTGCCACCTGGTCCACGGCCAGTTACGGCCGAGGCCGTTCCTTGACCCCGGCGGCGAGCAGGCCGATGACCTCGGCGATGCGCGCTGCCCGCAGGTCTGGCCGCCGGGTTGTCGCATCGATATAGCGCAGGTACGCCTTGCGATAGAACTGCGCCAGCGTGTCGAAGCACGCGCCGGCGGCTGGGCTGGCCGCTAGCGCTGCCGCGATGTCATCAGCAAGCTCGCTTCGCTGCGGGCCTTCAGGGGCCAGCTCGGCCTCCACCTCTGAGCCGGTCGTCAGGCCCATCGCTTGCATCCGCGACGGGCTCAGGGTAAATGCCCACCTATCGGCGGCGGGTGCGAGCGTCACTCGCACCCGCCACCCGTTCACCGTGCCGTTCACATGATGGGCCGCCTTGGTGCCCCACGCCTCGTCCGGGTCAAACGGAACCACAACCACGCCGCCGCCTCGGGAATCAGCCGCAACGCTGGCACCGAACCGCCTCGCACGCATGACTCCATCGTGCCACAGCAGCAGCCGACCCGCCGCGCCCTGGCAACCTCAGGGAAGTGGTTAGTGCCTGGCCGAGTGGATCGAGCTGAAGATCTGCCGGGCGCGGGCACCGGACCCGGATAGCCCGAGCAGGAGGTACGTCGCCTTGTGCTGGTGCGGACGGCCGGCGGAGAAGATGAGGACAGCGCTGAGGGCACCGCCGGCGCCGGTGACCTTGGCCAGGCAGATCCTGATTCCGTGGCGCGGGTAGCAGCGGGTGAATTCTTCGCCCACCGACTTGGCCGCGTACTTTCCGGTGACGACAGTCAGGCCCGGCTCGGCCCGCTGTTCGCTAGCCGTGGGAAGTGGGAACGGGCAGGGCAGCGCGGCCGGCGGCTTGGTCGCGTCGATGAGCAGCAGCGTGCCGGGCTCGAGGCCGGTTCCGCAGGTGGCCCACTGACTCTCGGCGCGCGGGTGCCAAGTGCGTGGAACGGCGAACCGGATGCCGCCAAACTGGTGCCAGCTCCACGTCGCCGGTGCTCGGCTGACCGGGCCGCGGCTGAGCACAACCGAAAGCGGCGACCGGGTTAGCGTGCGCAGAACCTGCCGGTACAGCGGACCGCTAGCACCGACTCGCACTCCCAGCTTCGGCACCAGGTAAAGCACCGCGTCTTGGCCGCTGGTCAGCCGGTAGACAGGAATGCCGTTGATCACCGCGGTGGGCTTGCGGTGCTTGATTCCCGCCGGGATGTGACCGGCCGGCAGGATCCAAGCCAGGCTCTTGGCCAGACCGCAACCCTGCCCCTTGGGAATCCGCGGCCTGATGCCGGCGAAGATCATGCCTTTGAAACCTGGTCCGCAGAAGAGCTGTCCTGGGCTCTCGACCAGCCATTGTCCAGGCACGGACAGTTGTGCGCGCCGGTAAGGGACTGGCGCCCAGCCAGTCCGGGCACCGACCACCGGGCCGCCCGCCCGCAGCACGCCGCCGGTTGGCGCGGCCGGTGACCCGGCGGTCCTGGTGCCCCCACTCGAAAGTGCGCTGCTGGCCAACCCCGGTGCCGCGGCGAAGCCAGCGGCTACCGCGCCCGCCGTGATCACAGCGCCGACTACTGCCGCGCTCCGGCCGAGCCTTACCTGCCAGTTACGTCGCGCTTTCCCTGTCATCACCGCTACCTCCCGCAGATCTCAGGCCGGCAGCGAGAAACTGCCGGAGTCAGGTCGGGCCCCGGCAGCCGCTCAGTCTGGTGTCCGCGCCCAAGTGACTGCTTGGACGAACGGACGAGGCCATCTGGTTGCCCCTTTCCTGAACTAGTTTTCTGCCTTGCCGCGGTGGATGGCCGCGTGACCGCGCGATCGAAGGCGTCAGGAGCGATCCAGGCTGGGGGACCTGTGCAAGGCATTGGCCAGCAAGGCAATAGATATGGTCGTCCCGGTCAGTATAGCCGTATTCCATTTGATGGAGTATCCGGGGATCGAGCTCAGCGGAGTATCAGGCAAAGCAAAAGCCCATGCGGCGAAAGCGACGGACGCGATAGCCATCTCGAATAGTGGCACCTTGAAGGTCGCCCCGCTGGTCTTCGCCATAGTGAGAAGCACGACCACCACCGGATTTGCTGCGGTGATTATCGAGAAGAGCGCCCACCGACTAGTGAAAGATGGGGAGTCACCGGCCAGCGGCGGCGTCAGCAGGGCCAGCAAGACGACATAGATGGTGATAGTTTCAGTTGGGATCCATCGCGTAATTTGACTGATGAGATTCGTAGCGATGCCCATTGCGTCCGTGCCACCCGATGCTTGCGCTTCCTGAGCTTGCTGTAGCGCGAGCTTAGTGTCGACCATTGAGGCGAGACTCATATCTAGATCTCCCGTCCGCGGCTCGACCGAGTGAGTTAGCCCGAGAAAGTGATCGCTTTCCATTAAGGTTACTTGCCGAACGAGTGGAATTCAATAGCGCTAATATTTTGTCGCTCGCCTTAAACCTATTACGACGCATTGCGGTGGATAATTGCTTGCCAGCGCGATGCGTACGCGGCCGGCGTACCGTCAGTTCGGCGGCACCCAGAGCGCAAGGCCGGTCGGCATGACCGCATCGGCGGAGATGGTTCCGGCGAACACGCCGTTGATGTAGGAGGCTGCCATGGCGGCGAACGACCCGTCCTGAACTGCGGTCATTCGCAGGATCGAAGACGCCTCTGTCCCGAGTTGCACGGCCAGGTCATGCAGGGACAGCTTGCCGTCACTGATCCAGGCAATCTGCCCGGCGCGGATTGCTTCGGCGCGCCTGATAATCTCACGCCGCTGGCCGGCCCGAGGTCCAGGACCAGGGCAAGTATGGCCGCCCCAAGCGCCTCCGCCCATGACATGAGTGCCATAGCCTTTGACTGCAACCGAGTTGGTGACTTGCAGCGGAAATCCAGCGAACCTGCTGAGAACCTCGACAAGTTGGGCTGATGCGGTGAGCTGCGCATCAGTAAGTGGATTCGCGGTGTTGCCGTCGTCGGCGTGCTCGATCGAATACCAGGTTTCGTTTCCGGCCATCTGCGCCCAAGCTATCCAGCCCTGGCCAATCGGCCCGAACTGCCAGACCGAGCCATCCTGGGCGATGCCGAAATGAGTACTCACGGCGTAAGACGGGTTGTTAAATATGTCGACCGTTCCTGGCAGGTTTCCGACCATTGTGTGCATCACGACGCCCATCATGGTCGCTGAGCCCCATGAGCCGTTATTGGTCGGGAATGGGTTGTTATAAGTAATCGCCACCGGGCCGGTAACTCGGCCGTCTGCGCTGATTTCGAGTCTGCCGATCATAAGTTCCCCCGACTCTGATCTAGATTCGATTAATTTCCACGTCAGCTGCAGTCTGGCACGACGCGCCATCAGCAGAGCCGAATTGACGCGAGAGTCAGCGCTTCACGATCGAGTCTCTTTGGTCGTGACCGGCAACCTTGGCCCTGTCGGCCTGCAGGGCGGTGACCCGCCGGTCCAAGCGGCGCAGGGCTGGCCAGCAGAGCACGCCGATAAGGATGGTCGGCACCCCTCCGGCTACCAGCGACCAGCGCGCGCCGAGGTGCTGGCCGATCCAGCCGACCAGCGGGCCACCGATGGGAGTCGTGCCGAGCCAGGCCAGTCCCCACAGGGCCATGACGCGGCCCCGCATCATCGGGGCCGACGCCGCCTGCAGCATGGTCTTGGCCATGGAGTTGAACGTGATGCTGCCGTAGCCGACGAAGATCATGGTGCCGAATTCGACGGCCAGCGTCGGCACCAGCGCGGCAGCGGTGATGGCGAGCCCCCAGCCGATGGAGGCGAGGCATAGAGCTCGGCCACTTGGGGAAGACCGGGCTGCCGCCACTAGTCCTCCGCCGACAGCGCCGACTCCCATGATCGACGCCATCAGTCCGTAAGTACCGGCGCCGCCGTGGAAGACATGGTCGGCCATCAGCGGAAGCGTCACCTGGAATTCCCACGCCAGCGTTCCGACGACAGTGATCATGATCAATGGCACCAGCAGCTCAGGCGTGTGCCTGACGTAACGAAGACCAGCATGAATCTGCCCCTTTTCCCTGCTGGCTCGCTGCGCAGGGAACAGCTCGGATGAGCGCATCAGGAGCAGCGAGACCAGCACGGCGGCGAACGACGCCCCGTTCAGCGCGAAGCACATCATCAGGCCGAGCACGGCCACGAACAATCCACCGAGAGCGGCCCCGAACACCCGAGCCAAGTTCATCGCGACGGAGTTGAGCGTGATCGCGTTCGATAGCTTGTCCGATCGGACCAGCTCGCCGATGAAGCTTTGCCTTGCGGGGTTGTCGAAGACGTTGATGCAGCCGAGCAACAGCGAGAGGAAGTAGACCATCCACAACTCGATCACGCCCATGCCGATCAGCAGCGCGAACACTCCGGCTAGCAGACCTTGAAGCGTCTGCGTGACGTACAAGACCCGTCTCTTGTCCAGCCGGTCAGCGATCAGCCCGCCGAAGGGTCCGAATACGAAGACCGGCAGGAACCGGGCCGCGGTGGCCAGCCCGAGATCGGTACCGCTGCCGGTCAGCTTCAGCACCAGGAACGCCAGCGCCACCGTCTGCATCCAGGTACCCATCATGGACAGCAGCTGACCGAAGAAAAACAGCCGGTAATTCCTTACCCGCAGGGACAAGGTGGTGGCCTGGAATCTGGAGCCTTCCCGCCCAGCGCGCGCGTCGACGCCCACACCGCCACCTCGTTAGTTAGCCTCGCTAAATATTATAGACGGAAAGAGGTGGCGTCGCCGGCTGCCGTCGTCGGGGCGGCCACGCCGGTTCGGGCAGGCCTGTTACCAGTACTGTTGTCGCCCCTATGTTCCTGTGGTAAGCCAGACTGTCCTGAGTGTGCTGGTATGGGGCACGATCTTTCCATCTTTACACTAATAAAGCAGTGAACATCCGGCGTGGCCGTACTGAGCGGACATAAGGTTCCGCAGCTTAGAGGGGTGGGCGTAGTTGAACACGATCCTGGACTACTTGGGTCACTGGGCAGCGGTTAATCCGGACAAGTGCTTCAGCGTGTTTCTCGATCGCAACGGCACGCCCCGCGAGACCTACACGTACCAGTCCTTCGAGGCCAGGACACGGTTCCTCGCCGAGCACTTGCGCGAAGAGACGGCCCTAAAGCGGGGCGATCGGGTGGCCCTGGTGTATCCGCCTGGGCTGGAGATGGTGGCCACCTTCGTCGCGTGCGCCCGCATCGGGGTCATTCCGGTTCCCGTTCCGCCGGTCACGTCAGTCGGGAACGGCGAGGGAGCGACCAGGCTCAGGTCGGTGATGCTGGACAGCGGGGCCGCGCTGGCGCTGACCGGATCTGGGCTGCTTGACCGGGAGACCGACGATCGGGCGAACCCGCAAGACGCCTTCGCGCGACTGGGCGTTGAGGCCGTCGCCACGGATCTGCTGCAGGGCACCGCGCGGGCTGGCGGTGCCGACGACCCCAGCCAGACTCTCTTCCTGCAGTACACCTCTGGCTCGACCGGTACGCCTAAGGGCGTGGTGGTCTCGCACCAGAACGTCATACACAATTGCAATTCAATGATCGACCATCAGGCTGTCGGCGTTTCCTGGCTGCCGCAATTCCACGACCTGGGTTTGATCGGCTACTACCTTTTCCAGATCGTCACCGGCGGCACGACCTATGGCTTCTCGCCGCTTGATTTCCTGCGACGGCCGGTCCTGTGGCTTGAGGCACTGAGTCGCTATCAGGCGACCTATACTTCGTCGCCCAATTTTGGCTTCGAATATTGCCTTTCCACTGAGCGGGTGCCAGACGACGCGCTCGAGGGGTTGGACCTCAGCTCGGTCCAGGTCTTCATGAACGCGGCTGAGCCGGTCAGGCCGAGCACGTACCGGGCCTTCCTCGACCGGTTCGAGAAGTACGGGCTGCGACCGGCCGCTCATGTCGTGGCCTACGGACTGGCCGAGAATACGCTGGCAGTCAGCAACTCAGGGCAGCGGTCAGTCACCATCGACCGAGGATCGCTGCACGCACGTACCGTCACGATGGCCACGCCGGACGCGCCAGCAGACCAGCAGCTTGAGCTGGTCAGCTGTGGCAGGCCGCTCAACGGGATCCAGGTGCGGATCGTCGAGCCAGACACCGGCGTCGAGGTTGGCGCCAGCGGAATCGGCGAGATCTGGGTCGCTGGTCAGAGCAAGTGCCAGGGATACTGGAATAAGCCTGAGCTTTCTGAGCAGGTGTTCGAAAACTCGATAGTCGGCGATTCGAACGGGTCGTACTCCTACCTGCGCACGGGTGATCTAGGGTTCCTTGACGATGGCGAGCTCTTTGTTTGCGGTCGGATTAAGGACCTCATCATCATCAATGGCCAGAACTACTATCCAGAGGATCTTGAAGCCGCCGTCGAGAACAGCTCAGCGCAGGTGCAGGCCGGCAGCGTGGCCACTTTTCGCGGTCGGGACGGGGAAGAGCGGCTTGTGGTGGTCGCCGGCCTGCGGAATCCGAATGACCTGCCGGACCCCGATGACGTTTCCCGCTCGCTGCGCAGGCATGGCTACACCGGACCGCACACGATCATGTTCGTCCGCCGGCAGGCCATCAAGCGAACCACCTCAGGCAAGGTTGCGAGAAGCCTGACTCGCGACAAGTGGCTTGAAGGCGGACTGCGCACCATCGAAACCCACGTGCGCGAAGGTGACGGCGCGGGACTTGACTGGGTGCCCAGCCTGGACGTTGAGGCGCATTACAAGCGCTTCCTCGCCACTTACGCGTTGGCCGGCGACGAGGACGCCAGGCCAGGCGATGTCGGCCTGGGTTCGCTGGCGCTGGCTGAGCTACTGGTGATCTTGGAGCGGGCGGCGGCACGAACGGGAGCCGGCGAGCTGCAAGAGGCGCTGCACATCCCGGTCCTGCAACGCCTGACCGTGCGCGAGATCTCTGAGTTGGTCCGCGCGTTCCAGGAGGGCAGTGCGGGCTGGGCGACTGACCTGCAAGCGAAGCTTGACGCGGTGAAGCGGGAAAGTGACGAGAGCGAAGCGGCGGCCATGCGCAGGGACGCCAGGCTGGCGCCCCTTGGCGTCAGCGCCTTGCCTCGGGCGGAGGGTGCCTTCTCACACGTGCTGCTGACTGGCGGCACCGGGTTTCTCGGGCCGTTCCTGCTGCGCAGCCTGCTTGAGCAGACTGATGCGAACTACACGGTTCTCGTGCGCGGACCGCAGGCGTCAGTCGCGCGCGAGCGACTGAGATCCGAGCTTGAGGCGGCCGGCCTGCACGACGAGCGCTCCGCAGCGGAATTCGACGCCAGGGTCCGGGTGGTCAGCGGCGACCTGGCGAGTCCGCGACTTGGCCTTTCCGCTGCGGACTGGCTGGAGCTGGCCGAAACTGTCGACACCATCGTTCATAACGGTGCCTGGGTGGATTACGTCCTGGACTATGACACGTTGCGGGGTGCCAACATCGAGGGCACCAGAGAGCTACTGAAGCTCGCCAGCACTTCGCGTCGCAAGGAACTCCACTTCGTGTCGAGCACGACCATCTTCGGGTTCACTGGCAAGCGGAACCTGATCGAAAGGGACTCCAACCCCGAGATGTCCGGCCTCGACTTCGGCTATGCGCAGACGAAGTGGGTGTGCGAGCAACTCGTGCTGCAGGCCCGCGAGCAGGGTGTCGAAGCCAGAATCTACCGGCCGGCCTTCATCACCGCGGCTACCTCGGGCTTCGGGCACTCCACCGACATCGTGGTGCGGCTGCTTTCCTTCATGATCAAGTACGGCGTCGCTCCGAATGCTGACATCCAGCTCAGCTTCATGCCCGCGGACATTGCCGCGCACAACATCGCCGCCGTCATGACCTCGTCGGCGGAGCCGCGCGAGCCGGTGCTCCATGTGACCGTCGATGATTACTTCGACATGGTCGACCTGACCACTCAGATCAACAAAGACTACGGAATTGACTTCAGGTACGTCGACCTAGCCGAGTTCTCGCGCGAAATGAAGAGACTCGCCACCGCTGTGGATCCGGTCTTCCCGCTCGTTGACTTCGTCGCCCGCGCGCACTCAAAAGTCCTGGTGATGGAGGGCAAGAGGTACCGTAACGCCGCCTACCGGCAAGCGCTCAAGAACTCCGGCGTCGGCGTCCCTGACGCGTCACTTGAGGAGATCGTCTCGTATCTCATGGCATCGATGGAGACCGCAGGGATGATCCCGGCGCAGTGAGCATCGCCGCTCCCTGCATCGGCGCGGGCTAGCTGGACAGTGCCAGGAGTAACGGAGGCACGCCATCGGGTCCGGGGTTGTGGTTGGTTCGCTAGATTCCTATTATATCGATATGGAAACAAGGATTATCGCGAATGCCGATCAGATCTTTGGTGACATGGTTGGCTCCATACGCTCAGTCGTCAGGCGGCAGCTGAGCTGGGCTGAAACTGCTGAGCTCGTGGCTGACCGGCTGAGAGCGCGGCTGCCTGCAGTTGACCTGCTGACGGGGGAGCAGCGTTACGGCGACCCTGTGAAGTATCGCTGCCATCTGCTGCACGCTGAGTCCGACGGCTCGTTCTCCGTCGTCGCGCTGGTCTGGCGGCCGGGTCAGGTGACCTCCATTCATGATCATGTGACCTGGTGCGTGAGTGGCGTGCTGCAAGGCAGCGAGCATGAGGACAAGTACCTGGTGCGCGGCGACGGCTGGCTGGAGTTCGGCGGGACCACAATGTCCCCGGCCGGCACGGTCAGCTCGCTGGTGCCGCCCGGGGACATTCACCGCGTCCGTGGTGGCGGACCCGAGACCACGATCTCACTCAACGTCTACGGCACCGACCTCAGCAGGCTCGGCAGCAGCGTTCGCCGTACCTATGACCTGCCGGTCGTTGCCGCCTGAGGTGGATGCGCCTGGCAGGATCGAGCGCACATAGCGCCACCGTCGGCCTCCGCGGCTGGCGCTATCGGCCGATGGCGTAGAGGGTGGCATTGTTAATCGCGTAGACAGTGCCGTCAGGGCCGATGATGGTGGGCGTATAGGCCTCGGGCCGGGGATAGTTGAGGTGGATCTGCTCGCTCAAGGTGTTGGTGGCCAGGTCCCAGCGGTAGACGAAGCCCGCCTCGTTGTTGACGATCACCGAGTCGTCGGCCGTGTCGACCGCCGCCGAGTTGATGCACCACTCGTATCGTGCTCCGGCGGGCGCGCCGGGGACATGGACGGGTGACAGGATGGTCTGGACGGTTTTCATGGTCATGGTGTTCGCGTACGGGTCCCGCTGGCTTGCCCTGGGGTCGAGCACGGCCACTTCGTTGTGCCCGTTGCCGTGCGGCCCGGTGTCGAGGTAGTTGTTGTACTTGGACACCAGCAGGTAAGGCGAGGTCCCGTGATAACGGGGCACTGCGCTGGCGGGCAGCACCGAAGGGGTGTTGTCCCAGCCGAAGGATTCCGGGCACCTTGGTCTGCGTCAAGGTGGCGTTGAAGTGCAGCAGCCAGCCGCGGCTGTCGTGGGTCGGGAACGGATTTTCTAGCACGCCGTAGTACACATCGCCGTCTGGGCCGACTACCGGCGACGCGGTCGAACTGGGCGAGATCAGCGCGGCCTTGCCGCTGAGCGGGTCCTTGAGCAGAACGTGGAACCGCGGCTTAAGCGTGGCGGAGTCAAGGCCGACCAGAATGCCGCTGGTCGGGCGGGTGACGGTGATGTAGACGGTCTTGCCGTTGGGCGACAAGGCCGGCGCGCAGTTGATGGCCACACCGGTATAGGCACGATTGCCGGCCGCCGCTGCGGCGCTGATCCAGGTCACGTGGCCGTTGGCATCGATCGCGGCGATCCCGCTCACCAGGTGCGCCGGAGTGCTGCCGGTCACCGTGAACCCGAAATACACCGAGCCACCGGGCCCGGCGGTGAGCGGTGTGGTGATCTGGACGGCCTTGTCGTAGACGGACTTGTGCGCCGCCCATGCGGCCGCACCGTAAAACACGACGCGCTGGACGCGGCCGTGCGCGCTATTGACGTGCGTGCGGAACAGCACCGATCCGCCGGCGCCAGCGACTGCCAGCCTTTTGTCTGAGGTCAGTACCGCTGGCAGCGGGGGCGTAAAGGCGTGAATATGGGCGAGGAACGCCGGCGACCGGTAGTCAGTGGCAAGCGACCAGCGCCGCGCGCCATTTGCCCCGGAGTACGCGACAACGCGGTAACCGGCCTTGGCGCTGACCCTGGTCGGGACCAGCACCGTGTTCGCGGCCGTGATCATGGGGGAGCCATAGTGGATCAGCAAGGCCCCGTGGAGGATCGGCCGCGCCAGGTCGACCTTCGCCTGCCAGCGGATCTGAGTGAACGGCTGAAGCGGGGCGCTGGCGACGGCAGTATGCTGCGCGTTCCCGGCGAAGCCCGCCCAGGCGACCGCCTTCCCTTGGCTGCCCGCTTGGGACCTGCTTGCTTGCGGTGCGCCCGACACGACCTGCGCGCTTGCTGCTGGCGCGTAACCCGAGCACCCGAGCGCCACTGCGACGGCGGCGAGTAGGCCTGCGCCACTGCTGGAAGCCCAGCCAGATACCGGTCGGGCCGGACTCCGCCGCGGCCCGATATCCGTCCGTCGTGACCGTCCTAGCCAAGTAGACATGACTATGCGACTCTCCCATCACGGGGCACGACCGACCGAGCTGAGTCGTCCCTGGTCTGCCGCCGTGGTCGGCGACCTTGGCTGCGTTCTCGGCTTTTTCAATGATAAAGCGGTGCTTCGCAACGTTTGGTGAATTATTTGCCGGTGATGGCCAGGATCCCGGTGAAAACGCCTAGACCGACGAGGATCACGGCGGTCACGTTGCGGATGGTGACGACTTTCACCCAGCGCAGCAGTCCGCGACCGCCTACCACGGCGAGGGCCGCGACGGCCCACATGGCCAGCACCGAGCCAGTCGCCACGGAAAGCGGTGAGTGCAGCCGGGCGGCGAGGTTGGCGGTCAGCACCTGGGTGAGGTCGCCCCATTCGGCGACGAAGATCACGATGAAAGCGGTGAGGATGGTCTGCCGGTGACGGGTGACCTCGGTCTCCGCGAGCCGTTCTTCTTTGGCCTGCGCCCGGCTCTCGACGCGAGCTTCGCGGATCGCGAGTCCGGCGCCGATGAGGAACATCACGGCGACGACCGCGTCGACCGCACGGCGCGGGAGAATCGCGACGATAGCGACACCGACGCTGACGGCAATAGCCACATGGACGACGAAGGCAGCGGCCGCCCCCAGCCAGACCGCGAGAGGACGGCCCTTAGTGGCCAACACGAGCGACGCGAACATCGTCTTATCCGGCAACTCGCCAAGGAAGATGACGGGAAAGACCGCCAGAACTACCGTGAAGCTCATCGCTAGCTCTCCGCCCGGCAACCGGGCTCCGGCCGGAGCCAGCGTGGCGCTATTCCCGCATGTGGGCCAAGTCTACATACCGGACTGTTAGCAGACCGGTGCAGCCAGCCGCCCATCCTGGCCCCGCTAGGATCTTGGCGTGTCCGAGCCAGTAGCTTCACGCCGGTCCCAGGCGGCCGGCGTGACCAGGTCGACAGCGACGGCCAGGGCTACCGCTGCGCCGGGCCGATTCCTGGTGGTGTTGCCCAGAGCAGATAAGCGGGAGCTCGCGGCGATTTTCGCTGGCGGCGCGATCGGCACATTGCTGCGCGCTGGACTGGCCGAAGCCTTCCCGCACTCCGCCACCGCGTGGCCGTGGCCCACCTTCGTCGTCAACCTGGTGGCGGCCTTTCTGCTCGGTTACTTCGTGACGCGACTGCAAGAGCGGCTGCCCTTGTCGAGCTATCGGCGTCCGCTGCTCGGCACCGGGCTGTGCGGCGGGCTATCGACGTTCTCCACTATGCAAGTCGAGATCGTGACGATGATCAGCGCGCACGCGTGGGCGCTTGCCGTCGGCTACACGACGGCGAGCATCGCCGCCGGTTATGTGATGATCTACCTGGCCACCGCGATGGTGCGCCGAGTGCGAGTGCGGCCATGACCGTACTGATCTGGGCTGCTGTCGCGGTGATTGGCGGAGCCGGCGCCATGGCGCGGTTTCTGGTGGACGGTGCCATCGACGCGGCGATCGGCCGCGACTTCCCCCTGGGCACATTCGTGGTAAACGTGTCAGGCGCGGTCATACTCGGGCTGCTGACCGGGCTCGCGCTCAGTCATGACCAGGCGCTGCTGGCAGGCACCGCGGCGGTTGGCTCCTATACGACGTTTTCCACCTGGATGCTGGAAACGGAACGGCTGGCGGAGGAACGTCAGCACGCCAAGGTGATCGCCAACGTCGTGGTCAGCCTGGTGCTCGGAGTGGCGGCGGCGGCACTCGGCAGGCTGATCGGGGCGCAGCTATGAACGAGGATTGCCTGAAGATCACCTGCTACTTCGGCGAGCGGCAGCGCACCGGCGGCCAGTTCGCTGCCGATGCCGTGCTCGACCTATACGGTCAAGAGCAGGTCGCGACCAGCATTCTGCTGCGCGGTGCTGAGGGCTTCGGCGCCAGGCATCGGCCACGCAGTGACCGATCGCTGACCCTGTCAGAAGATCTGCCGCTCGTCACGATCGCCGTCGACGAGCGCGCCCGCATCGAGCCGCTGGCGGCAACGGTCGCGGCGCTGGCCGGTACCGGCCTGGTCACGTTGGAGCGGGCTCAGCTGCTGAGCGGCGACGTGGTGTCCGCAACCCTGCGCGACGTGGTGCATGAGCAGACCAAGCTGACCATCTACCTTGGCCGGCATGAGCGGATCTATCGGGTGCCCGCCTACCTGGCGGTCTGCGATCTGCTGCATCGCCGTGGCGTCGCTGGTGCGACTGTGCTGCTCGGGGTCGACGGCACAGTCAACGGATCTCGCGAGCGCGCAGAATTTTTCGGTCGGAACGAGCGGACGCCCATGATGGTCATCGCCGTGGGATCGGGCGAGCGGATCGCCCGAGTGCTGCCTGAGCTCGGCGGATTGCTGCACCAGCCGCTGCTGACCATGGAACGGGTCAGAATCTGCAAGCGCGATGGCCAGCTGCTGTGCTCGCCCGTTGACCGGCCTGGCACCGACGACGCAGGCAGACCGCTGTGGCACAAGCTGACGGTGTACACCTCTGAGGCAGCCAGGCACCACGGCCAGCCGATTCACCGCGCCCTGGTGCGCCGACTGCGGATGGCCGGAGCCGGCGGTGCGACCACCCTGCGGGGAGTCTGGGGATTCCATGGTGACCACGCACCTCACGGCGACCGGCTATTCCAGCTCGGCCGGCAGGTTCCCGCCGTCTCTGTCGTGATCGAGACCCAGGACCGTATCGCTGCCGCGTTCGCCATCATCGACGAACTCACGACCGAGCAGGGCCTGGTGACCAGCGAACTTGTTCCCGCGATCCGTCCCGCCGGCGGACCAGGGATCAGCTGATGGTCTCCGTATGCGAGACGTAGCCGTCGTCGTCGATGTAGCTCACGTCGATCCGGTCGGGCTTCAGGTCGAGTACGGCGAAGCCGAACCTGGTCCAGTTGCGCCCGTCCTCGGCTACCGTGCGAGTGCTGTGCCAGGTGACCGCTGGCTTGCTGCCGGGCGGCGGATTCGGGTCGGGCAGTATGGGCACGCCGCCGTTGCCGAGGCAGCGCGGGAAGCCGACGCCAGCTGTGGCCTGGTAGGTGATCGCTCGGTGCTCATGGCCCCACCACCAGGCCGTGACCCGGCTAGCGTCGAGCACCGGCGCCAGCTTGGCCGGGAGCTCGGTACCGAGGTCGGACTTGTCATAGACCGACACGAGCTGATGATGGCTGAACAGCACCAGCTTGCGGGTCGAGTTGGCCGCCACCTTCGCCACGTAGCTGGCCTGCGGGTCCCGCAGGACAGCGACCCGCCCGGCTGACACGACGTCAGTATCCCAGGCGGTGTCGATGCCGATGAAGTCCCACGACGGCGACCGCAACCGGAAATAACTGGTGGCCTGGCCGTCCGGCGATCGCTGGCGGATGAAGCGGGGATCGCCGAGTAGGGTGCCGAAGTAGCCGAAGCCGCCGCTGTACATATCGTGGTTGCCGTTAAGCGACCACGAAGTCACGCCCGCCTCGGCCTGCGCCGAGGTGACCGGCCACAGGTCGAGGAAGCGCTTCCTGTCCTCGATCTCCAGTCCGGAGTAGTAGACATCACCTAGGTGCAGCACGTGCACCTGCCGACCAGCCGCGAGAGCTTCGGCGATCCGGTGCTGCATGTGCGCCGCCACTTCCTGCGCACGCGGCAATCCGGTGCCCCAGTCGCCGACCACCACCAGCCGGGCGTTGTCGGCCACGCTGTCATGTTCGGCTGGCCGCTCGTTGAACGGCGCGTTGCCGTCGGCGAGACGCTCAAGCACGCCTTGCGCGATGACGACGTACCAATCAGGATCGTCCGGGGTAAAAGATCCCGGTGCTAGGTGCAACAAGCGTTGGGCGTCGCGGATCAGCCGCGCCCACAGGCTAATGGGCGCTGCCTCGTCCTGGCCTTCCGCTTCGTCTAGCGCTGCTTCGACATGGCTTTGGACCATGGCGACTAGCGGTGCGCGGGACAGGTAAGGAACGCCATCGGGCTCGCCTCCCGAGGACGCCATGGAGTCGAGATCCTGATCAAGTAGCGCGGCGATCTTGGCTCGCGGTGCCTGCGCACCAGGAACTTGTGCGGCGGCTCGGTTGATCACGTCCTGCAGCCGCGGATCGCCGAGCACCTCCCGTACGCGCCCGACGTATCGGCGGACTTCATTTTTGTCGCTTACATCTTTCCGCATCGCCTGCGCTACCTTTCGCATTTGCTCTAGGTGAAAGGTATGGCGGTGGAACTGTCCCGGTCTACGCGCCTCGCCCTGGGGGCCAGCCCGGCGAAGGCCGGCTACCGGCAGCTGCCGGTGGCACCGGGCAGCTTGGTCAGATCGACCGTCTCAAGCTGTCCTGAGCCGAAATTACCGACCAGCAGCTGGCGCCCGTCAGGGCTGACGGCGAGCTGGCGTGGGTCAAGCCCCGATCGCACGTAGCCGACCAGCGCAGGTCGGCCGCCCGCGCGCGGGTGCACGTCGACGACAGCGAGGTTTGGCACGCCGTGCTTGGCTTTGAACCGGTGCGAGTCAGCGATGACGAGCTGGGCACCGCAGTTCACCATGATCAGGCCGATCGGCTGCACGCCGACCCGCAGCCAGGTGATCAGCGCATGCCGGGGATCGGTCAGCAGCTTTGCCGCTGAGAACGCGAGCAAGGCGTTGCTCTGCCGCGCGGTCACCCACACGGTCGAGCCGTTGGGGGAGACAACGACCCTGACCGGGCGGCAGCCGGCATCCACGGTCGAGACCACTGAGCCAGCCGGATCGGTCTCGGCTTTGGCCAGATTCACCACGGACAACGTGCCGTGTCTGACGCCAGGCGCTGAGGTCTCGCTCGTGACGTACAGCCAGCGGTGATCGGGCGAAGTGGTGATGCCGACATTCGACTGGCCGGCTGGGATCGCGCCGACATAGGCCGCTGGGCTGAACCCGTCAGCGAGCGCGAGGTTGAGATTGAACACGGCAACCTCCTGGTCGCCGGCGATCGTCACGAATGCGAATTGTCCGTCAGCGGAGAGCGCGACCTCGAACGCACCTTGGGCCGGCTGGGGTGCGCTCAACGTGCCGACCAGCGCATCCGGCTGGTCAGCGATCGCCTTGGCCACGTTGATCACGTCGGCGCCGGCCCGCAGGTTCGCGACGAGCAGGTATTTCTTGTCGGGAGTCAGCGCCAGGCCGCGGGCACCGTGCCCAGGCGGCAGCTTGATGACGTTGGTCACCTGCTGGCCGGCGCTGGAGTTGCGCAGCACGACGACAGCGCCGCCGCCTGAGGTCAGGACCCACTGGCCGTCGGCGGTCACTGTCACCCCGAATGGCGAGGCCGGCAAGGTGAGCATCTTGGTCACCACCCCGGGCAGGGTAGGTGCTGGCGCGACGATGTTGCTGCATAGAGGTGCGAGCGGCTGGCTCGCCGCACTTGAGGTCAATGAGGCTGCCCCGAGTACTGCGATTGCCATGACTTTTTGCCCGTGCACCCAGGCTCCTCCCCGTTCGGCCAGCGGCCGCGACCTGTAGCTAAGACGCCGCAGGCGCCGCGTGAGTTGACGCGCGGGCCGGCCTGCCCGGCATCACCGGCTGGCCAGAGTCTGCTCACTGGAGCACCACCAGGTGGTCCGGCCAGCGACCTTGCCACGAATCATCGGCCGGCCGCAGCGCGGGCAGTGCGCCCCTTCCTTGCGGGACTCGACAATAGGCAAGGTGTGTACGCCGGCCCCAGCCACAGCGGCCTCGACGGAGCTTCGCATCGCCCGCAGCAGCCGGGTGCGATCGGCCTGACTGAGCTCACCGACCGGCTCGGCGGGATGGATCTTGGCCTGCCACAGCACCTGATCGGCCAGCAGATTGCCGATGCCGGCGATGGCGTCCTGATCGAGCAGCCTGGCCTTCACCGGCGCGCTGCCCGCAGCGAAAGCCGAGTTGAACTGCGCCGAGGTGATCTCGCGCGCATCTGGACCTAGGCCATCCACGGGCGGATCGAGGCGAACCCGACCGAGCCGACGGGGGTCGATTAGCAGCAGCGAGCCGCCGTCGGTAAAGGAAAGTGAGAAGCGACTAAAGCGGTGATCACCGTTGGCCCGGCCACGTTGCCAATAATCGCCGCCCTCCGCCTCGCCGCCCTGCCCATCCGCGATCACGATCTTGCCGGACATGCCGAGATGAATGCCGAGGGCAGGCCCAGGCGAGCCGGACGAGTCGATGCCCGAAGTCTCGCACCACATGCTCTTGCCCCGGCGGTGCGCGGTCCTCAGTTGCCTGCCGATGAGCGCAGCCCGAATCTCACCGGGTCGGTGCGGCCGGCATTCGTAGCTGTCGCTGTCATCGGCGTCGGCGATCATGCGGCCGAGCGCGAGTTGTTCGATGACCGCGCGAGCGGACTCTACTTCAGGTAGCTCAGGCATGCCCCATCCGTTGCCGCTGCGGGTCAGAAACTGGGTCGATCGCCTCCCAGTGTGACAGCCCGTTGGCCAGCACTGGCCAGCACCGGGCCTGACCGATCACGTTACGTTAGGTATCTGCTACGTTCTGCACATGTTCCGAGGCTGCTGGTGGTGTCGGCCATGACGTTCACGCACCTGATGGAGCACGTGGCGCAGGCTTTTGAGGTACTTGGCGCGCTAGTGCTCGCCATCGGGACCGTGTGGGCATTCGTCACGTCCGGACGGATCTGGCTTCAGTCTCGTCAGGCACGGCAAAGCTACGGCTCGCTTCGTCAGGGGATCGGCGGCACGCTGCTGCTCGGCCTGGAGATCTTGGTGGCAGCCGACCTGATCAGGACCATCGCCGTCGCGCCGACGCTGGACAACGTCCTGATCCTCGGCGTGATCGTGCTGATCAGGACCTTCTTGAGCTTCTCGCTTGAGACTGAGATCAGCGGCGTGCCGCCGTGGCGGCGTGGTCAGCCGCCATCCGGCGGGATCTGAACTGAAACCTGTTCTAGTTGAGCCCCCCGGCGTAAAGTCTGCACCGAGCGTTCCTTTTCACCCCAGAGGTAGCTGAGCAGCACACGTTGCTCCCGGCCAAGCGCGGCTGCCTGCCATGAGGAGACCATGATGCACGTTCATGATCGGTTCTATATCGGCGGCGAATGGGTGGCGCGGCAGGCTCGGCCACCATTGACGTCATTTCCCCGCACACCGAGGAAGTCGTCGGCCGGGTGCCTGAGGGCACGACCGCCGACATGGATCGCGCCGTCGCGGCGGCCCGCGATGCGTTCGACGACGGCCCTTGGCCGCAGCTTGACCCAGCGGACCGGGCGGCAGCGGTGGGCAAGCTCGCCGATCTCTACGCTGGCCGACTTGGCGATTTCGCCGAGCTGATCACCGAGGAAATGGGATCGCCGATCACGTTCTCCCAACTTGCGCAGGCACCGCAGCCGCAGCTGATGCTGAGCTACTTCGCCGACCTTGGCAAGACGTTCACCTGGGAAGATGAGCGGCCTGGCTTGTTCGGGCCGGTGACTGTGCGGCGCGAGCCGGTCGGCGTAGTGGCCGCCATCGTGCCTTGGAACGTGCCGCAGTTCACCATCATGACCAAGCTGCCGGCCGCGCTGGTAGCTGGCTGCACGGTGGTGATCAGCCGGCCCCGGAGACGCCGCTTGACGCCTACCTGCTGGCCGAGTTGATTGATGAAGCTGGCCTGCCGCCCGGCGTAGTGAACATCGTGCCGGCTGGCCGCGAGGTCGGCGAACACCTGGTCTCGCATCGAGGCGTCGACAAGGTCGCCTTCACCGGATCGACGGCCGCAGGCCGCCGGATCGGGTCGATCTGCGGCGAGCAACTCAAGCGCTGCAGTCTTGAGCTTGGCGGCAAGTCCGCCGCGATCATCTTGGACGATGCCGACCTGGCCGCGACGATGGGCTGGCTGGAGATGGCCGCGCTAATGAACAACGGCCAGGCTTGCGTCGCGCAGACCCGCATCCTGGCCCCGCGCAGCCGCTATGACGAGACGGTAGATGCGCTCGCCGGAATGGTCGCCGGGCTGAAGGTGGGCGACCCTGGCGATCCCGCGACCCAGATCGGCCCGCTGGTGGCGCAGCGGCAGCAGGACCGGGTGGAGGGCTACATCAAGTCCGGCCAGGATGAGGGTGCGAAGGTCGTCACTGGCGGCTCTCGCTCATCCGGCCGCGAACGCGGCTGGTACGTCGCGCCGACCGTGTTCGCTGACGTCGCCCCCGACATGCGCATCGCCCGCGAGGAGATCTTCGGCCCAGTGCTTTCCGTCATTCCTTACGAGGGCGAGGATGACGCGATCAAGATCGCGAACGACAGCGACTACGGGCTGGCCGGCACGGTCTGGACCGCCGACACTGAACGTGGGATGCAGGTCGCCCGCCGGGTGCGGACCGGTACCTACGGGGTCAACATGTACATGATCGAGACCTGCGCCCCGTTCGGCGGCTACAAGGCCAGCGGGATCGGGCGTGAGCTCGGACCTGAAGGCCTGATGAGCTATCTCGAATACAAGTCCATCGCCCGCCCGGCCGGCTGATGGCCAGCTCACCGCCAGGACGGCCTAGCCCGGGCGTGTCGCTGATCCGCTACTAGCCCTGCCTGGCCTGCTGGGCGGTCGGACCTGACGGCAGCGAGATGCGCGCGGTGATGTGGGCGGGCAAACCACAATTCCAGCAGGGCACCACGCCGGGGGAGACCTCAGGGTCAGTGCCCAGGATGTCGCAGTCGCGGCACAGGTAGGCGGCAGCGATCACTGGCTGGTCGTCGGCTTGGTCAGGTGGCACTGTCGGGTCAGTTGGAGCACTCACGCCTCTGTTTTACCAGGTCATCTGACCGAATCAGCACGATTAGACCCATTGCTAACCTGATGACCGATCAGGACGACGGCGCGATCGGCTGGCCGCCAGCCGAGTGGCGACCTGGGCAGTCATGAGACCCCCTGATGCCATGCCCTCAGTGCCTGGACGTAGATCTCAGAGAAGGTGGGGGAACGGCTGAACGGTGTCGCGCAGCACATCGAGTGGCACCCGGCGTGCCCAAGCGGGCCCGGCTCGCGGGCGCTGCTAGCGGTTAGGAGTCTGAGGCCCGCGCGGCCGCGTCCTCCGCATGCTCAGGTGCCTTCCAGACGTGACCGACGTTGAACGCGATGCCAAGGAAGTCGCGGCCGGCGCAGGTAGTGCAGTCTCGCTGGTGCTTGACCGCCTTGTCGACATGCAAGAGCAGCAATCCGCCGCCGAGCAACTCGACCGGCGACACTCTCAACCTGAACATGGATCAGCTCCTCAGGGGCGTCAGCCACATGGTACGTCCCCATCCGAGCCAATCAAGCCATTACGCGTCTAGGTCGCTGAGGCCACTGCTCAGCCGAGGCCACTGCTCAGCCGGGGTCACTGCTCAGCCGGGGTCACTGCTCAGCCGGGGTCACTGCTCAGCTGAGGTCACTGCTCAGCCGGGGTCACTGCTCAGCCGGGGTCACTGCTCAGCCGGGGTCACTGCTCAGCTGAGGTCACTGCTCAGCCGGGGTCACTGCTCAGCCGGGGTCACTGCTCAGCCGGGGTCACTGCTCAGCCGGGGTCACTGCTCAGCCGGGGTCACTGCTCAGCCGAGGCCACTGCTCAGCCGAGGTCACTGCTCATATGCGGGTCTCGGTCGGCGCGGCACCCGAGGCGGCCCTGGCCGCGATGCGTCGGGCGTGCCATACCCTGGCGCTCAGGCATCTCACCGGCGGACACCTTGTCTTAATCGGACGTCCGTATTAAAATAGCTCGCTCAAGGTGAAACCCGGGCATTCGGCTTAGAGTCAGGCGGGTTTCGTTCTCCCGGCTGGCTCTGATGGGGGCGAGAATGGCCGCTGATCTCGACAAGCTCGCCGAGCGGGCGCTCTTTATCCGGCTGGAGACGCTGCGGCTGACCAGGATCGCCGGTGCCGGTCATTACAGCGGCACCTTCTCAGCCGCCGAGTTGTTCGCCGCACTGTACTACCACCAGTTGCGGCTTGACCCGACTCAGCCGGACTGGCCGGATCGGGACCGGTTCGTGCTGAGCAAGGGTCACGCCGCGATCGGGCTCTACCCGGTGCTAGCCGATCTTGGCTACTTCGACCCCGCGTTGCTCGACAGCTACACCAGGCTGGGCAGCCCGTTTGGTGACCATCCCGACATGCGCAAGGTGCCGGGGATCGACTTCAGCTCGGGGTCGCTCGGTCACGGCCTGTCGATCGCCGTCGGCATGGCACTCGGCGGTCGGGTCCAGCAGCGCGACTTCCGTGCCTACGTCATGGTCGGCGATGGCGAGTTGGCCGAAGGGCAGATCTGGGAGGCGGCGATGGCGGCCGGACATTACCGGCTCGGATCGCTGGTCTGCATCGTGGACCGCAATCAGCTCTGCATCGACGGGCTGACCGAGGACGTGATGTCGGTCGAGCCCATTGACCAGAAGTTCGCGTCCTTCGGTTGGCAGGTACAGCGGATCAACGGGCACGACCTCGGCGCGATCGTGACGGCCTTCGACCAGCTCGCGCCCGCCGGCTCCGGCGCGCCGCAGGTGATCATCGCAGACACGATCAAGGGCAAGGGCGTCAGCCGGATGGAACTCGACGTCAACTGGCACGTCGGCAACCTAGGCCCGCAGGACTACCAGGCGGTTAAGGCCGAGTTGCTGGGAGCGGCGCGATGAGTGGCAGCGATGAGCAAGTCGACCTGTTCCGCGGCGTCAGTGGCCCGGCGTCGGGCGGGTCGGATGCGGGCACGGTCAAGGGCATTGCCACCAAGTCGATTCCCGCCTTCGTCGCAGGCGAGGAACTGGCCGACCTGGCCGACACCGATCCCCGCATCGTCGCCATGACCGCCGACCTCGCCTCGGCGAACCGGCTGGCTGACTTCGCCGTCCGGCACCCGGCCAGGTTCTTCGACCTGGGGATCGCCGAGAAAAACATGATCACCGCCGCCGCCGGGCTGGCGTCGACCGGCTTGATCCCGTTCGTCGGCACCTTCGCCTCGTTCGCCGGGATTCTTGGCTTCGAGCAGATCAAGACCGACTGCGCTTATCCAAGGATGCCGGTGCGGGTGCTAGCGCACCACTCCGGCATGTCGATGGGCTTCTACGGCACTAGCCATCACTCGCTTGAGGACCTGGCCGCGATGCGGGCGGTGGCCAACCTGACCGTGGCCTGCGCGGCCGACGCGAACCAACTCCGCGCCATGTTGCGGGCGTCGCTATCGGTGCCCGGTGCCATGTACCTGCGGCTCGGTCGTGGCCGCGACCCCGAGGTCTACCCAGCAGTGCCGGACGACTTCGAGTTCGGCCGGGCGGTGCGGCTGCGCGAAGGCGCGGACGCCACCATCATCACCACCGGCTCGATGCTGTACCCTTCGCTCGGCGCGGCTGAGCTGCTGGCGGCGGACGGCTGCCAGGTGCGAGTCGTTGACATGCACACGGTCAAGCCGCTCGACATGGCTGCGGTCCTGGCCGCAGCCGAGCAGACCGGTGCCGTCATCACGGTCGAGGAGCACAACATTATCGGCGGCCTCGGCAGTGCCGTCGCCGAAGTGCTGGCCGATCATCGCCTCGCCGTACCATTCCGCCGCCACGGCGTGCACGACGAGTACGTGCTGATCGGCCCGCCTGCCGCCCTCTACGCCCACTACCGCCTTGACGCCCCCGGCATCGCCAGCGTTGTCACAGAAACCGTCCAGTCAACCACCGCCCCGTAACCCAATTCACCCTCGCCGCCCGGTTATCCCGCACCTGCCGCCCGGCGAGGCCCACCCGTCGGCCCCAGTCGTCCCGGCCGGTCCCGGCCCGAACCCACGCCGGCACTGGCCCGGCCGGTCCCGGCCCGATGGTCCCGCGCTTACCCCTCCTCAGCAACGGGGTCGCCCCGTTGCTCACCTGATGACAACGGGGCGACCCCGTTGTCATCAGGTGAACGGGGAGCCACCCGGAGCAGGCTGGTTGGCCTCGGCTTTTGGGTCGTTAGGGCTAGCGGGCCTATGAGTCGCCCTCCCGCCTTCCGCGTCGCCGCCTAGCCGCCGGCCAAGGCCGGTGCTCATCAGGTGAGCGGGAGCCTTGGCGCAGTGGCTGGGGCGGGGGGTTCAATAAGCACCCCCCGTGCTGCCTATTCCTGCTGTCGCGACCGTGGTAGCCGGCTAGACCTGACTGAGTTCGAGGCCGCAGCGCTTGAGTTGCTCACTGCGGGCGGACTTGATCCGCCGGACGGCGGCCGTCGACCCGGTAAGGTGCCCCCCGCCGCCGGCATCCGCCGCCCCGCCGCCTCTGCCGCCCGGCATCCGTCGCCCCGCCGCCTCTGCCGCCCCCGGCATCCGCCGCCCGGCCGCCTCTGCCGCCCCGCGGCATCCGTCGCCCGGCCGCCCCCCGCCCGGCCGCCCGGCCGCCTCTGCCGCCCTCCGGCATCCGTCGCCCGGCCGCCCCCCGCCCGGCCGCCCCGCCGCCTCTGCCGCCCTCCGGCATCCGTCGCCCGGCCGCCCCCGCCCGGCCGCGCCCCGGCCCCCCGGCCGCCCCCCGCCGGCCCCAGCGTGCGTCATCGTTGGCGCGATGTTGTTGTTCGCCCCTCAGATCGAGCAACATCGCCGCTCCTGTGCTGTCGCTATCACAACGGCTCAGGAGCGGCGATGCTGTCGATCCTGGGGGAGTGAGCAACATCAGGTGAGCGACGATGCTGTCGTGGGGCGGCGCTGCTCGTACTATGTCCCCTGTAATGGGATCAAGCACGAGCTAGGTCGGCGGAGGTTTTGAGTAACTATGGGCGAGTCAGTGGGCCAGGAACGGGATAGCTTCGCTTTTCAGGCCGAAGTGGTGCAGATCCTGGATCTGATGATCCATTCGCTCTACAGCAACAAGGAGATATTCCTGCGCGAGCTCATCTCGAACGCCTCAGACGCGATCGACCGGCTGCGCCTGGAGCGGCTGTCGCAGCACGAACATCAGACCGATGACGGGCCGCTACAGATTCATCGTGAGCTTCGACAACGACGCGGGCACGATCACGCATCGCCGACAACGGCATCGGGATGAGCCGGCAAGAGGTGATCGAGCAACTCGGCACCATCGCGCAAGTCTGGCACCCGCGAGTTCTTCGCCGCGCTGACTGGCGACCAGCGCAAGGACGCGAACCTGATCGGCGAATTCGGCGTCGGCTTCTACTCGGCGTTCATCGTGGCCGACCACGTGGCGTTGTCACGACCCTGCAGGGCCAGGCGCGCCGGAGCAGGAGGCGATCCGCTGGGAGTCGGATGCCAAGGGCGAGTACACGCTGGAGCCCGCGGAGCGCTCCGCGCATGGCACCACAGTCGTGCTGCACGTGCGCGACGACGACAAGGAATTGCTGAACGGCTACCGGCTGCGCTCCATCATCGAGAAGTACTCCGACCACATCAGCGTGCCGATCCTGATGCCAGCGGAGCCGACTGAACCCACCGCCTCGGCTAAGCCAGCTAAGCCAGCCGAGCCAGCTGAGCTAGCCGAGCCAGCCGAGCCAGCCGAGGCCGAGGGCGACACGGCCGAGCCGGCCGAGGCTTACACCACGGTCAACCAGGCATCCGCGCTGTGGACCAGACCGCAAAGCGAGCTGAGCGAGCAGGACTACAACGAGTTCTACAAGCACATCGCCAGCGACTACACCGATCCGATCGCATATGTGCACAGCAAGATCGAGGGTCGGTACGAGTACACCATGCTGCTCTTTATCCCGTCGCACGCGCCCTATGACCTGTGGCTGGCGCGGCCTCGGCACGGCCTTCGGCTGCACGTCCGGCGGGTCTTCATCATGGAGGACGACGGCCAGCTCATGCCGCGTTACCTGCGCTTCGTGCGCGGCATACTCGACTCAGCTGACCTGCCACTGAACATGTCACGGGAGCTGTTGCAGAGCAGCCAGCTTGTCGAGCAGCATTCGGTCCAGCGCGGTCAAGAAGGTGCTGAGGCTGCTCAAGGACATGGCGCGAAAAGGACCGGCCAAGTACGCCACATTCTGGAAGGAATTCGGTGCCGTGCTCAAGGAGGGCATGGTCGAGGACTTCTCCAACCGGGACGAGATCGCCCGACTGCTCCGCTTGCCGGTCCACCGCGTCGGCCGGCACCGACCAGGACGTCTCGGTGGCCGACTACGTGTCGCGGATGAAGGAGGGGCAGGACAAGATCTACTACCTGCTCGCGCCGACGCCTGAGCCGCGGCGCCAGCAGCCCGCACCTGGAGGTATTCCGACGGAAGGGCGTCGAGGTACTGCTGCTCGGCGAGGAGATCGACAACTGGCTGGTCAGCAGCCTGCCCGAATTGACGGCAAGCAGTGGCAGTCGGCGACGCAAAGCGACGCCGACCTTAGTGCGCTGGACGACGAAACCGAAGCCGAAGCCAGGAAGCAAGCGGGCGAGGACTACGCCGCCCTGACGGCCAAGCTTAAGGAAGCGCTCGACGGCAAGGCCTGGGATGTTCGAGTGAGCACGAGGCTCACGGATTCACCGAGCTGCATCGTGGGCAACGGCCCTGACCTAAGTTTCGCGCTCGTAGGCGGCCCGATGAACTCGGGCCTGCCCGCCCAGCCGATCCTTGAGATCAACCCGCAGCACCCGCTGGTCCAGCGGCTCAACGCCCACCAGGACGACCCGCACTTCGCCGACTGGGCCCAAGTGCTCCACCAGCAGGCGGTGCTCACCATGGGCGCCAGGATCGAGGACCCTGCCGCCTTCGTCCGCCAGCTCAACCACCTGCTAGTCGCCCTAGCCGACTCCCCGTAACTGCCGGACCTCAGCACCGTCGCCCCGACGGTGCTGTCCCGTCAGCACCGTCGGCCCATTAGTGCTGTTGGTCATTGCGGCAGTTCGGCGATCGTCAGGGGTTGGGGTGGGGCTGCGGGGTCGTCGGGCACCAGCAGGGTGCGCACTTCGAAGGGCTTGAGGGTGACGGACACGTCGCGGCCGAGCAGGTCGCCGGTGAGGTGCACGGTTAGCGTGGCGCCTACTGGTTCGACCAGCCGCAGCACGATGCCGTCATTGCTTTCTGCGCGCTTGATCGCCCGGACGACCGGGGTGCCCGCTGGGCTGACGGTCAGGAAGCTGCCCTTCGGTGGCAGCGCTCCATCGTGGTAGGTGTCGGCGATGACCAGCGGCGGCCTGGTCAGCTCGGCTGCCGCGGCCGTGAGCGCGGCTGACCGCCAGTCGCCGGCGTGCGGGTAGATCCGGATGACCGCGTCGTGCAGCCCGGTATCCGTGGTGGCGAAGTCCTCGTCGGCGCCTTCACCCCAGGTGCCGCCGTGGTCGGCAGCGAGCGGATTGCGCAGCAGGGTGAGCGCCACGGTGCTGGCCGTGGCGCTGTACCCGTGCAGGTGGCCGGTGGCGAGGCCGACCCCGGCGTCAGCGGCTGGGCTGTAGCAGTCCAGCCATCCCTGCACCGGCTCTTCTGAGCCGGTCGGCTCGCGCTCGGCGATGTCATAGGCCGCTCCGGCCACCGTACGCAGGTCAGGCCCGAGTCGCCAGGGCAGCAACAGCTTCAGCACGACGCGGGGGAGTGACCAGTTCGCCCGCAGCCGGACTGCGGCGAACGGCAGGCCGGCCACGAGCGACAGATCCTCGGTCAGGGTCGAATCGCCGCAGCGGAAGCGCATCCTGAGCGTCCACCGGATCGGGCCGGCCTCGATCACCTCGAAGCCGTCGAACTCGATCGCCAGCAGTTGCCCGTCGTAACTAGTCAGGCCGTGTGACCACGTGTCGCTGCTGTCCGCACGCAACACGGGCCTGATGCCGCCATCGGCCACCAGTTCCCTGCCGGTCGCGGTCTCTAGCAAGCTGATGATCGCGCCGCTGGCCGGGTCGATCTCGGCTCGGAGCGTGTCGCTCTCGATCACTGGCGCTGACTGCTCTGGCCGGGTCACGGTCATTCGATCACCGCCTTGCAGCCAGTACACCTCGTAGCCGAGCGGCGGCAACTCGGCCACGAACAGCGTGTGCGAGCTAAACAGCGTCACCTCGCCGGACGCCACTGCCTGGTGCGGCACCTCGCGGCCGGCGCTATCGAGCACCCGCGCGGCTGGCCTGGTCGCGATGACCGGCTGCCGCACCGCCCACCCCAAGGGATTATGAATAAGAAACGGAATGCCGTTGCCTTCATCGCCCTTCCAGAATGACCAGTGCCGTTCGACTGTCGTGCCGGGTGCCGGGCTGGTGTCGACTCGGTGCGCGAGCTGGTACAGGGCGTTCGTGGTGACCTGGTCGGCCACGGTCTCCGCATGACCGAAGCGGGCCGCGATTGTCGGGTAGGCCAGACTGCTGGCAGTCCCGGCCGCGATGTCGTGGAACTGGCAGAGCAACAGCTCTTCCCACGCCCGGCTGAGCTCGCCTTGTCGCGACGGCCGATCAGCGAGGCGGGCAGCGATCAGATCGGTGACCTCGGCGTCAAGCAGCGCGCCCTCGGCGTGGTCGTTGGCGGCCTTGACCCAGGCGCTCACCGAGTAGCAGCCGACCGCGTGATGCTGTAGCTCTCCGCTCACCTCGGGCGCTGAGCCGGTGGCGGCCAGGAAGTACGCGCCTGGGTCGCTGTAGCGGATGGCCCGGTTGACGGCTCTGAGCTGGTCGACTTCGGCGAGGGTAGCCCTGGTCGGGCCGCCGCCGTGATTGCCGACGCCAACAAAGAGCATCAGTGCCGTATGCTGCGCCGCTGCGAGCTCGGCCCCGGCGCTGAATAGCTTGGCCAGCTCGGCCGGCTCCGCCGAGGCGTAGTCGAACGGGATCCGGTAGGTCGGCAACGCGGTCCCGCTGGAGTCCCGCCAGCTAAACAGCTGTGCGGGAAGCTCACGTTCGTGCTCACCAGGGCGCATGAAGACATAGCTGGTCAGCCCGGCCGCCGCGAGCAGCTGCGGTAGGCCGGAGCTGTGTCCGAAGGAGTCGACGTTATAGCCGACGGTGGCGGTCTGACCGAACGCCCGCTGGAAGTACCGCTGCCCGGCGAGCAACTGCCTGGCAAGCGACTCGCCGGACGGCAGATTGCAGTCTGGCTCGATCCACATGCCGCCAGCCAGATACCAGCGGCCAGCCGCGACCGCAGCCTGGATCTGCGCGAACATGACCGGGTCCTGCTCTTCGATCCAGGCGTGGTGCGCGGCTGAGCTGGCCGTGAAGATTAGCTCGGGCTGCTCGGCCAGCCGGTCGATGGCGGACCTGAAGGTGGCCCAGACCTCGCCGTAGCCTTCCCGCCAGTTCCAGATCCAGACCGGGTCCATGTGCGCGTTCGCGATGACGTGCAGCGGCTCATTGACCATTTGGCGACGCCTTATCCCTTGATCGCGCCGGTCAGCGCGAAGCCCTTGCCGACCCATCGGGTCACGATCAGGTACAGCACGACCGGCGGCAGCGAGAACATCAGCGCGAACGCCGCGACCTCGCTGTAGTTGGTGTTGTACTGGCCGAAGTAGCTGAACATGGTGACCGAGGCCGGGGCGTTCTGACTCTGCAGCAAGATGAACGGTATAAAGAACTCGCCCCAGGCATTGACGAACGTGTAGACGGCGATCACGCACATGCCGGGCACGATCAGCGGCACCACGATCCGCAGCAGCGAGCCCCATCGGGACATCCCGTCGATCCAGGATGCCTCTTCCAGTTCGCGCGGCACTGCGTCGATGAAGCTGCAGGCGATCCAGGTGCCAAAGGGGAGCGCGGTCGCCGTCATGAACATGACGGTCCAGAACTTGGAGTCGATGAAGTTCGCTGCGACGAAGAAGTCGTAGGTCGGGATGATGATCGCGATCACCGGCAGGCCGGTAAGGAAGACCAGCACGTACACGAACCAGCGCTGGGTACGGGAGCGGAACCTGGACAGCGGATACGCGGCCAGCACGCCGATGGCAGTGGTAGCGATCATGGTGCCGCCCGCCAGGTAGAGCGAGTTGCCCAGGGCCGCGACGAAGCTGCCGCCGCGCAGCACGTTGACGAAGTTCTTGACCGTGAACGAGCCACCGCCGGTGAGCTGAAGCGTCCCGTGCGACTGGAAAGCCACTAGCACCAGCCAGACGAAGGGGACCAGGAAGGCCAGCCCGATCAGGCTCAGCACGACCGCTGGCAGGTTGCGCTTGATCATGTTCGCGCTGCCTCGATCGCGCCTTGCCGGCGCAGGATGCGGATGTAGGCAACGGCGAAGACAGCACCGACCGCGAGCAGTACCACCGCGATCGCGGTGCCGTAGGCGAGTTGGAAGCTGGCGAAGGCCTGCTGGTACATGAAGACCGAGAGCACGGTCGAGTCGGTGCCAGGACCGCCGCCAGTCATGGCGAAGATCAGGGTGAAGTCGTTCAGCGTGCCGAGCGTGATCAGCACCAGGTCGACCAGGATGGTGGCCGACAGCATCGGCAGGATGATCTTGATCAGCCGCCGCCACGCGCTGGCACCGTCGACCTGCGCCGCCTCAAGCAGGTCGGTCGGCACGTCCGAGAGCGCGGCCGAGAACAACAGGTAAGAAAAGGCCACGCCCCGCCAGGAGTTGGCCAGGCTGACCGAGATCATCGGGTGACTGATCAGCCAGGTCTGGTAAGGCAGGCCGACCGAGTGCAGCGCCTGGTGCAAGGTTCCGCCGTCGGCCAGCAGGGTGTACCACATCCAGGCGGCGATGATCTCGGGGATCAGCCAGGCCACCACGATGATCGAGCCGACGCTGGCCCTGATCCGGTACGGGCAGCGCTGCATCAGGTAGGCGATCACGAATCCGAAGACGGCCTGCCCGAGATACGCGGACGCGACCAGGTAGTAGATGCTGAGTGCGATCGAGTGCACCAGCCCGCTGCTTGCGGTAAAAAGCTCGCGATAGTTGGCCAGGCCGATGAACTGGCTGTGCAGCGCGGTTGGCCCGGTGATGGCCTTGTTGGTCAACGAGAGCAGCAGCGTCCAGATCACCGGCCAGCCAAGGAAGGCGAGCACGACGACCACCAGCGGCGCCGTCATCGTGATGGCGGTCAGCCGCCTGCCTGTCCGCCCCCGGACGGACAGCCGCGCTCGGAGCGCGACTGCCCGCCGGGAACCTAGCGTGCTGCCGGACACCGCTAGCTGCTCGCCTCCTCGGTGTTGCCCGCGCCCACGATCTGCGTCACCTTCGCCTTGAAGGCAGCCTCGGCCTGGGCCGCGGTCATCGAGCCGGAGGAAATGTCGCCGGTCAGCGCCGCGATCTCGGTTGAGATCTGGGTGTAGTCGGGCAGGCCTGGCCGGTAGGTGGTGTACTGCAGCAGGTTGGAGGAGAAGGTCAGCACCGGGTCTTCCTTGTTGATGTTTGCCCAGGCCGGTTGAGTGGTCGCGTCGGTGCGTGGCGGCAGGTTGCCGTCGGTCGCGTCGAACTGGGCGATGTTGGCGGCGCTTGACAACGTCTCGACCATGTCGAGCGCGAGCGAGCGATTCTGCGACTTGGTCGGCACGGACCAGGCGAAGCCGCCGGACTCATCGGTGAAGCCCGGTGCCGCGCCGGTTTGGGTCGGCAGCTTGGCTTCGCGGTAGGCGGTAAAGAAGCCTGGCCACGGCTTGGGGCCGCCGGGCACGAAGACCGTGGACACCCAGCTGCCGTCGACGATCATCCCGAGCTTCTGCTCGGGCATCAGCTTGAGGTTGGCCGTCTCCGACGCGTTCGGGTCAGACCACTGCGACTCTGGCTCTTCGTAGCCGCGCATCGCCTGGAGGAAACTCCAGGTCGCGGTGAATCCAGGGCCGCCGACCTCCCACTTCTTGGTGGCGTCGTCATAGAGGCGGTCGTTCGTTCCGTTCAGGAAGACCTCGAAGCCGCGGAACGAGGACGCCTCGCCTAGCGGAGTGCCGGTATACAGCCAGGCCGGGACAATGCCGCCGTCGTGTGCCTTGAGCGCCTTGGCCGCGCTGAGGATGTCGGCCCAGCTCTTCGGCTGCCACGGGACCGGCAGCCCGGCCTGCTTGAACAGCTTCGCGTCGTAGTAGATCACCTGGACGTCGGTGCTGTTCATCGCACCGTAGACCTTGCCGTTGTAGGTGCTGATCTGCTGCATCGCCTTGGGGAATGCGGACCAGCCCGACCAGCTCGTCAGCTCGGGCAGCGGCTGGATGTAGCCAGCGCTCGCGTCGGCGCCGATCAGGAAGGAGTCCTCCATCACCACGTCCGGAGCGGTGCTGGAGCTAGATTCAGCCAGGTCAAGCTTGGTGTAGTAGGCGGACTCAGAGTCGGAGGTGATCGGGTCGGTCGCCACCTTGACGCCGGGATGGGCGGCCTCGAACTGCTTGGTCGCCGCCTTGATCAGCTTCGGGGTCGCGTTCGTACCCGGAGTGTCGAAGTTGGTCCAGTACTCAACGGTGATGGTCTTGCTGCCGCCCGAGGCTGAGCTGCCCGAGCTTCCTCCGCACGCGGTCAGCAGGCTGGCTCCCAGCATGCCGGCGAGACCGAGTGCCCAGAGGGTCCGTTTCCTCATGCCCTGCTCCCTTCCTTTAGCTACTGATGAGCGGCGAAGTGCGGTAGGTCGCCGTCCCCGGCGAGAGCGACGGCGAGGCCTGACCACTCGCCGATCTGCTCGCCAAGGACGGCCGGCTCGATCCGGCATGACTGCAAGGATTCGGGCAGCGCCTCTGCTTCAAGCACGGCGCGCATGGGCGGCTCGAGCCGATGCCGCTGGCGCGGGTAGATCCCGCCGAGCACGATGACATCAGGATTGAGCACGTCGATGAGCAGCGCGAGGCCAGCGCCGAGCTTGCGGCCGACCTCAGCCCAAAGCGCCTCAGCCTGGCTGTCGCCTTCGTCGGCTGCCTGGCCGGCTCGCTCGGCGGTCACCGCGCTGACCTGTGCCCAGTCCTTCGCGAGCAAGCTCGGCGTGCCCTGCTGGAGGCTGCCGACCGCGATGGTCTGCGCCCAGCGGCCGATGCCTGATCCCGCGCAGAAGCCTTCGAAGGAGCCGGCTTTCCCATGACCGTAAGGCCCATCGGGCGCGAGCCGCCAGTGGCCGATCTCCCCGGCCAGGCCGCGTGCGCCGCGGTGCAGCCGGCGGTTCACGATCAGTCCGGCGCCAAGGCCGGTGCCGAGGGTCAGGAACGCGAGGCTGTCCGCGCCTGCGCCAGCGCCCCAGGTCCATTCGGCCAGCGCGCCGGCGTTGGCGTCGTTCATCAGCTTGGGCCGCACCCCGAACTTGTCGCTGAACGGGCTGAGCACGTCGACTGACTGCCAGCCGGGCAGGTTCGGCGGTGCCAGCACCAGGCCGGCCGCCTCGTCCAGCGGACTGCCGCAGGTGATGCCGATCCCGGTCAGCCCGGCCGAGCCTGCATGAGCGAGCTGGCCGTCAAGTTCGGTTACCAGCGCACCGAGCATGTCAGCTGGCGCTTGGCTGGTCGGCAGGGCGGAGCGGCCCAGCCAGGTCACCGACCCACCGGCCACCGACGCGAGCGCGACCGTGCATTTGGTGCCGCCGAGCGCCACCGAGGCCCAGGTCATGCGAACAGCTCCGCTTCGATCGCCAGGCAGAGCGCGTGATAGATGGGCAGGTGATTCTCCTGGATGGCTGGCGTGCTCGCGCCCGGTGCACGGATCAGCACGTCGCACAGGTCAGCCAGCGGGCCGCCGTAGGGTCCGGTGAGCCCGAGGGTCCGCAGGCCTACGGCCCGGGCGGTGCGCAGTGCCTGCAGCACATTGCCGGAGTGGCCTGAGGTGCTGAGCACCCAGAGCAGGTCACCTGGCTTGCCGTAAGCGATGACCTGCTGGGCGAAGATCAGGTCGGCACCTTGGTCATTGGCGATCGCTGAGGTGAGCGCTGACTGGCTCACCAGGGACAGCACCGGCAAGCCACCGCGCAACCCGCTGGCCAGATAGTCACCGTCAGTGCCGTCCCGCAGCGCACTGGCGACTGCCTGCGGCAGTGCCCTGGGCAGCGCGCACGGTTTGGCTAGCTCACCGACGATGTGCTCGCTGTCGGCTGCGCTGCCGCCGTTGCCGCAGACCAGTACCAGCCTGCCAGCCCGCAGCGAGGCGGTGAGCAGGGTAAACGCGGCGTGGATTGGCTCTGCCGCAGGCCTAAGCGCCGGGCGTTCGGCGAGCAGTCCAGCCAGGATCTCGGTGGCGCTCACAGGGCACCGGCCCGCGGTGACGGCAGCAGCCGGTCGAAGACGGTGCTGGCCGCGCCGACCGCTCCTGCTGCCTCACCGAGCGCCGAGCAGACAACCTGGATCTTGCGCACGCCCCGACGCATCGGCCGGTCGCGCAGCCCCCGTTCGACCGGATCGACCAGCCAGCGGGCGGCCTGCTGCAAGTGATGACCGCCGAGCACGACCGTGTCGACGTCGAACAGGTTGATGGCGCCGATCAAGGCCTGGGCGAGCAATTCCCCTGACCGGTCGAGCAGGGTCGCGAGCCTCGGCTCCTCAGGGGCGAGTGCGACGAGCTGATCAAGATCGACGGCGAAGCCCAGCTCGGTGGCCTGGCGGCAGATCGCGGCCACGGAAGCCTCGGCCTCCAGGCAGCCGCGCCCGCCGCAAGCGCAGGCCGCGCCGTCTGGCACGACCGGCACGTGACCGAGTTCGACCGCGTTGCCGGTCGTGCCTCGGTAGGTGGCCAGATCCAGCACCAGGCCGCCGCCGATGCCGACGCCCCAGTGGCAGTAAAGGAAATTGCGCAGCTCGTTGCGGGATTGCCAGGCCTCACCGAGCGCGGCGGCGGTGGCCGCGTTCTCCAGGAACACTGGCGGCTGCCAGCCGGCGGAGAACAGCGCTCTCGGCTCGACGCCCTCCCAGTGCGGCAAGTTCGGCGGATTGACCAGTCGCTGCGACTGCGGTTCGATCGGGCCGGGCATGCCGAGGCCAATCGCGGGCAGCCGGGGGTCGGGGGCGCCGACCGCGCCGAGCCTGGCGGTGAGCCGGCCGTACAGGTCTTCCACCCGGCGGATTGTCTGACTCGGTTCCTCGCCCAGCGGATAGTGCACGATCTCGCTGACGACCGGGGCGCCGCTTAGGTCGATCCAGGCCCCGTCAATGCGGTCCCGCTCGATGTTGCAACCGAACGCGAGCGCGCCGCGCGGCCTGATCCTGACCCCGATCGGGTGGCGGCCGAGCCCTGGCCTAGGCTCAGCGCCGGTCTCTTCCACCAAGCCCTGATCGATCAGCCCCCTGATGATGTCGCCGATTGACTGAGCGGACAGGCCAGTCACGCCGACCAGAGCGACCCGCGAGATGGCCTCGCCTTGCCTGATGAAGTGGAACACCCGCCGGGCGTTCTCCCGGCGAACTTGCTGCTGCGGAGAGTCGCCTGGCGGCGATCCGGCCGAACCGGACACTCCAGCCACAACAGTCATCCATGCACTCCCAGGACCTGCGGTAACTTATTTCCTCAAGTGGAGGAAATATATCTACCACGCCCTGATAGCAGTCAGCTAGTGCAAGAACGGTCAGAGAGGCGAATTTTTCCTATGAAGGTCTTGAAGGGGGGACCCGCGACGCGGTCAGCGTTCCGCCCCCAGACCGTAGATGTGCCAGCAGGTTGCGATCAGCCACAGCAGCAAGGTGGCGACGACCAGGAATTCAAGCGCGTGCCCGCTGTCCAGGATCAGGCCGGCCAAGCCCAGCCAGCAGCGCGATCGTGCCGAGCACGGTGGTGGCCTTCCTGATCAGCACGCCGACCCTGGGCTGGAGTTGAGTGTGCAGGTCCCGCGCGGCCGCCACCGAGCAGATCGCGGCGAGGCACAGTGCGGTCGCGCTGGCCGCCCAGGCCGTTGAGACCAGCGGAAAGTCCGCACCCGCTTGGAAGGCACCGAAGACGATGACGAGCAGTCCGGCGGAGAGGCCGGATACTAGGTCACGCCAGCTAAGTCCCACTGGTCCGCACCTCCCTGCTGGCGGCAGGCTCAAGTCCAGTGTGCCTCATGCCGGGCGGTGCCCCCCGACGTCCCGAACTGCCACCGCCCCATAGCCTGTGGCCCGGGCGGCCCGTCCGCGTCTGCTGATCGCGCCTGGCTACTCGTACCTGGTGGTCATCGGCACCCAGCCGAACCGGCGGCGGCGGCGGCGCACGAAGATCCGGCCGCTGACGCCACCGCTGACGATGTCGTTCAGCGCGTCGCCGATCTGGCGGAACGCTAGTACCACCAGGATCAGGGCGAACATCGGCGGGTAGACCTGCCACCAGTAGCCGTTGAATAGGTTGTCCACGCCGTTGGTCAACATGGTGCCCCAGTCAGCGAACGGCGGGGGCGGCCCGATGCCGAGGAAGCTGAGGGCGGACAGCGCGTAAATGGCGTCGGCGATGCCGAATGTGGCGGTGACCACGCAGATACCCAGGGTGTTCGGGATCATGTGCTTGATCAGGATCACCAGCGAGTCGCGCCCATATTCTGGGCGGCCTGGGCGAATTCCCTGGTGCGCAGGGCCAGCACCTGGCCGCGTACCAGCCTGGCCACGTCGGGCCAGGACAGCACCGACAAGATCACGATGATCACGCCCAGGTTCAGCGAGAACAACGTAGCCACGATGATCAGCAAGATGAAGGTGGGGACCGCGAGCAGCGAGTCCACGATCCGCATCAAGATGCCGTCGACCACGCCGCCGACCACGCCGGAGATCGAGCCGTAGAAGATTCCGAGAGCGGTGCTGGCGATGCCAACCGCGAAGCCAAGCTCCAAGGAGGACTGGCCGCCGACCATCAGCCGTCGCAGCACGTCAGTGCCGAACTCATCGGTGCCGAGCGGGTGACCAGGGCCGGGCGGCTCGTTGATGATGTTGAGGTTCACCGTGCTCAGGTTGGCGTGGTAGACCAGCGGGCCGACAAAGCAGAACAGCGCCATCGCCGCTACCACGCCGACTCCGGTCATGGTGCGGCGGTTGTGCAGGAAGTTCGAGACGGTGAGGCCGCCGGCCGGCCCGCGCGGTAATCTCGCCGCCCGACCCTGCTGCGGGATCGGGTGCGGTGCCCAGAGCCGCCGTATCAGGAGCTGCCATAGCGAATCCTTGGATCGAGAACGCCGTAGCAGACGTCCGCGGCGAGGTTCCCCAACACGGTCGCGATGCCGATGATGAGCGTGCCGCCGAGCATGACGGGGAAGTCGTGGGCGAGCGCCGACTGCCAGAACAGGTAGCCCATGCCGGGGAAGTTGAACACGGACTCCGCGATGACGGCACCGGCCACGATGCCAGGCAGCGACAGCCCGAGCAGGGTAACGACTGGCAGCAGCGAATTGCGGAGCACATGCCTGACCAGCACCAGCCTGGGCGACAGGCCCTTCGCCCGAGCGACCTTCACGTAGTCGGAGGCCAGCGACTGGATCGCCTGGGACCGCACGTACTGGCTGAAGCCGGCCACGCTGTTGATCGAGAGCACCACCACCGGCAGCACCAGCGCCCGCCAGTCGGAGAGCACTCCGCCCACTGAGTTGATCCCGCCAGGAAAGTTCGGCTGGAAGATGTGGAACTGCACGCAGAGCAGCGCGATCAGCAGGAAGGCCTCGAGGAAGTCCGGTGCCGAGTAGAGGGTAAACCAGGTCCCCGCCGTGACGTCGTCCATGAACTCGTTGTGGTGGACTGCTTGGTATATGCCCAGTGGCACGCCGATGATCAGCGCGAGCAGCGTCGACAGGCCGAGCAGCAGGGCATCGCGTGGCAGCCGCTGGGCGATCAGCGTGGAGACCGGCTGCTGCAGCTGGTAGGAGATCCCGAAGTTGCCCTGGAATAGCTGCTTGATATAGAGGACGAACTGGACGATCAGTGGTTTGTTCAGGCCGTAGGTGTCATCGAAGATGGCCACCCTGGCTGGCGTTGCCTTGAGCCCGAGCACCGCCCTGGCGGCGTTGCCCGGCTCAAGATGCAACAAGATGAACGTCAAGACCATGACACCAAACACCACCGCCACGGCCTGACCGAGGCGCCGGATGATGTACCAGGTCATGACCCGGTCTTGGTGTAGTACCAGACCTCAGGGTTGAGGGTGCCGTTGAATGGGTTCCACGGGGTGATACCGGCCAGGTTCTTCTTGTAGACGAAGAGGTTGGAGGCGTTCGGCAGCCACAGGTAAGGCAGTTGCCGCGCGGTGTAGTCCTCGTAGGCGAAGAACGCGGCCGAGCTCGATCCGTACTCGGTGTTGTTGATCACTTTGTTTTCCTCGGCGCTTGAGTAGCCGCCGTAGTTGCCGTAGCCGCCCGTGTTGAACATGCCGGCCCCAGACGGGTCAAGCGTGTACGGGTTATAGCCGTAGTCCTGAAGCTGCCAGCTGCACGTCGAGACGGGATGGACCTTGGCATTGCAGTAAGCGGTGGTGGCCACGATCGTGTTGAACGGCTCAGGCTTCAAGATGATCTTCACGCCGGCCTGGGCTTCGGTGGACTGGATCGACGCGTTCTGCTGGTCGAAGGAGGTCACGCCAGAGGTGTAGAGGAGCTGGAACTGCAGCGGCTCGTTGGCGGTGATACCGGCGCCGCACTCACCGGCACCGGTGCCAGGGTGCTGGCAGGTGTCGGTCCCTTGCGGCACGACCTTCCAGCCGTGCGACTTCAGCAGGGCCACGGCCTTGGCCACCGAGAACGGGTAAGGCCCGCCTGCCTTTTCCAGCGGTGAGTCCCACTGCTGGCCGTAGAGCACGGGGATCGGGCCGTTGCCTGGATCGGCGTAGCCCGAGTAGACCTTCTTGACGATCTCCGGCCGGTCGATCAGGTACTCAAGCACCTGCCTGATGTAGAGCTGGCGGAGCATCGGCCCGTTCACGGGGTTATAGAGGTTCGGCACGATCTCGGCTACGCCGGCGGTCGGCAGGTTTTGGACGGTGTAACCCTCAGCTTCAAGCGCGCCGGCCTGGCTCACGTCGTTCAGCGGCAGGCTGCCCAGGTCGATGGTGGTACCTGAGCGCAGCGTGTTCATCTCGGCGGTGTCGGTGGTGAATGGCGTCCACTCGACCTTGTCGATGATCGGCTTGTCCGGGCCTGAGTAGTTCTTGTTCGGCACCCAGGCGTAGAAGCCATTGCTGTTGAAGGTCTGCAGCGTCCACGGGCCGTCGACGACCTTCCACAGCGGGTTGGAGTCGAATGTGCTCATGATGCCGCCCTGCTTCTGCAGGAAGGAGTAGACGGCCTTGGCGCCGGCCTTGGTCTCATCGAAATTGCCGACCTTGCCGGTGAGCGAGGTCTTGTCCCAAGCGTGCTGTGGGATCAGCTGGATTTCCGACAGCACGTCATCGGTGTAGAAGGTCGGGTTGTAGGACCGGTTGAGGTCGAGCACCACCGTGTGCGCGTTCGGGGTGAGTACCTTCGTCACGTCCGTCGGGAACAGGCCCTGCGTGTAGTCAATCCAATTCAGATAGTTGTACTTCAGCAGGTTATAGACGAAGGTGAAGTCCCGGCTGGTGATCGGAGTCCCATCGGACCATTTCCACGGCTTGAGCACGATCGTGATAACCGAGTCGTTCTTGCTGTATTTGAGCGAGCTGAACATGCTCTCTTGCGGGTTCACGATCGACTTCGAGCCATCGCCCGCGTAGACCAGGAATGGCCACAGGCCCAACGTCAGGTTGACGTTGTAGCCGTCGCTGTTGGTGGAAGGCGCATAAGGGAAAATAAAGTTGGGTGACGCGCCCACTTCAGCTACGGTCACGGTACCGCCGCGCAACGGCTTGCCAGTGACCTTCGAGCTGCCGGTACCGATCTTAGAACCTGTGCCGGAGCACGCGACCACCAGCGTCACCAGGGCAAACAAGGCCGCTGTGACGATCAGCCGACGGGTCTTACGCATACCTGAATTCTCCTTGCGGCGGGCGCGACGGGGGTCGGGTGCGATGGTCAGAATGTGAGCATCCGACACTCTGCTACCAGCCTGAGCCTCTATGCCCCGGGCAGCCAGTACCTCGGGGCAAACAGTGCCCAAGACGTGACATCATCGTAACCCGGTCACTAGTCGTGCCTTATTGACTACCGACGGTAGTTTTCGCACTACATCGTGAACCAGAGCGGGACCGGCCTACGTACGATTGGCGAATGTCATTCGGCCTGGGAGGTCAGATGAGCGCACGCCTTCGTCATTGGCTATCGATCGGCGTCGTCACCGTGGCGGCCATTCCGCTACTCATCAGCCAGCAGTCCGCACTGGCGGCCCGGCCAGGCGCTGGCACTGGCACTGGCACTGCCCATCGGTCCAGTGGGCCACTGCTCGCCTGGGGCGACGACCAGGATGGCGAGCTCGGCGACGGCTCGGTCATGGACGAACCGGCCCCGGTCGCGGTGAATCCGCCAGCCGAGCTGACCGTGACTTCCGCGCGGGTCGGCTCCTTCGCGATCGCGGTCACGACGAGCGGTGCCGTCTGGACCTGGGGCCGGGGCCAGCAAGGTGAGCTGGGAAATGGTGCCACTAAGACCAGGCGCCGGCCGGTCAAGGTCAAGCTGCCGGTGGGCGTGCGGGTGCGCTCAGTCCGGGCCGGTTTCGAGTTCGCCCTCGCGGTGACGACCACCGGACGCGTGCTGGCCTGGGGAGACGGCATCGGCGGCGAGCTTGGTGATGGCCGGGGTAAGTCGAGTGACGTGCCGGTCTGGGTGGACCTGCCGACTGGGGTCAAGGTCACCGCCGTCAGCGCCGGTGGCGACAGCGCAGTCGCGCTCACCAGCACCGGCCAGGTGCTCGCCTGGGGCGACAATCTGTCGGGGCAGCTTGGCGACGGCAGTAAGGCAAACAGCGCCAGGCCGGTCTGGGTCAAGTTGCCCAAAGGGGTGAAGGTCACCGCGATCGGGTCGGGGGTCGATCACACTTTGGCCGTGACCTCGACTGGCGGGTTGCTTGCCTGGGGTGACAACAGCGTTGGCGATCTGGGCGACGGCACGACGAAGGTGCGGCGGGTGCCGGTGCGGGTGCGGTTGCCCGCCGGGGTCAAGGTCACTTCCGCTTTTGGCGGGCTGCTGCACAGTCTGGCGCTGACGACCGACGGCCGGGTGCTCGCCTGGGGCGACAACGAGGCCGGCCAGTTGGGCGATGGCAGCTTCAATGACAGCAAGCTGCCGGTCTGGGTGCGGATTCCGAAGGCCGACCGGATCGTCGCGCTCGCGGCCGGTCGCTATCACAGCCTGGCACTGACTCAGGCGGGCAAGGTCCTGGCCTGGGGATTCAACGGGCAAGGCCAGCTTGGCGACGGGACGAGCCTGAACCGTGACGTGCCGGTCCCGATCAAGGTCCCCGGCCGGGTGATCTCGATCGGCGCGGGCTGCGAAGCCTACGCGAGCCTGGCCGTAGTGACGAAGATCGTCGGTTAACTAGCCAGCCCGGACTGGCCTGGGGGATCAGGGTGCCTGGTAAAGCTCGTCAACCCGGCGGATCCTGGTGACCGCGCGGTTGACGGCGACGCCGTGCTCCGCGAGCACCGGCAGGATCAGCAGGCTCTTATCGGAAAGGAAGGCGATCGCGCCAGAGTCGTCCCGCAGCCGCAGCCAGACCGCGGTCCTGCTCTGCGGCAGTGCGACCAGCTCGGCGATAGCCAGCTCGTCGTACTTGGCCTCCCAGGTCGGCACCAGCCAGCGGCTGATCGGGATGCCGCGCAGCCGGACGCCCCAGTCGTAGAACTCAAGCCGGGCAAGCGAGCCACTGGTCACGACGTGGCGGCACATCACGCCGCCCCAGAAGAACTGCTCAAGCTCGCCGGCCGGAGCGGCAATGATCCTGGTGTTGGTCGCCGCCAGCCTGGCCCAGATGACCAGGCCTCCGACCACGAGCACGACGAGCAGCACCACCAGGCCGATCGCTAGTGCCATGGACTGGCCTCCTTACTGCGCCGCTAGGGGAGCGAACTGTTGACCGCATGATCCAGCAGCCTCACGCTAGCGCGAGCAGCGCTTGACCCGGAGGTAGAGGTCATCGATCCCGTCGCTCTTGATCGACGGGATCGGCATTGGAAGCGGACTCGGCGTCGCGGCGGCGGCACCGCGACCCAGTGCGCGCCCGACCAGCCCGGCGCGTCGGGCCGACCGACCAGGTAGCGCCGACCGACCAGGTAGCGGAGCGCGACTACGGCCACGCCGAGCTCAGCCAGCACTGCGGCAACTCCGCTGACGCGATGGTCTCGCCCGTGACCGATGCGAGCAACGGCAGCGCAAGTACCCACGGCCAGTCTCTGGCGCGGTTGGCGGTCACCCCAGCATGGTACTGACCGTGACGGCAGCGACCGCTCGGCCGAATTAGATGCCGGCGAGGGTGATGTTGCCGGGGTGCTCGACGGTGAACCGGTAGCTGATGCTGGCCGACTTGCCGCTGTCAAGCAGTAGGTTCCAGGTCAGCTCGCCCAGGTCGGTGGTCTCGGCAGGCTCAGGCCGAGCCTCCCGCAGCCTGACCTTGATGTCACCATCGGTCGAGACCGGGATGTGATCATGCACGCTGACCCTGGCCTGGCCGCTGCGGTGGTTGTGGACCGTGATCTCGTAGCCGACCTCGATAGTGCGACTGCCGCCGAGCACCGCCTTGCTAGTTGCCCGACGGCGCAATTCCCGCTCGACCCTGACCTGGTCGTCGACGCCAAGCTGCAGTTCGAACTCTTCGCCTGCGGCGACCGTCTGCATTGTGGTCTGGCCGACAAACTGACCGTCGTGGAATACCCGGGCCTGGCCCGGCAGCAGCAGTAGCTTGGAGCCGTTCGTAACGGTCGCCCGCAGGTAAGCCTCAAGCGCCAGGACTGGCACGGCGAGATGGTCCAAAGTGGCGTCAAGATCAAGCCTGGCGATGCTGGTCTTGTGCGGACTGCCATCTGATGGCACAGCCAGCGGTCGCGGAATCCGGTAGACAAGCCCGGCACCGGATTCGCCGATTTCGGCCGTCAGCGGCGCGGCGACCGGCGGTGCGGGGGCGGACGCTCGGGGCACGGTCATTGACAGCTGTTCGGCACCGCCAGGTGCCGCTGCGGCGGCGAAGGCCACCGGGCGAGCCGGCCGGCCGCCATCGGGGGCAGCGGCGGCAGTTTCTGCCGTCCGACATACCAGGGTCGCAGTTCGGGCAGCGACTGATGGCGGCCGCGCCTGGCTGTTGACACCGCGAGGTCGACGGCGGGCCAGTCTTCGCCGGTGCGCTGGGTGATCTCGGCCAGGTAAGAGATGGACAGCGCCTCTCCCGATAGCCCTAGGTCGTAGAGCGGACGCCAGGAGACCTCGGCGGTGTGATAGGAAAGCTCGACCTCGGCCTCAGTGTCGCTAGCCGCCTCGATCATGGCGACGACGGCGACCGACTCGACTGGTCCGGTGCGCCGCTGAGCGTCGGCCAGCCGTTGCTCGGCGGCGTCAAGCTCACGCTGGGCGGCTCGCCTCCGAGCGGCAATGGCGCGCCGGCTGCCCAGCGCGGCCGCCGTGCTCGCCGACAGGTGCCCGGCCATCTGGTCAAGTTCATCGTGGCCGATCCGGCCGACGCTCACCGCCCTGGCCAGCGCGCCAGCCGCGGATTCAGAAAGGTGCCCAGCGAACGCGAGCGAGGCAGCGGCTGCCGCGTCCTCGTCATCGAGTGCTTGCACGGCATCGTGGCACGCCTCAGCTTCGCCGCGCAGTCTGGCTACATCGTCGCGGAGCGGATCAGCGCCGTACCTGCGGTCCACCTCCACATCGATCAGCACGACGTCGTGACCGCGCAGCCCGATCCGCACCGATTCGGTATCCGCGCTGCCAGGCAGTCCGCTCATGACCGCTCTGGTGACTCCGGCCTTGACCGTCAGCCTGCCGGTCCTGACCACCAGAGCGCCGTCTCGAAACACCGTGACAGCGGTCACTGGCGCATAGATCACATTCTCCGCAGGATCGGCCACGCTATCTCCTAGCCGCACAGCTGACGTATTCGCTACCTGTCAGGTCCAGGCTAGCCACGTTGACGTAACCTCGCCGCTCAGGCAGCTGGCCGGTGCCGGTACGGTAAAACCTGCCCGAGGTCTCCCGACACCCTGATGGACGATGCGGCCTTCCCAGACTGTGACGCCAATGACGGCTACGCCAGATCAATCCCGTTCGCGCCGGGCGCGCGCGCTCACGGTGATGCTTGTCGTCGCCGCCTTCGTGCTCGCTGCCGACGCGATCTCGAAGATGCTGGTGCTGGAGAAGCTGCCACTCGGCAAGACCGTCCGGCTTCTCGACGGCCTGCTCACGCTCAGGCTGACCTTCAACGCGGGTGCCGCTTTCGGGCTCGGTACCTCCTACACCGTGATCATCGCCCTGATCGCCTGTGGCGTCATTGTCTTCATCATCAGGACCGCCAGGCGGCTGCGCAGCGTCATCTGGTCGATAGCGCTCGGTCTGCTGCTCGGCGGCGCGACTGGCAACCTGAGTGATCGCATCTTCAGGTCACCAGGGCCGTTTCGCGGCCGCGTCGTCGACTGGATCAACCTGCCGCATTTCCCTTGGACGTTCAATCTGGCCGACTCAGCGATCGTGTGCTCGGCCTTCCTGATCGCGTTGCTGGTCTTTGTTGGCAAGCCCATCGGCGAGCAGCCTGGACAGTCATGACGCAGCTTGAGATCGACGGGCACCAGCCGACGAATGCCGAGCTGCAGTCGGCCGTGCTCGATAACTACGGCCATTTCACCGCGATGCAAGTGCGGGCCAGTCAGGTACGCGGGCTTGACCTGCATCTGGCCAGGCTCACCTCGGCGCACAAGGAGCTGTTCGGCGCCAATCTTGACGCCGAGTTGGTACGCGCGCACATCAGGCACGCGCTCGGCGCAGTGCCAGCCGACGCCTCGGTGCGAGTCTTGGTCAGGCAGCCGCAGGATGTCCCGGTCATCATGGTCACCGTACGGCCTCCTGGCCAGTTGCCGTCAGGTCCCTGGCGGCTGCGCTCGGTGCCTTATCTGCGCACCGTCCCGCATCTGAAGCGGGTGGCCGATTTCGGGCAGGCGTACTTCCAGCGCGCCGTCAATAGAGACGGCTTCGATGAGGCGCTGCTGACTGGTCAGGGCGGCGTCATCAGCGAGGGCGCAGTCACCAACATCGGGTTCTTCGACGGCGCCGTGATCACCTGGCCGGACGCTCCCGTCCTGGCCGGTACCACGATGCAATTGCTTGACCGCACGATGGCGCAGGCTGGACTGTCCGCGCGGCGGGCGCCGGTGCGGCTGAGCGAGATCAGCGCTTATCGCGCCGTCTTCGTCTGCAACGCTCGCGGCATCGCGCCTGTCGGCTTGCTCGATGCGGTGACTTTCGAGGTCGACGCCGACTTGATGGACCGGCTGCAGGCCAGTTACGAAGCCGCCGGCTGGGACCGGATCTGAGCTGAGCCAGATGGTGCCCTTTGGCTTCCGGCGGGTTGTCTTCCTCAGTCATGTGCTTGATGCGCGGACGCCGGTCTTTCCCGGCGACCCGGCGGTCGTGCTTACGCCCGCAGCCGACCTCGCTGCCGATGGTTTCTACCTGCAGCAGCTGAGCTGCGGCGAGCAGTCAGGCACGCACTGGGCGGCAGCGGCACATTTTGACCCGGCCGGACCAGCGGCTGACGAGCTCGACGCGGCCGACTTCTTCTTTCCCGCCGTGGTGCTCGACTGCCGCCGGCAAGCGAGCTCCGACCAGGACTTCGCGGTGGACGTGCCTGAGCTCCTGCGGTGGGAGGACGAATGTGGCCAGGTGCCGAGCGGTGCCGCCGTGCTGCTGCTGTCCGGCTACTCAGAGCGTTGGTCAGAGCCCGCTGCCTACCTCGGACTTGACGATCAAGGCGGGCTGCATTACCCGGGCTTCAGCGCGGCGGCGGCCCGCTGGCTGATCGAGCGCCGGGGGATAGCCGCGCTCGGCACCGACACGATGGGCATCGATCCTGGCGCGGACGGCAGCTTCGCCGCCAACCACGCTCTGCTGCACGGCCATCGGATCCACCTGGAGAATCTCTGCGGCCTGACCGAGTTGCCGGCCGCCGGCAGCTGGATCATCGTGGCGGGCCTGCGGCCGGCGGGCGGATCTGGATCCCCCGCGACCGTCTTCGGGCTAATACCGTAAACCCGTGAAGTGCCGGCCCCGTCCCGGCCGCCTTCGACTGCCGCAAGGCCGCGATGCCCATAACAACCAGGTAATCGGGACTTGACCGGGACTTAATCGGGACTGATGTAGCAGCCCAGAAAGGGTCAAGCGTAGGTATGATCCCGCTAGACGCGGCGCAGAGTGACGCCATGCTCGCACGACGGTACGAAGGAGCGATTTGATGGGCATTCTCAATGAGGCCCGCCGTGAGTTCATCGCGGCGCCTGACAACTCGAAGGGTCAAATCGTTTATAAGTGGCCCGACAGCAACATCCGCAAGTTCTCCCGCGCCATCGTGGAGCCAGACGCCCAGGCAGTGTTCATCAGCCAGGGTCAGGTCATGGGCACTCTCGGCCCTGGCCAGCACACGCTGGATGCCAAGGAGCTGCCATTCCTCGGCCTCTTTGTCGACTGGGCGACGAACAGCAACGCCTTCAAGGCGGAGATCTACTTTGTCGGCGCCCGCGAGTACCCGAACCTGAGGTTCGGCGGCCGCCTCGATGAGGTGCAGGACCCGCAGACCGGCCTGATCGTGACGCTACGGTCGTTCGGCGAGTACTCGATGCGGGTGTTCGAGCCCGCGAAGCTGATCTTGAACCTGGTCGGCACCGTGGACGTGACCGACAACCACGCGGTCACCGACTGGGTCACCCAGCAGCTGCTGAAGTGCTGCCGTACCACGGTCACCACCCAGCTCATGTCCGGTGCCTGGCAGATCCTTGGCCTGTCCATGCACAGCCCAGAGATCGAGTCGGGCGCGATGGAGGGCGCGAACAACGAGCTGGCCGACTACGGCATCTCGATTGCCCGCCTCGGCAACCTCGACATCAACCTGGACGAGGATGACAACAAGCGACTAAAGAAGCTCGCGGGCGACACCGCCTACAGCCGCCTCGCTGGTGGCTTCATGCAGGCCGCGCAGGCTGAGATGATGCAGGGCGCTGGCCAGGGCCTGGCCCAGGGCGGCGGCGCGACGGCGCCGATCTTCTTTGGTGCTGGCATGGGCCTCGCCGGGCAGATGCAGGCACCGCCGGCCGCGCCGTACCCGCCGCCAGCCGCTCCTGGCTTCGCTGGCGGTGGCCCAGGCTACGCGCCGCCCGCACCCGGCCAGCCGGCCTACCCGCCGCCCCCGGCACCAGCGCCCGCCCCGGCCCCGGCTCCGGCCGCTCCGGTGGCTGACGCCGCGCCGGCCGCCGCGATGATGGCGTGCAGCAACTGCCAGAACCAGCTGCCGGTTGGCTCGAAGTTCTGCGCCGAATGCGGCACCCCGACGTCCAAGCACTGCACGAACTGCAACGCGAGCATGGCTCCGAATGCGAAGTTCTGCGCCGAGTGCGGCACGTCGACGGCACCCCCGGCCGGCTGACCCAATAACACGTAACCAGGTGCGCTGACCTGCACTTGGGCTACGATCTGATCCTCTTAACCCGACGTTTGGTCGGTTAAGGGCACTCACGAGAAAGAAAGGCGCATCCGTATGGATCGGATCGAGTGTCAGTGGTGCAAGGCGCAGAACGAGGCGCAGCGCACTAGTTGCAACACCTGCGGCGCTCCGTTGGACCAGCGGAACATCGTGTCGGACTCCGGCTGGACCGAGGCCCCCCGGCTGAAGGACATGACCGAGTTCCACTTCTCCAACTCGACCTGCCAGGTCGAGGGCGAGATTGTCCCTGTCGCGGAGATTTCGCTGTCCCAGGGTGACTCGGTGTTCTTTGAGCACCACGTCATGCTGTGGAAAGAGCCGCAGGTCCCGATGTCAGCGCTGAACACCGGCGGCGGCATGAAGCGGACCATTGGCGGCATGCCGCATGTGGTCAGCGTGGCTCATGGACCTGGCCGGATTGCGTTCTCCCGTGACGCGACCGGGGAGGTCGTGGTGCTGCCGCTGCACCCGTCGATGGAGATTGACGTGCGCGAGCACGCCTTCCTCGCCGGGACGCATTCGCTCAACTACTCCTTCGTCAGGATCAAGGGCCTGGCCAACGTCCTGCACGGCGGCAGCGGCATGTACATGGACAGGTTCGTCACCCACCAGGAGCAAGGCCTGCTGCTGCTGCACGGTTACGGCAACGTCTTCCAGAAGACGCTGAACCCGGGCGAGAAGATCCTGGTTGAGCCGGGCGGCTTCCTGTACAAGGACTCGTCGGTGCAGATGAACACGGTCAAGCAGAACATCAAGACCGGCCTCATGGGGCACAACATGTTCCTGGCGGAAATGGTCGGTCCTGGTCGGGTCGGCATCCAGTCCATGTACGTCCACCACGGCCACAGCGAGTAGGGGACACCAGACATGTCGACGCCGCAAGGCACGAGCACGTATACGTGCCCGTATTGCCGGAACGTGAGCGACGGCGGTGGCAACTCCTGCACCCGCTGCGGTGCTCCCGTCGATATCCGGCTCAAGGTTTCCAAGTCCGGCTGGGCCGAACAGCCGCCCATCAAGGACATGGCGCGGATCCGGTTCAACCGGTCCACCTGCCAGATCTCCGGCACGTTGGTGCCGGTCGCCGAAATGAACCTCGATGGCGAGGACTCGGTTTACTTCAGCCACCATGTGCTGCTGCACGCGGACGAAAAGGTCCGCTTGGAGGCCAAGCAGATGGGTGGCGGCTGGAACCGGATGCTCGCCGGGATGCCGCTGATCATGATGCAGGCTGGCGGCCCTGGCCATATCGCGTTCAGCGCCGATCACCCCGGTGAGACGCTGGCCATCCCGCTGTCCGAGAACCACGCGATCGACGTGGTGGAGCACCGGTTCCTGCTCGCTACCACCAACATCAACTACCAGTGGGAGCGGGCCGGCGTCTGGTTCACCACGCAAGACGGTGACGAGCAGGAGTGGCACTACCCGCTTGGTCAGTTCATGGACCGGTTCTCGGCCCACGGCGGCCACGGACTGCTGCTGCTGCACGGCCCAGGCAACACCTTCATCAGGGACCTGAATCAGGGCGAGAGCATCCTGATCCAGCCAGGTGCCCTGATCTGGAAGGACACCACGGTTCGCATGCACCTGCACTTCGAGTACCCGAGAGGCCAGTACTGGTTCAGCTCGGCTCGCTGGCAGGCCAAGTCGATGTGGCTGCGGCTGCAAGGACCAGGCCGGATAGCAGTGCAGTCGGTATTCGAGCCACCGGAGATGGTCGGCGCGGTGATGAACAGCTCACCGTCGACCACGCACTACTGGTAGATGGTCGCGCGAGCGGGGTGCGGGCACGGCATCAGCCAGCCCGCACCCGCTCAGCGCGGCTCATGGCTCTTTGTGGCGGCGGGAGACTAGCCCAACTAGGTCGTTGAAGGTCATGATGTCGGACATGACGCCGAGGCTGCCGGTGGCCGTCCGGTGACGGGGATCCTGGCACAGCCCGTTGCCATGCTGATCGCCCTTGCTGCCGCAGTGTGCTTCGCGGGCGCTAACGTGCTGCAACAGCGCGTCGCCGCCCAGTTGCCTACCGACACGGCCTTTGACACCGGTGTCCTGGTCAGGCTGGCCAGACGGCCGCTGTGGCTGCTCGGCTTCGCCGCCATCATCGTCAGCATCTCACTGCAGGCAGCCGCGCTCGGCCTGGGACGGCTGGTGGTCATCGAGCCGGTGCTCGCAAGCAGCCTGCTGGTGGCGCTCGCCTTGGCGTCCTGGGTAGAGCGGCGCCGGATGCGGGCCGCCCAGTGGGCAGCGGCAATCGCGACGTTCGCCGGGCTCGCCATCTTCCTGATCGCCTCCCAGCCGGCTGGCGGCCAGCCAACGGCGGACACCAAGCAGCTTGGCCTGGCCGCCGTGGCGGCATTCGGCATCGCCGGGCTGTCCGCACTCATCGCCGTCCGGCTCAAGGCCATCAAGCGTGCGCTCGTCCTAGGCGTCGGCGGCGGCATCGCCGCGGGCGTGACCGACGCGCTGACCAAGACGGTGGCGTTCTTGGCCGGCTCCGCCAGCTCGCGGTCTTCGCCGACCCGAGGCTCTACCTTCTTGTCGTGGTCGGCCTGATGACCTACACCATGCAGCAGAACGGATATCGTGCGGCCGGCCTGGCGGCTTTCCTGCCCGCCTTCGCCGTACTCGATCCGGCGGTTGGCTCCCTGCTCGGCCTGTTCGTCTACCACGAGCACCTCGGCGGCGGCCCGGTCAGGATCATCATCGAGGTCGCCGCGGCACTCGCCGCTACCTGGGGCATCGCCAGGCTCGCCAGCCTCAGCACGGTCCCGCCGGTCAGCACCGTCGAGCTGACCGGCGCGGACGTGCTGGTCAGGCCCGAGGTCATCGCGATGCCGGTGCCGGTGCCAATCCCGATCCCTGTGGTGCAGGTATCCGAGCTGCCGCCAGCAGTCGCGGAGTGACCGGCACGGTGCCTGACGGCGCCGGTGCGTACGATCAGCGGGTGGTCACTCGCTACGACGCTTCCGCAGTGCCGCCGCAAGGCGGCTATCCAGCGAAGCAATGCCCGGTCAGGGTGCACTGGGATACCGTCAATCCCGGTCCGCCGCTGCCGCCCCCGCCGCTGCTTGAGCGGCGTTTCGCCGCTGGTATCGAGTTCGAGCGCCTGACCGTGATGAGCTTGCTGGCGCAGCACCCCGATGCCTGCCTGATCCCGGTCAGCGACCATGCCGATCCGGCCGACAAGGCCAACAGGGAGGCGGCCACCTTGGACGCGATGCTGGCCGGGTCACCGCTGATTATCGGCGGACGGCTGCCGCCCGATCTGACCGGGCGCCGGGTGGGCGAGCCTGACCTGCTGATCGCGGCCACAGGCGCGGACGGTGCCAGGTACCGGCCGGCCGACATTAAGCAGCACCGTACGCTGCGGGTTGCCGCGGCGGCCGATGCGCCGGCCCGATGCGGGCCGCTCAGCCAGCCCAGCTGGGAAGCCGCGCAAGCCGACCGGTCAGTGACCGCCCGCCGCCGTCGCGGTGACTTGCTGCAGCTCGCGCACTACCAGCGCATGCTCGAGGCGATCGGGCTGGCAGCGGCCGATGGCAGCTACGGTGCCATCCTTGGCGTCGAGAACGTCGTGACCTGGTATGACCTGGATGATCCTTGCTGGCACACGCCGTCATCGAACGGCGGTCGCAAAGCCAGGTCCACGATGGCGGTCTACGACTTCGAGTTCGACTTCCGGCTGGACGTCATCGCCGTCGCGCTGCGTCAGCTTGCCGATCCCGCCGTCGCGCCGCTGGTCGTGCCGGTGCGGATCAGTGAATGCGACGAGTGCCCGTGGTGGTCGGCATGCGAGCCGCTGCTGCTGGCTGGCTCGGGCGACGTGAGCTTGCTGCCTGGCGTCGGCTGGCGGGCCTGGCGCACGCACCGCGACCACGGTGTCGCCGACCGGGCGGCGCTCGCCGCCCTCGACCATCGCACCGCCAGCTTGGTGGCCGATGGCATCGACCTGCGCCCGGTGCTCGCCGCCCTCGACCGCCAGCCCGATCCGACCCCGATCGCGCAAGTCCTGCCGCCCCGCAGCGAGCGACAGGTCAGCAGGCTCGCCAGCGCCGGGATCAGCACCTTGGCCGACGCCCGGTCGCTGCACGCCAAGACGGCCGCCTACAGCGATTCGCCGATGAAAGATTTGCCGAAGCAGATCGACCAGGCCCGTGCCGCACTAGGTGACTGCGTGGCCTACCGGCGCCGGGGCGTGGACCGGGTGACCGTGCCGCGTGGCGACTCGAAGTCGACATCGACATGGAGAGCGCCGAGGACGGCGTCTACCTCTGGGGCACGCTGGTCACCATCAGGGCGGCAGCCGCCGACCGGTTCTGGCCGGTGGGCTATCGCGGGTTCGCCAGCTTCGAGCCGCTGACCACGCAGCTCGAGGACGAGTTGTTTGGCCAGTTCTGGCAGTGGCTGACCAACCTGAGGCTGACGGCAGCGCGGGCGGGCTTTTCTTTCCGCGCCTATTGCTATAACGCTGCCGCCGAAAATGGCCAGCTTCGCCGCATCGCCAGCCGAGTGGGGCTCGCCGACGAGGTTGCCGAGTTCACTGGCTGCGCTGACTGGATCGACCTGATGGCGGCGTTCGGCCGGCAGCTCGTTACCGGCGGCCCGATCGGGCTCAAGCAGGTCGCCGCGCTCGCCGGGTTCGCCTGGGAGGTGCCAGATCCCGGCGGCGCTCAGGCCGTGGTCCGCTACGAAGCGGCGATTGACCAGGCCGATCCGATAGCCGCTCAGGCGGCCAGGCGATGGTTGCTCGATTACAACAGGTGCGATGTGATGGCGACCAAGGCGCTTCGAGAATGGCTCGATGCCGCTGCTTCGCGCTGTCCGTCGGTGGAAGGACTCGGCTAGCCATGGCCCAAGCCAGCACATCAGCCGCTAGCGCTCCAGGCACCGCGATCGATCTTCGCCGCCGGCAGGTCCTGGTGATCATGGGCGGGCTGCTGCTCGGCATGCTGCTGGCCGCACTCGACCAGACCATCGTCGCGACCGCGTTGCCGACCATCGCCGGCGACCTGCATGACCTGTCCAGGCTGTCCTGGGTGGTGACCGCCTACTTGCTGGCATCGACGGTGTCAACGCCGCTGTGGGGCAAGCTGGGCGACCTGTACGGGCGCAAGACCTTCTTCCAGGCCTCGATCGTGATCTTCCTGATCGGCTCCATCCTGGCCGGGTTGTCCCAGTCGATGACCGAGCTGATCCTCTTCCGCGCGCTCCAGGGCATCGGCGGCGGCGGGCTGATGGTCGGCGCCCAGACCATCGTCGGCGACGTCGTGCCGCCTCGGGAGCGAGGCAGGTACCAGGGCTTCTTCGGCGCGGTCTTCGGCGTCACCAGCGTGATCGGGCCGCTGATCGGCGGCTTCTTCGTGGACACCCTCAGCTGGCGCTGGGTGTTCTACGTGAACATCCCGATCGGCATCGTCGCGCTTGTGGTCGTCGCAGCCGTGCTGCCAGGCAAGCTGCGCAGGAGCCGCCGCAGCATTGACTACCTGGGCACGATCATGATCGGCGGGGCGGCCACCAGCCTAGTGCTGCTGACCTCGCTTGGCGGCGTGTCGTTCGGCTGGTTCTCCGGGCCGATCATTACGCTGGCCGTCCTCGGCGTGGCGTTCATCATTGGCTTCGTACTGGCCGAGCGGCGGGCGGCGGAGCCCGTGCTGTCGCTGCACCTATTCAAGATGCCGGTGTTCTCGGCCGCGTCGGCGATCGGCTTCGTGGTCGGCTTCGCCATGTTCGGCGCGCTCACCTACCTGCCCCAATACATGCAAATCGTGAAGGGCGTCAGTCCCACGGCGTCGGGCTTGCGGCTGCTGCCGCTGATGGCCGGGCTGCTGCTGACCTCGATCACGACCGGCCAGCTGATCTCGCGCTGGGGCCGGTACAAGATCTTCCCGATCTGCGGCACGGCGCTGCTCACGCTCGGGCTTTACCTGCTGTCGCATCTCGGGCCCGACACCAGCGTGCTGCTGTCGTCAGTGTTCATGTTCGTGCTCGGCGTCGGAATCGGCGCCACCATGCAGGTGCTGGTGATCGCCGTGCAAAATTCCGTCGAGTACGCCGACCTGGGCGCTGGCACGTCGGGGACGACGTTCTTCCGGTCCATCGGCGGGTCGTTCGGCACGGCGATCTTCGGCGCGATCTTCAGCAACGTGCTGCCCGGTCACATTACTGCCGCGCTCGGCGGCCTGGCCCTGCCACCTGGTGTCGGCATCACGAGCGGGGCCAGCCCGGCAGTGCTGGCGAAGCTGCCTGCGCCGCTGCACACCGCGCTGATCAACGGGTACTCCGCCTCCATCAGGGATGTGTTCCTTGCGGCTGTGCCCGTCGGGGCGCTGGCGTTCGCGCTGTCCTGGACGCTCAAGGAGCTGCCGCTGCGCTCCACCACCAGGGTGGTTGATCCAGCCGACCGGCTGGCGCCGACCGCGCGGCCGACGATCAGGACATCAGATGAGGAGATGCGCCGGGCGCTGTCCGCGCTCCTTGGCCGGGAGCGCCGCCGCGAGGTGTACGGCCGGATCGTCACCTCAGCCAACCTGGCCCTGACGCCACGGGCTGGCTGGCTGCTGCTCAGGGTGGGGGAGCATCCGGGTGACTCCCGGGTCACGCTGGCCCGGCACCTGTCGATCACCGTCGCCAATCTTGACGACCGGCTGGCCGAACTGGTGACCGCTGGCTATGTGGCACCGCTCGATCCGGTGCCCGACCAGCCAATCCTGCTGACCGCGGCGGGTGAATCGGCTCATACGGAGGCGTTCAAGGCCAGGCAGGACCTAGTCGAGCGAGTGCTCGACGGCTGGCACCCTGAGAAGCACGCCGCGCTGCTGAGCCTGCTCACGGAGATCACGCACGAACTGGCCGCCAGCAACGAGCGCCCAGGCCGCGACCTTGATCAAGTGGTGGCGCCGGCCTGACTAGGCGGCTAGCGGCTGCTCTTCGTCCGGGGTGTTGTCGGTCTCGTGACGCGTGTTCCACTTCTCCCGCACCGCCATGGCGACCAAGTAGGGGACCAGGTCAGTGGAGCGGCGCAGCACCCAGGCGGTGCCCTTGGTCGCCATCCAGGCGAACTCGGCCGCCCTGGTGGGCGGCGGGTTCTGCGGCTCGGCGTCGGGAGCGAGCCCCACTGGCGTACCCAGCGGCGGTCAACAGATCGTGGAACGACCTGGCGATCAGGCGGTGGCCGCGTTCGTTCGGGTGCAGCCGGTCGACGGCCCACATGCGCTTTTCATAAGTGGCTGGGTCGCCGGCCGCGTCGAAGTGCAGGGTGCCGAAGCGCTGGGCGACGGCATCCATCGCGGCATTGACCGCGTGCGTGCGCCTGGCCAGCGGCTTGGCCAGTGCGTCGGGCAGGCCGAGCATCCAGCCGGAGTCCGGCAGGCGCATGGTGAGCACCTGGGCGCCGGCGTCGCGAAGCGCGCCGACCGTCTGCGCCGCGGCCGCCTCGATCTTGGCGGCGTCGAAGCCCGGCCGAAGCGTGTCGTTGATGCCGAAGACCACGCTGGCAACATCGGGCCGGATCGCCAGCGCCTGGGGTAGCTGGTCGCTGGCGATCTGGGCGGCGGTCGCGCCGTTGGTGGCGAGGTTGTGCAGCACAGGATCAGGTAGCGACTCGGCCAGCAGCGCCGCCCAGCCGCGCCAGTTTCGCTGCTCGGCGGTGCGCACAGGATCGCCGACGCCCAGCGTGATGGAGTCACCCAGGGCGGTAAAGGTGGTCATGCCGCGGCTCCCACCACGCCGAGTGACCCGGCGGCTCGGTCCAGGACGGCCGTGTAGTGACTGATGAGCTCGTCGCCCTTGGCCGACCAGGATCGGCTGAGCATGCTGCGCCTGGCGGCATGGCCCTGCGCGGTACGCAACTGCCAGTCCGACGCCAGTGCCGCCACCGCCTGCGTCAGCGCGTTACGGTCACCCGGGGTGACCAGAAACCCTGTCACGCCATCCTCCACGATGTCGAGCGGGCCGCCAGCGGCCGGTGCGACGACCGGCAGCCCGCTGGCAGCGGCCTCCTGCAGAGTATTACCGAACGTCTCGTGCGGGCCGCTGTGCACGAAGATGTCAAGGCTGGCGTAGGCGCGCGCCAGCGCGTCGCCTTGCTGCTGGCCGAGGAAGACAGCGGACGGCAGTTGCCGCCTGACGGCCGCCTCATGCGGCCCGCCGCCGACGATCGCCAGCTTCACGCCGGGCAGATCGGCTACCCCGCTGAGCAGATCGAGTCGCTTTTCGGCCGCCAGCCGCCCGACATAGCCGGCGATTACCTCGCCGTCCGGCGCGATCTGCGCGCGCAGTTGCTCGCTCCGGTTGGCCGGATCGAAGCGCTCAGCGTCGACGCCGCGCCCCCAGACCATGACCCGCTCGAAGCCGCGGGCTATCAGGTCGGCGCCGGTCGCAGTGGACGGCGACAAGGTACGGTCCACCGCGTTGTGCGTGCGCCGGGTCAGCCACCAGGCGAAGTCCTCGCCGCGCTTGCCTAGGTGGTAGGTCCTGGCGTAGGCCGCCATGTCGGTCGCGTACACCGCGACCACGGGGAGCCCGAGCTTGCGTGCGGCCGCGCCGCCGCTGGCGCCGAAGAACACCGGCCCGGCCAGGTGCACCAGGTCGGCACCGTGGTCGGCAATAGCTGCTTTGATCTGCGGAGAGGGAAGTCCGAACCGGAAATCGGGGTAGATCGGCAGCCCGACCGATGGCATCCGCGCGACCGGATAGCAGAACTGGTCATCAGGCCAGGAGGCACCGGACGCAGCCTGCGGTGCGATAACAAGGGGTTGGTGGCCTCGACGGGCCAGATGCTCAGCGACGCGCATCGCGGTGACGGCGACGCCATTAACGACAGGTGGGAAGGACTCTGTTACATAGGCGATCCGCACACCAACACCTTCGCCGACTCGGGGCAGCGGCAGACTCCGACAACATGACATCAAGGCAAACAGTAGATGATAAGTTCGGACGAACTCGCAGGTCAAGCACAATGACCCGGCTCGATGCCTGAACCGGCCTAACTGGGGTAGCTTGCCGTGGGAGGGCAGTGCACATGAACCTCGCGGAGCGATCGCTCAGGCGCGCAGATCAATGGCAGCAGCAGCATAAGCCGACGGCTTTCTGCTACGGCGTCGTAAAGAAATATGGTGACGACAACGCAGGCCAGCTCGCCGCGAGCCTCACCTACACCGGGTTCGTCACGCTGTTCCCGCTGTTGCTGGTGCTGGCGACAATCCTCGGGTTGGTGGCGGCTAACGACCCAGGGCTGCGCCACCAGGTGGAGCATGCGGTCGCCAGCCAGTTCCCCATCATCGGCAACGAGCTCAACAACAACGTCAAGGCGTTGCGCCGCTCCAGCCTGATCGGCCTGATCGTCGGCCTGCTCGTCACCCTGTGGGGTACCTCAGGACTGGCCCAGGTGGGAATGTTCTCGATGGCACAGGTGTGGAACATCCCCGGCCCGCAACGGCCGGGCTACGTGCAACGGCTTGGCCGGACCGGGTTGTTTCTGCTGGTGCTCGCGGTCGGCGTGCTGGCGACCACGGGGCTGGCCAGCCTGAGCGCCTTCGGCACCCATAGCCCGCTGATCGTGGTCGGAGCGGACGCACTGGCGGTGCTCGTCAACATGGCGATGTACGTGGTCGGCTTCCGAGTGCTGACGCCGAAGGTGGTGCCGACCCAGCACCTGATTCCCGGCGGGATGCTGGCCGGGCTGCTCTGGACCGTGCTCCAGGCTGGTGGCGCGCTGGTGGTGAAGCATTTCCTGACCAGCACCTCCATCTACGGCATCTTCGCGATCGTGCTGGCGCTGATCGCCTGGATCTACCTGGTCGTGCAGGTGACTCTCTACTCGGCTGAGGTCAACGTGGTGCGGGTGCGCAAGCTGTATCCGCGCTCGCTCGTGCAGCCGCCGCTGACTGCGGCCGACCGGGTCGCGCTTGCTCTGCAGCCGCTGCAGAATCAGCGTCGCGAAGAGCAACAGATCAAGGTGACCTTCACCGACCATCCAGCGGCGGCTGATGACGCGGCCGAGCCGCAGCCCGATTTGCCAGCCCAGCCGCACGGCGACCGCTCGCTCAGCCGGTCCCGGCGAGACGAGTAATAACGTTAGTTTCACAACTCGGCGGCTGAGCGTGCTTAGGGCGCGGTTGCGGGCTTACAGTTTTGTCCATGATGGGCGACCTAACCGCACGTGAGCCTGATGATGCCAAGCCGGTGCCGAGTCAGCTGCGCGCCTCGCACGAGGACAGAGACGCGGTCATCGAGGTGCTGCGGGTGGCGGCAGGAGATGGTCGGCTGACCGCAGAGGAACTCGACGAGCGTCTCGAGATCGCCTTCAACGCCCGTACTTACGGCGAACTCGCCAAGCTCACCGTTGACCTGCCGGCCGGCACCAGGCCGGTAACCGGGCCGGCCTCGGTGACGCCCAAGGAGGTCGTGCGGATTGAGACCCGCAGCGGGCACACCGTCAAGGAGGGACGCTGGGTGCTGCCCAAGCGACTCGAGCTCAAGGCCACCAGCGGTCACGTCAAGCTCGACCTCACCGAAGCGGTCATCGCGCATCCGACGTTGCGGATCGATGCCGAGATCCGCAGCGGGCACCTGCGCATCATCACCAGGCCTGGCATCGCCGTGGATACCGACGACGTGCAGGTGCGCAGCGGCCACGTCAGGGTCAAGATGCCATGGGGGAGCGAAGTGCCGGTACAGCTCCAGGTCAACATCTCCGGCCGGATCGGCAGCGGTCACGTGCTGGTCGCGCCCCGCCGTCGGCGACGCACCGTCTGGCAGTGGATCACCAGGCAGCCACGCCGGCCGTGGGCCGGATCAGAGCTGGCCATCGGCACCGATCAGCCGCGCCGACTTCAAGCCGGCTAGCCCGGCAGACCGGCGACTTGCTGTACGGCCTGCTTCAGCATCTTCGCGTAGACCACGCCGCCGGCCGGCTGCGGGTGAATGCCGTCTGGCCAGAGCAGGTCGGTGCGGTGCTCGATGGTCGTGAACCAGTTGGCTAGCACGACGGTAGACGGGTGGTCGGCGGCAGCGGCCGCGAGCGTCGAGTTGACCTCCTGCTCCCAGGACCTGTCCTCGAAGGTGTTCACCAGCACAAGTCGCCGGCCTGGCCCGATCTCGGCGAACAGCTGGCTGATCTCGGCGCTGGTGACGGTGCCGTTGGTACCGAGGCCGACCACGACGATCTGCCGGAGCTGGCCTTGCGCCTTAAGCTCCTGTATGACCTGCAGACCGGTGTAGAACTGCCTGCCGACTTGGGCGTCGATGTAGATCCCCGGCAGCGCCTGGTCAAGCGCTGGCGTCGCGGCCACCATGACCGAGTCGCCGACCGCGGTGACCTCGCTGCCCGAGACGTGCGGCAGCGGTGAGTGCGTGGCTGACGGGGTCGCGGTGGGGTTGGCAGCCGACGTGCTCGGCCCAGGCTGACCGGACTGCCTAGCGCTGCCGGACTGGCGACCGGCCTGCGGGCCGAGTGGCGGGCGATCAGCCCCGCCGATCGCCGCGGCATGCCCGAGACCGTCAGCGCTGGCCGCGAACGAGAACAGCTTGGCACCAGCGAAGACGCAGAGCACTAGCGCGCAGACAATGCCGCCGCCGCGTAGCACGCTGGCCACCCGGCGGGATCGCCTAGTGGCACGCGGAATCTGTTGCTGTCTATGTTTCGCCATAAATGAAGTCAGTTCCTGAGGTCTCGGTTGGGCTCAGGGCACTCGGCTGCCCACCTTACCTTGCGTCAAACAGCCGGATCGCCAGTTGTCGAGATCTGTTCGTTATCTACGGGCGTTCTCCGGCGGCCAGCCGACGAGCAGCCGGCGGTCTGTCGGCGGTCCGTCGGCGGTCTGTCGGCGGCGGCCTGTCGGCGGTCTGTCGGCGGCGGTCTGTCGGCGGCCTGCCGGCGGGCGGTCAGCTCAGGAAGGAAAGCCGCACTTGGCGATCCGGATTGTCCACATTGAGATCGACCAGCGCGACCGACTGCCAGGTGCCGAGCGCCAGCGCGCCGGCGACAACCGGCACCACAGCGAACGGCGGCACGAACGCGGGCAGCACATGCGACCGGCCATGTCCCCTGGTCCCGTGTGCATGCCGCCACCTGCCGTCGGCGGGGAGCAGTCCGGCCAGGACGGCGAGCAGGTCCTCATCGCTGCCTGAGCCAAGCTCCATAATGACCACGCCAGCAGTCGCGTGCGGGACGAAGACGTGCAGCAAGCCGTCGCCGCCAGCCGCCACCTGGCTGACGAACTCGGCGCAACGTGGAGTGAGGTCGTAGATCCTGTCCTGGCTGCCGGTCCTGACCCCGAACACGGTGGTCCTCACGCCGGCCTGTCCTTCTTCGGCAGCTTGGCGACGATGCTCTCGTAAGACGAGTCGATCGCCTCGCGCAGCTCGTCATCGGGAATGCCGCCGTCGAAGCGCAAGCTATTCCAGCCGGAACGGCCAATGTACGCCATCACCGCCGCGTCATCAGGGAAGCGCAGCAGCCATTCATCAGCCGCCTCGCGGCTAGGCCCGCATTTGATGCCGAAAGTCGACCCCGACCCGCTGCCGAGGAAGGCGAAGATCTTGGTGCCAACCTTGACCACGACGTCACCATCCCAGGGCTCGTCCTGCCAGGCACCCGGCTTCGCCAGGCAATAACTGAGCAACTCCGACCGAGTCACGCGCACCTCCTGCGGCCAGTCGCAACCGAGCGCGCCGCCCCGGCCCGAGCGCGATCTATGACCAAGGCTCACCAACGCGATGACGCCGGGCCATGGCCCGGCGTCATCAACCTTATCGATAAGTCGACTTTGAGAGCGAAACCCAGTCCTCAGCGCGTGCGCGTCAGGCCGTCTTGCCAGGCGCTCGCGCCTGCCGAAGTCGCCGCCTTGGCCTGCGAGATTTTACGCTTCATCAGCGCGCTTGGCGGCTCCTCCTGCGCCATGGCCCAGCGCCTGACCGCGCTGACCGCCGCAGCGCCGCCGATGCCCATGCCGCACAAGCTGATCAGGCCGCCCGCCGCGATCAGCGCGAACCCGACGCCCAGTGCCTTGGAGTTGGTGGGACTGATCTGAAAGCGAGTCATCGAAGACTCGGTGCTCGTCATGGCTTCCCCCGATGTCAGTGCTGCTCGATACAGCAGCGTTCCCCAGTTCACGGTCACATCGCTCACCCCGAACGGGTGATGTCGGCCGAGCCGGCCTCCCACGAACTGCACCCGCAGGCCAGCGACGCACCCCCGACCCGCCGGGCGCTCCGATCGCGCCCGGCCCTGGCCGCTCGGCGTGGCTGCCTGGCCTTGGCCGCTCGGTGTGGCCGCCGCTGTTTGGCCCGGCTGCCTGGCCCCGGCCCGGCTGCGCGTCGTCTCGCTCGCCAGGTTGCCGGCCTTGCCCCTAACCTCGGCCGCGCGGCCCCAGTCTGGCCCTAACCCGGCCGCGCCCGGCCCTAACCCCGGCCGCGCGCGGCCCCAGCCTCGCCCGCTGGACTGGGCCGACAGCAACGGGGTCGCCCCGTTGCTCACCTGATGACAACGGGGCGACCCCGTTGCTGAAGGCGCCTCACGCACTCAAGCGCGAAACATCCATAAATGTGCGATATCGATCCGAGCAGCCGATCAAGCAACCCGAAAATGAACTCAACCTTCCGCCGCGCCACGGCTGGTGCATGTTTTATTTGGGCTGAATCGGTTGTGCCGCGTAGTCGGCTGCGAAATGCTATTCGACGCCTACCTGATCACTTAGACGATTCGCGGGAACTCGGCGCTCTATGCAGTTATCTCCGGTTTTCATGGTATATCCGGCCTTTTCGGCCGGGCCTGCTGTTCGGCTGCCGCGTCATTGCCCGCTGTTATCAGTCACTCCGTCCTCCGCTGCCGCTTCGTTAGCGCTGGCCAGGCCGCTGCCTGGAGCGCCCGCCAGCGCAATGGCGCTCTCCCGGCTACCTGGTGCTGCCGTTTTCGGCGTTGGCGTGCTGCTCGGGATTATCGCCGTCGTGATCGCTCGGTGCTGGCTGCGCTGGCGTGCGCCGCGACGATCGGCACACGCGGTTGTCCAGCCGGTCTCCGCGCCCGTCCTCACCAGATCGGCCGTGATAAGCGGGGCCAGCACGGTCCCAAGGGCCGGGGCGAGTTGGTCGGGATCGGTCAGCACGCCGGGCGCGGCGCTCGTGCCAGCTGGCGTGGGCCGGGCCGGTGCCGTCGAGATCGGGGGTGGCCGGGCCGGTGCCGTCGGGCCTCGTGCCGTCGGGGCCGGTGCCGTCGGGCCTCGTGCCGTCGGGGCTAGTGCCATCGGGCTCGGTGGGGTTGAGCTCAGTGTCGTGCCGGCTGCCGTCACCGCTCCGGCGGACGTTGCCGCGGTTGGCAAGCTGCTGGCTGAGCTGGCTCGGCCGCACGTCGCCCTGGCTGCTGGCCCGGCTGAGCTGGTCGACCGGTTGCTGGCCGCGGTCGCGGCCGAAGTGCAGTCGGTGAGTACCGGACGAGCCGACGTTATTGTCGTGGGTTTCGCCCGGCTTGGTCCAGGCAGCCTGGCCGCGAGTTGCGCCGATCTCAGGTCCGCGCTTGACCTGGTTGCCGCGCAGGCAGTGCAGGCACAACGCAGGCTCGTGGGCGTGCGGGCTGGCGGCCACAGTGCCGCCAACGGGTCCGGTGCCGACCCAGGACGTCCGCTGACGGTACTGGTCAGCCGGATACCGCCGACCGCGAGCGAGCTGTCGATGCTGATCGACCTGGCGCAGGACCCTGGTCAGCTCGCCGCCCTTCTGCCTGCCGCCGAATCCGAGCCGCCGCCGCCGGCCGCCGCCATCATCCAGCTCGGCGACACCGGCTCTGCCGACCCTCGTGACCAGCCTGATCAGCCCGATCAGCCACCGGCGGCGGAGCAGCAGGAGCAACCGCACCAGCCGGGCCAGCCGCACCAGCCGGGCGAGCCGCACCAGCCGGACCAGCCGGGCGAGCCGGACCAGCCGGGCGAGCCGGGCGAGCCGCACCAGCCGGACCACCTTGTGCGGCACGATCGGCCCGAGTCGCCCGACATCACCGCACCGCCGGGAACCCTGCGGATCGGCGTACTCGGTCAGCTCACCATCAACGGACAACCTGGGGCACTGCTGCCCGCGCAGACGCAGCTCATCGTGGCGCTCGCTTTGCATCCGGCGAGCGGTCTTTCCAACCGGCGACTGTGCCAGCTGCTCGGCGCGGACGCCGAGCACCCGAAGCCGGCCGACTCGCTGCGCCAGCTTATCGCCAGGAGCAGGCGTCAGCTGGGGCCTGCGGCGGATGGCCGGGAGTGGATCGAGCATCGTGGCCACGGGCAGTACGCATTGCATCAGGACAGCCGCCTGGACTGGGATGAGTTCGAAGCACTGACCGACGAGGGCATGACCGCCGGTGACGCGAGCCAGCTAGCGGCAGCACTCGGCATGATCAGAGGGCAGCCGTTCACTGGCTGTTACTACTGGTGGTTGGACATCGAGCTGGTTGAGGCCGTGGGAGCGCGGATCGTGACGGCCGCCGCGACGCTCGCCGAACTGTCTCTAGCCAGCGGCGAGACCGGCGCGGCGGCCAGAGCCGCACGGATCGGCCTGGTGGCCGACGAAACTGCCGAGGAACTGTGGCGGCTGCTGATGCGAGCCGAGCACGCGGCCGGCAATTTGGCCGGGGTGAGGGAAGCGTGGACGCGCTGCAGCGCAGCTGTTGCCGAGATTGCCGTCGACGGCGCGCCTGAAGCGCAAACCGCTGCGCTTTACCGTCAGCTTCTAGACCGCTGATCTCGGGTTACCCAGACGAGTGCGAGCAGCACCTGATCCGACAATTGCCGGATTCAATGCGCGCGATCTCGGTAGGTTTTCCCGGCTAGTGGATTCCTGACCGATTAACATGCTCCGGAGCGCACATACCAGCGCGCACACAGGCACTGAGCGGTTGGGCCGGGTTTGGATGCAGGTGAAACGATCATCACATAAGGTCGCGTCGGCAACCGGAGCGACCAGCAGCCATGGCCGCGTTGACGAGCCCGGATAGCGGGACGCAGGCGCCAGGGGGCCGCGCGGTCGTGCGGGTTGAAGATCACCTGGAGCCTCGGGTCCGCATCCCGGCCGACCTGCTGCGCAGCGTCACCGCCGTGCTCGAGATCGGCGTGCTCGTCGGCCTCGCGTTTCTTGCCAGCGCGACCGCCACCGGTGTCGACGTTGACCTGGTCGGTGCCAGCGAGCGGCTGCCGACTTCGCTGTTGCACCTGATTAGCGTGGCCGCGACCCTGGCGCTGCCGATCCTGCCGCTCGCCTTGGCCATCAGGCTGGGGGTGCTGAGTCAGTTCCGCCGGCTGGCGGAGGCGGTCGCGGCAGGCGGGATCACGGTTGGCGTGGTCGCGCTGGTGAACCTGGTACTTCACCTATCGGCGATGAGCGACCTGAACTCGGCGCTGCACACCACCAGTCAGCGCACCGCGCTGGACGGCTACCTCGCTGGCCTGGTCGCCTATGTCACGGTGATCGGCCTGCGCGGGTTCGCGCACTGGCGGACCACCTTCCTCACTGGCATCGGACTCTACGGCCTGGCGATCCTGGCCAAGGGCGACGCGACGGTGATCTCCTTCCTGATCACTGTGCTGATTGGGTCAGCGATCGGCTCAGGACTTCGTTATGCCGTCGGCACGATCTCCGGCCTGCAGGCGGCACCGACATCGCGGCCGCGCTCAGTTCGCGCAAGGCACCATCGTGGCGCTGCGCCGCATCGGCAATGGTGCCTCTGAAGTGCGCAAGTACCTGGCGACCTTGGCTGACGGCCGGTCGCTCGACGTCACCGTCTTCGACCGGGACCAGCAGGCCGCAGATGCTTTCTACCGGCTTTACCGCCGGGTCAGGGTCAGGGCCAGCGTGTCGCGCAGCGCGCCGCTCACACTCGAAGGCGCGGTCGAGCGGCAAGCGCTGCTGATCTATGCCACCGAAGATGCCGGAGTCCGCACGCCGAGGCTGCACGCCGTGACCAGGGTCGGTCCTGACGCGGCGGCGCTAGCCACCGACCACCTAGATGGCCGCACGCTCGCCGAATGCGGTGCCGAGGTCACGGACGAACAGCTCAGGCAGGTCTGGGACACTGTGCTGCAGTTGCACGAGCACCGCGTCACGCACCGAGCGCTTACCGCCGACCGGATCATGTTTACCTCGGCCTCCGCCGAGCAGGTCGTGCTGCTCGATCCCGGCAACGGCGACGTGGCGGCCAGCGACCTGCAAGCCAGGATTGACCTGGCGCAGCTGATCGCCCAGACCGCCTTGCTGGTGGGTCCAGAGCGGGCCGCCGACCTGGCCATCGAGAAGGTGCCTAAGGAGGACCTGCCTGGCCTGGTGCCGTTGCTCCAGCCGGTCGCGCTGTACCGGACCACCAGAGCCGAGTTGCGCGGCCGGAAGAGCCTGCTTACCGCGCTGCGCAAGCGGCTTCTCGCGGCGGCGCCCGATGGCGAGGTCCCGCCGGTCCAGCTCGAGCGGATCCGGCCGCGCGCCGTGATTACCCTGGTGGCCGGCGTGTTCGCTGCCTACCTGCTCGCAGGGCAGCTGGCTAATGTCTCATTTTCGAAACTACTCGCGCACGCCAATCTCGCCTGGAGCTTCCTCGCCCTGGCGCTTTCCGTCACCACCTACCTCGGGGCGACTTGGGCGCTGTCTGGCTTCGTGCTCGAGCGGCTGAGCATGGTCCGCACCTTCCTCGCCCAGGTTGCCGCGTCGTTCGTGATCCTGGTCACCCCGGCCGCAGTTGGTGGCGTCGCGCTGAACGTGCGATATCTACGCAAAGCTAAGCTCAGCGGCACCGACTCTGCCGCTGCGGTTGGGCTGACCCAGGTGATGTCGTTCATTGTCTACGTGGTGCTTGTACTGATCTCGGTGGCGATCACCGGCCAGTCGCACGCGGCTAACGCGCTGCGGCCGCATGAGTGGGAGTACATCGCCTTCGGGGCACTAGTCGTCGTCGTGCTGCTTGTCGTGGCGATCCCGTACGGGCGCAGGCAGGTACTGTCCCGGGTCGGCGCGGTCTTCAGCCAGGTGGTGCCGCGACTGCTTGACGTGGCGCAGCGGCGCATGAAGCTCGCCGAAGGGATCGGCGGGTCCTTCCTGATCTCGGTCGCCTACATCTTGTGCCTGGCGGCCTGCGTGCGCGCTGTCGGAGTCTCGCACGTGCCGCTGGCGAGCGTGGCGATCGTCTTTTTGACCGGCAGCGCGGTGGGATCCATCATCCCCATTCCCGGCGGAATCGGGGCTATCGAGACGGCGATGTCACTCGGCCTGACAGCGGCAGGGATGCCTGGCGGCGAGGCCATCACCGCGGTCCTGCTGTACCGGACGTTCACATTCTGGCTGCCGGCGCGGCTGGCTGGCTCGCCCTGCACCACCTGCAGAAGCAAGGCGCGCTTTAGCTCGCGTCGGTTAACCGCCACGGCTGCGGGATCAGCTCAGTGATGCGGCCGGCGTCGCGGTTCGCCACCCAGATCCGGCCCTGGTAGCTGGTCACGCTGGCCGGGTGGTCGAATCCGAACCGCTTGCCGCTGAGCCGTCCGATCAGCGCTCCGGTTGACATGCCGATCTCGGTGACCGAGTTGCCTGCCGTGTTCGCCACCCAGATCCGTCCGTCGGCGAGCGTCATCGCGGCGGGCGCCGCCAGACCGTACTTGGCGCCGCTGATCACCCGGACCAGGTCCCCGGTCACGGTGTCGAGCTCGGTGACGGTGCCCCCGGTCTTGCTGGCGATCCAGAGCTTGGTCTTGCCTGCCGTCTCGGCGCGGGGGTCGGCCAGGCCATAACGCTTGGCGCGGATCGTCGCTATCCAGGTGCCAGTGACGGCGTCCATTTCAGTAACTGAGCCATTTGCCGAGTTTGCCACCCACAGCCGGTGATGGCTGATCGCGAGCGCGGCGGGGGAGGCGAACCCGTATTTACGGCTATGAAATAGCCGGATGAGATTGCCGGTCCTGGTACTTATCTCGGCTACCGAGGTGGCATTAGAAATCCACAGTCTGCGGCCGAAAAGTACCAGGGCGCTCAAGTTGTCCATCCAGCGGTAGCCGGAAATAATTCGCACTGGTTTACCGGTAATTGCGCTCATCTCGGTAAGCGAATGCGCGTTGGCTATCCACAGGTCGTCGCGGCTCGCGGTCATGGCGGTTGGCGCGACAAATCGGTACGCGTGGCCCGACCAGGTCACCGGCTGGCGGCCGGCCCGCAAGCTGAACTCGGTGACCGAGTCGCGCGCAGCGTCAGCGACCCAGACATGGCCATGCCTGACCGTGATCGGACCAGGTTTGTGCAGGCCATAGGCCGCCGTCGAGTCGATGACCACGTCGACCTGGCCAGCCTGCGACCTGCTCGCGGCGCGAACCGGCTGGCGGTCTGACCGCAGCGCCAGGTAGCCGATCCCTGACGCCGCTAGCGCACCGCAGCAGACGATCAGTACCAGGATGCGCCACCGCTTTGGCCCGGCCTGCCGTCGTCGTGGTGGTGGCGGAGCGGCGTGCTTTGGTGTATAGCCGATATTTACTGCCTGCACAGCACTCATCGATCCTTTGGTGATTGACAGCGCTATAGTGAGCAAGATTCCGGCGCGATTTAGGTCGCGCTGAAATCCCGACGGCAGAGTTTACCGGCATTAGATAGCGAAGGCTAGCGTCGCCTTATTATTTGGCGCGTACGTCCGGGCTTGCCCTGGAATTAATAGCTGCCCAATACGCAGCACCGCGCTAATGCTGCGGCAGTACATCGCGATCTTGGGCGTGGCGGGTAGCCACCCCGGCAAGTGCGCCAGTTGCAGCTGCGGTATTAAGTGGCTGCGCGGGCCTTGCGCAAGCCGAGAACGGCGGCGATGAGGCCGACGACGGCTACGACCGGGCCGATGACAGCCCAGACCGAGCTTCCCGACATGACGCTGCCACCGATGATGTTGAAGCCTTGCAGTGCCCAGAGCACGCCGACGGCGAGCAGGACCACACCGCCGACGATCAGCAGCCAACTCCGCACGATGCATCATGCCCTTCGGTCTCAGGTCAGCCTGGCCACCGCCAGTGCGGCCGCCAGCAGCACGACTCCCCAGGACAAGGAACGTAGCGCCCGCTCCAGCGGTTCAATCAGCTTCGCCGCGGTCAGCGAGATTACCGTGCCGCTGGTCAGCGTGACCTGCCCAGAGACCGACACGGTGCGCCGCCGCAGCGTCCTGGCTGGGGTGCTCAGGTGCCGCTGTCCGGACGAGAGCGCCATGGCGGCGGCCGCGACCAGTACCGGCGCCACCGCGAGCCGCCCCGCCTGGCCTACGTAGCCGGTCAGCGCGGGAAACGCGCCCCAGGCGGCGGCGAAGCCGAGGTCGGTGTGGATGATGCCGCCGAACAGCTCGGCGTTGTAGCCGATCACCAGCAGCGGCCCGACGATCATGAAGGGCAGCAGGATCCAGCCGACCTGGGTGATGCCCCAGGCGCCGAGTGCGACTGCACCGACCAGCCCGATCGCCGTCACGGCCACAAGCACAGGTGCCGGGATCGTGGTACGCAGCGGTCGGCCGTGCAGCTCGTCGAGCGCGTGCGCGGACAGCCCGACGGCCAGGAAGAAGGCGCCAACCGCCGCGAGCAGCCGGTCGACCCGCACTTGGGGCGCGAGCATCGCGCCGATCACCACATAGGACAAGTGCCAGGCAGTGAAAGGCGGGTGCAGCAGCGTCCACCAATCCCGCCACCGGCCAGGCCGGGCAGCGTAGTAGGCCGGCCTGGCCTGCGGGTCAGCCACCTGACCTGGTTCCCCACATGACCAGACCACCGCCCAGGCTCATCAGCCGGGCGCCCACGTCGGTGAATCCGGCCCTGCCCCAGGCATCGACCGTCCAGCTGACCGGATACTTGCGGTAGTGGCCAGAGATGTTCGGGCCGAGGAACCTGCCGACGTCGAACCACTCACGGCCGCCGGTCGGATAGCCGCCGGCCGGCAGCAGCGTCCTGGTGTACAGCCACCAGGCGGCGTGCCAGAAGGGCGCCGGCGGGGAGCAGAACTCCAGGCTGGCCACCTTGCCGCCGGGCTTGACCACTCTGGCCAGCTCCGTCAGCGTCGCCTGCGGGTCATCGACGTAGCGAAGCAGGTAAGTGAACGTCATGGCGTCGAAGCTGGCGTCAGGGAATGGCAGCTGCTCGGCCCGCCCGCACACCAAGGTGACGCGGTCGGCCAGGCCGGCCTGAGCCACGTTCAGCCGGCCCTGGGCCAGCATCTGCTCGGTGAGGTCGATCCCGGTGACCTTGGCGCCGGACCTGCGGGCGAGCTGAATGGCGACTCCGGCGGTGCCAGAGGCGACGTCAGCGATCACGCCGTCGGATGGCAGCACCTGATCGACCATGGCCCGGCGCCAGCGTCCATTCTGGCCGAAGGAGAGCAGCTCGGCCAATCGGTCGTATCTGGTCGGCAGCGGGGTGAAGAGGTCTTGCGCGAAGCTGTTGCGATCGGTCGCGGTCGAGAGCGGCACGGAGTCTCCTTGACGGCTCGCGGTATTTCACCGTACATTCCCGCGCGATCGCCAAGGTAAGAGTGACAAGCGGAGCGGAGCTGACAATGGCAGTCAACGAGGCGGACCAGATGCTGGTGGAAGTGGCCGATGGCCGGTCGGTCGAGGTGCTCGCGGCACCGCAATCCGCTGGGCTGCCGCTGCTGTTTCACACTGGCACGCCCGCCGGGCTGGTTGGCTACCAGCCATTGCTCAAGGCAGCCGCAGCCAACGGGCTGCGCTGCATCATGTACGCCAGGCCCGGATACGGCCACTCCGATCCGCAGCCAGGACGCCAGGTCGCTGACGCGGCGGCTGACGTCGCGGCGATCCTCGACCAGCTTGGCGCGGGTGACTTCGTGACCGCCGGCTGGTCAGGCGGCGGGCCGCACGCGCTTGCATGCGCTGCCCTGCTGCCTGGACGCTGCCGTGCCGCCGCGACGCTCGCTGGCGTGGCGCCGCACGCTGCGCAGGGCCTGGACTGGCTGGCTGGCATGGCGGCGGAGAACGTCGATGAGTTTGGCCGCGCGGTCGCCGGCGAAGCCGTGCTCTCGACGTACTTGGAGCAGGCGGCACCCGGTTTCGCCGGCGTCACGGCCAGCGATGTCGCCGAGGCGTTCGGTGAGTTGGTGACCGCCGCTGACAAGGCGGCGATCGGCGGCGAGTTCGGCGACTACCTGGCTCAGTCGACCAGAGCCGCCGTCAGCACCGGGATCGCGGGCTGGCGGGACGACAACCTGGCGTTCGTCAAGGAGTGGGGATTCGAGGTCGGCGACATCGCTGTGCCCGTGCAGGTCTGGCAAGGCGATCAGGACGCCATGGTGCCTGCCTCGCACGGCCAGTGGCTCGCTGGCCACATTCCCGGCGCGCGAGCGCATCTGCTGCCGGGCGACGGTCACCTGACCCTGGTCGCCAATCGCATCGAGGCCATTCTCGGTGAGTTGGCTGCCGCCGCTGGCTGAGCAGTGCGCCCCGCCCGGCCGGGCCCGGCAATATTGAGATGCCGCCGGGATGGCCATGCCAGTAAGTTGGGCAGCTATGCGCCAGTTGCCGGTACCTCAGCCCGGCACGCCTGATCTGCGCTCGGATCATCATTTCCTGTTCTGGCTGATCCGCAGGCAGCGCGCCAACGTCCTGCTTGGCATCCTCTGGGGCTGCGCCTCGATGATCGCCCAGGCTTTCGTGCCGGTCGCGATCGGATCGGCGATCGACGCGCTCACCCGTCGTCAGGCCACTGCCTTCAGCGTCGACTGCGGCGCCGTTCTCGGGCTTGGCGTGCTCACCGCCGTCACCGGAGTGCTCAGGCACCGCCGGGTGGTGAGCTCTTTTCTCGACGCATCGTTCCGGATCATGCAGCTGATCACGGACCATGCGGCCAGGCTCGGCACCACGCTGGCCAAGCTGACCAGCACCGGGGAGGTCGTCAGCGTTGGCACCGCTGACGTGGAGGCCGTCGGCGACGCTATTGAAGTCTCCGGCCGTGGCACTGGAGCGGTCGCCGCGCTGATCGTGGTCGCGGTCATCTTGCTGTCGCGGTCCCTGCCGCTCGGCCTGATCGTGCTGATCGGCGGCCCGGCCATGACCGCCCTGGTCGGCCTGCTGCTCAAGCCGCTGCACCAGCGTCAGCGCAAGTACCGTGACCTGCAGGGCGAGCTGGCGACCAAGGCGGCCGACATCGTCGCTGGCCTCCGGGTGCTGCGCGGCATCGGCGGTGAGTCGACGTTCAGCGCCAGGTATCGCAGCCAGTCCCAGCAGCTGCGATTCACCGGCGTGCACGTCGCCAAGACGGAGTCCTTCCTGGCCGGGGCCGAGATCCTGCTGCCCGGCATGTTCATCACGGCGGCGACCTGGATCGCCGCGCACTACGCGTTGCATCAGCTGATCACGGCCGGCGAGCTGGTGACGTTCTATGCCTTCGCGTCCTTTCTGGCGCTACCGCTCGCGACCCTGACCGAAGTCGCGGACAACGAAGTGCGCGGCCTGGTGGCCGCAGGCCGCATCGTCACCATCCTCCGGCTGGCACCTGAGGTGGCTGACCCGGCCGACCCGGCGCCTATGCCGCCGCCGGGTACCGCGCTGCACGATCCGGCCTCCGGCCTGACCGTGCGCCCGGGCGAATTGCTCGGCATCGCTGCCGACGATCCAGCGCAGGCGGCTGAGCTGGCTGACCGGCTCGGCGGCTACCAGAGCCTGACCGGCCCGCTGCTTGGCGGCGTGCCACTGACCAGGCTCAGGGTCGAGCAGGTGCGCGGCCGGGTCCTGGTGGCAGCCAATGACGCGCACTTGTTCGCTGGCCGGTTCGATGAGCAACTCGCGGGCGCCGGGCCGGTCAGCGAGCCGCAGGTGCGCGCGGCTGCCTCGGCCGCCTGCGCCACCGACGTGCTCGACTTGATCGGCCTGACTGGCCAGCTGGCGGCCAGGGGCCGCGAGTTGTCCGGTGGCCAGGCGCAGCGCGTCAGGCTCGCCCGCGCCCTGCTGGCCGATGCCGAGGTCCTCATTCTGGTCGAGCCGACCAGCGCCGTCGACGCGCATACCGAAGCGGCGATCGCGGGGCAGCTCAGGGCCTTCCGGCGCGGCCGCACCACGGTCGTGATCAGCAATAGCCCGCTCCTGCTCGGCCAGGCGGATCGGGTGGCCTTCCTGCGGGACGGACTGATCGAGGCCCAAGGCACCCACCAGGACCTGGCCGCCGCGAGTGCCGACTACGCGAGCGCGGTGCTGCGCGAGGACGAGCCGTGTGCACCATCTTGCCGGTAGCCACCAGCTCCCAGGTGCTCGCGGACACCAGGAAGCTGATGGCCAGCCGCTGGCGGGAGCTAGCCGCGGTACTCAGCCTCTACACCGCCGCTACCATGGCCGGACTGGTGCCGCCCCGACTGCTCGGCGAGATCGTCACCGACGTCCAGCGCGGCTCGGCGGTCAGCCAGATCGACCTGCTCGCGGCCATGATCGCGGCGGCGCTGATCGTGCAGTCGGTCTTGATCAGATTCGGCGCGCTGGCCGGGGCCAAGCTCGGCGAGGCGGTGCTGGCCGGCTTCCGTGAGGAGTTCATCGACGGGGTGCTCGGCCTGCCGCTGTCGATGGTCGAGCAGGCCGGCAGCGGCGACCTGATGAGCCGGTCGTCGCGGGATGTGAACTCGCTGAGCGTGGTCGCCAGGCTGGGCATCCCGACCGCGCTGACCGCCGGGCTCACCATGATCTTGACCGTCGTCGCCATCGCGGCCGACAACCCGCTGCTTGTGCTGCCTTGCCTGATCGTGGTGCCGCCGATCTGGATCGTCGGCCGCTGGTACCTCCGCCGGGCACCGGCCGGCTACCTGCGCGAGAGCGCCTCCTGGGGGGCGCTCACCGATAGCCTGGCCGAGACCGTCGACGGTGCCCGTACGGTGGAGGCGCTGCGGCTCGGCGCGATCCGCCGCCGCCGCTGCGACGACGACATCGCCGCCTGCTTCGGCGCGGAGCTGTACACGCTGCGGCTGCGCACCGTCTTCCTGCCGGCCGCCGAGGCATCGTACGTACTGCCGCTGGCTGGCGTGCTTGCCTTCGGCGGGGTGGCCTACCTGCATGGCTGGTGCACGCTCGGGCAGGTGACCGCTGCCGCGCTGTACGCCAGGGCGCTGGTCGCGCCGATGGACCAGCTCATTCAGTGGCTGAATTACCTGCAGATGGGCGCAGCGTCGCTGGCCCGGCTGGTCGGCCTCGCGCACCTGCCAGCCGACCGGCAGCCAAGTGGCGCACAGCCGGCCGGCCACCGGCTCCGCGTCAGCCAGGTGAGTCACGCCTACGTGCCTGGCCGCGACGTGCTCAGGCAGCTCAGCCTGGACGTCGCGCCCGGCGAGCGGATCGCCATCGTCGGCCCGAGCGGTGCAGGCAAGTCGACGCTCGGCAGGCTGCTGGCCGGCATCACCGGGCCGGACTCCGGCGAGATCAGCCTGGGCGGCGTACCGCTGACCGAGCTGCCGCTTGCTGAACTGCGCGGCCAGATCGCGCTGGTGACTCAGGAGCATCACATCTTCCAGGGCTCGCTGCGGGACAATGTCACGTTGGCCGTGCCGGATGCCGGTGACGCGGCTGTCGTCGCGGCGCTGTCCGCCGTCGACGCGCTGGACTGGGTGCAGGCGCTGCCCGACGGGCTGGCGACGGCTGTCGGCGCCGGTAAGCTCGCGCTCTCGGCACCGCAAGCACAGCAGATCGCCCTGGCCCGGCTGGTGCTCGCTGACCCGCACACGCTGATACTGGACGAGGCGACGTCGTTGCTTGATCCGCGCTCGGCCCGGCATCTCGAGCAGTCACTGGCCGGCGTACTCGACGGCCGGACCGTGGTCGCGATCGCCCATCGGCTGCAGACCGCCCACGACGCGCACCGGGTCGTGGTGATGGAGCAAGGGCAGATCTCCGAATCAGGCCCGCACCACGAGCTGATCGAGGCGAATGGACCTTACGCCGAGCTCTGGCGGTCCTGGCATGGCGATGGCGGCGCCAGCCAATCCGCGCGCGGCCAATCCGGCGCTGGCCGGGTCACCAGCTAGCCCATTGTCCACAGCTCCTGTGCACGGTGCTGTGGACAATACCTGGACAGCCGCCTCATGCGGTGGATAAGCGCGGATCGTGCTGTGGACAGCCCAAAGAATCTTGGAATTACTTGCCGAACGCCTTGTGCCGGCCACTGCAGTGGCAGTAGAACATCTCTCACCACCGAAGCGGGCAGGACCTTGGGGCGACCCGGGTACCGCCGAGCCGCCGGGCGACCGGTGACTGCGGCAGGGCTCGAGACCGGTGGCTGGCTGGTACCGCAGTGGCCGCCGAGTCATCGGATGGCTAGCGGGCCGGCCGGAGGGCCCCTCCATCTCATACGTGGAGCGGCCTTTCGCTTGGCTAGCGCGCCGGTCCCTTGCGCCTGGCGTCTGGGCGACTTAGGTTACCCACAAGTAACCTCTTGGCTGGCTGCGGGCAAGGCCAGCTCCCAGAAGGGAATCGGGCCATGGGCAAGATCTTGCTGAAGTTAGCCGCCGCCTGCTCGATCGGTGCCGTCGTCGCGGCGCTGGCGGCTGGTCCCGCGCTCGCCGCCGCCACCTGGACCGTCACTCATGGCGGCACCGGCCTGCCGACCGCAGCGACGACCGTCACGCTGACCGCCGGTAGCAGCACGATCACCTGCACCGGTACCGCCGCCATCACGATGGCCAACGGTTCTGGACGCAGTGGCACTGACCTCGGCACGATTGCCTTCTCCTACTCGGCCTGTACCGGGCCGCTTACCCTCAGCTCCACGGTCACGCAGGTCGGCACCGCGAAGCTGAACGCCATGTCCTATTCGAACGGGACGACGACTGGCACGATCACCGGCCTTGAGCTGGACCTCAGCGCTACGTCCTGTACGGCGGAGATCGCCGGGACCGTGGCCTTCAGCTACGCCAATTCCACCGGTGACCTCACCGTCAGCACGGACGGCTCGCTGCTGACGGTCAAGTCCGCCGCCTGCCTTGGCCTGCTGACCACCGGCGAGGTGGTCGGCTACTCGGCCGTGTATGCGCTGACCGACACCCCGCTGCTGCACATCACCAGCCCTTAGCGCTGCCGCCGCCCGCTACCGCTCGCTGGCCGTCAGCAACGGGACCAATTCGGCCAGCGAGGCGATGGACGCACCCGGCCAGCGCGGATCGTTGTCGGCGTGCTCGGTGGTCCGGTAGACCGTCATGCCAAGCGCCGTCGCTCCGGCCAATTCAGCGTCGGCGCCGTCGCCGACGTAGCAGCAGTCGGCCGGATCGGCTCCAAGCGCCGTGGTGGCGGCAAGGTAGATCCGCGGATCGGGCTTGACCAGGCCGACATCGCATGAGAAGACAGCGACGCTGAAGCGGCTGGCCAGGGCCGAGCCCGGCCAGGCTTCCGCGGCGTCCGAGGTGGCATTGCTGACCAGGCCGAGCCGGTACCCGGCGGCGCGCAAGGAATCGAGCACCGGGATGGCAGTGGACGTGGCCAGCACCGTCCGGCCGAAGGCCCGGCGCAGTTCGGCGGCTTGAGCGAGCTGCGCCTGCGATGGCGAGCCGCCCAGCCGCCGGGCCAGGATGTCGATCGTCTGCTCTACGCCCCACTCAGTCTGCCGCTGGCGCCAGGTGTCGGCATAGGCGGCGACGAGGGCGGCGGGCTCGACGCCGACCAGGCCGGCCATCTGCGCGACGACCCGATTCCGGTCCTGGTCCGCGCCGTGAATCAGGGTGTTGAACAGGTCGAAGACCACAAACCTGACCATTGCCGCAGGCTAGCAGCCCCCCGCCGACCAGTCGCGGTCAGCCCGCCTGCCGCAGATGGCGCTGGAAGAACCGAAGCGAGCTGTCGATCTCGAACGCGGGCACGTCGCCATGACCTCCCGGGTTGGCGTGCAGAGTCTTCTCAGCCGAGCCGAAGGCGTCGAACAGGGCGAGCCCGGATTCGCGGCAGACCAGCGGGTCATCCCACTGCAGCACGAACTCGACCGGCACGCTGATGCGCGCTGCCGCGTCCGTGAGCCACAGGTGGTGCAGCAGGCCGAGCACCGCCGCCCGGATCCTCGGCTCGGCGGCCACCAGCGGCACGCCGATGCCGCAGCCCATGGACATCCCCCAGTAGCCCACTGCGCCGCCCGGCCCGATCTCGTCGAGTTCGGCCAGCGCGGTCAGCGTGGCCTGCCATTCTGGTACGACCAGCTTCGCCAGCTCGGCGTTGTACCAGGCGACAGCTGCCGCTTTCTGGTCGTCCGCAGCCAGCCGCTCCCGCAGGCCGGTCATCAGCTGCTGGCCGTGCTCGGTTCGCGGCCGGTCCCCGTGCCCAGGGGCGTCGATGGCCGCTGCCGCGAATCCGGCGACCGTGACGTAGCTGCGGGCGCGGGCCATCAGGCCAGGTGCCTTCTTGTGCTGCGGGCCGCCGCCGTGCCCGAGCAGTACCAGCGGACGCGTCCCGGTGGCCGCCTGAGGCAGCCAGAGAACGCCAGAAATGTCACCGAGAGTAAAGAGGCGCTCGGTCACGCCGTCACCCGTTGTATCTGAAGTGAAATGCACAGGTTCACTGCCTTTCGGGTTGCCTAGGGGCACTCCCGCAGTCACCTATGTCAGTGGCGCCGCTTGGCCTTCGCCTGAGGAGGAGCACCCGGCCGTAAACGCGGTGATGGGTCTCACCTCCTCGAATAGGTCACGGTCGGGGCCAGGCTAACAGAACCTGGGGCGTTCAGTACCGCAAGCGCGTTCCTCGGTGCCATTCCGGCGGCTGCCTGGCCGGTCACTCCGCGTGTTTGGCTGGCAGCACGATGATTACGATGCGACACTGACATGTGACGATCCGCGCACGCCGCTGCGTGCCGACACTCACGACCGCGATGGGAGCGTCAGCTGGCGTGCGGGCAGGAGCAGATCAGTAGATGGGCGCCATCATCGACCAGAACGGCCCGGCGGACGAATATGAGGCCGTCGCGCTGTCAATCCCGGCTAGCGTCGGCGCGGCCGTCTTCGTCCGCCGCTCAGCTCGGCCGAGCAGGCGGGCAGTGCTGCACCTGCATGAGATCACCGACTCGCTGGCGCCTGCGGATCTGGTGCGCTGGTACAACGAGCGCGGGTTTCACTTCTACCTGACTGATGTCGAGGGCGCCGACCAGGCCGACGCCGGCCGGCGCCGGGCGGCCAGGTCACAGCATGCCGCCTTCGCGGCCCTCGATGCCGCTTGCAGTCACCTGCGCGAGGTGGACGGGATCGACGCCATCATCTTGAGCGCTCAGGGTGGCACCGCGCTCATTGCCGCGCAGTGGTGCGACGCCAGGCCGGTAAGCCGTCCCGTGGAGGCCTTGATCTTGTCGAGCCCGGACTTCGGCCGGTCAAGGAACCGGCTGGACATCACCTGCCCGGTGCTGGTGATCTCGGCGGCACGGCCCTGGCGGGACGGCAGGCGCGAGCGCCGTGGCCAGGATTCGGTGCGGCTCGGCAAGCATGTCACCTGGCTGCACATCGACGCTTCGGCGAGCGCCGACTCGCCGCCAGGCGCACCGCCGGCTCCGCAGCGGCGGCGGCTATTCGATGAAATGGGTCGCTGGCTTGGCGCGTACATGTATGGCCAGGTACGTGACCAGTTGCTGTAACCGCTCTGAACCGGATTGGCGTTCACGACGTATCCCTTGTGAGCCGAAACCATTGCCACTAAGGGGTGCGATGTGACCAGAACCAGAGCCAGTTCCGACCGCCGCCGGCGCTGGGCGCTGCGCGCGACGACGGCGATAATCGTGATCGGCGGCCTCACCGCCGTCGCTGCGGACGTCTCGGCCGCCGGCGCGGCGACGCCAGCCACGATGCATAAGAAAATGCAGGTCGTCAAGGTAGTTACCCGAGGTTCATTCGGCAAGATCTTGGCGGTGAAAAAGTCCGGGCGCAGCCTTTACTACCTGTCAACCGGTAGCTGCCGGGGCCAATGCCTGTCGATCTGGCCGCCACTGCTGCTGCCGAAGAAGTCGACGTTCACGCCAACCGGGGCCCGGTGCCTGGGCACCGCGAAGTTCGGGGAGCGCCGCCAGGTCACCTACCGCGGCCACCGGCTCTACACGTTCGCTGACGACAGCGGGCCGACTCCGACCGGCAATGGCGAAGGCGGCTTCGTGGTCGCCAAGGTGAGGTCCGGCGCCTGCGCTACCTAGCTGGCCGGAGTTCGCCAAGCTCGCGCCTGAGCTGGGCAGCGGTCGTGAACTGGATCACGGCCAGGCCCAGCTCGGCGGCGGCGGCGATATTGCGAGCCTGATCGTCGATGAACACGACCTCGCCCGGCCGAAGTCGGTAACGCGCGAGCAGGATCTGGAAGATCTCCTTGTCCGGCTTCGCCACGCCTTCGACCCCGGAGATGACGCAGCCGTTGAAGAGGTCGAAGAACCCGTACCGAGCCCGCCGCAGCGCGAACTTGTCTGGCTCCATGTTGCTCAGCGCGTAGCAGGGCACGCCGGCCTGCCGCAGGTCAGCCAGCACCTCGACGGTCTCTTCCAGCGGGCCTGCCAGCATTTCCTCGCTCCGCCGCGACCAGGCCATGATCAGGTCGGCGTACTGCGGATGCTCGGCCGCCAGCTCCAGGCAGGACGCCTCGGTGTCCGTACCGAGATCGTGCCTGAGGTGCCAGCTCGGACTGCAGACCTGCGTCAGGAAGTGCTCAAGCTCAGCCGGGTCCGCGATCAGCTGCCGGTACAGATGCCGAGGATTCCAGTCAAGCAGCACGCCGCCGATGTCGAATACGACGGCACCGATCTTCGCAGCGGGCATGGCCCCGACGCTAACATCGGCGCCGGCGGCTGAATCAGGCGACATTCACCTGGACGATCGGGTAGCCGGTGGCGCCATTCGGCTCCGGCGGCTCTTGCACCGCCGTCTGGGTGTAGCCGGTGGCGTCGGTTGCTCGCGCCTCGATCAGGTGATTGCCCGGCGTGGCGTCCCAGTAGAGCACCCACTGCCGCCAGGTATCGATGTCCGGAACTGCCGCCAGCGTCGCCTGCTTCCACGGGCCCTTGTCGACCCGTACCTCCACGGCGTCGATGCCCTTGTGCTGCGCCCAGGCGACCCCGGCGATCGCGTGCTTGCCGGCCTTGATCGTGGTCTGGCCGGTGGGCAAGTCGATCCTGGACTCGGTCTTGATCGGCGCCTGGTCGAACCAGCCGCGCTGGGCCCAGTAAGACTGATTCGCCTGATAGGTCGTGACGTTGATATCGGTGATCCACTTGCACGCCGACACGTAGCCGTACAGGCCAGGGACCACGGTGCGGACCGGGAAGCCATGCGCGACCGGCAGCGGCTGGCCGTTCATCGCGACGGCGAGCAGGGCATCCCTGCCGTCCATCGCGGTGGCCACCGGAGTGCCCGAGGTGAAGCCGTCAAAGGAGGTGCAGAACAGCTGGTCTGCGCCTGCCTTGACGCCCGCCTCGCGCAGCAGCGACCGCATGCTGGCGCCGAGCCACTTGGCGTTGCTGATATAGGGCCCGCCGACCGGATTCGAGACGCAGGTCAAGGTGATGTAGTCCTCGATCAGCGGGCGCTTGAGCAGGTCATCGAAGGTAACTGTGAGCTCGCGGCTGACCAGGCCGTGGATTCGCAGCTGCCAGCTCGACGGCGGGATCTGAGGCAGCACGATCGCGGTGTCCACCCGGTAGAAGTTCGCGTTCTGGGTGATGAAGGGGGAAAGGCCAGGAAGCCGAAGATCCACCCCGGTCGGCAGGCGCGGTGCCTTGGTGATGGGCGGCGGCAGCTTTACCGCCTTCTCGGCGGCGGTCACGCTCGCCCGCTCGCTTAGCAGCCGGCCCGCGCCGTAGGAGGCGGCCGCCACGCCGAGCGCCACCGTGCTGGTCCGCATGAATTCGCGCCTGGCCGGCTCGTAGACCGACAAGCTGGCCGTCCGCCGCTGGCTGCCCGCTGCAGCCGAGCCGGCTGCTGCATCGCTGGCTGGCTCATGGCTGGCTGGCTCATGGCTGGCTGGCTCATGGCTGGCTGGCTCATCGCTGGCTGGCACCGGGCGCGCTGGTACCTGGCCGGCCGCGCGGGCCAACCTGGTGAGCGCGAACCCGGCGGCCCCGGCGGCCGCCAGCGAAGGCAGCAGAGCGGCGGGGCCAGCCGTCGGCCTCGTCGCTGCAGCGATGAGGCCGACCAGGCCGAAGATGCCAATGCCGATGAGGCCGTTGCGTTGCCTGCGCTGCGCCGCCTGGCCAATGAACACGGCGAGGATGGCCAGGACCACCACCACGCCGATCTGCAGCACCAGCTTGTCGTTGGTGCCGAATTCCTTGATCGCGAAGTTTTTCAGCGCGGGCGGGCTGAGGTCGATGGCGAGCTCAGCAACGGCGACGACGGGGGAGCCGACTGGGCCAGTGAACCCGGCAACCAGGAAGCCCACGCAAACGCCGACGGCGCTGGCGAGCAAACCAGCTAGCGCGCCACGTGCGCGCGCACGGTAGGAGAAGATCACAGTGGTAATTCGTACCAGCGCCGACCCTGGATTGGCGGAAGTCGCCAGCCAAACCGGAACGCTCTTCGCAACGAATAGGGAGTGTGAGCATGACCGACGGCGGGCCGCGGCCGGGCCGACCTGACCGGGCGCCGGTATCGGCGCCGGCTCCTGGGCGGCCGCTCGATGACCTGCTGAGCGCCGTCGCGCTGGGAGACGAGCAGGCCTACGAGGCGCTCTATGACCAAGCGTCCGGCTGGGTGCTTGGAGTGGCCAGGCGGGTGCTGCGCGACCCGGCTCAAGCCGAAGAGGTCATGCAGGAAGTGCTGCTTGAGGTCTGGCGTACGGCCAGCCGGTTCGACCGCGAGCAAGGCAGCGGCGTCTCCTGGGTGATGACGATGACGCACCGGCGGGCCGTGGACCGGGTCAGGTCCGAGCGCAGCCACGTCAACCGGGAGCAGCGGGCAGCCACCGCGGTGATCGACTACGACGACGTGACCGAGGCGGTCGAGGCCAGCCTGGACCGCGAGCGGGTGCAGCGCTGCCTGACCTCGCTGACCGAACTGCAGCGAGAGTGCGTCGGCTTGGCCTACTACAGCGGCTATACCTACCGCGAGGTCGCCGAGCTGCTCGGGGTGCCGCCTGGCACGGTGAAAACCAGGATGCGCGACGGGCTGATCAGGCTCAGAGACTGCCTGGGGGTGGCGTGACGGTGACAGCTGATCATGACCTGCACACACTGGCCGGGCCCTACGCCATGGACGCGGTCACCGCTGACGAGCGAGCCAGCTTCGCCGAGCACCTGGCCGGCTGCGAGGATTGCCGGATCGAGGTCCGCGAGCTCCGCGAGGCGACCGCGCGGCTCGGCTTGGCCGCGGCGGTGCAGCCGCGGCCAGAGCTCAGGGAGCAGACGATCCGCGCGGCCAACCGGACCAGCCAGCTTGGCCCCGTTATGAAACCGCCGACAGCGGCCGGTCAGCCTGGGAGCAAACCCAAGCTGGCCGCAGCGCTCGGCCGGGCAGTTGGGCAGGTGCGGTCCTGGCGAGTCTCGATCAGGGTCGGACTGGCCGCAGCCACCGCGCTGGTCGCCGCGGCAGCGATACTCGGCGTGGTGACGCATAGCGCGATGCAGGAATTGCGGCATTCGCAGCATCAAGATCACATGATCGCTGCCGTGCTGAACGCTCCTGACGCGGTGATGCTGACCGCCAGGGTCCGTACCGGCGGTACCGCGACGGCGGTGATGTCGCGTCGCGAGCACGCCGCCGTGCTGACCGCGCACGACCTGGAACCGCTGCCGAGCACGGAGGCGTACGAGATCTGGCTAATGGGACCGGACGGGACCAGGCCGGCCGGGATGCTGAAACCGCAGCCTGGTGGCATGGCCGGCCCGGCCGTCGTGGCTGGGATCGGGCGCGGCGACATGATCGGGCTGACCGTCGAGCCGATGACTGGAGCGCACGCGCCGACGTCGGTGCTGCTGGTGCTGATCAGAGCGCGCCGGGACCGCCAGCCGCGCTGAGCCGCCAGTTGGGGTACGGCCAGTTAAACAGAACGGCAGCCAGCGGCAATAACCTGGCATCAAGGCCGCGCTCGGACTTTAACCGGCCCGGTTTCTGGGCACGGTTGGCTGACGTGAGGCTCCTGAGGAAGGCCGGGCTTGGCGCGACGGCGGCGATCGCCGCCGCGCTCGCGGTCGGCTGCGGGACGTCACCGCCAGCCCCGGCGACGCCGACCGGCTCACCGCCGCTGCCGAGCGCCAGTTCCACGCCGGCGACCAGCTCCGGCCGGATCGGGGCCGGCTGCGGGTTCATCCCGATGCGCGGCGACGGCAGCTTCCGCTCGCTCAGCACCCAGCAGGTAGTGCAGGCGGCGGCCAGCAATCCGCAGTTGTCGGTATTCAGCTCGGCGATCAAGTCAGCCGCGCTGACCGGAAAGCTGGACCGGCTGCGGGCGTTCACGCTGTTTGTCCCGATGAACAGCGCGTTCGAGGCGCTGAGCAAGCCCGACGGGCAGTATCTGCGCCACCAGGCCAACGTCGCCAAGGTCGTCCGCCACCAGGTGGTAGCCCATCTCGTCACGCCGGCCCAGATCGCCCGCGGCACCACCGTGACCACGTTGTCCGGCAGCAAGCTCACGCTCGGCAAGCAGGGCCAGGACTACCGGGTTGACGGCGCCACCGTGGTCTGCGGCAACATCAAGGCAGCCAACGGCACAATTTATGTCATCGACAAGGTGCTGTTGCCCTCGAAGTAGCGCGCCCGGGGAGCATTCCCGGCTTGATCATTGCGATGCGGCAGCATTCGGCGCACGCCGCCTGCCTGGCAGGCTAACGTGGCAACGTGAAAGCATCGCCCGACGCGCAGCTGCGGCTGCTTGAGCTAGCCGATATCGACGCCGAGCTTGGCCGGATCGCGCACCGACGACGCGGCCTGCCTGAGCACGCCAAGATCACCGAGCTAGCGGCGCGTGACCTTGAGCTGCGCGATTCGGCGGCTGCCATGACCGCGCAGAGCAGCGACCTGTCCAGGGAGCAGACCAAGGCCGAGGCTGACGTCGAGCAGGTACGCACCAGGATCGACCGGGACCGGCAGCGGCTCGACGGCGGCATGATCAGCTCGCCTAAGGAGCTGGAGAACCTGCAGTCCGAGATCCAGTCGCTGCAGCGCAGGCAGTCCGACCTGGAGGAGATCGTGCTCGATGTGATGGAGCGGCGCGAGTCCAACCAGTCCAGCTTGGATTCGGCGACCACCGAGCGCGCGTCGATCGAGGCCGAGCTGAAGACCGTGACCGAGGCCAGGGACGTCGCCCTGGCTGACCTGGATGAGCAAGCCGGAGCCGCCGGAGTCAAGCGCTCGCAAGTGACCGCCGCGATTCCCGCCGACCTCCTTGAGCTCTACGACAAGCTCCGCGCCCAGCAAGGTGGTGTGGGCGCGGCCGCGCTGCGAATGCGCCGCTGCCAGGGCTGCAACCTGACGCTCAACACCGTCGACCTGAACGCGATCAAGGACGCTCCTGATGATGAGGTGCTGCGCTGCGAAGAGTGCCGCAGGATCCTGGTCAGGACTGCCGAGTCAGGCCTGTGACCCAGGCCGATGTCGGGCCTGGCCCTGAGCGGGGGAGCGCGGGCTGGGGCGCGTCTCTGGCCGGCCCACCACCACGCTGCTGCTGCGGCACGGCCAGACGGAGTTGTCGACCGAGCGCCGCTTCGCCGGCCGCGCGGACATCCCGCTCACCAAAGAAGGCATCAAGCAGGCCAGCCTCGCTGCCCGCAAGCTGGGCAAGGCCAGCGTGGAGATCGTGATCACCTCGCCGCTGCAGCGGGCCAGGCACACTGCCGAGGCAGTAGCGGAAGCGACCGGCGCGCCCTTGGTCGTCTACGAGGAGTTCGTCGAGGCGGATTTCGGCAGCTGGGAGGGCCTGACCTTCGGCGAAGCCGCCGCCACCTGGCCGGACGAGCTCAACTCCTGGATGACCAGTCCCGATGCCGCCCCGCCTGACGGCGAAAGCTTCGCCATGGTGGCGCTGCGGGTGCTCCAGGGCCTCGACCGCCTGCTTGATGAGTACCAGCACCGCACGGCGGTCATCGTCAGCCACGTGACCCCGATCAAGACCCTCATCTGCCGGGCGCTGCTAGCGCCGCCTGAGGCAATGTTCAGGATGAATCTCGATGTCTCATCCCTCTGCCACATCGACAACTACGACAACGGCTCCGCCGTCCTGCGCACCCTCAACGACACGGCCCATCTAGACGCCAAGCGCAGGCTGCTCTAGCAGCGCTGGCTCGGCCGGCGGCGCAGCGGCGCGGGAGTGGCAGGCGACAGCGCTAGAATTCGGTATAGCGACGGGCGAGTTGGCCGGGCGGTCGCGTCGGTTCCGGTTCGCCGGGATCGCCGAGGAAGGTCCGGGCTCCGCAGGGCAGGGTGGTCGGTAACGCCGACCCGGGGTGACCCGCGGGAAAGTGCCACAGAAAACAGACCGCCGCCGCCCGCCGCCGCAAGGCGGCAACCGGCGGTAAGGGTGAAACGGTGGTGTAAGAGACCACCAGCGCCGCAGGCGACTGCGGCGGCTCGGTAAACCCCACCTGGAGCAAGGTCAAGAAGGGCCGCGCCGCGAAGCGGCACCGACCTGCGCGAGCGTGAGCAGGCGGCCCGCCGAGCTCGCGGGTAGACCGCACGAGACTGCCGGCAACGGCAGCCCTAGATGGATGACCGCCGGCCCGCGAAAGCGGGTGCACAGAACCCGGCCTACAGGCCAGCTCGCCCGCCGCCCTACGCTCTGACCTGCGAAGACACATTCAGCGACCGGCCCAGTTCCGTTCCTGTTCCGGCTGAGCATCTGCGAGAGCAGCATCGATAACGCCCCGGCCGAGCTCCTCGGAGTCAGGGAAGAGGTGGCCGTAGGTGTCCATCGTTTCAGTGATGCTCGCGTGGCCGAGGCGGGCCTGGATGACCTTGGGGTTCAGGTTCGCGGCAATCAGCACCGAGGCGTAGAAGTGCCGCAGATCATGAAATCGAGTGCCAGCCGTAAGCCCGGCATCCTTGACTGCCCTGCGCCAGCAGTCACCGAACGAGTTGCGCTTGACGATGGCGCCGATCGAGTTGGTCGCGATCACTTCCGACGGGCCCGGGCCGTAACGTTGCAGGTGAGCGGAGATGCCGTTGAGCACCCAGTCGTCAGCTGGCAGGAGCCGCCTCGATGCGTCGGTCTTGAGCGGGGCGAGCTTCCCGGCCTGGGCTTGCTCGGCGACCTGGACGCGGCGGCGAAGGAAGTCCACGCGCGGAACAGTCAGGCCGAAGCCCTCACCCTCGCGAAGACCAAGGCCCGCGCCGAGCATGACCATGACGCGATACCGGGGAGTGATGGCCTCGTGCAATGCGGTGACAGCGGACGCTGACAGCGGCTCCACGACGTGTCGCTCAACCTTGGGGAGCCTGATCCTGGTGCAAGGACTGGCAGGAATGATCTGCGGATCGTTGTCAACCGCTGCTTGCATGAGCGAGCGGAGCACGGCATAGACCGTCTCCGTGGTTGTCGGCGCGAGCTTGGCCGAGATAGCTGTGATGAAGGACTGGACGTCCGAGCGCCTGACGGTGCCAATCCGGCGTTCTCCGAATGCCGGGTAGATGTGAGTCCGCAGGTGAGATGAGTAGGTGCTGGCCGAGTTCGGCCGCAGATGGAGCAGGGACGGCAAGTAGCTGTTCTCGCCGAAGTCCCGGACGGTGACAGCTCCCCGCCGGGGATCGGCGTACCGGATCCCGCGCAGCGCGTCGGCCTCCATCGAGGTCGCGTACCTATTGGCGTCAGACTGGCGGGCGAACGCCTTCGAGTCCTCGCGGCCATCCGGACCAATCCAGAGCGCCAGCCACCGCTTGGCCTTGACGTTGCCGCCCCGGTCGGGATGGCGAGCGGACTTGTTACGGTTCTTGTCGAACCAAAGGTCACGCACACGGGGCACGGTCAGTCACCTGCTGTCGATGCGTCGGTTCATGCGGCCTCTTGCTGCTTCCGGAACCAGGCCAGAACGTCGTCGGGATGGTAGCGAAGGAACCTTCCGACACGGCCAGCCTGCGGGCCGGTGCCAAGATATCGCCACTGATAAAGAGTAGCTACCGGGACGCCGAGGAATCGTGCCGTCTCCTCAGAAGTCCAGAGCCTATCCGTCGCGACTTTCATTGATGTCCACCTCCTTTCGCCCGAGGATGCCAATCCAGTCTTGACGCTTAAGCGTCAAGCAGCGCGAGTGAGCTAAGCGGCCTGCGTTTCGAGATCATCGCGAACGGCGTTCTCGTGTGCGATGTCCTCACGTCCGGCGTCACGTCTGCGGCGTGCCAGGTCAGCAGCGGTGTTGGCCAGGAGGGCGTCACCGGTGGTCTTCCAGCCTGTTCCGGCGTACCAGAGGTTGCCGACGATGAGCGTGGTCGAATCATCCAGGTGGTCAGCGGTGCGTATTGACTCGTGCTCAGGGCCGATAACCTCAGTGCGCCGGTAAATTACTCTGGCCTGACGCAGAACCTGGAAGGTCACTGAATAGCGGCGAGCCTTGGTAAGGAAGTGACCGCCGAATCCGAGCATGTGCGCCCACCGCCGCAAGCTCCGGTAATTCTTATCGCGGCCTACATTCCAGCAGGCGTCTATCAGACGCTCGGCGTGGTTTCCAACCGGGTCGGCGTAAAGGTCGATGGTGTCGTCGTACAGGCGGGCTGAAGCGTGGCCGGTGGCTTCGGTTCCCTTGGTGGAGTACTTGGCCAGGTAGGCGGCGACCATGGCGTCGGTAACGGGATCGGCGCCGCGCATGCTGATGATGCGGACATCGACCTGACTGCCCCAGGTGATGAGCCAGCCGTCGGGCTGCTCGCTGTGCGGCGCGGTATTGAGGCTGATGCTCACGGCGACCTGGCGGATGGCGTCATCGAGGTCGGCGACCGTCAGTCCGGTCGGCGGCGGAATGAGCCGGTCAGGATCATGAGGGTCAATGCCGTCCAGTCGGAGCAGGGCATGGAAGTGAACGGCACCACGTGCCTGGAATTCGGCTGCCTTGCCATGCGAGACACGGACTGGTGGCTTGCTGCGCATGCGGCCTTGAGCGTCTTCGACCCAGATCGGAGGAATGCCACGGCGGCGAGCCTGATGGGCGAGGTAGCGCTCGATTGCTTGCTTGGTGCGGCGCCAAAGTTCGCCGGTCGAGTTGTTCCAGACAGCCTGAGCGCGGTAGTCGTAGCAGTCGGGGCAGATCGGCTGGCCGAGCCGCGGATCGTCGCTGGCGTGCCGAGCGAAGCAGACGACCGGTAGGCCGTGGCCGCACAGTTCTGGGTCGCGGCGGGCGTGGCAGGGCTCCGGCCGGCAAGCGCAGCGGGCGCGTTCATGACAGCTGTGGCGATGGACGACGCGGACGTGGACGGCGCCGAAGGAGGGTGCGGTGAAGGTGGCGAAGACGGCCGGGTGGCTGGCGACGTGCGCGGAGACGCCCTTGCCGCCGACCAGTCCGGATCGGATGACGTGATAGGCATCACGCCGGTAAGTCTCAGCGCAGGATGGGCAGGCAGCGCTACGGCGGTTTCCGCAGGCCTTGTAGATCATGCCGTCGGGCAGGGTGTCGGTGTCGATGCTGCGCAGTACCTCGCCGCTGCGGGCGTCAACAGTCTGGACAGTGCCGCGCAAGCGAACGGGGTGCGCGCATCCGGCAGCTGCCCAGACGTGGTCGAGCCAGTCGAAGTAGCCGTCGCCGCCGCGCTGCAAGGCAGTGTCCGAGGCATACAGGTAGCCAGTTACCGGGATACTCAAGCCGCCTCACCACCATAAACGTCGAAGAGGGCGAGCTGCTCGGTGTGCTTGCTCGTGAGCGTGGCCGTGACGTGGGCGTGCCACTGGTAGGCGTAGCGAGGACAGTTCGCGCAGTTCTTGTGGCCGGTGCATCCGGGGAGCGGGGCGGAGCGCCGGGCGGCGACTGACCAGGCCATCGAGTCGGCGGAGCGCAGGAGATGACCGCATCGGCTGAGTCCGAGGATCTTGAATCCGAAGCCGTGCAGGCTACTCGACTCCGATCGAGCGAAGCGCGACGAGGATGCGGGCTGCCTCGGTACTGCCCTGCCTGCGGCAGACGGAGCCAACGCCGACGAGCGGGAGGCTGGTGAGGTCGATTCCGGCCCGGTCATATAGCTCGGCGCAGCGGAGGTAGTCGGTGACGGTCCAGCCCTGGATGACGGGGATGATCGGCAGATCATCGGCCAGGTGCCGGAGCTGGAGGTAGTTGCTGACGGTGCTGTGCTGGTGCTGGGTGACGGTCAGGCCGGTTCTTGCGGTGATGAACGGCTCGCACATCCAGTCCTGCGGGGCGGCCCACAGCAGGTGACCGATCTCGTCGCGGTAGCGATAGATGCGCTGCACGTACTGGTGCGGGGTCGGGCCGTGCTGCCAAGTGCCGTGGCTGGACAGTTCGGTGAAGCCACCTGAGTCCAGCGCCCACTCGCGGCTTGCTCGCGGGAGGTTCTTGTAGCCGCGCAGGCGTCGGTCGGAGATGAAAAGGGGGACTGGCGCGGTTCTCAGCCAGTGCGGCTGGTGGGTGCCGAGAAGGAACTGCGGCTCGGTGTTCGCCCCCGTGCCCGGAGCGGGTTGCGTTCCGGGTACGAGAGCCAGCATCGGGCTGGTTGAGCTCACTGGCGGCTCCCTGTGGGAGTGCCGTTGGCGTGAGCGATGACGGGCTGGCGTGTGGCGACGGGTATGCCGTCGTCGCCCAGGGCCTGGATGAGGCTGCCCGCTACGTCGGGTGTGATGGCCAGGTGAGTGGCGAGGCTGTCGGCGGTGATGTCGCTGCCGGTGGACTGACGATGCGCGAATGCTGCCATGCGTGCGCCGGTCAGGAGTTGTGATGGCAGGTTGCCCGTCGTGGTAGCACCCGGCGCGGGCTCGGTGCTGGCGGTCGAGTCAGTGGTGTCGTGAGCTGGTGCATTGTTGTCGCTGTAGTCAGCTCGAGCTAGGACGAGCTTTGTGAGGGCCAGGAAGGCCAGGGCCGGGACGGCCGCGAGGAGCCAGCCGGTGGGGCTTGGCCTGGCTTGTGCGACCTGAGCGGATAGGGAGAGCGCGGCAGCGGCTATGAGAACGGCCATCGGGTAGGCGATCGGCCGGTTGTGCCGCTTGCGGCGCCGGATTTCGAGCCCGGCTGCGGTGGGGGTGAGTTCGGAGATGACGGCGTTGGCCCAGCCGAACCAGTTGCCGGTGCCGGGCGGGACGTTGCGCATGGTCCAGTCGTGGACGTGGGTGAAGGATGCTGCTCCGGCCATGATGCCGATGACCAGCAGGATGAGTATCTGGATGGCAGATTCGGTTCTGTCGGCTCGGGGTCGGCTCACTGGTGGTCACCGGCCTGTACGGCTAGTTCGCCGGTGGTCTCATCCCAGGAGCGGTATCCGGTGGCGGGATGCTCGCTGAGCCGGGCGCGGAGGTAGGCGATGTCCCACCGGACTTCGTCGGTGTCACGGTCGCCGAGGGCACCGAGGAACGTCCTCGCGTGCAAGGTGCGCTTGGCCAGGATCTTGTCGTAGACCTCGCCGTCGCCGAAAGTCATCGGCAACGGGATGGCGATAGCCTCGTGCACGAGCGCGAGTGCGTCGCGGTATGCGGCGGCGAGTTGCTCGGCCTTCTCTGCCCTGGCACGCATAGCGCTGTAGGCGGCCAGGCTTGGGCATGGTGCGGGATTCATGACTGTCCTCCCCAGTGCTGCTGTGCAGCCTGCCGGGTGACGCCCAGGCGAAGGGCGATGTCGGCCCAGCTGTAGCCGAGGCCGCGGAGTCCGGTGATGGCGTCGCGGATGGCGGTGTCGAGCTCGTTGGCGGTGCGGATCATGGTGCCGATGGCCTCGATGTCGCCTGCGGCGATGCGGCGGCTGTAGGCGCGTATGACGCGGCGTACGAACGCGGCGTAGTCGTCGTTCTCGACGGCTGGCCGTGACCGTTTAGGTGTCAAGGACTTGTTGACGCAGGATTGCGGCTGCTGGATGGGCGGTGTCATTGGTCCCACCGTCCGGCGCAGTCGTTGCATTCGCCTTTTGAGCGGGGGATGCAGTAGGGCTTGACGCTGCCGCATGTTGGGCAGGTCTGGCGGGCGAGCAGGGCTCGTGCGATGGCGGCGAGTTGGGCTATGGTGGCCTGCCTCTTTGGCATGGCGAGGTCTTCGCGGTAGAGGTAGGCGATGCGCTTTCCGCGTCGCCATATGATCTGTGCCGCGATGGCCTGGCCTCCGGGGCGAAGGCCCTTGGCTCGGAGCTGCCGGGTGGTGAGAAGGCCTTGCGGTGCCCACCGGTAGGGGTAGGTGGGGATGCCGTAACGCTGGCCGTCAGGGTCGTAGAAATCGACGGTCATGCCTTTGGTCTGCATGCCGTCGAGGTACGGGACATGGCGACTGGCGGTCGCCGAGTGGGTAAGGTGCATGGTTATCCGCGTCCTCTCATCAGGAGCTGGGGTGGATAGGCCGGGGGCCGGGCAGTCGTGGTAGGCAGACCGGCCCCTGTGCCGTTGTCGGTGGAGGTTCAGCGCGCAGCAGCAGATGGGCGCGCGATCGAGGAAGTCCTCGTTGCGTCAGGATTGACGCTTAAGTGTCAGGACTCTTTGGGTTCGAAGTACCCGACGCATGCCTCGCAGAGGATTGGCGCTGCGGCCAGGGTGGAGGCTGCGACGCGGATAGACCTGCCGCATGGGCAGGATGCCGCGATCAGGTTGGTGTTGCGCGTCGTGGTTCGAGTTGCACTGGTGTGCTCGTCGTGCCGCCAGAGCGTGATCGCTGCCTCTAGTGCAGCGAGTTGGTCGGTGTAGCGGGCGGCGGTGCCGTCGGGGAGTGTGGTGATGGACCAGCCGAGCCGGTCATCGTGCTCGACGGTGATGCCGAGTTCTTCGGCTTGTGTCTTGAATTTCTTGTTGTGGTAACGGCCCTGGCGACTGACGTCCTGGATGCCTCGTGCTGCTGACATGGCGTGAGTCGCCTCGTGCAGCAGGGTGCCCAGGACGCTTCGGGCGCCGCGTCTGAGTCCTTCGCCGCTGACCATGATCTCGGTGCGGTCTTCAAGGCCGACTTGCCAGCGCTTGGGTGCGTGGTGGCCCCATCGGGCCTGCTTGCCGTCGGTGCCGCTGGCAATGATGATGACGACTTGCGGTATCTGCGGATGGCGGGCGCGGATGGCCTGCCAAGTGGCCTCCAAGACCTGGAGGACCTTGCTGACTGCTTCGGTGCTGTCCTCGGGCCTGGCGAGCCGGGTATCGGCTGTCGTTGGCCGGGTGCTGTCGTACTTCTTCCGCTGCGCGGGGTCGGACAGGATGTCGTAGGCTTCGCTGATTTCCTTGAACCGCTCGGCAGCGGCCAGGTCGCCGTTGTTGCGGTCGGGGTGATGCTGGCGGGCAAGACGGCGGTAGGCTTTCTTGAGTTCAGCCAGAGTCACGGCGGGGGTGACGCCGAGAATCGTGTAGTAGTCCTTCTGCTGAGTTCTCATGGCGCCCACGTAGCTCCGCAGTCACCGCAGTAGAACCGTCCTTCCCGAACTTCCATGATGTTGTTCACTGCGTTGCAAGCCGGGCAGATGACGCCGAGGTCGGTGTGATCGTCAGCGTCACAGTCCAAGATGGTGATCGGCATCGGGGGTGTCCTTTCTGTGTCGTCAGGGTTCAGGCGACGCCTGCTGTAATGAGGGCGGGTGACTCGCCGGTTCGCCTCGTCCAGGCGGCGTGATCGGCAAGGTTGTCGATGTCGGTGTCGGACAGGTAGGCGACCTTGACGCGGCGGGGGATGCCGCCTTCGGCGATGAGGTAAGCAGCGCCCTGGTTCTCCGGGGAGATGTCCGTGGCGGTGAATCCGGCTCCGGACCAGTTGTCGCCGAGGATGATGTCGGAGCTGCCGTTGCTGGTGCACCGGAACGCGGCCCGGTAGCCGAACAGGTCGCGCAGGCTCTTGGGGATGATGTCGATGCTGGGCCGCTGGGTGGCGGCGATGACTGGCATGGCGGCTGCTCTGCCGCGTGCGACGAGGTCGCGGAACAGGGCGATGAACTCGCGCTGCTGCTGGTCAGTGCCGAGGGTGGCCGAGAACAGCGCGATCTCGTCGATGGCGATGAGGATGACGTTGAGGCCGTCGGTTGGCTCGATCTTGCGGCGGTGCCTGGAGCGGAGCCAGGCATAGCGGTTGTCCATCACCTTCTGCAGGCGGCGCAGGGTCATGATGGCGTGGCCGATGTCAGGGCCGACGAACTCGTCAGCAATGTCGGCCCACATGCCGAGCTCGACCAGCTTGCCGTCGAACAGCACGAGCCTGGTCCGCGCAGACAGCGCGCCGTGAGCTGTGATGATGTTGAGCAAGCTGGACTTGCCCCCGCCGGGCTCTCCGGCAGCCAGCATGTTCTTGTAGATGATCCGGACGTAGACCGGCTCTCCGAACTCGTCCATGCCGACGAAGATCGGGTCGAACATGGATAGTGACGTGCCTACCGGAACGGTGTCGTTCTTCCGGATGGCGAGGCTGGCAATCATTAGTCGTTTTCTCCCTTCGCGGGGAGGGAGCCCCGGGGATGACGGCTAATGCCGCTTGCTCCGGGACTCCCGTGCCGTGGTTGTGATCCGTTCGCCGTCAGGCGAGGCGGGTCATATCCAGTCCTCGATGTCGCTTCCTGCTGCGGCGGGGACCGGGATGGTGGGGATGGGTGGCGCGGACGGCGGCCTGCCGTTGGCGCGCTGAGGCCGGATCGGGGTGATCTCGGCGGCTGGGATGTCGGTCAGGTCGAGCGCCGACGGCGCGGCCGGGCTTGTGGCACGTGGCTCGGTGACCGGCTCGGTATCGGCAGCGATGGCCGTCAATGGGGACTTGACGGTCTTAGAGAGTGCGTCGCGACGCCTGATGTCCAGGCGAATCAGCGCGGAGTTGCTGGCAGAGGCGCCCTCAGCTGTGACAGCCGTTGCCCAGCAGGCGACAGCGATCAGGTCTAGTCGCTGCTGAATGTCGGGCAGCGCCAGGCCGGGGCGAAGCCAGATCCAGACTCGTTCCCCGACGGCAGTGGGGCGGGCGAACAGGATCAGCGGCAAGGTGCCGTAGCGGTTGGTGATGATGAACTCGGAGAAGCACGTCCGCAGGCGATGCCGGGTGACTAGGCACCAGGCCAGGGCCAGGACGCGACGACGCACAGGGCCGATTGCGGCCGGAACACCCGTGATCAGGGTGACGGCGGCGAGCCGGTAGGGGAGCGTGGTGTGCTCGGCCAGATACATCCAGCCGCCGATCAGATCAATAATGGTCACGATCTCGATCGACCACCACCACATGGCCCGCAGAACCGGCCAGGCCACGACGAACGCGGCAGTGATCAGCCCGAGGACCAGGCCGACGAGGACTCCCGCGAGCAGCGCGAGGATCGGATGCCACTTGCTGGCGAGGACCGTGGCGGCAAGGAGACCGGTGACGGCCCAGACCACCCAGAACAAGATCTTCGCGTTACGGGCGGATGACCGGCGAACCGGTTCCTCGATGACCGTGACGGTGCCGGGCCTTCTCCCGAAGACGCTCCGGCCGTTAGAATTGGACATGACGCAACTTCCTCTTCGCTTGGAGTTGTGTGGTCGGAAGCGCGGGGTCGGCAGGTGTAGGAGCCAGTACCGACCCCGTCGCTTCGGCGAGGGAGGATGACAGCTAAGGGCTTAGGCCCTGTAGAAGCCGATGTCCTCCACGATGGCGGGATAGTCCGTCTGGACCGCATCGTTGTACTCGTTGGCGAGCTGGCGAGCAGCTGCGCGGTCCTCGAAGACGGCGATGACATCTCCGTCGATCGTGACCAGGTAGACCTGAACGGGCCGCAAGCGGCGCCGTAGGTCAGTGCGGTGAAGGTCCATGATCCGCATGTGAGGTAAGCCTTCCTCTTCGATCGTTGCGGGTCGGGTTGTCGCGGACTCTGGCAGGTGTAGGAACCAGGAATTGTCCGACGGGTAGCAACTAATTGACGCTTAAGCGTCAAGACACCAGGGGAAAACGTCCAGGCGATCAGGTAGCAGGGGAATCGCTACTGAGCCTTGACCGACGGCGCACCGGCCGCCTTGATCTCCTCTGCGCGGAACGCCACGCCGTTGCGCCCGTTAGTCGCCCAGGGCAGGGCCTCCAACTTGGACACGGAGACGAGCTGACCGACCTTCACGTTCGGCTTCTCTCCAGCCGTAGTGATGGCGATGACCTCGCCGCCGTCGTCGTCCAGGACGAACACCTGCGTCGACCACATTGGCCGGCCGGTTCCGCGCTCGGTCTTCTGACGACCGTTCTGCTCGGTCTTCTCGACCGACTCCCTCGACACCGTCACCTGCTTGACACTGGTGTCCACGTACAGCTTCATCTGGGTTCTCCCTTTCGATGGTTTGGCCCCTTCGGCCGATATCAGAATCAGGCCGCGCCAATTAGATGTCACCGATGCATGATTGACTGCATTCGTATCTCTTTGGCGAGTAGGGGTTGCGTCCACGCAAGTGGCATCGGCACACGCAACTCGCCCCCGGTAGCCTGAGAACCAAGCGGGCACGATGACCTTGGAGGACCGATGACCGACTGGTCGAAGCCCCAGCCCCTGTCGAAGGTGACGGAGGACGCGGGCTTCACCATGTCCGACGTGGCGTTCGTCTCGGGCCTGGACGAGAGCACCGTGTCCAGGCTGTGGGACGACGCGAAGTGGCTCGACCGGGTGAGCGGACGATCTTTACAGTCTCTCGCCGCCTCCGTGCCCGGGGTCGCAGAGTACTTCGCGGCGCACTCGGTCCTGACGCGGAGGAACAGCCTGGTCACGCAACTAGAAGCCGAGGGCCTGGTCGTGAACCGCCCTGCCCTGCTGCTCTCTGCTAGCGCTAATGTCCCGCATCAGTACCTGATCAACGCCCTGGAGGCCGCACTGAGCATCATGCGAGGCGATGAGCGCCGCGCTTCCTCGTTGCTCGCCAGGTTCTGGGGGCTCCAGCAGAACAGGGCACTTGAGGCGCTGTATGCGGTCGAAGGCGACCGGGCGTTGCTGCGCAACCCTGACCAGTTGTTCGCCGCCTCGATCGACATGACACCGCGGCTGACGCGCAAGAGCTACTCGTTTCACTCGATCCTGGCGCAGGCCACATTCGCGCATCATCTCGGCATCGCTACCGGCGAACTGGACAGCGGGTTCCAGCCGTCGATCATCGATCGCCAGTCGGCGTTCATGGTCCGCAGCGGCGTGATGGGCCTGCTCATCAATTCCAGTGACACCGAGCTCGCCCAGCGCTACGAACGAATGGTGACGGATACGCCAGTGCTCGCCATCATCGAGGAGTGGTCGTTCCCGACCTATACACGAGACAGCAGACCGAATTCTGACTTCTCGCTACCAGGGTCGATCCTCCTGCGAAGGACTGCCGAAGAAGTGCTCCGAGAGATCGAGACCTATACCGATGCTTATCTGTACTACCTATGCACTACATATTTGCCGCTCGCATTGAGTAGAGACTCAACCTTTGGCTTGCGGATTACAGAACTAGAAGCCGCGCTAGCTCAGCGCATTGAACTTTGCGACGATGTCATAGTACGTTCCGCCTGCATCGATCTCGCCCAACAGATTAGGGGATGCACATGAGCGCAGAAGCACCGCCAGCCACCAACCCTTGGGAAACTAACGCATCGTATTGGGCAACCATCATCCGTGAAAACCGCGACAAGTACAGGACTGGCCTCACCGATCCAGCGATGCTAAAAGCCATTGGATCAGCTAAGGGCCTGCGGATTCTAGATGCCGGATGCGGCGAAGGCTACCTAGCCAGGCTTCTTGCTCGCCAAGGAGCAACCGTCACAGGTATCGATCTCAGCGCCGGTCTTATCGAAGCCGCAATGGCGAAGAATGAACAAGAAGGCTTGTCTATTTCATTCGACATCGGCAGCGTATACGCACTGCCGTATCCAGACGGCACCTTCGACCTGGTTACGTGCAACCATGTCATCAATGATCTGGAAGATCCTACCGAGCCGATTAGAGAGTTCGGGCGTGTCCTTCGCAGCGGTGGCCGACTTGTCATCCTCATGCTGCACCCTTGCTTCTACAATAGACACGCCGAGCGTGACCAAGGCACGAACGGAATTCTCGCGTCTTCATATTTCGAAGTTCGCAATATTAAGCAGAACTTCGAGGTTGACGGTCTAACCTCACCAGCGGCCAACACGGCATGGTTTCGACCACTTGAGTTCTACACCGAGCAACTCAGCCGATCGGGCTTCGTTATGACAAATCTCATCGAGCCGCATCCGAACCCAGATCAAATACGCCATAATGAGTGGTGGCGTAAAGGCTTCACTAGGCCTCTTTTCATATTGATTGTCGCCGAACGCCGTTAGCTTCAATATCCGCCAGTGAGCCCAGCTAGCCTGACCGACATCGGGCCTCGCTGTCTGATCCGAAGGTTTCGGCGCCACCGACCGACCGGACTCCCCCCGGGATCGATCGGCAATGACCAGCTTCCCGTGGCCGCCGCCACGCAACGTCACCGCACCCTCCTTGCAGTCGTCGCTGGTTCGTCGTTCCCTCAAGGTAGCCAAGTTGCCGCACTCCACCCACGCTCCGATACGCTACGTCCACTGTCAGCGTCGAGAAGGTGTGCCAGTGGATGCCAGAACGCTCATCACCGGTGCAGTAGACAAGTTCGCAGAGGACCTCAAGTCGAACTACGGCCTTGAGATGCCGGGACAACCGGAAGATCAACTCAAAGGTCCCGTATCACTCCTTCTTACGACTGTCGGAAGCGCTCTAGGCCTGGTCGTTGCAACCAAGACCGAGAGTCCCGTGGCAGGACTCGGTGGCCGACCCGACATCGGTGTGGCCGTCACCGGACTGCTCGCTGGCCATGTCGAACTCAAGGCACCCGGCTTTGGTGCTCGTACGTCTACTTTTAAAGGCGAAAACCAGAAGCAATGGCAGAAGTTTAAGGCTCTCCCTAATCTTATTTATACCGACGGAAACGAATGGGCACTCTACCGGAGCGGAGAACTAATCGGCAAGGTTGTAAAGTTTGCCCTTGACATTACGGAGGCTGGCCATGAAGGCATTACAGACGCGAATATCAGTGACCTAACTGAACTGATTCGGCTCTTCATTGGCTGGCAGCCAATAGTTCCAAGCTCGCCCAAAGCTCTCGCTGAGTTGCTTGCTCCGCTGTGTCGGCTACTAAGAACCGACGTACTGGCTTCAGTTAAAATCAAAGGCAGCGCTATGTCTCTGCTTGCCGCGGAGTGGCGTACATATTTGTTCCACGACTCAGATGACTTCCAATTTGCAGATGCTTACGCGCAGACCCTTACTTATGCTCTACTCCTTGCTCGATTTGAGGGTGTCACGGATCTCCGCCACCAGGCGGCTGACGCACTTGATGCAGGCCATGGACTTCTTGCGCAAGTTTTGCGCGTCCTAGGTCAACCCGCTGCACGCGAAGAAATTCGCATACCTCTTGATCTCCTAGAACGCTCCATCTCTGCGGTTCAGCCGAAGGCTGTTGCAAAACTAGGCGACCCATGGCTGTACTTCTACGAGGACTTCCTCGCGGCATATGATGAAAAACTTCGAAAGAACCGTGGTGTCTATTACACTCCTGCGCAAGTGGTCAATGCACAGATTTCTCTTCTAACCGAAATTCTGGCTAATCAGTTCAACAAGCCATTGGGAATGGCTGATGATGACGTAATTGTCCTTGACCCTGCCGTAGGTACAGGAACATATCTACTCGCAGCTTTGCAGCACAGCCTCAGTCTCGTCTCGGAAAAATATGGGCCAGGGGCGGTAGCATCGCGTGCCACCACAGCTGGCGCTAACCTTCATGGTTTCGAACTCCTCGTTGGTCCTTACTCGGTCGCACATCTACGGTTGTCCGAGCAGATCCTCGCTTCTCAAGGTCAACTCCCGCCAGACGGCGCACACGTCTACCTTACTGACACCCTCGAGTCGCCTAACGAGCCTCATGGTCAGATGACGTTTGATCTCCTACACAAGCGTTTGACTGAAGAAAATAAACGTGCTCGTGAAATCAAAGCTCACAAGCGGGTTCTGGTTTGTGTTGGTAACCCGCCTTACTACCGACAGGTTATTGAACCAGGTGATGAAGGTACTGAACGCCAAGGCGGTTGGGTCCGAAATGGTGACCACGGAAATGATGGCATTCTTAATGACTTTCTAAAGCCTGTCATTGATGCGGGAATGGGCGTCCATGCGAAGAACCTGTATAACCTATATGTCTACTTCTGGCGCTGGGCACTTTGGAAGGTATTTGACTCGACAGAATCACATGGCATCGTCAGCTTTATTAGCGCCTCATCCTACCTGCGCGGCCCAGGTTTCGTTGGAATGCGCGAGGCGATGCGACGTACATTCGATGAGATGTGGATCCTAGACCTAGAGGGAGGCAACCTCGGCGCAAGAAAGACCGAGAATGTATTCGCGATCCAAAATCCGGTCGCAATCGCTATTGGCGTTAGGTACGGGAAGCCTAGGCCGGAAGAATCAGCTACGGTTCATTATGCCAAACTCGAAGGATCAAGGGAAGACAAACTTGAGACCTTGGCGTCTATCAAGGTATTTGCTGATGTAACCTGGCAAGACTGTTTTAATGGTTGGCAGGAGCCACTCGTCCCAGTTCAGTCAGGCAACTATTTCTCCTGGCCGTTGCTGACGAACATATTTCCTTGGCAGCATTCAGGCAGTCAGTTTAAGAGAACATGGCCTATAGCCCCCGATTCAACGACCCTCAGCAAACGTTGGTTGAAGCTTGTTAAGTCCGCGGCTTCACAGCGAAAGGCTCTGTTTCATGAGTCCCGCGATAGGCGTGTCGACAAGCCATACGCGCAATGGGGAACCGAGGAAGGCAAATCTCTCAAGAACTTCGCTCCTATAGCTACTCTGACGGCAGATGCCGCAGAGCCTGCGATCGTGCGCTACGGTTATAGATCTTTTGATCGTCAATGGGCGATGCTTGACAACAGGCTAGGCGACTTCTTGCGTCCACAATTGTGGGGGACACAATCCGACAAACAGATCTACTTGACCAGCCTCATAACTGGCACTCTCGGACCGGGGCCAGCTGCAACTGTCTGCGGTTACGTACCTGACTTGCACCACTTCAGAGGCTCATACGGTGGAAAGGATGTTATTCCGCTGTGGCGGGACGCGCAGGCCTCGCATCCAAATATAACCAGTGGCTTTCTCCAGACTCTGTCAGAAATATTGGGCCGTAATCTGGTGGCCGATGAGCTATTCGCATATACGTACGCAGTGCTCGGAGCTCCAAGCTACGTCGATAGGTTCAGCGAAGAATTGACTATTCCTGGACCTAGGATTCCAATCACTGCGGAACGTGATTTCTTTGACAGGGCTGTTGGCCTTGGTTCACGGCTCATATGGCTTCACACATTCGGCGAGCGATTTTTGAGTGGTGGCCCTTCGGGCAAGACACCAGTAGGAAGGGCCAGGTGCGTCAAGGCTGTTCCAGAAGATAAGGATCATTACCCAGAGACGGTCACTTACGATGAAACCATGAAGTCATTGCATATTGGTGAGGGCACCTTCGAGCCCGTCGATGCTGCTACATGGAATTTCTCGGTAAGTGGCTTTGTGCCAGTGCAGTCATGGATTGCCTATCGTCTGGCTGGTGGCGCGGGTAGACATTCATCAGCTCTAGATGACCTGCGCCCCGAAACTTGGACTGCACCTATGACAGAGGAGCTGCTTCATCTGTTGTGGGTGATCGAGGAGACTCTTCGCATGGGAAGCGAACTTGATAATTGCCTGCAAGATATATTGAGCGGTCTGACAGTTCGCGCAGACGAACTCCCCATGCCAAACGATGCTGAGCGAACATCCTCCGGCGAAGCTGAGCCTGAAGCACAGGGAGCATTGGGCGAGATCTGAGCCCTAGACGCTGCGGCCTGGTGCGGAGCGGGGTGCTCGTTGACGGGATCGTATCCCGTGAGAACTTTCTTTACGTCTTCAAGGCGGCCCGATGGGCCGCTCGCGCCGCCGACTCGGCGGCCTGGCCTGCGCTCCCGCAAGGGCTACCGCTCCGGCCTGGCCGAAACGCCGGTCGGCTGGCGCGAAGTGATCGGACGGGCCGCCGCGACGGCTAGCAGTTCTCACGACTTCGGCAGTCACCGCCTGGACCAGCTCGCCGACAAGGAACCGCGGAGCCTGCTCCCGCTTCGATATTGTTCCGGGTCGGGCCAGAACCCGTCGAGAGCGCCTGCGGCGTCGCTTCGCGATCGAGCGGAGCTCGACCCTCGACTGAACCTGCCCGAGAGGCCCGGATTCCGCAGCTATCGGGAGCTGGGGGAGGAGTGGTCAGACCAGCAAAGCCGTGCAGCCCGTTGACGCTTAAGCGTCAAGACGCGCCATGCTGAGGCGGCAGTCGTCGGCCAGTCCCAGTTCCGTCCCAGTTCCGCCAGACCTCAGAAACGCGCCGGAGAAGCTGAGAACTGCCGAGAAGCATATCCGCAGGTCAACAGCATGATCTCGCTATCATGGCAGGTCGCCGATACGGTGCCAGCAGAACCCGGCCTACAGGCCAGCTCGCCCGCCGCCCAGGCCGCTCGGGTTCGGCTTACCTGGCACCGGAAGGTCCACGTGAGCACGAGCTCAAACGGCACCCTGCTCGCAATTGACACGGGTATTCGAACGGACTGAGCTAGTGCCGGAATTAACCCTGGCCTGGCCCGACTATCCAGCGGACGTTGAGAAGCGGATAGCGCGAGCCGACAAGCGACTGGATTTCCGGCGGAATCCCTGCGGAGATCGTCAAGGTTACGGCCTTGTGGTCCTTGCCCCAGCGAAATCGGGGGGTTGCGCCAGTAAAGCTCGCGAGCAGTCGGCGCACATCGGCCTCAAAAACGAGAATATCGTCAATGGTCGGGCCGGGGGATAGTGCTGGCTCCGCGGCGGCCTTGCCCCGGTCGGCCTTTTCGAGCTCCTTGAGTATGATGTCGAGCTTGGCCTCGACCGGATTATCGGGCAGGGCCGACGGGCTGGCTGGCTTCGTCAAGCCGAAGTACCGCCACATGGAGTTTCCTTGCCTGAGGTCATCCTTCGTGGCCGATTGTATGTGTGCGGCTAGCTTGGGGATCTCCTCCGCTATGAACCATGGCCGCAGCACCGGATTATAGCTGTGCGTATTAACGGCCGCCAGATCGAAGGGGAGGCCGGCCGTGTCTGAGTCTTTAACCAGCACCACCGGCCGGTCAAGGGCCGTGCGAATGCCGAGCTCAAAGAAGACGTTCGGGTTCAGGCTCGACAAATCGCAGAGCACGAGATCGGCCTGCTCCAGATTTCTGATTATCTCCGCGTGAATCACATCAGCGCCGGCCGCTGAGGGCGGTATCACCCGGAAGCCAAGGCGCTGGAGCGCGGGGCAGAAGAGATGCTCAAGTACGTGACTGAAGTGCTCTTGATCCGCCAGTCGCTCCGCGTAGCTGTCCGGTGTGCTGATCGGCATCGCAACGAAGCAGGCCTTTTGGTCTGGTGCGCTCATCAAGACCTCCTGAGGGCCGGTCACGGGCGTCGGGGCCCTGACCGGCCCTCAAGTACGGCAGTGGCGGTTAGCTAGCGGCTTCGCCGGGCGCATCCGCCGGTCGGCTGCCGAGGCGAAGCTGATTCCAGGCGGCGGCGAATCGCTCCTGATCGGCGATGCTGCCGCCGCAGCCGACAACGATCGCGAGCACGACCCGCAGCGGAGGCAGTTCGTCGCCGTTGAGCGCGACGCACATCGCCGAATGCGACACCACATGGCGGGCCCTGGCCGCCATCTGCCTGAAAGGCACGTCCCCGTGCAGGGCCCGATATTGCCGCAGCGCGCCGACAAACTGAGCGTCGCTCGAGCCAGCGACTGGGCCGCAGGCCGGATCACGCGTGCGGCTGGCCGCCTGCGCGTCCGCGCGTTCGCCGACGTCGATGGCAATGCGATGCCGGCCGTGGCTCGGCCAGAGAGCTACTGCCAGTTCACTGTCAAGCTGACCAAGCGCCGCCCGCACGCTGGGATGGTTAAGCGCGTGCGGGCTCCGCAACCTGCGTCCGATCTTCTTGAGGTCCCCGATCAGCGCGGTAACTTCCTGGTCGAAATGCACGTGCGTTCCTGGCCGCGTCGGCTGCTGATGTCCAGTAGGCACCACTGCTAGCTGTCCGCTCATCACTTTCTCCCCTCTGCTGAATTGGCCGTCGGACGGACGGGCCGAGCTGGCAATAGCCCAGAGCTGTCCGCTCTAGCCAGCTAAGTAGCCGATCGGAACGGGGAGCTGCTCGGCTGAGTGACGGCCAAGGCTCACCGCTGGCCTATTTCCATCGGGTCGCACTTGATGAGTCCCGTCCGTCATGAGATGCGACGCCCCCTCGATCTTGTCGGCGACCTCGGCTGGCCAGACCGTCTTCTCGTTCCACAGGACGCCGGTCAGGCGGTCAAGGCGCGGTATCCGTACGTCAGACAGATCTGCGTACTTAACGTCCACCTCGAGCGTGTGCACCCGGTACATGAGCGCGCTCGCGAGCTTGTCGACGCGCTTGAGTATGGCGTCGATGGCGCCTGCGAGCTCGCGGGCGTCGTCCTTGTCGAGATTCATCCACCGCTCCCGAAGGTCGATGAGCCGGCGGGCTGACTCGAGATTGACCGACAGCTCGTCCGCTTCTCGGATTTGCTCGTCGATATCCGACTGACGGGTGCTGGCAAAGGCGTAGTCGAGTTCACGTATGCCTTCGAGCATCTGATCCGATGGAACGTCAGTAGCCAGTTCCCTGATGACCTTGACATCGCGGTCAACGGTGAGATCTCGATCAAGTTGGCGCACTCGCCTGAGGTCGCAGGCGATCTCCGTCACGAGATCTCGGGTCCGGCTGAGAAGTTGCACTAGTCGCCGGTCGCAGTAACGTGCGAATGCCCGTGCGGTGCGCACCGCGATAGGCAGCTCGGGATAGTGGCGCAGTTCTTGATCAAGGTCAGCGGTGAGATCGCCGTTAAGTCCGACTATCTCGCCGAGCCGCCGGTCGACCTCGGCTGCCCGGCCCCGGACCTCGATAACCGCGGCCAGCTGACGTGCGGCCAGCCGGGTGGAATCAGCGGCCAGGTCATCTGGCCTGGCCGGACGCGCGTAGTGCTGATCGGATGTAGCCATCATGGCTACGAGCGCTCGTGCCGGGCTGGCATTCGCCCGCACGTGCCTCTCGACGTTGTCGCGAACATTTGCCAATATAATATCGAGTTCGTCATCTGTGATATCCTCGCCGGCGTCTATGTCAGTGGAATTCACCCTATTGCCTCCCGCCCACTGAGCTGACCCATCGCGGAAAGCTCCGCTTTGAGTTTCCTCCTGCCTTTCTTTGCAAGATCACGGATCTTCTGGCCATCCTCCCCTATAAGGCGCGCAATTTCTGCTGAGCTGTAACCTTCGATGTGCAACGCCAAGACGAGCCTCATATTTACGTCAAGGCGAGTGAGCACGATTCGGACGATTTGCGTCAGGTTTGTTAGTTCGCTCGGATCCGCCGAGTCGGCTTGCATCAGCGGCTGGGTCAGCTCCGTGGCCATCTCGCGGGCCGTCTTCCGGTACGCTCGCCAGTACTTGCGAACCGCGATAGTTCGGATCCAGCCAGCTGGATTGCGTATATTTTCCCAGGTGCCGGGGACGGTCGAGAGCTGCCACGCCTCGATGAAGGCATCCTGCGCAGCGTCTTCTGCGTCCTCTCTGGTCGCGCCATTCAGCATCACGAAAGTGACGATGCCGTTGTAGTCGTGCTGCCATAGGTCAAGGATCGCCGCGCGCACGTCATCGGGCCGCAACCGTGCTGTCTTAGACGCTTGCTGCGCGAATTGCGTTCGCTCGTAGCCATATGAATCTTCGTCATAAGTCGACATGGGCGTGGTCCTCGCCTCCGAAAGCCACGCCATCAGGCTTGATAGTCATGTTGTACGCCTCCCGAATTGACCGGCTGCGTCCGCGAATTTGGTTCAGATAGGATCGATCTAGTTAAAAATGGTGCGTATAGCTCATTTAGCGCAGTGAGGTAGAGCTGGACTCGTGAAGGTAACGCGAGCGCAAAAGGGCCAGTAACGTCCCGCATGGGCGGAGATGTCTAATCTCAGCGACCTTGTCTTCGCCGCTCTACCCTTATGTGTACAGGAACGCCAGGATCGGGAGAGATCAGGTCAAGATTTTTTGGAAATGCGTGTTGCACATCCGACAAATGATGTGCCGCGCGAAAGGCGACCACTAGTCGTTGCGGTAGCGGCGACGCAAATCGGCCCATAAGGGCACATCGATACGGCTTCATCGTGAAGCCTTTTAGCATAAGGAAGCCTTGACCGCCATATTTACGGCAAAGGCTACATGCCAGGAAAAAGCTTCATGAGTAAGCATCTCCGCCTGACCTGGGCAGGCTACTGGCGCGTCGCCAGCGAGTGAAAGGGTCAGCCGCAGCCGCAGGCGCCGCCGCAGCAACCGCCGCCGGCCGATGGCCCGTTGCCCGTGGCCCGGCCGCCGACCGAGATCGTGGAGAGCAACCGGACGGTGTCGTCATGGCCTTGCGGGCACGGGCACGGTGCCGATGACTCGCTCATCGGGCGGGTCCGCTCGAAGGTGTCGCCGCAGGCGCGGCAGCGGTACTGATATCTGGGCACGTCAGCGATCCTATCGCAAGAGCCGGCCCGGTGGCAGGGGTGCTGCGTGGCCTAGGTCAGGCAGGTACGCCCGACCTAGGCCACGCACAGCGCTGGCTCAGGCCTTGGTCCAGAGCTTGATCGTCCGGACGCGGTGGAAGCCGTGCGGCACCTTGCCGGTGTAAGTGATGGTCATCCGGGTGAAGTAGCTCTGCGCCGGCGTGGTGCGGGCGCGGCCTTGGCCGGGTCAGGCTGACCCCGGCGCCGTACTTCTTGAAATGACCGGCGACGCAGGACGGCACGCAGGTGTTGATCACCTCGGTGCCCTTGCCGCTGGCCGTGCTGCCCCAGTGCGACCAGGTGAGCTTGGTGAGCGAGTCGTTGGCGTCGGCGCAGGTGATGATGAAGGTCTTCGGCTTGACGAGGCCGTGCGGGGTGCAGTCGATCAGTACCGGCGCTGACGCGGCCGTAGCCGCCGGCGCTGCCTGCGCGGCGGGAATGACGGCGAGCGTCATGCCAGCGGCGCTGAACGCCACGGTGGCGGCCAGAACCGCGCGGTGCCTGCCTGGAAGCTTCACATTCGCTCCTTAGTAATCGGGGCCAGCCTTCATTGAAGCCGATGGCGCCGGCCCGGACTAGTGCGAAGTCTGCGCCGTTACCGTGGCCTCGATTCCCGGCGATTGCGCCGCGGCCTGGCCGGCCGCTTCAGGAGCGTCGTAGTAGAACTGGCTGCCGCGCAGCAGCGAGACGAACGCGCCAAGCAGCGACATGGCGATCGCCACCCCGAACACGATGATCAGGCCGTGGTGGAACGGAGCAGAGATCAGGTGCGGGAAGAACTGCTTGCCGGTCAGCACGGCGCATCGGGCTCGGCAGCTTGGCCAGCACGCCGGTAGGGCTCGAGCAGGCTGCTGCATCGGGTTATAGCCGAGCAGGGCGGCGAACAGGGTGCTGACCGGCGGCAGGTGGGCGACCTGCGTGGCGATCGCGGCGGCACGCCCTGCGCGGTGCAGCCCGCTGGTCAGCGTCTTGCGGCAGGGTGGCGGCCAGCCCGGCGATCATCAGCGAGAAGAAGATGCCGATGGACAGCGACATGCCGGAGTTCTGGAACGTGACGCGCATGCCAGAGGCCGGGCCGCGGTGATCGGCCGGCACGCTGCTCATGATCGCCGACGTGTTCGGCGAGGCGAACAGCCCCGAGCCGACGCCGTTGCCGAAGATGAGCAGCGCGAACAGCCAGTAGGGGAAGTCGACCGGCAGCAGCAGCAGCCCGGTGAAGCGCAGCGCCGCCGACCAGCAGGCCCGCGGTGGCGAACAGCCGCGGGCCGTACCGGTCGGACAGGTACGCCCGAGATCGGCCCGGCGACCAGGAAGCCCGGCGGTGAGCGGCAGCATGTAGATGCCGGCCCAGCAGCGGGGTGTCCGCGAAGTTATAGCCGTGCAGCGGCAGCCAGATGCCCTGCAGCCAGATGATCAGCATGAACTGCAGGCCGCCGCGGCGCGATCGAGCCGAGCAGGCTGGCGATGTTGCCGGCCGCGAACGCCCGGATCTTGAACAGGCCATGCTGGAACATCGGCTCGGCGATCTTGCGTCTCGAAGATGCCGAAGACGACCAGCAGCGCCGACGCCGCCGACGAGCCCGCCGAGCACCATCGGGCTGGTCCAGCCCGTCGCGTGGCCGCCGTAGGGCTGGATGCCGTAGGTGATGGCGACCAGCATCGCGCCCAGGCCGAGCGGCGAACAGTGACGTTGCCCGACCAGTCGATCCTGGCCCGCGTGCGTCGCTGCGATCTCGCGCAGGCTCGTTGTAGGACCAGACGTGCCGAAGACGCCGATCGGCACGTTGACCCAGAACACCAGCGCGCCAGTCCCACGCGGCCAGGACGCCCGCCCAGCAGCAGCCCGATGAACTGGCCGGCGATCGCCGGCGATCTGGTTGATGCCGAGGGCCATGCCGCGCTGGTTGGCCGGGAACGCGTCGGTCAGGATCGCGGCCGAGTTCGCCATCAGCATCGCGCCGCCGAAGGCCTGCACGATCCGCCACAAGATCAGCCACAGCGCGCCGGGCGCCGCCGTGCAGCGGATCGAAGGACAGCGCGATCGAGGCCACGGTGAAGACGACGAAGCCGAGGTTGTAGATCCGCACCCGGCCGAACATGTCGCCCAGCCGGCCGAGCGTCACCACCAGCACGGCCGTGACCAGCAGGTAGCCCGATGATCATCCACAGCAGGTAGCTGATGTTGCCCGGGGCGAGCGGGTTCAGGTCGATGCCGCGGAAGATGGCCGGCATCGAGATGATCACGATCGACGCCGTCGATCGTGGCCATGGTCATGCTCAGCGTGGTGTTCGACAGTGCGATCCACTTGTACCTGTCCCCGTCCGGCTCGGCGTGGTCCGTGCCGCTAGCCGTTGCCGTCCCATTCGCTGCCGCGCTGCTCTCCGCCCCAAGTCTCCGCACCGATTAAACTTAGCACGGCTAACTATGTAGCTGGAGTTGCGGCGGCGGGGGAAACGACGGCCGGCCGTCTATGTAGCTGGAGTTGCGGCGGCGGGGGAAACGACGTCCGGCCGTCATTCAGCTTGGGCGCGGCCCTAGCGGCGGCTCGATCGTGGCGACGGTCGCGCAGTCGGCGGCGAACGTGATCGTGGCGAGCACCCGGTCACCGCCGAGCACGACCGGGATCCAGTACCTGGCGTCGTCCCACATGCCGTCGAATGGCAGCCCGCTGACGCTGAACCAGCGGGGGATGACCTCATCGGATTCGGCTGGCTCGCCGGTGAACTCGCTGGTGATGAACACCTCGGCGGTCTGATCCCAGGCCGGCCTGGCCGGGAAGACGAACGTCAGCGACGCCGCGTGGGTCAGCGAATCCGGCGGAACGGCCAGGCCCGACTCCTCGGCTACCTCCCGGATGGCGGCGTCGATCGGCTTTTCGCCATCCTCGATGTGGCCGCCGAGGCCGACCCAGCGGCCCGCCCCGAAACCGGCCTTCTTGTAGCCGAGCAGGATCTCGCGATCCGCCTGCCCGGCAGCCTTCTCGCTGCCAGCCGGGCGGAAGATCAAGCACAGGCAGGTCCTGATCATCACCGGGCTAACAGTAGCGAGCTAGAGCGCGCCGCGCGCCAGGCCGATCAGCCGGTCGAGCACGGCGTCCCGGCTGGCGGTCAGTCCGTCGTGCTCGAACTCGCTGGTCGACCCAGCTGCGCAGGCCGCGGATCGCGGCCGCGGTCTGGAGCGAGAACTGCTGCGGCACGTACATGTCGTGGTAGTAGATGGCCGCCGCCACCGGCACCTCATTGACCGCGAGCCTGGCCGGGTCATACAGCGCGGGCCACTCCTGATCGGCCAGGAGCTGCGCCACCTCCGCCAGCGGCGCGAGCACCGGGTCGGCCTGGAACATCCAGGGGTAGATCATCTCGCCAGTGAAGAGCACCCGATCCGGCGAACTCGGGTCAAAATCAAAGTCAGGAAACTCTGCCCTGACCCGCTGCGCCGCCCATTGAGTCGCCGGTCCCTGCCCATAGCAGCCTTCATGGAGCGCGCCGAACAGTGGGCCGTTCGCGAACGACAAGGCAGGCAGCGCCCGGTAAAGGAAGTCATCGCCGAGCTCGTCGCCGTCGAAGGCGTCCTCAAGCAGGTAGTGCAGCTGCGGGCTGCCCGTGCTCATGCCCAGCATCAGCCCAAGGCACTGGAACGACTCGACCGTCAACGGCGCCCCTGACGGCAGCCGCACGTCATGGCCGGCCAGGTGCGCGGCGATCCGCCTCGCCAGTTCGACGTCGCCGGGATACCTGGCGTAGTGCGCCTCGTTCTTCGCCCTGACCTGCTGATAGGTGAGCCGGTATACGTCCTGCGCATGGTTCGTCAAGCCGGGCAGCCCGCCGGTGATAAACGCCTCAGTCAGGCCGTGCGGTGCCGTGGACAGGTAGCTGACCGTGCAGAACCCGCCGAAGCTCTGCCCGAGCACGCTCCAGGTGGCCCCGCCGGTGAGCTGCGGTCTGATCAGCTCCGCGTCGGCGATGATCGAGTCGGCCCGAAAGTGCGTGAGGTACTGCGCCTGCGCCTTCGCCGGCCCTCGACGGGCGATCGTGGCCCGCGTCACCGGGCTGGACCGGCCGGTGCCGCGCTGGTCGAGCAGCAACACGCGGAACTCCCGCAGCGCCCGGTCCAGCCAGCCCTGCTTCCGGCTGACCGGGCGCGGGCTCTGCCGTCCGGGACCGCCTTGCAGGTACAGCAGCCAGGGCAGGTCGTCATGGCCAGCCTTCTCCAGGGCGACGAGCTCTCTGGCGAAGACGGTGAGCTGCTCGCCGCCGGGCGCGGCGTGATCAAGCGGGACCTCAAAGTGGTGGTTGGTCACGATGACGCCCGGCTGACGGACCGGGTCAAGGGGGAGTGAAGGCGGCATAACAGACACGTTAGCCGGGTGCGGCAGGATACTGCCATGGGGATTAGCCAGCCGCCGACCGGGCCAGCGCAGGCCATGTTCGCCGCCGACGTAGCTTCGAGCAAGCTCGGCATTGAGCTGCTTGACGTGCGGGATGGCACGGCGGTGGCCAGGATGACAGCCAGCGCGGACATGCTCAACGGGCACGGCATCGTGCACGGCGGGCTGGTCTTCGCGCTGGCGGACACCGCGTTCGCGTGCGCCTGCAACAGCCGGGGGCAAGTCACCGTCGCGGCCGGGGCCGACATCAGCTTCATCGCGCCGGCCCGCGAAGGCGACATCCTGGTCGCCACCGCCGCCGAGCGGGTCAGCTTCGGCCGCAGCGGCATCTATGACGTGACGGTGCGGCGCGGCGACGAGGTCGTGGCCGAGTTCCGCGGCCGGTCACGGGCGGCCGGGCGGCTCGGGTGAGCGGGATGCCCGACTGGCTGCGCCGGGCCGTCGCCTACGAGATCTACCCGCAGTCGTTCGCTGACTCCGACGGCGACGGCATCGGTGACCTGCCTGGGATCATCGCCAAGCTGGACTACCTGGCCTGGCTCGGCGTCGACGTGCTCTGGCTGAACCCGTGCTTCGCCTCGCCAATGCGGGACGCCGGCTACGACGTCAGCGACTACCTGCGGATCGCGCCCAGGTACGGGACGAACGGTGACCTGGTCGCCCTGGCCGATGCCGCGCGCCAGCGCGGCATCCGCGTGCTGCTCGACCTGGTGGCCGGGCACACCTCCGACCAGCACCCGTGGTTCCTGGCCGCCTGCGACGACCCGGCGGACGACCGCTACATCTTCGCCGCGCAGGCCGGGGCGCCAGCACCGCAATGGGTCGCCGCGCCTGGCCGCCGGCCCGGCTGGTACCTGCCGAACTTCTATCCGTTCCAGCCCGCGCTCAACTTCGGCTATGCCAGGCCCGATCAAGCGCAGCCCTGGCGCCAGCCCGTCGACGCGCCTGGGCCGGCGGCCAACCGGGCCGCGCTCAGGCAGATCATCGGGCACTGGCTTGACCTCGGCGTGTCCGGCTTCCGTGTCGACCTGGCCAACACCTTGGTCAAGGACGATCCCGGCGGGCACGAGACGGCCCGGCTGTGGCGCGAGCTGCGCGGCTGGCTCGATGACGGCTACCCTGGCGCCGTCTTGATGTCGGAGTGGAACCGCCCGGCGACGGCCATCCCGGCCGGGTTCCACGCCGACTTCTACCTGGCCGTCGGGCCCGAGCACGGCTCCCTGCTTGACAACTCCCAGGGCCAGACTCACCCTGGCCGGACGGCAGCCGCCGCGCCATTTTTCGGAATGGAGCGTGTCGGTTCTTTCTTGCCCTTCCTGACCGCCTGGCGCCGGGATGCTGCCGCCATCGGCGATGCCGGGCTGATCGCGCTGTTCTCCTCCGATCATGACTTCGCCAGGCCGGCCTGCGGGGACCGGACGGCCGAGCAGCTAGGGGCGGTGTTCACGTTCTTGCTGACCTGGCCGACGCTGCCGGGCGTGCATTGCGGCGACGAGATCGGGATGCGGTTCGTGCCCGGCCTGCCCGACATCGAGGGCAGCCAGCTCTGGCCCGGCTGGAACCGGGCCGGCTCGCGCACCCCGATGCAGTGGGACGACGGGCCGAACGCCGGGTTCTCGGCCGGGCCATCCAATCAGCTGTACCTGCCGGTCGATCCGGATCCCGGCCGGCCGAACGTCGCCGCGCAGCGAGCTGATGAGCAGTCGCTGCTGCACCTGGTGCGGCGACTGATCGCGCTGCGCAAGGCCACCCCAGCGCTGCGCACCGGCGGTCCCGTCGACGTGCTGGCTGACGGCTACCCGCTGGTCTACCTGCGCGACGGGACGCACCTGGTGGTGCTCAACCCGGCACGGCAGCCGGCTTCCGCTCCGCTGCCGTGGGCCAGCGGCACGGTGACCTGCCTGCTCGGGCACGGCGTGACCGTCGCCGGCGGACTCATCAGCGCGGACGGCTTCGGCTACGGGATCTTCGCCCGCTGACCGTCAGCCGGCCCCGTGCCGTCGCATCAGCGCGGGCAACTCGGCCGGGTAGAACTGCTCGCCCGTCGACTCAAGCTCGGCCACCGTCCACCAGCGGTACCCGTCGACTACCGCGGCTTCCTCGTCCTCGAGCCCGACCAGGCTGACCTCAGGCGCGCCGACCCTGAGCAGGAAATAGTCCTGCTCCTGCCGGAACCGCCTGCCGTTGAAGCTGAACTCGCTGACGTTGTGCCACACCGGCTCGCCGAGTTGCGCGGCGTCGGCCGCGATGCCGCTCTCCTCGCGCAATTCCCTGGCGGCAGCCGCGGCGAGGCTCTCGCCCGGCTTGGCGCCGCCGCCTGCGGTGATCCAGTACGGCTCGTCCGGCCGGGCCGGGTCGAAGCCGTGCAGCAGCAGCACCCGCCCGGTCGCGTCGATCACCAGCACCCGGCCGGCCCGCCGCTGCCGGACCTCGCCGCAATCGTCCGCGCTCACGCCGACCACCCTAGCGAGCCGCAGGCCTCAGCCCGGCGCCGCTGCCCGCGCTGCGCGGAATGCCTCGGCTGGCCCGCCGCCGCGGCTTATGCTCGGCTAGTGACCAATCGCGCGGGCAGCCGGGCACCGCTGCTCGCCGCCAGCGACGCTGACGGCGGCTACCGGCTGCCCAGCCTCGCACCCGGCCGGTACCTGGTCGAGTTCGCCGCGGGCTGCGGCACGCCCGGCTACGCCGCCCAGTGGTGGCACGACGCATCCTCTGCCGCGACCGCCACCATCGTGCGGGTACCCGCAAGCGCGACCAGCTCAGGCATCGACGCCACGCTCTCGACCAGCTAGGCCGTCCCGGCCGCAGGAGCAGTCGGACGTCGTCGTGTCAGGCGCGTGTCAGCGGCATGACAGCGACGGCGCCGATAGTGGTCGCATGAGAAGTTCAGCGATCGCGGTCTCAGGGCTGCGCAAGGCATACGGAGACAAGACCGTACTGGCCGGCATCGACCTGCAGGTCCAGGCCGGCACGGTCTTCTCCCTGCTCGGCCCCAACGGGGCGGGCAAGACGACGACAGTGAACGTGCTGACCACACTGATCAAGGCCGACGGCGGGACGGCGCTAGTGGCCGGGCACGACGTCACGACCGAGGCGCGGGCGGTGCGCGCGGCGATCGGGGTCACCGGCCAGTTCGCGGCGGTGGATGACCTGCTGACGGGGGAGGAGAACCTTCAGCTGATGGCCGACCTGCACCAATTGCGGGCCGACGAGCGCAAGCGGGCGGTCACCTCGCTGCTTGAGCGATTCGAGCTGGCGGAGTCGGCGCAGAAGCTGGCGGCAACCTACTCCGGCGGCATGCGCAGGAAGCTGGACCTGGCGATGACGCTCGTCACCAGGCCGCAGATCATCTTCCTCGACGAGCCGACGACAGGCCTGGACCCGCGCAGCCGGCGCACGATGTGGGACATCGTCCGCGAGCTAGTGGCTGATGGCGTGACCGTCTTCCTCACCACCCAGAATCTCGACGAAGCCGATCAGCTGGCCGGCCTGATCGCGGTGCTCGACCAGGGCCACCTGGTCGCGCAGGGCACTCCCGATGAGCTCAAGCGCCAGGTTCCTGGCAGCCACGTCCGGCTCAGGTTCGCCGACGCCGCGGCGCTGGACGCGGCGGCCCGCGTACTGAACGGCGCCACCGCGGATGAGGCGGCACTGACCCTGCGCGTCCGCAGCGATGGCGGAGTCAAGTCGCTGCGGGCGCTGCTTGACCGGCTCGATGAGCACTCGGTCGACGTCACCGAGTTCTCCGTGCAGACGCCGGACCTCGATGACGTCTTCCTAGCCCTAACCGGTCACGCGAGCACGGAGGCCACCGCATCATGAGCACCATCTCAGTACCGCTGAACGAATCGCGGATCATGCTGCGCCGCAACCTCAAGCACATCCGCCGGAATCCGGTCACGATCTTCAACGGGACCTTGATGCCGGTCGTCCTGATGCTGCTGCTCGTGTACGTGTTCGGCAACGCCTTCAACGTCGGCGAGCACTACGTCGAATACGCGACGCCTGGACTGATCCTGCTCGCCATCACCTACGGGCTGTCGGCCACCGCGGTATCGGTGAACTCCGACATGACCAAGGGCATCATCAACCGCTTCAAGGTCATGAACGTGTCCCGCGGCGCCGTGCTGAACGGTCACGTCGCGGCCACCATGCTGAGCAGCTCGGTGGCCATCGCCGTCATCATCGCCATGGCGTTCGCGCTGGGATTCAGGTCGCCCGCCACCCCGCTGGACTGGCTCGGCGCGATCGGCATCATCGTGGCCGCGGCGTTCGCGGCCACCTGGCTCACGGTCGCGCTGGGAATTGCCGCGAAGGCGCCGGAATCCGCCGGCCTCGCCACCGTGCCGTTGATCTTGCTGCCATTCCTGAGCAGCGCGATCGTGCCAGCCGCCAAGATGGGGGAGGGCATCAGGCAGTTCGCCGAGTACCAGCCATTCACGCCGATTATCGAGTCGTTGCGCGGATTGCTGGCCGGCACGCCATCGGGCGGCTACGCCGCCGCCGCTCTCGCCTGGTGCGCCGGGATCGCCCTGGTCGGCTACCTGTGGTCACGCGCCACGTTCAGCAGGCGAGCGTAGCTTCGGCCAGCTCACCGCGGTCCGCCCGCGCTCCCTCCCGCGCCGCCTCGGTGAACCGCGCTTCGCCGAGGCGGCGCCGCGCGGCCTGCTCGATCCTCGCCGCATCGGGGTGGGAGCGATCCGTCAGCCCGCGCACCCCGGTGCTTGCCGCCAGCAGCCGGGCGGCCTGCTCGTACTGGCCGCAGCGCAGCGCCAGGTCCGCGATCCCGACGAGTACCTGCGCGATCATGGGCGCGTGCCCCACCTCAGTAGCGGCCTGGAAGGCCGCCGCACGATGCGATCTGGCCGCGCCGAGGTCGTCGGCAAGGTAGCCGAGCAGATCGTGGGTCGCCGACCGGATGTACGGCTGCTCCGCCTCGTCACCCAGCATGGACGTGGCGACGCCAAGCTGCCTGCGCGCCTCCCTGGCATCACCGCGCCACCTCGCCAGCTCCGCCAGTGACAGGGCCAGCTCGGCCAGCGAATCCGGCCAGGTGACCCGCTCGGCGCACCGCTCCGCGTCGGCAATGGCGGCCGCGCTCGCGTCCTCATCGCCCAGCAGCCAGTACAGCTGCGCCTGGCGCGACCGCATCCTGATGACATCGTCGATGGCGCCGACCTCGGTGACGATCGCGATCGCCTGCTCGTAGTGCTCGCACGCGCTGGATAGCTCGCCGCGCACGGCCAACCGGTCAGCCAGCTCGTTCAGCGCGAACGAGATCCCCCACCGCTCGCCGATCGCGCGGAACTCGGCCAGCGCCAGCTCCAGATACGCATCCGCGTCCCGCCCGCCCAGGCCGAGCGCGATCCGCACCTTGCCGAGCTGCAGCTGGGCCAGTGCCCGTACCCACGGATCCTCGCTGTCCAGCAGTGGCTCGAACGCGGTCAGCAAGGCATCAGGCGCTTGCAGCATGCGCTCAAGCGGGGCGATCAAGCCAAGCAGCGGGTTGCGGTGCTGGCTGCGCTGGCTGAGCCGGTAGGCCTCGTGGATCCACTCCGCGGCCTGGCGCTGGTCACCCCGCCCTGAGCTCAGGAAATTCACGACAAAGGCGTACACCATCGCCCTGATCTCGTCGGGCACCTCGCCGGGAAGGGCAGCGGCCGCGGTGATCAGCTCGCTGCCCTCAGTCTTGTGCCCGCTGAACCACCAATACTGGCCGGCCCCCGCCGCTAGCCGCATCGCGCCGCGCGCCTCGCCCGCCGCGATAGCGCCGCGCATCGCAGCGCTGATGTTGTCGTGCTCGGCCTCAAGCACGGCCAGCCACTCCAGCTGCTCGGCCCGGCGAAGATGCGGCTCAGCGGCCTCGGCGAGCTCGGTGAAGTAGGCAAGATGCGCCCGGCGGGCAGACTCCGATTCCCCTGCCTCCGCCAGCCGGTGCCCGGCGTACTCGCTGATCATGCCGGTCATCCGGTAGCGCGGCGCGCCGTCGCCCTCGGCGAGCAGCAGCGACTTCTCGGTCAGCGAGGTGAGCAGCTCAAGCACCTGCTCCGGCTCGACCGGATCGCCCGAGCAGACCCGTTCGGCAGCTTCCAGGCTGGCACCGCCGGAGAACACCGAGAGCCTGCGCAGGACCATCCGCTCGGCGTCGGCGAGCAGCTCCCAGCTCCAGTCGACGACCGCGCGCAACGTCCGGTGCTGCGGCAGCGCGGTCCGGCTGCCGCCGGTCAGCAGGCGGAACCGGTCATCGAGCCGGCGGGCCAGCTGATCGATGGACATGGTGCGCAGCCTGGCGGCGGCGAGCTCGATTGCCAGCGGCATCCCGTCGAGCGCACGGCAGACGCGCGCCAGGTTCGACAGCGCGCTGGCGTCGGCCGCAACGTCCCTGCGCACCGCCCCGGCCCGGTCGGCCAGCAGCTGCACCGCTGGCGAGGACTCGATCTCGCCCGGCTTGGCGTCGCCCGCAGGCAAGGCCAGCGGCTCGACCTGCCATAGGACCTCGCCGGTGATGCCGAGCGGCTCCCTGCTCGTGGCCAGAATCCGCAGCCGCTGGCACTCACCGAGCACCCGGTGGGCGAACGCCGCCGCCGACTCGATGACGTGCTCACAGTTGTCCAGAACCAGCAGCATGTCCCGCTCGCGGATCGCGGCGATAAGCCGGTCCATCGAGTCCGCGCTCGGTGCGCTGCCGAGCAATGCGTCCCTGACCGCGAGCGCGGCGAGCGCCGACTGCGCCACGTCGCCACTCGCGCCGATAGCGGCGAGCTCGACGAGCCAGGCCCCGTCCGGCAGGTCGCCGAGCAGCGTGCGGGCCGTCTCCGTGGCCAGTCTTGTCTTCCCGGCGCCGCCCGGCCCGACCAGCGTGGTCAGCCGGTGTCCGGCGATGAGCTCGCGGATCGCGGTGACAGCGGCGTCCCTGCCGACGAAGCTGGTGAGCTCGGCGCGCAGGTTCGTCTTCCTGCTGTCTTCCCGCCGTCCCAGCTCGCCCCGCAGCAACGCGACGTGCAATGCGGACAGCTCCGGTGCCGGGTCGACCCCAAGCGCGTCGGCCAGTGCCTCTCTCGTGCGCTGGTAGACGAGCAGCGCCTCGGCGTCGCGACCGGTCGCGACGAGCGCGCGCATCAGCGCGGCGACAAGCCGCTCCCGCAGCGGATGCGCGGCGACCAGGCCGGTCAGCTCCATGACCAGCTCGCCGCCATGGCCCAGGCTGATCTCCGCGTCGAACCGGTCCTCCATGGCGGTCAGGCGCAGCCCATCGAGCCGGCTGACCGCGGCGTCAAACGCGGCGCTATCGGTCAAGCCGACGTCCTGCATGGCGGCGCCGCGCCACAGTGCGAGCGCTTCGCGCAGCAGCGGCACCGGGTGAGGACCATCGAGGGCGGCGCTGGCCTGGCCGACGAGGCGCTCGAACCGCACCGCGTCGACCGAGTCGGGTGCCACGCTCAGCCGGTAGCCGTCTGGCTGAGCCTCGATCAGCCCTTCAGGCAGCGCCTTCCGCAGCCGGGAGACCAGGCGCTGCAAGGCATTCACCGCGTCCGCGGGCGGATGCTCGCCCCAGATCCAGTCGACGAGCGTCGCCTTCTTGACTGCGTGACCTGGCTCGAGCGCGAGGGCGATCAGCAGCCCGCGCAACCGGGCACCCGGCACGTCGACGACGGCGCCGTCGTCCGTGCGCACCTCGAATGATCCAAGGATCCCGATCTGCACCTAGCCGATTTTGCCATGGCCGGCCGGCGCTGCCGCGCCGTTGCTCACGACGTCCGCAAGCAACTGGGCCAAAAGCCCGGCCGGGGCCGAGCGCTGAGCTGCCCGGCCGGCTCAGGCGGGCGCGCCGTCGGCCTTGATGATCCTGATGAGCGCCCTGATCCCGGTCTGCAGCTCCTGGTGATCACTGATGCCGTCCATGGTGTCTTCGATGTGCCTGACCATCCGGTCCACCCGGCGGGCCAGTTCCTCGTCCCGAGTCCTGGCCGCCTCGCGATCCGCTGCCTGCGCGTCCTGCAGCCTGGCCAGATCCGTTGTCAGCGTCTGCCTGGCGTGCGCGATGTCGTCGGTCAGCCGGGACCCGGCGCTGCGCAGGTCCGCAGTGACGCTGCCGTGAACGCGGGGGAGTTCGATGCTCAGTTCCTTGACCTTGCGCCGAGCCTGCCGAGCTCGTCTCGCATCGTCCTGACATCATCGCGGGGGAACCTGCTTTCAGCTGACAGCGCCCTGATCCGCTCGCGCAGGTGCGCGAAATAGGCGACGGCGGGCCTGATGGTCGCCGAGAGCAGGTAGAAGCCGGTCACGTAGTAGCCGAGCGCGTCCCCGGTCAGGTAAGTGACCACGGCGGTCGCCAGCGCCGAGACGAGGTGGCCGCCGAGCGCGAACCCGAGCATGCGGCTGGCGATCCTGCGCGCCTCGGCCTGCTCCTGCTCGCCGACCTCAATGCCACGGCGCTGCGAGGCGCCCATCTGGGCAACGACGCCGCGAGCGGCGAAGTACAAGTTCCATGGCACGGCCACCAGCACGATCAGCCAGGCGAACGCGACCGCCGCGGCTACCACCGACAGCAGAGTGTGCAGTTCGACTCCGGCTAGCCGGGCGAGCCAGGTGATCAGCAGCGCGGCGAGAGTCCCGAGCGCGAGCAGCGCCCACCACCTGGCGGCGCTGGCGTGCGAGTGATTTTCGGTCATGCCGTCGACGTTAGGAGCGGGCGAGCCCGGCCGGATCGGCTCGGCTACTCATTGGCAACTAAGTAGCCTGACTCGTTTTCAGCCCGGCCTGGCCGGTGGATTCTGGCGTCGAGGGGCAGCCGGACCGGTCGAGGGGGCAGTCGGCCAGGCACGGCCGGCCCGGAATCGGCGGCGCCCGAGATTCAACTTTACATAATGCGCATTATCGGCGCGGCCTTGACTCGCCCCGGCCGGTGGACTCTGGATTCCGGCGTGCTTAGGGTGCGCGCCTGACTAGTCGGCGGCTTCGATGGTGGCCAGTCGCTCGGAGATCACCTTCGCTATGTAGTCGAGCGAAGCTGGTGCGACAAGTCCGATATGGGTAGCTTCAATGAGCTGATCTTCCAGGGTGCCGGCCACGTAGGGCCGCCATAGCTCCTTGCCGTCGGGCAAGTCGGCTGGCCTGCCCTTGGTGGCGGTGAAGTGGATCACGTCGCCGCGATAGACAGCCGGGTTGTGCGAGCGCAGCAGGCTGCTGTTGTGGTGGAAGGTCGAGATCATCGCCCGGACGGTGGTGTCGTCCAGGCTTCCGAGCGCGCTGCCGCGATCTCGCAGCAGTGCAAGCGTCCGGGCGACGTCGAGCGGGGCCGGCTGCGCCGTCGCCCGATCCTGACCGGGCACCTCCTGACCGGGCCCTTCCTGACCGGGCGCCGCTCCTCCCTCGGCGAGCAGCGCGCCGAGGATCATCTCGTCGGTCTCCGGCGCGTCATCGCCGCCCGCGGTGAACGGGCTGGAGTCGAGCAGCGCGACCAGGCCGACCTTATCGCGCAGTGATCGCAGTCGCAGCGCGACGGCGTGCGCGGCCGTCCCGCCGAACGACCAGCCGAGCAGGTGGTACGGGCCGCCGGCTGCACGGACTTGATCTGGTCGGCGTACCTGGTGGCGAGATCGGTGAGGGTGCCTGGCGGCGACTCGCCTCCGGCGAGGCCGTGGGCTTGCAGCCCGTACAGCGGCCGGTCCCCCGCTAGCCTGCTGATGAGGCCCGAGTAGCACCAGCTGAGGCCGCAGGCCGGATGGATGCAGAAGAGCGCTGGCCGGGTCGGGCCAGGATCGGTCCCGGCCCGGCGCAGCGGCAGCATCGGCGCGAGCGCGTCGCCCGGCTGGTGCGGCCCGGTCAGCGCCTGCGCTAGCTCGGCTACTGTGGGCGCCTCGAAGAGGAGCCAGACGCCGCACTCGCGTCCGGTCGCCTGCTGGATCCTCGCCATAAGCTGGATCCCGAGCATCGAATGACCGCCCAGGTGAAAGAAGTTGTCGTCGATGCTCACTGACGGCACGCCGAGGATGTCGGCATACAGGCCACACAGGATTTCCTCAACGGGGGTGCGCGGGCACTGGCCGCCGGGAACCAGGTCGTAGTCCGGGGCCGGCAAGGCCGCGCGATCGGCTTTGCCGTTGCTGGTCAGCGGCATTCGGTCAAGCACCACGACGGCCGTCGGCACCATGTAGTCCGGCAGCACGGCCGCCACCCCTCGGCGCACTTCTGCCGCGTCCAGGGAGGCGGGCTGCGCCCGCTCCGCTCCCCCGGCCGGCGTCGCGGTGACGTAGGCCACCAGGCGCCGGTCCCCCGGCCGATCTTCGCGCACGTGCGCGACGGCCTGGCCGACGCCGTCGATGCTAGCCAGCACTGCTTCGATTTCACCCAGTTCGACACGGAATCCACGGATTTTGACCTGCCAGTCGGCACGGGTGATGTAATCCAGCTGACCGTCCCGCTTCCACCGCACCAGGTCACCTGACCGGTACATGCGCTCACCCGGCTGGCCAAATGGGCACGCCACGAACCTCTCGGCGGTCAGCCTGGTCTGACCGAGGTAGCCGCGGGCCAGGCCAGGCCGGCAATGTACAGCTCGCCTGGCACGCCGGGCGGCACTGGCCTGAGCCACTGGTCAAGCACGTATACCCGGGTCCCTGAGATGGGCAGGCCGATGGGCGGCGCGCCCGCGTGAGCGGCCGGGCTCAGTGCGGACGACATGGTGGTGGTGACGGTGGACTCGGTCGGGCCATAGGTGTTGAACATGTGGCGTCCTGGTGCCCAGCGTTCCAGCAGTTCGGTGGGCCAGGCTTCGGCTGAGACGTTGAGCACCCGCAAGGCCGGGTACTCCCCCGGTGGCACGAGCGCGAGCGCCCTTGGCGTGATTTCCAGATAGTTGACCTGGTGCTCGGTCAGGTAATTGCCGAGATCCTGACCGGCCAGGATGCCCGCCGGCCGGAGGATGAGCGTGGCGCCGGCGCTGAACGCGAGCACGAGGTCGGACACGGACGGGTCAAAGACGGCCAGCGCGCTGGAGAGAATGCGCATCCCGGCCGTCACCCCGAGCTGGCCGAGCTGACCGGAGGCCAGGCAGGCGAGGCCAAGGTGGGAGGTGGCGACGCCTTTCGGGGTGCCGGTGGAACCTGAGGTGTAGATGACGTAGGCCAGGTGCCCAGGGTGCAGTGGAGACCGGCGATCCGCGTCGGTGATGCGACCGGCAGGCCGGCCCGCCACAGCGGCGGTGAGCTGCGGGTCGTCGGCGCAGATCAGGGGCGGGCCGGCCGTGGGCAGCCAGTCCGTCTGATCGGCCGGGACCGGAAGGCCGGCGGTGCCTGGCTCGGTGGCGCCTGGGTGGCCGGCCAGCTTGGTGACAGGCAGCTGGCCGGCCACGTCGGTGGTGGTGATGATGCAGGCGGGCCGGGCCTCGCCGAGGATGTAGGCGATCCGCGCCGACGGATAGCCAGGGTCGATAGGCAGGTAGGCGGCGCCCGTCTTGACGACGGCGAGAAGCGCGGTGATCAGCAGTTCGCCGGGCGGCATGGCGATGGCGACGAGCTGCTCGGGCCCGGCACCCTGATCGATCAGGTACCGGGCGAGCCGGTTCGAGGCCGCATCCAGCGAGGCGTAGCTAAGTACCCTGCCAGCGCATTGCAAGGCCGGGGCGGCTGGCGTGCGCTCGGCCTGCGCGGTGAACAAGTCAGGGAAGGTGATCACAGCCGGGGCGGGCGGTGATTCATTCCAGCGGGTCAGTATCACCTCGCGCTCGGCCGCGGTGATGAGCCCGACCTGGCTGACCGGCAGGCCAGGGTCGGCGGTCACGGCGGCGAGGACCTGCACCAGCCGACCGGCCAGCGCCGCAGCGGTGTCGTGGTCGAACAGGTCGCAGGCGTACTGGAGTTCCCCGTCGATGCCGGCCGGGACGGCCCCATCCCCGGTCCGCTCGGCCAGGGTGATGTCCAGGTCGAACTTGGCCGTGGGCATCGTCACCGGCTGTTCGGCGGCCGTGACCTGCGGGCCGAGGTCGAGCCTGGCGCCGGCGGTGTTGTCCACTTCGAGCATGACCTGGAACAGCGGGTGCCTGGTGAGCGAGCGGGCCGGATTGAGCAGCTCGACGAGCAGCTCGAACGGGATGTCCTGGTGGGCGAACGCGGCCAGGTCGGCGTCACGAACCCGGTCAAGTAGCTCGGTGAACGTCGGGTTGCCGGTCAGGTCGGTGCGCAGGACGAGCGTGTTCACGAAGAAGCCGACCAGGTCGTCGGCCGCGTGGTCAGTGCGGCCGGCGATCGGGGCCCCGATGGGGATGTCGTCACCCGCGCCGAGGCCGGACAGCAGCACGGCCAGCGCGGCCTGCGCGATCATGAAGAGAGTCACCCGCTGCTCCCTGGCCAGCATGCTGAGCCTGGCGTGCAGGGATGCGGGGATGGTGAAGGCGACGGTGCCGCCGCGGTAGCTGGGGCTGGCTGGCCTCTGCCGGTCGACCGGCAGCGCAAGCTCCGCAGGCAGGCCGGCCAGGGCCGCTCGCCAAAATTCCGCTTGCCTGGCCAGCTCGCTGACCGGATCGCTGAGCTGGCCGAGCAGGTCACGTTGCCAGAGCGTGTAGTCGGCGTACTGAGCGGGCAGGTCCGCCCACTTCGGCGGGTGGCCCGAGCGCCTGGCCTGGTAGGCAGTGCCCAGGTCAGCCAGCAGCGGCCGCACCGACCAGCCGTCGGCGGCGATGTGATGCATGAGCAGCAGCAACTGGTGCTGCTCATGACCCGTGGTCAGGAGCTGTCCCCTGATGGGAAGCTCGGCCGCCAGGTCAAACGGGCGCGCTGCCGCTGCTGCCAGTGCTTGCGCTTCCTGCTCGGGCTTGACGTGGATCGGCTCAAGTACGGGCACCGCCTCCGCCGGGTCGAGCACCTGTTGCCGAGGCTGGCCGTCCACGTCGGCGAGCACCGTGCGCAGTGATTCATGCCTGGCCGTCACGTCAGCGAGAGCGCTGGCCAGCGCAGCCGCATCGACGTCACCGGACAGGCTGAAGGCGAGGGCGATGTTGTAGACCGGCGAGGGTCCTTCGAAGCGGTCAAGGAACCAGAGTCGCTGCTGAGCATAGGAAAGCGGCACCAACGGCGGCCGCGGCCGCGCGGTCAGCGCCTGCCGATCCCACCGCCAGGGCGTGCAGCGGCGCCGGCATGGCCGGCCTTGCCGATGATCTCGGCAAGCTCGCCGACGGACGGCGCGTCGAAGATGACGCGCAACGGCAGTTCGGCGTGCAGCACGGACCTGACCCGGGAGATCAGCCGGGTGGCGAGCAGCGAATGGCCGCCCAGGTCGAAGAAGCTGGCGTCGATCGGCACCGATGGCAGGCCGAGGATGTCGGCGTACAGGCCGCGCAGGATCTCCTCGACAGGCGTCCGCGGCGTTCGTCCGCTAGCCGGCGCAGCCGCCGCCTGGCCGGGCGCAGGCAGGGCGGCCCGGTCCACCTTCCCGTTGGCGGTGAGCGGCAGCTGGTCGAGCAGCACGATCGCGGACGGCACCATGAAGTCCGGCAGCTCGGCCGCGGCCTGCTGCCGCACCGTGGCCGGATCAGGTGCCAGGCCGGCGGCCGCTATCAGGTAGCCGACGAGCCGTTTGTCGCCTGGCTGGTCCTCGCGGACGACGGCGACCGCCTGGCTGACCTCGGGCAACGCGGCCAGGACGGTCTCCACCTCGCCGAGCTCGACCCGGAAGCCGCGGAGCTTGACCTGCCGGTCAGCGCGGCCGGAGAAGTCCAGGTTCCCGTCCGGCCGCCAGCTCACCAGGTCGCCGGTGCGGTACATCCGCTCGCCCGGCGGCCCGAACGGGCAGGCAACGAATCGCTCAGCGGTCAGCTCGGCTTGCCGCAGATACCCTCGGGCCAGGCCGGCGCCCGCAAGGTACAGCTCACCGGTCACTCCGGCTGGCACCGGCCGAAGCCAGCCGTCAAGAACGTAGGCCGAAGTGTTGTCAAGCGGGCTGCCGATCGGCACGCCCCGGTCCAGCTCACCGGGATCAGGGATGCGATAGCAGGTGGCGAAGGTGGTGGTCTCGGTCGGGCCGTAGCCGTTGCTGATGGTCAGGTCCGGGCAGCTGGCGAGTGCCGTCCGCACCGCGTCCGGCGGCACCACGTCGCCACCGGTGATCAGCTCACGTACGCCGGCGAAGCAGCCGGGCTCGGCGGCGGCGAGCTCACCGAACAGCCCGGCGGTCAGCCACAGCGTAGTGATGCGATTGCCGGCGATGAGCGCGGCCAGTTCGGCGGTGCCGAGCCGGCCGGGCGGGGCGACGACGACGGTGCCGCCCGAGAGCAGCGGCACCCACAGCTCATAGGTGGCCGCATCGAACACGTGCGGCGAATGGAACAGCACCTGGTCCTGCGCCCGGCCGGCCCAGCGGCGGTCGGCCGCGAGCTGGGCGACGTCGCGGTGGGTGATCGCGACGCCCTTCGGCACTCCGGTGGAGCCGGAGGTGTACATCACGTACGCGAGCTGGTCGAGCTGGCCGGGCCGGGTCGCCGGGCCGGCGGTGCCGGTGAGGCGGGTGGTGGTCAGCACCGGCCGTCCTGGGCACGCTTCGGCGGCCAAGCTGGCCAGTTCCTGGCCGGCCACGACTAGCACGGCGCCGACGTCGCGGGCGGTGAACCCGATCCGGCTGGCCGGCCACGTGGGATCGACCGGAACGTAGGCACCGCCGGCCTTGACGATGCCCAGCAGCACCGAGATCAGCTCGGCTGAGCGTTCCATCAGGACCAGTACCGGCGATTCAGCGCGGATTCCGGCTTCGATCAGCGCGGCGGCCACCCGTCCTGACTCAGCTTCGAGCAGGGCGTAGCTGATCTCGCCGCCCGCGTGGCTGATGGCGACCGCACCAGGCGTCCTGGCTACCTGCCGCGCGAACAATGCGGGTAGCCAGTCAGCCGCCGCATCGGCGCTGGTGTCGTTCCAGCCGGTGACGACCTGCTGATACTCGGCCGGGTCCAGGAGGCTGAGCCGTCCGGCCGGCCGCTCGGGGGTCGCGGCGATAGCGGTCAGGATGCGGACCAGGCCGGCCATGGTCTCCACGTCGGCGGCGCTGAACAGGTCAGGCCGGTACTCCAGGCAGAGTTCGAGCCGGTCGCCTGGCACGGCGCGGAGACAGAGCGGGTAGTGAGTGGCGTCCCTGGCGCTGACCTCGGTCAGCGTCAGCCCGGCCGGGACCGGATCGTCCAGGCTGACCGGATAGTTCTCGAACACCATCGTGGTGTCGAACAGCTCCCCGGCGCCCGTCTGGAGCTGGGCCAGCCCGGCGTGGTGGAACGCGCCCAGCCGCGATTGCTCATCCTGGAGCCGGCCGAGGAAGCGGGCGAGCGGTTCGCCAGGGTCAAGCCTGACGCGAACCGGCAGCGTGTTGATGAACAGGCCGACCATGGTCTCGATGCCGGGAACCTCGGCCGGCCGCCCGGCCACGGTCGCGCCGAACACGACGTCGTCGCTGCCTGCCAGCATTCCGAGCAGCAGCGCCCACGAGCCTTGCACCAGAGTGTTCATGGTCAGGTCGCGGCTGCGAGCGAACGAGGCCAGGGCGGTGGTGAGCTCAGCCGGCAGTCGGGTGGTGACGCGCTCAGGAATCAGGCCGCGCCTGGACAGGTCGCGTGGCGCGAGCAGCGTCGGCTCGTCCAGCCCGTCGAGCGCCCGCGCCCAGGCGGCCCGCGCCGCGGCGGCGTCCTGGGCGCTCACCCAGGCGAGGTAGTCGCGGAACGGTGCCGCCGGCCTGCAGCGCCGTCTCGTCGCCGCCGGCCTGGTACAGCTTGAGGAGGTCGCCGACCAGGATGGGCAGGGACCAGCCGTCGAGCAGCAGGTGGTGGTTCGTCAGCACCAGCCGGTGCCGGTCCTGGCCGAGCCGGGCCAGGGTGAACCTGAGCAGCGGCGGCCTGGCCGGGTCGAACCGCGCCAGCCGGTCCGCGTCCAGCCACCGCTGAAACTCCGCCGCCCGCTCCCCCTCGCCCGCCAAGGACAGGTCGAGCTCTGCCCACGGCAGCTCCGCCCGCGCCGGGATCACCTGCACCGCCCGCGACCCGCCCGACGAGAACCCGGCCCGCAGATTCGGATGCCGCCGCAGCAGGCACTCAGCGGACCTGCGCAGCAACGCGGGATCAACCTGGCCGTCCAGGTCGAGCAGCACCTGCACGGTGTAGACGTCTGGTCCGTCCACCTCGAGCTGTGCGTGGAACAGCAGCCCTTCCTGCAGCGGCGCCAGCGGCCAGATGTCGGTCACGCACTGGTCAGCCTCAAGCTCGTCGATCTCTGGCTGGCTCAGCGGGATCAGCAGGTCAGATGGGGTGAGCCCGCCAGATCCTGGCCGAGCGGCATGCGCGGTCAGTGCCTGCAGCGCCCCCGTCCACCGCCCGGCTAGCTCGCTGATCTCGGGCTCGGTGCACAGGTCCTGCGCCCAGGTCCAGGTGGCGGACAGGTGCGGGCCGTCGGCGCGGTCCTCGGTGAGCACGTTCACCGTGATCGCGTGCGCCGGCGCGCCGTCGGCCGGGCGGCGGGGATGGGCTCGGGCGCGATGTCCCAGTCGACTGACTGCCGGGCGGTGAACCGGCCGAGATAGTTGAAGGCAAGCGCGGGACTGCTGCCGGCGGCCAGCGCCGGCCCCGTCCCTGGCCGCAGGTACCGCAGCAGCCCGTACCCGATCCCGCCGCCCGGCACCGCCCGCAACTGCTCCTTGACCCGCTTGAGCACCCGCCCCGCCGCCGGCCCGCCGGCGAGGAACTCTGCCATGTCGAACGGCCCCGGGTCCAGCCGCACCGGATACAAGGTGGTGAACCACCCGACGGCCTGGCTCAGGTCAGCGCCCTCGACCAGCTCCTCGGCCCGGCCGTGCCCCTCCACCTCCACCAGCACCCCGCCCGCCGCCGGCACCTCGCTCGCCGCGCCGCGCGCCCGCCAGCCGGCGACTGCGACCGCGAGCGCCGCGAGCAGGACGTCATCGACGCCGGCGTGGAACGCGGCCGGCACCGACGTCAGCAACGGCGCCGTCTCCCCTGGCGGCAGCGCCACGGTCAGCGACCTCGCTGTCCCTGCCCCGTCCCGCCCGCCATCCGCCGCCAGCCCGGCGAGCAGGTCGCCCGACGCCGCCACTGACTGCCACCAGGGCAGCTCGGCCAGCACCTGCGGCCCGGCCGCGACCCCCGCCAGCTCACGCGCCCACCACCGGAACGACGACCCCGCCGCCGGCAACGTCACCGGCCCGCCCGCCGCGGCCAGCCCGGCCGCCTCGGCCAGGTCGGGCAGCAGGACCCGCCACGACACCCCGTCCACCGCCAGGTGATGGACCACCACCAGCAGCCGCCCCTGCCGGCCGCGCCAAGGTCGAACCACACGGCCTGCAACATCACCCCCGCATCGGCATCCAGCCGCCCGATCGCGGCGCCATGCTCGACGGCCAGCAGCCCGGTCAGGCCGGCCGGGCTCGCCACCTCAACGCGGCGGCACAGGTCAGGGCCGGGCGAGGCGGGCGGGATCAGCAGGTGCCAGCCGGGCTCAGGGCCGGCCCGGTCGAGCCGCGCCCGGAGCATGCCGTGCCGGTCGAGCACCGCCCGCACCGCGCTCGTGAGCTGATCCCAGCGCAGCCCGCCCGGCACCTGGATCAGCATCGACTGGCTCACCCGGTCAAGGCCGCCGTGCTCGAGCTGCCAGCGCATGATCGGAGTCAGCGGCACCCGGCCGAGGTCAGCGCCGGCGGGCTCGCTGGTCCTTACTGAGGTCGGCGCGGCCACTGCGGCTAGCGCGGCGATCGTCTTGTGCGTGAACACCTGGCGCGCGGTCAGCGCCAGGCCGGCTTTCCTGGCCCGGGCGACGAGCTGGATCGAGACGATGCTGTCGCCACCCAGATCGAAGAAACTGTCGTCAATGCTTCCCGGCGTGACTCCCAGTACCTCGGTGAAGAGCTGGTGCAAGGTCTCCTCGGCGATAGTGCCGGGCGGCCGCCCAACGACGGGCTGCTGCCCTGGCGCGGGGAGGGCGGCGTGGTCGATCTTGCCGTTGGCGGTGAGCGGGAGCTGGCCAAGGACGATGATCGCGGCGGGGATGAGGTAGTCGGGGAGCCGCTCGGCCAGCTGGCCGAGCAGGCCGGCCGGGTCCAGGCCGGCCGGTCCCAGGCTGGCCGGTTCCGGGCTGGCCGGTTCCGGGGCGGCGGTGACGTAGGCGATCAGGCGCGGGCCGGCGGGAGGGTCCTCGCTGGCCGTGACGACGGCGTGGGCGACGCCGGGCAGGGCCGCCAGGGCGGCCTCGACCTCGCCGGGCTCGACCCGGAAGCCGCGGACCTTGACCTGGCCATCAGCCCGGCCAGCGAACTCCAGCACCCCGTCGCGCCGCCACCGGGCCAGGTCCCCCGTCCGGTACATCCGCTCCCCGGCCGGCCCGAACGGGCACGCCACGAACCGCCCCGCCGTCAGCCCCGGCCGCCCCAGGTACCCCAGCGCCAGCCCCGCCCCGGCCACGTGCAGCTCCCCCGTCACCCCCGGCGGCACCGGACGCAGCCACCCGTCCAGCACGAACACCCGCACGTTCGCGACCGGCCTCCCGATCGGCGTGCCCGCGCCCTCGGCGCCGCAGGCCTCGTACGCGGTGCAGCCCACCGTGCACTCCGTCGGCCCGTACTCGTTGAACACCCGCGCCCCCGCCGCCACCCACGCCGCCGCCACCGCGCCCGGCAGCGCCTCCCCGCCCGCCACCAGCGTCACCCCCCCGGCCACCCCCGCCGGCGGCTCCAAGACCCGCAAGTGCGACGGCGTCACCTTCACCGGCGCCAGCGTCCCGCCCCCCGACCGCAGCACCCCCGCCAGCCCTTCCGCCCCCTCAGCGCCCTCGCCCCCCACCACCAGAACCGTGCCGCCCGCCAGCAGCGGCGGGAAGATGCTCGTCACCGCCAGGTCGAACGACGCCGGCGAATGCCACGGCGACACCGAGCCAGGACCCAGCCCGTACGCCGACCCCGCCCAGCAGCAGTAATTCGCCAGCGCCCCATGAGGCACCAGCACCCCCTTCGGCACCCCGGTCGACCCCGACGTGTAGACCACGTACGCCGGATGCAACGCCGACAACCCCCCCGGCGCGCCGCCAACGGCCGGCACCGCCGCCAGCCCCGGATCATCAGCCGCCACCACCGGCACCCCCGCCGGCCACCGCCCCGCATCACCACCCAGGCAGACCACGCACGCCGCCCCCGCGTCCGCCAGCATGAACCCCACCCTGGCAGCCGGGTAGCCAAGATCAACCGGCAAGTACGCCGCCCCCGACTTCAGCACCCCCAGCAACGCCACCACCAGCAACGCCCCCCGAGGCAACCCCACCGCCACCACCCGCCCAGGACCAGCCCCCGCCCCCGCCAGCCGCCCCGCCAGCCGCCCCGACGCCACCTCAAGCTCCCCGTAACTCAGCGCCCCCCCGCCCCACGCCACCGCCACCACCCCCGGACACAACCGCGCCCGCGCCGAGAACAACTCCCCCACCAAACCCCCCCGCGCAACCCTCCCCGTGTCATTCCAGCCACCCACCAGCCGAACCCGCTCCACCGGGCCAAGGACGTCCAGGTCGCCTACTCGCAGCGCCGGATCGGCGGCCACGGCCGTCAGTACCCGGACCAGCCTGGTGGTCAGCTCAATGGCGGTGCCGTGGTCGAACAGGTCGCTGGCGTACTCCAGGTCGCCATCCAGGCCGGCGAAACCGTCACCGTCGCGTTCGGCCAGCGTGAAGGACAGGTCGAACTTCGCCGACTCGGTGCCGCAAGGAACCTGGCTGACCGTCATTGCGGCACCGAGCGACAGCTGCGCCGGTGCCACATTCATCAGCGCGAGCCCGACCTGGAAGAGCGGATGGCGCGACAGTGAGCGGGTCGGGTTGAGCAGCTCGACGAGCCGTTCGAACGGGAGGTCCTGGTGCGCGAACGCGGCCAGGTCAGCCTCCCTGACGCGGGCCAGCAGGTCGGCGAAGGTCGGGTTGCCAGCCAGGTCGGTCCGCAGCACGAGCGTGTTGACGAAGAACCCGACCAGGTCATCCAGCGCTTCGTCGCCGCGCCCGGCGGCTGGGGTGCCGATCGGGATGTCCTCGCCGCCGCCCAGGTGTGCCAGCAGCACGGCCAGCGCGGCCTGCAGCACCATAAACAGGGTCACCCGGTGCCGTCTGGCGACGGCACCCAGCCGCGCGTGGACCGGCGCTGGAACGGCGAAGCTCACCGAGCCGCCTTGGTGGCTCATAGTCGCCGGGCGCGGACGGTCGCGCGGCAGCGCGAGCTCGGCCGGGAGATCGGCGAGCGCCTGCCGCCAGTACCCGGCCTGCCTGGCCAGCTCGCCGGCAGGGTCGTCGTCCGGGCCGAGGAGCTGGCGTTGCCACAAGGCGTAGTCGGCGTACTGGACCGGCAGCGGGGGTGGTGCCCAGCGGTGGCCGGCGAGCCTGGCCTGGTAGGCGGCGCCCAGGTCGGCCAGCAACGGTCGCCAGGACCAGCCGTCCCCAGCAATGTGGTGGGTGAGCAGCACGAGCACATGCTCGTCCGGCTCAAGGACGATCAGCGTGCCGCGGAAAGGCGGTTCGGTGGCTAGGTCAAAGGGCCGGGCCGCGGCCGCCGCGACCAGTTGCGGCACCTCGTCAGGATCAGCCTTGATCACGTCGAGCGACGGCACGGCTGCCGTGCCGTCGAGCACCTGCTGGTGGGGGCGCCCGTCCACGTCGGGGTAGCTGGTGCGGAGCGACTCGTGCCTGGCGGCCACGTCGGTGAGCGCCCCGGCGAGCGCGTCGGCGTCGAGCGCGCCGGTGAGCCTGAACGCGTACGGCAGGTTGTAGAGCGGCGAAGGTCCTTCGAACCGGTCAAGGAACCACAGCCGCTGCTGGCCGAAGGACAACGGCACGAGCGGTGGCCGCTGGCCTGCGGTCACCGCCGGCCTGGCCCGCCCGGACGACCCGAGTACCGATGCCAGCTCAGCCACCGTCGGGGCGCTGAACACGGAGCGCAGCGGCACCTCCGCCCGCAGCACTGACCGGATCCTGGAGATCAGCCGGGTCGCCAGCAGCGAATGGCCACCCAGGTCAAAGAAGCTGTCATCGATGCTGACCGCCGCGACGCCGAGCACCTCAGCGAAGAGGCCGCACAAGATCTCCTCGGCCGGCGTTCGCGGCTGGCGGCCGGCGCTCAGGTCGTACTCAGGGGCGGGCAGGCCGCCCGGTCCACCTTGCCGTTCGGCATCAGCGGCAGGGCCGAAAGCAGCACGCATGCCGACGGGACCATGTAGTCAGGCACCAGCGCGGCGAGCCGCCGCCGCAGCGCGTCCGGGTCAAGCCCGCCGTCGGTCGCGGTCACGTAGCCGACCAGCCGCGGGTCTCCTGACCGGTCCTCGCGCACCAGCGCGATCGCCTGGCCTACCCCAGGCTGCGCGGCGAGCACGGCCTCGACCTCGCCGAGCTCGACCCGTGAGCCTCTGATCTTGACCTGGCCGTCGGAGCGCCCGACAAATTCCAGGTTGCCGTCCGGCCGCCACCGCACCAGGTCGCCGGTTCGGTACATCTGCTCCCCCGGACGCGTGTACGGGCAGGCGACGAACCGTTCCGCGGTCAGGCCGGCCCGGCCCAGGTAGCCGCGGGCCACGCCGGTGCCGGCCAGGTACAGCTCGCCGGTCACGCCGACCGGCACTGGCCGCAGCCAGCCGTCAAGCACGAATGCCTGGGTGTTCCACAGCGGCGTGCCGACCAGGACCTCAGTGCCGTCGCACGGGTAGTACAGGCTGTCGGAGGTGGCTTCGGACGCGCCGTAGAAGTTCGACAGCTGCGAGCCGGGGAAGCGCTGGGCGAAGTCAGCCGCCAGCGACACGGGTAGTGCCTCGCCGCTGCAGATCCAGCGCTTGCAGTTGACCAGGACGTCGCTGTCAGCCTCGTTGAGCAGCGCGTCGAGCAGGCTGGGAACGACTGTCATCCGGCAGCGCGGCGACCGTGCCACCATTTTGATCAGCGCGGCCGGGTTTTTCGCGGCCGCGCTGTCCGCCAGCACGATGTGGGCGCCGTTCGACAGCGCGCCGAACAGCTCGCTCGATCCGTCAAGGAAATTCAGCGTGCTCTTGGCGATGACGTCTTCGGCCGGCTCGTAAGGGAAGTTCGCGCTGTACCACAGGATGCGGTTGACGTAGCCGAGGTGCAGCCCGATGACGCCCTTGGGCCGCCCGGTCGAACCTGAGGTGTAGACCAGGTACACCGGGTGGGATGGCTGCAGCGGCGCGATCCTGTCGGCGTCGGTGACCTCAGCGTCGTCGTAGCCGCCGAGTAAGGCGGCCAGGCTGTCGTCATCGGCCACGACCCGGCGCACGCCTGCGGGCACCAGGTCAGCGATCGCGCGCTCGGTGATCGCCACGGCAGGCTTGGCGTCGGCATACATGAACTGCACCCGGTCCGGCGGGTAGTCCGGGTCGATCGGCAGGTAGGCCGCGCCGGCCTTGATGATGGCCAGCAAGGCGATGAGCAGGTCAACTGACCGGTGCAGCGCCAGCGCCACCAGCTGCTCAGGACCCGCGCCGAGGCTGATCAGGTACCTGGCAAGCCGGTTCGACGCGGCGGCGAGCTCGGCATAGCTGAGCTCCTTGTCGCCGCAGGTGACGGCGACGGCGTGCGGCGTGCGGGCTGCCTGAGCGGCGAACAGCTCAGGCAAGGTGCGGGCGGCCAGCGGCGCGCTGCTGTCGTTGCAGTCAGTCAGCAGGAAGCGGCGTTCGGCCGGACCCAGCACGTCTAGCTCGCCGAGCGGCAGCGCCGGAGCTGCGGTGAACGCCGCCAGGATGCGGACCAGCCAGGCCATCGTCTCAACGTCGGCGGCGGTGAACAGGTCAGGCCGGTACTCCAGGCAAAGCTCAAGCTGGCGGCCGGGAACGACTCGCAGGCTGAGCGGGTAGTGCGCCGCGTCCCTGCCGGTGACATTAGTGATCGCGAGCCCGGCCCGCTCGGGCTGGCCGCCGCCGTCTGGGTAGCTCTCGAAGACCATGGTGGTGTCGAAGAGGTCGCCGGTGCTGGCCTGAAGCCGGGCCAGGCTGGCGTGATGATAGTCGCTCAGGCGGGACTGCTCGTCCTGCAGCCTGGCGAGGAAGCTGGCGACAGGCTCGCCTGCATCGAGCCTGACGCGCACTGGCAGGGTGTTGATGAACAGCCCGACCATGGTCTCGATGCCGGGAACCTCGGCCTGCCGCCCGGCCACGGTCGCGCCGAAGACGACGTCGTCACTGCCGGTCAGCGCCCCGAGCAGGATCGCCCAGCCGCCCTGCACCAGCGTGTTCATCGTCAGGTCCAGGCGGCGCGATAGCGCCGTCAGCTCGGCGGTCAGCTCAGCGGGCGCGAACGCGGTGAACCGCTCAGGCAGCGCGGCCCGCCTGGTCCGGTCGCGTGGCGCGAGCAGCGTCGGCTCATCAAGCCCGTCGAGCGCCCGCGCCCACGCAGCCTGCGCGGCGTCCTGATCTTGCGCGGCCACCCAGGCCAGGTAATCCCGGTAAGGGGGCGACGGCCGGCAGCGCCGTCTCATCGCCGTCGGCGAGGTACAGCCCAGCCAGGTCGCCGATCAAGATGGGCATCGACCAGCCGTCGAGCAGCAGGTGGTGGTTCGTCAGCACCAGCCGGTGCCGGTCCTGGCCGAGCCGGGCCAGGGTGAACCTGAGCAGCGGCGGCCTGGCCGGGTCGAACCGCGCCAGCCGGTCCGCGTCCAGCCACCGCTGAAACTCCGCCCCCTGCCCGTCGCCCGCCAGGCCGGACAGGTCGAGCTCTGCCCACGGCAGCTCCACCCGCGCCGGGATCACCTGCACCGCCCGCGACCCGCCCGACGAGAACCCGGCCCGCAGATTCGGATGCCGCCGCAGCAAGCCTTCCGCTGCCGCTCTCAGCCGCCGGGCGTCGACCTGGCCGCCAGGTCAAGCACGATCTGCACCGTGTACACGTCCGCGCCGTCCGCTTCGAGCAGTGCGTGGAACAGCAGCCCTTCCTGCAGCGGCGCCAGCGGCCAAATGTCCGCGATACCAGCAGTCGCCATCGTCTACTCCAGCCAGTCGGCTTCGATGTCGTCGATTTCGTCTTGAGTGAGCGAGACCAGCAGGTCCGATGGGGTGAAGCGGCTTGAGCCCGAGTCAGCAGCGTGGGCGCTCAGCGCCCTGAGCCCGCGCAGCCACAGTTGGGCTAGCTCGCTGATCTCGGGCTCGGTGCACAGGTCCTGCGCCCAGGTCCAGGTGGCGGACAGGTGCGGGCCGTCGGCGCGGTCCTCGGTGAGCACGTTCACCATGATCGGATAGGCCGGGGCGGCGTCCTGGCCAGGGGCGGCGGGCAGCGGCTCGGGCGCGATGTCCCAGTCGACTGACTGCCGGGCGGTGAACCGGCCGAGATAGTTGAAGGCAAGCGCGGGACTGCTCCCGGCGGCCAGCGCCGGCCCCGTCCCTGGCCGCAGGTACCGCAGCAGCCCGTACCCGATCCCGCCGCCCGGCACCGCCCGCAACTGCTCCTTGACCCGCTTGAGCACCCGCCCCGCCGCCGGCCCGCCGGCGAAGAACCCGCCCGCGTCGAACGACCCGGGATCCAGCCGCACCGGATACAACGAGGTGAACCACCCCACCGCCCGGGACAGGTCAGCCCCGCCGACCAGCTCCTCGGCCCGGCCGTGCCCCTCCAGGTCCACCAGCACCCCGCCGCCACCGCCCGCCGCGCGCCGCCAGCACGCCACCGCGACCGCCAGCGCCGCCAGCAGGACGTCATCGATCCCGGCGTGGAACGCGGCCGGCACCGACGTCAGCAACGGAACGGTGTCCCCTGGCGGCAGCGCCACGGTCAGCGACCTCGCTGTCCCTGCCCCGTCACGGCCGCCATCCAGGGCAAGCCCGGCGAGCAGGTCGCCCGACGCCGCCACTGACTGCCACCAGGGCAGCTCGGCCAGCACCTGCGGCCCGGCCGCGACCCCCGCCAGCTCACGCGCCCACCACCGGAACGACGACCCCGCCGCCGGCAACCTCACCGGCCCGCCCGCCGCGGCCAGCCCGGCCGCCTCGGCCAGGTCGGGCAGCAGGACCCGCCACGACACCCCGTCCACCGCCAGGTGATGGACCACCACCAGCAGCCGCCCCTGCCGGCCGGCGCCAAGGTCGAACCACACGGCCTGCAACATCACCCCCGCATCGGCATCCAGCCGCCCGATCGCGGCGCCATGCTCGACGGCCAGCAGCCCGGTCAGGCCGGCCGGGCTCGCCACCTCAACGCGGCGGCACAGGTCAGGGCCGCCGGCGAGGCGGGCGGGATCAGCAGGTGCCAGCCGGGCTCAGGGCCGGCCCGGTCGAGCCGCGCCCGGAGCATGCCGTGCCGGTCGAGCACCGCCCGCACCGCGCTCGTGAGCTGATCCCAGCGCAGCCCGCCCGGCACCTGGATCAGCATCGACTGGCTCACCCGGTCAAGGCCGCCGTGCTCGAGCTGCCAGCGCATGATCGGAGTCAGCGGCACCCGGCCGAGGTCAGCGCCGGCGGGCTCGCTGGTCCTTACTGAGGTCGGCGCGGCCACTGCGGCTAGCGCGGCGATCGTCTTGTGCGTGAACACCTGGCGCGCGGTCAGCGCCAGGCCGGCTTTCCTGGCCCGGGCGACGAGCTGGATCGAGACGATGCTGTCGCCACCCAGATCGAAGAAACTGTCGTCAATGCTTCCCGGCGTGACTCCCAGTACCTCGGTGAAGAGCTGGTGCAAGGTCTCCTCGGCGATAGTGCCGGGCGGCCGCCCAACGACGGGCTGCTGCCCTGGCGCGGGGAGGGCGGCGTGGTCGATCTTGCCGTTGGCGGTGAGCGGGAGCTGGCCAAGGACGATGATCGCGGCGGGGATGAGGTAGTCGGGGAGCCGCTCGGCCAGCTGGCCGAGCAGGCCGGCCGGGTCCAGGCTGGCCGGTTCCGGGGGGCCGGGTCCAGGCTGGCCGGTGCCGGGGCGGCCGGGTCCGGGCTGGCCGGGTTCGGGCTGGCCGGTGCCGGGGCGGCCGGGTCGTGGGCGGCGGTGACGTAGGCGATCAGGCGCGGGCCGGCGGGAGGGTCCTCGCTGGCCGTGACGACGGCGTGGGCGACGCCGGGCAGGGCCGCCAGGGCGGCCTCGACCTCGCCGGGCTCGACCCGGAAGCCGCGGACCTTGACCTGGCCATCAGCCCGGCCAGCGAACTCCAGCACCCCGTCGCGCCGCCACCGGGCCAGGTCCCCCGTCCGGTACATCCGCTCCCCGGCCGGCCCGAACGGGCACGCCACGAACCGCCCCGCCGTCAGCCCCGGCCGCCCCAGGTACCCCAGCGCCAGCCCCGCCCCGGCCACGTGCAGCTCCCCCGTCACCCCCGGCGGCACCGGACGCAGCCACCCGTCCAGCACGAACACCCGCACGTTCGCGACCGGCCTCCCGATCGGCGTGCCCGCGCCCTCGGCGCCGCAGGCCTCGTACGCGGTGCAGCCCACCGTGCACTCCGTCGGCCCGTACTCGTTGAACACCCGCGCCCCCGCCGCCACCCACGCCGCCGCCACCGCGCCCGGCAGCGCCTCCCCGCCCGCCACCAGCGTCACCCCCCCGGCCACCCCCGCCGGCGGCTCCAAGACCCGCAAGTGCGACGGCGTCACCTTCACCGGCGCCAGCGTCCCGCCCCCCGACCGCAGCACCCCCGCCAGCCCTTCCGCCCCCTCAGCGCCCTCGCCCCCCACCACCAGAACCGTGCCGCCCGCCAGCAGCGGCGGGAAGATGCTCGTCACCGCCAGGTCAAACGACGCCGGCGAATGCCACGGCGACACCGAGCCAGGACCCAGCCCGTACGCCGACCCCGCCCAGCAGCAGTAATTCGCCAGCGCCCCATGAGGCACCAGCACCCCCTTCGGCACCCCGGTCGACCCCGACGTGTAGACCACGTACGCCGGATGCAACGCCGACAACCCCCCCGGCGCGCCGCCAACGGCCGGCACCGCCGCCAGCCCCGGATCATCAGCCGCCACCACCGGCACCCCCGCCGGCCACCGCCCCGCATCACCACCCAGGCAGACCACGCACGCCGCCCCCGCGTCCGCCAGCATGAACCCCACCCTGGCAGCCGGGTAGCCAAGATCAACCGGCAAGTACGCCGCCCCCGACTTCAGCACCCCCAGCAACGCCACCACCAGCAACGCCCCCCGAGGCAACCCCACCGCCACCACCCGCCCAGGACCAGCCCCCGCCCCCGCCAGCCGCCCCGCCAGCCGCCCCGACGCCACCTCAAGCTCCCCGTAACTCAGCGCCCCCCCGCCCCACGCCACCGCCACCACCCCCGGACACAACCGCGCCCGCGCCGAGAACAACTCCCCCACCAAACCCCCCCGCGCAACCCTCCCCGTGTCATTCCAGCCACCCACCAGCCGAACCCGCTCCACCGGGCTTAGCAGCTCGAGCTCGCTGATCCGCGTGGCCGGATCGGCAGTGCATTGGTCGAGCACGCGCACCAGCCAGGCGGTCAGGTCGGCGGCGGTGACGTCATCGAACAGGTCGCGAGCATATTCAAGCTCTCCGTCCAGGCCGGCGTCGTGCTCGGTGAAGGTGAACGAGAGGTCGAACTTCGCCCACTCGCTGGTGACCGCAAGCTCGGTCGCCGTTACCTGCGAACCGAGCCGCAGTTGGGCCAGGCCCAGGTTCTGGAATCCGAGCATGACCTGGAACAGCGGGTGCCGCGACAGTGACCTGACGGGGTTGAGCAGCTCGACGAGCCGTTCGAACGGGACGTCCTGGTGCGCGAACGCGGCCAGGTCAGCGTCCCTGACGCGGGCCAGCAGGTCGGCGAAGGTCGGGTTGCCAGCCAGGTCGGTCCGCAGCACGAGCGTGTTGACGAAGAACCCGACCAGGTCATCCAGCGCCTGATCGGTGCGGCCGGCCACCGTCGCGCCGATCGGGATGTCCGTCCCGGCGCCAAGCGCGCAGAGCAAGCCGGCGAGTGCGGCCTGAATGACCATGAACGAGGTGACCCGGTGCTGGTGCGCCACCGCCCGCACCCTGGCGTGGACCGGCGGCGGCAGCGTGAAGGCGATGGTGCCGCCCCGATAGCTTGGCGTCGCTGGCCTTGGCCGGTCTGCGGGCAGGGCAAGTTCCTGAGGACTTCCTGCCAGCTCCTGCCGCCAGAACTCGGCTTGGGTGGCGATCTCGCTGGCCGGATCGGATTCGTCGCCGAGCAGCTCCCGCTGCCAGAGGGTGTAGTCGGCGTACTGGACGGGAAGGGCAGGCCAAGCGGGCGCGGTGCCGGCCAAGCGGGCTTGGTAGGCGGCGCTGAGATCGGCAAGCAGGGGTCTGACCGACCAGCCGTCGCTGGCGATGTGATGCGTGAGCAGGAGCAGCAGGTGCTGCTGCGACCCGGAGCTGATCAGCGTGCCCCGCAGCGGCAGCTCGCTGCGGAGGTCGAACGGCCGCGCCGCGGCCGCGGCCAGTGCGCGGTCAGCCTCGCCGGGGGCGGCCGTCACCACGTCGAGCACGGGGACAGCTGCCGGGCCGTCGAGCACCTGCTGGCACGACCGGCCGTCGAGATCGGGGAAGCAGGTGCGCAGCGCCTCATGCCGGCCGGCCACATCGGCCAGGGCGGCGGCCAGCGCGGCCGGGTTGACCTCGCCGGTGAGCCTGACGACGATGGGCAGGTTGTACAGGGCAGACGGCCCGTCCAGCTGGTCAAGGAACCAGAGCCGCTGTTGGGCGTATGACAGCGGCAGCAGCGGCGGGCGTGGCCTGGGCGCCAGCGGCTGCCTGGCCTTACTGGCGGTCGTCAGCGCCGCCGCCAGCTCAGCGACGGTGGGCGACTCGAACAGGGTGCGCAGCGCGACCTCGGCACCGAGCGTGACCCGGATCCTGGCGGTGAGCCGGACGGCGAGCAGCGAATGGCCGCCGAGCTCGAAGAAGCTGTCGTCGATGCCGACCGCGCTGACACCGAGGAGGTCGGCGAACAGGCCGCAGAGAATCTCCTCGGCCGGCGTCCGCGGCGGCCGGCCGCCGGTGGCCAGCTCGGTGCTGGGGGCGGGCAGCGCCGCCCGGTCGACTTTGCCGTTCCCGGTCAGCGGAAGCTGGTCAAGCACCAGGATCGCGGCCGGCACCAGGTACTCGGGCAGCGTCGTCGCCAGCTGCCCGCGCAGCAGCTGACCGGCGAGCACCGCGTCGCGGTCGGCGGTCACGTACGCCACCAGCCGCTTGTCGCCTGGCCGGTCCTCGCGTACCAGCACGACGGCTTGGCTCACCCCGGCCAGTCGGACGAGCGCCGCTTCGACCTCGCCTGGCTCGACCCGGAAGCCGCGGATCTTGACCTGCCCGTCGGCCCGGCCGGCGAATTCAATCAGCCCGTCCCTGCGCCACCGCACCAGGTCTCCCGTCCGGTACATCCGGGCACCCGGCGGGCCGAACGGGCAGGCGACGAACTGCTCGGCCGTACCCGCGGCCTGCCCAAGATATCCGCGCGCCAGCCCTGCGCCCGCCACGTACAGCTCGCCTGCGACTCCCGGCGGCACCGGCCGCAGCCAGCGGTCAAGCACGAACACCTGGGTGTTGTCCAGCGGCCCGCCGATCGGGACCACTGAGCCGACCGCCGCGGGTGCCGCGGTGGCGTATTGGGTCGCGCATAGCGTGATCTCGGTCGGCCCGTAGAGCTGTCGCACTACCACGCCAGGGCAGGCCTGAAGCACCGCTCGCACCGCCGCGGCGGGCACCACGTCGCCGCCAGTGAGCACCTCACGCAAGCCGGCCAGGCAGCCGGGACGCTCGGCGGCCACCGCGCTGAACATGCCGGCCGTCAGGTGGATGGCGCTGAGCTGGCGGCTCGCGATCAGGTCGGCCAGCTGCCCGATGCCGGGCGGACCAGGCGGGGCCACGACGACGGCGCCGCCGGTGAGCAGCGGTACCCAGAGCTCGTAGTTCACCGCGTCGAACATGTGCGGCGCGTGGAACAGCACCCGCTGATGCGCGCCGCCTGACCAGCACCTGTCAGTCACCAGCTGGGCCAGGTCACGGTGAGTCACGGCGACGCCCTTGGGCACGCCAGTCGATCCTGAGGTGTACATCACGTAGGCGAGCTGATCTGGATGCCGGTCCTGGCCGGCCGGGCGAGAGGCGGCTGGGGGCGGGGTGGCTGGTCGCGGGGTGGCTGGCCAGGCCAGCAGCTGCGCCGCCGGGCAGGCCTGGCTGGCTAGGTCGGCCCGGTGGCTGTCGCAGATCACGAGGCCGGCCCGAGCGTCGGCCGCCACCAGCCCGATCCGCGCGGCCGGCCAACTCGGGTCGACTGGCACGTACCAGGCCCCGGCTTTGAGCACCCCGAGCAGCACGGCAATCAGGTCGGCCGATCGATCCATCAGGACGAGCACGGGCGACTCAGGCCCGGCCCCGGCCGCCGTCACCAGCTCAGCCACCGCGTCGGAGATTGCCGCCAGCTCGGCGTAATGCAGCAGCTGATCCGCGCTTTCCACGGCCAGGCGGCCTGGAGTGCGGGCGGCCTGGGCGGTGAAGAGATCAGGCAGCGTCCCGGCTGGCTGGCTGGTTGCGGTGTCGTTCCACTGGCCAAGTACCCGCTGGCGTTCGGCGGCGCCGAGCAGCTCGAGCTCGCTGATCCTGGCGGCCGGGTCTGCCGCGACGGCCAGGAGTATCCGGAGCAGGCGGTCAGTCAGCTCGGTCGCGGTGCGGTGATCGAACAGGTCGCTCGCGTACTCGAGCTCGCCAGCGATCCCGTCCTGGTGCTCGGTCAAGGTCAGCGACAGGTCGAACTTCGCGGCCGGCGCCTTGACCGGCAGCTCGGTCACCTCGACCTGCTGGCCAAGCGATAGCTCAGCCGTCGCCAGCTGCCTGACCTCAAGCATCACCTGGAAGAGCGGATGCCTGGACAGCGAGCGGACCGGGTTCAGCAGCTCGACCAGTCGCTCGAAGGGCAGGTCCTGATGCGCGAACGCGGCCAGGTCGGTGTCGCGCACCTGCGCCAGCAGTTCATTGAACGCCGGGTCGCCTGCCAGCCTGGTGCGGAGCACGACCGTGTTGACGAAGAAGCCGACCAGGTCAGCCAGGGCGTCGTCGGCTCGGCCGGCCACCGGTGCCCCGATCGGGATGTCCTGGCCGGCCCCGAGCCGTGACAGCAACGCCGCGAGCGCGGCCTGGAACAGCATGAACATGGTCACCCGCTGATCGCGCACCAGCGCGGTGAGCTGCGCGTGCAGGTCGGCCGGGACGGCGAAGGCGACGGTGCCGCCCCGATAGCTCGGCGTGGCAGGCCGGCGGCGATCCGCCGGCAGTGCGATCTCCTCGGGCAGGCCGGCCAGCGCCTCCCGCCAGAACGCCGCCTGCCTGGCCAGCTCGCTGCCAGGGTCGTCGTCACCGCCCAGGAACTCCCGCTGCCACCTGGTGTAGTCGGCGTACTGGACCGGCAGCGGCGGCCAGGCTGGCGCTGCGCCGGCCAGCCTGGCCAGGTAAGCGGTGCCGAGGTCGCGCAGCAGCGGCGCGGCTGACCAGCCATCACTGGCCAGGTGGTGGGTCAGCAGGACGAGCGTGTGATCGGCGGGCCCTGACCTGATCAGCGTGGCCCGCAATGGCAGTTGCGTGGCCAGGTCGAATGGCCGGGCAACGGCTGCCGCCAGCACCCGGTCGGCCTCGGCCGCGCTGGCGTGGACCAGCGGAAGCTCAGGGATGGCCGCCTGGCCTTGGAGTATCTGCTGCCGCGGCTGCCCGTCGACCTCGGGGAATACCGTGCGCAGCGCTTCGTGCCGTTCGGCGACGTCGGCGAGCGCGCCGGCCAGCGCCCGCTCATCGAGCTGGCCGGCTAGCCGGAAGGCGAACGGCACGTGATAAAGCGCGGACGGCCCCTCAAGCCGGTCAAGGAACCACAGCCGCTGCTGCGCGTAGGACAGCGGCAGCACGGGCGGTCGCGGGCCTGCCGTCAGCGACGGCCTGGCCTGCCCGGCGCCGGCCACGACGGTCGCGAGGTCGGCGACGGTCGGCGCGTCAAATAGCGCCCGCAGCGGCAGCTCCGCGCCGAGCGTCGCCCGGATCCTGGCCACCAGCCTGGTGGCAAGCAGCGAGTGGCCGCCGAGGTCAAAGAAGCTGTCGTCGATCCCGACTGCGCTGATCCCGAGCACGTCGGCGAACAGGCAGCACAATGCCTCCTCGGCCGGGGTCCGCGCCAGCCGGCTGGCCTTTGGTCATGGTCAGGTGCCGGCAGCGCCGCCCGGTCGACCTTGCCGTTGATGGTGAGCGGTATCTGGTCGAGCCGCACGATCGCGGCGGGTACCAGGTAGTCAGGTAGCCTCGCCGCGAGCTGGCGCCGCAGCGCGGCCGGGTCGACGCTAGCGGCTTGGGCGGGCCTGACATAGCCGACCAGGCGCTGCTCGCCTGCCTGGTCTTCGCGTACGACGACGGCCGCCTGGCCAACCCCTGGCAGGCTCGCCAGCGCCGCCTGCACCTCACCGGGCTCGACCCGGAAGCCCCTGATCTTGACCTGGTCATCGGCCCGGCCGACGAACTCAAGCACCCCGTCGCGTCGCCACCTGGCCAGGTCGCCCGTCCGGTACATCCGCTCCCCCCGGCCGCTGAACGGGCAGGCCACGAACCGCTCAGCCGTCAGCCAGGGCCGCCCAAGATAGCCACGCGCCAGCCCGGAGCCTGCCGCATACAGTTCCCCGGCTACGCCGGGGGGCACCGGGCGCAGCCACCGGTCAAGCACGAACAGCCTGGTGTTTTCGAACGGCCGGCCGATCGGCACCACGCCGTCGTGCGCCGTCGCCGCTGGCAGCGGGTAGCACGTCAGGAACGTCGTGGTCTCGGTGGGACCGTAGCCGTTGACGATGGCCGTGCCCGGGCAGGCGGCCAGGATCTTCGCCGCCGCGGCAGGCGGGCAGGCTTCGCCTCCCGTCCACACCTGCGCCACCGAGCTGAGCAGGTCAGGCTCGTCGGCTAGCTGCTCAAGCAACTTGGGCGTGACGAACATGGCGGTGATCCGGCCGGCCTTGAGCTGGTCAGCGAAGTCGCTCAGGCTGGCCGGTCCTGGCGGGGCGACCACGACGGTGCCGCCGGCCAGCAGCGGCACCCACAACTCGTAGGTCGCCGCGTCGAACACATGCGCGGAATGGAAAAGCAGCCGGCCGTGGTCCGCTTCGAAGTGCCGGCTGAGGGCCAGGTCAACGACTCCGCGCTGGGTCACAGCCACGCCTTTGGGCACCCCGGTCGAGCCGGAGGTATACATCACGTAAGCCAGCTGATCCTCGTGCGCCGGCCTGCTGGCGAATGGTCCCTGCCTGGCTAGCTCAGCCATCCCTGACGCAGTCAGTAGCCGAGCGCCCTGGCACGCCTGCCCGGCCACCCCCGCGAGGCTGGCGTCACATACCACTACGCTGGCGCCTGCGTCAGCGGCCACGAGCCCGATCCGCGCTACCGGCCAGGAAGGATCGGCCGGCACGTACACCCCGCCAGCCAGCACCGTCCCGAGCAGCACGGCAACCAACTCGGCCGACCGCTCCATCAGCACCAGCACCCGCGACTCCGCCGTCACCCCGGCAGCCGCCAGACGCTTGGCCACGCCCTGCGCGGCCGCGTCAAGCTCGCGGTAGCTGAACTCCCTGCCGCCACAGCTGACCGCAGGCCGATCGGGGACCAGCGCCGCTTGCTCGGCGAACCTGGCGGCAAGCGTCCCTTGGCCGGCATCGACGGCAGTGTCGTTCCAGCCGGTGATGAGCTGCTGCCGCTCAGCCGGGGCCAGCAGCTCGACCTGGCTGATCCGCCGTCCTGGGTCAGCGGCCACCGCGTCGAGCAGCCGCGCCAGCCTGGCCGCCAGCGCCTCGATGTCGTCAGCGGCGAACAAGTCAGCCGCGAAGAATATCCGGCAGGTCAGGCCGCCGGGATGCGCGGCTGGCACTTGCTCGGATCGCGCCGGGCGCTCGGTGAAGATGAAGGTCAGGTCGAACTTCGCGGTGGCAGTGGCGGCGTGCAGCGACCTGACCTGCAGCCCTGGCAGCGACAGCTCAGTGCCGTCATCGGTCTCGACCGAGAGCATGACCTGGAAGAGCGGATGCCGGGACGGCGACCTGGCCGGGTTCAGTTCCTCCACTAGCCGCTCGAAAGGGACGTCCTGATTCGCGAACGCGGCCAGGTCAGCGTCCCTGACCCGGGCGAGCAAGTCGCTGAAGCTGGGATCGCCGCCGACCTCGGTGCGCAGCACGAGCGTGTTGACGAAGAATCCGACCAGGTCATCGAGCGCGTCGTCGCCGCGGCCGGCGACCGGGCCGCCCAGCGGGATGTCCTCGCCTCCGCCAAGCCGCGAGAGCAACGTGGCCAGCGCCGCCTGCAGCAGCATGAACAACGTGACGCCGTGCGCTCTGGCCTGGGCGCGGAGCCGGCCGTGCAGGCTGGCGCCTAGTTCGATCGTCGTCTCGCCGCCGCGACCGGACGTCAACGCCGGCCGCGACCGGGCGGCCGGCAGTTCGAGTTGCTCAGGCAGGCCGGCCAGGGTGGCGCGCCAGAAGTCCAGCTGCCTGCCCAGCTCACTGCCCGCTTCGCCTGCCAGCAACTCGTGCTGCCAGAGCGCGTAGTCAGCGTATTGGACCGGTAACGGCTGCCAGGCTGGCACCGAACCGGCTAGCCGCTGCTGGTAGGCGAAGGACAGGTCGCGCAGCAGCGGCCGCCTGGACCACTCGTCGGTCGCGATGTGGTGCACGACCAGCACCAGGACCTGTTCGGCTGGTGCCAGCTCGAACAGCCAGCAGCGAATCGGCAGCTCCGCTGACAGGCTGAAGGTGTAGCCGCAGGCGCGCTCGATCGCCGCTGGCAACTCGGCCTCGCTGACCCGCTGGACGTCAAGTTCCGGCTGGGCCGACTGAGGGTCGACGATGACTTGGCATGGTACTCCGTCCGCTGCGCTGATCAGCGTGCGCAAGCTTTCGTGCCTGGCCGCGACGTCGGTGAGCGCGGCCCGCAGCGCGGCGGCATCAAGCTCACCACAGATCCGCCAAGCCAGCGGAATGTTGTAGGTCGGGCTCGGCCCATCGAGCTGGCCAAGGAACCACAACCGGCTCTGCGCGAATGACAACGGCAAGCTTGCGGGCCTGGTCGCGGGAAGCAGTCGGCGCCGGGCCGCTGACCCGGCTCGCAGCCGGCCCGCAAGCGCGGCGACCGTCGGCGTCTCGAATACGTCCCTCAGCTCGAGTTCGGTGCCCAGCGCGGACCTGATCTTGTTGATCAGCCGGATCGCGATCAGTGAATGGCCGCCGCGATCAAAGAAGCTGTCGTCGATCGTGACTGCGGGCACGTCAAGCACCTCGGCGAACAGCCCGCACAAGATCTCTTCGGCGGCGGATCGCGACTGGCGCCCGCCAGTGCTGAGCTGATCATCGGGATCCGGCAGGGCGGCGCGGTCCACCTTGCCGTTCGGGGTCAGCGGCAGGGCGTCGAGTACGACAAGCGCCGTCGGCACCATGAAGTCCGGCAGCACTCCGGCCAGCTCACGGCGCACCGCCTGCGGATCGAGCCCGGCGTTCCCAGCGGCGGTCACGTACCCGATCAGGTGCTGGTGGCCGGCGTGGTCGTGGCGGGGGATGGTGATGGCCTGGTCGATGCCCGGATGAGCGGCCAGCACGGCATCAACCTCACCCGGCTCCACCCGGAACCCCCGGATCTTGACCTGATCATCAGCACGCCCCCCGAACTCCAGCACCCCGCCCGGCAGCCACCGCGCCAGGTCCCCCGTCCGGTACATCCGCGCCCCGGCCGGCCCGAACGGGCACGCCACGAACCGCCCCGCCGTCAGCCCCGCCCGCCCCAGGTACCCCCGCGCCAGCCCCGCCCCCGCGACGTACAACTCCCCCGCCACCCCCGCCGGCACCGGCCGCAGCACCCCGTCCAGCACGAACACCCGCGTATTGGCAATCGGCCGCCCGATCGGCGGCGCCCCCCCGCACTCCCCCCCGCAATCCCACCACGTCGAATCCACCGACGTCTCCGTCGGCCCGTACAAATTGAACAACGGCCGCCCGAACCGCGCCGCCCACCGGTCCCGCTGCCCCCGCGTCAGCGCCTCCCCGCTGCAGAACACCCGCTCCAGCCCCCCGCACAACCCCGGATCCGCCACCTCCATGAACACCTCCAGCATCGCCGGGACGAAATGAGCCGTCGTCACCCCCTCCGCCGCGATCAGCCCCGCCAGGTACCCCGGATCCCGATGCCCCCCAGGACGCGCCAGCACCAGCCGCGCCCCCGCCAGCAACGGCCAGAAAAACTCCCACACCGACACGTCAAAGCTGAACGGCGTCTTCTGCAGCACCACATCACCACCCCCCAGCCCGAAAACCCCCTGCATCCACCACAACCGGTTCACGATCCCCCCATGCGTCACCCCCACCCCCTTCGGCCGCCCCGACGACCCCGACGTGTACATCACGTACGCCAAGCCCAAACCCCCGCCCCAACCCCCCGCCAGACCCGCACCACCCCCGCCCGAACCCCCCAACTCCCCCGCCAGCCCCTGGTCATCGACGGCGACCACCGGCCGGCCGCCGACCGGCAGCGTCGTGGCCAGCTCGGTGGTAGTGAGCACGCATGCTGGCCGGGCATCGGCCAGCATGAACGCGATCCGCTCGGCCGGGTACTCCGGGTCCACCGGCAGGTAGGCCGACCCCGACTTCAGCACCGCCAGCATGGCGATCACCAGCAGCTCGCTACGCGGCATCGCGATCGCGATGACCTGCTCCTGGCCGGCGCCGAGGCCGATCAGGTGCTGTGCCAGGCGGTTGGCCGCCGCGTCCAGCTCCGCGTAGGTCAGCTGGACGTCCTGATAGCTGACGGCGATCGCGTCCGGAGTCCGCCGGGCCGCGGCGGCAAGCAGGTCGGGCAGCGTGCCGGCAGGCACGTCGGCGGCGGTGTCGTTCCAGCGATTCAGTACCAGCTCGCGCTCAGCCGGGTCGACCAGGTCGAGCTGGCTGACGCTAAGTTCCTGGTCGGCCGCGACCGCCTCGAGCAGGCGGCGCAGCGTGCCGGTCAGCATCCGGGCGGTCGCTTCGTCGAGCAGGCGCCGGTCGAACTGGACCCTGAGCTTCAGCCGCGCGCCGGGGATGGCCAGCAAGTCGAGCGGATAGTGGGTGCGATCGCCGGTGATGGTGCCGGTGACGGTCAGGTCGCCGGTGCGGGTCGTGCCAAGCTCAGCGGCCGCCGGGTAGTTGGCGACGACGGCGAGGGTGTCGAAACTGGTGCGCTTGCCGGTCAGCTGCTGGATGTCGGCGAGACCGAGCCAGTTGTGCTCGGACAGCCGTAGCTGGCGTGCGTGCAGCGCGGCGACGACGTCGGCGAGCTGATCGTGCGGTGACCAGCGGACCCGGACCGGGATGGTGCTGGCGTAAAGGCCGACCGCCGTTTCGACGGCGGGGATCTCCGGTGACCGGCCGCCGATCGTGGTGCCGAAGACGACGTCATGGCGGCCGGTCAGGCTGCCGAGCGCGACGCCCCAGAGGCCGAGCAGCAGGCTGCTTGTGGTGACCTTCCAGCGGCGGGCCAGTTCGTCGAGCCGGGCTGAGGTGGCCGCGCTGAGCTCCTGGCTGATCTCGCCGGCGTCGTCGTCATCGCGTGCCGGGCTGGCGGAATGGGTCTTCGCCAGCAAGAGCGGGTCCAGGTCGCTGAGTTCGCGCCGCCAGGCCTGAGTCGCGGCCGGGCGGTCCCTGCCCGACAGCCAGCCGAACAGCTCCCGGTACGGGACCGCGGGCGCGAGCGCACCCGCGTCGTAAAGCGTGAACAGCTCGTGGGCGAAGATGCCGAGCGACCAGCCGTCGAGCACGATGTGGTGATGGGTGCAGATCAGTGAGTGCTGATCGGGTGACCAGCCAATGAGCACGAACCGCAGGGCGGGTGGCTGGTCCAGGGCAAAGCCGCGCAGCCGTTCGGCGCTCGCCAGGCCGTCGAGCACTGCCGTTCGCTGGCTCTCGGCAGCGTTGCTTCGGTCAAGCTCCTGCCACGCCAGGTCGGCCCGGTGCGGGATGACCTGGACCGGCTGGCTGAGTCCTTCATGCAGGAATGCGGCCCCGACGTGCGGGTGCCGGTCAAGTAGCGCCCGGGCGGCCGATCGCAGCCGGGCCGAGTCCAGCGGGCCGCTGACCGACAGCACCAGCTGGACCACGTAGGCGTCGGTTGCCCGCTCCGCGCGCAGCTGCTCGAATAAGAGGCCGTTCTGCAGCGGGGTGAGCGGAAGGATCTCGCTGAAAGCCGAGTCGGTCAGCTCGTCATCCATGCTCAGGCGTCCTCGTCCAGCCGGCCGCGGCGGCCATTCCACTGCCGCTGGATCTCGGCCAGGTCGCCGGCGGGCAGCGGCATCAGGGTGCTCGGCGCGATGGTCGCGGCCGGAGCGGCGCTGCCAGGCCGCGGGCCGGCCAGCGCGAGCGCGAGTTCGCTGATCGTCGGGCGCTCCAGGATTTCCCTGACCGTCAGCGAGCCGCCCGCGTCCCTGGCCCGGGCGGCCAGCCGCATCGCGGCGATGCTGTCGCCGCCGAGTTCCACGAAGTTGCCGGCCAGGTCCACCTCATCTAGGTAGAGCAGATCTTTGATCAGATCGCAGATGAGCGCTTCAGCTTCGGTGCGCGGCGGTGCCGCAGGTCCGCCGCGCGGCAGCGCCATCGCCGCGAGCGCGCGCCGGTCCACCTTGCCGTTCGGCGTCAGCGGCAGCCGGGCAACCGGCACGAACGCAGCCGGCACCAGGTAGTCGGGCAGTACCCGACGTGCATACTGCCGCAGGTCGGCGACCAACGCGGTGGTCCTGGCCTGGGTGACAGGGCTGTTCGCCCAAGCCTGCTGGCCTTGGACGGCCGGCACGCGAGGGAAGGCGCATCCGGGCAAGCTGGCCGGATCGCAGAGCAGGACATCCAGGCAGTCGTCGGCGGTCAAGGACGATCTGGTCTGGACGTGGTAGCCGGCCTTCGCGCCGAGGCGGTACCAGTCGCCGACGCTGAGACCGGCAGGGGCCGGCTTTGCCAGCTCCGCCTGGGCGGCAGCTACCGGGCCACCGGATCGCAGCACGGCGACGGCGGCGGCGATCGGGCGCAGGCTGCCGTCCGGCACGCCGGCGAGGCAGAGTGCGCCAGGCGCTTGGGCGGCCAGCAAGCGCCCGAGCACGCCAGGATCGCTGAGGTCGGCGCCGTCGGCGCCGTTGGCCTCCCAGTGCAGCACAGCCGGATCCCCGGCCCCGAATTCTGGCCTGGTGCCTGCCGTCGCGCCCGGTGCCGTGCGCAAGACGACGTCGTACCGGTAGGCGGTCAGCTCGGTGCGGTAAGCGGTGGCCTTCAGATGCAGCTCAGCACCGGCGATGCCCGCCAGAAGCGCTGGCAAGGCGAGGAAGTATTCGGGCGCGAGCAGCAGTTCGTTCTCCGCTAGCGCGGCCCGGTGCGCCGCGGCGAGTACCTCCCCGGCCGTCTGGCCGGCGGTCGCGGTCGCCAGCCTGGTCTCGGCGTAGCAGTAATGCGCGGTGCGCAGGTTCCTGATGTCGCCGAGGAAGATCGCGGCACCGGGCGCGGCTTTGCCAAGCGCGGATCGTAAGACGTCTTCGAGGTAGCCGGCACTCGGGAAGTACTGCACCACCGAGTTGATCACGATGGTGTCGAAATAATGGTCGGGGAGCTGGTCAAGCTGCCTGGCCTCGGCTTGCACGACCCGGACCTTGCCCGCTAGCGCGGGGTCGGCCGCTATCGACGCCCGTAGCCGCGCGAGGGCGGCCGACGACAAGTCGGTAGCCCAGTACTCCTCGCAGGCCGGCGCGACCGGCCACAGCATCAGCCCGTCGCCGGCCCCGAGCTCGAGCACTCGCCTCGGCCGCAGCGCCAGCACCCGCGCGGCAGCGCCGCGCTGCCAGTCCAGCATCGCCGTCCTGGGCAGTTTGTCTCCGGCCGAGCTGACCCAGCCGGCGAAGTCGTCGTCGGGGCGGCCCGCCGGTGCCCCCGCCCGGCCGTAAAGGTCGTCGTAGATCTCCTGCCAGGCTTGCACCTGGGCGTCATCGCCGGCCGTGATCGGATCGGTCGCCGTCCGGGCCGGGACGATGTAGGAGGTCAGGTGCTGGTGGCCGGCGTGGTCGTGGCGGGGGATGGTGATGGCCTGGTCGATGCCCGGATGAGCGGCCAGCACGGCATCAACCTCACCCGGCTCCACCCGGAACCCCCGGATCTTGACCTGATCATCAGCACGCCCCCCGAACTCCAGCACCCCGCCCGGCAGCCACCGCGCCAGGTCCCCCGTCCGGTACATCCGCGCCCCGGCCGGCCCGAACGGGCACGCCACGAACCGCCCCGCCGTCAGCCCCGCCCGCCCCAGGTACCCCCGCGCCAGCCCCGCCCCCGCGACGTACAACTCCCCCGCCACCCCCGCCGGCACCGGCCGCAGCACCCCGTCCAGCACGAACACCCGCGTATTGGCAATCGGCCGCCCGATCGGCGGCGCCCCCCCGCACTCCCCCCCGCAATCCCACCACGTCGAATCCACCGACGTCTCCGTCGGCCCGTACAAATTGAACAACGGCCGCCCGAACCGCGCCGCCCACCGGTCCCGCTGCCCCCGCGTCAGCGCCTCCCCGCTGCAGAACACCCGCTCCAGCCCCCCGCACAACCCCGGATCCGCCACCTCCATGAACACCTCCAGCATCGCCGGGACGAAATGAGCCGTCGTCACCCCCTCCGCCGCGATCAGCCCCGCCAGGTACCCCGGATCCCGATGCCCCCCAGGACGCGCCAGCACCAGCCGCGCCCCCGCCAGCAACGGCCAGAAAAACTCCCACACCGACACGTCAAAGCTGAACGGCGTCTTCTGCAGCACCACATCACCACCCCCCAGCCCGAAAACCCCCTGCATCCACCACAACCGGTTCACGATCCCCCCATGCGTCACCCCCACCCCCTTCGGCCGCCCCGACGACCCCGACGTGTACATCACGTACGCCAAGCCCAAACCCCCGCCCCAACCCCCCGCCAGACCCGCACCACCCCCGCCCGAACCCCCCAACTCCCCCGCCAGCCCCGCACCACCCCCACCCAAACCCCCCGCCAGCCCCTGGTCGCCCCCGCCCAAACCCCCCAACTCCCGCCTGGTGTCGGCGTGGTCCAGTGGCACGAACCGCACCCCGGCCGCTGCCGCCAGGTCCGCTAGCGCCTCGCCGACACCGACCCCGCCGGCACCGACCCCGCCGGCACCGACCCCGCCAGCACTGATCAAGGCCACTGGAGCGGCATCGGCCAGCATGAACGCGATCCGCTCGGCCGGGTACTCCGGGTCCACCGGCAGGTAGGCGGCCCCGGCTTTGAGTACCGCCAGCAGCGCGACCACCAGCTCCGCCGACCTCGGCAAGGCCACGCCCACCAGGCGGTCAGGCCCCGCGCCTCGTCGCATCAGCAGCCTGGCCAGCCGGTTGGCGGCTGAGTTGAGCTCGGCATAAGTCAGCCGCCGCTCACCGCAGATCACGGCGACAGCATCAGGCGATCGCCTGACCTGGGCTTCAACTAAAGCATGCAGTGACGCCAGCGGCACGGCCGCTGCCGTGTCATTCCACTGGTGCACAACCAGCGCGCGCTCAGTCCCGTCCAGCGTGCTCTTCCATGAACTTGATCAGGCTGGCTGGCCGCATGTCGGTCCAGTTGGCCTCGACATATTCCAGGCAGGCAGCTCGGGTGTCGTCGCCGTGCACGACTTCCCAGCCATCAGGAACGGCGATCGTCGCCGGCCAAAGCGAGTGCTGGCCTTCGTCATTCACCAGCACCCGGTAGACGCCGTCCTCATCGTCGAAAGGGTTCGTCGCCATTTGTCATTCCCTTCCCGGAAAGCGAAGAGACCAGGTAAAATCGTACAATATCATAGCCCATTTACTCGAACAGGCTAGCGGTTGTGGGGTGCTGTGACCGGGCGGCGTGGTCGGGGGCATTGCGGCAGCGCAACTTCCGGCTGCTGTTCGTCGGGCAGGCCATTTCCGCGCTCGGCGATACCCTGGTGCCGGTCGCGCTCGCGTTCGCCGTTCTCGACCTCACCGGGTCGGCGACTGACCTCGGGCTCGTGCTCGGTGCCAATGCCGCCGCGATCACGGTCTTCATCCTGCTCGGCGGCCTGATCGCGGACCGGATCTCGCGCCGCGCCCTGATGATGACCGCTGACGCGCTGAGGTGCGCTGCCCAGCTGACCATGGGCGTGCTGCTCGTCACCGGACGTCCGGCGATCATCATCCTCGCCGCGCTCGGCGCGGTCGGCGGCCTCGCCACGGCACTATTCGAGCCGGCCGCGACCGGGCTGCTTCCCGCCGTCGTGCCGTCCGAGCATTTGCAGCAGGCCAATGCGCTCCAGCAGACCGTCACGGCGGCTGCTGGCGTGGCTGGCCCGGCCGTGGCCGGCCTGCTCGTCGTCACGGCAGGCGCGGGCTGGGCGATCATCGCGGACGCCATCACCTTCGCGGCCAGCGTGCTGCTGCTCGCCCGGTTGCGCCTTGACCAGGCATCCCGGCCGCAGCGCCAGCACTGGCTCGCTGACCTGCGCGGCGGCTGGCGCGACTTCCGCACCCGCACCTGGTTCTGGACGGTCGTCACCGGCTTCACGATCGTGAACCTGCTGTTCGCCGCCTACGTCGTGCTGGGTCCGCAGGCCAGCAGGCGATACTACGACGGCGCCGCGACCTGGGCGACGATAGCGACGGCCATGGCGGCCGGCTCCGTGCTCGGCGGGATCGTCGCGATCCGGCTCAAGCCGAGGCACCCGCTCAGGCTCGCCCTGCCGGTGAATGCCCTGGCCGGCCTCGCGCCAGTTGCCATCGCGCTGCGCGCTGCCGTCCCCCTGCTCGCTGGCGTCGCAGCGCTGGCCGGGGCCGGCATCATCGTGTTCGCGAGCTTGTGGCAGACCGTCCTACAGGTCGCCATCCCAGCGGATCGGCTGTCCAGGGCCAGTTCCTACGACTACCTGGGATCACTGCTGGCGGCACCAGCCGGACTCGCCATCGCCGGTCCGGTCGCCGCCGTATTCGGGCTCCGGCCGGTGCTACTAGCGGCAGGCGTGCTTACGGCGGCAGTCCTGGCGAGCCTCCTGCTCATCCCGGCGGTACGAGACCTCAGGCTCGGGCGGCCAGTGCCCGCGGACGCCGACGACCTCAGCTAAGACCACATCGCCGCTCCGACGATGCGGTACCCCGCACCAGGTCCGACGACATCGTCGGAGCGGTCCTGTCGTTGGAGCAGCAGTACCGCTCCGACGATGCTGCCCGCTCTGGAGGTGCGACAGCAACAGAGGTTCAACGATGCCGCCGGCGCGGCGAGCGGGCCGGGCCGCGCGCGGGGCGGCGAGCGGGCCGGGCCGCGCGCGGGGCGGCGAGCGGGCCGGGCCGCGCGCGGCGCGGCGAGCGGGCCGGGCCGCGCGCGGCGCGGCGAGGGGGCGGGGCCGCGCGCGGCGCGGCGAGCGGGCGGGGCCGCGCGCGGCGCGGCGAGGGGGCGGGGCCGCGCGCGGCGCGGCGAGCGGGCGGGGCCACGCGCGGCGCGGCGAGCGGGCCGGGCCACGCGCGGCGCGGCGAGCGGGCCGGGCCACGCGCGGCGAGGCGAGCGGGCCGGGCCACGCGCGGCGAGGCGAGCGGGCCGGGCCACGCGCGGCGAGGCGAGCGGGCCGGGCCACACGCGGCGAGGCGAGCGGGCCGGGCCACACGCGGCGAGGCGAGCGGGCCGGGCCACACGCGGCGAGGCGAGCGGGCCGGGCCACACGCGGCGAGGCGAGCGGGCCGGGCCACACGCGGGGCGGCGAGCGGGCCGGGCCACACGCGGGGCGGCAAGCGGGCCGGGCCACACGCGGCGAGGCGAGCGGGGCGGGCGGTGGGACGCGCTCCAAGGAACGCGAAGCTCCAGGCGTTCGATCCTGGTCGCAATCAGCGGCGGGAGGGCCCGGCGTCGGTGCGGCCATCGACCAGATTCAGGTGCACTCCCTCGCCCCGGCGTCTGGCCGCATCGTCGACCGCAGCAAGCAGGGCCACGTCGAGGATGGCCAGCCCGAATGGGTTGGACACGACATGCCCGGTGATCGGCCGGACCGCGTCGACCTCGCACTCAAGTACCTGCCCGAGGCTGCCGGTCACCCGCGGCCGCTGAGCCGATCCTGACCGGCCGATCACCCCGTCGTTGAGCAGCCGGCCGAGGATGCGCCGAGGATTGGCGGCGACCATGTCCTCATCGTCCACGAAGATCGCCGCCGCGTCGGCGAAGGTCGCTGGCAGCAGGTCATCGAGTGACACGTGCGCAATGAAGGCCGGCCCGGAAAACCAGGAGGGCGGGAGATAAGGCCGCTCAGCGACGGTCACCGTCACCAGCACAGAAGACCGGGCGACGCACGAGGCCGCGTCGGCGGCGACCTCGACCCGCAGCCCGGGGATCTCCTGCCCGGCCCAGTCAGCCAGGCTGGCTGCCCGCGCTGGCACCAGGTCGTACAGGTGCGCGGCGCCAAGGCTAGGGAACGCTGCCGCGAGCAGCCGCAGGTGCATCCTGGCCAGGGCGCCGCAGCCGAGCACCGAAACCGACTCGGGGGCCAATGGGCCAAGCAGCCGCAGTGAGAGCGCGGTGTATGCGGCCGTCCGCAGCGCGCTGAGCAGTCCAGCCTCGGCCATCAGCCGGGGCCGCGCGGTCTCCGGGTCAAACAAGAAGGCCAGCCCGCCAGCCCGGTCAAGGCCACGAGCTGGATTACTGACGGCGGCGTTGATCATCTTCAGACCGACCACCTGCCCGTCCGGCTGGTCGACCGCGCCTAGCATCGCGACCGACCGTGCGTAAGCGCCGAGTGCGTTGGTCCAGGCCAGGTAGCCCTCATCCGGCAACTCGGTACCACCACGGTGGTGCGAGCGCAGGCAGTATTCGACGACGGCGAGCACATCGACATCGGCCAGGCAGCGCTCAATCGCCGGGCGGTCGAGCACGAGAAGGTCATCAGCGGCAGCCATGTCCTATTTCTAGATGAAATAATACTTTCCGCCAAGGGCTCACCGAGCGGGCGGAGATCGGTCGATGCGAGCAGACCACGGCTTAATCTGGCGGTGCAGCGAATGCGGCTGCGGCTATCGGCAGGACGAGGTGCGCTACACCTGCCCGCGATGCGGCGATGACGGGCTGCTCGATGCTGAGTACGACTACGCCGGGATGATCTCGGAAGCTCGCGGCGCTCCGGGCATCGACGTCAGCCGCGACGGCATGTGGCGGTACCGTCGCTTGCTTCCGGCCGACCAGCCACCTGACGGCGCGCCGCCTGGCCAGACGCCGCTCCTAGCCAGCGTCAGCCTGGCCAAGGACGCGGGCGTTCGGCGGCTATGGGTCAAGGATGAAGGCCGTAACCCGAGCGGCTCGCTCAAGGACCGGGCCAGCTCGCTCGTCGTGGCCCACGCCCTGGAAGCCGGCCTTACCCACATCTGCACCGCATCCTCAGGCAATGCCGCCGTCGCGCTGGCCGCCGCCGCGGCGCCGGGCCCGCTGGAGGTGACGGTGTTCGTCCCGCCACAGACCCCGGCCGCGAAGCTGGCCCAGCTGTGGGCTTACGGCGCGCAGGTGGTCTGCGCCAGCGGCGGCTACGAGCAGGCCGTGGCCGCCAGCCGCCAGGCGGCGGAGGTCAACGGCTGGTACTGCCGCAATACGGCCTTTAACCCGTTCACGACGCAGGGCAAGAAGACGGTCGCGCTGGAGATCATCGAGCAGCTCGGCCTGCGCGCCCCGGACGCGATCATCGTGCCCGTCGGCGACGGCAACATCCTCACCGGCGTCTACCGTGGCCTGCTGGATGCGATGGCCTTGGGCTGGATTGACCGGCTGCCAAGGCTGATCGCCGTGCAATCAAGCGCCGCCTGCCCGATCGAGCGGGCGTGGGCCCGTGGCGACCGGGTCGTGCTGCCGAGGCGGGCCACCAGCCAGGCGGACAGCATCAATGTCGGAGATCCGGCTGACGGACGCCGGGCGCTGGCGGCACTGGCCGCGACCCGAGGAGCCGCGTTCGCTGTGCCCGACGCCGAGCTGGGCCAGGCGATCGGCGCCCTGGCGGCGGCCAGCGGTGTCTTTGCCGAGCCGGCCGCGGCGACCACGCTGCTCGGGCTGCGTGCTGCCGTAGCCGCTGGCGTCGTCGGCGCGGCCGATGAGGTCGTGCTGATCAGCACCGGTACCGGGCTCAAGGACACTGGCGCGGCGACCAGTGCCGCCAGCGCTCCGCTGGTCCTTCAGGCCGGTCTAGCCGGCCGCGAGCTCACCGCCGCGCTGCGCCGCCTCGTTGTCGGCAGGGGCGCCTAGACTTACCCCCCATGACCGATCAGATCGTGCTGGATGAGCAAGGGCGGCCCGAGCCGCCGATGGCGGCTGGCGAGGTTGCCACCTTGCTCGGGTTCCTCGACTTTCAGCGGGCCACCTTCGGCTGGAAGACCGCCGGGCTGGACGCCGCCGGGCTGGACACCAAGATCGCGGCATCGTCCATGACCCTTGGCGGCATGCTCAAGCACCTGAGCTACGTCGAAGACTGGTGGTTTTCCCGCTGCCTGCACGGCCGGGACCCGGCACCTGAGCTGGCTAAGGGCATTGCCGAGTCGGCCGCCGACCCCGACTGGGACTGGCACTCGGCGGCCGCCGACAGCCCAGAGCAGTTGCGGGCGCTCTGGCAGGACGCAGTGACCCGATCGGTGTCCGATGTCGCTGCGGCGCTGGCCGCTGGTGACCTGGCTCAGCTCGCTAAGTTCGTCTTCAAGGACGGCAGCTCGGCGAGCCTGCGCTGGATCGTCGTGCACATGATCGAGGAGTACGCGCGGCACAATGGCCACGCCGACCTGATCAGGGAGGCACTGGACGGCGCCACCGGCGAGTAAGAGTTCGCCTGGCTGCGGTGTCCGACACGCCCAAGCAGCTCGATATCGGCCGGGGCTCCCAATCCGCATCTCGGCTTCGGCTGCGTCGGCTGATACTCAAGTAGGGGCCATCGTGGCACCGCCGAGGTACGCCATCCGCGCCGCGAAGCGGGCATGCTGGTGTGATGACTCAAGCAGCGACGTCACCGGCCGCCGTCGGCCGGCCCGCTGGAGCCGCGTCGTGGCCAGGTGCGCTGATGGAACGGGTGGTCGGGTTCATTGCCGTCGACTACCGGCGGCCGGTCGGGCCGGTCGTGATGGCTGCGGTGCTGGCCACGGCAGCGGGCTTTCGGGCGGGTCAGTCCGGCGGACCATTCGTCCCGGCCGTCGCCTTGGCGCTCGGCTTGCTGGGCACCGCACCGATCGCACTGATCAGGCGGTATCCGGCGGCCGCCATCGGGCTGGTGCTGACGGCGAACGCGGCCTTCGTGCTGCTCGGCCGGCTCTCCTGGTCGGTCGCGGCGGTGATCGGCTGGTTGTTCGCGCTCGCCGCCAGCCCGGTGCTGCTGCCCCGGCGCACCGCGATCACGGCACTTGCGATGACCGAGTTGACCGTGCTGCTCGCGGTCGTCGGCCTGAACGGCAACGTGACGCCGTGGGACGCGACCGCTGCCGAGGCGCTGGCCGTGCTTGCCGCTTACGGTGCGGGTGAGATGGTGCGGGCCAGGCGGCAGTCGGTGGCTGCGCAAGCCGCGGTGGCAGCACAGCTGCGGATGGTGAGTGAGCGCGCGCTCGTCGCGCGGGAGCGGGCCGGCCTTGCTCGTGAGCTGCACGACGTGGTCGCCCATCACGTGTCGATGATCGCGGTCAGGGCTGCCACGGCACCATATTCGGTGCCTGAGCTGCCGGAATCCGGGCTGGCCGCGTTTGCCGAGATCGCCGAGGAGGCAAGGACCGCGCTGGCCGAGCTGAGGGTCGTGCTCGGCGTGCTGCGATCGCCGGGCGGAGTCGCGGACGCCGAGCCCGCACCGACGATCGGCGACTTGGACGGGCTGGTCGAGCGGATGCTCGGGGCCGGCATGGACGTGACGCTGAGTGTCTCAGGCCCGGTGCGCCCGCTTCCTGCCTCGGCTGAGCTGTGCTGCTACCGGATCGTGCAGGAGGCCCTGACGAACGCGGGCCGGCACGCGCAAGGCAGCCAGGTGCGCATCGCCGTGCGGTTCAGCGCGGACGAGCTCGCCACGACGGTGTGCAACTCACGGCGGCCAGCGGCCGGCCGCGGATCAGGCGCGGCCGAGCCTGATCGCGGCTTCGGCCTGACCGGACTGCGGGAGCGAGTCGCACTGCTGCAAGGGACGTTTTCCGCCGGGCCCGATGAGTCCGGTGGGTTCACGGTCAGTGCCGTGATCCCGGTACCAGGCGGGCAGGCCAAGTGATGGCCGCAGGGCAGCCAGCGGACCCGCGGCCACTGCGGCTGCTGGTGGCTGACGATCAGGCCGTGGTCAGGATCGGGTTCACCGCCATGCTCGACGCGCAGGCAGACCTGACCGTCCTGGCCGCCGCGGCCGATGGTCGCGAGGCGGTCGCGCTGGCGCGGGAGTTGGCGCCTGACGTGGTCCTGATGGACATCAGGATGCCGGTACTTGACGGGATCGAAGCGACCAGGCAGCTCAACGAGCTGGCGCAGCCGCCCAGGGTGCTCGTGCTGACTACCTTTGACCTCGATGACTACGTGTACGCGGCGCTGCGGGCCGGCGCGAGCGGGTTCTTGCTCAAGGACGCCACGCCCGAGCAGATCATCGCCGCCGTGCGGATCGTCGGGGCCGGCGATGCGCTGCTCGCGCCCTCGGTTACCCGCAGGCTGGTCGCCGAGTTCGCCGCCCGGACGAAGCTGGTCGCGCCGCCAGAACTCGACCGGCTGACCGCGCGGGAGCGCGAGGTACTGCTCGAAGTCGCCGCAGGCCAGACCAACGCTCAGATCGCCGCCAAGCTTTACCTGGCCGAGCAGACGGTCAAGTCGCACGTCAGCTCGATCCTGCTCAAGCTGGGACTCCGCGATCGCGTCCAGGCGGTCATCCTCGCCTACGAGTCTGGGCTGGTGGTCGCCGGCGGTCAGGCTGGCGCCGCCAGGCCCGCCTAGACGGGCGCGTCGATCTCGGCCGTCGCCTGGGCGAACTGGGCGGCGTACAGGCGCGCGTAGGCACCGTTCGCGGTCAGCAGCTCCTGGTGATCGCCCTGCTCGACGATCTCGCCGTGCTCCATCACCAGGATCATGTCGGCGTCGCGGATGGTGGACAGCCGGTGCGCGATGACGAAGCTGGTCCGGCCCTGCCGCAGCGAATTCATCGCCCGCTGGATCAGCACCTCGGTCCTGGTGTCGACCGACGACGTCGCCTCGTCCAGGATGAAGATGGCGGGCCTGGCCAGGAACGCCCGGGCGATCGTGATCAGCTGCCGCTCCCCCACGCTGACATTCGAACCCTCTTCGTCAATGACCGTGTCGTAGCCATCAGGAAGAGTTTGAACGAAACGGTCCACATAAGTCGCCTTGGCGGCCGCGACGATGTCCTCGCGGCTCGGGTTATCCGCGCCGTAGGCGATGTTGTCGGCGATCGTGCCGCCGAACAGCCAGGCGTCCTGCAGCACCATGCCGGTCAGCGACCCGAGCTCTTCCCGGCTCATCTCGGCGATATTGACGCCGTCCAGGGTGATGCTGCCGCCGTCGACCTCGTAGAACCGCATCAGCAGGTTGACCAGCGTGGTCTTGCCGGCGCCGGTCGGGCCGACGATCGCCACGGTCTGGCCAGGCTGCACGACAGGGACAGGTGCTCGATCAGCGGCACGTTCGGGCAAGTACTGGAACGACACGTCGTCGAACCGACACCTGCCCCGGTCACCGCCGGCGGGCCTCGGCCGGCTCGGCAGCGTCGGGCTCTTGCTCGTCGGCGTCGAGCAGCGCGAACACGCGCTCGGCCGAGGCAACGCCCGACTGCAGCAGGTTGGCCATGCTGGCGACCTGGGTCAGTGGCTGGCTGAACTGCCGCGAGTACTGGATGAACGCCTGCACGTCACCGATCGACAGGGCGCCGGCGGCGACCCTGCAGCGCCGCCGACCACGGCGACCAGCACGTAGTTCAAGTTTCCCATGAACATCATCGCCGGCTGGATCGTGCCCGAGATGAACTGGGCCCGGAAGCTGGACTGATACAGCTTCTCGTTCTGCTCGGTGAAGGTTGCCATCGAGCCGCGTCACGCTGGCCGAATACCTTGACCAGCGCGTGGCCGGTGAAGCATCTCCTCGATATGGCCGTTGAGCTTGCCGGTCGATCTTCCACTGCTTGATGAACTGCGGCTGCGCGCGCTTGCCGATCCGCGTCACGATGAACACCGAGGCCGGCACGGTGACCAGCGCGATCAGGGCGAGCAGCCAGGAGATCCAGAACATCACCGCCAGCACGCCGACAATGGTGAGCAGCGAGATCACCACCTGGCTCATGGTCTGCTGCAGCGACTGGGCGAGGTTGTCGATGTCGTTGGTGACCCGGCTGAGGATCTCGCCGCGCGGTTGCCGGTCGAAGTAGCTCAGCGGCAGCCGGGACAGCTTGGCCTCGACCTGCTGGCGCATGGAGTAAATGGCCCGCTGCACCATCTTGGCCACCACCCTGGCCTGGATCGCGCTGCACAAGGCGGAGCCGAGGTAGATCAGCGCGACAAAGGCCAGGAGCGCCGACGTGGTCGAAGTCGATCCCGTGGCCGGGCGTCAGGTTCAGCGCGCCGACCAGCTTGGCCTCAGTGGTATGCCCGGTGGCCCGCAGGTGGGCGACGAACTCGGCTTTCGTCACGGTCGCCGGGATCTTGCTGCTCAGAAAGCCGTCGAAGATCAGGTTGGTCGCGTTGCCGAGCATCCTCGGCCCGATCACCGAGAGCGTGACGCTCAGCACGCCCATGACCAGCGCGATGATCATCAGCGGGCGCTGCGGGCGCAGCAGCCTGAGCAGCCGCTTGCTCGAGCCCGCTGAAGTTGAGTGCCTTCTCGGTCGACATGCCGCCCATGAAGGCGGCCGGGCCGCGCACGGCCATGCCGGTCCCGGCGGGCCGCAGGTCCCTGGCCGGAGTGACCGGCTCCCCCGCGCTGGCCTCAGCTGGCGCGTCGCCGTTCAGCGGCACGGCCGCACCGGGCTGATCGGCGTACTGGCCGTTGCTCGCCTGGGTCTACGTCGTCTGGCCTGGTGTCGGCGCTCATGCCGCCGCCTCCTGCTCGGTGAGCTGGGAGAGCACGATCTCCCGGTACGTCTCGTCGGTTGCCATCAGCTCGTCGTGCGTGCCCGCGCCACGATCCGGCCCGCGTCCAGCACGATGATCTGGTCGGCATGCCTGATGGTGGCGACCCGCTGCGCGACGATGACGATGGTGGCGTCGGCGGTCTGCGTCGCCAGGGCGCGGATCGCAGTGCGCGCGTCGGTGGCGTAGTCGAGCGCGGAGAACGAGTCGTCGAACAGGTAGATCTCCGGCTTGTGCACCAGCGCGCGCGCGATGGCCAGCCGCTGGCGCTGGCCGCCGGAGACGTTCGTGCCGCCCTGCGCGATCGGCGCGTCAAGGCCGCCCTGGCATCCGCTCGACGAAGTCGCGGGCCTGGGCGATCTCCAGCGCCCGCCACAGCTCCTCGTCGGTGGCGTGCTGGCTTGCCGTAGCGCAGGTTAGAGGCCACGGTGCCGGAGAACAGGTAGGGCCGCTGCGGCACCAGGCCGACCAGGCCGCCGAAAGCACCTCGGGTCGAGGTCGCGCACGTCGATCGCCGTCCACCAGGACGGCGACCCGCGGTGGCGTCGATCAGCCTCGGGATCAGGTTGAGCAAGGTGGTCTTGCCGCTGCCGGTGCCGCCGATGATCGCCGTGGTCACCTGGCCGGGCTCGGCGATCAGGCTGATGTCATGCAGCACCGGCTGCTCGCGCCCGGGTAGTGGAACTCGACGTCGCGCAGCTCAAGCCGGCCATGGACCGCGCCGACGCTCACCGGCTGCAATGGCGGCAGCACCTCGGGGGTCGGTATCGAGCACCTCCACGATCCGCTCGGCGCAGACCTCGGCCCGCGGCACCATCATGAACATGAACGTCGCCATCATCACCGACATCAGGATCTGCAGCAGGTAGGTCAGGAACGCGGTCAGCGAGCCGATCTGCATGGTGCCGTCCGTTGACCAGGTGCCCGCCGAACCACAGCACCGCGATCGAGGAGAAGTTCAGCACCAGCATCACCGAAGGGAACATCAGCGCCATCAGCCGGCCGGTGCCCAGCGCGACGTCGATACAGCTCGCCGTTCGCGGCGGCGAAACGCTCCCGCTCGCTGGAGTCGCGCACGAAGGCCCGGATGACCCGGACGCCGGTGATCTGCTCGCGCAGCACCCGGTTGATCTGGTCGATCCGCTCCTGCATCAGCCGGAACAGCGGCCGCATCCGGGAGATGATCAGCGCCACGATCACGGCGAGCAGCGGGCACCGAGACCAGCAGCAGGCAGGACAGCGGCACGTCCTGGTTCAGCGCCAGGATGATGCCGCCGACGCACATGATCGGCGCCGACACCATCAAGGTGAAGGTCATCAGCGCCAGCATCTGGACCTGCTGGACGTCGTTGGTGGTCCTGGTGATCAGCGACGGCGTGCCGAAGTGGCCGACCTCCCGGCCGAGAAATCGCTCACCCGGTGGAATACCGACTTGCCTGACGTCGCGGCCGAGCGCCATCGCCGTCCGGGCGCCGAAGAAGACCGCGCCGATCGCGCAGACGATCTGGACGAGCGTGACCAGCAGCATCAACGCCGCCGGTGCGGCAGGATGTAGTGCGTATCGCCGGTGACGACGCCGTTGTCGATGATGTCCGCGTTCAGCGTCGGCAGGTACAGCGTCGCGAGCGTCTGCACCAGCTGAAGCACCATCACCAGCAGCAGGTCTCTCCGATAGGGCCGCAGATGCGTTCGGAGTAGTCGGATCAGCACAGGTCTCTCGCAAGGGGGTCGGGACGGGACGGGTGTGAGTGGCAGCTGGGCTGCGGCTAGGGAGGCGGGCCTTGGTCAGCATCGGCGTGCGGACAGCAGATGGCAAGCGAATTCGCCGATGGCGTGACCGGCCCTGCTGTCCTGAGCTGGCCGAGCGCCTGTTTCATCAAAGGCACTAGTGCCGTTGGCGGGTCGGCGTGCAGCCAGCGCTCCATCGCGACCTGAGCCGCCGACACCACGGCGCCGGCCAGCACCGCCGGGAACATATCGGCGTTCAGGTCGAGGTCAAGCCGGTCGGCGATGGCCGTGGCCAGCGCCTGCTGGGTCGCGTGCAGCGTGCGCAGGTACTCCCCCTGCAGCAGCGGCGACTGGATGACCAGCCGCACGCCCGCTATCCACTCGCGGTCAGGTGCCTGCTCGGCCGTTCCGTAGGGCTCGAGCATCGCCGCCGTGACCGCGTCGAGCAGGGGCTCGTCGGCGGGCCGCTGGCTCAGCGCCCAGCCGACCAGGCGGCCACGGTCCATCGGCAGTGCGCAGATCGCCTCGTACTTGCTGGCGAAGTAGTTGTTGAAGGTGCGGGCGGAGACCCCGGCGGCATCGGCGATGTCCTCGACGGTCACGTTGTCCAGGCCCCGCTCGACCGCTTGCCGCATCGCGGCGACGCCGAGCGCCCGCCTGGTGGCGAGCTTCTTGCGCTGGCGCAGGCTCTCGGGCTGGTGCAGCTCCTCGCGCGAGCGCTCAGCTGCCGCCATGGTCGTCACGGTCCTGAATCTTAGAAGAAATTTTCGCATCACGCAAATTTGCGTTTTCCGCAACATTGTGCTATCACTACTAGTGGCGGGAAAGGGCCCCGGCCTGACCGGCTGGCAACGGGGTGCTGATCGTCTTGCCTCGTATCGTGAGGGCGGACGGGCCAACCGGGCGTCGGGCGGACGGAGGCGGCCGTGGCTCCTGAGATCGACCTGATCGATGCCGACATCTACCAGCGCGGCGGCCCGCCCTATGAGCAGTTCGCGTGGCTGCGCGCGAACGCGCCGGTGTACTGGCACGCGGACGGCGGCCGGCCGGAGTGGCCGGGGTTCTGGGCGGTGACGACGCACGAGGAGATCGCCTACGTGTCCCGGCATCCTGAGCTGTTCTCATCGGCGCGTCGGCTGGTGGTGTTCGGCGAGATCTCCGACCCAGGGATCGCGGCGCAGCGGTCGATGATGCTGAACATGGACCCGCCGCAGCACACCCGCCAGCGCGCATTCGTGAACCGCGGCTTTACGCCAAGGATGATCAGCCAGCTTGAGCAGCACATCGTCGCCATCTGCGGCCAGTTGCTCGATGAGGTGGAGCCGCGTGGCTGCGCCGACTTCGTCACGGACATCGCCGCTCCCCTGCCGCTTCAGGTGATTTGCGAACTGGTCGGCGCGCCGCTGGCTGATCGCGACCGGATCTCTGAGCTGTCGAACCGACTGGTCGGCGCCGATGATCCGGAGTTCCAGAGTCCGACGGGCGAGCGCCTACAGCAGGCGGCTGCGGCCGAGATCTACGGTTACGCGCACGAACTGGCCGAGCGCCGCCGGGCGCAGCCGGCCGACGACATCGTCACCAGGTTGCTGCAGCCAGATGACCATGGCGAGGTGCTGACCGAACATGAATTCGACGTGTTCTTCCTGCTGCTGACCGTGGCCGGGAACGAGACCACCAGGAATGCCATCTCCGGTGGGATGCTCGCCTTTTTCGAGCATCCCGAGCAATGGCAGCGGCTCATTGATCAGCCTGGGCTGATCCCGATGGCAGCGGAGGAGATCCTGCGCTGGGTGAGTCCGGTGAATATGTTCCGGCGTACCGCGACCGAGGACCTCATGCTCGGCGGCCAGCGGATTGCCGAGGGCGACAAAGTCGTGGTCTTCTACGCCTCGGGAAACCGGGATGAGAAGGCTTTCGCCGTCCCGGAGAAATTTGATGTCGCCCGCGACCCGAATCCGCATCTGGCCTTCGGTGGCGGCGGGCCGCATTTTTGCCTCGGCCGGCATCTGGCCGCGCTTGAGCTCCGGGTGCTGCTGCATGCGCTCAGCCAGCGACTGCCGACGCTGGTGCCGGACGGCCAGGCGAGCAGGCTGCGATCCAACTTCGTAAACGGCATCAAGCACCTGCCGGTGCGGTTCACTCCTGGCTGATCAGACCGTGCCTTTTCCGCGATCCGATCAGCCAGCTGGTCACCGGCATATGGACACTTATTCGTGGTCATGCCAGTATCTGGGCAACCGCTATTAGCCAAGATGGCAGGGAGCAGTCATGAGCAAGATCCGGATTCAGTTACTGGCAGCAACGGCTGCCATTGCGACCGCCAGGCTCATCGGCGGGACAACTGCCTGGGCGTCGACTACGGCCCACCCGCACGGCCAGGTCACAGCCCGGCCCGATACCACCATTGTCGGCACGGGATTCGGTCAGGGCGCTACCGCTGCTAAGGCAGAACACGCCGCCCAAGTCGATCTGGTGTCCAATTACAACGGATGCCAGCTTCCTCCCAACCTCGTCTACGACACCGATTCGAACGGGCTGTGGAGCGCTGAAGTATCGGCGACCTGCCAGCATATAAACTGACGACGGACCATTAGCCGCTCGTCGTATGGCCCGGATACCGAAATCCGGCTTTAAGATGGGCGAAGGCCTCCTAGTGCCGCTCGCATCCACGGTGCGATCCAGGCGCGATCGACAAGGTCCGGCTGCTTCTGGAACTCCACCATGAGCTGGACCGCAGCCACGACATCCTGCGTGAGCTGGAAGCACTGAGACGCTGACCGGCACAGTTCAGGAGCGAAGCCGCGGGCTACTGCCATCACGTCGTCAGCGTGGTGACGCACCTGCGCGGCGTCGGGCGCTTCGAGTGGCCAGGGCTCGTCGCCGGACGCGGATCCCAGTGTCGCCACTTGCTGGCGCAGCCAGTGCCACGGATCGGCCGTCAGCTCCGCGTCCATTTTCCGGCTGCTGGGCTCGTTGCCCGTGAACGCGGGGTGGTAATGCGCTGCGGCGTAGCTGCCTGCCGGGTCGCCAAGCCGGTCGAACAGGTCAGCCCGCCACAGCGGACGGTCGGCAGCTACCAGCTGCGCCGCGGATTCGCTGCCGCGATGAGGATGACTGGGCACCTCACGCACTTCCACCCGCGCGCCGTGCTCCATGGATGCGTCATCGAGACTGATCTCGAACCAGTGCCTGATGATGATTGCGTGGCGCTTGAACGCGAACATGTGCAGCACGATGCCTCCGCAAGCAAGCTGGTTTGCTAGCTCCTGCCCCAGTCAACTATGCCGGTCAGTGCGCGCCCGGACCGGAACAGCTCGAGGTTGGCCAAGAACACGTCTACCTTGCCATCCAGCTCGTCCCGCCAGCCGCCAGCAGTGTGCTGGGTGAGCAGGACGCGGGGCGCGGTCCACAGCTCGTGCCCGCTCGGCAGCGGCTCGGCTTGGGTGACGTCCAGCACCGCACCGCCAAGCCGATCGCCCTTCAGCGCGGACGTCAGCGCCTCTTCATCAAGGAGCGCACCGCGGCCGAGATTGACGATGATCGCGCTTGGGGACATGCGGCTCAGCCGCTCGCGACCAAACAGGCCGGCCGTCGCTGGCGTAGCTGGCAGAGCCAGGAAAACGACATCGGCCACCGGAAGGTGCTGGTCTAGCTCGTCCAAGGTGACCAGGTCAGCCCCGGATCGAGGGGTACCGAAGGCGATCAGCGAGCAGCCGAATGGCCCCAGCCGCTCGTGCAGTGCGCGGCCGATCGAGCCGTATCCGACAATGACGACCCGACTGTCTCGCAGCGTCCGCAAGCATGAGCGGGTGCTGGAGGAACGCCATATTTTATCCGCTTGGTAATCGATGAGGCGGTCAATGCCGCGGAACAACGCCAGAACGCCCGCGATGCCAGTCTCCGCCACTGCAGGGGAGAAGAAGTCCCGCAGGTTGGTGACGGTGAGCCTGGTGCTTAGCCGCGCCCAGTCAAGGTGCTGGTATTGGTCGTAGCCGACGGAATCGAGCTGCAGCCAGCGGGTCCGGGTAGCGCCGGGCAGCAGCTCCGGCGGGATTGACCCGAATGCGACCTCTGCTTCGCCGAGTGCCGCCAGGTCGTCGGGCGTGAGCTCGTCTGGATTTCCGAAGTAAACGCGGTCAGGCGACACCCGATCTGACAGCCTCCGCTGCTGCTCAGCTGACAGTTCCAGGTGAGAGAAGATCAGCATGGTGTCAGTCCACGAAACCGACGGTGTGGTCATCGATCCAGTCCCAGTCAAGCTCGACGCCGAGCCCTGGTCCGGTCGGCAAGTGCACGTATCCCTGCTCGTCGGGCGTCAAGGGCGCGCCTTTGAGGCCGAATCGGTACATGTCATGATGGCTTTCCAGCAGATCGCAGTTTGCCATCGAGCAAGCGACGTGCAGGTTGGCGACATCGAGCAGCGGCGATGAGGCGGTGTGGATCTCCAGGTTGTAGCCAAAGAGCTCGCACGCGCCCATCGCCTTGCGCAGGCCAGTAATGCCGCCGGTATTCATGACGTCGCCGCGCATCAGGTCGACCGCACCGGACAGCAAGTACTCGGCCTTCTCAGCCAAAGTCGTGGTCTCGCTTGCCAGCACCGGGACCCTCAGCTCTCTGGACAGGCGCCGCAGAACGTCGAGTTGCCGGTCGTAGACCGGCTCCTCGAACCAGCGGTACCCCAGGTCTCCTAGCGCGTAGCCGACGGTGACCGCATCGGTAAAGGAGTAGAAACTGGAGGCATCGTGCATCAGCGAGAACTCGTCGCCGACAGCTTCCCTAGCCGCGCGCAGCCGGGGAATATCGCGAGCCCGGCCCGTCAAAGAAGTTGAATTTGCAGCCGTGGAAGCCAGCCTCCTGATAGCGGCGTGCTTCCGCATAGACGAGCTCTGGCGTCGGCAGATAGTAGGAGCCCGTTCGGTAAGTGGGCATCTTGGTGCGCTCAATGCCAAGCAATGCCGCAATCGGCAGGCCAGCGACCTTGCCTTTGATGTCCCAGATGGCGACATCCAAGATGCCCTGGACTGTATCGGTGTGCGCGTAGAGATGCCGGTTACGACGCCGCAGAATCTGCCAGATCCGCTCCGAGTGGAGCGGATCTCGGCCGATCAGCGCACTAGCGTAAGCATCCCTGATGGTGTAAGCGTTCGGTCGTCCCTCACCATTGGCGCCGTACCCCGTCGCATAACCATCGACCCCCTCGTCCGTCATGATCTTCACGAGCGGGTACTCCCAGGTCGTCGGCTCATCCGACGGGATGGGGTTGCCGAAATACCAGGGGCTGGCATCGATTTGGAGCCGACGAATCTCGACCTTCTTGATCTTCACCGTCATAAGCCCAATCGCGCTAGCAGCGAAACTTCTACAGTTCCCAGTGAACGCCCACGACATACTGCATGTACGGTGGCTCTTCGGTGAACGAGTGGTCTACTGAGAAAATCGTGCCATCATCGAGCTGGATGCTATGCGGATAGCCGATGTGATAAAAGTCGGGAGTGGCTGACTGCGGCGGGATCTGGCTCTCCCTGATGATGAACTCATCGGCCACGTCCCAGCTGAGGCCGTCCTTGGAGATCACGCCGCGCACGCCGTAGGTGCCCCGCCGGTATCCGTAGGTGGCCAGCATCCGGCCATCGGACAGGAGCGTCAGGTTAGCTGGGTACCCCCAGAGGTTGGTGGCCTCCGGCCTGGTCCACGACTCGCCGTCGTTGTAGGAATATGCGACCCACATGTGCTGGTGCCGACCGCGAGGCAGGTGCTCAGTTCGCATCATGCACACCAGCACACCATCGGCCGTCCTGCCCAGCGCCGGCTCGTCGAAGGAGATGATCCCGGCCGGATCGAACGCGATCGTCGACCAGTGCTCCCAGTCGAGGCCGCCATTGTCAGAGCGGAGCAGCACCGACCGGATCGGCTCCTGGTCTTTCCGCTCCCGCCGAGTGTGAAGTTGCCCGAGCACGGCCATCAGCAGGGTCCCGTTGGGCAGCTCAAGTATGCCGTTCGCTGGCATCGTCCACCGAAGCGGCTCAGAGTTGACTTTGTAGCCGGGTTCCCAGGTGTAGCCGTTGTCGGTCGACTGGCTGATCCAGGTTCCTTCGGCGCTGTACTGGCGCAGCAGCCCCTCCTCGGATTGCCAGCCCATGTCCTCGGTGATGCCCTTGCGCTCATAGAAGCTCGTCACCAGGTGGTTAACCAGCAGGCGGCCGTCGGAAAGCTGGGTAATCAGAGGTATGTCTGATCCAAAGTGCGCGGTCTGCATCCACACCGGCGTCTTCGTGGCAGGGTCGAATGTCCGGCCGCGATCGGTCGAGCGGACGAGATACACCGAGTCGAAATCCTCGTGCTTCTTCGCCCTGGTCTCGGAGAAGGTCACCAGTACGTCGCCATTGGCCAGCTGGACCACGCAGGTATGTGCCTCGAACCGGTCAGGGTTCTCGTAGATCGTTACCTGAGCAGCATTCTTGGCATACCTCATGATCTCTCCTCCGTGAGGGGTTGATGTATACATGATACAAGAAGGTGAGGTTGCCCACAATGATGCGTCTGCTCGCATCGGCGCTGCCCGATGGTGTCGTAGCTCACACGAGGCGCGGCGTCATTGCCAGCCGGCGCCCGTCGCGTCAGCCGAGCCGGTCGCCAGTTTGCGGATGGAAGACGTGCTCTTCGCGTGGCCGCGCGCTCAGCGGCACAACCTCGCCGGGTCTCGGCGTGGCCTTAGCGTCGCACCGGACAATCAGGTATTTCTCTGTCGGCTCGTCCGTCAGGAGGTGGCCGTAAATGTAGGCGTCGGCGCCAAGTTCCTCGACCAGCGACACCCGCAGTCGTGCAGTGCTTGCAGCGGTGTCCACGATAGTGAGCGCCTCCGGGCGCACGCCCAGAGTAATCTCGGCCAGTCCTGCCGATGCCGCTGCCGCAGCGACGGCGGGCTGGAGCGCGACCGCGAGGTCGCCCACGTGGGCGGTCCCTTCGCTGAGCCGGGCTTGCCGCAAATTCATTCCTGGCGAGCCGATAAATCCCGCGACGAAGGCATTGCCGGGCCGGTCGTAGAGATTACGAGGCGTATCCACCTGCTGAAGAAACCCGTTATGCAACACCGCTACGCGATGTCCCATGGTCATCGCCTCGACCTGATCATGGGTCACGTAGACCATGGTTGTTTCGAGCCGGGATTGCAGCTCGGCGATGTTGGCGCGGGTCTCGACCCGCAGCTTCGCGTCGAGGTTAGACAGCGGCTCGTCCATGAGAAAGACACTCGGATGGCGGACGATGGCGCGGCCCATCGCTACCCGCTGGCGCTGGCCACCAGACAGGGCAGATGGCTTGCGGTGCAGGTACGTCTCCAGATCCAGCAGCCGCGCGGTCTCCGTCACCTTGGCGCGGCGTTCTGTCTTTGGCACCCTTCTGAGCTTCAGCGCGAAGCCCATGTTTTCCGCCACGGTCATGTGCGGATAGAGCGCGTAATTCTGGAACACCATTGCGATGTCGCGGTCTTTGGGCGGCTTCTTCGAAATGTCCTCGCCGCCAATCCTGATCTCGCCGCTGGTCAGGTCCTCCAGCCCGGCAAGCATGCGCAGGGCAGTAGTTTTACCCGACCCTGACGGGCCAACCAAGACCATGAACTCGCCGTCTTTGATGGCGAGATTCAGGGCGTTAACCGCCGGTGCCGCGTTCCCCAGGTAGTGGCACGTCGCGCCGGCATACACCACCTCTGCCATGCCAGGCTCCTCCCCGTCACTACCGGTAGCGGACATCTAGCGGGTGACCAGGCAAATCATGACGGCAGCACCTCATACCGTCAACCGTCTCTCCAGATGATCTGCGTACGTCTGACATCTTGACGCCCCATCTGGCATGATGTATACAACAAACATTACATCCACCAGTGGCTGGTTGACAGTCTGAGCCGTGGTACCGGCCGCCGGCTGGCGGCACTGCGAGGTCGAGGGATTGCTATGGACATCTCGGAGGCACGCCGGCGCTACGGCGGCTGTTACGTAACGGTTCCGACCCCCTTCAGCGACGAAGATCTGGCCGTCGACTTCGCCTCACTACGGTCGCATGTCGATTTCCTGATCGATGGCGGCGTGGTCACCGGCAATGGATTGCTGCTGGCCGGCGGAGCCGCAGGTGACTTCAGCACGATGACCTTCGACGAGCGCGTCGAAGTCGCCACTGCCGTAGTGCAAGAAGCCCGCGGCAGGGTCAGCGTCGCGATGGGTGCGCAGACGACCAGCACCATGGAACTCATCCGGCTGGCGAAGGCGGCTGAGGCAGCGGGAGTGGACCTCATCCAGGTCTCACCACCATTTTACTTTGCTCACACGAATGATGATTTCTACGAGTACGTCCTGGCGGCGGCAAGAAGCGCTGACGTTGGCCTCATCATTTACAACACCTTCTGGACCAGCCAGAACCTCTCGCATGCCCTGCTTGACCGGTTGGCTGGAATCGACAATGTCGTGGCACTTAAGTGGTCTGCGCCGGACAACGGAAATATGGAATTTGAGCAGACCATTACCAGGTATGCGGACCGATTCATGATCATCGATAATCAGATGCGGTTCGTGGTAAGTCACATGCTTGGTGCCAGTGCCATTGAACTACATATCTGCAATCACTGGCCGGCTGGGGCGTCAGGCTCTGGCATCTACTTGAAGCTGGCCAGTACGTCACCGCGCAGCGCGAGCTTGTCTCAGTCGCCATGCCGTTTATGCAGCTGTGGCAGGAGATGGAGACCTGGACCAGCGGTGACGGATACCTCGACAAGCTGTGCATGGAACTTGTCGGGCGTGGCTCAAGCCGGTGCCGGCCGCCGACCCAGGACGTCCGTGAGCAATTCCGGGAGAAGGCTCTGGACATGCTACGCCGGACGGGCAGCCTGCCCGAGCCGACGAATCTCTAGGAGACGAACGAAATATCAGGGTGGGCGCCGGCTTCCCGTGCCTCCCACGGCAGTAAGTACTTGAAAGGAGCAAACCGCATGGCTAGGAAACCGCTGTCGGCGCGGGAACGGCCACCACGCCGTGCTCGGGTCAGCCTTCTGGTCGGAACAATGTGCCTTGGCCTGATCGCCAGCGCCTGTTCATCGACGCCCGCTCAGACGACGAAGTCTCACGGCAACACCGTGCTCAACATGTGGAGCACGCTGTCGGCGTCGGATGCGCAGACCTGGGCGAAGATGATCGCTAACTTCAACAAGGCCAACAATGACAAGGGCCTGCACGAGCAGATTAAGCTCACCACTGTTGCGAATAATTACTCGACCAAAGTCACCGCCGCGGTGGAGTCTGGCAATGCTCCGAACTTCGGCTGGGGTACCGCTGGCGAGGAAGCCCTCTGGGCTAAGCAAGGCGTGATCATCCCGCTCAACAAACTGGCGCGTCAGGCCGGCATTGATCTAAGTGACTTCTCTGCCACCTCACTCAAGGACGCCGAATACCCAGCGATCGGCGGAGACAGCTTCTACCTGATCCCGATGGACTCGTCGTCCTTCGCCATGGAGATCAATGTCGCCGAAGCTAAGGCGGCCGGACTCAATCCGGCCGATCCGCCCAAGACCGGCCCCGAGTTCATCCACTGGCTGCAGGCGCTCACCGTTCGCAAGAACGGTCAGGTCACCCGCTCGGGCCTGGTCAGCGACACCACTGGCCTCGCGACGACCTACTGGGGCATCGTGGCGGCTCAGTACGGCTTCGAGCGGACCAGTCCCGATCTGAAGACGGCGTGCATTGACAAGTCGGCCGGCATCAAGGCGATGAACTGGCTGGTCAGCCTGTTCGACAAGTACAACGTGATCAGCCGGAACATCAGTTCGCCTTACACAACCTTCGACACCGGCGCTGGCGCCATCATGTGGGAAGGCCCGTGGACCATCCTGGGCAACAACCAGGCACACCTCAACTGGGAGGCCGTGCCGCTGCCCGTCATTGGCACCAAGCCGGCGACCTACTTCGAAGACGATGGCCTTGAGGTCTACAAGCAGCCGAATTCGTCGAGTTACCTCGCCACCATGAAAGCGATCAAGTGGCTGTCCGACAACAGCTTCCTGTGGACCACGGCCGGCCGTGGTGTCACTCCTCGCAAGTCGATCCTGGACCGGCCCGATTACCTGACCTCTGGCTTCGCGCCCAAATATCGGGCCGCGTTCATCCAGAGCATGCCGTACGCGACCGTTGCCTCGGTTCCGACCCTCAGCACCGCCGACTTCGAGTACTACTCGCTCGGGACCTTCGCCGTCAATGAAGTGTCGATGGTGCTTGAGCACAAACTGAGCGTCGACGCCTTCATGAACACCGTGTGCACGAAGTGGCAGTCGGACCTCAATACCGATAACGGCTAGGGCTTTACAACTCGGGTATCGCCTGCCAGGTGGCAGGCGATACCCGAGTTCAGTCACGACGAAGGAGGCGACAGATGGTCGCTATCGCTGCTCCGACTCGGCGAGACCGGCGCAAGGAGCGGCGTCAGACAGGCGAGGGAATCACGTTCGCCTTGCCATTCCTGCTGCCGTTCCTTGCCTTCACTATCTTTCCGCTGTTTTTTGGTGTCTTCGTGTCATTTACCAACTGGAGCATCATCGGTGCACCCCAGTTGGTGGGCCTGCACAACTACATCACCGCTCTTTCCGATCCGCTGGTTCGGCAGGCATTCTTTAATACCCTGCGCTACGTCCTGTTGGTAGTGCCCTGCGTCACGACACTTGGACTGACCTTCGCGCTCTACGTCAACCAGCGATGGCCGGGCCATCTCTTCGCGCGAGTGTCGTTCTACGCCTCGAACGTGGTCTCAGCGCCAGTCATCGGCCTGGTCTGGGTGTGGATGCTCGATGCGCAGTTCGGCATCATCAATCACTACCTACATACTCAGATCCCCTGGCTGACCAGTACGAGCTGGTCGTGGATCGGCATCAGCATCGCGACTGTCTGGTGGGACACCGGGCTGATCTTCGTGTTGTTCCTGGCCGGCCTGCAGGAAATCAACGGCGAGATGCTCGAGGCGGCTAAAATTGATGGCGCAGGTCCGCTGCGGTCGCTGCGGTGGATCGTCATTCCGCTACTGCGGCGCACCTTCATCCTGGCAATCACGCTGGAGATGATCTCGACCTTTCAGATATTTAGCCAGGTCAACGTCATGACTGCGGGCGGGCCAGCGAATTCATCAGCGTCGGCCATGCAGTACTTGTACACCGAGGGCATCGGCCAGTTGCAGCTTGGCTATGCCTCCGCGATCGGCGTCATGCTGTTCATCTTGACGATGGTCGGGACGCTTGCGTTCCGCTTCTTCTTCAGGGACAAGCGGTGGTAGCGGGCGCGCAGCGCCGGCGGCGCCGCCCGGCGTTCTTTCCTGGCTGGTTGATAGGCATGCTGGCCGCGATCCTCTGGGCCGCCCCATTCGGGTGGATGCTGAGCACGTCTTTCAAGTCAACTTCGCAGATCCTGACCAACAGCATTCACTGGATACCGCAGACCTTCGTGCTCGACAACTACCGGTTCGTCTTCCAGGGAATGGTCGGCCGGTGGATGGTAAACAGCGTCGTCACGTCCTTCCTTGGCACGATTGTCGGCGTGGTGCTAGGAGCCTTCGCAGGCTACGCGCTGGCTCGTATCAAATTCCGGGGCCGTGACGCGATCTTTGGCTTGATTCTCGCCTCGATCATGATTCCGGCGAATCTGGCAGTAGTTCCGCTGTATATCGCGTTCCTCAAGGTCGGGCTCGTTAACAGCTATGCCGCCGTCACTCTGCCGCTGATCGCCAATGCTGTGAGCGTCTACATCTTCCGCCAGTTTTTCCTCGGATTGCCGGACGAACTGGAGGACGCGGCGAGGATTGATGGCGCGGGCCGCTGGCAGATGTTCACGCGCGTGGCCATGCCGCTAGCGAGAAGCCCCATTATGGCGTCGACGATCATCTTGTTCACGGCCAACTGGAAGGACTACCTGTGGCCGCTGCTGATTACGTTCAGCAGCAACATGTACACGCTGCCGGTCGGAGTAGCCCAGTATTCGTCGGCGTCCGGTAACTATACGCAGATCAATGTCTACGGCCCGTCGATGGCGGCCGCCACGCTGCTGTGCATTCCGAGCCTGGCAATATTCCTCGCGCTCCAGCGTTACTTCATCGAAGGTGTGGCCCGAACTGGGTCAAGGGCTGACCAGGCCCCTTGACATGAATGAGAGTGGCATGCCGTATACGCAGCGGGTCAGCAATCCGACGCACCACGTGCTCTTCGCTCACCGGCATCTGTACACCTCCCACCCGCACTGCGTGAGTCTCGGAGGTGCCGAGCTGCTGGTCGTCGTCAGCCAGTCCGTCCGCCGTGATGTCGTGCATCATCCGCTGAGCGATCCATGCTTCCGCAACCTGGTCATCCGGTCGGTTGATGGCGGCCAGACCTGGGACGACCTGCGGGCCGCGCCGGGCTATGAGTGGAGCGGCGTGGAATGCGCTGGCCTCACTTCGCTCGGCGGGCGCAGCGTGCTCATGAGCCAGTGGAAGTTCCGTTGGTACACCCCTGAGGCCGGCGCGGTAGCGACCGATGACTTCGTGACCGGCGCTGAGTCATCGGCGTACTACGGCTCCGCCGCCAGCCAGGGGGAGCGCTGGGTGCGTGGCGGCGGCACAGCCTACGTGCATCGGTCCGCCGACGGCGGCCGTACGTGGCCAGAGACGGTGGCGATTGACACTGCACCGTACTCAGGCGGCTATGGCATCCGCAGCGCGGCCAGGCTGGCTAACGGACACCTGGTGCTGCCGCTGTCGGATGCTCCGAATTACGAGATCGTATTCGTCGTGCGCTCAGCCGACGACGGGCGGAGCTGGGGTGCGCCGACGCAAGCCGCCCGGGTACCAGGCAAGGCGTTCGAAGAGCTGGCGATTGCCGCGCTGCCCGATCAGACACTGCTGATGCTGATGCGCGAGTCTACGGCCGATCGGATTTACCGCACCAGATCATCCGACGGCGGCCTGACCTGGGCGCCGGTTACTGAAACCGGAATCACCGGATGCCCGCCCCATCTCCTTTGCCTGCCCGACGGGCGGCTCCTGTGCACCTACGGCTACCGCCATTTCCCGTTCCAGATTCGCGCGGCGGTTTCCGCCGACGGGGGCACGACGTGGGATGACCAGCAGTTCGTCATCGCGACAGATCTGGGCAGCCGCGACATCGGATACCCGAGCACGCAGATCCTGGACGGAGGGCGCCTGCTGTGCGTCTATTACGGTCAGCTCTTTGACGGAACGCCGGCGATCCTGGCCACCAGATTCGAGCTGCCAACTGGATTATTCACTCAAGTCCGACCAGTTGAGTTTGATGGGCTTTGGCTTTACCTTTACCGATGCGCGCGGGGTAATAGCATGAGGTGCCCCGGCGGTGCTGGTCGCGTCGTGCGCAAGGTCGACTATCTGGCATATCAGGGGTTGAGGTAGATGGTGCCCGTACTTGGGGAGCAGCCTGCGGTCGCAGCGGCTAGCTGGGACAACGGCGCTGGTACGGCCGCCTTGCAGCCGTTGCGGCGGGACACGCTGCGTGACGACGTCGTGCGCGCCATCAGGGACGCGATAATCCAAGGCAGGCTCCGCCCGGGCGAGAAGGTGCCTGAAGAGGAGCTCGCCCAGCAGCTGAAGGTGAGCCGGACACCAGTCAGAGAAGCCATCCGGGTGCTGGAAGCTCAGGGGCTGGTGGTGGTCAGGCCGAAGCGCGGCACCTACATCTCGGTGCCAGATCGCGACGACTCCGCTGACGGGCTGGCGGTACGCACGGCACTTGAGGAGCTCGCCGTCAGCCAGGCGATGGAGCGATTGGACGAGACGGACTGGAGCCTGCTCTGCGACCAGCTTCAGTCCATCCTGGAGCAAATGTCCGACGTCAAAGGCGTGGCGAACGGCATCAGGGAGATCGAGCTTGATATTGAGTTCCACGCCACGGTCATCGGGGCCGCGCGCAATCGCCATCTCTGGCGAAGCTGGCACGCGCTCGGCATACCCTTCCTGGTGTGGTCGCCCGAGCGCGGCATGTACCCAGATTCCGAGCCTGACCTCGTCGCGCGTCACCAGGAGCTGCTGAACGCGATCCGCAGCCGGGACCCGGCACAATGCTCAACAGCGATTCGCCGGCACATCGCCAGGAAGCTCGCAGACATCCCGGCTGAAGGCCGACCTGGCCTGGCCGCAACGGAGCGGTCAGCTACCTGAGGGTCAGCCAGATGGTCTTGAGCTGGGTGTACTGTTCCAGCGCCTCAAGCCCGTTGTCCCGGCCGCCGAACCCGGACATCTTGTATCCGCCAAAGGGCGTGGTGATGTCGCCTTCGCTGTACCCGTTGATCGCGACGGTCCCGGCCCTGACGCCGCGGGCCATCCTGATGGCGACGTCAATGTCCGATGACCAGACTGTGGCCGCCAGGCCGTAGTCGGTCTGGTTGGCGAGCTCCATCGCTTCGGCCTCGTCCGTGAAGCTCAGCACCGACACCACCGGGCCGAAGATCTCCTCCCGCGCGACCGCCAGCTGGGCACCGACGTTGTCCAGTACGGTCGGGCCGACGTACCAGCCGCCGGACTCCTCGAAGAGCCTGGTGCCGCCCGCAGCGATGACCGCGCTATCGGCCTGCGCCTGACGGATGTAGCCGAGCACCCGGTCCATGGCGTCGCGCTCGATCAGCGGCCCCATGACGGTCGCCTCGTCGACCGGATCACCGACCGCCAGGCTGGCGGCATGCTGGGCAAGGCGGGCGACGAGCTCATCCTTGATCGTGGTGCTGACCAGGATCCGTGAGCCAGCACTGCAATTTTGGCCGGCGTTCCAGAATGCCGCGTTCGCGAGATCCGCCGCGATGACGTCGAGCCGGTCCCGGCAGTCGGCCATCACGATCTGCGGGCTCTTGCCACCGCATTCCAGTACGACGTTTTTGAGGTTGCTGTCAGCGGCATAGCGCAGGAACTCCCGGCCCACCTCGGTCGATCCGGTGAACGTCACCATGTCGATGTCGCGATGCAGGCCGACGGCACGTCCTGCTTCCTCGCCGAGGCCAGGAACGACGTTGAGTACCCCGTCAGGCAGGCCAGCCTCAGTCAGCCAGCTCGGCGATCCGCAGCGTGCTCAGCGAGGCCAGCTCTGGTGGCTTGACGACGACTGAATTGCCGGCCGCGAGCGCCGGGGCGAGCTTCCAGGCGAGCATGGCCGCTGGGAAGTTCCAGGGCAGCACCGCTCCGACCACGCCGGCCGGCTCTCGCACGATGAGCCCGAGGTGCGCCTGGCCGGTGGGCGACACCTTGCCGAACACCTTGTCCACCGCCTCCGCGTACCAGCGCAGGGTATTCAGCACATCGGGGAGGTCGAACGTCCGGCAGTCGGTAATCGGCTTGCCAGCGTCGATCGACTCGATCGCAGCTAGCTCTTCGGCGTGCGACTCGACCAGGTCGGCTAGCCGCAGGAGCACGGCCTTGCGCTCGGCGGGCGCGCACCTGCTCCACTGGCCGGCGTTGAAGGCGGTACGCGCGGCTGTGACTGCGCGGTCCACGTCCGCGTGCGAGCAGGCAGCCACCTGCGCGATGACCTGCCCGGTGGCGGGCGCCAGGCTGTCGAACGTGCGGCCGTCAGCCGCGTCGACGAACTGGCCGCCGATGAAAGCCTGGGTGCGAAGCGTTTGCGGAAGCGTGACGGTCATGTGGGCTCGACTCCAGACGGGGGCGGGATACTGGCTGGCTCAAGGGTCAGGTGCGGGGCGGCCGTGGCGATCGTCTGCCAGTCGTATCGCATCGGGATCAGCGCACAGCTGGCCCAGGCGTCGTGCTGGTCGAAGTAATGGCTACTGTCCGGGTTACCGGACGAGCCGCCAAGGACGATCCACTGGCTGTTGTCCCAGTCGCCGACGTCGAATACATATCGGGCAACCGCTCCGTACACGGCGGCGGTGCCGGCTTCCGCCCGGCATCCGTTGGCCCATACCGTCTCGTTGTCACCGCCGACCCCGGAACCGACCGGGCTCAGCGCTGGCGGAGCGTCAGGAAACAGCGGCGTCAGCGGGTGCTGGACGGCCGCACGGTGCACTTGCTGCCAGGGCAGGCTCGCCTGGCCGGCGGCGAGCCCGTCGAGCGCTTGAGCTAGCAGATCAGGCCACGGCTGACCGCCGGTTAGCGAGGTATCACCGGAGCGCAGCAAGGCGGGCAGCACCCACCAAAGGTGGCTGGCGGCGGAGGCGCCACCCGGCAGCCGCAACGCCGATGCCGGGTCGGGGGCGGCAAGACCGCATCGCTCGCTCACCAGCTGCGTCGCCGCCCAGCGCATGCGCGAGTACCAGGTGGCGGCCGCCGAGCCGGGTGCCATTCGCCCATCCCAGGCCAGCAGGAGGTCTCGGGCCGACCGGCCAGCGCTGGTCGCCGGGGTGCCAGCTGCGAGCGCCGCAATGAATGCCTGAGCTGGCCTGCTCAGGTCGTCGCGGTGAATCGTCGCCATGTCAGCTACCGCCGCTGGCACCATCGCGGCCAGGAGGTCCTCGATCCGCCGGGCGCGGTGTGATGGATGCGCGTCGGTACAGAAGTAGTCCCCGCTCGCGGGGAGGGCCGAGACCACCCGGTTGTTGGCGGTGACGATGTAACCGCGAGCCGGATCATCGAGCCTGGGCATCTGCTCGGACGCGACCATGCCGTCCCATTCGTACGCGCCTGTCCAGCCAGGCACGGGCAGCCAGCCGTTGATCGCTGGCCGCCGCGGCAGGACTGCGCGGACGACATGGCCGATGTGCCCGGCGGTGTCGGCGGCCACGAGATTGTGATCGATGATCCCCCAGCCGCGTACGGCGCGGAAAAGCCCGTCGACGCTATCTGCCCGCAGCATTGGCAACAGGCAGTCGAAGGACCTATCTACCTCGAAGAACTGCACCGATTTCAACGTCAGGGCAGCGCCGGCCGCAGGATCTCCGGCGACTACCGGCCCGTGGATGGTCTCGACCACCTCCACCTGCGCGGTGCTACCGCCGCGAACCTTGATCTGCTCGGTCCTGGTCGTGGCGGTGAGCCAGTCATCCCGATAGCGATACCTGGTCGGGTGAGCGCGGTCGAACTGCTCAACGTAGAGGTCGTGGATGTCAGCGAAGGCATGGGTCACGCACCAGGCAACCGCGGCGTTATGTCCGAAATGCGGACAGCCGGGCACCCCCGGCACGGTCAGGCCGATAACGTCGAAGTCGGGGCAGCCCAGGTGCAACTGCGCGTACATGCCAGGTAGCTCGAAGGCCCGGTGCGGGTCGCCGGCCAGGATCGGCCGCCCCGTGGTTGTCTGGCTGGGTGCCAGCGCCCAGTTGTTGCTTCCGCCCGCCGTTTGCTCGTCGGCGGACAACATGCGCAGCGCGTCGATGGACTCGCGCAGGTCAGCCAGGCTGGCCATCCACCGGGTGGCGTCAGCGCCCGGCGGAAGGCACAGGCGGTCAGAGCCGCCATCGTCGTACCGCAGCTTCGCGACGTCGGCGGCGTCGAGCCGGCCAACTGCAGCCGCCCGCCACAACTTGAACCAGAGCGATCCCATCAGGTAACCGCGCTGCCGCATGACGGCGATGCAATGCCAGCCCTGCCAGGGTTCGGGCGCTCCGCCGGTGAGGCGGTACTCAGCCGGTGCCTGGTGCAACTGGAGGTAGGCGTTCACGCCGTCGGTGTAGGCGTCTACCATCGCCCTGGCGTCCGTGCTGAGAGCTTCGTAGTCGCGAATGCACGCCCTGGTCACCCCAAGCCTCCTGGCGAGCTTGTCGGCAGCCACGCCCGGCTCCCCCACCCACTCCGCCCATCGGCCCTGCATCTGCATTCGGCCCGCGTCCATCTGCCAGAGCCGGTCCATGGCGTGCGCATAGCCCTGTCCGGCGAACGCGTCGTGCGCCGACTGCGCGCGGATGTGAGGGATGCCCCATTCATCCCGGTAGATGTGCACCGGAGCGGCGACCGCGCCCGTGCGCCGCAGTCCTGCCGCATCCGGTGAGATCCCGGCGGTGCCCATTACCGCCCCTCTCAGTGCCGTAACTGTCAGTGCTCTTGCTCGCCCGGCTATAGCTCCCAACGAGTTCCGACGACGAACTGTACGTATGGCTCCCCGGTAAAGGCATGATCGACCGTGAAGATGGTGCCGTCAGCGAGTTCAACCGAGTGCGGATACCCGATGTGATAGAAGTCCCTGGTGGCTGACCGCGGCGGGATGGCTCCTTCGCGGATGATGAACTCGTTCGCGACATCCCAGCTCAGTCCGTCCGGCGAGATGACACCGCGGACACCGTAGGTGCCGCGTCGGTATCCGTACGTGGCAAGCATCCGGCCGTCGCTGAGCAGCTTCAGATCGGCCGGGTAACCCCAGACATTGGTAGCCTCCGGCCGGCTCCAGGACTCGCCGTCATCGTGGGAGTAGGCCACCCACATGTGCTGGTGCCGTCCACGTGGGAGATGCGCGGTCCGCATCATGCAGACCAGCACGCCATCGGCCGTCCTGCCCAGGGCCGGCTCGTCGAAGGAGATGATCCCCGCCGGATCGAACGCGATCGTTGACCAGTGCTCCCAGTCCTGGCCGCGGTTGTCAGATCGCAGCAGCACAGAGCGGATCGGTTCCTGGTCCATCCGCTCACGGCGCGTATTCAGCTGGCCGAGGACCGCCATAAGCAGCGTCCCGTTAGGCAATTCGATGATGGCGGAGGCCGGCATCGTCCAGCGAAGCGGCTCGGAGTTCACCTTGTAGCCGGGCTCCCACGTATGGCCATCGTCAGTGGACCGGCTGATCCAGGTGCCCTCGGCGCTCTTGAGGCGCCTCAAGCCCTGCTCGGATTGCCAGCCCATGTCCTCGGTGATGCCCTTGCGGCCGTGAAAGCTGGTCACTAGGTGATTCATCAGCAACGTGCCATCGGAGAGCTGGGCGATGAGCGGGATGTCGGAGCCGAAGTGCTGCGTCTGCGGCCAGACCGAGGTCTTGGTACTCGGGTCGAAACTCGCCCCATTGTCAGTCGACCTGACCAGGAACACCGAGTCGAAATCCTCGTGCCTCTTGGCCCTGGTCTCGCAGAAGGTCACCACGATCTCGCCGTTGGCGAGTTGCGTGACGCACGTATGCGCTTCGAATCGGTCCGGGTTGTGGTACACCGTGACCTGCTCAGCGGCCTTGGCAAATGCCACCATGCTTCACATCCTCGTCACTCGATGTATACATGATACAAGTGCCGTTATCGGATGGACAAGGGTGATCTTCAGCTAGAAACCAGGCGTCACCGGGCCTGCTGGGCAGGTGCCAGCCAAGAGGCGGGCTCGCGCCAGCTGCGTGTCGTTTTTTCGCTAGCTTCCGGTGCCTCGATCGCCGATGCTGGCTAGGTGCACGAAGACACCGAGCGCTGCGTCAGAGCGGTACAGAGCAAGGATGCCAGGTTTGACGGGTGGTTCTTCACCGCCGTGCTCACGACCGGTATCTACTGCCGTCCGAGCTGCCCGGCGGTCACGCCGAAGCCGCAGAACATGCGCTTCTTCGCAAGCGCGGCAGCCGCCCAGCAGGCCAGGTTCCGAGCTTGCAAACGATGCCGCCCTGATGCCAGTCCAGGCTCACCTGAATGGAACCAGCGCGCCGACCTGGTCGCTAGGGCGATGCGGTTCATTGCCGACGGCGTTGTCGACCGGGACGGGGTCACCGGGTTGGCCGCCCAGCTTGGCTACAGCGTGCGTCAGCTTGAGCGCCAGCTCAGGGCCGAGCTTGGAGCGGGCCCGCTGGCGCTGGCGCGAGCACAGCGAGCGCAGACCGCGCGGCTGCTGATCGAGACCACCTCGCTGGCCATGGGTGACATCGCATTCGCAGCCGGGTTCCCCACCATCAGGACGTTCAATGACACTGTGCTTGAGGTGTTCGCGCTGCCGCCCACCGAGCTGCGCAAGCGTGCTTCTCCGCAGCGGGCGAGCGGCGGCGAGCCGAGCACCTCGCTTGGGACGCTCTCGCTGCGGCTGCCGTTCCGTGCGCCAATGTGCCAGGACAACGTGTTCGGACACCTGATCGCGACCGCCGTGCCCGGCGTGGAAGAATGGCGCGACGGCAGCTACCGGCGCACCCTGCGGCTGCCGCACGGACCTGGCGTCGTGGCGCTGCGGCCCGAGCCCGACTACGTCAGCTGCCAGCTGGCCCTGACTGACCTGCGGGACCTGGCGATGGCGATCAGCCGGTGCCGGCGACTGCTCGACCTGGACGCCGACCCGGTTGCCATGTGCGATCAGCTGCGTGGTGATCGCGCGCTGGCGCCTTCGATCGACAAGGCCCCTGGCCGCCGCATCCCCCGTACCATCGACGCGGCCGAGTTCGCGCTCCGCGCCGTTCTCGGGCAGCAGGTGTCCACCGCGGCCGCGCGCACCCACGCCGGCCGGCTGGCTGACCGATTCGGCGAGCCAGTGGACGATGCGAGCGGCGGCCTAGCCCGGCTGTTCCCGAGCGTGGCCGTGCTGGCGGCGGCTGAGCTCGATGGCGTGCTCGCGATGCCGCGCAGCAGGAAGCAGACCGTGACTGCGCTGGCCCGCGCCATCGCAGGCGGCACGGTGCGGCTCGGGCCCGGCGCGGACTGGGACCTGGCCAGGAGCCAGCTGGCGCAGGTACCCGGCCTTGGCCCGTGGACCGTCGAGGTGATCGCGCTGCGCGGGCTCGGCGACCCTGACGCGTTCCCTGCCACTGACCTGGGCGTCAGGCAGGCGGCCAAGAAGCTCGGCCTGCCCGCCTCGCCCGCCGCGCTCACCAGGCGGGCCGAACCGTGGCGGCCCTGGCGCGGCTACGCGGTGCAGTACCTGTGGGCCACTACCGACCATGCCATCAATCACCTCCCGGCCGCCTGAGGCCGACCGGCTGCTCGCTGTCGGTGCCAGGTGCTAGGAACAACGAGAAAGAAGGGAATCGCCATGACCACGCACACCGGGCTCAGGTCGCACACTGTCGTTGACAGCCCGATCGGCCCGCTGACCCTGGTGGCCGAGTACGGCAAGCTGGCCGGCCTCTACATGGAGGTACGCGGGCACGAGCCCGAGCCAGCCAGCCTTGGCGTGCCAGGCACGCTCGATGACGATCCGGTGCTGGCAGCCGCGGCCAGGCAGCTTGAGGCGTACTTCGCCGGCGACCTGACCAGTTTCGACCTGCCGCTGAGCACGGAGGGCACCAGCTTCCAGCAGACCGTCTGGACCAGCCTGCGGGAGATCCCCTATGGCGAGACCATCTCCTACGGCGAGCTCGCCCGGCGCATCGGCCAGCCGTCAGCTTCCCGCGCGGTCGGGCTGGCGAACGGGCGCAATCCGGTGTCCATCGTCGTCCCCTGCCACCGGGTCGTCGGCGCCAACGGCAGCCTCACCGGCTACGGTGGCGGCCTGGACCGCAAGCGCTACCTGCTGGCCCTGGAGCAGCGGGTCAGCGGCCAGACTCTCGCCTAGCAGCCCCATGGGCCTACAGCGCGGTGACGATGGGGAGTTTTGCGGTTGACGCCGGCGGAGTAGCGTAACCGTCAGCAACTGGACCCTCACATTGGTGACGCCCCGTGGCAGTATGGTCCGCCTGGGGAGTCATAGGTGCATCGGCTGATGGAACCTGGCATTCACGGCGACGCGGGCGCGGAGTTCAACACGTTCATCGGCCGTGACCGAGAGCTTGGCGAGCTTCGCGCCCTTGCGCCGAGCGCGCGTGCCCTGACCTTGTGCGGGGCGGGCGGGATCGGCAAGACGCGGCTGGCGCTGCACCTGATGGCCGAGCTCGCGCCGGGGTTCTCCAGCGGTGCCTGGTTCGTGGAGCTGGCGGACCTGCGCCAGCCCGAGCTAGTCGCATCGCGAGTCGCAGCCGTGTTCGGCATCAGCGAAGAGCCGGGCCGGCCACTGGCCGACACCATCGCCGATACGCTTCGCTCCCGGCAACTGCTGCTTTGCCTGGATAACTGCGAGCACTTGATCGATGCGTGCGCCCAGCTCTGCCAGCAGTTGCTCGCGGGGGTGCCTGGCCTGCGCGTGCTGGCCACCAGCCGGGAGCCGCTGCGGGTGGCGGCCGAGACGGTATGGCAGGTGCCGCCGCTCTCGCTGCCGTCCGCACGTGCGGACGCCGATGCCGAGCCGTTCACCTCGGACGCGCTGCGGCTGTTCGTAGACCGGGCGGCGGCGGCGCGGCCTGATTTCGCGCTCGGGCCAACGAACCGCCGGGCGATCACCGCGATCTGCCAGGCACTCGACGGACTGCCACTGGCGATCGAGCTGGCGGCTGCGTGGGTCAGGGTATTGACCACCGATCAGATCGCAGCCCGGCTTTCTGACCGGTTCCGGCTGCTCAACCTCGCTGACCGGACGGTGCCTGAGCGGCATCGGACGCTGCGGGCTGCCATTGACTGGAGTTACGACCTGCTGTCGCCGCCTGAGAAGGTGCTGCTGCGGCGGCTTTCACTGTTCGCAGGCTGGCCATTGGAGATGGCCGAGCAACTCTGCGCGCAGCCGGGCGACATCGACGCCAGCCAGATTGTCGACCTGTTGACCGCACTCGCCGACCAGTCGCTCGTGATCGTCGAGCAGTCGGTGCCAGGCAAGCTCAGGTACCGGATGCTCGACACGATCCGCCAGTACGCGGCTGAGCAGCTTGAGCTGGCCGGTGAGACGGAGCTGCTGTCTGCCAGTTTTGCCGCCTACGCGGTGCGCGAAGTCGAAGAACTTGCCGAGATCGGGATGGCGCAGGTGCCGGCGCCTTGGTCGGCCCGAGTCGACGTGATCCACCGGTTCGAGGCGGATAACGCCAATTTGCGCCAGGTACTTGGCTGGGCGCTGGCTCATGGCGAGCTTGCTACTGGATTGCGCATCTGCGTGTCGATGCGGCCGGTGTGGATCATCCACGGGTCGTTTGCTGAGGGGGCGGGCTGGCTGGACGCCTTCCTCGGCGAGGACACCAGCGGGTTGCCGGATCCGGTGCTCGGCGCCGCCCTGGTCGGCCGGGCCCAGCTGGCCATGGCCACCGACCCCGATGCTGCGCGCGAGTTCGCGATCCAAGGGCTACGCCGGTGCCAGGACCCTGAGTCCGCATTCTGGGCCGCCTCGGCACTGAACTTGCTGGCCGAGGTGGCGCTGCATGCGACTGACCTCAACGAAGCGACCGCGCGGGCACAGGAGGCACTGGCCGTCGCGGCGCCAGCCGGCGACCGGTGGAATGAAGGCTACGGCTACGGCACCCTGGCCGCGGTGGCTGCCTTCGGCGGTGATCTGCTGGCGGCCAGGAAGCTGGCCGAGACCGCGCTGGACATCACCCGTGAGATCGACCAGCAGTGGGGCGCGGCCAGGGCCCTGATCGGCCTCGGTGACCTGGCCAGGCTGACCGGCGAGCTGGATCAGGCCGAGGCAGCGCTATCAGGATGCGCTGGAGATTGTGCGCGACATCAGCGCGAGGCCTGAGATCGCACGCTGCCTGGCTGGCCTGGGCCAAGTGGCGATGAGCCGGGGTGAGCTGGCACTGGCGCGCCGGCATTTCGGCGAGAGCCTGGCGCTCAGCCAGTCGACCGGCAGCAGGATCGGCGTGATCCGTGGCCTGGACGTATTCGCCGCGCTGGCCACCGAGGAGCGCGACCAGGGCACCGCCGTGCGGCTGACGGCCGCAGCGGCGGCGCTCCGCCAGGAGGCAGGGTTGCCGCCGGCGAGGACCGCCCGGCTGAACAGGATCCTGGCCGCCGCCGCCGACCTCGGCGACCAGGTCGTCGAGCGGCTCTGGGCCGAGGGTAGCTCGCTGAGCAGTGACGGCGCCGTGGCGGTTGCGCTCGGTGGCATCGCGGCAAGCGCGGCCGCAAGCCAGGACACCACCTCGGCGCCAAGGCCGGCCTCGTCGCCAGGTCCAGCGCAGGCAGCAGGCCTGACCGGCCGGGAGGCGGAGATCGTGCCGCTGATCGCGGCCGGTGCCAGCAACAAGGCGATCGCGGCCGAGCTTGGCATCACCACGTCCACAGCGGCGAGGCACGTCGCGAACATCATGGGCAAGCTCGGTGTCAACTCGCGAGCGCAGATCGCCGCCTGGGCGCTACAGCAGGCTAATGCGGATCGAACAGCGCGCTGACCGACTCGCCTTCATGAATCCGCCTGATCGCCTCGGCCAGCGCGGGCGCGATCGAGATGACGTGCAGCTTGTCGTCTTGCTCAGATTCGGAAATGGCGACGGTATTGGTGCAGACAATCTGCTGCACCTCCGGCCAGGCTGAGATCCGCTTCAGCGCGCCGTCGCAGAACAACCCGTGAGTGCAGGCGATCCGCACGGACTTGGCGCCCTGCTCGCGTAGCTTGCCGAGCACTTCGATGATCGTGGTGCCCCGTGCGATCTCGTCGTCAAGCACGATCACGTTCCGCCCGGTCACATCGCCGATGATCGAGGTGATCGTCACCTTCTCATCGCTTAGCCGTTCCTTGGCCCCGGCAGCAACCGGCAGTCCGAGCATCCTGGCCAGGGCGGCCGCCTGCTTGGCGTTGCCCAGGTCCGGCGACACCACCACCGCGTTGGTCAGGTCTTGGCCGCGGAAATGGCCCGCGATCTCACGCAGCGCGTGCAGGTGATCGACGGGTACCGAGAAGAAGCCATGCACCTGCGGTGAATGCAAGGTCATCGTGAGCACCCGGCTCGCACCCGCAGTCACCAGGAGGTCAGCGACCAGCCGGCCGCCGATCGAGACCCGAGGCATGGTCTTTTTGTCCGAACGGGCGTACGCGTAGTGCGGAATGACGGCGGTGACCCGGGCCGCCGAGGCGCCACGGGCGGCATCCAGCATCAGCATCAGCTCGACCAGATGCTCCTGCACTGGCGCGGACAGCGGCTGGATCAGGTAGACGTCACGTTCCCTGCAGTTGGACTGCAGCTGAACTTCCAGGCAGTCGGTGGCGAACCGGCGGACGCTCGCCGGGTGCAGCGGCACCCCCAGATGCTCGCAAATCTCGGCCGCTAGGTCCCGGTGAGCGCTGCCGCTGAAGATCGAGATTTCCCGCACATGGCCAGATTATGGCCAGGTTGGTAACCGCCACCCGGGGAACGCCAAGGTGAGCTCGGCCGACCACTCGGTAATATCGTCCGAGATGGGATGAACTGCCACTGAACGCCGACCTAACTCGGTTCACTGGACCGGGGCTCCTCACTCGGACAGCGCCGACCCGATGCCGTCGATGAGCCGGTCGAGCTCGGTCCCGGCTGGGTCGTATGACGGGTTGATCTCAGTCAGTACCAGTCCGCCGAAGGTCGGATCGGCGCGCAGGGTGCGCAGGCACTCGACCGCATGCTCCAAGTGCACGCCCGAGCCGTAGTGCGGGAAGTTGGCGAGCGGCAGCTCACCGGAGTCGATCACGTCGACATCGAAGTGCACCAGCGTGCGGGCGCCAGGCCGGGCCACGGCCGCCAGCGCGCGCCGCGCCGTCCCGGCCGGATCGGGGATGAAGGCTGGCGCCTCGTACAACGGCACGCCCAGCGTGGCGAGGTAGCTGCGACCCTTGTCGGTGAGCTCGCGCGGATCACAGCCGAGGATCACCAGCCGGTCAGGACGCAAGAGCGGAACCGAGCCGCCGAGACCGGCCAACTCCGGCGCGCCCGCGCCGAGCAGGTGCGAGATGCCCATCGAGTCGAAGATGCCGGATTCCGCCGTCGCCTGGCTGGCCCAGGTCGGCGTCGCCGTCGAAGTAGATCAGGCCAACGTCCGGGTCGACGCGCTTGGCACCGGCGATGACGCCGACCGTGATCGTGCAGTCACCGCCGACCACCAGGGGCAGGCGCCCGGACGCGACGACGTCGGCCACGGCATCGGCGACGTCGGCCGCCACCTTCACGACCGCGGGCAGATTCCGCCCGGCCGGCTCAGCCCGGTCGATGCTGAATACTGCCCCAGGCAGGTCGCCTGCGTCGGTGATGGCCAGGCCAGCCGTGCGCAGCCGGTCAATCAGCCCCGCGGCCCGCAGGGCGGCGGGTGCCCGATCCTGGCCGGCGTGGTGCGCCCCGGCACTCGTCGGGACTCCGATCATCACCCACTCAGTCATGGTTGGCTCCCTCGTGTCGTCACCGTCAAACCGCGAATGCTGGTTACTCGAACGCTAGCTCGTTGGCGTGCCGTGCGCAACCAGCTAAACTCGAATGATGGTGACGCAGGCGGATCGCGTGATTGATGCCTTCGGGCACGTGGACCCGGCTAGCCGGGCACCTGGCCAGCTAGAAAAAGTCAGGTGCTTCATCAACACGCTCGACATCGAGGCCGGTGCCGACGCGCTGGCCACGCCCGATGCGCTAGCGGCCTGGCTCGCCGCCCACGATCTGCTCGGTGCGGCGACGAGCACCGCGAGCGCGGCTGAGCTGGCGCAGGCGGTCGCGCTGCGCGAGGCGCTGCGATCGGTGCTGGTGACGCACGCACGGCCCGCCGGGGATGAGCCCGCCGGGGATGAGCCCGCCGGGCCCGCGCCGGTGGCGGGACTGCGCGAGCTTGCGGCCGGCCTGCCGACCAGGCTGGCCGTTAGCGATGACGGGCAGGTCAGGGCCGAGCCGGCGCCGGTGTCACTGGCGGACTCACCAGGCTGCTCCTTATCGCCGGTGACGCCGCGACCAGCGGCACGTGGGCCAGACTCAAGGTGTGCAGTGCCGGCGACTGCCGCTGGGCCTTTTATGACCGGTCGCCCACCCGGACCGGCTGCTGGTGCAGCATGGCCGTCTGCGGTGCTCGCGCCAAGTCCCGCAGCTACCGCCGTCGCGCCAAGCCGCCAGCCAGCGCGACCTGACCGCGACCGGCCAGGGGGCAGCTAGCTCGGCGGCATCGGCAGGTCGAGCTGCTTCCTGATCTCCTGCTGCACCGTCTCCTTGTTCGGTCTGGCGTCCACCGTGACGACGTACTCCTTGCGGCGGAAGATCGCCAGCACCGGATTCGCCTTCTCGTGGTATTCGCGCAGCCGTACCGCGAGCGCCTCGGCGGTGTCGTCCTCCCTGGTGACCAGGCTCGCGCCGCAAGCATCGCAACGGCCGGGCTGCTTCGGGCTGTTGGCGATCAGGTTGTAGTCCATGCCGCAGCCCGAGCACATCCGCCGGGCCAGCACCCGGCGTTGCACCTCACTGTCGGGCAGGTCCAGGTGAATGACGCCATCGATGTCGTAGCTCTCAAGGAAGAACTCCGCCTGGCGCTCGTTGCGGGGGAAGCCGTCGATGATGAAGCCGTAGTTCCAGTCATGCTCGGCCAGCCGCTGCTGTACCACGCCTTCTACCAGCTCATCGCTGACCAGCAGGCCTGCCGCCATGGTGCGCCTGACCTGGGCGCCGAGCTTGGTGTGGTGCTGAACATTCCACCGGAAGATGTCGCCGACCGCGATATGCACCAGCTCGAAATCGCCGGCCAGCATGGCTGCCTGCGTTCCCTTGCCGCTGCCCTGGACGCCGAGTATGACGTATTTGCGCACGCCTGCAGGCTATCCGGCGGCGGCGGCCGGGCCGCCGTCGCCATCAGCGGCAGGAAACTCAGCCACCGCTGGCACCTCGGCCGCCGCCCTGGCGGCTCAGTCGTCGCGCTGTTGTCGGCCCCGAGCGCGAACTGCCGCTCGCACCAGCGGCGTAGCTTAGGCTCAAGTGAGTCGGCGATGGCTGGCCAGTCGTGCGCCAGCAGCCCGGCGTTGACGAACCTGACGATGTCGCCGCGCTTGCCCTGGGACAGCAGCATGCCGTACATGCTCTGCCTGGTGCGGTCATCGCTCACGTCGCACTCACGCATTCCCGGCCAGGACAAGTGCATCGGCAGCATGACTACGCCCCGCACCGGCCCCCTCAGATCAGCGAGCTGATCAGGCAGGCGGCCAGCGACCCCGAATCGGCCCGGCAGCAAGTCCGCGATAGGCATAGCTCGAATTATCACCGACCGGGTGGCTACTGTCTGCGGTGACGCGCGGATCCGTCGATACCGGGCTGCCGCCAACACATGGCAAATCCGGCGCTAGGCTCAGGCCATGTCGCAAACACAGGTGACGCCGCGGTGGCGGGTGCTGGTCACCCCGCGCTGGCTTTGCTGGCACCTGTTCGCGGTTCTGGCGTTCTGGGGCATGTGGTGGCTGGGCGATTGGCAGCTGCGCCGTGCGCTCGAAGGTAACGCGCTGAAGCTGGGCGTACACTTTTGAATGGCCTGTTTTCGCGATCTTCGGCGCGGTTTTTCTGGGTGAAAACGGTTCGGGACGAACTACATCCGACCGAGCCGACGCCGAGCCCTGACGTGGTGCTGCCGGTGGCGCCGGCGTGGTCACGGCCGGTGCCGGCGTCAGTGCGGGAACTACCAGCCAGGGCACGGGAGTTGACCTTGACGGGCCGGGTGACGACGACGGGCCCGATGTCGAGCTTGATGAGTACAACGCTTATCTGGCCATGCTCAATAAGGAAGTCAAAAGCCACGGCAAATGGCATGGCCTGCGCTAGGAGGATGAGGTGGACGCCGACCGGCTCCGGGCGCAGGTAGTGCGCGCATACCGGGTAATGGCTTACGTGACCGGCACCATGCTGATCATTTTGTGTTTCGTCGGCATACCGCTGCAGGCGTTCGCGCACGACGACATCATCGCCAAGGTCGTGGGCACCATCCACGGCGTGCTCTACCTCATTTACCTGGTGGTGGCGTTCGCCATGACCAGGCTGGTGCGGATCAGGACGGCCAGCCTCACCACGATCATCGTGCTGCTGGCCGGCACCATCCCGATCTTGACCTTCGTGGTCGAGCGGTGGATCAGCCGCCGCTACCTCGAGCCGGCCGGCCGGTCAGCCAGCCAGGCTGGCGCGACCGCCCAGGCGGCCGTCAGCCGGTGAGCGGGCAGTATTTCGCCGCCGACCCGGTCGCGGCGCATCGCCCAGGCGCGGTCCACGTGCTGCTGCCTGACGTGCATCTGGAACTGGCGACCGACTCGGGGGTCTTCTCGCCGCGTCGGCTCGACCCTGGCACCAGGCTGCTGCTCGATACCGCGCCGCCGCCGCCGGCCAGTGGCGATCTGCTGGACCTGGGCGCTGGCTACGGCCCGCTGGCCTTGGTACTGGCCGCAAGGTCGCCTGCCGCGCGGGTCTGGGCGGTCGACGTGAATCAGCGGGCGCTCGCGCTCACCGAAGCGAACGCTCAGCGAGCGGGCCTGACCAACGTCCGCTGCCTGCGGCCAGACGACGAGGCGCTGCCCGAGCGGTTCGACCTGATCTGGAGCAATCCGCCGATCAGGATCGGCAAGGACGCGCTGCACGAGCTGCTGGCTGGCTGGCTCGACCGGCTGGCCCCAGCCGCCGCCGCTTACCTGGTGGTGCAGCGCAATCTCGGCGCTGACTCGCTGCAGGCCTGGCTGGAGCGGCCCGGCCGCCCCGTGCGGCGCGTCGCGGCCAGGGCAGGCTACCGGGTACTGGCCGTGTCAGGAACCTCACGGTGAGCAGGCAACTCGGCCCGACTGAGGTCAAGCGGCTGAACCGGTCCTGGCGGCGGGTCACCCAAGCCAGGGTCAGCCTGCTGCTTGAGTCGGTGAGCCAGCCGTTCAACCTGGGTTCCATCATCAGGACGGCGGCGGCCTTCGGCGTCGACGACGTCTGGCTGTGTGGCGAGGCGGCTGACCCGATGCACCCGTCCGCCCGTAAGACCGCGCTGGGCACCAGCCGATTTCTGGCTTTCCACGAGGTAGCCTCACCGGCGCAGGCGGCACAAGAGATCAAGGCAGACGGGCTGCGGCTGATCGTCATCGAGCTCGCTGACGGTGCCGTGCCACTGCATCAGGCGGCATTGCACGGTGATGTCTGCCTGGCGCTCGGCCACGAAGACCGCGGCTGCTCGGCGGGCCTGCTCGCGGTGGCTGACCAGGTGGCTTACATTCCGCAGGTGGGTCGCGTCGGGTCGCTCAACGTCGCGGCAGCGACCGCGATCACGCTGGCCGAGGCGCGCCGCCGGGAATGGCAGGCGGCGGGTGCGGTGCCGGATGAGCCAACGGAGGACTAGGCGTGCCGACTGACTTCCTTGATCATCGACGGCCGATCGCGTTCGCGCACCGGGGCGGCGCGTCGCACTTCCCTGAGAACTCCTTTCGCGCCTTCGAGCACGCGGTGAAGCTCGGCTACGCCTACCTGGAAACCGATGCGCACGCGACCAGTGACGGCGTATTGCTGGCCTTCCACGACAAGACGCTCGACCGGGTTACTGACCGGACGGGCGCCATCGCCAGCCTGCCGGCCAGGAAGGTCGCCGAAGCGAAGATCGCTGGGACCGACCACATTCCGCTGCTCGAGGACCTGATCGGGGCGTGGCCGCAGATCAGGTTCAACATCGATGTCAAGGACTGGCCGGCCGCTCGGCCGCTGGCCGAGCTGATCCGCCGCACGGCCGCCTGGGATCGGGTCTGCATCACCTCCTTCTCGACCCTCAGGTTGCGGGCCACCAGGAGGCTGCTTGACCGCCCGGTGTGCATGGCCGCCTCCCCGGTCGGCGCGGCGGCACTGCGATCTGGCCTGCCAGGGAAGCTTCTCGCGCAGCCCTTTGCCCGCCGTTGGGTCGGCTGCGCCCAGCTACCGATCAGGCTGGCCACCGCCCCGGTGATCGGCCGCGCTCATGATGCCGGCCTGGCCGTGCACGTCTGGACGGTGAACGACGCCGCCGCGATGACGGCACTGCTTGAGCTGGGGGTCGACGGCATCATGACGGACCAGATCGAGTTGCTCAGGGACGTGATGATCAAGCGCGGCCAGTGGCATCCGGCTGCTGATTTTGGCACCGAAGCCGTAGGGTAAACCGCCTTCGGCGCGGTTGGAAGACCGCCAGGCGGGAATCTTGTCAACGTACTTGCCGTTGACATAGACGAACGTCAAGCGCCTGGAGGCAAAAACCCTATGGCCGAACGCGCACTGCGTGGCACCCGTCTAGGCGCCACGAGCTACGAGAACGACCGTAACACCGACCTGGCACCTCGCCAGGAGGTCGCTTTCGATTGCCCGAAAGGCCACAGGTTCAGTGTGCCCTTCGCCGCTGAGGCAGAGGTCCCAGCGAAGTGGGAGTGCCGGGTCTGCGGCGCTATCGCGGTAACCGCCACTGGCGATGAGCCGTCAGCATCCAAGGCCAAGCCACCGCGCAGTCACTGGGACATGCTGATGGAGCGCCGGACAATCGCCGACCTCGAAGAGGTGCTGGCTGAGCGACTGGCCGTCATCAGGGGCCAGCGCGGCGAGGAGCCCGCGCCGCCGGCCAGGCAGCGCAAGAGCGCCTGACCGCTGCGACGCCGGGCCTGCGCCGGACGGCAAACCGGTGACCAGCTCGCTGGCTGAGCGGCCTAGAGTGCGAGACGAGTGATGCGACCGCTGCGTTACGCCTATGCGGTTTTCTTGCTGTCAGCACCGCGGCGCTTACCGCCCAGCCTGGCGGCGACGCCCCAGCGGGCTACCCGCCAGAGTGCCTCCAAGATGATCGCCCGGCTCATCTTGCTCGCGCCCCTGGCCCGCTCGGTGAACGTGATCGGCACCTCAGCGACCTGGCCGCCCTGATTGATCGTGCGGACGGTCAGGTCGATCTGGAAGCAATAGCCTTGCGAGTCGACTTCGTCGAGGCCGACCGACCGCAACATCGGCGCGCGGTAAGCGCGGTAGCCGCCGGTCGCGTCGTGCACCCCGATCCCGAGCATGATCCTGACGTAGATATTCGCGCCCCTGGACAGCACTTCCCTGGATTTCGGCCAGTTCACGACGGTGCCGCCGGGGATGTAGCGTGAGCCGATCACCAGGTCAGCTGACTCCAGCGCGGTGAGCATCTTAGGCAGATCGGCGGGGTCGTGCGAGCCGTCAGCGTCCATCTCCACCATGACGTCATAGCCCGCCTCAAGCGCCCAGCCGAAGCCAGCGATGTACGCGGTCCCGAGGCCGGACTTGCCCTGCCGGTGCATGACGTGCACATGGGTATCTGAGGCGACGAGCTTGTCGGCGATCTCGCCGGTGCCGTCCGGGCTATTGTCGTCCACCACCAGAATGTCGACCTGCGGTACCGCAGCCCGCACCCGGCTGACAATCTGCTCAAGATTGTCCCGCTCATTGTAGGTGGGGATGATGACGGCCACGGGGCCAAGCGAGGTGCCCGGCCGCTCAGATGAAGTCAATCTGTCCTGCCTCGATATGACGTCTAGTTATGCAACAAACTACAACGCTGTCAGCATGTCGCCCGGCTCTGCCGATCCGGCTGACCTGTCGCCGGCACATCGCGTCCGCGCGGCCAGATTAGCCGATCAGCAGCATGGGCGCGGCCCGCGATCAACTCAGCATTAGCTCAGCAACCGGCAACTCCGGCGAAGCGGACAAGCGATGCTCAGCTGCGGCTAGCGCTCAGCGGCGGGCAGGCCCGGGTGGGCAGCAAGGAAGGGGCACAGCCACCCTTCGGACCGGATGGTGGCCGACAGGCAGCAGGCTCACCTTCCGTTGTCTACTGGCTGGCTGTGCCCCTTCCAGGTCCTGGCAGTTACGCGCCGACGGTCAGGATCCGGTCTCCCGGCCTGGCGCCAGTGACGACATGGCGCGTAACTTGCTAGAAGATACCGTCCCTGGCCCTGATGTCAACCCTGGGATAGAAGGTCGCAGGTGAGCGGGTTGGGCCCGATTCTCGGCCGCGGCCCGCCGAGTGCCTTGAGTTGGCCAAGGCGCGGACGGAGATTCTTGGGCCTGTTGGGTCCTGATCGCCGGCGATACGATTTAGTCGCTACTGCGCGCACCGAGTGCTGCTTGACGAATGGGCTTAGGCCCGATGTGCGGAATCCTCTCCAGCTGGAGGTCGAGCTATGACAGATAATGACGAAACTGAGGTTTCTGCCCCCGAGACCGAGGTATCCGAGGCGCAGATCGCGGTTCACTGGCGCGAAGAGGACTACTATCAGCCGCCGCCGGATTTCGTCGCCCAGGCCAACGGGAACGACCCGGCCATCTTCGACCGCTTTGCCGAAGACAACTTCCCTGACTGCTTCACCGAGTACGCTGACCTGCTCACCTGGGATGAGCGGTGGCACACGGTGCTCGATACGTCGACTCCGCCATTTTGGAAGTGGTTCGTTGGCGGCAAGCTCAACGCGTCATATAACTGCGTAGACCGGCATGCGCAGGCCAATCCGGATAAGACGGCTATCGTCTGGGTGCCTGAGCTTGAGGAAGACTCGCACGAGCACGTCAGCTACGGCGAGCTGCTGCGCCGGGTAAATGAGTTCGCTGCGGTGCTGCGTGACTTCTGCGGCCTGCAGGCGGGCGACCGGGTGACGCTGCACATGCCGATGGTGACCGACTTGCCAGTGACGATGCTGGCGTGCGCCCGCCTCGGTGTCATCCACAGCCAGGTATTCGGCGGCTTCTCAGGGAACGCGTGCGGTACGCGCATCGCCGACTCGGGCAGCCGGGTGCTGATCACCATGGACGGCTATTACCGTGCGGGCGACCTGATCGACCACAAGGTCAAGGCCGACGAGGCGCTCGAAGAGGCAGCTAGGCAGGGCCAGGAAGTCGACAAGGTGCTGGTCTGGCGGCGCCACTCAGGCCAGTACGCCTCGCAAACCCCGATGGCGCCCGGCCGTGACTTCTTCGTAGACGAACTGCTGGCCGAGCATCAGGGCGCGACCGTCGAGCCGGTGTCGATGCCCGCCGAGGCGCCGTTGTTCCTGATGTACACCTCGGGCACCACGGGCAGGCCTAAGGGCGCGCAGCACTCCACCGGCGGCTACATGTCCTACGTGGCCGGCACGTCCAAGTACTACCAGGACATCCACCCCGATGACGTGTACTGGTGCATGGCCGACATCGGCTGGATCACCGGCCACTCCTACATCGTCTACGGTCCGCTGGCGCTCGGCACCACCACGGTGATTTACGAAGGCGTGCCAAATTACCCAGACGCCGGACGGGCGTGGCGGGTGGCTGAGCAACTCGGGGTAAATATCTTCCACACCTCGCCTACCTCGATCCGGATGTTGCGCAAGGTCGGCCCGGACGAGCCGGCCAAGTACAACTACCACTTCAAGACCATGACGACGGTCGGCGAGCCGATCGAGCCCGAAGTCTGGCGCTGGTATTACACCGAGGTCGGCAAGGGCAAGGCGGCCATTACCGACACCTGGTGGCAGACCGAGACCGGCGGCTTCCTCGGCAGCACCCTGCCCGCGCTGCAGCCGATGAAGCCAGGCAGCTGCGGACCAGGCGCACTCGGCATCTACCCGGTCATCTACGACGAGGACCGCAACGAGGTGCCGGCTGGCAGCGGCCGCGCGGGCAACATCTGTATCCGCAATCCGTGGCCAGGCATCATGGAGACGATCTGGGGCCAGCCTGAGCGCTTCATCGAGGTGTACTACCGCAAGTACAACGCCGACCCGGAGTCCACTGACTGGCACGACTGGCCGTACTTTGCCGGTGACGGCGCGCTCCAGGCCGCCGACGGCTACATCAGGATCCTCGGCCGCGTCGACGACGTCATCAACGTCGCCGGGCACCGGCTCGGCACCAAGGAGCTTGAGTCGGCGGCGCTGACCGTGCCTGAGGTCGCCGAGGCGGCGGCCGTACCGGTGATGGACGACATCAGGGGCCGGATCGTCGAGATGTACGTCTCGCTCAAGCCAGGCATCGCGGCCGACGGCATGGATGCCAAGGTCAGCAAGGCGATCGAGGTGGAGATCGGCAAAATCGCCCGGCCCAAGAACGTCTGGATCGTGGCCGACATGCCGAAGACCAGGTCGGGCAAGATCATGCGGCGGGTTATCGCCTCGGTGTCCAACTTCACCGACGTCGGCGACGTCACCACGCTGGCTAACCCTGAGGTGGTCGAGACCATCCGGCGCCAAGTGCAGTCGGCGAAGGTCGCCAAGGGCGAGCAGCCGCGCGAGCTGACCGACGCGGAGAAGGAAGAGATCGCCAAGTACGGCAACGCCGAGTAGCGGCGGGCCAACCTAGCGCAGCCAGACGGAGGCCGGGCCAGCGGGATCAGTCCGCTGGCCCGGCCTCCGTCGCGGGGGGTTGCGACCAGGCTGTCCTGCGAGTGGCTCAGGCGGCGATCGGGAGGCGCTGGGGGCTCAACGGCTGACCGGAGCGGGGGCGGTCGCTGCTCTCGCGCAGCGCGAGTGCCCGGTCAGTGCTGGCGTAGCCGCGCAGCTTTAGCCGCAGCAGCTGGCGGCCCCGGTGGATCCGCGACATCACGGTGCCCAGGGGCGTGCCCAGGATGTCGGCGATCTCGCCGTACCGGTAGCCCTGCACGTCGGCCAGGTACACGGCGGCTTTGTAGCACTCGGGCAGTTCGCCGAGTGCCCGCATCACGCCGGAGTCGACGAGATGGTCAAGCGCCTCAAGCTCGGCCGACTTTGAGCTCTGGCTGAGCCGGTCGTGGCAGTCCACGGGATCGCGTACGTCGGCGGCGAGTACCTGGTTGGGCTCCCTCTCCCGCTTGCGGCAGGCGCTGTAGAAGGTGGTCACCAGGATGCGGTGCAGCCATGCCTTCAGGTTCGTGCCCGCGGTGAACTGATGAAAGGCCAGGTAGGCCTTCGCGAACGTCTCCTGGATCAGGTCCTCGGCGTCGCAGTGGTTGCGGGTCAGCCGGAACGCGGTCGGATACAGGCGGTGCATGTAGGGGATCGCCTCCGCCTCGAACCTGGCGCGGCGGTCGGGGTCTGCCACTGGCGTCATGGGCAGGGCGTTCATGAGTTCCTCCTGGCTGGTACCCCCAGGCAAGGCACATGCGAGTGCAGCGAGCCTGCTGCCTTTTCGATGGCTGCGCCAGACGCGGGGGCGGTGGCGCTTTCTCGATTTCCTACGTACCAGTGTTCGCTGGCCGCACCGGATCGCGCATCGGGAGTAATCCTGATCTAAGCTCGACTGAATCCTGAGTTAACGCGTCCGGCCTGGCCTGATGGTCCGCGCGGCGTGCGCTGCCAGCTCCCGCCTGCCGGTCCGGCCAGTCTTGGTGACGAGGCTCGCCACGTGCGTTTCGACCGTTTTCGGGGATATGAACAGCCGGGCAGCGATGTCAGCATTTGAGTAGCCTTGCGCGACGAGCAAGAAGACGTCCATCTCCCGGCTGGTGATGCCAAGCCGCCGCATCTGGGGCGGTACCTGGGCCGCGCCCCGGCCGGACCTGGGCACCCGCTCACCGGCCCGGCGCAAGATGCCACGGCACGCCGACGCGAGCCTGGCGTGACCGGTCGCGTCGAACTCCCTGGTCGCCTCGCGCAGCCAGGCGGGCACCGGCTGGCCCCAGCCGTCCGCCAGCGCGGCCGGAGCGACCAGCCGCCGGAACAGATGATTCCACCAGGGGGCGAAGGGGGCGAGCGCGGTGCGGCCCTGGTTCGCCAGCGCGATCGCCTGGGCCGGGTGCCCGTCCCGGCCTTCCAGCACCGCCTCGGCGTAGTACAGGCAGCCCTTGATCCAGCCGACCGCCGCGCCAGCGTCGATGGCCTGCTTGAGCGCCTCGCGGCCGTCGAGGTCGGCGACGGCCTGCAGCAACGCGTAGTAGCCCCAGGCCCGACGGGGCGCAGTCAGTGCGATCTCGCCCGCATGGGCCCGGCCGACAGTACTTTCCTCTACCGCGCGCTGGATGTCATCGGCGAACAACGACGCGGTCACGCGCGCTTGACCCCAGGTGGTAAACAGAACCTCTGGTTCGCCGGGAATAACTCCCTCGGCTCGCTCGGCTTGGTCCTCGGTGCCATCCCGGTCTGATCGCAGTCCGCTGACCAGCGCCTGGACGCTGATCGCCATGGCGGCCACCTTGTCGGAATTTATCCGGCGGGCCGATTGCTCGCACTGCCTGGCCGCCGTGACTGCCTTGTCCAAGTCGGTGCCCAGGCTCCACACGTTGGCGAGCTGCAAGTCGGCGACGGTCGCGGTGGAGATCGCGCCAGCCTCGTGCGCCAGCTCCCTGGCCTCGATCAGCGGCTGGTCCCGCCAGTTTCCAGCATGTCGATGGTGCCGAGCTCTTGCAGTGCCCTGATTCGTCGCACCGCGAAGGCCGCGCCGCCGGCGAGATGGGACGCCCGCTCGAAGAAGGTCCTGGCGGCCTCCAGGTCGCGCATTCGCTCACGACGACCGAGCACCTCAAGAGCATCGAATGCTACCCGGGCCCCCCAGCCCTCAAGCCCGGCCAGCTCGGCGCTGTCTAGCGCGCGGTTGGCGAGCTGCTCGGCCCGATCGAGGTCGCTTGACACCAGCGCGTATCGCGCCGCGGCGGCGTCGACCCGGCTGGCAAGTGGCACATCGACCAAGCTGTCAGCGATAGACCTGGCGGCTGCGAGGTGTTCGGCGGCTTCGGCCGGATTGCTCTCGGCTTCCGCCCGCGCGGTCCTGATCCTGATCAGCGCCTCGCGGCGCGGGTCGGCGCCAGCGGCGTTCAGAGCCTCGATCAGGCGGGCGGCCAGGGGCGCCAGCCGCTCATGGTCACCGGCCAGCTCAAGGGCCTCAGCAAGCGACTCATCGATGGCGATGCCCAGCATCGGATCGACGGCAGCTGAGCTGGCGAGCACCTCGCGCGCGTCGGCCAGGGTCTCGGCCGCGCTATGCAGCGCGCCTTGCTGCAGCGCCCGGCGGGCGGACTCAAGCAGCAACGTGGCGGCGCGAACCGGATTGCCTGCTGCCTTGTGCAACTCGGCGGCTTGTTCGCACAAGATGCCAGGCAGGCCGGGATGGGCGTCCTCGATCGCCGCCGCCGCACCAGCTGACCTGCTGGCCAGGTCCGGCGGTAGCAGATCGGACACGATGGCATCCCTGGTCAGGCTGTGCCGGAAGCGAAACATCGAGCTGCCGGGACTTGGCTCGATCAGCTGCACAGCATGAGCCCGGTCCAGCGCGTCAAGCGCCGCCGATTCGGTGACGCCAGCCAGCCTTGGCAGCAGCGTCCAGTCGAACTGCCTGCCAAGCACGGCCGCCGCCACGACCAGATTGGTGACCTGCGGGCCGAGCGCGGCCAGCCGGTTGCGCACCGAGCCGAGGATCGATGCGGGCACGCCGGTTCGGATGTTCTCGTTAACCACCCAGCCGGTTTTGCCTCGGGCGATCTCGCCGGAGGACACCGCTGCCGCGAGAATCTCCTCGATCGCGAACGGCAGGCCGTCGCAGTTTGCCAGCAGCCGCTTGGTGATCGCGGTGGGCACCTCATCGACCTCCAGGCAGCACGCTGCGAACTGCCTGATCTCGGCCTCGGTGAGTCGCGGCAACTCGATGACTGGTGCCGCGCGCCGGGCGTGGATGGACCGCACCGCCTCCAGCCCGGGCGACGGCTCGCTATCCCGTAGCGTGGCCACACAGAGCACCTGCTTGCCGGTCAGGTTGTCGGCGAGGTACTGGATGATCGCCAGAGTTTCCGGGTCGGCCCACTGGATGTCCTCAAGCAACAGCAGGGTGCCCGGGCTGCCGTAGAGCGAGAGCAGTCGGATCAGGGCCTCGCCGAGGATCAGCGGCGAGATCTCGGCCTCGCTGTCGGCCATCGATCGGCCCCACACCGGGACCAGCGTGGCCAGGGCGGGCCGGTAGTCTACTATTTCTGGTGATTGCGGGATTCCCTCGGAGCGGGCGATCTTCATCAGCGCCTCAGTGATCGCACGAAACGGCAGCGGTGCCACCGACTCCACCGCACGACCGGCCACGACATGAAAGCCGCGCGCCAGGGCGGTGTCGCTGATCTCCTTAGCCAGCCGCGACTTGCCGACTCCTGGGTCTCCGGCTAGGAAGACAATGCTGCCCCGCTGGTCTTCGGCATCGTCCAAGGCGGCGGTCAGCTGCTTCAGCTCCGCGTCCCGGCTGATCAGCACCGGACACAACATTGATCTCATTACCAGCCGATACTACTAGGAGCGATTTAGTAGTAACGATGTGTCACATCAGCTGCCAGAAGGTTCGGCCGGAGCGACCGGCGATGGCGCTTGATAGCTAGGTAGTCGGCGGTACGACCACGGTGCCCACCGCCGTGACGGCCACGAGCGGTTCGGCAAGCACCTTCGCCGCCGATGGCCCGCGCTCGGGTTCGGCGCGGCACAGTACCCGCGCCTCGAACTCGATTTCCCGGCTGCGCCTGCCCGACCCGGAGATGGTCGCGATAGCCTCGAGACATCGCCGGCGAGCACCGGTGCCAGGAACTGCACGTCTGCGAGTAGGACGCGAACAGGCCTTCGTCGCCGTCCATCCTGATGCACGACCTCGGTCGCGACATCGCCAAACAGCCCGAGCACGTAGGCGCCGTCGACCAGGTTGCCACCGTAGTGGGCGTGACTATAGGGGACATAACGCTGGTGCTGGGTCACCGTCAGGCCGAGCCGGGGATCCTCGCTCATACCGCGCTCGCCACCGGGACCTCGCTGCCAGCTGGTGCCTGGGCCAGCCGGTGTACCAGATAGCTGGCGACATCGCCGGCGTCGTGCCGCGCCCGAAGATCTTGTCCACGCCCAGCTCGGCCGCCAGGGCCGGATCGAATCGCGGCCCGCCGATCACCAGCAGCGGCCGCTGTCGAGGTCCGGAGCCGCGCGGAACGCCGCCGACATCTCCGAGGTGTTTTTGCAGGTGCGCGTCCTTCTGCGTCACCACCTGACTGACCAGCACCGCGTCGGCGTGTTCGGCCGCGCGCCGGCGACACCAGCCGGGGACTCGACCTGGGCGCCCAGATTCACAACCTTGATCTCGCGGTAGTACTCCAGGCCCTTCTCCCCCGCGTGGCCCTTAACGTTCAGGATCGCGTCGATGCCGACCGTGTGCGCGTCGGTGCCGATGGTCGCGCCGACGACGACCAGCTTGCGGCCGAGCGTCGACCTGATCCGCAGGTTGATCTCGGCGGAGGAGAGCAGCTCGGAATTCGCGCTCGGCCACCTTGACCTCGGAAAGGTCGACCAGGTGCGATGACCGCCCGTAGACGACGAAGAACGTGAAGTCGGCCCCATGCCCTTAGCGTGCACCACCATGGCCGGGTCAAGGCCCATCTTGCCGGCCAGCTGCAGCGCCGCGCCTTCGGCCCGAGCCTGCTGCATCCGGGCTGCCGAACGGCACCGGCAAGCGTAAACGAGACCTGCACTCGCCCGTCGCCCGTCGTATCGCCGTAAGGCCGCACGATCTGCCCGCTCGCGGTGTTGGCCCCGCTCGCCTTCGGCTCGCTCACAGTCCCGCTCCGTTCTGGCTCGCCACCAGCTCGCCCGCCGGAGGCGCCTGCTCGCCGTCCAGGATCTCGCTGGCCGGGTTGAAGTAGCCGTCGGACTTCACGATCACGCCATCAAGGCCGCGCCCGCCGTCGGCTGGGCGCTTGGTCATGCCGAAGGTGCCGTCAGCGATCGCGTTCAGCAGCCCGTCGGCGCCGATCTTGCGCAGCAGCGTCGACCGACTCATCGAGCACCTGATGGGCTCGCTTGGCGATGAACCCGCCAGGCTCGGGCCGGAAGCTCTCGCCAAGGCGTCCAGCCGCATTTCTGACATAGCGCGACGTTCTCCAGCGCCAGATCCCGGTCGGACAAGAACGGGGTGTGGATGCCCTCGGTCATCATGCCGATCGAGCAGGATCTCCTGCTCGGTCATCATCGCGGCCAGGTTGAAGAACGCGTCAAGCAGGTACCCAGCGAAGATGTTGCCGGTCATGTGCTTGGTCGGCGGCATGTACTTCAGCGGCGCGTCAGGGAAGAGCTCCCGCACCAACAGCGCGTGCGCCAACTCAAGCAGGAACGAGTCGGGCACGTCAGGCTTGATCTCGAACGCGTGCCCGAGGCCGAGCTGATCGTCGGCCAGCCCGGCTTCCTTGGCGAAGAACTCGTTCAGTAGCTGCGAGACGATCACCGTGTGCGCGGCGTCGACCGCGTCGGCGGTGGTCAGGTAGTTGTCTTCGCCGGTGTTGATGATGATCCCCGCCCGGGCGTGGATCTGCCGGGAGAACCGCTGGTCGATGAACGTGCGCACCGGGGTTGATGTCGCGGAAGATGATCCCGTACATCGAGTCGTTCAGCATCATGTCCAGGCGCTCAAGCCCGGCCAGCGAGGCGATCTCCGGCATGCACAGGCCCGAGGCGTAGTTGGTGAGCCGCACGTATCGGCCGAGCTCGCGCGACACGTCATCGAGCGCGGCCCGCATCAGGCGGAAGTTCTCCTGGGTGGCGTAGGTGCCGGCGTAGCCCTCCCGGGTCGCGCCCTCCGGCACGTAGTCGAGCAGCGACTGCCCGGTCGACCTGATCACCGCGATGACGTCGGCACCCTCGCGCGCGGCGGCCTGCGCCTGCGGGATGTCCTCATAGATGTCCCCGGTCGCCACGATCAGGTAGATCCATGGCTTCCGCGGCTCGGCGGTGGCGGCGATCATCTGCTCCCGCCGCTCCCGGTTCGCGGCGATCTTCGCGAAACCCCCGGCTAGCGCCTGGCTCGCGCGGGCACGAGCCGCGTCCGCAGCCTTTCCAACTGGGATTTTGAACGAAACCGCGCCGCCAACCGCCGCCTCGGCGAGGCTGGCCAGGTCGGGGTACGCTGCCGGTCGCCAGCGCGTCCCAGACCGGCAGGCCGATCCCGTGCTCAAGCCCGGTCTGCGCCCGACAGCGTCGACGAGCGCGGTTGACCCAGCGGCATGCCATCAGGATCGGCGCCGGCCAGCCCAGCCAGCCGCAGCACGGCTCGTTCGACCGATACCGTGGTATGGCTCTTGGCCATTGCCACGATCGGCTGTCCTGCTCGTTTGGCCAGCTCCCTGGCTTCGGCGACGACCTGCGGGTCGATCGTGAGCTCAGGTGTCCGCATCGTCAGTCCTCGCCTGAGTCCTCGCGTTCGAAGATCTGGCGCACGCCAGGCTCTGATCGGATCAGGTCAATGGCCAGCTCAGCGTGTCCGGGCGAGTAGCCGTTGCCGACCAGCATCGTCGACGTCAGCGGCTAGGCCTTCGGCGCCGAGCGCCGCGCGCGGTGAAGGACGTGGCCATCGAGAAGAAGATCACGGTGCCGCGATCGGCGGTCGACAAGATGGCCCCGCCCTCACAGCCAGGTACGTCGACGCACACCACGGTCACGTCGGCCGGGCCGCCCGCCGCGCGGACGGCTTCGCGACACCACGACCGGATCGCTCGCGTCGGCGATGACGACCTCATCCGCCAGCCCGTGCACCCGCGTCACTGGCCTTGACCGCATGCAGCACCTCGGCCTCGCGCTCGCTCGGGACGACGCCGATGACCCGGCTGGCCCCGGCCCGCCTGGCGGCGGCGGCCGACAGCGATCCGCTCTTGCCGGCCGCGCCAAGCACCGCGACCACCGGCCCACCCGCGCCGGCCGCCGCCCGCACCTCGTCCGGCTCGGTCGCTTCCCGCACTCCGGTGCCAGTCGTCCGGGCTCGGCCTGCGGCGATGCCAGCCACGACCCGGTGGGTCAGCGCGGGGGCACCGCACACGTCCATGACCGCCAGTGCTAGTGGCACCGGCAGGTCATCGGGTAGCACGGCGGCGATCGACCGGCCGAACAGGATCGCCGTGCCCCTGGCAGGGCACCTGCTCAGACTCGCCGTCCCAGGCTGCCAGGCCGTCGGTGATCGCCAGCGGCGTCAGGCTGAGCGAGACTAGCGTGGCGATGCGGTCGCCAGGCTTCAGCCCGAGCGGCGAATCCGGGCCGACCTCGCTCGACGATGCCGGTCAGCATGCCACCCGAGCCGGTCACAGGATTTTGCATCTTGCCACGGTCGGCGACGATGGCGAGCACCGCCGCCTTGATCTTCGCCGGGTCGTCATGGTTGGACTCGCGCAGTTGTCGGAACGACGCAGCGTCCAGATTGAGGCGCCGCACGTCGACGCGGACCTCGTCGGGCCAGATCGCCGGGTCCGGGTCCAGCCGCCAGGCCGCTTGCGGCAGCACGCCGGGCGGCTCGATGACGCGGTGCAGCCCGAGCACCGAGCCTGGCGACCGCTTCGATGCACCCAAGCGATGAGTCCTTTCCGGGCGTCGCAATCTAGCTGGAAAGCGTAGATTTTCTTGTGTAGAACTATACTGACAGTAGCTTCTATCGTCACAGGGATGTCTGACGAGTTATCGTTCGGTTAAGCGCGGGTTCTTCGAGACGGGGTGTGACGATGATCGATCAGCCTTACGCCTACCGGCACAGCGAGCTCGTCGAGCCTGACTGGCGCAGGCTTCCCGGCTGGGCGCAGGTCACCACGGCCGAGTGGGAGTCCGCGCAGTGGCAGCGCGCGCACTGCGTCAAGAACCTGCGCCAGCTGCGCGCCGGTTCGGCGACGGCGTCAACGAGGCCTTCTACGCAGACCTTGAGCGCGACCAGGCCGAGCGAGCCACCATGTCGATGCTGGTGCCGCCGCAGATGATCAACACCATGGTGCCGGGGCTGGCGCCTGACCAGCCCGGATTCACCGCGGCGCTGTACGCCGACCCGGTGCGCCGCTACATGATCCCGGTGTTCAGCGACCGCCGAGCCGACTGGTCATCGCACCCCTACTCCTCGCGCGACTCGCTGCATGAGGCCGAGATGTGGGCGGTGGAGGGCCTGACCCACCGCTACCCGACCAAGGTGCTGGCCGAAGCTGCTGCCGACCTGCCCGCAGTACTGCGGCCACTGCACCAGGATGGACCTGGTCGGCAACCCGACGCCGACGGTCGAAAAGCACAAGTTCGGCATGGCCCGTGATGATCGCCTCGGCGCGATGATCGACCTACCTGCGGGACCATGCCGGGCGTTCGCGATGTGGTCGTTTCCGGCGGCGACGTCGCGAACCTGCCGTGGCCACGACTTGAGGCATTCGTCGCCGACTTGATGACCATCGACTCCATCAGGGATGTCCGGCTGGCGACCAAGGCGCTGATGGGCCTGCCGCAGTACTGGCTGACCGACGAGGTCAGGGCCGGGATGGAGCGACTCGCCGCGACGGCATTGCAGCGCGACGTGTCGATCGCCATCCACACTCACGTCAATTCCGCCCAGTCGGTGACCCCGCTCGTAGCCAAGGCGGCCAAGGCGATGCTGGCGACCGGCATCAGGGACGTGCGAAACCAGGGGGTGCTGCTGCGCGGCGTCAACAACACTCCAGAGGCATTGCTCGACCTGTGCTTCGCCCTGCTGGATGACGCCAAGATCATGCCGTACTACTTCTACATGTGCGACATGATCCCGAACGCCGAGCACTGGCGCCTTGGCCTCGGCGAGGCCCAGCAACTCCAGCTCAAGATCATGGGCTACCTGCCCGGCTTCGCCACTCCCAGGATGCTCTGCGACGTGCCGTACGTCGGGAAGCGCTGGGTCCACCAAGCGTCCAGGTACGACACCGAGCGCGGCATCTCCTACTGGACGAAGAACTACCGCACCGCCGTGGACGCCAATGACGAGCTGGCCCTGACCCAGGAGTTCGAGTACTACGACCCGATCTACCTGCTGCCAGAGTCCGGCCAGCAATGGTGGCGCGAGCACTCAACCAACCCGGCCACCGCTCCTGCCGGTGCTGCCGACGCCGGTTCCGCTGCCATTGCCGCTGCCGAGGCCGGTACTGCCCGTGCTGCCGGTGCCGGCATCGGTGCTGGTGCTGCCCGTGCTGCCGGTACCGATGCCGGCTCCGGTGCTGCCATCGCCGCTGCCGCAGTGCCCGTCGGCTGACCGAGCTGCGCGGACCAGCGCGGATCGGGTACCGAGCACCGCGTCGCTGAACCGATACCGGATAATTCGGTCAATCGGACAGCTAGTCGGCCGCGCAACAAGGCCGTTTGGCTTGACCTTGCCGGGATACCGGTGCCGGCCTGGACCGGAGGCAGCTGGTTCGGCTCTGGTCGCTGCGCATTCACGAGCGGAACGCTGCCCGCCCGGCCGGGCCGCATCGTCGGAGCGGTATTGCTGCTCCGCCCCCGCTGCGAATAGCAACGGGGTCGCCCCGTTGCTACTGCAACGACAGCGGGGCGACCCCGTTGTCGTTGCCCACGCCCGCCGGGACGGCAGTGCCGCTTGCTGATAGCGGCCACCGGAAATTCCGGGTGCGCGGTCTGTGCCTCCCGCTTGTCGGCCACATGGGCACCGGGTCTGGGGGCGGATCGTGGCCAAGAGTGACGGTGCGCGCGGGCTGGTCGCAGGTGACACCGCTCCGATTCCGGCACACGGGCCTTAAGGCCCCGCGCTCCGGGTCGGCTAGCCACCGGACTTGCCCGGGTTCCGCGGTCACGGCCTAAGGTAGCGAGGTGGGGGCGGGCGCGGAACGTGCGGGCATCCGCACCTTCCCTGCGCCACTGCGGGTGATCACGCGCTCATTCCCGCCCGCCGGGAATCTCCGATGACGGCCAACGCTGCTCCGCCCCTGCCGCGAATAGCAACGGGGTCGCCCCGTTGCCACCACAACGACAACGGGGCGACCCCGTTGTCGTTGCCCACGCCCGCCGGGACGGCAGTGCGGCTTCGTTTACGCCCCTACGCCAGGCCGGTCTGCGGCAGGCGGGCGGCAGCGGCAGGCGGACGGCAGCGGCCGGTCTGCGGCAGGCGGGCGGCGGGAAGCGGCCGATGCTAGGGCAGCGGCTGGTTGACGGCAGGGACGGCGGGGGGCGGGTTCTTGCTGACCTGGTGCTGGGCGGTGAGCAGGCGGCCTCGGTGGTGGCCAGGCGCAATCTGGTGTTACCGCTCGGGTAGCCAGCGGCGCTCCCGCCGAACCGGAAGGCCGACGTCAGGTCGCCGCAAGTCTGGCGGCGCCAGGCGCTGATGTTCGGCTCGGTGACGCCGAACCTGGTTTCGATGAGGCGGATCAGCGAGGAGTGATCGAAGACGTCCGAGCAGACATATCCGCCTGCGGTCCACGGCGACACGATCGTGGTCGGGATTCGGAAGCCCAGGCCGATTGGCTCACCGCCGACGAACTCGGCTGCGGTGCCGGGCGGGGGCGTGGGCGGCGGCACGTGGTCGAACAGGCCATCGTTCTCGTCGTAGCAGAGTATGAACGCGGTCTTGGCCCACACCTGCGGGTTCGACGCAATGGCATCGAGCTTCTGCGCGATGTACTCGCGCCGGCGGCCGGGAAGTAGTCCGGGTGCTCGCTTTGCGCCGTCGGCGCGACCAGCCAGGACACCTGCGGCAGCCGGTCATGTTTCGCGTCGTACTCGAACGCGCCGGCCGCTTGCGCAGGCCACGTTGGTAGAGCGGCGAGCCAGAGCCGGCCCGCCCGAACTGCGTGAACCACGCCAGCGCGTTGTCGTCGTAGTTGTCCTCTTCTTGGTACACCTGCCAGCTGAGGCCGGCCGCCTCCAGCCGCTCAGGGTAGGTGGTCCAGGACAAGATCACGTTGTTGTAGGCCGGAGTGTTGTCGATCACCGGGCCGCCGTGGCGGCCGGCCGGGTCGATCATGCCGGTCCACATGTACAGCCGGTTGGGATTGGTCGGGCCGAACACCGAGCAGTGGTAGTTGTCGCAGATCGTGAACGCCTCGGCGAGCGCCCAGTGAAACGGGATGTCCGCGCCGGTGAAGTACCCCATGGTGTACTCGCCCTTAGCGGGGACCCATTGGTCCATCTTCCCGCCGTTCCAGGCCTGATGCTGGGTCGGCCAGGAATGATCGGTCCCTGGCGTGGCCTGCGCGCTGGTTATCTTGGTGTCGTAGCGGAACGGCAGCAGATAGCCCTGCGCATGGGCGGAATCGGGCTGATGGAAAACCGACCGGCCGGTGGACAGCGTAATGGCGGTCGGGTCGTTGAAGCCGCGCACTCCTGGCATCGCGCCGTAGTAGTGGTCGAAGCTGCGGTTCTCCTGCATCAAGATCACGATGTGCTCGATGTCGGCCAGCGACGCCGGGCCCGACCGAGTGGCCGTCGCGGCGATCGCGCGCCGCAGGCTGGCCGGAAGTGCGCCGGCCCCCACTGTTATCCCGGTCAGCGCGGTCGCCCCGGCCAGCAGATTCCGCCGGGTGATGGCTGGACCGGCCGCTTGACCGCTGGCCGCGCCGGCCGCTAGACCGACGGCGGCGCTGGCCGCTGGACCGACGGCCGCGCTGGCCGCTGGACCGCTGGCCGCTGGACCGCTGGAGGCGCTGGGCGCTGGACTGGTGGCGGCGGTCGGGGCGGGTGCAGCCGTTGGCGATCTTGCGCCTGACGGACTCCCCCGGTGTCGCTGCCGGGACAGTGCCCAGGTCAGCACGGCGGCCAGGCCGACCAGCAGCGCGAGGACGAGCTCAGCCCAGCCCCAGCCGCTGGCCGGATGGAGTGGCAGCGCGCTCATGTCGGCCGCGCCGCTGCTCGCGGGCAGCGAGAACTCGACGATGCGGCCGTTGCCGCTGTCAGCGATATAGGCCGTGCGGCCGGAAATCGCGATGTCCTGGGGGGCGGCGAGGTCCTCGCCAGCCAGCGCGGACTTCGACGTCAGCCCGAACTCAGTGCGGAAGCCACCGCCAGGGTTGAACACGCTCACGAAGCCATAGTCAGGCTGGGCCACGTACACGCGGCCGTGCGGCCCGACGGCGATGCCGCCGGGATCGGACAGTGCGCCATAGGAGGCCTGGGTCCCGCCGAACTCCCTGATCCGGTGCCTGCTCGGGGAGAACTCATAGATCGCGTTGCCAGCCGCGTAACTCGGGCTTGACACCCACTCGTCGCCAGTGGCGCTCACCGCGACGCCGAACGGCGTCGCGACGTGGATCTCGGCCACGTACGCACCTCGACGGGTGAAGATGTCGATCCGGCTGTTTCCGCTGTCGGCCACGGCCAGATTGCCGTTCGGCGCCACCGCCAGCCCGATTGGGTCGCGCAGCAGGCCGAGTCCCCGGCCGGTTGAGCCGAACGCCAGGACCTTGGCACCGTGCGGTGTGAACTCGACAATCCGATCGTGTCCCGTATCGGCGATCCAGATGTTTCCGCCCGGCCCAACCGCGATGCCCTCAGGATCGAGCAAAGCCCCGGTGCCGTGACCTCGGAACCTGGTAATCAGGTGCCCGTCGGCCGAGTACTCGTCGACCTGGCCCGCTGCCCGGTCCACGACCCACACCCGCCCGGACTGATCGACGGCGATGCCGAACGGTTGGCTGAGCGCATCTGAGCCGGTGCCCCCGAATGCCCTGATAAAGCTCGGCGGCTTGGACCGGCTGTCGGCCTGCGCCGCGCACAGGCCGACGCAACTCAGTCCGATGCTGCCGACGAAACAGCCGACGATGACCCGGATCATCCAGTAGCGGCGCATGCAGGCATTGTGTCCCGATCCGAACGTCCTGGCGAGGGGACGGCGGCTACGACGCGGTCGCCAGCGGCTCGCGATCCGGCTCGGGCACGGTCTGTCTGGCGTCGTAGCGCCACAGCGCGGGCAGCGCCAGCGTCACGATGGCCGCGCCGGCCACGCTGAGCAGCCCGCCAGACACTACGGCCAGCCGCACCGAGCCGGTCAGTGTCGCCACCGCGCCGGCCTCCAGGTTGCCGATCGGCTCGCCGGTCGAGTAGCTGATCATCTCCAGTCCGGCCATCCGGCCCCTGATCCGGCTCGGGATGCTCTGGTTCCACATCGTCATCCGGAACAGTCCGCTGACCGTGTCGCTGCCGCCGGCCGCCGCCAGCGCGAGCACCGCGAGCGGCAGGTCAGGCGCGAAGCCGAAAGCCGCGATCGCGATCCCCCAGCCGCACACCGCGAAGGCGATCGCCCGGCCGTGGTGGTGCACGTGCCTGGTCCAGGTGCTGGTCAGGCTGACCGCGAGCGACCCGAAGCCGGGCGCTGCGAACAGCAGGCCGAGCACGGCAGGCCCGCCGAGCCTGGCCGCGAGCTGCGGGAACACCGCGTAGGGCGCGCCGAACAGCATGGCGCCGATGTCGATCAGATAGGTGCCGAGAAGATCTTTCCTGCTTCTTGCATAACGCAATGCCTCCAACGACCCGCCAAGACTGGGCCGCTGTGCCTCCGGGGCCGGTGGCGCTGACGCCATCAGCGTGAACGGCACGAGCGCGGCGACGCAGACCGCCGCGCCGGAGAAATAAGCCAGTGGCAGCCCGCCCACCAGCAAGCCACCGCCGATCAGCGGCCCGGCGGTGCCAGCCACGTCACCGAGCAGTGATGACAGGGCCGACGCGCCCGGCAGGTCGTCGTGCGGCACCAGCCTCGGCACGATCACTTCCACTGACGGCCGCTGGATGCCGAACGAGCCGGTGAGCACCGCGGCGAGCAGGAACACTAGCCAGAGCTGCCGGCTGGTCAGCGCGTTCACCCCGAGGCCGACGATGCAGGCGGCCGAGACCAGCTGGGTCACCAAGATTAGCTTGCGCCGCTCCACGCTGTCGGCCAGGACGCCGCCGAGCAGCCCAGCCAGCAGCACCGGGATCACCTCGGCGCAGCTCAGCAGCCCGACCACGAGCGAGGAGTGGCTGATCGCGTAGGCCTGGTAGGGCAACGCGACGAAGCAGATCATCGAGCCAGTGGTGTTGCCCGCCTGGCCGGTGTAGAGCAGCCGGAAGTCCCTTGAGTGCCGGATCGGCGCCAAGTCAGGTGCCAGCCGGCGCGCTAGCCGCACCAGCCTGGGGCGACCGCAGTCCTGGTGCGAGCCGTTATGAATATTTCCTGTGCCACTCACAACCGGACAATGTTGCCGCAGCTAGAGCGGTGGTGTCGAGCTTATTTGCGGTCGCTGGCGACCGTCTCGCCTGAATCGGCTGGCTCATCGCCGGCGTCCGCGCTCGGCGGGTCGGTGCCGACCTCCGATGCCGACGGCGCCTCGTCCGGCTCGCTGGCTGTCAGCGCATCGACGGGCCTGTTCCGGCGCTGGGACAGCACGAACCAGACAATGCCGCCGACGGTCAGGACGGTGGCAACGTAGAAATTCAGCCGGAAGCCGAGGAAGTGCTCCGAGCTGTCGATTCGCACCGACTCCTCGTAGATGCGGAAGGCTGAGTAGCCGGTCACGTACAGCGCGAACAGGCCAGGTGGCCTGATGCTGCGGTGATTGCCGAGCCAGACCAGGAAGGCCGCCAGGGCCAGGTCCCAGATCAGCTCGTAAAGGAACGTCGGCTCGAAGGTGCGGAACTGGGTGTATCCGGCCGGTCGGTACTGCAGCGGGATGATCAGGCCCCACGGCAGTGTGGTCGGGCCGCCGAACAGCTCCTTATTGAAGTAGTTGCCGAGCCGGCCGATGGCCTGGGCGACCAGCAGGGCGGGCGCGACCGCGTCCGCGTACAAGGCGACCTTGGCCCCGGCCCGGCGCGCTCGCCAGGCACCGACCAGCGCTCCGGCGGCGACGCCGCCCCAGATGCCGAGCCCGCCGTCCCAGATCGCGAAGGCACCGTACCACACGTGCGGGATGTCGCTCGGGGTAGTGATGTCGAAGTAGATCCGCCCGCCGATGATGCCAGCCGGGACGGCCCACAACGCGATGTCGGCGATCAGCGCCGGGTCGCCGCCCATGCGCTTGATCCGGCGCTGGGAGATGATCACGGCGAGCGCGATGCCGATCACGTACATGAGCCCGTAGTAGTGGATGAACAGCGGGCCAAGGTGGAACCCGTTGCTCGCGGGGCTCGGGATGAAGCTCAGCGGGAGCTGCCGATGCGGGGCCATGCATCGAAGACTAGACCCGCCCGCCGGGTGCTCGATGCCTCCTGCGGGCATGACTACTATCAGTCTGTGACGAGGAAAAGCGAGCAGCTGACCGAAGCCCTGCACGACTACGTGGTAGCGCACAGCTCACCGCCCGACGAAATCCTGCGTGACCTGGCCGAAGAAACTCTGCAGCGAACCGGCGATAACGCCGGCATGCAGATCGGACCCGAACAGGGCACCTTCATGACATTGCTAGCCGAGCTGATTGGCGCCAAGCGTGCCGTCGAGGTCGGCACCTTCACCGGGTACTCATCAATCTGCGTGGCGCGCGGTCTCGGCACCGACGGCCACCTGCTCTGCTGCGACGTGAGCGACGAGTGGACCTCGATCGCCCGGCGGTACTGGGAGCGGGCCGGGCTGACCGACCAGATCGAGCTCAGGCTCAGCCCGGCGGCGCAGACGCTGGCCGCGCTGCCGGCCGGGACCAGCTTCGACTTCGCGTTCATCGACGCTGACAAGACCGGCTACGTCGACTACTGGGACCTCATCGTGCCGATGGTGCGGCCAGACGGCGTGATCCTGGTCGACAACACGTTGTCGCACGGCCGGGTCGTCGAACCGGCTGAGCAGGGCGCGAACGTCGAAGGCATCCGGCGGTTCAACGACCACGCCCTGGCCGACGACCGGGTCAAGCTGGTGCTGCTGCCGATCGGCGACGGCCTCACCCTGGCCCGCAAGCTCTAGCTGGGCGGCCGCCGCGGGCCCCGGCCGGGCCGGGTGGACCGGGTGCGTCGGCTGGATCGGGTGGGTCGGCTGGATCGGGTGGGCCGGGTGGGCCGGGTGCGTCGGCTGGTTGCTACTGCACCCGGATGTCGGGCGCGGGCAATCCGCGAATCGGATAATCAGGGCGTTTCACCATTTTTCGGGCGCGCCTGTGCAGGTGTTTCGCTGGCGAAGGGTTGCGCGTGGTCGCTTCGCAGTGACATGTCGGGTCGCTGTCGCCACGTATCACGAGTTAGCGACGCTCAACGGTCGCAGAACGGGCGATTCAGGGCGCAAGAAGGTCGCTAATACGTGATACGTGGAACGAGCGTCCGCTCGTATCACGATGAAGCGACTTCCCCCACCGGGCCGCGGCCCGTTTTCTTCCGAACTTGAGTCACCCGCCGCCGGGACGCGCGGCGATATGGTGCGTTATACGGCAAATGTGATGCGGTGCGCGCGTCCTCGCGGTCACGAGCGGGTATCCGGCTCGGCGGACTCGGCTAGCCGTACAGGTCGAGGCGGCGATCGGCGTGCGCGTCATTGCGCGGGCCGGTCGCCTTGTCCCTGGCCTGGCGCAGCTCGCAGTCGGCGATCAGGATCTCGGCGGCCGAACCGCTGCTGGCGCCGATCTCGCCGCTGATGCTGGCCGGTCCGGCCAGCGGGTAGCCGGTCGGCCCTGCGATGACGCTGCCGCCCACCCAGTCGACGCCGCGCTCGGCGCCGCAGCGGCAGGCCGCGGCGATGAACATCCGGTTGGCGAAGGCGGCGACCTGGACGTTGACCGTGACCATAGGCCGCTGCCCGGCCGGGATCGGATCGGCGGGCCAGTTGGTCGGCACGGCGAGCAGGTCGGCGCCGGCGAGCGCGGCCAGCCGTACCCATTCTGGGAATTCCACGTCGTAGCAGACCATCATCGAGAGTCGGCCGTACTTGGTGTCGATGACCGGCGGCGGCTGGTCGCCTGGGACGAAGAAGTCAGCTTCGGCATCCCACAGGTGGACCTTGCGGTAGACGGCGCGTACGCCGCCGTCGTCGACCAGCATCGCGCTGTTGTAGAGCGTGCCGTCATCAGCGAGTTCGGCGAAGCCGCCGACGATGACCAAGTCGTGCTCTTTCGCGAGGCTGATCCACTGCCGGGCCGTCGGCCCGTCGGCTGGTTCGCCGAGCGAGCGTGCCTCACCGACGGTCGTGAAGACGTAGCCCGATGGGGTCAGCTCCGGGACGATCACGATCTTGGCGCCCAGGCTCGCGGCCTCGGTGATGGCGGCGGCTGCGGCCGCCCGGTTGGCATCGAGCTGGCCGATTTTGAGGTCGAGCTGGCAGACGGCAACTCGGACGGCAAGCTCGGCGGACAGCGCGTCAGCAGAAGGCGGCACACCGTCACTGTAGATGAGCCGGAAGGTCTCGAAGGAATCTCGGTCGCGCATACTGTCCGACACGACTAGGGCCTATCGCCCGACACGTCCCGGTACTATGCCGCCACGGCGACTCCTGGTCGATACTATGTCGCGCTATGGCTGTGTTGTTCAGGAGGATCATCCCGATTCTTTTCGTCAGCGACTTGCGGGCGGAGCGGGATTTCTACCTCCAACTGGGATTCCGGGTCACCTACGAGGGCCCGGAGTACCCGTATTTCCTCGCGCTCGGTCACGGGCCGATCGAGTTTGGCATCGAGTGGCACGAGGGTTTCTCTCCGTCCGGGCCTGACCGGGTGCTGACCTGGCAGTTCGGGGTGTCTGATCTCGATGAGGCGAAGAAGCTGTTTGATGACGCCGGGGTGCCCTACCGTGAGGAGCTGATGACCCCAAGCCGGGACTGGCAGTACCGGGTGCTGCACGCCAGGACGCCGAACGGATACCACCTGCTGCTTGAGGAGGGCAGCGGTTAGCCGGTGACCGGTGGCGGGGGCTGGCCGTAGCGTCGCGACCCACAAGGAAGCCGGGGGTCATGGGTACCACAACCGAGCCTGTCTACTTGCGCGTGCTCGAGGATCTGCGCTCGAAAATCCGCTCTGGCCTGCTAGAACCCGGTGCTCGGGTGCCGTCGCGCAACGCGATCATCATGAACTACGGAGTGGGCGAGACCGCGGCCAAGCACGCACTGGCCGTGTTGTTGACCGAAGGGCTGATCGAGGCCCGGCCCGGCTCGGGTTGCTACGTGCGCAAGATCCCGGCTGCTGCCTTCCTTGAGCACGACCGGCCGCAGTTTCCCGGCTCGCCGTTTGGCGTCCAAGAGACCGCGGTCAGGCCCGCCGACCGGTCTGGTGCCACCGCGCAGCTGGTGACCAGGCGATTGAGCTGGGAACATCAGACCGAGCAAGGGCCGCCGCCGGTGCCGGTAGCTCGTCGGCTCGAGGTGGCGGCCGGCGCCCACGTCACCATTACGAGGTACTTGCTCTGCTCAGACGGCGCGCCAGTGCAGCTCGCCACCAGCTATGAGCCCGCCGAGCTGACGGCGGATACGCCAGTCGCGCTGCCCGAGCAGGGCCCGCTAGCCGGACGTGGCGTGATCGAGCGGATGCGTTCGATCGGCATCGAGGTCGATGAGGTGACCGAGGAGGTCGCCGTCAGGATCTCGACCAGGACTGAGGCATCCGCTCTGGCGGTGCCCGCCGGCGCACCCGTGCTGGTGATCGACCGGGTACATCACAGCGGCGCCCGCGCGGTCGAATACACCGAGATCGTCGTGCCGGCCGACCGATTCCGGCTGCGGTACCGGTTTGCCGTGCCAGCTACCGCGCCGAGCGGAGCGGAAGCCAGATGAGCGCGCCCTCAGGCGATCAGGCGATCATCCGACCGGCTGACCTGGCCGATGTGGATCGGATCAGCGAGCTGATCAACGAACTCGCCGCCTATGAACGCTCCGCCGACCAGGTGCAGGCATCGGCCGACGACTTGCGGGCGGCGCTGTTCGCACCGCAGCCGGCGTTGTTCGGTCACGTGGCCGAGCTAGGCGGGCAGGTAGTCGGGTTCGCGTTGTGGTTCATCAACTACTCCACCTGGGTCGGCAAGCATGGCATTTATCTTGAGGACCTGTACGTAACGCCGGAATTGCGCGGTGCCGGCATCGGCAAGGCGCTGCTGGCCGAACTGGCCGCAATCTGCGTCCGGCGCGGGTACCGCAGGCTCGACTGGTGGGTGCTTGACTGGAACGCGCCGGCCATCGGCTTCTACGAGCGGATCGGCGCGGTCGCCATGTCGGAATGGACCGTGCACCGGCTCACCGGCCAGCCGCTCGCCGACCTCGCAGAGCTCGCCGGACCCGCTGACCAGGCAGCTAGCTGACCGCGCGGGCAGCTAGATCATCGCAGCACCACCATGCCACGATGAGGCATGCGGATCACCGAGGTAGCCTCGACCGAATTGTTCACCGGCACGCAGCTGCGGCCGCTTCAGATCATCCGGGTCACCTTGGTCAACGACGGCCCTGGGATGATCCGTGATCCGGCCGCTGTGGTGGCGGTCAGCGCGCACGGCTATGGAGTGTCGACGCCACAGCCGGCCGAGATCGGCGGCTTGGTGCACAGTGAGCAGCGAGTCGTCGAGGTCGCCGTGGACATCACCGCATCGCCCGCGCCTGGCGGCACCAGGCCGGTGACCGTGGTCGCCGCGAGCGCGTCCGGCCGCTGGCAGGCACCAGGGCAGGTCACTGTGGCTGAGCCTGGCTGGACCATGTGGATGGTCAGCCATTTCCACTACGACCCGGTGTGGTGGAACACGCAGGGACGCTTTGCTCAGACCTGGCCGCTGCTGCCAGCCGATGACGGCTCCATGCCCGAAGTCAGGACGGTATTCGAACTGGTCAGGCTGCATCTGGCTGAAGCCAGATCGGACCCCGATTACAAGTTCGTGCTCGCTGAGATCGACTATCTCAAGCCGTACTTCGACGTCTATCCGCAGGACCGGGCCGAGCTGCGGGCGCTGATCGCGGCCGGCCGGGTGGAGATCGTCGGCGGCAGCTATAACGAGCCCAACACCAACCTGACCTGCGCCGAGTCGACGATCCGCAACGCGCTCTACGGCCTGGCCTACCAGCGCGACGTGCTCGGCGCCGACCCGACCACGACCTGGATGCTTGACGCGTTCGGCTTCGACCCTTCCTATCCGGGCCTGATGGCGCAGGCAGGGATGAAGGAGTCGTCGTGGGCGCGCGGGCCGTTCCATCAATGGGGGCCGAGCAATTCGGCCGAGCGGCAACGCCCAGATGCAGTTCCCCAGCGAGTTCGAGTGGCTCTCCCCCGACGGCAACGGACTGCTCACCAGCTACATGGCCAATCATTACTCGGCTGGCTGGATCACTCAACATGCCGCTGACCTGGCCGGGGCCGAGGCTGACGCCTACTCCCAGTTCCGTCAGCTCGCCTGCGTCGCCGCGACGCCGAACGTGCTGCTACCGGTCGGCGGCGACCATGTCGTGCCTGCCCGCTGGGCCACGGCGATCCACCGGGACTGGAACGCCCGTTACGTCTGGCCGAAGTTCGTCACCGCGATCCCGCGCGAGTACTTTGCCGCCGTCAGGTCGCAGTCCGCCGCGACTGGTGCTTGGATCATGCCGCAGACCAGGGACATGAACCCGGTCTATCCCGGCAAGGACGTCAGCTACATCGACACCAAGCAGGCCCAGCGCAATGCCGAGATCGCGCTGCTCGACGCTGAGCGGCTGGCGACCGGTGCCTGGCTGGCCGGCGACGACTATCCGGTAGCCAGCCTGGACAAGGCCTGGCGGCAAATGGCGTTTGGCGCGCACCACGACGCCATCACAGGGACCGAGGGTGACCAGGTTTACCTTGACCTGCTGGCTGGCTGGCGCGAAGCCTATGACCGCGCCGATCAGGCCAGGCGGCGGGCAGCTAGCTACCTGGCTGGCCTGGCGGACACGGCGAGCCTCACGCCGACCTCGGCCGCTGGCGTGCGCCCGGTGGTGGTCTTCAATACCCTGGCCTGGTCCCGATCCGGGCTGGCCAAGATCGAGTTGCGCTACGGGCCTGGCGTGGCAGCGGCGGTCAAGCTCACTGCTGACGACGGCACGGCGACCAGCTGCCTGGCCGACGGCATCAGCAGGCACCAGGACGGCTCGCTGGCCGCCATCACGCTGACCTTCCTTGCCGCTGAGGTACCGCCGGTCGGCTACCGCACGTTCCTGGCGATCCCGGTCAACGGCGGCGTTGACGATGAGGTGAGCTCGGGCTGGCAGCCGGTTGGCGGAACGACCGTGGCGAACGAGGCGTTTCGCGTCACCGCCGATCCACGCCGAGGCGGCGCGCTCACATCGATCACCGAGCTGCGATCGGGCACCGAGTTGCTGGCCGGCCCTGGCAACGAATTGGTGCTGCAGGATGAGTATCCATCGCATCCGCGCTGGGGTGAGGGTCCGTGGATGCTCTGCCCGACAGGCGAGTCGCGCACGTCGGCCGACCTTCTTGCGTCAGTGCGAGCCGAACGGTGCCCGATCGGCACCAGGCTGGTGGCCAGCTTCACGCTTGGCGACCAGGCCATTACCCAGGAAACGCTGCTGTGGGATGGCATCGACATGATCGAGTTCCGCGCCCATGTCGACGGCTCGATCGGGCAGGACCGGCTGCTGCGAGCCAGGTTCGCGACGGCGGTGCCTGGCGGCCTGCCGGTGTATCAGACCGGCCTGTCGGTGATCGGCGGGCCGCTTGGCCATACCGACGTCGACGTCGCCGAGCACACTTTCACGCTCGACAATCCCGCGCACGAGTGGTTTGGCATCGGCTCGACCGCGACCGTCGCGCTGACCAGCACCAGCGGACGGCACCGACGGCACGCGATCGGCGTCGCTGAGGTCATCGCCCCGGCCGGACCGGCCAGCGACTCGTTCGCACCGCGCGACCCGCAGCTCGGCCGGGGCGCACGGGATGGCACCAGGGCGCTGCTCGTGGCGCTGGCGCAGCAGGGGGTGACCGCTACCTGCAGCGCCCCTGGCGGGCCGAGGTACGGGTCCATCGAACTCGACTCGAACCTGCCTGACGTCCGGATCTCGGTCGGCGGCCCGGAGGAGAACGAATTCACCGCTGAAGTACTTGCGCAGGCCGATCCTGCGGTCAGCGCCAGCTTCTCGGCTCAGCTCGCGGCGACTGGGGCAGCCAGGATCTGGGTGCCGGGGCGGCGAACCGCCGAGCAGGCCTTCGGCCCGGCCGCCGACGTGCGCGGCAGCACCGACCTGCCAGTACTGATCGTGGCAGGCAACGACCTGGATGCGCAGCTGACCGCGCTGATCGATGACCTGTCCGACGCCCAGATCGAGGTGGACTGGTCCGAGCCGGACTTTTCCCTGCTGACCGATCCGCCGCTCGCCGGGCACTGCGTGGCGCTGTTTAACCTGGGCGTGCCTGGCAGCATCGTGACCCCGGCCGGCGAGGCGTGCATCGCGCTGATGCGCGCTTGCAGCGCGTGGCCGTGCGGCGTCTGGATGGATGGTGAGCAGCGGCAGGTGCCCGACGGCAGCAGCTTCGCGCTGCAGCACTGGAGCCACACCTTTGAGTACGCGTTCACCGGCGGCCAGGGCGACTGGCGCAGCGCTGGCTTCCCGCTGGCCGGGCAGGAGTACTGCCACCGCCTGCTGAGCTGCGAAACTGGCCTGCACACTGGCCCGCTGCCCGCCGCGCAGAGCCTGGCCAGCGTGAGTCCGCCCGGCGTTGACCTGATGACCTGGAAGCCGCGCGGCAACCCGCTCGCGCCGGTGCGCCAGCCCGATCGGGCCGACGGCGTGACCATGCGGCTGCGCAGCCTGGTTGAGCCGGCCCCGGCCGCGACCGTGCGGCTGTTTACCGGCATCGCGGCAGCTGCGGTGACCGGCGTGCTTGAGCAGGGCGACGGCGCGGCCGCCGACGCAGCCGACGGCACGGTCACCGTCGAGGTCCCGGCGCGTGGCACCGTGACGCTGGCCGTCGACGCTGGCGACCTCAGTGGCATCCGGACGCCAGCCCGCCTGGACGCCGAGTCGGCTTCCTCGTCGGCACCAGGCCAGGCCCAGCCGATCTTCACCAGGTACTGGCTCCACGGTAAAGGTCCAGCGCCAGCAGGCAACTTGCCGGTCGCCGTGCACCTGACCCCTGGCCTAGTGGCACCGCAGCCAGGCGAGAGCACCGCGATCAGGCTGACTGTAGGGTGCGGTCCAGCGCCGGTGTCTGGCACCGTGACCCTCGGCATTCCGGCCGGGCTCCGCCTGGCCTCCGTACGGCGGCCAGTCCGGCTGAATCCGGTCTGGTCACTTCGGCCGGCCCTGCCTTGGCTGGCGTGGCCGGTGCTGGCGTGGCCGGTGCCGGTGCTGCCGGTGCCGGTGCCGGTGCCGGTGCTGGCGTGGCCGGTGCTGGCGTGGCCGGTCCGTTGCATTATCACCTGGACGCGCACGGCTTCGCTGCCTGGGACTTGGTTATCAGCGTCCCGGCCACTGCTCAGGCTGGGCGGCATTTCGTCACCGCCATGATCATCGATGACGCTGGCCAGTTGCTTGAGGATGCGGCGGTGGTGGCGGTCGGCGAACCCGAGTCGACCCAGGATGTGAGCTTCAATGAGCTCGCGCCGCTGCAGGATGCGGCAGCGCAGGCGCAGGCCGGCGAGGCAGAGCTGATGACGCTGACCGCTGACCTGGTCATCCCGCCTGGCGGTCACGGCGAACTCTCGGTGCGGCTGGCCAATCACACCGCATCCGAGCTGCGCGGCGAGGCTCAGCTTATTTCGCCGCACGGAAGCTGGCAGTCGGCCGGACCCTGGACGATGGGATTCGCCGCTGCGGCCGGCCAGGCGGCTACGATGACTTTCAACGTCGATCTGCCCGGCGACGCCCGGCCTGGCGAGCGGTGGTGGGCGCTGGTCAAGGTGATGTACTTCGGCCGGCTGCGCTACAGCCAGCCAGTCTGGATTACGGTAGCTCGCTGACCCGATCGCAGATTAGTGCGACAATAGCGGTAATCCATAGAATTCGTGGAATACCACAGTTCCGCCAGCCCCCACCCTGCCGCACCGGCCGGTCCCCGATAGGTCATGACATCGAACATCGCCGCCACAACAAACGCTTACGAGCCGATGGGCAATCTCCCGGCGGAGCCCAATGCTTTCATCGGCCGCGAGCGTGACCTAGCCGAGCTCGTCGCCATGCTCGGCCGGGTCCGTGCGCTGACGTTGTGCGGCCCTGGCGGGATCGGCAAGACCAGGTTCGCGCTCAAACTGGCTGACAGCCTGGCGAAGGACTTTCCCGACGGCGCCTGGATCGCTGACCTGGCTGAGGCCGACGCGCCTGAGCGGCTGGTCCCGCTGGTGTGTACCGCGCTGCGGATCCGCCAAGAGCCCGACCGGCCGCTGGTCGACACCCTGATCGAGGTACTGCGGCCGCTCACCATGCTGCTGGTGCTCGACACGTGCGAGCACCAAGTGCAGGCAGCCGCCGAGCTCGTACATCGGCTGCTGGCTGGCTGTCCTGGCCTGCGGGTCATCGCCACCAGCCGGGAGGCGCTGCGGGTGCGCGGCGAGGTCATCTGGCGGGTGCCGCCACTCGTGCTGCCTGCCCCCAGGCTGCACGGCGCCGACGATGCGGTAGTCGCGGACAGCGAGGCGGCTCGGCTGTTCCTGGCCAGGGCGATAGCGGTGCGACCCGGCTTCGCGCTAAGCGCCGCCAACGCCGGGGCTGTCGCTGAGATCTGCCGCACGCTAGATGGCGTGCCGCTGGCGATCGAACTGGCGGCGGCCCGGGTGCGCACGCTCTCGGCCGAGCAGGTCAGGCTTCGGCTGGCGAGCAAGTTCGAACTGCTCGCGCACGGCGACCGCACCGCGCCGTTGCGGCAGCAGACGCTGCGGGCCACCGTCGAGTGGAGCTACGACCTGCTCACCTCGGCCGAACGGAAGCTGCTGGCCCGGCTGTCGGTATTTCATAGCTGGAGCCTGGAGATGGCCGAGCAGGTCTGCGGCGATGCGGAGATGTCAGCAGCTAGCGTGCTCGACCTGCTCACCACTTTGATCGACAAATCGCTCGTAACCGTGGACGCTGAGGTCGACGGTGACGGCAGGTACCGGCTGCTCGAAGTCGTCAGAGAGCTCGCGGCCGAACAGGCGCGGGCCGACGGCGAGCAGCTCGCCCTGGGTGCCGCGCATCGTGACTGCATGCTGGCCCTGGTCGAGCACATCGCCGGACAGGCCTTCGTGCGCGGTGACCCGCCCTGGTCCGAGCGGGTCACCATGTACCGGCGGGTGCTTACCGAGCAGCCGAACTTCCGGCTCGCGCTCGGATACTGCGCCGAGCACGGTGACGCGGCAGCCGGCCTGCAGCTCTGCTACCTGCTCGGCGGTTACTGGCTGGCCAGCGGCGACGTAGCCGACGGCGCCAAGTGGATCGATCAATTCCTTGACCTGCCCGTGCCGGTGCCGCCAGCTACCCGGGCGAGGGCACTGGCGACGCGCGCCGAGATCGCGTTCGAACTGCAGGACTATCAGGGCTCGGCGCAGTTCACCGCCGCCTGCCTGGAGCTGTGCCGAGCCAGCGGCGAGGGCAACCCGGCCACCGCGCTGCGGCTGCAGGCACTGATCGCGCTGCTGGCCGGTCAGCCTGATCAGGCGCTGGCCTATGCCGACGAGGCGATCACCGCCGCCCGTCAGCTCGCCGACGACTGGGAAGAGGGCGTGGCGCTCGCCGCCCGGGCCGCGGTGCTGGCCGGTCAAGGGCACTTCAACCAAGCCGAGGCAGGCTACCTCGCCGCGCTTGAGACACTGGAGGGTAACAACCGCTGGGGCGTGGCCAACGTGCTCTACCGGCTCGGTCAGCTGGCCAGAGCCCGAGGCGACGCGACTGGCGCGATGCGCCACTTCGGCGACGCGCTCGCCATCTACCGGCAGATCGATGCCAGACCGGAGATGGCCAGGTGCCTTGGCGGCATCGGCCTCGTGGCGCTGGCTCAGCCCGACCTGCCGGTGGCCAAGGCCAGCCTCGCCCAGAGCGTGCAACTGAGCCTGGCCACCGGTCAGCGCCTCGGCGTCGCACGCGGTCTTGGCGCCCTGGCTTCGGTCGCGGTGCAAGCCGGTGACCTGGAGCGAGCGGTCCAGGTAGCTGGCGCGGCCCGCGCGCTGTTCAGCGCGACCGGCCTTGGACCATCGGAAGCACCCGTGCGCAGGCTAGCTGAGCTAGCGGCCGCTGCGACCGCGACGTTGGGCGAAGAGGCGGTCGCCGGGCTGACCGCCAGCGGGGCGGCGATGAGCCCGCGACACGCCGCGCAGCTGGCCACTGACCTGAGCTTGGCCACAGCCGTTGAGTCGGCCGGCGAGCCGGCACCGGAGCTAGCTGCGACGTCCGCGCCGGCGCAAGGGCGGTCTGGGTCGGCGCAAGGGCGGTCAGCGTTGGCGCAAGGGCGGTCTGGGTCGGCGCGCGAGCGGTCTGGGTCGGCGCAAGGACGGTCAGCGTCGCCTGGCCTGGTGCCGGCCTTCGGCGCGGCAACGGGATCGGCCCCGGCAGCGCAGTCGGGCTTCCCTGGCCCGCTGACCGGACGCGAACGTGAGATCGCCGAGCTCATCGCGGCCGGCCTGACGAACCGTGCCATCGCTGAGCAGCTTTACATCACCTCAGCGACCGTGGCCAGGCACATCGCCAACATCTTCGGCAAGCTCGGCTTTAGCTCGCGATCCCAAGTCATTGCCTGGGTGGTCAAATCCGGCCGACCCGATGTCGGCTAATCCCTACCGACTAAGAAGGCTTGGCTAATACCTCAGCCGACCAGACCCGGCCCGGGAGGGGTCTGAAGTCGGCCGGGATGGCCTCATTCCGGCCGGGAGAGGCCTAATGCCCATATTCAGTACCGATAGGCGGTTCATGGCTGTACTGCGGCCTCGGCAGGCGAGTTTCATGGCTGGTGCTGGAGTGCTTCGGGCTCGTGCTTGGAGTGTTGTCCGCTGGCGGAGCGTTGTCGCCATCTCGGTGGATAGGTGCCGCTGCCCAGGCGGAGTGTTGTCGCCTGGCGGAGCTTTGACCGCGCTATATGCCGAATACTCTCCGCGGGGCGGCAGCGCTCCGGGTAACCGCCGAAATCTCTCCTTCCTGCCGGATCGGCCGGGCCGGGCCCGCCCGATCCGGCCGATCCGGCCCGGCCGGGGTTGGGCAGGCCCAACCCCATCCCAGAACGCCACCTACTACACCCTCGGGCTGCCGGACGACCGTTCTTCACCGTCGCAACCCGTCAATGATCAGGCGTTGCGACGACCGCTTGAACCGCCCGTGGCGATGACCCGCGATCATGGTTAAGGTCAAGATCACGGGTATTTGCGCTGGTCATGGCAGGTGCGATGTTCCGTCGGACTGGCAGAGGCATGATCGCGGACGTCAACTCGTGCGACAGCTGGCCGGGCGGATTCTTTGGGGCTGGGCTACGGCGGTGCGGATGGCCGATTGCTAGCGGTGCGGCCTGACTCGGCTGATGGCCTGCCGGGAGCAGCCGCAGCGGCTCGTCGGTTGGGCCGATCGTGTGCGTGGCATCACCGTGACTGTGCTAGCTGGTGCCATAATGAAGAGATACGCCTTTACCTGCTAATGGCCAAAAACGCCGATGACAGTAAATGACGCGCTTGGTGCCGGCGCTTTCGGGACCCTGGGTAATCTGCCAGCTGAGTCCAATGTGTTCGTCGGCCGGGCGCGCGACCTGGCTGACCTGATCGGCATCTTGGAGCGAGCGCGCAGCCTTACGTTGTGCGGGCCGGGCGGGATCGGTAAGACAAGGCTGGCGGCCAAGTTGGCGGCCAGCTTGGCTGGCCGATTCCCCGATGGGGTGTGGATCGCCGATCAAGCCGAAGCTGAGGACTCCGACCGGCTCGTCCCGCTGCTTTCGAATGTTATCGGGATCCGGTCAGAGCCGGATCGCCCGCTCGCCGAGACGCTGGCCGACGCGCTCGCGCCTCGGACCATGCTGCTCATTCTTGACACCTGCGAGCACCTGGTGCAGGAGTCAGCTGAGCTGGTGGAGTGGCTGCTCGGTCACTGCCCGAAGCTGCGGGTCATCGCTACCAGCACGGAGCCGTTGCGGATGCGCGGTGAGGTCATCTGGCGGGTGCCGCCACTCGGCCTGCCTGGGTCAACGCTGCCGGGCGCGAACGCTGAGCTGACGCCCGCTGAGCTCGCTGAGAGCGAGGCAGTGCAGCTATTCGCGGCCCGGGCCGCAGCGACCAGGCCAGGATTCGAGCTGACCGAAGCCAATGTCACTGCCATCGCGGAGATCTGCCGCACGCTCGAAGGCGTGCCGCTCGCCATCGAGCTAGCCGCCGCTCGGCTACGTACGCTGACCGTCGATCAGATCAGGCTGAGACTGGCGAGCAGGTTCGAACTGCTCGCGATCGGGGACCGCACCGCTCCCCGACGGCAGCAGACTCTGCTCGCGACTGTGGAGTGGAGCTACGACCTGCTGACTGAGCCGGAGAAGCGGCTGCTCTGCCGGTTGTCAGTGTTCCACGGGTGGAGCCTGGAGCTCGCTGAGCAGGTCTGCTCGGACGGCAGGATTCCACGCTCCCAAGTGCTCGATCTGCTGACCGCGCTGATCGATAAGTCACTCGTCAGCGTCGATTACGAAGGTGCGGGTGAAGTTCGCTATCGGTTGCTTGACACCGTCAGGCAGTTCGCCGCTGATCGCGCCGAGCCTGATGAGCTCAGCGCGATGCGCCGGTCGCACCGGGACGCGATGCTCTCGCTCGCCGAGTCGATGATCGCCAGTGGAGTGCTGCTGGATGGCCAGTCCTGGCAGGGTCGGATCAGTGCTTGGCATCAGGCTCTCGCCAACCTCACCAACTTCCACCTCGCTCTCGCCTACTGCGCCGAGCATGGCGAGGTGACGGAAGGGCTGCGGCTCTGCAACGCCGTGCGCGTCGCCTGGCTGGTGGCCGGTGATTTTGTCGGTGCGAGCTGGCTGGACAAATTCCTGCGCAACTCGGCTCTCGCGCCGCCAGGGATCAGGTCGTATGCCCTGGTTGCCAGAAGCGAGGTCGCTTTTGAGCAGCACGACTTCGATGCCGTGGCGGTTTTCGCGAACCGAGCGCTCGACTTCGCTGAGCAATGTGACGACGGCAATCTGGCTGGGGCCCGGCGGATGCTGGCGGTGGCGGCGCTCGCTGACGGCCAGCTCTACGCCGCGCTCGGTTACATTGACGCAGCAATCGCCGCCGCCCGGCAGCAGTCACAGACCTGGGAAGAAGGCGTCAGCCTCGCGATTCGCGCGGCCGTGCTGGCGAGTCAAGGCGACTTGCCTGCGGCTACGGCCGCTTATCAGCAGGCATTCGACACGCTTGGCGAATCTCGCGGCTGGGCCGTCGCTAACGTCCGTTACAGGCGGGGGCGGCTGGCCAGGACCAGCGGCGACGCTGAGGGCGCTGAGCGATATTTCAGCAGTGCGCTTGCACTTTACCGGCAGGTCGGTGCCAGGCCGGAGATGGCTCGCTGCCTGTCTGGCCTCGGCCAGCTAGCACTGGAGCGCGGTGACTTGGCGGTCGCCAGGACGCAACTGGTCGAATGCGCTGAGCTGAGCCTGGCCATGGGCCAGCGGGTGGCGATCGCCCGGAGCATGGCGGCGCTGGCCGAGCTGCAGCGCGCCCTTGGCGATCTTGCCAGCGCGGTCCGGCTGGCCGCGACGGCACGCAAGCTGTTCGCCGCAACCGGGATCACTGGCCATCCGGTCAGCCGGGTGGATGGGCTGATCGACGCGGCCACGGCCGACCTCGGCCAAGCGGCAGTGACTGCTCTGCTGACCGAAGCAAGCCAGCAAGATCACCATCAGCTGGCCAGACAGGCCATCGCCGCGCTGACGGCCGCCAGCCTGCCTGCCCGGCCCGGCCCGGCCGCCAGCGAGCGGCCGGCCGCCGACAAGCAGGTCACGCGCGCCAGCTGTAGCTGGCCAGGCCCACTGACCGAGCGGCAGCGCGAGATCGCGGTGCTCGTCGCGGCCGGCGGCTCGAATCGCGCGATCGCCGAGCAGCTGTCGATCACTGAGGCCACCGCGGCCCGGCACATCGCGAACATCTACGACAAGCTCGGGTTTAACTCGCGTGCGCAGCTCATCGGCTGGGTGATGAACGGCAGGCCGACCGAGTTAGCCAGGTCGTAGGCCAGCGCCTGAGCAGGCGCAGCATACATACCGCCCTACCCAACCCGGGCCCGCTCCTGCACATGACCAGGCACGTCTACATAGTCACAGCGCCGGTCTACATACTCATGCGCGGTCAATCTGCACATTGAGTTGCATAGATCTAACGATGCGTAATGATGGCCGTCGCCGTACGTTGTAGTCAGCTGGGTTGAGCTGGAAAGGCATGTTGGATGTCGATGGTTGATGATCTCACCGCCGAGATGTCGGCGACAAGGCGGCTGGTCTGCGTGGCGGTAGACCGGGCCGACCGAGTCGCCTTCGTCGGCGGTGCCAGGCACGATGGCGGGCCTGGCGGCGAGTCATACAGCTACGCGAGCTTCGGGTCCACTGTGCAAGCCGCCGCAGCCGGATTGACCTGGCGCGGACTGCGGCCTCGGGACGTAGTCGGGGTCATGGTGCCTGACGCGGTCAGCTTCGCCATTGCTGTGCACGCCATCCGCGCGGCTGGCGGGGTGCCGTCGCCGGTCAACTCGGCCTTGTGCGCCGTCGAGACCGCAGGCCAGCTCGCCGAGAGCGGTGCCCGGATGGTGATCACCTCGCCACCGCTCGCCGAGGTCGCGCTCGCGGCGGCCGATCGATCGTGGGTGCGCCAGGTTTTCTCGTTCGCGGACGCTGCGGGTACGACCAGATTCGGTGACCTGCTTGGGCTCGACACCATCCGACCGTCGAGGGCCGGCCGGAAGACGTCGCGCTGCTGCCGTTCTGTCGCGGCGAGGATGGCCGGCTGCGGCCCGTCCCGGTCAGCCACCGGGAGTACACCAGCGCACTCGACGATGCCGACCACAGCGCCAGGTTCACCGACCAGGATCTGGTGCTCGCCATGCCGCCTGCTGGCGACGGCCTGACCTATGCGACGTTGCTCGATTGTGCGCTCTTGCACGCTGCCACCATCGTGGCGGTGCGCAGACAGGAGGTGGCGATGGCCGCGATCGCCCACCAAGGAACCGTTGCTATCGTCCCGCACGACGCCGCCGCGGTCGTGCCAGCCAAAGTGCGGGTGCTGTCCATCGGGTAACCACTGCCCCTGACTTGGCACCGCAGGTACGGGAAGTACAACCCCCGTCCAGCCATTGCATCGTTCGCCTCACGTGGTCCGCGACGCGGGCCGACGTGCCTTCAGGTTTGCTCCGGTGGGGAGTCGCCTCTGCCTGCCGCCGCAAGGCGGTCGGCAGACCGCGGCACGACCCAACGGGTCAGATGACCGGCGGGCGGCCCTCATAAGGCGTGCTGAGCACGATCGTCGTCCTGGTGGAGACGTTGGCAGCCGCCCTGATCTGCTGTAGCAGGTCCTCAAGCGCGGTCGGCGAGGCAACCCGGACCTTGAGAATGTAGTTCTCCTCCCCCGCCACGCTGTGGCAGGCTTCGATCGCTTCCAGGTGGGCGAGCCGATCAGGAGCGTCGTCAGGTGCTGCCGGGTCAAAAGGCTTGATGGAGATAAACGCCGTCAGCGGCAGGCCGACCGCCTTCGGATCGATGCTGGCCGCATAGCCACGGATGACGCCGCGCTCTTCCAGCCTCCGCACTCGCTGCTGCACCGCTGAGACCGACAGCCCGGTGTGCTTGGCGAGGTCGGTGAAACTCAGCCGACCATCTTCAGAAAGTAGGGTCAGGATCTGCTTGTTGATCGCCTCCACGGGCGTCAACTTAACCTGTCCCGCCTTGACCTGGACGACCGGGCTGCGATGAGCGCTCCGCCAGCTCGGCAAACAGTGCCGCCCTCAGCGCTCCGGCCGCAGGTGCCTGGCGCCCGGGCGGCGGACCGGCCTGAGCGAGCACGGCACTGGCAGCCGCGGAGTCGGTGAGCTGATCAAGCCGACCAGTCAGCAGACTGATCCGGTCGGCCAGCATGGACCGCAACTTGTCTGGCGCCATTGTGTGGAATCCGTACGGCAGCGCCTCCCTGAACGACTCGTCATCCAGTGCCGTCTCGGTCAGCTTGCGCAGCAGCGTCCCCCAGGTGGGCGGTACCAGCCCGATCGACAGGTGCATGGACGCCTGCGCGGTCGCCGTGCCCGCATGGATGAAGCCGCGCGGTATGTAGAGGCAGTCGCCGGCCTGGAGTTCGACTTCGAGCACAAGGTCAGTATCGACATCCTGGCCACTTGACCACTCCCTGACCGGCCAGTGCTGTACCGGTCGGCTGACCCGCCAGATCTTGCTCCCGTCAAGCTGACGGACGAAGACACTGCCGGTGTCGTAGTGCGGCGCGACGCCGCGCGAGTTCGCCGGGGTGGCGAATGCGGCGCAGTAGGTGGGGAATCCGGTTTCCGCTGTGATCGAGCTGGCGAAGCTAGCCACGGCCGGGCAGTAGCTCTGCAGCTCCTCAACTACGAGCGTGGCACCAGCGGCGACCTCGCGAAGGACAGCCGCGCCATGGACCCGACGCTCCCGGCTGGCCGCATTGCGCTCAGCCGCGGCCAAGGCGATCGGTAGCGATGACCGCGCCGTCGCGGAATAGGCGCACGCATGGCAGCGGCAACGTACCTGAGCAGATCAGCTGTTCGATTGTCGCAAGGGAGAACACCGGACCGAGATCAGGCAGAGCAGTGCTGACGAACGGCTCGTCTTCCCAGTTCGCGACCAGCACCGAAGGCTCGCTGACCAGATAGCTAAGTGCCGTCAAATGAGAGCCTTCGCCGAAGTGCGGATCAGTGCCTGCGCGGAGCGGGGTTTGGGGTGACGACCGGTGCCGGGCCAGTCGCTGGCCGCTTGCGCGCACCAGGCGGGCCAGACACCGGGCGTCCCCTGACATGATGCCGGCTAGTGCCTAGTCTCCGATTACTCAGGACTAATACCTGACCGGATCCGTGTCATTACACCGCGTACTGTTACGCAGCGTATTGAGCAATACCGAGAAACGTGTTATGCGTCTTCGCTGCAACCGAAGTTGATGTCGAAGATCGCGGCCTCGCCCTCTTCTGCTTCCTCGATGCTGTGGCCCTCGACGTCGGCGTCGGCCTTGGCGAGTTCCTCGGCGTCCGGTTCGCGGTCAGTCATGTAATTCTCCTTGCTTCACGGGCACGGCACAGCCATTACAGATAATGGACGATGCCGGGTTCGATCAGGGCGGACAGCGCTGCTTGCCGAAAGTATCTGACGCCCCAAGATGGGCTGTCAAGGTACTAATAACATGACTGTATCCAAAAGGACAGGTATTGGTGGGGTCGCCGTTAATACTGGACCTTGAGTGTCATATCGGGCAGGTGTGCTGCCGCGGCTCAGTAGTATTCGGGCGGATCAGCAGGCAGCCTGATTGACTGTGGCAGACCGTGCTCGCCGCGCACCGGCCGTCCGCAGGCGAGTGCGAACGTGGTGAACTCCCCCGGCTGCCGCAGCCCGAGCATGGCGTCGGCCTCCGTGCCCCTGATCGCGCCGGTCAGCGAAGCACCGTAGCCAAGTGCCGTAGCCGTCATCGAGAACACCTGAGCCACATGCCCGACGTTGTGCAAGAGCATCCGGTAGGCCACCGGGTGCGGGTACTTCCACGACATCCGCTCAGCCACGGCGGCGGTGAGCACGCCGCAGGCCGCGGCGGTGAAGAACCCCTGCCCAAAGGTCAGGTGCTCGAGCTCGGCCCGGCCGACATCGGATCGGATGGGCTCAAGTCCGTGCCGGAGATTGTCGTAGTGATAGAGCCCTGGCCGCACCGACTCGACGTTCAGCACGAAGACGAAGGCCTCGGACTCATGCCTGGCACCGCTGGATGCCGCCGCCCGTAGCTGCATCACGCCAAGTTCGTCCGCGTCCGCGAATCGCAGCGGCGCGAAGCTGTAATGCAGCAGGTCGGCGAACGCGTCCAAGGTCATCGGCTGATCGGTGAAATGCCGGTGCGTGCGGCGGCCTTCCAGCACGTCACGGAAGCTCACGTCGAGCGCCGACCGGACTCTGGGCAGCAGCAGGATCCGCTCGCTGACCGGCGCTCGCACGCTGGCCGGGCGCGGGCTCCTGGCGAAGTTGCCGCGATAGGCCGACACCTTGACCGGATCGGTGCTGACGAACGAGACATCCTTGGTCTGGCGGTAGAAACCCCAGGCAGTGGCACCCCAGGCATCCCACGGCAGGCAGGCCACCTCGACCTGCTCGGCCGCGTCCAGCAGGAATCCGGCCTGCAGCAGCCGGCCAATGACGGCCGGCGGCTGATCCGCCGTCGCCAGCCCGGCCTGCGCGGCCAGCAAGATCGGCACTACCGCTGGCCCGACCCGCAGTCGGCCAGCCAAGCGCGGGCTGGAGATGAGCACCTTGCCAGGCCGGGATGCCGACATCTCAAACACCAGCGGATCGACGGCGCGAACGCGTACGGGCAGGCTGGCTGGCGCCGCGCCAACTGGCGACGCGGCGGCCGGCGGCGGACCCGGCTCGGCGGCTGGCTCGGCCGGGCTGACGGCCGGCCGCGGACCCGGCTCGGCCGGGCTGACGGCCGGCCGCGCACCCGGGTTAGCGGCCGGCTCGCTTGTCGGCTCGCTCGCCGACTCGATGAGAGTAGCGCCTTCGTCGGGCACCGGGCTCGGGTTCATTGCCTCACTCCGCTGCCTCGCTGAGCACCACCAGGGTCGGCCGCGCCAGGAGCCTGACCAGTCGCAGGCCGGCCTCGTCGGCCTCGATCGACCTGAGCGCGGCAATGCGCCGCCCGGGGAAGTCAGTCGGCAACCCGGCTTGCAGGAATGTCGCGGCTCTGGCCAGCAGTTTGCTGACCGAGTCGTGGAAGTGCGCCTCGGTGCGCAACAGCTGCACGGCCGCGATGCGCATGGCGTCGGCTAGCGTCGCCGCGTTGGCTTCGCCGATGAACGCCGCTGCCTGGGTCAGCAGCAGTTCGCTTGCTTGCGATGCGGACTTCGACTCGACCGCCATCCCGGCATAGCAAAGGCAGGACGTCACCCCGCCGCAGGCAAGCGATCGCGTCATCGACCTGACGCCGTAGGTCAAGCCAAGCTGCTCGCGAAATAGCATGCTCCACCGTGACCCTGACCAGCCGCCAAGAAGGTGCCCGGCGAGCTCGAGCGCGACGTGGTCGGCCGGATCAGCGGTATCCACTGCCGTGCCCCACAGGAGGTAGGAGTGCGCAGGCTGGCCGCTAGGTGCCTGCCAGCGGGCAGGCGGGTCGGGCCGTAGCGCGCTGCCGCTCGGGCCGAACACCGCACTGGCCGACCCGGCCGCACTGGCCGACCCGGCCGCACTGGCCGACCCGGCCGCACTGGCTCGGCTGGTCAGCACGGCGACATCGCTGGCATAGTCATCAGCCGCGTGGTCGCCGGCGATGATGACGTGCAGGCGCGCTGCCGCGAGTCTGGCCAGCAGCGTCGTGCAGTCCGCCAGCGACAGCTGCCGCAGGCTCTCAGGCGTCCCCTCAGCCTTCCTAGCCAAGTATCCGCCCGGCACCGAGCGAGCCTGCCGGAACTGATCGGCGGCCTGCCTGACCAGGTCATGCTCCCGCCGGTCCGCCTCGTGCAGCGCAGCGGACCTAGCCGCGCCGAACGCCGGCGAGTCGAGCGAGCCCGCCTGGATGGCGGTTGCTACCAGCCGCACCGCCGGGCGCAGATAATCGCGCGGACCGCGTAGCTCAAGGTAGGCGGCCCGCTCGGCGGCACCGGAGGTCAGCGTGACGCCCATCGACTCGAGCCGCTCGGCGACCGACCCTTGCGCTCCAGCCGGGGTCGAACGCACCAGCGTCTGCAGCGTCAGCGCATGCAGCCCGGCCTGGTCAGCGGATTCCGCTGCCGCGCCGCCGTCCCAGCACAACCGCAGTCCTGCCGTTCGCCTTGGCGTGCCCGCGAGCACGTAGAGCGTCGCCTGGCCAGCCTGGATGATCTGCTGGCCGGTGTCAGGCGGCTGCACCTGGGCCGGCCTGATGGCGGCCAGCTCCGCCAGCCGCGCGTCGAGTCCGGTCACTGGCGTGATCGTCATGGTCGGTAGCTCAGCTCGACTCGGTGCCCGGGCTGATGCCAGCAGCCGATCGCCTGGCTCAGCTGATCGAGTTCGATGGCGCTGATCCGCTCGTCGTGGCTGAGGTACTCCTGGGCCGAGCCGTTGAACTGCATGGCCAGGCTGAGCGAATCGCTGCGGCCGACGAACGTGTCGTCATCAGCGAGCCAGCTTGACCGGTACACCGCCTTGGTCCTGGCTAGCTCGGTCGCGGTCAGGCCGTCGGCGGCCGACTCGCTGAGCACAGCGTCAAGGCCGGCCAGCACCGCCTCGCTGCTGACTCCGTCACGCGGCACGATCTCGATGATGCCGACCGAGGCGTCGGCTGCCCGCGCCATGGTCTTGACCACGACTGATGCGGCGAGCTGGTCTTGCCGGATGAGTCGGTCGGGCAGTTTGGCCGACAGCCCGCGGCCGAGGTGCAGGCCAGCGAACCTGGCCAGCTCGAACTCCCAGGTCGTCGCTGGCGGCAGCAGGCAGCCCACGAACAGCTTCGGCCGATGCCTGGTAGTGACCTCGATCCGCCGTGCGGGCGCTACGCAGCTAAGTCCGGTGCGCCCGGGCTGTGGCTCACCGCCGACGCCCGCGGTGAGTACCGCAAGCAGGTCAAGCACCGGCCCAGCGAACTGGTCGGGATCGAAGTCGCCGACGACGGCGAGGCAGGCTCTTGGTGCTACGTAATTGGCGCGGTGGAAAGCCAGGCAGTGGCTCAGCTCCACCTGCCGCACATCCGCGGCGGAGCCGATCGGCAGCCACCGGTACGGCGAGTCAGCCGGATAGAGCGCTTGGAGCAGCCGCTCAGTCGAGTCGCCGTAAGGCACGCTGTCCATCCGCTGCCGCCGCTCGCTGAGCACCACATCGCGCTCGATCACCAGGGCCGGCTCGGTCATTGCCTCAGGTGCCTGCACCAGCCGTTCGGCCTCCAGTTCGAGGAAGGTGGCCAGCAGGTCAGGCGGCACCACGTGGAAGTGCTTGGTCCAGTCCGCTGACGTGGTGGCGTTCGCGAAGCCGCCCATGGCCTGGATCAGGTTCATGTGGCCGCCCCGGCCAAATCGCCTGGTGCCGCAGAACATCAGGTGCTCAAGCACGTGCGCCAGCCCACTGCGCCCGGGCGGGTCAGCCGCCGAGCCGGCCGCGAACCGCAGGCTAGTGGCCACCAGCGGGCGGGCCGGATCTCGCATCAGCACTGCCCGAGCGCCAGCGGGGGTGCTGACCGACAGCACGTCGCCAGCGGCGAGAGCTAGCTGGCCTGGCGCCACTAGCTGGCTCCGGCGCGGTTGAATCTGGCCGCCGCCAGGTCCCTGGCCCGGCGCAGGTCCTCGGCCCGCAGCCGGGCGGCACTCAACTCGGCGGGCAGCGCCCCGGCGGCACCGGTCAGGGCGGCCCAGCTGGCCCTGATCGAGTTGGCGAGCGCCGGGTCCACCTGGGCCGCAGTCGCGTGGGCCTGGGCGAAGCACGTCACGGCGTCGGCCAGGCCTAGCTCGGCCAAGGCCTCGGCCAGGCAGACCAGGTCACGGGCGGCGGCGGCGGGCGGCTTGACCAGCGCGGCGCTGCGCTGTTGGAAGAGCTCGTCGGCCAGTGCGGCCGGGTCGGCGGCCGGCACCGCAGCCTGCAACGCCTGGCCAAGCTGATGCAGCGCGCCGATCCTGCGCAGTGCGCTGGCCTCGGGCAGGTCGGCCGGCAGCGGCTGCGGTGCTCCGGCCAGCCAGGCAGCTTCAGCGCTGTGGAATGGCCCCTTGGCCGCGCTCTGCGGCCATTTGGCCACCAGCCGGGCGCAACTGGACGCCAGTTCATCGAGCAGGCCACGCCGCCAGAAGATCTTGGCTGTCTCGACCAGGCAGTTGTTCCTTGCCAGCGCTCGGAGCCTAGGCCCAGGCGGCTCGATCAGCTCAAGCCCGCACAGGCGTAGTGCCTCGCCGTCGGCGATGGCCTCAAGCCCGGCCAGCCCGTCCCTCGCCAAGTCGAGATCACCGGCATAGCCATTGAGCCTGATCAAGTTGATGACCGGCTGCAGGCCGAGCATCGCCATCCGCTCGTCACCGCCGACCGCCAGCCGACCGCAGGCGTAGCCGATCTCCAGCTCGCAGACCTGCGTCGCCACCTCACGCTCGCGGCTGCGGAAGGCCTCAAGCGCCAGCCGGTTGGCCGCCACGAACGCGCCTTCTTCGGTGTCCATGGTGAAGCCGTCGGTGAGTCTGCGCATCAACTCGGCCGGCTCCCGGCAGATGACGGTGTCCTCTGGCGACAGGAAGGCCCATCGGGCCGTGCCCGCATAGCTGGACATCTCAGTCTCCGTCGCTGGCCCGCCTCGCACCTTCCGCGCGTTGCCGACGTCGACGGGCGGGTGCCGGGGAAATGGCTATGGCCAGGGCACCTGCGCAGTCGTAGAATCGCTCCCTTTGGCCTGCCAGGAATGGCCTGCTCTGGGACCGGCAGCGCTGCTTGCTGCGAGTATTAGGCGTCTGATCGGAGCTGTCAAGGCTCTAACCGGTAAGTATCCGGTCACGTGGCATTCAGGGCGGCGAAGCAGACAACTTGGCCGTTTAGGGGATTGTTCGATCCGGTCGAACTGCTTAGCATTTACCTAGCTTCAGCGGAGCGTGCGGTTATTGGCATGCTGGCGAAATACGTGGTCGATACGCGACTCTCCGTAGCCATTTCTCCCCCGTGGGCGGACAGGAGGCCCGTATGGCGACCGAAGGTCCCCCCGTCGGATTGCGCAATAACACCAACTGGCACAAGCTCCTACTCGGACAGAGCGTGTCGCTTGTCGGTGACTACGTATTTGACACCACGGTGTTGCTCTGGGTTGCCACCGTTATCGCGGCTGGCAAGAGTTGGGCCCCGGTTGCCGCCTCGGCCGTGCTCATCGCGGCCGCCATCCCGATCCTGCTGGTAGCCCCCATGGCCGGGGTCTTCGTGGACCGGTGGGACCGCCGCCGCACCATGCGGATCGCCGACCTGGTCCGTGCCGTCGACATCGCGATCCTGCTGCTGGTGCCGGTGCTCGGCAAGCACTGGCCGATCGCCGCCCAGCTCACCATCATCTACGTCTGCGTCATGATCGAAGCGGTAGCCGCCCAGTTCTTCAACCCGTCCAGGCTCGCCATCATCGGCGCGGCGATCGCCAAGGAAGACCGCTCCCGCGCATTCGGCGTGTCCGGTGCCGCCGCCAACCTGGCCTCGGTGATCGGCCCGCCGCTGGCCGCTCCGCTGCTGTTTACCATCGGCGTGCAGTGGGCGCTGGTGATCGACGTGCTGTCGTTCCTGACCTCGTACTTGTGCGTGACCTTGATCAGGATCCCTGAGTCCGAGCGCAAGCCAGCCAAGGCCCGGCAGCCGTTCTGGACCGAGTTCCGCGAGGGCCTGGCGTTCTTCGCGCACAGCAAGCAGCTCACCTGGCTGTGCGGCACCGCCGTGATCTACATGTTCGGCGTCGGTGCGATCAACGCGCTTAACGTCTTCTTCGTGCACGACAACCTGCATGCCAGTGCCCGCTGGCTGGGCACCTTGTCCGCCGGACTCGGCATCGGCAGCATTCTCGGTGCCCTGATGGCGGCCAAGTGGGCTGGCAAGCTCACCGAAGCGCGCGTGTTCTCCTACGGTGTGGTGATCACCGGCCTGCTGGTGCTCGTCTACGCCAAGCTTGGCTCGCTGCCGGTCGCCATCGGCTTGCTCATCGTCGTCGGCGTGCCGCTGGCTTGCGTGAACGTGGTGATCGGGCCGCTGATGCTGAAGGCGACGCCCAAGCACCTGATCGGCCGGGTGGCCACCGTGATGAACCCGCTGGTCTACCTGGCATCCATCACCTCGATGGCCATCGCCGGCTTGCTGGCCAGCACCGTGCTGCGGAATCTGCACGTGGTCATCGCCGGGATCACCTTTGGCCGGATCGACGCCATCTTCAGCGTCAGCGCGCTACTCATGCTCGGGGCCGGCCTGCTGTCGATCAAGCCGATGCGCGACTCGACTCAAGCAGCACCTGCCGCTCCGGCGAGCCAGGAGCAGCAGGCTACCGCGGCTACCTCGTGACACCCATGACGGCCGCTCGCACTGGCCAGGCCCCGTCGCCGGCTCAGCGGGACGCGATCAAGGACCTGCTGTGGAGCCAGCCGTCCCTGGTGGCCGGCGGCCCGCTGCTGCTGATCTACACCAAGGCCTGGTCCACGCAGGCCTCCTGGCTCTGCGCATTCGGCCGGGCAGCCGGCCTCGACGTCACGCTCGTGCCGGTCGCATCCGACCGGCACGTCATCGAACGCCGGCTCGGCCAGGAGAGCAACGCCGCCCGCACCGTGATCGCGCTCGCCGACCTGGCCCTGGCCTTGCCGCCTGGCAGCGTCCAGCTAGCTGGCCTGCCCGGCACGGCACCGCTCGACCTGTACGCGAGCCAGTCCGAGTTGCTTGCGCAAGCGCAGGCTGTCGCGGCCACGCTGACCGATCAACTGCTCATCAGCAGTACCGGCGCCGCGACGCTTGCGGTCGGCATCACAGCTGACGGTTGGCGCTCCGACACTGGCCTTAGCCTGAATAAAGCGACCCTGATACTGCCGGCTGGCTCGGTGCGGGCCGACGTGGCGACTGCCGAAGGCACGTTCGTGGCTGATGCCGCGCTGGCCGTGAACCGGCCGCTCAACCACGACGCCCGGCTGGCTGCGCATCCGGTGACGGTGACCGTCGAAGGCGGCCAGGTCACCTCGGTCGACTGCGCTGACCCTGTGCTCGGGCAGTTGCTACGGCGGGCGACCCAGGTGCACCACGCCGTCAGCGTCACCGGCGTGCGCCTTGGCACTAACCAGGCAATCCCAGACTTCAGTCCGCAGCAGGGGCCGGTCAACGCCTGCCGCGACGGTGCTGTCACCATCACCCTGACGGTCGACCCGGCGGCGGCGTACTCGTCCGCCTCGGCTGACCTGCGAATCGACCTGACCGCGAGCAAGCAAGGAGGCGGCGGGTAATGCTCAAGCGCAGCCGGTATCTGCTGATTGGCAAGCAGCAGTACCTGACCCCAGCGGGCACCAGGGTCACCCTGGGCTACTCGACCAGGATGGCCAGGTTCTTTACCATGGATCCGGCCGTGGCCACGTCGCTGGCCAGCGGCGAGGTCGCCGCGCTGGACGAGACTGAGGTCAGCAGGCTGGCCGGGCTCAAGGCCGTCGTCGACAGCGCGGAAGACGAGCTTGAGTCGGTACTCGCCGACTACCGCGCGGGGTCGGAGGACCCTGGTGCCCGGGTGTTCACCATCATGCCGACCTCTTACTGCAACATGGCCTGCGATTACTGCGGCCAGGAGCATTTCAAGTCGCCGGTGAATCAGGCCAGGGTGGACCGGGTCGCCGCCCGGGTGCTAGCCGCCATCGCTGACCCGGCGACGACCAGGGTCGGGGTGACCTGGTTCGGCGGCGAGCCGCTGCTCGCACTGCGAGTGGTGCGGGAGCTCAGCGCCAAGTTCGTCGCCGCCGCGCAGGCGGCAGGCAAGCCGTACTCCGCCCGGATGGCCACCAACGGCAGCCTGCTCACCAAAGCCACGCTGACGATGCTGCACCGGGACTGCAAGCTGAATTCGGTCGCCATCACCGTGGATGGCCCGGAGGAGTTGCACGACCGGCGCCGGATCAAGCGCAACGGCATCGGCAGTTTTCACCGTACTATCGCGGTGCTCGGCGAGGTAGTGCGCGAGCGGTCGCTGCCCGGCCTGCAGATCATCATCAGGATCAACGTCGACAACGAGAACGAGCACGCCGTCGGCGACCTGATCAGCGACTTGGCCTGCTTTGGCCTGGCCAGCCCGCAGGTGGACTTCCAGCCGATGCCGGTGCATTCCTGGGGCAACGATGTCTCGGCGGTGGAGCTTGAAGGCCGCCGCTACGCCAAGATCGAGGCGGAGTGGCTACGGCTGGCCCAGTCGCTCGGCATCGGCTTCGGCAACCTGCCGGGCGCGACGAAGGTCCGCACCTGCGCGGCGACCTCGCCGTCAGTCGAGATCCTCAATTCAAGCGCCGAGGTTTACTCGTGCTCTGAGCATCCCCTGGTGCCGGTGGTCCGTGACACCGGGATCTTGACCACGCTGGATGAGCTGGCCGACACCGCGCGGCGGCCACTCGGGCAGTTCGACGACTGGTACGACCAAGTCGGTGATGGCGAGCAGCAATGCGGCCGGTGCCCACTGCTGCCGGTATGCGGCGGCAGCTGCCCCAAGCTCTGGCGCGAGGGCCACGTGCCGTGCCCGAGCATCAAGTACAACTGGGACGAGCGGCTCGACCTCGCGGCCACCCGCCTTGGCTATCAGCGTGTGGCCGACGATAGCGACCTGCTGATCACCACCCGCTGAATCTGGTTGGTGCCCTCGACGATCTGCAGCACCTTGGCTTCCCGCATCAGCCGCTCAGCCGGGAAGTCCTCGACGTAGCCGTAGCCGCCGAGTACCTGCACCGCGTCGGTGGTCACCTTCATCGCGGTGTCGCTGGCGAACAGCTTGGCCATTGCCGCCTGCTGCCCGAATGGCAGGCCGGCATCCTTGCGCCTGGCCGCCGACAGATATAGGGCGCGGGCGGCGGCCACCGAGGTGGCCATATCCGCCAGCATGAACGCCAGGCCCTGGAACTCGATGATCGGCCGGCCGAACTGGCGTCGCTGCGTCGCGTAGCCCACCGCCAGGTCGAGCGCCGCCTGGGCCACACCGGTCGCGCACGCCGCGATGCCGAGCCGACCTGAGTCGAGCGCGGCCAACGCGATCGAGAAGCCGCGGCCCGCTTCGCCGAGCAAGTGATCGGCCGGGATCTCGGCGTTCTCGAACAACATCTGCGTGGTCACCGAACTGCGCATGCCCATCTTGTGCTCGGGCGCGGCGGCCTGCACGCCCGGCGTGCTGCGCCGGCACGTGGAAGCAGCTGATGCCCTTGGACCGGTCGCGGCCCGCGGCCTCGCCCGAAGTCCTGGCGAACAACGCATAGAAGTCGGCCTCGCCGCCGTGCGAGATCCAGGCCTTGGCCCCATTTACCCGGTAGCGCGAGCCGTCAGCGACGGCGCTGGTGCGCATCGCGGCGGCATCGGACCCGCTGCCCGGCTCCGACAGGCAGTAGCCGCCGAGCAGGTCACCGCTCAGCATGTCAGGCAGCCACCGTTGCTGCTGCTCGGGCGTACCGGCCGTGACCAAGGGGAAGCAGCTCAGCACATGCACGCTGAGTCCGAGGCCGATGGCGAGCCAGGCACCGGCGAGCTCCTCGACTACTTGGAGATAGGTCTCGTAGGGCTGGCCCGAGCCGCCGAGTTCTTCCGGATATGGCAAGCTGAGCAGTCCGGCTTGGCCGATTGACCTGAAGACGTCACGCGGGAAGGTGGCGCTGGCCTCGGCCTGCGCGACCTTCGGGCGCAGCTCCTTGTCGGCCAGGTCGCCGGTCAGTTCGAACAGTGCCCTGGCATCGTCGTCGCGGCATTCGCGCTGCACGTTGAGCATGTCAGGCCCGGACCTTGACTAGCTCGCGGGTGGCCAGGTTAAGCCGTTCATGGCCGGTGTCGGTGCACACCACGATGTCCTCGATCCTCGCACCGTGGGCACCGGGATAGATGCCGGGCTCGATCGAGAAGGCGTGCCCTGGCCGCAACTGCTCGGTGTTGCCAGCCACGATGTAGGGATCCTCGTGCGTCTCAAGCCCGATGCCATGGCCGGTCCGGTGCACGAAGTAGTCACCGTAGCCTGCTGCCGTGATCGGCTCGCGGGCCGCCGCGTCGACCGACTCGGCGGTTACTCCGGGCCGCACCTGGGCGCAGGCGGCGTACTGGGCATCTTTAAGTACCTGGTAGTAGGCAGCGAAGTCGTCCGGCGGCTGGCCGATCGCGTACGTCCTGGTGCAATCAGAGCAGTAGCCGGACGGCATGGTGCCGCCGATGTCCACGACCACGGCGTCGCCGGCCTGCAGTATCCGCTCGCTGGCCGTGTGGTGCGGACTCGCCGCGTTAGGGCCGGAGGCGACGATAGTGAAATCGACTTGGCTGTGCCCCTGGGCCAGGATCGCGTCGGCGATGTCGGCGGCGACCTCGGCTTCACTGCGCCCGGCCCGCAACCAGTTCGGCACCTCGGCATGCACCCGGTCGATCGCCTGGCCGGCTTCGCGCAGGGCGGCCACCTCGGCCGCTGACTTCCTGGCTCGCAACGGACTGAGGGCGGCGCTCGCGAGTTCCTGCCTCGCATCCGGTAGCGCGGCCCGGAATTTGAGCACCATCAGCGCCCACATCCGGTCGGCCAGTCCGATCGCGGCCCGGCCGCCGAGCCTGCGCGCCACGATCGCGTACGGATCGTCGGTCTCATCCCATGGGATCATCTCGATACCGAGCGCCCCAGCTGGCGACGCCTTGGCGGCCGGCAGCTCAAGCCTCGGCACCACCAGGAAGGGATCGTGGCCAGGCAAGATGGCCAGGCAGGTGAGCCGTTCGAGCGCGTGCGCGTGATAGCCGATCACATAGCGCAGATCAGGTCCTGGCGTCAGCAACAGCGCATCGAGACCCGCCAGCCCGGTCGCCGCCGCGACATCGGACAACCTGGTCGCCGGAAAGAGCTCATCCGACATTGATCACGCTCCAATTCGCAGATCGGCACACAGCTATCTCACCACAGTCACCCGGCCGCGCGCGCGAACCGAACAGCAACAGGGTCGCCCCGTTGCTGTCAGGTAAGCAACAGGGTCGCCCCGTTGCTGTTGGCCGCGCGCACCGGGTGTGGTTAGGTGCCGTCGCGGAGGTCAGTGGGGGCACCCGGCACCCATCCGATGCGGTCGAAGACTGCCTGGCAGCCTTGCCCGGTCGGCGACTGGGCTAGGAAGCCGACCCGGACATCTGGCTGGTCATCAGTACCGGTGCCGAGGCTGAAGTAGCGCAGCAGGCGCCACCACTGGCCGTCCGTTGACGCATGGAACGCCCAGGCCCGCCCGGTCCTGGTGACCCGCAGCGACAGCGTCTGCCCTGCGGCCTCGAATGAGTTGCAGTCGTCGGAGTAACCCCTGGTGACGACGGTGACCGCAGTTGGCACGTGCTGCGGTGAGTACTCGAAGCAGAGCTTTGCCCAGTGCTCGGCGTCGACGTAGACGAGCAGCACGCCAGCGTCAAAATCACTGCTGAACTCGACGGTGACTCGCGCCGACAGCTGGAAGTCGCCATCCGGCGGGACGCCGAGCAGCCGCCCGGCGTCGGGCGCTTGACCCGCGCCGGCCGGGTCGACGAATAGGTCAGTCGCGCCGGCGCTGGTCAGCGTCAGTGCACCGTCGGCCACCAGATGCTCGCACGGCGGGGAGCCGTCGGGAGTCAGCGGAAAGGGAAGCTCGGGAACGATTACGGTAGTCACCGCGCAAGTGTGACATCCGCTTGCCAGTAGCAGGAGGCGACCTTGGCAATCGTGGCAGTCTCACCGCATCTCGACGATGCGGCATTGTCGGCGAGCGTCCGGCTGCACGAGGCGCAGTCCACGGTACTGACCGTGTTCGCCGGGATGCCGTCGGCTGATTTCACGGTGAGCCTATGGGACCGGGTCACGGGCGCCGTTCGCTCGGCGGACAGGCAAATTGAGCGGCTGGCCGAAGACGCCAAAGTCATGAGCCTGCTGTCGGCTCGCGGCTGCTATCTGGACGAGCGCGAGGCACAGTACCGGCCTTCCGGCGGTGATGGCCCGGTCGATCCTGATCGCGATGGACTGGCCGCCAAGCTGGCCGACTACTTCACCGACGCCGACGAGATCTGGCTGCCGGCCGCGATCGGCCGCCATGTCGATCACATCATCGCCAGGGACGCTGGCCTGCGCGCGGCAGCCACCGCCGGGTATAGCGAGGTCGTGCTGTTCGCCGACTTCCCCTACGTGATCAGCTACGGCTGGCCGGCCTGGATCACGGGCGCGCAGGCTGATCCTTATCTGGATGCCGAGCACTGGCTCAGTCACGAGTTGATCGCCGCTGGCCTTGATGGCAACGTACGCACGGCCGAGGTAGTCGAGCTTGACCCGGCACAGCGAACACGTAAGGCCGAGATCATCGCCGCCTACCGTAGCCAGGCATCAGCGCTTGGCTTGCAGCCGGAAGTGCTGGCCGCAGAGCCAGTCAAACTTGGCTATGAGCTGTCCTGGCGGCTGCGCCTAGCAGCGAAGGCCCGGTGAGCGGCGAATCCGCTCACCGGGCCAGCCAGTTGTCGCGTCTGGCTTATCTGCTTGTGATCGTCACTTGTCGCTGATCACAGCACCTGTCGTCGGGTCGAGTATGAGCTTGTTGGAATGCCGTGGCTGGTCGAAGTTGAGCACGCCACCTGGTGCGTCCAGGCTGCCCGCGATCTCGTCGAAGGAGCCGTTGCCGATCTCCTCGCCACGAAGCCAGTTCTGCTCGATGAACTTGGTGATGGACGACTGATCCGTCAGGTTGTGGCTGACGTAGTTGGCCGGCGCGTAAGGCGAGATGACCACGAGGGGCAGGCGCGGGCCGTAACCGCAGCGATCACCTTCGCCGACCGAGATCCACGCCGTCACGGTGGTGCAGGGCGAGGAGTCGGTGGCCGGGTCGTTCGAGCCGGTGATCGTCGGCGGTGCCTGGTGGTCGTACCAGCCGTCGGAGTCGTCGTAGGTGATGATGATGGCAGTGGACTTCCAGTACTTCGACTCCTCGATCTGGTTGATCGTGTTGACAAGGAAGGTCTGCTCGTCCAATGGGTCAGAGTAGCCAGCGTGGCCGTCTTGGTACTCGGACGGCTTGAGGAAGCTGACCGATGGCATGTTGCCGTCGCTCAGGGTCTCATAGAAGTCCGACAGGTCGTACTGGTGGTTGGCCTGGTCGGTCTTGCCGATCATCGACTCAGACGACGGCGGCAGGTGCTTGGGGTTAGCGGTCGACTTGTAGTACTGGAACGGGTTGTGGTGCGGCGAGTAATCCGCCACTTCGACGCCGCCGATGTTCTCGTGCTCGGAGCCGCACACCTCGTAGCCGTTGGCGGTGCTAGTCGGCGCGAAGCCGCCCTGGAACCAACCCCACGTCACGCCCTTGGCGTTCAGCAAGTCGCCGATGTTCTGCCCAGTCGCGATGCCCACCGGACTGGTGGAGGTGTGACTGTTGTCCGAGCAGTCGTCGTAGTACGGGTCGATGTCACCGTAGATGGTCCCCAGGTGGGTGGTCGGGTCGACCGAGCCGATACTGCCAGGATCTCTGACCGCCTGAGCCGGAGTCGGGTTGGTCGCCGTCGGGCTCACCGCGTAGCCGGCCCCGTCGTCGCCTGAGATCAGGTTGAGCGCGCCGGGCGTGGACGGCCCGTAGTTAGTGTCGTAGTTGTTGTCCGACATCGAGAAGTTCTGCGCGTAATTCCACAGTGCTGTGACGGTGTTGCCGTCGTAGTAGTCCATCACCAGGCCGGGGCTGCCGAAGTCGATCGGCTGCCCGGTGCAGGTGTCATGGTCGGTGTTCTGCTCGAACTTGTCCATGGCGCCGTTGTCGTCGGCCAGTTGCTCAGGACCGTAACCGTGGTTCTGGTCGCACGTCAGGGCCTCGGCGTGAGTCAGCCGCTGCGGGTTGTACTCGTTCGGGTTGTGGGTCAGCAACGCCGACGTGAGGCCATTGACGCTCGGCGTGTTCGGCTTGGCCGTAAATGGCGTGCCGTCGGTGTTCGCCGCGTTCGGGTAGGTGCCGAAGTAATGGTCGAACGACACGTTCTCGTCGAAAATGACGACCAGGTGCTTGATCTTGGTCTTCGAGTGACTGAGCTTGATCACAGCCGTGTGCTGCGCGCTCGTCACCCCGGCAGACGCGTTCGTCAACGCGAACGTGGTAAGCCCGGCGGCAGCCAGGGCACCAGCGGCCACGATCGCAGACGTGCGCCGGAGCCGCAGACGGCTCATCCGGCGCTTGGCCGGTGCCGCCACTTGCTCCTCGCCCATACTTGCCCCTTCCTCGTTCTCAAAGCTCGGTTTGCTGCAAACGAGGCAAGAATTTCGGACTTCAGCGGCGCAATGGCACCGGGAAACTGAAGCCCAGGCAAACACGTTACGAAGTCCGCGTATCCTCAGCCTGGTCAGGTCAGCAGCGCGCGGCCGTAGTAGTCGTCGGCGTCGGTCACGCCGGGCACCGCGAAGAAGTAGCCGCCGCCGAACGGGCTGATGTAATCCACCAGCGGCTCGCCGATCAGCCTGGTCTGCACCGCGTCGAACTGCCGCTTGACGTCCTGCTGGTAGCAGGTAAAGATCAGGCCCATGTCGAGGTCGCCGACCGCATCGATGCCGCGGTCGTAGTTGTAGCCGCGACGCAGGATCCGGCTCTTCGCCGTCTGCGGCGTGCGCGGGTTGGCCAGCCGGATGTGCGCGGTCAGCGGGACCGTCGCACCGGTCGGGTCGAGTGCGTAGTTGGGCCTGGTGAACTCGTTGTTCGCATCCAGCGGTGCGCCAGACGCGCAACGCCGGCCGATCATGTTCTCCTGCTCCTCGACCGACACCCGGTCCCAGAACTCGACCAGCATCCGGATCAGCCTGATCACCAGGTAGCTGCCGTTCGCCGTCCACGGCCGGCTCATCGCCACCCGGCTGCACCCAGACCAGCGCGTCCATCTGGGACTTGCTGTGGGTAGCCGGATTGGCGATGCCGTCCATGAAGCCGAGCAGATTACGCGGGGTGGTGCCGGCAGGCCTTGGCGGGCTGACGAAGCCGTCGATCCGCCAGCGGGCCTGCATGCCGCCCCTGGTGTACCTGGCGACGTCGCGCAGTGCGTGCAGCACCACGTCGGCGTGCCCACGGAGAACTGCAGGCTTAGGTCGCCGTCGCACTGGGCCGGGTCCAGCGCGTCGTTAGGGAACGGGAGCATCGTGGTGAGCTTCGCCGGCTTGCGGCGGCCAGGCCGAACCGGTCATCGAATAGCGACTCGCCGACGCCAAGGGTGACGGTCAGGCCGTCAGGGACCACGGTCGGGCCGAGTACGCCAGAGTCCGATGATGGCGCCGAGATCCCGACCGGCGCCGGCACCCCCCCTGCGGTCAAGAATCTGGCCCGGTCGGTGATGGCACGGAGCAAATCGGTGAGCTCGGCCCGGTTCTGCGCGGTGACGTCGAAGGCGACCACGGCCGTGGCCGGTGACGGCGAGGGCACGATCCCGGCCTGGTAGCGCCCGTGGAATGGCACGGCGGGCAGCCGTCCGGTCAGCTGGGCCTGGGCGACGGTCGAGGCCAGGGCGGGCGCGGGGTCGCGGAGGGCGAAGCCGGCTGCCGCCGCGCCGATCAGGCCGGCTCCGACGCTGCCGCCGAGGAACGCCCTGCGGCTCCCGCCCGGTTTGTCGGCCGGCTTGGCTGCCGCCATCAGATCCTCCTCGGCTCAGTGATGGCCGCTATCGGCGCTAGTTCGGTCAGTGCCTGGCTCGCCGCCGCGTCAATCTCTTCTCTGGCTGCGGTGCTGAGCTTGGCGACCGGCGTCCAGCTGCCGTGGTGGTCCTGCGCTTGCAGCAGCGCCTGCAGCCGGTCAAGCCAGGTATAGACAGCCGGCAAGCCTGAGTACCTGGTCACCAGGAGCGGATGCAGGACGGCCAGCAGCTCCCTGGTGCCGGTGACGTTGGCCAGCGTGGTCGCCAACGTGGTGCCGCTGCCGTAGTCGTCGTGTCCGCTGAGCTGGAACTGCAGCGCGTTCTCCAGGATCTCGTGCGTGCGCAGGCCGACGTCGAGCAGGTCGATCTCCATCGCGGGGAAGGCTTTCTGGAGTCCGCGCACGTAGCCGAGCAACTGGTCGGTCGGCTTGGTCAGCTCGGCCGCGCTCTGGCTGTGCCACAGCCCGTACTCCACCCGGTAGAACCCAGTGAACTTCGGATCATGCACGCCGCCAGGCAGCCCGTCGGCGCGGCCGTCGATCTCGCCGTCGAAGGCCCCGAAGGTGCCGTAGGCGGCACCAAGCCGTTCATAGGTCAGGTGCGCGCTCAGCCAGGCTGCCTTGGCCGCGCGCAGGTTGCCCGTCTTGACGTCCTTGGCGAGAGCCGCCGCTTGGGCGGTGAGCTGAATCAAGCCAGCCGTCACATAGGCGTGGTACTGCTTGGACGGGCCGACCAATTCATTGTCGGTGACCGGGACAATGCCAGGCTGACCTTGGACGTGGCCAGGCACCACCACTGAAGGTCCGGTAAAAGGATCAACGTCCTCAATGACGCATTGGAAGGCGTAGGTACCTGAGCCGAGCTGGACCTGCATCGGGCTGGTAGTGCCAGTGCCGAGCCCATCGACGGCGCCGAAGATGGCGTTGTTCGCCGGGTTGATCAGGTAGACCTCGGCAGCCGTCCCAGATTCGTTGGTGATCTGGAAGGTGCGCAGCCCAGGCTTGGCGTGCCAGCGGCCGCCGCACTGCGCGGTATTGAAGGTGATCCCGAGTGACCGGGCATGGCTGCCGGAGGCAGCAGCCGACGAGCAGGCGCTCAGTCCGGCCAAGGTCACCAGGGCGGCGAAAAGGCGCCAGCTGCGCCGGGCGGTTTTAGCCCGGGTGGTACTAGCTAGGTGCGATGGCATCAAGAGCAGAATAGTTTCGCGATGCGGGCGATGCCGAGCGCAGTCACCGCATCCGCCAAACATTCACGCAACGGTCATCACGGGTTACTCAGGCCGCAGCGCCAGCGCGGACATCATCCTGGCGAGTGAGCTGGAAAGCTCAAGGCGTTCGTCAAGCTCGGCCAGGGCGGCCGGGTCCGCCGGGCGGATCGGCAACTGACCGCCGTCGGGCCGGACCGGAGCGTCCTGCGCGACGGCGACCACATCGACCGACGCTTCCAGGTAGGCGCGGGCCGCCACCAGCTTGGCCCGGCTGCCGGCCGGCCAGCCGCCATGACCGGCATCGATCGCCGCCAGCATGCCGGCCACTGACCCGAAGGACCTGACCAGCGCCGCTGCGGTCTTCTCGCCGACGCCTGGTACGCCAGGCAGGCCGTCGCTCGGGTCACCGCGCAGCGCGGCGAACGCCGCGTAGCTGCGGCCAGGGATCTGGTACTTGGCCGTGACCGCCGCCTCGTCCATCACCTCAAGCTTGGCGAGGCCCCGGCCGATGTAAAGAACGCGCACCTGCCGCTCGTCGTCAACCACCTGGAACAGGTCGCGGTCGCCGGTGACGACCTCGACCGGAATCTTCGAATGGGCGGCCAGCGTGCCGATGATGTCATCGGCCTCGTAACCGCGCGCGCCGGCCGTAGCGATCCCAGCAGCCGCCAGAACCTGCATAATCAGCGGAAGCTGCCTGGTCAACGCGTCCGGTACCTGCTCGGAGCCGTCAGGGTTAGCGCGATGCTCCTTATACGAGCTGATCTTGGCCACCCGGAAGGCCGGCCGCCAGCTCTCGTCCAAGCAGGCGATGAGCTGGCTTGGCCGCCGCGCCCTGACCAGCCTGGCGATCATGTCGAGGAAGCCACGCACGGCATTTACCTGGGTGCCGTCTGGCGCCGTCATTGTCTCAGGCACCCCGTAGAAGGCACGGAAATACATCGAGGCGGAATCAAGCAACATCAGCGAAGCCACCCTGGTGATCCTGCCAGAACCGGCTGCGACCGGTCATCCGATCGCGTTGGCTACTGCACGGACGTGTAGGCGACGACGCCGCGGCGAAGGGCGGCGACTGACTGAGCGGCGGTGTCGGCCAGCTTGCCGTCGCCGACCGCCGCCCGGATCTGGTCGAGCAGGTCAATGAGCTGCTTCACGGCCCTGACGAAGTCGCCAGGGGTGAGATTGTCGGACAATAGCTGCTCAAGCGAGCGGCCTGAGGCCCAGGCGTGCGAAGTCCAGGCGAAGCCGAAGTCAGGCTCGCGCAAGAACGACAGCCGGTGGTCATGCTCGACCCCGTCAAGTTCGCCCCAGAGCCTGGTCATCGCTGCGACCACGGTAGCCACCCGGCTACCTGGCAGCCGGGGCGGCCCCGAGTCGTCCGACCGGCGCGACTCGAACGTCAGCGCTGAGACGCAGGCGGCTAGCTCAGCCGGGTTGAGCTCGTCCCAGACACCACGGCGCACACATTCGGCCGCGAGCAAGTCAAGCTCGGAGTAAACGCCGGCCAGCATCCGGCCATCGGGGGTGACCTTGTCGCCGTCCAGGTAGCCGAGCCGGCCAAGAAGCGCGCAGACCCGGTCGAAGGTACGAGCGATCACGTGCGCCCGGCCGGCCACCCGCCGGTCAAGCGCGATCGCCTCACGCTCAATCCGCATGTACTTCTCGGCCTGCCTGGCGTGCGCGTTGACGTCCTTGCAGTTGTGACAAGGATGCTCGCGCAGCCGGCGGCGCAGTTCGCTGATCTCGTGCTCAGCTTCGCCTGGGCGAGTGCCGTCCGAGCGAGCGGACTGGCCGGTCCCGTTGGCACCACTGTTGCGGGCGGCCGACCGGCTGAGCGGCCGTACGTCCACGCCTGCGAGCTTATTTCGCATGGTGGCGGTGAGGTTTTTACGCTGTTGCGGTGATCTGGCGCTGAACCTGGCCGGAATCGAAATCCGCAGTACCGCGACCACGGGATCCGGACATTCGGCCGCGGCCAGCCGCTTGAGTTGGTGCTGCTCGGTCAGGATCAGCGGGGTCGGGGCGGTCGGGTTGGCCGCAGGCTCAAGTACCACTGCCGTGCCCGCGCGGCGGCCACCTGGCACCACGATGATGTCGCCGCGGCTCAAGTCGGCCAGCGACGCGAGCACGGCGGTGCGGCGGGCAGCCGAGCGGTCCTTGGACTGCTCCTTCTCGCGTTGGGTGAGCTCAGCCCGCATCCTGGCGTACTCGCCGAAGTCGCCCCGGTCGCAGGTGGCACCAAGGCCGCTGAGCTGATCGCGCAGCCGGCGAGCCTGCCTGGCCAGGCCGACGACCGCCCGGTCAGCCTGGAATTGAGCGAACGACGACTCAAGCAGCCGGGAGGCGCGCTCCCGGCCCACCTGGCCGACCAGGTTGACAGCCATGTTGTAGGACGGCTGGAAGCTCGAATTCAGCGGGTAGGTCCTGATCCCGGCCAGGCCAGCCACGGCGACCGGGTCGACGCCCGGCTGCCAGAGCACTACCGCGTGCCCTTCGACGTCGATGCCGCGCCGCCCGGCCCGGCCGGTGAGCTGGGTGTACTCCCCCGCGGTCAGGTCAGCGTGAGTCTCGCCGTTCCATTTGTCCAGCCGCTCGATCACGACCGACCTGGCGGGCATGTTGATGCCAAGGGCCAGCGTCTCGGTGGCGAATACGGCCCGGATCAGTCCGGCCGCGAAGAGTTCTTCGACTACCTCCTTGAAGGTAGGCAGCAGGCCAGCGTGGTGCGAAGCGACGCCGCGAACCAGCCCGGCCAGCCAGTCGTCGTAGCCGAGCACCGGCAGGTCCTCATCCGGGATGTCCGCGGTACGCTCGGCCGCGATCGCGGCGATCTCGCTGGCCTCATCGGCCGTGGTCAGCCGCAGGTTCGCGGCCAGGCATTGCTGTACGGCGGCATCGCAGCCAGCCCGGCTGAAGATGAACATGATGGCGGGCAGCAATCCGGCCCGGTCCAGCCTGCTGATCACCTCGGCCCGCCGAGGCGGCACGAATCTCGGCCGCCCGCCGGGTCCGCCTGGTGCGCCGCGAGTCGCGCTGTAGCCACTGCGGCCGGTACGGTCGGGCCCGGGCCGCCCGGGCCTGCCGCCTCGCTCGCCGCGACCGCTCCGGTCGGCTCGTCCTGTCGATGGCTGGCTGCGCCAGCGGGTGCCGTCTCGCTGGGACACCCGGATCAGCTCAGGATTGACCACGAGTTGCCCCGGTGCCTGGCCCTCCGCAGCGTGGGCGCTCGGCGTGGCGAACATATCGTAGAGCCGGTTACCGATCAGCATGTGCTGCCAGAGCGGCACTGGCCGGTGCTCGTCCACGATGACCGCAGTGCCGCCGCGCACGGAGGTCAGCCAGTCGCCGAATTCCTCAGCGTTGCTGACCGTGGCCGACAGCGCCGTGAGAGTGACCGACTCGGGCAGGTGGATGATGACCTCTTCCCAGACCGCGCCGCGAAACCGGTCCGCCAGGTAGTGCACCTCGTCCAGCACGACGTGACTGAGTCCGGTCAGGGTGGGCGAGCCGGCGTAGAGCATGTTCCGCAGGACCTCGGTGGTCATCACCACCACCGGCGCGTCGCCGTTGACGGCGTTGTCTCCGGTCAGCAGGCCGACCTTGGCGCTACCGTAGCGCCGCACCAGATCGCCGTACTTCTGATTGGACAGCGCCTTGATCGGCGTCGTGTAGAAGCACTTGCGGCCGCGCGTCACGGCAAGGTGGACAGCGAATTCACCGACCACCGTCTTGCCCGATCCGGTCGGCGCCGCGACCAGTACGCCGTGCCCCTCGGCCAGTTCCCTGCAGGCCCGCACCTGGAAGTCGTCGAACTCGAAGTCGTACAGCGCGCGGAAGGCGGTGAGTGCCGCACCGATCTTGCCGCCGCCATCTTGCTGACGGCTGCGAAGGAAGGCCGCGTACCGGTCAGCAGGATCAGCCGGCGTGCTCATGTGATCAAGATTACGGCTAACCAGACCAGTGCGAATTATCGCCTGGTTTATCCAAGTTTGCGGAGGTTGCGCTAGCCGTCCGCGTCCACGTCATCAGTGCCAATCGCGGCAAACGGATCCTGATCCAGGCCGTACTTGGCGATCTCGTCGGCAGTCAGGCCTGGATATGCCGTGGTCAGCCTGGCCTTGCGCCGGTCGTTAGCCCAGGCGAATACTTCGGCTAGCTCCACCAGCAGCACGCACGGCACGGCGAGCAACAGCATGCTGATCGGGTCGGGGCTGGGCGTCGCGATCGCCGCGAACGCGAACACCCCGAAGATGATCATCCGCCGCCACTTGGCGAACCGCTCGTGGGTCAGCAGGCCAGCGACATTGAGCAGCACCATGACCAGCGGCAATTCAAGAGCGAGGCCGAAGATCAGCAGCATCGCCACGGCGTAGCTCAGATAGCTATCCACGCTGATGAACGCGGCCGATCCGGCCGGCAGCAAGCTCAGCAGGAAGCGGAGGCCCTTGGACATGGCGAAATAGGCCAGCCCGCCACCCAGTGCGAAGAGCGGAACGGCCGAGCCGGCGAAGAAATACGTCCAGCGCCGCTCCCGCCGGTGCAAGCCGGGTGCTACGAATGCCCAGAACTGATAAAGCCAGAGCGGGCTTGAGATGATCAGCCCGACCACGATCGCCAGCTTGAGGTGGATGAAAAGCCCGTCGAACAGACCGGTGACGATAAGTCGCTGGCAGGTCTCGTGGTGGCCGGTCGCATCGAGGGTAAAGTACTTGGCCGGCAGATCGCAGAACGGCTTGCTGATCAGCTTCCACACTGGTGCCTCAATGAACCAGCCGGCAATCATGCCAAGTACGGCGAAGATGACGGCCTTGAGCACCCGGTCGCGCAGCTCGCGAATGTGGTCGATAAGCGACATCCGCGCTTCGGGGTTCGGGACCTTGCTGGCGCGCCTTCGCAGTGCTTTCTTACCCCCGGCGGCCGGTGCCGGACTGTCTTCTGCGGCGGACATTACCTGCCCTGTCGGTTAGCTCGACTGCGTCGTGTTATGTGAGTCAGCCGCCGACGCGCTGCCGTTGGCCGAGAGCCGCTGAAGCTCGGCGATCTGCCGCTGCATCTCATCGAGCTGCGCCTGATGGGCCGGATCATTTTGCTGCGCGGATAGCTGTTGCGGCGCTACCGGCACCGCCGCAGGCATCACGGTGGCAGCGGTGAACGTCGTGTTGCTGTCGTCCGGCTTGTCGTCCTCGTGCAGGCCCTTCATCGAGTTCTTGAAGATGTGCATCGACTGGCCTAGCGATTGCGCAGCGCCAGGCAGACGCTTCGCACCGAAGAGCACCAGAATCACCACGAGCAAGATGATGATGTGCCACGGCGCGAACAGGTCAGTTCCCATATCAGTCCCCATTCACGGTTGGGAGGCGGTGCCAGCTTCGCTCGCCTCGTATTCTACATGTGCCAGGCAAAGTCAGGAGTATCGCGCAAGTGCCGCCGTGGCATCGGCGGTGATCTGCTCGACCAAGTCCGGTGGCGAGATTACCCGGCCGTCTTCACCGAGCCGGAGCGCGAGTCGTCTGACCCACTGCGTATCAGGGGTGCGGAGCACCACGCCAAGCCGCCCCTCGCCGAGTTCGGTGGTCTGCTCGCACGGATAGTAGTCAGCCACCCAGCGCCCCGCCCCGGTAACCTCAAGCTCCACCTGGACGTCCGCGTCAGACGGCCGGAACAGGCTGCCAGCGTCGACGTCCACCGACTCGGCCTCATCAGGAATCTCGCGGTCGACGTCAAGCACGGTGAGCTTGAGCACCCGGTCGAGCCGGAACAGCCGGACGGCCTCGGCCCGGCGGCACCACCCTTCCAGGTAAGCCCGGCCTTGCACGACGACTACCCGCATCGGGTCGACATCGCGCTCGGTCGCCTCATCCCGGCCTGGCACGTAATAGGACAAATGCAGCCGCTTGCCCTCTTTTATCGCCTCCGCCGCCTGGGCCTGAATGTCGGCCGGGGCCCGGCCATCCAGGTGCACGGCGATCTGCTCGCTGGCCGCGCCGGCCTCCCCGGCTGCCGCCTCCAGTTTCGCGATGGCACGGCTGAGCGCCGACCTGTCCTGCTGTCCGGGTAGCTCGGCAAGCAGGCGAAGGCCGATCAGCAGCGCGCTGGCCTCATCAGTGCCCACCCGCAACGGCCGGTCCATCGACTCAGCCTCGGTCACCATGATCTCGCCGCCCTCGTAGGACAGGTCGATCGGACAGTAGGGATCGGGCGAGCGCAGTTCGATGCACCACAGCATGTTCAGATCGTCGACGAGTTCACGCTCGCTGATCCCGAAGGCGTCGGCGGTCTCGGCCAGTCCGACCACCTGCCTGCTCACCACGTAGGGGACCAGCGCCAGCAGTCGCTGCAACCGGTCGCTGGCGGTGCCACCCCGCCCGGCCGATCCGCTCATGCCAAGACTCCCTTGAGCTTGCGGATGACTGCTTCGCGCAGGTCGACGGGCTCGAGCACGATCACGTCAGCGCCGAACGACGCGAGGTAGTCGGCATACCAGCTGACGTCAGAGAACGAGGTCCTGACCAGGTCCCATCGCTCGGCAGCGGTAGCTGAGTCCTCAGCCAGGTACGGCTCATCGGATAGCGCCCGGCGGCGCAGCCCGTAGCCGGTGCCGCTGCGGATCTTGAGCTCGGCGGTGCGCAGCTTCGGCGGCGCGCCATCTCCCTCGCGCACTGCCTTACGCACGTCGGTGCCGGCTGGCACCAGCACCGAGCCTGGCGGCCCGGCGAACGTGACCGTCCCTTCGATCCGGCTCAGCCGGAACACCCGCTCCTCGGCACGGTCCCGGTCAAAGCCAGCGACATACCAGATGCCGTTCCTGTTCACCACGCCCCACGGCTCCAGGTTGCGAGTTTGCGCCGCCGACCGGCCAGCGGCCCGGTAGCCGAACCGCACCGGGCGCCGGTCCCTGACGGCTCGCCACAGCGGCCCGAACGCGGGCTCCTGGGTCTGCAGCCTTGGCTCGATGCCTGCTTGAGTCTGCTCGGCGTCGATCCCGGCGGCTCGCAGCTTCAGCAGTCCGCCAGCGGCCGCTCCAGCCAGTTCGGCCTGCTGCCAGACCCGGGCGGCCAGTCCAAGCACCGCAGCCTCGTCGGGCTCAAGCATGATCTCGGGCAACTCATAAGCCTGCCGCGAGATCCGGTAACCGACCTCGTCGTCCTGCCCGGCGTTGGCACCGGTCTCCAGCGGGATGCCAAGCTCGCGCAGCTCATCCTTGTCTCGTTCGAACATGCGCTTGAACGCTTCGAAGTTGTCAGGATAGCCGGGCACCGCGTCGCGGATCTGTCCGGCCGTCAGGTACCGCTGGGAGGACAGCAGGCAGACCACAAGACTGAGCAGTCGCTCGGTCTTCTGCTTCGACATCGCGCACCCCTCGCCCACACTGCCGGTCCCCGCATTGAAGGTACCGCGCCGAGGTGAGCACTCGGTGGATTGTCACGCGTTCTTACGCAACTGCGCGCGAGCTTGCACCCGGCACGCCGGCTGGATAAGCGCTAGCCTGCCACAGTGATCAAGTGGCGTCGCGGCGATGTGGTTGCCATTCGGCGCGAGTGGCGAGGTGCGGTCGAGCTTGAAGTCACCATTGCCGGCGTGCCAGTCCGCGCACTCGCCTACCCGGAACTGACTGGCCGACCCGAGCCTGGTGACCGGGTGCTGCTGAACACTGGCGCACTCGACCTTGGCCTGGGTACCGGCGGCTACGCGCTGGTCGTGGCGATACCTGACCGGCTGCCGCCCGACCCAATGGGCCCAGGGCACCTGGTCAAGGCCCGCTACACGCCGCTCCAGGCAACCGTGCTCGGTGCCGACGAGCAGGGGTCGGCCTATCACGACCTGCTTCGTGATGCGGACAGTCTGGACGGCATCCCCGTGCTGGTCGCCGACCTGCATTCGGCACTGCCTGCGATCCTGGCCGCCTATTATGCGAAACGGCTCGCCGGAGCGGCTGCCGCGCTCAAGCCTGCTCCAATCGGCGCTGAGCTTGACGCCACCGGGGTGAAGGTCGCCTACGTCATGCTGGACGGCGGCGCGCTGCCCGCCTGGTTCTCCCGCACGCTGTCGATGCTCGCCGACGCTCGCTGGCTGACCGGCACGATCACGGTTGGCCAGGCGTTTGGCGGCGATCTCGAGGCGGTGACCGTGCACAGCGGCCTGCTCGCGGCCCGGCAGGTGCTTGGCGCGGAGCTGATTGTGGTCTCGCAGGGTCCTGGCAACCTCGGCACCGGTACCAGGTGGGGCTTTTCCGGCGTCGCTTCCGGTGAGGCGGTGAACGCCGCCAGCATCCTTGGTGGTCGGCCGGTCGCCGCACTGCGGATCAGCGAGGCTGACCGCCGAGAGCGGCATCGTGGCATCAGTCACCACAGCCTGACCGCCTACGGCCGGGTCGCCCTGGCGCGAGCTGATGTGGTGGTACCCGAATTGCCCGGTGACTTCGGCGCGGCCGTGGCCGACGCCGCGAAGCCACTGGCCGAGCGCCACAACCTAGTCTCCGTCAGCGTGTCCGGCCTGCGCGAGCTGCTCCTGGCCAGCCCGGTGCCGTTGTCCACCATGGGTCGGTCACTGGATCAGGACCTGGCCTACTTCTTGGCAGCCGCAGCCGCCGGCTACCACGCCGCCACCCTCACCAGCGCCCAGCCCAGCTGACCGGACAGTTCGTCACACTCTCCTGCTGGCCCGCTTTCGCGTTGGTCAGGTGGCGGTGGCGAGGATATCTACCACGAACACCAGGGTGTCGGTGCCCTTGATGCCGGCCGAAGTCTGACCCTTGGACCCGTAGCCTTCGGCGGGCGGGACCACGAGCATGACCCGGCTGCCGACCGGGACGCCGACTAGGCCGGTATTCCAAGCTGGGATCAGCTGGCCAAGCACGAACACATTCGGCGGAGTGGTCGGCGAAGTGGTGGATGGCCAGTTGTCGTTGAAGACCTTGCCAGTTCGCCAGATAGAGCCAACGTAGCGGACCACGATCGCCTGGCCAGCCTTAACCGGGGCACCAGTGCCCTGGATCAGGGTCTTAACGACCAGCTTGCTTGGCGGCGCGGTCTTCGGGATGCTGATCTGCGGTGACTCACCTGGGGGCGCCGCGACCGTCGGCAGGCTGCCGCCGCCGTCCGTGATGTGCTTGCCTGAGGCGGTCGCGTTCGGCAAGAACTGCTGCAGCACGTCCACCACCCAGACCAGGGTGTCCCCCGGCTTGACGCCGAGCTGGGAGTTGCCGTGCGTACCGTAAGCGAACTTCGGCGGCAGCACCGCAAGCACGCGGCTGCCAACATGCTGGCCGGACAGGGCCTTCTGCAGGCCGGTCAGCCCCATGGTGACCGGCAGCACCTCTGGCGTGCTGGCGTAGCTGGAGTAGAGCAGCTTGTGCGTCTTGCCGCGCCAAATATAGACGGCGAAATTGGCAAGGTAGGAATCGGATGCGCTGAGCACCGGGCCATTGCCCTTGACCAGCGTCTTTGTCACCAGGCTTGCGCCTGGCTTCGTCGACGGGATGGTCACGCTCGGGGCCTTGTTGACAGTCCCGGTGATCTTCACCGCCAGATTGGCGTTCGTCGTCGTGGGGGCTGAGCTGCCGCACCCCGCCAGCAACACGCCAGTTACGGCAAGCGGAGCAAGGAGCGCCACGGCCACACGTCGCATGAGAGTCCTAAGAAGTTGAGTTGGTCGGTTCGGACAGCCTACCGGCATGCCAGCGGCGTCTTGGTCGCTTGCACCTCGTGCCCGATCATCCTGCGTAACCTGGCAGCAAACCTTCAGCTGGCGCCAAGCTTCCAACGCCCGGCTAGCTGCCAGGCTCAGGCAGCGGCATGGCGGGCGTCGGCGTAGGCCCGGCCTTCGGGGGCGGCGGCGCTCCCCGGCCGAGCTCGGTGAGCAGGTTCTTGTCGTAGACGATGATGGTGTAGCTGTCGACATCGTAGATACGTAGCGGCTGGCCGAACGTGGCCCGCACCGAAGCGACGGTCGGGTACCGCTTGAACCCGGGCGGGCTTGGCACCAGCACGATGAAGTTGGCGTCGTTGCGTCTCGGGTTGTACCAGGCTGACTGCACTTCCCAGTAGTCGCCAGTGATCTGGTGACCGTCGGCAAGTACCGAGCGCAGCACGACCTTGCCGCTGGTGTCCAAAGTGGTGACGTTGGCATTCCAGTCGCCGGCCAGGCCGTAGTCGAGTTTGTGGGCGGCCAGCCAGGGTGCCAGGTCAGCGCCGACGGCGGGCGCGGCCGGCAACACTACGATGCGGCCGAGGCTGACCAGGTAGCCGACCAGCAGCAAAGTGAGCGCGGGCAGCAGCTTGGCGCTGGCCAATCGGCCAGCGAGCAGCCGACCGGCCAGTGCGGCGCTCATCGGCAGGATCGCGCTGATGTCCCTGGCAGCCAGCAGGTCGCTGGCCCTAGTGCCGAAGGCGAAGGCGGCGAGAATGATCACTACGGCTGCTGCCAGCACCGCCACTGCCAGGTCGATGGTGCCGAACCGGCGCAGCGCTGCCCAGGTCGCCAAGCCAGCCAATGCCAGGCCGATCAGGTGGCCGGCGGCCAGCGCGGCAACGAAGCCGACATTGTGCTCCAAGAAGTTGGCGCCGAAGAGCAGCAGCAGCCCTCGGCCGGTGATAAACAGGTAATGCGGCACGTCGGCCGGTGCGGCCAGCGCCGTCGGCAGCGGCCAGACCACATAGCCGCCAGCGGATCTGATCGCGTGCACGATGGCAGCGGCGAGCCCGACCGAACTGGCCGCGATCGCGGCTAGGGCTAGCAACCACCAATTGCTCAGGCGGCGCTGCCGGTTCGAGACCCTCGCCAGGTAGACCTTGGTCAGGCAGACGACGATGATCGGCAGCACTCCGGTGTACATGACGATGCTGTCGGCGATCAGCGCCAGGCTGAGCAGCAAGCCGACACCGGGCAGCACAATCCAGCGGCGACCGCACCGGTCGATCAGCACGATGGCCGCCAGTACGGGCACAGTGCTGCCGACGTGGTCGGGCGACCCAAGTAGGACAGCTACGCCGTTGCCAACTTGCGGCGCGAGCATGAGGCCGGCCGCGAGCAGGCACCGGACGATGGCCTCCCGGCCGGTGCTGCGCCCCTTGGCGAGCAGCGCGGCGAGCAGCACCAACGTGGTGTAGGTCAGCGCGCTGGCCACGTGCACAACCGCGGGGCCAAGCCCGATCAGCCGCTCGATCACCAGGTACTGCGGCAACTCGGTGGTGTAGAACGACACGTCGGAGAGTTGCCAGCCGCGCAGCAGCAGGTTGCCGTGCAGCATCTGCCAGGCCTGGAGCGCATTGGAAGCTCCGTCCGAGGTCACCGGCGTGCTGTCGGCGACGTGCAGGTAGCACACGAACAAAGTGACAGCGCCGACCAGCCAGGTGCCGACCGTGACCAGGGTGGCCGCCGTGAGCCGAACTCCGGGCCGCGGCCACCGTGACCCCCGGAGCCTGAGCAGCAATGCGGGGACCCGGCGGTTCGGCAAAGTGCCTGGTGATCCAGCCGCCGACCGAAAAGCCCCCGTCATGGTCCCCCGACCCAAGCTCGGGCGAACGGTGCCTCTGATCGGTGGCGCCGTTCAGCCAATGCCCACTCTAGTAACGCTGAGTAGAGCCTTGGTGACTATTCGCCGGCAGGGTCGACTGGAGGTCCGAACTACATCCCGGCAATAAGCTTTTCGACCCGCTCGTCCACCGAGCGGAAGGGGTCTTTGCAGAGCACCGTGCGCTGAGCCTGGTCATTGAGCTTGAGATGGACCCAGTCCACGGTGTAGTCCCGGCGGCGCTCCTGAGCGCGCCTGATGAAGTCACCGCGTAGCCGCGCCCTGGTGGTTTGCGGCGGCACTGACTTGGCCTCAAAGATCGCCAGGTCCTGGCACACCCGTTCGACCGCACCGCGCTTTTGCAGCAGGTAGTACAGGCCACGGCCACGGTGCACGTCGTGGTAGGCCAGGTCGAGCTGGGCCACCCGAGGCGAGGACAGCGGCAGATCGTGCTTGGCGCGGTAGCGCTCGATCAGCTGGTACTTGGTAACCCAGTCAATGTCACGGGCGACCAGGTCGAGATCGCCCGTCTCGACGGCACGGACGGCGCGCTCCCAAAGTTCAAGCACCTGGCTCGTGATCTTGTCGGCGCCTCTGGCGTCAGCGAAGGCGCGCGCCTTGGCCAGGTACTCATGCTGGATCTCCAGCGCGCTCAACTCCCGGCCGTTGGCCAGCCTGATCTTCTTTCGCCCGGTCATATCGTGACTGACGTCCCTGATCGCCCTGATCGGGTTCTCCAAGGTCAGATCCCGCATCACAGTGCCGGCTTCGACCATGCGCAGCACCAGGTCAGTGGTGCCCACCTTGAGCAGCATGGTGGTCTCGCTCATGTTCGAGTCGCCGACGATCACATGCAGCCGCCGGAACCGCTCAGCGTCGGCGTGCGGCTCATCGCGGGTATTGATGATCGGGCGCGACCTGGTGGTCGCCGATGACACGCCTTCCCAGATGTGCTCAGCGCGCTGGCTCACGCAGTAAACCGCACCACGCGGCGTCTGCAGCACCTTGCCAGCACCGCAGATGATCTGCCTGGTGACCAGGAAGGGGATCAAGATGTCGGCCAGTCGGCCAAACTCGCCGTGCCGGGCGACCAGGTAGTTCTCGTGGCAACCGTAGGAGTTGCCGGCCGAGTCGGTGTTGTTTTTGAACAGGTAGATATCGCCGGCTATGCCCTCTTCGCGTAGTCGCCGGTCGGCATCCACCAGCAGGCCTTCAAGTATGCGCTCGCCGGCCTTATCGTGGGTGACCAGATCGACCAGGCTGTCGCATTCCGGCGTCGCGTACTCAGGGTGGCTGCCGACGTCCAAGTACAGCCGGGCGCCATTGCGCAAGAACACGTTGCTGCTGCGCCCCCACGACACCACCCGGCGGAACAGGTACCTGGCTACCTCATCGGGCGACAGCCTGCGCTGGCCGCGGAACGTGCAGGTGACGCCGTACTCGTTCTCCAGTCCGAATATTCGCCTGTCCACGCGATTCTCAGCTCACCTATCCACGACTTGCAGTTTTGCTCCGTAACATGTGGCCGCGCACCAATCCGGACCCTCGGCTCACCCGTCCCCAGAACCTGACCTCACCAATCCACCGCGATGTACTTCGTCTCGGTGAACTCAAGCAGCCCTTCGTGCCCGCCCTCGCGACCAAGACCGGACTGCTTGACGCCGCCGAAGGGCGCCGCCGGGTCGCTCACCACGCCCCGGTTGATGCCGACCATGCCGGCCTCAAGTGACTCAGCGACCTGCAGCGCCCGCCGCAGATCGGTCGTGTACAGGTAGGAGACCAGCCCGTACTCCGTGCTGTTGGCCATCGCGATCGCCTGATCAGTGTCGGTGAACCTGACGATCGGCGCTACCGGACCGAAGATCTCCTCGCTGAGAATGCCGGCCATGGCCGGCACATCGTCAAGCACCGTCGGAGTGTAGAAGTAGCCGCGCCGATCGGGCGCGCTGCCGCCAGTGACGACCCGGCTGCCGTCCTTGGCCGCCTCGGCTACCAGCGTCGCCACCTTCGACCTAGTGTCCGCGTTCACCAGCGGGCCAAGTTCGACACCGTCATCAAGTCCTGGCCCGACGGTGAGCGCGGCCAGCCGGGCGGCGAACTTGGCGGTGAACTCGTCGGCGACCGAATCATGCACATAGAACCGGTTGGCGGCGGTGCAGGCCTCGCCGCCGTTGCGCATCTTCGCGATCATCGCGCCTTCGATAGCGGCGTCGATATCGGCGTCAGCGAACACCAGGAATGGCGCGTTGCCGCCGAGTTCCATCGAGCAGTTGGTCACCGTCTCGGCTGCGGTGCGCAGCAGCATGCGGCCGACTTCAGTCGAGCCAGTGAAGGACAGCTTGCGCACCCGCGGGTCGGCCAGCATCGCGCCGACGACCGGACCAGGTGATCTAGTGGGCAGCACGTTGACGACGCCGTCCGGCACCCCCGCCTCGCCGAGGATCCTCGCCACTGCCAGCGCCGACAACGGCGTCTCCTTGGCTGGCTTGAGCACGACCGTGCAGCCAGCCGCGAGCGCTGGCCCGATCTTCCTTGTCGCCATCGCGGCCGGGAAATTCCACGGCGTCACCAGCACAGCCACGCCGACCGGCTGATGCTGGACCAGAATCCGGTTGGTACCGCTGGGTGACCGGGTGACCAGGCCATCGATCCGCACCGCCTCTTCGGCGAACCAGCGGAAGAACTCGGCGGCATAGCCGATCTCGGCTCTGGCATCACGCAGCGCCTTGCCGTTCTCCAGCACCATCAGCCTGGCCAGCGCCTCGGCGTCGGCGATCATCAGCTCATAAGCCCTGCGCAGGCACTCGCCACGTACGCGCGGCGGAGTCGCCGCCCAGCCCGCCAATGCGTCGTGCGCGGCGGTGACCGCGTCGAGCGCATCGTCGGCACTCGCGTCGGCGACCTCAGCGATCGGGTCCTCGGTCGCTGGATCGATGACCTCAAGCAGGCCGGCCCGGCCAGGTGACCACTGGCCGCCGATCAACAGGCCGGTCGGCGCTATCGCGGTAATGCTGGCGAGGTCAGCCGTCACGTTTCCTCCCACGATCTAGTGCGCGGGCTAGCTTTGCGTCGCGCATGCCCGACATTACCAACGGCAGTGCCCATGCGCCGGCACCGAGCAAGCCGGCCTGCTGATCGTCGCGGGCACCAGCGCGCTCAGCCGGCGGAGGATCGTCCGAATTCAGCCGAATACCCCTAGCCAACTCCCGTCGTCGCGCCAAGTAGAAGGTTCGGAGCTATCGTCGTTCCGTAGCCGTACACGCACGCCCAGCAACCATGCCTGCCGACCGCAACCGCTGCCCGCAGCATCGCCGTACCGATGCTGCGGTAGCCGGACCCGGGTCCAACGACAGCACCGCTCCGACGATGCTGGAATAGCAGCAGTACCGCTCCAACGATGCGGCTGGATTCGGGGGGCTAACAGCAATATCGGAGCGGCGATGCGGGCCGGGCCGGGCGGGGCGCTGTTCCTCGTCCTGACCGCGTTGGCTGGCGGCGGTGCGCAACCCCCGCGCAGGCGGCTAGGCCCGCGCAGGCGGCAACCCCCGCGCAGGCGGCTAGGCCCGCGGAGGCGGCCATTGGCCGCCTGCTGCTGTCTGATCGGCTACTGGTGCCGCAGGCTGGCCAGCGGCCGGCTTGCGGGTCGCTAGCACCAGCGTGCCGACTAGCGTGGCTACCCACACCAGCCAGGACAGATACAGGCCAGTGGCCGCGTGCTCGCCGTCGGTCGGCGTGTCGGCGATCTGCCAGGAAAGCACGATGAAGAGCCATCCGGCCCAGGTCGCCGCCGCCGCTGACCTGCTGAGCCGCAGGGCGACTGTGAGGATCGGCGGCAGCGCGAACGCGACCAGGAAAACCAGTCCCCAGACGATGTGCCAGCCGGTCACCCGGCTGCCGAGTACGTTGTCAAAGCCCGATCCGTCGAAACTCACCTGAGCTAGCACGTTGGTGAGCGGGAAGGCCACGCCCAAGGCCAGCAGGATGAGCAACAGCGGCTGGGGCGCCTGCTTCACTGCCTGGCGGCGCCTGGCCAGCACGACAAGTGCGAGCAGTACCGCGCCCGCTGCGGCCAGCAAAGTCAAGATCGAGGTCGCAAGCAGCGCCAGCCGGTGTTTCTCTGAGAACTGGGTCAACTCCGGTGCGAACGTCGCGTCATAGATGGCCCAGGAGATGCCTGGCAGCCCGATTCCGAGTACGGCGGCAAGGCCAAAGCCATTCAGCCGGTCGCGCGCCGCCCACCCGGCTACAGCTACCCCGCCGGCCAGCAGGATGAGTGAACCTATCCAGAACAAGGCCGTTTGCGCGTGCGATCGCGGGAAGAAGCTCCAGGCCAGCGGGAGCACGACGGCGACCACGGTGAGCGCGGCCGCCAGGCCGCCGAGGTTCGGGCCGGCGGCAGCGGTCGCACCAGCGACCGGAGAGTAAGGCACAGGGGACGCGGGGAACGGCGAGTTGTCGAACGGTGACGGCGGGCCAGGCGCTACTCTGGTCGGCAGGCCAGGGGCAATCGTTGCCTGGCCATCGGCGTCGGCGACCGCTCCGGCCACGGCTGGTCCGCTGTCCAGCCGACGGGTTGGCGGCGCGGCATCAACTGCGGGCAGGTCGGCCGCCACTCGCGGTCCGCTGGCTGCGGGTGCGACCACTACCGGCGCGATCGGCGTGGCAATATCAGGCCGGGCAATATCAGGCGGCGGCGCGGATTCGGGTGCGGGCCAAGTCGCTTGACCTGGATCCGAGGTCGGCATGGTGACCGCGATCCCGCTGGTCTGCAGGCCAATCGCGGTGGCGAAGATGCCGGCCGCCCAGCGCGCGCCCTGGGCGTCTACCGCCGTGCGCGACGTCATCTCAGTCGCCACCATGGACGCTGCGGCTTGGGGCGAGACTCCTTGCTTCACCCTGTCAGAAAGCAAGTCGGCTATCCCGTACCTGGCTGCCTCCGTGAGCATGGCGACTTCGCGCGGCAACTCGGGAATCTCGTCGTTGAGCAAGCCTTCAAGCAGGTCGGCCTGCCCAAGCACTGGTACGCCGAACCCTTGCACGACGCGCGCGAGCGCCAAACTCGCCTCACCCTGCGCGTCCCATACCTGGTCCATCTGAGTCCCTTTAATTTTCCTCCGCTGCCCGGACGATCGAAATCTTCTTTCCTGAGATCTTGATGGTCCGTGGCCGGGCTACTACCTTATGCCCCGGCTTCACCTGCTGGCTGTCTTCTCCCGGCGTTTCTACCGCCCAATTCTGATCCGTCAGATTTCGGAGCAGTACGGCACCGGGCAGCCGTTCATCCAATTCGGCGATCGCGACCGGCGCTTCCGGCCGGCCGGACAGCATGACGTGGCGATGGGTCAGCACCGCGCCGTCTCTCAGCACGATGGCTGAGCTATTCGTCTTCAGCAGTAGCGGCGCCGGCGGCGTGTGGCCGCATCGCCAGCACGCGCGATAGGGGTCGGTCGTATCGAATAGCAGCGCCGCGCTGCAGGTCGGGCATTGCCAGATACTGTCGTCGAGGCGGTGCAAGGCCCGCCGCCACAAACTCTCGATTATCCGCCCAGTCAGGCTGTGGTCCTTCAGCCCGCTGGTGAACGAGGCGATGAACATCTGCTGGAAGAACTTCGGGTAAACCGGCCACCAGTTGTTGATCGGATGTCCGGCCGCCGGCCGGTTCGCCGGGTTCACCGGGTCGAATACGAACAGTGGCTCCACCGCGAAGTGCTTGAGCAGCAATTCCTCGTCAGACAGTCGCTCGCGTTCGTCGGAGCTGTAGGACTCATCGACGGCCACGCCTTCCAGCGGGTGACCGTGACAGAACAGATAGAACAAGAACAACGCCAGCGAGTACAGATCGCTCTCCGTCCTCGGCGGTGCCTCGTTGAGCATTACCTCAGGTGCCATGAACTGCAACGTGCCCTTGATGAACGACTCTTCGCCGGTGGTCCCGATGTTGTCGTTATCGATAATCGCGACATCGCCGGTGCCTGGATCGACGTACAGGTTGCCGAAGCTGACATCGCGATAACACAGGCCATCGCTGTGCAATGAGGCGAAGGCGTCCACCAGATTCAGGCCGATCTGAATCTTGGTGTGAAAGTCGGGCGCGGTGTCGCTGGACAGCAACTCAAAGCAGGTGATAAATCGGCGTTCCATCACCGGCATCACGTAGCCGAAACCAGGCTGGTCTGGGCTGGAGACCATGTCGATAGGCCAGATGAAAGCACGGCTCTTCGGCCTGGTGCCGTCCACAAGGCGAGTCAGGCTAGCGCGGATCTTGTCGTCGAATGCCGGGCTGGCCGACGGTCGGTACCACTTGACGGCCAACTGGGTCCCGCCCAAGCTGGTGCGGAATACGGTGCCCTGCCCGCCCCGGCCGAGCCGTTCCCCAATGAGCAGCGGGTCACCACCGGATCGCATATAAACCGGATCGCCAAGCCGCAGGTCAGCCATGTCCGTGGCCGCTCCTGCTGGCTGTGCCCGACGTCGGGATGCTGGTCGGGATCTTGGTCGGGATCTTGGTCGGGATCGTAGTCGGAATGCCGTCAGGCGCGGAGTTCTTGTGCTTGGGCATCGGGCCTACCGTGGAGCCGCTCGACCGAGCGGTCGGGGTCGGTGTCGCTTTGCTCTTGGAGTGCGTGGTCTCGCCAGAGCTCCTGGTGGGCGTGCTGCCCGGCGACGGACTCGATGGCGTCGTCGAGCGAGCTGCGGATGAGTTGTGGAAGATCAGGAACGCGCCGACCACCACCACGATCACGATCACGACTGCCGCGGCCAGCCAGATCGGACGGCGTCCGCCGAGGCCGCCGGGCGGCCCTGGTAGCTGACCTGGCGGCTCCGGCAGCCCAGGCCCAGGACCAGGGCCGGCCGGAGCGAACTGCACGGGCACCGTTGCCGCGGTCCGCGCCAGCGGCGCGGTGGCGTCGCGCGCCGGAACCGCCTGGGCGGGCCTGGTGGCCGGCTCCTGGCCTACTGGTGCTTGGCTCGCCGGTTCGGCCGACTCGGCTCTTAGCTGCGTGGTATCGCCGACCAGTCCACCGCCGACAACGAGCGTCGTGTCATCGGCCGGGTTGGCTGGCCGCCGCGCCGCCGGGGGCGGCGTCAAGGCCACATGCGGGTTGAGCGCCAGCGCCACCGTCGAGTCATCACCGCTGCCGTCCGCCGACGCGCAGGCCGCCGCCCAGGTGGGCAACTGGCTGCCGATCCAGCTCACGCCGTGGTCGACGCCCAAGCGGACCAGGTCGGCGGCCAGGGTCTGGCGCCAGTTGTTCGAGGCCTGCGCATTGCCGAAGCCATCGGTTGCGGCGAAGATCGCGAAGACCGGCGTTTTGATGAGGCTGACCAGAGCCACCCGGAAGGAGGACACCGCGTCCGGCTGGCACAAACTCGTGGTCTTAGTGCCGTCAAGCCTGCTGTCCGTCGGGATTGGCGCTAGTTCGCGTCCGTCCGGCAGCACCAGGAGCATCTCGCCGTCGCCGATCTGGCCGAGCACGGCGATCTCCCCGACGATAGCTCCGAGCAGCAAGGTCGAGCCGTAAGCGATCTCATCGGCGTCACCGGGCAGCAATGCGGCTCGCTGCGCGTCGGTGATCGGATCAGCGGCCACATCGGCAGCAACCAGCGCGAGCCAGTTCGCGACGACCGCCGACACCAGTTCGCTGGCCGATGAGGCCGATGGCTGGCTTTGCGCGGGCAGCGCCGCAGCCCACTGCCTGGCTGTGTCGGTAGCGGCCGTGATCGCCAGTTGGGAGCCGCGCGCGCTGCGGAAGTGACGACTGTGTCCATGGCCGTCAGCAACCGCGAAGATGACAAGCTTCCGGCCGCCTGGCAGTTCGAACTGCTTCGCGCCGACCGCGTCCTCGTTCGGGCTGCCGACCCGGATGTGGTCAGCTCCCTTGGCGCTGGTGACGTAGATGTCCCAGCTCGACCCGAAGCCGATCACCGCTGTCTCGTCAGCGCCACGATTGCCCCCCGCCATGATCAGAACACCACGTCAGAAATGTCGCGGATGACCGGCCCCGGCGGCACAGGGAGCTGGCCAGTAAGGCCAGGCCGACCTGAGGTTCGGGCTGGTCACCCAGATAGAGGCCCGGTGCAATTGGTCGGCGATCTGCTCGACATCGCTAGCGACCAGCACCGGCAGGCTGGAGTTGCCGATGAACTTCGTCAGCGCGTCCGAGCGAGCCTTGGTGCCGATGGCTACGGCGATCCGCATGGCATCCCTGGCGGCAGGGACAGCGAGCAGGTCAGCGAGGCCGGCATCGAAGTCGGCCGAGGTATCGGTTGGCAGGCCATCGGTGACGAGAACAAGCACAGGCCGCAGCCCCCGGCTTGCCTCGTCGTCGGCCAGCGCGCTCGCCACCAGCCGAAACGCTGGCGCCATGTAGGTCTTGCCCCTATTCACCGCCGCTAGCTCCTTCCACTGCATGTTGGTAGCAGGAGTCGGCTCAGCAATGTGCCAGTGCGGCTCGTCAGCAAAGGCCACGGCGCGGACCAGGATGCGCTTCTCCTGCTCGCGCTCCCAGGAAGCGAAATGCTGAAGCATGTCACCGATCGCGAAGTTCAGAGCCTTGATCCTGGCCCCGATCATCGATCCTGAGCAGTCCGCAAGCAAGATCACGTGCAGCGGTCGGCGGGCTACGCCACCTCCGGGCATGATCGACTTGGTCGTCGCATACCGCAGCTCCAAATCGCTCAACCCGGCCAGCCCTCCCCCAGCGCGTAGCGACGATCCTGCCGATTGCCGTGCAATCGTGGAGCGTAATCCTCATATCCTGACGCCTTTGCCGACAGGACGTCAAAGTATGGCAGCTCACAACTTCGCAGCTAACCTGGGCAGGGTAGCCGACTTCGCTCGGCTGGCGGGCCGGCGTCGCGTCAGTTCGACAGGCCGGGCTTGCGGTCAGCGGGCCGTCGCGGCGGGCTGGCCGCAGGGCGGTCGAGCCGTCGGGGGCCGGACCAGAGCGCTGGCGGCAGATCCAGATGATAGGCAAGCTGGTAAGCCGCAGCCTCGTAATTCACCCGCCAGCCGCGGAAATGCGGCCAGGCGTCGTCAGCGAGCCGCTCGGTCTGCCAGCCGGCCTCATGCAGCCAGTGCACCGCCTCGTCGAAGTCTTCCCTGGTCAGCTCCATCGGGTCGGCCGGAGTCGGGTCATCGTTCACCGGCAGGTTCAGCGCCGCCGCGATTCGGCGCAAGGTGAGATAGCCGACCCTGAGCAGCGGGCGAGCCTGATGCGGCGCCGACGATGGATTGAGCGACAGGTGCAGCGCCGCGCCATCAAGCACCGCGAGCAGCGACAACAACCAAGAGGTTGACGGATCAAGTGAGCGGAAGTAGACCAGCGTCCGATAGTTGACGTGACTTTCCGAGATGTCAGCGGCCCAGTCGGTCCACCGGTCGTACAACTCGGGCAGCACGTTCTCGTTTTCGATCAGCGATTGCCTGGCCAGCAGCTCAGGCCCCCACGGTGGCGCGCCGGCCAGCGCCTCGAACGTGGCGACCAGCGTTTCCCTGCGGTTGAATGACGCGTAAAGCAAGGGCAGATAGCCGATCAGCAAGGCCAGCACAGCCAGGCCCGCTGCGGCTTCGATGAAGACGACGAAGCTGCTGCCCACGCCGCTTGGGTAGGCAAAGCCGAGCGTGAATAGCGACGAGCCGGATTCGCGCATGGCGACCATCGCGTTGTCGTTCGTGGGCAGTAGGACCAGGGCGAATCCGAGCCACAGACAGACCAGCCAGGCTGACAGCAGGCTGAGCAGGAAGATCGGCGCTGCCGCCGCGAGGATGCGCTCCCGCCTGACGAGGTCGTCGACCCGCTTCGTGACGAGCATGAACAGGCCGTAGACGCAGCGCGAGACGACCACATTGAGCTTGGTATGGGTCTCACGCGGGATCATGAACGTCTTGATGACGCTCGCCGCGGTGCCGCCGATCAGCACGAGGCCGACGACGAAGCCGAGCCACTCAAGCACCGGCAGCACCGTCCGCGCGGCCGGCCTGGCTAGCTCGCGCCACCACCATCGGCCTGATCGGACCCTGAGCCGGAGGCGTCGGGCTCGGCTTGGTCGCCCGCAGCGCTCTCAGCTTGCTCAGCGGCCTCGGTGGCCTTCGCTGCCTCGGCCTGCTCAGCGGCCTTGGCCGCCTGCGCCACCTGTGCGATCTCGGTCAGCAGGCCTTCTCGCCGGCTTCCTGTGATCCGCCTGAAAGTCCGGTGGTCCCTGGTGCGGTCGAGCACGGCGACTTCAAGCTCTTTGCCGTTGATCTCCACCCGCTCGCCATTAGCCCCCGAAGCCAGCCCGGAAATCGCCGTGGTGAGCGCGGCCGACAGTGACATGCCCTCGTGATAGCTCTCCTTGAGCACCGTGCCGATCCGGTCGGCCCGGCCACCGACCGCGACATAGCCGTGCTCATCGTTAACCGATCCGTCAAAAGTGATCCGGTAGATCTGGTCGTCGGCGGCCGTATCGCCAACCTCGGCCACCACGATTTCCACTTCGAATGGCTTCGGGCTGTCGGTGAAAATGGTGCCAAGCGTCTGCGCGTACCAGTTCGCGAGCCCGCGGGCCGTAACATCCTGGCGGTCGTACTGATAGCCGGTCATGTCGGCGTATCTGACACCTGCCTTGCGCAAGATCTCGTATTCGTTGTAGCGGCCGACCGCCGCGAACGCGATCCGATCGTAGATCTCGCTGATCTTGTGGAGGGCGCGGGACGGGTTCGGCGCAACGAACAAGATCCCGTCGGCGTACTGGATCACCACTCCGTCACGGCCACGCGCGATGTTCTTGCGCGCGTAGTCAGCCTTGTCCTTCATCGCCTGTTCAGGCGACACGTAGAACGGCATTGACACCGCTGGCGCTTCCTTACTTGAGTTGTCGGCTAAATGGGGTCGGCCGGGCGCGATTGGCCGCTCTGAGCTACTCGGCGCCGCTAGCAGTGCCGCGCAGGCGCGCCGATGGCCCGTCAGGCGAGCTCATCCGGCCAGCGACCACGGCCTCGGCGTAGCTGCCCGCCTGGGCGTCAGTGAGTCGCTGGTAGCCGTCGGCGGTGACAGTGGCGACGGTCGGATAAATCCGCCGGCTCAGGTCGGGCCCGCCGGTCGCTGAGTCATCGTCGGCGGCGTCATAAAGGGCCTGCATGCACGCGTTAATGGCGTCCGACTCGGCCATGTCGTCGGCATAGAGTTTCTTGAGCGAGCCGCGGGCGAAGACTGAGCCTGAGCCGATCGAGTGGAATCTGTGCTCTTCGTACCGACCGCCAGCGGCGTCGTAGCTGAAGATCCGGCCGACTTCGGCGTCGGTGTCATAGCCAGCGAAGATCGGCACGACCACCAGCCCCTGCATGGCGGCGGCGAGGTTGGCGCGCACAATGCCAGCCAGCCGGTTGGCCTTGCCTTCGAGTGACAGCAGCCGCCCCTCAAGCTTCTCGTAGTGCTCAAGCTCCACTTGGAATAGCCGCATCAGGTCCAGGCCAAAGCCGGCCGCGCCGGCGATGCCGATGCAGGAGTACTCATCGCTGCGGAACACCTTTTCGATGTCCCGCTGCGCGATCATGTTCCCGCTGGTCGCCCGCCGATCGCCAGCCATCACTACGCCGCCGCTAAAGGAGACCGCGACGATCGTGGTGCCGTGCGGCAAGTCCTTGGGCAGTTCGCCGGTCATCGTCAGGCCACGACTCGCTGGGAGCAATTCAGGTGCGGTGGACGTGAGGAAGTCGCTGAAGGACGACGTTCCCGCAGTCAGGTAAGTCGCAGCCAGCAGCCTGGCAGTGGAGTCAGACAACGCGATCCTTTCCTCGTCCGCCGAGCGAATACCAGTTGACCCTACTGCCTGCGCAAGGCGGCAGGCAGATCTGGTCACGCTGGGTCACTCGCCACCCTTCTGGACGTAGGACCTGACGAACTCTTCGGCATTTTCCTCAAGAACCTCGTCGATCTCATCGAGGATCGCGTCCACGTCGTCGCTGAGCTTCTCGTGCCGTTCCTGCACTTCCTCGGTGCTCTGCTCGACTTCGGCCTCATCTTCTTGGCCACGCCGCGTCGTATGCCGCTGCCCGCCAGTGTCTTTTGTCGCCATACCAACGCCCTCCATGTTCTTGCCTGAACTTAAAGCTATCCTCGCCCGCGCGTGCTCAAGCTAACCACAGCAGCCGAAAAGTGCTGCGGTCCGCGGACGGCTTGAGGCTACTTGCCGGTCAGGGCAGTGACCAGCTCAGCTGCCGTCGAACAGCGGTCAAGCAGGTCGCCCACATGTGCCTTGGTGCCACGAAGTGGCTCCAGCGTTGGTACTCGCTGCAAGGACTCGCGGCCAGGAATGTCGAAAATGACCGAGTCCCAGGACGCCGCGGCGACAGCGTCAGGATATTTTTGCAGGCAGCGACCGCGGAAGTAGGCCCTGGTGTCCTCAGGTGGGTTGGTGATCGCCTGGGTGACATCAGCCTCGCTGAGCAGCCGCTTGACCCGGCCTGCTGAGACCAGCTTGTTGTACAGGCCGCGATCCGACCGCACATCGGAGTACTGCAGGTCGACTAGCTGCAGTCGAGGGTGGTTCCAGGCCAGCTTGTCCCTGCTGCGGTAGCCGTCCATCAACTGCAGCTTGATGACCCAGTCAAGTTCGCTAGCGAGCTGCATCGGATCTTCGGCCAGCCGGGCGAGCACGGAATCCCAGCGATCGAGCACATCGGTGGTCAGGTCATCCACGTCGGCGCCGTACTTGTTCTGGGTGTACTTGCGGGCCAGCTCCGCGTATTCCAGCTGGATCTGGATCGCGGTCAGCTTGCGCCCGTCCCGCAGCGGGATCAGGTGCTTGCAGGTCGGGTCGTGTGAGACCGCTCGCAGTTCGCTGACCGGCCCGTCGATGGCGAGGTCAGGGCCGAGGAACCGGTCTTCGATCATGGAAAGCACAAGCGCAGTGGAGCCGAGCTTGAGGTAGGTGGAGATCTCGCTCATGTTGGCGTCGCCGAGGATGACGTGCAGCCGGCGATACTTCTCTGGGTCAGCGTGCGGCTCATCGCGGGTGTTGATGATCGGGCGTTTGAGCGTGGTCTCGAGGCCTACCTCGACTTCGAAGAAGTCGGCGCGCTGGCTGATCTGGAAGCCGTCTTCGCGGCCGTCAGCCCCCCGGCCGACCCGCCCGGCGCCGCAGACCACCTGCCTGGTCACGAAGAAGGGCGTCAGGTGCCTGACGATCTCGGCGAACGGGGTTTGCCGACTCATCAGGTAGTTCTCGTGGCAGCCGTACGAGACGCCCTTATTGTCGGTATTGTTCTTGTAGAGCTGGATGGGCGCGCTGCCAGGCAAGGCGGCCGCCTGCGCGGCGGCCTCCTCCATCACTCGCTCGCCAGCCTTATCCCACAGCGTCGCGGACATCGGATCGGTGCACTCGGGACCCGAGTACTCCGGGTGAGCGTGGTCAACGTACAGTCTGGCGCCGTTAGTCAAGATGACGTTGGCAAGGCCCAGGTCCTCGTCGGTGAGCTGGCTCGCGTCGGCTGTGTCCCTCGACAAGTCGAAGCCGCGCGCGTCCCGCAGCGGATTCTCCTCTTCGAAGTCCCACCTGGTCCTGCGCGCCTTTGCCGCAGTTGCCGCGTGATAGGCGTTGACGACCTGAGACGACGTGACCATGGCATTCGCGCCAGGCTGGCCAGGTACGGAAACACCGTACTCAGTCTCAATGCCCATCACGCGGCGAACGCTCATGTCTCCTAGCCTAGTGCCGCTCGGCAAGCCGACTGGCAGTCACGGCCGCTGCGCCGATGCGTGTCGCGTCACAGATATTGGCCGGTATTGGCCACGGTGTCGATCGATCGACCAGCCTCGTTGCCGCTCTTGCCGGAGACCAGCGTCCTGATGTAGACGATCCGCTCGCCCTTCTTGCCGGAGATCCTGGCCCAGTCATCCGGATTCGTGGTGTTGGGCAGGTCCTCGTTCTCGCTGAACTCATCGACGCAGGCGGACAGCAGGTGCGAGACGCGCAGGCCCTTGCGGCCGGTCTCCAGGAACTCCTTGATCGCCATCTTCTTCGCCCGGTCGACGATGTTCTGGATCATGGCACCGGAGTTGAAGTCCTTGAAGTACAGCACTTCCTTGTCGCCGTTGGCGTAGGTGACCTCAAGGAACCTGTTTTCTTGCGTCTCGCTGTACATCCGCTCGACGACCCGCTGGATCATCTCGACCACGGTCGACTCGTTCGAGCCGCCGTGCTCGGCCACGTCGTCCGGGTGCAGCGGCAACTGGGACACGACGTACTTGGAGAAGATCTCCCGCGCGGCCTCGGCGTCCGGCCGCTCGATCTTGATCTTGACGTCAAGGCGGCCTGGTCGCAAGATCGCCGGGTCGATCATGTCCTCGCGGTTGGACGCGCCAATCACGATGACATTCTCCAGCCCTTCCACGCCGTCGATCTCGCTGAGCAACTGCGGGACGATCGTGTTTTCGACGTCGCTGGACACGCCCGAGCCACGGGTGCGGAAGATCGAGTCCATCTCATCGAAGAACACGATCACCGGCATGCCCTCGCTGGCCTTCTCCCTGGCCCGCTGGAACACCAGCCTGATATGCCGCTCAGTCTCCCCGACGTATTTATTCAAAAGCTCTGGGCCCTTGATGTTCAGGAAGAAGCTCTTGCCTTCCTTGGCGGCCTGGCCGGTACTGGCGTCGGCGCCGCCCTGGCTGGCCAGTTCGGCGGTGCGCCTGGCGACCTGCTTGGCCAGCGAGTTGGCGACCGCCTTGGCGATCAGCGTCTTGCCGCAACCAGGCGGGCCGTAGAGCAGCACGCCCTTGGGCGGCCGCAGCTGATGCTCCTTGAACAGGTCCGCATGCAGGTAGGGCAGCTCGATGGCGTCCCTGATCTGCTCGATCTGCGGGCCGAGCCCGCCGATCACGTCGTAGGTGATGTCCGGAACTTCCTCCAGGATCAGCTCTTCGACTTCAGCCTTGGGTATGCGCTCATAGACATAGCCAGAGCGCGGCTCGAGCAGCAACGAATCGCCGGCCCGCAGGGTGCCGGCAAGCAGCGGCTCAGCCAGCCGGACGATGCGCTCCTCGTCCGCGTGCGAGATGACCAGTGCCCGGTCGCCGCCCTCAAGCAGCTCCTTGAGCATGACGACTTCGCCGACCGTCTCGTAACCGAGCGCGATGACGACATTGAGCGCTTCGTTAAGCACGAGTTCCTGACCGGGGCGCAGGTCCTCAAGCTCGATGCTCGGACTCACTGACACGCGCATCTTCCTGCCGCCAGTGAAGACGTCGGCAGTGTCGTCGGAATTGGCTGACAGGAAAATGCCGAAGCCAGACGGCGGCTGAGCCAGCCGGTCGACCTCTTCTTTGAGCGCGATGATCTGATCCCGCGCCTCACGCAAGGTCGAGGCCAGACGCTCATTCTGACTGGTCAAGCCGGCCAAGGCTGCCTCGGTTTGCGCCAGCCGGTCCTCGATCAGCCGCGAAGTCCGGGGCGAATCGGCGAGCTTACCCCGCAGCGCCGCTACCTCCTCCTCAAGGAAGGAGATCTGGTCCGTCAGAACCTTGACCTTGACCTCGTCATCATGGCGCGCGGCGCGAGCGCTGTCGTCACGAGAGGCCATGCCCCTCACCCCCTCCTTAGAGCGGACTTACCTAGACCCTACCTACGCCTGGTCATTCCGTAACCTCGCGTGGGCCATCCGTCTAGTCTTTTCTGCCGGTACGATCCGATCTTCTGTCAGCATCGTTACGGTTCCGGGACCAGGTGACTAGGGCGCAGACCCAGCTAGTAGCATTTCACCTGTTTCCACGGTTAAACCTAAAACGGTCGCTGTCTTTAATGCTTTATATGTGCACTTATATCCCTCGTATCTAGCGCATCTATCAAGTTCAGGCACATCTTGGGCGCATCCTCGATCACTCTTGAGCTCCTTTAGCCGGCCGACGCCGACGCGGCGGTGCCACCACGCCTTCGGCCAGCCGCCTGGCCGTCACCAGGAACCCAGTGTGACCCACCATCCGGTGATCGGGCCGGACGGCGAGTCCTTCGACGTGCCAGCCGCGTAGCAGAGTCTCCCACGAGGCAGGCTCATCGAAGCCGCCGTGTCCGCGCAACTCCTCCACGATTCTGGACAGCTGCGTCGTGGTCGCAACGTAGCAGCAGATCAGACCACCTGGAATGAGCCAGCGCCCGGCTGCGGCGACATATTCCCACGGCGACAGCATGTCGAGCACGACCCGGTCATAATCGTGCGGCCCGACGTCGCTTGAGCTAGCGCCAACCCCGACGTGACCCTCGGCGTGCGCCGCCTCGTCAGCGCACGATCCGGTCGGCAGTTCGCCCACGACCAGCCGCCAGGCCGGGTGCGGGCCGCCGTAGTACAACTCGACGTTGCGCTTGGCAATCGCAGCGAAATCAGGACGGCGCTCGAACGAGACCAGGCAGCCCGCTTCGCCGATCGCGCGCAGCAGCCAGCAGCTCAGCGCGCCTGAGCCAGCGCCGGCTTCGATGACCTTGGCACCAGGGAAGACGTCAGCCAGCGCCACGATCTGCGCCGCGTCCTTGGGATACACGACGGCCGCGCCTCTGGCCATCGACACCGTGTAATCAGCGAGCAGTGGCCGAAGCGCGATGTAGGGGGTGCCGCCCGTGGCCTTGACCACCGAACCCTCTGGCTGCCCGATCAGGTCATCATGCGCGACCGAGCCGCGGTGGGTGTGGAAGGCCTGACCCGGCGCCAGTACCAGCCGGTGCCGACGCCCCTTCTCGTCGGTCAGCTGGACCTGGTCACCCGGTTGGAATGGCCCTCGACGCTGGTTGATCACCGGCACAGGCTAGCGTGTCCGTCCGACCATTGCGGTGCTCAAACTCCGGCGAACGCGATGTCTAGGTCGGACGTCGCGAGTACGCCGTAAATGCGGCCGTTTTGCTCGGTCAGCAAATACTCCGTGCTCGGCGCTTGCTGTACCGCCTTGATCAGGTCCATCCCCGACAGGTCGGCGGACAGCACCATGTCTGGCTCAAGCGTCCTCGCCAGCGCGCCTACCTCGACCCACGGCCTGCGCTCATCCGGCGTCGCTTGCACTGCCGCCTCGCTGACGATGGCGACCGGGGTGTTCTCGTGGTCGACGATCACCAGCGCCCGAGCGTGAGCGGCCTGAGCGCGGCGAACGGCCTCAGCTAGCGGCACGTTGGCCGCGATCGGGATCGCTCGCCTCGCCAGCGCGCGGGCGTTGACCGCAGGCAGCCGCTCCCTGATCTTGGCCGCCCTGATCGCCTGGGTGGACTGGATCCACATGAAGCCGGCGATGACCAGCAGCCAGAGCCAGTACAGGTTGAGGAAGGACCCGCTCTTTTGCTGGCTGAACAGAGTCAGGCCGACCAGCGCTATCGCCAGCACCCGGCCAGCCCAAGCGGCCGCGATCGTCGCGGTGAGCGGGCGACCGGTGATCTTCCATACACCCGCGCGGAAGATCCGACCGCCATCTAGCGGCAGGCCGGGCAGCAGGTTAAAGATCCCGACGATCAGGTTCGCGAAGAAAAGCTGGGCGATCACCTGGTGCAGCAGGCCGGTGGCAACGACCTGAGCCAGCGCGTAGCCGATCCCGGCGAGCACCAGCGAGATCGCTGGCCCAGCACCGGAAATCAGCGCCTCGCGAGCCGGAGTGCCCGGTTCTTGCTCGATTTCCGAATAGCCGCCGAGCGGATAGAGCAGCACCCGGCGCACAGGCAGGCCGAAGGCTCTGGCCACCACGCAATGCGCCAGCTCATGCACCAGCACGGACACGTACAACAGCAGGACGAACGCCGTCGCCACGATGTAGCGATCGGAGACCTTCGTCAGGTTGACCTCGACGCTGGTCGCATACATGAAGACGAGCACGGCAGCGAAAATCAGCCAGTACGGCGAAATGTAAACCGGGATGCCGAACGGCTTGGCGACCACGATGCCGAGCCGCGGATCGCGACGGGCGCGTCCGCCGGGCGAATTTTGCCCGGGATCGGAGGTGCCGCGATCGGGCGTACTTGTTGCCACGACACGATGCTATGTGGTTTGCGGCTTGGTTGCGTGCTGGCGAACACGCCGAGTCAATGCGAGGCAGATTGTCGGCCTTCTGGCCTACGCTGCCAAGGGTGGACGGGAGCCAGTCGGCGGTAGCCGACGTAACGAGCGAGGTAGCGACGCGCCGTTGGTCGTTGTCGCCGTCGCGTGCGGCTGACTTCATGACCTGTCCGCTGCTGTACCGGTTTCGCGTCATCGACAAGCTGCCAGAGGCGCCGAGCGCGGCCGCCGCCAGGGGCACGTTGGTGCACGCGGTGCTTGAGCGCCTCTTTGATGCCCCAGCGTCGGGCCGCAATCCGGCCGCGGCCGCCGCGCTGATCATCCCTGAGTGGGACCGGCTGGTGGCCGCCGAGCCTGAGCTTGCCGAAGTCTTCGGCGATGCGGCCGAGCGCGAGGTCTGGCTCACCCAGGCTGGGGAGATGCTCGATCGCTATTTCACCCTGGAGGATCCCACCAGGCTCGAGCCCGCCTATCGCGAACTGCACGTGCAGGCCGAGCTCGCGTCAGGACTTTGGCTGCGCGGCTATATCGACCGGCTCGACGTGTCGGCGGCCGGCGATGTCAGGATCGTCGACTACAAGACCGGCACCGCGCCCCGAGCCGACTTCGAAGCACGGGCACTGTTCCAGATGCGGTTCTACGCGCTGGTGCTCTGGCGTGATCGCGGCACGGTGCCGCGCCTACTGCAGCTGATGTACCTGGGCAACGGCGAGATCGTGCGGTACGCACCCGACGAAGCCGACTTGCTGGCGACTGAGCGCAAGATCGAAGCCCTGTGGCGGGCGATCGTGCGGGCCCGCGAGGCCGGTGACTGGCGGCCACGCCGCAGCAAGCTGTGCAACTGGTGCTCGCATCAGCAACTCTGCCCCGAGTTCGGCGGTACTCCCCCGCCGCTGCCCGACCAGGCTGCCCCGGCAGCGCTACTAACCGAAGTTCCAGTCCCCGGCCAAGTCGAGGCAGCAGCGGAAGCCGAGCTGCCGGACATGGCCGACCTCGTCGACTAGAACTTTTCCCAAATAGCGCAGAAAATCGACGCCTACGGAAAAGGTCAGCGCCTACTTGCCCCGCAGGCATCATCACCGACCGCCGTGGACCTCACGACTGAGCTGCGCAGGCTGACCGAGAAAGGCTACATTGACGCATTCACGGCAGCCGCGAGGTATCGATCGAAGCTGCACGCCGATACTGAGGTGCGCTGGCACGATGAGTTTGCCAAGATCTTGGCCGAGCTTCCGCCCGATGATGGGATGGAGCTAGGGCGTACCGTCCCCGACCTGTCCGCGACCGATCCTCCGATACGCGATATTACTTGACTTGAGCATTGCGATAGTACTTAATATGAGTCAGGCCAGCGCAAGGCTGCCACCAGCCGAAGGCCAGCAGCCGAGCGATGGACACGGGCCGATGACCTGGCCAGACCGAGATAGCGGAGAGACATGTCGATAATCGAAGCCAAGGGACTGGCCAGGACCTTCACCAGCCGTAAGCGGAAGGTCGAGGCTGTCCGCGGCGTGGACCTGACCGTCGGCAACGGCGAGATCGTTGGATTCCTCGGCCCAAATGGCGCGGGCAAGACCACCACCCTGCGCATGCTGACCACACTGCTGCGGCCGACGGCAGGCTCAGCCACTGTGGCCGGCTGCGATCTGCTGCGCGATCCGCTTGGCGTCCGACAGCGGATCGGCTACGTGCCCCAGGCGATCGGCGTCACGGCCGGTGGCACCGACCCAGCATCGACGGTCGCTGAGGAAATGGGCATTCAAGGCCGGGCTTATCGGCTCTCGGCCGTCGAGACGGCCGACCGGGTCAAGTTGCTGACCGATCAACTCGACCTGACTGGGCTTGAGCCGCGGCTCTGCAAGACCCTGTCTGGCGGTCAGCGCCGTCGGCTGGAGATCGCGCTTGGCCTGATCCACTCCCCGGCCGTCGTCTTCCTCGATGAGCCCACCACCGGCCTGGACCCGCAGAGCCGCAGCAACCTGTGGGATCACATCAGGAACCTGCGCGAGAAACTCGGCACCACGATCTTCCTCACCACGCACTACCTAGAGGAAGCGGACGTGCTGTGCGACCGGGTGCTGGTCATTGATAATGGCAAGATCATCGCCGAGGGAGTACCGGATGATCTAAAGCGGCAGATCTCTGGCGACGTCGTGACCCTGTCGGTCAGTGGCGATCCGGCGCTGGCTCAGCCGATTCTCGCCGCCCATCCAGGCGTACGCGACAGTTCGCTCGACGGTCACTCGATCAGGATGACGGTCGAGCACGGCGAGCAAGCGCTCCCGGCCATGCTCAGAGACCTGGAAAGCCACGCCATCACGCTTGAGTCGATCCAGTTGGCCAGGCCGACGCTGGACGACGTGTTCCTTACCTTGACCGGGCGGTCGCTGCGCGATGACTCGGCATCAGCAAGCCAGCAGCCCGACGACGATCCGCCTGCGGAAACGGCCGACGAAGCACTGGCCGCGGCAGGAATGACCCACCCCGGACGGAGTTGACACCATGACCGCGACAGTCACCACCCCCGCTGACTCGTCGGCGACGGCCGCGCCACGCGCACTTGAGCCTAAGCCAGAGAACCGGGCGCTGAGCTTCTTTAGCGACACCTGGCTGATCTTCACCCGGCAGATGCGGCTCTCCTTGCGCAACCCAGCGTGGGTCATTATCGGCCTCATCCAGCCGATCTTGTACCTGGCCTTCTTTGGACCGCTGCTGTCGAGGATCGCCCAGAGCGGCGCGCTCGGCGTCCCCGCCAACGATCCGTACCGCTTCTTTGTCCCTGGACTGCTGATCCAGCTTGGCCTGTTCGGTGCCGCGTTCGTCGGCTTCACTATCATTTCCGACTGGCGAGCTGGCGTCATCGAGCGCTTCAGGGTCACCCCCATCAGCCGGATGGCGCTGCTGGCCGGCCGGGTGCTGCGCGATGTCGTCACGCTAACCGTGCAGGCCGTCGTGCTGGTGCTGGCCGGGGTCGCCTTCGGCCTGCGGGCACCGATCGGCGGCATCCTTGTCAGCCTCGGATTCGTGGCCATCGTCGCTGTGAGCTTGTCGGCTGTGTCGTACGCGACCGGCTTGCTGCTCAAGAGCGAAGACGCGCTCGCTCCCCTGCTGAATATGATCATGGTGCCGCTGATGCTGCTCTCCGGCATCATGTTGCCGATGACCCTCGGGCCGCACTGGCTGCGCATCGTCGCCAAGTGCACGCCATTCGGCTACATCATCAACGCCATGCGCGGTGCCTTTGCCGGTCAGTTGCTCACCACGGTGATGCTCGAAGGCATCTGCGTCGCGATCGGCCTGGCGATCGTCTGTTTGTGGCTGGCCAGCCGAGCTTTCATCAAGGAAAACGCCTAGCCGGCATCCTGGTCAGCGCGGGTTGACCAGCGCGCGCAGCGCGGTCAGATCGACCTCGGCCAGCGAGCGGACGATGGTCAGGCCTGGCTGCTGGGCAACGGCTGCCAGGCCAGGCACCGCAACGGTCACGCAACCGGCTGCCTGCGCCGCCGCGACCCCGTTGGGTGAGTCCTCGAGTGCCACGCAGCAGCGTGGTTCGGCACCGAGTAGCGAAACGGCGAGCAGGTAAGGCTCAGGATGGGGTTTCGGGTTGGTGACGTCAGCGCCGCAGACAACGACGTCGAAGCTGACGCCGTACCTTGCCAGCCCCTTGAGTACCCCGTCTGTGATCACCCGCTCGGATGACGTCACGAGCGCGTACGGCAGCCCGGCCGCCCGTACCTGACTGATCAGCTCGACCGCGCCGGGCAACGGTTCGATCTCCCGCGACTCAAGCAGCTCGGCCATCCCGCCGATGAGCCAGTCAGCAACCTCATCGAAACTGGCTTGCTCACCCTGGCCGGCCCGCTCGATCAGGTAGTGCACGCTCGCTCGCAGTGACCCGCCGATGAGCGCGTTCTGGTCGACGGTGGTCCAGTGGCCGCCAAGCTTGGCCATGACCGACTGCTCGACCTCGAACCAGATGGGCTCGGTATTAACGAGCAACCCGTCCATATCGAACAGCACCGCTTGCAAGGTGTCGCACGGCCGCTCAGCGCGCGCCGCGTGGTTGTCAGCAGCCATCAGGTGCTGAAGTATTTCGCCTCGGGGTGATGCGCGATGAGCGCATCGGTGGACTGCTCCGGTGCGAGCTGAAACTCCTCGGACAGCGTCACCCCGATCCGCTCGGCGTCGAGCAGGCGCATCACCTTGGCCCGGTCCTCAAGATCTGGGCACGCCGGGTAGCCGAAGGAGTACCGGCAGCCCTGATAGCCGACCCGCAGGATGTCGTCCAGGTCGGCCGGGTCGGCGGCGCCGATACCGAGTGACTGCCTGGTCCGCGCGTGCCAGTACTCCGCCAGCGCCTCGGCCAGCTGCACCGACAGTCCATGCAACTCGAGGTAGTCGCGGTAGGCGTGCTTGGCGAACAGGTCGCCGGTCGCCTCGCTGATCTTCGGTCCAATCGTGACGAGCTGGAAGGCGACGACATCGGGCTCACCCGCTGAGGCCGGCCGGAAGAAGTCCGCCAGGCACAGCCGACGGTCCCGCCGCTGCCGAGGAAAGGTGAATCGTTCCCGCTCAGCTCCATCGTCGCCGAGCACAATGAGATCGTTGCCCTCGCTGACGCAGCGGAAATACCCGTGCACCACCGCCGCCTGCAGCAGGCCCTCAGTCTGCGCTCGTTCCAGCCACATCCGCAGCCTGGGCCGCCCCTCCGTCTCGGCTAGCTCGTCATGCGACGGGCCGCCACCGCCCCTGGTCGGCTTCAGGCCCCACTGACCGAGGAACAGCGCCCGCTCATCAAGGAAGGTCGCGTACTCAGCAAGGGGGATGCCCTTCACGACGGCGGTGCCGAAGAAAGGCGCAGCAGGCACGGGTACATCTATTGCTACATCGGAACGAACCAGCGCCGCGACTCCCGACTCGTCACCTGACTCAGCTTTGTCGCTGGCCGCAAGCAGCGCGCTGGCGGTCGGACGCACCTTCCGCTCCCGAAGGGCGGGCAGGCTAGCCCCGGGAACGCCCCGCTTGACCGCCATCGCCGCGTCCATCAGCCGCAGGCCTTCGAACGCATCGCGCGCGTACCTGACCTCACCGTCAAACAGCTGCGCCAGGTCCTGCTCGACATAGGAGCGGGTCAGTGCCGCGCCGCCGAGCAGCACCGGCCACTTATCGGCTAGGCCACGCGAGTTCAGCTCAGCCAGGTTGTCGCGCATCACGACGGTGGACTTCACCAGCAGCCCTGACATGCCGATCACGTCGGCCTCATGGTCCATGGCGGCCTGCACGATAGCCGAGATCGGCTGCTTGATGCCCAGGTTGACGACGTCGTAGCCGTTGTTGGAGACGATGATGTCGACCAGGTTCTTGCCGATGTCGTGGACGTCGCCTTTGACCGTGGCCAGCACGATCTTGCCCTTGCCGGCCTCGCCGGACCTTTCCATATAGGGCTCGAGGTAGCCAACGGCGGCCTTCATCACCTCGGCTGAGGTCAGCACGAACGGCAACTGCATCTGTCCGGAGCCAAACAGGTCGCCGACCGTCTTCATGCCGTCAAGCAAGATGTCGTTGACGATCTCCAGCGCTGGCCGGTCAGCCAGCGCCTCGTCCAGATCGGCCTCAAGACCCAGCCGCTCGCCATCGATGATCCGCCGCTTCAGCCGCTCGGCTAGCGGCAGGCTGGCCAGTTCGGCTGCCCTGCTGGCCTTGAGCGACTTCGTGTCCACGCCTTCGAACAGCTCAAGCAGCCTGGTCAGCGGATCATAGCCAGCTCGGCGACGGTCATAGACCAGGTCGAGCGCGACTTGCAGCTGCTCGTCAGGAATGCGGGAGATCGGCATGATCCGCGCGGCATGCACGATGGCCGAGTCGAGCCCGGCCCGGACGCATTCGCTGAGGAAGACCGAATTGAGTACCGCCCGCGCGGCCGGGTTCAACCCGAAGGAGACGTTGGAAACTCCCAGCGTGGTCTGCACGTCCGGGTATCGGCGCTTGACCTCGCGGATCGCTTCGATTGTCTCGATCGCGTCCCGTCTGGTCTCCTCCTGGCCGGTGGCGACCGGGAAGGTCAGGCAGTCCACGATGATGTCGGACTGGCGCATGCCCCAGTTGCCAGTCAAGTCGTCGATCAGCCTGCTGGCGACGGCCACCTTCCACTGCGCTGTCCTGGCCTGGCCTTGCTCGTCGATGGTGAGCGCGACCACGGCTGCGCCATGCTCACGCACGATGGGCATGATCTTGGCCATCCTGGAATCAGGCCCGTCGCCATCCTCGTAGTTGACCGAGTTGACTACGGCTCGGCCACCGAGCAGCTCAAGGCCGGCCCTCACCACGTCAGGCTCGGTCGAGTCCAGCATCAGCGGCAGCGTGGCAGCGGTCGCCAGCCGACTGGCCAGGTCGCGCATGTCAGCCACGCCATCCCGGCCGACGTAGTCGACGCACAGGTCAAGCAGGTGCGCCCCGTCCCTGGTCTGCGACCTGGCGATCTCGACGCAACCATCAAGATCACCAGCGATCATCGCATCGCGAAACGCCTTGGACCCATTCGCGTTGGTACGCTCCCCGATGGCCAGGAAGGCGGTGTCCTGTCGGAACGGCACGTGCTGGTAGAGCGACGCGATGCCAGGCTCGGGCCTCGGCTTGCGCTTGGCCAGCGGCCTGAACGCCAGCCGGGAGCTGAGCTCAGCCAGGTGATCAGGGGTGGTACCGCAGCAGCCACCAACCAGCGTCAGCCCGAACTCCTTGACAAAGGTTTCGTGCGCGCTGGCGAGCTCCGCTGGTGTCACGGGGTAGTAGGCGCCAGCCGAGGTGAGCTGCGGCAGCCCGGCGTTTGGCATGCAGGAAAGCGGCACCCGCGAGTGCGCGGACAGATACCGCAGGTGCTCGCTCATCTCGGCAGGTCCGGTCGCGCAGTTCAACCCGATCAGGTCAATGCCGAGCGGCTCCAAGGCAGTGAGCGCCGCGCCGATCTCACTGCCGAGCAGCATCGCGCCGGTCGTCTCGATGGTGACCTGGGCGATTAGCACCACATCGCGACCGGCTGCGGTAATTGCCCGCTTCGCTCCGATGATCGCGGCCTTCGCTTGCAGCAGATCCTGGCAGGTCTCCACGATCAACGCGTCGGCACCACCATCGAGCAGGCCGGCCGCATTGAGCTGATAGGCGTCACGAAGCTCAGCGAAGCTGACGTGGCCGAGCGTCGGCAGCTTGGTACCTGGCCCGATGGAGCCGAGCACCCAGCGCGGCCGGTCGCCCACACTCGCCGCGTCGGCAGCAGCCCTGGCGATCGACGCGCCCGCGAGCGACAGCTCATAAATCCGGTCAGAGATACCGTATTCGCCGAGATTGCCCAGATTGGCACCGAAGGTATTGGTCGAGATCGCGTCGCTGCCGGCGTCAAGATAACCCTCGTGCACCCAACGGACCACATCGGGTCTCGTCAGGTTCAAGATCTCGTTGCAGCCCTCGTGGCCGTCGAAGTCGTCGAGAGTTGCCGCACTGCCCTGAAGCATCGACCCCATGGCGCCATCTGCGATGATGACGCGCTCGGCGAGAGCGGCGCGCAACGTCAGACGGTCGGGCAGGGGCGAGGAGGCATCGTGCGGCATGATGGCCCTATCCTAAGGCCATCGTTAGGCACGTAGGCTTGAGCCCGTCAAGGTAGGACGCGCCAGCCGTTCGCATGGCGCACGATACGGGTCGTGGAGGTGGCTTCAGATCGAGTTCAACGGCATCTCAGCTCTGAACTCGCCGGCGGTCATCGCGGCCTTTGAGGGCTGGAACGACGCGGGCGAAGCAGCTAGCGCTGCCGTCACCCACCTCAGCGCCACCTGGGACGCCACCGCGATCGGCGAGATTGATCCTGAGGATTACTACGACTTCCAGGTGACCAGGCCGGTACTTGAGGTGGCCGATGGTCAGACCCGCAGGCTGGCCTGGCCGACCACCAGGCTCGCGCTGGCACATCCGACTGGCCTTGGCCGAGATGTAGTGCTAGTGCACGGTATCGAGCCAAACATGCGCTGGCGCGGCTTCTGCCGTGATCTGGTCACCGGGTTCACCGAGCTCGGCGCGCAGCTGGTAATCCTGGTTGGTGCGCTGCTAGCCGATTCGCCCCATACCCGGCCGGTGCCGGTGACGGTGGCGGCATCTGACGACAAGCTGGCGAGCACGCTTCAAGTCGATCCGGTCGACTATTCAGGCCCGACCGGAATCGTCGGCGTGCTGCAAGACGCCTGCACTGCCGCAGGCATTCCGGCAGTCTCGCTGTGGGCGGCGGTGCCGCACTACGTGGCTCAGCCACCGAGCCCAAAGGCGACGCTAGCCCTGCTGCGCGGCGTTGAGGACATCCTTGACGCGCCGATGCCGCTCGGCGACCTGCCCGATGAGGCACGCGCCTGGGAGCGCGGCGTAGACGAGCTCGCCGAGCAAGACACCGAGGTGGCTGACTACGTCCGGGCTCTTGAAGAGGCCAAGGACGCCACCGATCTGCCCGAGGCCAGCGGCGATGCCATCGCTCGTGAGTTCGAGCGCTACCTCCGCCGACGCGGCGAGCACGGCGGCACCACCCGCTAACCAGCCAGCGGGTCCGGGTCTGGTCCATGTCGGCGATGACCCTTGCCACCCGTTAGTCCCACACGCCTCACGTGCATCTGGCCGCGCCGGCCCGCGAGTCGCTTCCTCGTGATACGTACTGGCCGGCATCGTAGATATCACGCGGAAGCGACTCTCAGAACACCCTAAACCGGGCGTTTGGCCGATGATTTTGACCGCAACTCGTGACAGGTCATGCCGACGGACCTTCGTATCACGACGAAGCGACTTTTGAGCGACCAACCCGGGCGCCGGCGGTGCTAGCTGGCGGAGCGGAGCGGACCTCGCCGGCGGTGCTAGCTGGTGGAGCGGAGCGGACCTCGACGGCGGTGCTAGCTGGCGGAGCGGAGCGGACCTCGACGGCGGTGCTAGCTGGCGGAGCGGACCTCGACGGCGGAGTGACTAGATGGGGGGCCAGGGGACGGCGGGCCAGTCTTCCGGCGGGTAAGGGTATCGCTGGTGCTGGAGCAGCAACTCGACCCTGATCCTGGTCGCGGTCACCTCATCGGCGGTTAGCCACTGGCCAAGTTCGGTCGCCAGGTCGCCGTCGAGTTGCTCGCTCAGCCTCGTCAGCGCCTGCAGATTCGGCTCGGTGATCGGATCGCCGCGCCACTGCCACAGCACCGTGCGGAGCTTGTACTCCTCGGCAAAGCAGACACCGTGATCACAGCCGTACAGATGGCCATCGTCGGCTGGCAGCAAGTGCCCGATCTTGCGATCGGCGTTGTTGATCACGGCATCGAACACGGCCATCGCGCGCAAGCTCGGATTGTTCTTGCTCCTGGCGAGCGCGACCAGGTCGATCTCTTGGACCGCATCGATCCACAGCTGGCACATACCTGGTCCGAACGGACCGTCCCGGTAGACGGTCGGCGGCACGATATCCCAGCCGGACGCACGCGAGACCAGGTAAGCGGACAACTCCCGGCCAGCTAGCGTGCCATCAGGAAAGTCCCAGAGCGGCCGCTCACCGGCCACCGGCTTGTAGACGCAGGCCGCTTGCTGGTCACCGGCGGTGATAGTGCAATACAGGGTCGCGTTAGATGCCTCCACCAAGCGGCCAGCGACGGTCAGCGTACCGGCGGTCAGCAACTCGATGGCCGCGTGCTCGGTCATCACGTCGTAAGGTGCAGCCTGCTCAGGCGGTCGTTTGGACCGTCGGCTCGGGCGGTCAGAGGATCGTTCAGTTGCGGCCAATCCGATGTCCGTTCTGCCGCGGGCACACATGACCTGAGGCATCAAGTGGCAGCCCGCAAAGCGGGCAAGGCGGCCGCCCGGCGACGACTAGCTGCTGCGCGCGCTTGGCGAAGGCGCGGGCGGCAGCCGCGGTGATCGTGACCCGCAAGATAGCTGGTCCGTCATCAGGCAAGTCTTCGGTCAGCGGCTCGATCGGCTCGTCGCTTAGCTCCTGCGCCTCGATGATCACTCGCTCGGTGTCGCCGTCCCAGGCCAGCGCGATGGCACCGACCCGGAAGTCTTCCATCAGCGGCTGCTCAAGCGGTCCATCGTCGGCCAGCGATTCCGGTGCCGTCGCCGGAATCGCCACTGATCCGCCAGTACGCCGCAAGACCTCGTCAAGCAGTTCATCGAGTCGTTCAGCGAGCTGAGAAACCTGCCCCTTTTCCAGCGCCACGCTCGTCACCCGGCCACTGGCAGTGGCCTGCAAGTAAAACGTGCGCTCGCCGGGCTGACCGACAGTTCCGGCAACGAACCTGTCCGGCGGATCGTACGTATAAACCGGCATCTACCTATCCTCCCGCGCCGCCGCCCACGGGCGCATCACCCGGCCGCAGGCCCGAAGGCCCGGCCGTAGCCTTATCTGCTCTGGCAAGCGTGCTCACGCTGCCGCCAGTATCATTCAGCCGCTCCACGAATGGGCGTAGTGGCGTGAAGCGGATGACGCTCAGCGAGCATGGATCGATGATGATCCGCTGGTACAAATCGAGGTGCAGACCAAGGCTATCGGCCAGCAGCGCCTTGATCACGTCGCCGTGCGAGCAGATCAGGTACACGCTCTTCTGACCAAGCTTCTCGTTCCAGTCGCGGATGGCCTTGACCGCGCGGCGCTGGACGTCAGCCAGGGCTTCGCCACCTTCGCCGGGGAACGTCACCGCACTTGGATGGGCTTGCACCACCCGCCACAACGGCTCGTGCGACAGCTTGCGCAGCGACTTGCCGGTCCAATCGCCGTAGCCTACCTCGATCAGGCGCTCATCGGTCTGCACCGGCACCTCGCCAGGCTGATCGGCAGCGATGGCCTCGGCGGTCTGGAAGCAGCGATCAAGCGGGCTGGACACGATGGCATCGAGCCGGACGCCAGCAAGCCTGGCAGCGACGGCCTTGGCCTGCACGCGGCCACGGTCGTCGAGCGAAATGCCTGGCGTCCGGCCGGTCAGCGCCGTGCCGGTCGCGGCGGTCAGGCCATGCCGCACCACAAGGAGCAAGGTCACGCACTGACTCTACGGCCCGCCCCGGCTAGTCCGCGCCTGCCGGGCGGTAGTCGGCGGCATCGCTTTGCTCCCGCTCGGCCGGATTGTCCAGCAAGACGAAGACCACATTGCCAAATGAAAGCTGGTCGCCAGGCCGCACCGGCACGGCTGCGGTTACTCGCCAGCCATTGACCCTGGTCCCGTTCGTTGAGCCGAGGTCGGACAGCAGCCAGTGCTCGTCCTCAAGGTGCAGCCGGGCGTGCCAGCGAGACACGCTGATGTCGGAGACGGTGAAGTCGCATGACGGCGCCCGGCCGATGCTGAACCGCCGGTCAAGTTGTCGGGGCAGATACATAGGCTGTGGCGGCGGCACGGGCGGCTGGTAGCCGACCGCGACTCGGTGCGGAACGCCGAAAGCCGGGTCAGCTTGCCCTTGGTCAGCCAGCGCCGAGTGGTAGCCATCGCGAGCGTCGGAAGCACGGCCAGGCCCGCGGCCGCGGGCCGCCTTACTGAGCCGCGTCAGCCGCTCCCAGATGACTTGAACTGGACCGCGATGCGGTGGCTCGTCCGGCAGGTCGGTAAATAGCCCAGACAATTCGGCGCGGTCCTTCGCCCTCAGCGCCGCATCCATCCGGTACAGGAACGTATCTTGGCTCAGCCGTCCTTCGGCGAAGCGATGGCGTAGTTCGCCAATCGCCTGATCCCGCTCAGCATCAGACGCACGTAGCTCAGCCTGACCAAGCGGGAGCCGGTTCGTCGACGGCCGCATAGCGATCAGTATCGGCGCAAGCCGCGAACCGCACAAGGCGATCCGCCTGGTGCGGTTCGCTCCGGCATCGGCCGGCTCCGCTCTCCTGGTTACACCGCGCCGGCAGATCGCACCGCTGCGGAGCTGGCCCCGTTCGCGCTATCGCCGGTCGCGGTCTGCAGTGGGAAGTGGCAGGCGGCGATGTGGCCGGGCCCGAACGAGCGCAGCTCAGGCTCTTCGGCGGCGCAGATGTCCTGGGCCAGCGGGCAGCGGGTGCGGAACCGGCAGCCAGACGGCGGATTGATCGGGCTCGGCAGTTCGCCAGTGATCCCGATGCCGCGCCGCGACCTGGCAATCGCCGGATCGGGCACCGGAATGGCGCCGATCAGGCCCGCCGTGTAGGGATGCGCATGCCGCTCGTAGATGTCCCCGCTGTTGCCGAGCTCGACCAGCTTGCCTAGGTACATGACGCCGATCCGGTCGGCCATGTACTTGACGACCGCGAGGTCGTGCGAGATCACCACGTAGGTGAGGCCATGAGCGCCTTGCAGCCGCTTCATCAGGTTGAGTACCTGGGCCCTGATGGACACGTCGAGCGCGCTCACCGGTTCGTCGGCGACGATGACACGCGGATTCAAGGTAAGCGCGCGAGCTAGGCCGATGCGCTGCCGCTGGCCGCCGGAAAACTCGTGCGGGAAGCGCTCCACCGCGTTGCGCGGCAGGCCAACTTCGCCGAGCAACTCAAATACCCGGTCCTGCTGCTCCTTGCGGCTGCCGATGCCCTGGATGGTCAGCGGCTCCTTGATGATGGCGCCGACGCGCATTCTCGGGTCAAGCGAGGAGTACGGGTCCTGGAACATCAACTGAAGGTCGCGGCGACGTCTGCGGAGTTCGTGGCCGTGCAGCTTGGAAATGTCCGTGCCGCTCAGCGTCACCTCGCCCGAGGTGGGGCGCTCAAGCGCGACGATCATGCGGCCGATCGTGGTCTTGCCGCAGCCAGACTCACCCACCAGGCCGAAGGTCTCCCCCGCAGCCACCGAGAAGGAGACTCCCGACACGGCGTGGACCGAGCCAATCGACCGCTGCAGAATCCCCGAGGTCACCGGGAACTCCTTGACCAAGTCCTTGATTTGCAGCAACTCAGAACCATCGGTGCCGGGTGCTGGCTCTCGGTCTTCCACGATCGCCACTGGCTCCGAGGTCACCACGGTCGGCGTCACCACTTCGACGCCAGCCGCTGCCTGAGCAGCTCGCGCCGCTTGAGCCGCTGCCTCGACCTCGTCTGGCGCTAGCGGCCCGTCCACCGGGTGCCAGCAGGAGTACAGGTGCTGGACGGTCTGGCCGATCAGCGGCGGCTCGTCGCCACGGCACTTGTCGGTCACCCGGCTGCACCGGGCCGCGAACCGGCAGCCGGCCGGCGGATGACCAAGGTCAGGCGGCAGACCAGGAATGTTGAGCAGCCGCTGGCTGCGGTCCTGAGTCAGCTGCGGGATCGAGGCGAGCAGCGCCTGGGTGTACGGGTGATGCATGTGCGCGAACAGGTTGCCAGTCTCGGTGGTCTCCACCAGCCGCCCGGCGTACATGACGTTGACCCGGTCCGCGTGCCCGGCGATGACGCCCATGTCGTGAGTGATCAGCAGCATGGCCATGTGCAGCCGGCTCTTGAGGTCGTCGAGCAGGTCAAGGATCTGAGCCTGGATGGTGACGTCCAACGCGGTGGTCGGCTCGTCGGCGATCAGCACCTTGGGCTCGCAGGACAGCGCCATGGCGATCATGACGCGCTGGCGCAGACCACCGGAGAGCTGGTGCGGATAGTCGCTCAGCCGCTCCTGCGGCCGGGGCAGGCCGACCAGCGAGAGCACCTCGGCGGCCCGGTCGAGCGCTTCCTTCTTACTGGCCCCCCTGTGCAACTGCACCGGCTCAGCTACCTGCGAACCGATCGTCTTGGTCGGGTCTAGTGAAGTCAGCGGGTCCTGGAAGACCATCGCGATCTCATTGCCGCGCACTTTACGCAACTCGCGCTCGGGCAGCCCGACCAACTCACGGTCCTCAAGCTTGATCGAGCCGCCGACAACGCTGCCGCCTGGTGGTAGCAGCCCCATGATAGATAGTCCGGTCATGGACTTGCCGCAGCCGGATTCGCCCACTAGGCCGAGCGTCTCGCCAGGATCCAGGTACATGTCGATGTTGCCGACAGCCTGAATTGTGGTGGTGCTCTGCTTGATGTGAGTAGAGAGATCCTTGATCTCCAGCACAGGGGCCACGGGTGCTCCTAGTCGGGGTTAGCTGGTTAGGGGGTCTGGAGGGGGGGCCGTGCTACCTGCGCCGTAGCCGGACGTCGAGCGCGTCCCGCAGCGCGTCGCCGATCAGGTTCATCGCCATGACCGTGAGCACGATGCAGATGCCTACTGGGTAGACCTCCCACCAGTAGCCATTCAGCAAGTTGCCGGTGCCGTTCGACAGCATGTCGCCCCAGTCGAATACCGGGTAGTTGAGCCCGAAGCCGAGGAAGCCGAGCGCGGCGACCAGCAAGATCGCGTCAGCCACCTGGAAGGTGATGTTGACCACCACGACGCTGAGCGCATTCGGGATCAGGTGCCTCAGTACCAGTCTGCTTCGGCCTGGCCGGCTGCCCGCGCGGCCGCGACGAAGTCACGTACTCGGAGCGTGAGCACTTCACCGCGGACCAGCCTGGCCGGTACCAGCCAGGAAAAGACGCCGATGATGATCGCCAGGCTGAGCACGTTGGAGCCCCACTTGGCACCCACGATCAGCACGACGAAAAGCAACGGTATCGACAGAATGACGTCCACGATCCGCATCATGAAGCCGTCGACGACACCGCCAGCCAGGCCGGCGATGGCGCCCCAGAGCGTGCCCACCACGGTGGCGATCGCCGCTGCCAGCATGCCGATCTCCAGCGACGCCTGGCCGCCGACCATGAGCTGGCCGAGCACGTCGAAGCCCTCGGTGTCGGTGCCGAACGGATGGCCCTGCACGGGCGGTGAATTGGACTGGACGATGTTCGCGACCGATACATCGCCGTGATAGACGAACGGGCCAAGCCAGCAGAAGAGGACGAAGAAAACCAAGATCCCCAGGCCGACGACCGCCAGCCTATTCTGCGCGAATGCCCGCAGGCCGAGCCGCCAGCCACTTTGGATGACGGTGACTTCACCGCCCTCGGCAACCGCCGGCGCGGTGACTGGGGTGAGCGTCTCAACTTCCCTGAACACTGGAGCCTCCAAAAGCCTTCAGCCAGCTCGGTGCCGGATCGGCACTGTCCGGCCGGTCAGACCAGCCTGATCCGCGGGTCAGCAACCGTGAGCGCGACATCCGCGACGTAGTTGCCGATGACCGTGAGTACACCGCCCATGAGCGTGTAAGCGATGAGGACCGGAACATCGATGCGT
>CAWFPK010000021.1:0-22559 GCA_963817625.1 uncultured Actinomycetota bacterium
TCGGGCCAAGGACGCCGAAGAAGTCACCGGGGGCCACTTCGAAGTCTGACCTCGTCCTCGACGGCTGTGACGTCGCCATACCGTTTCATGCAGATGATGGACCGAAACGCCAGCTGGCACGGCTCGTACGATAGCACGACACAACCTGCGCCTGGTGGTCCTATCGTCAGCCAGAGTGCAGCGCTAGCCGATTCTGCTGGCGCGATCAGCGCCAATACTCGTCGGCACCCTCCTGGGCCTCAGGCTCGCCCAGCTCAGCTGGGGAACTCGGCCAGGTCACCCTCGACCTCCTGCCAGACCCGCCCGAGCGCGATGCCGAAGACGCCCTGGCCGCCCTGGAGCAGGTCGACGACCTCGTCGGCCGACGTGCACTCGTAGACGCTCGCCCCGTCGCTCATCAGGGTGATCTGGGCGAGGTCGTCGGTCCCACGCGTCGCGCAAGTGCCGTGACCGCCGCGCGGATCTGCTGCAGCGAGATCCCGGTGTCGAGCAGCCGCTTGACCACCTCAGGACGAGGATGTCGCGGAAGCCGTACAGCCGCTGCGAGCCCGACCCTGGGCGGGCCGCACGCTCGGCTCGACCAGGCCGGTGCGCGCCCAGTAGTCGAGCTGGCGGTAGGTGATACCGGCCGCGGAGCACGCGGTGGGGCCGCGGTAGCCGACGTCCTCGCTGCGCGGCGCGATCTCGTCGTCGAAGAGCAGCCCTGCCCGCAGCGCCGGCGTCCCGGCGCGCATGGTCATCGCCTCCGTCACCAGATTACCGCCACGGCCACCTCCGGCAGTTCCCGCACGATTCGCACCGTAGGCCCGCAGCGGGACAGGGTCAACGACCGCGCGGCGCGTCGCCGAACGGCTGCGAACCCAGGTCACCTGGTCAAGGTCAGCGCCCGCCGAAGTCCTCCGGGGAGATCTTGTCGAGGAACTCCCGGAACTTCTCGACCTCGTCCTCTTCTCCTGTCGTCGGGGATCGATCACGCCCGCCTCGCCGAGGATCTCCTCGTGCCCGAAGATCGGGGTGCCGGTCCGCAGGGCCAGCGCGATCGAGTCCGACGGCCGCGCACTCACCTCGGCGCCGTTGGAGAAGACCAGGTCGGCGTAGAAGATCCCGTCCCGCAGCTCGGTGATGTTCACTTGTGCGAGCTCCACCTTCACCGCGTCAGGACGTCCCTGAACAGGTCGTGGGTGAGCGGGCGGACGGAACCATGCCCTGCTGGGCGAAGGCGATGGCGGTGGCCTCGACGGCCCCGATCCAGATGGGCAGGTACCGCTCGCCCTGGCCTCCTTCAGCAGGACGATGGGCTGTTGGACGGCATCTCGACCCGGACGCCGACGACCTCCATCTGCCGCACTGCGGCTCCGTCCTCAATGCGCCGCGTCATGCCTGGCGTCACCTTTACTCGTATTCCCTGCTGCGCCGCGGCACTCCCCTTGCCAAGGTACACCCTGGCATCGCCCGCGGGAGGCGACCTCGCAGCCCCCAAGTGGTCAGGCGCCTTTCATCGCTTGCCTACGGTGAGGGTCAGCGCGACCGGTCAAGGGTCGCTGCTCGGCGATAGCGAGGTCCTGGCAACCCGGCTTCGGTCAGCGCGGCTTCGACCATCGCCCGGTGCAGCCTGAGCAGCAACGCGGCGATTTTCTCGCGGTCCGCCCGGCGGGGTCCCTCGCCTGCGGGTCGCGCTGGCGCAGGATCGGGCCCACAACCTGCTCGACCAGTGCCACATCACGGTCGGCCGCCGTGGTGACCGCACGCAGGTGCCGCGCCTGCACGCCGTACCCGGACAACGCGACCGCCGCGGTCGCGACATCCAGCGCGTCCTGCCCGTACAGCCGACCCGGCGTGACCAGGCCGTAGACCTCGAGCTCGGCCAGATCCTCGTCATCCATGCCCGCGGCGTCGAGCAGCTCGCGCTGCCGACCATCTCGGTGCGCTCGGCCGACAGGTGCGGCTGCGAGCCTGCGGCCCGCGGCTCAAGCCGCTCCTTGATCACTCGCAGCGGCAGGTACTCATCGCGCTGCGCGGTGAGGATGAACCGCAGCCGGTCGATGTCGGCCGGACGAACCGGCGGTAGCCGGACGGCGAGCGAGCCGGGCTGATCAGGCCTTCTGCCTCAAGAAAGCGGATCTTTGAGACGCTGATATCAGGAAATTCTGGCCGGAGCTCCACAAGCACCTCGCCAATGCCAAGGTAAGCCCGCGCTAACGATGCGTTCATCCCGTCCCGCGCGCCTAGACGCCAGATTCGGCGTGCGACAACCGTCCCTGCAAGAAGACCAGCCGGAACTTGCCGATCTGGACCTCGTCACCGCCGTTCAGCGCGGCCTCCTCGATCCGCTCCCGGTTAACGTAGGTGCCGTTGAGGCTGCCCACATCGCGAACGGCGAACTTGCCGCCCTGCCGGTAAAACTCCGCGTGCCGCCTGGATACCGTCACGTCGTCGAGGAAGATGTCGCTATCGGGACGACGGCCCACCTCGGTGAGCTCGCCGTCGAGCAGGAACCTGCTGCCCTCGTTCGGGCCGCGCCTGACAACCAGCAGCGCCGTGTTAGGCGGCAGCGTATCGACGGCGGCAGCATCGGCGGCGCTCTGATCGGTCGGCTCGGGGTCGGCGGGCTCAACGCCGACGGGCTCAGCCCGGTGAAGATCATTGAGGTGGTCTCGCCCGCGTTGCCGCGCTCGGCCGCGCTCTTGGTCAGCGGCGTCGCGCACTGCGAGCAGTACCTGGCGTTCTCCGGGTTAGGTGCGCCGCAGCGCGGGCAAGAGACGCCTGGCACCTGACCGCCCTGCCTCCCATTCGCCGGACGCGCCGCGCTGACCAGTAGACATCCGTGCGTGCGTCATAGCGCTCATCGCTGCGCGGCTGCCACGCTACCGGGGGTACAGGCCGCTGCTCGACCTGCCACGCGGTCGCTGGCTGGCCGGATGGCGCTGGTGGGCTGGCCGAGAAGCCGCCTGGGGCGGATCCTTCTGGCCGTGCCGCAACCGGCCGCACCCGATTGCGACGCCTCCGCCAGATCACGCTGCACACCTCCGACGCTGTGCTGCTCAGACAACACCGTACTGCTTCCACGTTGCACACTCTGTGCTGCAACCACTGTGCCGTAAAGACACGGTGCTGCAAACACACTGTGCCGTAAAAAACAGCACCGCTCCGCTACCTGCTGGTCAGACAACCGTCACTTAACCACGGTAATTGTCTCATGCGCAGGTAGTACCGCGTCGGTCCTTCAGCGGGACCCGTTTCGGTCCCTGCCTGCCTGCTCGACTACGTTCACCCATTCATCGATCAAGGCCTGGGCGGTATCGCCGTCGGTGCCTTCAGCCCAGAGGTGGGTGACGGCCAGCGCCGGGTCGGGCAGCACCAGCGCCCAGCCGCGACCTGGCTCGATGACCCGCACGCCGTCGGTGGTGTCAATCTCCCTCGCCCCGGCCGCCGCCACGATCGTGCGCATGACGCTGCCCTTAGCCGCCCACGGAGTCGGCACCGAGCGTTTAAGCAGGTGCGCGGCCGGGATCCTGGCCTGGATCTGGCTGAGCGTCAGCCTGGTCCTGGCCACCAGGCCGATCAGCGCGGTGAAGGCGGCGATGCCGTCAAGCGACCTGGCGAACTCGGGAACCACGAAGCCGCCCCGCCCGTCCGCCGCGAAGATCACGTCATCGGCCGCGGTCGCCTCGTACAGGCCGTGTGCGGAGATCGGGGTCCAGCCCACCTGCACGCCGTGATAGCGGCACACCTGCTCAGCAACCCTGGTGGTGGTGACCGGCAGCACCACCCGCCCTGTGCGCCGTTCAGCGGCGACCAAGTCAAGCACGACCAGCAGCGCTCGATCATCGCTGACCAGCGCGCCCTTGTCGTCGATCAGCATGATGCGCTCGCCGACCGGGTCGAATCTGACGCCGAACGCGGCCCGCGATGAATGACACGAGTTCGGCCAGCCGGTGCAGGTCGGCCCGGATCTGGGCGGGCGACTCGGTGGGCGTCGCCTCATCCAGCCGGTTGTTGACGGTAAGGACGTCGACTCCGATCCGGCCGAGCAGCCCGGGCAGCACCAGCGACGCGGTGCCGCCGGCACAATCGGCGACCACCTTCAGCCCGGCCTCCCTGACCCCGGTCATGTCCACCCGGGCGCAGCAAGTCGCTGGTGTAGGCCTCGATTACCCTGGGCGGGTAGGTCAGCTCGGCGATTTCACCAGGGAAGGCCCGCCGGTATTCCTGTCTGGAAAACACCCGCTCCAGTTTGCGCTGCACCGCCTCGGACAGGTCGGCGCCGTGCTCGTCAAGGAAAATGATGTCCACCGACTGCGGGTCGCCAGGCGTGGTGCGCAGGGCGATGCCGCCGCTGCACTCGCTGCGCGCGGTTTCGAACCTGGCCACCGGCAGCGGCTGTGCCTCAAGGTCCACGACGTTGATGGCGCTTGCGTTGAGCGCACCGTGCACCGCCCGCTTCAGTGCGCGCGCGGCCCTGGACACGTCCCGCGAGGTCGTGACCGCCGATCCCTTCTTCAAGGTGGTGGCATAGGCACTTGCCAACCGGACGCAGAGCTCAGGGGTGATCTCGACGTTCACCAGGCCAGATACGCCACGCGGGCCGAAGAGCGTGCGCTGCCCCCTGGACTCCCAGATGACGCTGGTGTTGACCACGGCGCCGGCCTTGATCGTCTTGTACGGGTAGACCCGGACCCCGGAGGAGATGTAGGCCTCGGACTCGATCACGCACTCATCGCCAACGATGGCCGCTTCCTCGATCCTGGCCGACGCCATCACGTCGGTGTTCTTGCCGATCACGCAGCCGCGGAGGGTGGCGCCAACGCCGACGTACACGTTGTTGTGCACGACCGCCCGGTGCAGGAAGGCACCTTCCTTGACCACCACGTTGCTGCCGACGACGGTGAATTCGCGCAGTTGCGCGCCAGCTTCGATCTTGGCGTAGTCGCCGACGCACAGCGGGCCGGTGAGGATCGCGTCAGGATCGACCTCGGCGCCTTCAGCCACCCAGACGCCGGGCGACACCTCGAAGCCGTCAATGTCCGCATGCACCTTGCCGGATAGCACGTCGGCCTGCACCTTGTGGTACGCCTCGTGCGTGCCGACGTCCTCCCAGTAGCCGTCGCCCACCCAGCCGTAGAGCGGTGCGCCCTTGTCGAGCAGCTTGGGGAAGACGTCGCCAGACCAGTCGACCACCTCACCCAACGGCACGTGCTCAAGTACCTCAGGCTCCATCACGTAGATGCCGGTATTGACGGTGTCGGAGAAGACCTGGCCCCAGGTGGGCTTCTCAAGGAAGCGCTGGATCTGGCCGTCCTCGTTGGCGATCACGATGCCGAATTCCAGCGGGTCGGGCACCCTGGCCAGGGCGACAGTGACCAGCGCGCCGTTGTCCTTGTGGAACCTCACCAGGTCGGTCAGGTCAATGTCGGTGAGCGCGTCACCTGAGATCACCAGGAACGGGCCGTCGCGCAAGGCGTCCTCGGCATTCTTGACGCTGCCAGCCGTGCCGAGCGGGATGTCCTCGGTGGCGTACTGCAGGCTCATGCCCCACTCTTCGCCATCGCCGAAGTAGTTGCGCACCATCGATGCCAGGAACTGGACGGTCACCACGGTCTCGTCGAAGCTGTGCTTGCGCAGCAGCCGGAGCACGTGCTCCATGATCGGCTTGTTCACCACCGGCAGCAGCGGTTTGGGCTGATTAGCGGTCATCGGGCGCAGTCTGGTCCCTTCACCGCCTGCCATGACTACTGCCCTCACCGTCGCCAGCGCCCCTTTCTGGTTAGCCCCCTCAATGCGGTGCGTCACACCACTGACCCGATCCGCAGCGAGCAAACGGCGAGCTTGCGCAAGGTAGAGTGCGGCAGCCCACCAGTAGAGTGCAGTTCCCCATAGAGCGAACGCCCAACCGAAGACGCGGGCGACCTCTGCATACGATGTCTGGTGCGAACCAAGAAAAAGCAGCGGAAAAGCGTAGAGAAGGTTAAGTGTCGCCGCCTTGCCGGCAAAGCTCACCTTCAGCGGCCCGTACCCAGCCCGGCGCAGCACCAGCAAGGCAATCCCGAGCACGAGCTCACGGAGCGCGAGCACGGCCACCAGCCACCAGCCGATGATGGCCCGTACCGCGAGCGCGACAATGGTCGAGACGATGTAGAGCCGGTCGGCTGCCGGGTCAAGTACCTCACCGAGCTCGCTTTGCTGGTGCATCGCGCGGGCGATCTTGCCGTCCAGCCAGTCAGACAAGCCAGCCGCCGCCAGCACACCAAGTGCCCACCAGTCACCAGCCTCGGTACGCACGCCGAGCACCAACCACAAGAACACCGGCACGCCGGCCAGCCTGGCCAGGCTGATCATGTTCGGAATGGTGCGGATGCTGTGCTCGTAGCTGCGTCCGGGCGGCTGCGATGTCGACATGATTCGCATCCCTCCCGTCCCAGACGTTACGCGGTCAAGCTAGGAATGCGCGGGGCGGGCTAGTCAGCCTGCCACAAGCTCGCGATGCCCTGGCCGACTCCGATGCACATGGTGGCGGCACCCCTGCCGCCGCCGCGCCGGCGCAACTCGTGCAGCAATGTCGTGGTGATCCTGGCCCCCGAGCAGCCAAGCGGATGACCGATAGCGATCGCGCCGCCGTTGACGTTGACCAGCTCAGGGTCGAGCTTGAGCTGGTCAATCACGGCCACTGCCTGCGCCGCGAATGCCTCGTTGACCTCAGCTAGGGCCAGGTCGCTCACCTGCCACCGCGCCCTGGCCAACGCTTTGCCCATGGCAGGCACCGGGCCGATCCCCATGTAGTCAGGGTGCACTCCGGCCGAACTGGCGCCCACGTACCTGGCCAGCGGCTGCGCGCCGGCGGCCGTCATAGCTCGCTCGGACATCAGCAGCAGGCCGGCCGCGCCGTCGTTCAGCGGCGAGGAGTTGCCGCCGGTGACGGTGCCATCCACCCGGAACGCCGGCTTTTCGCCAGCCAGTTCGGCCAGGGTCAGATCCGGCTTGATCCCTTCGTCCTGGCTGACTAGCCCAGCCGGCGCGGTGACAGGAACGATCTCGGCGCCGAACCGGCCACTATCGGCCGCCGCTGCGGCCTGCTGATGGCTGCGCAGCGCGAAGGCGTCTTGCCTGGTCCGGTCAATGCCGTACGTGGCGGCCACGTTCTCGGCCGTCTCCCCCAAGGTGATCGGCGGATACAGTTGCGCCATCCGTGGACTGACCAGCCGCCAGCCCAGCCTGGTGTCGGCAACCCCGGCGTCTCGCTGGAATGCCTCAGTCGCGCGTGGCAGCACGAACGGCGCCCTGGTCATCGACTCGGCACCACCAGCCAGGCAGATGTCAGCGTCGCCGGCCGCGATGGCACGGGCCGCGGCGCAAATCGCCTCCATGCCTGAGCCGCAGAGCCGGTTGACCGTCGCCCCTGGCACCTCCACCGGCAGGCCGGCCAGCAGCACGCCCATCCTGGCCACGTTCCTGTTATCCTCACCCGCCTGGTTGGCTGCCCCCCAATACACGTCGTCGATAGTGGCCGGATCGAGCCAGGAATTGCGCTCAAGCAGCGCGGCGATCACGTCAGCGGTCAGATGGTCAGGCCGGACCCCGGCCAGCATGCCTTTGATTTTGCCGATCGGCGTACGGCACGCATCTACGGCGAATACGGCTGACATGGGCCACCTCACCCGATCGGTTCTGCTCGCTGCCTCCAGCCTAGCGGCGGCTACGCTAGCCAGGTGGACGCGCGATTCTTTACCATCCGCACCGATCGCCTCATTATGCGGCGCTGGCAGCACAGTGACCGCGAACCGTACGCGGCGATGAATGCCGACCCCGAGGTCATGCGGTACTTCCCGCACACGATGACCAGGGCGCAGAGCGACGCGCACATCGACTCGATCGAGCGCCGCTTCGAGGCGACCGGCGTCGGCTTGTGGGCGCTTGAGGTGGCTGACTCCGGCGAGTTCATCGGATTTACCGGCCTGGCCCCGATGCCGGATGGCTCCCCTGGGGCTGGCGGCACCGAGGTGGGCTGGCGGCTGACTCGGGCCGCCTGGGGCCACGGCTACGCCACCGAGGCCGCGAAGGCCGCGCTTGACGTCGCCTTCACCGGCCTGGGCGCGGCCAAGATCTGGTCGATCACCGCAGTGCTTAATGAGCCATCGCGCGCCGTGATGCGCCGGATCGGGATGACCGAATTTGGCCAGTTCGAGCATCCGGCGCTACCGGTCGGCCATCACCTCCGCCAGCACGTGGCCTACCGGATCGAGCCACCGGTCTAGCCGACGACTTCAGTCGTAGGGCAGCAGGCAGATCCCGGCCAGGTTGTTGACGCCGCCGCACATCTGGCTGTCGTCGAAGTCGTCGCTCGCGATCCACAGTCCCGCTGACGTCACCAGCATGTCGTCGGCGCCGAGGCCCCTGGCCCTAGTCGGGTTGAGCGTAAGCGCGCCGGTGGCCGGGGACAGGCCCTCAATGCCGGGAGCGGCCACGGCCGTACCGCCGCCATCTTCATCGCAACCGTCCGGATTTTGCGACCACCGCTCGTGACCGCCGAAATAAGCCGTGCTCGCATCGGCCGCAGCCGCGTACAGCGAGTCGCACCCGGTGTAGTTGACCCATAGGTGCAGGACTGACTTCTGAGTCGCAGGAAACGCCGAAGCGGAGTCGCATAGCCCACTGCGCGGAACAGTGGTGGTCAGGTTCCACGGGTGATAGCCGGTATCGCCGAGATAGATCGTAGCGTCGTTCGGCGACCAGGCCGCGCTTCTGACGTAGAAAGGCGTGCTCACGCTGCACTGATACGGATATCCGCCAGGGAGATTCCCGTCGCTGCCGTCGAACTCGGGCGAGGTCCATTTGGTCACCGTTGCGACCTTCTTGCTCAGGTTGAGCATGAAGATCTGCTGCCTGCCCTGACCGCCAACCGAGGTGAAGTCACCCATCACCAGGTCGAGCGTGCCGCTGTGGCTCAGCGCCTGGTTGTAGACCCTGGTCGGATTGGCTACCACGCCAGGGAACTGGTAGTTGCCTGAGATATGCAGGTTCAGGTACTTGCCTACCGCCCCGGTCACCGGGCTCAGGCTGGCGAAATAGGGCTCAGCGCTGCTCCCATTGATCGACTTGAACTCGCCGCCAACCAGCAGCCGTCCATTGACGCCAAGGATCGTGTCCACCTCACTGGACGCCGAATGCAGGAAGCTCTTGACGACCCGGCCGGTGACGGTGCTGACCTCGGCCAGATTGGCCACCTTGAAGCCATTGACGCTGGTAAAAGTGCCGCCGATATAAGCGTCGGCGCAGTTGCCGTCGTTGAACGCGATCGAGTTGACCTCGCCGTTGACCTTCGGCGCCCAGGTCGAGACCGTGTAGGGCGAGGTCGCCTTGAAGCTCATCACGTTGTACCTGAGATGGCTGACGGTGCCACGCTCGATCTTCGAGAACGTGCCGACCGCATACATCGTGCCCTGGCACTGGACTAGCTGCCGGATCTGCTGCGGCGGGCTGCTGGTCGGCGGCAGGTGCGGAGTGGTCGTCACCGGGTGGACGCTGACCGGTCCGATTGGCGGCGCCGGCGTGCTGGCCGAGCGCTCAGCGCCGGTCGCCACTGACGTCGCGGCAAGCATCGAACCGAGAGCCGTGGCAGCGATCACGCCGGCCCTGGCGACCCGCCTGAAGTTCATTTTCCGCATGCTCCAAGTCTGATCGGCCAGCCGCATGGAATCTGGCGATTATGTCACGATGCGCGAGTCAGCAGCGGGCAATCCGGTCTTCCACGAATGCGGCAAGCGTCCCGATGGTCGCCAGGCTATCCAAGTTCAGGTCCTCATCGGCCACCTCAACACCGAAGGCGGCGTGCACTTTGACCAGGAGCAATGCGCCACTGACCGAGTCGAGCCCGACGCCATCACGCAGCAGCGGAGTCTCTGGTGCGGCGGTGAAATGGGGGTCACCGGTCACCTCGGCCAGTATCCGCATCAACCCAGCCAGCACGTCCCCCGTCATCGCGTCCCCGGTCATCGCGTCCCCCGTCATCGCGTCCCCCGTCATCGCGTCCCCCGTCATCGCGTCCCCCGTCATCGCGGCACCTGGGTGACCCAGCTCGGCAGCGGCTCGACCGGCTGATCAAGTCGCCGCACATATCGTGCGGTTCGTTGCGCTGACCGCGCCCAGGCTGGCGGATCAGCGACGGCGCCGGTGGCACGGAAGCCGGCCGTGGTCAGCGCGATCCGCAGCGGTACGTTGCGTGGATTGATGACGCAGTCAAGCACCACCTCGCTGAATCCGGCCGTGCCGCCGTCCAGGCAGATCCAGCTCAGCAGCGCGCCGATGACGCCACGCCCGATCGCCCGGCAGGACATCATCAGCAGCGGCACCTGCCGGACGTCCGCATCGACCAGCACGCAGGCCCCGACCAGGCCGTCATCGCCGAACTTGTCAGTGAGCCGCACCGTCACCACCTGGTCGGCCAGCAATTCGCCGAAGGTGGCGGCGCTGACTTGCACCCCGGCCGAGTTGAACTGGTGGGTGCGGGCCGAAAGTTCCGCCAGCCGGTCCAGGTCCGCCGGCCCGGCGACCTTGAGCTTGACGCTGGTGCCGCTGTGCCGCAGGAAGTCATCGACCGAGCCGCCGAACGCGGCTGCCTCTTCCTGCCTGGCCCGCCGCTGCGCGTACAGCTCACCACGACGGCGTGCCTCCGGCGTGATCACCGTGGGCTGAAGGCCGGCCAGGCCGCCGCATCAGTCAACTCCTCGGGTGCGAGCACCAGCACGCCGGGCAGCTTGGCCAGCACCTCGGCTCGTTCCATCGGGTCGTCGTCGACGAACGCCACCTCAGTTGGCTCAAGATCGAGCTCCGCCGCAAGCTCGGCGATAGCGATCGACTTGGCACCCCAGCCGCAGCGCACCGCGGCGAACTGTTGGCCGGTTAGCTCGGCCGCGTAGTCGGCCGCCGCCGGCGGATTGCGGCTGGCGATGGCCTGCAAGATGCCACGGCCGGCCAGCTCACCAAGCAGCGCGATCCGCTCGGCGTTGCCAGCAGGCCGCTGATCTGGAGTCTCAAGGAACACGCCGTCGAACAAGGTCTGGTCGAGATCCCAGATCACGGCCTTGATCACGGACCGACTCGCTTCTCCATGGTCAGGTGCGTAGCGGTGAAGCCGAACGCGCGATAGAGCGCTCGCATGCCCAGATTGGCGGCGTTGACCTTGCCGGTCAGCTGCGTGAAGCCGGCCTGGTCGGCGGCAGCGAGGATCTCGGTCATGAGTAGCTCACCGATCGCACCCCGATCCGGCCCCGGCGCGACCGCCAGCGAACGGAAGTTGCCGTACTTGGCACCGGTCAGCGAGTTGGTGCGGGCCGACATCCAGCCCCAGCCGACCGGCTTACCGCCCGCCGACGGCACGGCGATCAGCGCGATCTCGCCCGGCTTGCCCAGCGATCCGGCCACCCGGCGGCGATGGAAGGCGGCGTCAGTGATCGCCTCCTCGCCGAAGGAAGCCAGCGCGATCTCCACCTCGAACGCGGCGATCGCGTCCAGGTCGGCTTCGGTGGCCGGCCTGATCAGGTACTGGCTGCTTAGCTCGGGCACGGCCAACATAATCGCACAGCGGGTGCGGCGATAGTTCCGTCCAACCCGCCTTAGAAATCGCTAACGGAAATCCGTGGGACGGCGGTAACAACGGCGGTCGCCCCTACAGTGCAATTGATTTGGACCCAACACCACTTGGAGGACCTGTGCGATTTATCTCTGCTGCCGGGAGGGCCCAGGTGACGGCTTTGCTCACGGCGAGCGCCGTGGCGGCGCTGCTAGCCGGCTGCGGTCCATCGTCATCGAGCAGCACCACTCCGCCTCCCGCCAGCACCTCCGCCACGACGCCGTCGGCCTCCCCCGCTACGTCGCCGACGCCGGTCGCCACCCCGGACTCGTGCAACGTGATCACCTCGGCGCAGGCCAGCGCCGCGCTCGGCGGCCAGAGCGTCAAGCCGCCCATCCGCGGCAAGGCAACCGTCGAAGGCGGCGTGGCCTGCGTGTTCTACGGGCCCGATGTGCCGCCTGGTGCCAGCCCCGATGTGCCGTATGGCGACACCGTCCGGGTGGTGCTGGTCACCGGCAAGAACGCGAAGAAATGGTTCGACGACTACCGGACCAAGGTGACGGCGAAGACCATTCCCGGGCTTGGCGATGACGCCTATTACGACGGCTACGCGTCGATCAGCGTGCTCAAGGGCGACTATTACGTGCGAATCGCGGTCGGGGTGGCGAACAACCTCGCACCGGAGGAGGCACTAGCCAAGGACGCTCTCGCCGCTTTGCCTGCCAGCTAGCCCTGGCGGTGCCGCTGCCTGGCCAGCGGGCGGAAGGTGGTACCGCCGCAGGCCGGGCAGCCAGCGACCTTCAGCGCCGCGATGGTGTCCCAGGGGCCGGCCCCCTGGCCAGTGCCGACCGTGTGCACGGCGGCGCAGTTCGCGCACCGGTACGGCCTGGTCTGCTCGACCCTGGTGTCGGCGGTATAGAGCGGCCCGGTGTAGGCGCCTTCGATCAGCGGCGCGGTCGCTTCGGTGCTGCGCAGCTGATATAGGTGACTAGCTCCGGCCAGGATGCCAGCGCCGACGTAGCTGTTGAAGTTCGGGATGAGGGACCTGGTGGTCAGCCCGAGGTCGGCGATCAACTGCTGGGTCGCCAGCGTTTCTGCTGGCCGCCTAGCACCGAAGCTGAAGTACACCTGCCCGCCGGGTCGTGGCCGCAACGCCGCGACGGCCCTGGAAAGGAACAGCTCGGCACCTGGCACCGTGTACGGCGGGTCGGTGCAAGCCACATCGAACGCCCCGATCAGCTCGGCTGGAAGCGGTTCCCGCAGATCGTGGCTGACCAGCGTGACCTCAGCGGCCTGGGTGCCGATATAGGCAAGCACGGCCTGGTCGGTGTCGATCACCGTGACCGAGCCGAGCTTGGTGCCGGTGAGCGCGGCGAACTTGCTAATGGCGACCGAGATCAAGTCGTCGTCACCGAGGAGTATGAGGTCCTTGCGGTCAAGCGCCCCCGCTTCATGCAGGGCGAGCACCCGGTGCAGTTTCGTTTCGACTGTGCAGTGGGTCTGGTCTAGCTCAAGTCTGGCCTGCGGCGCATCAGCCGCCACCGCGACGAGCTCAGCGGTGAGCGGCTTGACCTCGGCTGGAATGATCAACCCGAGTCCAGCGCAGACCGGGCACTGCGCGGTCAGCTCGATACCTGCCGCCAGCAATTCGCGGGCCGTTTCGGTGAGCCGCACCGGCCTCGTCCGGTCGATAACGCCGCGCTTACGGAACTCATTGCAAATAGCGGTAACTATCGGGACGGGCAGCTCGGCCATCCGACTGATTTGGCTGGTCGGCACTGGCTCAGCCCTGGCCACCGCGCGCAGCACATCCCGCACGCCTGACTCGCCTTCGGCCAGGCCAACGGCGAAAGCTACCTCGGTGATGATCGGGTCGATGTCCACCTAGCTACCAAATCTAGTCAAATCCGGCACGCAATCGGTATCATTCCGGGACGGTATCGTTTCCGAATTCGGAGGAATATATGTTCGCGTCGCGCGCCGGACGTCGTTTGCTCCTCATGACCGCAGCCACAGCTACCGCAGCAGCCATCATCCCAGCAGTGGCCGCGAGCGCCAGCCCGACCCGACCAGATGCCTGTCCATCCTGCAATCACAACCTGATCAAGAACCCAGGTGCCGAAGCAGGTAAGGGCACCAAAGCCGACCGCAAGCTCAAGGTGCCGGACTGGACGGCAACTGGTGGCTTTACCGCTGCCTCCTACGCCTGGTCGAGCGGCGACCTTTCGAAGACTTCACCAGGTCCGAAGGCTCGCGGCAAGAACTATTTCTACGGCGGTCCAGCCGCCCGCAAGTCGACAGGTACCCAGGTCGTCCAGATCGCTTCCGGCGCAGTGAGCGGAGGCAAGGTGCACTACACACTGTCCGGCTGGATCGGCGGCTACGACGGCCAGAACGACCACGCCACCTTGACGGTGACGTTCGAGAACAGCAAGGGCCAGGCCTTGGCCACCGCCACCATCGGGCCGGTGACCGAGGCGCAGCGCAAGGAAACCAGCGAACTCCTGCTGCGCTCGACCACGGGTGTCGTCCCCAAGGCCACCAGGCAGGTCCAGATCCAGCTGATCATGATCCGCGATTCCGGCGACGACAACGACGGCATGGCCGACAACCTGTCGTTGACGTTCACGAGCTAGCTACCAGCCCAGCTCATCAAGTCGTTCATCGCTGATGCCGAAATGGTGCGCAACTTCGTGAATCACGGTTTTGCGCACCTGCTCGGCCACTTCAGCCTCGCTCTGGCAGATCGCGCAGATGGCCTGCTGGTAGATGGTGATGCGGTCAGGTAGCACGCCGGCGTAGTTGCTGGTCCGGCTGGTGAGCGGCACACCTTGATACAACCCGAGCAGGCCGCGCGGACCTGGATTGTGTTCTACCATCACCGCGACGTTGCGCATCAGCTCGCCGAGTTGCTCGGGTAGTCCGTCAAGCGCGGTGCCGACCATCTCTTCGAACCGCTCAGGGTCAACATAGATCACAGGTCCATTGTCAGCTCGGTTGCCAAGGCGACTGCTGCGGCGCGGCGCTGTTCCAAAAAGCTTCGTTCGGGAAAATTGGCCGCACTGACTAGGGCGGCACCGTAGGCCTGCGCGGCTTCGGCGTGGCGGCCGAGTTTGCCAAGCAGGTCGGCCCTGGCCGCGTGATACAAGTGATAGTCGGGTAGCTCGATGGCGTCCATCGCGGCCAAGCCAGGCTGCGGACCATGTACCTGTGCGACGGCGACGGCCCGGTTCAGCGCGACGACCGGCGTCGGCGCCACTGCCAGCAATTGGTCATAGAGCTGCAAGATCTGACCCCAGTCAGTGTCGGCGGCGGTGCGAGCGTCGGCGTGCACCGCGTTGATGGCTGCCTGCAGTTGGTAGGGACCTGGCGAATTGCGCCGCAGGCAGGCCAGTACCAGCCGCTGGCCTTCAGTGATGAGGTCGCGATCCCAGGCCGAGCGATCCTGGTCGGGCAGCAGCACCAGCCGGCCGTCCGCATCAGCCCTGGCCGCTTTGCGCGCATCGGTCAGCAACAGCAGCGCGAGCAACCCAGCCGCTTCAGGTTCGTCAGGCATCAGCTCGGCCAGCAGCCTGGCCAGCCGGATCGCCTCCGCGCACAGGTCCGTCCGAATCAGCTCCGCACCCGATGAGTCATAACCTTCGTTGAACACCAGGTAGATGACGGCGAGTACGGCGTCGAGCCGGTCGGGCAGTTCGGTGTCTCCCGGCATACGGTAAGGGATTCTGGCAGCCTTGATCTTCCGCTTGGCCCGGACGATGCGCTGCGCCATGGTCGCTTCAGGCACCAGGAAAGCTCTGGCGATCTCCGGCGTCTGCAGCCCGCCAAGCAATCGCAGCGTCAGCGCCACCTGCGCGCCCCGGTTTAGCGCCGGGTGGCAGCAGGTGAAGATCAGCCGCAGCCGGTCATCAGCCACCGGACCCTCCTCGCCTTCTGCTGGCTTGGTCTCGCTGTGCAGCAGCGCGGCCTGCGCGTGCTTGTCTGGCCGGGCCGCTTCGCGGCGGAGCTGGTCGATCGCCCGATTCTTGGCCGTGGTGGTGATCCAGGCACCGGGATTCGGCGGCAAGCCATCGCGCGGCCAGCGCCGCAGCGCGACCGTGAAGGCCTCTTGCACCGCTTCCTCGGCGAGATCGATGTCGCCGAGGAAGCGGACCAAGGTGGCGACGCAGCGGCCGTACTCACGGCGGAACTGCGCGTCAATTTCAGCTGTGCCAACTGTCATCTGTGCTGCCTGCGCCTGGGCCGACCCGGATCAGACTGGCGGCTCGTCCTGGAATGGCCGGACCTCGACCGGCAGCAGGCACGCCTTGGCACCCCGAGCCGCGATCGCGAGCGCCGCGTCCAGATCGGCTGCCTCAATCGCCCAGAACCCGCCAAGCTGCTCCTTGGTCTCGGCGTAGGGCCCGTCCGTGGTGAGCACCTTGTCGCCGTCGATCCTGACCACCGTCGCGGTCGACGGCGGGTGCAGGCCACCGGCGAACACCCAGTTGCCCGCCTGCTGGAGCTCGGTGTTGAAGGCGTCGACGTCCTTGATCGACTGCTGCATTTCCTGCGGCGAAAGCTGCACCGCTTCGCTGTGATGGACGGCGAGCAAGTACTGCGTCATGACCGTTCTCCTTCGTTGCTGTCGGCGGGACCTCCGCCTTCTACCATCGCTACGAACGCCTCAGCCAGAATCGACACCTTCCAGACGGGGAATATCGTTGGATCCTCAGCAAGTCAGCTCCTACTTGCGGCGGATCGGCATCAGCGAGCCGGTCACCGCCGACGAATCAGGCCTGCGGATGCTGCACCGCGCGCATCTGCTCGCGGTGCCGTTCGAGAACCTCAGCATTCACCTGCCAGAGCCGATCTCGCTTGATGCGGACGACCTGTTCGCGAAGATCGTGACCAAGAACCGGGGCGGGTTCTGCTACGAACTCAACGGGGCGTTCGCGCTGCTGCTCGGTGCGCTCGGCGCCCGGGTGCAGCGGCTGGCCGCCAGGGTGTACGCAGAAGGCGGACTCGGCCCGCCGTTCGACCACCTCGCGCTGGCCGTGACCGGCACCGACGGCAGCGGCCCCTGGCTGGTCGACGTCGGGTTCGGCAGTCACAGCGTGTATCCACTGCGGTTCGCCGACCGAGCGGAGCAAGCCGATCCTGGCGGCCAGTTCGGCTTGGTCGACACCGCTGCCGGCGACCTCGAGGTGCGCAGGGACGGCGCGCCGCAGTATCTGCTCGAACGCCGAGATCGCGCGCTCGCCGACTTCGAGGCGACCTGCTGGTGGCAGGCCACCTCGCCGAAGTCTCACTTCACGACCGGTCCTATCTGTTCCAGGCTGACCGGGGACGGGCGGATCTCGATCGGCGGCCGCACCTTGATCGTGACCAGTGGCGGCGAGCGGTCTGAGCGAGTGCTCGAGTCCGACGCCGACCTGCTGGCCGCCTATCGTGAGCATTTCGGCATCAGCCTGGCGACCGTTCCGCTTCGATCAGGGGACTGAGCGCTACCACAAATCTCCGCCAGTGAGCACGTAGACGAATGGGATCAGCGGGATGATCACGAAGATCGCCCAGGCGAGCTTCGCCCCGGCACCGAGGTCGCGCCGAGTCACCAGGTCGATCCAGATCAGCACCACCGCGAGCGGATGCAGGAAGCAGAGCAGTACCTCAATCAGTTTCTTCACAACGACACCTCTTTCAGGCATAAGCTCGCGCAAGCCGCTCGGCGGCCTGCTGTCGCAACGGTTCCAACGTAACCGGCCGCTGGCCGAATAGCGCCTCGCGGCGAGCGTTGATGGTCGCGGTCAGCACGCTGCCGGCCCAGGCCACCTCCAGTTCCGCCGCGCTCAAGTCTTTCCCCCGCGCCGCCTGATACACCTCGATGAACGCAGCCGAGCCGGCCCATTGACTGTCAGTACTTCGGCGTAGCGTGCTCGCTTGTAACCAAGGGATCTAGGAGGGCGGTACTGATGATCGTGACTACGCCAGGCTCGACCGAGCGTTCCGATCTGCTCAGCACGCTGAGCAACCATCGGAGGTTTCTGCGCCATACAGCCCGTGACCTGACTGATGAGCAGGCAGCGAAGCGCACCACCGTCAGCGAGCTATGCATTGGCGGGCTGATCAAGCATGTGACGCTGACCGAGCAGGGGTGGGCCAGGTTTATCGTCGACGGGCCGTCGGCGATGCGGTTCGACACCGAAGACGCAGGCGCGACCTGGGTGAACGGGTTCAAGATGGTTGATGGCGACACGCTGGCTGGACTGCTTGAGCGTTATGAGGAGGTGGCCGCGAAGACCGACGAGCTGGTGCGCACGCTGCCCGATCTGGACGCCGCGCACCCGCTACCCAAGGCACCGTGGTTCCCACCCGGTGCTACCTGGACGGCCAGGCGGGTGCTGCTGCACATCATCGCCGAGACGTCGCAGCACGCCGGGCACGCCGACATCATCAGGGAAGCGTTGGACGGCGCGAAGTCGATGGGCTGAGCTGCCCTGACGCAATCGGGGTAATCGGGTCTGTCTCGCCACGCGTCCTCGGGAAGGTCAGGGTATTCGCCAATCGCCACTAACCGAGCACTGAGTACCAGGCGGCCGACGCGCCCGGCGTGGCGGTGAAGTCGTAGCGGATTAGGGGCGTCGCCGTGGCCGACGGGAGCGCGACGAGTGAGATCGACGTCGTGCCGAAGATGCGGCCATCACCGAGGTCGCGCCGCAGGATTAGGGCACGGTCGTCGTCAGTACTCAGTCCGTCACCGTTGAGCAGGCTGAACCAGTCACCCCAGGCGTCCGCGACGGCCTGCCCGGGCTGCGGGCTCGGCCGGGCCGCAGCGGTGAATTTCGGCAGGAAGTGCGCAATCCTGGCAAGTTCCAGCGGTCGGCCGTCGGCGGCGGACACCGCCGCAGCGGCCGACCTAGCCACCACAGATGCGGACGCCGCAGCGGCCGACGTTGCCGATTCGACCGACGCCGAGGTCGCGGCGGGCAGCAGTTCGGTCGCCCAGCCGCTGTTGACGGCCAAGTGCAGGCCGGGCGATAGCTCGCGCTCGGTCAAAGTTGCGCCGTCCCAGGATTGCACGATGGCTTGGTCGTACTCGACGATGAGCAGGTGGAAGGGATCGAAGTCGGGCAGCTGCGTACGGTCGAGTGGTTCGCCAGCCGCTGCGGCAAGCGGGAGTTCGCCTCGGGAGCGGCGGGAGCTCGCCGGCGCTTGCCGGCCGCGTGCGTTGAGCACGCAGCTCACCCGCCGCTGCCGCGGCGCGACTGCCAGCCACGTGCCGCCCGCCTTTAGGTCGCGGCCGCCGACCAGCTCAGGCCGCTCAGACCAGTGCCGACCTGGTAGCTCCCACGTCCGGTCGACCAGCTCGTCCCGTACGCCGACCAGCAGCGTGGGGAGCCCGGGTTCAATGCTGAGCAGCGCGGTGCACATCAGCCGCACTGTAGCGGCTGCACAGTTGCTGCTGCGAGAGTGGAGATTATGGACAGCTCAGGGGTCAATGTCGCGGCCATGCTCGGCCGGTTCACCGAGCACTGGGCGCCAAAGAAGATCGCCGAGCTTAACGACTACGACATTAAGGTCGTCAAGCTGCAGGGCGAGTTCACCTGGCACACTCACCCCGACACCGACGAGTTCTTCTTGGTCATCTCCGGCCAGCTGACTATCCAGCTACGCGACGGCAACGTCGTGCTACGTCCCGGCGAGTTGTTCACCGTACCGCGCGGGCAAGAGCACTGCCCCAAGGCCGAGACCGAGACGGCGGTGCTCCTAATCGAGCCGCGCGGTGTGGTCAACACCGGCGACACGCCAAGCGAGCGGACCGCCGAGCTTGAGGACCTGACCAGCTAGTGCCAGCGGTCAGCTTGGCGAGATGGCTTCGTTCCATTCCTTGACCGACCAGCCGCTCGTCGCGCCGTGCAGCACAAACGGGTCCTCGCTCGCGAATTCCTCGGCCGCTTCCCTGGTAGTAAAGACAGCCATCGCACCGCTGCCGTCATTAAACGGCCCGATCGCCAGCAGCGTGCCCGCCTCGCGGAAACCGGCCCATCTAGCCGCATGCGCCGGGAAGTGCTCGCGCGCCAGCTCGGCCATATCGGCACCGCCAGCTTCGTAAAGCAGTACGAACTTCATGGCATCCCCTCGATCCGGCCGACCTTCCAGCGCCGAAATCTACCGCGTGGCGCAGCTAGCGTAGACAATGACTGATATGCGGATGGTCGAAGGAGCGCTGCTGCACCAAGTGCACCCACCAAGATGAGTGCCGACATGACCGCCTCTCATCTCGGACCTACTGCTCTGGCCGAGCCCCAGTCGCCGCACTCGCGCTCCGCTGCGCCGTGCCAATCGCCAGTTCTGCCGCCGTGCTCGGCCTAGCCGACCTGGACGCACTCTCTCGCACTCGGCGCGGCCGCTACGTGCTGGCGCACATGCCCCCAGCCGCCCAGGCCGCCAGACTAGCCGGAGATGCCATCATGGGCATCGGTGCCTACCGCCGCAGCCCACCCTCGTCATCAGCGGCGCTGCCCTGGTCGTCCTTGGCTGGTCCCACGCGCTCTGGCCGCATCTAGAACACTGACCAACCCCGACGCCGACCCACCCCAACCACCTCCGGGCGGCTCAGTGCCAGCTAGTCGGGTAGACGGCTGGCAGCAGCCCGTTGGCTGGTCGTCACGATTGTTAGCAGCAGGCCCGCCGAGCGACTGCAGCAGTTCTTCGAAGTTCAGGCCGACCATACTAGGGAATGGGCCGCCGCCACTGATGCCGCCTGCCTCAGGTAGTTGTGACTCGGCCGAGCTTCGTCGGCCATGGCCCAGCCGGTCTCGATTCCGGCACCACCGTTGTACATCGTCGCGATCACCGTCGATGCTGTCGCCTGCTGACCGACCTGCACTTCGGGCGTGACGTCTTCAGCCAGATCGACCACGAGTCCCTCGGCCGGTCCGCTGGTCAGCCGGTAGGTGATCCAGCCGCCGCCGGCCAGCCAGCCGAGTCGGCGGTCGCGTGCGTGATGACCGCGTCGGCCAGCGCGTAGACCGGCCCGGTGCCACCGAAGTCCACTCCCATGTCAATGCGCTCCGCAATGAGGCCGCTGATCGCCCGCAGCGGATTGGCATAACCGACAGTGGTCGGGGTCAGGGTCGGGGTCGAGGTCGGCGAGGGACTCGCGCCTGGACTCGGTCCCTGGTGGCGGTCCCGGCTGAGCGTGTCGGCACCGACTCGACCCGCCGAACCTGACCCGCACCGGCGCCAGCATCCGTGCTGGAAGCGGAACCGCACCGGCACCGGCACCGGCGTGGTCGATGGCGGCCTGCGGGCTCGGCAGCGACGAACTGTGCGCGACCGCCTGGGCAACACCGCCGGCCACCAAGAGCGCGCCAAGCGCTGTCGCGGTCAGGGTGCCTGGCCTGCGATACAGAGGCGCTTCGCCGGTCGCGGCCGCCGGTGGCGGCCTGCCCTGGTCGATAGATCGCTGCGGTGCTCCGTCTCTGGCGACCACCATGCCGTAGCAATCGTCGCAAAGAGATTAAAACGGATCTATTGTGACTTTCGTCACAGACATCTCAGCAGCTACTTCCCCCGGGATGACTCAGCTCGCACGCTGATAGGTGCGGAACGCACGAGTCGCGGCGAATGCGGTGATAGCCGCTGCGATCGCGAGGAATCCCGCATCGGAGCCGACGGTGCCGCAAGCGGAGCTGGATTGCACCGCGCCCGCCCGGCGCTAGCCGCCCAGTTGACCGGGTGGAACCTGGCCACATCGGCGATCCAGGACGGCACCAGGCGCAGTGACGAGAACGCGCCGGACAGGAAGGTGAGCGGCAGCACCAGCGTGGTCGACTCTCCGATCAGCGCTTCGCGCTGCCAGGAGAGTAACGCCAAGCCGTTGGACAAGCCGGCCATCGCCACCGCGATTAGCCCGGACACCGCGATCAGCGCCGCGATGCCGACCACGCCGCCGGTGAAGCTGGCGCCTCTCCCGCCGATAGCGATGATCATGACGGGTTGAACGATGGTGGTGACCGCTGGTAGGCGAGCATCGCACCGGTGAGCGCACCCCGGCTGACCAGCGCGGTCGGCGTCCGGTCAAGACGCGGTCTGCATGTCCTCGATATCGGACGTCCCGGTAGGGCTCGAGCCGAAGATGGCGGTCATGATCACCCCACCCCCAGGAGTCAGGTAGGTGATATAGCTTCCCAAGCCGAACCCCGGGATCTTGGCCACGTCCTTGGATAGCGCTCCGAACGGCAGCAGCCAGATGATCGGCTGCAGCAGCGCCATGAAGATGACGGCCGGCTGACGGTACGGCTCGCGCGAGTAGCGTCCGGTGAAAAGGACCCAGGTCTGGCGGAGCGGGTTCATGACGCAGTCGACCGTTTTCTGCTTGACAGAAGGAACGACCTGCATCGTGCAGGTAGACATCGTCCAGTGACGGCCCAGCGACGCTGACCGACGGTATCTGGACCCCGACCTTCGGCTCATCGGAAGTGCCCTCGGCCACGATTCGACCCTGATCCACGATGGCGATCTTGGTCGCGTACTGGTCGGCCTCCTCCAGGTAGTGAGTCGTCACCAGGATGGTCGTGCCGGTAGCGGCAAGCTCAGGTGAGCACCGCCCGCGAGTCAGCGCCAGGCCCTCAGGGTCCAGGCCGGTGGTCGGCCTCATGGAGAAAGAGCACGGACGGGCGGTGCACCAGCACGGTGGCGATGTCGAGCCGCCGCCGCATGCCACCTGAGTAGGTCTTGGCCGGCCGGCGAGCCGCATCGGCCAAGCCGAAGGCGTCAAGCAGTTCAGCGACTCGGCGACGCAGTTCGCCGCCGCGCAGGCCGTGCAGGCCGCCCTGCAGCCTCAGGTTTTCCTCGCCGGTCAGCAGGCCGACCGCGCCGCTGTGCTGGCTGACCGCTCCGACGACCGACCTGACCTTGGCCGGGTGGGCCAGGACGTCGATACCGGCCACGGTCGCCTGTCCTTGGTCCGGGCGGGTCAGCGTGGTCAGTATCCGCACCGTGCTGGTCTTGC